>NZ_NKFC02000006.1:0-2224740 GCF_002223215.2 Burkholderia sp. AU18528 | reverse complement strand
GACTAGATCCCCTTGAAGGGTCGTTCGAGACCAGGACGTTGATAGGTCGGGTGTGTAAGCGCAGTAATGCGTTCAGCTAACCGATACTAATTGCCCGTAAGGCTTGATCCTATAACAAGTCTGCCTTATGGATCTGCGCCGTGCTCTGCACGAGCAGCGATCCAAAGCGACAAGTTGGATTCTCGTGTGTGATACACACAACCTGATTACTGCTTCTTCCCAGATTGGTTCTGTTGGCCACGCCAGCAGAACAACCCTCTTTGCCTGATGACCATAGCGAGTCGGTCCCACCCCTTCCCATCCCGAACAGGACCGTGAAACGACTCTACGCCGATGATAGTGCGGATTCCCGTGTGAAAGTAGGTAATCGTCAGGCTCCCTAAGCCAAAAACCCCCGCCCGAACAGGCGGGGGTTTTTGCATTTCGGCATCCCAAAAGGCCGGCGGTGAAGCATTACCGAGGCTACCTGCGCCGAGTCCCGCTGCGACGTAATGAATAGCAGTGCAGACCGGTCCATCCTGCGCTCCGTTATTCTCGGGTAGCGGCCGTTGTACCGTCCTGAATCTCCCAGCACCTCCTTCCGCTAACCGTACCATCCGTCTTCAGGATCGATTCTGGCCAATTGGAGTTGCCCCTGTAATACCGGACACAGCGTCACACTAAGGTTGCTGAATCCATCGAGCGCCGGAACTCGCGAGGCGAGCGGTATTTCAGCGCGCTATGGGGATGCTTCTCGTTGTAATGCTCGAACGCGATGGCCAAGTTGCGTGCGGCAGTCGCTGCGTCCGGCTTCGGCATAAAGGCGACGTAGTCGCGTTTCATCGTCTTCACGAAGCTCTCTGCCATCCCATTACTTTGTGGGCTGCACACCGGTGTGGTCAATGGCTTCAGGCCGATGGCCACTGCGAACCGGCGCGTGTCGTCGGCCGTGTACCCCGAACCGTTGTCGCTCAGCCACTCGATTTCGGACGGGGTATGCAGTTCGTTGCCAAACCGATTTTCCACTGCAGCCAGCATCACGTCTCGCACGATGTCGCCGCTGTGGCCTGCTGTCGTGGCCGCCCAGCTCATCGCCTCTCGGTCGCAGCAATCCAGCGCAAACGTCACCCGCAGCGGCTCGCCGTTGTCGCAGCGGAACTCGAAGCCGTCCGAGCACCATCGCTGATTGCTGCGCGCGACGGCCACTTTGCCGTCATGTCGACGTTGCGGCCGCGGTGGAGTCGGTCGGCGCTGCATCAGCAACCCGTGCGTGCGCATGACGCGATAGATGCGCTTGGCATTGAACGGCGCCAGCCCAACCGCGACGCGCTCGTTGCGCAATATGCCCCAAACTCGGCGATAGCCATAGCTGGGCAAATCGCCGATGACCCGGTGGATTTCCTCGACCGCGACCGCGTCGTCAGTCCGCCTTGATTGACGGCCATCGCGCCACGTCGCCGGACGCGACAGTCGTGCCAATACGTTCGAGCGCGACACGCCGAGAACTTCACAAACCAGTTTCACTGGTCGTCCTCCGGCAGCGAGGGCGAGTGCGCTATCCATTTTTTTGCCCGGCCGTACTCGACTGCTTCGCGGAGAATCTCGTTCTCCATGGTCTTCTTGCCGAGCATCCGTTGCAGCTCACGAATCTGCTTGAGCGCGTCGGCCAGTTCCGAGGCCGGAACCACCTCCTCGCCAGCTTTGACCGCTGACAGGCTCCCATCCTGGTACAGCTTGCGCCAGTGGAACAGTTGGTTCGGATTCACGCCGTGCTGGCGCGCGACCATCGAAACCGATTTCCCCGGCTCGAAACTCTCGCGAACCATCGCCAGCTTCTGCTCCGCCGTCCAGCGCCGCCGGCGCTCCGGGCCCGTCAACACTTCCATCACTTCCTGCCTGGTGTTAGTCAAAAACACAGTCTTATGCCTACCCGTTATTGTAAGTGGGTGACTGTGTCCGGCGTTTCAGGGGGCTGCTCCACCAATATTGCACATTCGGCGACGATGTTGCGATGGCTGATGATGAGCGATGTTGATCGGCAATGATCGATGAATACTGCCTCCTGACGAAAAATCCCTGCATCTGCCCGTCCTTCGAGGCGCCGTGTCATACGCACCACTCGGCGATCGCAGCACGACATCATCATAAAAATCTATGCGCATAAAGTTCATTCGCGCGACATGCCCGGCAGAGCGGGAAGCAAGCCCTTCGGGGTAATATCATCGCTCGTCCCGATTCCCGGTGCTTTGCCTGCATCCGCCGGCGGTCGGCGCTTTTTGCATTCCGTCTTCTGCATCGTTCATGACTGACAGCCCCGCTCAAAGTGGTCGGACGACCGACTTCTTGCCGTATCTCGTCGCCGCGACCTTCTTCATGGAGTACCTCGACACGACGGTGATCGCGACCGCGCTGCCGCAAATGGCCCGCTCCTTCGGCGTCGGACCGAACGCACTGAGCCTCGGGATGACGGCCTACATGCTGGCGCTGGCGGTGTTCATCCCGATCAGCGGCTGGATCGCGGATCGCTATGGTTCACGCACCGTCTTTGCGAGTGCGATCGTCGTCTTTACCGGCGCGTCGGTGCTGTGCGGGCTGTCCGAAGGGGTGATGTCGTTTACGGCTGCCCGGCTGCTGCAGGGTGTCGGCGGGGCGATGATGGTGCCGGTCGGGCGGATGATCGTCGTGCGCAGTACCGAGAAGGCGAGGCTGATGCGCGCGATCGCGACGATCACGTGGCCGGGGATCGTCGCGCCCGTCGTCGGGCCGCCGATCGGGGGCTTCATCACGACCTATGCATCGTGGAGATGGATCTTCCTGTTGAACGTCCCGTTCGGCCTTGCCGCGCTCGTTTGTACCTGGCTGATCGTCCGGAATACGCGGGCCGGCGAGCAACGGCCGCTCGACTGGGTCGGCTTCGTGCTGGCCGGCGGCGCATTGACCTGCCTGTTGATCGGCACCGAAGCGGCTGGCCAGCAGGATGTCGATTTCACGCGCGCGGGTGCCCTGGTGGGCGCGAGCGTGCTGTTCGGCATTGCCGCTTGGCTGCATGCGCGACGCTGCGCGCATCCGCTGCTCGATTTCACGACGCTGAAGGTGCCGACGTTCTCGGTGACCGTGATCACCGGCTCGATCACGCGGATGGCGATCAACGCCGTCCCGTACCTGCTGCCGCTGTTGTTCCAGGTCGGCTTCGGGCTATCGCCGTTTCAGTCCGGCCTGCTGCTGCTCGCGAGCGCGCTCGGCAATCTCGGGATGAAGGCGGGCACGTCGTGGATCCTTGATCGTTACGGCTTCCGGCGCGTTGCGCTCGTCGACGTCACGATCGTCGGCATTTTCACGATCGCATGCGGCTGGCTGACTGCGTCGACGCCGCTGGCGATCACGCTGTTCGTCGTATTCGTCTACGGGCTCACGCGGTCGATGCAGTTCACGACGCTCGCGACGCTGGCCTATGCGGATATCCCGCCTCAGCAAACGAGCGCGGCCAGCACGCTGTGGAGCGCCGCGCAGCAGATGACGATCGGGATGGGGATCGCGTTCGGTGCATTGTCGCTGCGGCTCGCGGCATGGGGGCGCGGCGACGCGGCCGGCATGCACTACGTGCTCGACGATTTCCGCTGGGCGTTCGTCGCGGCGGGCGTGCTCGCGCTGCTGACGTTGCCGGGCTATGCACGGCTGGCCTCCGATGCCGGCGACCGGCTGCGGGCCAACATGGCGCGAGGATAGGCCGGACTGGCAATCGTATCGGCGGGGCGACAGGTGAGCGCGGATGTTTTGCAGCACTCACCCTGAAGGGCCGATTCGTTTCTGCGTGGATCGCTTGACGGTCGGCGCAATCGGTATTCAGTCATTGCGGGCACGCGGCCTTCTGGTCGATCGTGCTTTGTCGGAACGCTCTCGGAACGATAGCGTGCGGTGCCGCGGCGACCATGCATGCGATGCGCGACAGGGGCGGGACGAGACAGCAGCCGTCCGTCCCGATGCCCAATGCCCAATGCCCGCTATCCACTACCTCCCTACTGCGCGTCATGGAAGATGATGCCGACCGTATGGCGGTGGCCGCTTCGAATCCGGCTGACGCCGTGCCGCAGGTTGACGCGATAGACGCCGCGGGTTCCCTGCACGGGCCGGCCGTGTACCGCGAAGATCACCGCGTCGCCTTGTGTCAGCGGCACCACTTCCGCACGCGACTGCATGCGTGGTCGCTGTTCCGTCAGCACGAATTCCCCGCCACTGAAATCGCGGCCCGGCGCCGACAGCAGGATCGCGACCTGCAGCGGAAACACGTGCTCGCCATACAGGTCCTGATGGAGGCAGTTGTAGTCGTCGGCACCGTATTGCAGGATCAGCGGTGTCGGTCGCGTCTGTCCCGCTGCGTGGCAGCGGTCTAGGAACGTCGCATGGTCTTTCGGATAACGGACGTCGCATCCGAGCGCCTGGTTCCAGCGATTCGCGATCGGCGCGAGATGCGGGTAGATCGTCGCGCGCAGCTCGGCGATGACCGCGGGCAGCGGATATGCGAAATACTTGTACTCGCCGCGGCCAAAGCCGTGCCGCGCCATCACGACGCGTGAACGATAGAGCGCATCGCGCGGATAGAGCGACGCGAGTGCATCGCACTCGCGTGCCGACATCAGGCCCGGCACGCGCGCGCATCCGTAGCGATCGAGCTCGGCATCGACGCTCGACCAGTCGAGGGTGTCGACGCGTTGCGCGATGTCCTGCGAGTCGACGGCGGGTTGCAGATCGGCAATGTTCACGGGCGTACCTCGGGGCATCGGCAGTGCGGCGTCGTGCGGTCGCGCACGGTCGGATTCACGATGAAAGTTGATGAACCCAGTCTAGCGGCGTCCGCGTGCCGGCGCGCTCCAGATTTTGCGCTTTAATTCGGGCCAGGAAGCATTGAAGGCGCGGCATCGACACACTGAATGTTGCGACGTGCCGGAGCGGAGAAGCGGAGAAGCGCCATATCCCACCTGCCGCGGCGGATAGCCGGCGATCGCCCGCCACCCGCCGCGTCCGCGATCAGGCCAGCGACCGGAACAGCCAGTAAAGCCCGGCCGCTAGCGCGATCGACGCCGGCAGCGTCAGCACCCATGCGAGGACGAGGCTGCGCACCGTGCTCCATTGCAAGCCGGAGCCGTTCGCCGCCATCGTGCCCGCGACACCCGACGACAGCACGTGAGTCGTCGATACGGGCAACCCGTACACGTCGGCGGCGCCGATCGTCAGCATCGCGACGAGTTCGGCCGATGCGCCCTGTCCGTACGTCAGATGCTGCTTGCCGATTTTTTCGCCGACGGTCACGACGATCCGCTTCCAGCCGACCATCGTGCCGAGACCCAGCGCGATCGCGACGGCGACCTTCACCCACGTCGGAATGAACTTGGTCGCGTGGTCGAGCTGCGTGCGATAGTTGTTGATCGCGAGCTTGTCGTCTGCCGCGAACGCGGGCTGGCCCGACTTCTCGATCAGGCGAATGGCTTCGGAGACGAGATACATCGTGTTGCGCACGTTGTCGACGTCGCGCTGCGGCACGGCCGCCATCGAGCCCGACGCGCCGACGGCGGTCGCGAGCGACGTGGACAACTGCGCGACGGCCGGCAGTACGGCGGGCGTCAGTTCACGATGCTGCACGTAGTGTTCGACATCGGCGCGCGGGTTCGCGGACGGCGCGACGCCGTTCGTGTACTTCCCGAACGTCGCGGCCGCCTGGTTCGCCACGGCCACGAAGGTCTGCGATTCGGCGGGCGTGACGGCCTTGTTCAGCGCATACGCGGTGGGCACGGTGCCGATCAGGATAAGCATGATGAGGCCCATCCCTTTCTGCCCGTCGTTCGACCCGTGTGCGAACGACACGCCGGTGCAGGTGAGGATCAGCAGGCAGCGAATCCAGAACGGCGGCGGCTGGTCCTTCGGCGGTTCCTTGTACAGCTCGGGAATCCGCACGACGGCCTTCAGCGCGAGTAGCAGCAGCGATGCACACAGGAAACCGACGATCGGCGAGAGCAGCAGCGACTTGCCGACGCCGAGCGCCTGGCCCCAGTCGACGCCGCTCGTGCCGGACGGCCCGTGCATCAGCTGGTTCATCAGCCCCACGCCGATGATCGAGCCGATCAGCGTATGCGAGCTCGAAGACGGCAATCCGAAATACCAGGTCGTGAGGTTCCAGACGATCGCGGCGATCAGCAGTGCGAACACCATCGCGAAGCCCGCGCCGCTGCCGACCTGCAGGATCAGCTCGACCGGCAGCAACTGCAGGATGCCGAAGGCGACGGCACCGCTCGAGACCATCACACCGAGGAAGTTCCACATGCCCGACCAGATCACTGCGACGTTCGGCGTCAGCGAGTGCGTATAGATCACGGTGGCGACCGCATTCGCGGTGTCGTGGAAGCCGTTGACGAATTCGAAGCCGAGCGCGATCAGCAGCGCGGCGCCGAGCAGCAGATACGGGAACAGCGTCCCTTCGCGGACCGGCGCCAGATCGGCGAGCAAGTGCGTGGCGATATAGACGGCGCCGAGCACGAGCACCAGCAGAAATGCGGCATAACCGATCTGCCTGTTGCGTGCGACGGAGCCGGGATGGTGCGGGGAGGACGAAGCGGGTTGATTCATGACGGCATCTCGTGAGGGAACCGCGTCCGATCCTAGCTGCGGCTAGCAGTCAGTTTGATGACAGGTGGGACGGCGAACGGTGCGTCTTACGGGATGTAAGGCAAGCGGCGGCATGTGACGCGTCGGGGCGCATCGTCTACCCACATCGTGAACGAGACAGTGGCCTACGCACCCGTGTCGTGCACGTCGTCTGTCGCGGCCAACGTCCAGCCGCCGGGCGACGCGACGAACGTCGTGCACGACAGCGGCGCGACGTCGAGGCGGGCGGCCGCCTCGCGATCCATCCGCAGCACGTGCGCGATGGCCGCGCGGACGATCGGTGCATGCGTGATCGCGACGACATCGCGATCGCGCGGCAATGCGGCCAGCCATGTGCCGACCCGATGCGCGGCGGCGTCGAACGATTCGCCGCGATGCGGCGACGCGGACGGCGAGCCGATCCACGCTGCAAGTTCGTCGGGCAGGTCGCGCGCGAGATCGTGCAGCCGCTTGCCGCGCCAGTTGCCGTAGTCGAGGTCGCGCAGCGCATCGTCGATATCGGCGTGCAGCCCGAGTGCGTCGGCCGTCTGCCTTGCGCAGCGTGCCGGGCTGCACAGCACGAGCGAGCCGGCAACGCCCATCCATCGGCCGCGCAACGCAGCGGCTTCGGCGAGCCCGAGTGCGTCGAGCGGATCGTCGTCGGGAAACGTGCCGGTGCGCATGGCGCGGGTCGATGCGTGCGCGATCAGGCGCAGCGAGGCAGGCAGGGTCATGTCGGTTGTCGGATGATCCGGAACGGGATGCGCTTGCCCATGTGGCATCGCTTCAATACGCGAACGTTCGCGCGTACAATTCGCCCGATACGAAGCGCGGAAGCCGGTGCAATTCCGGCGCGGTCGCGCCACTGTAACCGGAGAATCGATGATCCCGGAAGCCAGACCTGCCTTCGTACCCATCCATCATTTGTCGGGGCGCGATTCCCCTGAGGTGCATCCATGAGCGAAGCAGTGCTGAAGCCGGCGGTCGTGCCGGCGCCCATCCCCGTCCGTGAGCTGTTGCCGTGGGCCGTGTTCGTCGGCCTGATCCTGCTGCTCGCACTCTATTTCGTCGGTGCGGAACAGGGCGCGACGTCGCTCGTGCCGGGCATGGTCGTACACGAATTCGTCCACGACGGCCGCCATCTGCTCGGCTTTCCCTGCCACTGACGCGGAGTAAAAGATGGTCGGAAAGCTGCTCATGCGCGGGATGCTCGCCGGCATCGCCGCGGGCCTCCTCACGTTCGGTTTCGCGAAAATCGTCGGCGAACCGCAAGTCGATCAGGCAATCGCCTTCGAGGAAAAAACCACCGCCGCCCAAGGCGAGGCGCCGGAGCCCGAGCTGGTCAGCCGCCACACGCAGGCCGGCCTCGGGCTGCTGACGGGCGTCGTGACCTACGGCGCGGCATTCGGCGGGCTGTTCTCGCTGGTCTTCGCGTATGCATACGGGCGCGGCAGCCGCCTGCCGGCGCGCCCGCTCGCCGCGTGGCTCGCGCTGGCGGCGTTCGTCGCGCTCGTGATCGTGCCGAACCTCAAGTACCCGGCCAATCCGCCGTCGGTCGGCGACCCCGACACGATCGGCTATCGCACGGGCCTGTTTTTCCTGATGATCGCGATCTCGGTGGCGACGATGGTGTTCTCGGTCAGCGTGCGCCGCCATCTGCTGGCGAAGCTCGGGCAGTGGAACGCATCGATCGTCGCCGGGCTCGTGTTCGTCGCGATCATCGCGGCCGTGCAGATCGGGCTGCCGTCGGTCAGCGAGTTGCCGGCCGATTTCCCGGCGGCCTTGCTGTGGAAATTCCGCGTGGCGGCCATCGGCATGCAGGTGATCATGTGGACGACGATCGGCCTGCTGTTCGGCGCATGGGTCGAGCGCGGCGAGCGCGCGGGAATGCGCGCCGCCTGACGCGCGGGGCAACCGGGCGCGCCTAGCGCAGCATGCGCGGCGCGCTCCACGTCGATTCGCGCGCCAGCGCGACGAACGCCGCCAGATAGTCAATCGATGCATCCGCTTCACGGATGCCGAGGAAGATCTGCTTCGCGATGCCCTTCTTGCCGAGCTTGACCGGCACGACCGGCATCCGGTCCGCGTACTCGTCCGCGAGCCACCGCGGCAGCGCGGCCACGCCGCGCCCGCTCGCGACCATCTGCAACATGATGTCGGTCGTCTCGATCGACTTGTGCCGCCTCGGCACGATGCCGGCCGGCGTCAGGAACTGGTTGTAGATGTCGAGCCGATCGGTTTCGACCGGGTACGTGATCAGGATCTCGTCGGCCAGCTGCGCGGGCGTCACGTAGTCGGCATGCGCGAACCGGTGCGAATCCGCGACCACGAGCACCTGTTCGTAGTCGAACACGGGATCGAAACGCAGCCCCGGCTTGTTCAGCGGATCGGGCGTCACCAGCACGTCGATGTCGTAACCGAACAGCGCGCCGATGCCGCCGAACTGGAAGCGCTGCTTCACGTCCACGTCGACGTCGGGCCAGCGCGACAGGTACGGCGACACGACCTTCAGCAGCCACTGGTAGCACGGGTGGCACTCCATCCCGATGCGCAGCGTGCCGCGCTCGCCCTTCGCGTACTGCTTCATCCGTTCCTCGGCGAGCTCGAACTGCGGCAGCAGCCGGTTCGCCAGCTTCAGCAGATACTGCCCGCCCTGCGTGAGCCGCAGGCCGCGGCCTTCCCGGTCCCAGATCGGTGTGCCGAGCTGCTGCTCGATTTTCCTGACGGTATGGCTGAGCGCCGACTGCGTGAGGTGCAGTGCATTGGCCGCCGCGGTCAGCGAGCCCTGGCGCTCGACTTCACGAATGACGACGAGATGGAATCGTTCCAGCATGGATGGCGCTCATTTCCACGAATACATGAAGAATGTTAATGGATGAATGAAATAATGCCATTTTATTTCATGGTTTGAAATCCCTATGATGGCTGCCGGATCTTCATTTTTCTCTGGACGGCAGCTTCATGGTCACGACACACAACCTCGGTTTTCCGCGCATCGGCGCGAAGCGCGAACTCAAGTTCGGTCTCGAACGCTACTGGAAGGGCGAATCGTCGCGCGACGAACTGAAGGCGCTCGGCGCCGAGTTGCGGCGGCGCCACTGGCACGACCAGCGTGATCTCGATCTCGCGCCGATCGGCGACTTCGCGTTCTACGACCAGGTGCTCGACATGAGCTTCACGCTCGGCAACCTGCCGAAGCGCGTGCAGGATTTCCACGGCGATGCGCTCGACAACTATTTCCGCGTCGCGCGCGGCCGTTCGGCGCAGTCGGCGGAAGAACATGCGGCGTGCTGCGGCGGTGTCGCGGCCGGCGAAATGACGAAGTGGTTCGACACGAACTACCACTACATCGTGCCGGAGTTCCACGCGGATACGAATTTCTCGCTCGATCCGTCGCGTCTGCTGCAGCAACTGGCCGAAGCGAACGCGCAGGGCGTGCGCGCGAAACCGGTGATTCTCGGCCCCGTCACGTACCTGTGGCTCGGCAAGTCGAAGGACGATTCCGATCGCCTCGCGTTGCTGCCGAAGCTGCTGCCGGTGTACGGCGCGCTGCTCGACACGCTGACCGCGCAGGGCGTCGAATGGGCGCAGATCGACGAGCCGATTCTCGTGACCGAGCTCGATGCCGAATGGCGCCAGGCGTTGCGCACCGCGTACGCGGCGCTGGAAACGCGCCGCATCAAGCTACTGCTCGCCACGTACTTCGGCCAGCTTCAGGACAACCTGACGCTCGCGGCGTCGCTGCCGGTCGACGGCCTGCATATCGACGCGATCAACGCGCGCGACGAAGTCGACGCGCTGGTGCGTGAACTGCCGGCAGACCGCGTGCTGTCGGTGGGCGCGATCAATGGCCGCAACATCTGGAAGACCGACCTGAACGCGACGCTCGACTGGCTCGAACCGCTCGCGAAGCAACTGGGCGACCGGCTGTGGCTCGCGCCGTCGTGCTCGCTGCTGCATGTGCCGGTCGATCTCGCGAGCGAGGAGAAGCTCGACGCGGAAATCCGCTCGTGGCTCGCGTTCGCGCTGCAGAAACTCGACGAGTTGAAGGTGCTCGCGATCGCGCTGAACGAAGGCCGCGACAAGGTGGCCGGCGCGCTCGCCGCGAATGCCGCCGCGATCGATTCGCGCCGCCGCTCGCCGCGCGTGAACAACCCGGCGGTGAAGGCCGCAATCGCGCGCATCGACACGCAGCTCGGCAACCGTGCGAGCCCCTATACGCAGCGTGCGTCGAAGCAGTCGGCGCGACTGAACCTGCCGGCGTTTCCGACGACGACGATCGGTTCGTTCCCGCAGACCGCCGAGATCCGCCAGGCGCGCAGCCGGTTCAAGGCCGGCGCGCTGGACGAAGCCGGCTATCGCACGGCGATGCAGGCCGAGATCGAACGCAGCGTGCGCGAACAGGAGTCGCTCGAACTCGACGTGCTCGTGCATGGCGAAGCCGAGCGCAACGACATGGTCGAATACTTCGGCGAGCAACTCGACGGCTACGCGTTCAGCCAGTTCGGCTGGGTCCAGTCGTACGGTTCGCGCTGCGTGAAGCCGCCGATCCTGTTCGGCGACATCAGCCGCCCGAAGGCGATGACGGTCGAGTGGATCGCCTATGCGCAGTCACTGACGGACAAGCCGATGAAGGGCATGCTGACCGGCCCGGTGACGATCCTGAACTGGTCGTTCGTGCGTGACGACCAGCCGCGCTCGGTATCGTGCTACCAGCTTGCGCTGGCGATCCGCGACGAAGTGCTCGATCTCGAGAAGGCGGGCGTGCGCGTGATCCAGATCGACGAAGCGGCGCTGCGCGAAGGTCTGCCGTTGCGCCGCGCGCAATGGAGCGAATACCTGAAGTGGGCCGTCGAGTCGTTCCGCATCGCCGCGAACGGGGTGCAGGACGATACGCAGATCCACACGCACATGTGCTATTCGGAATTCAACGACATCATCGCGTCGATCGCCGACATGGATGCCGACGTGATCACGATCGAGACGTCGCGCTCCGACATGGAGCTGCTCGACGCGTTCGACACGTTCAAGTATCCGAATGAAATCGGGCCGGGCGTGTACGACATCCATTCGCCGAACATTCCGACGCAGGATCACATCGTCGGGTTGATGAAGAAGGCGGCCGAACGGATTCCGGCGGAACGTCTGTGGGTGAACCCGGATTGCGGGCTGAAGACGCGGCAGTGGGCGGAAGTGATTCCGGCGCTGACGAACATGGTCGCCGCCGCGAAGACGCTGCGCAATCAGGTGCAGTGACGCAGCGAACGCGGTGCGGTACCGTCGCGATCGACGATCGGACGAAAAAAACGACCCGCGGCAGCGGGTCGTTTTTTGTCATGCATGCATGTGCACCACGCGTCGAGCGCTACGCGGTGCGCGTGCCGCGCGGCAGCGCGTCGTTCGTCTTGCCGGGCGCACCCGCATCGTCGATGCGGACGCGGCGCGAGATCAGCCACACGCAGAGCGACGACAGCACGGCCGCACTCGTGTACTGGAGCGCGAGCGGCCACCATTGCGGCGCGGCGTGCTGCGCGATGATGGTCGCGACCAGCGGCGTGAGGCCGCCGGCGAGCGCGCCGCACACCTGGTACGCGATCGAGATCGCCGTATAGCGGATCCGCGCGACGAAGATGCCGCTGACGAAGCCCGCGACGACCGAGTAGTAGCCCGATTCCGCGAGCGTCGCGAGTCCGACGCCGATCGTGATCGACACCGGCGTGCCCAGGTGCACGAGCGGCAGCATCACGAACGGGACGATCATCGCCCAGGCGCCGGTGATCAGCAGCACGCGCGTGGTGCCGAAGCGCTGCGCGAGGAACGCGGCCGCGAGCTGCACGACGAACTGCAGCACCGCGACGATCGTCATGCAATGCAGCACCATCGACCGGTCGAGCGACAGGAATTGCGTCGCATAGCTGATCATGAAGATGTTGCTGAAATACACGCCGGCGATCCCGTAAACGTTCGCGCCGATCGCGAGCAGCAGCAGCGGCCAGACCTTGAGCGCTTCGCGCAGCGGTTTTTGCGCGATGTTGCCGCTCTTCCTGACTTCCTCGAACTCGGGCGATTCCGACACGCTCGCGCGGATCACGAAGCCGACGATCAGCAGCACGGAACTCGCGAGGAACGGCACGCGCCAGCCCCAGCTCATCATGTCGTCCTTCGACAGCGTGCTGATCGCGCCGAACGCGAGCATCGACAGGATCAGGCCGCTCGCGCTGCCCAACTGCGCGAACGACGCGAAGAACGTGCGCTTGCCCTCGGGTGCATGCTCGCCGGCGAGCAGCACCGCGCCGCCCCATTCGCCGCCGACCGCGATGCCTTGCAGCACGCGCATCAGCACGAGCAGGATCGGTGCGATCACGCCGGCTTGCGCATGGGTGGGCAGCAGGCCGATCGCGACCGTCGACACGGCCATCAGCATCAGCGTCGCGAGCAGCGAGCGCTTGCGGCCGAAGCGGTCGCCCAGATAGCCGAACATCACGCCGCCGAGCGGCCGCGCGAAGAAACCGACCGCGAACGAACCGAACGATGCGAGCAGGCTGATGAAGCGGTTTTCGCCGGGAAAGAACAGCGGCCCGAACACGATGGCGGCGGCGGTCGCATAACTATAGAAGTCGTACCATTCGATCGTGGTGCCGACGAACGAAGCGAGCGCCGCACGCTTCGGTTGCTTGACGGAAGTCCCCATCTTGGTGTGTGCTCCTCTGGAATCCTCTGATTTGGAATAGTGGCGGCGCCGGGATCAGTCGCGGTAGGCGACGCCCGGCAGCACGCACAGCAGCTCGTACGCGAGGTTCGCGCCGAGCAGCGCCGTGGTGCCGAACGGGTCGTACGGCGGCGCGACTTCGACGAGATCGCAGCCGACGATGTTCAGCCCCTTCGCGCCGCGGATGATCTCGAGCGCTTGCGGCACCGTGAGGCCCGCGATTTCCGGCGTGCCGGTGCCCGGTGCGTAGGCCGGGTCGATGCCGTCGATGTCGAACGTGATGTAGACGGGCGTGTCGCCGATGCGCGCGCGCACTTCTTCCATCAGCGGCGCGAGCGATTTGTTCCAGCATTCCTCGGCCTGGACGACGCGGAAGCCCTGCTCCCGGCACCAGTCGAAATCCTCGGCCGCGTAGCCGGTGCCGCGCAGGCCGATCTGCGTGACCTTGTCGCCGTGCAGCAACCCTTCCTCGACCGCGCGGCGGAACGGCGTGCCGTGCGCGATCTTTTCGCCCATCATCGTATCGTTCACGTCGGCGTGTGCATCGACGTGGATCAATGCAACCTTGCCGTGCTTGCGGTGGATCGCGCGCAGGATCGGCAGCGCGATCGTATGATCGCCGCCGAGTGTGATCGGCTTGCAGTCGTGCTCGAGAATCGCGTCGTACGCGGCCTCGATGCGGGCGATCGAATCGTGCAGGTTGTACGGGTTGATCGCGACGTCGCCGATGTCGGCGATCTGCAGCGAATCGAAGGGCGCCGCGCGCGTGGCCATGTTGTACGGGCGCAGCAGCACGGATTCGGTGCGGATCTGGCGCGGGCCGAAGCGCGCGCCGGTGCGGTTCGACGTACCGAGATCGAACGGCACGCCGACGAAACATGCGTCGAGGCCTTCGGCGCTCGCCACGTGCGGCAGGCGCATCATCGTCGCGATGCCGCCGGAGCGCGGCATTTCATTGCCGCCGAGCGGCTGGAAATGGGTGTGGTCGTTCATGGGTTCGTCTCTTCCGGTGTGGGGTTGCCGTATCATGCGACGCGGCCTGGCGCACAGTTTTACGCGCTCCGCCGGCAAAGAAGAATGCGAAGATATCGACGTAAACATCGATCTTCATCGATGTATGGAAGGGGATGAACGTGCTGGGGAATCTGTCGACCCTCGATCTGCGGTTGATCCGCGTGTTTCTCGCGGTCACGGACGCGGGCGGCGTGTCGGCCGCGCAGGCGATACTGAACGTCGGCCAGTCGACGATCAGCGCGCAGCTGTCGTCGCTCGAGACGCGGCTCGGCTACCGGCTGTGCGAGCGCGGCCGCAGCGGCTTCCGGCTCACGCCGAAGGGCGAACGGTTCCACGCGATGAGCCGCAAGCTGCTCGCGGCGCTCGACGAATTCGGGATGGCCGCGCGGCACATGGATCGCCAACTGGTCGGCACGCTGAACATCGGCCTGATCGGCCATACGCCGGTGAGCCAGAACGCGCGGATCGCCGAAGCCATCGCCGCGTTCCGCACGCGCGACGAGGCGGTGCGCTTCTCGATCTCGGTGCGCGCGCCCGGCGATCTCGAGGAAAAGTTGCTGAGCAACGAGATCCAGATCGCGGTCGGCTATTTCTGGCATCGCGTGCCGACGCTGCACTACACGCCGCTGTTCATCGAGCGGCAGGTCGCCTACTGCGGCCGTGGCCATCCGCTGTTCGAGGGCGCCGGCACGCTGACGCCGGCCGACGTCGCCGGCTTCGAGTGGGCCTGGCGCTCGTATCCGCTGCCGGAAGCGCAGATGTCGACGACGCCCGATCGCGTGACCGCGACCGCCGACAACATGGAGGCCGTCGCGCTGCTGATCCTGTCAGGCCATCACCTCGGCTACCTGCCGCAGCACTTCGCGGCGCCCTATGTGGCGCAGGGCCTGCTCGCACCGCTCAATCCGGAGCAACTGCACTACGAGGTCACGTTCCACATGGTCGTGGCGCGCGACGGACGCGGCGATCCGGTGGTCGAAGCGTTTCTCGAGGATCTCGAGCGCGCGCATCAGGCGCCCGACGTGGTGTGACGCCGGCGCGGCGCGGCCGACCAGGTGAACGCGCGTTGCGCGGGCGGCTTGCCGGCCAGCCATGCATCACGGCACCGGCAACCCCGCATCGTGCTTCACCTCGCGCAGCGACAGCGCCGATTCGATCGACGTCACGCCCGGCAGCATCCGCAGCGAATCGCGCAGGAACGTGCCGTAATCGTCGAGATCGCGCGCGACCACCTGCAACAGGTAGTCGGCGGTGCCCGCGACGTTGTGGCAGGCCAGGATCCGCTCGATGCCGAGCACTTCCCGTTCGAACCGGTCGGCGACCTTGCGGTCGTGCGTCGCGAACCGCACGAGCACGAACGCGACCACGCCGAAACCGAGCGCCTGGCGCGACAGTTGGGCGCGGTAGCGCTCGATGTAGCCGTCGTTTTCCAGACGTTTGAGGCGCCGCGCGCAAGGCGTCTCGGACAGGCCGACGGATTCGGCGAGCCGCGCGATCGGCAGGCGGCCGTCGCGCTGCACCGCGGCGAGGATCGCGCGGTCGGTTTTGTCGAGGTCGATCATGTTGGCGGAATCCTTGTCGTGACCCCGTGATTGTGGCGGATTCCGCTCCGACTCGCCATTCCTGAGCCGCAAATGGCCAATAATCCCTCTGCCTTCGGCGGCAACATATCGTCATTGAAGGACGAGGGGCAGACCATGATTTCCACGCATTTGCTGTTGATTTATCTCGCCGCGCTGGCGGCCATTTACGCGGTGCCAGGGCCCGACATGGCGCTCGTGCTGCAAACCAGCATCGGCCGCGGCGTGCGGCCGGGGATGGCGGCGGCCGCCGGCCTGTCGCTCGCCCGCACCGTGCACGTGACGCTGTCGGCATGCGGCGTCGCGGCGCTGATCCGCGGCGCGCCGTGGCTGTACGAGGTGATCCGCTACGGCGGCGCACTCTATCTCGCGTATGTCGCGATCCAGGTGTTCCGCTCGCCCGTGTTCGCGCTCGGCGACGGCGACGCGGCGGCGGGCGAACTGCGGCAGTCGTTCGTGAAGGGATTGCTGACCAATCTGCTGAACCCGAAGGCGCTGTTGTTCTGCTCGGTGCTGCTGCCGCAGTTCGTGCGGCCCGAGGTCGGGCCGGTCGTCTGGCAGATGTTCGAACTCGGTGCGCTGCTGGTGGCGGCCGGCGTGTGCTTCGACCTCGCGTGCGTGTTCGGCGCGTCGCGCATCGCGGCGTGGATGCGTGCGCATCCGCTCGCGCAGACGGTGCAGCGCTGGACCTTCTCCGCGGCGTTGATCGGTTTCGCGCTGCGTTTGTCGATGGACTGAGCGTTGCGCCGACATGGCCGCCGGCCGGGCGATCGGCCGCGCGGGCGGGCCATGCACGAGTCGATTCAGGCCGCGCGCGATGCCGGCCTTCGCGCAAACGCTTGCCGCAGAAGGGCGTGCGCGCAAATCGTCTGACTGTTCTAAACTTCCTCTGACTTCGCGTGATCGCGAACGCGCCGTCGCAAAACGCGCCGTCGCGAATCGACTGACCGAACGGAACCGTCGTCCGCAGGCTATGTCCGATTTCCTGGCTGTTCCGTGCAACGCGGTACCAAGGAGGGTCTGAACATGGCAAGGCATCTTCAAGCCGACCGTGAACCCCGCATCGTCGCCGAGTCCAAGTGTCTCGGCCAGTGCGATCCGGCAGAACGCATCCACGTCACGATCATGTTGCGGCGGCAGGAAGAAGGGCAACTCGATGCATTGGTCCACCAGCTCGCCACCGGCGACGCCCGCGCAAAACCGGTGTCGCGCGACGCATTCGCGCAGCGTTTCTCCGCCAATCCCGACGACATCCGCAAGACCGAGGAATTCGCGCATCGTCATCAACTGACGGTCGATCGCGTCGACCCGGTCGAAAGCGTCGTCGTGGTGTCCGGCACGATCGCGCAGTTCGAAGCCGCGTTCAGCGTGAAGCTCGAGCGTTTCGAGCATCGGTCGATCGGCCAGTATCGCGGCCGCTCGGGCCCGATCGCGCTGCCCGACGAGCTCGGCGACGCGGTAACCGCCGTGCTCGGCCTCGACAGCCGCCCGCAGGCGCGGCCGCACTTCCGCTTCCGTCCGCCGTTCAAGCCTGCGCGCGGCGCGGCGGCCGTCACGTTCACGCCGATCCAGCTTGCGTCGCTGTACGACTTTCCGGCCGGCGACGGCGCCGGGCAATGCATCGCGATCGTCGAACTCGGCGGCGGCTATCGCGCGGCGGACATCCAGCAGTATTTCCGCGGGCTCGGGATCACGACACCGCCGACGCTCGTCGACGTGAACGTCGGCACCGGCCGCAATGCGCCGACCGGCGAGCCGAACGGGCCGGACGGCGAAGTCGCGCTCGACATCGAGATCGCCGGCGCGATCGCACCGGCCGCGAAGATCGCCGTCTACCTCGCGCCGAACAGCGACGCGGGCTTCATCCAGGCCGTCAACGCGGCCGTCACCGACAAGACCCACCGGCCTTCCGTGATCTCGATCAGCTGGGGCGGCCCGGAAGCGATCTGGCAGGCGCAGTCGGCACACGCGTTCAACCGCGTGCTGCAGGCGGCCGCCGCGCAGGGCATCACCGTATGCGCGGCGTCGGGCGACAGCGGCTCGGGCGACGGGCTGCAGGATGGCGCCGATCACGTCGATTTCCCGGCGTCGAGCCCGTACGTGCTCGGCTGCGGCGGCACGCAGCTCGATGCGCTGCCCGGGCAGGGCATCCGCAGCGAGGTCACGTGGAACGACGAGGCGTCGGGCGGCGGCGCGGGCGGCGGCGGCGTCAGTTCGCTGTTCGACCTGCCGGCGTGGCAGCAGGGGCTGAAGGTCGCACGCGCCGACGGCACCGCCACGCCGCTCGCCAAGCGCGGTGTGCCGGACGTGGCCGGCGATGCGTCGCCGCAGACGGGCTACGAAGTGTCGGTCGCCGGCACGCCCGCGGTGATGGGCGGCACGAGCGCGGTCGCACCGCTGTGGGCCGCGCTGATCGCGCGGATCAATGCGGCGGCCGGCGCATCGGCCGGCTGGATCAATCCGGTGCTGTACAAGCATCCGGATGCGTTGCGCGACATCACGAAAGGATCGAATGGCACCTATGCGGCCGCGGCCGGCTGGGACGCGTGCACGGGGCTCGGCAGCCCCGACGGCGCGAAACTGGCGGCGCTCCTCGCGCGCAAGCCGTCGAGCTGACGCGCCGGTACCTGCCTTTACTTTCGACGCGGGTGATCTTCCCGCGTCTTTTTTCACCTCCAGGAGCAGCACGATGGGCATCGATTCCGCATCTTCCGGCGGCGTGTATCCGCTGCATCACGGCGACCACAATTCGCACGGCGTGCCGCCGACCATCAACCCGGTCGCGCTGAGCCGCGGCCGCGACCAGCCGTTCTTCGATCCGGTCGCGTACGGCAACGGCCCCGACGACTCGGTGACCGACACGACCGAAGCGGCCGCGATCACGCACCACACGATCCTGATCGACGGCAGGCGCATCGCGTACACGGCGACGGTCGGCCACCTCGTGACCGTCGATCCCAGCAGTTCGCAGCCGGCCGCGAAAATCTTCTACGTCGCGTTCACGGCGGACGGCGCGAAGGAAGAAACGCGGCCCGTGACGTTCTTCTATAACGGCGGGCCCGGCTCGTCGTCGGTGTTCGTGCTGCTCGGCTCGTTCGCGCCGAAGCGCATCAAGACGTCGATGCCGGGGTTCACGCCGCCCGCGCCGTACCAGATCGAAGACAACCCGGACAGCATGATCGACCACAGCGACCTGGTGTTCATCAATCCGGTCGGCACCGGCTATTCGGCGGCCGTCGCGCCGAACAAGAATCGCGACTTCTGGGGCGTCGACCAGGATGCGGATTCGCTGAAGCAGTTCATCAAGCGCTACCTGACGAAGAACAACCGCTGGAATTCGCCGAAATACCTGTTCGGCGAATCGTACGGCACCGCGCGCAGCTGCGTGCTCGCGTACAAGCTGCACGAGGACGGCGTGGACCTGAACGGCGTCACGCTGCAATCGTCGATCCTCGATTACCGGCAGGCCGGCAACCCGGTCGGCACGCTGCCGACCGCCGCGGCCGACGCGTGGTATCACAAGAAGCTCGGCATCAAGCCGGCGCCGAGCGATCTCGGCGCGTTCGTCGAGGAAGTCGCGCAGTTCGCGCGCACCGACTACCTGAGCGCGCTGCGCGCGGCGCCGCATGCGGACCCGGCCACGGTGCGGAAACTGTCGGAATACACGGGCATCGACACGGCGACGCTGCAATCGTGGGGCCTCGACATCGCGGGCTACGACACGCGCGGCAATTCGCTGTTCCTGACGACGCTGCTGCATGCGCAGGGGCTCGCGCTCGGTTCGTACGACGGCCGCGTGACCGGGATCTCGTCGGGCATCGCCGGCAAGATCGACCCGAATTCGGGCGGCAATGACCCGACGATGACGGCCGTGACGGGCGTCTATACGGCGATGTGGAACAGCTACCTGAACGAGCAGTTGAAGTTCACGTCGAACTCGGCGTTCACGGACCTGAACGACCAGGCTTTCAAGAACTGGGATTTCAGCCACATCGACCCGACCGGCGCGCAGCAGGGCATCGATGCACAGGGCAACGTGATTCTCTACACGGCCGGCGACCTCGCCGCGGTGATGGCGCTGAACGTGGACCTGAAGGTGCTGTCGGCGAACGGCTTCTACGATTTCGTCACGCCGTTCTACCAGACCGTGATCGATCTGCAGCAGATGCCGCTGGAGGACCAGAAGGTGCGGCAGAACCTGTCCGCGCGGTTCTATCCGTCGGGGCACATGGTGTACCTCG
Organism: Burkholderia sp. AU18528; assembly: GCF_002223215.2. NCBI lineage: Bacteria > Pseudomonadati > Pseudomonadota > Betaproteobacteria > Burkholderiales > Burkholderiaceae > Burkholderia > Burkholderia sp. AU18528. The sequence continues at coordinate 2,204,581 of NZ_NKFC02000006.1, read as the reverse complement.
ACGCCGGGTCGCGCACCGCGCTCAAGCGCGATCTCGCGACGATGTACGACGCGACGGTCAGCGATACGGGCGCGCGGATGCGCATTCGTGCGCTGCAGGCGAAGAAGACGGGCGGGCGCGCGGGCCCGTCGCCGGTCGGCCGCGCGCAGCCGTGACGGTGCGCGCGGCGGTATGTCGGTGGCGCGGCGGCCGGCTTATGCGGTGGCCGGCCAGTCGAACATCGTGTACGGCAGTGCGCGCTTGTGGCGTGAGCCGTCGTAGAAGCGCAGCACCGTTTCATACACGCGATCGGCAACCGGCTTGCCTTCGAGGAAATCGTCGATCTCGTCGTAGGTCACGCCATACGCGTGCTCGTCGGGGCGCAGCGGGCGCAGCTCCTCGAGGTCGGCCGTCGGCACCTTCATCACGATCAGCTCGTCGCCGCCGAGCGCGCGCGCGACCGCGCGCACGCGACGCTTGCTCAGGCCCGCGAGCGGCAGGATGTCCGCGCCGCCGTCGCCGAACTTCGTGAAGAAACCCATCAGCGATTCGGCCGCGTGATCCGTGCCGATCACGATGCCGCGCCGCGCGCCGGCTACCGCGTACTGCGCGATCATGCGCTCGCGCGCCTTGATGTTGCCGTGCACGAAATCCTGCTGCGCGGGCGTGTCGAACGCATGGCCGGATGCGACCAGCGAACGGAGCATCGCATCGGCGGCCGGCTTCACGTCGACCGTCAGCACCTCGTCCGCGCGCACGAACGCCAGCGCGCGCTGCGCATCCTCTTCGTCGTTCTGCACGCCGTTCGGCAGGCGCATCGCGATGAAGCGTGCATCGTAGCCGTCGGCGCGCAGGCGCTCGACCGCCAGTTGCGCAAGGCGGCCGGCCGTCGACGAATCGACGCCGCCGCTGATGCCGAGCACGTAGGTCCGCAGGCCGGTCGAACGAAGGTACTGCGCGAGGAAATCGACGCGCCGGGCGATTTCGGCTTCGGCGTCGAAGTGCGGGGCGACGTTCAGTTCGGCAATGATCGCGCGTTGGCGGCTGGCGTAATCGGCGGAGGTCATGAGGGAAATTCCGGAACGAATTGCAAGGCGCCCATCATAAGCGCAATCGCGGCGCGCCGCCGCGCCGGGCCTGCGTTTCCGGCGGTTTCGCGTTGCTTCGGCGAGACGCGGCGCGTCGCCATGGTGCGCGGTGCGCCAGGCAGGTGCGGGATGCGGCGCGAACGGCCTCCGGGCGGGGCGACGGCCGGCGTCAGCGCCGCGCGAGCACGACGCCCACCAGCGCGAGCGCGAAGCCGGCGAGCTGGATCGTCGCGAGCGTTTCGCCGAACAGCCCGTAACCCTGCAGCGCGGCCAGCGGCGGCGCGAGAAACAGCAGCGACGTCGCGCGAGCGGCGTTGCCGCGCCGCAGCATCCACATCAGCATCGTGACCGCGCCGCCGGACAGGAACACGACGCCCCATACGAGCGACACCCACAGCGCCGGCGCGCCGATCCAGCGGGTTTCATGGAGCAGCACGACGAAGGCGGCCGCGACGACCGCCGCGCCGAAGTTCTGCACGGCGACCGCCGTGCGCAGGTCGCTCTGCGCGAGCTTGCCTTTCTGGTACAGCGAGCCGGCGGTGATCGCCCCGACCGCGAGAACCGACACGGTGACGACGAGCCACGCAGGCGCCGCGCCCGGCGGCGGCGCGACGCCGCCCGTGACCTTCGGCGCGAGCACGAGCGCGACGCCGGCCAGCCCGAGCGCCATCCCGAGCCAGCCGCGCGCGGGCAGGCGTTCGTTGAACAGCGCGACCGCGAGCACGGCGGTGGCGAGCGGCTGCAGCGCGCCGAGCAGCGCCATCACGCCCGCGTTCAATCCTTGCGCGACGGCCCAGTAGCTCGCGCCGAGATAGACGCCTTGCAGCAGCGCGCCGGCGATCAGGTGGCGCGGCCATTCGCGGCGGGCCGGCCACGGCGCGCGTGCGACGAGCGCCACCACGCCGAACAGCGCGGCCGTGCCCGCGAAGCGCGCCAGCAGGAACAGGTTCGGATCGGCGTAGGGCTTGATCGCCCGTGCAACGATGAAGCCGGTGGACCAGAGCGCGACGAAAACGGCGGCGACGATCGAGTTGAGCATGCGTGACGGGCCGCGACGCGGCCGGACAGAACCGGAAAGTCGGCCAGTATCGGGCGAAGCCGTGCCGGTGTCTTGTCGAATCCTGCACTCACGCCGGGCGGTGCGTGACGGTGCGGGCGATCATCGCGCGCCGGGTGGGCGATGCGAAGGCGATGCGTACCGCCCCGTGCGGGCGGCTACGACGCGGCGGCGATCAGTCGATCGAGAACGTATCGAGCGGCTGGTTGGCGCGCGCGTCGGTCGCGAAGCGCGCGGCGAGCTGTTCGTAGAGTCGGCGCGCTTCGTCGAGCGTCAGGTCGATCCAGTACGGGTCGCCCGCCGCGTCGTTGAGGCGTTCCGGCGGAAACTGGATTTCGATCACACTGCCTTTGCGATACATGGCGCGAGCCCCTTGGTTGGTCGGTCTTGGTCGGTCGTTCGGCGAAACGCCAAGTGTAGCAACCGGCGCCGCGCCGATTCGCGCGCGCCCGGCAATACTGAATTTCGCTTTCGGGCGACGTGCGCGGCCGCCGCCCGGCCGCATTCCCCGGCGCGGTCAAATGGTCGTCAAACGACCGTAATACAATGGCCGGCTTACCCATTACCAGTCGCCTCGGGCGCACACGCGATGCTGGCGGAACAACGTCATCAATACATCCTGTCGGAGCTTGGACGCTCGGGCGCGCTGTCGGTCGCGGAACTCGTCCGTTCGCTCGACGTGTCGCGCGAAACCGTGCGGCGCGACCTGAACGCGCTGGCCGCGCGCGGCCTGCTCGTGATGACGCATGGCGGCGCGCTGGCCGCGGATCGCCGCGAGCCGAGCCTGTCCGAGCGCGAAGCCGCGAACGCCGACGCGAAGCGCACGATCGGGCGGCGCGCGGCCGAATTCGTGCCCGACGATGCATCGGTGCTGATCGATTCGGGCAGCACGCCGCATGCGGTCGCGCTGGCGCTCGCCGACCGGCACCGGCTGTCGATCTACACGAACGACTGGCGCACCGCGTTCGTGCTCGCGCGGCGCAACGGCAACCGCGTGACGCTGCTCGGCGGCGAGCTGTCCGACGACGAGGACGCCACGTTCGGGCTCGACACGATCCACCAGCTCGCGCAATACCACGTCGATTTCGCGTTCGTCGGCGCCGGCGGCATCACGCCCGACGGCGAATGCACCGACTATTCGCGGCTCGCGGCAGAAGTGCGCAGCCGGATGATCGCGGCGGCGGGCACGGCGATCATCGTCGCCGACCATTCGAAGTTCGGCCGCGTGACGCCGGTGCGGATCAACGGCGCGTCGGCCGCCCGCTATCTCGTCACCGAACGCGCGCCGGACAAGGCGGTGCGCCGCGCGCTGACCGCTCGCGGCATCGAGCTGCTCGTGTGCGACTGACGCGCGTCCGACATACAAGGTTCATCGAACGGTCATCGTGCCGGAAGAACCGCCGTCGACACTGACCCATTCACCTCGACCGGCCGTCAGGCCAGGGAGCAACGAATGGCCGTCAGCGTGCGCAGCTATCTTTCCCCCACCCTCGTCCTGCTGGCTTTCGACTGGCCCGATGCGGCGTCGCGCGCCGATTTCCTCGGCTTCGCGATCCGGCGCACGCCGGGCTTCTGGTCGGCCGACGGCAAGACGCGTGCGCCGGACAGCTGGCTGCCCAACCGCCTGACGTTCGACGGCCCGGCCGCCGACACGCAGGGCGATGCGCCGACCGATCAGGCGCCGATCCAGAAATTCATGTGGTGGGACGCGCGCATCGATCCGCAGGACCGCGGTGCGTCGTTTCGCTACGACGTCTATCCGGTCGTCGGCACGCCGGCGAACCTGCAGGTGCTCGACGCGCAAGCCGGCGCGTGCGACGTCGTGCTGCCCGCGCACGTCGAGGACGGCATCGGCACGTGGTTCAACCGCGCGGTGGTCAGCTCGCAGGCGTTCGCGAAGCAGGTCGCGGCGCTCGGCCTCGCGCCGAACGAGGCGCCGAGCGCCGCGCAGGCGCTGAAGCTGCGCACGTGGCTCGCGAACGACATGGAGCAGGTGTTCGCTCAGATGCTCGATCCCGCGTCGCGCGCGGTGTCGGCCGTCTATCACCTGACCGACACGCTGTGGGCGCTGCCTGCATTCGCCGCGTTCGGGCGCCGGCATGGCGAAGCGTCGCTCGCGATCGTCTATGACGCGCACACGACGGCGCGCAAGGGCAAGCCGCCGCTGCCGTCGCCGAACCAGCCGGCCGTCGATGCGCTGCAGGGCCTCGCGACGCTCGCGCCGCGCGACCGGACGCACATCATGCACGACAAGTTCATCGTGACCGATGCGCGGTCGAACCCGGCGCCCGCGCGCGTGCTGACGGGTTCCGCGAACTTCACGACCGAGGGGCTCACCGAGCAGGCCAACGTACTGCATGCGTTCGACTCGCCCGCGCTCGCCGCGCTGTACAACGAGCGCGCCCTCGCGCTGGCCGGGAATCCGTCGATTGCGGAAACCGCCCGGCTGTCGCCCGGCTGGTCGGCGCCGATGACGATCGGCAGCGCGCAGGTACGTGTCGCGTACTCGCCGGAGCCGGCGGGGCAGCGTACCGAGATCGATACGATCGTCGCCGCGATCGCGGCCGCGAAGCATTCGGTGTCGTTCTGTCTGTTCATGCCGACCGACGCGGCGCTGCGCGATGCGTGCTTCGCGGCCGGCGACCGCGGGCTGATGATGTTCGGCCTGGTGAACCGGATCAACGTTGGCGGCGCGACGAAGGCCGATGCCGCGCGGCAGGCCGGCCAGCCGCTCGATGCGGCGGCGCTCGCGAACCTCGAGCTGTACCACCGCAGCCGCGACAACCACGACGTGATCGACGCGTCGTATTTCTCGCCGGCCACCGTGCCGCAGGGTTTCGAGCCGGAGTTGCGGCTCTTCCCGGGCGAGCCGGCGCCGGCGTTTCCGCCCGTCGTGATCCACCACAAGTTCATCGTGATCGATGCGGAAGGCGCGAATCCGGTCGTCTATACGGGCTCGGCGAACATGAGCCGCAATTCCGAGCAGTACAACGACGAGAACCTGCTCGAGATCCGCGACAAGCGGATCGCGGCGATCTATCTCGCGGAATTCCTGCGACTTTACGAGCACTATCGCGCTCGCGCATTGGCGATTCGTGCGAAGCAGCGCGGCACGGGCGCGCGTGCACGGCTCGCGCTCGCGCCGGATTCGAGCTGGGCGAAGAAGTATTACGTGGCGGGCAGCCCGGAAGAGAAGGCGCGGATCGCGCTCGCGTCGACCGCGCCGACGGACTGATGCGCCGACGTGCGACGGGCGCGGCGGGCGCGCGCTCCGACGGGCTGCCGTCGCTTACGCGGCGACGTAGCGGAGCACCGCGTCGGCGATCGTGTCGCGATGCCGCGCGCGCAGGCGCGGCGCCGACGGATCGCGGCCGAATGCGGCGCCGAACGTGTAGCGGTTCGCCACGCGATGGAAGCAGAACGAGCTGATCAGCAGGTGCAGGTCGTATGCGTCGATGTCCTTGCGGAACGCGCCGCTGGCCGCGCCGCGCTCGACCAGTTCCTCGAGCGTCTTGATGATGCTGACGTTGCGGTTCTTGAACGACTTGAGCTGTTCGAGATATTTCGCGCCGTGGATGTTCTCGATCGACACGAGGCGGACGAAATCGCGATGCTTGTCGTGATAGTCGAACGTGAATTCGACGAGACGGCGCATGCCTTCGCGCGGCTCCATGTCGCCGACGTGCAGTTCCTGCTCGAATGCGCGGATGTCGCCGTACACCTTCTCCAGCACGGCCTCGTACAGGCCTTCCTTGCTTTCGAAGTAGTAGTAGAGCATCCGCTTCGTCGTGTTCGTCCGCTCGGCGATCGCGTCGACGCGCGCACCGGCGAGGCCCATCGCGGAAAATTCCTGCGTGGCGACCTCGAGGATGTTGCGCTTGGTTTGCTCGGGATCGTATTTGCGCCGCGCATCGGACGCAAGCGCGCGGGGGTCGGACGTGGCGGCCTTGCTTCCTGCTTTCATGTGACTTTGTTGTGGTTCGCGGCGGCTTGGAAAAGGCATTCTAGCATGCGGAAAATGCCCGCCCGGCCGACCTTCCGCTCTAATCGGCAAGGCCGCCGCGGGCGCTCAGCGGCGGCACGACGCGAGCGCGTCACGGGCCTGGTACGCCGTATACGCAAGCTGCGCGGCGGCGAGGCCGGCCAGCCCGAACGTGCGCGTGAGCCCGAACGCGGCGAAGCCGTCCGGCACCGGCCGGCCTTCGGCCAGCGCGGCGGCGAGCGTCTCGCCGGCCACCGTGGTCGGCGCCATCCCGTGGCCGCCGAAAGCGATCGCGTGCCACACGCCGTCGGCGTCGCGGCCGATCTGCGGCATCTTGTGCCGCGCGTAGCTCATCAGCCCGCCCCACGCGTAGTCGACCTTCACGCCGTCCAGTTGCGGATACACGCGCAGCAGGTCGCGCCGCAGCAGGCGCGCGATCGCGTCGGGGCCGCGGTCGAGCACGGAGATCCGGCCGCCCCACAGGATCCGCGTGTCCTTCAGCGGACGGTAGTAGTCGAACGCGAAACGCGTGTCGTAGATCGCGTACGGCGCGTCGATCGCGTCGGGCAGGCGCGTGCCGAGCGGTTCGGTCGCGATCACGTAGGTCGCGATCGGCAGCACCGCGCGCTCGATGCGCGGCGACACGCCGCGCGCGTAGCCGCCGCCGGCGAACACGACGTCCTTCGCGCGCACCGCGCCCTGGGCCGTGCGCACGACGTAACCGGCGCCGTCGCGCGCGATGCAGAGCGCGGCCGAGCGCTCGAACACGCGGGCGCCGCCGCGCGACGCGGCCGCCGCGACGCCGAGCACGTACTTCAGCGGATGGAAATGGAATGCGTTCGGCTCGAACAGGCCGCCGTAATAGCGCCGCGTCTTCAGCCGCTCGCGCAGCGCGTCGGTCGGGACGGGTTCCCAGTCGACGCCGAGCTCGTCTTTCATCAGCGTGCGCACGCTGTCGAGCCGCGCCGGATCGTCGAACCAGTTCGCGAGCATCACGCCGCGGTCGACGATGTCGCAGTCGATCCCGTAGCGGGCGATGCGCGCGCGGATCAGGTCGACCGCGTCGACGGTGAGCCGGTATAGCCGGCGCCCTTCGTCGCGGCCGAGCGTGCGCAGCAGGTCGGCGTTGTCGAGGCTGTAGCCGCCGAACACGAAGCCGCCGTTGCGGCCCGACGCACCGAAGCCGACCCGCTCGCTGTCCAGCACCACGACGTCGTGCACGCCGCGTTCGACGAGGCCGAGCGCCGTGCACAGGCCGGCGAGGCCGCCGCCGACGATGCAGACCTGCGTATCGATCGTGCCGGTCAGTTGCGGGTAGGGCTGGCGGGAAACGGTGGCTTCGTAGAAGTTCTGCATGCGTGTTCGGTGACTCGTGACGGCGGAAAAACGGGCGGCGCGTCGATCTTGCCTGAACGCGCGCGCCGCGTCGAATGGGGTTTTCAGCGCAGCGGGCCGGGCGCCGCGAAGGGGTGGCCGCTGGCGCGGTACCGGGCGTCAGGCGCCCGGCGTCGGGTTGACCGGGCGGGCAACGTAGGCCGGATAACCGGCGTCGGCCTTTTCGGCTGCTTCATGCGCCGCGTTGCGTTCGATCCACGGCGCGATTTCCATGTCCTCGTAGCGCACCAGGCGGCATTTGCGCACGAGTGCGTAGCCGAGCCAGATCGCGAGGAAGAACGGCAGGCCGATGTAGGTCGCGGCGACGCCTGTCCAGTCGATCCTGTCGGCGAGGAACGCGTGGTAGTCCTGGCCGAGCGCGACGACCGCGCACAGCGCGAACGCGAGCAGCGGGCCGAACGGGAACCACTTCGACCGGTACGGCAACTGGTCGAGCCGGTAACCCTGCTTCAGGAAGCCCTTGCGGAAGCGGTAGTGGCTGACCGCGATGCCGAGCCACGTGATGAAGCCGGCCATGCCCGACGTGTTGAGCAGCCACAGGTACACGGTCTTGTCGCCATACAGCGACGTGAGGAAGCACAGTGCGCCGACGGCGGTGGTCGCATACAGCGCGTTGCGCGGCACGCCGCCCGGCGACAGCTTCGCGAACAGCTTCGGCGCACGACCCTCGAGCGCGAGGTTGTAGAGCATCCGCGTCGACGCATACATCCCCGAGTTGCCCGCCGACAGCACGGCCGTCAGGATCACCGCGTTCATCACGCCGGCCGCGAACGCGAGGCCCGCGTGGCGGAACACGAGCGTGAAGGGGCTCACGCCGATATCGGTCACGTCGCTCTTCAGCAGGCTCGGGTCGGTGTACGGAATCAGCACGCCGATCACGAAAATCGCGAACACGTAGAACAGCAGGATGCGCCAGAAGATCTGGCTCACCGCGCGCGGAATCGTCGTGCGCGGGTTTTCCGATTCGCCGGCCGCGACGCCGATCATCTCGGTGCCCTGGAACGAGAAGCCCGCGATCATCGCGACGCCGAGCATCGTCGCCCAGCCGCCGACGAACGGCGCGTCGCCCGTCGTGAAGTTACCCCAGCCGGCGCTCGGGCCGCCCTGCATGATCCCGAAGATCATCAGCAGTCCGACGCCGACGAACGCGAGCACCGTCAGCACCTTGACCAGCGCGAACCAGTATTCGGCTTCGCCGAAGCCGCGCACCGACAGCGCGTTGAGCGCGAAGATCAGCGTGAGAAACAGCGCGCTCCACCAGACGCCCGGCACGTGCGGGAACCAGTAATTCATCACGAGCTGCGCGGCGACCAGTTCCACCGCCAGCGTCACGGCCCAGCTGTACCAGTAGTTCCAGCCGAGCGCGAAGCCGAAGCCTTCGTCGACGAACTTCGCGCCGTAGGTCGCGAACGAGCCCGACACCGGCATGAACGCGGCCATCTCGCCGAGGCTCGTCATCAGGAAATAGACCATCAGGCCGATCACCATGTACGCAAGCATCGCGCCGCCCGGCCCGGCCTGCGAGATCGACGCGCCGGACGCGACGAACAGGCCCGTGCCGATCGAGCCGCCGATCGCGATCATCCGCAGATGGCGGGCCTGCAACGCACGGTGGAGGGACGGCTTCGCGGGCGGCGAGCCGGACGGGCGGGACGAATCGGGGCGGGCATCTGAATGCATGGCGGGCGCTGGGCGCTGTCTCCGGGATTGTTGTTCGGTGACGAAGCGCGACGCGTTGCCGGCCGCGGGCCGGGCAGCGGTGATGCGGGGCGAAGCCGGCCCGCTGAGCCGGGCCCTGATGCGTGCGCCTTCGTCGGTCGTCCGGGCGCCGTAGTGGCGGCCGGCGGCACGCCGGGTGCGTTGCACCTCGACGTCGCACCGATTGTGGGTGCGGGGTGCGCGGGCGGGCAAACGATATTTCCGAACAGGGTGATGCGGGATGATCATCAACTACTGTCGCGGCGCGACGCGTCCGAGCACCCGTCCACGAGCTTTGGAAACGTCCGATATCGGAGCACGAACGGACGCGGCTGCCCGACTGACTTCTTGCGTTTTGGGAATGAAGTCGTGAGTTAATATCAATAGCGGCCCGACTTGTGGCCATCGACAATGTGTTTCATGGATCGTGCCTCGCGAGGCCGGGGCGCGCCGTCCGGGCGGGCTTTCGGCGGCGGCGCAGCGCGATGCGCCGGATGGCGCATCGGGCCCGCCGCGCGGCGCATCCGCTTGCACGAGGCGCTCGAACGCGCTCCAATCGAATCACGCGGGCGGCGCTGCCGCCGCACCGATCAATCTGTCCCTGAAGAGGAAGTGATGCAATTCAACGACATTCTTGCCGCGCTCGACATCGATCTCGCCCAGTGGAAAGGCAATGCGCTGACCGCGCGTTCGCCGCTCGACGGCGCGACGCTCGCGACGCTGGCCGTCGACACGCCCGCCGACGCCGAGCGCAAGATCGACGCCGCGCACGACGCGTTCCTCAAGTGGCGCACGGTGCCGGCGCCGGTGCGCGGCGAACTCGTGCGCGTGTTCGGCAACGTGCTGCGCGAGCGCAAGGCCGAGCTGGGCCGCCTCGTCACGCTCGAGGCCGGCAAGATCACGTCGGAAGGGCTCGGCGAAGTGCAGGAAATGATCGACATCTGCGATTTCGCGGTCGGCCTGTCGCGCCAGCTTTACGGCCTCACGATCGCATCGGAGCGCCCGGGCCACCGGATGATGGAAACGTGGCACCCGATCGGCGTGTGCGGCGTGATTTCGGCGTTCAACTTCCCGGTCGCGGTGTGGGCGTGGAATGCGGCGCTCGCGTTCGTGTGCGGCGATTCGGTCGTGTGGAAGCCGTCCGAGAAGACGCCGCTCACCGCGATCGCTTGCCACGTGCTGCTCCAGAAGGCGCTTCGCGAGTTCGAGAAGACGCATCCGGGCGTCGCGCCGGCGGAGCTGAGCCAACTGGTGCTCGGCATGCGCGATGTCGGCGAGGCGCTGGCGGCGTCGAAGAAGGTGCCGGTCGTCAGCGCGACGGGCAGCGTGCGGATGGGCCAGGAAGTCGCGAAGGTGCTGAGCCAGCGCCTGGCACGCGGCATCCTCGAACTCGGCGGCAACAACGGGATGATCGTCGCGCCGAGCGCCGACCTCGATCTCGTCGTGCGCGCGGTCACGTTCGCGGCGGTCGGCACGGCCGGCCAGCGCTGCACGACGCTGCGCCGTTTGATCGTGCATCGCAGCCTCGTCGAGCAACTGCTGCCGCGCATCGAGAAGGCCTATGCGTCGGTGAAGGTCGGCAATCCGCTCGAGGAAGGCACGCTGGTCGGCCCGCTGGTCGATCGTGCGTCGTTCGACGCGATGCAGAAGGCGCTGGCCGATGCGCGCGAGCAGGGCGGCGAAGTGAAGGGCGGCGAGCGCGTCGACGTCGGTCATGCGGATGCGTACTACGTGCGTCCGGCCATCGTGCGGATGCCGAAGCAGTCGGCGGTGGTCGAGCGCGAGACGTTCGCGCCGATTCTGTACGTGATGGTCTACGACAACTTCGACGACGCGATCGAGCTGCACAACGCGGTGCCGCAAGGCTTGTCGTCGGCGATCTTCACGAACGACATGCGCGAGGCCGAGCAGTTCATGTCGGCGGCCGGCAGCGATTGCGGGATCGTCAACGTGAACATCGGCACGAGCGGCGCGGAAATCGGCGGCGCGTTCGGTGGCGAGAAGGAAACGGGCGGTGGGCGCGAGTCGGGTTCGGATGCATGGAAGGCGTATATGCGCAGGGCGACGAATACGATTAACTACAGCCGGCAACTGCCGCTGGCGCAGGGGGTGAAGTTTGATGTTTGATGCACCGTGTCGTGAACACGTATCGTGTGCTGACTGTACATAGCGACTGACAATACGTCGGTCTTCAGGTTTAGCGGAAAAGCCGGCCAGAGTGCCGGCTTTTTTATTTTGGCGGTATTGATTGGCTCGTGGGTCTATAGAGTAGATCGACTGGTGGTGGGTATATATAGATCAGCTAATTCAGGACCGTAAGACGTGGGTCAGACAAGTACGGAATTGTTTTCCTTGTTTCGTATGTGTATGAAAATTAAGCGTTTGCTTGTTTTCTTTCAATTCTTTCTATATTTTTGAGGGGTCGATGTGGCTTTGAGGGACGTAAATTAAGGCCGATTGTAGGGTGAGGCCTCTTTGCGAGTATAAGAATTCTGGCGAAGCAATCTATGAATGAATTGAAAGGCCTTCTGAGGTATTACCGCTACTGTCCGCGAATGTTGGCTTTGCATTTCGTCTCCGCTCTGATGGCATGGTTTGCTCCCGATGACATATTGGTGCAATACCAGACGCTCGGAAGGTTTGTGTCCTATATGGCGAATATATTTCCAGTTATAGGGGAAGCGATTGAGAGGTCGGTGTTTCCTGAGGTGACCGGATTGTATTTTTCGATCATGTATGTGTTTCTGCCGCTGAGAATCATTGATTCAACTAGGGCATTTTATGCGGATAGGGATAGGACATTTGAAATAATTAGAGGATTTTTCTGGAAAAGAATTTTTGCTTCAATTGGAGTCGTTATTTTCTTTGGGTTTGGGATCGTGGCGGTATTGTTTGGTCGGCCGTACTATGAAATTAACATCATTCCTATTTCAAATTCTAGATTTTTTCTTGGGCTTGTCGGGCCATTATTTGCGGGCGGTGTTGAGGCATTCGGTGTTGCAGTAGGTTTTGTATGGGTTTTTATTTTTGTCTCATGGGTGTCGTCGAAAATGAGGGGGTAAAAATGGCACGGAATGAACCCGATAAGCCGGGCCGCGGGCGCATCGCCGGGCCTGGGCGTGCTTGAGCGACGGTGCTCTTGCTGACGAACGTGCCCTCGTTGGCAAGACCAGATCGAATCTATCGACCACCTCGCTGGTTGACCAGTGCCGGTAGATTGCTAGCGCGATGACCAGCCACACCAGTTGTTCGGCCGGTAAGCACCGCCGACGAATGCCGGCCGCGCCCGCCGCTTCGATGGCCTGTTCGATCCAGTTATGTGGCAGATGCTTTGCTGAGTCGACTGAGGTCGGCAGGTGCGGTATCCAGTAGAAAGGTCAGGTGGTCGTTCAGCATCGCTGACCAAGTTAACAGTTTGCCGCTCCGTTTACAACTCCAACGATAAATTTACTACTCCAACGATAAAACAAAAATACCTTTCAGGTTTTGACTGAACGGCATTGCTACCACAGCGCCGGCTTTTTTGATTTTTTGCGGTATTGATTGGCTCATGGGTCTATAGAGTAGATCGACTGGTATTGTGAATGTGTAAAGGGCAGCTAATTCGGGGTTGTAAGGCGTGGATCAGACAAGTACGGAATTGTTTTCCTTGTTTCGTATGTGTATGAAAAATTAATCGTTTGCTTGTTTTCTTTCAATTCTTTCTATACCTTTGTGGTGTTGTGCTCGGTGACGGGTAAGGTACGGCAGAAAACGGATTTTCATGTGGTTTTTGGGATGACATTGATATTTCGAATTATGAAATTACGCGAATCTGAGCAGAAAGAAGTATTGGCGTCGAGCGATTGATGAATGAGTAAGAACTGGTTGGGGTGGCTTTAATATGGGTCGCCAATGTTGAATGGATTGGAAAGTAAAATTAATGGGACGTGACTCAATATTGAAAAAGGAAACTGATTCGAATGAATCTCGAAGTATTGTTGGTGAAATAATTGGAATTTATAAATTCAGTCCGGTTATTCTGGTATTGCATGTCGCCGGTGTAATCGTAGCTTGGCTTGCGCCGGAGGATGTGCTGGTGCAATGGCCCTTTCTGGATGTGATTGTAGCCGGCGTCGGCAAAGTATTTCCTTTGATATTCGGTGCTGTTGAAAAGTCAAAATTCCCCGACGTCACTGCACTCTATTTTGCACTGATGCTTGCCGCGTTCCCTTTTAGGCTTCTGGTCGGATTTCGCTTGCTTTATGCTGGTCAGGCTAAGGGGAGGGAAACGTATGAAAGATTGTCGATGGCAGGGAAGGCAAAGGTAATTTTTGGGGCTCCGTTTTTCCTTTTATGTGGGATTTTTGTTTTGGTTGAGGGGTATTACTACGAATTTAATTTCATTCCAATTAGTGAGTCTCGATTGTGGCTTGGCTTGGTGGGGCCATTGTTCGCCGGCGGTGCTCATATTATGAGTATTTCTCTAGGTCTTAGTTGGATTTGGTTTTTTATGACCAGAATTTTTTCATCGAAAGAGGAGTGATTCATGGCTTGGCATGAACTTGATGAGTGGGATGGGCTGGGTTCGCCATGGGAAAGGAATTAAATTCGCTGCAATATGGTTCCGCTCAGATGGGGTAAGTGTCGAACAATGCGGTGTGTCTTTCTACGGGTCCTGCTGCGTGGGTCCAATATGCGAGTACGATGTGGCAGAGCTTGGATGAGTTGAGTAACGTAACAATCAGCACGTTGGATAGCATTGTTTGTAGCCGACTTGATGTTCAACTTTTGAATTACGTTGAGGTCGCACGGCGGATCTTGGAAAGATGGCTTGTTTTCCAAGATCGCATAGGAAGCGGAGCCTTCGTCTCCAAATTGACGTCGGGATTCTGGTGAAAATTGGGCGGAATTGTTAGCGCGGCCGTGGCCACCGCTTTACGACCGCCATCCGTTTCCTTCTTTATGTTGAGATTAGCCTGCGTGGGGGATGCTATTGGGAGACTTAACCGACGGTGCTCGGCAGGAATATATCGCATACTCGGACAAGTACGGAATTATTCTGTCGTTTCGTATGCGTACGGAAGTTAAGCGTTCGCTTGTCTTCTTTCAATTATTTCTATATCTTCGTGACATGGCATCGTGCGGTTCAATAGTGTGATGTAGGGATAAGTGTTGATGTTGTGTATATATTGATTAGATCTACGTATGAAATATGAAGCGGATCAAGATGGCTTGCCATTGCTGCCAGAGGATGGTCGACGTCATGGCTTAGCATTGGGGGGCGTGAGGAAGATTTTTGTTTTGCTCGTGATTTCGTTTTTTGTCTCTGCGTGTGCGATTAATTCAGTGGAGGATTACCCGGTTCGGTCTCCAAAGATTTTTTTGACGGATATCAAGACTGTTGCAGATTCTGGCGATCTTGAGAATGTCGAGTTTGTTGCGAATCGACTAAGGATTGACTACAGAGTGGACCCACGGCAGCCAGTTAGCGATAGCAAGGGAGTGATTGAGGGGTATGGGGTTGATGTGAAACGCATGGCATCCTCTAAAGAATACAGGAAGACGAGAGGGTTTGACTATGGAATATTCTGGCCTATGGGGAGAGGTTTCTATAGGGCCGGGTTGTCGCTCCCCATTGATAGCAAGGAAATATGTATAACACCGAGCGATCTGTTCGAGATATTTGATAATGTTGAAAAATATCCGGTTTCTCACGGGACGTGGTGGGCATATATATATGAAAAGAAGGATGTGAATACCAGGGCGGTTTTTTCGATTGATCGTGGTGGTTGTATTAGTGGTGTTTATATTTCGATGAATCGTGGGAGAAAGTGAGGCGGATTATGCGGATAACTGGTCGTGAAGAATTGTTTCGAGATATTGAGTTGGGGCGAGAGGCTATTGATCTGATTAATAAGAGTAATCTGCTTGTAGAGCAAATAATCAAATACAACGAAGGTGTTGTGAATAAGGATCTGGAGGCAATTAGGGTTGACACTGACGAGCGGGGAATATTCTGGGATCGTCGGCGGCCAGGAATTGTATTTGGGAGTTACGGTGGAATGACGTTCGACGGACTCGATCCGCGTGTTTTGGTCGGCATCTTGAGTCACGAGATTGGCCACTATGTCAACGATGCACGCGATCAAGCTCGGGAG
This sequence comes from Burkholderia sp. AU18528, assembly GCF_002223215.2. Taxonomy (NCBI): domain Bacteria; kingdom Pseudomonadati; phylum Pseudomonadota; class Betaproteobacteria; order Burkholderiales; family Burkholderiaceae; genus Burkholderia; species Burkholderia sp. AU18528. Next base: position 2,189,242 of record NZ_NKFC02000006.1, on the reverse strand, counting down.
CGGCTCCATGCAGCTGAGATGCGAGACGACTACCATGTGGCGGCTATGGTGGGAGTGACAAGAGAGGCTGCGGCTGCCTATAACAATTGGTTGGTATCTCGGGAGATCGCAAAAAACGGCGGTGTGTTGATCCCCGTACTGGGCGATCGCCCGGACCACGACACTGCGCCCGGATTCGATCTGAACAGTGCGCTGACCAAGGTCTACGACGCGAACGTCGGAAAGATGTCTGCTGACACGCTGGAGCTGGTCATGATCGAGGTGGCGGGAAACTATCTGGCTCGGGCGCGTCCCGGAGCGGATCTGGATACAACGTACTATGAGCAAAATGGAGTAGCTTACGGTGCGACCGGCAAACGTTTGTCCCAAGCGCCAGTCGCGGGAGTGAGCTATTCATTGGATCTGGCGACGGGTTTTATCAAGGCCACCACGCTGGTATTTTCTACCGGTGCAACGCAGATCAACCAGTACGTTAGCGGGGCGCTCAGTACCGCAACGTTGTACGGCTCGAACGGACAGGTGACGGAATATGTAAGATATGCGACGAATGGTGCCAGGCTTCAAGAGACTCGATTTGCCAATGATGGCCGCGTGGTTACTACCAGAACCGATGCCAACTGCGACGGCGTCTTCGACAACATCAAAACAGAAACCCACCTCGGTAACGGCGCCAGCGTAATCCGCGAAGACACCAACGGCGACGGCGTTACCGACCGCAATTTCGTCGTAAACGGCGGTCAGCGCTACGACTTGTCCAACGTCCGCGATGCCGCCTTTGCCGACAGCCTGCTGTCGCGATATCGCGCCACCGGCCTACTGAGCGGCACAAGTTATCTGGATCTGAGCCAGATTATTTCGCGAACCCTGACCTTTGGCGGAAAAAACGACTACGGGTTCACGATGCCCGCAGGCTGGCAAAACCCGATCGGCGCATTCTACGAAGCGAAAAGCGCCGCACTGGACGCGGCAGTATCGATTGCAAACAAGACCCCCGTACTGCTCGACGCGCAGCGGCGTCGCCTGAGCGCGGCAGCGCTTGGATCGCTTGACGCCAATCGCGACGGCAAGCTTTCAGGCGCGGAATTGAGCGGGCTGCAAGTCTGGGTCGACACCAATGAAGATGGCATCGGCGACGCGGGCGAATTTCAAACACTCCGGCAGGCAGGGATTTCCGAGATCCGCGCTATCGATTACGACCTTCTGACCCGCGGCAACGCTTGGTATGCGGCAGGCTCTGCCGCCGCGCCGTGGAAGGGGAGCGACGTTGCGGGCCAGCCCGGAAGAATCTATCTGGCGCCGAGCGTACCGTTTTCGAACTATCGGTGGTTGCGCGACAACGACAATATTTACTGGGTCAACGGCGGCAGAGACTTTATCTTTTTCGGCCCGAATCAAATCAAGGTCAACAACAGCAATCGAACCTATCTCGTCGGAACCGACGGCAACGACGTATTCGATGCGAACTACTACGCCGCATACGGTCACTGGATCAACAGCGGCCTGCTCGTGAACTTCCTCGCCGGCGGCGGCGACGACATCATGGGCGGCAGCAGCCGCAACGACAATTTGTGGGGCGGCACCGGCAACGACACGCTGTTCGGCTATGACGGCGACGACAGACTGTACGGCGAGGAAGGTGACGACGAACTCAACGGCGGCGCCGGCAACGACGTCCTCGACGGCGGGATCGGCAACGACAGGCTATTTGGCCAGGTCGGCAACGACATCATGAACGGCGGCGACGGTGACGACATCATGATGGGCTTTACCGCATCGAACGAAAGCAAGCAAACGCTGGCCTGGGGCGAAACGGATGACGACGTCATGTACGGTGGCGCCGGCAACGACCGGATGTGGGGAGGCCTCGGCCACGACTACATGGACGGTGGCGACGGAGCGGACTTCGTGAGTGGCGGGGACGGAAACGATACGGTCTTCGGCGGCGCCGGGAACGACGAACTGCATGGTGACGCAGGCAACGACCAGCTACTTGGAGACGCCGGTAACGACCGCATCTTCGGCGAAGCCGGCGACGACGTGCTCTGGGGCGGCGATGGCGATGACGTGCTGGTCGGCTTCACCGCCAGCAACGATGCGAAGCAAACGTTGTCGTGGGGTGAATCCGACAACGACACGCTGTATGGCGGCAACGGCAATGATGCGCTGTACGGCGGTTTGGGCAACGATTACCTCGACGGCGGCAACGACCACGATTTCCTCGACGGCGGAGATGGCGACGACCGGCTCTTCGGTGGGGCGGGTAACGACGAGTTGAACGGCGGCAACGGCAACGACGCGCTTTCCGGTGAATCCGGCAACGACAAGATTTTTGGTGGTGCAGGCAACGACACGATCTGGGGTGGCGACGGCGACGATATTCTCGTCGGCTTTACGGCCAGCAATGACGCGAAGCAGTCGCTGGCCGCATGGGAAACCGACGACGATACGATCTACGGCGGAGCCGGAAACGATCTGATCCTCGGCGGTCTCGGCAACGATCTGCTCCACGGCGACGCAGGCAACGACGAAATTCAGGGGGGCGACGGCCACGACCGGCTTTACGGCGGCGACGGCGACGACCGACTGTTCGGCCAGGTCGGAAACGACATCCTGTACGGCGGCGCCGGCGACGATTTGCTGGTGGGTTTCACCGGCGACAACGAGGCGAAGAGGACGCTAGGCCCCGGTGAAACCGACGATGACTATCTCTACGGTGGAGAAGGCAATGACACGCTGCTCGGCGGTCTCGGCGACGACTATCTCGACGGTGGGGCCGGCGCGGATCACATGGAAGGCGGCGCGGGCAACGATACCTATATCGTGAACAGCGTCAATGACGTGATTCTCGAATACGCAAACGAGGGTTACGACACGGTCATCAGCAGCGCAAACTACATTCTCAATGCCAATATCGAAGAATTGAGACTCGTCGAAGGCTTCAACATCAACGGCACGGGCAATGCGCTCGATAACCGGATCGTCGGCAACAGCGCAGACAACATCCTCGATGGTGTCACCGGTGCCGATACGATGATCGGCGGAAAGGGCAACGATACCTACTACGTCGACAATGTCGGCGACCGTGTCGTCGAATTCGCCGGCGAGGGTATCGATACCGTGCAGAGCAAGATCAGCTATACGTTGGGCGAACACGTCGAGAACCTGAACCTGCTGGATTTCGGCAAGCCGGAAAAAGGGCTTGTCGACGGCGTGGCTGTTCACGTGTACGGGTACCCGAAGGCCAACGAGCTGGATTACATGCAAGGCGATGCGGTTCCGACGTTCCAGGGAACGTGTGCGCTGACCTCGATCGCGAATCTGTTGACGCAGACCGGGACGCCGACGACTGAGGGAGACGTCGTCCGACGCGCAATCGACAATCAATGGGCCGTCACCAGCCCGGCGGCAACGGATTACCAGCGAGGCGGGTCGAATTACGTTCAGCAACAGGCGCTGCTCAAGAGTTACGGTATTGCAAACAATCTGCTTGCCGGCTACGACGAGCATGCGGTTGCGAATCTCGTGCGCAGTGGTCGTGGCGTGATACTCGCGCTGAACTCGGGGCGGCTCTGGGAGGACAGCGCTTATCTCGATGGCGGTGGCGTGAATCACGTCGTCACCGTGACGGGCGCGGTCTATGGAGACTCTGACGGCCAGCTCAAAGGCTTCTATATCGCCGACTCGGGCCGCCGGCGCGTCAGCGACATGACGCGCTACATCAGCCTTCAGGAGTTCCGGGCAGCCGCCAACGTACCGAATGCCTACGCGATCTACACGGCCGAAGCGCTGAAACTGTGGAACGAGGACATCGACGGCACGGGTAACGCACTCGACAACACGATCATCGGCAATCGCGGTAACAACGTGCTGGATGGTGGTGCCGGCAACGACATCCTGGTCGGCGGCTTGGGCAACGATACCTATCGATTTGGCCGCGGGTCCGGCCGCGACACGATCCGGGACGACGACGAAACGCTCGGCAACAGCGATGTGATCAGCATCGGGGCTGGCGTATCCGCGGATCAATTGTGGTTCCGTCACGTCGGCGACGATCTCGAGATCAGTATCCTCGGCTCCAGCGATACGGCTACGGTTCGGGACTGGTACTCGGGATCACGCTATCAGATCGAGCAGATCCGCTTGGACGATGGTCGGACGCTCGTCAACGCCGATGTCGAGAAGCTGGTACAGGCCATGGCGGCATGGTCGCCGCCGGCTGCAGGAGCGGTAACGCTGCCCCCTGAGCATCAGGCCGCGCTTGCGCCCACGCTGGCGACAAGCTGGCGCTAATTCCCGTTCCCGAACGTCCATCCGTCCGGTTGCACATTAGTGCGACCGGACGGCCTGCTGCCGGCCGTATCGCATTTCCTTCCTCGCCACGTATTCCCTCCATGGACAGTTCCAATTTCCGGCCTCAGGCGTCGTTTCCGACGCAGGATGTCGACTCCGGTCTCGCCGTCGTTCTGACGATGGCGAGCCTGCACGGCATCGCGGCCGACGAAGCCGCGTTGCGACATGAATTTGGTTTCGATCGTTTCGATACTCAAACAATCCTGCGAGCCGCGCGTTCGCTCGGCATGACGGCCCGGGTCGTTCAACAGAACCCCGAACGACTGGATCGGGCGCCTATGCCCGCGGTCGCACGGATGAAGGGTGAAGGCGGCTATTTCGTGGTCGCGCAGTATCAGGCCGGGGATGGAACGCGCGCGCCCCGAACGCTTGTCCAGTTTCCGGGGGAGGCGCCTACCGTGCTGACGCGCGAGCGTCTTCTAGAAATCTGGACGGGAGAGCTCATCTATTTCACGAGCAGGAGCAGCATTGCGGGCACTCTGGCGCGCTTCGATTTCAGCTGGTTCATTCCGGCAATCGTCACGTATCGGAAGCTGCTGGGCGAGGTCCTCGTGATTTCTCTGGTGTTGCAGTTGATTGCGCTCGCCACGCCGCTCTTTTTCCAGGTGGTGATGGACAAGGTGCTCGTCAATCACGCGATGAAGACGTTGAACGTGATCGCCGTTGGGCTGATTTGCGCGACGCTGTTCGAGGCGGCGCTCTCGGGGATACGAACGTGGGTCTTCGCGCATACGAGCAGCAAGATCGACGTCGAACTCGGCGCGCGGCTCTTCCGCCATCTTTTGGCGTTACCGCTGGCGTGGTTTCAGGCGCGCCGTGTAGGCGATTCCGTCGCCCGTATTCGCGAGCTGGAGAACATTCGCGCGTTCCTGACCGGCAACGCCGTGACGCTGGTGATGGACCTCGCGTTTTCGTTCGTTTTTCTCGGGGTGATGCTCTGGTACAGCGCGTGGCTTACGTTGATCGTCGTTGTTTCGATTCCGCTCTACGGGTTGTTGTCGGTCGTGTTTACGCCGATCATTCGGCGGCGTCTGAACGAAAAATTCAATAAGGGCGCCGAGAATCAGTCATTCCTCGTTGAAACCATCAGCGGAATCGATACGGTCAAGGCGATGGCACTCGAGCCGCGCTGGACGGACCGATGGGATCGTCAACTGGCCGCTTATGTGAGTGCGGGGCTGGCGGCGACCAACGTTGCCACGATTGCAAGCGGCGGCGTGGCGTTGATCAGCAAGCTGGTGACCGCGGCGATCATGTGGCTGGGCGCCATGCTGGTGATCGACGGCAAGTTGACGGTCGGCGAGCTCGTCGCGTTCAACATGCTGGCCGGGCAGGTATCCAGTCCGATACTGCGTCTCGCGCAGTTGTGGAACGACTTTCAGCAGGTGGGGATTTCGATGGGGCGCCTCGGGGATATCCTGAACACGGCGCCCGAAACCGCAGCGAAAAAGACGCGTGTACCCCGTCTCGACGGGGCGATCGAGTTCGACCAGGTATCGTTTCGCTACCGGCCGGATGCAAGCGATGTCATCCGGCAGATCTCCGTCAGGATCGCGGCGGGGGAGGTCATTGGAATCGTTGGCCGCTCCGGGTCGGGCAAAAGCACGCTGACCAAGCTCGCGCAGCGGCTATACGTGCCGGATCGCGGGCGAGTGCTCGTCGACGGGCAGGATATCGCCGTGATCGATACGGCGAGCCTTCGCCAGCAGATTGGCGTCGTTTTGCAGGAAAACACGCTGTTCAATCGTTCGGTACGGGACAACATCGCGCTGGCTCGACCCACTGCGTCGATCGACGCGGTGATCGATGCTGCGAGGCTGGCCGGCGCACACGAGTTCGTCTGCGAACTTCCGGAGGGGTACGACACACTCGTCGGCGAGCATGGCACCGGACTCTCGGGTGGCCAGCGGCAGCGCATCGCCATTGCCCGCGCATTGATGACCGATCCACGCATCCTGATATTCGACGAGGCGACCAGCGCGCTTGACTACGAATCCGAAGCCGTCATACAGGCCAACATGCGCGACATCTGCGCGCGACGCACGGTATTGATCATTGCGCACCGGCTCTCGGCGGTGCGCGATGCCGACCGGATTCTCGTGATGGATCGCGGGCAGATCGTGGAAAGCGGTACGCACGACACACTGCTGCGCATGCGGGATGGCATCTACGCACACTTGTATTCGCTGCAACAGGGCGGCCGCGACGTAGCGGAGGCACGGACATGAGCGTGCGGCAGCAGGCAGAGGCCTGGCGTGAACTGGTGGGGCGTTACCGCGACGTCTGGCGTCACTGCTGGAAGCGACGCCATCGGATGACGCTGCCGACATTCGACGCGAACGAGGCCGAATTTCTCCCGGCGGCGCTGTCGGTCCAGGCGGCGCCTGTCTCGCCGGCAGGCCGGTGGGTCGCGCGCATTCTCATCCTGCTCGTGATGACGGCGATCGTCTGGTCGTATTTCGGGAAAATCGACATTGTCGTCGACGGCGGCGGCAAGATCATTCCATCCTCCCGGACCAAGACACTGGCGGCGGTCGAAGTGGCGAGCGTCAGAGCGCTGCACGTGCGCGACGGGCAGATCGTGAAGACGGGCGATGCGCTGATCGATCTCGACACACGCGTGATCGACGCCGAACGTCAACGGGCGGACGGCGACCGGCTGAATGCGGTACTGCAGGTCGAGCGTGCACGGGCGTTGATCGACGCGATCGACACGGGGCGACAACCTCGACTGGCGGATGTGGAGGGCGTGTCGCCCGAGCGGCGGCGCGAGGTCGAGCGACACCTGCTGGATCAATGGCGCGATTTCGTCGCGCGGCGGGACCGTCTCGACAGCGAAATACACAGGTACGGTCAGGCCGCTCCGCTTGCGGCGCGTCGTGCGGACGATTACGCCAGGTTGATGAAGACCGGTGACGTTGCGGAGCACGCGTGGATCGAGGCCGAGCAGCAGCGCATCGATATGGCCGGACAACTGGCGGATGCTCGTCACCAACGCGCGGCGCTCGTGGCAGAGACGCGAAGGAATACCCAGGATGCGCTGAACGATGCGCAGCGTATCGTGGACGCGTCGTCGGGCGACATGCGGCGAGCGGAGGCACACGGGGAACTGCTGCGCCTGACCGCGCCGATCGACGGAACCGTCCAGCAGCTCGCCGTCCACACCATCGGGACGGCGGTGCCGGCCGCGCAGCCGCTGATGCAGATCGTGCCGCGAGAGGGGGCGGTAGAAATGGAAGCATTCGTCGACAACCGGGATATCGGCTTCGTCAAGGAAGGGCAGGCCGCCAGCGTGAAGATCGACGCATTCGAGTACACGAAATACGGCACGGTGTCGGCGACCGTGAGTCATGTCTCGCGCGATGCGATAGACGACGACAAGAAGGGGCTCGTCTACTCGGTCAGGATCATGCTCGATCGTTCGGCGCTGATGATCGACGGTCGCGAGATCGCACTGTCGCCGGGTATGTCGGGCAGTGCGGAAATCAGAACCGGCACGCGGCGGGTAATCGAGTATGTGCTGTCGCCGTTGCTGCAGCATGCACGGGAGAGTTTGCGTGAGCGCTAGGAGCTTGAAAGATCGCGCGCGTCCGTGGATCTTCGGCCTGATGTTGGTTTCGATTGCGTGCAATGCCGAAACACGCTGGATTCCGGATGGCCTCGCCGATCCGCTGCTGACCCGTCCGCCGGTGCTGGATGCGGGGAAGCGATTACCGGGCGATGACGCGCCAGTTGTGTGCGCTTCGTCGACTGACCCGGCGAAGCCGCTGACGATTGGTGATGCGGTCGATCTTGCGCTATGCCACAACCCCCGTATCCGAGCGGCGTGGGCATCGATCAAGATCCAGGCCGCTGCGGTGGGTGAAGCCAGATCGGCATGGCTCCCCACTATCAGCGGATCGATCAGCCAACTGACGACATATAGCCGGTATCCCGATGCACCGTCGATGAATACGCGCGGTGTCGGTCGAGCGTCGAACGCGACGTTGAACTGGCGGCTACTCGACTTTGGCGGGCGGGCTGCAAACGGCGCGGCGGCGCAACAGCTGCTGACGGCCGCGCTGGCGAGCCACGACGCAGCGATGCAAAAGGCGGTCGCGGATGTCGTCGGGAGTTATTTCGATGTTCAGAATGCTCAAGCCGCGTTTGCCGCGCGTACCGAATCCGCGACCTTGGCGGAATCGACGCTGCGTGCGTCGCGTAAGCGACTGGCCATGGGCGTTGCATCCCGAGCAGACGTATTGCAGGCGGAGACGGCGTTGGCCAAGGCATTGCTCGCTGCCCGGCGAGCGGGCGGAGAGGTCGCGCGGGCCCGCGCCGAACTGGTCTTTGCGACCGGTCTGCCCGCCGGCACGCGGGTCGAGGTCGAAGAGGCAGTCGTACCAGTTGCGCTGGACGCGGAGCGCCAGCTAAGCGACTGGCTTCGCGCGGCCGAAGGTTCTCATCCCGAGATTCGTGCAGCGCGAGCCAAATGGGAGGCTGCACAAGCGAAGGTGACGACTGCACGGTCAGAGGGTATGCCGACGCTGGATCTGAGCGGCACGTTGTCCCGGAACGGCTACCCGAATCAGGGGCTGCAGTCGGTGCGGGCGACGCAAACCAGCATCGGCCTGACTCTGACGATTCCGTTCTTTGACGGTTTTTCCCGCACGTATCGGATTCGCGGCGCGCAGGCTCAGACCGAACTGGCACAGGCACAGCTTCACGATACGCAGCAGCAGATTCTGCGTGACGTGCTGAAGGCTCACGCCGATGCGGAGACGACGGCGGATAACCTGGGAGCGTCGGCACGCTTGCTGGCTGCCGCGGAAGCGGCGCTGACATCGGCGCGCAATCGTTACGCGTTCGGCGCAGGCGATATTCTGGAACTGCTGTCGGCGCAGGCGGCGCTTGCCGATGCCCGCCAGGAACGGGTGCGAACGCTCGCCGAATGGGAGGCGGCACGGCTTCGACTGCTTGCCAGCGCCGGCATCATCGGACGATGGGCATTCCGGTAGGACTGGAGACGGCCATCGCGGTAGCTGCAGTACGCGACCGGCCGTCTTTGTTCACTTCTCTTCCGCCGGCATGTTCTGCACGACCAGCATCTGCGGGCTCGACAGCGTAATCCCCGCCGCGCGCAACTGCTTGAGGATCTCGAACAGCAGATCGCTCTTCGTCGAACTCGCGATCCGCGGGCTCGACACGTAACCCGTCACGCTCAGCGTGATCCCGTCCGGCGCGAGCTGGCTGAACGTCACCGACGGCGCCGGTTTGTCGAGAATCGCCGGGTGCGCGCGATACGCATCGAGCAGCAGGTCGCGCACCTGTTCCGGATCGGTGTTCAGCGGGAACGTCAGCACCAGCGTCGCGACACCCTGCGTGCTGTTGCCCATCGTTACGTTGCGCACGTTCTGCGAGATCAACTGCGAATTCGGCACGATCACGGTCGAGCGGTCGCTCAACTGGATCTCGGTCGCGCGCACGTTGATGCGGCGGATGTCGCCTTCGACGCCCGCGATGCTGACCATGTCGCCCACCTTCACCGGGCGCTCGGTCAACAGGATCAGCCCCGACACGAAGTTCTTCACGATTTCCTGCAGGCCGAAGCCGATACCGACCGACAACGCGCTGACGATCCACGCGAGATTGCTCCACCTGACGCCGAGCAGACCGAGCGTCATCAGCACGAGCAGCACGTAGCCGACGTTGGTGAACAGCGTGATCAGCGACACGCGCATGCCGGTATCCATGCCGAGCGCGGGCATGAACTCGCCGTCGAGCCAGCGGCGCAGCGAGCGCAGCAGGTAGAAGCCGATCGCGAACCCGATCACGGCGTTCATGATCCGGTCGGGCATGATGTTCAGGCTCTGCAGCCGCTGGCTGCCGATCATCGCGACCGCGCTGTCGAGCAGGTCGCCGGGCGTCGTGCCGAAGCCGCCCGTCAGCAGCGCGATCGCCGCGATCAGCATCAGCAGGCTCGTGCCGAAGCCGGACAGGACCGTGCGCGCCTGATCGAGGTGACGGTCTTCGAGCGCGAACAGGTGCTTGATCTGCTGGCCCGTCGACAGGCTCGACGAGAACAGGCTCTCGCTCGCGTCGCGCGTCAACTGGATCAGGATGTAGGTCGCGCACAGCACGATCTCGAACCACACGAGCTCGTACGTGATGAAGCGCGCGACCGTGATGTAACCGATCAGGAGTGCGATCAATGATACGACGATCGCGAGCGTGACGCCGGCATGGATCAGGCCCGCGAGCGTCGAGCGTTGCTCCGGCGCCTCGCCTGCCGCCGCGAGTGCGGCACGCGCGCGGTTCGCGCGCAACAGCGACGCGCCGACCGTCAGCGCGACGACGAGCGATACGATGCCGCGGCCGAACAGCGTGACCGACAGGCTGGTGTCGACGATCCGGTTGATCGATTCGAGCGTACCGGATACCAGCAGCAGCGCGGCGAGGATGCTGGGGAACGGCTTCATCGCGAGCGCGACGGGATCGGCGAGCGCGGGCAGGCGCCACGACGGGTGCTTGGTGCAGAGCAGCGCACGGCCGAGGCCCGCGATCAGCGCGCAGGTCGCGGCGAGCTTCACGAACTGGTCCCACAGATCGGTCAGCGACGGCGTGAGCTCGTAGCGGCGCGCGACGGCGAGGTAGAAGATCTGCACCGCAATCGCCGTTGCCAGGAAGGTCGACAGGGCGGTCGACAGCGCCAGCGCACTGCGCCGCAGGCGCGTGGGCGGCAGGCGGTTCAGCGCGACCCAGGCGAGCCCGCGCTCGATGAGCCGGCGGCCGCCGAGCCATGCCGCGAATGCGGCGATCAGCAGCATCGCGGTGATCGTCCGCTGCCCGGGCACCCACGACGAGCGCAGCATGTCGAACAGTTCGCCGTTGAAATCGTCGAGTCGCTGACGGTCGTCCGGCGCCAGGTGGAACAGCGGCAGCCAGAACTGCGCGCTGAAGATGCTGCCCGAACGGAACGCGAGCTGGTTCTTCAGCAGGCTGCGGTGCAGCTTCGCGAATTGCTCGGTCAGGTTCGCGAGGCTCGCCTTCTGGTCGGCGGCCTGCTTCAGCGCGGCGTCGATCTGCGTCTTGCGCGCGTCGAGCGTGGCCCGCTGCTTCGCGACGGCGGGCGTTTCCGGCGCGGCGCCTTCGGCCGGCGGCGGCCCGAGCACGTCGAGTTGCGCCTGGACCTGCGCGCGTTGCGGCGTGAGATCGCTCTGCAGTTTCGCGACATCGGCGCTCAGTTCCTGCGCCGAATCGTCGAGCGCGTCCAGCTCCTTGCTGTTGGACGTAGTCGAAGTCTGCTGCTTGATGCGGTCCAGCTCGGCCTGCATCTGCTTGAGCTGCGCGACCGCGTCGGGCAGCGAGATGGCCGGCTCGGTTGCGCCGACGCCGCTCGCGACAGGCGCGGACGCGGCCGCCGGAAACGCCGACGCGGTCGCGATCGCCGCGAACTGCAGCAGCGCGATCAGCGCGATCCGGCGGGCGTACAGGGATAGTCGTTGTATGGACATGGAATGCTTACGATTTGCCGACAATGCCGGTTGCCGAAAGGCAGCCGGAAGCCGGTAGTTGGCCCGCTAGCATGTTACCGGGGCGCGGAACGCGTGGTTGTACCGATTGCGTCTTGCCGTTCGCCGCGATTTTGGCGGCGCGTGCCTGCGCGAAACGGCGCGGCAGGCCCGTATTGCCGGGCTTGCGCCGTCGGCGGGCGGGGGAAGGCGGCGCGGCAACGCCGAGCTGACGCGCGTTTCGGCTCTGATACACGGTTACGCAATTTACACATTATCCGGCGCGGAATCGGGCATCGAATCGGTTCGGCGCCTGTATCGCAGCTGGCTTGCCGGCTCGCACCTGCGCGAAACGGGCGTGCCGGTACAATGCAGCGATTCGCCCGGCGGCGGTTCGACGGTCCGCCGGACGACAACACACAACACGACACGATCAGGAGACGCGCCCAAGATGGCCTCAACGGACAGCCTTCCGCAGGCAGAAGCCCCATCCCCCTCCATCGACCCCGGCTCCATTTCGGCCCGCCTCGACCGCCTGCCGCCGACGCGCAGCGTCTGGAAGCTCGTCGTGCTGCTGAGCCTCGGCTTCTTCTTCGAACTCTACGATCTGCTGTACAGCGGCTACGTCGCGCCGGGCCTCGTGAAAAGCGGCATCCTTTCCGCGACGACGCACGGTCTGTTCGGCACCACGGGCGTCGCGAGTTTCATCGCCGCGCTGTTCTCGGGGCTCTTCATCGGCACGATCGCGTGCGGCTTCCTCGCCGACCGCTTCGGCCGCCGCGCGATCTTCACGTGGTCGCTGCTGTGGTACACGGCCGCGAACGTCGTGATGGCGTTCCAGGACACCGCGACCGGGCTGAATTTCTGGCGCTTCGTCGTCGGTCTCGGCCTCGGCGTCGAGATGGTGACGATCGGCACGTACATCTCCGAACTCGTGCCGAAGCAGATCCGCGGTCGCGCGTTCGCGTGCGAGCAGGCGGTGGGGTTCGTCGCGGTGCCGGTGGTCGCGTTTCTCGCGTACCTGCTCGTGCCGCACGCGCCGCTCGGCCTCGACGGCTGGCGCTGGGTCGTGCTGATCGGCGCGCATGGCGCGCTGTTCGTGTGGTGGATCCGCCGCGAACTGCCGGAAAGCCCGCGCTGGCTCGCGCAGCAGGGCCGGGTCGACGAAGCCGACCGCATCATGCGCGCGCTCGAGGCGAAGGTCGAAGCCGAATACGGGCGGCCGCTGCCGCTGCCCGCGCCGGCCGAACCCGTGCCGCCGCGCGGCAGCTTCCGCGACATGTGGGTGCCGCCGTATCGCAGCCGCACGATCATGATGACGATCTTCAACGTGTTCCAGACGGTCGGCTTCTACGGTTTCGCGAACTGGGTGCCGACGCTGCTGATCAAGCAGGGCATCACGATCACGTCGAGCCTGATGTATTCGAGCGTGATCGCGCTCGCGGCGCCGATCGGCCCACTGATCGGCCTCGTGATCGCCGATCGCTTCGAGCGCAAGTCGGTGATCGTCGCAATGGCGGCGGCGATCGTCGTGTGCGGGCTGCTGTTCAGCCAGACGACGGTGGGCGCTTTCCTGATCGTGCTCGGCATCGGCCTCACGCTCGCGAGCAACATCATGTCGTACAGCTTCCACGCATATCAGGCGGAGCTGTTCCCGACGTCGATCCGCGCGCGGGCCGTCGGTTTCGTCTATTCGTGGAGCCGCTTCTCGGCAATCTTCTCGTCGTTCGTGATCGCGGCCGTGCTGCGCGGTTTCGGCACGTTCGGCGTGTTCGCGTTCATCGCGGGCGCGATGGTGATCGTAATGGCCGCGATCGGAGGGATGGGACCGCGCACGAAGGGTATCGCGCTCGAAACCATCTCGAAGTAGTGGGCAGGTGCGCACGCGTGTCGCGCGGTTCGTGCGACATGCGTGCGATGTGGTCGAGGTTCTGAGTTCAGATGGACGGGGCGTTGGAATGATTGGTTGACCGAATCGATCGAACGGCACGAGCCTGCCATGCAACGAACGCGCAAGTGGAAACGAGTTGAAACAAAGCGTGACGAAGCGCAATTTCACGGGAAATCGCGGTTTTCGTCGCTGCCGATTCACGCACCGACGAGTAAAATGGAGGGCCTGACGACTCATTAGCCGCCATCGGAGCGCCCGCGTTGCATCAGCGAACGGCTCCGCCGCGAAGAGGCGTCGGCGCCGGGCGCGCGCGATGCGCCGCACGTGTCGATGGCTTGCGCGGAAGATGCGCCGCTCGCACCAGCAGCATGCGGCGGCCGGATCGGCCGATGGCCTCGAACGTATGATTCTTGCCTATTTGACGCGGCGCTTTGCGAAGCCGCGTTGCCTCAACCGCGCAGTCGCCGCATCCGTGTGGCTTGCTGCAGCAGTGTCGATTTCCGTGCTCGCCGAGCGGCCTGCCTTTGCCGCGTCCGACGCTGCGCCGTCTGCCGCGTCATCCTCATCCTCACCCGCTGTGCCGCCTGCTTCGGCGCCCTCCGGTACGCATCCGGCTTCGTCCGCGCATGCGGCGCCGGGTGCATCATCGGCGGCAGCGCCGGCATCCGCCGCGTCACACGTGAATTACGCGGAACCCGCGGGCGCGGCATCGGGTGCGTCGGCCGCTTCCGCGTCGTCGGCCGCCGCGCCTGCATCGGGCGCCTCCGACACATCCGCCAGCGAGGCCGAGCCGCCTGCGCCCACTCCGCCGCGCCGGCATCCGCCGCTGTCGGCCGAGGAAGCCCAACGCGCGACGACGCGCGCGCTCGACATCCGCAAGCGATTCACGCAGGAAGTCACGCGACGCCTGAACGTGCCGGCGAACGAGCAGCGCGCGTACGGCGAGCGGCTTCAGAAAGCACTCGCCGATGCGGACCTCGGCGATCTCGCGGGCGAATACGTCGTGATGGTCGATCGCGCGCCGAACGTGCAGGCGCTGTTCATCTATTTTCGCGCGACGCCGGCCAATGCGTGGCTGATGATCGGCGCATCACCGGTCGGCACCGGGTTGCCGGGCCAGTACGACCATTTCCTGACGCCGCTCGGCGTGTTCCATCACTCGCCCGATACGATGGATTTCCGCGCGGAAGGCACGACGAACGAGAACGGTATCCGCGGCTACGGCCGCCGCGACATGCGCATCTACGATTTCGGCTGGGTGGACGGCGAGCGCGGCTGGGGCAAGGGCGGCGTGTCGCCGATGCGCTTCCAGATGCATGCGACCGACCCCGACCGGCTCGAAGCGCTGCTCGGCATCCGGCATTCGAAGGGCTGCGTACGGATTCCCGCGTCGCTGAATACGTTCCTCGACCAGCACGGGCTGCTCGACGACGACTATCAGGCACGCGTAGAGGCCGGCAAGTCGCTGTGGGTGCTGCGTCGCGATCGCGACATCACGCCGATCGCGGGCCGCTATCTGGTCGTGATCGACAGCGCGCGCAAGACCCGCCCGGCCTGGTCGCCGATGCCGGGGCGCGGCGCGTGGTCGAAGCTGCCGAAGGGTGGGGACACGGCGGATTGACGGCCCGTTCGCCGAGCACGGAAGGCGTGAAGATGAGAATAAATCCGTTTTATTGACATATAAGGAAAGCAAACTTTTATTATCCGATCCGGGTTCGTATAGTCGTGCCCAGTTTCGCGGAACCCTGCCGCGCCTGGACCCTCATCGACCACCCGACCCGCATGAAAACTCTCTACAAGCTCGCTCCGCTCGCGATGCTCGGCGCCTTCGCGACCCATGCCGGTGCGCAAAGCAGCATCACGCTGTACGGTCTCATCTCGGCCGGTGTCGGGTTCGCGACGAATCAGGGCGGCAAGAACGCGTGGCAGGCGCTGTCCGGCACGAACCAGAACCCGCGCTGGGGGCTGAAGGGCAAGGAGGATCTGGGGCAGGGGCTGTCCGCGGTCTTCCAGCTCGAAAACGGCTTCAACGTGATGACGGGCACGGCCGCGCAGAATGGCCGCGAGTTCGGGCGCATGGCGTACGTCGGGCTCGCCGATCGTACCTACGGTTCGCTGACGTTCGGCCGCCAGTACGACGCGATCCACGACTACATCGGGCCTGTGATCATCGCGAGCAACGGCGTGAACATCGGCGACAACGACAACGGCTACAACGACATTCGCGTGCAGAACTCGGTGAAGTACGTGAGCCCCGTCTACTACGGGCTGAAGTTCACCGCACTGTACGGCTTCAGCAATGCCACCGGTTTCGCGAACAACAGCGCGTACAGCCTCGGGCTCGGCTATGAGCGCGGCCCGCTGCGCTGGAGCGCGGTCTATGCGCAGTACAACCATCCGTACAGCGCGACGAACCAGGACGGCGCGATCGCGAACGACTATGCGTCGCCGCTGCTGATCTTCAGCAAGAGCGCGATGTCGCCGGCCGCGTACGCAAGCCGGCAGCGGATCGCGGGCACGGGCGGCTTCTACACGATCGGCCGCGCGCAGTTCGCGGCGATGTTCACCGACGTGCGCTACGATTACCTCGACAATTCGCACCTGCACCTGCAGAACCTGGGCGTGAACGTCGTCTACACGATGACGCCGCAGCTCTTTCTCGGCGCCGCGTATGCGTTCACGAACGGCAAGTACGACGTGATCGACAAACGTCCGAAATGGCATCAGGTGAACCTGCAGGCCGATTACTTCCTGTCGAAACGCACCGACGTCGCGCTGACGGTGATCGCGCAGCAGGCGGCCGGCGACGCGGATCACGCGCAGATCTTCGCGTATGCGCGTTCGACCAGCACGCGCCAGATGATGGCGACGCTCGGCGTCCGGCACGTGTTTTGAGCGCCCGACCATGACCCATCCGATCGCATCCCGCCGCACCTTCCTGAAACTGTCCGCCGCGCTGGCCGGCACCGCGCTGCTGCCCGAAACGGGCGCATTCGCGGCAGGCGGCGACGTCGCGCGCCGCACGGTGATCATCGATACCGATCCGGGGCAGGACGACGCCATCGCGATCCTGTTCGCGCTCGGCGCGCCGGACCGGCTCGACGTGCGCGCGCTGACGGCCGTGGCCGGCAACGTGCCGCTCGAGCTGACAGAACGCAATGCGCGGATCGTCCGCGACTGGGCCGGCCGCACGAAGACGCTGCCGGTGTACGCAGGCTGCCCGCGCCCGCTCGTGCGCGACCTCGTGACGGCCGCGAACGTGCATGGCAAGACGGGGCTCGAAGGCGTCGAACTGCACGAGCCGCGCGCGCCGCTCGCCGCCGGTCACGCGGTGTCGTACCTCGTCGATACGCTGAGCCGCGCGGCGCCGAACAGCGTGACGCTGTGCGCGCTCGGCCCGCTGACGAACATCGCGACCGCGCTGGTCGAGGCGCCGCGGATTCGCGCCGCACTGCGCGATATCGTACTGATGGGCGGCGCGTTCTTCGAGCGCGGCAACATCACGCCGGCCGCGGAGTTCAACGTCTACGTCGATCCGCAGGCTGCCGACGTCGTGTTCGGCAGCGGCGTGCCGATCGTCGTGCTGCCGCGCGACGTCGCGGTGAAGGCGCCGATCACGCCGGCGCGCGTCGCGCCGTTCCGCGCGCTCGGCAACCGCTGCGGCGCGATCGTCGCGGACATCATGGAGGCCGAGCTCGCCTACAACAAGAAGCGGCGCGGTGTTGAAGACGCGCCGATGTACGACCCGACGGCCGTCGGCTATCTCGTCGATCCGACGCTGTTCGGCGGCCGCAAGGTGAACGTGGTGGTCGAGACGATCGGGCAATGGACGCTCGGCGAGACGATCGTCGACTGGAACGGGCGCAGCGGCCGTGCCCCGAATGCCACGTGGATCAACGAGGTCGACGCGGACCGCTTCTACGCGACGCTCGTCGATCGAATCGCGAAGCTGCCCTGAACGTGGGTGCCCAAGCGCGGCGAACGGAATCAGATGTGCTTCTCGATCCACTCGCGGCAAGCGCGCACGTGCGGTCCGCGATCGTCGGCGGCGAGCGAGATCAGCGAGATCGCACGCGTGACGCGCGGTTTGTCGACGCGCAGCGCGACGAGTTCGGGATCGTGCAGATGCATCGTGTAGAGGCTCGGCAGCACGGCGGTCGCGAGGCCGTTGCGCGCGAGCGCGTAGAGCGGCTCCGTGTATTCCATCCGGTACGTGACGTTCAGGCGCAGTTTCCCGGCGCCGCCGGTGCGATGCAGCGATTCGCTGACGCTGCCGCGCACGAATACCGCGAGTTCGCGATCGACGAGCTTCGCCCACGTGACGCTCTTCGCGCGGGCGAGCGGATCGTCGTGCCGTACGACGATCACGATCTCGTCCTCGAACAGCTGCTGGTAGCGCAGCGTGCCGTCGTCGCTATCGGGTTCGCGCACGCCGATGCCGAGATCCGCGACGCCGTCGCGCACCGCTTCGACGAGTGCGCTGTTCGGCAAATCGGTGAGCGTGAAGCGCAGCGTCGGGTGCGTGCCGCGCAGGGCATTGAGCGCGGGCAGCAGGCGGCCCGCGACCGACGGAATGAACGCGATGCGCACGGTCTGGATGCGTTCGCCGATGAGCCGCGTCATGTCGTCGAAGGTGCCGCGCGCCTGGTTGAGCAGGCGTTCGGCGAGCGGCAGCACGGCTTCGCCCGCGGTGGTGAGCGTGAGGCGATGCGCGGTGCGTGCGAACAGGCGGCCGCCGAGCAGGAACTCGATCTGGCGGATCGACGCAGTGAGCGCGGGCTGCGTGAGCGACAGCGCCTGCGCGGCCTGCGTGAAGCTGCGTGCATGGGCGAGCACGACGAAGTGCTGGACCTGCCGCAGCGTGAGCGCGGGGAGCAGCGACGAGCGGTCGGACATCGGGCAATAACGGTCGGGATGCGGTACGCGGCAGTATAAGACCGCGCTGCACGACCCGACACAGGACAATATTCGGAATCACGGGAGAACCACCATGTCAGCGACTGACACGATGCCGGCGCACGCGCCGGCCAACTGGCTCGAGCGGCGCTTCGCGCTCGCCGCGCGGGGCACGAGCGTGCGCACCGAGACGATCGCGGGCGTCACGTCGTTTCTCGCGGCCGCGTACCTGCTCGTCGTGATCCCGTCGCTGCTCGCGACGGGCGGCATGGACCGCGGCGCGGCGACGACCGCGACGATCGTCGTGTTCGTGCTGTTCACCACGCTGATGGGGCTTTACGCGAACCTGCCGTTCCTCGTCGGTCCCGGCATCGGCGGCTCGGTGATCATCGGCGTGACGCTCGCGACGACGGAGCACGTCGGCTGGCAGACGGGCCTCGGCATCGCGTGCGTGTCGGGCGTGCTGTTCTTCCTGCTGACGATCCTCGGCGCGCGCGGCGTCGTGGTGCGCCTGATTCCGGTACAGATCAAGCTCGGGCTCGGCGCGTCGATCGGGCTGTTCGTCACGATGCTCGGGCTGCGCAATGCTGGGATGGTCGTCGCGAACGCGAAGACCAACGCGTTCGCGCTCGGCGACTTCTCGCGGCCGGGCGCGCTCGTTGCGCTGATCGGCCTCGCGGTCGCGATCGTGCTGCAGGCGCGCAAGGTGCCCGGCGCGATCCTGATCGCGATCCTCGTCGCGGCCGCGGCCGGCGTGCCGCTCGGCGTCACGCACCTGCCCGCGTCGTTCGTGTCGCCGCCGCACAGCATCGCGCCGATCGCGTTCAAGCTCGATATCGGCAGCGCGTTGAGCCTGGCCGCCGCACCGTACCTGTTCGCGTTCTTCGCGGCGGAATTCTTCTCGACGCTCGGCACCGCGCTCGCGGTCGGCGCGAAGGCGAACCTGCTCGACGAACAGGGCAACCTGCCGAACATCAACCGGCCGTTCCTCGTCGATTCGCTTGCCGCGACGCTCGGCCCCGTGTTCGGCATTCCGGCGCTGACCGCGCTGATCGAATCGGCGGCGGGTGTCGAAGCCGGCGGCCGCAGCGGGCTGTCGTCGCTGGCCGCGGCCATGCTGTTCGCCGCGATGCTGCTGTTCGTGCCGGTCGCGCTCGCGATCCCCAAGGAGGCCACCGCACCGGCGCTGATCCTGATCGGGCTGTCGATGTTCGCGACGATCCGCCACACGCATTTCGACGACTTCACCGATGCGCTGCCCGTGATGTCGATGGTGCTGCTCACGCTGATGTCGAACAGCTTCGGCACCGGCATTGCCGGCGGGCTGCTGTGCTACGTGCTCGTCAAGCTGCTGGCCTGCCGCTGGCGCGACGTGTCGTGGGGGCTCGTCGTCCTCGCGCTGCCGCTCGGCTATTACTTCTGGACCGTCGTGAAGCCGCACTGAGAGACGGCTTCGCGACGCATCGGCACTACCAAAAAAGAGACTGACATGAAGGGAACACCAGGCAACGTCCCGGCCGCGCGCACGGGCATCGAGATTACGCCCGCCCATCGGGCCTTCTTCCGCGCGTTGCCGAAGGTCGAGCTGCATTGCCATCTGCTCGGCGCGGTGCGGCACGACACGTTCGTCGCGCTGGCCGAACGCAGCGGCGCGCCGATCGAGCGTGTGGAGATCGACGCGTTCTACGCGCGCGGCGAGAAGCCGGTGGGCGTGCTGCACGTGCTGCGCGCGCTCGACAAGTATTTGCTCACACGCCCCGACGACCTGCGGCGGATTGCCTACGAGTATCTGGAAGACGCGGCCGCGCACAACGTCAGGCATGCGGAATTCTTCTGGAATCCGACGGGAACGGTGCGCGTGTCGGGCATCGCGTATGCGGACGCGCAGGCCGCGATCGTGACGGCGATTCGCGACGCCGCGGCCGATTTCGGGATCGGCGCGCGCCTGATTCCGAGCATCGATCGCGAGCAGGACCCCGACGAAGCGGTTGCGATCGTCGAGTGGATGAAGGCGAATCGCGCGGACGAAGTCGCGGGGCTCGGCATCGACTATCGCGAGAACGACCGGCCGCCCGAGCTGTTCTGGAAGGCGTACCGAAACGCACGCACGGCGGGCTTTCGCACGACCGCGCATGCGGGCGAGTTCGGGATGCCGTGGCGCAACGTCGAGACGGCTGTCGATCTATTGCACGTCGATCGCGTCGATCACGGCTATACGATCGTCGACAACCCCGAACTGTGCGCGCGCTACGCGGAACGCGGCATCGTATTCACCGTCGTGCCGACGAATTCGTACTACCTGCGCACGCTGCCGCCGGAGCAATGGGCCGAGCTGCATCCGATGCGCAAGATGCCGGACCTCGGCTTGAAGATCCATCCGAACACCGACGATCCGACGCTGCACAAGGTGAACCCTTCGGAAGCGTGGGAGCTGATGTTCAGCCATTTCGGCTTCACCGTGGCCGAGTTGAAGCAATTCATGCTGAACGGAATCGACGGCGCGTGGGTCGATGACGCGACGAAGGGGGGGTGGCGTGCGGCATGGGCGTCTGAATACGACGCGCTGGCTGCGACGCTCGCGGCGGGCTGAGCGCGTTTTCTGACCAAGCCCGCCCGCATCACGCTCAGCGAAACAACCTCAGCCAGTCGAACAGTCCCGAATGCTGCGGCGCGCGCCGCTTCGGCGCCGGCGCGCTACGCGGCCGGAAGTCGGGCGAGAACTGCACGTGCGGATCGATGGCCCGCGCGCGCAGCGCCGCATCGTAGAACGATCCGACGATCGGCAGCGCACTGTGCGCGCCCGCGCCCCAGTAGTCGCTGCGCAGCGTCACGCTGCCGTCGTCGAAGCCGACCCATGCGCCGGCCACCAGTTGCGGATGCATCAGGATGAACCAGCCGTCGGTGTTGTCCTGCGTCGTGCCGGTCTTGCCCGCGACGTCGATGCGGATGCCGTAGCGCGAGCGGATGTCGGCGCCGGTGCCGTAATCGACGACGCCGCGCATCACGTCGACCAGCGTCTGCGCCGCGGCCACCGGCAGTGCGCGCTCCGGCGGCGCACTGGCGAACGTGGCGAGCACCTTGCCGTCGCGATCCTCGATGCGTGTGATCGTCTGCGGCGCGACGTACACGCCGCGGTTCGCGATCGTGCCGTACGCGGACACCATCTCCTTCAGCGTGACGGGGCTCGTGCCGAGCGCGAGCGACGGCACCGCGTCGAGCGGGCTGTCGCGCACACCCATCGCGCGGGCGAGCTGCGCGACCTTCGCCGCGCCCTCGTGCTGCATCACCTGCGCGGTGATGCGATTGCGCGACAGCGCCAGCCCGTCGCGCAGCGTCATCGGCTCGCCGGTCGGCGGTTCCGCATCGGTCGGGCGCCACACCGTGTGCGCGTCGATCGGGATCGCGACGGGACGGTCGACGAACGTATCGCCCGGCCGCATCCCGTCAGCGAACGCGGCGCCATAGACGAACGGCTTGAACGTCGAGCCCGGCTGACGCCGCGCCTGTATCACGTGATCGAACGGCTCGCTGCCGAAATCGGGGCTGCCGACCCACGCGCGGATCGCGCCGTTGCGCGGATCGATCGCGACGAAGCCGGCCTGCACCTGCGTCTTGCGCTCGCACAGCGTGCGCATGAATGCGCGATTCGCGCCGAGCTGCTTCAGCGCCGGCACATCGGCGAGCCCCGTTTCGCGGGCCTGACGATATTCGGGCGTCTGCCGGATGAAGCCGCGAAACAGGTCGTTGCGCAGCCCGCAGCCGGACGGCCCGCGCCATGCGCTGTCGGCGATCGCCTGCAGCCGTTCGGTCTGCCGTGCGAGCGCCTGCGTGGCCATGTCCTGCAGGCGTGCATCGAGCGTCGTGCGCACGACGAGGCCGTCCGAGTAGAGATCGTAGTTGTTGCGGTCGGCCCACGCGATCAGCCACTTGCGCAATTGCACCGCGAAATGCGGCGCGAGGCCCGGCTGCGCGGTCTGCGGTTCGAAGTCGACGCGCAGCGGCTGGCGCTGCAGTGTCGTGAGCTGTCGCGGCGCCAGCATGCCCGTCTGCGCCATCCGGCCGAGCACGACGTTGCGCCGCTGGACCGCGCGTTCCGGATTCAGCACCGGGTTGTAGTAGCTGTTGCCCTTCAGCATCCCGACGAGCGTCGCGCTCTCCGCGATGTCGAGCTGATCGGCGGACTTGCCGAAGTAGGTGCGCGCGGCCATCTCGACGCCGTACGCGTTGTACAGGAACGGCACGGTATTCAGGTAGGTTTCGAGAATCTCGTCCTTGCTGTACACCGCTTCGATCTTGAACGCTGTGATCAGCTCCTTCACTTTGCGCGTGAGCGTCGGCGCGCGGCCGACTTCATCGGGATACAGGTTGCGCGCGAGCTGCTGCGTGATCGTCGAGCCGCCTTGGCGATCACCGGAGAACGTACGCAGCCCGGCCGCGAGCGTGCGGCGCCAGTCGATGCCGTGATGCTGGTAGAAGCGATGGTCCTCGGTCGCGATCAGCGCGTCGACCATGTGCGGCGAGATCTGCCTGAGCGGCACCCATTCGCGGTTTACGGGCCGGAACTCGGCGATCAACTGGCCGTCGGCAGACAGCACGCGCGCGGGGCGGTCGATGCGCGCCTTGCGGATGTCGCCGATGCTCGGCGTGAACGGGACGAACGCAAGCAGGACCAGCAGGCCGAGCACCGGGATCGCGACGAGCGTCAGCGCCACGCCGCGACGCGTCGGATGGCGCAGGCGATGCAGCGCGCCGGCGCACAGTGCGCGGACGCGCGTGCGGCACGCGGCGGCGAGCGGCGCGATGCGGGCGCGGCAACGGAGCCACGCGTCTCGAAGAAACGGCACGAAGCGATTCACGGCGGCAGGAGCGCGGAGGGAAGACGCGCGATCCTAGCAAACGGAACCTGTGCGCCGGCAGTCGAAACGGCCGTTTGCTTGCAGGATTTACAGACGATTACGTTTGTTGCCCGCCGACAACCTTTTGCCATGCGCGAGGCCGCGATTCCACCGACGAAACCACGTCCGCGAGCCGCTGCGCGGCCGCTTCGATCTGCGCACGGCCGAACCCGCCGAAGCCGAGCACGAGCCCCGGGCGCGCCGTGCCGGGCGCGAACATCGGCGACACCGCGCGCACCGCGACACCGGCCCGGGCGGCGCGCGCGACCACGTCGAGATCGTCGATGCCTTGCGCGAGCCACAGCACGACGTGCATCCCCTGGTCGCCCGGTTGCACCCATGCGCGTTCGCGCGGCAGCCGCGCGCCGAGCGTGTCGATCAGCAGCGCGCGCTGTTCCGCATAGACGCCGCGCACGCGGCGGATGTGGCGGTCGAGATGGCCTTCGGCGATGAACGCGGCGAGCACGTGCTGATCGGCGGTCGGCGCATGACGATCCATCAGCACGCGCGCGCCGCAGAACGCGGGCACGAGAGCGTCGGGCGCGATCACGTAGCCGAGCCGCAGCGACGGAAACAGGATCTTGCTGAAGGTGCCGAGATAGATCACGCGATCGGGCGCGAGGCCCTGCAGCGACGGGAACGGATAGCCTTCGTAGCGCAACTCGCTGTCGTAGTCGTCCTCGACGACCCATGCGCGGTGCGTGCGGGCCCACGCGAGCAGCGCATTGCGGCGCGCCATGCTCAGCGGCATGCCGAGCGGATACTGGTGCGACGGCGTGACGAACGCGGCGCGCGCATCGGCCGCGAGACGAACGCCGGCGTCGACGTCGAGGCCGTCGGCGTCGACCGGCACGCGCACCATCGCATCGCGTCGCCCGGTGCTTTCGAGCAGCGCGGTGATGCCGCGGTAGGCCGGATTCTCGACCCACGCGCGGTCGTGTTCGCCGAGCAGCACCTGGCTCGCGAGATGCAGCCCCTGCTGCGTGCCGCTCGTGATCACGACCTGGCCGGCATCGCAGCGCACCGAGCGCGAGCGGCGCACGTAATCGGCAATCGCTTCGCGCAACGGCAGCGCGCCTTGCGGATCGGCATAGCCGGACGGCGCGCCGGCGCCGCGGGCGCGCAGGCGATTGCCGAGCCGGCGCCAGATGTCGTCGGGCGCGGTGAGGCCGAGCGGCACCGAGATCGCGAACGGCATGGCCGGCAGCGGATTGAATTCGCGGGCGAGCCGCGCGAAGGTGGCGGCCGGTTCGGGCAGGCCGTCGCGCATCGGGTCCGGGCCTGGCGCCGGCGATTCCGGGCCGTTGCCGGGCGGCGGTTCCGCGAGCGCGTGCGCGACCCGCGTGCCCGCTCCGCCGCGCGATTCGAGAAAGCCTTCGGCGATGAGCTGGGCATAGGCGTCGACGACGGTGCCGCGCGCCACCTGCAGCGACGCCGCCAGCAACCGCGTGGAGGGCAGCATATCGCCCGGCCGGACGTCGCCGCGGCGCACCGCGTCGCGCAGCGCCTGCGCGAGCTGACGGCTCAGGTCGCCGGCCGCGCGGTCGAGCGCGCCGAGCGACGGGATTTCGACGATCCGGGCCGTTCTTGCCATGATTCTGGTCTGCTGAAATTGTTTCAAACCGGCTCTACAGAATAAACCAGTTTCGGCTCACAATCGACGCATGACGGGCCTGCGCCCGCACCCTTTCCCACCCCGCACGACCGTGGAGCCGACATGTACATCCCCGCCGACTACAACGAACCCAACCCCGACGCGATGCGCGAGCTGATCGTGCAGCATCCGTTCGGCAGCCTGATCACGCACGGCGAGCGCGGGCTCGACGCGAACCACATTCCGTTCGAGCTGATGCCCGGCGACGGCGGGCTCGGCGAACTGCACGCGCACGTCGCGCGCGCGAATCCGGTCTGCCAGGACGTCGCGAACGGCGACCAGGTGCTCGTGATCTTCCGCGCCGGCGACGCGTACATCTCGCCGAACTGGTATCCGAGCAAGCAGGTGACGCACCGGGAGGTACCGACATGGAACTACCGGGTCGTGCATGCGCACGGCCGCATCACGGTGTGCGACGACGAGCAATTTGTGCGTGGCGTGGTCGCGCGGCTGACGCGCACGCACGAGGCGTCGCAACCCGTGCCGTGGAAGATGGGCGATGCGCCGAAGGACTATATCGACACGATGCTGCAATCGATCGTCGGGCTGCGGATCGAGATCACGCGGCTCGTCGGCAAGCGCAAGCTCGGGCAGAACAAGGCCGAAGCCGATATCCGCGGCGCCGGCGAAGCGCTGGTCGCGGACGGCCATCTCGCGATCGGGGAGGCGATGCTGGCGGAGGCGGACGCGAAGCGCACTTGAGCACACGAGGACCGCGGCGCGCGGGCGAGCCGCGGGCCCGCGCGCCGCGCTGATCACTGCGTGCGCGTCGAGTCCTTCATCCCTGCCTTTGCCTGCGCGAGCGCTTCCCGAATCGCGGCCTCCGTCTTGTCGTACCCGCCTTCGCCATAACGCGTATAGACGATCTTGCCGTTCGCATCGATCAGGTACAGCGCGGGCCAGTACTGGTTGCCGTACGCGCGCCACGTGTCGTAGCGGTTGTCCTGCGCGACCGGATACCGGATGTCGAAGCGCTTGATCGCATCGGCGACGTTCTTCGCGTCGCGCTCGAACGGATATTCCGGCGTATGCACGCCGACCACGACGAGCCCCTGGTCGCGATACTTTCGATACCAGTCGTTCACGTACGGGATCGTATGAATGCAGTTGATGCACGAGTACGTCCAGAAATCGACGAGCACGACCTTGCCGCGCAACTGCTCGAGCGTCAGCGGCGAGCTGTTGTGCCAGCGCTCGATGCCGGTGAAACCGGGCGCCGCCATGCCCGCCAGCGACGTCTGCATGCCCGCGTCGTCCCGGGTGCCGGCGAACGCGGCGAGCCCGGCCGTGGCGGCGAGGGCGATGACGAGGGCGGCGGTCTTGAGTCGGGGCAGCATGGCGTTCTCCTGAACTTTGGGGGCCGCGGCGCGATGTCGGCGTCCGGGCGGGTTTCGACAGGCCCCATTAGGCGGCGCCGACGTATCTGCGATGTGTCCGGCCGGCCGCGCGTGTGCAATGTTGTGTGTCGTCGCGGCGACGCGATACATTGCGATACAAACGCGTGCCCGCCGTGCGGTATAAAAGCGGACATCGCCCGCCCGAACCCCGATACCGACACCGACTCATGGACAAGATCGACCACGTGCTGATCGTCGACGACGATCGCGCGATCCGCGAACTGATCGCGGACTACCTGGAGAAGAACGGCATGCGCGTGTCGCTGGCCGCGAACGGCCGCGAGATGCGCCACGTGCTCGACGACGGCGCGCCCGACCTGATCGTGCTCGACCTGATGCTGCCCGGCGAGGACGGCCTGACGCTGTGCCGCGATCTGCGCGCGGGCAAGTTCCGCACGGTGCCGGTGCTGATGCTGACCGCCCGAGGCGAGGAAACCGACCGCATCATCGGCCTCGAGATGGGCGCCGACGACTACCTGGCCAAGCCGTTCGCGGTGCGCGAGCTGCTCGCGCGGATCCGTTCGGTGCTGCGCCGCGCGCGCATGCTGCCGCCCGGCATGCAGGTGACGGAAACGGCCGCGATACTCGCGTTCGGCGAATGGCAGCTCGACACGACCGGGCGCCACCTGCTCGACGCCGAAGGCACGCTGGTCGCGCTGAGCGGCGCCGAATACCGGCTGCTGCGCGTGTTCCTCGACAACCCGCAGCGCGTGCTGACGCGCGATCAATTGCTCAACCTGACGCAAGGGCGGCAGTCCGACCCGTTCGACCGCTCGATCGACCTGCTCGTGAGCCGGCTGCGCCAGCGCCTGCGCGACGGCGCGCGCGAACCGCGCTACATCAAGACACTGCGCAACGAGGGCTATGTGTTCTCGTCGGCCGTGACCGCCATCGACGGTACGCCATGAGCGCGCGCACGCCGTGGCACTGGCCGCGTTCGCTGTTCGCGCGGCTCGCGCTGATCCTGTTCGTGGGGCTCGCGCTCGCGCAGACGCTGTCGTTCTGGCTCACCATGACCGAGCGCGACCAGGCGACCACGAACCTGATGATGGGCTACATCGAGCGCGAGGTCGCGAGCTCGGTTGCGCTGCTCGACCATCTGCCGCCGGCCGAGCGGGCCGCGTGGCTGCCGCGTCTCGCGCGGCGCAGCTATGCGTTCATCCTCGGGCCCGGCCAAACCGGCACGCCGCCGGAAGCGCGGCTGTCGGCGCGCGTCGAGCGCTCGATCTCGGACGGCATCGGCGGCGACTACCCGCTGACCGCGAACTCGATTCCCGGCGACCGCGAACATCTGCAGGTGCATCTGCGGCTGACCGACGGGTCGCCGCTGACGATCGACATTCATCCGATGTCGACGGTGCCGCTGTCGGGCTGGCTGCCGGCCGTGCTCGTGGTGCAGCTCGCGGTGCTGGCCGCGTGCTGCTGGCTCGCGGTGCGGCTCGCGACGCGGCCGCTCAAGCAGCTCGCGCAGGCCGCCGACGCGCTCGGCCCCGACCTGAAGGGCGAGCGGCTGAACGAAGACGGGCCGTCTGAAGTCGCGCGCGCCGCGCGGGCCTTCAACGCGATGCAGGACCGCATCGCGCAGTACATGGCCGAGCGCATGCAGATCCTCGCGTCGATCTCGCACGATCTGCAGACGCCGATCACGCGAATGCGGCTGCGCGTCGACGTGATGGACGACGACACGCAGGGCGCGAAGCTGCGCCA
This sequence comes from Burkholderia sp. AU18528, assembly GCF_002223215.2. Classification (NCBI taxonomy): domain Bacteria; kingdom Pseudomonadati; phylum Pseudomonadota; class Betaproteobacteria; order Burkholderiales; family Burkholderiaceae; genus Burkholderia; species Burkholderia sp. AU18528. The sequence continues at coordinate 2,160,962 of NZ_NKFC02000006.1, read as the reverse complement.
GGACCTGCTCGAAATGGAGCATCTGGTGAAGGAGGGCGTCGCGTACGCGCGGACGCTGCACGGCACCGAGGAGGCCGCGCGCCGCATCGATCTCGATGCGCTGCTCGACAGCATCGTGTACGACTACACGGATGCGGGGCAGGACGTCGCGCTGCACAGCCATGCGCCGCTCGCGCTCGTCACGCGGCCGAAGGCGCTGCGCCGCATCGTCGGCAACCTCGTGGACAACGCGCTGAAGTTCGCGGGCGCGGCCGAGATCGACGTGCAGGCGGCGCCGGACGGCGGCGCGGTGATCGCGGTGCTCGACCGCGGTCCCGGCATTCCGGACGATCAGCTCGACGCGGTGTTCGAGCCGTTCCGGCGCGTGGAGACGTCGCGCAATCGCGATACGGGCGGCACGGGGCTCGGCCTCGCAATCGCGCGGCAACTGGCGCTTGCGATGGGCGGCACGCTCACGCTGAACAACCGGCCCGACGGCGGCGGCCTCGAAGCGAGGCTGACGCTGAGGAACGCGGGGTGAAGCGACGCGGCGCGCGAGCGTCGCGGTGTCGGGCGTGTGCCGAAGCGTGCGATGTGCGGGATGCGTGCGACGTCACACGCGTCTCGGCTGCGCGTCGACGAGCGGCGCGAGTGCGTCAGCAGCGGCCGGTGCGCAGCGCGACGCGCCAGTCGTCGCGCCCGCGCGAGGCCGCGATGGCCGCGGCCGTGTGCCAGTCGTATTCGACCGCATGGAATTCGACGTTCCAGCCGGCGGCGGTGCGCGACACCATCGCGTAGCGCGCATGCGGCGAACCCGTCTCGATCCGGTGCGGATGCGGCAGATCGTCCGTATACGCTTGCAGCCCGACGCTGCCGGGATTGACGATCAGCCGGCCGTCGTCGAGCTTCGCGGCGCGCGGCACGTGCGTGTGGCCGCACAGGATCAGCGAGGCCGTTTCGTTGCCCGCACGCTGCGCGACCTCGTCGGGCGTGGCCGCGCGGCAGCCGTCGGGCGTGACCGTTTCGAGGAAATAGACGAGGTCGCTGGCCGGCGTGCCGTGCACCATCAGCACGTCGCCGTCGAGCATCAGGCGTTCGGGCAGCGCGGCGATCCACGTGCGGTGGTCGGCGCGCAGCGTGTCGTGCGCCCAGCGATCCGACAGCCGCATCGCGTCGCGATCCTCGGTGAGCAACTGCCGTTCGTGATTGCCCTTGACGGTCGGCAGGTCGAGCGCGATCAGGCGGTCGGCCGTTTCGGCCGGATGGAGCGCGCCCGACACGATGTCGCCGAGATTGACGATCACGTCGGCGCCGCGGCGCCGGACGTCGTCGAGCACCGCGTCGAGCGCGGCGAGGTTGCCGTGGATATCGGACAGCGCGGCGATTTTCATGGCGGAGCGTCGATGAGGGGAACGGCGATTGTCGCCAATTCGGCGCGAGCCGTCCAATCGCGTCACGGCGTCGGCACGTGAGGCCGCGGGCGGCGCGTCAGTCGGTCGCGAGCCGTGCGTACATCGCGAAATCGCCCGGCGTGCCGCGCACCATCTTGTACGCGCGCAGCAGCCCTTCGTAGCGGTAGCCGCACTTCTGCAGCACGCGCGCGGAGCCCGCGTTGCCGGTCAGCACGACGGCCTGCATGCGGATGAAGCCCCCTTCGGCGAACGCCCACGCGGTGACGGCTTCGCACACCGCGCTCGCGATGCCGCGCCCCCAGTGCGAAGGCGCGAGGTCGTACGCGATCTCCGCCGAGCGGTTCGCGGTGGACACCGTATGCAGCCCGATCGTCCCGGCGAGCGCGCCGGATTCGGTATCGACGATCGCGAGACGCCGGATCGAATCCGGATCGGCCGATTCGATGCTGTCCAACAGCGGCAGCAGATCGCCGGGCGAGCGCAGGTTCCAGCTCGTGTGGCGGAAAACGGCCGGGTTCGACAGGTACGCGTACCACGCGTCGAGGTCCGCGCGTTCGAGTTGCCTGAGCGACAGGCCGGGAAATCCGGAGCAGGGCGGCGCGGCGATTTTCATCGTACCCGGCGCCTACGCGGCATGGCGCCGGTACAGCGCCAGCGAGCCGGCGAGCGCGAGCAGCATCGCCCCGCACGTGCGCTCGAGCCACAGCGCGCCCGAGCGCTTCAGCAGCCGCACCGCACGGGCGCCGAGCAGCGCGTAGCCGAACATCACCGCGCCGTCGAGCAGCGCGAACGTGACCGCGAGCGCGACGTACTGCGGCGCGAGCGGCGCGGCCGGATCGAGGAACTGCGGCAGGAACGCGGAGAAGAACAGATAGCCCTTCGGGTTCGTCACCGCGGTCAGGAAGCTTTGCGCGAAGATCGACGCGTTGCGTCCGGTGCGTCCGGATGCCGTGTCGCCTTGCGCGGCCGCGACGTCGAGCGATCCCTTCGACATCAGCAACCGGATGCCGACATAGGCGAGGTAGGCGGCGCCGAGCCACTTCACGACCGAGAACCAGAACGCCGACGCCATCAGCAGCGCGCCGAGGCCGAGCGCGACCGCGACGATCAGCACGAAGTCGGACAGCATCGCGCCCGCGAAACCGTAGGCCGCGCGGCGCACGCCGTAGCGCGAGCCGTTGGTCAGCGCGAGCAGCACGGTCGGGCCGGGTGTCGCGATGCCGACGAACGCGACGGCGGAGAAGACCAGCAGGGTCGTTTCATGCATGAAGAAGCTCCCGGTGGAAGGCGCGCAGCCGATTATCGTCCGCGCCGCCCCGCGCTGTACAGGCGCCGCCGCCTCGGCGCCGTCTCCGACTATCGCGATTTTGACAAGAAACTGTTGTCATTATTCCGCTTTGGAACGGAACCGGTTCCAACTACCATACCGGCCGCAGCGGGCACGCCCGCCGCGTCGTCGCGCGCGGACGTCGCCGGCCTTGCACCGCCGGCGGATGTCGGCGCCCGCTCGCTACTCGCAAACAGCCAGAACAACGGGTTCACCGCCCGGAGACACGAAACCATGAACAAGCAACTGATCGCAGCCCCGCTGCTGCTCTCGCTCGCGGGTATCGCCGCCGCGCAAAGCTCCGTCACGCTGTACGGCATCGTCGATGCGGGCGTGACCTATCGCAGCAACGAACGGGTCGGCTCGGCGGGCGCGTACACCGGGCATTCGAACGTCGGGCTCACGACCGGCAACCTGTCCGGCAGCCGCTGGGGCATCAAGGGCTCCGAGGATCTCGGCGGCGGGATGCGCGCGCTGTTCGTCCTCGAGAACGGCTTCGACATCACGAACGGCACGTCGGGCCAGGGCGGCCGCCAGTTCGGCCGGCAGGCGTTCGTCGGCGTCGGCAGCGACCGCTACGGCACGATCACGCTCGGCCGCCAGTACACGTCGCTCGACGATTTCGTGAGCCCGGTCGGCCCGTCGTCGTTCATCGGCGGCTTCGGCGCGCACCCGGGCGACATCGACGATCTCGACCAGACCGCGCGCGTCGACAGTGCGATCAAGTACACGAGCGCGAACTACTCGGGCTTCACGTTCGGCGCGCTGTACGGCTTCGGCGGCCAGCCGGGGAGCATGAAGCAGCGCAACACGTGGAGCGTCGGCGCCGCGTACGCGGCCGGCCCGCTGCGCGTGGGTGTCGGCTACGAGCGCTCGGACAACAGCAAGACCGGCGCGACCGACCCGACGGCAGGCAAGTGGCGGAGCACCGACGACGGTCTGTTCAATTCGTCGATCAACGAAGGCTATGCGAGCGCGAAGTCGCAGCAGGTGATCGCGACGGGCGCGACGTACAACTTCGGGCCGGCCGTCGTCGGCGTGAACTACAGCAACGTGCAGTATCGCGGCGGCGCGCAGTCGCTGTTCAGCGGCCATGCGACGTTCAACGTCGCTGGCGTGTTCACGCGCTGGAACGTGCAGCCGCAGACGCAGCTGTTCGCGGGCTACAGCTACACGCGTGGCAGCGACGTCGACGGCATCGACAACCGCGCGCAGTATCACAACGTCACGCTCGGCGCGGTCTACGACCTGTCGAAGCGCACCAGCGTGTACCTGCTCGGCGCGTACCAGCATGCGTCCGGCACGACGCTCGACGCGCTCGGCCGGCCGGTCGCCGCGACCGCGTCGGTGTCGGACAAGGCGAACGGCCATTCGTCCGATTCGCGGTCGCAGGCGATCGTGAGCCTCGGGCTGCGCCAGAAGTTCTGACGCGGCGGCCGTTGCGCGTGCAACGGGGCTCGCGGACGATGCGGGCCTCGTGGCGCGCATGCTCCTGTACCGCCGCCGCCCTTTTCGAGGCGGCGGCATGACGCGAACGCTGTCCGCAGTGCCGGTGCGGCGCGGCGACCGTCGCGCCGCGCGGCGAGATCGTGTTCGGAACGGATCGGCTCGGCGTGCGCGTCGTGCCGAACAGGCTGCGTGCGCGTGCTTGCGATGGCAATTATCCGGCGATCTGCAGCGGAGCCGGTACGGCCGGCGCGCGACTTTCCCCTCCGCATTCCTGCTTTTCCTCCCGCTTTCCCGTCCGTTGCAGGATCACGCATTTCCGATCGCACCGAATAATTTTTTTCTTTCATTTCGATTTCGATTTGTAATAATAGAAACGATTTCCGGGGAATGAAAAAGCAATGCGGTCGTGGCAGAAAAAATGACGTATTTGCATTGCGTGATCCGGAAGAAAATGCCGGGAAATGCGCTGGAGCTGCACGCTGGAAGGCCGTATGGGCGCGGGTTAGGCGATTTTGCGATCGTTGACGAAAAAGCCCCGGACGGCAAAAGGCGCGGAGTGAATAATTCCGGGGAACGGCGAATGCGAATTTTCCGGAATCACCAATATTTCACGCGCCGCGATTTACAGTGTCGACGATGGTTCGTCTGGGAGCATTATTCATGTCAATGAAACAAATCCGCGCGGCGTTGCTCGGAATGTGCATCGCGATGCTGGCGCCGGCGAGCCACGCGCAGGCGCAATACTCGACCGACTGGCTCGCGAACACGTACGGCACGCTGGCCTCGCACGTCGGCAACGGCGCGCGCTCGATGTGGGTCGCGCCCGAAGGCGTGATCTACACGGCGTCGCGCTGGGACGAGAACGCGGGCGGCGTCGCGATCTACCAGAACGGCCAGCCGCTCGGCACGATCGGCATTCACGACGAATTCCACGGCGGCGCGATCACCGGCAATTCGACGTCGCTGTTCGTCGCACTCGGCTACAACCGCACGTTCGGCAGCGGCTCGGTGGGCCGCTACAACCGAAGCACGAACCAGCGCGACCTCCGCATTCCGGTCAGCACGTGGACGGGCATCCAGTATGCGGACGTGATCACGGGCCTCGCGACGGCCGGCAACCTGCTGTACGTGAGCGACTTCTACGGCAACCGCGTGCGCGTCTACACGACCGACGGCGTATGGCAGCGCGACATCGGCGTCACGGGCCCCGGCGCGCTGGCGCTCGATGCGGCCGGCAACCTGTGGGTCGCGCGCAAGAGCGCGGGCGTCGTCGCGCAGTTCAGCCCGACCGGTGCGGCGATGAACACGCTCCAGATGGCGGCCGGCGCGCGGCCGGCGTCGCTGTACTTCGATGCGCCGATGGGCCGGTTGATGGTGGGCGACGAAGGGCCCGACATGAACATCAAGGTGTACGGCGGGCTGCCCGGGTTGCCGGTGCAGGTCGGCACGTTCGGCGTGCAGGGCGGCTATCTCGACACGACGACGGGCATCAAGGGGCAGGTCGGCGACAAGCGCTTCACGCGCGTCGCGGCGCTCGGCAAGGATGCGGCCGGCAACCTGTACGTGCTGAACAACGCTTGGGGCGGCGGCTGGGATCTCGGCCGCAACGGCAGCACCGATCTGCATTCGTACAGCCCGGTCGGCACGCTGCAATGGAAGCTGCAGGCGCTGAACTTCGAGGGCGTCGCCGCGCCCGACCCCGCGACCGACGGCGCGTTGTTCTTCAGCGGCAACAACGTGTACACGGGCACCGCGGGCGGCACGTTCGTCGCGAACACGATCGACCCGTTCACCTATCCGAAAGATCCGCGCCTCGACATGAACGACTATCAGCGCGGCCAGCACTTCGGCCAGCTCGTGGCGGTCGGCGGCAACCGGATTCTCGTCGCATCGGGCCAGAACCCGGGCAACTTCAACTTCTATTACTTCAACACCGCGAGCGGCTATATCGCGATTCCGGCCGGCTCGCTGCCCGGCAAGCCGTTCAACACGACGCTGCAGGTGACGGCCGGTTTCGACATCGACGGCAACGGCGACGTGTGGGCCGGGCTGAACGGCTCCAACGTGATCACGCGCTATCCGATGACGGGCTTCGACGCGACCGGCAAGCCGTCATGGGGCAAGCCGGTGACGACGCCCGTGCCGAGCAGCGTGGCGCCCGTCACGCGCATCATCTACCAGGCCGACAGCGACACGATGATCCTCGCGCAGGGCCTCGCGGGCAACTGGGACTGGACGGCGATGAACGGGCACATCGAGGTCTATCGCGGCTGGAAGAACGGCAACACGAGCGCGCCGAACCCGGTGATCAACCTGACGAGCGCGAACCCGAAATCGATCGCGGCGGCCGGGCACTATCTGTTCGTCGGCTATGTGCACACGGTGCCGAACATCGACGTATTCGACCTGAACACGGGTGCGCTCGTCACGACGCTGACGAACTCGAATCCGTCGGCGATGGACGTCGGCAACGACGTCGACTCGATGTACGGCGTGCGCGCGTACCTGCGCTCGAACGGCGAGTACGTGATCACGAAGGACAACTACAACGGGTCGAGCATCGTCGTGTATCGCTGGCGTCCGTGATCGCGCGGGCCCGTCAGAACGATACCGTCGTCGTCAGCGTGACGAGCCGCGGCTCGCCGACCGCGACGATCAGGTTGCTGTTGCTCGACGGATAGTAGGTCTTGTCGAGCAGGTTCTTCACGTTGAGCTGGAAGCGGGTCGGAAACTTGCCGATCGTCGTCTCGTAGGCCGCGAATGCGTCGACGGTCACGTAGCCGGGCAGCGTGAAGCTGTTCGCGGTGTCGCCGGAGCGGGCGCCGACGAGACGTGCGCCGCCGCCGAAGCGCCAGCGCCCGGGCAAGTTCGCGATGGCCGTGTCGTATACCGCGAACAGGCTGCCGGTGTGGCGCGCGACGTTGACGAGCGGCGTGTTGCTGTCGCGATCGTTCGCGTTCGTGTACGCGTAGCTGCCGATCACGCTCAGGTGGCGCGTAATCTGCCCCGCGACGTCGAGCTCGATCCCGCGCGAGCGCGCGGTGCCGATCGTCGACGTGATGTCGCCGACCGTGACCGCCACGTTGCGCTTGTCGATCTGATATACGGCGAGCGTGCCGGTGATCGCGGGCTTCAGGCTGAACTTCAGCCCGGCCTCGAGCACGCGCCCGTATTCCGGCGCGAGCGGCGCGGCAACGTTCGACGCGACGTTCGGCTTGAACGAGCGGCTCACGTTCGCGTAGGCGGTGAGCGCCGGCGTCAACGCATACGCGAGCCCGAACTGCGGCAGCCAGACGCTGCCGCGCGAGCGGTCGGCGAACACGAACGGCCGGCCCATCCCCGACTCCTGCTGCCAGTTTTCCCACCGCAGGCCGCCGACCGCGGTGAGGCGTTCGGTGATCTTCACCGAGTCCTGCACGATCGTCGAATACGCATGCACGACCGAGCGCGAATCGCTCTGCTTCGCGTTGGGTATGCCGCCCGGCGCGAGCAGGCCGTACACGGGATCGTAAAGATCGAAGCCCGTCGTCGCCTTGCCGCGGATCGTGTCGCCGCGGAAGCTGCGCTGCCGCTCGTATTCGCCGCCGACGTAGATCGCGTGTTGCATGCCCGCGAGCGTGACGTTGCCGAGCAGGCCGAGCGTCGCGATCTGGTCGGAGTCGTTGCGCCCGAGGTTCGCATCGGACGAGCGCGTCAGCGCGCCGGTCCTGCTGTTGAACGCGGTGGCGCGGGTGAGGTATTGATCGTAGCGATCGCGGCCCCAGCCGTAAGTTGCGCGCACGCGCCATGCATCGGAGAAGCGGTGTTCGATACGCGTACGCAGCGTTTCCTGAATGCCGCTGCTTTGCGACCACGCTTCCTCGTAGCGGCGATAGCGCAGCGCATCGTCGAGCTGGCCGTTCACGAGCACGGTGCCGCGGTCGAACGGCATCGTGTAATCGACGTACTGGTAGCTGACGTCGATCGACGTGTTCGCGTCGTGCCACGACAGCGCGGGCGCGATCAATGCGTTGCGCTCGCGGCCGAAGCTGCGCCAGTAGCGGCTCATGTCGTATTCGCCGGTCAGCCGGAATGCGAGCGTGCCGCCCGCGATCTGGCCAGGCTTGCCGAGCGGGCCCGTGAGATCGAACTGTGCGCTGCTGCCGCCGTGGTTCGTGCGCGACGCGGAGATCGAGCCGCCGAACGTGTCTTCCGGCTTGCGCGTGACGAGGTTGATCACGCCGCCCGGGTCCTGCATTCCGTACAGCAGCGAAGCGGGGCCCTTCAGCACTTCGACGCGGTCGATCGTCGCGAGATAGCTGTGCAGCACCGGCGTGCGTACGCCGTCGACCAGCACCGAGCCGTCGTTGTTCGACCCGAAGCCGCGCTTGATGAACGCGTCGCGCGTGCCGCCGAGCGTGTTGGTCTGCGTGACGCCGCTGATGTTGCCGAGCACGTCGTCGAGCGAGCGCGCCTGCTGGTCCTGCATCACGCTGCTGCTGACCACCGCGACCGATTGCGGAATCTCCTTCAGCGCCCGGTCGTCGCCGCCCGCGATGCTCGTCGTGCGCGGCTGATAGCCGATCGTCGGGTCGACGGCGGCCGATGCATTGACGCTGATCGCCGGGAGTTCGTGTTCGACGGCGGTCGCAGGTGCGGGTGCAACGGGTTCGGTGCCGGCCGCATGCGCGCCGCTCGCGACGCACAGGGTGAGCAGGGCAGGCAGGCGCGTGCGCCACGGACGCGCGGCCCGGGCGCGGCAGGACATTCGACGGGATGGCATGAATCGATGCGGGAAGAGGAATGCTAAGGATCGCGGCGCGGGCCGCGACATTGCGTTGCGTACAGGACGCGCATGATATATGTAATGAGAACCATTTGCAATTGTAATGGGGCGGCAGGACGATGCTCGGCCCTCGGTTGCCGGCCTGTCGGCCGTCTGCTACCGTAGCGGCCAAAATCAGACGCAGTGAAATTCAACGAGAGAGAACCGGGGGCCGCACCATGTCATCTTCCTGCCACGTCGCATTCAGCGCGATGCCATGCGCCGCGCGCGACCACGCGGGCGGATGAAGTGATCGCAGCCGCGTACCGCCATTCGAACGATTAAATCAACGGAAGCGAATTCAACCGGCATCGCGCCGGGTTCGATCATTTCAACCACCACGCTGGACGGGAGAGACCACCCATGAAGAAGATTTCCGCACCATTCGCGGCGGCCGCGCTTGCTGCCTGCACGCTGCTGGCGGGCGTTCACCAGGCGGCCGGTGCGGCGTCGAACGCCGAACCCGCGATCGACGCGCATTACGGCGCCGTGATCGAGGCCTATACGCGGGACATGGCCGCCGCGAAGACGAAGTACGACGGCAAGCGCCTCACGTTCGTCGGCGCCGTGATCCGGATGGGTAGCGACCCGGGCGGCACGTACTTCGGCGCGCTGACGGCCGACGGCGAGCAGTTCGACACGCATTTCGACGTGGCCGACCAGGGCGCGCTGAAGCCGAAATTCCCCGGCGGCGAGATCAAGCCGTTCGTCACGTCCGCGGCTTTCCGGTTCAGTTGCGTGAACGAAGGCTATATCGACGCGCCGGTGCTGCCGGGGTTGAAGCTGACGCATTGCCGGCTCGCCGATTGAGCCGAGCGATGGGCGGCGCCGGCGTGCGAGGGTCACGCGGATTCGGGTTGCAGCACCATCGATCGGTCGGGAATTCAGGCGTATTGACCGACGGCGGGCAGGATTCGCCATTGATCGTTTCCGTTATCGTGGTCGGCCGCCGCGCGTCCGGCAGCCCGTCTGCCGCTCTACAGATCGAGTACCAGCAGGTCGGTGCGCGACCGCGAGCAGCAGGGCATGAACTGGTCGCCGGCCGCCTTTTCGTCGTCGGTCAGATATGAATCGCGATGATCGGGCTCGCCTTCGAGCACGCGGGTCAGGCAGGTGCCGCACACGCCTTGCTCGCACGAGGTCAGCACGTCGACGCCGTGCGCCGCCAGCGCCGCGATGACCGTGCATTCGGCCGGCACGTCGATCGTCTGGCCGCTGCTTGCGATCCGGATCTGGAATGCGCGATCGGCGCCGGATGGCGTGACCGCGCCGCCGAAGAATTCGTAGTGCAGCCGCGCTTCGTCCCAGTGGCGCTCGCGCGCGGCGTTCAGCACCGCCTCCATGAAGCCGCGCGGGCCGCATACGTACAGATGCGTGCCTTCGGGCGCGGCCGCGAGCACGGCGGCCAGGTCGAAACGTTGCGCCGGGTCGCCGTCGTCGACGTGGAAGCGGGTGCGATCACGGAAACCGGCTGCGTTGATCCGCTCGACGAAGGCCATGCGATCGGCCGAACGCGCGCAGTAGTGCATGTCGAACGGCGTGCCGGTCGAGAACAGCCGTTCCGCCATGCTCAGAATCGGCGTGACACCGATCCCGCCGGCGAGCAGCAGATGGTGCGGTGCGTCGGAGGCGAGCGGGAATTGATTGCGCGGCATGCCGATCCGCACGGTATCGCCTTGCCGGACTTCGTCGTGAATCGCGCGCGAGCCGCCGCGGCCTTCGGCCTCGCGCAGCACAGCGATCTGATAGCGATCGCGTTGCCCGGGGTGATTGCACAGCGAGTACTGGCGGACGAGCCCGCCCGGCAGATGCACGTCGATATGGGCGCCGGCGTCGAAGCGCGGCAAGGGCGAGCCGTCGTCGCTGACGAATTCGAAGCCGCAGATGTCGCGCGCTTCCCGCCACTTGCGGGCCACCCGGACCGTCAACGTCGCGTCGCTCATGACGCCTCCTTGACGTGCGCGACCGGAATCGCGGGCCGCGGCGGGCTCGCGGCGTTTTCGGCGGCGAGCAGCCGGTCGATCACCTTGCGCGACAGCACGCCGCCGGCGTCGATGTTGAGCTTGAGGAGCGTGCGCTCGGGCCACTGCTCGAGATTGCGCTGCTGGCGCTCGAGCATCTCCAGATCCTCCGCGAAGATCTTGCCCTGGCCTTCGCGGATCTCGGTGGTCAGCGCGTCGTCGTCCGGCCGGAAATTGCGCGCCATCCCCCAGAAATACCAGATCGACGTGTCGGTTTCGGGCGTGATGAAGTCGACCACGATCGACGACGCCTTCTTGTCCGCCGGCGCGTCGTAGCCGCCGTGGCCCGCATGCGCGACGCCTACTTCGATCATCACGTGGCTCGGGGGCGTGAAGCGGCAGATCTGCCAGCGGTCGACCGGCACGTCGTCGGCGAGCCCGTTGCCGCGCAGCGCCATCCGCCAGAACGGCGGCGGCATCACGTTCTCCATGAAGCGGCTCGTGACGACTTCGTCGCCGTGGCCGGTCGTCTTCGGCGGCGCTTCGTCGATTTCCTTCTGGCCGATGCTCGTCGCATGCACGTACGTCTCGTGCGTGAGGTCCATCAGGTTGTCGATCATCAGCCGGTAGTCGCAGCGGATGTGATACAGGCCGCCGCCGTGCGCCCAGGCCGGATCCTCGGCCCATGCCAGCGCGGGCAGCTTGGCGGGATCGGCCTCCGACGCGTCGCCCGGCCACACCCACACGAAGCCGTACCGCTCGACCGCCGGAAAGCTGCGAATCGACGGAAAACCGCCGACGCGCTGGCCCGGCATGCCGGCCGTCTTGCCGTTGCAGCCCATTTGGAGCCCGTGATAGCCGCACACGAGCACGCCGTCGCGCACGAACCCCAGCGACAGCGGCGCGCCGCGGTGCGGGCAGAAATCCTCGAGCGCGGCGATCTGGCCGTCCGCCGCGCGGTAGAGCACCATCGATTCGTTGCAGATCTTGCGGCCCAGCGGCTTGCCGTCGATCTCGTCGGGCGTGCACGCCACGTACCAGGCATTCTTGAGAAACATGTTCCTTGTCTCCTTCGGGGCGGTGCCGCCGGGGAAGCGGCCCGATCTTCATTCCGTGTACTGAATGAGATTCAGTGTACTCACTGATAGGGGGCGGGACAAGGCGAGCGGTATACTGGTTTTCCCGGGAAATGGCGCGAGACAGCGCCATGCCGACGGCGCGCGCAACCGGTGCGCGCCGCCTATGTCATCGACTCATCCATGGAAAAAACGAATCCCGCCGACCTGCCGGCTTTCCCGATCGACCTGTACGACGAACCCGGGCACCTGATCCGGCGCGCGCACCAGATCGCGGTTGCGATGTTCTACGAGAAGCTCGGCAGGGACGTGACGCCCGTGCAGTACGCGGTGCTGCGGATGCTGTACGAGAATCCGGGGCTCGATCAGGTGACGCTCGCGCAGCGGGTCGCGCTCGACACGTCGACGACGGCCGATCTCGCGGTCCGGCTCGAGGCGAAAGGATTGATCGTCCGCGAAGTGCTGCCGCGGCGTCAGCGGCGGCTGCTGCTGACGCCGGCGGGCGTCGAGCTGCTCACGCACCTGATTCCGTCGGTGAAGGAACTGCGCGCGGGCCTGTTCGACGGGATGGGTGAGGACGATGCGGAGGAACTGATGCGCCTGCTGCGCAAGTTCGTCCATTTGAACAACGAGCAGAGCCGCGCGCCGCTGCGGGTGAGCGAGGATTCGTAGCGGCGCCGGGCGACGGCGCGGAACGGCGGCGCGCGCTGCGCCGGCCGTCACCCGCGTGACGCTTGCTCTTCCAGCCGCCGCACGGCTTCGGCCACTTCGTTTCTGAAGCGCACGAGCGCCGCCTGTTCCGGCGCCGGCGGCTGCACGGCCGCCCACAGCATGTCGATCAACTGCGTGGCCGTCGTTTCGGTATCGAGCTTGCGGTGCCCGAGGATCGCATCCCACAGCACGTGCTCCATCGGCCCGAACACCATCGAGCGCAGCAGGCTCAGCGGCAGATCCGCGCGAACCTGCCCGGCCGCCTGGCCGCGCGCGAGCACGTCCATCAACGGCGCCGTGTAGCGGCGCTGCAGCGCGGTGAGCTCGTCGCTCAGCGCATGCTGCTTCGCACGGCCTTCCGACAGCACCAGCGCGCACAGCCCCGTGCCGTTCACGAGCATCAGCCGCAGGTGCGTGCGCACGATGAACGCGAACTGCTGCTGCACCGACGCGTCCCGCGGCATCCCGTGTTCGAACGCGGCGATGATTTCGTCGTACCAGTCGGCGATCACACGCGCGCACAGCTCGCGCTTGCCGCGGAAATAGCTGAACACCGTCGCCTCCGACACGCCCACGCGCTGCGCGATCTCGGCGGCCGTCGCATGCTCGTAACCTTTTTCGGCGAACACTTCACGGCCGGCGCGCAGGATGTCCTGCACGCGCTGCTGGGATTTGCGCCCGACGGGCGCGCGCGACGCGTCGGCGCGATCGGCTTTGGCGGTGGCGGTCATGGTGTCGGCGGGAGCGGCTGTCATCTTCGCATCATATCTGAGTATCACTCAAAAAACTATTGACGGCGAACCGGGCAAGGCGCGAAACTGTGCAAAATTTCCGCTGTATTGGTCAATGAATCGGCGTATTCATTCGATCTGAGCGAAACTCAGAAATCGGTGAGTGCGACACACTTTCTGGAGACGGAGGAGACATGATCAACCTGCCCGGCGTGCAATTCATGCTCGGTGAAGACATCGAGATGCTGCGCGACGCCGTCGCGACGTTCGCGGCGAAGGAAATCACGCCGCGCGCGGCGGAGGTCGACCGCACCGACCAGTTTCCGATGGATCTGTGGAAGAAGTTCGGCGATCTCGGCGTGCTCGGGATGACCGTCTCCGAGGAATACGGCGGTGCGAACCTGGGCTACACCGCGCACATGGTCGCGATGGAGGAGATCTCGCGCGCGTCGGCGTCGATCGGCCTGTCGTACGGCGCGCACTCGAACCTGTGCGTGAACCAGATCCACCGCAACGGCACCGACGCGCAAAAGCGGAAGTACCTGCCGAAGCTCGTGTCGGGCGAACACATCGGCGCGCTCGCGATGAGCGAGCCCAACGCCGGCTCCGACGTCGTCAGCATGAAGCTGCGCGCGGACAAGCGCGGCGACCGCTACGTGCTGAACGGCACGAAGATGTGGATCACCAACGGCCCCGATTGCGACACGCTCGTCGTGTATGCGAAGACGGACATCGAAGCCGGCCCGCGCGGCATCACCGCGTTCATCGTCGAGAAGGGGATGAAGGGCTTCTCCGTCGCGCAGAAGCTCGACAAGCTCGGCATGCGCGGTTCGCACACGGGCGAGCTCGTGTTCCAGGACGTCGAGGTGCCGGAAGAGAACATCCTCGGCCAGCTGAACGGCGGCGTGAAGGTGCTGATGAGCGGCCTCGACTACGAACGCGCGGTGCTGTCGGGCGGCCCGACGGGCATCATGGCCGCGTGCCTCGACGCCGTGGTGCCGTACATCCACGACCGCAAGCAGTTCGGCCAGGCGATCGGCGAATTCCAGCTGATCCAGGGCAAGGTCGCCGACATGTACACCACGTTCCAGGCGTGTCGCGCGTATCTGTACGCGGTCGGCCGCCATCTCGACTCGGCGGGCAGCGACCACATTCGGCAGGTGCGCAAGGACTGCGCGGGCGTGATTCTCTACACGGCCGAGAAGGCGACGTGGATGGCCGGCGAGGCGATCCAGATTCTCGGCGGCAACGGCTACATCAACGAATACCCGGTGGGCCGCCTGTGGCGCGATGCGAAGCTGTACGAGATCGGCGCCGGCACGAGCGAAATCCGCCGGATGCTGATTGGCCGCGAGCTGTTCGCGGAAACGATGTAACGCCCCACGTCACGCGAACGGAGCCCCGTCGATGCCGATCATCGAATCGAAACTGAACCCGCGTTCGGAAGACTTCCGCGCGAATGCCGCGGCGCTCGAGGCGCTCGTCGCCGACCTGCGCGCGAAGATCGAACAGCTCGCGCAGGGCGGCGGCCAGGCCGCGCGCGACAAGCACCTGTCGCGCGGCAAGCTGCTGCCGCGCGATCGCATCGCGCAACTGCTCGATCCGGGCGCGCCGTTCCTCGAGTTCTCGCAGCTCGCGGCGAACGGCATGTACAACGACGACGCGCCGGGCGCGGGCGTCATCACCGGGATTGGCCGCATCGCCGGCCGCGAATGCGTGATCGTGTGCAACGACGCGACGGTCAAGGGCGGCACCTACTATCCGATCACCGTGAAGAAGCACGTGCGCGCGCAGGAGATCGCCGCGGAAAACCGGCTGCCGTGCGTGTACCTCGTCGATTCGGGCGGCGCGAACCTGCCGAACCAGGACGACGTGTTTCCCGATCGCGACCACTTCGGCCGCATCTTCTACAACCAGGCGACGATGTCGGCCGCGGGGATCGCGCAGATCGCCGTCGTGATGGGCTCGTGCACGGCCGGCGGCGCCTACGTGCCGGCGATGAGCGACGAGTCGATCATCGTGAAGGACCAGGGCACGATCTTTCTCGGCGGGCCGCCGCTCGTGAAAGCCGCGACCGGCGAGGAAGTGAGCGCCGAGGATCTCGGCGGCGGCGACGTGCATACGCGCCTGTCGGGCGTGGCCGACCATCTCGCGCAGAACGACGCGCATGCGCTGTCGATCGCACGCACCATCGTCGGTCACCTCGCGCCGAAGATCGCGTCGCCGGTTCAGCTTCGCGAGCCGAAGCCGCCGCGCTACGACGCGAAGAGCCTGTACGGCGTGATCCCGGCCGATACGCGCAAGCCGTTCGACGTGCGCGAGGTGATCGCGCGGATCGTCGACGATTCGGAATTCGACGAATTCAAGGCGCGCTACGGCACGACGCTCGTCACCGGCTTCGCGCACATCTGGGGCCATCCGGTCGGAATCGTCGCGAACAACGGCATCCTGTTTTCCGAATCGGCCGTGAAGGGCGCGCATTTCATCGAGCTGTGCTGCCAGCGCAAGATCCCGCTCGTGTTCCTGCAGAACATCACGGGCTTCATGGTCGGCCGCAAGTACGAGAACGAAGGCATCGCGCGGCATGGCGCGAAGATGGTGACGGCCGTGTCGAACGCGAAGGTGCCGAAATTCACGGTGATCATCGGCGGCTCGTTCGGCGCCGGCAACTACGGGATGTGCGGCCGCGCGTTCGGCCCGCGTTTCCTGTGGATGTGGCCGAACGCGCGCATCTCGGTGATGGGCGGCGAACAGGCGGCGTCGGTGCTCGCGACCGTGCGCCGCGACGGCATCGAGGCGAAGGGCGGCGCATGGTCGCCGGAAGAAGAGGAGGCATTCAAGCAGCCGATCCGCGACCAGTACGAGCGCCAGGGGCATCCGTACTACGCGAGCGCACGGCTGTGGGACGACGGCGTGATCGATCCCGCGCAGACGCGCGACGTGCTCGGGCTCGGCCTCGCCGCGTCGATGAACGCGCCGATCGACGACACGTGCTTCGGCGTGTTCCGCATGTAACGCCTGGGAGGCAGACCGATGCGATACGAAACGATCAAGGTAAGCGAGGCGGGCCGCGTGGCGACCGTCACGCTCGCGCGTCCCGACGTGCGCAACGCGTTCAACGAGACGACGATCGCCGAGCTGACCACCGCGTTCGAATGGCTCGATGCGCACGAAGGCGTGCGCGTGATCGTGCTCGCCGCGGAAGGCGCCGCATTCTGCGCGGGCGCGGACCTGAACTGGATGAAGAAGATGGCCGGTTACTCGGACGACGAGAACCGTGCCGATGCGCGCAAGCTCGCGCGGATGCTCGAAGCGATCTATCGCTGCGGCAAGCCGGTGATCGCGCGCGTGCACGGCGACGCGTATGCGGGCGGCGTGGGCCTCGTCGCGGCGGCCGACATCGCGATCGCCGCCGACGGCGTGAAGTTCTGCCTGTCGGAAGCGCGGCTCGGGCTGATTCCGGCGACGATCGCGCCGTACGTCGTGCGTGCGATGGGCGAGCGCGCGGCGCGCCGCTACTTCACGACGGCTGAAGTGTTCGACAGCGCGCGCGCGGCGTCGCTCGGCTTCATTCACGACGCGGTGCCGGCCGACGCGCTCGACGAAACGGTCGCGAAGCTGGCCGCGACGCTCGTCGCGAACGGCCCCGACGCGGTGAAGGCGTGCAAGCGGCTCGTCGCCGACGTGGCCGGCCGGCCGCTCGACGCGGCGCTGATCGAGCAGACCGCGGACTGGATCGCGAAGACCCGCGCCGGCGCGGAAGCGCGCGAAGGGATCGCGTCCTTCCTCGACAAGCGTGCGCCGTCGTGGCGTGAATGATCGCGTGACCCCAACCTTCCGGACGACATCGAAGCCATGTTCGACAAGATTCTGATCGCCAACCGCGGCGAAATCGCGTGCCGCGTCGCCGCGACGTGCAAACGTCTCGGGATCGCGAGCGTCGCCGTCTATTCCGACGCGGATGCGAACGCGAAACACGTGGCCGCGTGCGACGAGGCCGTGCATATCGGCGGCTCGGCCGCGGCAGACAGCTACCTGCGCGTCGAGCGCATCATCGAAGCCGCGCGCGCGACCGGCGCGCAGGCGATTCACCCCGGCTACGGCTTTCTGTCGGAGAACGAAGATTTCGCGCACGCATGCGAAGCGGCCGGCATCGTGTTCATCGGGCCGCCGGTCGACGCGATCGCGGCGATGGGGTCGAAGGCCGCCGCGAAGGCACTGATGCACGCGGCCGCCGTGCCGCTCGTGCCCGGCTATCACGGCGACGACCAGGACGCGGCCAGCCTGCATCGCGAAGCCGACGCGATCGGCTATCCGGTGCTGCTGAAGGCGAGCGCGGGCGGCGGCGGCAAGGGGATGCGCGTGGTCGAGCGCTCCGACGATTTCCCGGCGGCGCTTGCGTCGTGCCAGCGCGAGGCCGCGAGCAGCTTCGGCAACGACCGCGTGCTGATCGAGAAATACCTGACGCGCCCGCGCCACGTCGAGGTGCAGGTGTTCGGCGACACGCTCGGCAATACCGTGTACCTGTTCGACCGCGATTGCTCGGTGCAGCGCCGCCACCAGAAGGTGCTCGAGGAGGCGCCGGCGCCGGGCCTGCATCCGGACGTGCGCCAGGCGATGGGCGAAGCGGCCGTCGCGGCCGCGCGCGCGGTCGGCTATGTCGGCGCCGGTACCGTCGAATTCATCATGACGGGCGAATCGTTCTACTTCATGGAAATGAATACGCGCCTGCAGGTCGAGCATCCGGTGACCGAGATGGTCACGGGGCTCGACCTCGTCGAATGGCAACTGCGCGTCGCGGCGGGCGAGCCGCTGCCGTTGAAGCAGGAAGAATTGCGCGTGAACGGCCATGCACTCGAGGCGCGCCTGTACGCGGAGAATCCCGCGCGCGGCTTCCTGCCGTCGACGGGCACGCTGAAGCATCTGCGGTTGCCGGCCGGCGTCGAGTTCGCCATCGGCGCTGCGGTGCGCGTCGACAGCGGCGTGCGCGAAGGCGATGCGATCACGCCGTTCTACGATCCGATGATCGCGAAGCTGATCGTGCACGGCGCGGACCGCACGGAAGCGCTGGGTCTGATGCTGCGTGCGCTGCGTGCGTGCGAAGTGGTCGGCCTGCATACGAACGCCGCGTTCCTGCAGCGGATCGTCGCGTGCGCGCCGTTCGCGACGGCCGAGCTCGACACGGGCCTGATCGAGCGCAACCACGATGCGCTGTTCGCACCGCAACAACCGCCGCGTGCGGCGCTCGCGCTGGCTTGCGCGGCGTTGCTCGCACGCGAACGCGATGCGGCCGCGCACGAGGGTGCGTCGCCATGGCGCGCGCTGTCGAACTGGCGGCTGAACGGCGGCTATCGCCGCACGCTCGAATGGCATGCGATCGATCGCGAAGCGGACGTGACGGTGACCTGCGAGGACGACGGCGCCGGCACGTGCATCGCGATCGGCGACGCGGCCGCGCAACCGTTCGCGTGGACGCGCGGCGCCACGCCGCTCGATTTCGACGTGACGCTCGGCGGCGTGCGCAGCAGCGGCCGCGTGTATGCGGACGGCGACACGTTCCACGTGTTCACGCAGGGCGCGGCCGAGACGTTCGAATGGCGCAACCTGCTCGCGCATGCGGGCGACGCGGAGCACGGCGGCGGCCGCCTGACCGCGCCGATGCCCGGCAAGGTGATCGCGGTGCTCGTCGAGCCGGGCCAGAAGGTCGAAGCCGGCACGCCGCTGATCGTGATGGAAGCGATGAAGATGGAACACACGATCGGCGCGCCGAGCGCAGGCGTCGTCGCGGAAGTGCTGTACGGCGTCGGCGACCAGGTCGCCGACGGCGCGCAGTTGCTGACGATGACGGAAGGCTGAACCGACCTTGCTCTTGTGCGCGGGCCGGTTGCCGTCGCGGCCGGCCCGCAAAAAATGCGTTGCGGTTCGCCGTACGCCCGTCGTCTGGACTGCGCGGCTTCGATAGCGCCGACACATGAAGCAGGACGCGTGATTCGCGCCAGTCTTTCGAACGCCTTACGACCTTCGCTGCTCCTCCCACACCATCGGGTGCCGTCCGCTGCGCGCACCTCGATCTTCCCGCCACTCGACACCATCGTGTAACAAGTCGAACATAGCATCTCGGCGTCGATATGACCGGCGCGGGTTCGCGCCGCGTCACGTCACCATCCCCACGGAGAACCGTTATGCGAACGTCGGCCCTACGGCCTTTCGCGGTCGTCGGTCTGATCGCGCTGACCGCCGTCCTCGGCGCCTGCAACGACGACCTGACCGCACCCGCCGCGCCCGTCGCGCAGCAGAAGGCCGCGTGCGGCGGCGCCGTGGTCGCCACCGCGCAGATGCGGTGCCCGCCGGGTTTCACCGCGCCTGCTTCGTCGCCTGCTTCCTGATACCGGCCGTTTCCACCAGAAATCCCATCAAGAGCAATCAGCATGGCCACTCATTCACGACGCGACTTTCTGAAGTTCTCGGCCGGCCTCGCCGGCGCGACCGCCGCCACCGCACTGCTGCCGGAATCGATCCGCAAGGCGCTGGCGATCGAGCCGAACACCGTGACGGGCACGATCCAGGATGTGCAGCACATCGTCGTGTTCATGCAGGAGAACCGCTCGTTCGACCACTACCTCGGTCACCTGAGCGGCGTGCGCGGCTACAACGACCGCTTCCCGGTCACGCTGCCGAACGGCAAGCCGGTGTGGTTCCAGCCGCGTCAGGAAGACAAGTCGAGCGTGATCGCGCCGTTTCGCTACGACACGACCAACCCGGGCGTCAACGCGCAATGTATCGGCGGCCTCCCGCATACGTGGGCGACGACGCACGGTGCGATCGACAACGGCCGCGCGGACCAGTGGGCCGTGCAGAAGTCGAACATGACGATGGGCTATCACGTTCGCGACGACATCCCGTTCCATTACGCGCTCGCGGATGCGTTCACGGTGTGCGACAACTACTTCTGCTCGATTCCCGGCAACACGCACCCGAACCGCATGTACCTGATGACGGGCATGGTCGATCCGCTCGGCACGGGCGGCGGCCCGCTGCTCGACAACACCGACTATATCGACAATCAGTTCGACAAGGTTCAGCTGCCGCCCTTCAACTGGACGACCTACCCGGAACGGCTCGAAAAAGCCGGCATCTCGTGGCAGATCTACCAGCAGGGCACCGGGTTCGACAATTTCACCGGCAACTACGGCACGAACATGCTCGCGTGCTTCAGCAACTTCGTGAACGCGCCGGCCGGTTCGTCGCTGCAGACGCGCGGGATGAGCACGCGTCCGATCACGCAACTGAAGGCCGACGTGCAGGCGAATGCGCTGCCGCAGGTGTCGTGGCTGCTGCCGCCCGCCGCGTATTCCGAGCATCCGAAGTTCACGCCGCTGTACGGCGCGTACTATCTGTCGACGATCCTCGATGCGCTGACGTCCAACCCGGACGTGTGGAGCAAGACGGTCCTGCTCGTCATGTACGACGAGAACGACGGCTTCTTCGATCATGTCGTGCCGCCGTCTGCGCCGACGCTGCCGGGCTCGGGCATGAGCACGGTGGACGTGTCGCTCGAGCGGCACGACGTCGTGACCGCCACGCAAGCCGGCACCTATACGGCCGACAACCTGCCGTACGGCCTCGGCCCGCGCGTGCCGATGTTCGTCGTGTCGCCGTGGTCGAAGGGCGGCTTCGTCTGCTCGCAGGTGTTCGATCACACGTCGGTGCTGCAATTCATCGAGAAGCGCTTCGGCGTGATGGAAACGAACATCTCGCCGTGGCGCCGCGCGATCTGCGGCGACCTGACGTCGGCGCTCGACTTCTCGAAATCGGATGCGACGGTGCCGGCCCTGCCGAACACGCAGGCGTATGTCGCGCAGGCGGATCTGCAATGCTCGCGCGCGTCGTCGCAGACCGCGCCGGCCAGCACCGCGCAGCAGGTCGTGACCGCGCAGGAACCGGGCACGCGGCCGGCGCGCGCGCTGCCGTACGAATTGCATGTCACCGGCCAGTTGCAGCCGCAAGGCTACGCGCTGACGTTCGCGAATACCGGCACGCAGGGCGCGCACTTCTGGGTCTACACGGGCGACCTGTCCGCGATGCCGCGCCGCTATACGGTCGAAGCGGGCAAGCAGCTGACCGATACGTGGGCGCTCGATGCGAACGGCAACTACCTGGTGAGCGTGTGGGGGCCGAACGGCTATTTCCGGCGTTTCGCGGGTTCGGCTGCCGCGGATGCCGCTGCCAAGCCTGAAATCACGCCGTGCTATGACACCGCGAACGGCGACGTTTACGTGACGATCGCCAATGCGGGCGCCAGCCCGCTCACGGTCACGGCGACCGATGTCGCGTACGGCGGCGCGGCGCGCACGCTGACGATTCCGGCCGGGCAGCGCGTCGAAGCGCACTGGGACCTGTCGTGCAGCAGCCACTGGTACGATCTGCAGTTCGCGGTGGCGGGCAATGCCGGCTGGGTGCGCCGCATCGCGGGGCACGTCGAGACCGGTAAGCCGAGCATCACCGACCCGGCCGCCGTGGCGCCGACGATCGCGGCGATCTGACGGTAACCGACGCGCGCCGGCTGGTTGAATCCACCCGGCGCGGGAGTTTGCGGTTCCGATTCCGAAGCGGCGGCTTCAGTGCGGCGGTTCGCCGTCGTGCGCCATCGTCCGCGCGCGTGGCGGGCCACATCCGTTGGTCATGCTCGATGTAGCGGTCCGCACGGCGAAACAGCCTGGGCGTGTCGAGGCTGACGAGATCGGCCACGCCTTCGCCGTGCAACCGCCCGTCGCGCTCCATCGCGCGCATGAATGCAGCGGGTTGCCATCGCTGGCATAGACGCTCGACCTGTCCTGCCGTGCGGCGATCGTGGTCATCATGTCGCGCGGCATCGCATCGTTACGTTCGGTGCGCCAGAACGCGATCACGCCCGAGTTGAACGCCCGCCGGCCGATATCTTGCGCGAGCAGCCAGTCAGATCCTTCGAGCAGCCGCTCGACGACATACCGGCAGAGCGATTAGGGGCGACGGATTGTACGAACCGGTGCTGCGTGATGTGTGTCGTGTTGCTTTGCAGCAGGTACCAGCCACCAACTTTCGGTGTTCGTTAATTTTCCAGTAATTCCATTGAAATAAAAATCATCGCATGGATATCTCTCGGAATATTCTGATATTGCATTCTTGACGGAAAATTGCGAGATTTTAACGATTCGCAAACCTAATTTCCTTGTCGTTGATTTGATTTTGAAATTTCGTATTTGTCTCATGGATTTCATTATGAAAATTTGCTTAACTCGGGAAAATTCGACGGCATCGTATCCCTGAGTTCGTAGCGAATGGGGCGTGCCGATGTATGCAACCCGTCATGCAACGGTGGCCATGCGAACCATTCAGGACGTGCTCCAACACCCGAGCGCGATCGTTACCCAGTCTCTTCATCTCGAGATCGCGACGCTTGCTTCCGCGCTCTCCGTGTTCGAATTCACGCTCACTGAGGCGATGAACACGCCGTTTCTGGCCGACATCACGGTCACGTCTCCAGACAAGCATATCGACGGCGCGGCCACCGTCGGGCGGCCGGCGATCTTCACGATCGACGAGCATGCATCGGTGCCGTCCCTGCCGGGATTGATCGACCCCGTGCGCCACACCGCTCGCACAGTGCACGGCGTCGTCACGCAGTGGACGCGAATCAAGACCACGCGTGACGAGGCAACCTATCAGCTTCATTTGAAGCCGCGGTTCGCGCTGCTCGAATCGGTGCACGACTCGGCCGTGTTTCTCGACCGATCCTTGCGCGAGTTGCTCACCGACGTGATCGTCGATCGCAGTCTGTTCCAGTCCTTCGACGTCGAGTTCGAGCTGGAAGGGCTTGACGGGAAGTTCGAACAAACCGTGATGTACGAAGAGACGGTCGCGAACTTTATCGATCGGCATTGCCGCCGCGCGGGCGTCTACTACTACTTCAAACAGGCGAAGAAAGAGGACGGCCCCCAACGCGACACGTTGGTGTTCGGCAATACGGCGCGAGGCTATGTGCGGGCGCTCGAAGTGCCGTTGCTGCCGCACTCCGGCCTGACGAGTTGGCACGAGGCGATTCTGACGTTGGAAGCCACGCGCGCGCTGGTGCCACAGACGGTACGCGAATGGGACCACAACTATCGCATCCCCGACGATCCGCTGCAGGTCGAATCGGTCGTGGCCGACGACGATCGATCGGTCTATGGGAGCGTGAACCGCGGCATCGAGCATTTCCATTCGATCGAAGAGGGGCAGGCGCTGGCTGATGCGCGGCGTGACGAACTGCGCACGCGGCAGATGCGGCTCGCGGGCACGAGTAACGTGATCGGTATGACGCCTGGCATGGTGGTGCGGATCACCAATGACGTAGTGCCCGAGGCGCCGCACGGGATCGTGATCACGAAGCTCGTTACGACCGGTAGCCGCAGCCAGTCGGCGATCAATACCTTCGAAGCAATCCCGGCGCATCAGACCTATCGGCCCGAATACGTTCCTGAAAGGCATTGGCGATGGATCACCGGGATGCTGATCGGTGTGGTCGAGTCCGTCGATGACGAACCGTACGCATGGATGGACGAATATGGCCGCTATCGCGTCAGGCTCCTGTTCACCCGGCACAGCGGCAAGCGCGGCACGAACAGCATGCCGTTGCGCCTGCTGCGCGCGTCCGCGTCGTATCAGGGTGGCTTGCACATCCCCTTATTGCCAAGAACGGAGGTGCGCATTGTCCCGACGCAAGGCAATTGCGATCGGTTGCTGATTGCCGGGGCGGTTCATGACTACGCCCGGCGGGATCTGGTGCATGGCAAGGAGGGCTGGTATAGCCGTGCGGTGTTCCGTTCACCGTTGCTTGGCAACAAGCTGCGCTTCGAAGACCTGAAAAATCACGAGGGCGTTCGGTTGGCGACGGTGTTCGGGAAGTCGTCGCTCAACATGGGCTATCTGGTCGACACGGAGAAGCACAAGCGCGGCGAGGGCTTCGAACTGACCACGCAGCACTGGGGCGCGGTGCGCGCGCCGAAGGGGTTGTTTTTGTCGGCGGACGCGGCAGCCGGCTCCGAGACGCCGCATCTCGATATGCCTGCCGCGATTGCGCAGCTGAAGGCAGCATTGCAGCGCGTAACGGACCTTGCGGCAGCGACGACGCAGGCCAAGGCCGACCCTGCTGACCGTGCGGCGCAGGCGGCGCTGCTCGACGGCCTGAATCAGCTTCGCGACGCGGGGCTGCTTGCGAGTGCACCTGGCGGCATGGCGTTCGTGACAGCGAAATCGACGCAGCACTCGGCGGGCGAGAACGTAATCGTCACCGCAGGCCGGGATATGGACGTGAGCATCGTCAAGCGACTGCGCATGGTGGCGGGGGACCTGATCTCGCTGTGCGCGCACAAGTTTGGCATCAAGATCTTCTCGAAAGGGAAAATCGAGTTGCAGGCACAAGGCGCGCCCATGGATCTCTTTTCCGACCGGCAATTGCATGTGTCGAGCGCCGGCGCGAACGTGCTCACGAGTGCCAAGACAAGGGCGATGGTGGCCAGCGGCGGCGCGTCAATGACCATCGAGAACGGCAGCGTTGTTTTCAACTGCCCTGGCGAATTCCGCATCAGAGCGGCTTCATTCACGTTCGAGGGGCCCGGCAATACGTCCGTCAATCTGCCGCAACTGCCGGTGAGCGACTACCAGCCCGGCGCCAAATACAGCCACACACGGTAACGATCATGATTATCAGCCCGCCGTTTTTGCCCGACGCAGGTCTCGCGGCCCCAACTGGGACGAACCCCGATCCGATGATGGATGCGGTAGACAAGTTCGAATGTGCTCATGGCATTTATCCGATCGCCTTTGACCGACGCTGGCATTGCGGCGTGCATCTTC
Source organism: Burkholderia sp. AU18528 (assembly GCF_002223215.2). Classification (NCBI taxonomy): domain Bacteria; kingdom Pseudomonadati; phylum Pseudomonadota; class Betaproteobacteria; order Burkholderiales; family Burkholderiaceae; genus Burkholderia; species Burkholderia sp. AU18528. Next base: position 2,135,638 of record NZ_NKFC02000006.1, on the reverse strand, counting down.
AGCCCGATACCAAGGGCGAGGTGTACGCGATTGCAGACGGCGAAGTCGTTGCCTACCGGGTCTGTCAGCATGCGGTTGACGACGGTAAGAGCCATACGGGCTTTGTGCTGCTCAAGCATACGACCGAAACCGGTGAAGGCCGCACGCTGACTTTCTATTCGCTCTACATGCATCTGATGCCGCTGGCGGAATACGGACAGCACAGCGCGAACGCTAAAAAGATGCCCGAGTTCCTGCGCATGCCGACTGGGCCGGTGAGCAAGGGGCAGGTGACGCCGGCGAAATCCGGGAAAGAAGATCCGAAAGTGAGTCTGAGAGTCAAACGCAAGGACATATTGGGATGGCGCGGGAAGTATGAGGGGATGCCCCATCTGCACTTTGAGATTTTCATGTTGCCTGAGGACTTCGACACCTATTTTGGGTGCACGCAACTGGGTAACAGCACGCCTACTCCTCCCGCTCCTGCCGAAACGGACTGGTGGGGGCATGCGTATTTCGTCATTCCGGCAGGCAGCGAGTTTCGCCGTCTGCCAGCGAAGGTCGATGCCCGCAACAAATTACATGGCATCGAGTTCAAGCCGGGTCACGACGGCTCGAATACCTTGCCGTTGCTTGTCGAGACGTACTTCAGCCTCGGCTCGAAATACACCAACGTGTGGAGTATTGCGCCAGACGGCACCCGCACGCTGCTTACGCCGCAGCCCGTCGAGGAAAAGGACTACGAATACGATCTGTACAAGCGTGCTGCGGCGCTTTATTCGTCATGCCCGAGCGACGGTTACGAGCTGCTTCGCTTTGGCCGCATCCTGTCCACGGACAAAACGTTGGCTGCCGATGCATGCGTGACGTGGATGCCGGTCAACTGGACGACAGACAAGGCGGGCTACATTGATATCAATAACTCGAATATCCATAAGTTCTCCGACGCGGATTTCCTGTCCTATATGGGCTGGCAGAAAATCAGTGAGGGCAATACGCCGTTCGACAGCGACGGACTGTGCGATGTGGACGCGCTGAAGAAAGTACTGAACGATGCTGCCCCGCACGAAGTACCAATGGTGGAAGGGGAAACGCCGGAAGCTCATAAAACTAGAGCGCTCTCGGCCTATGTAAAAGGTAACGCGTGGGTACGGCAGCAGTTGCGTGGCCTTGTCAGCAACGCGCCGAGTGAATGGGATAGTACAAACAACGAAGAACGCTATGCGAGATTGCTCGACGAAGGCGGCTACTACCATGGTAACGACCAGGGCTACAACGATTTCATGAAGTATCTGAAGGAAGTTCAGTTTTGGAACGAGACGGGGCTTCCGGCAGGGCAGAAGCTATGGTTTTTTCATCCGCTTGCGTTTATTCGGCATTTTAGGCGGTGTCATTGGCTATCGTCATACGAACTGTCATGTATCTACCCAGATAAGCTCTACAACCGTCGAGAAACACCGGACCCATACGCTAAGAGAGAACAGTATCGGGTACCGCTCAATCATGGAATGCGAAAGTATTTGGTAAATACGCCAACGAGGATGACGCATTTTCTTGGTCAAGGGGCAGTGGAGTCGTTCATGCTGGCTCGCATGATGGAGGCGTCCAGCACCAATTTTTCGGCGAGTCTGCAACCTGAAGCAAGTGATTTTTACAAAAATAAAGATGATCGCTATTTCGACTATCTTGAAGGGCGAGCTGATCTTGGAAATATCGACGCTGGTGATGGGATCAAATTCCGTGGACGGGGTATGAAGCAACTTACCGGGCGAGTGAACTATGCCAGCTACTGGGTGTACCGCGGCTGGCTAGATTCATCGTCCTTCGACATAAAATGGTTGGTAGACAAAACACGCATCCGGCCAATTATTGCCGCTCCCCAACAAATTAGCATCGATCCATTTAACTGTATTGATGCAGGCGGGTGGTATTGGACGGCAGGTGCCGCAAGCAATAAGTTCATTACGATTAATTCATCGATCCAGGAGATGGATGTCTCTGCTCAATCGATTTTCGTCGTGTCTCGCGCTATCAACGGGATAAACAAAAAGACGAGCAAGCCAAACGGGCTGGAAGATCGTATCAATCACACTCAACGCATTTCAAGAATATTAATGGATCTGGTATGAGAAATTTCGTCATGTCTCTCATCGCAACTGGCTTGCTTGGATTCGCGTCGCCTTTATATGCGAAAAATTTTACATTTGATAACGAAACAAAAATTCATTTGCCTGCATACGAAAACAAGCGAGCCAATCCGGATGGTTCCGGTTCCGTATGCGTAGATGTTAATCGGCTGGAAACGATAGCTACCATATGTCTATACGACAAAACGTCCGACAAAATTTTCCAAGACAATGGATTCATTAAATACGGAGAACTTCCTTCGGAAGGTAAAAATCGAATTTCCTCATTGCCTGATGATGCTCTTGTATATGTAGAAGGGAGCTACGGTGGTTTCTATGAAACAAGAAAGGAAGAAATTGGAGATTTTATCGTTTATGAGGCTGACAACACGCTCTGCGATATTTCTGACACTGCAGAAAAGCGTCCCGCGATTTGTTACGAAGCAGCATTGATTTCATCTAAGAAATCCAATACACCTCCGGTAATTTTCGTCTCTGTCATCATTGAGAAGCCACCCGCTCCGGGCGGGAGGCTTAGTGAAAAGGCAATGGGTAAGGTGAGGGTGATTAATGAGATCATTAAATCCATAAAAATCGATAAATAACAATGGATGCGAATTTCGAGGCGGCTTGTGAGAAAAATTGCACTTCACTTGGTTTTGGTTATTTTCCATGGTGGTGCGAAGGCCGGAATAGAAACGTCTTGCGATGGAAAAGTTATGTGGCGAAAATCAGCGGCCCCAAGAAATGGCTGTTTTGAGGGGTGGGAGGCACGTTGGGGCGATGAAAATCGATCACTCTATCGATGGCGGAGTATTTAGTCTCGACGATTACGTGTTGATTATATTTGGGCTTCCGTTTGAGATGGATCGTCGATTTCCTAAGTTTTATACCCTTCTATATATTTGATTGGGAGGGGTGTTCGTGCTGTAGGGGAGGGATTTATGGGGGGGCGGAGTATATGATGCCGAATTTAGTGACGATCGAAAATTTATCGTTATTAATATTCGATTTGGAGTTGGGGTGATGGATGTCGAGAAAGAGAGGACACATTCGTTTGATGTGACGTATGTTCCAGGATTTGAAATGCAAAAATGTGAGAAAAATTAATTTGCTTGGGTAGGTAGGTGGGTGGTTGGGAGGTGGTGCCGAATGCAGGCTACAAGCCGGTAATGTGAGGAATCATGAGGCGATTCATTTTGCGGGGGGTGAGTATTTTGTGCTTTATGGTCTTTGTGTGTTCGGCGAGTGGCAAGGAACCGGAGAGGGTCTTGAGGGATGATTGTCATTTGTCGTTTGCGATCCCCAATGGCCTTGAGTATGTCGACGTTGGGCACACCATCGCATTAGGGAAAGATGAGTGCTACATACCGTTTCTATATACGGGGAAGCTTCGGCTTAAACGAACTGGGCCTATGCCGCACATGCCCGACGACTGGCGCGCTTTGACAGATTTTGCCCTGACTGTCGAGGCGATTCCGGTGGGGGATCGTCTGGCGCAAGTTGAGTCGGTAGACGGAGCGGCTCAAAACGGCCTATTTAGGGCGGTCTCGAAGGAACATGTTCAGTTGTCAGGTGGTGACCTCTATATCATAAGCTACTCGGCAATAAAACCGACGGGAGCCATTGTTGAATATCAAAAGCAACAATGGGTTTTCATTGCTGGTAATGGTGCACGTTCGACTGTTTTTCGTTTGTACTACGGAGACCGGACGTTGAAGGTCGGTAGGGAGAGGGCGCGCGCTTTCAATTATCTATTCTCATCATTTCGATTTTTTTGACATCTCGTGCGAGTCGAAAGTGAGTGCAAGTTTTTTTGAGTGGATATTGAAGATGTTTCAGCTTAGAACGTAGATTTTATGAATCGGCTTGTTAATGGTGGTGAAAGTGGATGCGGCGAGAGGCAGCCGTACTCAGTATTTAGAACGCGCGTCTTGGGCGATGGAGTTGATGTTGATGGGGTGGTGTTAGCTAATCCGCCTCGCCTCAAAAAGCGGTGTTGGTAAACATGCTTAAGCCGGAGTGATCAATGAAGATTATCAGGACTTTGCTGGCTGTAGTGATGTTCTCGACATCATTTTTCGCGTGGGCTGATGATGTTTTAAGGACCTTTGCTCCATCTCCGGGGATCATGGCCGTAGTGAGAATTAAGGGGCAAAATTTGTTTTGGAGCTTATCTGGAAAGAGCGGGGTTAAGCAGGGGGAAATATTTATCGATTCAGAAAAGCCACTTAGTATAAAAATCGGTAATTATGATTTTAGCGGGCGGCTCGGCTTTTGGGTGTCGCATGCGGACGATGGAATGGGGACGTATGAAGTCGATAGGGTTTTCACGTCTTCCCCATCGTCTAATGAGTTTGTGGAGAGGTTTCCTTCATGCGGGGATGAATTTGCTAACCTTAGGATGGGTGAAAAGAGGCGTTATTTGGTTAGCACTTATTGGAGTAGAAATGTTCCTAAAAGGTGTATTGCTAGGTTGTCGGTTGAGAGGTGATAAATGGCTTAATTTAGCGGCAATGAGAATAATGGATCGTCGATAAAAAAGATGAAAACTCGAGATAAATTATAAATAACGTGTGCTTTTGAGGGGCGGTGCGTACTTATCGATTGGGAATTTTTAGGGTTGATTTTTTTGAGGGTTGGCTATTATGGGTGGTCGACACGGATTTGTATTCGGTGTCTCACTGGTGTTATTTGGTCTGTTCTCAGTGCATCGAGTCTATGCGGCCGATGTTCCAGCCACTATTCAGGCGGAAATAAAGGCCCGTATTGGAGAAGTTCATAAATTGCAGCCGCCGATCATCGATGCGGCACCCGCAATACAAGGGGTGTATATTTATTTTGTCGCGAATACATCTAGTTTTCGTGATTATGCTAAAGGTGATGGGCCTTACGTGCTTGATGCGCATCTAATATTTTATGATAAGAGTCATATTTGGCGCGATGTATTATTCGATCGTTATGTGAAGGATGATGGGGTTCCTGAAATTTATACTGTGTTTTTTGCGAATGCAGATCATGATCGAAAGAGTAAGGAGGTCGTTGTTTTGGTGCGAACGCCACTGAATCATTACGACTACGGTGGGGAGTATTACGATGGCTATGTCTACAAGTTGACTGGCGATCCTCAAGCGGGAGCTGTCTTTGCCGGACTGCAAAGTGATGCCAGCGCACCTTTCTTGAACCAATGTGAATGTGGTTTCCGCGATGGGCGCTCAACGCATGCCCGTTATAAGGATGCTGAATCGATTCGAAAGGTACTAGAGAAAAAATATTCAAATTCGCTGCCGAAAAATAAATGATTGTTGTGAGGGGGGTAATTGCACAAATTATTGTCAGCGATGATTGAGTGGGTTTGATAAGAGAATTTAATATATTTGCGTGGTCAGGGAGGTTCTCCTTTGAAAGTAAAAATGTTCGTACTTATTGGTCTGCTGGCTGCCTCGGCTCAAGGTTGCTGCCGGACTACTAGTGTTGCGACCACAGTAAAATCTTTCGATTTGACCGTGCGAACTATGACTGGGGACGTTCACTGCTTAATCGACAAAGAACCAATAGACACTACGCTGAGTTCCGACGGTGAGGCGGTTATCGTGTCCGGTACTGACTACGTTCTTGTCAATGAATTAAATCATTGCAAGGCCGGCAGGCCGGTTCATGTGAGGTGCGCAGCCCCGCATGTGGGCTTCCTGTCGGACGTAAACGTCAAAGCGGGAATTTATGCATCAATGGTGCCGGTAGCTGTTTCTCCCTTGGGTTTTGTGGCGATTGTTGGGAGGATCGGTAGTGACAGGAGTTTGGTTGAAATTCCAGGATTCTATCGAACCACTGTAAGTAATTCCAAATTGGAAGAGGAGGCATCTTCAGATATGAATCCTGTTATATCACTTGATGGAAAGTATATATCGTTGGATCGACATCAATGTGGGATAGACGCAAAATTTGAAATCATTGAAATACGAGCGGGAAGATTGGTCGAAATTGACAGCAAAACGTGCGAAAGATTATTCAATTTTCGAAGATGATTATTGATGCGCGTTGGCGGTTTTTGTGGTCAATGTATGGAAAAATTTCGTGCGCGACAAGAAATGATTGTTCTGCGAGGCGGACAATACGCCGGACGGACGGACAAAAGGCGCAACGAATATTGGGAGACAAGGCATGAAGAAGTTTATCCTAATTTTTTTGTTGACAATTTTACTGTCGAATGCGCGTGCGCAAGTTGTTACATCTTGTGACGGAAGATATTCAGCGCAGGCTACTGGTCAGGCCGAAATGCTCGTTAAGCGAGACGGGAAGGAAATAGGGGTAGTTAAAATTGATCACAGTATTGATGGGGGTGTTTTTTCTTTGGATGAAAAGAGCTTCGTTGTTTATGGGTTGCCAAACAAGATAGATCTTCGCAGTCCTCAAGCAACATTTCTTTCAATTTATATATTAAAACCTAAGTTGGGCATGATTTTAAAAAGAACATACGGCGGCGGGATATATGATGTTGCGATTGGTTCTGATCGGAGGTCGATGTTAATTTCTAGCCGTTTTGGATTTGATGTCATAGATATAAAAGATATGAAAATCAAGTCTTCTGATCCAGGGTCGGAGCCACAGTTTTCAATGCAGAAATGCAAAGATTAACAACTGATTTTGAGGCTGTTATGAAATCTCCCATCCGCAAAGCCGACAAACTCGAGCACGGCGGCGAAGTCGCCAGCGGCTCGCCCTGGACGACATTCATGGGCAGCCCGCTTGCTCGTAAAGGCGACGAGGCGATCTGCGAACTGCACGGCCGGACCGTCATTGACGAGGGCGCCGACAAGTTTCCCGATCGCGACCACAAGCCATTCGCGCTGGAAGGCCATCGCTGCGCATGTGGCTGTCGGTTGATCTCGTCGCTGCCGAACGTCCACTTCGAATAATGCCCGTCGACCTCTCTCGAGCGGGGCACCCGAGCGCTTATCCGCGCCGCCCACGGTTCTGGCCGTGGTGGTTCTGCATTTGGCTGACCTGCGCGGTGTCCGGAGCGGCCGTTGTCCTGCTGATATGGCCGAAGGGTGAACGCGCGGGCAGCCCATGGTTCTGGTTCTGCGTCGCCGGTATCCCGAACGGTTTTTTCGGCTTTCTCTTTGCGATCGAGCGAGCGCGCTATGAGGCCGTGTGGTATCGCGCGTATCACCGCAACCTCCATCGCGACCGATGGCTGGCGGAGCGCATTCGTTTCGCGCAGCAGCCGCTACGGGTGCTTGGCATCGGCTACTGCTTGCCCTTGAACGATCAGACGCTTGCCCAGGTGATTCATGTTGGCGCGCGTCTGCCGCGACAGCAGCAGCCCCGTTTTGGCGCAGGTGTCGTCGAGCATTGCCGCTTTGATGATCCTCCGGAAACATTCGCTGAACCCGACGTGGCCGATCCGGCGGAGGAAAGCGGGGCCGATGCGGCTCCAACGCGACCTGTTACCGAGCTTGCACTCAAGATCGCCGAAGCGCTTGAACCGCTCACCCCGAGCCTGCACGCGCTCACGCAGTATGAATCGGCTTACTGGCCAAATGTGCGTGTGCTGGCCGAACCCGGCGAGGAAGCTTTGCGCGAACAGGAGGTGCGCGACGCGCTCCAATTGGCGGGCCTGCCATCGCTCACCGTGTTGGCCGTACCTGCTTCGCACGGGTTGCTGGTGGCCGACGCATGGCTCGACGCTCGCGAGGCATGCCCGCTGCTTGTGATTGCAACGGCATGGCACGAAGAACAGCCTCCGACTGGCAGCACGGAGGGATGTGTCGCGATACTGCTCGATGCCGGCTTCTACGCTCTACCGGAAGATGTGCCCGTGGTGGCAGCCCTGCATCGACCCGTCGAGGGCAAGGCCGACGAGATCGAGTACGGCTTCGCGAATGCGGTGATATGGGGCAGGGCGGATTTCGCTGCCGTGACGCGTGCGTGGGTCACGCGTGCCGTCAAGCGTTGCAATCAGGGGCTGCGTATCGCGAACCTGGATGCGCTTGCGAGTGGCGACGCCCAATGCGACCTCGCCTACATCGTGGGCGATTTCGGTAACGCCAGCGGCTGGCTGTCCGTCGCAGCCGCAAGCGAATGGGGTGCGGCGGGCACGCCGCAACTGATCGTCGATGGCGTGCAGTCCGCCATTGTTCACGTCCTTCCCGGTACGCATGGGAAGGAAACTTTGTTGCCTGAACACACTCAGCATGATCGATCCGAAACTGACCTTGCGACCGCTTGACTCGGCCCATACTGTCGAATCTGCGCCTTCTGGACGCGTCGCGCTCTGGGGCGTGATCGCTGCTGCGCTGATCGCCGCCGCGTGCGCGATTGGCCTCGTGTGGGGCCGCGGCGATCTGTTCGATCTCTCGCCCGGCATGGCGCGTATGCAGGTCGTGATCGTCATCGTCATCGCCCTGATTCTCTTCATCGCTATTCACCTCAGCTTGTTTTTCATCGGCGCGTATGCCGTCGCCGGACAGATGTTTCGCAAGGAGACCGGCGACACGACGAAGGCGCGGAAGCCGCTGAAACGCGATGCCCGTCTGCAACGTATGGTCGATGAGCTACGTGTCTCGCAAGGCTGGCGCTGGCGATACCGGTCACCATGGCTGCTGGTGAACGGGACGAACGTGTTGATCGACAAAGTCGCGCCCGGCCTCAAGCGCGCGGGTGCGATGTCCGTCGGCAACGCGATCCTCGTGCACGCCGAACCCGACGGTATCGAGGCGGGTGAGTGGCGCCGCCAAATCCGGATGCTGCGTCGTCGCCGGCCGGTCGATAGCGTGGTGCAGGTTACGGACGCGGATGAGCGCGATACCGAGCTGCCGCGTGTGCTTGCCGCGCTCGCGAACGATCTCGGCTGGGCCGCGCCCGTTATCTTCCTGCGTGCGGTGCCCGTGCGGGGAGGGAGCCCCGAGACGTTCGACGCGATTGGCGCATTTTCGCAACTGGCATACAACGGGGCACCCGCGGCGGTGGCCACCTTGCGCGATCAGCTTGCCGCTATCGAACGTGATACGGCGGACGCAGGCGTGCGGCTTTGTACGGAAGCCTCGCACATCACCTGTCTCGCCGAGATCTCGCGATACATCGGTAAACAGCACGAACACATCGTCGCGAGCTGGCAAGCGCTACTTGCTTCGCACTGTTTGCGAGCGCCGCTGGCGGGCGTGATGTTCGCACCCGTATTCGCAACGACGGTGACCATGCCGACGCCTGCCCCGGTCGCCGAGGGTGGGGACAGGGGCGCGGCGCCAAACGCTGCAACTGTTCCGAACGGAACGGTTGAGTTCGCGAGGCAACCCGCCGCGTTGTTGCCGACGTGGCTGGAAATTGCCAATCGACGAGGCAATGGTCGGCGCGTGGGGTTCTGCTGGTCGAACGCGCTGGCGATGTGTGTGACCCTTGCCACGATTGCATGGTGCGTATGGATGACCACGTCGTTCATTGGCAACCAGCAACTCATGCGCGAGGCGCAGGCGACGGCGAATGCTGCCATCGGCGCCCGGCCACAGACTGCAGTTGCCTGGCGCACGCAACTCGCGCTACAGCAGTTGATGGAAAAGCTTGAATACCGGCAGCAGCATGGCGCACCGTGGTACCTGCGCGCGGGCTTGTCGCGCAATGACGAAATCCTGAGCGGCCTCTGGCAACCATACCGAATCACGGCGACCCGTAACTTGCAGATACCCGTCGTGCAAACGATCGACGGGCTGCTGAAAGCCGCGGACCAGGCGCGCGCCGACAGCCTTCAATCGCAGGACATACGCAGCAGTACCTACAATGCGCTCAAGACTTACCTGATGCTTGGCGATCCGTCGCGAGCCGATCCGGCGTTTCTAAGGCGCCTGCTGGTCGCCTTGTGGCCGAGACCCGTCGAGATGTCGCTAGGCGAGCGCGACGATACCGGCCGGCGGCTCGCGGCGTTTTACGCCGATCACCTCAAAGCGCATCCCGAATGGCGGATCGCGATGGACGACGGTGTTGTGACCGCGACCCGGAACATGTTGATCACGCAAATGGGACTCGCATCGGCCGACGACACGGTGTACCAAAGTATTCTCGACGACGTTACGAACAAATACGCCGACGCGTCGCTCGAAACCCTGTTGAACGGTTCCGATGCCTACGGGATGTTCACGGCGTCGCAGACTGTACCGGGAATCTATACGCGCGCGGCATGGGACGGGATGATCGCTGCGGCGATCGACAAGGCATCCCGCGAACGCCGGGTGAGCGGTGACTGGGTGTTGACCGGTTCGCAGGCGCCGCAGCCGATTGGCAATACGCTCGCACAGGGCATGGTCCAAGCCAAGCCGATCGTCGACGAGAAGCGCGCGGCCGAGGAACTGAAGCAGCGGCTGACGGCGCGTTATTTTGGCGAGTACACGGCTGCGTGGCAGCGCATGCTCAACAGCGTGCAATGGCAGCCGGCATCCAATCTCGGCGGTGCGGTGGCACAGCTTTCGCGGCTCGCGGATGCACAGACCTCGCCGTTGATCGCGCTGATGAAATCCGTGCAGTATCAGGCCCAGGCGGGCCGCCCGTCGCAGGCGCTGGTTGACACGCTGGTGCGCAAGGCGCAAGACCTGATCGGCACGGACGAGCAGGCAGGGGCGGCCGTCGTCAGCCCGCTCGACAAGCCGTTCGGTCCGCTGCTCATGCTGATGAGCGACACGGGCGCGTCGCCGGCCGCTGCAAACGCGAAGAGCGCTCTGCCGGCCGGTATCGCGCTGACCGGTGTGAGCCTGTCGCGCTACCTGACGGCAGTCACGACGATGCGGCTGAAGTTGCAGCAGATTTCCGGCAGTCCGGATGCGCAGGCGATGGCGCGTTCGCTCGCGCAGGCGGTGTTCCAGGGGAAGTTGTCGGAGCTGTCCCAAGCACGCGATGACGCGGCGCTGACGGCCGCAAGTCTGGGCGCGGCATGGGCGGGTTTTGGCGATGCGGTGTTTGCGCAGCCGCTCGAGGCCGCATGGCAGACGATCCTGCAACCGGCCGCAGCGAGCCTGAACGACGCATGGCGAGCCAGCGTTGCCGCGCCCTTCAACGCGGCGATGAGCGGCCGCTATCCGTTCTTCGATACGCAGGCCGATGCATCCTTCGCTGAGCTTGGCCGCTATGTGCGGCCCGACACCGGATTGATTTCGCGTTTCATCACTACACAACTGGCCGGCGTGATGAAGCTGGAGGGCGATCACTGGGTGCCGAACGAGTTTGCGCCGCAGGCGCTGCAGTTCGATCCGAAATTCCTGAGCGCCGTCCGGCAGTTGTCGACGGTGGGCGCGCAGCTCTACTTGCAGGGCGACGCGGGACAGAAATTCGAAATGATGGCCCTGCCGACGCCAGAGGTAACGCGCTCGGAACTGTCGATCGACGGCAAGCAGATCGTCTATTTCAATCAGCAGGAACGCTGGACGCCGCTGGCGTGGCCAGGCAATGGCCTGAACGGACACGCGGGGCTCACGTGGCAGACGCTCGACGCGGGCCTGCGGCAGGCGTTTGATTCGACCGGCGATTGGGCGTTCCTGCGTCTGCTGAGCAAGGCGGACGTCAAGCAGCTTGATAGCACGCGCTATCGGCTCACGTGGAACACCGGGAGCAGCGAGCCGCTTTCGTATGTGCTGCGCACACAGGTCGGCGCCGGGCCGATTGGCCTGCTGAAACTGCGCGGATTCCGAATGCCCGATCGCATTTTCATCGTCGGCAACGCCGGTGTCGTGTCTACCATGCCGCTCCTGCCGCCGCTGCCACAGGATCTCCAGCCATGAGTGAAGGCAAAAACAAACCGGTGATGCCCGAAGGCGTCGGCTTCGGCGCGGAGGACGATCCGTACCTGCGCTACTTCGATGCCGAGATGCGCTACCTGCGCGAAGCGGCGCGGGAATTTGCGAAGGAACAGCCGCAAGGTGCCCGCCGTGTGGGAATGACGATGATGCCCGGCGCACTCCACGACAGTGTCGAGCAGACTTACGCGGGCTTCGCTTTCCTCGCGAGCCGGCTGCGCATGAAGCTCGACGACGTCTATTCGGAAATCACCGATCCGCTGATCGACCACCTTTGGCCGCATGCGGGTCGCACCATTCCGTCGCTGGCGATCCTTGCGTGCATGCCCCGCACCGGCGAGGCGCGGATTCTCGATACGTTGCCGCCGGGGCTACAGGTTCATTCGACACCGGTCGGCCAGGACGGGACGATATGCGTTTATCGGACCACTCAGGCGGTAAGCCTGTTGCCGCTCGGCGTGCGCGAGGCGGGTGCGCGTATGCGCGAGGACGGTCACACGGTGATTCGGCTCGCGTTCGACCTGCTGCACCGCGAGCAGCGGTTGCTGGATGACCTGTCACGTATCCGGCTTTACCTGCATGGCGACCGGCCGACCGCATCCGCGCTGTACGCAGTGTTCACGCGCCAGGTCGAGTCGATCGGCGTGCGCATGCCGCGCCTGCTCGACGGCCAGCTACAGCCGCGTCCGGCGATGAAGTTCGAGGCGGCCGGCTTTGGCGCACGGGAGCGACTGTGGCCGGTCGATCACGACGCACGCGACGCCGCTCTCGATCGCGAGCAGACGATGCTCGAATATTTCGCGTTCCCCGAGAAGTTCCACTTCGTCGACTTGTGCGGTTTCGACGCGGCGAGTGTGCCACCGGGCGAAACGCGTCTTGAATTCGAAATCGTGATCCGGGATCGGATACCCGGTGACGCCACGTTCGGCGCGGACAATATCCGGTTGTTCTGCACGCCGGTGATCAACCTGTTCGAGCTGGACGCGCAGGCAATCCGGCCCAACGGACACGATCGCGACTATCCGGTGCTCCCTCCCAGGTCGGCGGGCGAGCACGTCGAGCCCTACGATGCGCTGTCGGTCGTGGCGACCGATCCGCGCACCGCCAATCAATACGCGTATCGGTCGATCAAGGAATTCCGTCACCGCGGCGGGATGATGCGGCACGAATCGCCGGATCGCTACTACCACGCGTCGATTCGGCAAGGCGTGACCGGCCAGCGCGAGATGGTCGTGACGTTGGGCGGGCATCCATGGGATGAGCCGGGCAGCTTGCCGGACGCGCACGTGACGGTCCGGGTATTGGCAAACAATGGCCGATTGCCGCGCATGGCCCTGCGTGAATCGACGATTGCCACGCCTGCTTCGACCTTTAACGGTGTCGAGCGCGTATGCAACCTGACGGCCACGACGATGCCGCTGTATCCGCCGCGCGGACGCGACTATGACTGGCGGGTGATTTCTCACTTCAACGCGGCAGGCACAACCGAGCTGAACATGATGGACGCGAACGTGCTGCGCGGCGCGCTGTCGTTGTACGACTGGACGCGACAGGACGATAACCGGCGACGTATCGAGGCGATCCATTACGTGTGGCTCGACGAGGAAACGGAACGGTTCGGTATGCGCGTCGATCGCATCGTGAATGTGAACGTAGGTATCGAGCCGTCGGGTTTCGCCGGGCCGGGCGACGTCGCGCTATTCGGCGACGTACTCAGCCGTTTCGTAGGCCGCTACGCGTGTTGCCACTTTGCAGTGCGACTCGTTCTGTACGAAGGCGTCGGGGGGCCGATTCGGCGCTATCCGTGCGTGAGCAAGACGGGAGACTGGTTGTGATACCGAGAACCCATCGGAGGATGCGAAGCATTCGACTGGTAGCGGTCGGTGCGCTGACTGTCGCGGCGATGTCCGGCTGCGGCATGTGGCAGTCGGTGATGGATACGGCGGTCGATACGACGCGCGCGGTATTCGTCGCGAAGGTCAAGCAGATGAATCTGGTGATCGAAAGTCGTTCCGCGCTCAACGAAAATGAGCAGGGTCAATCATTACCGGTTGTGGTGCGCGTTTACCAGCTGAAAGACGCGAAGGTCTTCGAAAAAGCGCGTTACGCCCAGTTGCTCGATGACGATAGAGCGTTACTGAGGGCCGATCTGCTCGGCAGTATGGAAACCACGCTCGGGCCTGGCGCCACGGTGAAGCTGTCGGCGCCCATGGCGGATGATGCGCAAGTTGTCGGTGTCGCGGGATTCTTCCGTAACCAAGCCGGTGCCGAATGGCAACTGCTGATCCCGAAATCGCAATGGAAGAAATCCGATCCCGTCAAGCTGGTCGTGACGGGCAATCGGATGGAGCTGGTTCCATGAACGAGGTGCGGTTTCGGGAGCTTGATCGTCGGCGACGGAATCCCTGATGGTGAGAGTTAACTCGGCCATGTCTGGCGCACAACGGGCTCTTCTTCCATTGAAAAGCGCTCCGGACCGGCCGCTGACCATCCCTGACAGTGTGCGGCCGGCGCTCCGCTAGAATGCCGGATTGCCGCCGCTTGACGCAGGCGGCGCTTCGCGCGCTACACTGCGCCATGCCATCCCCGTTCAACTTTCCATCCTGCCGACGATGACGTCTCCTGTCCTGACCGGCCTGCGCATCGGCATCACGATCGGATTGCGTGCCCCCGACGAAAGCCTGTGGATCAACGGCATCAAGCAGAACGCGCTGTTCCTCGCGAAGCTGCTGATGGCGTCGCCGCACGGCTACCGCGTGACGCTGGTCAACACGACCGACGTGCCGCTGACCGACGCCTTGCCGTGGGATCGCGGCATGTACGACACGCGCGCGTTCGCCGACATGAAGGACGCGCTCGACGTGATGATCGAGCTTGGCGGGCAAATCGACGGCGAGCAGACGGCCTACCTGAAAGCGCGCGGCGTGAAGCTCGTCAGCTATTGCTGCGGCGTCGAGTACATCAACGCGATGGAGTCGATGCTGTTCGGCCGCCGGCTGTGGGATTCGCTGTTCATCAACCGCGGCTACGACGAGGTATGGGCAATTCCGCAGATCGCGCCGTCGTCGCTGCCGTTCCTGCAGTCGCTGCGCCGCTGCCCGGGGCGCGTCGTGCCGTTCGTGTGGGATCCGATGTTCCTGACCGAACGCGCGCAATCGCTGCCCGAGCACGGCGAATACCGGCCGCGCAGCGAGCCCGGCAAGCGGCTCACGGTGATGGAGCCGAACCACAACGTCGTGAAGTTCTGCGTGTATCCGATGCTGATCATCGATGAAGCGTATCGCCGCGACCCGGACGCGATCTGCTTCACGCACGTGACGAACGCCGATCGCCTCGCACACGACAGCCCGGAGTTCGTGATGCTGATGAACTATCTCGACATCGTGCGCGCGGGCAAGGCGAGCTTCGTCGGGCGTTTCGATACGCCGCTGTTCCTGGCCGACCTGACCGATATCGTCGTGTCGCACCAGTGGTCGAACCCGCTCAACTATTTCTATTTCGACGTGTGCTGGCAGGGCTATCCGCTGGTGCACAACGCGAGCCTCGCGCCCGATCTCGGCTACTACTATCCGGACAACGACGTGCAGCAAGGCGCCGATGCGCTGCTGCGCGCGCTGCATACGCACGACCACGACTGGCAGGCGTACACGCGGCGCCAGCGCGAGATCCTCGGCCGTTACACGTCGTCGAATCCGGCGCTCGTCGCCGAGTACGACGCGCTGCTCGCGAACCTGATCGGCGCGACGGCTGCCTGAAGCCGATTTTCCGCGGTACCGGTTCGTTGCGGCCCGCGCGCCGTCTGCCACCGCCGGGTTTGTCCCGCCCTCATGTCTGACGAAATCATGCCGTTAAAAAAGAAACCGCCGAACGCGATCGGTTCGACGGTTTTCGAAGGCACGAAATTGACGGCTCCGAGGGAAGTCCGTCAAAAACAAGTTTATAGGTTAACAAGTTGGAAAGATTGTTAAACATGTTTCAATCCATAATCTTCATATAATTGAGGTTGGTATTATTGATTAAATGAAGATTGATTCCGCATGGAATTTTAATAATATCGTTTGAAACGTGAAAATTGAATGCCGTGATGATCGAATGGCGGGCGGAAACGGGTTTCTCGCGGGGCGGGTCGTGTATGGGGAACGGTGTTTCACCGCGGCCTGTCGCGCGTGATCGGTACTTCACGGCACGGTATTGGTCAGATCAATTGACGGTGCCCTGATTCTCGAGACGGGGAATTCGTGAAGAGACGATTCAGATAAAACTGTTTCGACGAAAAAGATAAACGACTCGAGCTTCGGGTTCCTTGTAATTCGGGTTGTGTAACCTGTCGCACTGTCGGCATCGCGCGTGCGTGATGTATTTCAGGTAACCGAATATCGTAAAAAATATCGAATTTGACGGCGCCGCAGCGAACAATCCGCTCCCCGGAAAAATCGACATGACAGGATGGGCCGGGTAGGGCGGCGGAGCGCGTCGAGGTCGGCTCGTTCCGCTGATGTGTTGAGGTCGAGCCGCGATCGGCGGCTCGCCATTTGCCGGAGCGCCGGATGAATGCGGTCGAAGCTCGCCAGGAGGCGAATCGGAAAGCGAATCGCGACGAAATCGACCGCGTGTTCGGCGCGCGCGACGATCATCCCGACCTCGCGTCGGTACGCAGTTTCGTCGAAAGCCGGCTCGGATTCGCGCGCGAGCCCGTGTGCCGCGCCGACCTGTCGGGCGGCGTGCTGTACCAGGAATGCCTGGCGCGGCTGCGATGGGGCGAGCGCGACGCGCTGCCGCCGCTCGCCTTCCTGCCGCGCCTCGAAGCGCTCGGGCTGATGCGCTGGTTCGACCGGTTGGTGGTCGGCCGGATGATCGACGCGCTGCGCGCCGATCCCGGTGCCGTGTACGGGTGCAACATCGCGGCGGCCAGTGCGGTCGTGGATGACGCGTGGCTCGCGATCTTCAGGCGGCTCGAGTGCGAGCCGTCGGTGGCGGCGCGGCTGGTGGTCGAAATCACGGAGACGGGGCCGCTGAACCCTGTCGCGGGCCGGTCGTTCGTGGACCGCCTCCGGCGCGCCGGGTGCCGGATCGCGATCGACGATTTCGGTGTCGGTTTCAGTGCATTGAACAATCTGGTGGTCGGCAATCCCGACATCGTGAAGCTCGACCGCTCGATTCTGTCGATGATCAAGCGCAACGCGATCGGGCGATACCGGTTTCGCCGGTTGATCGCGTTTGCGCATGAAGGTGCGCGGCACGTCGTCGTCGAGGGCGTGGAAAGCGAGATGGACCGGCAGATCATCGTGGATGCCGGCGTCGCGTGGGCGCAGGGCATCCGCTTTTCGTGGCGGTCGCCGGCCGCCGCGTGATCGCGGGAACGGGCAGGGCGGCGCGCGGGATGCGCGTCGGGGGCGGGACGAATCGCAAAAAGGGGCGTGGAGATGGCGGAGACGAAAGCCGGAGGCGGAACGGGCACGCAGGCAACCGATGTGCGCGGCCTGATCGCCCTCGCCGAACTGGCCGACATGCTGGGGCAACTGGGCGCCGAGTCGCCCGATGCCCCGATCGATGTCGCGCCCTATCTCGACGGCCTGACGACCGTCGCGCGCCGCATTCAGCGGATGAACCCGCTCGACGCGGGCGGCCGCGAGCTGGCGGCGCGGCACTATTACGCGGGCGTCATTGCCGGCGCGTGCGGTGACGAGTCGGCGATCGCGCGCGGCGTATGCGACAGCCTCGTCAGGCAATCGGGCCGCGCGGGCCGGTCGGCAGCCCGTTGTTTCGCGGTGCTCGCGCGCATCGGACGGCGGCACGGCCGCGCGTTCGCCGCGCAAAGCGGCGATCGGGTACGCGTGTAACGCGACGGGCGCGTGCGATCGCAATCAGCCGAGCGGGCGATCGGCGAACAGGTGTTGGATCTGCGTGGAATAGGCACGCACGTTGTGCTCGGCGAGCGCGTCGACCCGGTGCAGGCAGCGTCGGGCGGCGGCCGCGTAGTCGATGAGCCGTGCGTCGTGCGTCTGCGCGGCGGTCGCGATCGCGCGCGCCGCATCGAAGATCTCGAAGTCCGGATAGTAGTAGCCGACGTCGCGCAGGAACGGCGAATTGTGCACGAGCGGGTAGTTGCCGTACAGCGCGTCGTACAGCAGGTAGTTCAGGCCGTTTTCCCAGTGGTGCGACACGACGATGTCGGTGTGATGCGCGGCCCACGCGACGAACGGTGCGCGCACGTCGGCGGTGGCCTTGCCGTCGCGCACCATCTCGAGCCCGAGCGCGAGATGCTTGAAGGCGACGTTCTCCTTCTTGTCGAACGTGTTGGTCATGTACACGTGCTCGACGAGCTCCGGATGGTCGACGTAGCACGCGTTCGCGGCGAGCATCGGCACGATCGCGCTCTTCACGACATTCAGGTTCGGCTCGAAGAACGCGATGCGCTTGGCCGGGCCGTGGTTGCGATAGCCGAAGCGCGCCTTTAGTTCAGGATCGGCGTCGAGGCTGCGTTCGATGAAGTACGGCGACCAGATATGCGGCAGCTCGATCACCGGCGCGCGGTACACGGCCTGGAAATACGCGGCGCACGTATGCATGTGCTGCAGATTGGTCCAGATCTCGTCGAACTGCACGCGGTGCGGGTTCGGTCGCCAGTCGTTCTTCTCGAAGTTGATCGTCTCGACCGCGATCACGTAGTCGTTGCCGAAGCGGTACGACACGCACTTGCCGCCGCGCCGGCGCACGACGTCGGTGTGCGACGGGTCGACGAACGCGTTCATCTCGATCAGCAGGTCGGTCTCGTGAACGACGGCCGACAGCGGCCGCAGCGCGTCGCCGAACGCGTCCATCATCAGCGCCTGCGGATACTCGGCGATGCCGTCGTCGTGCGCGAGCCAGACCTCGCCGATCAGCGGCGACTGCTTCAGCAGCATGTACAGGTACACGCAGTGCTGGTTCGCGCCGTTGTACCAGATCGACTGCGTCGCGTCGCGCTGCACGTTCATCGTTATCGCGACATTGAGTTTCATCGGATCGGCTCCGTGGGGCGGGGACGGGTCACGCGTCGCGATAGAGCGTGGCGATCGCGTCCGTATAGGCCGCGACGTTCTCGGGGTTGTAGATGCTGACCGAGTCGAGCACGTGCCTCGACTGCTCGCGGTACGCGTCGAGATTCGCGTCGTGCTCGGCGAACGCCTGCAGCAGCGCGCGGCCGCCCGCCTGGCAGTCGAAGTCCGGATAGAAATACCCGGCCTTGCCGAGGAACGGCGAGTTGTGGATCAGCGGATAGTCGCCGTACAGCAGCTCGTAATACAGGTAGTTCTGCGCGTTCTCCCACGTGTGCGACACCACCGCGTCGCCGTACGCGGCCATGAACTCGTACACCGCGTAGCGGCTTTCGAACGTCGTGATGCCGTGGTTCACGATGTCGAGGCTCTTCGCGAAGTGCACGAAAGTCGGGTGTTCCTTCAGGTGGATCGTGTTACACACGCGCACGAATTCGAGGAACGCCGGATTCGCGCGGTAGGCTTCCTCCGTGATCAGCATCGGGATGATGCTGGTCTTCACCATGCAGATGTTCGGCTCGAACATCGTCACGCGCCACCGGGGCTTGCCGGGCTGATAGCCGAACGACAAACCGGCGCCGAGCGTCGCGCGCGCCTTGTCGAACAGCATCGGATGCCAGATGTGCGGGACGATCGTGACCGGTGCGCGCAAGCCCGTCTGGTAATAGTGCAGGCACGAGCGCTCGAATTCGGGAATCGTCCACACCGCGTCGTACGGCGCGCCCGAGAACAGGAAGCCCGACGGCTTGTCGAACATCGCGCGTTCGATGTCGATCACGTAGTCGTTGCCGACCCGCATCGTGACGACCTTGCCGCCGCGCTCGCGGAACGCGCGCAGGTAGTCCGCGCCGAATTGCGCGCTCATCTCGATCAGCACGTCGCAGCGCTCGAGCGCTTCGTCCATCGACAGCAGCGGCACGTTCCACTCGCCGAGCATCATCTGCGGATCGGCGACCTGTTCGCCGCCGTTGACCATCACGGCATCCGCGACGAGCGGCGACTGGCGCAGCAGCAGGATCAGCAGCAGGCAGTTCTGGAAAATGCCGTTTTCCCACAGCGACTGGCCGGCGCCGCGCACGAACAGCGACACGCCGACGACGACGCGCTTGCCCTCGCCGGGCGCTTGACGGGCATTGGAGTCCGACATGCGTATGCTCCGGTTCAGGCGACCAGACGCGAGACGAACGCGTCGAGGTTCGCGGGGTTGTCGATCGAGACCGACTGCAGCAGCCGGCCGGCTTTCGCGCGGTAGTCGTCGAGGCGTTCGTCGTGATGCAGCCACGCTTCGAGCAGCGCGCGGCCGCCGGCGGCCGAATCGAAGTCCGGGTAGTAATAGCCGGCGTCGCCAATGAGCGTCGAGTTGTGGATCAGCGGATAGCCGCCGTACAGCACGTCGTAATACAGATAGTTCTGCCCGTTTTCCCAATGGTGCGACACGACCGCATCCGCGTGGCGCGCCATGAAGCCCGGCAGGTCGAGCCGCGGTTCGAACGTCGCCTTGTGCTGGCGCACGAGATCGAGGCTGTTCGCGAAGTGCAGGAAGGTCGGATGTTCCTTCATGTGCATCGAGTTGACGACGAACATGTGTTGCACCGCATCAGGCCGCGTGCGGTAGAACGCGTCGCACGCGAGCATCGGGTAGTGACAGGACTTCGCGACCGAGATGTTCGGCTCGAGCGTCGCGAGCCTCCACGGCCGCTGGCCGGGCCGATAGCCGAACGTCGCGCCTTCGTCGGCGAGCGTGGCCACGCGGCGCTCGAGGAAGTACGGCGACCAGATGTGCGGCATCAGGTGAACGGGGGCGCGCAGGATCGTTCGCAGCATCGGCGCGGCGGTCTTGTCGTATTGCGGCAGCAGCCATACTTCGTCGAACGGCGCGCCGTTGAACACGTGCCCCGACGGTTTCCCGAAGATCGGCGTCTCGCACAGGCCCGCATACACGTGCCCGCAGAAGAACGCGGCGATCTTCTTGCCGAGCGCCTTCATGTGCCGCAGCCATTCGACCGGCAGCTGCGCGCCCATTTCGATCACGACGTCGAGTTCGTGCGTGACGTCGGCGGGTTTCACGAGCGGGATGTCGAGGCCGTCGAGTTCGAGCCCGGCCGGCAGTGCAGTGGCGTCGCCGCCGTTCAGGAAATAGACGGGGCCGACGCGGTCCGAGCGCTTGAGCATCATCGCGAGGAACGCGATGTTCTGGTGGATGCCGTTTTCCCAGATCGCCTGGCCGTCGCGCGCAAACAGCGAGATGCCGACCGCCGGCCGTTGCTTGCGGGTGCCGCCCGCGGCGGCTTCATTGATGTCCGTCACCGGTTGGTTTCCTCTGCGGCGTCGTGCGTCCGGGCATCGCGTCGAGCGTCTGGCCGGCAGCGGCGCGCCGTGGGTTGTCATGGTTGGATTCGCGCCGGTGCGCCGCGGTGTGCGAATCGGGCGACGAGATTCGCGAAGGCGGCAGCCGGATTCCGGCGTGTCGCCGGGCACGCCCCGCACGGCGCGCGTCGGGCAGGCTGCCCCGGCGACTGTCTGCGGCGATTGTGGCATGGAAACCGCCGTTTTTGGCAGGGCGTGACGAACTTTGACATAGCCGATGGCCAACGGGGACGGGCGCCGGCGAAGCGGCGCCCGGTGGTCCGGCGGAATTCCCGCGCCGGCGGGTGCGACCCGTCGGATAGCGCGGCCGCATGGGCGGCCGCAGGCGGCTCAGTGCTGCAGCCGGATTTCGACGCGGCGGTTGCTGGCGCGGCCTTCCGGCGTCGCGTTGGACGCGACCGGATCGGCCTTGCCGCGGCCCGAGACCGTCATCGAATCGGTCTTCAGCCCGTGCGTCTTCAGATAGGCGGCGACCGATTCGGCGCGGCGCTTCGACAGTGCGAGGTTATAGTCGTCGCTGCCCACCGAATCGGTGAAGCCGGTGACCGTCACTTGGGAGTACGTGCGGTCGGCGCGCTCGCTCAGCAGCCGGTCCAGCGATTCGCGCGCGGTCGGTGCGAGCGTCGCGTGGTCGGTCGCGAACAGCGCGTCGCCCGACAGGTTCACGCGCTCGACGACGGCGGCAGCGGGTGCGGGTGTGGCGGCCGAGGCCGCTTCGGCCTGTGCGACGCCGCACTGGAAGACCAGCGTGGCTGGATCGGATTGGTCGCGCAGCGCGCGGGCCGAATCGACGGCGCGCACGGGCTCGTCGCCGCAGATCTTGCGGGCGGCCTTCATGCAGGTCTGCGGGCCCGACAGCAGGCCGTGGCAGTCCACCTGGAAGGTGCGCACGCCGTCGCGCGGCTGCAGTTCGGAGGCGCTGAAGGTCGGACCGGATGCGGTCGAGCATGCGGCGAGGGCCGTTGCGGAAAGCGCGAGCGCAAGAGCGAGTTTGTTCACGGTTACATCCTCAATGCTTGGGTTGACTGAAGCCCGCCACGGGTTGCGCGGCGGGCTCGTCTGGCCGTCGGGGCCGCCACGGGCCGCACGGCTGGCGAGCTGGGCGGCCTGGCGGCGCGACGCATTACTTCCACTGGTACAGCACGCCGGCGCCGATCACCTTCTGACCGCCGCTGAAACCGCCGTTGATCGACGCCTTCAGGTTCTCCGTGATGCGCGCCTGCATGTTGACCGCCATCGCCTTCTGGCCGAGGAAGGTCGACGTGCCCACGCCCATCCCGAAGTTGGCGTCGCGATCGAGCTGCGGGATCGAGGCCATCGCGCCGACAGCCGCGATACCTTGCTTCGCCATCTGGTCGGTCTGCTGCAGTTGCGAACCCAGCGAGTTGATCTGCGCCTGCTGGCCCGACAGCGCCGTCGACAGCGTCGTCTGCACCTGCGTCAGCTGGTTCACGTTCACCGCGTCGGTGCCTTGCGTACCCGGCGCGACGTTCGTGATCTGGCGCTGCTGCTGGTCGCTGCCGACCGACACCACGTTCGAGCGGCCGCCGTCCGTCGAATTCGCGCCGATCGCCACCGAGTTCGAGCCGGCGGTGACGGTCGGGTGATCGCTGCCGGTGCCGTTCATGTCGGCGGCGATGCCGTTGTTGTTCACTGCACGCGTCGTGTTGTTGTTGATCGTCGTTGACAACTGGTTCAACTGGTTGTTGATGTTCGTCACGCCGGTCGACAGCGACGCCACGTTGCTGTTCGTCGTGCTCAGGCCGGTCGACAGCGAACCGATACCGGTCGACGTCGACGTCGACAGCGAGGTGACGGTGCTGTTCGTCGTGCTCAGGCCCGTCGACAGCGAGCTGATCGCGGTCGAGGTCGACGTGGACAGCGAGGCCACGTTGCTGTTGGTCGTGCTCAGCCCGGTGGACAGCGAGTTGATGCCGGTGGACAGCGACGCGACGTTCGACGCGGTGGACGTCGACAGCGTGTTGAGCGCCGTGTTCGTCGCGTTGAGCTGGCTGCCGTTGATCGCATCCGTGCTCGTGGCCGAGATGCGGCCCGCGGCGACGTTCGTGATCTGGCGTTCCTGGCCCGGTGCGCCGACGCTCACCACGCCGACCGGCGAGCCGCCCGCGAACGGGTACGTGACGCCGCCGATCGTGGCGCTCGACGTGCCGACGGCTGCCGCCGTGACCGAGTTCGCGCCGAGTGCGATCGAGTTCGCGACGTTCGCTTGCGCGTTCGTGCCGAAGGCGAGTGCGTCGGCGGCCGTGGCCTTGGCGGCCGAGCCGTAGGCCTGGGCGCCGGTGGCGCTGGCCGTGGCCTGGCTGCCCAGCGCGATCGTGTTGTCCGCGGTGGCCTGGTTCGCGCTGCCGAGGGCGAGCGCGCTGGCGCCGGTTGCCGTGTTCTGGTTGCCGAGCGACACCGCGCCGTCGCCGGTCGCCGTGTTGTTCGCGCCCATCGCCACTGCGCCGGCGCCCGTCGCCACGTTCGGATCGCCGATCGCGACCGCGCCATCGCCGGACGCCGTGTTGCCGGAGCCGATCGACACGGCCTTGCCGCCCGTTGCCGAGGCGTTCTGGCCGATCGCAACCGCGCCTGCCGTCTGCGCGTTCGAGCCGTCGCCGACTGCCACGCTGCTGGCGCCCGCCGCGCTGGCGTTCACGCCGGCGGCGAGGGCGTTGGTGCCCGTGGCGCCGTCGTTCGCGTAGTTGGCTTGCTGCACGCCGTTGTCGTTGACGCTGTAGTAGTGCGTCTTCGCGGCGTTGATCGCGGTCGAAGTGGAGGTCGACAGCGACGACACCGCGCTGTTCGTGCTGCTCAGGCCGGTGGACAGCGAGCCGATGCCGGTCGAGGTCGAGGTCGACAGGGACGTGATCGTGCTGTCCGTGCTGCTCAGGCCGGTGGACAACGAGCTGATGCCGGTCGAGGTCGAGGTCGACAGGGACGTGATGGAGCTGGTCGCGGACGACAGGCCGGTCGACGTCGAAGTCGACAGGGAACTGATGGAGCTGTTGGCCGACGACAGGCCCGTCGACGTGGAGGTCGACAGCGACGTCACCGAGCTGTTGGTCGAGCTCAGGCCGGTGGACAGCGAGTTGATGCCAGTCGAGGTCGACGTGGACAGCGAGGTGATTGAACTGTTTGCGGAGGACAGGCCGGTCGAAGTCGAAGTCGACAGGGACGTGATCGAGCTGTTTGCCGACGAGAGGCCAGTCGACGTCGAGGTCGAGAGGGACGTGATCGAGCTGTTAGCCGAGGACAGGCCGGTCGACGTCGAGGTCGACAGCGACGTCACCGAGCTGTTGGTCGAGCTCAGGCCGGTGGACAGCGAGTTGATGCCAGTCGAGGTCGACGTGGACAGCGAGGTGATTGAACTGTTTGCGGAGGACAGGCCGGTCGAAGTCGAAGTCGACAGGGACGTGATCGAGCTGTTTGCCGACGAGAGGCCAGTCGACGTCGAGGTCGAGAGGGACGTGATCGAGCTGTTAGCCGAGGACAGGCCGGTCGACGTGGAGGTCGACAGCGACGTCACCGAGCTGTTGGTCGAGCTCAGGCCGGTGGACAGCGAGTTGATGCCAGTCGAGGTCGACGTGGACAGCGAGGTGATCGAACTGTTTGCGGAGGACAGGCCGGTCGAGGTCGACGTGGACAGCGACGTGATGGAGCTGTTAGCCGACGACAGACCGGTCGACGTCGAGGTCGAGAGCGACGTGATCGAGCTGTTGGCCGACGACAGGCCCGTCGAAGTCGAGGTCGAGAGCGACGTGATGGAGCTGTTCGCGGACGACAGGCCCGTCGACGTGGAGGTCGAGAGGGATGTGATCGAGCTGTTCGCGGACGACAGGCCGGTCGACGTGGAGGTCGACAGCGACGTCACCGAGCTATTGGTCGAGCTGAGACCCGTTGACAACGAGTTGATGCCGGTCGAGGTCGAGGTCGACAGGGACGTGATCGAGCTGTTTGCCGACGAGAGGCCCGTCGAGGTCGAAGTCGAGAGCGACGTGATCGAGCTGTTCGCGGACGACAAGCCAGTCGACGTGGAGGTCGACAGCGACGTCACCGAGCTGTTGGTCGAGCTCAGGCCGGTGGACAGCGAGTTGATACCGGTCGAGGTCGAAGTCGACAGGGACGTGATCGAGCTGTTTGCCGACGAGAGGCCAGTCGAGGTCGACGTGGACAGCGAATCGATTGAGCTATTGGCCGAGGACAGGCCAGTCGAGGTCGAGGTCGAGAGCGAGGTGATCGAGCTGTTGGCCGACGAGAGACCGGTGGACGTAGAAGTCGACAGCGACATCACCGAGCTATCGGTCGAGCTGAGGCCGGTCGACAACGAATTGATACCCGTCGAGGTCGAGGTCGACAGCGAGGTGATCGAGCTGTTAGCCGACGAGAGACCGGTGGACGTAGAAGTCGACAGCGACATCACCGAGCTATCGGTCGAGCTGAGGCCGGTCGACAACGAGTTGATGCCGGTCGAAGTCGAGGTCGACAGCGACGTGATGGAGCTGTTCGCCGATGACAAACCGGTCGACGTGGAGGTCGACAGAGACGTCACCGAGCTATTGGTCGAGCTGAGGCCCGTCGACAGCGAATTGATACCCGTCGATGTCGACGTGGACAGCGACGTGATCGAGCTGTTGGCCGACGAAAGACCTGTCGAAGTCGAAGTGGACAGCGAGGTGATCGAGCTGTTAGCCGACGAGAGACCGGTGGACGTAGAAGTCGACAGCGACATCACCGAGCTATCGGTCGAGCTGAGGCCGGTCGACAACGAGTTGATGCCGGTCGAAGTCGAAGTCGACAGCGACGTGATGGAGCTGTTCGCCGATGACAAGCCGGTCGACGTGGAGGTGGACAGCGACGTCACCGAGCTATTGGCCGAGCTGAGTCCCGTCGACAGCGAATTGATACCCGTCGATGTCGAGGTCGACAGCGAGGTGATCGAGCTGTTGGCCGACGACAAGCCGGTCGACGTGGAGGTGGACAGCGACGTCACCGAGCTATTGGTCGAACTGAGGCCCGTCGACAGCGAATTGATACCCGTCGAGGTCGACGTGGACAGCGAAGTGATCGAGCTGTTGGCCGACGAAAGACCTGTCGAAGTCGAAGTCGAGAGCGAGGTGATCGAGCTGTTAGCCGACGAAAGACCCATCGAAGTCGAGGTCGACAACGAGGTGATTGAGCTGTTAGCCGACGAGAGACCCGTCGAAGTCGAGGTCGAGAGCGAAGTGATCGAGCTGTTCGCGGACGACAGGCCCGTCGAGGTCGAAGTCGAGAGCGACGTGATGGAGCTGTTAGCCGACGAGAGGCCCGTCGAAGTCGAGGTCGAGAGCGACGTGATGGAGCTGTTCGCGGACGACAGACTGGTCGAAGTCGACGTCGACAGCGACGAAATGGCACTGGTCGCGGTACCGACTTGTTGGGCGACGGAATAAAGCTGGCTGCCGTTGATCGCGTCGGTACTGGTCTGGGTCACTTGGCCGGCAGCGACGTTGGTGATCTGCCGTTCCTTGTTGAGGTCGCCGACGCTGACGGTGCCGACCGGCGTGGCGCCGGCGAATCCGCCGAACGTAACGCCGTTGACGGTCGCGCTGCTCGTCGGGGTGGCCGCGGCGGTCGCCGAGTTCGCGCCGAGCGCGACGGAGTTGTTCGTGCCGGCGACGGCGCCGGTGCCGATGGCGACGGCGTCGGTGCCCGTTGCGGTGCTATCGGCGCCGGTCGAGTTCGCGTGGAAGTACTTGATGCCCTGACTGTTGATGTTGTTGATCGCCGAGCCCACGCTATTGGCCGTCGATGTCGTGCCGTTCGCGTTGTACGTGGTGTACGCCGGAGCCGAGACCTTGCCCGTCGTCGGGTCGTACGTCGAACTACCGCCAAGTGCCGACGCGGTGCTGCTACCCAGGTTGTCGGTCTTCGTCGAGACCGTGCTCAGGCCGGTAGACAGCGAATTGATGCCGGTCGAAGTCGAGGTTGACAGCGAGGTGATCGAGCTGTTGGCCGACGAGAGGCCCGTCGACGTGGAGGTCGACAGCGACGTCACAGAGCTGTTCGCCGAGCTGAGGCCAGTGGACAGCGAGTTGATGCCGGTCGAAGTCGAGGTCGACAGGGAACCGATCGAGCTGTTGGCCGACGACAGGCCCGTCGACGTGGAAGTCGAAAGCGACGTAACCGAGCTGTTTGCCGAGCTGAGGCCGGTGGACAGCGAATTGATACCTGTCGAAGTCGACGTCGACAACGAGGTGATCGAGCTGTTGGCCGACGAGAGGCCCGTCGACGTGGAGGTCGACAGCGACGTCACAGAGCTGTTAGCCGAGCTGAGGCCAGTGGACAGCGAGTTGATGCCGGTCGAAGTCGAGGTCGACAGGGAACCGATCGAGCTGTTGGCCGACGACAGGCCCGTCGACGTGGAAGTCGAAAGCGACGTAACCGAGCTGTTTGCCGAGCTGAGGCCGGTGGACAGCGAATTGATACCTGTCGAAGTCGACGTCGACAACGAGGTGATCGAGCTGTTGGCCGACGAGAGGCCGGTCGACGTGGACGACGAAAGAGACGTAACGGAGCTGTTAGTTGTACTAAGGCCGGTGGACAGCGAATTGATGCTGGTCGAAGTCGAGGTCGACAGCGAGGTGATCGAGCTGTTGGCCGACGAGAGGCCGGTCGACGTGGACGACGAAAGCGACGTAACAGCGCTGTTAGCTGAACTAAGGCCCGTGGACAGCGAGTTGATGCCCGTCGAAGTCGAGGTCGACAGCGAAGTGATCGCGCTATTCGCCGACGAAAGACCGGTCGACGCCGACGTCGACAGGCTGCCGATTGCGCTCGTCGTCGTGCTCATGCCGGTGCTGAGCTGGGCGACGGTGACGGCGTCCTGCGGCGCCGAGCCGTCCGCGACGTTCGTGATGCGGCGCAGGGCCGTCGAGCTGCCGACCGAAACTTCCGACAGAGGCGCGGCGCTGCCCGTCAGATAACCCGTGCCCGTCGGCGCTGCGGCGCCCGTCACGCTTCCGGTGCCGAGCGCGACGCTGGATGCGTATCTGGCCGTGCTGCTTGCGCCGAGCGCCATCGCACCGGTGCCCGAGGCCGTCGCGCCGGTGCCGAATGTCGTGGCGTTCGTGCCGGATGCCGTTGCGCCGACGCCGATTACCTGTGCGCCGGTTCCGGTGGCGAGCGTGCCATTGTTGCCGATGGCGATCGAGTTCGTGCCGTTGGCGGTAGTTTGGGCGCCGATCGCCGTCGAATCCTGACCCGTAGCCGATGCACTCGTGCCGATGGCGAGCGAATCGCCGGAACCCGTCGGAGACGTTGCTACAGCACCGGCCCCGATCGCGATCGTGGAACCCGACGTAGCGTTGCCCGCGTTCGCGCCGCTGCCGATCGCGATGCCGCCGCCCGTGCCAGCGTTCGCACCGGCCGTCGCCGATTGACCCAATGCAACCGCGGAGCCGCTTGCCGTGGCGCCGTCGCCCTGCGCGATGCCATACGCACCGTTGACGGTCGCACCGCGGCCGAGCGCGATACCCGACGTGGCGGTCGATGCGACGGACGACTGCCCGCCGATCGCGATACCGTCCGCCGCGGCCGACTGCGCGCCCTTCGTTGCGTTGCTGCCGATGGCGACTGCGCCCGCGCCCGAAGCGATGGTCGAGTTCGCCTGCGACAGCGGCGTCGTTCCGTTGCCGCCCGCGCCGCCGATCGCGACGGAGTTCAGTGCGTTCGCAGTCGAGCCGAAGCCGAGTGCGGTCGCGCCGGCACCGCTGGCGGTGGTTTCGAGGCCGGCAGCGACGCCCCACAGACCCGCCGACGACTGTATGCCGGTGGCGACCGCGCCGTTGCCGGTCGCCTGTGCGAATGCGCCATATACCGTGACACCGGTCCAGCCGTTGCCGTTGGAGTTACACCCGGCTACGACCGAATACGTTCCGGAACCGTCGCCGGCCTGGTTTTGCGTGCCGCCGGGGTTGACGCGGCCGACCGCGCCGCTGCTTCCCGTCAGGCAGGTTTGCTGTGTGTTGAGCGTATTGGCTTCGGCCAATCCGGGCAGGCTGATCGCCAGCGCCGCGACGGCGGCGACCACGACGGCCGACTTGTTCGGCTTGCCCCGTGCCGAATCGATTTCCGATGCCGCGACCCAGGCGCCAAGAGCTTCGTTCCAGATCGAGCGGTATGTGCGGTTCATGTCCTACTACCTCCAAATGTGCACGCCACACACCGGTCTCTTTTGTTAGAGGATTGCTCCGTGCGCTCGCGCGAATCTCAAAATTGATGGGCGGAGTTTATTGGAGGTGCATTTTTAAGATTGACAAACAGTGATAAATGAAGTGTTTTTAAAGTTAAAGAATGGTTAATGCGACGTGTTTTGACGCGGGGAGTTGGAATGAATTTGAAAGATTCAAGAATGCTTGAAGTATGGTTTGAATTCTTCTGCGTAGATGTCTGTTTTCTTTTAAAAATCAAATAGTTGTTGTTGTTTTGTGCGGTAGATGACACACTGGGCGGACTTAAAAGTAAGACAAATGAAATAGCAAACGTTTGCGTGGCGCCAAATTCTTTCATGTTTGTAATGTTATGGGGATTGCGATGAGATAACGCTTTTGTCGAATTATTAACTTGTTAATAATTCGGCTTGTATTGAATTTTTTTGTTTGCGTATGGGGATTATCTGATGGCCCAATTAATCGGATTCGAAGTGTATTTGATTGTGCTGATGTGCGCATCCCGCCCGGCGCTGGGGCCCGTGTGACGGGCGCTCCGGGCCGCCCGGCCGTCGAAGTTGTAAAAAATTGCTACAGAGCGCCCAAATGAAACACTCCGCGTCGATTTATCGGATTTGTCCTATTGACGATCGCATTGATATCGCTGTTAGGGCGGAATCGGCGCATATGCCGGAAGTCGAGCAGGTGGGCTCGTGGCGGGTGTTTGGCGTGGTGTCGACGGGGCGCCAACGCCCACGGGTCGGCGTCGCGTCGGAGGGGGGGCGAAATGTCAGGCTCGAGAGCCGCAATTTGTCCGCCACGCCGCCGCCGCCTCGGCGTGGCGAATAAAAAGAGGGGGGATCGAATGTATCGGGCGCGCCACATTCGGCCCACGAGCGTGGGCCGAATGGGCCAGCCTGCCGCATGACCCGCGGCAAACTTCCGGCTTTACTTCTTCAGAAACCGCAGCGCGAACCGCGCCATCCGAGGCACGAACATCGGGCGCAGCAGGCGCTTGTCGTAACCGGCCATCCGCCGGTCGTTTTCCACGAGACACAGCTCGATCAGCTCGCGCGGGTTCAACGCATCGCCGATATCGGCGGTGCCCGTCGCCGGAAAATTCGCGTCACGCGCGGCGCCGTCGGCATCGATGCCGCGCGCGATGCTCATGCGGTCGCGGATCAGCTGCACCCACACGGCTGCGACGCGTGCGAAGAACCACGGCCGGCGCCACCACGGCATCGTGCGCCAGTACCATGCGTACCAGTTGACGAAGAACAGGATGTGGCGGCCTTCTTCCTGGATCACGGGCTCGAAAGTCTCGACCAGTTCGGGCGGGAAATAGCCGGAGCGCTGCGCGGAGCGGAACAGGCCGAACGCGAAAAAGCTGTCGATGCACTCGCTGAAGCCCGTCATCATCCACGACCATTCGGGATCTTTCGGCGCGGGGTAGGCCGGCTCGGGCGCGAGGCGGATGCCGTACGCCTCGACGAGCTTCGACAGCACGACCTTGTGGCGGGCTTCCTCGCCGCCGTCCATCTCGAGCGCGCGGCGCAGCAGCGGATCGTCGACTGTCGCGGCGTAGGTCGCCACGCGGATCGACGCGCGGCCTTCGGTTTGCACCGCGATGTCCCAGATCGGCAGCGACGTGAGCCGCCTCAGCTCGGCCGGCTGGAGCGCCGGCCAGTCGATCACGGCCGGCTTGTACGGGTTGTGTGTGTCGAGCAGCATCCGACAGAACATCTGCTTGTGCGCATCGGAACCGATCCGGACCGGGCCTTGGGCCTCGAAGGTCCAGTTGCGCATTGCGTGATCTGCGGCTGCATGCTCTTCCTGCAGCGTGTCGGTCATGGCTATTGTTATGCGATTACGGATCGAAAGATTCTTGCACAGCTTCCGTCATCGCGTATTTTCGAGCGGCCATGTGCACGCCGGCCCCGCGCATGTCACGCGTTCGTGTCGACCCAGAGGCGGCCCCAGCGCGATGCGTACGCGAGGGCGTGCTCTTCCTCGAAGAAGAAATCGATTGCGTCGAACGACACGGAGCGCGGCGACGGGCCGCCGCTCGCGCGTTCGATCGTCAGGTTGGCGGCGAACAGCCCGTTCGGCAACCGGGCGGCAGCGGGAGCGACTTCGTAGCCCTTGTAGCGGATCGTACGGTTCATGGCATGCGCGGAAAAAGTTCGGACTTTCAGCGTACGCAAACCCGCCGGTCGGGTGAACCAATCTTTCGGCCAATGCAAATGACGCGGCGGGCTGAATCGTTATCGGGGCGGGACGCGGAACGGTGTTGTCGGGAGCCGGGACGACGCGCCCGCATGTCGCACGCGTCGGAAGACGCGCCGCGCGCCCTCGTCGAATCCTGTCGATCGAGGGCGCGCGGCGGAATGCGGGGGGTTACTGGTTGGCGACCTTCAGCACGGGGGCGAGCGCATCGACCGACGCCGCGTGCGAGGCCGCCCGATGCGACGCGAACGCGAGCGCGAATTCGGCCGCTTGCGCGCCGACCGTCTCGAGTTGCGCGACGACCTTCGGATCCGAGCAGCTGTCGGCGCTGTCGAAACGCGTTTCCAGCGTGTTGACGGTGGCGCCGAACGGCGTCGGCCAGCCGCGCAGCGCATGGACGATCGAGCGCAGCGACGTCAGCACGGTGCCGGCCGCCTGCCAGCCGTAGGCGGTGACGATCAGGCCGACCGCGCGGCCGTCGAGATACGGGCGTTCGTCCGCGCGCAGCTCCTCGAGCGTGTCGAGTGCGTTCTTCACGAGGCCGGACACGCCGCCGTGATAGCCGGGCGTCGCGATGATGATCGCGTCGGCCTGGCGCACCGCGTCGATCAGCTCGCGCTGCGCGTCGGTCAGCGTTTTGTGTTCGGGGGCGTAGTGCGGCAGCGTGTGCAGGAACGGGCCGTCGAACAGGCGCGTACGCGCGCCGGCGGCCTGCGCGCCGCGCAGGGCGAATGACAGCGCGCGTTCGGTGGACGACGCGGCCCGGGTGGTACCGCCGATGCCGACGACGAACGGGCGGCGGTGTTGATCGAATGCAGTCAAGGGGCGCTCCTGGGAGTGGCTTGCCCGGCTAAGCACAGGCTTAAAACCAGATGGTAACGACCGCGTCGCCACTCTGAAAACGACTTTTCGTTCTATCGATATGCCGCGCGCCGGGGCAATCGTGTGCGCGGCCGCGCAGATCGATAGCAGAAATGCTTGGTTGGGACGGTGCACCACGGTCGATAAGATGGGTGCGTCTCCTCCATGATGTCTCTACTGACATGGGTTGGCCCCGCCACGCGGATGCGGCGGGGCTTTTTTTCGTCCTCGGCCGGAAAACGGGGCCCGATGCGTGCCGCGGCGTGGCCCGTTACGCGAACACCGGCCGGAAGAAGCTGCGCTCGTAGCTGACGATGCAACGCGTGTCCTCCGCGTAGCGGAACGCGGCCTGGCAGGCCGGATCGTCCTTCGAGCGTTCGCGGTAGCGCTCGTAGTCGGCGAGGCTCGGGAACGAGAACATTGCCAGCGCGATGTTGCTCGCGCCTTCGGATGGCAGGAAATAGCCGTGATGCGTGCCGCCGAACCGTTCGACGAGCGGAATCCACATCTTGCCGTAGGTCTCGAATTCGACGAGTTTGTACGGGTCGACGACGTAGCGAAGGAAGCAGGTGATCATGGGCGCTCGCGATGCAGTGGCGGAGCCGCGAGTCTGGAGCGCGGGGCGGCACGTGTCAACGGCGTGCACGCCGGCGTCGGTTTCGTTGCTTGATGCGTTGCTTGCGCGAGCAACGATCGGCACTTCGATGTGTTCGCCATGACGTGCGCACAGCGTCGAAATACGCCGTACTCGTCACCTCCGCCAGCCGCGCTACCCGTGGATTTTTACGACATTTTTTCTTGCGACGGCGACCGGCGCGCTCCTAGACTTCGGGCATCTTCACCACGGAGCATGGCCATGTCGATACCCTGGAACGCGATCGCCGAACCCGCCCCTGCCGCGCCGCTTTCCGTGGGCGCCGATCGGGTGATCGTCCGGCGCTTCGATCCGGCAATCGACAGCTACGCACAACTCACGCCGATGCTGCACCGTGCGTTCGCGCGGCTCGGTGCGATGGGGCTCAACTGCACGTGCGTCGATCAGGACGAAGACGTCACGCGCCACCGTGCGGAAGCGGGCGAGTGCTACGTC
This sequence comes from Burkholderia sp. AU18528, assembly GCF_002223215.2. Lineage (NCBI taxonomy): Bacteria > Pseudomonadati > Pseudomonadota > Betaproteobacteria > Burkholderiales > Burkholderiaceae > Burkholderia > Burkholderia sp. AU18528. The sequence goes on along the minus strand of NZ_NKFC02000006.1, from coordinate 2,101,984 downwards.
GCCGTGTGCGGCGGGCGCGTCGTCGGCACGGCCACGCTGTACGCGACCGATCCGTCGTCGGCCTGTTCGCTATACCGCCGTGAAGGCGTCGCGAGCGTGCGCCAGGTGGCGGTGGACCCGGCTTGCCAGAGCCGCGGGATCGGCGCGTTGCTGCTGTCGTTCGCCGAGCAGTGGGCCGCGTCGCGCGGCTATGCGCTGCTCGCGCTGGATACGCCGCATCCCGCCGCGCACCTGCTGGCGTTCTACGGCGCGCAGGGCTTCGAGGTGGTCGACGTGATGCGCTTCGCCGGCAAGCGCTACGACAGCGCGATCCTGTGCAAGCGGCCCGTTGCACGCCCCGTGCGCCGGGTGTCGTCGGCGTCGCGGCTGGCTGCGCGTGTGGCGGCCGTGCGGCGTGTCCTGCATGCGTGGGCGCCGCGCATTGTCGTGTTGGCCCGGCGCGAGGCGGGTTTGCGTCGCGCCGGACGTTTCGCGGCGCGCCGCGCGGCCGGTGCGGCCAGTTGCCGGTCGTCGCCGTGGCGGCCGCGTCAGCACGGCCGTTTCGTGGCCCGATAGCGGCGGGCGGACTCCGGTTCGTGCCGTTCGCCCGTCGCGTGGGCTTCACGCGAGGACGGGACGCGGGCCACTCGACCAATCGGCGCAATCACGCGTTCCGATGGCCAGGAGAACGAGCCGGCTCGACGAACGGCGCGCCGGGCGGCACGCAACTGCTTGCGTATGTCACTCGTCGCGGCCGCGGGCGTCGCCGCCGCCTTTCGCAAGGCGCCACGCGATCGTGCCGAGCATGCCGACCGCCACCACCAGCGCGCCCCACAGCACGTAGCGGCGCGCGGCGTCCGTGTCGGCGGCGGCCACCGGCGCGACCGACGCCGCCGCCAGCGCCGCGCCGACGCGCGCGGGCCGTACTTCGGGCGCCATGCCGACCAGCAGTGCGTCGCGGCTCACGGCCGACGACCCGAGCGACGCGTCGCCGACGCCGAGCGTAAACGGCGGCGCGCCGCGCGCGACGAAGGTCAGCGCGGCCGGATGCCAGCCGATCGCGACGGCCGGCTGCCCGCCGCCGAGCCCCCCGTTGCGCATGTCGACGACGATTCGCCATGTGCGGTCCGTATTCGCGACGAACTCGAGCGGCGGATTGCGCTGCTCGCCGCCCTTGCCCTGCAGCCGGAACAGCACGGCGCCCGCGACGTCGCGCCACGGCGCCTGTGCGTCGGCACGGCTTTGCAGCGCCGCGCGTGCAACAGTGTTCGGTTGCGGCAGGCCGATGCGCACGCGGTCGACCGGATACGCGCCATCGGTGTCGAACAGATACTCGCCCGGCGCACGGCCGGCGCGTACCCGCACGGCGTCGCGCCACTGACGCGGCGCGGATGCCGTATCGGCGCCGCGAGCGTCGCGCGGATGCGTCTCGACGTCGATCGACGCGATCGCAGGCGCGTCGTCGAGCCAGTCCAGCCGCAGGTAGCGCGGCGCGGCGCCGTCGAGCGCGATGCGCTCCTGCACCAGCATGTCGCTGCCGCGGCCGACCTTCAGCAACTGCGTGCTGCCGAGCGGCCGCCAACTGCGCAGGTCGTCGCTGGCTTCGACGGACACACGCCCCTGGTAGCTGTCGTCGCTCACGTGCACGAGCAGCGCATCGATGCTGCCGTCGGTATGCGACAGGTCGACGAGGTCCGCGCCGTGCGTGGTGCGCGAAGGCGTCGCGACGGCCGCGCGCAGCGCGCCGTCCGGGCCGACCGTCACGCCGAGCGGCGCGTTGCCGTTCCCGGCGCGGGCGGGCGGCAGCGGGAACCAGTGCACCGGCGTGCGGGACGGCGGCACGGCAGGCGCGGCGGCGGGCGCGTCGAGCGAGTACGGCACTGGCTCGCCCGCGCCGTTGAAGATGCGCACGTCGCCGAGATCGTCGCGCCGGCTCGCCGCATACACGGGCTGCGGCACGGTGAGCTGGTAGTACGCGGCGCTGCCGTCGAGGTCGAGCGCGAAGCGCTGCGCGACGCGGGCTGCATTCGGGGCATCGCCGGCCGCCGCGAACGACGCGAACAGGCTCAGCCCGAGCAGGGCGGCGAATCGTTTCATGGCCGGCCGTCCTGTTGCGCGGCTGCCTTCGGCGGCAGCGGCGAGAAATAGCCGATCAACAGCAGCAGCACGCCGATGCCGATGAACGACACGATGCGCTCGATGCCGGTGACATGCGACAGGTCGAACAGGAACAGCTTGACGACCGTGAGCGCGAGCAGCGCGGCGCCGACGAACCACAGCGGCCGCAACCCGCGGCGCGTGGCCCAGATCGCGATCGCGAGCGCGCAGACCGTCCAGTACACGGATACCGACGCCTGCACGAGCGTCGATTCGGCCATCGCGCGGAATTCATACGGCACGCCGGCCCAGTGATGCAGCGTGCGCAGCAGGATCGCGTTCAGCCACAGGAAGCCGGTCGCGCCGGCCGCACCCAGCAGCTCGACGCGGTACCTGCCGAACGACCAGCCGAGCTTGCGCGCGCGCACGAACCACGACGCGGCGAGCGCGTAGACGACCGCGAGCACGAGATCGAGCGGATTGAACAGCGGCACGCGCGCCCAGCTTCCGCCGTCCTGCGTGAAGTTCGCGTAGAACGTCCACGCCCACATCACGACGATCAGCGGCAGCGACGCGAACGCGCAGAGACGGGCGATGCCGTCGCGGCGTGTGAGCCACATCCCGGCGAACGCGAACAGGCTCCAGCCGACCATGAACACCTGCTGGACGCCGAACGACGAGACCACGGTGTCGATGTCGTAGCCCAGGTGGAAGCGGTGATGCAGCGTGCGCAGCATCAGCGCGTTGAACCACAGGAACACGGTCGCGATCGCCGCATAGTCGACGACGCGCGGATGCCACGCGATGCCGAGCGTTTTCAGGCGGCGCAGCCACGCGGCGAAGGCGACGAACACGAGACCCTGCGCGACGTCGAGCGGATTGAGCAGCGGCACCCAGAAGAGCGGCGCTGCGTCGCCGTCGCTGACCGTGCTGGCGAGGCTCCACAGCCACAGCAGCGCGGCGAGCGGCGCGGCCCCCCACACCTGATACGCGCGCGGGAACGCCGCGACGGGCCAGCGCAGGCGCGAGCCGGGGCCCGACACGAGCAGGAGCAGCGCGCCGAATCCGTATGCCCATGCGCTCCAGCTCCACGCGCCTTCGGGGACGAACGCGTGCAGGCGCCAGAAGCCTTCGAGCGAGAGCAGCCCGCACAGGGTCCAGAACGTCAGCGTATGCAGCGGCGCGAGGATGCCTGCTGCAACGGCCGGCGCCGCGTCGTTCGCGGCAGCGGCGCGGCCCGTGTCGCGCGACTGGCGCCACAGCAGCGCGAGCCCCGCACCGGCGGCCACCGGCCACGCGAACGCACCCATGCCCGACAGCGGCGCTTCGTGCGCATCGAACGCGCGCAGCGCGAGCAGCGCCAGCACCGGCGTGAGCGCGAGCGCGGGCCATTCGGCGAGCGGCCATGCGAGCCGGCGGCGCGTGGCGTGCGCGAGCCACGCGGTACCGGCCGCGAACAGTGCGGTCGTATCGACGACGAAGCGATCGGCATGCAGGTCGACGTGGCGGCTTGCATGGACCAGGATCTCGTGCAGCCCGCCGCTGACCCACCACAGCAGCCCCCACGCAGCGGCCGCGACGCCGATCTCGGGCATCCATGCGTGCCATGCGCGCGCTTCGCCGCGCCCGTGCAGCCACCAGCCGGTGAACAGGCCGGCGAGCGCGATCAGCAGCATCGCGATGGTCGGGCCGTTGAGCACCGGCAGCGCGGTCGCGTCGGCCGGCGCGAGCAGGCTCGTGAAGAACGCGCCTGCCGCGGCGAGCTGCATCAGCAGCCCGAAGCCGAATGCGAGCAGGCGCTTCTGGCGCACGCCGAGCCACACGACGGCCGCGCCTTCGATGGCCCACGCGGCGCTGGTCGTCGGCCCCGAGAACGCGAGCGGCACCGCGAGCGTCGCGAAGATGACCGCGAGCGCGAGCATCGATTCGAACAGCAGCCCGAGGCGGTCGCGGCGCCGCGCGAGCCATGCGGCGACCGCGACGTAGAACGCCGACAGCGCGACCGCGCTCCACGCGAGCGCGAACGGCATGCCTTTCACGAGCGACGCCTGCAGCGCGGTCGCGACGATCGGCGTGCCGAACACGAGCGTGCCGTCCACGTAGTGCCGCAGCGCGAGTTCGCGTTTCACCGCATACAGCAGCGCGATACCGACATACATCAGGAAGAACAGGACGAGGAACGGCTCGGTGCTCGCGAACAGCGCGGGGCGATAGGCCGTCACGCCCCACGCGGAGCCGATCGTGAACGTGAACACGAAGCCGAGCAGGTTCAGCGGGCGCCAGGCCTTGAACCACGCGATCGCGAAAATGCCCGCGTTCAGCAGTGCGTAGTAGCTGAACAGCGCGACATGGTTGCCCTGGCCGGTCGACAGCAGGATCGGTGCGAGGAAGCCGCCCGCGCTGCCCATGAACGCGAGCGGCAGCGCGTTCTGCCGCACCGCGAGGAACGCGCTCAGCGCGCAGATCGCGACCATCAGCGGGAACGCGGCGCCGACGGGCAGCAGCGCATAAAGCTTGGTCGCGGCGAAGATCGTCAGGTACAGGATGCCGACGCCGCCGCCTTGCAGCACGAGACCGTATGCGGCGCGGCGCGCTCGCACGCGCCAGCCGATCGCGAGCAGCGCGGCCGCGGCGAGCGCCGTGCCCGCGAGGCGGAATTCGATCGGCAGCATGTCGTTGTCGGCCGCGTACTTGAGCAGGAACGCGACGCCGAAGAACAGCACGATGATCCCGACACGCACCACCGTGTTGCCGCCGAGCAGCCAGTCGCGTGCGGCGCCGAACGCGCGTTCGGCGAGGCCGGGTTCGCGCGGCGCAGGCGGTACGGGCGGGGCCGCGCGGCTCGCGGTGGCGGGCGCGCTGGCGGTGGTGTGGGCGTGAGCGGACGCCGTGGCGGTGCGTGCCGTGGTTGCCGGTGCGGGTGCCGCTGCGGGTGCCGGCGTCGAAGCCGATGCCGGTGTGTCGACCGGTGCGGCGGCAGATCGTTGGGCGGGCGTGGCCGGAACGTGGGCCGGTAGCGGCGCGGAGGCGCCGGCCGACGCCGTTTGCGCGAGGCCGCCGGAGGTCGCCGCGCCGGCCTTCGCGCCCGCCAGTTGCGCGCGCAGCGAATCGAGTTCGCGCGTGAGCGTGTCGACGGTGGCTTCGAGGCGCGCGACGCGATCGGCGAGCGGTAACGGGGTGGGAGGCGGCGCCGTGGAGATCGCGAATGAATCGGGCGCGGCGGGCGCGTGACGGAGCTTGCTTTGCCGCAGCGCGTGCCCGACGCAGAACCCGACGGCGGCCCCGAGCAGCGAGCCGCTTCCGGCCGAGAAATCCCCGATCAAGGCGGCGATGCCGCCCACGATGAAGCCGATTACGGCGAATGCCCAGTTCAACGCCTTGCTCCCTCTCACTATCGTTATCGTCCTTCGATCGCGGATCGCACCGGCTCGAGGCGGTTTCAGCACGGCCGGCAGGCGAACCGGCATGCGCGCGTCGTACGGCCGGGCCCTCGTGCGAAAGGCCCGCGACGGCGTCGCGATTGGCGTGTTTGCGGGGAATGTATCACAGCGCGCATGCTGCGATTTGCGGGGTTGACGCGGTATCGCGGCGTGCGCCGTCCGGTGTCGCCATCCGGCTTTCTGCACGGTCATGCTTTTTACTGACGAATGCAGTGCGCGTTTTCGTCTGAGCGAATCGACGCCTGAACGGACGTGAACTTGTCGCAAAACGACGCGTGCCCGATGCGCGCTGGCGCAAAACCTCATGTGATGCGCGCCGCGTTGCTGCGCACAAGTCCGGCGCGGAATGCCCGCCGTTGCGGGCCGTGCGCGTATTGCGCCGCCGCAATCGGCTGCGCGGCCCGCCGGGCGGGGCTGCGGGCCGTGTCGTATTTGCGCAAGCGTTTGTCGTAATTCGTCGGCAGGTCGGGGTTTTTTCTGGCAACTATGTAGGCACGCTATGACAAGCGCGAGTCCCCGCTACACGAGGAGAAGGTTTCGATGGATGCCCCCAAGGTTGTGGTCGAAGGTCTGTGCAAGGTGTTTGGAAGCAATCCCCAGCAGGCGCTCGACATGCTCGCCGCCGGCGCGACGAAGGACGATGTGCTCAAGCGCACCGGTCAGGTCGTCGGCGTGCACAACGTCTCCTTCGATGTGCAGGAAGGCGAAATTTTCGTGCTGATGGGCCTGTCCGGCTCCGGCAAGTCCACGCTGATCCGCCTCGTGAACCGGCTGGTCGATCCAAGCGCCGGCAAGGTGCTGATCGACGGGCTCGACGTCGCGTCGGCGCGCCGCTCGGCGCTGACCGCGCTGCGCCGCAAGGACATGAGCATGGTGTTCCAGTCGTTCGCGCTGATGCCGCATCGCACCGTCGTGTCGAATGCCGCGTTCGGCCTCGAAGTCGCGGGCATGGGCAAGAAGGAGCGCGAGCGCCGTGCGATGGAAGTGCTCGAGCAGGTCGGCCTCGCGCCGTTTTCACACAAGCTGCCGTCCGAGCTGTCGGGCGGCATGCAGCAGCGCGTCGGCCTCGCCCGCGCGCTCGCCGTGAACCCGTCGCTGATGATCATGGACGAGGCGTTCTCCGCACTCGATCCGCTCAAGCGCCGCGAAATGCAGGACGTGCTGCTGCAACTGCAGAAGGAGCAGCGCCGCACGATCATGTTCGTGTCGCACGATCTGGAGGAAGCGCTGCGCATCGGCAACCGCATCGCGATCATGGAAGGCGGCCGCCTCGTGCAGGTCGGCACGCCGCAGGACATCATCGCGAATCCGGCGGACGACTACGTGCGCGCGTTCTTCGACGGCATCGACACGAGCCGCTACCTCACCGCCGGCGACTTGATGCAGACGGGCGCCGTGCCGCTCGTGTCGAAGTGCGATGCCGCGAACGTCGCGGCGTCGCTGAACGGCAGCGCCGAATACGCGTTCGTGCTCGATGCCGCACGCAAGATTCGCGGCTTCGTCACGCGCGAGGCGCTCGGTCAGGACACGCCGTCGGTGCGGCCGATCGAAAGCATCCGGCGCGATGCGTCGCTCGAACATGTCGTCGCGCGCGTCGTCGCGAGCCCGAATGCATTGCCCGTCGTCGACGACGACGGCTGCTACTGCGGCTCGGTCGATCGTGCGCTCATCCTGAAGGCCATCACGCGTTCGCGAGGCTCCCATGTCTGAAATGATTCCGCTCGGTACCTGGGTCGACCAGTCCGTTCACTACCTGCTCGACCACGACGCGAAGACGTTCGACGCGATCGGTCAAGCGATCGAAGGGCTCGCCGCATTCGTCGAGCATGGCCTGCAGGCGATCCCGATGTGGCTGATGATGGCGATCTTCATCGGCGTCGGGCTGTGGCGGGTGGGCTGGCGCTTCGCGCTGTTCACGACCGCGTCGCTGCTGCTGATCTTCGCGACGGGCTTCTGGGACCAGACGGTCATCACGCTCGGCCTCACGCTGTCGTCGACGATCATCAGCCTCGTGCTCGGCATCCCGCTCGGGATCTGGGCCGCGAAGAGCAAGTGGGTGGCCGCGATCGTGCGGCCGATCCTCGACCTGATGCAGACGATGCCGGCCTTCGTCTACCTGATTCCGGCCGCGATGCTGTTCGGTCTCGGCCGCGTGCCGGGGATCCTGTCGACGGTGATCTTCGCGATGCCGCCGGCCGTGCGCCTCACGAGCCTCGGCATCCGCCACGTGAACCGCGAGATCGTCGAAGCCGGTCAGGCATTCGGCTGCACGCCGTGGCAACTGCTGTACAAGGTGCAGTTCCCGAACGCGCTGCCGTCGATCATGCAGGGTGTGAACCAGACGATCATGATGGCGCTGTCGATGGTGATCATCGCGTCGATGGTCGGCGCGGGCGGCCTCGGCAACGACGTGCTCGCGAGTATCCAGCGCCTCGACATCGGTCTCGGCTTCGAAAGCGGTCTGTCGGTCGTGCTGCTCGCGATCATTCTCGACCGCATCACCGAGAGCTTCGGCCGCGCGCCGGGCACTGCGAAGGCGCCGCTGTTCTCGGGCCTCAAGCAGCTCTTTCGGGTGAAGGCTTCGCCCGCGCAGGCCTGATCTCCGGCGGCCGGCAACGCGCCGGCCGCTCACCCTGAATGGATAACGGCTCCCGCGGCTTCGGCCGCGGGGCTGGCTCCCCGCAACCTCCTCGCCAGGAGACCGATGTGACGTCCGCCGTCGCTGTCGCGCCCGCCGCCTGCGTTTCACCGGTTTCGTCCCTCGCCCATTTCGGCTTTCTGACGCTGCCGAACTTCTCGATGATCGCGTTCTCGAGCGCGGTCGAAGTGCTTCGGATGGCGAACTACGTCGGGCGGGCGGATCACTACAAGTGGTCGATCTACTCGCTCGACGGCGCCCCCGCGCATGCCAGCAACGGCATCGCGGTGCGGCCCACGCAGGCGCTCGACTACGACAACCTGCCCGACGTGATGATCGTGTGCGGCGGCATCCGCATCCGCGACGTGGTCGACGACGGCGCGCGAGATACGCTCACGGCACTCGCCGAACGCGGGCTGCCGCTCGGCGGAATCTGCACGGGTGCGTACGCGCTGATGTCGAGCGGGCTGCTCGACGGCTATCGCTGCACCGTGCACTGGGAGAACCTGTCCGCGCTGCATTCCGAATTCCCGCAGGTGGGTTTCGCCGACGAGTTGTTCGTCGTCGATCGCGACCGCCTGACCTGCACCGGCGGCACCGCGCCGCTCGACCTGATGCTGAACCTCGTCGGCATGCGGTTCGGCCAGCAACTGGCCGCGCAGGTCTCCGAGCAGTTCATCCTCGAGCGCATCCGCAGCTCGACCGATACGCAGCCGATTCCCGTCGATGCGCGGGTCGGCTTCTCGCGTGCGGAGCTGATCGAGGTCGTGCGGCTGATGGAGGCGAACATCGAGGAGCCGCTGTCGCTCGAGGAGCTCGCGCGGCTCGTGCGGTTGTCGCAGCGGCATCTGCAGCGCATGTTCAAGGTGTACCTGAACGTGTCGCCGACCCACTATTACCTGACGCTGCGCCTGAAGCGCGCACGCGACCTGCTGCGCACGACCGATGCGTCGATCGCACGCGTGACGGCGGTCTGCGGCTTTCATTCGCCGTGTCATTTCAGCAAGGCATACCGCGCGCAGTTCGGCCATGCGCCGAGCTACGAGCGCCGGCTGCCGGGGCGCTGAGCCGGGGCAATCGGACGGTCCGCGACGTCGCCGGGATCGCGGCGCGCGGCTTCAACAAACGATCCCGCATTCAAGCAAACGACATCACTTTGAGGAGAAGCAAGATGAAGCGCCTATTGATCGCAGCGGTGTGCGGAATCGGGATGACCGCGCCGATGTCGGCCGTTTATGCGGCCGATCCGCCCGTGTGCAAGAACGTGCGCTTCGCGGATGTCGGTTGGTCCGACATCGCGGCGACCACGGGCCTCGCGTCGACGATGCTGCAGGGGCTCGGCTACAACCCGACGAAGACGATCGCGTCGGTGCCGATCACGTTCGCGGGGATCAAGAGCAAGCAGATCGACGTGTTCCTCGGCTACTGGTCGCCGACGATGGACCCGATCATCCAGCCGTTCACGAAGGCCGGCACGATCAAGGTGCTCGCGACGCCGAACCTGACCGGCGCGAAATACACGCTCGCGGTGCCCGACTACGTGTACCAGGGCGGCCTGAAGTCGTTCGCGGACATCCAGAAGTACGCGGACAAGCTCAACGGCAAGATCTACGGGATCGAACCGGGCAACGACGGCAATGCGCTGATCAAGAAGATGATCGACGGCAACCAGTTCGGCCTCGGCAAGTTCAAGCTGGTCGAGTCGAGCGAGGCCGGGATGCTGGTCGAGGTGAATCGCGCGATCCGCGACAAGCAGTGGATCGTGTTCCTCGGCTGGGAACCGCATCCGATGAACGTGCAGATGAAGATCGACTACCTGACCGGCGGCGACGACGTGTTCGGCCCGAACTACGGCGAAGCGAAGGTGCTGACGGCGACGCCGCCCGACTACGCGCAGCGCTGCCCGAACGTCGCGAAGTTCGTGTCGAACCTGCAGTTCACGACGGCGATCGAGAACCACGTGATGGTGCCGATCATGAACAAGCAGGACCCGAACAAGGCCGCCGCCGCGTGGCTGAAGGCGAACCCGGAGGCGCTCGACAAGTGGCTGGCCGGCGTGACGACGATCGACGGCAAGCCGGGCCTGCCGGCGGTGAAGGCGTATCTCGGCGCGCATTGACGGTGACGTGTCGGGTTGGGCGGCCGCGGCGCGAAGCCTGACCTGAATGTTGAGCCGGCGTAAGCGGGGTGACCTGCTTGCGCCGGCTTTTTGCTGCCCGCTTCATGCTCCGCCCGACGGTCGCCGGACGATGCGCTAGACTGCTCGATCCCCGATCGAGGAGACGGCAATGACCCGCAACCCGCTTGATGCATCCGGACGGCAACACGCGGCCGGCACGCGGCTGAATAGCGCGACCGCTTCGGCCGACGCAGGCTGTCACCGCGCGCTGCCGTACCGCGGCCAAACCTTCGCATGAAACGCATCGAGCAAGTCGTGCTCGCGGCCGATCTCGCGGGCACGGCGGTGTTCGCGATCGAGGGCGCCAATGCGGCGATCGGCGCCGGACTCGACCTGTTCGGGGTGATGGTGCTGTCGCTCGTCGTCGCGCTTGGCGGCGGCGTGATTCGCGACCTGCTGATCGGCGCTCGCCCGCCGAGCGCCGTGAGCGACTGGCGTTATCCGGCGCTCGCGTTCGCCGCAGGACTGTTCGCCTTCGTGTTTCATGCGCGGGTCGCGTCGTTTTCGCCGTCGCTGCTGACGATGCTCGATGCGGCCGGCCTCGCGCTGTTCGCGGTCGCGGGCGCCGTGAAGGCGCTCGAATTCCGCGTGCCGCCGTTCATTGCCACGCTGATGGGCGCGGTGACCGGCTGCGGGGGCGGCGTCGTGCGCGATCTGCTGCTCGCACGGATACCGGTCGTGCTGGTCACGGACATCTACGCGAGCGCGGCGCTGCTCGGCGCGGTCGTCGTCGTGCTGTGCCGGCGGCTCGGTTGCCCGCCTGTCGTCGCGGCCTTGCTGGGCGGGCTAGCGTGCTTCGCGCTGCGGATGGCGGCGGTGCGTTTCGGCTGGCAGTTGCCGAAAATCGCCGCGGGGGCGTAGGCCCCGGCTCACGACCCCTTCGTCGCCGCCGGCACGTCGAACACGCGATCGAACGCCCACTGGAACACGAACGCGTAGCAGAAGAAGAACGCGAACAGCCCGATATCGACGACGAACGCGTCGAACCACGAGATGTCGAGCCACCACGATACGACCGGCACGAGGATGAAGATCAGCCCGCCCTCGAATCCGGTCGCGTGCAGAATCCGCCGCCCGAGCGTACGTGCCGGCTGCCGGCGCGATGCTTCCCAGCGCTCGAACAGCGCGTTGAAGATCATGTTCCACAGCATCGCGATCGCCGACATCGTCGCCGACAGCGCGCCCGAATAGACGAGGTTCTGCTTGAAGAGCGTCGCGATCACGGGCGCGATGCAGGAAATGGCGATCGCTTCGTAGAGCACCGCCTGCGTGATCCTGCGCGGTAGGCCTTGCACGGGGTTCCTCCGGTTCGACGGCGGCACCATGCCGCGACGTCTCGCAAGGCTAGTCGCGTTGCGCAGCCGCTTCAATTCACCTAATCTCACCCCGATTGAATCGAATTCAACCCGGCCGCATCCGGCCCGCGAGGCCCCGTGTTCTCGAAAATTCCCCTGACCGCATTGCGTGTATTCGAATCGTCGGCGCGGCTCGGCACGTTCAAGGCCGCCGCGGACGAGCTGTCCGTGACGCCGGCTGCCGTGTCGCACCAGATCAAGTCGCTCGAGAGCCGCGTCGGCGTGCTGCTGTTCGAGCGCGGCGCAGGCGGCGTGCGGCTGACGGAAGAAGGCGAGCGGCTGTTTCGCGCGAGTCACGATGCGTTGCTGGCATTGAGCCGCGGGCTCGATGCGGTGCGTCCCGATGCGGCCGACGAGCGCCCGCTCGTGCTGACCACCACGCCCGCGTTTGCGGCGATGTGGCTGATTCCGCGTCTCGGTGCGTTTCGCCGCATCGATCCGCATCTGCACATCAAGGTCGAAACCGGCAACGCGCTCGTCGATCTCGAACGCGATGCCCGGATCGATCTCGCGATTCGCGCGACGTCGCGGCAGTTTCCCGCGTTGCACGAGATTGCGCTGATCGACGAATATTTCGGCGCGTATGCGGCCGTCGGGTTCGACGCGCATCGCTCGGACGGGACGCTCGACCTGATCGAGACCGTGTGGGATACGCCGCTGCCGGTGTCGGTCGACTGGGCGTCGTGGTGTCGTGCGGCGGGGCGAGAAGCGTGGCTCGAACGCGCGGTGTTTCGCCATTACGACGACGAGCATTACGCGTTGCAGGCCGTGCTGCACGGGCAGGGTATCGCGCTGCTCAGCTCGGTGCTGGCCGCCGAGCATGTCGAGCGCGGCGCGTTGATGCCGGTCGAGCCCACGGTGCGGCTCGACGGTGCGCGCTTCGTCGCGTTGTGCCGGCCGGGGCGCGAGCGCGAGCCGCAGGTCAGGCGGTTTCTCGACTGGCTCGAAGCCGAAATCGCACGGACGCACGACGCGGTGGCGCGGATGGCGCCGGACCAGCACCGCGCCGCTACCCGAACCTGACGCAATACACCGGCGGCAAATGCGCCGATACCTGCTGCCAGCGCTCGCCGCCATCATCGGACGTCCATAGCCCGCCGGTCGTCGACGCCATCGCGAGGCGCATGCCGGAATCGTCCACCGCGAGCCCGTGCCGGTACACGAGGTCGTACGCGGGCGCGGCCGGCAATCCGTTCGACAGGCTCTCGAAACTGCGGCCGCCGTCACGCGTACGCGTGACGACGAACCGGCCGTTCACCGGGATCCGGCATGCATCCTTCACGGCCGGCACGAACCACGCGGTATCCGGTTCGTGCGGATGCACGGCCACCGCGAAACCGAAGCTCGACGGTTGTGCTTCGATCCGCCGCCAGTGTTCGCCGCCGTCGGTCGAGCGGAAGATCGCGCAGTGATGCTGCGTCCACAGCACGTCCGGATTGGCCGCGCACTGCACGACGCGGTGCGGGTCCTGCATGTTCGGTTCGCCGCGTCGCTCGGGCGGCATGTAGTCGGCTTCCATGCCTTCCGCGGTCACGCGCCACGTCCCGCCGCCGTCCGCGGTCTGCCACACGCCGCCGCACGAGATGCCGACGGCAACGTGCCGGCTGTCGCGCGGATCGACCATCACCGAATGGATGCCCGGCGCGTCGTACCCGCCGCCGCCCCATTCGGCGCGCTCGGGGCGATCCCACAGCGAGCGGTTGAGTGCCCACGAATCGCCGTGATCGTCGGAACGGAACAGGCCGCCGGGAATCGTGCCGGCCCACAGCACGCCGGGTTCGTCCGTGCCGCCGGTTTCGAGCGACCAGATTTGCTGAAGGGTCCACGGCGGTTGCGGCTGTGGCGGCCCGGGCGGCTCGTCGTCCATGGCGCCGTTGCCGGCATGCGCATCGGCGCGGGGAGGTGACGCGTCGGCGTGCTGCGGCGGATAAACCGGGACCGCGCATTCCTCCCATTCGGTGGCGCCTGCGCGCAGCCGATGCAGCTTCACGCCGAAATGCCCCAGATTGAGCGCCGCATACAGCGTACCGTCGCGCGGGTCGGCGAGCGCCATGCTGACGGGCTCGCCGATGAAATGCGGTTCGCCGAGCGTCCAGCCGCCATGACCGTCGGGTTGCAGGACGAACAGGCCCTTGCGGGTGGCGACGAGCAGTCGATCGTTCATGTGCAGTGTCTCCGGATGGTCCGTCTTGGCGCGACGGCGTTTGGTATCGGGGATGCGCCCGTACATCGGTCCCTTTATCCGCCCGTCAGCGCCTGCACGACGTACACGCGGCTGGCGTCGCCGAGCGCATCGGACAGGCGCTGCCGGTCGCGGATCGGCTGGCCGTCGATGAATACCGACAGGTGTTTTCGCAGCGCGCCCTGGTCGTCGACGATGTAGCCGCGCAGCCGCGGCTGCTCGCTGAAAATGGTGTCGAATGCTTCGCCGACCGTATGCGCGTCGATGTCGCGCTCGGGCGTTTCGACATGCCGCTGGATCGACGCGGCGAAGAAGAGGTGCGCCATGGCGGTAGCTGGCAGGAGCCGCACGAAGGGACGGCTTGTAGTTTAGGCGATTCGGCGGGTGTCGAAAGGCGGAACGGAGCCGCCGTGCGAGGCGTGCGGGGTGTCGTCGCTAAAGTCCTCGCTAAACCGGAATCGACCGCCCCCTGATCCGGATCCCGAGCCGCACGACGCCGATCACCGCATTCGACAGCCACGTGAGCCAGCGCGGCATCCCGCGCCGGCGGATATCGAGCAGCAGCACGATCCGCACGGCGTCGCTGTCGTTCCACACCTCGTGCGTGAACGTGTCGTCCCACAGCAGGAAGCGGCCTTCGTCGAGCCGGTATTCGTGGCCGTCGACCTTCAGCACGGCGGCCGGCGTGCCGTCCGCGCGCTGCGGCATCGACAGCACGAGATAACCGCGCAGGATGCCGCGAAACGGCCCGCGATGCGGCGGGATGTGTTTGCCGGGCGCGAGGAACGACAGCGATGCTGACAACACGTCCGGGGACGCCGCGACGAGCGATGCGACGGTCGGGCAGCGCGACAGGTTGCGCGCGAACGGCTGGCCGTACGCCTGCATGATGAACATGCGCCAGTCGCGTGCGTCGTTGGCCGAGATGTCGTACTGCTCGCGCATGATTTCGTGAAAGCGCGGGATGCGCGGCATGTCGCGTGCGACGTCGAGCGCCTCAGCGCGGATCGCGGGCCATGCGCGCACGAAACGCTCGGCATCCGGGAATGCGGCCGCGTCGAGCACCGCGCCGCTGTCGATATGGCGGTCGTACAGCGTGCGCAGCAGGGCGGCTGCATGGTCGTAAGCGGCGGACATGGTCGATCGACGGGTGGCCCGGATGAAGAGGTGATCAGTCTGCCCGAAGCACGGCGGGCATTGCGTTACGTCAGGTTACGCCGGCTGACGAATGAATGACAGTTCGATGAAGGTCCGGCAGGCGCGAATGGAAAGGCCGGGAATAAACCGCGTTCCTCCGTCGTCATACGCGTGTAGCACGTCGTCTCATTGACTGATGAAGGAGTGGAACATGAACACGCACTGGCTGGTGGCCGCCACGGTGGCGGCGATTTCTCTCGCAGGTGTCGCGACGCAAGCGTCGGCACAGGCGCTCACGCGCGAGCAGGTCCGGCAGGAACTGATCGATGCCGAAAACAACGGGCTGCGCTTCGTGACCGATACGTCGTATCCGGACGTGAGCCCGCTGTTCCAGCAGCAGGCCGAACGGATGCCGGAGCGTCAGGCCAGCACGGCCGTGGGCGGCGATCCGGCCACGTCGTCCGAAGCGGGCAAGCCGGCGGCGACGTCGCCGCGTCGAGGCGCCGCCGCATGCGTCGGCCCCGCGAGCTTCTGCGCGATCTATTTCGGAAGCTGATCCATCCGCCTGCCTCCGCAGGTCACGCATGTCCCGTGGTTGATCGATACGTCACATTGAAGGAGTTCATGATGAAAACCTATATCGCACTACTGACGATGATCGGTGCGATCGTCGGTCAATCGGCATTCGCGCAATCGGCCGCGCCGCTGACGCGTGCGCAGGTTCGCGACGAACTGATTCGCCTCGAAGCGGCCGGGTACGACCCGGCGAAGGGCGACGAAGGCGAGTATCCGGCCGACATCCAGGCCGCTGAAGCGAAGCTCGCCGAGCAGGATCGCGCGCGGATGGCGGCGTCGATTACGCGGGCGGCCGAACCCGGCATGCCGGCGCCGATCGGCAACTAGGTGCCGACATGGACCTGTGTTGCGTGATGCCGTCGGCGTCGCGACAGAACGAGGCACGTGCGAAGCGTGTCGCGCGGAGACGAATCGTGGGGAGCGGTGGTGCGGCGTCGTCGCGGCGCCGATGCGCGCTTCATGCAGGCGGGCGGGGTGCGACGCGCGTCGTCGCGCGTCGAAAAAACGCCCGGGCCGCATTAATGCGGCCCGGCGCGCCGCAAATCAGCCCCGTTCGTCCGCGATATGGCTGCGGATCACGTCCGCGAACGACGTGTCACCCTTCAGCCCGAGCGCTTGCGCGCGGGACGTATCCCAGCGGCCCGGCCAACTGCCGACGATCTTCTCGACGCGTTCGTCGGGCACGTGGCGGATCAGCTTCACGACCTCGTCGCCCGCGACTTCGCGCAGCGCCGCGATCATCTCGTCGACCGACACCGACAGTCCCGGCAGGTTGATCACGCGCTTGTTGCCGAGCTGCGCGCCGTCGATCTCGCAACCGGCGACGAGCGCGTCGATCGCGCCGCGCGGCGACAGCAGCCACAACCGCGTCGAGCCCGGCACCGGGCACACGCTTTCCTCGCCGTTCAGCGGCTCGCGGATGATGCCGCTCGCGAACGACGACGCGGCCGCGTTCGGGCGGCCGGGCCGTACGCTGATCGTCGGCAGCCGCAGCACGCGGCCGTCGACGAAGCCGCGCCGCGCGTAGTCGCACAGCAGCAGTTCGGCGATCGCCTTCTCTGCGCCGTACGACGATTGCGGATTCAGCGCGGTGTCGTCCTGCACGACGTCGGGCAGCGTGCCGCCGTATACCGCGACGGAGCTCGTGAACACGACGCGCGGCCGGTGGCCGCGTGCGCGGCACACTTCGAGCAGCGTGCGCGACGCGTCGAGGTTGATTCGCATGCCGAGATCGAAGTCGGCTTCGGCCTGCCCGCTGACGATCGCCGCGAGGTGGAAGATCGCGCCCGTCTGCGTGTCGATCGCGCTGTCGAGCACCGCGCGATCGGCGATGTCGCCGACGATCGACGTCACGCGCGCGTCGCCGAAATCGCTGCCCTTGACGACGTCGAGCAGCACCAGTTCGTCGATCTTCTCGATACGGCCGTCGGGGCCGGTGAGTTCGCCGCGCTCGAGCAGCTTGCGCGCGAGACGCTGGCCGAGAAAGCCGGCGCCCCCGGTAATCAGTACTTTCATGTTCGTTGCCCTATGTGGAATACGGGAATCACAGGTACGGCTTGATCCAGCCGAGACCTTCGGACGTGCCGGCCTTCGGCCGATACTCGCAGCCGATCCAGCCGTCGTAGCCGAGCGCGTCGATCAGCGCGAACAGATACGGGTAGTTGAGTTCGCCGACATCCGGCTCGTGGCGTTCCGGCACGCCCGCGATCTGGATATGGCCGATGCCCGCGAAATCGCGCTTGAGCTTCATCGCGAGATCGCCTTCGACGATCTGGCAGTGGTAGCAGTCGAACTGCACCTTCAGGTTCGGCGCGCCGACTTCCGCGCGGATCGCCTGCGCGTCGTCCTGGCGGCTCAGGAAATAGCCCGGCATGTCGCGCTGGTTGATCGGCTCGATCAGGATCGTGATGCCGTGCGCGGCGGCGGCCTGCGCCGCATGGCGCAGGTTCGCCAGATAGGTGTCGCGATGGCGCGCGCGGTCGGCGCCCTGCGGCACCATGCCGGCCATCACGTGTAGCTTCTTGTTGCCGATTACGCGCGCATAGTCGAGCGCCTGGTCGATGCCGCGTCGGAATTCGTCCTCGCGGCCCGGCAGCGATGCAATGCCGCGTTCGCCCGCGGCCCAGTCGCCCGGCGGCGCGTTGAACAGCGCCTGTTCGAGGCCATGCGCGTCGAGGCGCGCGCGGATGTCGTCGGCCGCGAAGTCGTACGGGAACAGGTACTCGACGGCCTTGAAGCCGTCGTGGGCGGCAGCGGCGAAGCGTTCGAGAAACGCATGCTCGGTGTACATCATCGAGAGGTTGGCGGCGAAGCGTGGCATGGCGGCGGGTCCTGTGTATGAATGGGGCGGGGCGCCGTGCGCCCCGCGTCGAATGATGAATCGGCCAGCGGCGGATCAGCGGTTCACGAGCTTGGGCGGCGTGAGCCACACGGCGATCGCGCCGATCACGAGCATCGCCGCGAGCACGTACATGCCGGAGGCGGTGCTGTGCGTGACGTCCTTCAGGTAGCCGATCACGTACGGGCTCGCGAAACCGGCGAGGTTGCCGACCGAGTTGATGATCGCGATCCCGGCCGCGGCCGCGGAGCCCGCGAGGAACGCGGTCGGCAGCGACCAGAACAGCGGCGCGCAGGTCAGCACGCCGCCCGCCGCGAGCGACAGGAACACGATCGACACCGCCGTATTGTGCGAGTACGACGCGGCGACCGCAAACCCGATCGCACCCATCAGCGCCGGCACGATCAGGTGCCAGCGGCGTTCGCGGCGCTTGTCCGCGCTGTGGCCGAACAGGTTCATCACGACGATCGCGACGACGAACGGAATCGCCGACAGCAGGCCGATCTGCAGCGTGTCGGTGATGCCGGTCGATTTCACGAGCGTCGGCATCCAGAACGTGAGCCCGTACTGGCCGGTGACGAACGCGAAGTAGATCAGCGACATCCACCACATGCGCGGGTCCGAGAATACGGCCTTCAGCGAATGGCCGTGCTGCTGCTGTTCCTGCGGCTGCGCGGCGATTTCGTCTTCGAGCAATTGCTTCTCGCGCTCGTCGAGCCACTTCGCGCCGCGGATGCTGTTGTCGAGATACAGGATCGTCGCGATGCCGACGAGCACGGCCGGCACGGCTTCGATCATGAACATCCATTGCCAGCCGTGGAAACCCGAGCCGCCGTGGAAGCGCTCCATGATCCAGCCCGACAACGGATTGCCGAAGATGCCCGACACCGGAATCGCGGACATGAACACCGCGATGATCTTCGCGCGGCGATGCGACGGGAACCAGTAGGTGAGGTACAGGATCACGCCCGGATAGAAGCCGGCTTCCGCGAGGCCGAGCAGGAAGCGCAGCACGTAGAACTGCGTCGGCGTCTTCACGAACGCGAACAGCGCGGACAGCAGGCCCCACGTGATCATGATCCGCGCGATCCAGATGCGCGCGCCGATGCGGTGCATCAGCAGGTTGCTTGGCAGTTCGAATAGAAAGTAGCCAAGAAAGAAAATTCCCGCGCCTAGCCCGAACACGGTTTCGCTGAACGCGAGATCCTGCGACATCTGCAGCTTGGCGAAGCCGACGTTCACGCGGTCGAGATACGCGACCACGTAGCAGAGCATCAGGAACGGCACGATGCGCCAGAACACTTTCTTGTAGGTGCGGTCGAGTTCGCCCGATTGGGCGGCCGCGGCGGGCGAGCGGCTTGCGGCCGCGTCGAGAGCAGTCATCGTCGTCTCCTGGACTATTGTGTGCCGGCGGCGCGTACGCCGCCGGATCGTGTGTGTGCTGACGGAAGGGCCCGCGCACACGGCGGGTATGGGAAGCAGTGCGTGATCCGTGCGGCGGCGCGTTACCAGCGCGCGCCGAAGGTCTCGCGCAGTTCGTCGAGCGCGGCGTCGGACAGCGGCTCGGGTTTCGGCTGCGTCATCAGCCACAGCCGCGCCGTTTCCTCCAGCTCCTCGAGCGCATATGACGCGTGCGACACCGACGGCCCCCACATCACCGGGCCGAGGCGGTCGAGCAGCACGCCGCGCACCCGGTCGGCCAGCGCCGCGACTTCGGCCGCGACGGCCGGGTCGCCCGGGCGACGGTAACGGATCAGCGGAATGTGGCCGACCTTCATCACGTAGTACGGCGTGATCGGCGGCAGCACGTCGGTGTCGCGCCACACGCCCGCGAGCGTCAACGCGACGAGATGTGTCGAATGCGTGTGGACGACGCCGTTCGCTTCGGCATTGCGCGCGTAGATGCCGCGATGCAGCGCGAGCGTCTTCGACGGCTTGCCGCCCGATACGGGCTGACCGTCGGTGCCGACCTTCGCGATGTCGTTCGGGTCGAGCCGCCCGAGGCACGCGTCGGTCGGCGTGATCAGCCAGCCGTCATCCAGACGCGCGCTGATGTTGCCGGCGCTGCCGACCGCATGGCCGCGCGCATACAGGCTCGCGCCGATCACGCAGATCTCTTCGCGCAGTTTTGCTTCGTCGCTCATCATGCGGCTCCGTCGAGCGCGCGCAGCGCCTTGTCGAAAAAGTCCGTCGTGCCGAAATTGCCGGATTTCAGCGCGAGGCCGAGCGGCTGCGCATCGATGGTGGCGGTGGCCGGTACGCCCGGATCGATCTGCGCGCCGATCTGCAGCGACTTCACGTCGAGCGCCTGCACGACCGCGCCGGACGTCTCGCCGCCGGCGACGACGAACTTGCGCACGCCGAGTTCGCGCAGCCCGCGCGCGATCGCCGCGAGCGTGCTTTCGACGAGATGGCCGGCCGCTTCGACGCCGAGCGTTTGCTGTACGGCCTTCACTTCGTCGGGCGTCGCGGTCGCGTAGATTAGCACGGGCTGCGGCAGGTGCGAGCGCGCAAAGGCGAGCGCCTGGTCGACGACGGGCTCGCCGCGCGATGCCGCGAGCGGATCGATGCGGAAGCTCGGCCGCGTCGCGCGCCATGCGGCGACCTGCGCGTTGGTGGCTTTCGATGCGCTGCCGGCGAGTACGGCCGACGGGCCTTCGATGCGCGGCAGCGACGCCGCGTTGTCGCGCTCGGGCAGTTGCTCCGCGCGGCGGAAATTCGCGGGCAGGCCGAGCGCGATGCCCGAGCCGCCGGTGACGAGCGGCAGACCGGCGCACGCTTCGCCGAGCACGTAGAGATCGCGGTCCGACAGCGCGTCGGCGATCGCGAAACGCGCGCCTTCCGCGCGCAACTGGTCGATCCGCGCGCGCACGGCGGCCGCGCCGAGCGCGATCGTGTCGTAGCGGATCAGGCCGACCGCGGACTGCGTCTGCCGTTGCAGCACGCGTACGAGGTTCGCGTCCGTCATCGGCGTGAGCGGATGATTTTCCATCCCCGATTCGTTCAGCAGCACGTCGCCGACGAACAGGTGGCCGCGATAGATCGTGCGGCCGTTCTCCGGGAACGCCGGGCACGCGATCGTGAAGTCGCTGCCGGCCGCATCGAGCAGCGCGTCGGCCACCGGCCCGATGTTGCCCGCGTCGGTCGAATCGAACGTCGAGCAGTACTTGAAGAAGAACTGGCGGCACCCTTGCGCGCGCAACCATTCGTACGCGGTGAGCGATTGCGCGACGGCGTCGGCGGCGGGGATCGTGCGCGACTTCAGCGCGACGACGATCGCGTCGGCGTCGACGATCGTGTCGGCGGCGGCGCCGTCGGCGGGCACGCCGATCGTCTGCACGGTGCGCATGCCGCTCTTGACGAGCATGTTCGCGAGATCGGTCGCGCCGGTGAAATCGTCGGCGATGCAGCCGAGCAGGGGACGGGAAGCGGAAGCGGTCATGGCAGGCACGTCGTTCGAATCAGCGGGCGGGCGGCAGCGTGATGCCGGGGAAAGTCTTGATCACGGCGGAATCGTCCTCGCCGCCGTGGCCGGCGCTCGACGCGCTCATGAACATCTGGTGCGCGGTGGCCGACAGCGGCAGCGGGAATTTGCTGCGGCGCGCGGTGTCGAGCACGAGGCCGAGATCCTTCACGAAGATGTCGACGGCCGACAGCGGCGTGTAGTCGCCGTTCAGGATGTGCGGCACGCGGTTCTCGAACATCCACGAATTGCCGGCGCTGTGCGTGATCACGTCGTACAGCGCGTCGGCATCGACGCCTTCGCGCAGGCCCAGCGCCATCGCCTCGGCGGCGGCCGCGATATGCACGCCGGCCAGCAACTGGTTGATGATCTTCACTTTCGAGCCGATGCCGTGCGCATCGCCGAGGCGGTACACCTTGCCGGCGATCGCGGCGAGCACGTCCTCGCAGCCCGCATAAGCGGCGGCCGGGCCCGACGTCATCATCGTCATTTCGCCTGAGGCCGCGCGCGCGGCGCCGCCGGACACCGGCGCGTCGAGCATCTGCAGGCCGGCGGCCTCGATGCGTGCGCCGAGCGCGACCGCGAATTCGGGCGCGACGGTCGCGCTCGCGATCACGACGCCGCCCGGCTTCATCGCCGCGACCGCGCCGTGTTCGCCGAACAGCACCGTTTCCGTTTGCGCGGCATTGACGACGAGCGTGACGACGACGTCGCACCGCGCACCCAGTTCGGCCGGCGTCGCGCACGCGATGCCGCCTTCGGCGGCGAACGCCTGCAGCACGGTGTCGCGCACGTCGCATGCGTGCACGCGCAGGCCGGCGCGCAACAGCGAGCGGGCGACGCCGAGGCCCATCGCGCCGAGGCCGATGACTCCAACATTTCGTGACATGGTCAACCTTGATCGATTCGGTAGAGGTTCTGGACAACGGCGGCGGGCGCCGCCGGCTTCAGCAGATGCCGGCTTCCGCGAGACGGCGGGCGGCGTTGTACATGTGCGTGCGCGCCGCGTTGCGGGCGGCCATCGGGTCGCGCGCGCGGATCGCGTCGGCGATCGCCGCGTGTTCGTCGCGCACCTGGCGCGAGAAATCCTCGCGCGTCGCTTCGTTGCTGCGCGTGACCTTCACGCCGGCTTCGAGATACTGGTTCAGGAACTGCAGCGTCTTCAGGAAATACGGATTGCCGGTGACGGCCGCGATCGTGCGGTGGAACGCGACGTCTTCCGCGACGCCGTCACGCCCTTCGGCCACCGCTTCGTCGATCTTGCGCAGCGCGTCGTCGATGTCGGCCATGTCGTCGTCGGTGTGGTGCAGCGCGGCTTCGGCCGCGACTTCGGCCTCGATCGCGCGGCGCACCGCGAGCAGGTGCGGCAGCGAGCTCGCCTCGACGGCTTCCGCGTAGTCGATCCGCAGCGGCCGGATCGCGCCGTGCTGGTTCACGAACACGCCGCTGCCCTGGCGCGGCTCGACCACGCCTTCGTTCTTCAGCCGCGAGATCGCCTCGCGGATCACGGTGCGGCTCACGCCGAATTCCTGCGCGAGCACGGCCTCGGTCGGCAGCTTGCCGGTGGCCGAGAAGCTGCCCACTTCGATCTGCTTGAGCAGTTGCTGCGCGACATGGTCGCTCATCGCGCGGGCCGGAATTTTCTCGAACATGATGCTCTGGTTTGTAAGGTGATGTGGTCATCATACAAATTTGAGCGAGCATCAGCATCCGGGATAACCCGCGCTTTGCAGCGGGTAACGTCGGCCAAATTGATTGGAACCGGTTCCAAATCGCGCTTAAACCGATGCGAACGTGCGCGGTTCCGCATCGGTCAGGAAAGGGCGCGCACCCTTGGAGCGGTCAGTCGGCGATGTCCTCGACCGGGTCGGCCGATGCATCGGGCATCGCGGCCACTTCGGCCACGTCGCCGCCGCGCTCGCGATAGGTCGCCGGCGGCACGCCGAACTGCTTGCGGAATTCGCGCCCGAGGTGCGACGCATCGGCGAATCCGCAGCTCGATGCGATATCGGCGACGGTGCGGTCCGAGCTCGTCAGCAGCCACGCGGCCGTGCGCAGCCGTACCTGCTTCGCGAAGGCCTGCGGGCTCTTGCCGGTCTCGGCCTTGAACAGCCGCTCGAGCTGCCGCGTCGACAGGTCGAGCTTGCACGCGAGTTCCTCGAGCGGCAGCGCGCGCCCGACGTGCTGTTCCATCAGAAGAATCGCGCGCTTGACCTTCGGGTGTGTCGCCGGCTCGAGGCCCGGCGGATGCGGTTGCGGCGCATTGCCTTTCTGCATCTCGCCGACGAGCAGGATGCGCAGCGCCTTCTGCACGGTCGCGTGATCGAAATGGCGCAGCAGGATCGCGGCGGCGACGTCGATCGATGCGCGGCCGCCCGAGCACGTGATCCGGCGCCGGTCGATCACGAACAGGCGGTCGGCGATCAGCAGGTCGGGATCGGCGGACGGGAAGCGTTCGATGAAATCCCAGTAATGGAACCAGCTCACGCAGGTGCGGTAGCCGTCGAGCACGCCGGCGCGCATCAGCGCGAACACGCCGGTGCAGATGCCGACGACCGTCGCGCCGCCCGTCGCCGCGCGGCGGATGAAGTCGAGCGTTTCAGGGCCGGCCTGCGGCCCCGAATGCAGCAAGCCGCCGACCACCACCACGTAGTCGAACGGCTCGGCCGCGTCGAACGTCTCCCACGGCGTGATCTGGATCCCGCAGCTCGCGCGCACCGGCGCGAGCGTCTCGCCGATCACGCTCCATGCGCAGCGCACGGGCTTGCTGTAGTCGCCGTCGTCGGCCGACAGCCGCAGCATGTCGACGAAGCCGGAGAAGGCCGTCAGCGTGAAGTTCGGCAGCAGCACGATGCCGAAGCGGATGCGCCGCGGCGCGGGTTCTGCGAGGGGGGAAGCGGGTACGTCGGGGGTCATCGCGGCCAATCTCGTCACGCCGGGCAGGCGGTCTCACTCGTTTCAGTCTGTTTGCGGGTTGCGGCTGCCGGAGGCGGCGCGGATGCAGCCAGCGTCGCCGATCGGCCGCGGCCGGACTTGTGGTTTTCCGTCGCGAACCATCGCCAAAACGCACTTTCCGGGCGGCCGGCGCGCCGCTTGGCGGCGCTATCCCACGCCGATGCCGTTTTTGTTCTATCGGCCGATTTTACGCTTTGATGTACTGGGGCCCAACGACATTTCACGCATGCAACCCAAAGGAAGCCAGATGAACGTCAGCGCGTTCGACTTGTTCAAGATCGGCATCGGCCCGTCCAGTTCGCATACGGTCGGCCCGATGATCGCCGCGTGCCGATTCGCGTCGCACGTCGAGGACGCGAACCTGCTCGGCTTCGTGCGCCGCGTGCGGGTCGAGCTGTACGGCTCGCTCGGCGCGACCGGCAAGGGCCACGGCACCGACAAGGCCGTGCTGCTCGGCCTCGAGGGCCACCTGCCCGACACGATCGATCCTGACCTGATCGAGCCGCGGCTCGCCGCGATCCGCGCGGAGAAGTCGCTGTCGCTGCTCGGCAAGCAGACGGTGCGCTTCGACGAGAAGGAACACATCGGCTTCTATCGCAAGCTGATGAGCGGCACGAGCATCGTGCATCCGAACGGGATGCGCTTCCAGGCATTCGACGAGCACGGCCAACTGCTCGTCGAGAAGGAGTATTACTCGGTCGGCGGCGGCTTCGTCGTGAACCGCGACGGCGACCGCGTGAACGGCGTGCGCGCGGCCGTCGAAGTGCCGTATCCGTTCCGCACCGGTGACGACCTGATGCGCCAGTGCCGCGAACACGGGCTGTCGATCGCCGAGCTGATGCTGCGCAACGAATGCGCGCTGCGCCCTGCCGACGAAGTGCGCGCCGGGCTGCTCGCGATCTGGCGCACGATGGCCGCTTGTGTCGAACGCGGCTGCAAGGTCGAGGGCGACCTGCCGGGCCCGATGCGCGTGAAGCGCCGTGCGGCCGAACTGTACGGCCGCCTGCGCGCGCGTTCGGAAGAGTCGCTGCGCGACCCGCTGTCGATGCTCGACTGGGTCAACCTGTATGCGATGGCCGTCAACGAAGAGAACGCGGCCGGCGGCCGGGTCGTCACCGCGCCGACCAACGGCGCGGCCGGCGTGATCCCCGCGGTGCTGCACTACTACGTGAAGTTCGTGCCGGGCTCGAACGAAGCCGGCATCGTCGAATTCCTGCTGACGGCCGCGGCGATCGGGATCATCTACAAGGAAACCGCGTCGATCTCCGGCGCGGAAGTCGGCTGCCAGGGCGAAGTGGGCGTCGCGTGCTCGATGGCCGCGGCCGCGCTCGCCGCCGTGATGGGCGGCACGCCGGACCAGGTCGAGAACGCGGCAGAGATCGGCATGGAGCACAACCTCGGGATGACCTGCGACCCCGTGGGCGGGCTCGTGCAGATCCCGTGCATCGAGCGCAACGCGATGGGCGCGATCAAGGCGCTGAACGCGTCGCGCATGGCGCTCAAGGGTAACGGCCAGCACTACGTGTCGCTCGATTCGGTCATCAAGACGATGCGCGAGACGGGTGCCGACATGAAGACGAAATACAAGGAAACGTCGCGCGGCGGTCTTGCCGTGAACGTCATCGAATGCTAACGAAGGATCACTAACATGAGCCGCTACTCGATATTCAGCCTGTTCCGCAACGGCCTCTCGTATCACGAGAACTGGGAAAAGCAGTGGAAGAGCCCGGAGCCGAAGAAGGAATACGACGTCGTGATCGTCGGCGGCGGCGGCCACGGCCTCGCGACCGCCTACTACCTCGCGAAGGAGCACGGCATCACCAACGTCGCGATCCTCGAGAAGGGCTGGATCGGCGGCGGCAACACCGCGCGCAACACGACGATCGTGCGCTCGAACTATCTGTGGGACGAGTCGGCCGCGCTGTACGAGAAGGCGATGAAGCTGTGGGAAGGGCTGTCGCAGGATCTGAACTACAACGTGATGTTCAGCCAGCGCGGCGTGATGAACCTGGCCCACACGCTGCAGGACGTGCGCGACACCGAGCGCCGCGTGAACGCGAACCGGCTGAACGGCGTAGACGCCGAATTCCTGACGCCCGCGCAGATCAAGGAAATCGAGCCGACGATCAACCTGAACAGCCGCTACCCGGTGCTCGGCGCATCGATCCAGCGCCGTGCGGGCGTCGCACGCCACGACGCGGTGGCCTGGGGCTTCGCGCGCGGCGCGGACCGCGCCGGCGTCGACATCATCCAGAACTGCCAGGTGACGGGCATTCGCCGCGAAGGCGGCGCGGTGGTCGGCGTCGATACGGTGAAGGGTTTCATCAAGGCGAAGAAGGTCGCGGTGGTCGCGGCCGGCAACACGACGACGCTCGCCGACATGGCCGGCATCCGCCTGCCGATCGAAAGCCACCCGCTGCAGGCGCTCGTGTCCGAGCCGATCAAGCCGGTGGTCAACTCGGTGATCATGTCGAACGCGGTGCACGCATACATCAGCCAGTCCGACAAGGGCGACCTCGTGATCGGCGCGGGTATCGACCAGTACACGGGCTTCGGCCAGCGCGGCAGCTTCCACATCATCGAAAGCACGCTGCAGGCGATCATCGAGATGTTCCCGGTGTTCTCGCGCGTGCGGATGAACCGCCAGTGGGGCGGCATCGTCGACGTGTCGCCGGACGCGTGCCCGATCATCACCAAGACCGACGTGAAGGGCCTCTATTTCAACTGCGGCTGGGGCACCGGCGGCTTCAAGGCGACGCCGGGCTCGGGCTGGGTGTTCGCTCACACGATCGCCCGCGACGAACCGCATCCGCTGAACGCGCCGTTCGCGCTCGACCGCTTCTATACGGGCCACCTGATCGACGAGCACGGCGCAGCCGCCGTCGCGCACTAACCACCGCACTGAAGGAGAAGGAAACATGTTGCTGATCGAATGTCCGTGGTGCGGGCCGCGCGCCGAATCCGAGTTCACGTGCGGCGGTGAAGCCGACATCGTGCGCCCGGTGGCGAACGAGACCATGACCGACCGCGAATGGGGCGAATACGTGTTCATGCGCGAGAACAAGCGCGGGCTGCACAAGGAGCAATGGCTGCACACGCAGGGCTGCCGCCGCTGGTTCAAGGTCACGCGCGACACGGTCACCTACGATATCAAGGGCTACGAAAAGTTCGGCGGCGCATCTGCCGGCAACGCACACGAAGAGGGCACGAGCAAATGAGCCAGAAAGACCGCCTCGGCACCGGTGGCCGCATCAATCGCGCGATTCCGTTGACGTTCACGTTCAACGGCCGCACGTACCAGGGCTTCCAGGGCGACACGCTCGCGTCCGCGCTGCTCGCGAACGGCGTGCACTTCGTCGCGCGCAGCTTCAAGTACCACCGTCCGCGCGGGATCGTGACGGCCGACGTCGCGGAACCGAATGCCGTCGTGCAGCTCGAAACCGGCCCGTACACGGTGCCGAACGCGCGCGCGACCGAAATCGAGCTGTACCAGGGCCTCGTCGCGACGAGCGTGAACGCGGAGCCGTCGCTCGAGAACGACAAGTACGCGATCAACCAGAAGCTGTCGCGTTTCATGCCGGCCGGGTTCTACTACAAGACGTTCATGTGGCCGCGCAACATGTGGCCGAAGTACGAAGAGAAGATCCGCGAAGCGGCCGGCCTCGGCAAGGCGCCCGAGGTGCTCGACGCCGATCGATACGACAAGTGCTACGCGCACTGCGACGTGCTCGTGGTCGGCGGTGGCCCGTCGGGCCTCGCCGCCGCGCATGCGGCCGCCACGGCCGGCGCGCGCGTGATCCTCGTCGACGATCAGCGCGAACTCGGCGGCAGCCTGCTGTCGTGCCGCGCGGAGATCGACGCGAAGCCCGCGATGCAATGGGTCGAGAAGATCGAAGCCGAGCTGCGCAAGCTGCCCGACGTGACGATCCTGTCGCGCAGCACCGCGTTCGGTTACCAGGACCACAACCTCGTGACGGTCACGCAGCGCCTGACCGATCACCTGCCGGTATCGATGCGCAAGGGCACGCGCGAACTGCTGTGGAAGGTCCGCGCGAAGCGCGTGATCCTCGCGACCGGCGCGCACGAGCGGCCGATCGTGTTCGGCAACAACGACCTGCCGGGCGTGATGCTGGCGGGTGCGGTCTCCACCTACGTGCACCGCTTCGGCGTGCTGCCGGGCCGCAACGTGGTGGTGTTCACGAACAACGACCGTGCCTACCAGACCGCGCTCGACCTGAAGGCGTGCGGCGCGAAGGTGACGGTCGTCGATTCGCGCGCGTCGTCGAACGGCGCGCTGCCGGCCGCCGCGAAGCGGCAGGGCGTGACGGTGATGAGCGGCGCGGTCGTCACGGCCGCATCGGGCAAGTGGCGCGTATCGTCGGTCGACGTCGCGTCCTACTCGAACGGCCAGACGGGCGGCAAGATGCAGACGCTGCCGTGCGACCTCGTCGCGATGTCGGGCGGCTTCAGCCCGGTGCTGCACCTGTTCGCGCAATCGGGCGGCAAGGCGTGCTGGAACGACGAAAAGGCGTGTTTCCTGCCGGGCAAGCCGGTGCAGGCGGAAACCAGCATCGGTGCGGCGGCCGGCGAATTCGGGCTCGCCCGTGCGCTGCGGCTCGCGGTCGATGCGGGCGTGGAAGCGGCGAAGGCCGCGGGCTTCGCGGCCGCGCAGCGTCCGGCCGCACCGCAGGTCGCCGAAACCGTCGAAGGCGCGCTGCAGCCGTTGTGGCTCGTCGGCAGCCGCGAGGCGGCCGCGCGTGGGCCGAAGCAGTTCGTCGATTTCCAGAACGACGTCGCGGCGGCCGACATCCTGCTCGCCGCGCGCGAAGGCTTCGAGTCGGTCGAGCATGTGAAGCGCTACACGGCGATGGGTTTCGGCACCGACCAGGGCAAGCTCGGCAACATCAACGGGATGGCGATCCTCGCGGGTGCGCTCGGCAAGACGATTCCGGAAACGGGCACGACGACGTTCCGCCCGAACTACACGCCCGTGTCGTTCGGCACGTTCGCGGGCCGCGAGACGGGCGATTTCCTCGACCCGATCCGCAAGACGGCCGTGCATGAATGGCACGTCGAGCACGGCGCGATGTTCGAGGACGTCGGCAACTGGAAGCGGCCATGGTATTTCCCGAAGAACGGCGAGGATCTCCATGCGGCCGTGAAGCGCGAATGCCTCGCGGTGCGCAACGGCGTCGGCATTCTCGATGCGTCGACGCTCGGCAAGATCGACATCCAGGGCCCGGACGCGGTGAAGCTGCTGAACTGGATGTACACGAACCCGTGGAACAAGCTCGAAATCGGCAAGTGCCGCTACGGGCTGATGCTCGACGAAAACGGGATGGTGTTCGACGACGGCGTGACCGTGCGCCTCGCCGACCAGCATTTCATGATGACGACCACCACCGGCGGCGCCGCGCGCGTGCTGACGTGGCTCGAGCGCTGGCTGCAGACCGAATGGCCCGACATGAAGGTGCGGCTCGCGTCCGTCACCGATCACTGGGCGACGTTCGCGGTGGTCGGCCCGAAGAGCCGCAAGGTCGTGCAGAAGGTGTGCCAGGACATCGACTTCGGCAATGAAGCGTTCCCGTTCATGAGCTACCGCAACGGCACGGTTGCCGGCGCGAAGGCGCGCGTGATGCGGATCAGCTTCTCGGGCGAGCTGGCCTACGAAGTGAACGTGCCGGCGAATGCGGGCCGCGCGGTGTGGGAAGCGCTGATGGCGGCCGGTGCCGAGTTCGACATCACGCCGTACGGCACCGAGACGATGCACGTGCTGCGCGCCGAGAAGGGTTACATCATCGTCGGGCAGGACACCGACGGCTCGATCACGCCGTACGACCTCGGGATGGGCGGGCTCGTCGCGAAGTCGAAGGACTTCCTCGGCAAGCGCTCGCTGACGCGCTCGGATACCGCGAAGGAAGGCCGCAAGCAGTTCGTCGGCCTGCTGACCGAAGACGAACAGTTCGTGCTGCCGGAAGGCGCGCAGATCATCGCGAAGGACACGCAGGTGTCGGCAACCGATCCGACGCCGATGATCGGCCACGTGACGTCGAGCTACTACAGCCCGATCCTGAAGCGCTCGATCGCGCTCGCGGTGGTGAAGGGCGGCCTGAACAAGATGGGCGAGAGCGTCGTGATCCCGCTGGCCAACGGCCGCCGCGTCACCGCGAAGATCTCGAGCCCGGTTTTCTACGATACCGAAGGGGTGCGTCAGCATGTGGAATGAAACGAGAAACCAGGCGCCGGTGGCGGGCGCGGCCGGCGTGACGCTTGAATCGCCGTTCGTCGGCGCGGCCGACGTGCTGAAGGCGCACCAGGCGCGCGCATCGAAGAAGTTCACGCTGCGCGAGCGGCCGTTCCTCGATCTCGTCAACGTGCGCGGCGAGTTGAGCGACCCGGCATTCGTCGCCGCGTTCGAGCGCGTGGTCGGCTGCCGGCCGCCCGCGACGCCGAACACGGTCGCGCGCGGCGCCGAGTACGACGTGCTGTGGCTCGGGCCCGACGAATGGCTCGTGCGGTCGAACGGGCCGGTTCAGGCCGGCGTGCTCGAGGCCACGCTGGCGGAAGCCGTGCAGGGCTTGTACGCGGCGGCCGTCGACGTCGGCAGCGGCTACACGGTGGTCGAGATCAGCGGCGAACGCGTGCGCGACGTGATCGCGCGCGGCTGCCCGCTCGACGTGCATCCGCGCGTGTTCAAGCCGGGCCAGTGCGCGCAGTCGCACTACTTCAAGTCGCCGATCACGCTGATCCCGACCGGCGACGACTCGTTCGAGATCGTCCTGCGTCGCAGCTTCGCCGACTATTTCGTGCGCATCATGCTCGACGCCGCGGCGCCGCTCGCATCATGAAGCCGTTCGACGAACCGTTCGTGGCGATCGACGCGCCGCGCCTGCGCGGGCGCGGCTGGAGCGTGTTCGTCGACGAACTGAAGGTGCCCGCGCGGATCGGCATCCATGCGCACGAGCACGAGGCGCCGCAGCCGATCGTGATCGATGCGCGGCTCGGGTATCGCTGCGAGCCGAGCGAGCAGGGCGAGTGGATTGACTACGACGGCTACTGCGCGCGCGTCGCGTCGTTCCTGTCGCACAAGCCGCATACGCGGCTGCTGGAGACGCTCGTTGCGGATATCGCGGTGCTGTCGTTTCGCGAATGGCCGGCGCTGGAATCGCTGACGCTGTCGGTGTACAAGCCGAAGATCCGGCCGGGGACGAAACGCGTCGGCGTGTCGCTGGACTGGACGCGCGGCGATTACCTGCGGTGGACGGGAGCGGCGGGGCAGCTTTGATCGAAGGGGGCTGGATCAAGGCACGAGGGAGGTGATCCGGTGACTCCATGGGGCGGCGGCGCGAATGCGCCGCCGCACTCGTTTATAGTTCCTGAAATATGAGAACAACGGCCCGCCGCCCGCCTTTGGTGTTTTTGTTCCTGAAATATCGGAACAATTGGCGATCTGGCGGACGATTCACTATAATTCCGATATTCTCGTAACTATGCTGTCGATCGACTTCGATGGCGCTTTGTTCCTGAAATTCCGGAATTATGGCCCGCACCTTACCGCAACCCGTCGCGATACCTGACCCGCTCGCACTGGATCTCACCGCCTTGGGGGCGCTCGTGCGCAACCGGCGCGCGCAGAACCAGATGCGGATCGACGATGCAGCCGACATGCTTGGCGTCTCCAAGGACGTCCTGTCACGCCTCGAAAACGGGCGCGCGGTGAGTCTCGACAAGTTGTTCAAGGTGTTGGACGGCTTTGGCCTGAATTTGCTCGTCGTGCCGAAACGCGACGTCCAGGTGGCGCGCAAGGCAGTGCGCGATCATGCGACGATACGTGCCGCTTCGCCTGGCACGTCCCGTTCGTCCGAGGGGGGGTGATGATCCATCGCCTGCGGATTTCGGCTGACGGCTCGCCGGTCGGACAACTGACCTATGATGCCCGCCGCGACGACTACGGTTTTTCCTACGATCCGGCGTGGCTCGCGCGGGCAGACGCGTTTGCGTTGTCGCCGTGCATTCCGCTCGATGGCGGCAAGCCGCCGGCGGGCGCGATCCAGCGCTTCGTGGGCAATCTGCTTCCCGAGGGCCGCGCACTCGACGTGGCCGCATCGATGTATCAGATATCGAAGGACAACGTCTTCGGTCTGATCCGGATGCTTGGCAAGGAGCCCGTTGGTGCGTTGAGCTTCATTCCGGACGACGATGAGGCCGGGCGGGCGTCCGAACCTCTCGAACCCGTGCGCCGACCGATCTCCGCGGAAGAACTGGCCGACCGTATTCACAAGCGCGATGCGATTCCGTTTCCCGTCTGGGACGATCGGGTGCGCCTGTCGATCGCCGGCCATCAGGACAAGCTGCAGGTGCTGGTCGAAGGCGAGCAGTTGGCCCTAGTGGACGGGGCGCTGAGCAGCTCGCATATTCTGAAGCCCGAGTCGCGCAGCGCGAACGCGCCGTTCATGGTCGCCAACGAGCATTTCTGCATGACGTTGGCGGCCCGCATGGGGTTGCCGGTCGCGCATGTCGAGATTCGACGCATCCCCGAGCCCATTCTGCTGATCGAGCGATTCGACCGGCTCGTGACGACCGATCCGGACGACCCGCAGCGCGCGAGCGCTGTGCAGCGGCTTCATGTCATTGATGGATGCCAGGCCCTCGACTTGCCGGCGACGCTCAAATACGAACGCAATCTCGGCAACAACGCGGACGTGCGCAATATTCGCGAAGGCGTGAGCTTCGAGAAGCTGTTTTCGCTGACATCGTCTCTGGAGACACCGGTCGCCGCGCGCACGGTCATGCTGCGCTGGGCGTTGCTGCAACTGCTGATCGGCAACAGCGACGCGCATGGCAAGAACATTTCGTTTTTTGTCAGCAGCAGCGGGCTCGAGCCGGCGCCGTTTTACGATCTGGTATGCGTGAACGTGTACGGCGACGCTTATGTGCAGGACATGGCGATGGCGTACGGAGATGTATTCCGCACCGAGGAACTGACCGCTTTCGCGCTCGCGGAC
This sequence comes from Burkholderia sp. AU18528, assembly GCF_002223215.2. Taxonomy (NCBI): domain Bacteria; kingdom Pseudomonadati; phylum Pseudomonadota; class Betaproteobacteria; order Burkholderiales; family Burkholderiaceae; genus Burkholderia; species Burkholderia sp. AU18528. The sequence continues at coordinate 2,068,640 of NZ_NKFC02000006.1, read as the reverse complement.
TTCGCGCATCGCGTGCAGATCCGGCCGGCACTCGTTGCGCGTGAAATGACGCGGATGGCGACGCTGGCGGCGGAACTGGCTCCCGGGCTGGCGGAGTCGGGCGTCTATATGGGCGACGAGCGTGCGTGGGTGCACCGTATCGCCGAGTACGTGCGAGCGCAGGCGGAACGCGTCATGCGTATTGCGCCCATGGTGCCCAAGGTCGACGTTACGCTACTCTGAGCGTGTGCTTCATCAACCATCGGCACGCCCCGTTTGCGCGCGCGTCGCAAAAACCGGCCTGACTAACGCTATCCGCCGTATTGCTTTCAGGTGCGTGAGAGCCGATGCTGCATCGGCAGCGATCGCTGGCGCGCGCGTTGCGTGCAGGAATGACGGGTGACACGGGGCGGGCGGCAGTTCAGTTCGGCTGCGTCAATTGGGCTTCCCACTTCTTCAGGATGCGCACGCGTGCCTGACTGAAATCCACCCAACAATTCAGCCAGGCGTCACTCGGAATCGTCTGCTGCAGATTGGCGGTCTTCACGTAGTCACAAGTATCGCCGGCAAAGTCGGCCCAACTCGTTTGCGATTTCGCCAGCTGGGAGGCAGCGTCGGGGTTGCGTTGGCGGAGCTTGCGAGCAAGCGACCGGTACGCGCTGTCGACTTGCTTCTGCTGCTGATCGAGCACGCAGCGCCTCACGGCTTCCATCGTCGGCCCCGCCTGTTCGCAGTCGACGACAGCGAAAGCCGATACAGGGCTGGCCGACAGCGCGACGATGGCGAGCAGCCGGGCCGCGCGGCGTCGGGCCGGAGCAGTGTGAACGCGGGTGCCCATTGCTTACTTCGCGTTGCGGTTCGCGGCGGGCGCAGGGCCGGACGGATCGCTGACCGGCACCATGTGCGCCTTCCCGTCGTTCACGGTATTGGGACTTTTCGCGTCGTCATCGGGTTCGAGCACGAACCGGAACGAATCGACCCGCTGCATCACCTTCGCCGCATATGCACTGGATCCGCCGCTGTAGCTCTTCAGCCCGGCCAGCACGTTGCCGCCGGCCGCTTTCACGTAGCCCGACAGGATCCGCGAGCCGACCTCGACGTTCGCATTCGGCTCGGTGAGATCCTTCACGTCGCGCAGCATGCCGCGGTGCGCGGACGGCACGACCTGCATCAATCCGGTCGCGCCATGCTGGCCGCGCGCCTTTTCCTGGAAGCGCGATTCGATCGAAATAATCGCGTAAACGAGTGCCGGCGGCAGCGAATATTTCGTCGCAGTCACGCTCACGATATCCGCGAGCTTCGCGGCCTTTTCTCTTGCGACGCCGAATTTCTTCGTCAGGTAGGTGGTAATGCGGCGGTTTGCTTCGTTGGGCTGATCGTTGGCGTTCGCGAGCGGCGCGGAGGCGACGGTCGGCGCCGATGCCAGCGCGTCGGGCGCGGACGCAGGCACTGCGGGCGCCTGCTGCGCCGCGGCCTGTTGCGCAATGCCGAGCGAGAGCACGATCAGCCAGAAAAACCGTCGTCGCATGGTGGAGTGCGGGGAAATGGGAGGCGCATAGTATATCGGCCAATTGCCACCGATGTTCGAGCGCCGGTTCGAATGAAAGCACGCTGTAGGCTTGTGTCGATTCGGGCGGGCCGGCAAGCCGATCGTTGCGCGGACACGCATCGCAGTCCGCACGAACGCTAGTTGATGATCTCGCCGATGCCGGTTTCGATGCGGCTTCTGAGCTGCTGAATGAACTCCGGATCGTAGGGTTCCCAGCTATCGAGTTCGCCAACGATCTTCAACGGCGATGTGCTTCGATACGATCGCGTCGGATTGCCGGGGAATTTCTTGTCCGTGACGTTCGGGTCGTTTTCGAATTCGCCGGTAGGCTCGACGATGTAGACCCGCGGCCGGCCTTCGCCTTTGGCCATTTCCGCCGCCAGGCCGGCGCCTTTGCGCAGCGCCGTGAAATAAATGTGATTCATCACGACGTCATCGCGATAATTCGATCTGAAGCCTGCCGTCAGCAAGTCGCCGATCTGCAAATCCGCTTTCGTGCCATGAAAAAACGGGCCGGTGTCTAATGCAGTCATCGCTTCTCCTTCGAAACATTCCGCAACGGTTTCTAGGCGCGCCGCGCGCTCGCCGCCCGCGCAATCGCGCCGATCGCATCGCTGACGAGCACCGCGAGCAAGCCGACGATCACGCCGCCTTGCAGCACGAACGCGGTGTTCGACGTCTGCAGGCCCGCGATGATCACGTCGCCGAGCCCGCGCGCGGCGACCGTCGAGCCGATCGTCGCGGTGCCGAGATTGATCACGACCGCGAGCCGGATGCCGTTGACGATCACCGGGAACGCGAGCGGCAGCTCGACGGACACCAGTTGCTGCCACCCGCTCATTCCCATTCCGCGCGCGGCGTCGACGACGTCGCGCGGCACGTCCTCGAGCCCCGCGATCGTGCTTTCGAAAACCGGCAGGAGCCCGTACAGCACGAGCGCGATCAGCACGGGTTTCAAGCCGAAGCCGACGGCCGGCACGGCCAGCGCGAGCACGGCGACCGGCGGGAAGGTCTGGCCGATGTCGACGACGCTGCGCGCGACCGGCAGGAAATCCGCGCCGAACGGCCGCGTGACCGCGATGCCGGCCGCGACCGCGACGATCGTGCCGATCAAGCTCGACAGCGCGACCGTGCCGAGATGCGCGAGCGTGAGATCGAGCAGGCTCGCGCGATCGTAGATCACCGGCGCGCCGTTGTCCGCGAACGGCGCGAACAGACCCTGCAGCCACGCGGGGCGCAACAGCAGCACGAGCAGCAGCGCGAGCGCGGCCGCACGGGCGACGTACGCGGGGAGCGAAGACCGCTTGGGCCGCACGCTGCTGCGCGTCGTCATGCGGGCTTCCTCGCGTGCGAGCGGATCGCGTCGAGCGTGATGCGGCGAGGGCCGTGTGCGTGACGGTTGCCGTCGGCCGTATCGTCGACGGGCAGCGCATCGACACCGCGCCACAACAATTCGGATACCGCATCGCGCAGCGTGCGCGTCGCGGCGATCGGTTCGCCGTCGGCATGACCGGCTTCGGCAACGGCGTCGATCGGCGTCAGCGCGAGCAGGCGCAGCGGCCGATCGACGCCCGCGACGAGCTGTTCGACGACACCCGCCGCCGGCTTGCCGAGAATCTCGGCCGGCGTCGCGACCTGCAGCAGCCGGCCGCCGTCCATCACCGCGATCGTGTCGCCGAGCTTCAGCGCTTCCTCGATATCGTGCGTGACGATCACGACCGTGATGCCGAGGCGGCGCTGCAGCGCGAACAGGTCGTCCTGCGCCTTGTTGCGGATGATCGGATCGAGCGCGCCGAACGGTTCGTCCATCAGCAGCATCGCGGGCTCGGCGGCGAGTGCGCGCGCCACGCCGACGCGTTGCTGCTGGCCGCCCGACAGTTCATGCGGCAGCTTGCCTGCGAACTCGGCCGGCGCGAGATGGAACAGATCGAGCAGTTCGTTCACGCGCGCGTCGATGCGCTCGGCCGGCCAGCCGAGCAGGCGCGGCACGGTCGCGATGTTGCGCGCGACGCTCCAGTGCGGAAACAGCCCGTGCCCCTGGATCGCGTAGCCGATGCCGCGCCGCAACTGTTCGGGCGCGACGCTCGCCGTATCGACGCCGTCGATGCGGATCGTGCCGCTGGTCGGCGCGATCAGCCGGTTGATCATGCGCAGGAGCGTCGACTTGCCGCTGCCCGATGCGCCGACGAGCGCGGTGATCGTGCCGCGCTGCACCGTCAGCGATACGTCGTCGACGGCGACCACGTCGCCGAAGCGTTTGCCGACCCGCTCTATCTCGATCATTCTGCACGTCCCTTCGCGAGCGACGTCGCGGCTTCGAACACGACGGCGGCCGCCAGTGCGAGCGCGATCGTCGGGATCGCGCCGAGCAGCACGAGATCGGCGGCCGATTGCCCGATCCCCTGGAAGATGAAGGTGCCGAATCCGCCGCCGCCGATCAGCGCGGCCACCGCGGTCAGGCCGATGTTCTGCACGAGCACGATCCGCACGCCGCTGAGGATCACCGGCAGCGCGAGCACGAGATCGACGCGCAGCAGCCGCTGCGCACGCGTCATGCCCATCGCGCGCGCGGCTTCGGTCACGTGCGGCGGCACCTGTTCGAGCCCGACCACGACGCTCGATGCGATCGGCAGCAGCGAGTAGAGGAACAGCGCGAGCACGGCCGGCGCGACGCCGATGCCGCGGATGCCGAGCGCGGCCGCGAGCGGCACGTGCGCGGCGAGCAGGCCGAGCGGCGCCATCATCAGCCCGTACATCGCGATGCTGGGGATCGTCTGCACGACATTGAGCACGGGCATCGCGATCGTGCGCACCGTCGCGATGCGCGCGCAGGCGATGCCGAGCGGCACGCCCGCGACGAGCGCGGCGGCGACCGAGCCGCCGGCGAGCGACACGTGACGGATCGCTTCGCGCCAGAAGTCGTCGCTGCGCACCGCGTATTCGCGCATCACCGAGAGGCCGTCCCACCAGCCGCTCGCGAGCGGCACCGAAACCGCCGCGATCGCGACGGCGAGCGCGGCGAGCCGCCGCCACGGGCCGAACGCGAGGCGCGCGAGCGCGTCGGCGATGAGCACGGCCCACGCGAACAGCAGCAGCCAGACGCCGGCGTCGGGCGACACGCGGGCCAGCATGTCGTCGGGCGCGACGACGTGCGCCGCGGCCGCGCCGATCGCGTACGCGAGCGTCGCGAGCCCCGCGCAGCCGGCCGCGAGCCGCCACGCGGGACGGCTCGCCGTCATCACCCACAGCGCGCCGACGGTCCACAGCGCGGCGAGCGCGGCGCCCTGCATGGCGGGCAGCGCGGCGAACACCGACAGCCCGGTGCCGGCCGCGATCCGGTTCGGCCGCAGCACCGCGAACGACAGGCCGAACACCGCGACGAGCGTGAGTACACCGATCAGGACACCGACCTTGTCGAGCGTGATGCGCCGCGCGGACGCCGCCGCGCGGCCCGTCATTTCACGAAACCCTTCGCTTTCAGATAGCTTTTCGCGACGCCGGCGGCCGGCTCGCCGTTGAGCTGGATGCGGGCGTTCAGCGATTGCAGCGTCTTCAGGTCGAGGCTCGCGAACACGGGCTTCAGCAAGTCGGCGATCTGCGGATGCGCTTTCAGCGCGGCTTCCCGGATCACCGGCGCCGGCGCGTAGACGGGCTGCACGTGCTTGTCGTCGTCGAGCACCGCGAGGCCGCTCGACGCGATGCCGCCGTCGGTGCCGTAGACCATCGCGGCGTTCACGCCATCGGTCTGGTTCGCGGCGGCCTTGATCGTCGCGGCCGTGTCGCCGCCGGACAGCACGACGAGCTGCTCCGGCTTCAGCTTGAAGCCGTACGCCTTCTCGAACGACGGCAGCGCCGACGCGCTGTTCACGAACTCGGCCGAGGCCGCGAGCTTCACCTTGCCGCCGCCTGCCACCCACTTGCCGAAGTCGGAGAAGGTCTTCAGGTGCTGCGACTGCGCGACGGGCGCGAGCAGCGCGACGCCCCACGTGTTGTTCGCGGGCGCCGGTGCGAGCCACACGAGATGGTTCGCCGCGTAGTCGAGCTTCCTGGCGGTGTCGTAGCCTTGGCTCGCGTTCTTCCATACCGGGTCGTCGGCCTTGTTGAAGAAGAACGCGGCGTTGCCCGTGTATTCGGGGTAGATGTCGATCTCGCCGCTCGTGAGCGCCTTGCGCACGATCGGCGTCGTGCCGAGCGCGATCTTTTCGGTGACGGGAACGCCGTGGGCCTTCAGCACCTGTGAAATGAGGTTGCCGAGCAGGTTGCCTTCGGTGTCGATCTTCGACGACACCACGACGGGCGTGTCGGCATGCGCGCCGGGCGCGACGATCGCGGCGGCGAACGCGAGGCCCAGGATCCGGGCGGGCAGGGCGAGCTTCATCGGGGCCAATCTCCAGGACGGGGGCGTACGCCGAAAGTTACTTGACTGAGCCGGCTTTGGCAAACCGCGTGCGGCCGCGTGTCCACAGACGGTGTGGGGATAACCCGCATCCATCGTGCGGGCTTGTTACACTGAAATTCACTCCCGCCTGCGGACATTTGCTGACATGAAGCCCGAGCTGCTGGTCCTCATCGCGCTGCGCGGCGACGCGCATCGCGAGATCGCCGCGTCGTTCGACGTGCGTTACGCGCCGACTCCCGATGCGCGCGAACGCGCGATCGCCGAGCACGGCAGCACGATCCGAGCGGTGCTGACCAACGGCAGCACGGGGTTGAGCGCCGCCGAGATCGACCGGCTGCCGCGCGTGACGTTCGTCAGCGCGCTCGGCGCGGGCTACGAACACATCGACGTCGTGCATGCGAAGGCGCGCGGCATCACGGTGGTGACGGGCGCCGGCACCAACGACGATTGCGTCGCCGATCACGCGTTCGCACTGCTGCTGGCGGCGGTGCGCAACGTCGTGCAGCTCGATGCGAAAACCCGCGCGGGCGTGTGGCGCGACGGGCTGTCGATGCCGCCGAACGTGTCGGGCAAGAAGCTCGGCATCGTCGGGCTAGGCAAGATCGGCGAGAAGTGCGCGCGTCGCGCGGCCGGCTTCGACATCGAGATCGGTTATCACAACCGCTCGGAGAAGCCGGTGCCGTACCGCTATTTCGACCGGGTCGACGCACTCGCGCAGTGGGCCGATTTCCTGATCGTCGCGACGCCGGGCGGTGCAGGCACGCGACATCTGATCGATCGCGCGGTGCTCGACGCGCTCGGCCCGGGCGGTTTCCTCGTGAACGTGTCGCGCGGCAGCGTTGTCGATACCGCTGCTTTGGCGGACGCGCTGCGCGAACGGCGCATCGCGGGCGCGGGGCTCGACGTGTATGAAGGCGAACCGGCGCCGCCGCGTGCGCTGACCGATCTCGACAGCGTCGTGCTCACGCCGCACATGGGCGGCTGGTCGCCCGAGGCGCTCGATCGTTCGGTGCGGCAGTTTCTCGACAACGCGGCGCGGCATTTCGCAGGGCAGCCGGTATTGACGCCGGTGTAGGCGGCGATCGGTGTTGCCGGTGCGAAACGCGGTCGCGCCGGTCGCGAGACGGGGCGGTTCGGACCGCTTGCACGCCTTGCAGGCCCTCGTGAACCGAACCCGGCACCGTCATCGATCGAATCAGCTTGCGGGGCGGCCGCCCGCGAGATCCGCGGCCGCCACTTCATCGGTGGACGGTAGCGGCCGAATGGTCACCTCGCCCGAAATGAACCGTTTTCCTTTGAAATCCCTGCCGTGGTAACGCGTGCTGATCGCGTGAAATTCGGCATTGCCGGACGCCAGATGCTCGAGTTCGGTCACGTAGGCGCGCACATCCGCGTCGTCTCCGAGCGGGCCGGCGAGGACGCGGTCGCGCGCGGCGATCAGCTTGCGTTCGTTCTCGGCAACCAGCGTGGCCAGCTTGTTCAGCGCGTCCTGGAGCGTCAGGCCGTCGCGGTACATCAGCAGCCAGACGGAATTGACCGAATCGGCGATATGAATCTCTTTCCGGAATGAATACGGGTCGTTGACCAGCGTGATCGAATCGATGGCGGCCGTTCTCATTTCCGCCAGCGACCGGTCGGCAGCCAGGTGATCGGTCATGTCCACGTCGATCGCGTATTCCGTCATGATGGCTGCCCATTCCCCGTAATTGTCGATGCGGCGCATCTCCAGATAGGCGTCGAACGTGAGCTCGTCCATCTTCAAGGCCAACGGATCCGTCTGCCTGACGATCAAGGTATGCAGCGATTCCTCCAGCCGTTGCCAGACGCGGGGCTTCGACGCCAACTGTGCCTTGACGGGCAGCAGCCCCTCGTACAGCAACTGCGCGATCGGGGCGCTGTCCGGCGGGCGCACGCCGGCGATCGCGTCGAAGTAATGCTGCCGCAACGTCGCGCGCCTGGGTGCCTGGTCCAGCATGTCGGGGTTGGTGATGGTGTCGTCGATCAGCGTGGTGATGCTCATCATCCGTTCGAGATCGTAGATCCGGTCGTCTCGCGTGTGCGGGTAGCACAGGCCGCCGAATGACGGCATGCTTTGCGCCAGATAATGTTCGACCGCCTTCTGGCTGCCGTAGTACGCGAGGATGTACGGGCTGTCGGTGAGCGCGATTCGGCGTTCCGCCTCGTCGTGGCGCGGATGCCACATGGGCTTCAACTGCAGATGGAAGTCCGGGTGGAAGATTTTTTCCCCCGGTTTCGGCAGGCCGGGGAGATCGCGAACGAAGTTGGGAATCTCTTTCATGGCGGATTCTCGGCTCGAGGTCGGGGGCCGGAAACGGCGGCCTTCAGCGATCGCGCCTGAGCACGAAGCTGTAGATGGAAACCTGGCGCTTCACGATGGCGACGGCCAGGCTCTCGCACATCACGCGGAGTTCTTCCAGCGCGCCGACCGCACCGCGCGGAAAATGACGCTCGATGTTCTCCTGCACGCTCAGCAGCCAGCGCGTCGCGTCCATCCGGTCCGGCAGGATTCTCATGTCGTGGACGACAAAGCCGCTCTGCTCGAACACCTGGCGCAGGTACGCCGGCGTCTTGCGATACTTGCATGCCAGCCTGTCGACCAGATCGGGCGTATCGGACCGGTAGTCCTGCAGGTCGACGTTATACAGGTTGTCCGAAACGATGACCGTTCCGTTCGCGGACAGCCGTTGCCGCAATTTGGCCATCACGATTTCGAAAAGATCGTAGGGGAAGTGGGAAATCACCCCGCGCATGATCGCAAGGTCGTAGGGTTGCCCGAAATCCGGCAGCAAATCGATATCGAGCGCATTGCAACGGAACAGGTTGATGCGGTCCGACAAGGCTCGCGCGGCATTGACTTCGGCGCAGTATTCGAGCTGGCGTTCGCTGATGTTGATGCCGTCCAGGCGATGACAGTCGGGAAACCGCTCGGACAGATCCCGCAGCACCGTTCCCCAGCCGCAGCCAATATCGAGTATCCGCTCGACGGGCTGGCGGCCGGGCCTATCCAGGCCGGCGAGCTCGAGTTGCCGCTCGAAATACCTGAGGCCGGATTCGTCGAGGCCGATCGGCTCCGGCGATCGGGCCGGGTCATAGATACCGAACTGGAACCAGAGGCGATCGCCGATCACGCTGCTCCAGCTTTCCGGGTCGTCCTGGTAAGCCAGTGCGACCCGCGACTCGTAATCGTTTCGTTCCCGGCCCCGTATCGAAGCGAACGGCTTGACGGTCCGGCCATTCAATGGCGATCCCGATCCGACGGCGGTGTCCGTGCCGATATTGCTCATAGCCATTCTCCGAGGCGGGGGTACGACGCCATGCACGGGATAGCCGGACTTCCGTGTCCGGCGAGCGCGGTTGCTGCCGAATCACGGTTGCATGATCGAAGCGGGCGACATCCCCTTTCCTCGACCAGGACAGAAAATCAGCGGCACCCGATTCAAAAAAGACGAGCGATTACCGTGGGCCGCGACTCGGCGGCCGCCGGTCGGGCTGGAAACGGCATACAGGCGAAGGGAATCCCCGGGGGCAACCGGTTACGAATTTCCGGATTATTGAATTCCCAATCTAGTCGATCGGGTTTCGATGTCAAGCGACAGAATGCTGTTTCATTTCCCGATTTAAACAATCGCTTGATTCACGAAATGCGGAATGATCATTCCGACGGGGCGGCCTTTTTAAAGAAACAGAAAATCGAGCCGGACGATGGGAAACGATCCGGGATGCGGAGGTACCGGCATCCCGGATCGTGTCGAGGGGGTACCGCGGGCTGCCGCGGCTCAGGAAGCCGCGAGCGGCACCGTCACCGACGTGCCGGCCGGATCGAGCGTCAGCCCCGTGCCCGGCGTCGGCCGCAGCGTCGCCTCATAGTCGCTGGAAAGAACCACGAGCCCCAGCCGGTGGCCGGCTTCCAGCTTGTAGTCGCGCGGCATGAACGTCAGCTTCAGGTCGTACGGCATGCCGGGCAGCACGGGCTGCGACACCCACTCGGACAGCCGGTTGCGCGGGTCGGTCCATGCGCGTGTGACGATCGTCGCCGTGCCGTCCGGCGCGCGGTCGACCAGCAGCGCCGTCACGTTCGCCACGCCCGTGAAGGTCAGCCTGACGCGCGCGGTCGCCGTGCCGGACAGGCGTGCCGCGGCCGTCAGCGGGGCCGTCTCGAAGCGGCTGCGGTTTTCGCCCGTCGCCGTGTTCGCCAGCGTCAGCGCGGGAATGCGCGCATCGTCGGTGAAGCGCGCGAGCGGGCCGCCGGTCGGCTGCCGCAGCAGCGTGCCGGTGGTTGCGCCGTCGCCGCCGGCGAAGTACGTGACCGGCGTGGCGCGACGCGCGGCCCAGTCGGCTTCCTTCAGCAGCGAGCCGTCGGCCTGCGCGATCACCGCGCGCGGATCGTGCTCGACGCCGTTGTCGTAGCCGATCAGGTAGCGCGTGAACCAGCGGTTCACCTCGGCGGTCCACGCATCGGCCATCCCCGGCACGCGGGTCGGATCGGTGTGCTTCAGTCGATGCAGCCACAGCTGGGTCGGCACGCCCTGGCGCCGCATCGCCAGATACCACGACGTCGACTGGTCTACGCGCACGTTGTCGTCGGTCAGCCCTTGCGCGACGAGCGCCGGCGCGACCGCGAACGCGGTCGGAATGTCGCGCGCGGCCCAGAACGGCGAATAGTCGCCGGTCTTGCGGTCTTCCTGCTGCAGCGCTTCGTCGATCAGGTGCGTGCAGCGCTCCGGATGCGCGTTCGTCAGCAGCGCCTTGATGTACACGTCGACATCCTCGCCCTGATAGCCTTCCGGCGCGCGCACGAGGCCGCCCGAGCGGTAGTAGCCGTACATGTTCGACAGCCCGGCGATCGGCACGATCGCGTCGAGCCCGCGCGTGCGCAGGCTCGCGACCATCTTCGGCAGCGTGCCGTCGTACGACACGCCGTACATGCCGACGTGGCCGGTCGACCAGTTCGCGACGACCGTCTTGCCGTTCGCGTCCTTCGCGGTCGCGTCGCGGCCGAGCCAGCGGATCACCGACGCCATCGCGACCGATTCGTCGCGCGTGAGGATCGTCGGGCAGCCGTCCGAGCCGGCGGTGCCGAGCGAATCCGCATAGACGATCGTGAAGCCGCGCGGCACGAAGTAGCTCTCGATCCACGAGCGGCCGGCGGCCGCCGCCTCGACTTGCTGCAGCATCCGGGTTTGCGGTGCGGCGGCCAGGATGCGCGTGGACGCCGATGCCGCGGCGCCGGCGGTCGCGGCCGGATGCGGGGTGCCGTCGAGTTCGACGTCGACGTCGTGGTTGGGGCTGTCGGCGAGCCCCGCGTAATACGGGCTCGCGAGCACGATGACCGGCGTGCGCGCGCCGTTCGCAGTCTCGGCCGGCCGCACGATGCGCACGTGGATGCGGTCGCGCGTGCCGTCGCCGTCGGAATCGACCGGCGTGTCGACCCACGCGTTCTCCTCGATCGTGCCGCCCGACAGCGACGGCTGCACCTGGCCGTTGCTGATCACCGGCTTGTAGCGTCCGCCGCTCGCCGGATTCGCGTACGGGACGCCGGACGGTGAAAAGCGCGACGCGAGCGATTGCGTATTGGACTGATCGGCCGCGGCGGCGGCCCCCTCCTGTTGGCCCTGTGCGAGCGCTGACACGCCCGCCACGCTACCGCCGTCGTCGCCGCCGCACGCGGCGAGCGTCGCGGCCGCCACGAGCGCGGGCAGCCACGCGCGCCGGAATCCGGTTCGATGAATGTTCATTGCAGCGACCTCGTCTCTTGTGATTGTGTGGAACCGGTCGGCTCGCGATACGCCCCCTGCGGCCTGGCCGGGTACTGCATCGGATGAAGCGGAACTGCACCATCAAAAACGGCGGGCGAGACGGAAGGGGATCTCGCCCGATGCCGGCGTGCGTCAGGCGGCGCGCATCCGGCCGGCGTCGAGGCGAGCGCATCGCCCCGAGCGGAATGCGTCAGTGCGGCGGTTCGATACGAAAGCAGGAGTGCGAATCAAACAGAAGCATGCCCGAGCTCCCTTCAGGTTTCGGATGAAACGGAACGGCACGATGCGAAGAGGCGGAAATGTCGCGAACGGCGGTGCTGCAACGGCAGGAAAGCGCGACGCGATCCGGCACGCTGTTGGCCGGGATTGCTTTCCGGAAGCTTGCGCAAAAGTTATCTCAGTGAAATGCGCGTGTCAAACTTTTTTAGCTTAAGTCAAACAAAGTTTCTGTATGCGTGTGGCCGGCGACCTCAACTTCCATGGAATCCGTCCGTAAACAGCAAAAAACAGGCTGAAAACGAGAGAGAGAGGGCAATGACGATTCCAGTCACGGCGGCGGGCGACCTGTCGCTCGCGCAAATGGCGCAGGCGGTGCTCGACGGGCGCCAGGCATCGGACACGACCGCGTCCGGCGCGTCGCCAGACGAGCCGATCGGCGTCCGGGCAGTCGATCCGCAGGCGATGCAGGCGGCGCTGGCGAAACAGTTGTCGATGGTGGGCGACCTGACGATGAAGCTGCGCGGCGTCACCGACGCGCTCGCGACGAGCCTGCAGGACATCGTCGCGAAGCGCCCCGATCTGGCCGACGCGCCATTCGACTTCGTGACCGACGACGGCCGGATCAAGGTCGTATCGAAGACGCTGACCGACAGCGATCGCGCGTGGGTCGAATCGACGCTGAACGCGAACGCCGGCCTCGTGCTCGCGACGCGCGATTTTCACGAGCAGGCGGTCGATATCGCCGCGCAAGGCGCGGCCGTGCGCGGCGACACGTTCGCGGACAGCGAGCGCGCGGCGGCCAGTCAGGGCGCCGATGCGCGCTTTCATTTCATGAGCCTGCTCAACCGGTCGGTCGCGGACAATCCGCCGCCCGTGCCGCCGGGCGGGCACTTCACCACGCAGGACGGCACGACGCTGCGGATCGAGCCGTCGGCCGGCACCGCGCGCGGCACGCTCGCGCTGCTGAATACCGCGCGCCAGTTGTCGTCGGGCGCGGCGATCTTCGTCGACTCATCCGGCAAGAAGTCCTACGGGATGCGCGCGGAACTCGTCAACGTCGGCTTCGACGTGCTCGCCGCCTACGCGCCGGACGGCGGCAACAGCGTCGGTTTCCACGAGATCGCGTAACGCCGCGCCAATCGAGCCGCTCGCGGCTACTCGTCGCGCAGCGTGTCGGCCGGCCCGCGCCGGTTCAGACGCTGTAGCCGATCCGCAGGACGCCCCATGGCCGTCCGCCGACGACGATCGGCGCGGACACGTCCTTCATCAGCGCGAACTGGCCGTTGCCCATGTCGCGCCGATAGGTCTGCAACAGGAACGGCTTGTCGTGCGACACGGACATGCGCGCCGTCCGGTCCGTGTAGATCCGGCGGTTCCGCGAGTTCGCCGCGTTCCAGGCGGCGTCCGCGCGCTGGGGCAGCGAAAACTTCCGGTTGTGGGTCGGCAGGTAGCACTGCCGGTCGAAGCTCGCGCAGTAGACGATCCGTTCGTCGAGATCGAGCACCGGTTCCTGGATGGCCGGCAGCACGCGATCGGTGAACGCCGTGAAGCGCGTCATGAACTGCTGCGGGTCGGTACCCGGAATCGGTTCGTAGTGCGTGTCGAAGAGCGCGTCGAGCGCGATATCGCCGCGGCCGACCGCGTCCTCGAAGAGCTTGCTGATCGCGGCGGCCGTGCTCCGCGCGGTGTCGATCAGGCGCGTGTCGGGCGATTCGATGCCGGTCGCGGCCGTGAGCTCGATCAGCGTTTCGGAAACGGAGAGCAGGTTGCCGAGCCGGTCCTTGGCCTGCGAGAAATTGTCGGCCGAGTTCTCGACGCCGGACGCCATCTCGCCCACCTGCTCGTCGAGACGGTGGCACTGTGCCTCGATCTCGTCCGTCAGCGATGCGATCTGTTCGGCTTCGCCCGCGAGCTCGGTGATCGCGTGCCCGGTCGCGTGCACGACCTCGCCGATCGTGCGGGTGCCCTCGCGCACGCGGTGCGCGCGGGCGGCGTTGTCGGTGCCTTCCGCGAGCAGGTGCTCGGTCTGCTCGGCGAGCCGCGCGAGCGTCGTCTCGATCTGGGCCGTGGCCTGCCCGGTCTTCGCGGACAGGTTCTTGACCTCGGCCGCGACGACCGCGAAGCTGCGGCCGGATTCGCCGGCGCGCGCGGCCTCGATCGCGGCGTTCAGCGCGAGCAGGTGAGTCTGTCGGGCGATCACCGAGATCTCCTCGGAGACGGCCCGCACGTGATCGAGCGCGTCGCGCAGCGCGCCCATCTGGTCGCTGATCGTGGTGACGCCCTCGACGAGGCCGTGAATGTCGGCGAGCGACGCCTCGATCGTCTGCTGCGACTGCCGGACCGCGTTCGATGCGTTGGCGCTGACGTCGCGCACCTGCTGCGCGGCCTCGGCGATCCGGTGGTTGCCGCGCAGCGTGAGGGCGGCCGATTCGCGCAGCGTGTGGCAGACCTCCGCCTGCCGGGCGACGCGGGCCGCGACTTCCTCGACGTGGCCCGATACGTCGCAGATCTCGATGCCGAGCCGGCCAGCCTGCTCGGCGATGTCGCCGACGAGCGCGCGCGACGAACGGCGGCCGCGGCCGATTCCGAAGAAGTTCACGTTGGTGGGTCTCCTTGAGGCATGCGCGCCGGGCTCCCGGCGGATTTGGGCGTGCGTTCCTGACTTGACGGCAGCACGGCCGCGGACTTGAGGCCGGGTAAACATCGAGATCGGCATGCGGGACGGCCGGGCGGGCGCCGTCCAGGACGCGTTTGCGCCGCGTTGCCGTCGCGGCCGCGCCGAGATCCGGCGCCGAACGGGCGGCGCGCGGCGGCCGCCCGTGTACAGACGTTGCGTCAGAACACGTGGTGGATGCCGGCGTTGACGCCGACCGTCGTGCCGGGCAACCCATACAACGCGCCGCCCGTGATGCCGAGGCCCGTGTTCATCGCGCCGTGGTTGTTGACCACGCCGACCTGCGCATACAGGCCCGTTCGTTTCGACAGGCTGTAGTCGGCGCCGACCGCGGCAAGCAGCGAATGATTGTGCGAATCGTTGCGGTCGGTCGTGTACCACGCGCCGGTGTTCAGGTCGAGCGCCGGCGTGACGCGATAGTCGAGGCCGGCGCTGTATACGTTGTTGCTGAACGAGCCGGCGACCTTGTAGCTCGTGAACGACGCCTTGCCGGTCACCGGCCCGAACGTGTAGGCGGCGCCGATCGTGCGGCCGACGAACGCGACCGTGCTCGGCACCGGCGTCGGGGACGTGCCGCCGTTGCCGTCGTAGAGCGCCGCGTTGAGCATGAAGCCGCCGTTCGTATAGGTGAGGCTGCCGGAATACTGGCGTCCCGCCTGGAAGTCGCCGGCCTTGCCGCCGAAGCCGAACATCGCGCTGGCCGTCAGCCCGGCGATCGTCGGGCTCGTGTACGAAATCGCGTTCGGGTTGAAGAGGCCCGTGACGAGTACGTTGTCGACGTACGGCACCAGCGCGGCGCCGAAGTGCGAGACGTTGCGCGGATCCGATCCGAGTATCGCGAGCACGAATGGCGAGAACTGCAGGCCGACCTTCGTTTCGCCGAAGCCGCCGTCGATCCCGACCCACGCCTGGCGGCCGAAGAAGTTGCCGTTCGAATGGCCGAACGCGCCGTCCGTGATGTTGAAGCCGCTCTCCAGCTTGAATCTCGCGTGCAGCCCGCCGCCGAGATCCTCGGTACCCGTGATGCCGAAGTTGGTCGGCGTCATGCCCGTGTCGGTCAGCGCGAATTGACGTCCGGCGTTGCCGCCGGTTGCCGAATCGAGCGATCGACTCGTATAGAGCAACGCGGCGTCGAGGTCGCCGTACAGCGTGACGCTGCTCTGCGCGAAACTGCTCGTGCTGGTGGCCGCACCGAACAGCGCCGCGCAAATCGTCCATGTCCTGCTCTTCATCGTCTGTCTCCGTTTTGTGAGTGTTGTAATACGTACAACTAATTGAAAAGGCGGCGAAAGCGATGCGAGCCGCCTGCATGCCGTACCGTCGGGGAACGCACGGCGATGCCTGTCGCCGGCGCGAAGGCGGCCGCGAGCCCGGCGTGGGAAACGGGATCGCGGCCGTGCCGCGGCGCCGCGTTGAAGCGATACGCCCGCCGTGGCGGGCGATGTCACATCGAGCGGTTCAACTGCTCGAGGATGGCCGGATTCTCGAGCGTGGACGTATCCTGCGTGATCGCCTCGCCCTTCGCGAGCGAGCGCAAGAGGCGCCGCATGATCTTGCCCGAGCGCGTCTTCGGCAGGTTGTCGCCGAAGCGGATGTCCTTCGGCTTCGCGATCGGCCCGATCTGCTTGCCGACCCAGTCGCGCAGCGCCTTCGCGAGCGCCGCGGCTTCGTCGCCTTCCGGGCGCGAACGCTTCAGCACCACGAACGCCACGACCGCCTCGCCCGTCGTGTCGTCCGGGCGGCCGACCACCGCCGCCTCCGCCACGAGTTCGTGCGACACCAGCGCCGATTCGATCTCCATCGTGCCGAGCCGGTGGCCCGACACGTTCAGCACGTCGTCGATCCGGCCCATGATCGTGAAGTAGCCGGTCTCCTTGTCGCGCACGGTGCCGTCGCCAGCCAGATAGAGCGTGCCGCCGAGTTCTTCCGGGTAATAACTCTTCTTGAAGCGCTCCGGGTCGCCCCAGATCGTGCGGATCATCGCGGGCCACGGGCGCTTGACGACGAGAATCCCGCCTTGCCCGTTCGGCACGTCCTGGCCGGTCTCGTCGACCACCGCGGCCATGATGCCCGGCAACGGCAGCGTGCACGAACCCGGCACGGTCGGCGTCGCGCCCGGCAGCGGCGTGATCATGTGGCCGCCGGTTTCGGTCTGCCACCACGTATCGACGATCGGGCAGCGCTCGTGGCCGACGTGCTTGTGATACCACATCCACGCTTCCGGATTGATCGGCTCGCCGACCGTGCCGATGATGCGCAGGCTCGACAGGTCATAGCTCTTCGGATGAACCTTGTCGTCGGCTTCGGCCGCCTTGATCAGCGAACGGATCGCGGTCGGCGCGGTGTAGAACACGGTCACCTTGTGGTCGCCGATCATCTTCCAGAAGCGCCCGGCGTCCGGATACGTCGGCACGCCCTCGAACACGACCTGCGTGCCGCCGCACGCGAGCGGCCCGTACGTGATGTACGTATGGCCCGTGACCCAGCCGATGTCGGCCGTGCACCAGAACACGTCGTCGGGTTTCCAGTCGAAGGTCCACTTCATCGTCTGCGCGGCCCACAGCAGGTAGCCGCCCGTGCTGTGCTGCACGCCCTTCGGCTTGCCGGTCGAGCCCGACGTATACAGGATGAACAGCGGATGCTCGGCGCCGACCCAGGTCGGCTCGCAGCGGTCGGATTCGCCGTCGGTCAGCTCGTGCATCCACAGGTCGCGGCCCGCATGCCAGTCGATCTTGCCGCCGGTGCGGCGATAGACGATCACGCTCTTGACCGCTTCGCAGCCGCCCAGCGCGATCGCCTCGTCGGCGATGCTCTTGAGCGGCAGCGTCTTGCCGCCGCGCGCCTGTTCGTCGGCGGTGATGAGTGCCACGGCGCCGACGTCGACGAGCCGCTCGTTGAGCGATTTCGCGGAGAAGCCGCCGAACACGACCGAGTGCGTCGCGCCGATACGCGCGCAGGCCTGCATCGCGACGATGCCTTCGATCGACATCGGGATGTAGATGACGACGCGATCGCCCTTGCCGATCCCGCGTTTCTTCAGCGCATTGGCGAAGCGCGACACGCGTGCGAGGAGGTCCGCATAGGTGACGCGGGTGACGGTGCCGTCGTCGGCCTCGAAGATCACCGCGACGCGCTCGCCGTGGCCCGCTTCGACGTGACGGTCGAGACAGTTGTACGACGCGTTGAGCTCGCCGTCGTCGAACCATGTGTAGAACGGCGCGTTACGCTCGTCGAGCACCTTGGTGAACGGCTTGTGCCACGTGAGGCCCTCGCGCGCGAGCCGCGCCCAGAAGCCTTCGTAATCCTGCTCGGCCTCGGCGACGAGCGCGCGATAGGCCGGCATGCCGGAAATGGTCGCCGTCTTCTCGAGCGCCGCGGGCGGCGCGAACTGACGGGTTTCGTGAAGAACCGATTCGATCTTGGACAAGCGTGTCTCCATGCGTTCGTGTGATTCCTGCTGCGCCCGAGAAAACGCAACATGCATGCCAGTTGCGCGACCGGGGCGCGACTGCGGCGAAAACCGCGGCAGTCGGGCGGGTGGCGCCCGATCCGATCGGCCCTGCGGTGTTGCGAATGACGGCGCGAGGCGGCGCGGCGTTCAGAAATGCAGCAAGTCGTGTTGCAGTCCTGAGCAGTGGATGGGCGAGCCGGCAGGCGGTCGCCCCGGCATGGCCGTGTCAGGCGAGCAGTGAACGCAGCGCCGGCGCGTGCCGGAATTGCCGGATGCGTTCGAGCGCCGCTACCTCGAGCTGGCGGACGCGCTCGGCCGACAGGTTCAGTTGCCGGCCGATCTCGCGCAGCGAATACTCGTTGTCGACATCGATGCCGTACCTCAGGCGGAGAATCCACGCTTCGCGTGCGGGGAGGCGGTCGATCAGTTCGGCGACCGCCGTGCGCAACTGACCGGCGCTCGCCGCTTCTTCGGGCGTCGGCGCGTCGGGGTCGATCGTGACGTCGCACAGCGTCAGATCGTGATCGGGCGAAACCGGCAAATCGGCGGAGATCGGCTCGCGCACGATGCTCATCAGCTCGCGCACCTTGTCGACCGGCAGCCGCATCTGCGTGGAGAGCACCCGCGCGTCGGCGACGTCGCCAGTCCGTTGCCGGTGGATTCGCGCGAGCCGCGACAACTTGTTGAGCGTATCGACCGTATGCGCGGGTACGCGTATCGTGCGCCCCAGATCGGCGAGCGCATGCGTGATCGCCTGCCGGATCCACCATGTCGCATACGTCGAGAATTTGAAGCCGCGCCGGTGGTCGTAGCGATCGACGGCCTTCATCAGGCCGATATTGCCTTCCTGGATCAGATCGGGGAACGGCAGGCCGCGATCGGCATAGCGCTTGGCGACCGACACGACGAGCCGTAGATTGCTCTGGAACAGCTTCGTTCTCGCGGGTTGCATCGCACGCTCGATACGCGAGAGCCGCGCATCGAGCGCAATCGCGATGTCGAGCGGCAGCGGAGACTCGGCGGCCAGGCGCGCGAGCGCGGTGCGCGCGTCGATCAACGCCGGCGCGTGGCGGGCGAGGGCCGGCGCGCAATCGGGGTGCGCGGCGCTGTATGCGTGTAGCCACGCGCGTACGTCGTCGCACCGCGTGAATAGATCGTGGCGCGTGGAATCGACGCGTATGCCCGCGGCGGCCAGCGTGTCGACGAGCCGTTTTTCGAACGTGCGGGCTTGCGTCGCGCGCTCGCGGTTCGTCTGTCCGATGCGTTCGATCGCGCGCGAGGTGAAGCGGATGCTGCCGGTCAACGCGGCAGCGTCGCGCAGCAGCGCGCGGTAAGTCGCCGACTCGAAACCGTCCGCTCGCAATGCGTGCTGCATCGCCGATGCCAACGCACCGGCACGCTCGAGCGCCCCGACGACCGTATCGCGCCACGCCGGGCTGTCGAGGGAAAGACCGGCGTCGTCGTCGGGCGCGGGCGGTGCCATGATCGGCTCGTCGGACGACATCGTCGCCGCATTCGCGGGCGGCTCGGCTTCACCGGCGAACCCCGTCACGTAAGCCGATGCCGCCACCTTGCCGGCGCGGACGTCGTCCGCGATCGCCGCGACGGCGGCGAGTGCCGCCGGATCGCGGCTCAATGCGTCGACGCATGCGGCGCGGCCGCTTTCCAGACGAAGCGCGAGCGCGATTTCCTCGTCGCGTTCGAGCAACGGCGTCGCGCTCATTTCCCGCAGATAGAGCCGGACCGGGTCGTTGGTCCGGCCCGCGAGCAGGTCGTCGGCCGCGAGCGGCGTCGACGCGTCGGCCAGCGTCGACGCGACTTCCGTCACCTGCGCAAAATGGCCGTCGAGCGTCCACGCGGTGCGCGCGCCGGCATGCTCGCGTACGTCGATGCCGAACTCGCGCAGCATCGACGCCGCTGCGTCGAAATCCGCGCCGTCGGCGGCATCGTCGGGCAGCGCGTCGGCGATTTCACCGTGCGTCACGTAGCCGCGATCGATGCCCAGCGCGATCAGCGCATGCAGATGCGCGGCGCGATCGGGGGCCGCGCCGCGACGCGACACGCCGTCGCGCTCGCGAGCGGGCCCGGCGTCAGGCGAGCTTTGCATAGACGTTGCACCAGCCTTCGGCGGCAACCGTCTTGCCCGCGAACATCGGGCACGTACCGAAGGATTCGCCCGCGGCAGCCTTGTAGAAGCGGCAGTTCGAACACGTCTGGCCAGCCTGATACTTCGGGAACTTGCCTGCGTCGACGGCGGCCGCCTTGGCGCGGTAGCCGAGCGTCTTCGCCGTCGCATCGTTTTCGTCGACGGGCGGGGCGGCCGCGAATGCACGGGGGCCGGCCGCGAGCGCGGCGCACAGGCCGGCGGCCTGAACGAAGAAGGTTCTGCGATGACGGGAGATCATGATGGGATCCTGAATGAAATGAAAAGAAAAGTCGGGCTCGCGCGCCGGGCAAACTGCCCGGCGCGGCGGTCGATCGAAACGAAGGTGGGCGGGCGGATTACTTGCGCGGTCCGGCGATGAGCGGCGCCTTCGATGCGTTGGCGATCTCGGCGGTCAGCTTGCTCTTCGACGCGTCGTAGCCGTTCGAGTAAAGCAGGAACGCCATCAGGTCCTCGTACTCCTGTGCGGTCATCTTGCCGGGGCGATCGGCGGGCATGTTGCTCGACATGTACAGGAAGATGCCGCCGACCGTGATATGCGACTTGCCCTCGGGCGCGAACGATTCTCCGCTCAGCGCGGGCGCGGTATTGCCCTCGAGCTGATCGCCGTGGCATTTCGCGCACGCATCGCCGTAGAGCTTCTTGCCGTGCTGCACCTGCGCCTGATCGAACGACGGGACGCCGCCGCCTTCGCTCGTCGACACCTTGATGAAGCCGCTCCTTGCCGGCCGCTGTGCGGACGCGAGCGCGCCGTCGAGAAACCGGCCGGGCACGCGCGTGGCGGCTTGCGCGATGCCGTCGGGCAGCGTCCAGCCGCGCGTGAGCGACGCGAGACGACCGTTGCCGCTCATCTGCGACAGCGTGGCGTCGATGCGCTTTTGCAGCGCATCCTTGCCCGGCCCGAACGCGAACGACAGTTGCCAGTCGGAGTACGGCGACGACGTCGCCGCGACCTGGAACCGTTGTTTCGGATGGGCTCGCTCGTACGCGACGACGCTCGGATACCAGACGATCGCGCGCTGTGCACGGCCCGCGGCGAGCGCGCCGATCGTTTTCTCGCTGGTGTTCTCGAGGTCGAAGCGGGCGTTGGTCTGCTGCGCGGCGATCAGTTGCGACGGGCTGCCGTACGTGGCCGCGATCGTTTCCTTGGCGCCGGTCGGCGCTGGCGCGTCGCGCAGCGACACGCTGACGTAGCCGGAGCGCAGATAGCCCTGCGAGAACGTCATCCTGGATCCCGACGCATCGGCGATCGCCGAACGCGGGAAGCCGGCGATCACGTCGCAGTCGCGTTCGAGCGATTTCGTCAGCTCGCTGGCGGAGATGCCGTCGTCGTCGCCGTTGTCGTCCACGCCGTGTTTGTTGAAGGTCGCGGCGATGCCCGCGGCGCGGAACACTTCGCGCGCAACGGAGCGGTCGAGCGCGGTGGTCGGGCTGCCGGGCAGCGTGCAGACGCGCACGCCGGCCGACGCGGCTGCCGGTGTCAGCGCCACGCCCACGGCGAGCAGACTGGCGACGGTAACGGAAGTGAGGCGAGTATTCATGATCGTATGTCCGGTTGAAGCAGGTGGGACGTCGCGCCCGCATCGGGCGCATGCGGGCGCGACTCGGGCGTGGCGCGTGTTCAGTTCAGCGCGAACACGTACAGCGTGCCGCCGCGCGGAACGTCCTTCGCGATGTCGGCCATCGGGCCGCCCCAGATCGGGTTCGCGCCGCCATAGCCGGCGAGCACGGCGACATATTCCTTGCCGTCGACTTCGTACACCGACGGTTGGGAAATGATGCCGCTCGCCAGTTGCGGGCTTTCCCACAGCACCTTGCCGGTCGCCGTATCGAACGCGTACAGGTGGCCGTCGAGCGAGCCGCTGAACGCGAGGCCGCTCGCCGTGGTCGCGACGCCGCCGTTCCACGGCTTCTTCGACCAGTGGCTCCACAGCTTCTTGCCGGTGTTCACGTCGATGGCCGTCAGTTCGCCGTAGCCTTCGCTGCCCGGTTCGGGCTTGATCTCGAAGCCTTCGCCGAGATACGGCAGGCCTTCCATGTAGCTGACCGACTTGCCGGTCAGGCTCATGCACGCATGCAGCGCGGGCACGACCGCGATGTTGCGTTCCTGGTCGTACGAGATCGACCACCAGTTCTTGCCGCCGAGGAAGCTCGGGCACGTCTCGATCGTCGTGCCGGCCTTCGGGAACTTCGATGCGTCCTGGATCGGCTTGCCGTCGGCCGTGTAGCCGGTGACCGACAGCGCCTTCACGAACGGCGTCGCGTAGATCAGCTTGCCGGTCGTGCGGTCGATCGCATGGAAGAAGCCGTTGCGGTCCGCGTGGATGATCGCGTCGTAGTCCTTGCCCTTGTACTTGATGTCCGCGAGGACGGCCGCGTTCACGCCGTCGTAGTCCCACGTGTCGTTGTTCGTGTACTGGTAGTGCCACTTCAGGTTGCCGCTCTTCGCATCGAGCGCCAGCAGCGAGTCGGAATACAGGTTGTCGCCGGGACGCAGCGCGGCGAGCCACGGGCCGGGGTTGCCGACGCCCCAGTACAGCGTGCGGGACGCGGCGTCGTACGTGCCGGTGAGCCACGCGGCGCCGCCGCCATGGCTTTGCATGCCGTCGGGCCAGGTTTCCGCGCCCTTTTCGCCGGCGGCGGGGATCGTGTAGCGTTTCCAGACCTGCGAGCCGTCCTCCGGATTCAGCGCGGCGATGTAGCCGCGAATGCCGTATTCGCCGCCGGACGTGCCGACGACGATCGCGCCGTCGATCGCGAGCGGCGCGAGCGAGAACGCGTAGCCGAGGCCCGGCTCGAACATCTGCTTCTTCCACACGAGATTGCCGGTCTGCGCGTCGAGCGCCGCGACTTCGCCGTTCAGCATCGCGATATAGACGTTCTTGCCGTACAGCGCGACGCCGCGGTTCACTACGTCGCAGCACGCGGTCTTGAACGAGGCCGCGCCGAGCTTCGGCTCGTATTTCCACAGCTGCTTGCCGGTTTTCGCATCGAACGCGTAGACGTTGTCCTTCGGCGTCGTCACGAACAGATAGTTGCCGTTGACGATCGGCGTGGCCTCGAAGCCCTGCTTCAGGTCGGCGGGGAACTTGTACGCCCACACCTGCTTGAGATCCTTCGCGTTCGACGTGTCGATCTGCTTGAGCGGCGAGTGCGAGCGGCCGTCGTAGGTGCGGTAGTAGGTCAGCCAGCCCGGATCGCCGTGCGCATCGGTCAGGCGCTGGTAGGTCACGGCCGGGTAGTCCGCGGCCGCTTCGACGAGGCCGGGGTTCAGCGCGACGGCCGCCGCCGCCGCGATGCCGATCGTCGCCAGCCGGCTCGCTGAAGCCGAGAGTTTCTTCATGGTTGTCTCCTGAGTCATTGTGGTCGCACCGCCGCGAACGATTCGTCGCGCCGGCACGGTTGGGGTTTCCGGGCCGAGTGCACTGTCCGTTACGCAAGTCGCATGCCATCGGTGTCGCATGCCGGTATGACGCGGCATACCGGCGTATCGCAGGGGAAGCACGCACGGGCGGTTCGCGCCATCGCGTCGACGCAGGTGTTGCATTCAGGTACACCGTCGCGCGCGAAGTGTTGCCAAACATGACAGGTGGCGCAGCCCGCGCAACAGCGGCGAGTCGGTCGCCCACATTGGGTACCGACGCGATGTGCGGCGCAGCGCGCGCCACGCGTGCTCGCGGCGCTGGCACGGTTCTCGCACGCCGGCTTCGCGACAACCCGTCGCCGCGCGATGCCTCGCACGCGCCGTCGGAACATGAATGCGGAGACAACGTAGATGATCAGGAGACCAAAGGCCGCCGCGCGCGACGCCGCGATGCGGCGCGGCCGGCGTGCGCGATGCGTCGGCACGGCCCTCGGCGCGCTCGCGCTGGTCGGCTTGCCGGCCGGCAGCGTGTGCGCGCAGCCGCAGGCGGACGGGGCCGCGCTCGAGCCGGACGTCGTGCTGCCCGCGGTGGTCGTCGTCGGCACCACGCCGCTGCTCGGGATCGGCACGCCGCTGTCGAAGGTGCCGGCGAACGTGCAGACGGTGCGTGCGGCGGAACTCGACGCGCAGCACCGCGCGACGCTCGCCGATTTCTTCGCGGCGAACCTGCCGAGCGTAACGATCTCGGATGCGCAGGGCAACCCGTATCAGACGGACGTCAACTATCGCGGCTTCACCGCGTCGCCGCTGCTCGGCACGCCGCAGGGGCTGTCGGTGTTCGTCGACGGCGTGCGCGTGAACGAGCCGTTCGGCGACGTCGTGAACTGGGACATCCTGCCCATGCAGGCGATCGACCGCGTGCAATTGATTCCGGGCTCCAATCCGGTGTACGGGCTCAACACGCTCGGCGGTGCGCTCGCGATCACGACGAAGGACGGCAGGTCGAATCCGGGCGGCGAAGCGGAGGTGTCGGGCGGTGCGTGGGGCCGCAAGAGCGCCAGCGTCGAGCAGGGCGGCACGATCGGCCCGAACCTCGACTACTACGCGACCGCGAACGTCGCGAACGACGGCGGCTGGGCCGACCATAACGCGAGCCGCGTGCGGCAGGCGTTCGGCAAGCTGCGCTACACCGATGCGGACACGACGCTGTCGATCGCGGCGGGCGGCGCGGACAACACGCTGTCCGGCTCCCAGACGATCCCGCGCTCGTTCCTCGACAACCGCAAGCAGGCGTATACGTATCCGGACCGGAACCGCAACAGCGCCGGCTACCTGACGCTGTCGGGCGACCGCTTCTTCGGGGAAAACGTCGAATTGAGCGGCAACGCGTACTACCGGCACCTGCGCAACACGAACACGAGCAGCAACAACAATACGGATTACGGATCGGTGGACGAGGACGGTACGGTCGACACGGTGCAGGGCAGCAACGCGCAATCGACGATCGTCACCGACAGCTACGGCGGCAGCGTGCAGCTCACGCTGCTCGGCAAGCTCGGCGGGATGGCGAACCGGCTGGTCGCGGGCGTCTCGGCCGATATCGCGAACTCGAGCTACGTCGCGTCGTCGCAGGACGCGTCTTTCACCGATGCGCGCGCGGCGCTCGGCATCGGCGATTTCGTGCAGCAGACCCGCGCCAAGACGCGCAACACGAATTTCGGCGTGTACCTGAGCGACGCGCTGTCGCTGACGCCGCACTGGACGCTCACGCTGTCGGGCCGCTACGACTGGTCGAAAGCGCAGATCGGCGACGAGAGCGGCGTGCAGCCGCTGCTCGACGGCAACCACGTGTTCTCGCGCTTCAACCCGGCGGTCGGGCTCAACTGGAACCCGGTTCCGGGTTTTACCGCGTATGCGACGTACAACGAAGGCATGCGTTCGCCGACCGCGATCGAACTCGCGTGCGCGGACCCGGCGGCGCCGTGTTCGCTGCCGAACGACTTCATCGCCGACCCGGCGCTCAAACCCGTGATCTCAAGGACGTTCGAGGCCGGCGTGCGCGGGCGCATCGGCGCCGCGACGACCTGGAGCGCCGCGGCCTATCGCACGACATTGACCGACGACATCCAGTTCATCAGCAGCCCGGCCAGCGCGCAGGGCTATTTCCGCAACGTCGGCGATACGCGGCGGCAGGGTATCGAGCTCGCCGGCCGCACGCGGCTCGGCCCGCTCGGTGTCGGGCTGTCGTACAGCCATGTCGATGCGACCTACCGTTCGTCGTGGACGGAACACAGCCCGGCGAATTCGGCGGCCGACGCGAACGGCAACGTGACGGTCAAGCCGGGCGACCGCATCCCCGGCATTCCCGCGCATACGGTGAAGTTGCGGCTCGACTATGCGGCAACGCCTGCATGGGACATCGGCGCGAACGTCACGTGGCGCAGCGGCGTGTACGCGCGCGGCGACGAGAACAACGGCGACGTGAACGGCAGGATCGCGGGCTACGTGCTCGTCGATCTCGACATGCGTTACCGGGTCACGAAGCGGTTCGAGGTATTCGCGAGCGTGACGAACCTGCTCGACAAGCGCTACGCGAGCTTCGGCGTACTCGGCCAGAATTTCTTCAACGGACCGAACCACACGTTTGACGGCGCCAACCCGGTGAACGAACCGTTCGTCGGGCCGGGCGCACCGCGCGGCGCGTGGGTCGGCGCGCGTTATGCGTGGGATTGAGCGTGTCGCCGCGTCATGACACCAACGCGCGCGGGCCGTCACGTGAACGGCGCTGTCGCGAACAGTGCGTTCACCGCGCGTGCGATGCTGCGCGCCAGCGCCGGCTCGCTTGCCAGATGCCCGGCCTTCACGCATTCGATTCGCGCTTCGGGCACGGCTCGCGCGAGGCGCTCGACGTTGCCGACCGGGCAAACGGGATCGTGTATCCCGTGCGCGGCGAACAGCGGCACGTGGGCCCGTGCGGCCCGTCGCGCGAGCGCGAGCACGCGGCGCTCGCCGAGCCAGCAATCGTGTTGCAGGTAGTGCGCCTGGATCCGGTATTTGTCGATCAGCCGGCGGACGGTCTCGTTCGAACGGATCGCGCGCATGGGCGAGCGGCGCGTGCGTGCCGATGCGAGGATCGCGCTTTCGTATGCGTGCCACGCGAGCGCCACCGCGCGCTGCCGGGCCGCGCTCGCGCCGTGGCGCAATCGCTGCGCGCAGCGCGACAGCAGGCGATCCGGCCGGCCACCCCCGGCCGCTGCATTGAGGCGCCGCCATTCGCGCGGGGCACGCGTGCGGGACGTCATGAAGAGCCCGCGGACTTCGCGGCGCGACGTCAGGAACAGGCCGCGCAGCACGACGCCCGTCACCCGTTCCGGATGCGTGCCCGCATACGCGAGTGCGAGCGCGGCGCCCCACGATCCGCCGACGACGCCCCAGCGTGTCACGCCGAGCTGTTCGCGCACCGCCTCGAGATCCGCGATCAGCCGCGCGGTGTCGTTGTGACGCGTGCCGCCGCGCGGTGTCGACGCGCCCGCGCCGCGCTGGTCGACGAGCACGACGCGCACGCGGGTGAGGTCGAACAGCCGCAGGATGCCGGCCTGGCTGCCGCTGCCGGGGCCGCCGTGCAGCACGACGACCGGATGGCCGCGCGCGGCGCCGGCCACGGTGAAGGCGATCGATTGCGCATCGCGGCGCAGGCGTCGGCGAACGGGCGTGGGCGGCGGCGCCGGCGTGTCGGGCAAGACCCGCATGGCGGGCGGCGGCGTGGATTGAATCGGGCGACGCGTCATGTCGATAGGGTTCGGGCGGAATCGGGAGGCGTAATCGTCGGCGGCCGGACGGTCGCCCGGCCCGCCCTGCGACAAAGCGAGAAGCGCGCCAGCCGCGAAGATCCGGATTCGCACGGGTAGTCACGCGCCGGGAAATCGCGGTATCACGCAGACAGGCCGTCGCGCGACGCGATGCGCGCCACCGCGCCCGGGCGATTCATTACATCCTCCTTTCGATCGGGTTGCGCGGCGCCAGCGTGGCCCGATGCTTGCTTGCAATGACGGCAAAGAGTCCGGCAGTTGACCGGAAGGATCCCCCGGAGGAGACAATGCGCGATGACGTAGAGCAGGCGGCCGGGACACGGGCCGCGCATCCCGCTGGCTGGCCCGCACCGTCGATCCAGAAGGCCCATGAGCGCTCGGAGACGTTCGGCCTGCAGGTATCGGCACGCCCCGATTACGACGTGCTGTCGAACGCGGCGCTGGTGCTCAAGCGCGAGCAGAGCCGGGTGCTGTGCGTGCACGCGATGCCGGTGATGGAAACGCTGCACGAGCAGATCGTCAACACGCAGAGCATGATCGTGCTGACCGACGCGGAAGGGCTGATCCTGCATTCGATCGGCGACGACGATTTCCTGCGCCGCGCGGAGAAGGTCGCGCTGCGCCCGGGCGCGAACTGGGCGGAGAACCGGCAGGGCACCAACGCGATCGGCACGGCGCTGGCCGAGCTGTGCCCGATGGTCGTCCACGGCGACCAGCACTTCCTGGCCGCGAACCGCTTCCTGACCTGTTCGAGCGTGCCGATCCTCGATCCGTACGGCGACGCGATCGGCGTGCTCGACGTGACGGGCGACCACCGCAGCTATCACCAGCACACGATGGCGCTCGCGAAGATGTCGGTGCAGATGATCGAGAATCACCTGTTTACGACGACCTTTCAGGAAACGCTGCAGGTGTCGTTCCATGGCCGCCCCGAATTTCTCGGCACGCTGATGGAGGGGATCGTCGCGTTCACCGCCGACGGCCGCTTCCTGTCGGCCAATCGCAGCGCGCAGTTCCAGCTCGGCATGCCGCTCGCCGCGCTGCGCGCGCACACGCTGTCGTCGCTGTTCGACATCACCAGTGCGCAACTGATCGACCGCATGCGCGCGAGCACCGACCGGCACCTGATGCTCAATCTCGGCAACGGCGCGGTGGTGTGCGCGCGCGTGCACTTTCGCCGCGCGACGCTCGCCGAAGGCAGCCGGCCGACGGACGTCCACGATGCGGGGGCGCCGGCCGCGCGCGCGAACGCGGCGCCCGCGCCGGCGGCGAGCACGTCGGCCGGCCTGTCGCGGCTCAACTATCTCGACACCGGCGACGCGCAGGTCGCCAGCGTGATCGCGAAGGTACGCAAGGTGATCGGCAAGGACATCCCGATCCTGATCACCGGCGAGACCGGCACCGGCAAGGAACTGCTCGCGCAGGCGATCCACAACGACTCGCCGCGCCGCGACGCGCCGTTCGTCGCGGTCAACTGCGCGTCGATTCCGGAGACGCTGATCGAGTCCGAACTGTTCGGCTACGAGGAGGGCGCGTTTACCGGCGCGCGCCGCAAGGGGGCGATCGGCAAGCTGCTGCAGGCGAACGGCGGCACGCTGTTCCTCGACGAGATCGGCGACATGCCGTATCCGCTGCAGGTGCGGCTGCTGCGCGTGCTGCAGGAGCGCCTCGTCAACCCGCTCGGCTCGACGAAGACGATCCCCGTGGATATCGCGATCATCTGCGCGACGCACCGCGATTTGCGCGACATGATCGCGCAGAACCGTTTCCGCGAGGATCTCTACTACCGGCTGAACGGCCTCGTGGTGCGCCTGCCGCCGCTGCGCGACCGCACGGATCTCGCGGTCGTCGTGCAGAAGATGCTGCAGCGCGAAGCGTTCGCGGGCCCGGGCCGGCCGCCGCTGTCGGTCGCGCCGGACGTGATGGAACTGTTCGTGCGCTGCACGTGGCCGGGCAACTTCCGGCAGCTCGGCAACCTGCTGCGCACGGCGGCCGCGATGGTCGACGACGACGGCGAAATCCGCCGCGAGCACCTGCCGGACGACTTCTTCGACGACCTGCGGCGCGGCGATGCGCAGGTCGTGCAGGCCGTCTCCGAGGCGTGCGCGTCGTCAGCCGCACCCGCCCGGTCTGCCGTGGCGGGCGCGGGACCCTGCGGCGCGGACGCCTTCCCGCCCGCCGACACGCGTCTGCAGGATGTCGCGGCATCCGCGATCGCGGCCGCGCTGGCCCGTCACGGCGGCAATGTGTCCGCCGCCGCGCGCGCGCTCGGCGTGTCGCGCAACACGATCTACCGGAAGATGCCCGCGGCCGACGCGGCGCGCCACCCGTCTGAAGAAAGCTGATACGCGAGCCACGGCGCACCGGCCGGTGCGCCGGGTGCGCAACGTGTCACAGCCGGTGTGTCAAGTTGCAACACCGGTGTTCAACGATTCAACACCTGTCACCGCCCGGGCGCCTCGCGCCGTCCGGCCGGCCGGGTGCATTCGCGCGAATCGTGTCGGCCATTCGTAAGGATTGGGTCCCGATGCCCGGATGACGGCCGTATGCCGCTGCCTGGCGGTGAAGGCAACGCATCGGCACGCTCCTTGCTGAAGAGGAAGCGACCGCTCGATCACCGCGGTTGTTCGACTCACGCAGCAACACATCGACTCATCGATTCATCAACTCAACAGGAGACACACCATGCAGTGGACGACACCGTCATACACCGACCTGCGCTTCGGCTTCGAAATCACGATGTACATCGCCAACCGCTGATCGCCGCGCGTGCCGCCCGTTTCGCCGTGGTCGGCGCGGGCGGCCTCGGGAGCTGACGCCCATGAAGATCAAGATACTCGGCTCGGGAGCCGGCGGCGGCCTGCCGCAATGGAACTGCAATTGCGCGAACTGCCGCCGCGCGCGCAGCGGAAGCGGCCACGTGGTGCCGCGCACGCAGTCGTCGATCGCGGTCAGCGAAGACGGCATCGACTGGGTTCTCGTCAATGCGTCGCCCGACATTCTTTCGCAGTTGCGCGCGGATCCGGACCTGCAACCGGCGCGCGCGATCCGCGACAGCGGCATCGCCGCCGTCGTGCTGTGCGACGCGCAGATCGATCACGTGACGGGCCTGCTGATGCTGCGCGAGCGCTCGACGCCGCTGCCGCTGTACGCGAGCGCGCCGGTGCTCGACGACCTGTCGACCGGCTTGCCGCTCGTGCCCCTGCTCGGCCATTACTGCGGCGTCGCCGCGCACACGATCGTGCCCGGCGAGCCATTCGAAGTGCCCGCGGCGCGCGGGATCCGTTTCACCGCGATCGCCGTCGACAGCAAGCCGCCGCCTTATTCGCCGCGGCGTGCTTCGGCCGCGCCCGGCGACAACATCGCGCTGTCGATCGAGGACGTCGCGAGCGGGCGGCGCGCGTTCTATGCGCCGGGGCTCGCGTCGGTCACCGACGACGTGCGCGCGGCCATGGACGGCGCCGATCTCGTGCTGGTGGACGGCACGTTCTGGACCGGGACCGAGATGATCGATCTCGGCCTGTCGGGCAAGCACGCGGCCGACATGGGGCATCTCGCGCAGTGCGCGGAACACGGGCGGCCCGGCATGATCGACTGGCTCGACCGGCTGCCCGCGCGCACGCGCAAGGTGCTCACGCACATCAACAACACGAACCCGATTCTCGATCCGCATTCCGTCGAGCATGCGCACCTGCGCGCGCACGGCATCGACGTTGCGCACGACGGCATGCAATTCCAGGTCTGACGATGAACGCACCGATCCCCGCTACGGCGTTGCACGCGACGCCCTGGACCGCGACCGAATTCGAGGCGCGCCTGCGTGCGCTCGAATCGCGCTATCACATCCATCACCCGTTCAACCGGCGGCTCAACAGCGGCGCCTGTTCGCCCACGCAGATCCGCGGCTGGGTCGCGAACCGCTTCTATTACCAGATCTGCATTCCGCTCAAGGATGCGGCGATCCTGTCGAACTGTCCCGACCGCGAGACGCGGCGCCGCTGGATCCAGCGGCTGATCGACCACGACGGGCAGGGCGATAACGAAGGCGGCATCGAGGCGTGGGTGCGGCTCGGCGAGGCATGCGGTCTGACGCGCGACGAGCTATGGTCGCTCGAACACGTGCTGCCCGGCGTGCGTTTCGCGGTGGATGCGTACGTGAACTTCGCGCGGCGCGCGCCGTGGCAGGAAGCCGTGTGCTCGTCGCTGACCGAGATGTTCGCGCCGCAGATCCATCTCGACCGGCTCGCGGGCTGGCCGTCGCATTACCCGTGGATCGAGCCGGCCGGGCTGCATTATTTCCGCAGCCGCGTGCCGCTCGCGCAACGCGACGTCGAGCACGGGCTCGCGGTCACGTTGGAGCATTTCACGACACCGGACGCGCAGCAGCGCGCGCTCGGCATCCTGCAATTCAAGCTCGACATCCTGTGGTCGATGCTCGACGCCGTCGAAAAGGCCTATCCGCTATGAACGCGATCGAAGCCGCCAGCGGCGTGCCGCTGCGCCCCTGCCTCAGGGGCATGTACCGCCTCCAATGGGAGGCGGCCCAGGATGCGTACGTGCTCCTCTATCCGGAGGGCATGGTCAAGCTCAATCCGAGCGCGGGGGAGATACTCGCGCGCTGCGACGGCACGCGCGAACTGGACGACATCATCGGCGAGCTCGAGCGCCTGTTCATGCAATCCGATCTCGCGACCGACGTCTACCGCTTCCTCGATCATGCGCGACTGCGCGGCTGGCTCGACTGACATGGCGCCCGACACTTCCCGTCCGTCCGCGCCGCTGTGGCTGCTCGCGGAACTCACGTACCGCTGCCCGCTGCATTGCGCGTTCTGCTACAACCCGGTCGATTTCGCGACGCACGGCGCGGAACTGGACACCGACGCGTGGCGCACGGTCATCAGCGACGCGCGCGCGCTCGGCGCCGCGCAAATCGGCTTCTCGGGCGGCGAGCCGCTGCAGCGCGGCGACCTCGAGACGCTCGTCGCGCATGCGCGCGGGCTCGGCTTCTATACGAACCTGATCACGTCGGGCATCGGGCTGAACGTCGCGCGCATCGAGCGGCTCAAGGCCGCCGGGCTCGATCATATTCAGTTGTCGCTGCAGGATTCGACGCGCGAGCTGAACGATTTCCTGACCAGCACGCGTACGTTCGAACTGAAACGCGACGTGGCGCGGCTGATCAAGGCGCACGGCTACCCGATGGTGCTCAACTGCGTGCTGCATCGCTACAACCTGCCGCACGTGGGGCAGATCATCGAGATGGCGCTCGATCTCGGCGCCGATTACCTGGAGCTCGCGAACACGCAGTATTACGGCTGGGCGATGCTCAATCGCGATCAACTGATGCCGACCGTCGAGCAGGTGCGCGAGGCCGAGGACACGGTCAACCGCTATCGCAAGCTGATCGGCGAGCGCTGCAAGATCCTGTTCGTCGTGCCCGACTATTTCGAGCGCCGCCCGAAAGCGTGCATGAACGGCTGGGGCTCGGTGTTTCTCGGTGTCGCGCCAGACGGCACCGCGCTGCCGTGCCATGCCGCGCGGTCGCTGCCGGGGCTCGCGTTGCCGAATGTGCGCGACCGGTCGCTGCGGGAAATCTGGTACGACAGCGACGCGTTCAACGCGTTTCGCGGCGACGACTGGATGCGCGAGCCGTGCCGCACGTGCGACGAGCGGCATACGGATCACGGCGGCTGCCGGTGTCAGGCCTACCTGCTGGCCGGCGACCCGAAGGAGGCCGACCCGGTGTGCGCGAAGTCCGCCCATCACGGCCAGGTCGAACAGGCCGTGCAGTTCGCGCGACGTCGCGCGCCGATCGCCGAACAGCCGTTGGTGTTTCGCAGCAAGGAGAATTCGCTCGCGCAATGCGACGCGGCGTGCGAGCGCTGAGGCGCGCGGTCAGGACGAAGGCGGCGGCGCGCGACGCGGTGCTCGCGCGCCGCCGCGCCGCGCAGGGAGAAAACGGCGCGCCGCCGCCGATGCGGGCGCGCGTACCCACCGCATTCGATCTCGATGAATGACCGCGCACGCGCGCGCCATCACCCGTCATCCGCCTTCGCCTGCAAATCCTTCAGCCCCTGAATCACGACCAGCAGCGCGCGCCCGTGCTCGTCCGACCCGTCCCACGCGTCGACGATCGCGTCGCGCAGCAGGTCGTTGTACCGGCGGCGCGACGGCTCCGTATCGACACCATAGAAACTGCATAGCTTATTGAATGGCGCGCTGCGGCGCAGCCGGCGCCCGTTCGACAACCGAAGGCGCGACACGGTAGGCTGGCTGACCCCGGAAAGCCGCGCGATTTCGCTGGACGAGCGTGTATCCGCCATCAGGCGGCGCAACAGGTCTTGAACGGGAAAATCTTGGTCCGGGGCTTCCATGCGATGCATTATACCTATACAGTTACGGCTGTTGAATGGGCTTGCTGTCAGCAGCGAGGCTGTATCCCGAGAAAGTTGATGACACTGAAACACCTCCCTCCCACGTTCTGCTGGACCAAGATCGGCACCGAGTCCGGCGAGGAGCTGCCGACCGTCGTACTCCGCAAGGAATGGGAGCGCCGGCTCGGAGGCGGGCGTTTTCTGTGGGGCATCAACCAGCCGCTCGGCAACAGCGCGCAAGTCGCCGCGCATCGCACCGGTTCGCTGCTCGCACTGTTCTCGCCGGTCGCGTCGCGTCCGCGCGCGGGCGAGCGCAAGGACGCATTGCTGTGGAATGCGTGGGTCGACGCAGGCGGGCAGGTGCGGCCGTTGCCGCCGCATACGTTCATCGCCAGCCGCTCGACGCTGCCGTCGGGCCGGCGTCGCGAGCAGCACTACGCGCTCGTGTGCGCGTCGTCCACCGCGCTGACGGTCGGCACGCAGTTGCGCGTGTTTCCCGATCACCTGCGCAGCGTGAGCACCGGCAAGCCGCTGGGCGCCGCACAGGGTGCGGCCGTGGTCGACTGCGTCGGGCGTGCGAAGGAGCAGACGGGCAAGAGCTATCCGCTCGCGCTGTCGGTCGAGCTCGAAGCGCCGTATTTCGTGCGGCTGGCGCAGCCGTGCGTGCTGAAGGCGCGCGATCTCGCTGAAGTGAACAAGGCCACGCGCGCGGGCGATTTCGATCGCTTCGTCGAGCTGGTCGCGCGCTTGCGCGGCCGTTCGCCGACGGACGCCGTGCGCGGCGTCACGCGCGATCTGTTCGACGTGCCGCCGCTCGAAACGGCGGCCGCGTATGTGGCGCCCACGCATGTCGCGCGCATGCGCCACCGGCCGGCGGTCGAGCATCCGCGCGATCTCACCGGCGATCTGTTCGACCTGTCGCCGGGCGAGGCGGCCGCGTTCGCGGGGCTGGCGCATCCGCGCATCGGGCGCGCGTGACGACCCACGCGAAGCCGTTCGCGCAAGAATTTGTTGCAATCTCGCCGTAGCGGATCGGCGAGCGCGGCGCGACAATCGGCACGAAGCGCGCGGCGCGGCGGCCGATGCGTCGACATGCGACGGGTCGTGGTTCACGCCGCCGACATGCGTACCACGCACACTGGGCGTCGGCGTGCTTCACACTGCAATCCTGAGGGAGGAGTGTCGATGTCGACCCATATCCGTTCGCGGGAAGCGCGGGCCGCACAACGCTTCGTCGAAGCGACGCGCAACGTCGATCAGGCGTTTCGCGCCGTGCGCGGCGAAAGCGACGACGACGGCTCGTCGGCCCACTACGCACGCGCGATGTCGCGTCTCGATCGCGCGCTCGACGAGCTGGCGCGTGCACAGGAATTCTTCGATCGCGTCGTCGGCGCGGATACCGCGCACGGCAACTGACGGCTTCGTCGTTTCTCTTTTTCGCGCGTCGTGCGACGCGCGTTCATCTTCCTGCCGGGCGCGTTGCGCGGCATGCCGGTTCGTCACCCCGTTTCGATTCTCGATGTCAGGCCTTGCGGCCTTCGGCCGGATAGCCGCCTTGAGCGGTTGCCGTGCGTCGGCCCGCACGGGTCATGTCCGGTGCGGACGGCGCGGACGGCGCGGCGCGCGACGCGTAGCCGCGATGCTGGAACGAGGTCGCGAAGAACCGCATCTGGTAGCGGATCGCATTCGCCCAGTAATCCCACGTATGACCGCCCGGGCGCTCCGCATAGTCGTGCGGCACGCCGAGCGCGACGAGCCGTTCGTGCAGCGTGCGGTTCGAGTCGACGAAGGCATCGTCGCGGCCGCAATCGATCGTCAGGTCGAGATGCGCGCGCACGAATGCCCGCGCGTTTTCGACGATCACGTTGCGGTTCCAGAACGACGGATGGCGGCCGGGATCGCCGAACACGTGGTCGATGCCCGGCTCGTTCGCGCAGCAGCGCGGGTCGACCGCGCCGCTGATGCTGCCGACCGCGCCGAACGTGTCGGGCCGGTCGAGCGCGATGCGCAGCGCGCCGAAGCCGCCCATGCTGAGCCCGGTGATCGCGCGTGCGTGCTGGGCCGCGATCGTGCGGAAATGCAGGTCGACATAGGACACGACTTCATCGCCGACGAAGGTTTCGTAGCGGCTGCCCGAATCGAACGGGCTGTCGATGTACCAGCTTTCGTGTCCGCCGTCGGGCATCACGAGGATCACGCGGTAGCGGTCGGCGAGCGCGGCGATGTGCGTGTTCGACGTCCAGTCGGTATGGTCGCCGCCCGAGCCGTGCAGCAGATAGACGACGGGATAGCGTTCGCCGTGGTGGTCGCGCGCGTAATCGTCGGGCAGCACGATGGTGGCCTTCAGCGTTTCGCTCATCGCGGCGCTCGGAATCGCGACGACCCGCGCATGAAATGCGAAGGCAGGGCTCGTGACGGCGAGCAGCAGGAGCAGCCAGAAGGTACGTGCCAGGTTCATCGATCCTCGCATGTGTCGATCCAGTCCGGCCGGGTGCCGGGAAAACCCTGTTCCGGCGACTCTAGCAACCGTGCCTTTCAACCATATTTCGGCGAATCCTACGGGTTGTCAGGCGGGCGGCTCGCATACGATGCGTGCGATGGCGGCGCGAAACGCGTCGGGCCGCTCGGCCGCGATCAGGTGCCCGCAGCCGGCGATGGTGTCGAAGCCGGCGCAGCGGGCGAGCGCGTGGGCGGCGATCAGCCAGACGGGATGACGCTCGAACACCTGCGCGAGCGCCGGCAGGTAGCCCGCCGCGCCCGTCGTCTCGACCACCGATCGGCCCATCGCGCGCAGCGTCGATGCCGGCTGATGCGCAAGCCAGCGGCGTGCGTCGGCGAGCTGGCCCGGCGACGGGTCGTCGATCGCGCCGCGCAGCCAGTCGAGCGGGGCCGCGCGCAGGCCGTCGAGCATCGCATCGGCTTCGTCGGGCGTCATGCGGCCGACCGAGGCCGACCAGAATGCATCGTCCAGCGTGAAATTGCCTTCGACGTTGACGATGCGCCGTACGCGTTCGGGGTGCGCGTGCGCGAACAGCATGGCGATCGCGCCGCCGACCGAATGGCCGACGACGTCGACCGGCTCCATGCCGAAGTGCGTATCGACGGTGTGCCGCACATGCTCGACCTGCGCGGCAAGCGAGATCGCGTCGGGCGGCGTGGTGCGATGCGCGCCGTAGCCGAGCAGGTCGGGGCAGAGGTGCGGGCCGCTCCAGCCGCGCACGTCGAACGTGCCGATGAAGCCGTGAATGAAGACGACGGGCGTGGGCGTGATCATGCGCCGTGTGCTGAAGGCAGGGGCGGCAATTCGAGCTCGGCGAGCAGTTCGTCGAGTTCGAGCATGTGCGTGCGGTCGTGGTCGAGCAACTCGCGCACGAGTTCGTCGAGCGACATGCGGCGGATGCCGTCGCGCAGCCCGCAGCGCGCGAGTTGCGACGGTTCCAGCGCGGCCGCGGCGGCGCACAGCGCGGCACGGCCGCTGCGAAACGCCGCGACGGCGAGACCGAGCGGCTGCGCGAGATAGTCGCGTTGCGCGGCCAGCGCGGTGCCGTCGACGGATTCGATCACGGGAAGCTCGGCCGTGCGTATGGCCTCGATACGCGCGGCGAACACCGCATCGAGATCGCGCAGGTGGCACGCATGTTCGACGAGCGAGAAGCCGGTGCCGGCCGGGCGGCAGGTGGCCAGCGCCGCCGGCACATGCGCCGCGCAGGCGGCGAGTCGGGCCGGCATGCGGGCCAGCGCGGCGACGACGTCGGCGAACGGCAGCCGTTGCGGGTGCGCGCTGAACACCGCGCCATAACTGAACAGCGCACCGCCGAGCCGCCCGCGCGCCTGCACGACCTCATGGCCGCGGCGACGCATGACGTCGGCGACCATCGCGCCGCAGAACTGGCGGGCCGTCGTGTCGGCTTCGACTTCGGGGAATTTGCGCGCGATCTCGTCCTGGATCGCGCCGATCGCGGCGACGCCGACGCGCGACAGCGCCGCGAACTCGAGATAGCGTTCGGGCTGCTCGATCAGCGCTTCGAGCTGCGCGCCGAGTGCGGTCAAGCGGAAACGGTCGAAACGGGAATGCATGACGAAGCTCGGCATCGTAACGGTGCAAAACGATACGTTACTATGCCCGGCTTCGTCAACCGGCTCATTCGGGCGCATGCGAGGCTCGCCCGCACCGCCCGCCTGCCCCGCTCAGGGCTTCTGCCGCGCGTCGATGTCCGCGAGGATGCGCGCTTCCTGCTCCTGCAGCTCGGGCGTGAATGCGTCGCCGAAATCCTCGAGCTCGTACAGCGGGCGGATCTCGATGTCGGAGTCGCCGGGCATCGGGTTCGGGCAACGCTTCACCCATTCGACGGCCTCGTCCATCGATTTCACCTGCCACAGCCAGTAGCCCGCGACGAGCTCCTTCGTTTCGGCGAACGGGCCGTCGATGACCGTGCGGTTCTTGCCGGAAAAGTGCACGCGCTTGCCGTGGCTGCTCGGGCGCAACCCGTCGGCGGCGAGCAGGATGCCGGCTTTTGCCAAGTCCTCGTTGAACTGGCCCATCGCGGCCAGCATGTCGGTGTCGGGCATCCGGTCGGATTCGGAATCGGCGGTGGCTTTGACGATGACCATGACGCGCATTGTCGTATCTCCTTGAAAGGGAACGAGGGTGTCTGCCGGCCGGAGGCGGCAAACGCAGGGTTACGACAACACGACGCGCGGCGGCGACGCGAATCGACATCGCGGGAAAAAGTTTTCATCCGCGATGGAAACGGCGATGCCGGCCGCCGCTCTTGCCGCGGGCGGCACGCGCACCAGGCACGCTGTGGATCCGATCGGCAAGCTCGCTGCGCGCCGTCACGTTTACAACAACACTGATGCGGGATGCTTGATGTCTGATGCGTCTGCCATATGATAGTGATGCTTGATGTTGGATGCCTATCAGGAGAGAGACATGCGCACCACTCTGGACATTGATGACGACGTCCTCGCCTTCGCACGGGAGCGCGCGAAGCCGGGCGTGAGTATCGGCAAGGTTATTTCCGATCTCGCCCGCGCGGCACTGCAGCGGACGACGAACCAGTCGAACCGCAACGGCTTGCCGTTGATACCGGTCTCCGGGACGGCACGTCCCGTCACGCCCGACATCGTTAATCAACTTCGCGACGATTCACTTGGATGACCTACCTGCTCGACGTCAACGTCCTCATCGCCTTGCTGAATCCTGCGCATGTTCAGCATGAGCCTGCACATGCATGGTTTGGACGGGTAGGTCATTCGGCATGGTCTACCTGCCCGCTCACCGAGAACGGCGTTATTCGGATCATCTGCAATCCGAAATACACGAATACGATGGGCTCGTATATGTCCGTAGCTCCGCTCGTCGCGCAACTGCGGTCGCATGCCGGCCACACTTTCTGGCCGGACGACGTGAGCTTGCTGGACGAACAGCACGTCGACGCCACCCGTTTGCTGTCGTCCGCGCAATTGACCGATACGTACCTGCTGGCGCTGGCTCGCGCGCACAAAGGCAAACTGGCGAATTTTGATCGGCGTCTGGTCGTCGACGCCGTGCCGAATGGCGCCAAGCACCTTGAACTGATTGCTTGACGCTCGATCGGAAAGGGCGCCGTGGCAGCGACGCTTGAACGGGTTGCTTTCGGTTTCTCGCGGTGCCTTCCAGCGGGACAGTCTTGTCCTCGGCGTCCGGAACAGCGCGCCTTTCGCCCGTGCCCTTGTTTGGAAAGTTCGGCAGTGAGGCCGGTGCAGGCCCGTTGCGGGCATGCACGGGCACGAGCGCGCGCGGCGGCGCATACCACTGTCACGGAGCGCCTCGGCAAAGCTGGTATGCTGGTCCGCACCACGTTCATGCGGAGGGCGCCATGGCTGTCAAGGAAGTCTCGAAGAAGAAGTACCTGAAAATCCTGAACAAACGCCTGCGCGCGGAGCCGGCGGCCCCGGCCGGCGCATCGTTCGTGTTTTTCCCGCTCGGGGCGAAGGCGAAGCATGCGACGGGCGTCGTGTCCGGCGACGCACGCAGCAAGCGCGAGCTGGCCGTGATGGCCGCGGTCCAGCGCAAGGCGGCCGAAGAGTTCGTCGTCTCGGGCGCCTGACCGGCCCGGCCGGGCACGGCGCCGAACACCCGCCCGCCCCCAAACGGGCCGAGAGCCCGCGCGACGATCAGGACGCCTCGTCCGCCGCCGCCGCCGGATACCGGCTGCCGCCGCCGGCTTCGTCGCCTGCCGCCAGTTGTTCCAATGCGAGGCCCTTCGTCTCGATCCCGAGCGTCCACACGGCGATTGCCGCCGCGACGAACGACAGCGCGCCGAGCGTGAACACGCCGCCCTGGCCGAACACCGGCAGCACGACACCGACCACGTAAGGTCCGATCAGCGAGCCGATGCGGCCGATCGCCGACGCGAAGCCCGACCCCGTCGCGCGTGCGCCGGTGCCGTACAGCTCGGGCGTGTACGTGTACAGCGCCGCCCACATCCCGAACAGGAAGAACTGCATCGCGAGGCCCGTGCCGATCAGCAGCGTCGTGCTGCCGCCGTACAGCGCGCTCTGGCCGTACGCATACGCCATCGCGCCGCCGCCGATCAACGACGCGATGCAGGTCGGCTTGCGTCCCCAGCGTTCGACGAGCCACGCGGCGCACAGGAAGCCCGGCACGCCGCCGAGCGAGATCAGCACCGTGTAGAACACCGATTTCGTGACTTCGAAGCCGGCCTGCTGCAGCAGCGCGCCGAGCCATGACGTGAGGCCGTAGAAGCCGAGCAGCGCGAAGAACCACAGCAGCCACACCATCACCGTGCGGCGACGGTACACGCCGCTCCAGATCTCGCGCAGCGCGCCGCGCCCGCGTGCGGCGGCGGGCTCGGCGAGCCGCGACGGCGGCGGCAGCGTCGTGACGCCGGCCGAGCGCATCACCTTCGCCTCGATCGTCTGCATCACCGCGTCGGCTTGCGCGTGCCGGCCCGCATGCTCGAGCCA
Source organism: Burkholderia sp. AU18528 (assembly GCF_002223215.2). NCBI lineage: Bacteria > Pseudomonadati > Pseudomonadota > Betaproteobacteria > Burkholderiales > Burkholderiaceae > Burkholderia > Burkholderia sp. AU18528. The sequence continues at coordinate 2,027,909 of NZ_NKFC02000006.1, read as the reverse complement.
GCGCGGCGATTCGGGCACGATGCGGCGCACGACCAGCACGAACACGGCCGGAATCGCGAGCAGCGCGAACACGGTGCGCCAGCCGAACTGCGGCAGCACGAAGTACGCGACGATGCCGGCCGTGATGAAGCCGAGCGGCCAGAAGCCGTCCATCAGCGCGATCAGGCGGCCGCGCTTCTCGGTCGGCACGAATTCGGACAGCAGCGTCTGCGCGACCGGAAACTCCATTCCCATCCCGATGCCGAGCAGCACGCGATAGACGATCAGCGCGTCGACGCTCTGCGCGGTCGAGCACAGGTACGACGCGGCGCCCCACAGCACCATGCTCCACTGGAACACGGGCCGGCGGCCGAACCGGTCGGCGAGCAGGCCGGCCACGGCCGCGCCGAGCACCATCCCGAAGAAGCTCGCGCTCGCGACGAGGCCGGCGGCGGCCGTCGACAGCCCGAACTCCTTGCGGATCGAGCCCAGCACGAACGTCATCGTGCCGAGGTCGACCGAGTCGAAGAAGAACGCGATCGCGATGATGAAGAAGATGCGCTTGTGATAGCCGGAGAACGGCAGGCGTTCGAGCCGGGCGGCGGCGGAGGCGGGAGCGGTGGCGGCGGGCATGGCGTCCTCTGAAATGAAAAAGGGGCCGCGCAGCGCATGCTCGAGGCCCCGATGCTTCACGTTCAGTAGACGCGACCACAAACTGCCGCATCAGAGGAAAAGCGCCGCCCGCTTGCCGAAATGCGTCATCGGCGGGCGGCGCGCGCGACGCACGCGTGCGTCAGTTCTTCAGCTTGTACCCGGTGCGGAACATCCACGCGACGACCGCGAGGAGGATCACGAGGAACAGCGCGGTCGCGGCGAGGCTGATCCACACGTGCACGTCGGCGATCCCGTAGAACGACCAGCGGAAACCGCTGATCAGGTAGACGATCGGGTTGAACAGCGTGACGACGCGCCACGCGGGCGGCAGCATGTCGACCGAGTAGAAGCTGCCGCCGAGGAACGTGAGCGGCGTGATGATCAGGAGCGGCACGAGCTGCAGCTTCTCGAAGCTGTCGGCCCAGATGCCGATCACGAAGCCGAACAGGCTGAAGGTGACGGCCGTCAGCACGAGGAACAGCACCATCCAGACCGGATGCAGGATGTGCAGCGGCACGAACAGGCCGGCCGTGGCGAGGATGATCACGCCGAGCAGGATCGACTTCGACGCGGCCGCGCCGACGTACGCGATCACGATCTCCCAGTACGACACGGGCGCGGACAGGATCTCGTAGATCGTGCCGGTGAAGCGCGGGAAGTAGATGCCGAACGACGCGTTCGAGATGCTCTGCGACAGCAGCGACAGCATCACGAGGCCCGGCACGATGAACGACCCATAGCCGATGCCGTTCACGTCGCTGATGCGCGAGCCGATCGCGGAGCCGAACACGACGAAATACAGCGACGTCGAGATCACCGGCGCGATGATGCTCTGCATCAGCGTGCGGCGCGTGCGGGCCATTTCTGCGCGGTAGATCGCGCGGATTCCATGCCAGTTCATGCGTCAGGCTCCTTGCACGCCGTTGCGGCGGTTGTCGATCAGGCTGACAAAAATGTCCTCGAGCGAGCTCTGCGTCGTATGCAGGTCGCGAAAGCCGATGCCGGCCGAGCCGAGCGCGTTGATGAGCGTCGCGATGCTCGCGTCGTCACGCTGCGAATCGTACGTATAGACGAGCGCGGCGCCGTCTTCCGCGCGCTCGAGCCCGAACGGCGCGAGCGCGGGCGGCACCTCCGCGAGTGGGTGCTCGAGCTGCACGGTGAGCTGCTTCTTGCCGAGCTTGCGCATCAGCTCGCGCTTTTCCTCGACGAGCACGAGCTCGCCGCCGAGGATGATGCCGATCCGGTCGGCCATCTCCTCGGCTTCCTCGATGTAGTGCGTGGTCAGCAGGATCGTCACGCCGCTTTCGCGCAGCGAATCGACGAGCTTCCACATGTCGCGGCGCAGCTCGACGTCGACGCCGGCCGTCGGTTCGTCGAGGAACAGGATGCGCGGCTCGTGCGACAGCGCCTTCGCGATCATCACGCGGCGCTTCATGCCGCCCGACAGCGTCATCAGCTTGTTGTCGCGCTTGTCCCACAGCGACAGCGCCTTCAGCGTCTTCTCGATGTACGCGGGATCGGGCGCCTTGCCGAACAGGCCGCGGCTGAACGACACGGTGGCCCAGACGCTTTCGAACGCGTCGGTGGTCAGCTCCTGCGGCACGAGGCCGATCATCTCGCGGGCCGCGCGGTATTGATCGCGGATGTCGTGGCCGCCGACCGTCACGCGGCCTTCGGTCGGCGTGACGATGCCGCAGATCGAGCCGATCAGCGTCGTCTTGCCGGCGCCGTTCGGCCCGAGCAGCGCGAAGATCTCGCCGGGGCGGATGTCGAGGGTCACGTGCTTCAGCGCCTGGAAGCCGGACGCGTAAGTCTTGGAGAGGTCGGAGACGGAAAGGATCGGTTGCATGCTCACGGATGGCACGGCCGCCCGGTGCGACGGCGGGCGCCGCGCGTGCCCGGCGCCGCCGCCGCTGCGCAGCGGCCGGGACCGGGAACGGCATGGCGAACGGGCGTCATGTCGAACGGCAGGGTGGTGCGGGATCGCGGGACCGCCATATTAGCAATCGGCACATCGAAATGCATTCTGATGGAAAAGTCGGGCAGCGGCGGTGCTGGATTTGCGTGGATTACGTGCGGATTTCCCAATGATTCGATGTTTTAGTTGAAAGATGCGAACAATCGGGGTTCTTTTCCGTGTATCGGGCCGCGCCCGGCGTGGCTGCCCGACATGCCGACCGACTGTGCTGCCTGCCGGCCCTCGCGCCGTACCGGGACGGCACATGCGGCGCTCGCGATAATGCGTTCCTTTCATCGTGATAGGGAGCGGCGCGCATGTCCTTGGTCGATTTCAAATCCGTGGCGGACGCACAGGCCGCCGCATGGAAATCCACGATCGTCGGCGAAGTGGGGCCGGCCCGGATCAAGGTATTGCGCATGGATGCGCAGCCTTACCAAGCGGAAGTGCACGACTACAACGAGGGGCTGCTGGTGCTCGACGGCACGCTGATGCTCGAGGTCGACGGAGAAACGGTCGTGGTCGGGGCCGGGCAGATGTACCTCGCGCACGCCGGCACGCGCCACGCGGTGCTGCCCGGCAGCCACGGCACGCTCGCGATCATCGACGTGTGAGGTTGCGCCGCAGCATGCGTGCGTGCCGCCCAGGGCCGGCCGGCTTGGCTCGGCGAGGATTGGCGGCTGCCGTTCAAACGCGCGTTCCACGGGCCGGGTATTTGTCTGAGCAAATAAAATGAAGGCCGTTTGAAAATCTGTTAAATACCGTACAAACGCTAGGATTGCGCGGGTTCATTCGTTTGGAACTCTGCATCCATTTACTTGTGGGAATGGTCCGATCATAGTCTCGACGAACGACGCATCACGATAACGAATCAAGCGTACGTATGGAGACCACATCATGAGACGCCTATCCGCCGGGCCAGCCGGACTGCCGTTTCCCGATTTTTCGCCGAATGCAGGCGCGCCGCGGATCGCGTGCCTGCATCGTCGCCTCGCCGTGTAGCGGCAAAGCCGCAGCGGCCAAGCCACTTTCCGTTTCGATCGTTCCGACGGCGCCGTGCCGCATGACGGCGCCGCGGGAGCGCGCTTGTCCGCCGCCGCGGCGTGTGCCGCATGTGCGTGAACGGCATCGCGGCGGCGATGCGCGCACCATCATGCGCCGCGCGTCCGTGCGGCGGCGCGATACCAACCGGCGGGCCATGCAGCCCGGCCGGACGAGACTTGTCGTACCTGAAAAGGAGGGGTTGATGATTTGCATTCCTGAATGGCGGAAGGCGATCCTGTCGTGTGCTGTGCTGGCGCTGCCGTTCGTCGCCGGTTGCGGCGGCGGCGACGATCCGGGGCCGATCACCGTGCCGCAGTGCTCGGGCAGCGCATGCGGGCCGAGCGGCGCCGACACGACGCCGCCCGTCGTGACGAAGTTGTGTCCGGACGCGCTCGACTACACGACGACGTACACGGGCGGCGCCGGCAGCGGCGAGTACGTGAAGGTGAAGTTCGACACGACGAAGCTCACCTATCAGATGCAGTTCATCGAATCGTCGGTGCCGACCTCGGCAGGGCAAGTCAACGACACGCGCGCGGGCCTGACGATCAGCGGCGCGTTCCACCATCCGACCAATCTTCCGACGGCCGAGCAGAACCGCTGCGCGTTCGTGCTCGACAGCGGCGCGACGAGCGACGGCGCGTATGCGGTGACGATCAACCGTGCGGATCCGCCGATGCTGTTCGTGGGCAACGGCGTGGTGGGCGGCGGGATTCCGGGGGCGACGATCGCGTTCCCGGGCATCGAGATCGTACCGGGTCTGTTCCTCGGCACCGTGCCGTCGCGCACGTTCGACTTCTATCCGTTCATCGGCTTCGTCGAAACGGAAACCGACTTCTCGAAGGTCGCGGGGAACTACAACGAGGTCGGCATTCATCTGTCGCCGCTCGGCGGCAATGGCCAGAGCTCGAGCGGGCCGGTCGGCTGGGAGCCGGACGTCGTCAACTGGAACCAGACGCTCAATGCGGACGGCTCATGCACGATTACCCAGGGCAGCGACTACTCGTGCCAGACGACCGGGTCGCCGTGGGTGCTGCGCAAGAACGCGGACGGGTCGGCCGACAACGTGTTCGTGAGCAACGCGGTCCCGGACCAGTTCGGCACGCTCGTGTATCCGGTCGCGGGGCAGGGCGCATCGCTCGTGATTGCGCCGAGTCAGGCGAAGGGCATCATGATCGTCGGCAAGCTGAACGGCGTACGCGTGCCGATCGTGATTCGTGTCGGCTACACGCACGTCGATCCGACCAACCTGCTCGCGTCGGTCGCGGATGCCGAAGTCGGGATCTCGATGCTGTCGTCGGCCAGCGCGATCGCGGCGAATTCGCTGAAGGGCGGCTACATCGGCGCGACCAGCGCATCGGCATGCGGCATCGTGACCTCCAACGGGCAGCCGAACGCGATCGCGCTGGCGCGGCCGAGCTTCGATCCGTCCGTCCCGCACCCGGACCTTCCTGGTGCGTTCGTCAACGGCGTGTTCATGTCGGAAGCCGGAAGCTGCAACGACGGTACCGCCGTGTCGACGCTGGCCGCGAACTATACGTCCACGCTGTTCCAGGGCAATACCGCGGCGTTCATCGATCCGCAGACGTCGTCGGTCACCTCGCAGTTCGCGCTGGACTATGCGCAGGCCACGCCCGGCAAGATCAAGGTGACCGCTACGCAGGACTTCAACGCGAAGGGCGCGAACGGCAACGTGGCGATCTTCAGCAAGGGCGACACGGGCTGGCTCGTGACGGCCGGAAACGTCTACGCGATGGTCGTCAACAACAACAAGGTCAATCCGTTCTTCACGGTGGGCGCGTTCGTCCAGTAACCCCACATTGAACACGTAGCACCGGCGGCGCACGCGTCGCCGCCGGCGAATCGAATTTCAAGAGGATTCCTATGAATGTGAAACAGTGGATGGCCGCGGCGTCGCTCGCGCCCGTGCTGGCCGCATGCGGCGGAGACGGCGACCCGCCGCCCGCGCCGGTGGTCCGGCTGTGCCCGCAGACGATCGATTACAACACGGTGTTCGTCGGCGGCTCCGGGTCAGGCGAGCTCGTGAAAGTACAGCTCGACACGACGAAGATGACGTACCGGATGACCTACCTCGCATCGCCGGTGCCGACCACCACGGGTACCGTGCAGCCGACGCGGGACACCGCACCGGCGAACGTGGTCGACGGCACGCTGGCCGACGAGACGGGGCTGCCGACGGTGAAGCTGAACCAGTGCACGTTCCGGATGCAGAACGCGAGCCTCGACCCGAGCCGGCCCGCGCGGCTGTTCCTCGGCGAAGGCGTGCTGGGCGGCGCGATCCCCGGCGCGACGATCCAGTTCGACGGCGTGATCGGCGTCGGCAAGATTCCGAAGACGACGTTCCCGTACTACCCGTTCATCAGCTTCTCGTCGCTGGAAACCGATCTGACGAAGATCGCCGGCACGTACAACCAGCTCGGCTATCACCAGGTGCCGTCGCAGAACTTCCAGCCGGTGGCGCTCGACCAGACGGTGACGATCAACGCGGACGGCAGCTATACGGAAACCGACAACTTCGGCAAGAAGAACGGCGGGCAGCCGCTTGCGTCGAGCGCGACCGTGAACCAGCCGTTCACGCTGCGCCCCGATGCGCCGGCGTTCCAGTCGTTGAACTACCAGCCGCAGATTCCGCCGACGCTCGCCGCGCTCGATCCGGCGAAGGCCGGCAAGGGGATCCTGATCGTCGGCAAGCTGCGCAACCAGCTCGTGCCGATCTTCATCCGCACCGGCGCCGCGAACGCGGACCTCACGCAGGGCCCGCCGAGCGCGGACGACGAATCGGGCATCTCGTTCCTGAGCCCGCGGACGGCGATCGCGCAGGGTTCGCAGGACGGCGAGTACACGGGCGTGGACAGCGCGTTCAACTACCGCGCGACCGCGCTCGTCGGTGCGCAGGCGACGCTGCTCGATCCGTTCAACGCGTCGCAGGCCGCACTCACGCGCGCGCTGAACCTCGACTACACGCAGAAGGTGCCGGGCGTCGTGACGACCGTGCATGCGGACGCGGCGTCGGGGCCGGCGACCGGCAAGTTCGTGTTCACCGGCGGCGTGTTCGGGTTCCTCGACATGGCCGATACGCGCAACCCGTACTTCACGGTCGGCGCGTTCGTGCAGTGACCGCGTGTGGATGGAGACATGGCGGCGCCGCGCGCGACTACGCGGCGCCCCGACGGAACGAGGGGGAGACTTCATGAAGAAGCTGATTGTCGCGGGTGTCGTCGCAGGCGCGTCGACGCTCGCATCGGCCCAGCAGGCGGGCGACAACGTCGCGACGCTGGGCTGGCTGCACATCATGCCGCAGGATTCGACCAACGGGCTCACGACGAATCTCGCGAACATGCCGATCAACGGGCCGCTGCGTCTGCCCGGTTCGTTCACGTCGCCGGGCACGAGCCTGACGGTCAACAACGCCGATACGGTCGGCCTCACGCTCACGCACTTCTTCACCGACCACATCGCGGTGACGTCGGTGCTCGGCGTGCCGCCCGAATTCACGCTGACGGGCCACGGCGTGATCAAGCCGCCGGGCCCGGCCGGCGCGCTCGGCAACGTCGACATGGACAAGTCGGCGAACCAGCCGGCCGTGAAGAACGCGCGGCAGTGGAGCCCGACGATCATCCTGCAGTACTACTTCAATTCGCCGACGGCGAGGTTTCGCCCGTTCGTCGGGATCGGCGTGGCCTACAGCTGGTTCAGCAACATCGAACTGAACGGCAACTTCGCGAAGGACATCAACGAGAACCTCGGCAGCGTGCTCGCGGCCGGCGCCGGCAAGCCGGGCGCGACGTCGGTGGAGGGCAAGGCGTCGTCGTCGTTCACGCCGGTCTACAACGTCGGCGCGAGCTACGCGATCGACAAGCACTGGGGACTCACGGCGACGCTGACGTACATGCCGCTGAAGACCTACTCGTCGCTCGTGATCAAGGCGGCCGACGGATCGACGCTCGCGACCACGCGCACGCGGTTGAAGGCCGACCCGTTGATCACCTTCGTCGGGATTTCCTACAAGTTCTGAGCCGACCGGCGCGCATGACGCGTGCCGGCGGCTTCCTGTGACCAACCGGCCGGATCATTCCGGCCGGAAGGTCGCGTTCCTGGCGGCGTGCCGCCATTTGTGAAGAGAGGGGGCAGTTCAAATGAGCATTCGCAAAATCGTATCGCTTGTTGCTGCAGTGGCTTTCACCGCGGTTTCGGCCGCGCCTGCTTTCGCCGTCACCGTGTCGCGCGCCGACGGCCAACCGATGAATCCGAACGGCGAGCCGTTCTCGGCGACGGGGCTCACGAACCTCAGCAAGGGATCGATTACCGCATCCTGCAATGCGACGTTCAACGGCACCATCACGTCGACCGGTATCGTCAACATCACCTCGACGACGTTCACGGGCGGCGCGACGTGCGGCCTGATCAGCGGCAGCGCGAGCAGCACGTCGCCGTGGACGGGGCAGGCCGACAGCACGACGCAACTGTCGATCAACAACGTGAAGGTGAACGTCACGCTGCTCGGCACGTGCGGGCCGAGCAAGGTCGTGATGGCGTGGAGCGACGCGAACTCGTCGCTGACGTTCAACAACGCCACGCTGACGCCGGACTGCACGGTGGGCGGCACGATCCTGACGTCGCCGAAGTTCCACGTGCAGTAAGCGGCGCGCGACCGAAGCGGGGACCCGCCGCGCGGGAGGGCCGTGCGTGAGGATCGGGCGGTTCGCACGCGGGTTGTCGCTTTCGCTTCCTCGATGTATTCGCGTCGTCGCGCTTATCCGCGTGACGACCGGTTGGCCGCCCGTGTCGAGATCCGGCACGGGCGGACCTGCAGGGCAGGCGTGACGCACCGCGCCTCCCGATTCGATTGAAACGAGACTATTCCAATTGGCCGGAACCATGCTTACCGATCCAGCAAAGTATGGCGATGCCCACGGCGCGACGCCCGACCGGCTGCGCACGGCCGCGTGGCTGCAGTACCTGATCGACCATCTCGACACGGCGGCCTGCGCGATGACCGCGAGCGACGCCGGCGACCCGCCCGTCGTCGCGTCGCACGCGCGACGTGCGGGAACTGGCGCGAGCCTGTCCCGCGAAGCGACCGCGGTCCTGCACCGGCTCGTCCCGTGGATCGCGACCGATGGCGGCGGCTGCGCATGCGACCCGGCCGATCCGCTCGGCGCGTGCTCGCACGTGCCTTCCGTCCGGCAACTCGCCGAAGCCGAACGTCGCTGCCCGGGCTCGCGTGCCGTATTCGACACCGCGCACGGCCTGATCGATGCCTGCGCATTCGACGATCCGGACGTCGGCTGGGCCGCGCTCGAACGGATTGCCGATGGCGTCGAATGCAGCGGCGAAGACGCGGGCGCACGCCTCGCGAGCGAACCCGACGGGCAGCGCGAGACACCCAATGCGAAGAACCTGAGAGACAGGCTCGCCGCGGTCGTGGCAACGAGCACGGAAGCGCCGACTCGTCCCGGCGCCGTCATCGACGCGATGGTGCTGCGCGCATGCGGCCCGCGCGACGACGCGGCGCGCATCGACGAGATGGCCGCATTCGCGATGTTTTCGGCAGAACTAGCCGCAGGCAACGGCGTTTCGGTTCAGGCGTACGGCGGCCGGCACAACCTCGTCGCGCGGGCGATCCGCACGCACCGCGCCGATCTTGCGTCGGTGGACGGGCTGTTCGCCGCGCTATCCGTGTGCCGGCTCGATCGACTGACAGGCGCCGGCAGTTTCTGGGCCTACTACCTGCTGGCGGGCGTCATGATCGCCGCGCCGGATACGGTGCGGGAAATCGGCCGCGGCTTCCATGGCGACACCTGGCAGGAATGGCTTGATCACGTGCTCGCGTGGCCGGCGGTCAGCCGCTTCGGGCCGAAGGACGATACGGCATTCGAGCACCTGCGCGACGCGATGAGCCTGACGTCGCGCAGGAACCCGATCGTGCGTGCGAAACGGATGCGGGGCGTTTCCGTAACCCGGGCAGGCGGCGCAAGCGGGAAGACGCAATGAAACGCGGCTCGGGGCGAGAACGCCGCGAGCCGCGGGGGAGGGTATCGCGGCGCCCGGCGCGGGCGCTGGATCGATCAGACGGTCTCGGGTTGCCGCACGGCCTTCGCGACATTGCGCGCCGGTGCGCCGTTCGCGACGAAGTACGGCACGTCGACCCGCGCGAGCGGCGTGCGGCCGCGGATCTTGTCGGCGATCTTCTCGGCGATCATGATCGTCGGGGCGTTCAGGTTGCCGGTCGTGATGATCGGCATGATCGACGCATCGACGACGCGCAGCCCGTCGAGCCCGTGCACGCGGCCTTCTTCATCGACCACCGCCATGTCGTCGTACCCCATCTTGCACGAGCACGACGGATGGAACGCGGTTTCCGCGCGGGCGCGCACGAATGCGTCGAGTTCCTTGTCGCTCTTGCAGTCGGCGCCCGGGTTCAGCTCGCGGCCGCGATAGCGGTCGAGCGCGGGCTGCCGCATGATCTCGCGCGTCGCGCGGATCGCATCGCGGAACTCGCGCCAGTCGAGCGCTTCGGCCATGTAGTTGAACAGGATGCTCGGGTGATCGTTCGGGTCGCGCGAGCGCAGCTTCACGCGGCCGCGGCTCGGCGAGCGCATCGAGCCGACGTGCGCCTGGAAGCCGTGCATCTCGATCGCGTTCGAGCCGTTGTAGTTGATCGCCACCGGCAGGAAGTGATACTGGATGTTCGGCCACGGGTCGTCGTCGCGCGTGCGGATGAAGCCGCCCGCCTCGAAGTGGTTGCTCGCGCCGAGGCCCGTGCCGTTCAGCATCCATTCGAGGCCGATCTTCGGCTGGTTCCACCATTTGAGCGCCGGGTACAGCGAGACCGGCTCCTTGCACTCGTACTGGATGTACATCTCCAGGTGGTCCTGCAGATTCTGGCCGACGCCGGGCAGATCGAGCACGACGGGAATGTCGAGTTCCTTCAGCCATGCGCCGGGGCCGACGCCCGAGCGCTGCAGCAGTTGCGGCGACGCGATCGCGCCGCTGCACACGAGCACTTCGCGGCGCGCATGCACGGTCGCGCGCTCGGTGCCGCGCAGGTACGTGACGCCCGATGCGCGCTTGCCGTCGAACAGGATGCGGTCGGCGAGCGCATGCGTGACGATCTCGAGGTTCGGCCGCATCTTCGCCTGGTCGAGGTAGCCGCGTGCGGTGCTCGCGCGGCGGCCCTTCGGCGTGACGGTGCGGTCCATCGGCCCGAAGCCTTCCTGCTGATAGCCGTTCAGGTCGTCGGTGCGCGGATAGCCGGCCTGAACGCCCGCGTCGACCATCGCTTCGAACAGCGGGTTCACGCCCGGCTTGCTGGTCGTGACCGACACGGGGCCGCTGCCGCCGTGATAGTCGTTCGGGCCGACGTCGCGCGTCTCGGCTTTCTTGAAGTACGGCAGGCAGTCGAGATACGTCCAGTTCTCGAGGCCCTTGTGTGTCGACCAGTTGTCGTAGTCGAGCGCGTTGCCGCGGATGTAGCACATCCCGTTGATCAGCGACGAGCCGCCGAGCCCCTTGCCGCGGCCGCATTCCATCCGGCGGTTGTCCATGTGCGGCTCGGGATCGGTCTCGTATGCCCAGTTGTAGCGGCGGCCCTGCAGCGGGTAGGCGAGGGCGGCCGGCATCTGCGTGCGGAAGTCGAAGCGGTAGTCGGGGCCGCCCGCTTCGAGCAGCAGCACCGTGACGTTCGGATCTTCCGTCAGGCGCGTCGCGAGCACGTTGCCCGCGGAACCTGCGCCGCAGATGATGTAGTCGTATTCGCGTGTCGTCATGACGGCTCTCCTTGTATTAGAACACCGGGTTGTAGCGGCCGAGCTCGACCTGCACCGACTTGATTCGAGTGTAGTGCTCGAGCGTCGTGATGCCGTTCTCGCGTCCGACACCCGATTGCTTGTATCCGCCAACCGGCATCTCGGCCGGCGATTCGCCCCACGTGTTGATCCAGCAGATGCCCGCTTCGAGGCGATGGATCGTGCGGTGCGCGCGCGACAGGTTCTCGGTCACGACACCGGCCGCGAGGCCATAGTGCGTGTCGTTGGCACGGGCGATCACTTCGTCCTCCGATTCGAAATCGAGGATGCTCATCACCGGCCCGAAAATCTCTTCGCGCACGATCTTCATGTCGTCGCGGCAGTCGCCGAACACGGTCGGCGCGACGTACTGGCCGTTCGCGAAGTGGCCATCGGTCAGACGCGTGCCGCCCGCGAGCAGCTTCGCGCCCTCGGCCTTGCCGCTTTCGATGAAGCCGAGCACCTTGTCGAGCTGCGCGGCCGACACGAGCGGGCCGAAGTTGGTGTCGGCGTCGGTCGGCTTGCCGACGCGGATGCGCTTCACGCGTTCGAGCACCTTCTGCGTGAACGCGTCCTTGATCGAGCGGTGCACGAACACGCGCGTGCCGTTCGTGCAGACCTGGCCCGAGCTGAAGAAGTTGGCGGTTACCGCGATGTCGGCCGCGCGGTCGAGGTCCGCATCGTCGAACACGATCAGCGGCGACTTGCCGCCGAGCTCCATCGTCACTTCCTTCAGCGACGATGCGCCGGCGAGCGACATCACCTTCTTGCCGGTTTCGACGCCGCCGGTGAACGACACCTTCGCGATGTCCGGATGGCCGGTGAGCAGCGCGCCGACCGAGCCGTCGCCCTGCACGACGTTGAACACGCCGGCCGGCACGCCGGCTTCCGTATAGATTTCCGCGAGCTTCAGCGCGGTCAGCGGCGTGACTTCGCTGGGCTTGAACACCATCGCGTTGCCGGCCGCGAGCGCGGGCGCCGTCTTCCAGCAGGCGATCTGGATCGGGTAGTTCCATGCGCCGATGCCCGCGCACACGCCGAGCGGTTCGCGGCGCGTGTACACGAACGACTCGGCGCGCAGCGGCACCTGCAGCCCTTCGATCGCGGTCGCGAGGCCCGCGTAGTACTCGATCACGTCGGCGCCGGTGACGATGTCGACCGCGAGCGTCTCGCCGATCGGCTTGCCGGTGTCGCGCGTTTCGATGGCCGCGAGCTCGTCGTTGCGCTCGCGCAGCAGGTCGACCGCGCGGCGCAGGATGCGCGAGCGCTGCATCGCGGTCATCGCCGCCCATTCGCGCTGGCCTTCCCGCGCGGACGCAACGGCGCGGTCGACGTCGGCCGCGCTCGCCTGCTGCACCTGCGCGAGCAGCTCGCCGGTGGCCGGGTCGAAGGTGTCGAAAGTCTTGCCGCTGGTGGCGTCGACGTAACCGCCGCCGATGTAGAGGCGCTGCAAACCGTATACGGACATGAGGATCTCCTGGTAGGCGACTGCGTGGCGCGTCAGTCGGACGCGAGCAGCAGGTCGATGTAATCGTGGGCGAGCTTCAACGTGGCTCGGGTGTCGATCGGGCCGCCGGCAAGCGCGCCGCGCAGCCACAGGCCGTCGATCAGCGCGGCGAGGCCGCTGGCGGCTTCGCGCGCTTTCGTGCGCGGCAATGCCTTGGCGAATTCGGCGCACAGGTTCGAATGGAGGCGCCGCGTGTTGACGTGCTGCAGCCGCTTGAGCATCGGGTCGTGCATGCTCTGCGACCAGAACGCGAGCCATGTCTTCATCACCGGCGCGCTGACCTGCGTGTCGTCGAAGTTCGCGGCGACGACGGCACGCAACCGGGAACGCGGGTCCTTGCGTGCGGCGGCGCGGCGGCGCGTGGTGGCCGACCACAGGTCGCGCAGCACGTGCCGCATCGTCGCTTCGAGCAGGCCGTCCTTGTCGCCGAAGTAATGGCTGACGATGCCCGTCGAGATGTTCGCGCGTTGCGCGACCGATGCGAGCGTCGTGCCGGGCAGGCCCGCTTCGTCGATCGAGCGCAGCGTGGCATCGATCAACTGGGCGCGGCGTATCTCCCGCATTCCGACTTTCGGCATCGCGACTCCCCTTCGCCCGGACGGGCCGTTGATGGAAGTCGAGAGCTTAGCGGTTTTTTATTGATTGTTCAATCAACAAAAAATCGGGGCTGAACGGCGGGCCGTGTTCCAAACGGAACGACTCGTCACGCCCGGAACCATGTGCGGGTGCGGAAAAACGCATTGAAAGAAGGTTAATTAAATTTGAATCTGTTTAAAACGCGCCGTGAAAAAATGACGCAATGCGGAGGACCGTTTCTGCGCTCGATTTCATTACAGGGCGAAAGAATGTCGAGGTCTGTAATATTATTCACGATGTGAAATTGCCAAATCGGATTGTGAATGCGTGCGGTTTTGTGAAAGCCGTTTGAATTCGGCGATTTAAACTCAATAAGTAGTTGAAAAATAAAGGAAAGTGTTGCGTTTTTAGCGCTATCGAGGGTTGCGCGCAAACGATTGCGATCGTCCTCGGATGGATTCCGCATACCATAGAAATCGATAAATCAATTTGAATTCGGCGTATTTCATGGCCGAGTAGAGGGATTTTTGGAATGACTTGAGTGGGCAATGTGGGCCGTATTAGTATGGCGCCGCACCACGAGGAATGAATGGCGCCGCGCGCGATTGCCGCGGTGCGTCGGCAATCGCGCGCGGCGATCGATCGCGCACGGACCCGGCGCCGGCCATTGTGCACCTGCAGCATGCCGCGACGTCGAGACGCCGCACTCACCGGAGAACGACGATGCCGACCGAAAAACACGTGGTCCCGCTGCCGAATGGTCTGAAGGTCTACGTCGAACGGAACGTGTTCGACCCGGCCTTCGACACGGCGATGCTCGTCAACGGCGCGCTCGCGACGACCGCGTCGTTCGGCCAGACCGTCCAGTATCTCGGCGAGCGGATGAACACGATCTGCTTCGATTTGCCGTATGCGGGGCAGTCGCGGCAGCACAACCCCGGCTGCTCCATCCTGACCAAGGACGACGAAGCCGCGATCCTCCAGTACCTGGTCGAGCGCTTCGCGCCGGCGTTCCTCGTGTCGGTGTCGTGGGGCGGCGTCGCGTCGCTGTTCGCGCTCGCGCGCGGCTGCCCGAGCGTGCGGCGCGCGGCGATCTGTTCGTTCTCGCCGTTCCTGAACGACGCGATGGTGGACTACGTGACGCGCGCCCGCGATCACATCGCGGCGGGCGAGAACCTGAAGGCCGCGCAGTTGCTGAACGACACCGTCGGCCGCTATCTGCCGCGCATCATGAAGCTGTACAACTACCGGTATCTCACGCGCCTGCCGCGCGACGAGCAGGACCAGGTCGCGTTCCACGTCGACCAGATCCTGTCGCTGCAGCCCGAGCGCTATTTCAGCGAGTTCGCGAACATCGGCTGCGAGCTGCTGTTCCTGAACGGCGAGCGCGACGAATACACGACGCCGGCCGACGTGCGGCAACTCGGCGCGCACGTGGCGCGCGCGCGGTTCGCGACGGTGCCGGACGCGGGCCACTTCCTCGACATCGAAGGCCGGGCGCAGCGCGAATCCACCCGTACCGCGCTGCTCGAGTTCTTCTGCGGCGAGGCATCTGCCGCGGCCGGCGTCGCGCGTGCCGCCGCGCACGCGTGCGTGCCCGCGCCGATGCATGCGCTTTCGTCGTGACGCCATCCGTCGTGCAGCGGGCGCGTCCCGCGCATCCGAATTCCCATCCCAACGAGGCAGGCCAGCCGTGAATATCGTTCAGACCATCGCCATCGTCGTTCCGTGGGCCGCGTGGCTCGCGTACTGGATCGCCACGTCGCAGGGCGTCAAGACGACCGTGCGCAAGGAGGCGTCGCGCTCGCGCACGCTGCAGTCGATTCCGCTGATCGTGGGCGGCGCGTTGATCATCCTGCCCGATCCGTCGTGGCAGGCGCTCACGCCCGACTGGCAGCGCTTCGGGCTGCAGGCGCAGTGCGGGCTCGCGGTGCTGGTGGCCGGCCTGCTGTTCTCGGTGTGGGCGCGGCTGCACCTCGGCACGAACTGGAGCGTGTCGGTCACGCTGAAGGAAAACCACGAACTCGTCCGTACGGGGCCGTATGCGCTCGTGCGTCACCCGATCTACACCGGCTGCCTGATCGCGCTGGTCGGCGCCGCGTTGATCGGCGGCGAATGGCGCGGCGCGATCGGCGTGCTGCTGGTGTTCGCGTCGCTCGCGTACAAGGTGCGCGTCGAGGAGAGCTGGCTGACCGGGCATTTCGGGCCGGCCTATACGCAGTACCGCCGCGAGGTCGCGGCGCTGATCCCCGGCTTCTACTGACCCCGCGAGGCGCGCGATGGCGAAGATGATCGTGACCGCGATCGGTTCGGCGGGCGACGTGCATCCGCTGCTCGGCATCGCGCGCACGCTCGCCGCGCGCGGCCACGAGGTCGTGTTCTGCACGCATGCGCCGTTCGAGGCAGCCGTGCGCCGCTGCGGCTTCGCGTTCGTGCCGGTCGGCACCGCGGCCGACTACGACGCGGCGATGGCGAACCCGGCGCTGTGGGATCCGCGGACGTCGTTCCGCACGCTGTGGCAGGTGATCGCGCCGACGCTGCGCCCGCATTACGACACGCTGCGCGCGCTGACCGATGCCGACACGGTGCTGGTCGGCACGCTGTGGGCGTTCTCCGCGCGCTTCATGCAGGAGCTGCACGGCACGCCGTACGTGTCGGTGCAGGTGTCGCCGTCGACGCTGCTGTCCGCGCATGCACCGCCGACCCACCCGCGCCTGACGATACCCGCGCGCTGGCCGTTGCCGGTGAAATCGGCGCTGATGACGCTGATCGAGCGCCAGGTGCTGGACCGCGTGTGCGGCCCGGCGCTCGACGCGGTGCGCCGCGGGCTCGGGCTGGCGCCCGCGCGGCGCGTGCTCGGCCGCTGGCTGCATTCGACCGACGGCGTGCTGTGTCTGTTTCCCGGCTGGTTCGCGCCGCCGCAGCCCGACTGGCCGTCGAATCATCTGCAAAGCGGTTTTCCGCTGTTCAACGATATCGCGACACCCGACGACGATGTGGCACTCGATGCGTTTCTCGCGGCCGGCGAAGCCCCGGTCGTGTTCACGGCCGGTTCGACGCTCGTCGATCATGCGGCCTATGCGCGCGCGGTGGCGCAGGCGCTGCGCGCGACCGGCGCGCGCGGGATCCTGCTGACGCCGCACGATGCGGCGCAGGACGGCGACCGGCTGCTCGTGCGCCGCTTCGTGCCGATGCGCACGCTGCTGCCGCGTTGCCGCGCGCTCGTGCATCACGGCGGGATCGGCACGGCGGCGCTCGCGTGCGAAGCCGGCATCGTGCAGGTCGTCACGCCGTTCGCGCACGATCAGTTCGACAACGCGCAACGCGTCGTCGCGAACGGCTGCGGCGTGCGTGTCGACGGCGCGCTCGACGGCGCGCGGCTCGGCGCGGCGCTCGCGCGCGTGCTCGACGAACCCGCGTTCGCGGTGCATGCGGAGCGCACGCGTGCGCTGCTCGCGGCCGCGCCGGACGGCTGCGGCGCGGCCGCCGATTTCATCGAACGGTTCGTGCCGAAGCGCGGACGAGCGGCCGCGCGGGCCGATGTCGCGGTGGCCGGCGCATGAGCGCCGCGTCGCCGCTTCACGACGGGGCCGCCGCGCCGCCGGCGTTCGACGTGCCGCCCGCGACGGCCGCGCAGCCGGCCACGCAGCCGGTGCGCGGCATCCGGCTCGCGCTGCTGACGTTCGCGCTGTCGCTCGCGACGTTCATCGAAGTGCTCGACTCGACCGTGACGAACGTCGCGGTGCCGGCGATCTCCGGCAGTCTCGGCGTATCGAACAGCCAGGGCACGTGGGTGATCAGCTCGTATTCGGTCGCGGCCGCGATCGCCGTGCCGCTCACCGGCTGGCTCGCACGCCGCGTCGGCGAACTGCGGCTGTTCGTCGGCGCGGTGCTGCTGTTCACGCTGACGTCGCTGATGTGCGGGCTCGCGCGCGACCTGCACGTGCTCGTGATCTGCCGCGCGCTGCAGGGCCTGTGTTCGGGGCCGATGGTGCCGCTGTCGCAGACGATCCTGCTGCGCGCCTTTCCTCCGGCCAAACGTACGATCGCGCTCGCACTATGGGCGATGACGGTGCTGCTCGCGCCGATCTTCGGGCCGGTGGTCGGCGGCTGGATCGTCGACAACTTTTCGTGGCCGTGGATCTTCCTGATCAACTTGCCGATCGGGTTGTTCTCGTTCGCGGTGTGCACCGCGATGCTGCGCCCCGACGCGCAGCGCGGCGCGGCCGGCCCGATCGACGTGCCGGGCATCGTGCTGCTCGTGATCGGCGTCGGCTCGCTGCAGGCGATGCTCGATCTCGGCCACGACCGCGGCTGGTTCGATTCGCCGCTGATCGTCACGCTCGCGGTGGTGGCGGCGCTCGCGATCGTGTCGCTGCTGATCTGGGAAGCGGGCGAAGCGCATCCGGTGGTCGACCTGAGCCTGTTTCGCGACCGCACGTTCTCGTTCTGCGTGCTGATCATCTCGCTCGGCATGATGAGCTTCTCCGTGGTCGGCGTGGTGTTTCCGCTGTGGATGCAGGCCGTGATGGGCTACAACGCGTTTCATGCGGGGCTCGCGACCGCGTCGCTCGGCGTGCTCGCGCTCGTGTTCTCGATCCTCGTCGGGCTGCATGCGCACCGTTTCGACGCTCGCGTGCTCGCGACGTTCGGCTTTCTCGTGTTCGCGGCCGTGCTCGCGTGGGACGCGCATTTCACGCTGAAGATGACGTTCGCGCAGATCGCAGCACCCGGGCTGATCCAGGGGATCGGGCTGCCGTGCTTCTTCATTCCGCTGACCGCCGCGACGCTGTCGCGCATTCCGGACGACCGGCTCGCCGCCGCGTCGAGCCTGTCGAATTTCCTGCGCACGCTGTCGGCCGCGTTCGGCACCGCGATGAGCGTGACGCTGTGGGACAACCGCGCCACCTATCACTACGACGTCGTGTCCCAATCGGTCACGCATGCGTCGGCGAACACGCACCGCTTCGTGCATGCGCTGAACGCGATGGGCGTGGACGGCGTGCGCGAGCTGACGACGCTGCATCACGTCGTGATGCAGCAGGCCTACATGATGGCGACCAACGACATGTTCTGGATGGCGAGCATGACGTGTCTCGCGCTCGCCGCGATGATGTGGCTGACGCGGCCGAAACGCGGCGCGGCCGCATCGTTCGGACATTGAGAAGAGACCATGACGACACTCGGTGCACTCGTGATCCTGTATCACCCTAGCGACGCACAGCTCGACGCGCTGCGCGCGTGGCGGCACGCGTGCGATGCGCTGCTCGTCGTCGACAACACGCCGCAGGCCGATGCACGGGTGCGCGACCTGTGCGCGCGTGAAGGCATCGCGCTGCTGCATCACGGCAATCGCGGCGGCATCGCGGGCGCGTACAACGCGGGGCTCGCGGCGCTGTTTCGCGACCGCGTCGATGCGGTCGCGCTGTTCGACCAGGATTCGTCGGTGCCGGCCGCGTATTTCCCGACGATGCGCGAGGTCTGCGCGGGGCTTGGCGGGCGCGCGTTCCTCGCCGGCCCGCGCATCTTCGACGAGAACGCGCGCAGCTTCCTGCCGGAACTCGCGACGAACGGCATCGGCCTGCGCCGCCTGCGCATCGAACCGGGCGCGCCGATGCAGCGCTGCGCGTTCCTGATTTCGTCGGGCTGCGTCGTGTCGCGCGATGCGTTCGACGTGCTTGGCCGCTTCGACGAGACGCTGTTCATCGATCACGTCGATACCGAATACAGCTTCCGCGCGCTGTCGCGCAACGTGCCGCTCTATGTCGTGCCGTCGCTGGTGCTGTCGCACCGGATCGGCGCGAAACGGCGGCATGCGATCGGCCCTTTTGAAATGACGTCGATGAACCATTCATGGCAACGGCGCTACTACAGCGCGCGCAATGCGGTGCAGCTCGGGATGCAGTACGGGCTGCGTTTTCCGGTGGCGCTCGTGCCGAACCTGCTGACCGTGTGGCAGGTGGTGCAGATCGCGCTCGTCGAGCGCGACAAGCGCGCGAAGCTGGCCGGCATCCTGTTCGGCGTCGCGGACGGCCTGTTCGGCCGGCTCGGTCCGCTCGAGCGCACGCGGCCGCGTCTGGCCGCGCGGGCGCAGCGCGTTCGGCAGGGGTGACGATGCGTCGGATGAAGCAAGCGGCGCGTTCGCCGCGTGGCGTGAAGGGCGGCGCGATGATCGCGGCCGCCGCGGCATTGCTCGCGTTGAGCGGATGCGTGCCGTCGGGCTTCCTGCCATCGCTGTCGCTGCGCGCGCCGGCCGACGATGCGCTCGTGCATACCGCCGGCCCCGGCCCAAACGGCGCGTGGCCGGCGCCCGACTGGGTGAAGCAGCTACAGGATCCGCAGCTCGACGACCTGGTGGCCGAGGCGTCGCGGAACAGTCCCGATGTGCAGGTTGCACAGGCGCGGTTGCGCATCGCGCAGGCGCAGCTTCAGCAGTTCGATTCGCTGACCGGGCTGACGGGCACGGCCGGCGCGACGATCAGCCGCGCGCGGATGCCGAAGCCCGGCGACATCGCCGACGTGACGGCCGGCGGCTATCGCGTGCCGGTGCAGATTTTCGGCGATCCGAACGTGTCGCCGTCGTCGATCTTCGTCGGACTGAACTACCAGCTCGACCTGTGGGGCAAGAACCGCGCGGCGACGAAGAGCCTGATGTCGTTGCGCGACGCCGCCGGCGTCGAGGCCGAACAGGTGCGGCTCACGCTGGCCGTCGCGATCGTCACCGTGTATTGCCAGCTCGATCAGGCGTACGCGGTGCGCGACCTGTTGCAGCAGAAGCTGAAGATCAGCCAGCGCGTGACGGCCGTGCTGCGCGAGCGCACCGCGCGTGGCCTCGACAATGCGTACGACGCGAGCGACGCGGCGATCAAGCGCAGCCGCCTGCTCGAACAGATCGCGCTGAACGACGAGCAGATCAAGCTCGCGCAACTGCAACTCGGCGTGCTGTCGGGCCGCGGCCCGGAGCGCGGGCTCGCGCTGCAGCGGCCGCGCGTGGGCGCGTTCGCGGGCGGCGCGCTGCCCGCCCGGCTGCCGGCCGATCTGCTCGGCCGCCGGCCCGACATCGTCGCCGCGCGGCTGCGGGTCGAGGCCGCGTTCGCGAACGCCGATTCGACGCGCGCGCAGTTCTATCCGGATGTGAACCTCGTCGCGCTCGGCGGCGTGTTCGCGCTGACGCCCGCGTCGCTGTTCTCGCGCGATTCGCTCGCCGGCTCCGTCGGCCCCGCGATCTCGCTGCCGATCTTCGATCGCGGCCGGCTGAAGGCGAAGCTCGGCGCGGACGTCGCGCAGGCCGACGTCGCGATCGGGCTGTACAACAAGACCGTCGACGACGCGCTCGGGCAGGTCGCGCAACTCGTCACGTCGCTGCAGACGTCGCAGACGCTCGTCGCGCAGCAGCAGGATGCGGTCGCGGCCGCGCAGAAGATCGTGCAGATCGCGGCGGACCGGCATCGGCGCGGCGTGCTGATGCAGAAGGACGTCGATGTCGCGGATCTCACGCTGATCGACGAGCGCGCGCAGATGATCGCGTTGCTCGGCAAGCAGCGGACGCTGCGCGTTGGGCTGATCGGCGCGCTGGGCGGCGGGTTCGATGCGGGCGCAACGGTCGCGCAGGCGCAAGCGCCGGCCGTGCGGCGGGCGCGCAGCGGGGCGGCGGCCGGACGCGGCGCGCCGGCCGCCGTGGCCGCGAACCGGGTAGCGGTAGCCGG
Source organism: Burkholderia sp. AU18528 (assembly GCF_002223215.2). Taxonomy (NCBI): domain Bacteria; kingdom Pseudomonadati; phylum Pseudomonadota; class Betaproteobacteria; order Burkholderiales; family Burkholderiaceae; genus Burkholderia; species Burkholderia sp. AU18528. The sequence goes on along the minus strand of NZ_NKFC02000006.1, from coordinate 2,006,678 downwards.
CCCGTCGAACGACTCGCCCGCGCGGAGCGCCACGGTTTCACCGGCCGCCGCCACGACGAGGGCCGTGTCCACGCCTGAATCCGCACGACGCGACGACACCACGCGCCCGTCCACGGTCGGTGCGACCCACTCCGACGCGACGCCGCGTGGCACCCCCGTTCTCGCACGTACGGCATCGGCGAGCCCGATGCCGGACCCCGCGCCGATGCCCGCGATTCCCGTGTTCCAGCACGATCGTCTGATCGTCACGCAGAGCGACTGATGAACTGATGCACCACGACAACCTTCATTCCGCCGCGCCGCCGGCCGCGCTGAACGACCCGGCCCTCGATGCACGCCGCGCGACGCGCCGCAAGCGCTTCACCGTGTCCGTCGCGATCGTGCTGCTGGCCGCGATCGCGTGGGTCGCGTACTGGCTGTCGAGCGCCCGCTATGACGAAGACACCGACGACGCGTACGTCGCGGGCAGCATCGTGCAGGTCGCCGCGCAGATTCCGGGCACCGTGACCGACGTGCAGGTCGCCGATACGCAGGCCGTGCGCGCGGGGCAGACGCTCGTGAAGCTCGATGACACCGAGGCGTCCGTCGCGTTCGCGCAGGCGAAGGCGCAGCTCGCGCAGGCGGTGCGGCAGGTCGCGAACGCGAAAATCTCGAACACGATGTACGTCGAGGCCGTGAATGCGCGCCGCGCCGACCTGTCGCTGGCGCAGCGCGCGCTGGCCGCGCGCTCGGGCGCATCGGTCGAAATCGTCGCGCCGGAAGAACTGGCGCGGGCCCGCGCGGCGGTGGCCGGCGCGCAGGCGAACCTCGCGGCCGCGCAGGCGCAGCTCGACGCGGCGCGCGCGCTCGGCAGCAAGCTTCCCGTCGACGAAAGCCCGGCCGTCGTGCAGGCGGCCGCGCAATTCAAGCTCGCGTACCGGAACCTGAAGCGCACGACGATCGTCGCGCCGGTCGACGGCACGATCGGGCAGCGCTCGGTGCAGGTCGGCCAGCAGGTCGGGCCCGGCGTCCCGCTGATGTCGATCGTGCAGCTCGACCGGCTGTGGGTCGAGGCGAATTTCAAGGAAGGGCAGATTCGCCACATGCGCGTCGGACAGCCGGTCGAGGTCGTGTCGGATCTCTACGGCTCGCGCGTCGCCTACCGCGGCCGCGTGCAGGGCTTCTCGGCGGGCACGGGCAGCGCGTTCTCGATGCTGCCGTCGCAGAACGCGGCCGGCAACTGGATCAAGGTCGTGCAGCGCGTGCCGGTCGTGATCGCGCTCGATCCGCGCGACCTCGCCGCGCATCCGCTGCGCGTCGGGCTGTCGATGCGCGTGACGGTCGACACGCACGACCGCAACGGCCACGCGCTCGACAGCGAGCCGCCGACGCCGGCCGTCAGCACGCGCGTGCACGACGGCGTCGCGAGCGACGCGGAGGCCGCCGCCGCCGCGATCATCCGCGAGAATCAGCGCGGGTAGCGCCCGCCGTCGCGGCGGCAGCCGGCCGCGAGGGCTGGTCCGACCCCGGTGCGTTTCTCACCTGGGGCGTCCCCGTCGTTTCCCGCCCGACTTTCGTATTTCCGCCATCGATGTCGGCGCCGATCAAACGCGTGTCGCGTTTGAGACATCGGCGCCCCTGCCTCCCGGACTACTCTCGAACAGCACGTTGCGTGTGCGCCGCATGAGCCGGCGCGCCGCCGCGCCATCCAACGAGACATGGAGACAATACGATGAGCAGCAATCGAGGTGTCGTCTATCTTGGGCCGGGCAAGGTCGAAGTCCAGAAAATCGATTATCCGAAGATGGTCGACCCGACCGGCCGCGCGATCGGCCACGGCGTGATCCTGAAGGTGGTCAGCACGAACATCTGCGGCTCCGACCAGCACATGGTGCGCGGCCGCACGACCGCGCCGATCGGCCTCGTGCTCGGTCACGAGATCACCGGCGAAGTGGTCGAAGTGGGCCGCGACGTCGAGACGCTGAAGATCGGCGATCTCGTGTCGGTGCCGTTCAACGTCGCGTGCGGCCGCTGCGCGATGTGCAAGGACACGCATACGGGCGTGTGCCTGAACGTGAACCCGTCGCGTGCGGGCGGCGCGTACGGCTACGTCGACATGGGCGGCTGGATCGGCGGCCAGGCCGAATACGTGCTCGTGCCGTATGCCGATTTCAACCTGCTGAAATTCCCGGATCGTGACCAGGCGATGGCGAAGATCCGCGATCTGACCTGCCTGTCCGACATTCTGCCGACCGGTTATCACGGTGCGGTGAGCGCGGGCGTGAAGCCCGGTTCGACGGTCTATATCGCGGGCGCGGGCCCGGTCGGGATGGCGGCGGCCGCATCGGCGCGCCTGCTCGGCGCGGCCGTGACGATCGTCGGCGACATGAATGCGGAACGCCTCGCGCACGCACGGGCGATGGGGTTCGAGACGGTCGACCTGTCGAAGGACGCGTCGCTCGGCGAGCAGATCGAGCAGATCCTCGGCGTGCCCGAGATCGACTGCGCGGTCGATTGCGTCGGCTTCGAGGCGCACGGCCACGGTTCGTCGGGCCATTCGGAGGAAGCGCCCGCGACGGTGCTGAACTCGCTGATGGAGATCACGCGCCCGGCCGGCGCGATCGGCATCCCGGGCCTGTACGTGACGGACGATCCGGGCGCGAAGGACAAGGCTGCGCAGCACGGCAGCCTGAGCATCCGCTTCGGCCTCGGCTGGGCGAAGTCGCATTCGTTCTTCACGGGCCAGACGCCGGTGCTCAAGTACAACCGCAACCTGATGCAGGCGATCCTGTTCGACCGGCTGCCGATCGCGAAGATCGTCAACGTCGAAGTGATTTCGCTCGACCAGGCGCCGGAAGGCTACAAGAAGTTCGACGGCGGCGCGCCGCGCAAATTCGTGATCGATCCGCACGGGTTGCTGGCGGCGTGATGCGCTGGCGTTCGACACGCGACGCGTGACGCGAGAACGGGCGGCTCCGGAAACGGACCGCCCGTTTTTCGTTGCGGGAGCGAAGGGCAGCGCAACGCGGCGACCGGCGACCCCGATCGTGCGGCGTCGCGGCGATCGTCGTCGCCCGCTGACGAACCGTTCATTACCGTGCGGCCGGATCCGCGCGCACACGCTCAGGTCACGAACGCCGTTGTATGAAGAGCGGCCGGGAAAAGCGAATCGTCGCGCGCGGGCCCGGGCCACGCTCAGTGACCGCGATAGAGCTTCGCGATTTCGGTGTGGCTGGCCGCGGCGCGACGTGCACGCCCGGTGTGCGCGCTGACGCGGCGGATCGCGCGCGTGCGATGGGCGGTGTCGCGGTTGCCTTTCCAGTCGGCCTCGCGGACTGCGCCGGTGCGCGTCCGGTCAGGCACGCGCAACGACGGCGCGGCTTGCGCAACCGCCATCGGGCGAGTGGGTTTGACGGCGACCGGGGCGCCGTGTTGCGGATCGGCCGCCACTTGCGTTGCATCAGGCGAATGGAACGGGTAGACGGGTGCGGGCAAGACGGGCAGGAACGGATCGCTCGACGCGGGCAACCCGGTTTCGGTCGCGACGGCGGCCGGCGCACCGGACCCGCGACAAACGGGATCGGCCTTGCAGGTCTGGTCGACCGTCACATAGCCGCCGACGAGCAGCACGAGCGTGAGGATGCTCAGGATCGGCGCGCTCGACGCGCGCGGCCGCTGGAAAGCCGCGTTGCGCAGCGCGCGGGCGACGCGCGACGACCACGTGTGGAATGACCGCGGCGCATGCGCGGCGTGTGCGTCGGCCGGTCGGCGATCGATCGGCTCGAACGGCCCGTTCCATTGACCGCAGACGGGGCAGTGCTCGAGTGCGCGGAACGCGACGAAGCCGCATTCGCGGCAGCGGCAGCACGTCGCGTGCCGCGATTCGGCGCGCGCATTCAGCACGGCACGCCACGCATCGCGCGCGCGGACGCTTCGATTGGGCAGGACGCGCATCGTCAGCAACCGATGAACGCTATCGTCAGGCTGCACATCGACGGTCGTTCGCATGCGGCGTTCATGAGATTCTCCATAACATCGGACGCTTGGAACCGTTCGTCCGCGGCTGCCTTCCGCTTCATTGTTTGTCGCTCGCGCGCGAAACGCAAGGCGCTTCTCGCGCGTCGCGTGCCGCTCGTTTCGTGCTAACCGCCGTGCCGCTGCCGCGCCGCGAGCGTGCCGAGCGTCTCCAGTGCGCGCTCGACGCCCGGCGTCCACGGTCGTCCGTAGTTGAGTCGCACATAGCGGCGAAAGCCGCCGGTCGCGGAGAAAAGCGGCCCGGGCGCGATGCTGACGCCGCTTTCCATCGCATCGCCGAACAGGTGCATCGCATCCACGTGCGGCGGCAACTCGATCCACAGGAAATACCCGCCGCGCGGCGCGAACACTTCGGTGTCCGCCGGAAAATACGCGCGCACGGCCGACAACATCTGCGCCTGGTGCGCGGCGAGATTGCGCCGCAGCTTGCGCAGGAACCGGTCGTATGCGCCGTCGCGCAGGTAGCTCGAAATCGCCATCTGCGCGGGGACGTCGGCGGCCGGCGCGCTCGCGCCTTTGGCCTGCCGGATCTGCCCCACGAAGCGACCGGCCGCGACCCAGCCGATCCGGAAGCCGGGCGCGAGGCACTTCGAGAACGACCCGCAATGCAGGACGAGCCCGTTATCGTCATACAGTTTCGCGGGGCGTGTGGGCGCCGTGCCGAACTGCAGTTCGCCATACACGTCGTCCTCGATCAGCGGCACGCCGCGCGACGCGAGCAGGTCGATCAGCGCGCGCTTGCGCTCGTCGGTCAGCGTCGCGCCGGTGGGATTGTGGAGCGACGTCATGAACCAGCACGCGCGCACCGGATGCGTATCGAGCGCCTCGGCGAGCGCGTCCAGGTCGAGGCCCGTGCGCGGGTCGACCGGAATCTCGACGGCCTTCAGGTGCAGGCACTGGACGGCCTGCAACACCGCGTGGAATGCCGGCCGCTCGATCGCGACGATGTCGCCCGGACGTGTCAGCGCCTGCAGACTGAGCGTCAGCGCTTCGATCGCCCCCGTCGTGATGACGATTTCCTCCAGCGGCAGCGACGCACCCGCGTTCAGGTAGCGCAACGCGATCTGACGGCGCAGCGGGTCGTAGCCGGGCGGCAGGCCCTCCAGCAGTTTCGTGCGATCCATGTGGCGGGCGGCCGACGCCACGTGACGCCACAGGCTGCTCATCGGAAACAGCGAATAGCTCGCGAATGCCGAGCCGAGCGGCACGATGTCGTCGCACTTGAGCGAATCGAGCAGGCGGGGCAGCGCGTCATCGTCGTCGGCTTGCACGGCGGCCGGCTTGCGCGGCGGATCGCGGCCGAACCGTACGTGCTTGTCCGCGAGATTCGCGACGAAATAGCCGGAGCGCGCCCGCGCGACGATCAGGCCCTCGCTTTCGAGCGCGTAGTACGCACGAAACACCGTGGACGGGCTCACCCGATATGCGCGGCATGCCGCGCGCACGGTAGGGATGCGCGCGCCGGCCGCCAGGTCGCCGCGCCGGATGGCGTCGGCGATCGTCTTTGCCAGCACCGCATAGCGCTTCATGCGTGCCCTCCGGCCGTTGGACCTCGATGACAAAGAGTAGTACGGCAGCCGTCACGTGCAAGCGCGCCCCATATCGCTGATCCGCATGTTTTGTGAGCGCTCTGATCCTGTTCTTTCGTCTGACAAGCGGGCATCCTCTCGCAAGCTTTGTTCCCGCTGTCCGACCGATACGGAATTCACGCTGCCCGACCGCGAATCCGTGACGCCCGCGCGTGTCGCGCGAGTCCTTTTCTGCGGCGTCCTTACCTTACCCGAAAGCATCCAGCGTGAAACTGAAGACCCTCGTCGCCGGCCTCGTGGCCGGCATCGCCCTCAACCTGTTCGGCGGCGTCGCAGCCGCAGCCTGCGTCAACAATCCCGCCGCCCAGCCGAACGCGACGTTCCCCGCCGCGCTCACCGGCAAGCTCGTCTATCACAGCTACGTCAAGTACGGCGACGGCACGAGCCAGCTTTTCCTCTACGACTTCTCGGCCCATACGCTGACGCAGCTCAGCAAGAGCGCGTGGGGCATCACCGATCCGATGAACGGCGTGTTCAGCCCTGACGGCAAGTGGCTCGCGTTCATGGGCATCAGCAACGGCGCATGGAACGTGTTCATGCTGCAGCTCGGCGCGGGCACGCCGCCCGTCAACATGACGCACAGCACGGGCGCCACGCGCAACGAGGATCCGAAGTTCAGCACGGACGGCAAGACGCTCGTGTTCAAGCAGAACGGCGACGTCAAGCAGGCGACGCTGTCGTACACGAGCGCGGGCCCGGTGTTCACGTCGGTGGTGAGCCTGACGAACGCACCGGCCGGCGCCGAGTACTCGATGCCGTTCCTCGCGCCGGACGCGAGCGCCGTGTACTACGCGACCGGCACCGGCGCGAACATGGGGCTGATGAAGCGCACGCTCGCGACCGGCGCGACCGCCGTGTTCGATCGTCCGGCCGGGCTGCAGACGTACTACCCGACCGTGCGTGCGGACGGCATGGTGTACTACGCACGCTGGAAGGACAGCGGCGGGGCCGACCAGATCTATGCGAAGACGGCCGACCCGGCCTCGACGCCGAGCGCGCTCGCGCTCAACGACTGCATGAGCAACAACTCGGATCCGGCGCCGGTCAGCGGTACGAACTACCTGTTCTTCTCGTCGACGACAGCGGGCGGCTATCAGCTGTACGTCGGCGACGTGACGACCGGGCAGCGCTGGAGCCTGTCGCAGTTCGGCGTGAATGCCGACGCGACGAAGGCGAAGCTCGGCGCGAACTACTACGGCGGCCCGGCCGCCGCACGCACGCTGCTGTCGCAGGGGCGGCCGGCCGCGGCGTCGGCGAGCTACAACGCGTCGCTGACGCCGGACAAGGCGTTCGACGGCAACACGACGAGCACCCGCTGGGATTCACCCGAAGGCGCCGGCGTCGATCCGCAATGGATCTCGGTCGATCTCGGCGCGACGAAGGCGATCAGCAGCATCGATCTGTACTGGGATGCGGGTGCGCTCGTCTACCAGATCCAGACGTCGAACGACAACGCGAACTGGACGACGATCTACTCGACGAGCAACGGCGTGTCGTACGGGCATGTGACGCTGCCGAACCTGAAGGCGCAGGGCCGCTACGTGCGGATGCTCGGCACGAAGCGGGCGACGCAGTGGGGGTATTCGCTCGACGAAATGCAGGTGTGGGGATCGTAAGCACAAACGGAAAGCGGCCTTCGAGGCCGCTTTTTTTTCAGGTACTGCCTGCTTCACGCATGCAGCACATGCGCCGGAAACGCAGGCCCCGCGCTCGCCGCACCCTGCGCGAGCGGCGCCACCTGCTTGCGGCGCTCACGCGTCGGCGCGACGCCGAACGCGTCGCGATAGCTCTTGCTGAAGTGGCATGCCGACTGGAAGCCGCACGCCATCGTGATGTGCATGATCGACATGTCGGTCTGCAGCAGCAACTCGCGCGCCCGGCGCAGCCGCAGCGTCAGGTAATAGTGCGTCGGCGTCATCCCGAGGTGCTCGCGGAAGAGGCGCTGCAACTGCCGCTGCGACATGTTCGCGAGCCGCGCGAGCTCCTCGCGCGACAGCGGTTCCTCGATGTTGTTCTCCATCAGCGAGATCACTTCGAACAGCGACTTGTTCGCCGAGCCCAGGCGCGCGACGAGCGGCATGCGCTGTTGTGCGCTCGTATCGCGCACGTGTTCGACGATGAACTGCTCGGCGATCTGCGTGACGCGTGCGGTGCCCACGCGCGCGGCAATCAGGTTCAGCATCATGTCGAGCGGCGCGACGCCGCCCGTGCACGTGATGCGGTCGCGGTCGATCACGAACAGTTCCTTCAGGAAGCGCGTATCCGGAAACTCTTCCTTCAGCGCCGACATGTTCTCCCAGTGGATCGCGCACGCGTAGCCCGCGAGCAGCCCCGATTTCGCGAGCGCATAGGTGCCCGTGCACAGGCTGCCGAGCGGGATGCCCGAGCGCGCGAAGCGCCGCAGTGTCGACAGATGGGCGGGCGTGGTCGCGCGCTGCACGTCGACGCCGCCGCACACGAACACGATGTCGGGCTGCCCCGCGCACTCGGCCGGGCCCGTGTCGACCGTCAGGCCGTTGCTCGCCGTGACCGGGCCGCCGTCCGGGCTGATCACCGACCAGCGATAGAGCGGCTGGCCGCTCAGGTAGTTCGCCATCCGAAGCACCTCGATCGCATTGGTGAACGCGATCATCGTGAAGTTCGGTAAAGGCATGAACGCGAAGTGGGACAGCGACGCTGTGCGGTCGGGCGACATGGGGAGCGTTCCTTGAATCTCTAATAGCTTTTGGCCCGGGGCACGAATCGGGCTGCGGTATTGTGTGAGCGAGTGCAACAAGCGTGCCATACGGCTAAACCCTAGCCCCATACGTCGTCTGGGCATCGGCGCGTTGCTGCACTGCACCGTATCCGGGAGACGGCGCACTCGAACGTGCGGCAAACGCACTGCCGGTGTGCGTGTCCATAGGTGAACGTCCAATGCCGTTTCGAGCGGCCGTACCGAAAAGCACGACCGGTCACTTGTATAAAACGGACGCGCATGGCGGAAAAGGCAAAGAACGCGTCTAAATTCATCAATCCGCCGAAAATCCGAACGACAAGAATAGAGCCGTCGGCAGCCTTGCACTGGACGAGCGGCAAACCCAGGCACGGCGGGCCCTGAGCTTCGGTTGCAGCCCTTTATTCTTCGTCACGGACGCACTATGTCGAACACCCAGCCTTTCTTCTCGCAGCCCCTTGCCGAGCGCGACGCGCCGGTGCGCAGCGCCATCCTGAAGGAACTCGAGCGTCAGCAGTCGCAGGTCGAGCTGATCGCGTCGGAAAACATCGTGTCGCGCGCCGTGCTCGAGGCGCAGGGCTCGGTACTGACCAACAAGTACGCGGAAGGCTATCCCGGCAAGCGCTACTACGGCGGCTGCGAATTCGCCGATGAGGTCGAGGCGCTCGCGATCGATCGCGTGAAGCAGATCTTCAACGCCGGCTACGCGAACGTGCAGCCGCACTCGGGCGCGCAGGCGAACGGCTCGGTGATGCTCGCGCTGGCCAAGCCGGGCGACACGGTGCTCGGCATGTCGCTGGATGCCGGCGGCCACCTGACGCACGGCGCGAAGCCGGCACTGTCGGGCAAGTGGTTCAACGCGGTCCAGTACGGCGTGAACCGCGACACGCTGCGCATCGACTACGATCAGGTCGAGGCGCTCGCCCACGAGCACAAGCCGAACCTCATCATCGCCGGCTTCTCGGCGTACCCGCGCGCGCTCGACTTCGCACGCTTTCGCGCGATCGCCGACAGCGTCGGCGCGAAGCTGATGGTCGACATGGCGCACATCGCGGGCGTGATCGCCGCGGGTCGCCACGCGAACCCGGTCGAGCACGCGCACGTCGTCACGTCGACCACGCACAAGACGCTGCGCGGCCCGCGCGGCGGCTTCGTGCTGACCAACGACGAGGAGATCGCGAAGAAGATCAACTCGGCCGTGTTCCCCGGTCTGCAGGGCGGCCCGCTGATGCACGTGATCGCCGGCAAGGCCGTCGCGTTCGGCGAAGTGCTGCATGCGGATTTCAAGACCTACATCGACAACGTGCTCGCGAACGCGCAGGCGCTCGGCGAAGTGCTGAAGGCCGGCGGCGTCGATCTCGTCACGGGCGGCACCGACAACCATCTGCTGCTCGTGGACCTGCGCCCGAAGGGCCTGAAGGGTGCGCCGGTCGAGCAGGCGCTGGAACGCGCGGGCATCACCTGCAACAAGAACGGTATCCCGTTCGACACCGAGAAGCCGACCGTCACGTCGGGCATTCGCCTCGGCACGCCGGCCGGCACGACGCGCGGTTTCGGCGTCGCGGAGTTCCGCGAGATCGGCCGCCTGATCCTCGAAGTGTTCGACGCGCTGCGGGCGAACCCGGAAGGCGACCCGGCAACCGAGCAGCGCGTGCGCCGCGAGATCTTCGCGCTCTGCGAGCGCTTCCCGATCTACTGATCGACCCCACAAGAACAGTCACACGAGCGAGAGCAGATATGAGCACGCTGCATCAGGACAGCATCATCATCGACGGACTGAACATCTCGAAGTTCGAGAAGCCGGTGTTCGAGGACATGCGCAAGGGTGGTATCACGGCCGCGAACTGCACGGTGTCGGTGTGGGAGAACTTCACCAAGACCGTCGACAACATCGGCGTGATGAAGAAGAAGATCCGCGACAACGGCGAGCTGCTGACGCTCGTGCGCACGACGGACGACATCTTCCGCGCGAAGAAGGAAGGCAAGACGGGGATCATCCTCGGCTTCCAGAACGCGCATGCGTTCGAGGACAACCTCGGCTACATCGAGGCGTTCGCCGACATGGGCGTGCGCGTCGTGCAGCTTTGCTACAACACGCAGAACCTCGTCGGCACCGGCTGCTACGAGCGCGACGGCGGGCTGTCGGATTTCGGCCGCGAAGTGATCACCGAGATGAACCGCGTCGGCATCATGGTCGACCTGTCGCATGTGGGCGGCAACACGTCGTCGGAAGCGATCGCGTTCTCGAAGAAGCCGGTGTGCTACTCGCACTGCCTGCCGTCGGGCCTGAAGGAGCATCCGCGCAACAAGAGCGACGCGCAACTGAAGGAGATCGCCGATGCGGGCGGCTTCGTCGGCGTGACGATGTTCGCGCCGTTCCTGAAGCGCGGCATCGAAGCGAACATCGACGACTACATCGAGGCGATCGACTACGTCGTGAACCTGATCGGCGAGGACGCGGTTGGCATCGGCACGGACTTCACGCAGGATTTCGCGAAGGAATTCTTCGACATGCTCACGCATGACAAGGGCCGCTATCGCCAGCTGACGAACTTCGGCAAGGTGATCAACCCGGACGGCATCCGCACGATCGGCGAATTCCCGAACCTGACCGCCGCGATGGAACGTCACGGCTGGAAGGAATCGCGCATCCGCAAGATCATGGGCGAGAACTGGGTACGCGTGTTCAAGGACGTGTGGGGCGCGTAAGCGCCCGCCGAGCCGAACCGCTCCCTTCGTTTCAACATAAAAAAATCGGGACGTGCCAGCGCTTGCCGCGCGGGCACGCGGACGATGTCGCGCCTGCGCGCCGAGCCGCGCGGCCACTTTCCTCACGGAGTCACCACGATGCAACCGCAACTGCCGATCAACGTCGATCCCGATACCGGCGTCTGGACCACCGACGCGCTGCCGATGCTGTACGTGCCGCGCCACTTCTTCACGAACAACCACGTCGCCGTCGAGGAAGCGCTCGGCGTCGAAGCGTATGCCGAGATCCTCTACAAGGCCGGCTACAAGTCGGCTTACCACTGGTGCGACAAGGAAGCCAAGCAGCACGGCATCACCGGCATGGCCGTGTTCGAGCATTACCTGAAGCGCCTGTCGCAACGCGGCTGGGGGCTGTTCTCGATCATCGAGGCAGATCCGGCGAGCGCACGCGCGAAGATCGAGCTGCGCCACTCGTCGTTCGTGCTCCAGCAGCCGGGCAAGGAAGGCAAGCTCTGCTACATGTTCGCGGGCTGGTTCGCGGGCGCGATGGACTGGGTCAACGACACGACGCCGGAAGGCAAGCATGCGCCGCGCGCGCAATCGAAGGAAGTGCAGTGCGCGGCCGAGCATCACGACCACTGCGTCTTCGAAGTGTCGCCGATCGCGCACTGATGCATTGATTCACTGAAGCAGAACAACACCCGCAACACGAGACATTCGAACGCCAGAGGTCGCCAGCGATGCGTTATCCCCACCTGTTCAAACCCATGCAGCTGAACCAGCTGACGCTGCGCAACCGGATCGTCAGCACCGCGCACGCGGAGGTGTATGCCGAGCCGGGCGGCCTGCCGGGCGACCGCTATATCCGCTACTACGAAGAAAAGGCGAAGGGTGGCGTCGGCCTGGCCATCTGCGGCGGCTCGAGCCCGGTGTCGATCGACAGCCCGCAAGGCTGGTGGAAATCGGTGAACCTGTCGACCGACAAGATCATCGATCCGCTCACGCGCCTGGCCGACACGATGCACAAGCACGGCGCGAAGATCATGATCCAGGCGACGCACATGGGCCGCCGCTCGTCGTTTCACGGCGAGCACTGGCCGCACCTGATGTCGCCGTCGGGCGTGCGCGAACCCGTGCACCGCGGCAACGCGAAGATCATCGAGATCGAGGAAATCCGCCGCATCATCGGCGATTTCGCGGCGGCCGCGAAGCGCGTGAAGGCGGCCGGCATGGACGGCATCGAAATCTCCGCCGCGCACCAGCACCTGATCGACCAGTTCTGGAGCAAGCGTTCGAACCATCGCACCGACGAATGGGGCGGCAGCCTCGAAAACCGCCTGCGCTTCGGTATCGAAGTGCTGACGGCCGTGCGCGAGGCGGTCGGCAAGGATTTCTGCGTCGGCCTGCGCATGTGCGGCGACGAATTCCACGAGGACGGCCTCGATCACGAAGCGCTGAAGGAAATCGCGCAGGCAATGTCCGAGACGGGCCTGATCGACTACCTGAGCGTGGTGGGCTCGGGCGGCGACACGCACAACACGATCGCCAACTGCATGCCGCCGATGGCGCTGCCGCCGGAGCCGTTCGTGCATCTCGCGGCCGGCATCAAGTCGGTCGTGAAGATTCCGGTGATGCACGCGCAGAGCATCCGCGACGCGGGGCAGGCCGAGCGCCTGCTCGCGAACGGGATGATCGACCTGGTCGGCATGACGCGCGCGCAGATCGCCGATCCGCACATGGTGATCAAGATCCGCGACGGCCGCGAGGACGAAATCAAGCAGTGCGTCGGCGCGAACTATTGCATCGACCGCCAGTACAACGGGCTCGACGTGCTGTGCATCCAGAACGCGGCGACGTCGCGCGAAGCGACGATGCCGCACATCATCGAGAAGTCGCGCGGCCCGAAGCGCAAGGTCGTGGTGGTCGGCGCGGGCCCGGCGGGCCTCGAGGCCGCGCGCGTCGCGAAGCTGCGCGGCCACGACGTCGTGCTGTTCGAGAAGAACGCGGAAGTGGGCGGCCAGGTGATGATCGCCGCGAAGGCGCCGCAGCGCGAGCAGATGTCGGGGATCATCCGCTGGTTCGACATGGAAACGAAGCGCCTGGGCGTCGACCGGCGTCTCGGCGTGGCCGCGGACGAGAAGATGATCATGGCCGAGAAGCCGGACATCGTCGTGCTTGCCACCGGCGGTTCGAGCTTCACGTGGCAGGTGCCGGCGTGGGGCGTGGCCGAAGGCCTTGCCGTGAGCTCGTGGGACATCCTGACCGGCAAGGTCGAGCCGAAGCAGAACGTGCTGCTGTTCGACGGCGTGAGCACGCATGCGGGCGCCGGCGTGGCCGACTTCATGGCGAGCCGCGGCTCGAAGGTCGAGGTGGTGACGCCGGACGTGAAGGTCGCCGACGATTGCGGCGGCACGACGTTCCCGATCTTCTATCGCCGCCTGTACGCGTTCGGCGTGATCCCGACGCCGAACACGATGCTCGATCGCGTCTATGAAGAGAACGGCAAGATGATCGCCGTGCTGCGCAACGAGTACACGGAAGAACTGGAAGAGCGCGCGGTCGACCAGGTGGTGATCGAGAACGGCTCGTCGCCGAACGACGAGCTGTACTGGAAGCTCAAGCCGGAATCGGTGAACCGCGGCCAGATCGATCCGCACACGCTGTTCGCGGCCGAGCCGCAGCCGTGCCTGTCGGAAGAACTCGGCAACGGCCGTTTCCTGCTGTTCCGTGTCGGCGACTGCATCTCGATGCACAACGTCCACGGTGCGATCTACGACTCGCTGCGTCTCGTGAAGGATTTCTAAAAGATGAATCCGTCCTTCCTCATTACCGCCTTGTTGTGGCTGTCGGTGGCGGGGCTCGCGTTCGCGGTCGCGAAGCGCTCGTCCTACTGGCGTCTGGGCCGCGCCACCGCGCCCGGCGCGTTTGGCGTCGCGAACCTGTTCGCGATTCCGAAGCGTTATTTCGTCGACCTGCACCACGTGGTCGCCCGCGATCCGTACATCGCGAAGACCCACGTCGCGACCGCCGGCGGCGCGATCGGCGCGCTCGCGCTGGTGTTCGTCAACTACGGCCTCGCGATCTACTCGCCGTGGCTCGACAAGCTGATCTTCCTCGCGGCGCTCGCGATGCTGGTCGGCGCGGTGTTCGTGTGGCGTCGCCGCGCGGCGAAGAACGTGCCGGCGCGCCTGTCGCGCGGCCCGTGGAATACGCTGCCCTGGCTGCTCGGTTCGTTCGCGCTCGGCCTCGTGCTGTTCATGCTGGTGCCCACCGGCGCGATGTCGGGTGCGTTCGCGGTGCTCTGCGCGCTGCTGATCGGCATCGGCGCGTTCACGATGACGGTCGGCGCGGCGAAAGGCGGCCCGATGAAGCATGCGATCGCCGGCCTGCTGCACCTCGCGTTCCACCCGCGCCAGGAGCGTTTCGCGGCCACCCGCGAATCGTTCACCGGCAACGGCACGGCCACGCCGCCGACCGCGCTGAAGCTGCCGGACATCGACCATCAGGAGTACGGCGTCGCGAAGCCGGTCGAATTCCGCTGGAACCAGTTGCTGAGCTTCGACGCATGCGTGCAGTGCGGCAAGTGCGAAGCCGCATGCCCCGCGTTCGCGTCGGGTCAGCCGCTGAACCCGAAGAAGCTGATCCAGGATCTCGTCGTCGGGATGGCCGGCGGCACCGATGCGGCGTACGCGGGCAGCCCGACGCCGGGCCTGCCTGTCGGCCAGCATCGCGGCGAGCCGAACGGCCCGATCGTGTCGGGCCTGATCGAGGAACAGACGCTGTGGTCGTGCACCACCTGCCGCGCGTGCGTGCAGGAATGCCCGATGCTGATCGAACACGTCGACGCGATCGTCGACATGCGCCGCAACCGCACGCTCGTGCACGGCACGGTGCCGGGCAAGGGCCAGGAAGTACTCGCGAACCTGCGCGAGACGGGCACGATGGGCGGCTACGACACGGCCGCGCGCTACGACTGGTCGGTCGACCTGAGCGCACCCGTCGCGCAGCCCGGCAAGCCGGTCGACGTGCTGTTCGTCGCGGGCGAAGGCGCGTTCGACATGCGCTACCAGCGCACGCTGCGTGCGTTCGTGAAGGTGCTGAACAAGGCGGGCGTCGACTATGCGGTGCTCGGCCCGACCGAGACCGACACGGGCGACGTCGCGCGCCGGCTCGGCGACGAAGCGACGTTCCAGCAGATGGCGAAGCGCCTGATCGGCACGCTCGGCACGCTGTCGTACAAGCAGATCGTGACGGCCGACCCGCACGTGATGCACAGCCTGCGCAACGAATACCGTGCGCTCGGGCTGCGCGTGACGGTCAAGCATCACACGACGTATCTGGCCGAACTGGCCGACAGCGGCAAGATCGCGCCGAAGGCGGTCGAGGCGCTGCAGGAGAAGCGCACCACGTATCACGACCCGTGCTACCTCGGCCGCTACAACGGCGAGACGGAAGCACCGCGCAAGCTGCTGAAGACGATCGGCATCCAGGTCGTCGAGATGGAGCGCAACGGCATGCGCGGCCGCTGCTGCGGCGGTGGCGGCGGCGCGCCGCTCACCGACATCCCCGGCAAGCAGCGCATTCCGGACATCCGCATCGCCGACGCACGCACGATCGGCGCGGACGTGGTCGCGGTTGCGTGCCCGAACTGCACGGCCATGCTCGAAGGCGTCGTGGGCCCGCGCCCCGATGTGCTCGACGTCGCCGAACTCGTCGCCGCCTCGCTGGAGTGAATCGATGAATACGATCAAACGAATCGATCCGCGCCGGCCGTTCATCATCACGGCCGCCGGCCTGAAACGCATCACGCTCGGCGAGGAAGGCAGCGCCGATGCGAACGCCGCGCAGTGGTCCGCGCACGGTCATGGCGCCGCGGCGGCGAAGCCGCGCCGTGCGCTGCAGGATCCGAAGCACGTGATGCTGGTGGTCGCCCATGGCGAACGCGGCGCGCTCGACGACCATTCGCGGCAGGCGATCGCCGCCGCGGCCGTGCTCGCCGATGCGCAGACCGAAGTCGCGCTGCTCGCGTTCGGCGAAATCAAGGACGACGTGGCCGAACTGGGTGTCGACAAGCTGCTCGAGCTGACCGGCTTCGATCGCCGCGCGTTCGATCCCGAAAGCGAACTGCAAGCATTGCAGGCCTGTGTGGCCGCGCTCGCCCCGAAGCATGTGTTCGTGCCCGACAACGCGACCGGTGACGGCGATCTCGGCCGCCGTTACGCGGCGGCGGCCGGCGCGAGCGTCGCGACCCACGTCGTCGAGATCGACGCGAAGCACGTGGGCGCGTACGCGCAGGCCGGGCGCGCGTTCGCGACCCGTGCGCTGCCCGACGTGATCCTGCTCGCGCAGAACGCGGTGGAGGCGAAGCTGCCGTTCGTCGGCGCCGGCGAACGCGTGGCTGCCGATTTCATCCGCCCGGCGCATGACGCCGCGCAGCCGTACCGCGATCTCGGCCTCGACGAAATCGATGCGGCCCAGGTCGCGCTCGAGGAAGCCGATTTCATCGTGTCGGCCGGCAACGGCGTGTCCGACATCGCTGCGTTCGAGCGGCTGGCCGGCGTGTTCGGCGCGGCGATCGGCGCGAGCCGCGTCGCGGTCGACAACGGCCACTTCACGCGCGACAAGCAGGTCGGCGCGACCGGCAAGACGGTCGAGGCGAGCGTGTACATCGCGTTTGGCATCTCGGGCGCGGTGCAGCATTTGCAGGGGATCAAGGATTGCCGCCACGTGATCGCGGTGAACCTCGACGGCAGCGCGCCGATCGCGAAGCGCGCGAACCTGACGGTGGTCGGCGACGCGCAGGCGACGATCGCCGCGCTGATCGAACAGGTCCAGGCCGCGCGGGCCGCGCGCGGCGAATCGCCGGCCGCGGTCGGTACCCGTGAACCCGAAGGAGTCGCCGCATGAATGCCCCTCGCCCCTTGCAACGCATCGCGGTGCTCGTGTCCGTCGGCCGGCATCCGGTCAGCGGCGTCGCGCGCTACAGCCGCAACGATGCGGCCGCACTCGAAACCGGCCGCCAGCTCGCGGAAAAACATCGCGCGACGCTCGACGTGATCCACGCGGGCGACCCCGCCAACGCCGCGCTCGCCGAGTATCTGGCGCTCGGCGCGCGGGAGGTCGAAGTGCTGGCCTGCCGAGACGGCGACGATGCCGTGCACGCGCTCGCCGCGCGCATCGAAGGCTACGACCTCGTGCTGACCGGCACGCGCGCCGAGGGCGCGTACGACACCGGGATGCTGCCGTACCGCGTCGCCGCGGCGCTCGGCTATCCGCTCGTCGGCTCGGCCGTCGACGTGACGGTCGATGGCGGTCGCGTGGCAGTCCGGCAATTTTTGCCGAAAGGGCTGCGGCGGCGTGTCGACGCGGCGCTGCCGGCCGTCGTGGCCGTCCATCCGCTCGCCGGTGTCGAGCCGCGCTATGCCTATGCGCGGCTGCGCGCCGGCGCGATCCGGCCGGCGCTCGCGGCGAGCGGCGCGGACGCCGACGCGACCGCGTGGACGGTCGGCCCGGTCGAGCGTAAACCCGTAAAACTGGTCGCCGCCGAGAAGCGCTCCGGGCATGCCCGGATGCTGTCCGCGACGACGACAGAAAGCCGCGGCGGCAACGTCGTAAATGAAGGGAGTTCGGTCGAAAAAGCACAAGTGATCCTTGCGTATTTGCGCGAGCATCAGCTCATCGACTACTGATTTTGATGCCTGTCGGCAAGAACCCAGGGATGCAAGGAATCCGGAGCAAACGATGAAAGTATCGGCAGACATTCGTGCATTGATCGAACGCCGCAAGGCAGGCTACAGCCTCGAAGCGCCGTTCTACACGAGCGAGGACATTTTCGCGCTCGACATGGAGGCGATTTTCCGCCAGCACTGGATCCAGGTGGCGATCGAACCGGACATTCCCGAGCCGGGCGATTACGTGACCGTGCAGTTGGGCAACGATTCGATCCTGATCGTGCGCGACGACGACATGGCGATCCGCGCGTTCCACAACGTGTGCCGTCACCGCGGCGCGCGCCTGTGCAACGAAGATAAAGGCTCGGTCGGCAACATCGTGTGCCCGTACCACAGCTGGACCTACAACCTGACGGGCCAACTGATGTTCGCCGAGCACATGGGCGAGAAGTTCGACCGTTGCAAGCACAGCCTGAAGTCGGTGCACGTCGAGAACCTCGCGGGCCTGATCTTCATCTGCCTCGCCGACGAGCCGCCCGTCGATTTCGCGCAGATGCGCGCCGAGATGGAACCGTACCTGCTGCCGCACGATCTGCCGAACACGAAGATCGCCGCGCAGATCGACATCATCGAGGAAGGCAACTGGAAGCTCACGATGGAGAACAACCGCGAGTGCTATCACTGCGTCGCGAACCATCCGGAGCTGACGATCTCGCTGTACGAATACGGCTTCGGCTACCAGCGTTCCGACGCGAACGCCGAAGGCATGGACGCTTTCGCCGAGACCTGCGTGCGCCGCGGCAAGGAGTGGGCGGAGATGGGCCTGCCGTCCGCCGAAATCGAAAAGCTGCTCGACGTGACGGGTTTCCGCACGCAGCGCCTGCCGCTCGACCGCCACGGCGAATCGCAGACGCTCGACGCGAAGGTCGCGTCGAAGAAGCTGCTCGGCGGCTTCGACAAGGCCGACCTCGGCGGGCTGTCGTTCTGGACGCAGCCGAACTCGTGGCACCACTTCATGAGCGATCACATCGTGACGTTCTCGGTGATCCCGCTGTCGGCCGGCAAGACGCTCGTGCGCACGAAGTGGCTCGTGCACAAGGACGCGAAGGAAGGCATCGACTACGACGTGAAGAACCTCACGGCCGTGTGGAACGCGACCAACGACCAGGATCGCGCGCTCGTCGAATTCTCGCAGCGCGGCGCGACCAGCAGCGCGTACGAGCCGGGCCCGTATTCGCCGTACACGGAAGGTCTCGTCGAAAAATTCTCGGCCTGGTACATCGGCCGGCTCGCCGAACAAACCGGCGCGTAGTCGTCAGCGGAACAGCAAGCGGAGCAACTGATGAAACGACCCTCACGTTCACTTCGTTCACTGCCCCCCGCGGGGGCGGTCAGCCTCCTTGGGGCGGCCCTGCGGAGGCTGACATGATGCGAGATGCGGCCAATTTCGAGCCGGCGGACAGCCGGGTGACGCGCCCGGCGTTCTGGAACGCGCTGCCCGAGCGCTGGACGAGCGACGTCGAGGAAACGCTGGTGTGCTGCCACGTGCGGCAGGAAACGCACGACGTGAAGAGTTTCTTCTTCCGTTCGCCGCAGGGCCGCACGTTTTCGTTCGAGCCCGGGCAGTTCCTCACGCTCGAGCTCGACATCGACGGCGAAACGATCAACCGCTGCTACACGATCTCGTCGTCGCCGGCGCGGCCGCACACGGTGTCGATCACGGTGAAGCGCGTGCCGGGCGGCAAGGTGTCGAACTGGCTGCACGACAACCTGCAGCCGGGCGCGTCGGTGCGCGTGCTCGGCCCGGCCGGCGAATTCACGTGTGCAAGGCATCCGGCACGCAAGTACCTGTTCCTGTCGGCCGGCTCGGGCATCACGCCGCTGATGTCGATGAGCCGTGCACACCATGATCTCGCGGAAGATCGCGACATCCTGTTCGTGCACAGCGCACGCACGCCGGACGACATCATCTTCGCGCGCGAGCTCGACCTGATCGCGTCGAACCACACGAATTTCCGCACGTCGTTCGTCGTCGAGCGCGTCGGCGCACGCACCAACTGGCCGGGCGTCACCGGCTTCCTGACGCTGCCGCTGCTGAAGCTGATCGCGCCGGATTTCATGGAACGCGAAATCTTCACGTGCGGCCCCGCACCGTACATGAAGGCGGTGCGCGACCTGCTCGACGAAGCCGGCTTCGATCGCAAGCAGTATCACGAGGAAAGCTTCTCGTTCGAGACGCTCGCGCAGACCGCGAGCGACGAGCTGCTGGCCGATCTCGCGCCGCCGGCCGAAGGCGACGCCGCCGGCACGAAGCAGTACACGGTCAGCTTCGCGAAGAGCAATCGCGAGATTTCGTGCGGCTCGGAGCAGCACGTGCTCGACGCGGCGCGCCAGTCGGGCGTGCGGCTGCCGGCATCGTGCACGCAGGGCATGTGCGGTACGTGCAAGGTGAAGCTCGTGTCGGGGCAGGTCGAGATGAAACACAACGGCGGCATCCGCCAGCGCGAGATCGATCAGGGGATGGTGCTGCTGTGCTGCAGCAAGCCGCTGTCGGATCTCGTGATCGACAAGTAGTCGCAGGCGCCATCGGCTGTCCGGGCGCGTCGCGTCCGGACAAGCATCTGTCGGAAAACAACGATACCGCGGATTTGTGGTTGAAGAACCTAGAGAGACAACGCGCACGGTGCGCAGACCAAGGAGATCGACCATGAAATTGTTCGGAAAACTGTTTTGGGCCGGCGCACTGTCGGCGATGGCGGCACTGAGCGCATCGGCGCTCGCCGATACGAAGCCGACGCTGAAAATCGGTTACGTCGAAGGCTGGGATGACAGCGTCGCGACGTCGAACGTCGCCGCGCGCGTGATCGAGAAGAAGCTCGGCTACGAGGTGAAGCTCGTGCCGGTCGCCGCCGGGATCATGTGGCAGGGCGTCGCACGCGGCGATCTCGATGCGACGTTGTCCGCATGGCTGCCGGTCACGCACGGCTCCTACTGGAGCGAATACAAGAGCAAGGTCGTCGACCTCGGCGCGAACTTTCCCGACGCGAAGATCGGCCTGATCGTCCCCGATTACGTGAAGGCGAAGAGCATCGACGATCTGAACGCCGAGAAGAGCAGCTTCGGCGGCCGCATCGTCGGCATCGATGCCGGTGCGGGCGTGATGCGCAAGACCGACGAAGCGATCAAGAACTACGGGCTGAGCTACACGCTGATGCCGAGCTCGGGCAGCGCGATGACGGCCGAGTTGTCGCGCTCGGTCGGCGCGAACAAGCCGGTGATCGTGACCGGCTGGGCGCCGCACTGGATGTTCGCGAAGTGGAAGCTGCGCTTCCTCGAGGATCCGAAGAAGGTGTTCGGCGGCGCCGAGCACGTCGACAGCGTCGTGAATCCGGGCCTCGAAACCAAGGCGAAGCCGGTCGTCGCGTTCCTGAAGAAATTCCAGTGGAAGCCGGGTGAAATCGACAGCGTGATGCTGGCGATCCAGAACGGCTCGAAGCCCGAAGCGGCCGCGGATGCGTGGATCGCGGCGCATGCCGACCGCGTGAATGCGTGGACGGAAGGCGCGCAGTAAGCCTCCCCGCATACGCCGTACGAATCATCATAACAACACGCCGGGAATGGCATGCAGGAATCCGAAACAATGAGGGTGAAATGCAGCCATATCCCGGAATTCTTTTTCGGATTCTGCAAAAAAGCGCGTAAGTTGTTACACTAGCGCCCTTGTGCGGAGTCATCCCGCTTTGTATCGGAGCAGCGTAAACGTTGAAGCGCTTACGCTGATCGAGAGGAGGAATTGGATGAGTCAAGCAGGACTGCGTGCTAATCGCACCAGTGATGTCGAGGCAACCATCTCACATGATTCGACGGGCCACACGCTGCATCGTGGCCTGACCTGGAAAGACGCTTTTTGGGTAACGAGCGGCGTGCCGGCAGGCGTGCTGTTCACGATCGGCGGCGTATGCGCGACGATCGGCCAGCCCGCGTGGGCGATCTGGATCGCCGCGATCACGATGGGGCTGGTTCAAAGCGCGACTTATGCGGAAATATCGGGGCTATTTCCGCATAAATCGGGCGGTGCGTCGGTGTATGGCGCGATCGGCTGGGTCCGTTACAGCAAGCTGATTGCCCCGGTGTCCGTGTGGTGCAACTGGCTCGCGTGGTCGCCGATGCTCGCGCTCGGCTGCGGCCTCGCGGCAAGCTATGCGCTCACGAGTCTCTTTCCCGCCAATGCGGCGGTGCTGCACTGGCAGCTCAAGGTTGCGGATCTCGGATTCATCAAGCCCGGTCTGTCTTTGCGGATCAACGCGACGTTCATCATCGCGACGATTCTGCTTCTCATCACGTTCAAGCTTCAGCACAGCGGTGCGTCGAAGGCCGCGCGTACGCAGCGCATTCTCGGCATCGCGTCGCTCACGCCGCTCTTGATCGTCGGCATCGTGCCGTTCGTCACCGGCGACGTGCCGATGTCGAACCTGCTCCCGTTGCTGCCGCTCGGTCACGACGCGCAGGGCAACCTCACGGCCGCGACCTTCGGCTCATGGAACGGGCAGGGCGTGACGATGGCGCTCGGCGCGATGTTCATGGCCGGCTGGGCGTCGTACGGTTTCGAGACGGCCGTCTGCTACACGCGTGAGTTCCGCGATCCGCGGCGCGATACCGCGAAGGCGATCTTCTGGTCGGGCGCGCTGTGCCTCGTCGTGATGACGCTCGTGCCGATGGCGTTCCAGGGCGCGCTCGGCACCCAGGCGATGCTCGATCCGGCGATCGGCGACGGCACCGGCGTCGCAGCCGCGATGGCGAAGATCGTCGGCGGTGGCGCGTGGGTCGCGAATGCGGTCGTCGTGATGCTGATGCTGTCGATCCTGCTGATCGTGATGACGTCGATGATGGGCT
Source organism: Burkholderia sp. AU18528 (assembly GCF_002223215.2). Classification (NCBI taxonomy): domain Bacteria; kingdom Pseudomonadati; phylum Pseudomonadota; class Betaproteobacteria; order Burkholderiales; family Burkholderiaceae; genus Burkholderia; species Burkholderia sp. AU18528. The sequence continues at coordinate 1,984,086 of NZ_NKFC02000006.1, read as the reverse complement.
CGTCGCGCACGCTGTACCAGGCATCGGTCGACGGCTGGCTGCCGAAGTACCTGTCGCACGTGAACGAGCACGGCTCGCCCACGCGCGCGATGTGGACCGACCTCGGCTTCAACCTCGTGTTGCTGATGATGTCGGACTACATGACGGTGCTGTCGATCTCGAACGTCTGCTACATGCTGTTCGTATTCCTGAATCTTCAGTCGGGCTGGATACACCGGATGGATCGCGGCGACTGGGATCGGCCGTTCCGCTGCCCGACGTGGCTGCTCGTCGCGGGCTCGATCTGCGGGTATGCGAACCTCGTCTATGTTGGCGCGGGCGCGAACCTGCAGGGCGAGGGCACGTTGCGTAACGGGCTGATCGCGATGCTGCTGATCGTGCCGGTGTTCCTGTATCGCCACTACTGGCAGGACCGCGGCCGATTCCCCGCGCAGATGCAGCGCGACATGGAGCTCGAAGTGCCGAAGCGCGCGCCGTGGCTGAGCCTGATGCCGTATGCGGCGTTGATCGGCGCGGCGCTCACGATCTGGTTGTCGTACTACTTTGCTTGGGTGAAGTGAGCGCCTGAGACTCGCTCGCCCGGAGCGCACGCACACGGTTTCGGCGCGGCGTCGCGATGTCGCGCGACCTGAATGAAGAACGCCCGGCTGGCCGCAAGGCCGGTCGGGCGTTTTTTTTCATGCCGCGTGCGCGTGGTCAGCCGGCCGGCTCTTCGTCGCTCGCGCGCATGTCGTCGTCGAGCGTGCGCATGAAACGCGTCGGCACCATCACGACCGGATGTGGCGCGCTGCTCTCGGCGTCATTGGTATCGAGCAGTGCGAATGCTTCGGCAATCAGCCGCTGCACGTCCTGCCGCAGCATCGTGACGTCGAACGGCAAGCGCGCGGCGAACGGATCCCAGTCGAAGCAGCCGACGGCCGTGCGCTGCCAGAGATCCCACGGCAACTCCGACGCGAAACGGACGAGCCCTTCGAACGACGTGATCGAGTTCGTCAGCATGCCGGCAGGCAGCCGGCCGAGCGTCTCGTAGCGTCGCGCGAGCGCCTCGCGCGCGGCGGCGGGCGCGTAGCCGCAACGCTCGATCGCGTCGTGCGGCGGCGGCGGCAGGCCGCGCGCGGCGAACGCGTCGTGAAAGCCCGCGATGCGCATCTCCGTCGCGTATTCGCCGGCGATGCCGCCGAGCAGCATCAGTTCGTTTGCCGAATTGCCGCGCGCGATCATCTTGTCGATCAGCACGTCGGTCAGCGCCCGCGCGCCCGCGCGGTTGTCCGACACGACCGACGGCGCGCCTTCTCCCGGCAGGTCGACGTTGATCGACGGTATGCCGGCCGCGTCGCACAGCGCGTTGAGCGGAGCCGGATTGCGTACGCCAGCGATGAACAGCAACTCGACGCGCTGCGCGAGCAGCGTCTGTGTAACGTTCAGTTCGACGTCCCGGTCGCGCTGCGTGCCGACGACGATCGGGCACAGGCCGCGCCGGCGCGCCTCGTCCTCGAAGGTTTCCGCGAGCCCCGCGAAGAATCGGTTGCGGTAGTGCGGGATGACCATACCCGCCAGCCCCGAACGCGACAGGCGCAGGCCGCGCGCGCTCAGGTTGACGTTGTAGCCGAGCGTCTTGGCGCTGTCGAGAACGCGGGCGGCCGTCTCCTCGCTGATCCGGTAGCGCGCCCAGTTACCGTTCAGCACCATGCTGACCGTGGACGTGGATGCGCCGGTCGCCTTCGCGATGTCGTAGATCGTGGACTTGCGTCCGGTAGTCGTGCGGGCCATCTGCGTCGTTGCTCCCCTCGAGTGCGTTCTGGTCCTGATGATGCCGACGGTATGCGTTTCGGGACGCGATTCCCTATCAGGGTTTTCCCATGCTTCCCGTCGGAGCTAAATGGATTCAGCATACATGAAACAGTTTGCTGAATGGATTTAGCAACTGACCGCCATGTCGCGGCTCGAGAGCCCGGCGACGGTCGCCTTCGGATGGAGGAGACATGTCTGTGAACTTCTTGCGCACGGTATGCGCGGGCGTGGCTGCGTTCGCGCTCGCAACCGGTATCGCGTCGGCGTCGCCCGACAAGCCGGTGATCGGCGTCGTCGTGAAGATCGGCGGCATTCCATGGTTCAACGCGATGGATGCGGGCATCCGGAAGCGCGCCGAGCAACTCGGCGTGAAGGCGTTCATGGTCGGGCCGACCAGCGCGGATCCAGCGCTGCAGGTGCGCGCGATCGAGGACCTGATCGCGCAGAAGGTCGACGTGATCGGCGTGGTGCCGAACGATGCCGAGGTGCTCGAGCCGGTGCTGCAACGCGCGCGGGCCGCTGGCATCAAGGTCATCACGCACGAATCGCCGAAGCAAAAGAATACGGACTGGAATTTCGAGCTGGCGTCCGCGAAGGGGTTCGGCGAAGCGTATGCGAAGAATCTCGCCGCCGCGGTAGGCGGCAAGGGCGAATACGCGGTGTTCGTCGGCTCGTTGACGGTACCGCTGCACAACGCATGGGCCGATGCCGCGATCGCTTACCTGAAGGCCAACTATCCGGGCATGAAGCTCGTGGGCGACCGCTACGGCGTGGCCGAGGATGTGGACGCTTCGCGCAAGACCGCGCTCGACCTGATGCGCGCGCATCCGGACCTGAAGGCGATCCTCGCGTTCGGCAGTCAGGGGCCGATCGGCGCCGCGCGCGCGGTTGCCGAGCGGCAGGCGAAGGGCAAGGTGATCGTGCTCGGGCCGTTTTCCCCGGGGCAAGGCAGGCGCCTCGTGCACGACGGCGTGCTGAGCGGCGGCTACATGTGGAATCCGGCGCAGGCCGGCGAGGTGTTCGTCACGCTCGGCACGATGCTCGCGAAGGGGCAGCCGGTCAAGGACGGCACGACGATTCCGGGGCTCGGCGTCGTGCATCCGGACGGCCACAACCTGATCGTGAACCAGCTCGTCGAGCTGAACGCGAAGACCGTCGACGATCTCGCGAAGCAGGGGCTGTGAGCGACGCACCCCGGCGCGACGCGTCATGTGACGCGGTCGTTCCACTCGCCCGATGTTCGATTGCAGGCCCTAACGGAGCATAGCGATGATGTCTGCCCATTCCCGCGAAGCCGCGGCGTCCGGCCGGTCGGTCAGGCCATCGGCCGCGTGCGCGGCCGGCGCGCCGCTGCTCGAGCTCGACAACGTGTCGAAGACGTTCGGCGGCGTGCAGGCGCTGCAGCAGGTGCGTTTCGACGTGATGCCGGGCGAAGTGCTGTGCCTGGCCGGCGAGAACGGCTGCGGCAAGAGCACGCTGATCAAGATCGTGAGCGGTGTCCATCGTCCGGAACCCGGCGCGGTGATCCGCTTCGACGGCAAACCGGCGGTCGATCTCGATCCCATGCGGGCGCGCGCGCTCGGCATCCAGGTGATCTGGCAGGACCTCGCGCTGTTTCCCGAGATGACGGTCGCCGAGAACATCGCGTTCGAGCAGAACCTCGGCGCGCGTCCGCGGCTGGTTCACTACGGGCGGATGAAGACGGCCGCGCGGCAGATTCTCGCGCGGCTCGGCGTCGAGCTCAATCTCGACAGGCCGGTGCGCACGCTCACGATCGCGCAGCGGCAGGTCGTCGCGATCGCACGCGCGCTCGTGGCGCAGGCGCGCCTCGTGTTCATGGACGAACCTACCGCGTCGCTCAGTCACGCCGAGACGCAGGCGCTGCTTGCGATCGTGCGCCGCCTGTCGGCCGACGGCATCGCGGTGGTGTTCGTCAGTCATCGGCTCGCGGAAGTGCTCGACGTCTGCGCGCGCGTGACGGTGATACGCGACGGTCGTCATGTCGGCACGTTTCCGACGGCCGGGATGACGCAGACGCGGCTCACCGAACTGATGACGGGACGCACCTTCGACTACGCGGTGCGCACGACCGACCTGTCGACCGCACCGGCCATGCTGCGTGTCGACGGACTGTCGCGGCGCGGCGAATACGATGCGGTGTCGTTCGAGGTGAGGCGCGGCGAAATCCTCGGCCTGACGGGGCGGCTCGGCGCCGGGCGCACCGAGTTGGCGCTGTCGCTGTTCGGAATGACGCGACCGGATGCCGGCACGATCACGCTCGACGGTCGGCCGCTGTCGCTGCGCTCCAACCGCGACGCGATTCGCGCCGGCATCGCCTATGTGTCGGAGGACCGCCTGCAACTGGGGCTGGTGCAGCCGCAATCGATCGGCGACAACACCGCGATCGCGGTACTCGACAGCTTGCTTGGCGCGACGGGTCTGATTTCGCCGCGGCGGCGCGACGCGCTGATTCGCGACTGGGTCGCGCGGCTCGCGGTGAAGATCGGCGGTCCCGACGACGCGGTATCGACGCTGTCGGGCGGCAACCAGCAGCGCATCGTGCTCGCGAAATGGCTCGCGACGAAGCCGAAGCTGCTGATCCTCGATTCGCCGACGGTCGGCGTCGACGTCGGCGCGCGCGCCGGCATCTTCGCGATCGTTCACCGGCTCGCGTCGGAAGGGATGGCGATCGTGCTGATTTCCGACGAGATTCCCGAGGTCTACTTCAACGCGGACCGTATCCTGCACATGCGCGACGGCCGGATCGTCGCCGAATACGTGCCGGGCCGCGAGCCGATCGACCACATCGAGCGAGACGTTCATGCGTAACCTGCAACCCTTCGGCATCGGCGCGAGCGAAGCGTGGCTGCTCGCCGTGATCGTCGCGATGGCGGTCGGCCTCGGCTTCGCGACGCCGACCTTCCTGACGCTGTCCAACCTGTTCGACCTGCTCAACCAGAGCGCGGTCAACATCATCTTCGCGGTCGGGCTGCTGATCGTGCTGATCGCGGGCGGCATCGACATCTCGTTCGCGGTCGGCGCGTCGGTGGTGCAATACCTCGCCGCGCTGTCGCTCATGCGGCTCGGCGGCGGCAACTGGGCGCTCGGCTTCGCGTTCGCTGCCGGCTTCGGCATCCTGCTCGGCGCGGTGAATGCGACGATCATTTACCGGTTCCGCGTCGTGTCGATCGTCGCGACGATCGCGACCTTCAATATCTTCTTCGGCGGGCTGATGTTCGTGACGGGCGGCGTGTCGATCTACGACCTGCCGGACTGGTGGATGAATCGCATCGCGATCGTGCAGGTCGAAACGACGGGAGGCGTCGCGTCGCTCGGGCTGCCGGTCGCGGTGATGGCCATCGCCGTCGTCGCGACGTGGTTCCTGTTGCGCCGCACGACGCTCGGTCGTCAGCTCTACGCAACGGGCGACAACCCGGAAGCCGCACGGCGCGTCGGCATCGATGTCGCGACGATGCATTACGTCGCATACGGCTGGCTCGGGATGATGGCGGGCATCGCCGGGCTGATGCAGGCGCACTACGTGCAGGAGGTCGTGCCGAATGCGCTGTACGGCCGCGAACTGGACGTGCTCGCGGCCGTCGTGCTGGGCTGCGCGCGGCTCGGCGGCGGGCGTGGCTCCGTGCTCGGCGCAATCCTCGGCATCCTGCTCGTATCGATTACCGCGAACGGGCTCAACCTGCTCGGCGTGTCGCCGTATGCGTTCAAGATGATCGTCGGCGCCGTCATCCTGATTGCGATCACCGTGTCGAGCGACGGCGTCGCCCGGCTGGCCGGCTCGCGCTTCCTGTCGCCGCGTGCGAGGGCATGATCATGAAACATGGGCAATCCCGGCGCCTGGCAGTGCTGTCCGTGCCGGCCGACGTGGCCGGCCTGCTCGGCTTCCTTGCCTGCGTCGTCGTGGCGATGAGCCTGGCATCGGATCGCTTCCTCACGGACGGAACCTTCGTGTCGATCGCGTTCCAGCTTCCCGAGCTCGGGCTGTTCACGCTCGCGATGCTGATGCCGCTGGTGTCCGGCGGCTTCAATCTCGCCGTTACGTTCACCGCGAACATCGCGGGGCTCGCGATGGCGTGGGTGATCCAGTCGCACGGCGGCCCGGAGGCCGGCATCGCAGCGGTCGCGCTCGGCATCGCGGCGGCGCTCGCGACGGGCGCCGCGGCTGGCTGGCTGATCGGCGCGGTGATCGCCTGGACGGGCGCGAGCCCGATCCTCGTGTCGCTGTCGGCGATGATCTTCCTGCGCGGCCTTGGCGAATTCCTGACGCGCGGCGGCGACATTTCCGGGTTCCCGCCGGTCGTGCGTGCGATGGGCAACGGGCTGTGGCTCGGCGTGCCGGTGCCGCTGTGGATCTTCGCGGGCTGCGCGCTGCTGTGGCACATCGTGATGACGTATTCGCGGCTCGGCTTCGTCACGCGGATGATCGGCTCGAACGCGGAGGCGACGCGCTACTCGGGCATCTCGACCACGCGCGCGATCACGCGCATCTACATGCTGTCGGGGCTGATGTGCGGCGTCGCCGGCGTCGTGATGCTGTCGCGCTTCAACTCGGTGCGTGTCGGCCACGGCGAGGCGTTCCTGCTGATCTCGGTGCTTGCCTGCTTTCTCGGGCGTGTCGATCCGTTCGGCGGCTTCGGTCGCGTCGCGCCGGTCGTGATCGCGCTCGTGATCCTGCAGGTGATCGCATCGGGCCTCAACCTGCTCGGTGCGAGCCAGCATCTCGCGACCGCGCTGTGGGGCGCGTTCCTGCTCGCGGTGATGCTGGTGCGCTGGGCATGGGCGCGGCATGCGTCGCGGCCGCGCAGGCCCAGTTCAAGTGCGGCGCCTGCGCTCGGCGCCCTCGAACCCCCTCAACGGAAGGAGACGAAATGAACAAGCTTGGCGTACATGCACTGGTGTGGGAAGCCGGCTGGAGCCGCGACGCGTGCGTGCGCGCGATCGCGAACACGGCCGAGACGGGCTTCGATTTCATTGAGGTGCCCGCGCTCGATCCCGATTCGATCGATGCCGAATTCACGCGGCGCGAACTCGAACGATCCGGCCTCGGCATCACGTTCTCGCTCGGGCTAGACGCGGAATCCGACATTTCGAGCGGCGACGTGCAGAAGGCCGCGCGCGGCAAGCAAAAACTCGAGGCCGCGCTGCGTGTCGCGCGCGATTGCGGCGCGACGCACGTATGCGGGATCCTGTATTCGGCGTTCCAGAAGAATGTCACGCCGACGACGGCTGCCGGCGTCGCGATGTCCGCGGACATCCTCGCGCAGGTGGCCGACATGGCCGCGCAAAGCGGCATCACGCTCGGGCTCGAGGTCGTCAATCGCTACGAGTCGAACGTGCTCAACACCGCGTCGCAGGGTGTCGAGCTGTGCCGACGCATCGCGCGGCCGAACGTGAAGGTGCATCTCGACACGTATCACATGCATATCGAGGAGTCGGACGTGACGTCGGCGATCCGCGATACGGGCGAGCATCTCGGCTACGTGCATGTCGGCGATTCGCATCGCGGGTATCTCGGATCGGGCAACGTCGATTTCACCGCGGTGTTCCGCGCGCTGGTGTTCAGCGGCTACACGGGGCCGATCACGTTCGAGAGTTTTTCGTCGCGCGTCGTCGGCCAGCCGCTCGAAGGCATCCTCGCGATCTGGCGCAACCTGTGGGAAGACAGCCACGATCTCGCCGCGCACGCGCTGACCTTCACGCGCGTGCAGCTCAAGTCCGCGCGCGAGGCACTGAAGCAGGCCGAGCGGAGCCGTCTGCCATGAGCGGCGCGTCGACGGGCGCGCGACACATCGACCGCGAGGCGTTGGCCGCACGCCTGCTGCGCGCGAAGCTGGACGGCAACGATCTGATCAATGTCGACAGGGTGCTGGCGCACAGCCTTCCCGCCGATTTCCTGGCGGGCAACGCCTGATAGAGGCCGGCGCGGCGCCCGTTTACGAAAACACCACCGTCCGGTCGCCGTTCAGAAACACCCGCCGCTCGATGAACGCCTTCACCGCGCGCGCGAGCGTCAGCGATTCGACATCGCGCCCCACCGCAAGCAGTTGCTCCGGCCGCAGCGCATGATCGACACGCTCGACGACCTGCTCGATGATCGGGCCTTCGTCGAGATCGTCGGTCACGAAGTGCGCGGTCGCGCCGATCAGCTTCACGCCGCGCGCATGCGCCTGGTGATACGGCTTCGCGCCCTTGAAGCCGGGCAGGAACGAGTGATGGATGTTGATCGCGCGGTTCGCGAGTTTCGCGCTCGTCTCCTGCGACAGCACCTGCATGTAGCGCGCGAGGATCACGAGCTCGGCGCCGCTCGATTCGAAGAAGTCGAGCCATTGCGCTTCCTGCTGCGCCTTGGTCTCCGCCGTGATCGGGAAGTGCCGGAACGGCAATCCATGCTGCGCGGCGAGCGGCTCGAAGTCGGGGTGGTTCGACACGATGCCGACGATGTCCATCTTCAGCTCACCCATGCGCCAGCGGAACAGTAGATCCGCGAGGCAGTGCTCGAGCTTCGACACCATGATCAGCACCTTCGGCCGCGCGTTGACATCGTGGATCGCCCACTGGATGCCGCCATCGTGGCCGGCGAGTCCGGCCGCGATCGGCGCGAATTCCTGGCGCAGCGCGTCGATCTGCAACGTCTCATCCGTCGGATGAAAGACGCAGCGCACGAAGAAGCGGTTGCTGAGATCGTCGTCGAACACGTTCAGCGCATCGACATAGCAGCGATGGCGATCGAGAAAGCCGACGACGGCGGCGACCTGACCGGCCGCGCTCGGGCACGAGAGTGTCAGGACGAATTGATCGGGGCGGTGCTCGGCGGTCATGAGACTCCTCGGATGGCAGGGGGCGTACGGCCGCGCGGCGGCGCACGACAGCGCCGCGCCGCGTGGGTAGCGGGAGGCTCAAGTAAATCAGGACGATTTCGCGGCGGATAGAACCAACGCGCCGTGTGGCTGGTATCGGTGCGCCAGCGGGCGGGCGAGGGCCGCAGGGTGCGGGCCGTGTCAGGCCCCCGCGCACGCGTCGAGCAGCCAGCGCCGGAACACGTGGGTCGCGTCCGGCTCCGGCCGCTGCGGCGGCCGCACCAGGAAGTAGCCGCGCGACGTGACGACGGGCGCATCGACGAGCTTCACGAGCTGGCCGCTCGCGACGAGTTCGTCGACGAGCGGCGACCAGCCGAGCGCGACGCCTTCGCCGAGCAGCGCCGCGTGGATCACGAGCGCATAGCTGTTGAAGGTCACGCCGCGCGCGGCGGCCGGCGGTTCGAGCCCGTGCGCGTCGAACCAGCCCGCCCACGACAGCCAGCGCTCGGGGCGCGTCGGCTGCACGTGCAGCAGCGGCAGCGCGAGCAGGTGGTCGGCCCGCGCGACGCCCCGGTGCGCGTCGCGAAACGCGGGCGAGCACACGGGCGTGACGGATTCCGGAAACAGCCGCGCGGCCGTGCACGACGGCCAGTGGCCGTCGCCGAACAGGATCGCGATGTCGCCGTGGTCGCGTTGCGCGTCGTAATCCTGTGACGTGACGACGCGCACGTCGACGTCCGGCATCACGCGCTTGAGCCCGGCCAGGCGCGGCATCAGCCAGTAGGTCGCGAAACCGAAGTCGGTGACGATCGTGAGCGCGCCGTGCTCGCGGCGCGCACGCAGCGTCGCGGTCGCGCCGCGCAGCGTGTCGAGGCTCAGCCGCACGGCTTCGTACAGGCACTCGCCGTCGGCCGTCAGCGTGACGCCACGCGGGCTGCGTTCGAACAGCGGCACGCCGAGTTCGGCTTCGAGCTGGAACACCTGCTGGCTCACGGCCGGCTGCGTCGAGCCGAGCTCGCGCGCGGCGGCCGTGAAGCTCGCGAGCCGGGCGGCCGATTCGAACGCGCGCAGCGCCTGCATCGACGGTAACGGTTCGGGTTTCGACATAAGTCCCTCTAATGGCCCCATAAGGGCCGGACGCCTACCCGCACGAATTCGGGCGGGCGATAGTGCAGCGGACGGTACGGCACATGCGCTTCACGCGCCGGCGGCAACGGATTCCGCGATTCTAGCCAGCGCGGCCCCGGCGCGCGGCAGTTTCCGCGGGCCGCCTCCGTCATGCCGGACGTCTCGCTGCCCGAGCGGCGAGCCGTTCCATTCGAACACCGCTTTTCCCACGATCGCCGATGACGAACCCGACACCCAACATCCTGATCCTGATGGCCGACCAGCTCACGCCGTTCGCGCTGCCCGCGTACGGCAACCGCGTCGCCCGCACGCCGACGCTCGACCGGCTTGCGGCCGAAGGCGTGGTGTTCGACGCCGCGTACTGCGCGAGCCCGCTGTGCGCGCCGTCGCGCTTCTCGCTGCTGACCGGCAAGCTGCCGTCGGGCATCGGCGCCTACGATAACGCCGCCGAATTGCCCGCGCAAACGCTGACGTTCGCGCACTACCTGCGCGCGGGCGGCTACCGGACGATGCTGTCCGGCAAGATGCACTTCTGCGGGCCCGACCAGTTGCACGGCTTCGAGGAGCGCCTCACGACCGACATCTATCCTGCCGATTTCGGCTGGGTGCCCGACTGGGACAGCCCGACCGAGCGGCCGAGCTGGTATCACAACATGAGCTCGGTGCTCGACGCCGGCCCGTGCGTGCGCACGAACCAGCTCGACTTCGACGACGAAGTGACGTTCGCCGCGAAGCAGAAGCTATACGACGTCGCGCGCGAGCGTGCGGCCGGACACGATGCGCGGCCGTTCTGCATGGTCGTGTCGCTCACCCATCCGCACGACCCGTATGCGATCACGCGCGAATACTGGGATCGCTACGACGATGACGAGATCGACATGCCGGCCGTGCGGCTCGATGCGGCCGAAAGCGATCCGCATTCGCAGCGGCTGCGCTTCGTCTGCGAGAACGACCGCACGCCGCCGACGGACGCGCAGATCCGCGCCGCACGCCGCGCGTATTACGGCGCGACGTCCTATGTCGACACGCAGTTCGGCAGCGTGCTGGCCGCGCTCGAGCAATGCGGGTTCGCCGACGACACGATCGTGATCGTCACGTCCGACCACGGCGACATGCTCGGCGAGCGCGGGCTCTGGTACAAGATGACGTTCTTCGAGGGCGGCTGCCGCGTGCCGCTGATCGTGCATGCGCCGGGCCGCTTCGGCGCCGCGCGCGTGCGCGGGCCCGTGTCGCACGTCGATTTGCTGCCGACGCTCGTCGATCTGGCCGGCGCGGCGCCCGCCGGCGGCTGGCCGGACCCGGTCAACGGCGCGAGCCTCGTGCCGCATCTGCACGGCACGCCCGCGCACGACGTCGCGTTCGGCGAATACCTCGCGGAAGGGGCGCTCGCGCCGATCGTGATGATCCGCCGCGGCGACTGGAAATACGTGCATTGCCCGGCCGATCCGGACCAGCTCTACAACCTGTCGGACGACCCGCGCGAGCTCACGAATCTGGCCGGTCGGCCGGAAGCCGCCGACGTGCTCGCCGCGTTCCGTGCGGAGGCCGGGCAGCGCTGGAACCTGCCCGAGCTGGACCGGCAGGTGCGCGCGAGCCAGCGGCGCCGGCGCTTCCATTACGCGGCGACGACGCAGGGCCGCATCCACGCGTGGGACTGGCAGCCGTTTACCGACGCGAGCCAGCGCTACATGCGCAATCACATCGAACTCGACACGCTCGAGGCGATGGCGCGTTTTCCGCGCGTCGGGCGCTGAACGTCCGGCAGTGCGAACATTGACGAACGACGGAGGAAGCGGACGATGAAACGGCAATGCGATGCAGCAATTCGAAGGATCGGCGCGGCGCTCGCCACCGCCGCGTGCGTGGCGGCGACGCAGCCTGCGACTGCCGCCGATCCGGGCACGTGCGGCGACGTGAAGATGGCGGCGCCCGGCTGGACCGACATCGATGCGACGAACGCGATGGCGGGCGTCGTGCTGAAGGCGCTCGGCTACCGGCAGGCGGTGGCGAACCTGTCGGTGCCGATTACGTACCAGGGTTTGAAGAAAGGCCAGGTCGACGTGTTCCTCGGCAACTGGATGCCCGCGCAGGCGCCGCTCGTGAAGCCGTTCGTCGACGAGAAATCGATCGACGTGCTGCATGCGAACCTGAGCGGCGCGAAATTCACGCTCGCGGTGCCCGACTATGTGGCCGCCGCCGGCGTGCGTACGTTCGCCGATCTCGCGCGCTACGCGGACCGCTTCGACGGCAAGATCTACGGGATCGAGCCCGGTGCGCCCGCGAACCAGAACATCAAGCGGATGCTGTCCGACCACGCGCTCGGGTCCGCGAACTGGTCGCTCGTCGAATCGAGCGAGACGGGCATGCTCACGCAGGTCGAGCGCGCGGTGCGCGACAAGCGCTGGATCGTGTTTCTCGCGTGGGAGCCGCATCTGATGAACACGAAGTTTCATCTGACGTATCTGTCGGGCGGCGACGCGTATTTCGGCCCGAACTACGGCGGTGCGACGGTCAACACGGTCGCGCGTGCCGGGTTCGCCGGCCAGTGCGCGAACCTCGCGCGGCTGTTCCGGCAGATGACGTTCTCCGTCGACGTCGAGAACCGGATGATCGCCGACATGCTCGACAACAAGACGCCGCCCGCGCTCGCGGCGCAGCATGCGCTGAAAGCCGAGCCCGCGCTGGTCGCCGGCTGGCTCGACGGCGTGACGACCGCGGCCGGCGCGCCGGGCCTGCCGGCGGTGCGCGCGGCCCTTGACGGCCGCTGATCGCCTCCCTCCGGGCGGCCGGTTTTCGCCGTGCCGCCTGTCTACGTGTTTTCCCGACCCGTCGCATCGTGACCATTTAGTGTCGCCTTCAGACGGGTGACCCGAAATATGGGTTTGTATTTTTCGCCAATGGCTGCGTTATTGCGGAAAACGAAATACCGAAGCCAGCGGGGCGGTCTGAATTCGAATCCACCGGCGCATCGCGGCACGCGCCGGGACGAGATTCTATCCATCGAATGGTTCAGGGAGGGTGGTCGACAATGAAGCACACGAAAGTTGCCGTAGCCGCCGCGCTTGCATGCGCGGCCTGTATTCCCGCCATCGGACACGCGCAAAGCAGCGTGACGCTGTACGGGATTCTCGACGCCGGTATCACGTACGTGAACAACACGGGCGGCTCGCACGTGGTCAAGTTCGACGACGGCGTCGCGTACGGAAACCGCTTCGGCCTCAAGGGCACCGAAGACCTGGGCGGCGGCCTGAAGGCGGTGTTCGTGCTCGAGAGCGGCTTCCGTCTCGGCAACGGGCAACTCGGCTTCGGCGGCGCGGAATTCGGCCGGCAGGCGTATGTGGGCCTGCAGAACGACTGGGGCACGTTGTCGTTCGGCAACCAGCTCGACATCACGAACGAACTCGTGTCGATCTACAACATCTCGGCCTGGGGCAGCGGTTACGCCATCCACCAGGGCGACTTCGACCGCTTCAACGGCGACCGCCTGCCGAATTCGGTGAAGTTCCTGTCGAACGACATGAGCGGCTTCAAGTTCGGCGCGATGTACTCGTTCGGCAATGTCGCGGGCAACTTCCACCGCAACAGCGCATGGAGCGCGGGCGCGAGCTTCACGAAGGGCGACTTCTCGATCGGCGCCGCGTACACGCGCCTGAACAACCCGAACGGCATCTACGCGTTCGACCCGTACGCGATGATCGGCACGCACACGTTCCTCGGCCAGCAGACCGTCACCGTCGATCCGGCGACCGGCGCACGTACCGACCTGTTCGCGAACACGCCGATGGGTGTCGACAGCCAGGGCACGTTCGGCATCGGCACGAGCTACACGATCGGCAAGCTGACGCTCGATGCCAACTACTCGTACACGACGATCAAGGGCTTCGGCCAGTCGTCGCACATGCAGGTGTACGAAGGCGGCGGCCTGTACCAGTTCACGCCGGCGCTGAGCTTCATCGCCGGCTACCAGCACACGCGCTTCGAAGGCCATCACTGGAACCAGGGCACGGCGGGCCTGCATTACCTGCTGTCGAAGCGCACGGACGTGTACATCTCCGGCGACTACCTGCGCGCGTCGCAGGGCGTCGATGCGGTGATCGGCTACAGCTTCACGCCGTCGACGACGCAGACGCAGGCCGACGTGCGGATCGGGATGCGGCATTCGTTCTGAGCGGGTAGGTGCAGTGTAGTGATGTGACGTCTTCAGCGAGGTCTCTCTTTGGCGCGAACCGTGGTTCGCGCTTTTTTTTGTGCGATGCCGCGGCTCGACGGGGCGCGTGGCCGGCGGCCGGCCGGTTTTCGGCGGTTGGCATATCATCGCGGTTTGGCCGCGCCTGCACCGTTGCCGCACGCACGCATTCGCGTGTGTCGTCGTTTCCCGAACGGTTGCGGTGTGCACCGCCGACCGCCGAGACCCCGATGACCACCCCCGTGCCCGATTCCAGTCCTTTATCCTCGTTACCCGCCGACCTGTTCCGCCACGCACCGTTCCAGCGCTTCTGGGGCACGCGCGTGATGTCGTCGCTGGCTTTCCAGATCCTGTCGGTCGCGATCGGCTGGTACGTGTACGCGCTCACGCACAGTGCGTTCGCGCTCGGCCTCGTCGGCCTCGCGCAGTTCGTGCCGATGTTCGCGCTGACGCTCGTCGTCGGACAGGTGGCCGACCGCTACGACCGCCGGCGCATCGCGACGATCTGCCAGAGCGTCGAAGCACTGGCCGCCGGCGTGTTCCTGCTCGGCGCGCTGCAAGGGTGGCTGGCCGCGCCGGCCGTGTACGCGCTCGCGGCGGTCGTCGGCACGGCCCGCGCGTTCGAGTCGCCGTCGGTGTCGTCGCTGCTGCCGGCCGTCGTGCCGCGCACCGATCTGCCGCGCGCGACCGCGCTGTCGACGTCCGCGAACCAGGCCGCGCAGATCCTCGGGCCCGCGTTCGGCGGGTTGCTCTACGGTGTCGGCGCACCCGTCGCGTTCGGCACGAGCGTCGCGGCCTTCGCGATCGCGGCGGTGCTGAGCGGCACGATTCCGCTGCGCGGCGCGCCGCCCGCCCGCGAGCCGGTCACGCTGCGCTCGGTGTTTTCGGGCATCGCGTTCATCCGGCGCGAACCGGCGATTCTCGGCGCGCTGTCGCTCGACCTGTTCGCCGTGCTGTTCGGCGGCGCAACCGCGCTGCTGCCGATCTATGCGCGCGACATCCTGCAGGTCGGCCCGTGGGGGCTCGGCGCATTGCGCGCGGCGCCGGCGGTCGGCGCGCTCGCGGGCACGCTGTGGCTCACGCGCTTCCCGTTGAAGGGGCGGCCGGGCCGGGCGATGTTCGGCGGCGTGATCGCGTTCGGCATCGCGACGATCGTGTTCGGGCTGTCGAGGCATTTCGTGCTGTCGCTCGTCGCGCTGGCGGCACTTGGTGCATCGGATGTCGTGAGCGTCGTCGTGCGGCTGTCGCTCGTGCAACTGCGCACGCCCGACGACATGCTCGGTCGCGTGAGCGCGGTCAATTCGCTGTTCATCGGCACGTCGAACCAGCTCGGCGAATTCGAATCGGGCGTGACGGCGGCATGGTGGGGCGCGCCGGCCGCGATCGTCGTCGGCGGCGTGGCGACGATCGCCGTCGCGCTGGCGTGGATGCGGTTGTTTCCGCAGCTCACGAACATGAAGTCGCTCGAACGCGATGCGTGACGCGTGACGCGTGATGCGCGATCCCGTCACGCGTCCTGCGTCACGCGCACGGCCGTGCCGTAGCAGATGACTTCCGTGACGCCCGACCCGATCTCGGTCGAGTCGTAGCGCATCGCGACGATCGCATTCGCACCGAGCTTGCGCGCATCGGCGAGCATCTTGTCGAAAGCCTGTTCGCGCGCCTTCTCGCACAGCGACGTATAAAGCGTGATGTTGCCGCCGAAGATCGTCTGCAGCGACGCGCCGAACGAGCCGACGATCGAGCGCGAGCGCACGACGATACCCTGCGCGACGCCGAGCGAGCGGACGGTCGTATGGCCGGGCAGGTCGAACGCGGTCGTGACGCGATCGGGCGACAGGTCGTCGATGGAGCGGGTGGATTCGGTCATGGTGGGCGAGCGTGTAGCGAGTGGTCGAACGACGATTCTAGCCGGACGGAGCAGAGGCATGCGAACGGGCGCACCCGCGCGGGTGAACGCCCGTTTCGTTGCCGAACGAGAAAGCCGCTCGACGACGAATGCTCAGCGCTTGATCGTCGCGCCCGCCATGCCGCCGAGATCGACCGCATAGGCCAGCGCCAGCTTGCCGAATTTCAGCGCATGGTTCGCCTGTCGATCCGAGTTTTCCAGCGTGTCGTTCACCGTGTGAATGTACGGGCTGTCGTTCTGGTCGGCCTCGAACGGGAACGATGCCGGATACCCCTGCGCATTCCACGACGCGTGATCCGAGCACGCATAGCCGCATTGCGACGTGCCGATCGCGAGCTCGGGCAGGTAGGTCGCCGCCAGGTTCTTCACGTAGGTGTTCTGCGCCGCGTTCGTGTAGTCGGTGATCAGGTAGATATCCTTCGGATCGCCCTTGTAGTTCGTCATGTCGAGCTGCAGCACGCCGACCACGTTCGCATTCTGCGTGCGGAACTGCTTCGCGATCGCCTTCGAGCCGAGCAGGCCGGCTTCCTCGGCCGCGTACCCGACGAACTTGATCGTCCGTTTCGGCCGGTAGTTGTTCGCGAGCAGCACGCGTAGCGCCTCGGTCAGGCTGGCGATGCCAGACGCATCGTCGTCGGCGCCGGGCGAGCGCGTGTTCTCCGTCGTGCGGCCGACGGTCGAATCGAGGTGGCCGCCGAGCACGACGGTGCCCGCGGCCGGATCGCTGCCGCGGATCGTCAGGATCACGGATTTCTGCGGAAAACCGGTGTGCGCGAACTGTTCGACGGTGATGTCGGCGCGCGAGCCGGCCAGCTGCTTCCACTGCAGCGCGAGCCAGTCGGACGCCGCGACGCCGTGCGACGTCGTGTAGTAGCGGTTCGTGAAGCCGGACAGCGACGTGATCGTGCCGACGATGTTGCTCGCCTGCAGTTGCTGGATCCACGCGCCGATCTGCGGCACGTTCGACACCGTGTACGCGGGGGCGGCGGCCTGTTTCGCGAGCGTCGCCGGCAACGGCTGCAGCGCCTGCCGCGCGTCGTCGAACGAATCGTGGACGACGTAGCCGGGCCCGTGGCCGCGCGTATGGTGGACGGCGTGGGCCAGTTCGCCGAGCCGGGAATCGTCGATCTCGACGACGTGAACGGTTTCGCGGCGCGCGGCGCCGTCGGCCGCCTTGCCGGCATCGACGGTCGTGCTGTACTGCGCGGTTGCGGACGCATCGATGCGTTGAAGCTGGCGGAACGCGGTGTCGCCGAGCGTGATCCAGACGGGCGTCGCGTGCGCGACGGCGGTCAGCAGCATGCCGCCCAGCGCGGCGCTGAGGCGGGTCGGTGTCAGAGTAGGCATGTTCGATCTCGTGAGGATGGCGATGTCGATGAAGGAAGCGCGCCGCAGGTCGTGCGATGTGCTCCCGCCTGCTGCGGTATTACGACTTCTGCGGGACGGTCACGCCGTACGTGCAGCTCTTGTTGTACGCGTTGCCGATCGCGGCGAGCTGCGCGCTGCTGTAGCCGAGCGCGGATGCGGCCGTCAGCACGGCCTGCGCGGCGGCCTTCTGGTTGGTCGAGCTGTTGGTCATCGACAGCCCCTTCAGGAACGCCTTGTCCATCGCCTGCGCGCCGATCGCGTCGCGCGCGACGAGGTTGCAAGACGCCCAGTACTGGCCGGCCGTGTGGATCTCCGCGCCGCGCGCCTGCGCATAGGTGCGCCCGACGTTCCAGTTGGTCACGCGGCCGGCCCAGAACTCGTTGTGGCCGTCCCAGTTGTAGACCCAGTGATACTGCGCGTCCGACGGGCTCCACTGGTTGAAGTCGCGGCTGTACGCGGCGGCGAGATAGTCGCCGGTGCCTTCGGACAAGCCTTCCTGTTGCGACAGGCCCCCGTTGGTGACCCAGTCGTGGATGCCGTGGCCGAGCTCGTGGATCACGACGTCCGCGTCTTCCGCGTCGTCGACGCCGCCCTGCCCGAAGGTCAGCCGGCCGCTGCTCGACGAGTACGACGAATTGTCGTCGCCCGATTCGCCGTGCGGGTCGTACTGCACGCCGCCCGTGTACTGGTACGGCAGCGCCTTGATGCCGAGCGTCTGGTTCACGTAACGCAGGAACGTGTCGATGTGGTAGTACACGTTCACCGCCTCGAAATACAGGTTGCCGCGCGTGAATTCGAACGCGGGTGTGGACTGCGACGGGCAGGCCTTGTCGAGCGGCGCGTCGAAATCGACGCATGCCGCGTACGGGCCCGTCAGCGTGTAGCGCGTGCCCGACTGCGCGACATCCTTCAGCGTCACGCGCACGCGCGCGGCCGTGAGCTGCGTCGAATCGGCGTCGTTGCCGTCCTTGTAGCCAGTGCTGCCGTAGCTGCTCTTCGTCGGCGACAGCGGATCGGGGCGGAACACGAAGCCGGTGCCGTCGGTCGCGTAGAACGCCTTGTCCTCGGCGCGCAGCACTTCGCCGCTGCCCGCGTCGATCAGCAGCTCCCAGTCGCCCTTCGGGCCGTCCTGCGGGCGGCCGCGCACCTTCCATGCGGTATGCGTGCCGGCCTTGTCGACGAACGCGACGAGCTGCGCATCCAGATGCGTGAAGCCGCTCACGCCGAGATACGCGCGGGCGCGGTCGAGCGCCTGCTGCTGGTCGACGGCCTGCGACTTGCGCGTCGTCGCGACCACGCCGTTGATCGTGTTGCTCGCGACGTACAGGATACGGCCGTCCTTCGCGACGGTCACCGCGATGTCGCTGCCGTACACGGGCAATCCGGCGGCCTGCTGCTGCAGGCGCACGACGGTGAAGTCGGCGTCGTCGCGTTCCGACGTGACGACGAGACTCGCGAGCGCGGTGGCGTCGAGCCCGAGCTGCGCCGCCTGCGACGCGATGAAGTCGCGCGCGGTGGCGGCGGGCGTCGCGGCGGCCTTCCTGGCGCGATAGGCCGGGTTGTACAGCGTGACGGCGACGCCGTCCGCGCGGAATTGCCCGGCGGCCGTATCGGCCTTCGCGGGCGGCGGCGCGACGCCGCGCGTCAGGCTTTCGCGCAGGCTCGCGGCCTGCGGATTCGACACTTTCGTATCGGCCAGGGTGCCGCCGACGATGCCGAAACCGAGCGCGAGACCCAGGGCGAGCGGCAATGCTTTGCGTGATGTCTGCATACGTGATCCTCATCTCAACGGTTGGACACGCCCGCGCGCTCGTGGCGAGCAGGCACGACACGGCCCGCGCGCCGGTTCGATGGAACCGGTGCGGCGAAGCGGTGCTGGGAGTCTCGACTGACTAAGGAAACCTAACTGTCACGTCGAAAAGAAGCGGGCAGGCGAAGCGGAGGAGAAGCGAACGGCAGGCAGGTGCGGCGACGGCGAATCGAGCATCGTCATGTCATACCCCTCGGATCGATATCGGATATCGGTTGGCAGCCTGCACGACCCGACGTGCGTGGAGATGACGCATGCGTGTCGTTAGGCTACCTATCTAACTTTGTTTGGTATGTTACAGAATATTTTCAACGACATTCCAGATTATTTTCGACGACCGCTTCGGTTGGCCGTTCAATCGCCGGCATTGTTGAGCGAACGGCGGGAAACGCTGCCGGAACCCGCAATACCGCGCCGGATTGTAGTCAAAAGCCGCGACGATCAGCGCGTTGCCCGCCGGTCGTTGCGCGGGCTCGTCCCGAATCGCGCGCGATAGGTGCGCGAGAAGTGCGACGGCGATTCGAAGCCGCACGCGACGCAGACCGACGTGATGCTCATGTCGGTCTGTTGCAGCAGCTCGCGCGCGCGATCGAGGCGCAGGTTCAGGTAGAAGCGCGTCGGCGTGTCGTTCAGCGTCGCGCTGAACAGCCGTTCGAGCTGACGCCGCGTGATCGACACCTCCCGCGCGAGCGCGTCGGAGCCGAGCGGGTTCTCCATGTGCCGCTGCATCGTGCCGATCACCTGGATCAGCTTGCGGTTGTGCACGCCGTAGCGCGCGGCGATCTCGAGCCGCTGGCTGTCCGAGCGCTGCCGGATGCGGCTGACGACGAACTGCTCGGAGATCGCCGCCGCGAGGTCGGCGCCGTGCCGGCGGCCGATCAGGTCGAGCATCATGTCGATCGACGCGGTGCCGCCCGCGCAAGTGATGCGCCGGTCGTCGATCTCGAACAGCTCCTGCGTCGCGTTCAGGCCCGGGTAGCGCTCGCGGAACGCGGCGAGCGCTTCCCAGTGCAGCGTGAGCGATTGCGACGCGTCGAACAGCCCGGCTTCCGCGAGCACGAAGCTGCCCGTATCGATGCCGCCGAGCGTGGCGCCATGCCGGTGCTGGCGGCGCAGCCAGTCGCCGAGCGTACGCGTGTAGCAGACGAGCGGATCGAAGCCCGCGACGACGAACACCGTATCGACCCGCGGGACGTCCGCGCACGCGGCTTCGGCGGCGACCGGAATGCCGTTGCTCGCGGCGACCGGCGCGCCGTCCGCGCTGATCACGTGCCAGCGATAGAGCTCGGTGCGAAAGCGGTTCGCGACGCGCAGCGGCTCGACCGCGGACATGAAGCCGAGCGCGGAGAAGCCGGGCAGCAGCAGGAAGTGGAAATCCTCGGGCATCGGAGCGTGGGTGGAAGCGGGTGGTCGTCGCGCACCGCGCGACGCGGCGAGCGGGCCGCGCCCGGCGCGCTCGCCGGACGTTCAAGCCCGATTATCGCGGGTTTTGCCGGCGCTCAGCGCGTTTTCGCACGATGCACCGTCCGGCGCACGGTCGTCGACGGCAATTCGCCGAACTGGGCTTTGTACGCGTTCGCGAAATGCCCGAGATGCATGAAGCCCCAGCGCGCGGCCGCCTCGCTGATCGGCAGGTCGGATTGCCGCGGGTCGAGCAGCAGGCGCCGGACCTGCGCGAGGCGCAGCGAGCGCGTGTAGTTGAGCGGGCTCGTCTGGACGACCGACTGAAAGCTGTTCTGCATCGTGCGCCGGCTCACGCGCAATTGCGTGCAGAGGCTCAGGATGTCGACCGGCGCTTCCGGGTGCTCGATCACGTAGTCGTGCACGCGGCGCACGATGTCGGCGTGGCAGGCGTGCGTGAGCCGGTTCGACGGCTCGGGCATCCGGTACGTGAGGAGATCGACGAGCACGTTGCCGACGTCGGCGCGCATCGAGCACTGCGCGCGGGCCGAATCGAACGTGTCGGGCGCCGACAGCACGCGTTCGAGCAGCGTCGCGAGCTGCACGCTCGCGCGTTCGCGTGCGGCGACCGGCACCTCGACGACGCCGCGCCGCAGCGCGCGTGCATCCAGCCGGACGTCGGCGGCATCTTCGATCTGCTGCATCAATTCGGGTTCGATGACCACGCCGATCAGCGACATGTCGTCGGGTGAATGGAGTTCGAACGGTATGCCGCCGCGCGCCATCACGATCGTGCCGCGTTCGAGGCGCGCGTCGCCGAACGCGAAGGTGCCCGAGCCGGTCAGAGGCATGCCGAACACCGTATGGCCGTGCGGCAAACATCCGCGCTGGATGATGCGCACGTTCGCCGCTTCCTGGAACAGCTGGACGCCATCGAGCACCGCGTATTTGACCGCGCTGCGATACGCGCCGGAGCCGATCTGGTCGTAACGCTGATTCCAGCCGCGCAGCGCCTCCGCATGCCGATCTGCGTCGTCGAACCTCTGATGAAACGCGAGCACGGCACCTCCGGCGATCGTTCGGACCGCGCAAGATTAAACCGACCGGGCGGTCGACGCAATACGGGCCAGCGCTATTCCGTGCGCGTGCTTCAGAGGGGCGCAACGCATGCCGCCGCGAGGCTTTCACGCACATTTCCGATATCCCGAATCGGCACGTACGCGTTGCCGGTCCGGGTGCTGGACGCATTTATTGTCGAACTACAGTCGCCTCACACAACGTGAATTCCCCACTGGAGGCGGCATGAGGACAAGGCGACGAACCGCGGCGCTCGCGGCGACGCTGGCATTGGCGGCGGCATGGGCCGGCAGCGCGAACGCGACGGAAAAACCCGAAGAGCTGGCCGTGCGGAAGATGCCGCCGTGGCATCCGCACGAGGTCTATGTCGTCGACATCTCGATGCCGTCGATGACCGACGGGCGCATCCACGTGTACGACGCCGATGCGAAGAAGCTGCTCGGCCAGATCGACGGCGGCTTCGCCCCCGGTTTCGCGATCTCGCCGGACCGCAAGACGAGCTTCGTCGCGACGACTTACTTCTCGCGCGGCTCGCACGGCACGCGCACCGACGTCGTCGAGATGATCGACAACACGACGCTCGATCACGCGGGCGAGATCGTGATTCCGGCGAAGCACGCGCAACACGTGCCGTCGCCGTACAACACCGCGTTCAGCGCGGACGGCAAGCGGCTGTACGTCGCGAACATCACGCCGGCCGCGTCCGTGACGGTGATCGACGCCGTCTCGAAGCAGGTGCTGTCGGAGATCGACATGGCCGCGTGCGTGCTCGCCTATCCGTCGGGTAACGACCGCTTCACCGCGCTGTGCGAAAGCGGCAAGGCGCTGACCGTCACGCTCGACGCGAACGGCAAGGAGGCGAAGCGCACGATGTCGGACGCGTTTATCGACGTCGACAGGGATCCGGCGTTCGTGAACGCGTCGCGGTACGACGGCGGCTATCTGTTCACCACCTACGGCGGCAACGTGCGTAGCGCCGATTTCAGCGGCGACAAGCCGGCGTTCGGCAAGCCGTGGCCACTGCTGACGGACGCCGAGCGCGCCGAGGGCTGGCGCCCGGGCGGCCTGCAGCAGACGGCCGTGCACGCGAAGCAGCACCGCTACTACGTGCTGATGCACAAGGGCGCCGACGGTTCGCACAAGGATCCCGGCACGCAGGTGTGGGTATACGACCTGAAGACGAAACAGCGCGTCGCGCGCTGGGATCTCGCGCAGATGAAGGTCGAGCCGCTCGTGTCGATTCAGGTCAGCGAAGACGACAAGCCGCTCTTCTACGGGCTGACGGCGACCTCCGACCTCGTCGTGATGGACGCGCTCACCGGCGCGCTGCGGCACGTCGAGAAGCAGGTCGGCAATACGTCGTCGCTGCTCGTCAACCCGTGAGGCCGCGATGACACTCGATCCCGTACTCGCCACCAGCGCGCAGGCCGGCGCGGCCGCCGTCGTGCTGCTCGGCGCCTTCGCAAAGATGCGCCGGCCCGCCGCGTTCCGCCAGGCGCTTGCCGGCTACCGGCTGCTGCCCGATGCGCTGACCGCGCCCGTCGCGTTCGCGATTCCGCTCGCGGAAGTGGTCGCCGCGGTGGCGCTGCTGTTTCCCGACACACGCGCGGCCGGCGCGAGCGGCCTGATCGCGCTGCTCGCGGCGTTTGCCGCCGGGCTCGCGATCAATCTGCTGCGCGGCCGCACCGACATCGATTGCGGCTGTTCCGGCTTCACGGCCGCGCGTGCGGACGCACTGCGCGGCATCGGCTGGCTGCATGTCGGCCGCGTGCTGCTGCTCGTCGCGCTGGCGGCGACCGCCTTCGTCGAGCCGGGCGTGCGCGCCATCGTGTGGCTCGACTACCTGACGCTGTTCTTCTCCGTGCTGCTGATCGTCTGCGCGCTGCTCACCGTCGACGTGCTGCTCGCCAACGTCCCGCGCCTTTCTCATCTGAGGAATTCATGATGCAAACCGCTCTCACCGTTTCCACCGCCCTGTTGTGGGTGGCCGTCCTCGCGCTCGGCGCGATCTGCCTCGCGCTGGTGCGCCAGATCGGCATCCTGTACGAACGCATCATGCCGGCCGGCGCGCTGATGATCGACAAGGGGCCGGCGGTCGGCGCGATCGCGCCGACGTTCGAACTGGCCGACATTCGCGGGTCGCATGTGAAGGTCGGCGGCATCGATGCAGCGGGCAAGGCCACGCTGCTGTTCTTCCTGTCGCCGACGTGCCCGGTCTGCAAGAAGCTGCTGCCGCTGCTGCCGTCGCTGCAGGCCAGCGAGGCGACGCCGGTGAACATCGTGCTCGCGAGCGACGGCGATGCCGACGAACACACGCGCTTCGCGCGAAAGCACGACCTCGGGCGCTTCCCGTACGTGCTGTCGCAGGAGCTCGGCCTCGCTTATCAGATCGGCAAGCTGCCGTATGCGGTCCTGCTCGACGAAACGGGCACCGTGCGCGCGAAGGGGCTCGTCAACACGCGCGAGCATCTCGAGAGCCTGTTCGAGGCGAAGGAGCGCGGCGTCGCGTCGTTGCAGCAGTTCGTGCACGGCGATCACGGCCACGATGCCCACGACGCGCACGCGCGGCACGCATGACCGGCCGAACCTTTTTCAACGTCATTGGAGAACGACGACATGGGCGTGTTTGATTCATGGTTCGAGCGGTCGGCGCGCGGCGTCGCGCAGCACAGCTCGCGGCGCGGCGCGATGGCGAAGCTCGGCAAGGTGCTGGTGGGGTCGGCGCTGTTGCCGCTGCTGCCCGTCGACCGTACCGCGTATGCGGCCGAGGCGGTGTCGGGGGCGTCAGGCGCATCCGGCGCCGCCGCGGCGGGCGCGAGCGACGACCCGACGAGCTGCGACTACTGGAAATACTGCGCGATCGACGGCTGGCTCTGCAGCTGCTGCGGCGGCACGTCGAGCAGTTGTCCACCGGGCACGACGCCTTCGCCGATCACGTGGATCGGCACCTGCCGCAATCCGCACGACGGTTCGGACTACATCGTGTCGTACAACGACTGCTGCGGCAAGACCTCGTGCGGCAAATGCTTCTGCAACCGCAACGAGCGCGAGAAGCCGCTGTACAAGCTGTCGCTGAACAACGACATCAACTGGTGCATGGCGAACGGTAATTCGAATTACCACTGTTCGGTTTCGGTTCTGCTGGGAGCGGCAAAACAATGAAAGTGACGCAGGCAGGAAAGATCGTCGTGGCGTGCATGACGGCCGTGGCGGCCTTCGCGTGGCCCGCCGCGGCGGGCGCACAGGCAACCGTCCATTACCCGGCCGGAAAAGGCCTGTTCGACGCGCAGTGCGTGGTGTGTCACCAGGCGGGCGGGAAAGGGCAGGACGGCCTCGCGCCGCCGCTGACCGAGTATCCGGGCAAGTATGCGGCGGCGGAAGCGGGGCGAGCGCAACTGATCGCGACGCTGCTGCACGGGATGTTCGGCGAGATCGACGTGCATGGCAAGCGCTACAACTTCAAGATGCCGTCGTTCGCGAGCGCGAGCGACGACGACATCGCGCACGTGCTCAACTACGTCGTGTTCGACCTCAACGCGCAGCACGCCGACGCGAAGCCGTTCACGGCCGCCGATATCCGCGCGGCGCGCGCGAAGCCGATGGACGGCGCGGCCGTGCATGCGCAGCGCGCGGCGGTGATCAAGGGGCTCGGCCTGTGAGCGGCGTTGGCGCGCCGGCACGCGGCAGGCGGTGCGCGTTGGCGTCGCGGCTCGGCGGCATATCGCATCGCCTGCCGTCCCGGCTGCTGCTGGCGGGCGCGGCGGCTTGCGCGTTCGCCACGCCCGCACGGGCCGACGGCGCGGCCGATGCCGCGCTCGCGCGGCAGCACTGGGTGCTGAACTGCATGGGTTGCCACACGGCCACGGGTGGCGGCATTCCCGGCAAGGTGCCGCCGCTCGCGAATTCGCTCGGCTATTTCACGCACCTGCCGGCCGGGCGCGAGTACGTGATGCGCGTGCCCGGCGCGTCGAACTCGGCGCTGTCGGATCGGGAGCTGGCCGACGTGCTCAACTGGGTGCTGACGACGATGAACCGCGATGCGCTGCCGCGCGACTTCAAGCCGTATACGGCCGCCGAAGTCGCCGCGCACCGCCGTCCCGCATTGTCCGACGTCGCGACCGTGCGCGCCGGCCTCGTCCGCGCGTTGCAGGCGCGCGGGATCGACGGCGTCACGGATCGCTATTGACCGACTCATTCAACGAATCAAGGAAACGTGAACATGAAGACGAACGAAACCTTTGCGCTGCTCGACGCAACGCGCGCGTTTCTCGCGAAGCCGAAGAAGATGCTGATCGGCGCCGAATGGTGCGATGCCGCGTCGGGTCGCGAACTCGATGTGGTGAACCCGGCCGACGGCACCGTGATCGCACGGGTGCCCGAAGCCGACGAGCGCGACGTGCAGCAGGCGGTCGCTGCCGCGCGCCGCGCCTTCGATGCGGGCCCGTGGCGCAGCGCGAAGACCACCGACCGCGAGCGCCTGATGCTCGCGCTCGCCGACCTGATCGAAACCCACGCGCGCGAGCTTGCCGAGATCGAATCGCTCGACAACGGCAAGCCGGTGATGGTCGCGCAGGGGCTCGACGTCGCGATGGCCGCGCAGTGCTTCCGCTACATGGCCGGCTGGGCGACGAAGATCGAAGGCAGCGTGATCGATGCCGGCATGCCGTACCTGCCGGACAGCGAGATCTTCGCCTATACGCGCAAGGAGCCCGTCGGCGTGGTCGGCGCGATCATTCCGTGGAATTTCCCGCTGCTGATGGCCGCATGGAAAATCGCGCCGGCGCTGGCGACCGGCTGCACCGTCGTGCTGAAGCCGGCCGAGGACACGCCGCTGAGCGCATTGCGGCTGGGCGAGCTGATCCAGGCGGCCGGGTTCCCGGACGGCGTCGTCAATATCGTCACCGGCTACGGTCACACGGCCGGCGCGGCGCTGTCGCGCGATCCGCGCATCGACAAGATCGCGTTCACCGGATCGACGCAGACGGGCAAGACGATCGGCCACGCGGCGCTCGACAACATGACGCGGATGTCGCTGGAACTCGGCGGCAAGTCGCCGGTGATCGTGCTGCCCGACGTCGATCTCGACAAGGCCGCGCTGGGCGTCGCGAACGCGATCTTCTTCAATCAGGGGCAGGTGTGTACGGCCGGGTCGCGCGCGTACATCCACGCGAAGGTGTTCGACGGCGTGATCGAGCGCGTCGCGAAGATCGCCGCGAGCCTGAAGATCGGCCCGGGGATGGATCGGGCCACGCAGGTCGGCCCGCTCGTGTCGGCGAAGCAGCGCGAGCGCGTATGCGGTTACATCGACTCGGGGTTCGGCGAGGGTGCGCGCGCGGCGGCGGGCGGCCGCGCGATCGACGGCCCCGGCTTCTTCGTCGAACCGACGGTGCTGGTCGATACGACGCATGCGATGCGCGTGGTGCGCGAGGAGATTTTCGGGCCGGTGCTCGTCGCGATGCCGTTCGACGACGTCGACACGGCCGTACGGCTCGCGAACGACACCCCGTATGGCCTCGGCGCGAGCATCTGGTCGAACGATCTTGCGGCGATCCACAAGCTGATTCCGCGTATTGCGGCCGGCACCGTGTGGGTCAACTGCCACTCGCTGCTCGACAACGCGTTGCCGTTCGGTGGGATGAAGCAGTCGGGCTTCGGCCGCGAGCTCGGCCGTGCGGTGATCGACCAGTACACGGAAAGCAAGTCGGTGATGATGAACTACGCGTGAGCGTCGCGGCGAATGCGTGCGTTTCCGGCGTATCGGGAACGCAAGCGCGGCCGTCACGCGCGGATCAGCACCCCCCCGACAATGACGCACGCCGCGCCGGCGACGCGGATCGCGCTCGCTGAATGCCGCGCGATGCGGGGTATGCCGATCAGACGTTGTATCCCGCGTCGCGCATCAACTGGCGTGCCGCATCGCCGCGCGGGGCCTCCTCATCGAATCGCGCGCGAAGTTTCGCATCCGCGCCGCGCATCACGCCGCGGTACATGGGCGCGATGAGGGCGACAAGGGCGACGACGAAGAAAGCGGCAAGCATCATGGTGTTCCTTGGCGGAAAGATCGAAGACTGACGTCGCGACGGGCGGCCGTGTCCGTCTGCATTCGTTCCGGCGACGCGCGACGTCCGGGCCCGGTGCGGCACGGCAACGGGGCGAGCCGCGCGCGAACGCCCGGCGACTGCCAGCATAGGGCCGGCCCACGACATCCGGCAACGCGTCGGAAATCCGTCAGCAACGCCGTGGCGGAATCGAAAGGTGCGCGCCGCATCCGGGCAATCCGGCGGATCTCCATAAAAACCCCAAACCCCCGTCGGTCAAGCCTCAGACGAAACCTAGTGGTTTCCACTCATAGTCGCAAACAGGCAAGAACAGGTCGCCGCCGGTCTTCTCGCGGCGAATATGGCTCGTTACTTTTACTCCCACGATGCAGGCCGGCGCACACTTCGCGCACCGGCTGCCGCGAGACCAACCGGGAGGAATCGAACCATGAAGTCGACGAAGATCGCCGCGCTCGCCGCGGCCGTGCTGGCGACGGGCGCGTTCACGCAGGCCGCGCTGGCCGAGACGGAGGCCGCGACCTGCCGCACCGTGCGTTTCGCGGATATCGGCTGGACCGACATCACGTCGACCACCGCGCTCGCGTCGACCGTGTTCGAGGCGCTCGGCTACAAGCCGACCACGACGATCGCATCGGTGCCGATCTCGTTCGCCGGCCTCAAGAGCAAGCAGCTCGACGTGTCGCTCGGCTATTGGTGGCCCGTGCAACAGAAGCAGTTGCAACCGTTCCTCGACAGCAAATCGATCAACGTCGTCGAGCCGCCGAACCTGTCCGGCGCGAAGGCGACGCTCGCGGTGCCGAGCTACGTGTACCAGGCCGGCCTGAAGACCTTCGACGACATCGCGAAACACCGCGCGGAACTCGACGGCAAGATCTACGGGATCGAGCCGGGCAGCAGCGCGAACGCAACGATCCAGAAGATGATCGACACGAACCAGTACGGGCTCGGCGGCTTCAAGCTCGTCGAATCGAGCGAGGCCGGGATGCTCGTGACGGTCGAGCGCGCGATTCGCGAGAAGAAGTGGGTCGTGTTCCTCGGCTGGGAGCCGCACCCGATGAACATTCAGCTCAGCATGAATTACCTGTCGGGCGGCGACGCGGCGTTCGGGCCGAACTACGGCGAGGCGCGCGTGTACACGCTCACCGCGCCCGACTTCATCGCGCGCTGCCCGAACGCGGGCAAGCTCGTGACGAACCTGCGCTTCTCGACGCAGCTCGAGAACCAGCTGATGCAGTCGGTGATGAACAAGACCAAGCCGGCCGAGGCCGCGAAGGCGTACCTGAAGAAGAACCCGCAGGTGCTCGATCCGTGGCTCGCGGGCGTCAAGACGTTCGACGGCAAGGACGGCCTGCCAGCCGTGAAGGCGTATCTCGGCCTGTGATGGCCGGCGCCCGCGCGCTACCCGCAATGCGACACAACCCGAATCAAGCGAGGCATCCAGCATGAATCACGAAGTCATCATCACCTGCGCCGTCACCGGCGCGGGCGATACGGTCGGCAAGCATCCGGCGATTCCCGTCACGCCGAAGGAGATCGCGGCCGCCGCGATCGAAGCCGCGAAGGCCGGCGCGACGGTCGCCCACTGCCACGTGCGCGATCCGCTAACCGGGCGCGGCAGCCGCGACCCGAACCTGTATCGCGAGGTGGTCGACCGCATCCGCTCGGCCGACGTCGACGTGATCATCAACCTGACGGCCGGCATGGGCGGCGATCTCGAGATCGGCCCCGGCGAGGACCCGATGCGCTTCGGCAAGGGCACCGATCTCGTCGGCGGCCTCACGCGTCTCGCGCACGTCGAGGAACTGTTGCCCGAGATCTGCACGCTCGATTGCGGCACGCTGAATTTCGGCGACGGCGATTACATCTACGTGTCGACGCCCGCGCAGTTGCGCGCCGGCGCGAAGCGCATCCAGGAGCTCGGCGTGAAGCCGGAGCTGGAGATCTTCGATACGGGCCATCTGTGGTTCGCGAAGCAGTTGCTGAAGGAAGGGCTGCTCGACGATCCGCCGCTGTTCCAGCTGTGCCTCGGCATCCCGTGGGGCGCGCCGGCCGACACCGGCACGATGAAGGCGATGGTCGACAACCTGCCGCCGGGCGCGCACTGGGCCGGCTTCGGAATCGGCCGCATGCAGATGCCGATGGTCGCGCAGGCGATGCTGCTCGGCGGCCACGTACGCGTGGGCCTCGAAGACAACATCTGGCTCGACCGCGGCGTGCATGCGACCAACGGCACGCTCGTCGAGCGCGCGCGCGAAATCATCGAACGGCTCGGCGGGCGCGTGCTGACGCCGGCCGAAGGCCGCCGCAAGCTCGGCTTGCCGGCGCGCGGCGAGCGTCCGCTCGAACGCCGCGCGATCGCCGAATTCGCGTGAGTTTTTTCACCTACTGACCGGCATGACACGGCGGCGTGCGTCCACGCGCGGCCGCCATCGATTTCCCCTGATTCGAAGGATGCGTTGACATGGCTGTGAAGACCGACATCAAGACGTTCGCCGCGATCGGCACCGGCGTCATCGGCAGCGGATGGATTTGCCGTGCGCTCGCGCACGGTCTCGACGTGGTCGTGTGGGACCCGGCGCCCGGCGCCGAAGCACGGCTGCGCGCGAACGTCGCGAACGCGTGGCCCGCGCTCGAGCGCGTCGGCCTCGCGCCGGGCGCCGATCCGGCGCGGCTGCGGTTCGTGTCGACGATCGAAGCGTGCGTCGCCGATGCCGATTTCATCCAGGAAAGCGCGCCCGAGCGCGAGGCGCTGAAGCTCGAACTGCACGAGCAGATCAGCCGCGCGGCGAAGCCGGACGCGATCATCGCGTCGTCGACGTCGGGGCTGCTGCCGACCGACTTCTATGCGCGTGCGACGCATCCGGAGCGCTGCGTGGTCGGCCACCCGTTCAATCCGGTCTACCTGCTGCCGCTCGTCGAGGTGCTCGGCGGCGCGCGCACGTCGCCGGAAGCGGTCGAAGCCGCGATGGAGATCTACCGCAAGCTCGGCATGCGGCCGCTGCACGTGCGCAAGGAAGTGCCGGGCTTCATCGCGGATCGTTTGCTCGAAGCGTTGTGGCGCGAGGCGCTGCATCTCGTCAACGAAGGCGTCGCGACGACCGGCGAGATCGACGACGCAATCCGTTTCGGCGCGGGTATCCGCTGGTCGTTCATGGGCACGTTCCTGACCTATACGCTCGCCGGCGGCGACGCGGGCATGCGACACTTCATGCAGCAGTTCGGCCCCGCGCTCGAACTGCCATGGACGAAGCTGGTCGCGCCGAAGCTCACCGACGCGCTGATCGACAGCGTCGTCGAAGGCACGACCGAACAGCAGGGCGCGCGCAGCATCAAGGAACTCGAACGCTATCGCGACGAGTGCATCACCGAGGTGCTGAAGGCGATCGCCGCGGTGAAGGCGCGGCACGGGATGCGATTCGAGGAATAAAGGACTGGCGATGACGGGCGATACCCCGCTGACGATTTACCGCGACGTGGTGCGGCCCGAATGGGTCGACTACAACGGCCACCTGCGCGATGCGTTCTACCTGCTGATCTTCAGCTTCGCGACCGATGCGTTGCTGGATCGCATCGGCCTCGACGACGCCGCGCGTCGCGCGCGGGGCCGCTCGGTCTACACGCTCGAAGCGCACGTGAACTACCTGCACGAGATCAAGGAAGGCACGCCGGTGCGCGTCGATGCGCGCGTGCTCGCGCACGACGCGAAGCGGCTGCACCTGTATCTCGAACTGTTCGCGCAAGGGCATGACGACGCAGTATCGGCGAGCGAGCAGATGCTGCTGCACGTCGATACGCGCGACGGCGCGAAATCGGCGCCGTTCGACGACGACGTGGCCGCGCGCGTGGCGGAACTGCATGCGTTGCAGCGCGATTGCGCGGCGCCCGCGTATGCGGGCCGCGTGATCGCGCTGCCGCCGCGTCGCTAGCGGCGCGCTTTACCGTCGATCTTCGACCTTCAACTTCCGCCGCGGAGCGCACACGATGCTCGAACCGGAAATCGCGGCGTTCGTCGCGGCCGTCGACGCGTGGTATCCGGCCGATGCGGCGGCGCGCTCGGCCGGCGAGCAGCGCCGCCTCTACGACCGCTTCGCGGCCGAATGGACGCCGGCCGCGCTGCCGGCCGGCATCGTGCAGCAGAACGCCGAGTGGCACGCGCCGGACGGCCGCACGATCGCGCTGCGGCGCTATACGTCCGTGCACGGCGCGCCGCGCGGCACGGTGCTGTTTTTTCATGGGGGCGGTTTCGTCGTCGGCTCGCTCGACAGCCATGCGTTGATCACCGCGCAACTGGCGGCCGATACCGGCCTCGACGTGATCGCGGTCGACTATCGGCTGGCGCCCGAACACCGTGCGCCGGCCGCCCTTGAAGATTGCCTGGCCGTCACGCGTGCCGCACGCGATGCCCGCTGGCCGTTCGGGCGCTGCGTGCATCCGCTGACGCTCGCGGGCGACAGCGCGGGCGGGATGCTCGCGGCGGCGGTGGCGACCGCGCTGCGCGATGCGGGCGAAAGCGGCGTGGACGGCATCGCGCTCGTCTATCCGATGCTCGGCTTCGAACCGCAATCGCCCGCGCGCGAAGCCGAAGCGCACGCGCCGATGCTGACGCTCGACGACGTGCACCGCTATCGTGAGCTGTACTGGAGCGGCAGCCTTCGCGACGTGCTGCGCGACGGCGATCCGCTGCTGCGTGCGTCGGTGCCGCTCGAAGCCACTCGCTTCGACGGGCTGCCGCCGGTGCTGGCGATCGGCGCGGAGCATGATCCGCTGCGCGACGATGCGCGCGTGTACGTCGAGCGGATTCGCGCGGCCGGCGGCGTCGCGCACTACTGGATGGGAGAGGGGCTGGTGCACGGCTGCTGGCGCGCGCTCGGGACGAGCCCGCAGGCCGCACGGATGCACCGGACGGTCGGCGGGTTCTTGCTCGCACCATACGCGTAGCGGGCGTTTTCCGGGAGGCAACGATGCAGGCAGCAGCGCAACACCGTATCGAGGACTGGCGGACGTTTTCGGCCGACGCGGCCATCGCGGCGGCGACGATCGGCGATGGCGCGGTGCACGTCGAGTGGAGCGACGCGCGACGATCGCCATTTCATTTCGACTGGCTGCGCGACAACTGCGCGTGTTCGGCGTGCGTGCATGCGATCACGCGCGAACAGGTGTTCGAGATCGCCGATGCGCGCGACGATCTGTCCGCGCTCACCGTGCACGTCGAAACCGACGGCGCGCTGCATGTGGAATGGAACGACGGGCACCGCAGCGCGTGGTCGCCGGGATGGTTGCGTGCGCATGCGTACGACGACGCGTCGCGCGCCGAGCGCGTGGCCGCGCACGGGCGGCACGTATGGACCGGCGACGATGCAACGGCGATCGGTGTGTTCGCGTGGCGCGACGTGATGGATGACGACCGCGCGTTGTTCGCATGGCTCGGCGCATTGCAGCGCACGGGGCTCACGCTCGTCGAGGGCGTGCCGGCCGAGCGCGGCCGCGTGGACGAGATCGCGCGCCGCGTCGGCCTGATCCGCGAAAGCAATTTCGGCGTGCTGTTCGACGTCGAATCGAAGCCGCGCCCGGACAGCAATGCGTATACGTCGCTGAATCTGCCGCCGCACACCGACCTGCCGACGCGCGAATTGCAGCCGGGCGTGCAGTTCCTGCATTGCCTTGCGAACGATGCGACGGGCGGCGACAGCATCTTCCTCGACGGCTTCGCGCTCGCGGATGCGCTGCGGCGCGAACATCCGGACGATTTCGAGCGGCTCGCGTCGACGCCGTTCGAGTTCTGGAACAAGAGCGCGAACAGCGACTACCGCTGTTCGGCGCCGGTGATCGGGCGCGATGCGCGCGGCAACGTGACGGAAGTGCGTGTCGCGAACTTCCTGCGCGGGCCGCTCGATGCGCCGGCCGGCTCGGTGGCGGCCGTCTATCGCGCGTACCGGCGGTTCCTCGCGCTGGCGCGCGAACCGCGCTTTCGCGTGCAGCGCCGACTGCGGGCGGGCGACATGTGGGCGTTCGACAACCGGCGCGTGCTGCATGCGCGCACGGCGTTCGAGCCGTCGACGGGCCGCCGGCACTTGCAGGGCTGCTACGTCGATCGCGACGAGTTGCTGTCGCGGTGGCGGGTGCTGTCGCGGTCGGTGCCGGCCGCGGTGCGCTGACCCGCGCACACGGCGCATTCACGCACGCCTTTTCGGGGAAAAAGCACCCGGACGCGAGGCGTCCGGGCGAAGCCACCCGCTGCCGGGCGGCGGAGGTATGCGTTTCACAAAGAACACGAGCCCCGCGAACGGGGCTCGTCAGGACTGCGTGACTTCATCGCGCGACGCGCGGCGCCCGCCGGGGCGCCTCGGCTTACTGGCCGAAGAAGATCGAGTCGCGTGCGTTCGACGAAGCGGCGGCCGGTGCGCCCGAGTGGACGAGCGGCGCCGGTTGCGCGCCGTAGCCGCTGGTGTCGGCGCCATGCACGCGCGCTTCGGCGCTCTGGATGTCGTTCGGGTAGTACGGGCTCGACACGCCCGGCTTGTAGCCGGCTTGTTCGAGCTGGACGAGTTCGTTGCGCACTTGAGCGCGCGTCACGGTGCTTTGGGCAAACGCGCCGAACGAAGCGGACAGGGCGGCAGCGGCAACGACTGCGGAAACGAGCGATTTCATGGTGACCTCCGGTGTTTTATTGAGTTCGCTTTCGACACCATGTCTTGAGCGATTGATCAAATCTTAGTCACCGGCGTGTTCAGGGTAAACGCTGATTTTGACGATAAATTGTTTCCTGGCTGGTAACAGTACGGCGTCGAATCAGTCTTTCAACGGGCTTTCTTTTCGGTGGGCGCAATAAGTATGAAGAATGTTGCGGCGGGCGGTGCGCGGTTCAGCGTGCCTCGGCCGCCGTGTCGAACGGCCGGCGCTGCGAGCGTCCGGCGGGCGCGTCGGCGCTGAGAAAGCGCACACCCGTCGCGGCTTCCGATGCTTCCCACAGCAACGCCGCGGAGGCCGCATTGCGCGCCGCGCGCGGCACGCTCGCCGGCGCCGGCAGCCCGCGCGATTCGAACCAGCCGGACGGACCGATGTACGCGCCGCCGGCCAGATCGGGCGACGTCGCCGCATGAATCGCCGGCAGCGCGCCCTGGTCGGCCGGCTGGGCGAGATAACGGTTCGCGGCACGCATCAGCGCGGCGCGAGCGGGCGAGCGGTCCATCGCCGGGCCCGCGAACTGCAGGTTGGTCGCCGCGTAGCCGGGGTGCGCGGCCACGCTGATGCCGGCGAACGCCGCGCGTTCGAAGCGGCGCTGCAACTCGATCGCGAACACGAGGTTCGCGAGCTTGCTGTCGCAGTAAGCGAGATAACGGTTGTAGCGCTGCGCGGCGCGCAGGTCGTCCACGCGAATCCGGCCGCCGCGGTTGAAGCCGCTCGACATCGTGACGACGCGCGGCCGGCGCGCGGCGCCCAGCGCCGGCAGCAGATGGCCAGTCAGCGCGAAATGGCCAAGGTGGTTGGTGCCGAACTGCATCTCGAAGCCGTCGCGCGTGTGCCGCAGCGGCAGGAACATCACGCCGGCGTTGTTGCACAGGATGTCGACGCGGCCGTGGCGTTCGCCGACGTCGGCCGCGAAGCGCGCGATCGACGCGAGATCGGCGAGGTCGAGCGGATCGACTTCGACGCGTGCGTGAGGATGAAGCCGGCGGATCGCGTCGGCCGCCTGCGCGCCGCGCGCGGCGTCGCGGCAGCCCATCACGACCGTCGCGCCTTTCGCGGCCAGCGTCTCCGCGAGCTGCCAGCCGAGGCCGCTGTTGGCGCCCGTCACGACCGCGACCTTGCCGCCTTGCGCCGGCACGTGGCGCGCGCTCCATGAATGCATGTCTGCCTCCATCGGCGCGACCGGTCGGCCGCGACACGTAATCGTTACATCGAGTGATGTAACGATAGTGCGGACGGACGTCGCAGACAAGCAGGAGAATTAGACCGGCGCTTCTAGGGCTGGCATATGGCGTGGCACCGCCAGCCCGGCGCACGGCCGGCAGGCGTTACCTGCTGCCGGCCAGCGCGAGCACCTCGGCGGCGGAGATCATGGCGGCGGCGTTCGCGGGGGCCGGGCGCTCGGCCGGGCGGAACACTTCGTCGCCGCGGTGGATGACCTGGCGCGACAACGCGCAGGTACCGGTGCGCTGCGCGAAGCGGCGGCGCCAGCGTTGTTCGCCGTAGTGACAGCGGCCGGGTTCGACCCAGCGCACGACGAGCAGCGTATCGGAACGTTCCAGAATTTCGACGTGGACGTCGGCGGGATCGAGCGCAGGCAGGGATTTGGAGGCCTTCATTTTGCCGTTTCCTAAAGCTCGTGCGGTTTCGGCCGTGGCAGTGGATGTCACTACCCGATGGCGAATCCGTAGCGGTTTCCATGAGTGGTGCGCTAAATGTAAGCGTCTGTGACCGGAAAAAACATCCTGTCCGGCTCGAATTACCTTTTGCCGATTTAGAAACAATCCACGCGTATTTTCTTGAAAAACCATGAACAAAAAGCCCCGGACGGAAAGTCCGGGGCGGAAAATCGGGCCGCGCGCCGTGTCTGCTCGCCCAGTCACGGGATACATCGCCGGGGGACGGAGGTGCCCGCAGGGATCCGGCGCGGGCAGGGGGGCGATGTACCGGAAGCGCGGTCCGGCAGCACCATGATGACGTGCGCCACCCGTTGACACCCTGACGCGAACATGACTTTTTTGTCAGTTTACGTTGTCCGCCGCGCCGGGCGTTGCCCGGTGATCGGCTGGAAGGCCCGCTGGTATTGGGTTTGAGCGGACCGCGGGGTGGTGCTTCAACGCCGCTCGCCCGCCGAATTCTCGCGCCCGACGGATTGAGCAGCCCTGGGTAAATACTGAATCCCAAGTTCGTGACAAACACGCCGTCCCTTCCTATGATTGGTTGGACCTTTAGTCCTTTGTGCCAATCGGCCGACTGGCGGCCGGCTTTTTCGGAGACATGCTCATGAGATTGCAGGGCAAACGCGCGCTGGTGACGGCGGCCGGGCAGGGCATCGGCCGCGCGACCGCGCTGCGGTTCGCGAGCGAGGGCGCCGACGTGCTGGCGACGGACGTCAACGAAGCCGCGCTGGTGCGGCTCGAGGCCGACGCCGAGCGTGCGGGCGGTCGGCTGGTCACGCGGCGGCTCGACGTCACCGACGCGAGCGACATCACCGCGCTCGCCGCGAGCGAACGCGCGTTCGACGTGCTGTTCAACTGCGCGGGCTACGTGCACCACGGCTCGATCCTCGAGTGCGACGAAGACGCGTGGGCGTTCTCGCTGAACCTGAACGTCACGTCGATGTACCGGCTGATCCGCGCGCTGCTGCCCGCGATGCTCGAAGCCGGCGGCGCGTCGATCGTCAACATGGCGTCGGCCGCGTCGAGCGTGAAGGGCGTGCCGAACCGCTTCGTGTACGGCACCACCAAGGCCGCCGTGATCGGGCTGACCAAGGCGGTGGCGGCCGATTTCGTCGAGCGCGGCATCCGCTGCAACGCGATCTGCCCGGGCACGATCGAATCTCCGTCGCTCGAGCAGCGCATCGCCGACCAGGCGCGCACGCGCCACGTGTCCGCCGACGAGGTACGCCAGGCATTCGTCGCGCGCCAGCCGATCGGCCGCATCGGCACCGCGGACGAAGTGGCCGCGCTCGCGCTGTATCTGGCGTCCGACGAAGCGTCGTTCACCACCGGCACGATTCACCTGATCGACGGCGGCTGGTCGAACTGACCGCGTCTGGCCTACCGCGTCTAGCCGACCGCGTCTGCCCGACCGCGCCTTCCCATTCACTTTCCGTTCAGACAACGACATGAAACTGCTGAGATTTGGCGACAAACACCATGAAAAGCCGGGCCTGCTGGATGCGCAGGGCCACATTCGCGACCTGTCCGGCGTGATCGACGATATCGCCGGCGACGCGCTGACCCCCGCGTCGCTCGCGCGGCTGCGCGATCTCGACCCGTCGTCGCTGCCGCGCGTCGACGGCACGCCGCGGCTCGGCGCGTGCGTCGGCCGCGTCGGCAAGTTCATCTGCATCGGGCTCAACTACTCGGATCACGCGGCCGAATCGGGCATGGAGGTGCCGAAGGAGCCCGTCGTGTTCGGCAAGTGGACGAGCGCGATCTCGGGCCCGAACGACGACGTCGAGATCCCGCGCGGCTCGGAGAAAACCGACTGGGAAGTCGAGCTCGGCGTGGTGGTCGGCCAGGGCGGCCGCTATATCGACGAAGCCGATGCGCTGTCGCACGTCGCCGGCTACTGCGTCGTCAACGACGTGTCGGAGCGCGAATACCAGCTCGAGCGCGGCGGCACGTGGGACAAGGGCAAGGGCAACGACACGTTCGGCCCCATCGGCCCGTGGCTCGTGACGGCCGACGAAGTGCCCGATCCGCACGCGTTGCGGCTGTGGCTCGAGGTGGACGGCCACCGCTACCAGAACGGCACGACCGCGACGATGGTGTTCCGCGTGCCGTACCTGATCAGCTACCTGAGCCGCTTCATGAGCCTGCAGCCGGGCGACGTGATCTCGACCGGCACGCCGCCGGGCGTCGGCCTCGGGCAGAAGCCGCCCGTCTACCTGCGTGCCGGACAAGTGATCACGCTCGGCATCGACGGGCTCGGCGAGCAACGCCAGCGCACCGTGCAGGCCTGATTCCCTTTAACGGACGGTTCGTCATGCCTATCATTCGATCGATGCGCGTCCTCGACGTGCGCTTTCCGACCTCGCGCCAGCTCGACGGGTCCGACGCGATGAATCCGGACCCCGATTATTCGGCGGCCTACGTCGTGCTCGAAACCGACCGCGACGGGCTCGAAGGTCACGGGCTCACGTTCACCATCGGCCGCGGCAACGAAATCTGCTGCGCGGCGATCGATGCGATGCGTCACCTCGTCGTCGGCCTCGACCTCGACTGGATTCGCGAGGACATGGGCCGCTTCTGGCGGCACGTCACGTCGGATAGCCAGTTGCGCTGGATCGGCCCCGACAAGGGCGCGATCCATCTGGCGACGGGCGCCGTCGTCAATGCGGTATGGGATTTGTGGGCGAAGGCCGCCGGCAAGCCGCTGTGGCGGCTCGTCGCCGACATGAGCCCGGAGGAGCTGGTGCGGGCGATCGACTTCCGCTACCTGACCGACTGCCTGCGCCCGGACGAAGCGCTCGACCTGCTGCGCCGGCAAGCGCCCGGCAAGGCCGCGCGGATCGCCGCGCTGGAGCGCGACGGCTACCCGTGCTACACGACGTCGGCCGGCTGGCTCGGCTACAGCGACGACAAGCTGCGCCGGCTGTGCCGCGAGGCGGTGGACGAGGGTTTCGACTACGTGAAGCTGAAAGTCGGCGCGAACCTCGAGGACGACATTCGCCGCGTGACGATCGCGCGCGAGGTGATCGGCCCCGAGCGCAAGCTGATGATCGACGCGAACCAGGTGTGGGAAGTGGACGCGGCGATCGACTGGGTGCGCGAGCTCGCGTTCGCGCGGCCGTGGTTCATCGAGGAGCCGACGAGCCCCGACGACGTCGAAGGGCATCGCAAGATCCGCGAGGCGATCGCGCCGGTGCAGGTCGCGACGGGCGAGATGTGCCAGAACCGCGTGCTGTTCAAGCAGTTCATCGCGCGCGGCGCGATCGACGTCGTGCAGATCGATGCGTGCCGGCTCGGCGGCGTGAACGAGATTCTCGCGGTGATGCTGATGGCCGCGAAATACGGGCTGCCGGTGTGCCCGCATGCGGGCGGCGTCGGGCTGTGCGAATACGTGCAGCATCTGTCGATGATCGATTACGTGTGCATCTCCGGCACGAAGGAAGGGCGCGTGACCGAGTACGTCGATCACCTGCACGAGCATTTCGTCGAGCCGTGCGTGGTGCGTAACGCGGCGTACATGCCGCCGACCGCGCCCGGTTTCTCGATCGAGATGAAGCCCGAATCGCTGGAGCAGTACCGGTTCCGCGGCTGACGCGGGCGACGCACGACGGCGCGCGCTGTGCGCGTCGGGCGCACCCCGCGCGCCGTGCGCGGCGACAACATGAACGACGGAGACGCGAAGTGGATTTGAATCTGCAAGACAAGGTCGTGATCGTGACCGGCGGCGCGTCGGGCATCGGCGCCGCGATCTCGATGCGGCTGGCCGCCGAAGGCGCGATACCGGTGGTGTTCGCGCGCCACGCACCGGACGACGGCTTCTGGCGCGAACTCACGCGGAAACAGCCGCGCGCCGCGTGCGTCACGGTCGAACTGCAGGACGACGCGCAGTGCCGCGACGGCGTCGCGCAAACCATCGCGCGCTTCGGCCGCATCGACGGGCTCGTCAACAACGCGGGCATCAACGACAGCATCGGGCTCGACGCCGGGCGCGACGCGTTCGTCGCATCGCTCGAACGCAACCTGATCCACTACTACGTGATGGCGCATTACTGCGTGCCGCACCTGAAGGCGGCGCGCGGCGCGATCGTCAACATCTCGTCGAAGACGGCCGTGACCGGGCAGGGCAACACGAGCGGCTATTGCGCGTCGAAGGGCGCGCAGCTCGCGCTGACGCGCGAATGGGCGGTCGCGTTGCGCGACGACGGCGTGCGCGTGAACGCGGTGATCCCGGCCGAAGTGATGACGCCGCTCTACCAGAACTGGATCGCCGGCTTCGACGACCCGCAAGCGAAGGTCGCGGAGATTGCCGGCAAGGTGCCGCTCGGCCGGCGCTTCACGACGGCCGACGAAATTGCCGACACGGCCGTGTTCCTGCTGTCGGAGCGCGCATCGCACACGACGGGCCAGTGGCTGTTCGTCGATGGCGGCTATACGCATCTCGATCGTGCGATCAGCTGAGGGCCGCGCGCGATGCAACCCGACCTGAACCCGAACACCGCCCCGCCGCTGATCGCGCTGACCGGCATCGGCAAGCGCTTTCCGGGCGTGCAGGCGCTCGACGATTGCCGTTTCGACCTGCGCGCGGGCGAAGTGCATGCGCTGATGGGCGAGAACGGCGCCGGCAAGTCGACGCTGATGAAGATTCTCGCGGGCGTGTACCAGAAGGACGAAGGCGAGATCCGGATGGACGGCCGCGCGGTGGAGATCGCCGATCCGCGCACCGCCCAGGCGCTCGGCATCGGCATCATCCATCAGGAGCTGAACCTGATGAATCACCTGAGCGTCGCGCAGAACATCTTCATCGGCCGCGAGCCGCGCGGACGCTTCGGCGTGTTCGTCGACGAAGAGAAACTCAACCGCGACGCGGCCGCGATCTTCCGGCGGATGCGGCTCGATCTCGACCCGCGCACGCCGGTCGGCCGGCTGACGGTCGCGAAGCAGCAGATGGTCGAGATCGCGAAGGCGCTGTCGTTCGACTCGCGCGCGCTGATCATGGACGAGCCGACCGCCGCGCTGAACAACGCGGAGATCGCCGAACTGTTCCGCATCATCCGCGACCTGCGCGCGAACGGGGTCGGCATCGTGTACATCTCGCACAAGATGGACGAGCTGCGCCAGATCGCCGATCGCGTGACCGTGATGCGCGACGGCAAGTATGTCGCGACCGTGCCGATGGCGGGTACGTCGATGGAATCGATCATCTCGATGATGGTCGGCCGCCAGCTCGATACGGAAAGCCGCACGCCGCCCGATACGTCCGCGAACGAGATTGCGCTCGAGGTGCGCGGGCTGTCGCGCGGCCGCGCGATCCGCGACGTCGGCTTCACGCTGCGGCGCGGCGAGATCCTCGGCTTCGCCGGGCTGATGGGCGCGGGCCGCACCGAGGTCGCGCGCGCGGTGTTCGGCGCGGATCCGGTGGACGCGGGCGAGATCCGCGTGCACGGCCGGGCCGTGACGATCCGCACGCCCGCCGATGCGGTGAAGTATGGCATCGGCTACCTGTCCGAGGATCGCAAGCACTTCGGGCTCGCGGTCGGGATGGACGTGCAGAACAACATCGCGCTGTCGAGCATGCGCCGCTTCGTGCGCCGCGGCCTGTTCCTCGATGCGCGCGCGATGCGCGACGCCGCGCAGTCGTACGTACGGCGGCTCGCGATCCGCACGCCGTCGGTCGCGCAGCCCGCGCGACTGCTGTCTGGCGGCAACCAGCAGAAGATCGTGATCGCGAAGTGGCTGCTGCGCGACTGCGACATCCTGTTCTTCGACGAGCCGACGCGCGGCATCGACGTCGGCGCGAAAAGCGAGATCTACAAGCTGCTCGACGCGCTGGCCGCCGACGGCAAGGCGATCGTGATGATCTCGTCGGAGTTGCCCGAGGTGCTGCGCATGAGCCACCGGATTCTCGTGATGTGCGAAGGCCGCGTGACCGGCGAATTGCGCGCGGCCGACGCCACGCAGGAAAAGATCATGCAGCTCGCGACGCAGCGCGAGTCGACCGTGTTGTCCTGAATCAGACGCTCAGACGCCTAACGATCATGTCCAACGATACGCATCCCGTTCCGCCCCTGGCCACCGGCGACACGCCGGCCGCCGCATCGAGCCTGAAGTCGCGCTTCTTCAACCCGGCCGCGCGGCAGAAGCTGCTCGCGTTCGCGAGCCTCGTGCTGCTGATCGCGTTCTTCAGCTTCGCGTCGTCGAACTTCCTCGAAGTCGACAACCTCGTGTCGATCCTGCAGGCCACCGCCGTGAACGGCGTGCTGGCCGTCGCCTGTACGTATGTGATCATCACGTCCGGCATCGACCTGTCGGTCGGCACGCTGATGACGTTCTGCGCGGTGATGGCCGGCGTCGTGTTGACGAAGTGGGGGATGCCGCTGCCGCTCGGGATCCTGGCCGCGCTGTGCTTCGGCGCGCTGTCGGGCTGCGTGTCGGGCTTCGTGATCGCGAAGATGAAGGTGCCGCCGTTCATCGCGACGCTCGGCATGATGATGCTGCTCAAGGGGCTGTCGCTCGTGATCTCGGGCACGCGGCCGATCTACTTCAACGATACGCCGGGCTTCACGTCGATCGCGCAGGATTCGCTGATCGGCAACCTGATCCCCGCGCTGCCGATCCCGAACGCGGTGCTGATCCTGTTCCTCGTCGCGATCGGCGCATCGATCGTGCTGAATCGG
Source organism: Burkholderia sp. AU18528 (assembly GCF_002223215.2). NCBI lineage: Bacteria > Pseudomonadati > Pseudomonadota > Betaproteobacteria > Burkholderiales > Burkholderiaceae > Burkholderia > Burkholderia sp. AU18528. The sequence goes on along the minus strand of NZ_NKFC02000006.1, from coordinate 1,941,502 downwards.
ACGATCTTCGGCCGCTACACGTTCGCGCTCGGCAGCAACGAGGAAGCGCTGCGGTTGTCCGGCGTGAACGTCGACGCGTGGAAGATCGCCGTGTACACGTTCAGCGGCGCGGTGTGCGGGATCGCCGGCCTGCTGATCGCGTCGCGGCTCAATTCCGCGCAGCCGGCGCTCGGGCAGGGCTACGAGCTCGATGCGATCGCGGCCGTCGTGATCGGCGGCACGTCGCTGTCGGGCGGCGCGGGCAGCATCGTCGGCACCATCATCGGCGCGTTCATCATGAGCGTGCTGACCAACGGGCTGCGCATCATGTCGGTCGCGCAGGAATGGCAGACGGTCGTGACGGGCGTGATCATCATCCTCGCCGTCTATGTGGACATTCTGCGCCGGCGCCGCCGCTGATGCACGCGCGCAGGAAGAAACGAACACGGGCACCCAGGCGCTGCACCGCCGGCCGGGCCGGCATTTCAGTCGATACCAACCAAGGAGACGCGAAGTGATCAGGAGCAAGGTGTTGAACGCGATCGTCGGGCTGACGTTCGCCGTCGGCGTCACGGCCGGCGCGCAGGCGCAGGAGACGTACATCCCGCTGATCTCGAAAGGCTTCCAGCATCAGTTCTGGCAGGCCGTGAAATCGGGCGCGACGCAGGCCGCGAAGGACTACAAGGTGAAGGTGACGTTCGAAGGGCCGGAAACGGAGGCGATGGTCGACAAGCAGATCGACATGCTGTCGGCCGCGATCGCGAAGAAGCCGGCCGCGCTCGGCTTCGCGGCGCTCGACAGCAAGGCCGCGCTGCCGTTGCTGAAGAAGGCGCAGGCCGAGAAGATCCCGGTGATCGCGTTCGATTCGGGCGTGGACAGCGACATTCCGGTGACGACGGCCGCGACCAACAACAAGGCGGCCGCCGCGCTCGCCGCCGACAAGCTCGCCGCGCTGATCGGCGACGAAGGGCAGGTGGCCGTGGTCGCGCACGACCAGACGAGCCGCACCGGCATCGACCGCCGCGACGGCTTCCTCGAACGGATGAAATCCGCGCACCCGAAGGTGCAGGTCGTGACCGTGCAGTACGGCGAAGGCGATCAGCTGAAATCGACCGAAGTGACGAAGTCGATCCTGCAGGCGTATCCGAAGCTCAAGGGGCTGTTCGGCACCAACGAGGGCTCGGCGATCGGCGTGGTCAACGGCGTGCGCGAGATGAAGCGCAAGGTCGTGATCGTCGGCTACGACTCCGGCAAGCAGCAGAAGGATGCGATCCGCAGCGGGCTGATGGCCGGCGCGATCACGCAGAACCCGATCGGGATCGGCTACAAGACGGTCGAGGCGGCCGTGAAGGCGATCAAGGGCGAGAAGCTGCCGAAGGTCATCGATACCGGCTTCTACTGGTACGACAAGACCAATATCGACGATCCGAAGATCGCGGCGGTGTTGTACGACTGAGCGTGGCGTGCCGGCGGCGATCGCGACGATGCGCGCCGCCGCCGGGGCGATTGAACACGAGGGGATCATGGGCGCAGTGCGTATCGATTCGCATCAGCACTTCTGGCGTTATCGCGCGGCCGACTATCCGTGGATCGGCCCGGGCATGGGCGTGCTCGCGCGCGACTACCTGCCCGATATGCTCTGGCCGCAACTGCATGCGCAGGCGCTCGGCGCGTCGATCGCGGTGCAGGCGCGCGCCGGGCGCGACGAGACGGCGTTCCTGCTCGACCTCGCGCGCGACGACGCGCGCGTCGCGGCGGTGGTCGGCTGGGAGGATCTCGGTGCGCCGGCGCTGGCCGACCGCGTCGCCGAGTGGCGCAGCCCGAAGCTGCGCGGCTTTCGTCATCAAGTGCAGGACGAAGCCGACGTCGGCGCGTTCGTCGCCGATCCCGGCTTCAACCGCGGTGTGGCGTGGCTGCAGGCGAACGGCTACGTGTACGACGTGCTCGTGTTCGAACGCCAGTTGCCGGAGGTCCGTGCGTTCTGCGCGCGGCACGATGCGCACTGGCTCGTGCTCGATCATTGCGGCAAGCCGGCGCTCGCCGAGTTCGGGCGCGACGACACGGCGTTCGCACGCTGGCGCGCGTCGCTGCGCGAGCTCGGCGCGCTGCCGCACGTCGCATGCAAGCTGTCGGGGCTCGTGACCGAGGCCGACTGGCGGCGCGGCCTGCGCGCGCAGGACATCCGGCATATCGAGCAGTGCCTCGACGCGGCGCTCGACGCATTCGGCCCGCAGCGGCTGATGTTCGGATCGGACTGGCCCGTGTGCCTGCTCGCGGCGTCGTATGACGAGGTCGCGTCGCTGGTCGAGCGCTGGGCCGAATCGCGGCTGTCGGCGGCCGAGCGCGGCGCGTTGTGGGGCGGCACGGCCGCGCGTTGCTACGCGGTGCCGGGCGATGTGAAGCGCGGCATATAGAATAGGCGCGAGCGGTCTGTGCGATGCGTCGGGCCGTCCGCAACGAAACCGATTACCAGCGTCAACGTATGTCCATCCAGCCGATTCAGAACCGCCGCCTCTACCAGCAGATCGCCGACAAGCTCAGCGCGATGATCGAGTCGGGCGATTTCCCGCCGGGCAGCTATCTGCCGCCCGAGCGCGAGCTCGCCGAACAGTTCGGCGTGTCGCGCACGTCGGTGCGCGAGGCGCTGATCGCGCTCGAGGTGAGCGGGCTCGTCAGCGTGCGCGTCGGCGACGGCGTGAAGGTGCGCCTTCCTGAAACGGCGGCCGCGCCCGAACCCGCGCCGGCACCGGTCGGGACGGTCGCGCCGTTCTCGATCGTCGAGATCGATCCGGAGCTCGGCATCGCACTCGATCTCGATACCGAAATCCCGCCGTTCGCGCTGCTGCAGGCGCGCCGGCTGATCGAGCCGGAAGCCGCTTCGCTGGCCGCGCGGCACGGCTCGGACGCGCAGATCGAAGGTATCCACGAAGCGTTCCTGCGCAACCAGGACGACAACCGCAGCGGCTCGCTCACGCACCCGGGCGACCGGCTGTTCCATATCCGCATCGCGGAAGCGAGCGACAACGCCGCGTATGCGCTGATGATCAAGCAACTGCTGGCACACAAGTACGACCCGATGTTCCAGCGGCTGCAGTCGCTGTACATGCCGAACGACATGCCGCACCGCTCGGAGCTGGAACACCGCGCGATCCTCGACGCGATCCGCGCGCGCGACCCCGACGCCGCGCGTCGCGCGATGGCCGAGCATCTCGATGAAGTGATCCGCATCTTTGGCCGTGCGCTCGACTGAGCGCGAGCCGATTCGCCGCATGGTCGGCCGCGGCCGACGCGATGCGGATTTTCGCGTGCCGATGCGGCGTGCGCATCGCGCGAGGGTATCGGCCGCCGGGACAGAACGAACGCTGCGATGCGAGCGATGCGCGCCGGTCGATCGGCATGCCGCTCGCGCGCCGAATGGAGTGTGACGAATGCGCGTGAACGATTGCCACAATTTCCACGACTTCCGCGAGCTGGCCAGGCGACGGTTGCCGGGGCCGATCTTCAATTACATCGACGGCGCGGCCGACGATGAAACCACGTATCGACGCAACACGAGCGCGTTCGAAAGCTGCGATCTCGTGCCGAGCGTGTTGCGCGGCGTGCGCGACGTCGATCTGTCGGTGACGGTCATGGGGCAAAAGCTCGGCATGCCGGTGTACTGTTCGCCGACCGCGCTGCAACGCCTGTTTCACCATGACGGCGAGCGCGCGGTCGCCGCCGCCGCCGCGAAATTCGACACGATGTTCGGCGTGTCGTCGCTCGGCACCGTGAGCCTGGAAGAAGCCCGTGCGATCAGCCCGGGCCCGCAGGTCTACCAGTTCTATTTTCACAAGGACCGCGGCCTCAACCGCGAGATGATGAACCGTTCCAGGCAAGCCGGCGTGAACGTGATGATGCTGACGGTGGACAGCATCACCGGCGGCAATCGCGAGCGCGACAAGCGCACCGGCTTCTCGATTCCGTTCCGGCTGACGCTCGCGGGGCTCACCGAATTCGCGTTGAAGCCGGCCTGGGCGATCAACTACCTGACCCACGAGCGGTTCCGTTTGCCGCAACTCGACCAGCATGTCGACATGGGCGGCGGCGCGATGTCGATCAGCCGCTACTTCACGGACATGCTCGATCCGTCGATGTCGTGGGACGACGTCGCCGCGATGGTGCGGGAGTGGAACGGGCAGTTTTGCCTGAAAGGCGTGATGTCGGTCGACGACGCGCGCAGGGCGGTGGACATCGGCTGTACCGGCATCGTGTTGTCGAACCACGGCGGACGGCAACTGGACGGCTCGCGCGCCGCGTTCGACCAGCTTGCCGAGGTGGTCGACGCGGTGGGCGACCGGATCGACGTGATGATGGATGGCGGCGTGCAACGGGGTTCGCACGTGCTCAAGGCGCTGGCGCTGGGTGCGAAGGCCGTCGGGCTGGGGCGCTATTACCTGTTCCCGCTCGCCGCCGCCGGGCAGCCCGGCGTCGAGCGCGCGTTGCAACTGATGCGCACGGAGATCGAGCGGGACATGCGGCTGATGGGCTGCGCGTCCGTTTCTCAGCTCGGGCGGGGCCAGCTTCGTTTTCGCTGACGGCGGCGGGCACGACGCCGTCAGGCCTGCGTGCCGGCCGGCATCGCCCGCTCAGAAGCGATCCGCGCGATACGGCGCCGGATCGGTGAACGGCGCTTCCCCGGTCATCATCTCGGCGAGCAGGCGACCGGTGACGGGGCCGAGCGTCAGCCCGTGATGGTTGTGCCCGAACGCGAACCACAGCCCGCGATGCGCGGGCGCGGGGCCGATCACCGGGCGCATGTCGGGCGTGCACGGCCGGAAGCCGAGCCACGGATGCGGGTCGAGCCGCTCGCCGAAACCGAACACCGGCCGCGCGACGCGTTCCGCGCGTTCGAGCTGCACGCCGGTGGGCGGCACGCGGCGCCGCGCGATCTCGACGCCGGTCGTCAGCCGCAGCCCGCGCCGCATCGGCGCGATCACGTAGCCGTATTCGCGATCGACGATCGGCGCCGACGGCACGCCGCGCGCGGACGGCGCATAGTGCATGTGATAGCCGCGTTTCTCGCGCAGCGGGATCTTGTAGCCGAACTTGCCGAACACCGTGTCGGACCACGGGCCGAGCGCGACGACGACGGCCGGCGCGGCCGCGGGGCCGTCGTCGGTCCGGACCTGCCAGCCGGGCGACAGCGCGTCGAGGCTCGCGGCGTCGCCGGTCAGCAGCGTGCCGCCGCCCTGCACGAACAGTTGCGCATACGCTTTGACGAGCGCGGCCGGATCGACGACGCTTTTCGGGTCGAGCCAGTGCAGCGCGCCGCAGAAGCCCGGTGCGAGGCTCGGTTCGTGCGCGCGCAGCGCGGCCGCGTCGAGCGGCGTGATGCCGAGCCCGTGGCGGCGCGCGGTGAGGCCGGCGTCGGCCACGCCGCGCTCGAATGCGGCCGGCGTGCGGAACGCTTCCAGCCAGCCGCTGGCGCGGACCAGTTCACCGGCGCCGGCCCGCGCGATCAGCGCGTCGTGTTCGACGATGCAGCGCTCGATCAGCGGCAGCATGTCGCGCGAGGCCGCCGCGTGACGCAGCGGCGCCGATTCCCACCAGAACCGCGCGAGCCACGGTGCGAACGCGGGCAGCGACGCGCTGTGCCAGTAGAGGTCGGTCGAGCGGTTCAGCGCATAGCGCATCAGCGTGAACGGGCTGCGCGGGAACGGGTACGGTTCGACCGACGAGCGCTCGATCAGCCCGGCATTGCCGAAGCTCGTGCCTTCGCCGGGCGCGCCGCGATCGACGAGGGCGACCTTGCGGCCGCGATCCTGCAGGTGCAGCGCGGCGCAGACGCCCACGATGCCGGCGCCGAGAACGATGACGTCGAAATCCATCGGTATGAGTGAACAACGGTCGAGACAGGTTGGAAACCGACGTTGCAGTCGGGGCGAATTCCGGAGGAGGGCTGCCGACGGACAGCTTGCCGTCAGGATACCCGCGATGTCATGCGATTCGCAAAAACCGATTCGGCTTGCCGGATGCGTACTTACGATTCGCGATATTCCGGATTCTAACCGGGCGCCAGGCGCGGGCGGGACTGACGTTCGTCGATGGCGACGGCATGCGCGCGCCGGCGCCCGCGATTCTCGATGCGTTGCACACCACGTGTCGACACCCTGTCATAAGCCGCCGATCGTGTTGATCATTTGATCCGGGGCATCGGTAAATCGTACGATGCTGCATCGCGGAATTGCCAAATTTACCCGTTGCGTCATTCCGGAAGATCCAGGTCCCGCTGCACCGCCGGCTTACCGGCGTAATTCGAGGGACTGCTTAATTGAAAGGTATGGACTCGTCCGAGGCGGGCCGTTATGATGGCGCCGCTTGCCCTGAGAGACAGCCGACCGCGCCAAGAAAAAGACATAAACGTGGGAGAAGATGGCGATTTTCTCGAATGTCCGTCTGCTGGCGAATGCGATTGCGTTGATGGCCTGAAAGCCGCGAATCGCGTTTCGTCGGAGACGCATTCCGAAATTAATATTTCGGACACCGACATGTAGTAATGCCGCGTCGCATGCGCCGCGGCAATCGAAAAAGAAAGCGAGAGGGCCCATGAAAGAGTTGCCAGGAATCGCCGGATTGGCCGAGTCCGCGGGATCGTCCCCGCTTGCCGGCGCGCTGCAGTCGGGCGCGATGCAATTGGCCGCGGCGGCGAATCCCGCCGTCGGCAAGATCGCACCGACGGTCCAGAACAATCATGTGACGGTCGTGAACGGCCCGAACCAGACGAACATCGTCACGCAGGGCCAGCACGCGAGCATCGTGCGCAAGGCGATTTCGGTGCAGTCGCAGGACGAACACATCCAGCACACGGCGAAGACGGCGGTGTGAGTGGCAATGATCGAGCTTTCCGCAACGACTTACACGACCGAACTGAAGCGCTTCAAGCTGCGCGGCCAGGTCTGGCTTGCAGCGAACGAGATTCCCGCCGACGTGCAGGTGCCGACCGCGTGGCGCGTGCTGCTGGATACGCCCGACGCCGCGCTCGGCAACTGGCTCGCGAAGATGTGGGCGGGCGTCGCCGGCCGCCTGCCGGCGGTCGAGCAGTTCTTTGCGGAGAAGCTGCGGCGCCCCGCCGTGTTCCAGAAGGAGAGCGGCGATCTGTGCCTGCTGTATCCGTACACGGTCGAACAGGACGACCTGAACTTCTTCATCGGCCATCCGCCGCTCGGCGAGCTCGTATCGGACGACATGCCGCTGTGGCGCGCGTTACCCGACGATCTGCGCAGCTTCTACCAGTTCACGCACAACGGCTGGACGTTCTTCCCGGCCAACTCGATGGGCCCGTTGCCGATTGGCGACCAGACCGCGTTGACCGACAAGCTCGACCTGACGCCAGACGAGACGCGCCAGCTCGGCGTGAATCCCGATCTCGTGTGGACGGTGTTCCAGAATGGCGGCGGCGACTATCTGTGCCTCGACCTGCGCAACAGCGCCGGCGACGGGAGCGACGCAGGGCGGATCTGGTGGCACGAGAACCCGACCGAACTCGAACCGGTGGATTTCTGGGCCGTGATGAACGCGTGGTTCGAGATTTTCGTCGAGGAAGCCGACAAGCGATGACGACCTGGTGCGTCGTTTCGGGCCGGTGCGCATACAACCGTAGGTCCATGCCGCGTGCCGCACGCGCGACTTCTCCGGTTGCGAATGCAGTGTTCCGGCCGACCCGAAAGCCGTTGCGAGATGTCATTCGATTTGCCGGCGCTCACCTGACGCGTGGGAACGTATGAGGTTTTCCGCGCACGGGCGTCCAATCCACTGATCAATCTGCACGCGTCGACACCCGATCGGCTTCGGTCGACGCGATTGCCAGCCTCGTCGTGCCGCGGCACCGGATCCATACCATTCAGGGTGTTTTTCGCGGGTGTTTCCCACTGCTTGGTGATCCGAATTTTTACCTAAGATGAAGAAATCGTGCGCGTCGTTCGGTGCTTGCGCGCATGGAGGGAGGCAGGAGGCAGCGCCAGAGCGATGCCGGCGGATGTTGCGATCATGGAAGCGAAAGTGTGTGCGGCTGCTGCCTGTCTTGCGACGGCAGCGACGCCGACGGGCGCGGCGCAGGGCGCCGCACGGACGACGCGCCGGCCCGGCCGGATCACTTCGCTGCGCCACGCGTTGTTCGCAATCGTTTGCGTGTTGGGCGCCGCGCCTGCCGTGCTCGCCGGAGCGTTCGCCGATACGGACGGCCCGGCCGACAATGGGTTCATCGCAGCCGCCGCCGCGAGCCCGGCCGATCCCGCCATTTCGTCACATGACGCGGCCGTGCGCCACGTCGTACTCGGCATCATCAGCTTCACGCGCTGGCCGACGACGCCCGTGCGCCTGCATCTGTGCATCACCGGGCGCCCCGACTACGCGCGCGGCCTGACCGACACGCTGCAGGCCGGCTCGACGCTGCTCGACGTGCAACGCGTCCGCTTCGACGATCCGTCGCTCGGCATCGTATGCGACGTCGTCTATCTCGGCGCCTTGAACAACGACGAGCGCGCGCGGGTGAGAGCCGCATTGGCCGGCCATCCGGTGCTGACGATCGCGGAACACGATCCGTTCTGCACCGCGGGCGGCATGTTCTGCCTCGACGTCGACGGCGATCGCGTGTCGTTCGACATCAACCTCGATGCCGTCGCGCGCAGCGGCGTGCGCGTGCATCCGAACGTCCTCAATCTCGCACGACGGCCGGTGACGCCATGACACGGCCCTCGCTTCCCGTTCCCGCTTCGCCCGTGCCGCGCCCGACGTTGCAAAGCGTGCTGCGTCGCGCACACCTGCGGCTCGCGTTCGTCGCCGTGACGATGGCCGCCGTGTCGTTGATCGTCGTCGCCGTGATCGCGTTGCGCGCGTATGCCGGCAACAACCTGAACCTGCTCGCGCGCTCGCTCGGTTACACGGTCGAGGCGGCGCTCGTGTTCGGCGATCGCGTCGCGGCGAACGAGGCGATCGGCATGATCGCCGGCGACGAGGACGTCGCGCAGGTGGTCGTCACCGACAGCAACGGGCAACTGTTCGCCACGTGGCAGCTGCCGGCCGGAAGCGGGATCGCGCGGCTCGAGCGCGCGGTCGCCGACGTGGCGCTGCCCGGGCCGGTGACCGTCCCGGTGATGCACGACGGCATCATCGTCGGCCACGTCGTCGTGCGCGGCCGCGGGCACCAGTTCTTCGGCTTCCTGCTCGGCGGCGTCGGCGGCATTCTCGGCTGCCTGGCCGTCAGCGTGTTCGGTGCGTACGTCAGTTCGAAGCGCCTGCTGCGCAACATCGTTTCGCCGCTGCGCGCGCTGGCGGGCGTCGCGCACGCGGTGCGGCGCGAGCGTGCGTTCGCGCGGCGCGTCGAGCCGGCGGCGATCGCCGAACTGAACCAGCTCGGCGACGACTTCAACGCATTGCTCGACGAATTCGAAGACTGGCAGAACACGCTGCGCGACGAGAACGCGTCGCTCGAACACAAGGCGACGCACGATGCGCTCACCGGGTTGCCCAACCGCGTGCAGTTCGAATCGCGTCTCGCGCTGGCGCTGTGCGACGCCACGTTGACGGGGCAGCGGGTCGCGGTTCTCTATCTCGACTGCGACCGCTTCAAGGAGATCAACGATGGTCTCGGCCACGATGCGGGCGACGCGGTGCTGATCGGCATCGCGTCGCGGCTGCGTACGCGGGTGCGCGAGGCCGATCTCGTCGCGCGCCTGGGCGGCGACGAATTTGCGGTGATGCTGGCGGCGGTGCCTGAAGCGGGCAGCGTGTGCCGGATCGCCGACGAGATTCTGTCCGGCATGGCGCCGTCGATCGAGCTGTCCGACGGCCGCGTGGTGGCCACCATGATGAGTGCCGGCGTTGCGCTGTTTCCCGATCACGCATCCGACGCGAGCGGCCTGCTGCGCGCGGCGGATATCGCGATGTACCGCGCCAAGCGCGCGCGGCCGGGATCGTGGCAACTGGCGGAGAGCGTGGCAGGGCCGGTGTGATGTCGATCGACTCGCGCCGCGGGCGAGGCCGCGGCGGCGGTTAAAAGAAGCGCTTGCAGAGCGGGCGCGATGGAAGGGGATGCGAAATGAACCACTCGTTTCCTGTGAGCACGGGGCGGATGTGCGTCGGGAGTGCGCTGCTGCTGTGCATGCTGCTGGGGGGCTGCAAGACGCCGCCGACGCTTCATCGGGGGCTGACGCAGACGCAGGTGACGGCGCTGAAGTCGGCCGGGTTCCAGGAGACCGGGCAGGGGTTCGAGTTCGGTTCGACCGGGCCGATTCTGTTCGATTTCGATCGATACAACCTCAAGCCGGATGTCAGACGGATCGTCGAACGGATCGGGCGAACGTTGCGGTCGGCGGGCATCAACGGCGTGCGGGTTTATGGGTATTCGGATAACGAGGGCACGGAGAAGTACGACATCGAATTGTCGAGGCGGCGGGCGGAGGCGGTGGCGATCGAACTGGTCGACGTCGGGCTCGACGCGAAGCAGATCGCGATTGCCGGGAAAGGGAAGCGCGATCCGGTGGGGGATAACAGGACGCCGGCAGGGCGCGCGCAGAATCGGCGGGCGGCGATTGTGGTCTCGCCGCGGTGAGGTGGTACGCCGCGCATGGGTGGTGTGTAGACGCGCCGACACGCACGCCGTGCCGTCCGCTGTAACGGTTCGCCACCATTGACGCGAAAGTGCCCGAGCGGCCGTTTGCAAGCGGCGAGCCTTGATGTTCGCAGCATTCAGGCGCGGCATCGGCAGTATTCGTCATCGCAGAAATGACGCCCGTTCGATGCGTCGCGAATGAAACAATAGGTGGTCCAAATAAAATCGTTCCGCTTTTTTAACGCTGCATCGTCATACGCACATGCGGCGACGGACGGAACGAGTATGGCCATCGAACCCAAGGATCTGCTGCCGCACTTCGAGCGTGAACTGACGCTGCTGCGCCGTTCAGTGCAGACGTTTGCCCAGCGCTTCCCCAAAATTGCCGCCCGGCTGGCGATCAACGGCGAGCATTCGGACGATCCGCACGTCGAACGCCTGTTGCAGTCGTTCGCATTGATGGCGGCGAGCCACGACATGCGCATCGAAGATGACGTGCCGGCGTTTACGCACGGTTTTCTCGACACGCTGCACGGTGTTTTCCTGCGCCCGTTTCCTTCATGCGCGATTGCGCAATTTCTGGGCGACCGCAGCAGCGACCTGACTGCGCCGCGCGTCGTGCCGCGCGGCGACAAGCTGATCGCGCCCATCGGCAAGGAAGTATTCCGCGTCGCGGACGACGTCGCGATCGTGCCGCTCACGGTGTCGTCGGTGCGTTACACGACATCGTCGATGGCGCCGCGCGACGTCGCGTGGCCTGCGGAAGCTACCGGCTTGCTGACTTTCACGTTCGAGCTCACCACGCCGAACGCCACCTTCGCCATCGTGCCGGACACCGTGCGCGTGCATTTCACCGGCGCGCGCGAAATCGTCGCGGCGCTCACCGACGCCGCGTTGCTCCTTGCTGGCCGAAGCTTTGCCGAAGCAGGCGATTCGACGCGCTGGAAGCGTCTGCCGGAGGCAACGTTCACGGCCGCCGGCTTCGATCCTGCCGATGCGCTGCTCGACGTGCGGCCGGACGAGGCGCTTTGGCCGCTCCATTTGCTGATGGCGTATTGCGCGATGCCGGAGCGTTTCGACTTTGTCGACGTGGACATGCGGAAGATCAAGCGAATCGCCGGCGGCAGCCGTCGCGTCGCGCTTCACCTCGCGATCGCGGGCGTGCATCCGGATTCGCACCGCGCCCGGCGCCTGGCCGCCGCCACGGCCGACCACGTCCGGTTGTTTTGTACGCCGATCGTCAACCTGTTTCAGGACGAGGCCCAGCCGATCGAGACGCGCGCGGGTTGCGCGCACTATGCGGTGAGGGCGCTCGCGCAGGCGGGCGCGCCGCGCACCGCTATCTGGTCGATCGATGCCGTGCGTCATGTTTGCGACTCGGGAACGTCGACGCTGGCGCCGTTTCGGTCGCTAAGCCATGGCACGGACAGGCGTGCCGGGTTGTTCTGGACGGTGTTGCACGACGAGGCAAGGCGGGCACCGAAGGAACCCGCCGATCCGCGCGCCAAGGAGACGGACGCGCGCCCGGCGCCGTCCCCGGCCGACGCTGCCGAATCGCTCCGCGGTGTCGAACTGGAACTCGTTGACCAGGACGGGCGACCTGCCGACCCCGGCCATCGCAAGCTGGAGATCCGGCTGTCCTGCACGCAGGGCGATCTGTCCGCGATGCGCGAGCGCGAACTGGCGTTGCCCGCGGGCGATCCGGCGGGAACGGTCATGTTGCTGAACCGGCCGACCGCGAGCCGGCCGACCGCTTTCCGCCATGGGGAGCTGTGGGATCTGCTGTCGCTTCTCGTGCCGCAGGCGGTCCGGCTGGACAAGGGCGGCCTGACCCAGCTCAGGCGGCTTTGCGCGCGCTGGGCGGAGAACTCGATGGACGCCGGCCGGCGCTTCGATGCGATCGTGTCGTTGTCGACCGTGCGCGTGCGGGGCTGGCTGCCCGGCAAGCCGGCATCGGCGTTCGTGCACGGGCTGGAGGTGCGGCTGGTCGTGGACGAGCAGCGTTTCGCCGCGTTCAGCCTGAGCGGATTCGCGCACGTGATGGACCGGTTTTTCGCGCCCTACGTGCCGGTCACGAGCTTCGTGCAGGTCGTGCTGTTTTCGGCCGCTACCGGTGCGGTGCTTCGGCGTGGGGCGCCGCGTCCGGGCACCCAGCCACTGGTCTAGTTTCCCGATTTTCAGGGCCCGAACGAAAACGTTTGCGGACGTCTTTCAAGCCGCCGGGTTTTACCCTACATTATCGAGGCTTCGGGCCGGCGAGCCGGCTAACGGAACCTGAGATCACACGCAAGGAACAACAATGAGTTTCGCTCCGAACGGGGGTATTCCCAATGGATTGGGCGGTGGTGCGCTCGGCTCGTTGAGCGCGCTCGGGGGCCTCGCCGGCCCGGTCGCGTCGAGTGTGGCCGGCAGTCTCGGGCCGCTCGCAGGGCTGGCCGGGCACGTCGACACCGTCCAGCGCGCGCTGCAACTCGCACAGACCGGCTTCTCGCTGATGGAGAAGACGCCCGGCGCGATTGCCGAAGCGATCAACGGCGCCGCCAACCCCGCGCGCCTGACCCAGCTCAACCGCTACGTCACGCTCGATACGCCGCTCGGACCGGATGTGCTGCTCGTCAGCGCGGCTGTCATCGACGAGCATGTGAACCGGTTGCCGGAGATCCACCTCGACCTGCTATCGCATCGCCACGACCTGCGCCCGGACGATCTGATCGGCCAGCAGGTCAAGATCCGCTTCGACCAGCAGGCGCGCCTGTCGACCCTCGAACGCGTCGTGGCGTCGGGCACCGGCGACAACGACCGCTACTTTGACGGCTACGTCGCGTCGTTCGACCGCGCCGGCAACCCCGGGAACGTCACGCAATACCACCTGACGGCCGTGCCGTGGTTCTGGTTCCTCACGCGTTCCACCGACTGCCGGATCTTCCAGAACAAGACCGCGCAGGACATCCTCACCGAGATCTTCCAGGAACACGGTTTTTCCGATTTCGTGTTCGATATCCGGACGAGCCAGAAGCCGCTCGAATACGTCGTGATGTACCAGGAGAGCTACTACAACTTCTGCGCGCGGCTGATGGAGCAGGAGGGGCTCGTGTGGACGCACCGCTACGAGAAGGACAAGCACTTTCTCGTGATCGGCGACACGAACCTGCTGTTCCGCCCGATCGACGGACTCGCCACCGTGCCGTTCGCGGCGACCGAGGCGAGCGAGGACAGCGGCATCGATCAATTGCACGAAGGTCGGCGTTTCGGCGTCGGCAAGATCACGTTCCGCGACTTCAATCACCAGAATCCGTCGTCGCCGCTGATGCTGGTGGAGGCCGGGCCGCAGAACCTGAAGCACGCACGGCTCGACGCGACCGAGCGGTTCGAGCACCAGTCGCTGTACGACCACGGCGACGACGGTAACCGCTACGCGCGTTTCGCGATGGAGGCCGAGGAGGCGCAGGCGCATCGCTATACGGGCAGCGGCTATGCGTGGCGCATGACCACGGCGGGCACCGTGGCAGTCGCGAACCACCCGGTGCTCGAAAACAACCAGGAGTACGTGATCCTGCACGTGCGTCACGAGGCCGTGAACGACTACACGCAGCACAGCGCGAAGCTGCCGTACCGCAACAGCTTCTCGCTGCTGCCGAAGAAGATCCCGTACCGTGCGCCGCGCGCGACGCCGAAGCCGGTGATTCACGGCACGCATTCGGCGATCGTCGTCGGGCCGAAGGGCGAGGAAATCTATACGAACGGCAGCGCGGTGAAGGTGCATTTCCCGTGGGACCGGCGCGGCAAGAAGGACGGCTCCGATTCGATGTGGGTGCGCGTGTCGCAGCCGTGGGCGGGCGACGGCTGGGGCGCGGCCGCGATTCCGCGGATCAGGCAGGAAGTGCTGGTGGCGTTCAATCAGGGCGATCCGGATAACCCGGTGATCGTCGGCCGCGTGTTCAACGGCGAGCAGGGCAACCCGTATCACGGCGCGGCCGGCCAGACGATGGGGATCAAGAGCCAGACGCACAAGGGGCAGGGGTCGAACGAGATCCGCATGACCGACACGAACGGCATGCAGGAATTCTTCATGCACGCGCAGAAGGACATGAACACCGTCGTCGAGAACAACGAGACGCACAAGGTGATGGGGCCGATGCGTACCGTGCTGGTGGCGACGGGCAGCGAAGAAAAGCAGATTCCGCAGGGCAACCTGACCGAGACGATCGCCGAGAAGCGCAGCACCACGGCCACGACCGTCGAGGTGGCGACACCGGCCAAGGACGGCGGCGGCGGCACGCAGGTCTATGTGGCCGAGCGCGGCATCCTGCTGAAGGTGCAGGACAGCTCGATCTCGCTCGCGCCGGAAGGCATTCGCCTCGAGCACAACGGCTCCGTGATCCTGATGACCGACGACGGTGTGACGGTCAACGGCAAGCGCATCGATCTCAACAAATAAACTCGAACGAAACCAGCCATGCACTACGCAATCCATGAAGGCACATTCGAATTGCCGGACGCGGCGCTTGATCGCACCGTCAACATGCTGATTCTTCCCGTCGGCCCGGGCGGGCTGAGTCTCGTCGTGTCCCGCGGCCGGCTGCGCGAGCGGGAGTCGATCGACGCGTTCGTCGAGCGCGAATGGGCGCAGGCGTCGCGCACCGCGCAGAATCTGAACGTGCAGTCGCGACGCCCGGTGACGGTCGGGCGAGCGGAATACCCCGGCGTGCAAACGGAATCGACGCATGAACAGGACGGCCGCACCTTTCATCAGATGCAGACGGCGTTTCGGCTCGATGCCGGCGGGCAGGTCATCGTGATGACGTTGACCAATGCCGCGCCGCTCAACGACGAACAGCGTGCGCTCGCCGCGCGCATGCTGGAGAGCTTCCAGCCGCGCCCGGTTGCGCCCACGCTCGTTTCGGATGCCGGCCGCCCATGAGTCAGCCGGCCGCTCGCAAGGACGATCCCTTTACCCACACGACGCTTGCGGGCGATTTGCTCGGCATGGGCGGGTCGCTGCTGGGCGGCCTGGGTATCGGATGGGCGCTGACCACGATAGCGGAAGGCCTCGTGTTCGGCGCGTTGGGCGCGCTCGAAATCGGCACCGGCGGGCTGGCGACGCCGATCGTGCTGGCGATCGGCGTCGGCGTGGCCGCCTACATGCAGGGCTCGGGCCTGAACGACAAGATCGACGAGGCCGCGAAGGGGCTCGGCAACGCCATTTCTCCGCCCGTGGAGAAAGGCACGATCCAGAACGGCTCGCCCAATGTGTTCGTCAACGGGAAGCCGGCGGCGCGCGCGGCCGACGGCGCGGACATGGATCCGGTGCTGTGCAGCGACCATCCCGGTCCGCAATTCGTCGCACAAGGGTCCGACGTGGTGTTCATCAACGATCTGCCTGCGGCGCGGGTCGACGACAAGACCACCTGTGACGGCACGATCTCGAAGGGCTCGCCGGACGTTTTCTTCGGCGGCGGCACGAAGACAGTGCGCGACATCAGCGCGGCGCGGCCGTGGGTCGCCGGGCTCGGCGCGGCGATCGGTATCGCGCTTGCGCTCTGTGGCCGAGGCAAGGGAAGCTGGGGCGATTTCGTCAAGGGCAAGCTGCCGTGTCTCGCGATGAATTTCGCGGCCGGCATATTCGGCACATGGCTCGGCAGCAAGATGCAGCCGTCGGCCGGCCATCCCGTCAACGTGATCACCGGCGGCAAGATTCTCGACGGCAGCGACGATACCGACTTCGTGTTGCCGGGCCCGCTGCCGATCGTCTGGCGGCGTTTTTACAGCAGCCACGACGATCGCGCCGATGGCCTGTTCGGTGTCGGCTGGAGCGTGCCGATCAGTGTCGAGTTGAGGGTGGCGCGGGAGAACGGCGTCATCACATCGATCACGTACTGGGACGAACAGGGGCGCGAGATCGAGTTTCCGACGGTGTCGCCGGGTGAGAGTCATTTCAGCGTGCCGGAAGGCATTTACCTGATTTGTACCGCCGGCGGGCACTATGTGGTCGAAACGGTCGATGGTTTGTATCGCGATTTCGGCCGCGCGGGCAGCGATGCGGACAGCGAGATGCTCAAGCTGCGGCGGCTCGAGGATCGCAACGGCAACTGGATTGAGGTCGAGCAGGAAGCGGTAGATGAGGTCGTGCGGCCGGTGCGGTTGCATGACAGCGCGGGTCGCGTGCTGACGCTGGGTTACGAGAAGCCTCATCCTCGACGCATTGCCACGATCGAACTGACGCGCGGTGTCGACGGAGAGCAACCCGACACGCTGGTGCGTTATGCGTACGACGATGCCGGCCAACTCGTGGCCGTGACCGATCGCAGCGGCCACACCGGGCGACGGTTTGCCTACGAGTATGGGTTGATGGTCCAGCACACGTTGCCCGGCGGCTTGAACTGCTTTTATGCGTGGCAGGGTGTGGGCCGCGACGCACGTGTCGTACGCCATTGGACCGACGACGGCGAAGCGTACACGTTCGATGCAGACCTTGCGCAGCGTTCGGTGACGATCACCGATCAGATCGGGCGCGTGACGCGCTGGACGTGGAACGAGGATCAGCAACCGACGCGCTACACCGATGCCGAAGGGCACGTCTGGCAGATCGAATGGAATGCGATGCGGCAGTTGTTGAGCACGACCGATCCGGCCGGCCATGTCACTCGCTTCGAATATGACGAGCGCGGGCGGCAGACGCAGCGCATCGACGCGCTCGGCCACGTCGAGCGGACCGAATGGAATGGGCACTACGATCTGCCTGTTGCGGAAATCGATCCGACCAACGCGCGATGGATCTATCGTTACGACGCGCGCGGCAACCTGACGATGACGCGCGATCCGGCGGGTTTTGCGACCGAGTATTACCGCGACGATCGCGGGCTCGTGCATACGATTCGTGATGCGCGCGGCGGGTACAAGTTCCTTGAATGGAATGGCCGGGCGCAGTTGACCGCGTATACCGATTGTTCCGGCAAGGTCACGCGGTTTGCGTATGACGCACGTGGTGCGCTCGCGCGGGTGACCGATGCGGCCGGCAATGCCACCGTGTACGAAACGGATGCGATGGGGCGGGTCACGGGGATCGGGACGGCTGATGGTGCACGTCAAATGTTCCGTTACGACGCGGCCGGAAGGCTGGTTGAGGTCACCGATGCGAACCAACGCAGCACGTGCTATGAACTCAATCCGCGTGGATTGCTCTTGTCTCGCACGGATGCGGCGGGTCGGGTCGTGCAGTTCGGCTATGACCAGGCGTTCCGGTTGGCGAGCCTGACCAACGAGAATCGTGAGACGTATCGCTTTCAGTATGACCGTCGCGATCTGGTTTCCGCACAGATCGGTCTCGATGGCCACAAGCGTATGTACGAGTACGACGTGTGCGGTCTAGGCACGATCGTACGCGATGGGCAGCTCGAGACACGATACGAGCGCGACGCGATTGGGCGGCTGACGGCGAAGCAAGCCGCGCACGAGCGTTGCGAATACCTGTACGACGAGGCAGGCCGGATCACATCGGCCGAGTTGTACACGCTTGCTGCCCGAGGACCATCGTTGAAGAATCGCGTCAGCCTGAAGTACGACAAGCGTGGAGAAGTCGTCGAGGAATACACGCCGACCGGCTGGCTCGCACACACCTACGACGAGCTCGGCAATCGTGTCAGCACGACGATTTCCGGCGAGCGCACGATCGACTGGCTGCATTACGGGTCGGGGCATGTACACCAGATTCGTTTCGACGGTGCCACGGTTGCGGACATCGAACTGGACGACCTGCATCGCGAGGTGCTGCGGACGCAGGGCAAGCTGACGAGTCACTTCGGGTATGACGCGGTGGGGCGCCGTGCGCGGCAAACTGCGCAGCGCGGCGCGGCGGGCGGCGAGTTGCTTGCGAAGCAGTGGCAATACGATGCCGCTGGCGACGTGATCCAGAAGCGTGACCAGCGTTACGGCACGACGAGCTATCGGTATGACCCGACGGGGCGCATCGAACAGGCGGTGGGGCCGGGATTGCCGTCGGAAGTGTTTCGGTGGGATGCCGCGGCGAACCTGGTGTCGAGCGATCACCCGGGTGGCTACGTCGAGCACAACCGGCTCAAGATGTTCGAGGACAAGCGCTTCGAGTACGACGCGTATGGGCGGCTCGTTCGTAAGGTGAGCGGGCATGGGCCGGCTAAAGAGCTCACGCTTGAATACGACGACTGGAACCAGTTGAAGACCGTCGTGACGAAGGACCGGCTCGGGGTTGCAACGACGCATTTCGAATACGACGCGTTCGGTCGACGGATCAGGAAGCTCAATGGCAGTTATGCGAGTACGGATTTCCTGTGGGACGGCATGCGGTTGGTGCAGGAGACGTATCACGATCGTCAGGGCGAGGAAGCGCTGACGTACTTGTACGAGTCCAATAGTTATGTGCCGCTTGCCCGGATCGATCAAGGGAAGGCAGCGGCTAATGATGCGGATGGACGGGATTCGGTTTACTACTTCCACAATGATGTATCGGGGTTGCCGGAGGAACTGACTGACGCTGGTGGCGAGCTGGTTTGGCAGGCGCGCTACAAGGTGTGGGGCAATGCGGTGCAGGAGGAGTGGGTTGCGCGGGCGCCGCAGCGACCGACAGCGGTGTGGGGAGAGGTTCAAGCGGCCGCGTCAGCGCCGGCTCACGCACCGCGACCGCAGAACTTGCGCTTCCAGGGGCAGTATCTGGACCGCGAGACCGGCCTGCACTACAACACGTTCCGGTTCTACGATCCGGATATCGGGCGGTTCATCAATCCAGATCCGATCGGGCTTGCCGGTGGGCGCAACCTTTATCAATATGCGCCCAACCCGATTTCGTGGATTGACCCATGGGGATGGGCGGTAACTCCCCTGGATGCGCCTGGGTATTCAACGTATGGTCTTTACGAGCCCGGAGCGAATGAACCCTACTACGTTGGCCATACCGGACAATCGCTCGACGATCGCCTCTCTGAACATGTAGGCACAGGACGAGCCGCTCGAGGGCGAACAGAAATCCGCTCTCTTGAAGGGCCAGGCGGGACGTTGACATATAGTCAAGCAAAGGGGTATGAGCAAGCATATAGGGAAAAATTTAATACCAAAACCGGGTTTCCAGGCAATGTCATTGAGCCGATCAACAAGTTGAGAACGGATGAGCGTGGCCTTTCTCATGTGAAGTTTTATAATGAAAAGGCAAAGGAAATCGGGTTGGGTCGATGTGGAGGCAAATGATATGGCTTTATTGAAAGTAACGCCGGGTGACGTTGTTGCAATTCCCGGAGAAGTGAATGGTGAGTGGGGGTTTGTGTATTCTCGAGTGATTTTTGTTGGGGCGACAAAATGGATTGAGGTTTTTGATGATTTTAATGTTGACTTCGCGGCGGTGTTGGAGGGGGGGAGGGCTGAAAAATTCGAAAAGAAGTCTCGTCTGTTCAATCCAATTATGGCGTCATTTGATTTTGGGAAAAATTTTTGCTCTGTAAAATGGCCCATACTTTCATCGGATCCTCTTTATGTTTCGGATAAATCTGGCTTCTCGAAAATAGAATTTGAGGGGCCGTCGTATCAAGAGTTGGGAATTTATTATAAGGGTGGCGAGAAATTCACTGAAAAACCGGGCGTGCGCAGGGATTTGGATGATATGACGATATTTTCTAATCCGCAGCTTGTTAGGCGTATAAATTTATATCTTTCTGGCTACCTCGAAAAAGGCGTGGCATGGAACTCGCGATTGGTGAAATCGATTATTGAAAAAGAGGGGATGGACTGGTGGATAGGCGGAATAAACGCATGCAATGACAAAGCAGATGCGATTGCGCTTGCATTCAAAGAGTGGCGTGCAAAAAGGAAACGATGAAATTGCATCGGTCTGCAGAGGTCGCCAAGGAATACACACCTCGGCTATCGAAAGGTATGTATCGCTTGACTGATGCAGAGCATTTCAGCGAAGGGAACAGACAGCTTCACTACGCGATCAAGAATGACCCGGCGCTCGCTTCAGCACTCGAGGCAAGGTATCCCGGAATTTCCGAATACGTTGCCCCAACGAGACTCGGTACGTTTAGAGGAAGAGCATTTAGCGGTACAACCTGGCATCACCACGGTCAAGTGGGCGGGCTTTTGCAATTGGTTGACCGATCTATCAATTGGGCTGTATTAGGAAAAATAAAGATGATGGAGGTGGGGTGCTGGCTGGTTTTTGAGGAGGTGGATTATTATCGCGACAACGATGAAATCGGGCATAGAGAAGCTCGAGAGAGAGTTAGGCGTCCAGCTACCGGAAGCGATGAAGGGACACTACCTCAAGTTCAATGGGTGCATGCCAGTTCTCGACTGGTTTCCAATGAAGGATGATTGGGAGCCGATATGGGTCCACGACTTCCTTCCTATCGGAACGCAGGATGCGAGCGCGCCTAGCATTCGAAGCATTTATGCGCGAGTCACGGGTAAGGGAGGATACCCTCGAACCTTTGTTCCATTTGCCACTGATCCTGGCGGTAATCTCTTCTGTGTCGACACCGATAGCGGTGCCGTACATTATTGGTTGACCGACACCTACGACGAAACGTTGACGGACTTGGAGAACCGCCTGAAGGCTGATCGGCGTCTGACTGATTCATTTGACCAATTCATCAGCTCGCTCGTTTCTGAAGATCAGGCATTCGGCTAGCGTTTGGTCGCGGTAGTGTCATCGGCACAAGGAACAGGAATTATGGAATGCCAATGAGATTTTGAATAGTATCGATGCGGAGATATCCAAGCCGGGATTTTTCGATTTTTTTACTGGCATGGACTTCGATGGCTTACTTGAAAAAAGGGATGCCGCATCATTCGGCGATCTCTGGGTGCAAGCGTTTAGCGAAGTCGACGGACTCGACCTCGTAGTCGGCGACAGGAAATTCCTGGATTTTATTAGAGAGAAGGCATTCAAGCTCTCGTTTCGAGCCTCGGGAAATTCCGACATCGCGGGAAGAGTTTCAGACGACGTCGAACTGATCGCAAAGAGCATGTTGGCCGGGAAATCGGATAGCTGGCCAGTTAGGGTTTTGTGGGGCAGCTATAAAAATAGGGACTTTCCCGCTGAATGAGGATGACGGGGCACACGCTCAGCACAAGTGACATTCACAAGCGTGCGCACTCAAAAACCCAGCGTTGGCTGCACGAGTATCGAGCCTGGCGCACAACGTCGAGTCTGAACTCGCCGAATTGTTTCAAATCGTCACGTTCTGATCAAGCATGTTCCGAATAGGCGGCGCAGGCATCGACCTGCTCGCCATTGCCGTCAACGCACGCAATAACAAGAAAGCTGATCAAGCCGCGTACCTATACCCAATGGCTAACGTACGCTCACATGTGTGCCAACGATGGTTTAATGGGTAATGTCCAACTGACGATGTCGTGTGCCCGCAGTGCACGTGAACGGAAGTGCCAGACGGCACTGATCTTCAATCGAAGTATCGCTTCCACCGATTCACCAACAAAGGAGGAATCCGAACCATAAAAACGCCGCGGTAAACGAGCGCGGGCCGCAAGTGCTACCAACACTCACGACCCGCTAACCACAGCCAACTGAACAGGAGTTGTCCATGGCTAAGCCGAATCATAAAGCACGACCACCGAAGACGGAACGTTTCGTCACGATCCAGGAGATGTGGGGTACCCCGAAGACCATGGATCCGAGGCCGGAGACGTTTTATCCGTACATGAAGATTGGTGGCATGTGGCTGATCAACGATGCGTGTTTTGTTCCGGGCCGCAAGGCGAGGATCGATATTGAGCCGGGCAGGCTGATCATCACGCAGATGTAAACGGCAACGCCGCGAGATGCGGCCGCGCTGCGCGACGTCGCGCAGCGCGCCGGACGGGGTAGAGCAGCCGTAACCGGCGGCAGCCACCCCAAACCACGCATCACCAAGCGATATCGCAAGACGACCGCGACGTCCCCGCACCGCCGGTAGCCGTGCATTTCGTCCCTGAGCCGTTGTCATAGAACGTCCGCGTCTCTGGCTGCGGCACCGACGGATCGAACGGATTCGGCGCGCCGTGCGGACCGCGCGGCGCATCGTACGGCCGCTGCGGCGCATACGAGCCGCCACGCACAGCCGGCCGCGATCCATTAGCGCGCAGGTATTCATTCCAGTTCCGCTCGCGCTGCTCATACCGCGGCACAGCGCGCCCCAAACTGTCGCTCCCGCCCGCGCCGAGCGCGACACGATTCGGCGGCAAGATGACATCGGGTTCACGCTCAGAAGAAGCAGGCGGCAACGCCACAAGCGCATCGCTCGTCACCCGCAGCGGCCGCGTATCCGGCGTATCGAACGGGCTGCGTTCGGCGGGCGTGGCGAACTGCACCCGCCTGCGGCTCAACCGCGCCGCATGCCCATCATCCCGGGCGGCCGCACGCTCCGAGCGAAACACATTGGCACTGGCCGACCGATCGGTTAGCGTATCGCGTCCGGAAGCATGGGCAGCACAAACAGAAAGCGCGCACGCGATCGCGGCGGCGGAAGAGAGGCGGATTGGGCAATTCATCGGTGATTCGAAGCAGGTGATGTGCATTGAACAAAAACGGCAAATCACTGGCTGGCGGCTGAGCGACAAGGGGGACGTCGAAGCGTCCCTGAAGCGACTGCGAGGCGCGGCGGGCGCGACTTGCAGGGAGGCTGGCTGGATTGCTGAAGCGAGGCCACATTATTTCATGGAAATCTCAAAAAGCTTTCAAAATGTTTAGCGTCAAAGGTAAACAGTAAGATTTTCCGCGATGTCGAGCGCCCGTTCTGGTGCGCACCCACACAATCATCAGTCGATTGATTTCCGGCGATCGACTCCTGGGCCGCCCACAAAACGCACCATCGCGGATCACGCCCTCGCCGAACGCCGCGCCCAGCAAGGAACCAGCCCCCGGTCTACCCGCCAAATAGCAACCCGATTGCACCCGAAGCAAACGTTCCCGCCTTCCGGAGGTTGCGCCCCCGTCGCCACCCGCCGACCTCCAAAACGTACGTGTTTTCCCTCAATCGACAGGCATTTTTGACAGACGATTGAAAAACGCCCATATAATTTCGGCTGCCTTGCCAATGGCTGTCGGACCATCCCTCCGAACGAGCGATTTGGCAAGCGGGGCAGGCGAAACGCTTGCGCAATGCAAGACGCATCACGATGTCTTTCCGAACCAGACGTCCCCTTCGGGGACTGCAAGAGCCGGGCCCCGCTACGCAACATTCCGCTGGAGTTCCGTCTTCTATGTGTCTCGGGCGTGTCCCCTGTCCTCGCCCCGGGTGCTGTTCGATTGCGCAAGTCATGCCGCCTTTGCCCGTATGACTAAACAACATCGAGGAGCTCCCAGATGACGCTGTCCCGTCTTACGTCCATTTCCGTCGCCGCCGTGCTGTTCGCCGCCGGCGCCGCCGCCGCGCAAGCGGAAACCGTGAAGATCGCCATCGCCGGTCCGATGAGCGGCTCGGTCGCCCAATACGGCGACATGGTGAAGGCCGGCGCGCTGACCGCGATCGAACAGATCAACGCGGCAGGCGGTGCGGGCGGCAACAAGTTCGAAGTGGTGATGATGGACGACGCGTGCGAACCGAAGCAGGCCGTCGCCGTCGCCAACAAGATCGTCAGCCAGAAGATCAAGTACGTGATCGGCCACGTGTGCTCGGGTTCGACGATTCCCGCTTCGGACATCTACGAGAACGAAGGCATCGTGATGGTCACGCCGTCGGCCACCGCGCCGCAGCTGACGGAAGGCAAGAAGCGCCACTTCATCTTCCGCACGATCGGCCGCGACGACCAGCAAGGTCCGGCTGCCGCGCATTACATCATCAACAACGTGAAGCCGAAGAAGGTCGCGGTCCTGCACGACAAGCAGTCGTACGGCCAGGGCATCGCGTCGTCGGTGAAGAAGGACCTCGAAGCCGCGAAGATCCCGGTCGTGCTGTTCGAAGGCATCAACGCCGGCGATTCGGACTACTCGGCGATCATCACGAAGCTGAAGTCGCAAGGCGTCGATTTCGTCTACTTCGGCGGCTACCACCCGGAAATGGGCCTGCTGATGCGCCAGGCGCGCGAGCAGGGCGTGAAGGCGACGTTCATGGGGCCTGAAGGCGTGGGCAACAAGGACGTGACGGCGATCGCCGGCCCGGCCTCGGAAGGCATGCTGGTCACGCTGCCGGCCGACTTCTCGGCCGATCCGGCCAACGCGGCGCTCGTGAAGGCGTTCGCGGACAAGAAGCGCGACCCGAACGGCCCGTTCCAGATGCCGTCGTACGCAGCGGTGAAGATCATCGCCGACTCGATCGCGGGCGCGAAGACGACGGACCCGACGAAGGTCGCCGCGTACATGCACAAGACGACGTTCGACACGCCGATCGGCAAGGTCGCGTATGACGCGCAGGGCGACCTGAAGGCGTTCAAGTTCGTCGTGTACACGTGGCACAAGGACGCGACGAAGACCGCCGCCAAGTAACAACGGAGTATCCGCTCGCGCACCCGCCCCGCCCGAAACCCGGACGGGGCGGGTGCGTATTGGCCGCGCATCTGCCCCATGCGCGCCAAAGGGCGGCCCGAGACGACACCGTGCGCTGCGCGCGGCCGGCCGCCGTGATCCGGCGACGGCACGCGGCCCAGCGCCAACGGGAGCTTCCCGCACATGACTGACTTCTTTCCTCAATTCGCCCAGCAGCTGGTCAACGGCCTGACGCTGGGTGCGATCTATGCGTTGATCGCCATCGGCTATTCGATGGTCTACGGCATCATCGGCATGATCAACTTCGCCCACGGCGAGATCTACATGATCGGCGCATACGTGGGCCTCGTGACCCTGACGGCCATCGGCATCTCCGCCGGCTATCCGCTGCCGCTCGTGCTCGGCGCCGCGCTGATCGTGTCGGTGATCGTCACCGGCCTGTACGGCTTCGCGGTCGAGCGCGTCGCGTATCGCCCGCTGCGCGGCGGCCCGCGCCTCGTGCCGCTGATTTCCGCGATCGGCATGTCGATCTTCCTGCAGAACTACGTGCAGATCGGCCAGGGCGCGCGCGACGTGTCGGTGCCCGTGCTGATCTCCGGCGCGTTCGAGATCCATCTCGGCGGCGACTACGACGTGACGGTTCCGTATGCGCGCCTGCTGATCGTCTGCGTGACGATCGTGCTGATGATCGCGCTCACGCTGTTCATCTCGCATTCGCGGATGGGCCGTGCGTGCCGCGCGTGCGCCGAGGACATGAAGATGGCGAACCTGCTCGGCATCGACACGAACCGGGTGATCTCGTTCACGTTCGTGCTCGGCGCGATGCTGGCGGCCGTCGGCGGCGTGCTGATCGGGCTGACGATCGGCAAGCTGAATCCGTATATCGGCTTCGTCGCGGGCATCAAGGCGTTCACCGCCGCGGTGCTCGGCGGGATCGGCAGCATTCCGGGCGCGATGCTCGGCGGCGTGCTGCTGGGCCTCGCCGAAACCTTCGCCGCAGGCTACATGCCGGCCGAGTACAAGGACGTGGTCGCGTTCGGCCTGCTCGTGCTGATCCTGCTCTTCCGCCCGACCGGCCTGCTCGGCAAGTCGGACATCGAAAAGGTTTGACGGAGACGCAGATGAGTCAAGTCATTTCCGTTCGCCGCCCGGCCGCCGACGCATCGATCGGCCAGGCGCTGAAAAATGCCGTGGCCGCCGCGCTCCTGACGGCGATCCTCACGATTCCTGTGCTCGGGCTGCAGTTGAAGCTCGACGGCTATCAGGTGGTGCTGACGCCGCACTGGCGCCCGGTGTGGATCGCGGTCGCGGCCGTGTTCCTGTTCCAGTTGTTCAAGCCGTGGCTCGTGCGCGCGAAATCGGCGGTGAAGCTGCCGGCGATGCCCGCGATGGGCGCGCAGCAGCAGCGCGTGATCATCTGGGTGCTGCTAGCCGTTGGCCTCGTGTGGCCGTTCTTCGGCTCGCGCGGTGCAGTGGACGTCGCGACGCTCGCGCTGATCTACGTGATCCTCGGTCTCGGGCTGAACATCGTGGTCGGTTTCGCGGGGCTGCTGGATCTCGGCTATGTCGGGTTCTACGCGGTCGGCGGCTATACGTACGCGATGCTGAACCAGTATTTCGGGCTGTCGTTCTGGGAATGCCTGCCGATCGCGGCGGTGGCCGCGGCGACGTTCGGCTTCCTGCTCGGCTTCCCGGTGCTGCGTTTGCGCGGTGATTATCTCGCGATCGTCACGCTCGGCTTCGGCGAAATCATCCGCCTGCTCGCGAACAACCTGACGAGCCTCACCGGCGGCCCGGACGGCATCTCGAGCATTCCGAAGCCGACGGTGTTCGGCTTCGAGATGGCGCGCTCGGCGAGCGTCGAAGGCGCGAAGACTTTCCATGAGTTGATCGGGCTGGAATACAGCGGCGAGCACATGGTGATCTTCCTGTACCTGATCGCGCTGGTGCTGGTCGGCTTCACGCTGTTCGTGACGAGCCGCCTGATCCGCATGCCGATGGGCCGCGCATGGGAAGCGCTGCGCGACGACGAGATCGCCTGCCGTTCGCTCGGCCTGAACCCGACGCGCATCAAGCTGTCGGCGTTCACGCTCGGCGCGGCGTTCGCGGGTATCGGCGGCGCGTTCTTCGCCGCGCGTCAGGGCCTCGTGAATCCTGAATCGTTCACCTTCATCGAATCGGCGCTGATCCTCGCGATCGTCGTGCTCGGCGGGATGGGCTCGCAGCTCGGCGTGATTCTCGCGGCGATCCTGCTGACCGTGCTGCCGGAAGTCGCGCGCGGGTTCGCCGAGTACCGGATGCTGATCTTCGGTCTGGTGATGGTGTTGATGATGATGTGGCGTCCGCAGGGCCTCTTGCCCGCGAGCCGTCCTCACGTGGAGCTGCCGCAATGAGCGCGAATGCAGAACTGTTGAAGGTGGCCGGGCTGCAGATGCGCTTCGGCGGGTTGCTCGCGGTGGACGGCATCGATTTCGACGTGCGCCGCAACGAGGTGTTCGCGATCATCGGGCCGAACGGCGCGGGCAAGACCACCGTGTTCAACTGCGTCGGCGGCTTCTACAAGCCGACCGGCGGCGATGTCGTGCTCGACGGCCACGCGATTGGCGGGCTGCCGAGCCACCAGATCGCGCTGAAGGGCCTGGTGCGCACGTTCCAGAACATCCGCCTGTTCAAGTCGCTGACCGTCGTCGAGAACCTGCTCGTCGCGCAGCATCGGAAGGTGAAGGCCGGGCTGCTGCACGGCCTGTTCGCGACGTCCGCGTATCGTCGCGCCGAGAAGGAAGCGCTCGAACGCGCGGCCGTGTGGCTCGACCGGATGGGGCTGACCGCGGTCGCCAACCGGCCGGCCGGCACGCTGTCGTACGGGCACCAGCGGCGTCTGGAGATCGCGCGCTGCATGATCACCGAGCCGCGCCTCTTGATGCTCGACGAGCCGGCGGCCGGCCTCAACCCGCAGGAAAAGATCGAGCTGCAGCACCTGATCGACAAGCTGCGCCGTGAATTCGGCGTATCGGTGCTGCTGATCGAACACGACATGAGCCTCGTGATGGGCGTGTCCGACCGCATCCTCGTGATGGAGCACGGCCGGCCGATCGTGATCGGCACGCCGGAAGCGGTCCGCAACGACCCGCGCGTGATCAAGGCGTATCTGGGGGAAGAGTGATGCTGAAGCTGGAACAGGTCCATACGCACTACGGCGCGGTCGAGGCGCTCGCGGGCGTGTCGATCGAAGTGAACAAGGGCGAGATCGTCACGCTGATCGGCAGCAACGGCGCCGGCAAGACGACGCTGATGATGACGGTATGCGGCACGCCGCGCGCGTCGTCGGGCCGCGTGCTGTTCGAGGGCAACGACATCACCGCGATGTCGACGCACCAGATCATGCGGCAGGGGATGGCGATCTCGCCGGAAGGGCGGCGCGTGTTCCCGAGCCTGACGGTGCTCGAGAACCTGAAGATGGGCGGCTTTTTCGCGAGCCGTCACGAGATCGACGACGGCATCGAGCACGTGTTCAAGCTGTTTCCGCGCCTGAAGGAACGCGCGGCGCAGCGGGCCGGCACGATGTCGGGCGGCGAGCAGCAGATGCTGGCGATCGGCCGTGCGCTGATGAGCAAGCCGCGTTTGCTGCTGCTGGACGAACCGACGCTCGGCCTCGCGCCGCTCGTGATCGCGCAGATCTTCGACATCATCCGGACGATCCGCGACGAGGGCGTCACGGTGTTCCTGGTCGAGCAGAACGCGAACAAGGCGCTCGGCGTGGCCGATCGCGGCTACGTGCTCGAAACGGGGCGCGTGGTGCTGGCCGACACGGGCGCGAACCTGCTCGCGAACGACCGGATCAAGCAAGCGTATCTCGGCGGTTGATCGGCGGGAAGCCGCTGGCCTGCAACGGGCCGGTGGCTTTTTAGCGTTGTTTCCGGATGTGTCGGTACGATGGGGGCCATTCCCGTTTGTGTAGCGAATCCGCAGCCGATTCGGCTTCGATCGTAGTCGAATCGGCGACTTCCTCGCTTCCCGGAGCAAACCGATGAAGGTCAAACGAATCGTCGCCAATATCGACACACGCTCGATCGACGACGCAAAGCGCTTCTATCGGCACATCTTCGGCCTCGACCTGCTGATGGACCACGGCTGGATCGCGACCTACGGCAACGCCGAGCAGATGGCCGTGCAGATCAGCTTCGCGTCGCAGGGCGGATCGGGCACGCCGACGCCCGATCTGTCGATCGAGGTCGACGATCTCGACGAAGCGCTTGCGCGTGTTCATGCGGCCGGCGTGCCCGTCGAATACGGCCCGGCCGACGAGCCGTGGGGTGTACGGCGCTTTTACGTGCGCGACCCGTTCGGCAAGCTCGTCAACGTGCTCGCGCATCGCTGACCGGCGACGGCGGGCCGGGCACGCCGCCGGCGTTCACGCATGCAACGCCAGCCCCTTCACCGCCTTGTCCACGGCCTTCTTCGGCCCGTGCAACGCCAACCCGACCAGATCGGGATTCTCCGCATCCTCGGCGCGAAACGCTTCGCGGTTGGCCGCATCGTGCCCGGTCGAAAACATCGCGCGCACGTAGGGCACGATCGTCAGTTCGCGCGACAGCGCCTGCCGGTGCGCGGCCTGCAATCCGTTCAGATCGGCCGCGAACACCAGCATCGGCTGGCCCAGCATCCTGCCGTAGCGGCGCCCGGCCGCGTCCTCGTAAGGTTCGCCGAGCGCTTCGGGTGCGCCGGCGGCGACGCCCGTCGCGAGAAACGCGACGACATTGAGTTTCTGCCACGCGGCGAGATCGTCGCGCACGATCAGCGCTACTTTGGTATCGAACATGCTTGCTCCTGGTTGGAGCGCCCATGATCCGACGCCGCGCGCGATCAGTCTGGAACGTTTGTGCAGAGTTGCCGGTACGCGGCCGGCGTGATCCGGTACGCGCGGCGGAACCAGCGGCCGAGGTGGCTCTGGTCCGCGAAGCCGACGTCGGCGGCCGCCTGCGCGGGCGTGCGGCCGGCGGCCAGCAGCCGGCGCGCGGCTCGCAGCCGCAAACGCACGAGGTACGCGTGCGGCGACGTGCCGAACGCGCGCTGGAACATGCGCGTCAGCCGGAACCGGTCGATGCCGGCGACGCTCGCGAGTTCGTCGAGGCCGATGTTGTCGCCCATGTGTTCGTGCAGCAGGTCGCGCACGCGTGCGATCGCGGGCGGCACGACGCCGCTTTCCAGCACAAGCGGGCCGCCCAGATGGCTGCCGAGCCGCATCAGCAGGCGGTCGAGCGTCTGGTCGCGCGCGAGCCGGCCTTCGTTGTCGTGGAGCGCGAAGAACGCATTCCGGATCGCATCGACGAGGCCGCGATCGTCGACGAGCGTGTGGCCGAACGTGGCTTCGACGCTGCCGAGGCCCGGCAGGTCGAGCCGGCGCGCGGCGCGCTCGACCCAGGCCTGCGGCAGGTACAGCATCCCGTACGTGAAGCCGCCGGCTTCGGGCGCGTGGCCGTCGTGCATCGCGCCCGGCTCGATCAGGATCGCGCGGCCCGGCACGCTCGTGTGCAGCGAGCGGTGGCACTGGAAGCGCTGCACGCCCTGTTCGGTGAAGCCGACCAGCATGTCGTCGTGGTCGTGCGCGTCGTATGCATGGCCGTTGAAATGCGCGTGCAGGCTTTCGATGCCGGTTTCCGCGTCGCGGCGCGCGACGAGCCAGTGGTCGGGTTCGCCGGTGGCTTTCGCATCTGTCGTCATCGGCTACCTCTCACGTCGTCGTTGTGTGACGGAACCTGTAAGCAGGCGGCGGAACAGCGGAGGCGCGTGCGGTTCATGCTCCGTTCACCGCCGCCTGTTCGTCGCGCGCATATTGCGCGGGTGGCCGGCCGACATGCCGCGCGAACGCGACGCTGAACGTGCTCGCCGAGCTGTAGCCGACGCGCGCCGCGATTTCCGCGATGCGGCCTTCGTTGCGGCGAAGCAGATCCTTCGCGAGCGCCATGCGCCACGTCAGCAGGTATTCCATCGGCGCGACGCCGACCGCGCGGCTGAAGCGTTCGAAGAACGTCGAGCGCGACAGCGCGGCTTCCTTCGCGAGTTCGACGATCGTCCACGGGTGCGCGGGGCGTTCGTGCATCCGGCGCAGCGCGGCCGCGAGGCGGCTGTCGGCGAGCCCGCGCACGAGCCCGGGCGACGCGTGCGTGCCGGTCGTGAACCGCAGCGCCTCGATCAGCAGCACTTCCAGCAGACGCGCCAGCACGATCTCGCGGGCAGGCCGCTGTGCGCGAGATTCGTCGCGCACCAGTTGCACGAGGGTAGTCAGCCGCGGTTCGCCGCGCACGTGCACGAAGCGGGGCAGCAGCGATACCAGCAGCGATGCATCGGGCGAACCGAAACTGCAGTTGCCGGCCATCATCCGCGTATCGACCGGGTTGGCCGGATCGCCGATCCGGTATTCGCCGTGCTCGAGCATGACGGGCGGGGCGGTGTCGACGCCCGGCGGCGGCGGTTCGAGGCTCGACATCGCGACGCCGTAGGCCGCCGGAATCAGCATGAAGTCGCCGGCCAGCAGTTCGATCGGCGCATGCCCGTCGATCGCGATCCGGCAGCCGCCGTCGAGGACCGCGCAATAGAACGGCTCGCCGGCGACCGTGCGGTTGATCGCCCACGGGCTCGCGCCGCGCACGTACTTCGAGTACCGCGCGCCCGGTTGCAGCAGCGTCACGACTTCGGTCAGCGGGTCGATCATCGCCGGACTCTCGCAAAAGAAAAGCGGATTGTCGATTGTAGCGAATACGGCTCCCGCCATCTATCGTACGAACACATGCTCAACACACCCCAGGAGTTCGCATGAAGACCGTACTGATTACCGGCTGTTCCTCCGGCTTCGGCCTCGAAATCGCGCGGCATTTTCTGGCGCGCGACTGGCAGGTCGTCGCGACGATGCGCAAGCCGGCCGACGACGTGCTGCCGCCGTCGGAGCGCTTGCGCGTGCTGCCGCTCGACGTGACGAGCGCGGACAGCATTCGCGCCGCGATCGACGCGGCCGGCCCGATCGACGTGCTCGTCAACAACGCGGGCTTCGGCGCGGCCGCACCGGCCGAACTCACGCCGCTCGACACGGTGCGCGCGCTGTTCGACACCAACACGATCGGCACGATCGCGGTGACGCAGGCCGTGCTGCCGCAGTTTCGCGCGCGCGGCGCCGGC
The DNA here is from genome assembly GCF_002223215.2 of Burkholderia sp. AU18528. Lineage (NCBI taxonomy): Bacteria > Pseudomonadati > Pseudomonadota > Betaproteobacteria > Burkholderiales > Burkholderiaceae > Burkholderia > Burkholderia sp. AU18528. The sequence goes on along the minus strand of NZ_NKFC02000006.1, from coordinate 1,909,313 downwards.
GTGGTCGTGAACGTCACGTCGAGCGTCACGCTGAAGGCGCTGCCGCTGGTCGGCGCGTATCGGGCGAGCAAGGCGGCGGTGAATGCGTTCACCGAATCGATGGCGGTCGAACTCGCGCCGTTCGGCGTGCGCGCGCATCTGGTGCTGCCGGGCCGCGCGCCCGACACGCGTTTCGCGGACAACGCACGGGCCAACATGCACGGCTTCGAGCACGAAGCGTATGCGGACTTCGTCGGCAAGGCCGTGGCGCGGATGCTCGATGCGTCGGGGCCGATCACGCACGCGCAGGACGTCGCCGAAGCCGTGTGGCGCGCGGCGACCGATCCGTCGAGCCCGATGCGTATTCCGGCCGGCGCCGATGCGCAGGCGTGGGCGGCGGAAGCGGGTTGAACGGCCCGGCCGACGAGCCGAGGGGCGTACGGCGCCCCTTTGTGCGCGATCCGTTCGGCAAGCTCGTGACCGTGCATCGCTGATCGATCATCGCGAATCGCGCGCGCCGTTCACGCATGCAACGACGTTAGGTAGCTTCCTCGAATTATCGACTTCATCCTTGACTACGGCTCAGCCTCGTCCACAATTACAGTGGTCAATGTAATGGTTGCGCGTTGTCGGTGGCGCAGACGCGTAGTCCGGTAAACGGAGGAGACTCGTATGAACGACACGACAATGGAGACGGGCGGGGATACACGATCCGCTGGTTACAGGGCTTTGATCTGCGTGCTGCTTGGTGGATTGGGGCTATTGAGTTTCGGCGACCATTTCTATCATGTCCGCAATGGCATCTTGAGCTACAACGTCGGCCCGTTTATCGACGCGCAATCCGTATTCGTCTGGCCGATCTTCGTCGCCGCGATCACGCTGATACTGGCCTTCACGTCTTTCCTTACGAAGAACGCGACGCCTTCTTCGTTCTCCAAGTTGTTATTGCCGTTCGCGATCGTTCACGCGGCATACTTTTGTTCCGGGATTTGGGGCATTTCCCACCCGACCGAGCTGACGTTGGCGCTTATCGCGTTGTGGGTCGTGCGTATCGCGTTGACGTCCGAATACCGTGCGCAGATCGTCGTCGTGTCGTTGGTGCTTGCCGTATGCGGTCCTCTTGGCGAGGGATTTGTCTCGATGTTGGGGCTGTTCGACTATGCGCCGACGCTCAAGCAGTTCGTCAGCGTTCCATACTGGTTGTCGTGCCTGTACCTGAACGCTGGTGCGCTTGCCGTCACGGCCGCTCGATGGATCAGGATCGGCGATTTGTTTCAAGCGAATCAGGCCAGCCTGTCACGCAAGACTATGGCGTAGGGAAATCTGCGCGGCCGCGACGACCGCCCGGTTCCATATAACCGGTTTGCGTGTCGTCGTGGTCGTGCCCATCGTACGGATGGCCGTTGAAATGCGCATGCAGGCTTTCGATGCCGGTGTCCGCATCGCGGCGCGTGACGAACCAGTGGTCGGTCGCGCCGGCCCGGTGCGTCGCGGTCGTCATCGGGTTGCTCCCACGCCTGCATCGCGGGACGGATACGCGGTCGGCGTCGCGACGATGGCGCGAGGCGGGGGAGGACGTCAAAGCGCGCGGGTAATCGCCTGCTCCAGCAGCGACAGGCCGAGATCGATCTCGTCTTCGCTGACGGTCAGCGGCGGCGCGATCCGGAACACGCCGCCCATGCCGGGCAACTGCACGATGTTCATGCTGAGCCCGAGCTTCATGCACTCGCGCGTGATCTTCGCGCCGAGCCCGTCCGCCGGCTCCTTGGTGCGGCGATCCTTGACGATCTCGACGCCGAGCAGCAGCCCGCGCCCGCGCACGTCGCCGATGCAGTCGAAGCGCTCCATCAGGTCGAGCAGGCCGTGCCGCAGCCGCTCGCCCATCGTGTTCGCGCGCGCGACGAGGCCGTCGCGCTGCACGACGTCGAGCACGCGCAGGCCGACGGCGGCCGGCAGCGGATCGGACACGTGCGTCGTGTAGAACAGGTAGCCGAGCGCGTGCGCGCGTTCCTCGATCGCCGCGGACGTGACCATCGCCGCGAGCGGCAGCCCGGCGCCGAGCGTCTTCGACAGCGTCAGGATGTCGGGCGTCACGCCGTCGCGCTGGCACGCGAACATCGTGCCGGTGCGGCCGACGCCCGTCTGCGCCTCGTCGAGGATCAGCAGCATCCCGCGTGCCTCGCACTTGCGCTTGAGCGCGGCCATGTAGCCTTCCGGCAGCTCGATGATCCCGCCCGAGCTGAGAATCGGCTCCGCGATGAACGCGGCGAGGTTGCCGCTCGACTGCCGGTCGATCAGGTCGAACGCGTAGTCGAGTTCGGCGAGCGGGTCGTACGCGCCGTTGCGCTCGAAGCGCGGCCGGTACGCGAACGGTGCCGGAATCGCGAACGAGCCGACCGACGCGGGGCCCACGCCCTTGCGGCCGGCGCTGTAGGTGGCCGATGCGGCGGCGCCCGTCATCCCGTGCCACGACTGCGCGAAGCCCACGATCTCGTACTTGCCGGTGACGAGCTTCGCCATCCGGATCGCCGCCTCGTTCGATTCCGCGCCGGTGCTGAGCAGCAGCGCGCGGTCGAGCCCGGCGGGTGTGATGTCGGCGAGGCGCGTCGCGAGATCGACGACCGGCCGCGACAGCATCCCGCTGAACAAGTGATCGAGCTTGCCCGCGTATTCGCCGATGACGGACACGATTTCCGGATGGCTGTGGCCGAGCACCGCGCTCATCTGGCCCGACGTGAAATCGAGGATCGCGCGGCCGTCGGCGTCGTAGACGAAGCTGCCTTTCGCGCGCTCGACGATCATCGGCTCGAACGTGCCGCCGTAGCGGACCATGTGCTGCGTGGCGTTGCGCCAGAAGGTTGCGTCGTCGTTCAGGGACATCGGGCGGCTCCGGGCAAAGGGCAGGGATCGCTTGCAGTCTAGGCGCGCGTCTGGTTTGATGGAAACGAATAGTTCTAATGCAAGCTAGAAGAGGGGCTAATACCTTGGCGCTTTCGCTCGAAATCGACCTGCTGCGCTCGTTCGTCGTGATCGCCGAGGTGCGCGCGTTGAGCCGCGCGGCCGCGCGGGTCGGCCGCACGCAATCCGCGCTCAGCCAGCAGATGAAGCGGCTCGAAGAGGCCGTCGACCAGCCGCTGTTCCAGCGCACCGGCCGGGGCGTGGTGCTCACGCATCCGGGCGAGCGGCTGCTCGTGCATGCGCAGCGCATCCTGCGGCTGCACGACGAGGCGATGGCCGACCTGTGCGGCACGGGGCTGTCGGGGACGATCCGGTTCGGGTGCCCGGACGATTACGCGCAAGTGTGGCTGCCGTCGCTGCTGCGGCAGTTTTCGAGCCAGCATCCGCAGGCGATCGTCGAAGTCGTGTGCGGGCCGACGCCGCGGCTCGTCGAACACCTGGAGAAGCGTGCGGTCGATCTGGCGATGATTTCCGTGCCCGACGACGGCGCGACCGACGACATCATTCGCCGCGAGCAACTGGTGTGGATCGGCTATCCGGGGCTCGAGCCCGCGCATTTCGATCCGCTGCCGCTCGCGCTGTCCGATCGCGATACGCTCGATCACCTCGCGGCCTGCGACGCGTTGAACCGCGCCGGCCGCGACTATCGCGTCGCGTATGCGAGCAGCAGCCTCGCCGGGCTGATCGCGCTGGTGCGCTCGGGGCAGGCGTTCGCGGTGATGACGCAGACGGCCGTGCCGGCCGACCTCGCGATCGTCAACGGCGACCCGCACTTGCCGCCGTTGCCGGCCGTGGGCATTACGCTGCGGTTCGACCGGAAGCGGCCGTCGCACCTGACGGCCGCTTTCGCCGACCATATCCGGCAAACGCTGCCGTTGCTTTGACGGCCGGCGCGAATCAGTCGACCGTCGACGAGGCCGACGCGTGCGTGCGGCCACGCACGGCCGCCGCCGTATCGCGCACGCGGATCGCCGCCCGCATGCCCGACAGCTTCAGTTCGGTTTCCTGATATTCGTTGGCCGGCTCGGAATCGGCGACGATGCCGCAGCCCGCGAACAACCGGCACGCGCCCTCCGCGACCAGTGCCGAGCGCAGCGCGACGATAAAATCGCCGTTGCCGTGCGCATCGATCCAGCCGATCGGCGCCGCATACCAGCCGCGATCGAAGCCTTCGTGCGCACGGATGTGGTCGAGCGCCGGTGCGCGCGGATGGCCGGCGACCGCGGGCGTCGGGTGCAGCGCGGCGACGACCTGCAACAGCGACGCATCCGCGTTCAGCGTCGCGCGGATCGGCGTGCTCAGGTGCTGCAGCTTCGGCAGCCGGTGCAGCGACGGTCGATCGGGCACGTCGAGCGCGCGCGACAGCGGCCCGAGCGCGGCGCGGATGGCGTCGACGACGAGCGCGTGTTCGAGCCGCTCCTTCGCCGAAGCCATCAGTGCGGCGCCGAGCGCACGATCGTCGTCGGGCGTCGCGCCGCGCCGGATCGTGCCGGCCAGCGCATGCGTGCGCACGTCGCCGGCCGCGACGCGCGCGAGCCGTTCCGGCGTGGCGCCGACGAAGCACGCCCCTTCGCGACGGACCGCGAACAGGTGCGCATGCGCGTCGCGCCGCCGCAGCCGGCGCAGCAGCGGCGCGATCGCGACCGGCCGCGCGTACTGTTCGAGCACGTCGCGCGCGAGCACGACCTTGCCGAATGCGCCGTCGTGGATCGCGTCCACCGCGCGACGGACTTCGTGCTGCCATTCGCTCGCCTGCAGCGCCTGCGTGTGCAGCAGTTGCGGCGCCTCGTCTTCCGCGGCCGGCGCAAGGGCGCCGAGCGAGTCGATCCGTGCAAGACACGCATGCGCGAGCGCGGCCGGATCGTCGTGGGCGGAGACGACCTGCTGGCAGATGGCCCAGTGCGCATCGCCTTCGCGCACGATCAGCAGCTTCGCGAGCGTCATGCTCGCATCGGCAAACGGCGACCAGTGCGCGCTGCGCGGGCCCCGCGAATCGAACCGGAAGCCGCCGACGAGCCGCGGCGGCTGCGGGCCGGCCGTGACCGCGTCGCGCACGAGCGTGCGCCAGCGTGCATCGATCTGCGCGAAGCGCGTGTCGCCGGCGGCGCTCAGTTCGACTGCGCAGTCCCAGCCGAACAGCGTGACGGATGCATCGCCGGCTTCGTGGAAGCACCACGGCGTGACGCCGTCGTCCCACGCGGCGATCAGGTCGAAGAAGTCGAGCGCGCGCAGCGGCACCGAGACCGACGCCAGCGTCGGCGTGCCGGTGGCGGCGGCGCGGCGGGCCGCCCGCGCGAACGTGTCGTGCAGCAGCGGAAGACCGGCGGTCATGCGAGCCCCCGCTGTTGTCGCCAGTATCGGGTTTGCTGCGCGATGTACCACGCGATGAGCTGGGCGAACAGCGTCTCGACGTAGTCGGCGTCGAGGCCGGCCTGTTCGGCCCAGCGGCGCCGGTCGGGCAGCATCGCGGCCACCCGCTCCGGCGCGGCGATGCTCGCCTCGTCCGGCTTGAAGCGCGACGCGGCTTTTACGTACTGCATGCGCCGGCCGAGCGCGTCGATGATGTCGGCGTCCAGGCGATCGATCGCTTCGCGAATGTCGGGAAGCCCCGTGCAGGCGTCCGGTGTTTTCATGTGTACTCCTTTCCGTAACGAAGGGACTGGTCGATCCGTTCGACCAGATGGGCGATCACCGCCGGGTATTGGTGCCGCAGGTAGAAGTGGTCGCCGTCGAACGTCGCGACGCGGATCGGGCGCGTCGCGACGTCCTGCCACGCATGCGCCTCGTCGCTGTCGAGCTCGGTATCGGCGAGCGGCAGCATCACGCCGAGCGGCGCATCGATGCGCGGCGGACGCTCGCGCCGATACGTTTCGATCGCGCGGTAGTCGTCGCGGATCATCGGCAGGTAGATCGCGCGCATTTCCGGGTCGGCGAGCAGCGCGGCGTGCTCGCCGGACAGCCGGGCGACGTCGCCGATGAGCGCGTCGTCGGATTGCAGGTGCAGATCCGACGGGCGCTGGCGATGCGGCGGCGGCAGCGCGGAAACGGCCACGTAAAGCGGCGCGGCGCCGCGCGCCTCGAGCCGCACCGCGACCTCGTACGCGAGCGCGGCGCCGAGGCTGTGCCCGAACAGCACGAGCGGCGCGTGTGCATGGCGTTGCAGCGCGTCGGCGGCGGGGCCGGCGAGCGCGTCGATCGAGTGCAGGCACGGCTCGCCGAAGCGTTCCTCGCGGCCCGGATACTGCAGCGCGAGCAGATCGACGTCCCACGGCAGCGCCCGGCTCCAGCCGCGAAAGAAATTCGCGGTGCCGCCCGCGTGAGGAAAGCAGACGAGCTGCGCGCGCGGGCACGGCGACAGCCGCAACTCGCGAATCCAGTTCGACTCGGTCGGGCGCGCGCTCATGCGGCTGCCGCCTGCAACTGGCGGCGCAACAGGTCGCGCAGCGATTTCTTGCTGGTCTTGCCGATGCCGGTTTCCGGAAAGCGCGGCATGAATTCGATGCGATCGGGGATCTTGAAGGCCGCGAGCCCGCGGTCGCGCAGGTAGCGTTTCAGCATCAGTCTGGACGGAGCAGGCGCGCGTGCGACGACGAACGCGCAGGTCCGCTCGCCGAGCATCGGGTCGGGCATCGCGACGACCGCCGCGTCGTGCACCTGCGGATGCGCGAGCAGCAGGTTCTCCACTTCCTCGGCCGAGACCTTCTCGCCGCCTCGGTTGATCTGATCCTTGTCGCGGCCTTCGACGACGAGGTCGCCGTCCGCGGTGCGCCGCACGCGGTCGCCGCTGCGGTAGAAGCCGTCGGCCGTGAACGCCGTCGCGTCGTGCTCCGCGAGCCGGTAGTAGCCGCGGATCGTGTACGGGCCGCGTACCTGCAGTTCGCCGATCTCGCCGGGCGCGACCGGTGCGCCGGCTTCGTCGACGATGCGCACTTCGTCGCCTTCGGAGACGGGGCGGCCCTGCGTGCGCGCGATGCGCTCGGGCGTATCGTCGAGCCGTGTGCAGCAGATGAGCCCTTCGGCCATGCCGAACACCTGCTGCAATCGACAGCCGAGCACGGGCGTCACGCGTGCGGCCGCGTGGTCCATCAGCCGGGCGCCGCCGACCTGCAGCACGCGCAGGCTCGACAGGTCGGCCTGCCGTTGCGGCTGCTCGTCGAGCCACAGCAGCGCGAGCGGCGGCACGAGCGCGGTATGCGTGACGCGTTCCTGCGCGATCAGCGCGAAGCTCTGGTCGGGCTCGGGCCGGGAGGTCGTCACGACCCGGCCGCCCGCGAGCAGCGCGCCGATCGTGCCGGGGCAGCACAGCGTGAAGTTGTGCGCCATCGGCAGCGCGGCGAGGTAGACGGTGTCGGCATCGACACCGCTCGCGGCGCTGCACGCGCGCACGTTGTACAGGTACTCGCGATGGCGGCGCGGAATCAGCTTCGGCGTGCCGGTCGTGCCGCCCGACAACTGGAAGCACGCGATGTCGTCGGCGCGCGCCGCGCAGGCGTGCACGGGTGGCGCGTCGTACAGCGCGTCGAACGACGTGAATGCGTGATCGTCGCCGGCCATCACGACGTGCTCGAGCGTCGGGCAGTCGGCCTGCAAGGCGGCCGCCAGCGGCTGGCAGTCGAAATCGCCGAGTCGCGACGCGCCGAGGTAAGCACGCGCACTGGCGAAGCGGCAGAACGCGCCGATCTCGTAGTGACGGTGGGCCGGCAGCGCGAGCACCGGCCGCACGCCGAGCTGGAACAGCGCGAAGCAGGTCTCGATGAAGCGCGCGCCGTTCGGCAACTGGACGACGACCGCGTCGCCGCGCGTGAGGCCGAGCCGTGCGAGGCCGCCCGCGAGGCGGCGGATGCGCGCCAGCAGATCGCGATAGCGCAGGCGGCGCGCGCCGTCGACGATGGCGAGCGCGTCGGGATGGCGCCGCGCGCACGCGTCGAGCGCGTCGAAGAACGTCGTGTCCTGCCAGTAGCCGGCGTCGCGATAGCGGCGCGCGAAGTCGTCGGGCCAGTCGGGCGCGTCGGCCGGCACGGCCGCCGCCAGGGAGGAAGGGGAGGGTTGCATGCGCTGACCTTGGGTTCCGGCAAGTTGTCAGAAAATGTAAATGAGAGGTATTATCATTTGGAACGGGTGCTGCGATAGCGCCGTTTCTTTCGATATCGCGGCAATTTCGTTCGATCAGGCGCCGGTCGCGCGGCGCCCGGCCAATCCGGCCGGACAATCGGCCGGCTGCCGGTGCGTGCCGGTCCGCGCGTGCCGCCTAACCAACGGACCTCCGATGAGATCGACCTCCTTCGCTTCGTCACGACGTCACCCGCCGGTGCTCGTGCCCGGCAATCACCCGGGCGTGGTGCACATCGACGCGGGCATGAAACTCATGAGCGGCACGCTGTGCTCGGATAGCCGCGACTGGTACGAGGAGCCGCTCGAAAAAGGGCTGAAGCTCGTCCTCGTGCAGAGCGGGCAGTTGCGCTGCCGCGTGCCGGGCCAGCCCGAGCAATGCATCAAGGGGCCGGGCCTGTGCGTGATCGCCAACGACGGCGAATTCACGACGCACCAGATCTACGACCGCGACGTGCCGCTGCGCTACACGATCGTGCAGCTCGGCCTCGATGCGCTCGACCGCAACCTGAGCCTGCTGCCGGAGAAGCTGCTCGCGCCGACGGGCGGCGATCCGCGCATCGTCAGTTGCCCGGCGTCGAAGGCGCTGCAGGCGCTCGCCGTGCAGATCGCCACCTGTCCGTTCGAGGGGGCCGTGCGCGAGTACTACCTGAAGGCGAAGGCGTTCGAGCTGACCGCGCTGAGCGCGCAGTTGCTGGCCACGCAGCGGCAGTCCGCGCCGGCCGACGTGCGCGTCACGTCGTCGGATGTCGAGCGCGTGTACGCGGCGAGCGACATCCTGACGCGCGAGCTCCAGCATCCGCCGACGCTCGACGCGCTCGCGGCGCGCGTCGGGATGAATTCGCGCAAGCTGACGGCCGGTTTCCGCAAGGTGTTCGGTACGAGCGTGTACGCGTATCTGCAGGAATACCGGCTGCGGACCGCGCACGCGATGCTGTGCGCGGAGGATGCGAACGTATCGACCGTCGCGTACCGCGTCGGCTACAGCCCCGCGCATTTCTCGATCGCGTTCCGCAAGCGCTACGGCATTTCGCCGAGCGATATTCGCGTGTCGTCGAACGCGATCGACCACGAGGAACTGGCGGGCGCGGCGATCTAAAACAACTGACCGGCAGCCTAAAGGAATCGACCGGGCGCATGGGTGTTAATGAGATAGATTCTCATTCACAGGTGGCCGCCGCCGCGCGGAGCCGCCGCCGAACGACCCATACAAGGCGTGCCCATGAGCCAGACCGTTGTCGATTCCACGACCGACCATTCCGATCCTTCCTGTTGTTCTCCTACTGATTTTCGCGCGCGGCTCGTCGAGCTGATCGCCGAGCTGCTCGACGAATCCGTCGATGAAATCGCGTCGCTCGACGACGACGAGGACCTGCTGAGCTGCGGCCTCGATTCGATCCGGCTGATGTATCTGCAGACGCGCTTGAACCGGCTCGGCCATGCGCTGACGTTCGATGCGCTCGCGCGCACGCCGACGCTCGGCGCGTGGGCCGCGTTGCTCACGAGTGCGCCGCCTGTCGCTCGGGCCGCTCGAGCCGCTCAGGCGGAAGCCGTCGTCGCTGCCGAAGCGGTCGACGTGCACGCGCCATTCGAGTTGTCCGCGGTGCAGCAGGCGTACTGGCTCGGCCGCTGCGACGGCGAAGTGCTCGGCAACGTGAGCTGTCACGCGTTTCTCGAATTCCGCAGCCGCGCGATCGATCCCGTTCGTCTCGACATCGCATGCCGGCGTGTGCGCGAGCGTCATCCGATGCTGCGCGCGCGTTTCGACGGCGGCCGCCAGCAGATCATCGCCGAGTCGAATGCGCCGGTGTTCGCGCATGCGGACTGGCGCGACCGGACGGCGGCCGATGCGCAGGCCGAATGGGTGTCGCTGCGTGCGTTCCGGTCGCACGAATGCCTCGACGTCGAGCACGCGCAAGTGTTCATGATGGGACTCGTGCAGATGCCCGGCGGCGAGGATCGCGTGTGGCTCAGTGTCGATCTGCTCGCGGCCGACGTCGACAGCGTGCGGCTGCTGATGCAGGAGATCGGCGTCGCGTATGCCGAGCCGTCGGCGCTGCCCGCCGCGCCGTCGACGTGGTTCCCGGCCTGGCTCGCGCGTCGCGCGGCCGAAACGCGCGATGCACGCGCCGCGGCGCGCGACGCGTGGCAGGCGCGGCTCGCGACGTTGCCGGAAGGGCCCGCGCTGCCGCTCGCCCGTGCGCCGGAAACGATCCGCGCGCCGCGTTTCAGCCGCGTCGCGCATACGCTGAGCACGGACGAGCTCGCGCGCCTGCAGGCGCGCGCCGCGCAGCACGGCGTCACGCTGTCGTCGGTGTTCGGCGCGGCGTTCGCGGCCGTGCTCGCGCGCTGGAGCGGCCGGCAGGCATTCCTGCTGAACGTGCCGCTGTTCGACCGGCACGGCGATGCGCCCGACCTGGGCCGCGTGATCGCCGATTTCACGACGCTGTTGCTCGTCGAATGCGACGTGCGCGCCGATGCGAGCGCGGCCGATACGGTGCGTGCGTTTCAGCAGCGGCTGCACGGTGCGATCGCGCACGCCGCGTATCCGGCGCTCGACGTGCTGCGCGATGCCCGTCGGCAGGGCATGCCGCGCGCGGCGCCCGTCGTGTTCTCGTGCAACCTCGGCGACGAATCGTTCGTGCCCGACGCGTTCGCGCAAGTATTCGGCGATCTGCACGACATGATTTCGCAGACGCCGCAGGTATGGCTCGACCATCAGCTCTATCGCGTGCCGGATGGCGCGCTGCTCGCGTGGGACAGCGTCGAAGGCCTGTTCCCGGACGGGACGATCGACGCGATGTTCGGCGCGTATGTCGCGTTCGTGCAGGCGCTGTGCGATCGCGACTGGCGGTGGCCGATCGCGGTCGAGCTGCCGTCCGCGCAGCGGCGCGTGCGCGATACGCTCAACGCGTTGCCGGCCTGCGGCCGCGCGCGCACGCTGCATCACGATTTCTTCGCGCTGGCCGCGCGCGAGCCGGCCGCCGTGGCCCTGCGATGCGGCGACCGCGCGGTGACGCGCGGCGAACTGGCCGCGCAGGCGCTCGCGGTCGCGGGCGGGTTGCGGGCGGCCGGAATCGGGCACGGCGATGCCGTCGAGATCAGCCTGCCGCGCGGTCCCGCGCAGGTCGCGGCCGTGTTCGGCGTGCTGGCGGCCGGCGCGTGCTACGTGCCGCTCGACGTCGCGCAGCCGGTCGCGCGCAAGGCGTTGATCGAGCGCGCGGCAGGCGTGAAAGCGGCGATCGGCGACATCGCATGCGCGGACGGGCCGCTGCCGCATGTCGGCATCGCCGCGTTGCTGCGGCATGCACCGCTGGCCGCGCCGCTCGCGGTCGCGCCGCAGGCGACGGCCTACGTGATCTACACGTCCGGTTCGACCGGCGTGCCGAAGGGCGTCGAGATGACGCACGCGGCGGCGATCAACACGATCGATGCGATCGACGCGCTGCTCGGTGTGAGCGCGGACGACCGGCTGCTCGCGGTGTCGGCGCTCGATTTCGATCTGTCGGTGTACGACCTGTTCGGCGCGCTCGGGGCGGGCGCCGAACTCGTGCTGCCGACGCAGGACGAAGCGCGCGATGCGGCGCGCTGGCTCGAACTGATCGCGCAGCACCGCGTGACGCTGTGGAACTCGGCGCCCGCGCTGCTGGAAATGGCGCTGGCCGTGCCGGCGGCGAGCGACGCGTGCCGCAGCGTGCGCGCGGCGCTGCTGTCCGGCGACTGGATCGCGCTCGACCTGCCGGCGCGGCTGCGCGAGCGCTGCGGCGATGCCTGTGCGTTCCACGCGCTCGGCGGCGCGACCGAGGCCGGCATCTGGTCCAACGTGCAGACGGTGCACGACGTGCCGCCGCACTGGCGTTCGATTCCGTACGGCCGGCCATTGCCGGGGCAGGCGTATCGCGTCGTCGATGGCGACGGGCGCGATGCGCCCGATTACGTGCCGGGCGAATTGCTGATCGGCGGCGACAGTCTCGCGCGCGGCTACCGGAACGATCCCGAGCTGACCGCGCAGCGCTTCGTGCAACACGCGTCGGGGCGCTGGTATCGCACCGGCGATCGCGGCCGCTACTGGCCGGACGGGACGCTCGAATTCCTCGGGCGCGAGGATCGGCAGGTGAAGGTGCGCGGGCACCGGATCGAACTTGGCGAGATCGAGGCGGCGCTGGCCGCGCATCCGCTGATCGACGGCGCGTGCGCGAGCGTCGTCCACGGCGAGGCCGCGCGCATCGTCGCGGCGTTCGTGCCGGCCGATCGCGCGGCAGCGGACACGGCGCCGTCATCGCTCGCCGAGGCCGGCATGGCCGACACGATGCCGGCGGAAGCGGCCGTCGCGCGCGCCGTCGCCAGCCGGCTGCTCGATGATGGCGCGGGTCTGCCGCCGTCGCTGCGCGCGCATTGGCACGCAAACGGCGACGCATCGATGGCCGTCGACGCGGCGCTCGATCGGCTCGACTGGCAGGCAACCGGTCTCGACGAGCTGACGGCCACGCTGCGCGCGCTCGCCGCCGATCCGGATACCGCCGCGCAGCGCGTGCCGCTGGACCCGTGCGTGGCGCCGCTCGCGTTCGCGACGCGTTTGCCGGACGGCGCCCGCGCGTTGCGCGCGTTCGCCGCCGCGCTGGACGCGCAGGCCGCGGCACACGCAGGGGCATTGCGCGTCGCGGTGCTCGATGCGCGCGCGGGCCAGGCGCTCGATGCGGGGCTCGGCGTGCTCGACGATCCGCGTTTCGACGTGACGCTGTTCGACGTGTCGCCCGGCCTGCTGCACGACGCCCGGGCGCGCTTCACGCGAACGCTGCCCGCGTTGCAGACGATGCAGGACGGCTTGCTGCCCGCCCGTCATCTCGGCGCATTCGATTGCGTGATCAGTTTCGCGGCGGCGCACCTGCGCGACGATCCGCGCGACACGTTCCGGATCGCGGCCGCGCTGCTCGCGCGGGACGGCCGCCTGCTGCTCGCCGACGTGCTGCGCGATTCGCCGCTGCGCGAACTCGTCGCGGGCGTCGTGGGCGATGCGTCGCCGCCGCGGCCGTTCGCCCACGACGCGCTTGCGGCGGCCGCGCACGCATGCGGCTTTGCGGTCGATGCGCGGAGCTGGCGCTCGGCGGCGTTCGCGTGCATCGATGCGCGCCGGACCGGCGAGCCGATCGCGCAGGCGGCGCTGGCCGACTGGCTGCGCGACCGGTTGCCCGACGCGATGCGCCCCGATGCGCTGTGGTGGGCGCCGCGCTGGCCGCTGAACGCGAACGGCAAGATCGATCGCCGGGCGGTGGGGGACGCGCTCGCGCGCGCACTCGGCGACGCACCGGCCGCGCACGACGCGTTCGTGCCGGCCGACGATCGGCACGCGACATTGCTCGCCTGCTGGGAGCAGGCGCTCGGCCGGGCGGCGAACGCGCGTGACGCGACGTTCTTCTCGCTCGGCGGCGACAGCCTGCTCGCGACACGGCTGCTCGCGCAACTGCGCGAGCGGCTCGGCGTGCGGATCGGGATGGCCGCGTTCTACCGGCAGCCGACGCTCGCCGGTCTCGCGGCGCAGCTCGACGCACTGACGCCTGCGGCGCCTGCCGATGGCGACGCATCGTTCGCGGCGATCGAGGAGGGCGTGCTGTGAGCTTCGACGACGTGCTCGATCTCTGCCGCGAACGGCAGATCGAACTGTGGTGCGACGACGGCGGCCAGTTGCGTTATCGCGCGCCGGCCGGCGCGCTCGACGCGGATCTCGCCGCGCGCATCAAGGCCGAACGCGATGCGTTCGTCCGTTTCCTTCAGGGCGGCGCGTGGCGCAGCGATCCGGCGCACCAGTACGAACGGTTCGCGCTGACGCCGGTACAGGCCGCGTACGTGCTCGGCCGGCACGAATCATTCGACTTCGGCGGCAGCGCCTGCCATCTGTACGTCGAATACGACGAACCGAAGGATCTCGACTGCGTGCGCTTCGAAGCCGCGTGGAATGCATGCGTCGCCCGCCATCCGATGCTGCGCGCGATCGTCGAGGACAACGCATGGCAGCGCGTGCTGCCCGACGTGCCGTGGCAGCCGCTCACCGTGCACGACCTGCGCGACGCCGACGCGAACGCATTCGACGCCCACCTGAACCGCGTGCGCGAGCGCCTCGACCATGCGGTGCACGCGCTCGACCGCTGGCCGGTGCTGCAGCCGGAAGTGAGCGTCGGGCCGGACGGCGCGGTGCTGCACCTGTCCGTGGATTTCACGCTGATCGACTACGCGAGCCTGCAATTGCTGCTCGCCGAATGGCGGCGTCGTTACGACGATCCGCAATGGCAACCGGCGCCGCTCGACGCGACGTTCCGCGACTATGTGATGCATGAAGCGCTGGCCGCGACGCGTGCCGACCATGCACGCGACAAGGCGTGGTGGCTCACCCGGCTCGACGATCTGCCCGCACGTCCCGATCTGCCGATCGTGCCCGCGATGCGCGCCGACGGGCGGCCGCGCTTCACGCATCGGCATGCGCGGCTCGATCGCGCGCAATGGGCCGCGCTGAGCGGCCATGCGAGCCGTTTCGGGCTGAGCGCGGCGAGCGTCGCGCTGGCCGCGTTCGCCGAGGTCGTCGGCCGCTGGAGCCAGGCGCCGGCGTTCTGCCTGAACCTGACGGTGCTGAACCGTCCGCCCGTGCATCCGCGCATCGATGCGGTGCTCGGCGATTTCACCGCATTGAGCCTGCTCGCCGTCGACGCGACGCACGGGCGCGATTTCGTCGAGCGTGCCCGCGCGATCGGCGCGCGGATGTTCGACGATCTCGACCATCGCGCGTTCACCGGCGTCGACGTGATGCGCGAACTCGCGCGGCGGCGCGGCAAGGATGCGGCGCTGATGCCGGTGGTGTTCACGAGCGGGATCGGCAGCGTCGGGCGCCTGCTCGGCGAGCACGCGGCGCGCGCCGAACCGCCGCGCTACATGATCAGCCAGACGCCGCAGGTGTGGCTCGACTGCCAGGTGACCGACCAGTTCGGCGGGCTGGAAATCGGCTGGGACGTGCGCGACGACTTGTTTCCGCACGGCATGCCGTCCGCGATGTTCGATGCGTATGTCGCGCTGCTGGGCCGGCTGGCCGACGATGCCGAATGGTGGTCGCGCGCCGGCGACATCGTATTGCCGTCCGCCGCGCCCGTCGCCGACGTGCATCCGGACGCCGATACGCATCTCGCGGCCGGGTTCGCCGCGCAGGCGCTGCGCACGCCGGATGCGCCGGTCGTGATCGATGCGCGGGGCGCACGCACGTACCGCGAGGTCGCGCAACATGCGGCGGCGCTGCGCGGCGCGCTCGAACGGGCCGGCGTCGGCGTGGGCGATACCGTCGCGGTGCTGATGCCGAAGTGCGCGCACCAGCTCGCGGCCGTGCTCGCGATCGTCCAGGCGGGCGCCGCGTACGTGCCGGTCGACAGCCGCCAGCCGGCGCTGCGGCAGCAGGCGATCCTGCGCAATGCGCGGGTGCGCGCGGTCGTCAGCGTGCAGGCGCTCGCGTTCGAACACGATGGTTGCGTGCGCATCGATATCGATGCGTTGCCGATCGATCCGCAATGGCCGCCGCGCGCCGTGCGCGACGTCGCCCCCGATGCGTTGGCCTACGTGATCTACACGTCGGGCTCCACCGGCGAGCCGAAGGGCGTGATGCTGAGCCACGCGGCGGTGTGCAACACGCTCGCCGACATCAACGCGCGGCATGCGGTCGGCGCGGGCGACGTGGTGCTGGGCCTGGCCGAACTGAGCTTCGACTTGTCCGTGTACGACTTTTTCGGCGCGACCGCGCGCGGGGCGTGCGTCGTGCTGCCCGACCCGGCGCGCGGCAACGATCCGTCGCACTGGGCCGAGTTGATGGCGCGCCACCGCGTGACGCTGTGGAACTCGGTGCCCGCCCAGGGACAGATGCTGATCGACTACCTCGAAGGCGAGCCGGCGCTCGACGTGCCGGGCCCGCGCCGCGTGCTGTGGTCGGGCGACTGGATTCCGGTGACGCTGCCGGCCCGCTGGTGGCGCCGCTGGCCCGACAGCGCGCTGTTCAGCCTCGGCGGCGCGACCGAGGCGTCGATCTGGTCGATCGAGCATCCGATCCGTCCGGAGGATACGCAGCTCGCGAGCATTCCGTACGGCCGCGCGCTGACCGGGCAGACGATGGAAGTGCTCGACGCACTTGGCCGGCCGTGCCCGCCCGGCGTGCGCGGGGAGATCCACATTGGCGGCGTCGGGCTCGCGACGGGCTATGCGAACGATCCCGTGCGCACGGCCGAACGGTTCATCCGTCATCCGGACGGGCGCCGGCTTTACCGCACCGGCGACCTCGGGCGCGTGCGGGCCGACGGCTCGCTCGAATTCCTCGGCCGGCAGGACGATCAGGTGAAGATCCGCGGCTACCGGATCGAGCTGGCCGAGATCGACGCGGCGCTGACCGCGCATCCGCTCGTCGGCGCGGCCGCGACGATCGTGCTCGGCGACGGCGCGGAGCGCCGGCTCGCGAGCTTCGTGTCGCTGCACGGCGCGGACGCGCCTCCGTCGGCGCAGGACGATGCGCTGCACGAGATCGCGACGCATGTGCGTGCGGCATTCGACACGGCGCGCTGGCCCGCGCAGGCGGACGTGTCGCGCTCGGTCGCGCAACTCGAAACGGCGTGCGTGGCGTCGCTCGCCGCGTGGATCGTGCCGGCCGGCGGCCTGACGGCCGACGGCTCGACCGGCTTCGCGACGCTGTGCGAGCGGCTGCGTGTGCCGGCGGCGCGACGGCATCTGCTGCGCCACTGGCTCGCGATGCTGGTCGCGCACGGCGTGCTGGATGCGGACGGCGAAGACGGCTGGCGCATGCGGCCCGATGCCGGCGTCGTCGACGCGCTCGCATGCTGGGATGCATTCGCGCAGCATGCATCGCCCGATCTGTGGCCGGCCGTCCTCGTCGATTATTTCCGCACCAGCGCGGGATGCCTCGATGCGCAGATCGACGGCAGCGTATCGCCGGCCGGCCTGATGTTCCCGGAAGGCACCGCGCATATCGCCGAAGCGATGTACAGCGACGGCGAGCACGCCCGCGCGCTGCATCGCGGGATGGCGCAGGCCGTGCGGGCGGTCGTCGCGCGCGAGCCTCGGCGCGCGTGGCGCATCCTCGAAATCGGCGCGGGCACGGCCGCCGCGACGCGGGCGATCGTCGATGCGCTCGCGCCGCTCGTCGAAGCCGGCACGCGCATCGATTACCTGTTCAGCGACGTGTCGAGCTACTTCCTCGCAGCCGCGCGCGAGCGTTTCGCCGCGTATCCGTGGATGCGCTTCGTGCGCTTCGACATGAACGCGCGATGCGACGCGCAGGGCATCGCGCCGCATTCGGTCGATATGACGATCAGCTCCGGCGCGCTGAACAATGCGCGCGACACGGTCGCGCTGATCGCCGGCTTGCGCGCGCTGTCGGCGCCTGACGCGTGGTGGGTGATCCAGGAGCTGACGGCCGAGCATCCGGAAATCAGCATCAGCCAGGCGCTGATGATGGAGACGCCGGACGACGCGCGGGCCGCATCCGCGCGGTTGTTCGTGCCGCACGCGCAGTGGCTCGAATGGCTGCAGGCGGAGGCAGGCGATCGCGCGCTCGGTTGCGTCGCGCCCGGCACGCCGCTCGCCGCGCTCGGCTACGACATCCTGCTGGCGCATGTGAAGCGCGGCGCGGCGCGCCTCGCGCCGGATGCGCTGCTGGCGTTCGTGGCCGAGCGCGTGCCGGGCTACATGGTGCCGTCGCAACTGCGCGTGCTCGAACGTTTGCCGGTGACCGCGAACGGCAAGATCGACCGCCGCACGCTGGCCGGCATCGCCGAGATCCGAGAACCGGCGCCGGCCGTGGCCCGACCGGCGCCCACACCGGCGGCCGATCCGCTGTTGGCGCGGCTGATCGGCCTGTGGGAAACCGTGCTCGATACGCGCAACGTCTCGCCGGATCAGGACTTCTTCGCCGCGGGCGGCGATTCGCTGCTGATCGCGCAGCTCGTGTCGCGGCTGCGCGGCGAGGAACCGCTCGCGCATGCGCATCCGTTCGACCGGCTGCTGCGCTGGGTGCTCGCGCAGCCGACGCCGGCCGCGTTCGCGCAATGCCTGCGCGATGCGAGCGCGCAGCCGGCGGGCGCGATGCCGACGGCCGCGCGCGCCGCCTCGCGCACCCCGCCTGCATCGGTGGTCGTCCATGCGCCGGCGCCGCGCGTGCGCGCGGCGGTGCGCCCGATTCCGCTCGCGCCCGGCGACGGCGTGCCGCGCGTGATCGTGCACGAAGGGCTCGGCACCGTGCATGCGTATCGTCCGGTGCTTCCCGCGCTCGCGCGGCTCGGCCCGGTGCTCGGCTTCGCGGTGCGCGACGCGCAGGACTACCTCGACCTGCCGGTGCGCCACCTGAACGCGACGCTGGGCCGGCGCTACGCGGAGGCGCTGTGGCGCAGCGGCGTGCGCGAGGTCGACGTGCTCGGCTATTGCTCGGGCGGGCTGGTCGCGCTCGAAATGGCGAAGTCGCTGGTGCAGCTCGGCGTCGCGGTGCGCACGCTCGACATCGTGTCGAGCTACCGGATTCCGTATCTGGTCGAGGACGAACGGCTCGTGCTGTTCAACTTCGCGGCGACGCTCGGGCTGCCGCTCGATGCGCTCGGCTTCCCGGAAACGTACGTGCTGGCCGACGCGCTCGCCGACGCGTTGAAGGCCGACCCCGCGCGGCTCGCGCCCGGCAGCCTGCAGGCGCAGCTCGAGATCTTCGGCGATTGCTGCGAGCCGCTCGATGCGCTGCGCCGCCGCGTGTTGCGCGCGGCGGCCGGCCTGTCGATGCAGGACGAACTTGCGTATCCACTGCTCGACGAGCGCGAACGGCTTTACCGGCTCTTCATGCATTCGGTGCAGGCGTGCCACTGGGCCGGCGACGCGCCGTATGCGGGCGCGCTGCGGCTGTTCGTGCCGGAGCGCTGCAACCCGCTGATCCCGCAGCAGCGCGCGGCGCTCACCGATTACTGGACGGCGCAGACGCTCGGCGGCATCACCGCCGTCGATATTCCCGGCGGTCATTTCGACTGCCTGAACGCCGCGTTCGTCGACACGCACCTGAAGGAGGCACGATGAAGGTCCATCCGCTGCCGGTCGTCGTGGCCGGCTCCCGTTTCGGCCAGTTCTATGCGGCGGGCCTCGCGGCGTCCGGTTCGTATCGCGTCGCCGGCATTCTCGGGCGGGGCAGCGCGCGCACCGCGGCGTTGGCCGCGCGCGTCGGCGCGCCGGTGTTCGACCGCGTCGAAGCGCTGCCCGACGACGTGCGCGTCGCCTGCGTCGCCGTCGGCGGCGCGGCGCGCGGCGAGCAAGGCGCCGCGCTCGCGTGCCGGCTGCTCGAACGCGGGATCGACGTCGTGATCGAGCATCCGCTGCTGCCCGACGAATGGGACGGCGTGCTGCGCACCGCGTCGCGCCAGGGCCGCCGCTGCCTGCTCAACAGCTTCTATCCGAACCTGCCGGTCGTCGCGCGCTTCATCGCGGTCGCGCGACGGCTGCGCGAGACGAGCGCGCCCGTGCATGCGGATGTGGCGTGCTCGGTGCAGGCGAGCTACGCGGCGCTCGACGTGCTTGCGGCCGCGTTGCAGGGTGTCGGGCCGTGGTCGGTCGAACCGATCGGGCCGGCGCTGTCGTCGATGCGCGAATGCGCGCTGGTGCTCGCCGAAACGCCGGTGTCGCTGCGCGTGCACAACGAGATGGCGGCGGCCGACGACGGCCGGATGAGCCTGTTGTTCAGCATCACGCTGACGACCGACGCTGGCACCTGGACGCTCGCGTCGCCGCACGGCCCGCTGTGGTGGGCGCCCGGGCTGCGCGAGCCGGCGACCGACGAGGACGGCCTCTTTCCGATCTTCGGCGAGCCGGCCGGCGACACCATGCCCAGCATCCAGATCTGCGACGACGCGCGGGACACGTGGGGCGAGATTCACGCGCGAAGCTGGCCGCAGGCCGCCGTGCGTGCGGTCGACCGGCTCGTGTCCGGCGAAAGGCTGCATGCGTGCAACCAGCGCGGCATCGACGTGGCGCGCGTCTGGCAGCAGTTGACCGCGCAACTCGGTTTTCCGGAGCAGCCGCCGGGCGATGCGCGCGCCGCGACGCTCGGCATGCTGCTGGAGCGTGCCGCATGAACGGGCCGCTGCTTTCGATGTTGCGGCCGTTCGCGGCGCCGCTCGTCGCCGCGGTGGCGTTGCAGGCGCTGGCCGGCATCGCGTCGCTCGTGCCGTGGCTCGCGCTCGCGCAGCTCGCCGACGCATGGCGCGTCGCACCGCAGCTCGATGTGGCCGCGCGCGGCTGGCTCGTCGCCGCCGTGGCGGCCGGCGCGTGCTGGCTGGGCGGCCAGACGGTCGCGCTGCACCTGACGCACCGCGTCGACGCCGATCTCGGCGACCGCCTGCGCAAGCGCCTCGCCGATCATCTGCAACGTTTGCCGCTGGGCTGGTTCGCGCGCGCGGGCAGCGACCGCGTCGCGCGCCACGTCGATCAGGACGTGCGCGCGCTGCATCAGCTCGTCGCGCATGCGCCGGCCGATCTCACGCAGCTCGTCGTCGTGCCGTGCGCGGCGCTCGCGTGCCTGCTTTACCTGAATCCTGTGCTGCTCGCGTTCGCGCTCGCGCCGCTCGCCGCCGGTGCGGCGCTGTTCCGCTGGATGCGCTCGGCGCGATTCGCGCCGGCCTTCGCGGCGCGCAACGCGGCGCTCGAACGATTGATGGGCGACTACGCGCAACTCGCGCAGAATCCGGCGCTCGTGCGGCAGTATCCGGGCGCCGGCATCGAGGCGGCCGCGCTGGCGTCGGCCGGGCATTTCTCGCACGCGTTCTCGGCGTGGGTCGGCCGCATCGGCGGGCTCGGCGCCAGCACGCAGGTGCTGCTCGGCACGCCGTTCCTGCTTGCGTGGGTCGTGTTCGGCGCGACGTGGCTGACGGCCGGGCAGTTGCCGGCCGGCACGCTGTGCGCGTTCGCGCTGCTGGTCTGGGCCATCGCGGCGCCGGTGCGCGCGCTCGGTCATGGCGCCGATGCGTTGCGCGAGGCGCGCGCGGCCGCCGCGCGGCTCGACGCGTTGCTCGCGCAGCCGGGCCTGCAGGAACCCGCCGACAGCGCGGCGCAGGTGCCGCGCGATGCGTCGATCGAACTGCGCGGCGTGCAGGTCGACATCGACGGCGAGCCGATCCTGCGCGACATCGATGCGACGATCGCGGCCGGCACGACCACGGCGATCGTCGGGCCGTCGGGCGCGGGCAAGAGCACGCTGCTGATGCTGCTCGCGCGCTTCATGGATCCGGATCGCGGCACGGTGCGGCTCGGCGGCGCCGATCTGCGGCGGCTCACATCGCAGACGCGCCGCGAACAGGTTGCGATGGTGTTCCAGCAAGCGACGGCGCTCGACGATGTGTCGATTGCCGCGAACATCGCGCTGTACCGGCCCGATGCCGATCGCGACGCGATTCGCGCCGCCGCGCGCGCGGCCTGTCTCGACGCACGCATCGACGCATTGCCGGGCGGCTACGACTGCGTGTGCGGGCGCGACGTGCGCCTGTCCGGCGGCGAACTGCAGCGGCTGTCGATCGCGCGTGCGCTGCTGTCGCGCGCGCCGTTGCTGCTGCTCGACGAACCGGCGTCGGCGCTCGATCCGCAAACCGGGCGCGCGTTGCGCAACGCGCTGCGCGCCGACACGCGCACGCGCGTGATCGTCAGCCACGATCTCGATGCGATCCGGCACGCGGACCAGATTCTCGTGATGGAACGCGGCCGCATCGTCGAACGCGGTACGCATGCGGCGCTGCTCGCCGCGCACGGGCTGTATGCGCGGCTCTGGCGCGAACGCGGCGCCGCAGGCGGGGAGGCCGCACGATGATGCAGTCGCTCGAACGTTTGCAGTGCCTGCCGCGCGACACGCGCCGCGCGCTGTGGCGCGGCGTGGGCTGGGCGCTGGCCGCCGCGTTGCTCGACGGCGCGTGCGGGCTGCTGCTCGTGCCGCTGATCCGCGCGTGGTTTGCCGGCGCGCAGGCGGCCGCGCTGCACTGGACGGCCGTGCTCGGCGCGCTGACGCTGTGCCATGCGCTCGTGCTGTACGTCGCGCAGCTTCGCGGCTATCGCGCGGGCGGCGCGCTGGCCGTCGGCCTCGTCGAACGCCTCGTGCAGCACCTGCCGCGCGTCGCGTCGTGGCAGACCGTGCGCGACAGTCATCCGGCCGGGTTATTGCGTGGGCCGGTGATGCAGGCGATGGCGATTCCCGCGCATCTGCTCGGGCCGTTGATCGGCGCGGTCGTCACGCCGCTCGCGGTGGTCGCGGGGCTCGCGTGGATCGACTGGCGCATCGCGCTGTGCCTCGGGGCGGCGGCCGGGCTGCTGTTCGCGCTGCTGGAGCGTGGCGGCGCCCGCACGCTCGCGTTCGAACAGGCGCGCGCCGCCGGCGATCGCGACATGGCCGTGCAGCTTCAGACCTTCGCCGCGCATCAGGGATTGCTGCGCTTCGCGGGCCGGGACGGCGACGCGCGCGCGGCGCTGCAGCGCGCGCTCGACGAACGGCATCGCCGCACGCGCGCGCTGATGCGGCGCTCGCTGCCGATCGAACTCGGCTTCGCGGGCGCGGTGCAGGGCGTGTTCGTCGCGATGCTGGTCGGCGGCGCGTGGGCCGTCGCGGCCGGCCGGCTCGACGCGGCGACGGCCGTGGCGGTGCTCGTGCTGCTCGTGCGCTTCATCGAGCCGCTCGCGCAGCTCACGCAGCTCGACCAGGCATTGCGCGGCGGCTGGCGCGCGCTCGACACCGTGCTCGCGGTGCTGCATGCACCGCGTTTCGACAGCCCCGAGCGCGGCACGCCGGTACACGATGCGAGCGTCGATGCGGTGCGTGTCGGCTATCGGTCGGTCGGCGGCGCGACGCTGCTCGACGGGATCGACCTGCATTGTCCGGCGGGCGGCTTCGTTGCGATTGTCGGCCCCACGGGCGCGGGCAAGAGCACGCTGCTCGGCCTGCTCGCGCGGCTCGACGATCCGTGCGCCGGGCGCGTGCTGCTCGGCCGTTCGGACGTGCGGCACCTGAGCGAGGCGACGCTCGCCGCGACGCGCAACCTCGTATTCCAGGACAACGGGCTGTTTCGCGGCAGCCTCGCGTGGAACGTGCGGATGGGGCGGCCGGATGCGACCGATGCTCAGCTGCGCGCCGCGCTGGACGCGGTCGGCCTGCTGCGCGACGCCGAGCGCCTGCCGGACGGCCTCGACACCGACGTGGGGCCGGGCGGCCAGTTGCTGTCGGGCGGGCAGCGCCAGCGGGCGTGCCTCGCGCGGGCGCTGCTCGCGCGGGCGCCGGTGCTGATGTTCGACGAGCCGACCGCGAGCCTCGACGAACTGAGCGCGCGGCGCGTGCGCGACAGTCTCGTCGCGCTGCGCGGGCAGCGAACGCGCATCGTCGTCACGCACCAGCCGGCGCTCGCGGCGGCCGCCGACACGATCGTCGTGCTCGACGCGGGCCGCATCCGGGCGACCGGCACGCATGCGCAACTGATCGAGACCGATGCGTGGTACGCGACGTTCGCCCGCGCCGGCCAGCCGCCCGACGGGGCGCCGCCCGCCGGCCGGGGCGAGGAAACCCGTCCGGCCGAATCCGAACAGTGACGTGAACAATGCGGGCCGCCGTGCCCGGAATCGATAGGAAAAGCCCCTCGATCGAAAAATCGCCTGCCGGTTCTAATTGATAATGAGAATGATTATCAAATACGGGGGCGTGAATGCGGTACGAGGTACGGGAACCTGGGAGATCGATGATGAAGGGCGCGCGCGTCGCCCGTTTCGGGCGCTGGCGTCCGTCGCTGTATCTCGGCCTGCTGATCGCCGCGCACCCGGCGGCCGCGTTCGCCGATGCGGCGCCGGCGGGCGGCGCGGAAGTCCGCAAGGAAGAGGCGGGCGCCGCGCCGCCTGCCGCGGGCGAGCTGAAGGCGATTGCGGTGAACGCATCGCGGGGCGTGGCCGACGATCCGTCGGTGGCGACGGTCGGCAAGATGCCGCTCGCGCTGCGCGAGATTCCGCAGTCGGTCAGCGTGACGACGCGCGAGCGGATCGACCAGCAGAACCTGTTCTCGCTCGACGAGGTGATGCAGCAGTCGGCCGGCGTGACCGTTCAGCCTTACGTGCTGCTCACCACCGCGTACTTCGTGCGCGGCTTCAAGGTCGATTCGTTCGAATTCGACGGCGTGCCGGTCGTGATCGGCGACATGGCGAGCGCGCCGCAGGACATCTCGGTGTACGAGCGCGTGGAAATCCTGCGCGGCGCGAACGGGCTGCTGCACGGCTCGGGCAATCCGGCCGCGACCGTCAACCTCGTGCGCAAGCGTCCGCAATACCAGTTCTCCGCGCATGCGACCGCGAGCGTCGGCAGTTGGGACCGCTATCGCGCGGAAGCCGACATCGGCGGCCCGCTCAATGCGGCCGGCACCGTGCGCAGCCGGCTCGTCGCCGCGTACGAGGATCGCCACTTCTTCTACGACCACGCGAAGCAGGACACGCGTTCGATCTACGGCGTCACCGAAGTCGACGTGACGCGCGACACGCTGCTCACGTTCGGCGCGCAGTACCAGACGACGTCGTCGGTGCCCGACATGTCCGGCGTGCCGATGGCGCGCGACGGGTCGAGCCTCGGCCTGTCGCGCTCGACGTTCCTCGACACCGCGTGGGGCCGCTTCAATTGGGACACGACGCGCGCGTTCGCGTCGGTCGAACAGAAGCTCGGCGCCGGCTGGAAGGCGAAGGTCAGCGGCGAATACCAGAGCGTGCGCTCGGACCTGAAGTACGCGGGTTCGTTCGGCGCGATCGATCCGGCGACGGGCGCCGGCGGCCGGCTGACCGGCGCCGCGTACCGGTTCAGCAGCTACAGCCGCAGCGTCGATGCGAACGTGCAGGGCCCCGTGCATGCGTTCGGGCTCACGCACGACCTGCTGTTCGGCATCACGTATGCGAACAGCAGCAGCGGGCAGATGACGGCGCCGCTGCTCGGCAACGTGGCCGGCACGCCGGTGAACGTGTACCGCTGGAACCCGAGCAGCGTGCCCGAGCCCGGCATCGGGCCGTACCAGCAGTCGCAGCAGAACGACATTTCGCAGAAGGGCGTCTACGGGCTCGGCCGCATCAAGCTCGCGGAACCGGTGACGCTCGTGCTCGGCGGCCGGATAAGCTGGTGGAACCAGGACAGTCTCGGCGCGCACTACAACACCGGCCACCAGCTCACGCCGTATGGCGGGCTGATCTGGGATTTCGCGCGCGACTGGTCGTGGTACGCGAGCTATGCGGAGGTGTTTCAGCCGCAGACCAAGTCGATGTGGGGCGGCGGCATCCTGACGCCGGTGAAGGGGCGCACCTATGAAACCGGCGTGAAGGGCGAACTGGCGGGCGGCAAGCTCGACGTGTCGCTCGCGGCGTTCCGCATCGATCTCGACAACAACCCGCAGGTCGATCTCGCGCATCCGTGCGCGGGGCCGAGCTGCTATTACGTGAACGGCGGCAGCGTGCGCAGCCAGGGCTTCGAATTCGAGGCGAACGGCCGCATCACGCCGTGGTGGAGCGTATGGGCGAGCTACACGTACGACACGATGCGCTATGCGGACAACCTCGCGAACGCGGGCACGTTCGCGCCGCTGCTGAACCCGCGCCACCTGTTCCGGCTGTGGACCAACTACGACCTGCCTTGGCAGGAGCGGCGCTGGAGCATCGGCGGCGGCGTGCAGGTGCAGAGCAGTTATTCGGCGCAGGCGAACGGCGTCACGATGCGCCAGGGCGGCTACGCGCTCGCGAGCGTGCGGCTCGGCTACCGCTACGACAAGCACTGGAGCGCCGCGCTCAACGTCAACAACCTGTTCGACCGGAACTACTACCTGAGCCTGAGCCAGCCGGGCTGGAACAACCGTTACGGGGAACCGCGCAACGTGATGCTGACCGTACGCGGCCAATTCTGATGGCGTCCGGCTGGGGCGCGCGGGCGGCGATCGCGATCGGCGGCGTGCTGCCGGGTGCGGCCGCGCTCGCGGTGACGCTGGCCCGTCATTACCCCGGCGACGGCCTGAACCGGCTCTATGCGGCCGTGTTGATGACGCTCGTGGCGAGCGTCGCCGCGCTGCTGTGGGTGCTCGTCGCCCCCGGCTGGCGGCAGGCCGCGTGGCGCGCGGGTGCGTGGCTCGCGGTGCTCGTGCCGTGCGCGGTGATCTGGGGAGGACGCTGACATGGACGCGTCGTCGCGTTCGCGCTGGCACGCGCTGCATCGCGGCGCCGGCGCGCTGTTCGGCGTGGTGCTGTTCGTCGTGCTGTTCAGCGGCACCTGGAGTCTCGCGTTCGATTCGATGCAGGGCTGGTGGCGGCCGCCATCGGTCGCCGTCGCACGGCCGACGCTGCCGCTCGATGCGCTCGTCGCGCGCGCGGCGGCGCTCGGCGTGGCGTTGCGCGACGCGCGCATCGTGCTGCCGCGGCCGGATGATCCGGCCATCCGTTTCTGCGATGCACGCCAGACGTGTACGCTCGCGCTCGATCCGGCGACCGGCGCACCGCTGCCCGATACGGGGCGGGCGAACGTGATCGTCACGCTGCACAAGACGTTGTTCGCCGGTTTCCCCGGGCGCATCTTCGTCAGCCTGTGGGGCATCGTGCTGCTCGTGCTCATCGTCGCGGGCGTCGTCGTGCATCGCAAGCGCTGGCCCGACGCGGCGCGCCTCCGGCGCGGCAACGGCTTGCGCGTCGCGCTGTTCGACCTGCACGCGTGGATCGGCCTGTGGGGAATGCCGTGGCTCGTGCTGTTCGCGTTCACCGGCGCGTTGTCGGGGCTCGGCGCGCTCGGCACCGTGTCGCTCGCGGGCATCGCGTATCCGGGGCAGCCGCAGCGTGCGTTCGCGGAACTGCTCGGCGGCCCGCCGCCCGTCGAGGCCGGCGGCCAGTGGCGGCATGCGCCCGATCTCGATGCGCTGTTGCGGCGCGACGCGGCGCGCCGGCCGGATTTTCGGCCCGAAGCCGTTGCGTTGCATCGCTGGGGCGATGTGAATGCGCGCGTCGAGATCGCCGGCACGCGCGCGGGCCTGCCGAGCACGGCCGTGTTCGAGCGCCACCTGTACCGCGCGACGGACGGGCAATGGCTCGCCGATGCGACGTCGCGCGGCCGCGGCTTCTGGCTGCGCGCGTTCATCGCGGTGCAGCCGCTGCATTTCGCGCAATACGGCTGGGTCGGTGCGGCCGGTGGAGTGCTGCGCGTGCTGCATTTCCTGATGGGGCTCGCCGCGTGTGCGCTGTGCGCGACGGGGCTGCATCTGTGGATCGAGCGGCGGCGCGCGCAGCGCGATCGCTCGGCGCACGTGCTGGCTGCCGCCGCGGTCGGTGTGTGCGGCGGG
Organism: Burkholderia sp. AU18528; assembly: GCF_002223215.2. Taxonomy (NCBI): domain Bacteria; kingdom Pseudomonadati; phylum Pseudomonadota; class Betaproteobacteria; order Burkholderiales; family Burkholderiaceae; genus Burkholderia; species Burkholderia sp. AU18528. The sequence goes on along the minus strand of NZ_NKFC02000006.1, from coordinate 1,881,900 downwards.
CTCGTGCTCGCGGGCGGCGCGCTGCTGTTCGCTGGCCGTGCGTTGCCCGACGGCGTGCACGTCGATCATGCGCTCGCGCTGCTGTTCTGGGCCGTGTGGGGCGGCGCGATTGCGCTCGCCGCGTGTGTCGCCGATCGCGCGGCATGGCTGCGTGTGCTGATGCGTGCGGCCGGCGCCGCCTACGCGCTCGCCGGCGCGACCCATTGCGCGCTCGCGCTGCTGGGCGCGGGCCAACCCGTGTACTGGCCGATCGACCTGGCGCTCGTCGCATTCGGCGCGTTGCTGCTGCGGGCGGCGCGCCGTCCGCGGCGCGACGCGATGCAGCCGGCGCGCATGCCGGCCGGCGCCGAACCTTTTTAACCTCATGCAACTGGAGACTCCGATGCGCGATCTGCTCGAACATCGCCGCCTGGTCATCACGATCACGCTGCTGTACCTGTCACAGGGCATCCCGATCGGCATCGCGATGGACGCGATGCCGACGCTGCTGCGCCACGACGGCGCGCCGCTTCACGCACTCGCGTTTCTGCCGCTCGTCGGCCTGCCGTGGGTCGTGAAATTCCTGTGGGCGCCCGTCGTCGACAACCGCTGGTCGCCCCGCATCGGCCGCCGGCGCAGCTGGATGCTACCGATGCAGACGATCGTCGTGCTGTGTCTCGTCAGCCTCGCGCAGATCGGGATGACGGTCGCGACGGCGGGCTGGGCGGTCGGGCTGCTGGCCGTCGCGTCGTTCGCGAGCGCGACGCAGGACATCGCGAACGACGGCATGGCCGCCGAGCATTTCAGCGGCGACACGCTCGCGAGGATCAACGCGATCCAGATCGCGGGCGTGATGATCGGCTTCTTCGGCGGCGGCGCGGGCACGTTGACGCTGATCGGCCTGTTCGGCCAGTCAACCGCGTTTCTCGCGCTGGCGGCCGTCCCGCTCGCGAGCCTCGTCTGCGTGCTGTGGCTCTTGCCGCGCGACGCGGATCGTGCCCGCGCCCGGCCTGAACACGCGGCGAGCCTCGTGCGCTTCGCGAAGCGGCCGCGCTCGTGGTCGCTGCTGTCGCTCGCGCTGCTGTCGGCGATGACGGCCGTGTCGGGCTTCGGCCTGTCGAAGCTGTTCCTCAACGACGCGGGCTGGTCGCTCGACGCGATCGGCAAACTCGGGATGGCCGGCGGTGTCGTGACGGTCGTGCTCGGTTGCGGCGGCGGCGCGTGGCTCGTCAGGGCGCTCGGCCTGTGGCGCGCGTTTACGGCCGGCGTGAGCTGCGCGGGCGCGGCGGCGCTGCTGTGGTTCGCGCAGGCGAGCGGGTGGCTGCCGGTGTCGCCGTCGTGGGCATGGCTCTGCACGGTGCTCGGCTCGCTGGCGACGGGCATCACGTCCGTGTCGATCATGACGGCCGGCATGCGCTTCGCGGGCGGCAGCGATCAGGCCGGCACCGACGTGACGGCCGTGCAGAGCACGCGCGATCTCGGCGAGCTGATCGCGTCGTCGACGATCCTGTCGCTGACCGCGAAGGTCGGTTATACGGGCGGCTTTCTCACCGGCGTCGCGCTGGCGGTGCTGGCGGCGCTGATCGCGATGAAGCTGCGGCGGCGCGAGGCCGCGTATGCGATGAAGGGGGACGATGCGCTGGTGTCGTGACGGCTGCGCGGCCGGTGCACGGTGCGGGGTGCGCACCGTGCCGTACCGCGCCGCATCGCGTGTGGTTCAAGCGCGGCTCAAGCGCCGCGCCGCCAGCAATGCGATGACGAGCAGCACCGCGACATACGCGGCGACGCCCGCCCACGCGCCGTGTTGCCAGAACGCGCCGCCGACCGAGCCGAGCACGCTCGACCCGACATAGTAGGCGAGCAGATACAGCGAAGCCGCATGCCCCTTCGCGGCGCCCGCGAGCGCGCCGACCCAGCCGCTCGCCACCGAATGGGCGACGAAGAAGCCGATCGTCACGAGCACGATGCCGACGACGATCGCGACGAGCGAATGCGACAGCGTCAGCGCGAGGCCCGCCGCGAACACGACGATGCCGCTCACCAGCACCGGCGCGCGCCCGAGGCGATCGGCGAGCGCGCCGGCGCTCGATGACGACACCATGCCGAACAGGTACGCGCCGAAGATCAGCCCGCAGGCGGTCGGGCTCAGGTTGAACGGCGCCGCCATCAGCCGGAATCCGGCGTAGTTGTAGATCGTCACGAACGCGCCCATCACGAGGAAGCCGATCGAGAACACGAACGGCAGGCGTGCGTGGCGCAATTGCGCGTGCCACAGCCGCAGGTGGTGACGCAGCGTCAGGTCGGTGCGCTTCACGAAGCGTCGCGACGCCGGCAGCAGCATCACGAATGCGAGCGCCGCGAGCAGATCGACGACGCCGATCGACAGCATCGCCGTACGCCACGAGAAGTGCTCCTCGAGCGCGCTCATCCCGATCCGTCCGATCATGCCGCCGAACGCGGTGCCGCCGACATAGAGCCCCATCGACAGGCCGAGCCCGTCGGCGGCGATTTCTTCCGCGAGATAGGCCATCGCCACCGCCGGCACGCCGCCGAGCGCGAAGCCTTCGAGCGCACGGCAGAGCAGCAGCAGGTGCCAGCTCGGCGACCACGCGGCGAGCAGGTTGAACAGCGCGGCCAGCGTCATCGACGCGAACATCAGCCCGCGCCGCCCGACCCGTTCGGACAGCGCGCCCGCGCACAGGATCGACACCGCGAGCATTCCGGTCGACAGCGATAGCGACAGCGAACTCGACGCCGCGCCGACGTTGAACTCGCGTGCAAAGGCGGGAAGCAGCGGCTGCACGCAGTACAGCAGCGAGAAAGTGGCAAAGCCGGCGAGGAACAGCGCGAACGCGATGCGCTTGTACGCGGCCGAGCGCGGGGACACGCCGGCCGGCAGCGCATCGGGCGTGGTGTTCTGCGTGCCGGGCATGGAGCGGGAAATCGAAGCGGAGGACATGAGGGCACTCGATGTGCGACGGAATACACGAATTCTTGCGCACGGTCATATATATGTCCAATATATGAAATGAACCGCAGCAATATGTTTTAACACTGGCTGGCAGGCCAGCCCGACTCATCGCGAGGTCACGTCACGCATGGAACTCCGGCATCTGCGCTACTTTCTGGCCGTCGCGGCCGCGTCGAATTTCACGAAGGCCGCCGAAGCGCTCGGCATCGGCCAGCCGCCGTTGAGCCAGCAGATCAAGGCGCTCGAGAACGAGCTCGGCGTGGAACTGTTCAAACGCACCGCGCGCGGCGCCGAGCTGACGCTGGCGGGCGAAGTTTTCGCGGAAGAGGCGCGGCGCGTGCTCGACGATGCCGAGCGCGCGGCACGGGCGGCCCGGCGCGCCGCGCGCGGGGAAACCGGCCATCTGCGCGTCGGCTTCACCGGGACGGCCGCGTTCAATCCGAAAGTGTCGGGTCTGATTCGCCGCTTTCGCGAGGCGTTTCCGGATGCGGAACTGACGTTGCAGGAAGCGACGTCCGGTGTGCTGCTGGAGGCGCTGGAGGCCGGGCGCCTCGACGTCGCGATCGTGCGGCCGGAGCGCCGTGTCGCCGCGACGCTGCGGGTATCCGATTGGGACGAGGAGCCGATGTTCGTCGCGCTGCCCGTCGCGCACCGGCTGGCGCAGCGGCGGCGCGTCGAACTGGCGGAACTCGCCGACGAGTCGTTCGTGCAGGTGCCGCGCGCGGCCGGCGCCGCGCTGTTCGACGATATCGTCGCGGCGTGCAAGGCTGCCGGGTTCGAGCCGCGCATGGGGCAACCGGCGCCGCAGATCGCGTCCGCGGTGACGCTGGTGGCGGCTGGCCTCGGCGTGTCGGTCGTGCCGAAGGCGATTACGCAGGTGCAGGTGCCCGGGGTCGTATACCGGCCGTTCGCGGGCAACCGGTTTCGCGCGAGGCTCGCCATTGCGTCGCGGTGCGACGAGCCGTCCGCGGTGGTGCGGAATTTTCTGCTGCTCGCGTAGCGGGCAACAAAAAACCCGCGAAGCCGTGTGCTGTCGCGGGTTTCGGAAATGCGGGAATGCGAGGAAAACGCATCTGGTGCCGACGGCGAGACTCGAACTCGCACAGCTTTCGCCACTACCCCCTCAAGATAGCGTGTCTACCAATTTCACCACGTCGGCACTGCAAGGGGCGCAATTCTAACGTCACATCGCGCGTTTGTGAAGGGGGTATGGCAAGGTCGTGTACGGGCGCCCGATCGATCCCGGTAGAATTCGTCCGATCGACCCGACGGGTCCCCGCAACCGCCACCCGTTTTTCTCCCCGTGACCCACACCCTCGAACAACTGCAGGCCGGACAACTGTCGGGCGCGCGGCAACTGAAGCTCGCGTGCGGACTGACCGAATTTCCGCGCGAGATCTTCGATCTGGCCGATACGCTCGAAGTGCTCGACCTGACCGGCAATGCGCTGTCCGCGCTGCCGGACGACCTGCCGCGGCTGCATCGGCTGCGCATCCTGTTCGCGTCGGGCAACCGCTTTACCGCGTTCCCCGACGTGCTCGGCGCGTGCGATCGGCTCGACATGATCGGCTTCAAGGCGAACCGGATCCGCACCGTGCCGCGCGGCGCGCTGCCGCGTGCGCTGCGCTGGCTGATCCTGACCGACAACGCGATCGACGAACTGCCGGCCGATATCGGCGACTGTGCGCGCTTGCAGAAGCTCATGCTGGCCGGCAACCAGTTGCGTGCGCTACCCGTGGAAATGGCCGCCTGCCGCGCGCTGGAACTGGTGCGCCTGTCGGCGAGCCGGCTCGACGCGTTGCCCGAGTGGCTGCCGCGCCTGCCGCGTCTCGCATGGCTTGCGGTGGCCGGCAATCCGTTCGGCGCGGCGCCGGAGGCCGCGGCGTCCGCCGGGCCGGACGTCGCGGAGATCGACTGGGCCGCGCTGTCGTGCGAACAGAAACTGGGCGAGGGCGCGTCGGGTGTCATTTATCGCGCGCAATGGCGTGCGGACGGCCATCCGCCACGGACGGTCGCGGTGAAGCTGTTCAAGGGTGCGGTGACGAGCGACGGCCTGCCCGATTGCGAAATGGCCGCGTGCCTGCATGCCGGCCGCCACCCGAACCTGATTCCGGTGATCGGCAAGGTGCGCGGGCATCCGGACGGCACGCATGGCCTCGTGATGGAGCGGGTCGATCCTGCGCTGACGAACCTCGCCGGGCCGCCGAGCTTCGCGTCGTGCACGCGTGACGTCTATGCCGCCGATGCGACATTCGATCCGGCGCAAGCGCTGCGGATCGCGCACGGCATCGCGTCGGCGGCCGGCCATCTGCACGCGCGCGGCATCATGCATGGCGACCTGTATGCGCACAACATCCTGCACGACGGCGCGGGCGGCGCGCTGCTCGGGGATTTCGGGGCGGCTTCGCTGTACGACGTGAACGAGCGCACGCGCGGCGCAAGGTTCGAGCGGCTCGAAGTGCGCGCATTCGGCTATCTGCTCGGCGAATTGCTCGAACGCTGCGAATCGCGCACCGGCGCGCTCGACGCGCTGGCGGCGGCGTGCGTGAACGAGGACGTCGATGCGCGGCCGTCGTTCGACGAGATCACGGCCGCGCTGGCCGCTCGGATGCGCTGACGGAGGGCGCCGGCTTACGCGTGCCGCGCGGTCAGCAGCTTGATGCCGAGCCCGACGAACAGCAGCCCGCTCGCGCGCTTGAGCGCGCGCACCGCGCGGCTCATGCCGACACCGCGATGCAGGCGGCGCACGCCGGCCGAATAGACGCTGTGAACGACCACGACCATGCAGGCGATCGTCGCGTACATCACGACGAACTGCAGCGCGAGCGGGCGGTCGTGCACGATGAACTGCGGCATGAACGCGGACAGGAAGATCATCGTCTTCGGATTGCTGCCCGACACGAGCAGCGCTTCGCGGAACAGCTTCCGGCGATCGGGCACGGCGATCTCCGCGGCGTTGCTCGATGCGCTGGCGCGGCGGTCGCCGCGCAACTGCCGGACACCCAGGAAGATCAGGTACGCGGCGCCGATCACCTTCATCGCGACGAATAGCGGCGGCATCGCGGCCAGCACCGCGCCGACGCCGAGCGCGACGAGCAGCACGACCACGCCCTGCGCGACGAGGTTGCCGGCGATCGTCGCGGCGGTGCCGTGCGCGCCGTAGCGCACCGTGTTGCGGATCACGAGCAGCACGTTGGGCCCCGGCGACAGCGTCGTGGCGAGATAGGCGGCGGCAAACAGCATCCAGGTCTGAATGGACATGCGGCGCTCCGAGAGGCGGTTCCGGCGATTGGGGTGAAGCGATGGTGCCACGCCAATAATGGCGCGCGCCGCCGCCGGAACCGTGCGGTCGCCGCGCGTCAGCGCGCGTCGCGCATGCAGTACGCGGGAATCGGCGGTGGCGTATCGATGGCGGCAGGCCGCGTCATCCATGCGATCCACGCGGCCCATGACCCGCAGGCGATCAGTACCGCGACATTCAGCGGCGTCCGCTAGCGGACGATCAGGTCGGCCAGCGGCAAGCGGTTTTTCATCAGCATCTCCTTCTGTCGTGAGCCGGCGGCGTTACTGGCCGGCGTAGGTCGGCGCCTTCGCGTCGCAGGTCACGGACACGGTCGAGCCGTCCGCGAAATGCAGCCGGACCGGCACCTTCGCGCCAGGCGCGACGGCCTGGCGCGGCTCCTCCAGCATCACGTGATAGCTCTTCGGCTTGAACGTCAGCGTGCCGTGCGCGGGTACGAGCACCGAGTCGACGTGAACCATCTTCGCGGTGCTGCCGCTCGTCCGCGTTTCATGCACCATCGCCATCCCGTATGCGGGCGTGTCGATACCGGTCAGCGTCGCGGGCGCGTCGCCGTCGTTCTTCAGCGTGAAGTAGCCGGAGGACGGTACGGTCGCCGGCATCGTGCGGATCCAGCAGGCGTCGGCCTGGATGGCCGGCGCGGCGAACGTGGCGGACGCGTGCAGCGCCAGCGCCGCGAGCAGGCCGGTCGGAATCGAGTGTTTCATCGTGTGTTCTCCTTGTCGGGTGCGATGCCGAGGGCATCGATGCGAATGCGCCCGGCATCGAGCGCCGACGCGCATCGCGTGGGTGACATGCGTTACTTCAGCGTGAATGCGTAGCGGCCGTGCGTGCGATGGCCGTCGCTGGCCACCGCGATCCACGCGACGGTGTAGGTGCCGGGCTTCAGGCTCGTCAGCGCGACGCGCATCCGCTTCCGGTTGCCGCCATCGACGGCCGACTTCCCGTCGACGACCGACTGCCCGTGGCTGTCGGTCACGGCGATCGAGCTGAACGCCGGCTCGAGCGCCTCGCCGAAATCGATCGTGACCGCGTGCGGCGCGCTCGACAGCGTGGCGTTGGGGGCCGGGTCCTGCGTTTTCGGAAGCGCATGCGCATGGGCGGCGTGGATGATGACGAAGCCGAGCGCGGCGAGTGCGCCGCGAGCGAAAGTGGCGGTTTTCATGGGTGGATGAGCGAGTGACGAATCGGATGGAACAGACGGATTCGACGGACGGCTGCGCGCGCGGCATCGCGGCCGGTGGCGGTCGGTACGGACGTGCGCGGCCGGACATTCGCATGCGGGCGAATGCAGGCGCGGCCATCCGGGCTGCAGACGGCCAACCACGCACCCGGCACAACGCCGCACGCAGCAGGGTGACACATGATGATCGTCCTTCGAAACGTGACATGTCGCGCACGCGGGCGGCGTGCGCGGGCTGCGCGATGCGCTGCGGCATCACGCGCAATGACGACGGATCAGGACGGGAACGGCGGGGCGCGCGGTTGCGCGGCCGTGAGCGGCAGCGCGCGGCGCAGGCTTTCGAAGCGGGTGGCCGCGCGATGCTCGATCGCGTGCACGTGGGCCGCGAACGTCAACTCGGGCGCGGGCAGCGCGGGCGTATGGGCAAGCAGGCTGCAGTAGCCGCATGCCTGGAGATGGGCCTGCAGGTTTTTCGTCGACGCGTCGGCGGAGCGGTCACCAGCGGCCGGCGCGGCCGAACAGTAGCCGGCCAGCAGTGCGTCGACGCGCCCTTGCGTGGTCAGCGCCTGCGAGATCGTCGGCGCGAGCGCCGTCATCAGGATGGCGAGCATCCCGATCAGACTGCCGATCTTCCGGAGACGACGACTCAGCATGCGATGCGCGGCGGCGAGTGGACGACGATGGAGCCGATTATGCCACGCACGTCGATTCGCGAGTCGGCCGGCGCGTGCGGCATCGCGGCGCGCTACGCGTGCTTCGCCAGATACTTCGCGATCAGCGTCATCTGCGCGGCCCAGCCCTGGTCGTTCATGTCGCGCGCCGTCGCGCGACGCGCTTCGATCAACTGGTCGAAGCCTGTTTCGGTGACCGTGAGCAGCGTACCGCCGGCTTGCGCCGCGAGCGTGAACGTGACGAGCGTCATCGGCTCGGACGCGTAATCGACATTCGGATCGATCGCGAACGGATGCCAGCGAAACGAGAACAGTCGTTTTGGCTCGATACGATCGACGACGATTTCGAACACGGTGCCCGCATAGGGCTCCTGCGCCTTGGCGACGTCGTCGTCGACGCGGGTCGGCGTGATGCGGCCGAACAGCGGCTGGCCGGCCTCGAACGGGCCGTCGAACGCGACGCCGAACCACTGGCCGAATTCGTCGGAATCGCTGACGGCCGCCCAGACGCGGTCGGGCGGTGCGGCGAGCAGCGTCTGTTTTTCGATGCGATCGGTTGGCTGGGCCATCACGTTCTCCATGCAGGATCGAGCGTTGCAGGACGACGTGCGCGGGCGCACGCCGCGTCTAGTCGAGCATGACCGCGTCGGGCACGTCGAGCACGAGGTCCGACGTCGCGACGGCCACGCACGGCAGCGTATAGCCGTCGGCCTTTTCCTCGCGGGAGAGCCCCGGCCATTCGATCGTATAGCGTACGCTGCCGCTGACGATCCGGCAAAGGCAGCTTCGGCACGTGCCGTTGCGGCACGAGCGCGGCAGCGACACGCGCGCGAACGCGGCGGCTTCGAGCACGGTCAGCGAATCGGGCGCGTCGAAGCTGGCGCCGAGCGGGTCGACGCGCACGAGGGGCGGGTGATCTGGATCGGTCATGAATGAAGCGGGCGGTTCGGCGGCATCGCGCCAAGCATACCCGAACCCGCCGGCGGCCGAGGGCCGCCCGCCGCGGGTGTCAGTGCCGCCGCAGATACCGGTACACGGTATTGCGCGCGAGGCCGAGCTCGCGCGCGGCCGCCGATACGTTGCCGCCATGGCGTGCGAGCACCGCGTCGATCATCGCGGCCTGATGGCTCTGCAGCGTCGTGCCTTCGCGCCTGCCCGCCGGCGGGACCGATGCGGCTGCCGCCGGCGCAGCCGGCGCATCGTCGCAGTCGAGCCAGAAATCGTCGGGCAAATGCGCGAGCGTGATTTCCGCTTCGTCTTCGGCGAGCATGCCGGCCGTGCGCAGCACGTTGGTCATCTGCCGCAGGTTGCCGGGCCAGCGGTGGCGCGCGAACGCGTCGAGCACGTCGGCCGCGAGGCGGCGCGGCATCGGCTCGCTGCGCGCGAGCCGCGCGAGGATCCGTTCGACGAGCGCGGGCAGGTCGGTGCGCGTCGCGAGCGCCGGCAGCGTGACCGCGAGCCCGTTGATCCGGTAGAACAGATCCTCGCGGAACGTGCCCTCCGCGATCATCGCGCGCAGGTCGCGGTGGGTCGCGCACACCACGCGCACGTCGACCGGTACCGCGCGTGCGCCGCCGAGCGGCATCACCGCGCGCTCCTGCAGCACGCGCATCAGCCGTACCTGCTGCGCGAGCGGCATGTCGCCGATTTCATCGAGAAACAGCGTGCCGCCGTCGGCCTGCGCGATCTTGCCGGGGCTGCCGCGCTTGCGCGCGCCGGTGAACGCGCCGTCTTCATAGCCGAACAGCTCGGCCTCGATCAGCGAATCGGGCAGCGCCGCGCAGTTGACCGCGACGAACGGGCCGTCCGCGCGCGGCGACGCCTGATGCAGCGCGCGGGCGAGCCATTCCTTGCCGGTGCCGGTCTGGCCGAGGATCAGCAGCGGGAGGTCGCGCCCGCGGATCTTCGCGACGCGTTCGAGCACGGCGGCCATGCGCGCGTCGCCGGTGTCGAGCGTCGCGAACGTGATCGCATCGGGGTCCGGTGCGCGCATGCGTGCGGCCGGCGCGGGCGGCGTGACGGCGACGGTCGTTTTCTGCGCTTCCGGGAATTCGCAGCGTGCGAGCACGCGCACGCCGGTCGACAGCGTGAGGCGGAACGTGGCGCCCGGCGCGCGGGCGGCCTGCCGTGCGAGCTCGCCGAAGCGCATGCTGAACAGTGCGTCGCTCGCCTGGTGCTGCAGGGTGTCGAACGACGCGCCGAGCTGAAACTGGGCGCTGCGGTTCGCGGCGATCAGCCTGCCGTCGGCGCCGAATGCGACGAGCCCGGCGAACAGCGAATCGACGCAATCCTCGTGTGCGTGAAAGCGCAGCCGCAGCGCTTCGCTGCACTGGTTCGCGAACAGGTGGTTCTCGATCAGTTGCGCCGACATCCGCACGAGCGCGAGCGTATGCGGGCTGGAGCCGCGCGGGTCGCCGCTCACGTCGAGCGTGCCGAGCGTGCGGCCGAACGGATCGACGATCGGCGCACAGGCGCAGGTGAGGATATGGTTCGCGCGCAGGAAATGTTCGGAACCGTGCACGACGACGGCCTGGCCGGACGCGAGCGCGGTGCCGATCGCGTTCGTGCCGCGCGCGCCTTCGGCCCACGACACGCCATTGCACAGCGCGACGCGGTTTGCCTTCTCGATGAAGTCCGCATCGCCGATGCTGTGCAGGATCACGCCGTCGGCGTCGGTCAGCAGCACGAGGCTTTGCGTATCGGCGATCTGCGCGTGGAGGTCCTCCATCACCGGTCGCGCGTGCGAGAACAGCGTGTGATTCGTGTCGAGCAGTTCGCGCAGTGCGACGCGCGACAGCGGCGAGAAATCGGGGCGTTCGTGCGCGCGCAGGCCGACCGCGGTCGAACGCGCATGCGCCTGCGCGAGCAGGTCGGTACGCCCGGCGGTGGCGGGCAGCACGAAGGGTTGCGGCATGGTTTGTCTCCTGTTCCCGGGGCCGCCGGGGCAACCGGATCGGCATCGGCGGCGCAGTGCGGCTCCGCTCGCGGCGCACCATTCGGCGCGCCAGCCGTCCGTCCGGGTACGCATCATCATACAAGCGCCACGTGCGATGCGCGACTGCCAACAAAATCCCCTTGCTTTTAAGCGCCCGCCTGCAATGATGGAAATGGAGCACGCGCGCGCCGTGTTCCGCGGTGCAACATGCATGCGACGCGACATGCATCCGTTCGGGAGACGCATCATGGTTCGGGCGGAACTGAGAGTCGTGCTGGCGGCCATCGCCACTTTCATCATGCTGGGCGGCATTGCCGTGGCGATCCACGGGTTGCTGTTCGATCTGACCGATGCGGTGAGATACGGGGCGGCCGCGATTGCGGTGGGCGTCACGACCGCCGCGATCGCGCTCAACGTCTGGCCGACCGATCCGCACTGACGTCCGTTGGCGAAACAGTGCCGGATGCCGCGCAGATCAGACGAAATGCGCGTCGGAACGACGCACACCGAAATTTTTGTCTCCCGCGCGAAACCGTCTAAAGTGGAATTCAACCGGCATGCATCGACCGCGCCACACTCCGCGGCCGGGGCCTCCGCCGGCGAGCCCGCGTGCATTTCGTCCGGCCGGTAGCGGACGACGGACGCGGTCATTCGTTTTCTACCGGTCGAGGCAGCGCCCATGCAGATCCATTTCACGAACGAGAAGCCCGAGTATTCGGGGCGTGACCTGATGCTGGGGTTCACGGCACTGGTCAATGGCGAGCGCGTCCAGTGCCAGATCACCGCCGAGGCGCTGGAAGACCACTTCGGCGCCGCATCGCCGCGCTTCGAGGACATGGTCGGCGCATTCGATCAGCACCGCGAGCGCATCGAGGCGGCCGCACGGCGCCTGCTGTCGGAAACACGTGCGCAATGCGTGACGCTGCGCAGCGGCTACGTGCGTTTCTACGAGGCCAACTGGCGCTGACGACACGACGCCCGTCCGGCGGCGCATGCGCTCGAGCGCGGCGCACGCGAGGACATTGCCTTCACGCAATGCCGTTCGGCGGGGCCGCGCGGCATTTTCGTATGCGGGCCGTGCGGGATTGCCCGAGCGTCGGCGCGCTCGTGCACGTCGATTCATGAGGATCGCAGAGCAATCGTGCGAAAACGAAAACGCCACCCGAAGGTGGCGTTTTCATCGTGCATTGCGTCGGTGTGCGTTCCGCGCTTACTCGCTGCCGAGATAGAAGAAGCGGAACAGGAACACGGCCGCGATGATCCACACGATCGGCTTGACCGTGCGCGCCTGGCCCGTCAGCAGCTTGAGGCCGCCGTACGCGATGAAGCCGAACGCGACGCCGTTCGCGATCGAGTACGTGAACGGCATCAGCAGCGCGGTCAGCGCGGCCGGCACGGCTTCCGTCGCATCGTCCCACGGCACCTCGACCATCTCGCGCAGCATCAGGCACGACACGTAGAGCAGTGCCGGTGCGGTTGCGTAGCCCGGCACGACGCCGGCGAGCGGCGCGATGAACAGGCACGCGAGGAACAGCACCGCGACGGTGATGGCCGTCACGCCGGTGCGGCCGCCGGCCTGCACGCCCGATGCGCTTTCGATGTACGCGGTGGTCGACGACGTGCCGAGCACCGAGCCCGCGACGATCGCCGTGCTGTCGGCGAGCAGCGCCTTGTTCAGGCGGTTCATCTTGCCTTCGACGAGCAGGCCCGCGCGATTCGCGACGCCCATCAGCGTGCCCGTCGCGTCGAACAGCTCGACGAGGAAGAACACGAGGATCACGTTGATGATGCCGGTCGACAGCGCGGCGCCGATGTCGAGCTTGAACAGCGTCGCGTCGATCGACGGCGGCGCCGAGAACACGCCGTGGAACTGGTTGCCGGCGAAGAAGAACGACAGGATCGTCACGCCGATGATGCCGATCAGGATCGCGCCGCGCACGCGCAGATGGTCGAGCGTGACGATCGCGAAGAAGCCGACGATCGCGAGGATCGTCTCGTGCTTGTGCAGATCGCCGAGCGTGACGAGCGTGGCCGGGTTGCCGACGATCACGCCCGACGTCTTCAGCGAGATGATGCCGAGGAACAGGCCGATGCCGGCGGTAATGGAAATCCGCAGCGATTTCGGAATGCCGTTGACGATCGCCTCGCGCACGCGGAACAGCGTGACGAGCAGAAACAGGCAGCCGGAGATGAACACCGCGCCGAGCGCGGCTTGCCACGTGAAGCCCATTCCCTTGACGACCGTGTACGCGAAATATGCGTTCAGGCCCATGCCGGGCGCGCAGGCGATCGGGTAGTTCGCGTACAGCCCCATGATGATCGACGCCAGCGCCGCGACGAGGCAGGTCGCGACGAACACGGATTCCTTCGGCATGCCGGCGTCGCCGAGGATCGCGGGGTTGACGAAGATGATGTAGGCCATCGTCAGGAACGTGGTGACGCCCGCGAGTATTTCGGTGCGGAAATCGGTGCCGGCTTCAGCGAAGCCGAAATACCGCTTGATGGATTCCATGAAGGCGTTTCTCCGGTCGGGTTGTCGTGTTGATTGTTGTGCCGAATTGTTGTACAGGCAGCGCGGCCGGCTAACTGTAACCAGCCACTATTGTCCGGCTATCGGCGGATTGTAATAGCGTGGATAGCTCGGACGATATAGTTGGAGGGCACGATCGGTTGCCTGCGCGCAAACGGTCCGGCAGCCCGCCCGCGCGACGAAGGCGCGCATTTTACCGGTTCGTGCGGCACCGGCCGGCGGAAATGGCCGAAACGGCGGGAACGAAGGAAACGAGCGGAAGGGGCGCCCGGCAGGCGGGCGAAACCAGCCGATGCGTGCGCAACGGCATGCCGGCTGCGTCGCGCGCACCCGGTGCGCGACGACATGCGACTGAAACGGAGCGCCCGCATGCTGCACGAATGCGGTGCAGGCGGCGCGTTCGTGCGAACGCACGTGTGCCGCCGGTGCGGACACACGACCCGGCAACCGCGTGCGGCGGCCATTCGTCTGTCCAGGCGGCGGCAGGGACCGGATTATCGTGCGCCGAAGCCGTCCCGTCCGCAACTGTCATTTCGCGATGCGGGGGCGACTGTGGTTTCTGTGTAAAAGAATGCAAGACCCCATCGCGTAAACCGGCAAGTCTTTCTAGGATAGATACACCGCACATGCACACGCCGGCCGATCATTGCCGACGCGGGGAAGTCGCAGTCCGTGCAGGCCAGGCGGTGAATGGCGGTCAAGGCCGTTGCGCGTTCGGGCAGCCATGGCCGGTTAGGCACGGCCGGTCAGGCACGGCCGATTGCGATTGCCCGATGCGGGTTCGTCCGTAATCACGGAGGTCAGCATGTTGAACTGGATCAGCCGTTGGGCGATGCGACACGCCCCCACGCCGGAAAAAACCGCCGCGTCGATGCTCGTGACGGCGCGCATGGAACTGTTCGCAGCCGAACAGCGCGTCATCGATGCGAAATTACAGGCGGATTACTGGCGCACACGTGTGTCATTCCTCGAAGAGGTGCAGAAGCAGGGCATCGATCCGTGGGTGACCTCGCAGGCTGCGCAACGCCCCGACCTCGATTCCACTCCACGAAGCACGGGCCCGCGTCTCGCCGCCAGCACCTGATGCACCTGCAGCATCCTCTCGCTGCGCATGGCGCGCGATCGCTCGCGGCACGCATCGGCGTGCCGCGTTCTTCGATGCGCACCCGCGGCGCATTGCGCCGCGGGTGCGCCCGTTTCCGGTCGCGGCCGTTCCGCGTATCGCGCGTGTAACGGCGCGCGTCATCCACTCCTTCTCCCTACCTTCACGAGCAAACGTTGCACTTGCGCGAGCGTGCGCCTGACGCGTTCGCCGTGCCGTACGTACGCGGTCGTGATCGATGCCTGCGCCGGTTGGTCGCCGTCGGTGCCGATCCACACGCGTTCGCCGCGTTGCACGCGCAGCACGTCGCCGGAGCGGATCCAGTAATCGTCGACGCTGCCGAGCCGCGTGATCCACAGCGTCGCATCATGCACGCGGATCTCGGCGTCGTGCTGCGCGCGCCACGTCAGCGTCTTGCGCGGCGCGACCGTGAAATGCAACTCGACTCTCGGCAACGAGATCGTATCGGTGCGGCACCGATCGGGGCAAACAACCAGCCGGCTTGCTTGGTCCATCGTCATCTCCATCGTTGAGCCGGGCGGGATGACGCGCACCAAAACAAAAAGGCCTCATCCGGTTCCGGCGAGGCCTCGTGACATGCATGACTGAAATCTCGATGCTAATGCACAAGCGCCTCCGGCGATCGCCACGTATGGGCGTTCACTCGTTTTTGATGCGCGATGGCGATGGGCTTGAGCATAGGTATGCGAACGAGTGTGTCGTGGCCGCAGGGCCCTGTCAACGGAAATTTCGAGATACGTGGCAATTACGCGTCGCGTTGCGCGAGGCCGTTCACGAGCAGCTCGGACAGCAGGCCCGTCATCCCTTCCGGGTGCGTGGCCGCGCGTGCCTTCAGTTGTTCGACCAGCTCCGCGTTGAGCTTGCACGCGAACGGCACGAGGCCCTGTTCCTGGTCGAGCTTGCGCTGCGCGCGGCGGTCCAGCTTGGCCGCTTCTTCGGCGCCCTTGCCGAAACGCGCGGAGCTCGACTGTTTCATCGCGTGCGTCAGCTTGAGCGCCTTGTTCTTTTCGAGATCGGTTTTCTTCATGGCCATCGCGGCACCTCCGGGAAATTGAAGCCGCGATTGTACGCATTTCGGCGGGCGCCGCCCGCCGAACCGGCCGGCAACCCGGTCACGCGCCTTTCGTCGTGCCCCAGTTGCCGCCGTGCGCGGCCGCCTGCGCGGCCGGCGAGCGGGCGAGATAGGCGAGCGCCTGCTCGGTCGAGCCTTCGTGGTGCGGCGTATAGCCGGGCTTGAAATAGCGCAGCGCCGCGCCGATCACCTTCCAGAACGACGGCAGGTGCCCGCGCCGCGAACCCCGCCACCACGCGAGCACGAAGCCCGGGTAGCGGCCGGCGTCCGGATCGCGCAGGTACATGAACTTCGCGCCGGTCGTGATGTAGTGGAGCAGCAGCAGGATCACCAACGCCATGTGCACGCAGCGCTCCGGATAGGTGCCGCCCAGGTGCCGGTAGATGTCGAACGCGACGGTGCGGTGCTCGACTTCCTCGGCGCCATGCCAGCGCAGCAGGTCGACCATCGTCGGGTCCGCACGGCCTTCGTCGAGGCCGTGCGCGTTGAGCACCCAGTTGCCGAGATAGCCGAAGAAATGCTCGAGCGACGCGATCACGGCCAGTTGCTGCCGCAGCCAGAAGCGCGTATGGCCGATCTTCAGCCCGAGCGGCCGTTCGCCGAGCACGCGTGTGAACAACCGGTTGAGCTTTTGCGTGAACGGCTTCGTGTCGATGCCGTGACGGTCGTAGTAGTGCTTCAGCACGCCGCCGTGCGAGCGCGAATGCACGGCTTCCTGGCGCAGGAAGCCTTCGGCTTCGTCGCGCAGGCGCGCATCGGCGATCAGCGGCAGCGCCTTGTTGTAGACGCGGCAGAACCACAGCTCGCCCTCCGGGAACAGCAGGTTCAGCGTGTTGATGATGTGCGTGCTGCCCGGATCGTTCGGCACCCAGGTGACCGGCGTGTCGCTGAAGTCGAACTTCACGTGTCGGGCCCTGATCTTGTGGTAGTCGGCGGTATCGTTCATGTCGTCTCCCTGTGCGGCGTCGTGCGCCGTCAATGCGATGCCATGCTGACGCGGGCGATCATCCGGCCCAGCCACGGCATGAAGCGGCCGACGAAGCGCATCGCGTGCGCTTCGCCGCCGACCGCGACGACGGGACGGTTGCGCAGCACGCCGTCGATCATCGCCTGCGCGACGGTTTCGGGTTTCAGGCCGCGCATCTGGTATAGCCTGGTCGCGCGCTTGCGCAGCCGCGCTTCGTCCTGGCCGCTCGCACCCGCGTAGTGCGTCGACGCCATGATTCCCGTTTCCGCGAACCCGGGGCACACGGCCGTCACGCCGATGCCTTTTCCGGCGAGTTCCGCGCGCATGCATTCGCTGAGCATCAGCACCGCGGCCTTCGTCGTCGCATACGCGGGCAGGTCGCGCGACGGCCCGAACGCGGCGGCCGACGCGGTGTTGACGATGTGCCCGCCGGCGCCGCGCGCGGCCATCTGCCGCGCGAACAGCCGCGAGCCGTGGATCACGCCCCACAGGTTCACGTGCAGGATGCGCTCCCAGTGCCGCGTGCTCGTGTCGAGGATGCCGCCGGCCATCCCGATGCCCGCGTTGTTGATCACGACGTCCGCGCCGCCGAGTTCGCTGCCGACCCAGGTCGCGAGCGCTTCCATTTCGTCGGCGGACCCGACGTCGACGCGTTTCGCATGCGCGTGCGCACCGGTCAGCCCGATGAGCAGCGCGGTGCGCTCGGCGCTCGCGAGATCGATGTCGCATGCGACGACCGTCGCGCCTTCGCGTGCGAAGGCCAGCGCCGCGCAGCGGCCGATGCCGCTGCCCGCGCCGGTGACGACCGCGACCTTGCCGCTGAAGCGCCCGCTGGTCGCGCGGCGGCGCGCGTTCGCGAGCGCGGGCGGTTCGTCGCCGGATTCGACCGAATCGATCAATTGACCGGCGAGATCCGCGAAGCGCGCGGGATCGGCGAGCGGCAGCCAGTGGCCGGCCGCGACTTCGCGGCGGTAGTACCGCGGCACCCAGCGCGACAGGTTCTCGGACAGCGCGGGGCTCACGTACTTGTCGCCGAGCGGCACGATCGTCTGCACCGGCGCATGCGCATAGCGTTCGCGCGGCGCGAACAGGCAGCGGATGAAGTTCGCACGGTAGAGGCGCACGCCGCGCGCGCCGTCGTCGGCCTGCGTCGGGCGCGGCGTGGCGGGCGTTTTCTCGATCCGGCGCAGCAGGCCCGGCCACGCGCGGCCGAGCCACAGCCGCCAGCCGAGTTCGGGGAGGAGCGGCAGGTGGAACAGGTAGACGTACCACGAGCGCACGAGCTGGCCGCCGAGCCTGGCCAGCGACGCGGGCGTCGGGTGCAGCACGCGTTCGCGCAGCCAGAAGCCGACGTGGTCGAGGCACGGGCCCGAGCACGACGTATATGACGCGATGCGGCCGGCCAGGCGCGGATCGGTGACGAATTCCCAGCCCTGGATCGCCCCCCAGTCGTGCGCGACGAGGTGCACCGCGCGGCCGGGGCAGAGCGCGTCGATCACCGCGACGAAATCGTCGGTCAGCTTCGCGAGATGGTAGTCGGCCGTGCGCGTCGGCACGCCGGACAGGCCCGCGCCGCGCACGTCGTACGCGATCACGTAGTGTTTGCGCGCAAGCAGCGGCGCGACGTGCCGCCAGACGCTGCTGTCGTCGGGATAGCCGTGCACCAGCACGACCGGCGAGCGGGCCGGGTCGCCCCAGGTGCGCACCGCGAGCGTCAGGTCGCCGGAGGCGACCGCCGTTTCGCTGTGAACCGATTCGAACAGGGCCAGCGGCGCTTCGTCGGAAAGAGGCTGCATCGTGAGTCCGTCGTTCAGGGAGTCGGGAGGAGGGCGCGTGACGTGCGTGTCAAGCGGCGGCCGGCACGTTCGCCGCCGCCTGCGCGCGCTCGGCCTGGCGGCGCTGCCAGCGGCGCACGTGCGGCAGGTCGTCGTCGAGCCAGTACGCGTCGTCGTCGGTGATCACGAGCAGTTCCTCGAATTTCGCGCCGACGCCCGCGAAGCCGAGATGCGGCTCGACAGCCCACAGGCCCGGCACCGGCGCATGCTCGGAGCGGCGGTCGATCGACCACAGCGGTGACCAGCCCTGCTGCTTCGCCGCGCGGCCCTGGTCGAGCAGCAGGTTGCGCGTCGCGTTCAGCCCGAAGCGCGCGACGAAGCGCGGCTTCGACAGCTTGTGGATCTTCGCGACACGATGCGCGAGCACCTTGAACGGATAGGCCTTGTGGCGCGGCTCGACGCCCTGGCGGCGGCACAGCGCGTCGACTTCCTGCGCGACTTCCGCCATCGACCGGCGCGCCTTCACGAGCCGCACGATCATGTCGCGATGGTCCATCAGGTCGTCCTGCAACTGCTCGAGGATCGGGTTGCGGCCGACGCAGTGCGCGTAGCCGACATCGGCGACGATGCCGTCGAGCACGGGCGCGACGTCGAGGATCACCGGCATGTCGGTTTCGAGCTGACGGTTGCTCGGGAAGAACGCGAGATTGAAGCCGCCCATGTGCTTGAGGCCCGAGAAGCCGTCGAACGCGGTGCGGTCGCCGAACCACGCGAACGGCTTGTGCAGCCAGTCGTGCACGCCGTGATCCTGCAGCCATTCGGTCAGCAGGCGCGCGGCTTCCTTCTCGGTGATGCCGGGGTAGAGCATCGCGCCGACGGTCTCGACGCAGCGGTAGGCCAGTTGCTGGACCGCGCGGAATTGCGGCAGCTCGTCGAGGTGGACTTCCGGCAGCGGGTGGTGGGCGGTCATGATGCGTCTCCATGTGTCGGCCCGCGTTTGCGTGTCGGCGCGATGCGGGTCCTTGTGCAAGGCTGGGCGCTGATCCGGATCGCTTCCGCCGGTGATTCGGAGGCGGATTATTCAGTCAGCATTTAATGTGCCATTGTGTGATGTAACGATAATAGCCGGTTCGACGTCGCGCGCCAGCCCCCGGAGATGAGGGCTTCTCCTAATGAAGGGCCGAAATGGAGGGGTTGCTCTAGGTTTCCGGCGGTGGGGGCCGAATGGCCATCGCTGCGCACGTGTTTCGAAGGGCGGGAGCCGGCCGGGGAGCGCGGCGCGGGGTTTCGCGCGGGCCCAGGATGTCGCGCCGGATCAACTCTCCGTCGCGTCGCGGCGCGACGCTGTCAAATTGCCGAAATAATTTCGTCACATCACCCGCCCGATCCGACGCCTTGGCGGCTTCGCGGGGCCGGTGTGTCGCGCGTCGCGCGGGGCGATCGAAGCGCATTCGACATTTCCACGGAGAGAGACCATGCAGCGCCGCCGGTTCATGAACACCCTTGCCGCGGCGACCGCCGCGACGCCGCTGATGCTCAAGGCCGGCACGTCCGGCGCGAAGAGCGTAGCCGCGCCGGACGCGCTGGACCCGGGCCGCTGGTCGCCGTTCAACGCCGCGCGCCTGCAGGCGGTGCTCGACCGGCATGGTGTCGCGAGCGCGCACTACGACGGAAAGCGCCGCCCGTATGCGGTGTTCGACTGGGACAACACGTGCATCATGAACGACTGTGAAGAGGCGTTGCTGATGTACCAGATCAACCATCTGCAGTACAAGCTGACGCCGGATGAATTCGTCGGCGTGATGTGGAAGGACGTGCCGAAGGGCGCGTTCATGAAGGACTACACGACCCTCGACGGCAAGCCGGTGACGATGGAGGACCTCGCCGCCGACGTCGAGTCCGATTACCGCTGGCTCCATGCGAACTACAAGGGCCTCGGCGGCGACAAGAGCCTCGACGAGATCCGCGAGACCGACCAGTTCAAGGATTTTCGCGCGAAGCTGTACTTCATGTACGACGCGATCTGCGACACGCATCCGCTCGAAGTCGGCTACAAGTGGATCATCTACTTCTACAAGAACATGACGACCGCCGAGCTGCAGGCGATGGCGGAAGCGTCGAACAACTACGGTATCGGCGACGCGCTGCGCAAGGTCCGCTACGAAAGCCCGAAGACGCTGCCGGGCAAGGCCGGCGTGGTCGCGGACACGCATTTCCACGGCATCCGCATTCACGAGGAAATCCGCGCGGTGATGCATACGCTGCGCGCGAACGGCATCGACGTGTACGTGAGCACCGCGTCGCTCGACGACGTCGTGCGCGTATTTGCCGGCAATCCGAACTACGGCTACGGCGTGCCGCCCGAGAACGTGATCGGCCTGCGTCTCGACATGCAGGACGGCAAGTACACGAGCACCTATCCGGCCGGCTGGCATTTCAACTGGGGGCCCGGCAAGACGGTGGGCATTCGCAACGTCCTCGCGTCGAAGAAGGGCTACGGCCCGCTGCTGGTGTTCGGCGACAGCGACGGCGACGCGTGGATGCTGCGCGATTTCAAGGACACCGCGGCCGGCGTGATCGTCAACCGAATGAAGAAGGGCGAGATCGGCGCGGACAGCAAGCTCGCGGCCGAACAGATCGGCAACCCGGACGCACGCTTCCTGCTGCAGGGCCGCGACGAGCACACGGGCCTGATGATTCCGGACGAGAAGTCGATCAAGTACGGCAAGGCCGAGCGCAAGCTGCTGGCCTGACGCGGGCGGGGCGCCGGGCGGCGGGGCGTCGGCCCCCGCGCCCATCGGCACCGGCCGCGGCGTCATGTGGCCCGGCACGCGCGCGTCTCAACGCTCGCGCGCGGGGCCCAACCGATCCAGCAACGCCCCCAGCAGATCGACCGGCAACGGAAACACGATCGTGGAGTTCTTGTCCGCCGCGATCGTCGTCAGCGTCTGCAGGTAGCGCAACTGCATCGCCTGCGGCTGCAGCGCAAGCCGCTGCGCGGCCTGCAGCAGCTTTTCCGACGCCTGCAATTCGCCTTCCGCGTGAATCACCTTCGCGCGCCGCTCGCGCTCGGCTTCGGCCTGCCGCGCGATCGCGCGGATCATCGTCTCGTTCAGGTCGACGTGCTTGATCTCGACCGTCGACACCTTGATCCCCCACGCATCCGTCTGCGCATCGAGCGTCTTCTGGATGTCCGCGTTCAGTTGCTCGCGCTCGGCGAGCAGCGCGTCGAGTTCGTGCTTGCCGAGCACCGCGCGCAGCGTCGTCTGCGCGAGCTGGCTCGTCGCCTCGAAGAAGCGCGCGACCTGGATCACGGCCTTCTCAGGATCGACGACGCGGAAATACACGACCGCATTGACCTTCACCGACACGTTGTCGCGCGTGATCACGTCCTGCGCGGGCACGTCGAACACGACGGTGCGCAGGTCGATCCGCACGACCTGCTGGACGATCGGGATGATCAGCACGAGCCCCGGCCCTTTCACTTTCCAGAACCGGCCGAGCATGAACACGACCCCGCGTTCGTACTCGCGAAAGATGCGGATCGACGATGCGACGAGCACCACGACGAAGACGATGAGGACGCTGCTGAAGCCGAACGTGTAACCGATCATGAAGGTTCTCCCTGGGGATGGACCGGCGCGGGCACGTCGTAGAGCGGCGCGACCGTCAGCGTCAGCCCGTGGCGGCCGGTCACGCGCACGCGGCAGCCGGCGGCCAGCGGCATGCTGCTCGCCACGCGCCAGCGCTCGCCATGCACGCGCGCCCAGCCGGCGGCCGACGGCGCGGCGCCGGCCGCGCCCGGCGGCTGGTCCGGCTGCAGGCCGTCGTCGAGCACTTCGCCGATGCTGCCGAGCAGCGCCTCGGCACCCGTCACGACCGGGCGGCGCCGCGCGCGCAGCGCGACGCCCGACACGCCCGCGACGAGCAGCCCGCCGCCGAGCGCGAGGCTCGCGATCACGGGCCATGGAATCCCGTAGCCGGGCACGTCGGTGTCGATCAGCATCAGCGCGCCGATCGTGAACGCGACGATTCCGCCGAACCCGAGCACGCCGAAGGTCGGCAGGAACGCCTCCGCGACGAGGCAGCCGAGCCCGAGCAGCACGAGGCCGAGGCCCGCATAGCTGATCGGCAGCAACTGCATCGCGAACAGCCCGACCAGCAGGCAGATCGTGCCGGCGACGCCCGGCAGCACGAAACCGGGGTTCGCGAATTCGAAGAAGAGGCCGTAGATGCCGATCGTCAGCAGGATCAGCGCGACGTTCGGATCGGCGATGATCGCGAGGAAGCGGCTGCGCCAGTCGGGCGCGAGCGCGACGAGCGGCGCGTGCGCGGTCGCCAGACGCAGCGTGCCGGCGGTGGTCGTCACCGCGCGGCCGTCGAGCTGGCGCGCGAGATCGGCCGCGTCCTGCGCGATCAGGTCGACGACGTGCTGCGCGCGCGCCTCATTCGCCGACAGGCTCACGGCCTCGCGCACCGCGCGCTCGGCCCATTCGGCATTGCGTCCGCGCAACTGCGCGAGGCCGCGGATGTACGCGGAAGCGTCCTGCATCGCCTTGCGGATCTCGGTCGATTGCGTATCGGTCGGCAGCGCGGCCGGCGTGGCGGACGCACCCGATGCACCGGGCGCACCGGTGGGATGTGGCGCGGCGGGGTTCGCGCCCGGCGGCGCGGCGCCGCCGATGCCCAACTGCACGGGCGACGCCGCGCCGAGATTGGTGCCGGGCGCCATCGCCGCGAAGTGGCTCGCATAGACGATGTAGGTGCCCGCGCTCGCCGCGCGCGCGCCGCCCGGCGCGACGAATGCGGCGACCGGCACCGGCGAGCCGAGGATGGCCTTGATGATCTGCCGCATCGACGTATCGAGGCCGCCGGGCGTGTCGAGCTGGAGGATCGCGAGCGGCGCGTGCTCGCGAGCGGCGCGCGCGAGCGAACGCACGATGAAATCGGCGCTGGCGGGGCCGATCGCGCCGTTGACGGGAATCACGACGACCGGATGCGCGGCGGGCGCGTCGGCCGATGGCGGCGCGGCGACCGCGGCACACACGACGAGCAGCGCCGCGAACAGCGCGGCGCGCGCGACCCGCGCGGACAGCGGGTGACGGGGGCGGCCGTCGGGCGCGGCAGGCGCCGGCGGCGGCCCATGACGGTGAAAGCGCATCGGGACGTCCGGGCGGCGCACGGCCGCGTGCCGTCCGGCTCGCGAAAAAGGGCGTGGGCCCGATGCTTGAAGATTAGGCGGTTTCGGCCGAAAGCGCGAAGTTGCGGCCGCACCGGCCGGCGTCAGCTTGCGCCGCCGCCGCGCGCGAGCACTTCGTCGCGATAGTCGGCCGGGCTGCGTCCGCTCCATTTGCGAAACGCGCGGTAGAACGCGCTCGGCTCCGCGAAGCCGGTCGCGGCCGCGACGTCCGCGATCGTGCGGGCGGGGTCGGCCAGCGCCTCGAACGCGAGATCGCGCCGCAGCGTGTCCTTGATCGACTGGTACGCGTGACCTTCCTGGTGCAGCTTGCGGCGCAGCGTGGCCTCGGCCACGTGCAGCCGCGCGGCCATCCCGCCCGCGCCCGGCCACGCGGCGGGCGGCATTCCGCGCAGCACCGCGCGCACGCGCTGCGCGAGCGCGTTCGGGTTGCGGTACTTGACGATGAAGCTGGCCGGCGCGTTGCGCAGAAACGTTTTCAGCGTCTTCGCGTTCTGCACGACCGGCAGCGTCGCGAATTCGGGATCGAAATCCACATACGAATCGGGCTCGTTGAAGCGCATGTCGTCGCAGAACATCGACGGGTATTCGTGGTCGGCGGGCGGCGTGTCGCAGCGGAAGCTCGCATGCAGCAGCGGGATGCGCCGCCCGATCAGCCAGCAGGTGAGCCCGTACACGATGATGAAATAGGTCGCGTACGTGAACATCGCGGGCGTCGCGCCGTTGTTGCGGTGCACGAAGCGCAGCCGCACGCGCTGCGGGTTCGCGTCGAGCTCCGCGTGCAGGTCGTCGAGCACGCAGTGCATGAAGTTCACCGCGCGCGCCATCGCGTGCAGCCCGTCGCGCGCGGATAGCGCCGCCTGGCTCATCGCGATGAAGCTGCCGCTGCGCATCGGGTGGCTGTCCTGCCCGAAGAACTCGTCGTCGAGCGTGCGGGCGATCGCGTTCCACAGCGCGCCGTATTGCTGCGCGGACACGCGTGCGCGCGGCTGACCGAGCAGCGCCGGGGCGATGCCCGCTTGCGCGAGCAGCGGCTCGGCCGCCACGCCGCGCCGCGTGGCCAGCGCGACGCTGTACGCGACGAGGCTGATCGCGACGGTTCCCTTGTCTTCCTGCTTCATCGGTGTCGCCGGTATGGCAAAAACGCTCAGTGTAAATGAGCGGCGCGAGCATCGAACAGTCGCGCGTGCTTGCCTACACTTGTTGCATCGAAACGCAAGGACGGTCGCGCCCGGCGGCCGCGGGAGACAGCAGCACCATGGACGAGCTTTACACCGAAGACCAGCGGATGATCCGCGACGCCGCGCGCGCGTTCGCCACCGAGATGCTGGCGCCGAACGCGGCGCAGTGGGACCACGACGCGCACCTGCCCGACGCGATCGTCGCGCAGCTCGGCGAGCTCGGGCTGCTCGGGATGATCGTGCCGCAGGAACTGGGCGGCTCGTATACGGATTACGTCGCCTATGCGCTGGCGATGGAGGAAGTCGCGGCCGGCGACGCCGCGTGCGCGACGATGATGAGCGTGCACAACTCGGTCGGCTGCGGGCCGATCCTCGGTTTCGGCACGCCCGCGCAGAAGGATCGCTGGCTGGCCGACATGGCGGCCGGCCGCGTGATCGGCGCATTCTGCCTGACCGAGCCGCAGGCGGGCTCCGAGGCGAACAACCTGCGCACGCGGGCCGAATTGCGCGACGGCAAATGGGTGCTGAACGGCGCGAAGCAGTTCGTCACCAACGGCCAGCGCGCGGGCGTGGCGATCGTTTTTGCCATGACCGATCCGGAAGCGGGCAAGCGCGGCATTTCCGCGTTCCTGGTGCCGACCGACACACCGGGCTTCATCGTCGGCAAGCCCGAGAAGAAGATGGGCATCCGCGCGTCGGATACGTGCCCGATCACGTTCGAGAACTGCGCGATTCCCGAAGAGAACCTGCTCGGCCATCGCGGCGAAGGGCTGAAGATCGCGTTGTCGAACCTCGAAGGCGGCCGGATCGGCATCGCCGCGCAGGCGCTCGGCATCGCGCGCGCCGCGTTCGACAAGGCGCGCCGCTATGCGGGCGAGCGCGTGCAGTTCGGCAAGCCGATCGCCGAGCACCAGGCGATCCAGCAGAAGCTCGCCGACATGGCCGTGCAGATCAACGCCGCGCGCCTGCTCGTGCATCACGCGGCGAAGCTGCGCACGGCCGGGCTGCCGTGCCTGTCCGAAGCGTCGCAGGCGAAGCTGTTCGCGTCCGAGATGGCCGAGCGCGTGTGCTCGGATGCGATCCAGATCCACGGCGGCTACGGTTATCTCGCCGATTACGAAGTCGAGCGCCACTATCGCGACGCGCGCATCACGCAGATTTACGAAGGCACCAGCGAAGTGCAGCGGATGGTGATCGCGCGGCAGCTGTGAGTCGCGGCACGCGCCCATCCGGCATCACGCAGTCGAACAAACGGTCGAACGAGCAGGCATACAACGCAGGCACGAGGGCAGCGCGGCAAACGCGGCACGCAGCGACGTGACCGTGCGCCGGGCGACACGGAACCGGGCAGGTGCTGCAGCACCTGCGCCGGTTGACCGCTGGGCATGGAGACTGGACGGAGACGACACATGACGGTACAGGCATTCCTCGACGCACGCGACTTTCTGCTGCGCCATCGCACCGACTACGACACCGCGTATCGCGATTTCGCATGGCCGGTGCTCGACGCGTTCAACTGGGCGCTCGACTATTTCGACCCGATGGCGCGCGGCAACGACCAGCCCGCGCTGTGGATCGTCGATGCGGCAACCGGCACGGGCGACCCGTATTCGTTCGCGCAGATGTCCGAGCGTTCGTCGCGGATCGCGAACTGGCTGCGCTCGATCGGCGTCGTGCGCGGCGACCGCATTCTGCTGATGCTGCCGAACCGTGTCGAGCTGTGGGACGCGATGCTCGCGGCGATGAAGCTCGGCGCGATCGTGCTGCCCGCCACCACGCAACTGTCGCCCGACGACGTGCGCGACCGCGTGCAGATCGGCGGCGCGACCTACGCGATCGTCGACGAGAACGAAACCGCGAAGTTCGAGCAGGCCGGCCTCGGCCTCGAGCAGAAGATCGTCGCCGGCGCGCCGCGCGAAGGCTGGCTCGCGATGAACGACGGCTATGCGGCGAGCGCCGCGTTCGAGCCGGACGCCGTCACGCACGCGAACGATCCGATGCTGCTGTACTTCACGTCGGGTACGACGTCGAAGCCGAAGCTCGTCGAGCATACGCACCGCACCTATCCGGTCGGGCACCTGTCGACGATGTACTGGGTCGGCCTGCAGCCCGGCGACATCCACTGGAACATCAGCTCGCCGGGCTGGGCGAAGCACGCGTGGAGCTGCTTTTTCGCGCCGTGGAATGCGCAGGCGTGCGTGTTCGTATTCAACTACGCGCGCTTCGAGCCGAAGGCCGTGCTCGATGCGCTCGTCAAATACCGCGTGACCACGCTGTGCGCGCCGCCGACCGTGTGGCGCATGCTCGTGCAGCAGCCGCTCGCGTCGTTCGACGTGAAGCTGCGCGAGATCGTCGGCGCGGGCGAGCCGCTGAATCCCGAGATCATCGAGCGCGTGAAGAACGCGTGGGGCATCACGATTCGCGACGGCTACGGCCAGACCGAGACGACCTGCCTGATCGGCAACTCGCCGGGCCAGCCGGTCGTCGCGGGCTCGATGGGCCGGCCGCTGCCCGGCTACCGGATCGCGTTGCTCGACCCGGACGGCGCGCCGGTGACCGAAGGCGAGGTCGCGCTGCCGATCGGCGATGGCGTCGCGCGCCCGGTCGGGCTGATGAAGGGCTACGCGAACAATCCCGACGCGACGGCCCATGCGATGCGCGACGGCCACTACCGCACGTCGGACATCGCGATGCGTCGCGACGACGGCTACTACGTGTACATCGGCCGCGCGGACGACGTGTTCAAGTCGTCCGACTACCGGCTGAGCCCGTTCGAGCTGGAGAGCGTGCTGATCGAGCACCCGGCGATCGCGGAAGCGGCCGTCGTGCCGAGCCCGGACCCGGTGCGGCTGTCGGTGCCGAAGACGTTCGTCACGCTGCGCGAGGGCTATGAAGAAAGCCCGGCGCTCGCGCTGGAGATCTTTCGCTTCTCGCGCGAGAAGCTCGCGCCGTACAAGCGCATTCGCCGCCTGCAGTTCGCGGAGCTGCCGAAGACGATCTCGGGGAAGATCCGCCGCGTCGAGCTGCGCCGCCGCGAGATCGAGCGCGGCGATGACGCGAGCGCGCGCATGCCCGGCGAGTACTGGGAAGAAGATTTCGCCGCCGAACTGAAATGACCGGCCGCGGGCCGTGCGCGCCGCATGCCGCGGCGGCCGCCCGCAGCCGAATTGAAACGGTCGCGCGGCGGCATGCCGTTACGTCGCGGCCCACTGCAAGGAGATTGCACTGATGAACGCGAATCCGACGCCCCGTACGGGGCAAGACGTGCCGACGGTCAAGCTGCTGATCGACGGCGCCTTCGCCGAGTCCGCCACGAGCGAGTGGCGCGACATCGTCAACCCGGCGACGCAACAGGTGCTCGCGCGCGTGCCGTTCGCGACCGTCGCGGAAGTCGACGCGGCCGTGCAGGCCGCGCACGCCGCGTTTGCGACGTGGAAGAACACGCCGATTTCCGCGCGCATGCGCATCATGCTGAAGTTCCAGGATCTGGTGCGCGCGAACCAGCAGCGCATCGCCAGGACGCTGACGGCCGAGCAGGGTAAGACGATTCCCGACGCCGAAGGCGACATCTTCCGCGGCCTTGAAGTGGTCGAGCACGCGTGCTCGATCGGCACGCTGCAGCTCGGCGAATTCGCGGAGAACGTCGCGGGCGGCGTCGACACCTACACGCTGCGCCAGCCGCTCGGCGTGTGCGCGGGCATCACGCCGTTCAATTTCCCCGCGATGATTCCGCTGTGGATGTTCCCGATGGCGATCGTGTGCGGCAACACGTTCGTGCTGAAGCCGTCGGAGCAGGACCCGATGTCGACGATGGAGCTCGTCGAGCTCGCGCTCCAAGCCGGCATACCGAAAGGCGTGCTGAACGTCGTGCACGGCGGCAAGGACGTCGTCGACGCGATCTGCACGCATCCGCTCGTGAAGGCGATCTCGTTCGTCGGCTCGACCACGGTCGGCACGCACGTGTACAACCTCGGCAGCGCGCAGGGCAAGCGCGTGCAGTCGATGATGGGCGCGAAGAACCACGCGGTCGTGCTGCCCGACGCGAACCGCGAACAGGCGATCAACGCGCTCGTCGGCGCTGGTTTCGGCGCGGCCGGCCAGCGCTGCATGGCGACGTCCGTCGCGGTGCTGGTGGGCAAGGCGCGCGAATGGCTGCCGGACATCGTCGCGAAGGCGAAGACGCTGAAGGTCAACGCGGGATCGGAAGCGGGCACCGACGTCGGGCCGGTCGTGTCGCGCGGCGCGAAGGCGCGCATCCTGTCGCTGATCGACATGGGCATCAAGGAAGGCGCGAAGCTCGAGCTCGACGGCCGCGACGTGAAGGTGCCCGGTTTCGAGGAAGGCAACTTCATCGGGCCGACGATCTTCTCCGGCGTGACGACCGACATGACGATCTACACGCATGAAATCTTCGGGCCGGTGCTGGTCGTGATGGAAGTCGACACGCTCGACGAGGCGATCGCGCTCGTCAACGCGAACCCGATGGGCAACGGCGTGGGTATCTTCACGCAGAGCGGCGCGGCCGCGCGCCGGTTCCAGAGCGAGATCGACGTCGGCCAGGTCGGCATCAACATCCCGATCCCGGTACCGGTGCCGTTCTTCAGCTTCACCGGTTCGCGCGGCTCGAAGCTCGGCGATCTCGGCCCGTACGGCAAGCAGGTCGTGCAGTTCTATACGCAGACCAAGACGGTCACCGCGCGCTGGTTCGACGACGATACGACGGCCGGCCCGGTGAACACGACGATCCGGCTGCATTGAGCGGCGGAGGACACCACCATGAAAATCGGATTTATCGGCCTCGGCCACATGGGCGCGCCGATGGCGCTGAACCTGCTGAAAGCCGGCCACGAAGTGCACGCGTTCGACCTGAGCGCCGACGCATTGCGCGCACTGCAGGACGCCGGCGCGCAGGTGGCCGCGTCGCCGCGCGATGCGGCGTCGGGCGCGACGTTCGTGATCACGATGCTGCCGGCCGCGCCGCACGTGCGCTCGGTGCTCGCCGGCGAGAACGGCGTGCTGGCCGGCCTCGGCGCCGGCGCGACCGTGATCGATTCGAGCACGATCGACCCGGCGAGCGCGCAGGCGTTCGGCGCGCTGGTGCGCGAGCACGGCGGCGCGTTCGTCGACGCGCCGGTGTCGGGCGGCACCGGCGGCGCGGCGGCAGGCACGTTGACCTTCATGGTCGGCGGCAGCGACGCGGATTTCGAGCGCGTGAAACCGGTGCTCGCCGGGATGGGCAAGAACATCGTCCACTGCGGCGCGACGGGCATGGGGCAGGTCGCGAAGGTGTGCAACAACCTCGTGCTCGGCATCTCGATGGCGGCGGTGTCGGAGGCGATGTCGCTCGGCGTCGCGCTCGGCATCGACCCGAAGGTGCTGGCCGGCATCGTCAACACGTCGACGGGCCGCTGCTGGAGCTCGGACACGTACAACCCGTATCCGGGCGTGATCGAGACCGCGCCTTCGTCGCGCGGCTACTCGGGCGGCTTCGGCACCGACCTGATGCTGAAGGATCTCGGCCTCGCGAACGACGCGGCGAAGCAGGCGCGCCAGCCCGTCTATCTCGGCGCGCTCGCGCAGCAGTTGTATCAGACGATGAGCAGCCGCGGCGACGGCCAGCTCGATTTCTCGGCGGTGATCCGCCTGTACCAACCGGCCACGAAGAAGGACGCATGATGATCGAACTCGACTACGTCGACGACGGCGCGATCGCGTGCGCGACGCTCAAGCGTCCGCCCGCGAACGCCTTTACCGCCGACGGGCTGCGGCAACTGCAGCAAACCGTCGCCGAACTGAATGCGGACCCGCGCGTGCGCGCGCTGGTGATCACCGGCGACGGCCCGAAGTTCTTCAGCGCGGGCGCCGACCTCAACACGTTCGCCGACGGCGATCGCGCGGTCGCGCGTGCGATGGCGTCGCGCTTCGGCGCGGCGTTCGAGGCGCTGCACGACGTACGCGTCGTGACGATCGCGGCGATCAACGGCTATGCAATGGGCGGCGGCCTCGAATGCGCGCTCGCGTGCGACCTGCGCATTGCCGAGACGCATGCGCAGATGGCGCTGCCCGAGCCGTCGGTCGGCCTGCTGCCGTGCGGGCTCGGCACGCAGACGCTGCCCTGGCTCGTCGGCGAAGGCTGGGCGAAGAAGATCATCCTGACCGGCGCGCGCGTCGATGCGGCCACCGCACTGCGGATCGGCCTCGTCGAGGACGTGGTCGAAAGCGGCGCCGCGCGCGAGACGGCACTCGCGCTGGCTCGCAACGTCGCGCGGCAAAGCCCGCATGCCGTGACCTACAGCAAGGAACTGATCGGCCTCGCGCGCCGCGGCGTGCCGCGCGGCGCGGCGCTCGCGGTCGAGCGCGAACGCTTCGTCGATCTGTTCGACACGGCCGATCCGCGCGAAGGCGTGGCGGCGTTCCTGGGCAAGCGCGCGCCGCAGTGGCGCACCGATGGAGAGCCGCAACGATGAGCACGCCGGTGACGAATCACGATGCATTCGCGGAGCATGCGCCCGAGGTGCTGTTTCGCGTGGTGAACCGCGTGGCGCTGATCACGCTGAACCGGCCGGCCGCGCTCAATGCGCTGTCGTACGCGATGATCGGCGAGCTCGCCGCACTGTTCGAGCGTTGCCGCCGCGACGACCGGATCGTCGCGGTCGTGCTGCGCGGCGCGGGCGAGAAGGGCTTCTGCGCGGGCGGCGACGTGCGCGCGTTGTACAAGATGGTCGCGCAGCGCGAAACCTGGCTGCCGTTCTTCGTCGACGAATACCGGCTCGACTACGCGATCCACACGTTCCCGAAGCCGGTCGTCGCGCTGATGGACGGCATCACGATGGGCGGCGGCATGGGGCTCGCGCAGGGCGCGGCGCTGCGCGTCGCGACCGAGCGCAGCAAGATCGCGATGCCGGAAACGCGCATCGGCCTCGTACCCGACGTGGGCGCGACGCATTTCCTGTCGCGCATGCCGGCCGAACTCGAACTGTACGTGGGGCTGACCGGCGCGATGCTGTCGGGCGCCGACGCGCTCGCCGCGAAGCTCGCGGACCTCTGCGTGCCGTCCGCGTGGCTCGACACGTTCGAGACGCGCATCGAAAGCGTCAAGTGGGACGGCGATGTGCTGCCGCTGCTGCGCAAGGTGTTCGAGCCGCCGTGCAACGTCGTGCCGCATGCGGCGCTCGACAGCCAGATGCCGTGGATCGTCCGCCACTTCGACAAGCGCTCGACCGTCGAGCGGATCGTCGCGACGCTCACGCAGGATCTGGCGCGCGACGAACTCGCGCGCGAGCACCGCCAATGGCTGCAGGCGACACTCGACGCGCTCGCGAGCCATTCGCCGACGATGCTCGCGGTGACGCGCGAGGCGCTGCTGCGCGGCCGGCAGATGACGCTCGCGGAATCGTTCCGGATGGAGCTCGGCATCGTCGCGCGTGCGATCGAGGAAGGCGATTTCTGCGAAGGCGTGCGCGCGCATCTCGTCGACAAGGATCGCAAGCCGCGCTGGGCGCCCGCGTCGCTCGTCGAGCTGCGCGCCGAACGCGTGCGGCATTTCCTGACGTCGCCGTGGAAGCTGTTCGCACATCCGCTCGCCGATCTCGGCGCGGCGTGATCCTTGCGTGATGGTCCGGCGCGCCCGTGCGGCGCGTCGGTTTCCATTCATCTCATCGCGGTTCTTCCGCGCGCTCGATCATCGGCGGAATCGCCTGCGCGAGCGCGTCGATCACGCAGCGCGTCTTGCGCGGCAGGTAGCGCGTCTTCGGCCAGATCGCGTGAATGTCGCCTTCGCAGACGAAGCAGCGATCGAGCACGACCACCATCTCCCCGCGCTTCACGTATTGATCCAGCAGCCAGCTCGGCACCCACGCAATCCCGAACCCGGCCGCGCCGGCCGCGGCGATCGCCTGCACGTCGTCGAAACTCAGTTGATGCGGCATGTCGACCCGCACTGTCGAGCCGTCCGGCGCGCGCAAATCCCACGGCTGCACCACGCCCGAACGCGAATACGCGATCGTGCGGTGGTGCTTCAGATCGTCGAGCGTCTTCGGCACACCATGGCGCGCGAGATACGACGGCGCCGCGCCGAGGCTGCCGTACTGCGTGCCGAGCCGCCGTACCGCGAGGCTCGTGCTGTCCGCGAGCGTGCCGATCCGCACCGCGAGGTCGATCCCTTCCTCGACGAGATCGACGAATCGGTCGGTGATCGACACGTCGATGCGCAGGTGCGGATAGCTGCGCGCGAGATCGAGCACGATCGGCGTCACGCAGTGGTGCCCGAATGCGAGCGGCACGCTCAGCCGCAGCTTGCCGCGTGCCTCGTGGCGGCCGCAGTCGAGATCGGCTTCCGCCGCTTCCAGTTCCGCGAGCGCGCGCACGCAGCGGTCGTAGTACGCCTGGCCGTCGTCGGTCAGGCTCTGGCTGCGCGTCGTGCGCTGCAGCAGCCGCGCGCCGAGCCGCTTCTCGAGCCGCGCGATCGCCTTGCCGACCGCCGAGCGCGTCATGTCGAGCCGCTCCGCGGCCAGCGCGAAGCTGCCTGATTCCACCACCTGGACGAAGGTCGTTACGCCGTCGAGTCTGTCGGTCATCGCGTTGCGTCGATTGGGTCCGTAAATTCCCCAGTGCGTGGAAATGCGTGCGTCAATGGGGAGGCGAATTCTCACTATAGTACCGATTCCCGCCCAGCGTGCGTCGCCGGCCGCGCGCGGCGAATCCTACTGACCTGGAGGCGCGCGGCCCGTTGCCGGGCCGCCGCGCAAATACGCATGACGCTATCCGACTCCCGCAGGAATGCGGTCGCGCTCGCGGCCGTCTGTCTCACGTCGCTGATGTTCGGCCTCGAGATCTCGAGCGTGCCGGTGATCCTGCCGACGCTCGAACACGTGCTGCATGGCGATTTCAACGGCATGCAGTGGATCATGAACGCGTACACGATCGCCTGTACGACGGTGCTGATGGCGGCCGGCACGCTCGCGGACCGGTTCGGCCGCAAACGCGTGTACGTGATCGGCACCGTGCTGTTCGGCGCGACGTCGCTGCTGTGCGGGCTCGCGCCGAACGTGCCGGTGCTCGTCGCGGGCCGGCTGCTGCAGGGCGCGAGCGGCGGCGCGATGCTGATCTGCCAGATCGCCGTGCTGTCGCACCAGTTCCGCGAAGGGCGCGAGCGCGGCCGCGCATTCGGGATCTGGGGGATCGTGTTCGGCATCGGGCTCGGTTTCGGGCCGATCGTCGGCGGCGCGATCGTCGCGCTCGCGAGCTGGCCGTGGGTGTTTCTCGTCCATGCGCCGCTCGCGGCCGTCGCGCTC
This sequence comes from Burkholderia sp. AU18528, assembly GCF_002223215.2. Classification (NCBI taxonomy): domain Bacteria; kingdom Pseudomonadati; phylum Pseudomonadota; class Betaproteobacteria; order Burkholderiales; family Burkholderiaceae; genus Burkholderia; species Burkholderia sp. AU18528. Next base: position 1,847,722 of record NZ_NKFC02000006.1, on the reverse strand, counting down.
GTGCTGATCGGCGGCGCGGTGCGGGAATCGCGCGATCCGCATGCGGGCACGCTCGACGTCGCGGGCATCGTCACGCTGTCGCTCGCGGTGCTCGGCCTTGCCTTCTACATCACCCAGAGCGCCGAACTCGGGCTCGCGAGCGCGGCCGGCCTCGGCGTGCTCGGCGCGACCATGCTCGCGCTGATCGGTTTCTTCATCGCGGAGCGCGCCAGCGCGCGGCCGATGTTCGACTTTTCGGTGTTCCGGATCCGCGCGTTCACCGGCGCGATCTTCGGCTCGATGGGGATGAATTTCAGCTTCTGGCCGTTCATGATCTACCTGCCGATCTGGTTCCAGGTCACGCTCGGCTACGACAGCGTGACGGCCGGCCTCGCGTTGCTCGCGTACACGTTGCCGACGCTGATCGCGCCGCCGTTCGGCGAACGGCTTGCGCTGCGGTACGGGCCCGGCGTCGTGATTCCGGGCGGCCTGTTCACGATCGCGGCCGGTTTCGTGCTGATGCGGCTCGGCAGCGCGGCCGTTCACGCAAACTGGCTGACGATGCTGCCGGGCTGCGTGATCGCCGGCATCGGGCTCGGGCTGACCAACACGCCCGTCACCAACACGACGACGGGCGCGGTGCCGAGTGCGCGCGCCGGCATGGCGTCGGGCATCGACATGAGCGCGCGGATGATCTCGCTCGCGCTGAACATCGCGACGATGGGCTTCGTGCTGGTGGCGGGGATCGTCGCGAGCCTGCAGGGCGGGCCGGCCGGCGCGATCGGCGACGCGGCGCTGCGCCGGCTCGCGCAGGAGATCGCATCGGGCCGCACCGACGGGCTGCAGGCGATCGCGCCGGCGCTCGCGCAGGCCGATCCGAGCGGCGCGGCGCTGCATGCGGCGCTCGTGCACGGCTTCGGCTGGGTGATGCTGTACGGCGCGGCGGGCGTGGCCGTGCTCGCGACCGCGAGCGCGGTGGCGTTCGCGCCGGTGCGGCGCGGGGCGGCCGTGTGCGAATGACGCGGGCGGCGCGCGACGTATGACGCGTGACGGCCGGTCAGGAGGTCCCGCCGCCGAGCGCGCGGTAGAGCTTCATCTGGTTGTTGAGCCGGTTCAGGCGCGTCAGTTCGTCGGCGCTCTGCGCGCTCCTCAGCACCTGCTGCTGGTCGAGCCACGGCTGCACGGCGGTCGCGCCGGCCGCGAAGCGCGCGGCGGCCAGCCGTTCGGCGCGCTGCGCCTGGGCCAGCGACAGCGCGCGCTGTTCGGCTTCGCGTTCGAGCTGCACGCGTGCCGACAGCGCGTTCTCGACTTCCGCGAGCGCCGTGAAGAGCCGCTGGCGGAACCCGACCACCGCTTCCTCGTACTGCGACTTCGACACCCGGATCTGCAACTGCATCGTGTTCCACTGGATGAACGGCAGCGCGAGGCCGAGCCCGAGCGTGCCGACCGGATTCGTCAGCACGCGCTCGAGGCTCGTGCTCGTCGTGCCGGCGTTGCCGGTCAGCGTGAAGGTCGGGTAGAAGCTCGTACGCGTCGCATCGACCTGCGCGAGCGACTCGCGCAGCCGGAATTCCGCCGCACGCAGGTCGGGGCGCCGGCCGAGCAGGCTCGCGGGCAGGCCGGCCGCGACCTCGGGCGGCGCCGCGTCGGGTAGCGCCGACGGTTCGGCCGCGCGCTGCTGCGGCGGCCGGTCGAACAGGATCGCGAGCGCGTGGCGGTTCTCGGTGCGCTGCTGGATCAGTTGCGTCTGCGCCGCGCGTTGCGCGGCGAGGCTTTGTTCGGCCTGCGCGAGATCGAGCCCCGACACGGCGCCGGCCGCGTGCCGCGACCGGACGAGCGCGAGCGTGCGTTGCGCATACGCGATGTTCGCGTCGCCAAGCGCGATCTGCCGGTTCAGATAGCCGATCTGCCAGTACAGCGCCGCGGTCGTGCCGATCAGCGACAGCCGCGCGGCTTCCAGATCGGCGGCCGTCGCGTCGGCTTCCCAGCGCGCGGCATCGCGCAGCGCGGCGAGCCGGCCCCACAGGTCGATTTCGTAGCTGAGCGAACCGTTGAGGCCGCTCGAGCGGCTCATCCGGTGCGTATCGAGCGTGCGCGACACGGCGCCGTTCGCGCCGAGCGTCACGCTGGGCGTCAGATTCGTATCGACGAGCCCGGCCTGCAACTGCGCGCGATACACGCGGATCGCCGCGATCGCGAGGTCGTTGTTGGCGCGCAGCGCGTCGTCGATCAACGCGTCGAGTTGCGGATCGCCGAAGCTGCGCCACCAGTCGCGCGTGGCGGCCGGCGCGTCGGCTGCGACCGGCGCGGCCCAGTTCGCGGGCATCGCGACGGCCGGCGGCGGTGCGTGGCGCGCATCCGCGCAGCCGGCGAGCAGCGCGGCCGCGCACGCGAATGCGCCGAGACGGTGAAGCGGGGAGGTGTGCGTGATGATGGCCATGTTTCGTCAGTCGCGCGCGAGCGCATCGATCGGGTCGAGCCGCGACGCGTTGCGCGCGGGCATGAACCCGAAAATCACACCGGTGAGCGTCGAGCACACGAACGCGGTGACGATCGCGCCGGCCGAGAACACCATCTTCCACTGCGTGACGAACATCGAGAACAGCGCGCCGAGCCCGAACGACAGCGCGATGCCGATCGTGCCGCCGAGCAGGCAAACGAGCACGGCCTCGACGAGGAACTGCTGCAGGATGTCCGACTGGCGCGCGCCGACCGCCATCCGGATGCCGATCTCGCGCGTGCGCTCGGTGACCGACACCAGCATGATGTTCATCACGCCGATCCCGCCGACCACGAGCGAGATCACCGCGATCAGCGACAGCAGCAGCGTCAGCGACTGGCCGGTTTTCTCGACGGTCTTGACCACGCTGTCCATGTTGTACGTGAAGAAGTCCTTGCGGCCGTGGCGCTGGATCATCAGCTTCTCGAGGCTTTTCTCGGCCGCGGCGCTCGGCTGCCCGTCGCGCACGCGCACGGTGATGCTGTCGAGATAGCGCTGGCCGAACAGGCGCCCGCTCGCGGTGGTGTACGGCACCCACACGTTCAGGCTCTTCACGCTGCCGAACGCGCTTTTCTTGTCGGCGGTCACGCCGATCACGACGCACGGCACGTTGTCGACCAGGATCACTTCGCCGACCGGATTGCGCGTCGCGCCGAACAGCTTGCGGCGCGTGTTCTGATCGATCACGGCCACCTGCGCCTGGCGGCGCACGGCATCGTCGTCGAACGCGACGCCGAGCGCGAAGCGCATCCCGCGCGCCTGGAAGTAGCGATCGCCGACGCCGCTCACGAGCGCGTTGACGTCGATGTTGCGGTAGCGCAGCAGCAGCGTGCGCGACGTTTCGGGCGTCGCGCTGTCGACGTACGGCTGCTCCGCGAGCGCGGCGACGTCGGCGGGCACGAGCGTCTGGATCGTATCCGCGCGGCTGTCGCCCCAGTCGGTGCCCGGATAGACGTTGATCGTGTTGGTGCCGATGCTGCCGATCTCTTCGAGCATGTAGCGCTTCGCGCCTTCGCCGACCGCGACGATCGATACCACCGACGTGATGCCGATGATGATGCCGAGCATCGTCAGCAGCGTGCGCAGCCGATGCGACACGAGCGCGATCCACGCCATCCGGCACGCTTCGGCGAAGCGGCCGGTGCCGGCCGCGAAGCGGCGGGCGGGCGGGGCGGGATCGGCATTGGCGACGGGATCGGCGCCGACGGGCGGCCGTGCATCGTCAGCGGCGGGCGCGGACGGCGTACTCGCGGCCGCGTCGGCGCCCACTTCCGCGAGCGCTTCGGCAGGCGCTTCCGCAAGCGCTTCGGCAAGCGCTTCCGCGTAGTGGCGGTTCGGCCGGTCGGCGATGATCTCGCCGTCGCTGATCTCGATGATGCGCCGCGCATGGCGCGCCACGGCCTTGTCGTGCGTGACGATCACGATCGTATGGCCGAGCGCGTTCAGTTCGTGCAGGATCCGGATCACGTCCTGGCCGCTTTTCGTGTCGAGCGCGCCGGTCGGTTCGTCCGCGAGGATCACCTGGCCGCCGTTCATCAGCGCGCGCGCGATGCTCACGCGCTGCTGCTGGCCGCCGGACAGTTGCCCGGGCCGGTGATGCGCGCGATCCGCGAGCCCGAGGCGCGCGAGCAACGCGCGGGCGCGGGCGTGCCGCTCGGCGCGCGGCGTACCCGCGTAGATCGCCGGCATTTCGAGGTTCGCGACCGCGTCGACGTGCGGCAGCAGGTGATAGCGCTGGAACACGAAGCCGAAGTGCTCGCGGCGCAGTTGCGCGAGCTCGTCGCTGTCGAGCATGTGCGTGTCGCGCCCGCCGACCGTGTACGTGCCTTCGCTCGGATGATCGAGGCAGCCGAGGATGTTCATCAGCGTCGACTTGCCGGAGCCCGACGCGCCGACGATCGCGACGATCTCGCCCGCGTCGATCGACAGGTTCACGTTGTTCAGGACGACGACGTCCTTGTCGCCGGCCGGAAAGCGTCGCGTGACGGCGGCGAGTTTGAGCAGGGGCTGGCTTCTCATCGTCATACCGCGTCCGCCAGCGGCGCGCGCTCGTCCGGCGACGCCTCGCCGATCACCACGCGTTCGCCGTCCTTCAGGCCGGCCAGCACTTCGACGCGCACGTTGTTGTTGATGCCGATGCGCACGTGGCGCGTTTCCGTGCCGCCGTCGGCGCGCAGCACGCGCACCGCGTAGGTGCCGTCCTTGCGCTTGTCGCCGAGCGCGGCGGCCGGAATGCTGAGCGCGTTGCGCGCGTTGCCGAGCACGATGTTGACCTGCGCGGTCATCGCGATGCGCAGCCGATGCCCGGGATTCGGCACGTCGAACAGCGCGTTGTAGAACACCGCGCTGTTCGGCTTCGTGCTGCCGCCGCTACCCCCGCCGCCGAGCGCGCTTTGCGCTTCCGCATAGTTCTGCGGCGCCGGTTCGATCGCGCGCAGCTTGCCGTAGTGGCGCTTGTCCGGTTCGCCGAGGATCGTGAAATACGCGGTCTGGCCGGCGCTCACGCGGATCACGTCGGCTTCCGACACCTGCGCCTTGACCGTCATCGTGTCGAGATTCGCGAGCTTCAGGATCACCGGCGCCTGCTGCTGCGCGATCACGGTCTGGCCTTCCTGCGTGACGATCGCGACGACTTCCCCGTCGATCGGCGCGACGATGCGCGTGTAGCCGAGGTTGGCCTGCGCGGTCTCGATCTGGATGCGGGCCGAACGGATCTGCGCGGCGAGCGACGCGAGCGTCGCGCGCTGCACGTCCAGCGTTGCGCGCGCGGCCTCGAACGATTCGCGCGACGTCGCGTCGTCGGGCAGCATCGCCTGCTGGCGGCGAAACGCGAGTTCGGCCTGCGTGAGCTGCGCGGCGGTCGACTGCTGCTGCGCGCGCAGGCTTTCTTCGCTGGCGCGCGCCTGGCGCAGCGCGTTTTCCGAAATCACCGGGTCGATCTCGGCGAGCCACTGGCCCTTCGTGACCTTGTCGCCGAGCTTGACCTTCAGCGTCTTCAACTGCCCCGACACCTGCGCGCCGACGTCGACCTGCCTGAACGCCTGCAGCGCGCCGGTCGCGAGCACCGCGTTCTCGAGGTTGCCGCGCGTGACCGGCGCGGACAGGTACTGCGGATGCTTGTCGGGCGCGCAGGCCTTCAGCGTGACGCCGGCGGCGATCGCGACGACGGCGAGGGTGGCCAGCACGATGCGCCGGCGGCGATGGGTCTTCTGGGTCATGAGCATGCAGCGAGGATGAAGCGTGCGCCGGCGATGCGTGCGGCCGGGCGGAACGATCCGGTAGGCGTCGCGTGCCGGGCGTGTTGCGCGCAACGGGTTCCGCGTACGCATCGCGCGGGCGTGCCGAATCGAATCAGGCGCTCATGGTAAGCGAGGAATTCGCGCCAAATCGTGTGGAATTTGTGCTGAATTGTGTGGACGCCGCACCATCGGGCGGGCGAAACGGCGAGTTTGTCGCGATTCGTGGAACGGGCCCGCCGCGCGTGCGGCGCCCGGTGCTAGCGCTGCGCGGCGACGATCGCCATCATCGGCCGGTCGCGTTCCTCGTCGAGCGCTGGCCGCTCGCGTCGATCCGGCGTTGCGTATCGGCGTCGACGATCGCGCGGATCGCGCTGAACAGCGGTTGCGCGTCGGTGTAGCGTCGCCCGTAGCCGAGGTTGAACGCGTAGTCGAAATCGGGCGGATTGCGGCCCTGGTTGTGTTGCAGGATCGTTTCGAGCTTGTCGAGCGCCTTCGCCGCGCGGGCTTCCGGCGACGCGGCTGCCTCGTATTCGTCCCACAGTGCGACGATCTCGTCGCGCATCGTGCGGTCGAGCGACGCGGTCAGCGTCAGCAGGTCGTCGCGTTCGTGCGTGCTCTTGTCGGGGTGCGCGGCCTGCTCGATCGCCGGGATGTCGCCATGCAGCGCCTCGCCGAGGTCGTGGACGACGCACAGTTTCAGCAGCCTCAGCGCGTCGACGCCGGGCAGCGCGTCGGCGAACACGAGCGCCATCAGGCACAGCCGCCAGCTGTGCTCGGCCGTGCTTTCCGCACGGCCGGCCGACGTATGGCCGCTGCGCAGCACGTCCTTCAGGCGCTCGGCTTCGCGCAGGAAAGCGAGCCGCGCGTGGATCGTATCGGGATTCATGATCGGCGTCCTTGCGATGAACCGCCAAGCGTACGCCGGCCGGACGCGCTTCGTCCACGCATGAAATATGCGCGTGCGTCAGCGCGCGCCGAGCGTTTCCACGAGCCGCACGGCCGAGCCGTCCGACAGCGTCATCCGCGTCCACCGGCACCGGCTGCCGCGAATCGGCACGACGCGCGACGCATTCGCGCCGGTGTCGAACTCGACGCTCGGCGGCCCCGCGCGGTCGTGCCAGCCGAGCGGATCGAGCGCGGCTTCCATGCGGACGATTGCCGGCGTCGCGTAGCGCCACAGCGACGTGCCGAGCAGTGCCGAAAGCGGCTGCGAGAATTCGGCCGCACGCGCCGGCGAGCTGGCCAGCAGCCGGTGCGTGAGGTCGCACACGAGATGCATGCGGCCCGCGCTGCCGGCGATCAGCCGCGCGAGCGCGTGGTCGCCTGCGGAGTCGAGGCGCGCGGCGAGCAGCCGTTCGGCCGTTGCGCGCTCGTCGGGCGACATCTGCTGAAGGCCGGCCTCCCAGCGCGAGATCGTCGATTGCGCGACGCCGAACAGTTCGGCTGCGTGGCTTTGCTTCACGCGGTGCAGCGCGCGCCAGCGCCTGAGTTGCGGGCCGAGCGGTGGGGGATGAAGCGGGGAGGCGGGCATGGTGGTGCTCCGGTCGATGCTGCCGTCGCGCGGCGCACGTCGCGACGGCTACGCCGTCCGTGCGGTTCGCTTCAGTTCAGTGGCTTTCGCCCTCGGAAGCCGGATTCTCGCGTATCCGCCGCACGTTGTCGAACCGGAAGTCTGCTGCGGCAGCGGGCGGCCTGGCGCGTTCGCGCCGGTCGAAAACGTTTTCGCGGCGCTTTCACCCGGCTCCGTCATATCTTATTATTCGGCCAGAGCGGCGCGTGCCGGCCGCTATCGGTCATGTCGACGGCATGACGCGCCGGCAACGATGACCGCCATCCGGCAGGCGCGTCGCACCATGCGCGGCCGAAACGACCGGGAACGCGAGGCCGCGCGTATCCCGAAAAAAACGAGGGCGCAATGGTACGACTGGTGTTGCTGCTGCTGGGCATCGAATATCTGCGAACCCGCTGGCGCGGGCTGACCGTGCTCGGCTGGCTGTGGGTGGCCGCGGGCGTCGGCATTTTCCTCGACGCGCTCGACGGCGCGCTGCATTTCCCGATCGAGCTGTTCGCGTGGCTGTTCCTGATCGAAGGGCTCGCGACGCTTGCGGTGGCCGGCAGCGGGGTCGGCGGGCAGCGCATCCTGCGCTACGTGAAGGGCGTCGCCGTCGTGGTGGCCGCGGGGCTCGTGTTCGCCGGCCATCATCACGGCCACTTCCTGCTGTCGATGATCTTCGGCACGCTGTTTCTCGTCGACGGGCTGCTGCAGTGCACGTCCGCGTGGATGGTGCGCTATCGCCGCTGGCACGTCGCGTTCGCGTGGGGCGTCGTCGAGATTCTGCTGGCGATCTTCTTCTTCCAGCCGTACCCGACGCACTACGCGGGCACCGTGCCGTACTGCCTCGGCCTGCTGCTGATGTTCGGCGGAATGCACATGCTGAGCCTCGCCGCACGCGTGCGCCGGCTGACGCGCAACCCGGCGTTCGTGACGTCGCCCGCGCCGGCGCTCGCGCCGGATCTCGACGATGCGCAGGGCCTGCCGCAGTTCGCGCAATCCGAATGGGACGGCCCGCCGGCCGACGGCGAGCGGGCGCTCACCGTGCATGTATGGACGCCGACCGGCACGTCGAAGGCCGAAGCGCAGCGCTATCCGGTGATCGACCGCTACATCGCGGCGGTGGACGTCAACGGCGTGATCTCGACCGGCCATGCGGCGCTGGAATCGCCGGAGGGCATCTACATCAGCCTGTATCCGGGCGTCGAAATCGATCGTTCTCCGGACGAATTCACGCGCATCCTGCGTGCGACGCGCGAGAACGACGTGCCCGGCCTGTTCCAGCCCGACTATGCGACCGAGTCGAAAGCGTGGTGCCCGTCGACCGTGCGCGTGCGCATCCGCAACTACGATCCGGCCAAGCTCGACGCGTTCTGGTCGTCGTACCGGCAGAACACGACGTACAACCTCACGCACCGCAACTGCTCGAGTACCGTGTCGAATGCGCTCGAGGCTGCGCTCGACGGTGCGGTGTGGCGGCTGAAGGGCGAGCGGGCCGGGTGGGGCGCGTTCGTGCGGCTGCTGCTCACGCCCGAGCTGTGGGTGGCCGCGCAGATCCGCAAGCGCGCGGTGACGATGGCGTGGACGCCCGGCCTCACGCTCGACTATGCGCGCGCGCTCAGCATGCTCGCCGATCCGCGCCCGTTCGCATGGTGGAAGGTCGCGCGCTCGGCGGTGAGCGCGATCATGGCGTCGCGCCGCGCGTGGCGCGAGCAGGACAGCGCGGCGTTGTCGCCTGGCGGATCGGAGGCGGCGTCGATGAAGTGAAACGCGTGGCGCCGGCCGCGGGCCCGGCATCACAAGGGGCGCTTGCGCACGGCCCGGCGAGATTGTCCGCCATCAGCACCCACGGATGACACAACCATGAACGAGACGAGGGCGTTCCGCATCCTGATTCCGGCCGCGCTGGCGCTGGCGAGCGCGGGCCTCGCGCAGGCGGACACGGACGAAGTGCTGCGCATGAGCGACGACGTGTACCGGACGTCGGTGTCGTTCTGCTCGAACGTCGCGGCCGCCGAGAAGATCGCATGCCAGGGCGACATGATCGCCGCGGGCAGCCGGATCGTCGCGGCGATGGGCGGCCTGCCGCCGGCTTCCGCCGCGGCGATCGACGAAGGCGCGCGCAACAGGCTGCCGCTGGAAGAACGCAACGGGCTCGCGCCTGTCGAGCCGGGTGCGATCGACAAGGACGACGATCTGGCCGGCCTCGCCGGCATGGTGCGCCTGTGCGACGTGTACGAGCCCGAACCGGCGTCGCGCGCGCGGCACCATGCGGCGCTGAAGCAGAAGGCGCCCGATGCCGCGCCGCGCGTCGAGGCGTTGCTGGCCGACGCGTCGACGGCGGCGCGCCGGCGCGTCAGCATCGGCGTGTGGCAGATTCTCGCGCTCGAAGGCCCGGAAGCGTCGGCGCGTGCGTGCACGCAGCTCGGCGCCTGAGCGATCCCCGCATTCTTTCGTGCACCTTCACATTCGTGCCACGTTGCGGCAGCAACAATCGCGAGCAGACATTCGACAACCTTGCGGCGCATCTCGCGCCCGCAAGCCCTTTCCGAGGAAACACGCCATGCTGAAGACGCTCGCCCGCGCCGCTGCCGCACTCGCCGTCGCTTCCGTTTCACTGCACGCCGCCGCGCAGACCAGCTACGACTACCTGTTGCTCGCCGCCTCGTGGGAGCCCGGCTTCTGCGCGTCGCACGACACGCCGGAATGCACTAGCCTCGCCGGCTCGTATGCGGCGACGAGCCTGTCGCTGCACGGGCTGTGGCCGAACCGCTACGACGGCAACCAGCCGTTCTACTGCGGCGTGCCGCAGAACGACATCGATCTCGACAACGCGCACCAGTGGTGCAGCATGGACGCGTACCCGATCAGCAGCGCGACCCGCGACACGCTGTCGACGTACATGCCGGGCGTTGCGTCGTGTCTCGACAAGCACGAATGGTTCAAGCACGGCACCTGTTCGAATTCGGCGACGCCCGATGCTTACTGGAACCAGGCGTCGGGCATGATCAGCCGGTTGGGCAACACGTCGTTCAACGCGTTCCTGCAGGCGAACGCGGGCAAGACGGTCACGCGTAACCAGTTGCTGTCGGCGTTCGAAGGCGCGTTCGGCAGCAACACGCGCAGCGCGGTGTCGCTGAAATGCACGAAGACGAACGGCGTGAGCTACTTCACCGAAGCGTGGATCGCCGTGAAGACGAATGCGACCGCGCAGTTTCCGAGCGCGGCGTCACTCGTGACGGATGGCAATACGCAGGGCACGTGCCCGACGTCGGGGGTGTTTATCGCGAAGTGAGGCGGACGCGGCTGACGTGCGCGATGTCGCGCACGTCGCGGGCGGTCCGGGCTGCGGCAGGGCGGATCGCGTGGGCGTTCGAGAATGTCGGGCGTGCCGTCGATGGCACGCATGGAGATTTGTCGGTCGGCAGCTTCCTGCGTCGGGCGGCGGCGCTCAATGTGCCGCGCGCGGCGTGCCGAACCATCGTGTGAGCGCATGCGTGGCGGCGTCGATGTCCGCGTCCGCGTGTACATCGTCTTCGCACGCCCAGGCGACGAAACCGTCGGGGCGCACGAGCACCGCGCGCAATCCGAGCCGGTCCTTCGCGTCGCTCGCGATATAGGCGATGCGGTCGCGCCAGCGGTTTGCCATAGCGTGAAGTGGCCGGCCGACATCGAACTCCAGCAGCACACCCTTGCCAAGCCTCGCGCGTTCGCCGAGCCGCGTGCCATCAGTCAGTTCGAAGTCCGGAACGCTGCGGCCCACGAGCGGATGGCCGCCGCCGAGATCGTACGCGAGCGACACGCCCCACAGGCGTTCGGCGAAGTACGTCGCGCCGTCGCGCGTATCGACGAGATCGCGCATGATCGCCGCGAGCGCGCGCGAACCCGAGGACGGCCGCATCAGCGCGACCTGCGCACGCGACCAGTCGAGCACGCGCGCGCCCACCGGATGCCGTTCGTCCGTGTAGCTGTCGAGCAGGCCCGCCGGCGCGTCGCCGCGGATCGTCGCGGCGAGTTTCCAGCCGAGATTCATCGCGTCGCCGAGCCCGAGATTGAGCCCTTGCCCGCCGAGCGGCGAGTGGATGTGCGCGGCATCGCCTGCGAGCAGCACGCGTCCGTTGCGATACGTCGCGGCCTGATACGCGCGGTCGGTCCACGTGGCGGCGAGCCGAAGCGTGTTCAACGTGACGCTGGCGCCGGACACGCGACGCAGCACGGCCTGCGCATGCTCGCGCGTCACCGGCCCGCTGCGATGGAACGCACCGCCGTCGAACTCCACCAGCGCGACGGTACCGGGCGGCGTGTACGTGTACATGCCCGCCGGCGTGTAGTGACGTCCCGGCGGCAGCGCGCCCGGATCGGCGAACCCGGCTTCGATCGAATAACCGGTGAACTCGGCGTCGGTGCCGGTGAACGCGAAGCCGCCGGCCTTGCGGACCGCGCTGCGGCCGCCGTCGCAACCGACGAGCCAGCGTGCGCGGAAAGTCTCGCCGCCCACGCGCAGCGTGACCGCATCGGCCGACTGATCGAAGCCTTCAACCGCCAGGCCGCGGCGAATCTGGACGCCCGTTGCGCCCGCACGGGCGGTCAGCACGGATTCGACGCGCGCCATGTCGGTCGCCATGTGCGTGCCGGCCGGGCCGGGCAGGTGATACGGCCACCGCGACGCATCGATGTCGTCGTGGAAGAACTGGATGCCGGCGAAATGGCCGGCCGGACGACGTGCTTGCTGCATCCAGTGCGCGGTGTCCTTTGCGTGGGCCGGCAATGCGATGCCGTCGAGCAGGCCGCGACGGTAGAGCGCGTCGATGGTCGGCGCGGACAGGCCGCGCATGCCGAACGGGAGACGCTTCAGCGGAGATTCGGAATCGTCCGTCTGCTCGACCACCAGCACGGACACACCGGCGAGGCGCAGCTCGCATGCGAGAAACAGGCCGACAGGGCCGGCTCCGGCAATCACGACATCATGGGTCACGGGCGGATTCATCGGTGGCTCGGTTTCAGGCCAAGGCGGCCCGGTGTGATCGAGAAGGCGGTACCCCCGGCATCGCGCCTGTTTCGGAAAAGTAATGGAACAGTGTTCCACTGACGAGATATTGGAACGATGTTCCAGATGTGTCAAGCTGACGCGCATGAAAACCAGCAACCGGACCGAGCGGCGCGCGGATGCGTTGTCGAAAGAGCGGATCGTCGAGGCCGCGATCGGGATACTCGACCATGCAGGCGAGGGCGCGCTGACGTTTCGCTCGCTCGCGGCACACCTGGCGACCGGAAGCGGCGCGATCTACTGGCACGTCGCCGACAAGGACGACCTGCTCGCGGCGGCCGCGGATCAAGTGATCGCGGCTGCGCTGACGGACGTGCCGACGGAGCATGACGGCGATGCGGCGCACGCGCTCCGGCGCATCGCGCTGCGTCTGTTCGACGCGTTCAGCGCGCATCCGTGGGTGGGGGCGCAGTTGTTCCGCGAACCGTGGCAGCACGCGGTGCTGCGGATCCTGGAGCGCGTCGGCGGGCAGCTTCAGGCGCTGGGCGTGCCGGAATCCGCGCAATTCGACGGCGCGTCCGCGCTGATGCATTACATCTTCGGGCTGGCCGGCCAGTACGCGGCCGGCGCGCGGCTGCATCCGCGTGAGACGGGTCAGCCGGAGATCGCCGCGGCCGTTGCCCAGCGGTGGACGCAGCTCGATCCGGCGCAGTACCCGTTCGTGCGCAAGGTGGCGGCGCAATTGGCCGCGCACGACGAGCGCGCGCAGTTCCTGGCTGGCATCGATCTCATTCTGGCGGGAATCGGGGCGGCGGCTCGGTAAGCGGCGTCCGGCGGACGATTCCGAACGGCGGTGCCACGAGTCCGTCGTTACGCCAGCAGCCGCAGCGCATCCGCGAGCGACAGCACCGTCGTGCGCGATTCGAACGCGGTGGCGAACAGATGCTCGTGGACGATCGGGTCCGGGTCGTAGCAGCAATCCTTGACCGTATAGAGGCGGAAATCGGCGTCGCTCGCGTGAGCGATCGACGACAGCATCACGCCGGTCGACGCGATGCCGACCATGACCAGCGTATCGATGCCTCGTGCGATCAGCCGCGCCTGCAGATCGGTGCCGAAGAAGACGCTCGCGCGGTGGGCGATGATCAGCGGTTCGTCGGGTTGCCGGGCCAGTTCGGGACACGGGCCGTCGTCGATGAACAGGCCGAGCTTCTTGATGCCCTGGCCGTTCTTGTTCAGCGGGCTGACTTCCGGATAGCCGGGGCTGAAGCGGAGGTTCGCGAACCAGACGCCGACGCCGGCCGCTCGTGCGGCGTCGCATAGCTTGCGCGTATTGGAGAGCAACTCGGCCGCGACCGACGGGAAGAGGCCGAGGATGTCGGTCTGGTAATGCATGACGAGCAGCGCGGTTCTGGATGGCGCGACGGCCGGGATCGACGCGGATGCGCCGCTGCCGGCGTGTATGGGGGAAGAAGCGACGACTTCCGATGCGTTGTCTTGATCCATGCGTGGCGTTCTCCGGTAATCGCTGCGGAAGGTCGGACACCCAAAACCGATTCGGCCCGCTCAGCCTTGAACAGTACATCGGCGGAGCGGCCGCAGCTGGCCGTGTTCGGGAAAGTGATATGTGTCTCAAAAATTCTACATTCCGGAGCCAAACAGGGCGTTTGGCGAAAGTCGTGTTGCAAATTGGAGACGTTTAGTATCGCACGGACGTCTACTGTCACTTGTCGATGATCAGTGGATTAACGGCGGTGAGGAATGTCAATCGTCCAGATTTTGATATTTCCTATCTCAGTATTAAGGGTGGTTTTTGGGATCTTCGTGAGAACGATGAAGTCTCGCAGGGCGACTCCACGGAGATGTGCCTGGTACTCCTTGTTGATTTGCGAGTGGTCTAAATAAATCAATGATTTATTGAGCTGATGTGAGGGTAATGGCGCCTCCTTGCCTCACGGTCTCCCTACGGGAACTGCTTCGTTTTTGATACGTGATTTTTTATTGGATAACCTTTTCGAAGTGTCAAATTTTTTGCTTTTTAGAGGGATTGACTTGTGCATATTTGATTGGAGTATGCCGCGATCGCCGACCATGCAGCCACGGCGGGTGAACATTCACGGCTGAGAATATTGGTACGGCATTGCAATTCCTGACACTGTGCTTTCGAGTGTTTTGATAAATTGCGGCGCGAGAGACCAATCATTACGCGGCTAACAAGTGAAGAAACGAGAAACTTCGGCAGCGTTGATTTCGGCGTTGGCGAGCGTTTCTGCGTTCGCGCAAGGCATTCCGCCGTCCGAGATCACGTCTGGCCCGCAAATCCAGCGTTTGCAACAACAGCAACTGGACGCGACGAAGGAATTGAATCCTCGTCCGACCGTCCTGACGCCGACGGGCGAGAAGGCATCGACAACTTGCCGCTCGATAATCCGTGCTTTCCGATCAAGGCAATCGCATTGGAAGACAATGCGTTCGCATGGCTTGCGCGTTTTCTGCAACCGGTCGTCGGCCAGTGCGTCGGCAAGGCCGCGCTCAAGCAGATTCAGGACGCGGCCAATAACGCACTGATCGACCGTGGCTACGTGACGTCACGCGTGCTCGTGCCAGTGCAATCGCTGCAAGCCGGAACGCTGACGCTTCGCGTGGTTCCCGGGCGGATCAGCGACATCCGCGCCGGCAAACCGACGATCGGCTGGACGCGCGCGGCATTGCCGGCATCGGCCGGTGCGTTGCTGAATCAGCGCGACATCGATCAGGGGCTCGAGAACGTGCGCCGTCTCCAGTCACAGTCCGATGCGACGTTCGACATCGCACCCGGCATGAATCCGGGTGACTCGGAGCTGGTGTTCCATCCGGGCACCGGCAAGCGCTGGCATGCCGTCATCGGCGCGGACAACGCGGGTCTCGATTCGACCGGCAAGTACGAGCTGTCGGGCTCGTTCACCTTCGATTCCCCGTTTCACTTGTACGATCAACTGCAGATCGCAGGCACGACGAACGCAAACATTGGCGCATCCGCGAAGGGGAATCAGTCCGTCTCCGCGAACTACAGCGTGCCGATCGGTTACGCGATGCTGACGCTGAACGCGAGCCGCTCGCGGTACAAGCAGACGGTCGCGGGTTTTGACGAGCCGATCGAATACAGCGGTGTTCAGTCTCAACTTCAGGCCGGGTTGTCCGGCGTGATCTATCGGAACGCGCACGCGCGCACCGAAATTCACGGCAACCTGTTCCACAAGATCAGCCGCAACGCGATCGACGGTGTCGACATTCCGGTGCAGCATCGCGACATCATCGGTTACGAACTGGGTATCGCGCATCGCCAGTACATCGGCAATGTCGTGCTCGACGGCTCATTCGCGTGGCGCGCATCGTTGCCGGGCGTCTCCAGCCATTCGGGCACGGTGGTCGGCACTCCCGACTTCGACGGCAAGACGCAGGTCGAACTGGCAAGCCTCGGCGCTCAAGTTCCTTTCAGGATCGGCAGTCAGGCGTTCTCGTACCAGTTCGGCTGGAACATGCAGAACGCACGTACGCCGCTGACCCCTTCCGACTATTTCGCGATCGGCACGCGTTACGCGGTGCGCGGCTTCGATCAGCAACTGACGCTCGCCGCCGAGAGCGGCTGGGTGGTTTCCAACGAACTCGACTGGTACGTGCCGACGCCTGTCGGTACGCAGGCGCTCTATGCCGGCATCGATGCCGGGCGCGTGCGGGGACCGGCCGCCCAATACCTGCTCGGCGAAACGCTGGTCGGCGCCGTCGTCGGCATGCGCGGCAATCTCGCACCGAAGAACATGCTCGGCGCAGCGCTGAACTACGACGTATCGCTCGGCTTCCCGTTGTCGAAGCCGGAAGGATTCAAGACGGGGTCACCGACGTTGCTGTTCCAGGTCAGCACGTTGTTCTGAGCGTAGCGGGGCGGGCCGAGCGGGGTGTCGATCTCGACTCGGTGTCCTGTTGATCGTCAATCAGATCGTCAATCAGAAGAAGGAGGAACCATGCAGCACCGGTACGAGAAGCATCGGCTTTTGCAAGCCGCGACGGCAACGTTTGCGGTGGTGGCGGCGCTTGGCCTGAGCGCATGTGGCGGTGGTGACGACGGTGGTGGCGGTGGCAGCGCGGCAGCGAATGGCGCGTCGTCGAACGGAGCGCCGTCGGGTAGTGCGTCGTCTTCGACGGGGATTCGCGTGGAAGGGCAATCCCAATCGATCTCGAGCCAGATTTCGACGGTCCGCATTCTGATGCCGCCCGCATCGTGGAACGGTGGACAGATGCCGAACGGGAATTACACGCTCAGAGCCCTGTCCCAGCCGACCGCGTCGCTCAAGGAGCAGGCGCCTGGTGCTTATGTCGCGATCCCCTACGACTCGTCGGGCACGATCAAGACCCTGACCAAAGGCACCTTGACGGATCTCGCCGGCAATGGGGACATCGCCATCGGCCGCTGGACGGACGGCGCCGATTCGGCAGGTGCGACGTACAACGCCAATCAGGGGCAAGTATGGGCAATCGGTGTGCCGGTTGCGATCGATACGACGTCGCCCGTGCAAATGCAATGCTCGCTGGCCTTCGCAACGCGTCCGACGTCGACGGACGGCAATACGGCGCCGGGTTCGCTGAATGGCGCCACGGCGACGCTGACGAGCGATACCGACACCTTTGGTCATCCGGCCATCAACTACACGCTGAATCTGCAGTACTCGATCGGCAGCGACCAGAACCAGTCGTTCGTTGGAACCTCCGCGATTGGTCTGGCGGAGCTCAGCTCGAAAACCAGATCGGCGCTGATGAGCACGGTCATGGGCACGGACGCGAAGCAACCGTATCTGGTGGTGTCGTACGGCATCCCGGCCGCGACGACGGGCAACATCAACGGTCTGGCGGCACTGAGCTGCAAGTAACGTGAGTAGCGGCCGGTCATTCTCGCGATGCGTGGACGGCCGGCTCGACATGCATTCAAGAATAAGACGATCATGAATTCCGGAATCTTTCGCTTGGTCTTCAGTGCCGTGCGCGGCATGCTGGTAGCGGTTGACGAATACGCATCGGCGCACGGGGGCGGTGAACGCGCTCGCGTGCGGCCAGCCACTCGACCCGTGTCGGTGGATTCCGGAATCTCGATCTGGTTTGCGGCACGCGCAACCGCGTTCGCCGCACTGTGTACGTTCGGCATGCAGCCGCTCGTCGCCGAAGCGCAGGCAACGCTGCCGATCACGCCCGATCGAAGCGGTCCGACCCATCCGGTCGTCGGGGTGTCGGCATCGGGCGTACCGCTCGTCAACATTACCGCACCGAAGAACGGCGTCTCGCTGAACAACTTCACGCAGTACAACGTCGGCACGAAGGGGGCCGTGCTGGTCAACAGCGGCCTGGATTCGCGGACGCAACTCGCCGGCTGGGTGCAAGGCAATCCATTCCTCGGCAACAACGCCGCGCGCGTGATCGTCAACCAGGTCACGTCGGGCAACCCCAGTCAACTGCTCGGGCCCACCGAGATCGCCGGCAATCGCGCGAATCTCGTGATCGCGAATCCGGCAGGCATCACCTGTGCGGGTTGCGGCTTTCTGAATGTTCCGCGTGTCACGCTGACGACCGGCGTGCCGACTTTCAATCCGGATGGCACGTTGGCAGGTTTCAACGTGACGCAGGGGCAGATCGGCATCGCCGGTGCGGGGCTCGACGCGCATGGCAGCGCGATCGACCTGATCGCACGCGCGATGACGATCAACGGCCAGGTGTGGGCGGATTCGATCACCGCGGTGGCGGGGGCGAACCGGGTCGACTATGCGAGCAACACCGCGCAGGCGCGGAACGGTACCGGTGACGCGCCGGGCGTCGCGATCGACGTGCAGGCGTTGGGAAGCATGTTCGCCAATAGCGTCCGGATGATCGGGACCGAGGCCGGCGTGGGTGTGCGAGATGCCGGTTCCATCACGTCACTGACTGGCGATATTCAAGTCTCGAACAACGGCGATGTGACGATTGCGCCGACGGCGCGTCTTCAGTCGGCCGCGAATACCCGGATCGATGGCGCCAACGTCGCCCAGCAAGGCACGATTGTCAGTACGCAGGCCACCGATCTGAACGCGTCTCGGGCGCTGTCGAACGCCGGAACGATTTCGTCGGCCGGCAACACGAACCTGACAGCCGCCACGTCGTTCAACAATAGCGGGCAGGCATACGCGGGCGCGGATTCCGCACGCAATCTCGTCGGCGGTGGCTCCGTCACGGCGCGCGCCGCGAACGTGACGAGCAGCGGCACACTGGCAGCGGGCGACAACGTCAATCTGTTCGCAAACGACGTCACGCTCGACCACGGAACCGTGAACGCGGCCAGCGCGGTCAACGTCACGACGAATGGTACGTTGTCGAATGTCGCCGGCACGATGAGCGGGCAGAACGTGACGCTGAGTGCGGGGCAACTGGTCAACGACTCCGGCACCATCAGTTCCCACAGCCTCGCGAACGTAACCGCGCAATCGGTTTCGAACCGGTCGGGGACGGTGGCGGCGGACGCACTGTCCCTGAACTCGGCCGGCGTGCTAGACAATACGCAGGGGCACATGACTGCGCGCACGGCGCAGATCGCCGCAACCGACCTCACGAATGTGGCCGGCGAGATCGGCACGTCGACGGGCGCGTTGACATTGACGGCGACCGGGAACGTGTCGAACGACAACGGGAAGCTCGCGGGCGGCAATGGTCTCACGCTGACGGCGAATGCGGTTTCCAACGCACAGGGCCAGATCGGCTCCGTCGCGGGCGATACCTCGCTCGACGTCACGCAATCGCTGAACAACGCAAACGGCAAGGTCGCGTCCGGAAACGATCTGTCGATTCACACGGCCCATCTCGACAACTCGGCTGGATCGGTGAGCGCGCACGCCGCACGGATCACCGCGACCGATGTCGTCAATACGGGCGGCAAGATCGGCACCACCGATATGCTGACCGTGACGGCGACGGGCGCGGTCTCGAATGAGTCCGGCGCGATAGTCGGCGGCAATGGTCTGTCGGTGACGGCAAACAGCGTTGGCAATGCGGCGGGCGTGATCGGATCGGCCGCCGGCGACACGGCGCTGCGTGCGACGAAGTCTCTGACGAACGTTGGCGGTACGGTAAGTTCGGCCAATGCGCTCGTCGTTGCAAGCGACACGATCGACAACTCGAACGGCAGTATGACGGCCGTGCGCGGCGTACAGGTCCAGGCGGGGGATCTCGTCAATGCGGGCGGTCAGATCGGGTCATCGTCTGATGCGTTGTCGTTGACCGCAACCCGCACGGTGTCGAACGACAGCGGCAAGCTGGTGGGGGCGAGCGGGCTGTCCGCGACAGCCGGCATCCTCAGTAACCGTGCAGGCCAGATCGGCGCGTCCAACGGCGACATGACGCTGATCGTCTCGCAGGTACTCGACAATACCCAAGGCAAGATTACCGCTGCCGGTGCGCTGAACACGCAGGCCGGCACGTTCGACAATTCGCAAGGCGCGGTTTCGGCGGATGCAGCGAAGCTCAATGTTGCAGGCGCATTGACGAATGCAGCCGGTACGATCGCGACGACACACGACACGACCGTGGCGGCGCACACCGTGACGAACCGCGGTGGCACCATTGGCTCCGTCTCCGGCGCATTGTCGGTGGCGACATCCGGTACGACGGACAATGCTGGGGGCAAGCTGCTGGCCTCGGGGGACACGACGCTCACCAATTCCGGCCTGCTGAACTCGGGCGGTACGATCACGGGGGCGAACGTCACGCTCGCGTCCGGACAAGGTGCGATCGACAACACGCTCGGCAACGTGGCAGCGAGCCAATCGCTGACGAGCCGTTCGGGGGCGTTCGATAACCGGTCGGGATTGGTGCAGGCGACGGGATCGGTCGATCTCGATACGCACGGCCAGACGTTCGACAACGGCATACTGGCAGGGCAATCCACGGGTGGTCAGGTTCTCGGCAATGGCGTCACGCTGACAACGGGAGCACTGAGCAACGCAGGTGGTGCGATTTCGTCGAGCGGTGCGGCAACCGTCAACGCTGCTTCCGTGACGAACGATGCGGGATCGCTCGTGGCGGACGGCGTACTGACGGTACGAAGCGCCGGTACGGTGTCGAACGTGGCCGGCCAGATCGGCGGCAACAGCGATGTCACGGTGTCCGGTACGACGGTCGATAACACGCGCGGCGCCATGCATGCGCGCGGCGCGCTGTGGGTGACGGGCGATACGATTCGCAATGCGCAGACTGCCAATTCAACGCTGCCTACCACCGCAGGCGTGCCGGGGTTGACTGCCGGGATGGAAGGCGCAACCGTCACCGTTGATGCGAATCAGGCGATCGACAATACGTCCGGCTCGATTCGAGCGGACAGGAATGCGAAGCTGACCGCACCGATCATCGACAACACGTCGGGCAGCATCCAGTCGAAAGGCTCTGCAACGTTGACGTCAGCGAATACGCTGGTCAACAGCCAGGGCGACATCAATGGTGGTCAGCAACTGACGGTCTCGACCGGGACCTTGAGCAACGACGGCAAGCTCCAATCATCGGGCGACGTCGACGTAACGGCGCAAGGCGATCTGACCAACACCGGCCGGATCGTGGCCGGTCATGATCTGACGACCACGGCCGGCGGCACGCTCGACAACAGCGGCACGCTGTCGGCGGGCAATGTCGCCAATGTGAGCGCCAATTCGATCCGGAACCGTGCGACCGGTGAGATTATCGGTGGCAACGCGACCAACATTCACGCGAACCAGTCGATCACGAACGAAGGTCTGATCGATGGCGGCACAACGACGGTGACGGCCGGGGACACGATCACGAATGCCGGTGGCCGGATTTACGGCGACACGGTCGCAGTGGGCGCGAACACGGTTGTCAACGACCGGAATGCCGAGGGTGTCGGTGGTGTGATTGCTTCTCGCGGTGACCTCGACATCGGGGCGCAGACGCTCATGAACCAGAACAACGCGCTGATGTACGCGAGCAACGACATTCGTGTCGGCGGCGCGCTGGACGCGAACCATCAGGCAACCGGTGCTGCGCAGACCGTGACGAACAACGGCGCGCAGATCGACGCCGGTCGCGACGTCACGATCGGCGCAAACCGGTTCGAGAACCTAAATTCGAACTTCCAGACCACGACCGTCACGACCGACAGCGGGAATCAGCTTTGGTATCAGGTGCCGGGCTCGACGGAGAAGATCGACCCGTCGACGGTCTACCTGTACCAGAAGAACAGCCAGGAAATCCATCCGGGCACGGATTACCAGTGGGCGCTGGACGACGATCAGAAATTCATTCTGCTGCCATCGACGAAATATCCGTTTGCCGAGTATGCGAAGTACACGATGAACGGGGTGGCGGGCAAGATCGATAACACGGCGTACCCCGCCAAGTACTTCGGTAGCGGGGCGGTCGCCGCGCAGACCGGTGCGTATCGGACGGTGCCGACCGATATCTGGACGACGTTCGGCGTGACGCCGCCGCCCGATGCAACCCCGGCGTGGGTCACGCAGGGGCCGTTCGCGATGACGGGGCCCGCCGCACTGTTTGCTGGTCGAAGCAATGTCGGTAGCAACTGGTTTTCGATCAATCCCCCCACCGAAGCCGACGTGACTGGCGTGAAGCCGAAGCCCTTCGATCCCCCGAGCCCATCGTGCCTCACCTCGAAAAACGCGGCATGCGCACCGTTCCAGCAGTGGTACAACGCTACGGTTGCCGCTTACCAGAAGCTGGATCAGGCGCTCGCCGGCTATAACGCGGACGTGTCGAGCCGGCTCGTCCAGACCTATACCGTCTACACGGTAGACGTGAAATCGACCAGGGACGTGGTAACGGCTTCGCAACCCGGCACGGTTACCGCTGGCCGTCATATCACGATCAACACGCCGTCCGGCGTCAACGACAAGAGCCAGATCGTGGCCGGCGACGGCAACCATCCGAGGAACGTGCAGAACATCGGCGCGACCGGTACTGAAACGTTCACGGGCTCGGGCAAGGCGATCTATACCTGGGTGCAGTCCGGCGGGGCCTTCAGCGGTGATGAACGCGCGACCTCGACGACCAACTACTCGCCGGCTATTCCGTCACAAACGATCGATCTGCCGGTGGTGCTGGCCGATCCGGGCAAACCGTCCGATCCGATCAAGAGCGTGGCGGCGGCGACATCCGCTGCGCAGGGTGCAAGCGGTACGGGCGTGACGCCAGTAGCGGGCAAGGAAGTTGGCGGGCAAGTGTTGGTCGGCTCGGGTGTGTCGGGCGTCGGCGTCGGGACCGTATCGGCCGTGAAGGCCAATGTCGGCGATGTAGTCGTGCGCACGGTCACGCCGAATACGCGCCTGCCGAACAACGCGCTGTATCGGGTGACGAGCGACCCGGGCAGCCACTTCCTGATCGAGACGGACCCGCGCTTTACCGATTACAGGAAGTGGTTGTCCAGCGACACGATGCTGGATGCACTCAAGGTCGATCCGAATACGGTCCTCAAGCGCATCGGCGATGGCTTCTACGAGCAGCAGCTCGTTCAGCAGCAGATCATCCAGACCACCGGCCAGCGGTTCATCGGTGACTATACGGACAATCAGAAGGAATACGAATCGCTGATGGCGAACGGCGTGAAGGCGTCGCAGCAGTTCGGGCTGAATGTCGGCACGGCGCTGACCGACGCGCAGATGGCTGCGCTGACGAGCGACATCGTGTGGCTTGTGAATCAGACGGTGACATTGCCGAACGGCAGTCAGCAGACGGTGCTGGTGCCGCAGGTATATCTGCGCGCGAACGCGGCGGACGTGACTGGCGAAGGCACGATCATCTCCGGCAAGAACGTCACGGTCGATGCCAATGGCGCGTACAAGAACTCCGGCACGATCGCCAGCCGCAACGTCACGATCATTCATGCCGATTCGATCGACAACAGCGGCACGGTATCGGGTGGAACCGTGCTCGCGAGCGCGAACCAGGACCTCAATAATCTCGGCGGGTTGATTCAAGGCAACACTGTAGCGCTGTCGGCTGGCCGCGACCTCAATCTGACGAGCACGACCAGCTCGGCGAAGGCTGCGAATGGTAGCGCGACCGGCATCGACCGTGTATCGACGGTCAATGCGGGTACGCTTCAAGCCGTCGCCGGCCGGGATCTGAACGCCAATGCGGCTGTGATTGCGACGACCGGCGATGCCGTGCTCGCAGCGAACCACGACGTCAATTTGAATGCGGTTCGCCAGAGCAGCCAGGATGCGGTGAAGTGGGATGCGCGCAATCATGCCGAGCATTCGGCGTCGATCGACACGGGCACGCAGATCGCGACGGGCGGCAATCTGGCGATTGTGGCGGGCCATGACGTGAATACGACGGCCGCTTATGCGAATGCGCAGGGTGCGATTGGCATCAGCGCGGGGCACGATGTGAATCTGAATGCCGGTGAACAAAGCGCGAGCGCAAACGATGAGCACTATCACAAGGAAAACGGCTTCCTGTCGTCGAAATCGACGCACACGATCGATTCGAGCAGTTACACGAACGCGGTGGGCACGACGTTGTCGGGCAATACCGTCGCGGTGCAGGCAGGCAATGACCTGACGGCGAAGGCCGCGACGATTGCGGCAACCAACGATGTGAGTCTTTCCGCGGGTCACGACCTGACGGTTACGACAGGGGACACGGCCTCGAGCGAATATCACTACAAGGACGTGAAGAAGTCGGGCCTCGGCAGTGCGGGCGCGGGGATTTCGTACGGCACGAACCAGACCATCGATACCAGCCGCGACACTGTGAAGGGTTCGCAGGGCAGCCTGATCGGCAGCACTGACGGCAGCGTGTCGATGGTAGCGGGCAACAAACTGCACGTGACGGGCTCCGACATTGTTGCGGGCAAGGACGTGACGGGCATCGCGAAGGAAGTGACGATCGATGCGTCGCAGACCGACCGCCATCACGAAGAAACGCACGAGGTGAAGAGTTCGGGTTTCACGCTGGCGGTGAAGTCGCCGGTGATCGATGCAATTCAGAACGTGAATCAGCAGGCGCAGGGTGCGGGCGGCAGCCAGGACGGACGTGCCGCCGCGCTCCATGCGATTGCGGCGGCCGGCGGCATGGCCGACCTGGTCGGCGCGACGGGCAATATGACCAAGGCGCTGAGCGATCCGAACGGCAAGCCGGAGGCGAAGATCGAGTTGAGTTTCGGTTCCTCGCACAGCAAGACGACGTTCACCGAGGACAGCAGGCAGAACAACGGCAGCAGCGTGAAGGCGGGCGGTACGGCAGCGTTCGTCGCGACGGGCGACAAGAACGCGGGCCAAGGAAACGTGACGATCCAGGGATCGGACGTGAACGCGAAGGACGTGCTGCTGCAGGCGACGAACAAGGTCAATCTGGTCAACAGCACGGATACCGACAGCACGCGCAGCACGAACGAATCGAAGAGCGCGAGCGTGGGGGTGTCGTATGGCACCGGCGGATTTGGTGTCTCGGCGTCGATGTCGCGTGCGCACGGCGACGCGAATTCGGATGCGGCGACGCAGAACAATACACACGTCAACGCGAGCAATACGGCGACGATCATCAGCGACGGCGATACCAATATCGTTGGGGCCAACGTCAACGCCAACAAGGTGATTGCGGACGTGGGCGGCAACCTGAATCTCGCGTCGGTGCAGGATACGAGCCGCAGCGAGGCCCACCAGAGCAGTTCGGGTGGCGGGTTCAGCGTCAGTCAGGGCGGTGCGAGCGCCAGCGTCAGCATGCAGAACGGCCATGCGAGCGGTAACTATGCGGGCGTGAACGAGCAGGCTGGGATTCGGGCCGGGGACGGTGGTTTTGACATCAACGTGAAGGGTAATACCGACCTGAAGGGAGCGTATATCGCGAGCACGGCGACGCCGGACAAGAATCAGCTGACGACGGGGACGTTGTCGTTCTCGGATATTCAGAATAGTTCGAGTTACAACGCGAGTAGCTTCGGGATCAGTGCTGGTGGTGGTGTGGGTGATGGGGGCAATAACTACGCGACACACGGTCAGACGAGCGGGAAGAATACCGGTGGCGGTCAGCCGCTGTATGTGAGCGAGAGCGACAGCAGCAGCGCGAGTACGAAGAGCGCGATCAGTGCCGGTACCATCACGATTACGGACCGAGCGAACCAGAAGCAGGATGTGGCGACGCTCAATCGTGATACCTCGAATCTGAACGGGACGGTTGGCAAGACGCCGGATTTGCAGCAGGTGTTGAGCAATCAGTCGGATTTGATCAACGCGGCGCAGGCGGCGGCGGAGACGATTGCGAAGCAGATTGGGAGCTATGCCGATAAGAAGCGCGAGGAGGCGCAGACGTATGCAAACAACACGACCGATCCGACGCTCAAGGCACAGTACCAGCAGGAGGCCAACAGTTGGGCCGAGGGTGGTGACAATCGTGTTGTGCTGCACATTGCCGGCGGTGCGCTGACGGGTGGGTTGACCGGCGGTGGCTTGGGTGCGATTGGTGGCGCTGCCGGTGCTGGTGTGTCGGCGAAGCTCGCTCCGCAACTGAATGAGATTGCGCAGTCGATCAAGGATTCAGGGCCGACTGGTAACGCGAACGTCGATGAGCTCCTGGGGAACTTGACATCGAATGTGCTGGCTGGTGGAGCTGGGGCGTTGGTCGGTGGCGGGACTGGGGCGTTGACCGGGGCGAGTGCTGATCGGTTTAATCGGCAGTTACACGAGGACAGCAAAGCGAAGGAACAGACGCTAGCGAAGAAACTGGCGGCGGAGAGCGGCGGGAAATATACGGAGCAGCAGATTCAAGAGCAGATGGCGCAAATGGATCTGGCGATGAGCGATGGTGGTGTGCTGCCGGGCAATGTACGCGTTGCATCGGGCGACCAGCCGCAAGACGGGACGGAGTGGACACGGTACGGCGTGAACAAGGCCGGTCAGACGGTGTGGACGCAATCGCTGGGGCCGGGTGATCCGGATTTGCAGGCGTATATTGTGAAGGGAGCGCAGGGTAGCGGGTTCGCGTATCACGCGACGACGACGGGCAAGAATCCGGGCTTGGCTCGTGCTCCGGACTTCGTGAACTTCCAGATTGATTATTTCGTGGGTAGTGTGTGGGGGACGTTTACGCGGGATGGGAACGCGTTTTTCGGAACTGGTGTCAATATGGCGCTTCCCAATCCCGTTCAGGCATCGGCAAGTATTACTGCGGGCTGGCTCAATCGAACGAGTGTTGCTCCTGGCCAGACGAATAACTTCGCTGGAGGCTATGCCGGTGGCATGACTGGCGCTTATGGAATATTTGGCGCAGGTATCATGAATTCACCGGGTAATGGAACGGCGACTATTATTGGTGTTGGCGGTGGGGTTAGCGCCGGGAAGAACACCAATGTCGGTGGTGTCGGTGGCGGGTTCAGTAATGATCAAGGTAAGACGGGAATTAGGTGGTAAATATGGTTGGAATTCCAGGTTCGACTCCTAAAACACGTGCGCAAAAGATAGTCGGGGTTATCGTCTTTGTTGCCCTGATGGGTTTCATCGTGTACGTGGTGTTGAAGAACATCTTCTTTAGCTGAATGCTGCCGGTCGGAACCTGAACGCCAATGCGGCGGTGATTGCGACGACCGGCGATGCCGTGCTCGCGGCGAACAACGACGCCAATTTGAATGCGGTTCGCCAGAGCAGTCAGGATGCGGTGAAGTGGGATGCGCGCAATCATGCCGAGCATTCGGCGTCGATCGACACGGGCACGCAGATCGCGACGGGCGGCAATCTGGCGATCGTGGCGGGCCATGACGTGAATGCGACGGCCGCGTATGCGAATGCGCAGGGTGCGATTGGCGTGAGCGCCGGGCACGATGTCAATCTGAATGCCGGTGAACAAAGCGCGAGCGCGAACGACGAGCACTATCGCAAGGAAAATGGCTTCCTGTCGTCGAAATCGACGCACACGATCGATTCGAGCAGTTACACCAATGCGGTGGGCACGACGTTGTCGGGCAATACCGTCGCGGTGCAGGCAGGCAATGACCTGACGGCGAAGGCCGCGACGATTGCGGCAACCAACGATGTGAGTCTTTCTGCGGGTCACGACCTGACGGTTACGACAGGGGACACGGCCTCGAGCGAATATCACTACAAGGACGTGAAGAAGTCGGGCCTCGGTAGCGCGGGCGCCGGGATCTCGTACGGCACGAACCAGACCATCGATACCAGTCGCGACACGGTGAAGGGGGCGCAGGGCGGCCTGATCGGCAGCACCGACGGTAGCGTGTCGAAGCAAATCACCTACGATCCAGTAGGGAGGAAGTGGAGTCGCCACGTCGGGGGATCCACTGCGTTCTAGTTCGGAGTTGGTTTCGGTGGTGTTACAAAGGCTCCCAACTTCAATGGGAACGCTGCGGGTGGTTATTCCGGTCAGGTACCCAATCCATTCGTGAAATGATAGAGCGGAGATATGAAGAAGTTGTCTGAAAAGAAATTAATTTTTTTCCTTATTTGGATTGTGATGGGGGCTTTGGTTGTTTCCCAGACTCCAACAATTTCAACTTCTAAATCAAAATTGGAAATTATGATTTCGGATTTGAGTTACCTTCTTGATAATGCAACAATTTTGTCCCGGCGTGAAAGTGCAAAAACGGGGTCGGCTCTTGCGCTCTATGATGTGGATGCATCGACTTTCGGTGAAAGGGAAGAAAAACGTCTCAAAAATTCTCTAGAAGAAAAGGGGTGGGTGTTTTGGGGGATAGATGGTGGGGCATATGTAATGTGCAAGAGTGGAATGAGAGCGTCTCTTTATGAAAAAACTGACAATCCGGAATTGAATAGGGTAGGAAGACGTGTCCTTTCTGTAAGCATGGAATTCAATTCTGGAACAGAGGATCTCTGTCGTCGGAGAATGCGCTGATCGGTTTAATCGGTAATCGAATCAGGACGAGCGATAGTGAGCGAAAGACAAGTCGAAGACTACATGCCCCCGCGCTCCACGCCATTGCGGCGGCCCGCGGCATGGCCGATCTGGTCGGCGCGACCGGCAATATGACCAAGGCATTGAGCGATCCGAACGGCAAGCCGGAGGCGAAAATCAATTCACGCAGGCGCGCGGATAACCCGCTGTTCAACCCCTTCGCCCACAAAAACGCGGACAGGTCCGGCCTGATGGAAGGCGAAAAAACGAGGGAAGCACACCTCAAAAAATCGACCGCCCCGAATACGTAGTCAACCATTCCAAAGCCCTGGTGCTGGCACTCCGGCAATATAAACCGACTGTGTCATTCCGGCGCTGACCAAGTGGGCAAGTGCCGCGCTGTCTTCGACGACCGGTTTCAGTCAACTCCAGTTGCTCGCCGTCACCGGCGTTCATTCATTCGAGCAGAGGTTAAGGCTTGGGCAAGAGACATTTAGACGGCCGAGTGCCGGGCGGTAGAAATCACTCGCTTTTGACCTTATGGTGCTCGCGGCGCATATGCAGTCGATCGTTGCGACCTACTATATGGCACTCGATCAGCTCCGCAGTGCAGCTAGAGACGCCCACGTTCGTCACGGCACTGCGTGATGCCCGCGAGCAGGTTAGGGAACACAGTGCGGTGGCGGTTTCCGCCGCCCCGAAACTAGGACCCCTTCCGTTGGCATCAATTCAATTTATTTCTTAACACATCGACTAGCCCGTCGAAGTCACCATTAAATTTTGCACAAACTGTTGCTGATAATCGGTCGAGGCATTGCTGCTTTGAAAGGGCAACATTTTTGCTAATTTCATAGAATTCGCTATGCTTGCCTGCCTGCAGGCCATATTCGAGGATGCCTTTTACTTCCTCGGGCTCTACAGAAAGAGCGGCAGCCGCCGCATCGCTAACCTCAGTCGCCTTCTGAATAATCCACGCTTCCGGCCACGTCTCACCTGGCAAATATGCAACGCGGTCCGCAAACCATTTTTGAAATTCGGCATCTGTTTTTTCCGCCATGCTCTTCGCATGTTTGAAATTTTCTTTTTCCAGAGCGCGTTGATCACCATCAAAAACGGCAAGAGTGGGCTTTTCATCCTTTCGAACATAAAGTGCAGCAAGCTGTCTAGCAATCGACGTTGCCGAGCCAATTACCTTGATGGTCACCCTAGTACGGATAGCAGCTGGAAGAATTGCCTGCAATAATGATTGGGCTACTTCATCTTCGACGAAGATATCCAGTTCATTGCCACCCGGTGCACCCATCTTGGCGAACGCAAAATCTGGGGAAATTCCCGCGATTAACTTTGTCTTATCACTCACCGTTTCAACATAAAATCTCGCATCGTCTGGCAAGCACTCGAAAATCTCTTTAGAATGTGTTGTGCAAATGACCTGGGTTTTCATCTCCAAACAGATTTCCTTGAGCTTCGCCATAAAAAGCCTTTGAGCTTTTGCGTGCAAACCCAGTTCAATCTCATCCATGACCAGTAGTGTGCCCTCTCCCGCGGAGTATATGGTCGAGAATATCTCAAATAGGGCATTTTCCCCGGCACCCATATTGAAGCCGGAATATGTGATCGCTCCAACTTTCACTATTGGAAGGCTATAGCGAGAATGTTCGAGATATCGAAAGTCGTCATATTTCTTTCCAAGAATATAACCAACTGTATCTCGTACTTTTTTCTCCCATCCTTTGGGCTTAACGCTCGCAAATGCCTTGGAATAAGACCGAGACTGGCTTCGTTCGCTGTGAGGAACGATGCGCTCAATACCCAGGAAAACTACAGTTCGATTGACGCGGGAGTCATAGTCGTTCCACTTTCCTCCCTTATTTTTTCTTCTTGTTTGATAGCCAAGCCCTTTCCCATCTGGCACTCTTTCTGAAGGCACCCATCCGTTGTGAGCAATTAAGTACCATATCACGATGCCGTCGGGGGTCTTCTCTTCTTTGTGCTGGATAAAAAAATCTGAAAAAGTGTAATATGGATATCTTCTTCGGGGTAGTTTGTAAGTGGTTTTGTCACCATGAAACGCGCAACAAGCAATCGCCAGAATCGTCGACTTTCCTGCGCCATTCACCCCCGCAAACGCCGTTATTGGGTAATTGAACTCGACATGAAGCGAGCCAATTCCTCTCAAAGCACCTTTTGTTATTTCAATTTCTCGAAGCAATGCTTTCGAAAAATCGTTGACAAACCATTGCCTTAGCTCTTTGTCTATTTTGTTTTCTTTGTATTTCATGCTGTCTCACTCGCGGGTTTTATTGGTATTGCCGCACGACGGTCCCCTCAATCGGTAATTGCAATCACATGCATTGACAACACGCGCCCACAAGGGCGGGGCGCGACTCTCGTCGACTAAGGAGATCCTGATGCTTGGTGTCCACAGAATTTTTACGCACGATGTTGGATGATGGTAACACTCGCGAAGCAATGCTGTTGGTTAGAGGCAGCTGGACTGGCCCAATTTTATACCAAGGCCAATCTACTGGATACGCTGGGAGGACAATGATCAAGAAGCGTAGTCCATTTACGCCAGCACCTTGAACGCCTCAACGGGATGAAGAGACGGGAAGCGCTAGAGGGACTGCTTTCGGGCCAATCTGAAAAGGGAAACGGCATCGCATGAACTCATGCCGATATATCGGGTCGACATACTTTGGTGCTTTGCAGGCAGTGATCATATTCATCTCCGACCGCGCGCGTCTCAATCTGGCTTGTCAGCAGACCTTCGTCAGCTCTCTGAAGAACGACGCGTTCGGGTCGATTGCTGCCGATGGCCGAATTTCCCATTGAGCGCTCTGGCGCGCGCCGACAGGAATCTGCCGCCGTCGCGCCACATGAGGCATGCTTGACTTCGACGCTTCAAAAGATCGAGCGCCCCGAATAGGTCGTCAACCATTCCAAAGCCCTGGTCCCCGCCAACGAATTCCCGTTCGCATCCAACCCCGGCGCCCACACGCACACCGCCATCTCCCCGGGCAGCACCGCGACGATCCCGCCGCCGACGCCGCTTTTCGCCGGCAGCCCGACGCGATACACGAAATCGCCGGCCGCATCATAGGTGCCGCAAGTCAGCATCAGCGCCGACAGCCGCTTCGCGGAACTCGAATCGACGATCCGCTCGCCGGTCGCCGGCGCGACGCCGCCGTTCGCAAGAAACAGCGCGGCGCTGGCGAGCTCGACGCAGTTCATCTCGATCGCACACTGCCGGCAATACGCGTCGATCACCGTATCGGGCGGCATCTGCATGTTGCCGAAGCTCGCCATGAAGTGCGCCATCGCGCGGTTGCGCTCCGCGTGCTGCAACTCCGACGTCGCGACGCGCGAGTCGTAGTCGATGTCGTTCGCGCCGATCAGCCGCCGCACGAATTCGACGAGCGCCGTCTCGGCCTTCACGAAGCGGCGGCACAGCACGTCGGTGACGACCAGCGCGCCCGCATTGATGAACGGATTGCGCGGCTTGCCGCGTTCGCTTTCGAGCTGAACCAGCGAATTGAACGCGGTGCCGGACGGCTCGCGGCCGACCCGTTCCCACAGCGCGTCGCCCAGCAACTGGAACGCGAGCGTGCAGGCGAACAGCTTCGAGATGCTCTGGATCGAGAAGCGCTCGTGCGCATCGCCGACCGTGTAAACGTTTCCGTCGAGCGTCACGACCGCCATCCCGAACTTGTCGGCGGGTACTTTCGCGAGTTCGGGAATGTAGTCGGCCACCCGTCCCTGGCCGATCCAGGGGGCGAGTTCGGTGTGGATGCGTTCAAGAATCGTCTGGTAATTCATCACGTCAGGCAGGATGGAAGCAGGGCCGGGATTCCGGCGAGCCCGTATGGAACCGTCCCGGCGCCGATTCGTCAAGCGCGGCCCGAGTCGCGCCCTTATTTTCGAGACAGCCAAACAGGCAAGCGGCGGGCGCAGTATCATGCGGTACGTTTCGGCCGATGGCCGGCGTCCGGCACCGGCCGGCGCCGCCGCGGCTTCCCCGATGACCCGACCGCTGCCCATGTCTTTTCGCATCCTGCTCGTCGAAGACGACACCCGTCTGTCCACGCTGATCGCCGGCTACCTGCGCAAGAACGACTATGAAGTCGACACTGTGCTGCATGGTGACGCCGCGGTGCCGGCGATCCTGTCCATTCGTCCCGATCTCGTCATCCTCGACGTGAATCTGCCCGGCAAGGACGGCTTCGAAATCTGCCGCGAGGCCCGCAAGCAGTACGACGGCGTGATCATCATGGTGACGGCGCGCGACGAGCCGTTCGACGAGCTGCTCGGCCTCGAATTCGGCGCGGACGACTACGTGCACAAGCCGGTCGAGCCGCGCATCCTGCTCGCGCGGATCAAGGCGCAACTGCGCCGCGCGCCCGCGCGCGTGGCCGAAGGCACCGCGCCGCAGCCGGAGCGCTACGCGTTCGGGAAGTTCTCGATCGACCGCACCGACCGCACCGTCGTGCTGCCCGACGGCAGCACGCCCGATCTGACGTCGGCCGAATTCGACCTGCTGTGGGCGCTCGTGTGTCACGCGGGCGAAGTCGTCAGCCGCGACGATCTGATGCTGCAGTTGCGCGGTGTCGAATTCGACGGCCTCGACCGCACGATCGACGGGCGCATCTCGAAGCTGCGCCGCAAGCTGCGCGACGACGCGAGCAACCCGCAGCGGATCAAGACGATCCGCAGCAAGGGTTATCAATTCAGCAAGCACGCGTGGGAATGAGGCCGCCTTCGCGCGACGCCGCCACGTTCCGCGCGAGCATGCCGCCCGCCGGCCGGGAGCCGCGATGATCCGACGAACCCGTTCGCACCCCGATGCACCGCCGCTGCCGACGCTGCGCTACGTCAAATGGCGCTGGCTGCACTTCCGCCGCGCGTGGACCGACACGCGCGCCGACCGCATTCCGAGCTGGTCGCGGCTGTACCTGCGCACCTACCTGCATCTGCTCGGCCTCGTCCTGCTGACCGCGCTGGTGCCCGCGCTCGCGCTGTGCGTCGAATTGTCGCCGCAGGTCGTGTGGCATGCGTTCGATTCGCTGCCGGGCGATATCTGGATCGTGCTCGCGTTCGTGTTCACCGCGCCGGCGCTCGCCGCGTATCGGTGGATGCGGCCGGTCTGGTCGGATCTCGTGATGGTGCGCGAGCGGGCGATCGACTTCACCGGCGGGCGCTTCAACACGCGTGCGCGCGAATCGCACAGCGTGATCATCGGCCCGCTCGCGCGCACGCTCAATGCGCTCGCGATGCGCATGGAGCGGCTGATCGCCGCGCAGCGCGACCTGACGAACGGGATCTCGCACGAACTGCGCACGCCGCTCGCGCGCGTGCGCTTCGCGCTCGAAATGCTGCGCGAACCGGGTTCGGCTGCCGAATACCAGGGCGCGCTCGAGAGCATCGCGCAGGACGTGACCGAGCTCGAGGAGCTGATCGACATGAGCCTCACGTATGCACGGCTCGAATACAGCTCGCTGCAGTCGAACCTCGAGATGACCGCGCCGGTCGCGTGGTTCGAGCATCAGGTGAGCGACGCGCAACTGCTGTATCCGGACCGTGCGATCGAGTCGCGCATCGCGATCGGGTCGGATTTGCGCGTGAAGATGGACCGGCGGCTGATGTCGTATGCGATGCGCAACCTGCTGCGCAACGCGAGCAAGTACGCGCAATCGCGGATCGTCGTCGGGATCTCGCTCGTGCACGGCAACATCGGGATCTTCGTCGAGGACGACGGCCCCGGCGTGCCCGAGAGCGAGCGCGAACGGATCTTCGACGCATTCGTGCGCCTGGACCGCCGTACCGGCGGCTACGGGCTCGGCCTGTCGATCACGCGACAGGTGCTCCACGCCCACAACGGCCGCATCGCGGTCGTCGATCCGGTCGAACTCGGCGGCGCGCGGTTCGAGATCAGCTGGCCGGTCTAGCGCCACGCCGCGAGGCCGATCCGCGGCAACCGTGAAGTCGATGGCCGCCGTCGAGACGGCGCCGCGGATACCGCCGCAGCGGCATCCGCGCATGCTCAATAAGTGCGGCCAAGCTGCAGGTAGAAGTTGCGTCGGCCGCCGGGGGCGAGCGCGACGCCGATATAGACGGGCCCGAACGCGGTCGACAGGCTCGTGAAGAACGTATAGCTCTGCTTGAGCGCGCCGCCGCCGATCTGCTGGCCGCTCGACCACACGTTGCCGACTTCCGCGCTGGCGCCCACCGACAGCGCCTTGACCGGCGACGCGTTGAACGTCATCAACTGGTTCATGTACGTGACCTGCCCGTACGCGAGCTCGTTGCCGTTCAGTTGGTCGGCCGCGTACGCGGACAGATGCTGGAAGCCGCCGAGCGTGAAGTTGAACGCGTTGATCAGGTTGGTGCCGCCGATGCTCTTGCCGCCCTCGATCGTCGCGCTGACGCTGTGCCGGCCGAACTGTTGCGCGATCATCGCCTTGCCGTAGATCTCGGTATAGGGTGCGTTGTTGATCCCGTCGGAGAATTCCTGCGCCGAGCCGCCGTTGCGCGACACCAGCGAGCGTTCGACGCGCAGCTCGGTGAAATAGCCCTTGCGCGGGAACAGCGGATCGTCGAGCTGGTCGATCACGAGCCGGGCGCGCGCGATCAGCGCCTGCGACGTGAAGCTCGGCCACAGCAGCGCCTGGCCGCTGCCGTCGTCGAACGGCAGGTTGTAGGTCGGCGAGCCGTGCCCGGTCACGTAACCGACGCCCATCCGGAAATCGCCGAGCCGCCCGATCGGCAAACCGAGATCGAGCCCGGCGCGCGCCGTCTGCATCAGGTACTGCGTGATCTTCACGTCGCCGGTGTCGTCGTACAGGTTCGCGTAGCGGCGCTGGTATTCCGCGTACGGCGACAGATAGACGCCGTATGCCATCGACAGCGGTTGACGGAACTCGATGCGCGCGGATTGCAGGTCGCTGCCGATCGTCGTGTCCGCGCGGAATTCGAGCCCCGATTCCGTGAGCCACGGCCGCCGGTAGCCGACGTGCAGGCGGAAGCCGCCTTCGTCGGTCGAACTGCTCGACATGCCGAGCCCGAACAGCAGGAAGTTGGGCCCCCAGTACTTCTCGCGCGCGTCGATCTCGAGCACGTTGTCGTCGCCGCGGCTCACGATCTGCTGCGTGACGCTCTCGAAGTTGCCGCCCGTCGTGAGCCCGAGCAGATCCTGGCTGACGGTCTTCGGATCGTAGATG
Source organism: Burkholderia sp. AU18528 (assembly GCF_002223215.2). NCBI lineage: Bacteria > Pseudomonadati > Pseudomonadota > Betaproteobacteria > Burkholderiales > Burkholderiaceae > Burkholderia > Burkholderia sp. AU18528. The sequence continues at coordinate 1,812,363 of NZ_NKFC02000006.1, read as the reverse complement.
TCGCCGGGTTTCACGTGCAGCGCGTTGCTGACGACGCGCTTGGGCACGCCGCCGCTGGTCTTGATGTCGATGCGCGTGATCCGGATCGGCGGCGGCAGCGGCTGCGCATGCGCGGACCGGTAGGCCGCGTACTGTTCCGGCGTGAGCGCGAAACGCCGCAGCTTCGGCAGCGCCGCGGTCGCGGCGATCTCGCCGGCGGCGATCGCCTGCTTCGCGTTCTGGAAATCGGTGAACGCGAGCGAGCCGAGGTCCGGCGTGAGCAGCACGTCGTGCGCGTCGAGCTGCTTGCGCTGCGCGGTCACGTTCTGGCGGATCAGGATGCCGACCATCTGCTGCATCACGTCGGCAGGCGACGCGAGCGCATCGAGCGGGCGCAGCGGCGAGCCGATGTCGACGGCGATCACGATGTTCGCGCCCATCTGCCGCGCGGTGTCGACGGGCAGGTTGCTGACGAGCCCGCCGTCCACGAGCGCGCGCCCGTTGATCTCGGCCGGCGCGAACAGGCCCGGCATCGCCATGCTCGCGCGAATCGCGAGCGGCAGCGAGCCGTGGTCGAGCACGACCATCTGGCCGGTCTGCAGGTCGGTCGCGACCGCGCGATACGGAATGGGCAGGTGGTCGAACGGCTGGTTGGTCGGCACGGCGGCCGTCCAGTTCGCGAGCAGCGCCTGCAGCCGGTTGCCCTGAACGAGGCCGACCGGCGCCTTGACGCCTTTCTTGCCGAAGCCGAGCGTCAGCCCGTTGATGTACAGGCGTTCGTCTTCCCGGCTGGTTTGCGGCAGGTCCGCGCGGTCCGTCACGTCGAACGCGATATCGGCCAGGTTGACCTCCGACAGCCGCTTCTGCATCTCGTCGGCCGCCATCCCGCTCGCGTACAGGCCGCCGACCACGGCGCCCATGCTGGTGCCCGCGATGCAGTCGATCGGGATCCGGTTGTCCTCCAGGACTTTCAGGACCCCGAGGTGTGCGTAGCCGCGCGCGCCGCCGCCGGACAGCACGAGGCCGATCGACGGGCGGCCGGCCGGGCCGCCGTCGGCCGCGCAGGTGTGCGCCGCGGCGGCGGGTGCGGCGGCAGCCGCGGCGTTGGCTGCGGCCGCAACGGTCGGGGCGGCGGCGGGTTCGGCGGCCGGCAGCGGTTGCGCGGCAACCGCGCAGCACCAGAAGGCAACGAGCGTCGTGCAGAGCGGGCGCAGCGGCGCCCAGCGGAAGGAAACGGTCGCTGTCATGGTGAACATACCTGGCGTGATCGTGCGTCGGAGGCCTGCCGGGAACAGGCAAGACCGAGAGATTACCGTGTTTTACAGGCCCGATGCGAGCGGCTGTTGCGTAGCCGGACGTGCGCGGGACGCCGTTTTCGGCAATTTCGTCGCGAAAAAATCATTGGAATTGGCTAAAGTATCGGAACGATTTGCCGCTAAGCTCGTGATGGGGCGGCATGCACGCGCGGCGAAAAGTGCGGCGCGGCTGTCCCGGCCCGCTCCTTCACAAAGGTTTGATATGTCGACACCGCTGTTCGGAAAGTTGTTTGCGCAACCCGTTGCGATCGACCCGGGAACGGCGAGTACGCGAATCTATACGCACGAACGCGGCGTGGTGCTGAACCAGCCGTCGGTCGTCTGCTTCCGCAAGGGCGGCGCGAGCGATGCGCGGCCCACCCTCGAGGCCGTCGGCGAGCTCGCGAAGGCGTTGCTCGGCCGCGAACCCGGGCATCTCGAAGCCGTGCGGCCCATGCGGCATGGCGTGATCGCGGACGCGCACGCGGCCGAGCAGATGATCCGCAGCTTCATCGACATGTCGCGCACCCGCTCGCGCTTCGGCCGCCGCGTCGAGGTCACGCTGTGCGTGCCGTCCGACGCGACGGCCGTCGAGCGCCGCGCGATCCGCGAGGCCGCGTTCGCGGCCGGCGTATCGGAGGTCGAACTGATCGAGGAACCGCTGGCGGCCGGGCTCGGCGCCGGTTTGCCGGTGACCGAGCCGGTCGGCTCGATGGTCATCGACATCGGCGGCGGGACGACCGAAGTCGCGGTCATCGCGCTCGGCGGCATCGTGTACCGCGAGGCGATCCGCGTCGGCGGCAGCCAGTTCGACGCCGCGATCGTCAACCATGTCCGCAACCTGTACGGCGTGCTGCTCGGCGAACAGACGGCCGAGCACGTGAAGAAGACGATCGGCTCGGCCACGAGCGCGGTGCCGCGCACGTCGACCCGCGCCGTCGGCCGCGGCATCGGCGACGGCCTGCCCCGCTCGGTCGAGCTGTCCAACCATGACGTCGCGGACGCGCTGGCCGCGCCGCTCAAGCAGGTGATCGGTGCGGTGAAGTCGGTGCTGGAAAACGCGCCGGCCGAACTCGTGACCGACATCGCGAATCGCGGCGCGGTGCTCACGGGCGGCGGCGCGCTGCTCGCCGATCTCGAACGCCTGCTGTACGACGAGACCGGGCTGGTCGCGCGGATCGCCGACGAGCCGTCCACCTGCGCGGTGCGCGGCGCCGGCGAGGCGATGGGGCGGCTCGCGATGTGTCCGGCGGATTGAGCCGGGCGGTGCTGCCTGCCGCGGCCGGGCGCACGCTCTCACATTCTTTTGATCTTCCAGTGGCCGGCCCGCTCGGCCGGCATCGGTCCATCGCATGGACAGGCGCGGGCGCGCCGTGCTAGCGTGACGCGCCCGTTCGGGGCCGGGCCGGCAGACGCCCCCGGCGACACCTGAGAGACCGAATACCTTGAAATATCGAACCAAACGGGGCTTCGCGGCCCGGGCCGGCCGCGTGCTGGCCGTCGTCGCGTGCGTCTGGGGCGCGGCGGCGGCCGCGATCGTCGTCCATGGCATGCGGATGCCGGGCGACCCGGCGGACGTCGCCGTGATCTTCGGCAACGCGCTCGACGAAACCGGCGCGCCGAAGCCCGTGCTCGCGGCCCGGCTCGATGTCGGCGTGGGTTGTTACCGCGCGGGGCAGTGCCCGGCGTTTCTGGTCAGCGGCGCGATCGACGGGCCCGGGCTGAACGAGGCGACGGCCATGCGCGACTACCTCGTCGCGCGCGGCGTGCCGGCGGACCGGATCGCCGTCGACGATCAGGGCGACAACACGCTCGCGACCGCGCAGCACACGCTTGCCTACCTGCGCGCGCATCGCCTGTCGCGCGTGCTGATCGTCAGCCAGTATTACCACCTCGCGCGGGCGCGCCTCGCGTTCGAGCGCGTCGGCATTGCGCGGTCGAACATCTCCGCCGCGTATCCGCGCCGCTTCCAGTGGCGCGATCTCTATTCGAGCTGGCGCGAGGTGCCGGCCTACGCGGTGTATGCGGTGCGGTTGTGGGTGAATCCCGATGCGCGGCCGGTTTCGTTTCGGCCGATGCTTTATCTGATGCGCCTGTTTTCGTGACGGGGCGGCCCGGAAGCGCGCGCTTCCGGTGCGGGTGGTTTCGTTGTTTTTTCCGGTTTTCTGTCGTCCGCGCCGGCCGCGCGGGTGTCATAGGCACTGAATAAATAATAGCGATTCTCGTTTCAGATGTCTTGAGGGGACAAAAATCAAAACAGTTTCGCCGACAGTTCCATAATCGAGGTCCGATCGATTTATTAAGCGGATGTTGATTATCTGCATGGATCATTCGTCGCGGTAAGAATATTGCACTGCAAAATCAGCGTGTATTGAATCGGGGCGATATATCGGTGTTTCCACCGATGCGGAACAATCGTTGTCTTTGCGAAAAATCAAGAAGGCCGGCGAAGAGTGTGTTTCATGTTATCGCTGCGCATCTGTCAGAAAGTAAAAAACTACACAACCGTCGGCCGTTGATCTGACAGGAAAATATCGACTGGAAAACGGTTTGAGTTTGATATAGCCTAGTCTGACGAAAGCGGGCAGTAATCAAATCAACCAGAAAGTCGCTGCAAAAAAACAGGGGCCGTCACCATGTCATTCGACTAGTTCCGCAGCCGCATTTCCGGGCCGATCAAAACAATCATCACGAATAAACCGACAGCGCATCGCGATTGCCGGGGAGGACGCTTTTATCCGCGATTTTCATACCCATACCAAAAACCGAAATCAATAAAGAGGGAAAGCATGAATCCTGCCCGTTCGAGAAAAGCGAGTGAGCCGTTTCCGAGACTGTTGCTGCCCACGGGCGTGTTTCTGGCGCTGTCGGGCGCGGGCATCGTTCCCGCCCAGGCGACCTGCAGCACCGCGGGCACCACGGTGACCTGCTCCGGCGCCGCGAACCCGCTGGCGCCCAGTTATTCGAACAGCGCCAACAACCTGAATGCGACGGTCAACCCCGGTGCAAGCGTCGGTGTGCTGCTCGGCGTCGGCGGCACGGCGATGTCGTTGACCGGCAGTAACGTCACGCTGACCAACAACGGCACGATCGACCCGTCCGTGCTCGGCTCGGGGCTCGGCGTGCTGTCGAGCGGTGCGGTGGTCGGCAACGCGGCGGCGAGCACCACGACCGTGACCAACAACGGCACGATGAACGGCTCGACCGGCGTCGCGATCAGCGGCGTGACCGGCATGGCGCTGTCGGTCCAGAACGGCACGGGCGGCACGTCGACGATCAACAACACCGGCACGATCGGCTCGTCCCCACTGCCCGGCGCGACCCTCGTCGGCGCCGATGCGCCGGTGGTCGCCGCATACGGCGGCGGCACGGTCAACATGACGAACAGCGGGACGATCACCGGCCGCGTGTCGCTCGGTTCGAACGGCACGCCGGGGCAGGGCAATACGTTCACCAACTCGGGCACGATCAACGGCGGCGTGTCGATGGGGGCGAACAGCACGAACACGTTCAATGCCGTGACGGGCTCGTCGGTCAACACGGCCGGCGGCACCGGCGGCGCGTTCAACATCACGATCGGCCCGGTCACGCTCGGCGTGGCCGCAACCGGCGTCGTCGACGGCGGCGCGGGCGGCAACAATACGCTCAACCTGCAGCAGGGCGCCGCGGCGAACGGCACGATCGCGGTCAACAACTACATCAACTTCAATCACCTCGACGTCACGAGCGGCAACTGGACCATCAACGGCGCGTCCACCGCGCAGGACGCGACGCTGACGGGCGGCGTGGCGATCATCAACGACAACGCGTCGCTCGGCACCGGGACCGTCACGGGCAACGGCGGTGCGTTGCAGGCGGGCACGGCGGGGCTCGACGTGTCCAACAACGTGTCGCTCGGCGCGGGCGGCCTGACGGTGCAGGGCGCGACCGGTCTGACGCTGTCCGGCACGGTGTCGGGCGGCGGCGCGCTGACGAAGAACGATGGCGGCACGCTGACGCTGTCCGGCGCGAACGGCTACACGGGCGGCACGAACCTGAACGGCGGCGGCCTGGTGGTCGGCAACAATTCGTCGCTCGGCACCGGCGCGCTGAACGTCAACGCGTCGGCATCGCTCGACACGAGCGCGAACGTGACGCTCGGCAACACGGTCAATCTCGCGACCGGCTCGACGCTGACGCTCGGCGGCAGCAACGATCTCGGGCTGACCGGCGCGATCGGCGGAAGCGGCGGCCTCGTGAAGAACGGCGCGGCGACGACGACGCTGACCGGCGCGAACACGTACACGGGCGGCACGACGATCAATGCGGGCACACTTGCACTCGGCGCGGGCGGCAGCCTCGCGTCGACGGGCACGATGAACCTGGCCGGCGCCGGCGCGACGCTGGATCTGGGCGGTGCGGCGGGCGGGCAGACGCTCGGCGCGCTGTCGGGTGTCGCGGGAACGAGCGTGAACCTCGGCGCCAATTCGCTGACGCTCGGCGGCAGCATCAATGCCACCTATGCCGGCACGATCGGCGGTTCGGGCAGCGTGACGCTGTCGGGTACCGGCACGCAATCGCTGACGGGCGCGAACACGTACACGGGCGGCACCAACCTGAACGGCGGCAACCTCGTCGTCGGCAGCAATACGTCGCTCGGCCTCGGTGCGGTGAATGTCAACGGTTCGTCGACGCTCGATGCGACTGCCAACGTGTCGCTCGCGAACGGCGTCAACATCGCGACGGGCACGACGCTGACGGTCGGCGGCAGCACCGATCTCGGCCTCGGCGGCGTGATTTCCGGCGGCGGCGGTCTCGTGAAGAACGGCGCGGCGGCGCTCACGCTGTCGGGCGCGAACAACTATGCGGGCGGCACGACGCTGAACGCCGGCGGACTGGTACTCGGCAACGCCTCGGCGCTCGGTACCGGCGCGCTGACCGTCGGCGGCGCGGCGACGCTCGATACGACCACGAACCTGTCGGTCGGCAATGCGATCAATCTCGACGCGAGCGCCGCACTCACACTGGGCGGCAGCAACAGCCTTACGCTGGGGGGCACGATTGCCGGCGCGGGCAGCCTCGTGAAGGACGGCGCCGCGACGACGACGCTGACCGGCACGAACACGTACACCGGCGGCACGACGATCAATGCGGGCACACTTGCGCTCGGCGCGGGCGGCAGCCTTGCATCGACCGGCGCGATGAATCTGGCGGGCGCGGGCGCGACGCTGGATCTGAGCGGTGCGACGGGCGGGCAGACGCTCGGCGCGCTGTCGGGCGTCGCGGGAACGAACGTGAACCTCGGCGCCAACGCGCTGACGCTCGGCGGCACCGCGAGCGGCACGTTCGGCGGGGTGATCGGCGGTACCGGCAGTCTCACGTTGTCGGGTACGGGCACGCAGACGCTGAACGGCGTCAATACCTACAGCGGCGGCACGAACCTCAATAGCGGCAGTCTCGTGCTCGGCAACGGCGGGGCGCTGGGCGCCGGCGCGCTGAACGTCGGCGGCGCGGCTACGCTCGATACGAATGCAGCCTTGTCGGTCGGCAATGCGGTCAATCTGGGCACGGGCGCCGCGCTGACGCTCGGCGGCAGCAACAGCCTTACGCTCGGTGGCGCGATTGCCGGCACGGGCAGCCTCGTGAAGGACGGCGCCGCGACCACGACGCTGACCGGTGCGAACACCTATACGGGCGGCACGACGATCAATGCGGGGACACTGGCGATCGGCGCGGGCGGCAGCCTTGCATCGACGGGCGCGATGAATCTCGCGGGCGCCGGCGCGACGCTGGATCTGAGCAGTGCGACGGGCGGGCAGACGCTGGGCGCGCTGTCGGGTGTCTCGGGAGCGAACGTCAACCTCGGCGCCAATGCACTGACGCTCGGGGGCACGGCGAGCGGCACGTTTAGCGGGGTGATCGGCGGCACGGGCAGCCTCACGTTGTCGGGCACCGGCACGCAGACGCTGAACGGCGTCAATACCTACAGCGGCGGCACGAACCTCAATAGCGGCAGCCTCGTGCTCGGCAACGGCGGGGCGCTGGGTTCCGGCGCGCTGACCGTCGGCGGCGCGGCCACGCTCGATACGAATGCGGCCTTGTCGGTCGGCAATGCGGTCAATCTCGCGACCGGCTCGACGCTGACGCTCGGCGGCAGCAACGATCTCGGGCTGACCGGCGCGATCAACGGAAGCGGCGGCCTCGTGAAGAACGGCGCGGCGACCACGACGCTGACCGGCGCGAACACCTATACGGGCGGCACGACGGTCAATGCGGGGACGCTGGCACTCGGCGCGGGCGGCAGCCTCGCGCCGACGGGCACGATGAATCTCGCCGGTGCCGGCGCGGCGCTGGATCTGAGCGGTGCGACAGGCGGGCAGACGCTCGGCGCGCTGTCGGGCGTCGCGGGAACGAACGTGAACCTCGGCGCCAACGCACTGACGCTCGGCGGTACGGCGAGCGGCACGTTCGGTGGGGTGATCGGCGGCACGGGCAGCCTCACGTTGTCGGGTACCGGCACGCAGACGCTGTCCGGCGCGAACACCTACACGGGCGGCACGACGATCGCTGGCGGCAGCACGCTGGCGCTCGGCGCGGGCGGCAGCCTTGCGTCCGGCAGTGCGCTGAACATGGCGGGCGCGGGGGCGACGTTCGACTTGAGCGGCGCGACCGCCTCGCAAACGCTCGGCACGCTGACCGGCGCGGCCGGCACGAGCGTGAACCTCGGCGGCAACGGGCTGACGCTGAGCGGCAACGGCAGCAACACGTTCGGCGGCGCGATCGGCGGCACCGGCGGCCTGACGCTGGCCGGCAGCGGCACACAGACGCTGACCGGCGCGAACACATACACCGGCGGCACGACGATCAGCGGCGGCGGCACGCTGGCGATCGGCGCGGGCGGCAGCCTCGCCTCGACCGGCGCGGTGAACCTCGCCAGCGCCGGTGCGACGTTCGACGTGAGCGGCGCGACGGGCGCGCAGACGATCGGCACGCTGACCGGCGCGGCCGGCACGAACGTCAACCTCGGCACGAATGCGCTGACGCTGAACGGCACCACCAACGGTACGTTCGGAGGAACGATCGGCGGCGCCGGCGGCCTGACGGTCGCCGGCACGGGCACCCAAACGCTGACGGGGGCGAACACCTACACGGGCGGCACGACGATCGCCGGCGGCAGCACACTCGCACTCGGCGCGGGCGGCAGCCTCGTGTCGGGGAGCGCCGTGAACCTCGCGGGCACGGGGGCGACGTTCGACGTGAGCGGCGCGACGGGCGCGCAGACGTTCGGTACGCTGACCGGCGCGGCCGGCACGAACGTGAATCTCGGCGCAAATGCGCTGACGCTGAACGGCAGCGGCAACGGTACGTTCGGTGGTGCGATCGGCGGGACGGGCGGCGTGACGTTCGCCGGCACGGGCACGCAAACGCTGACGGGGGCCAACACGTATACGGGCGGCACGACGATCGCCGGCGGCAGCACACTCGCCCTCGGTGCGGGCGGCAGCCTCGCGTCGGGGAGCGCCGTGAACCTCGCGGGCACGGGGGCGACGTTCGACGTGAGCGGGGCGACGGCCGCGCAGACGATCGGCACGCTGGCCGGCGCGGCCGGCACGAACGTGAATCTCGGCGCGAATGCGCTGACGCTGAACGGCAGCGGCAACGGTACGTTCGGCGGCGCGATCGGCGGGACGGGCGGCGTGACGTTCGCCGGCACGGGCACGCAAACGCTGACGGGTGCGAATACGTACACGGGCGGCACGACGATCGCCGGCGGCAGCACGCTCGCGCTCGGCGCGGGCGGCAGCCTCGCATCGACGGGCGCGGTGAATCTCGCGGGCACGGGTGCGACGTTCGACGTGAGCGGCGCGACCGGCACGCAAACGATCGGTGCGCTGTCGGGTGCGGCCGGCACGAACGTGAATCTCGGTGCGAACGCGCTGGCGCTGAACGGCAGCGGCAGCAATACCTTCGGCGGCACGATCGGCGGCTCGGGCGGCGTGACGGTGGCGAGCGGCACGCAGGTGCTGACCGGCGCCAACACGTACACGGGCGGCACCACGATCGCAGCCGGCGGCACGCTGCAACTCGGCAACGGCGGCACGTCGGGCAGCGTGGCCGGCGACGTCGTCGACAACGGTGCGTTGATCGTCAATCAATCGGGCAACGTGACGATCGCGAGCGTGCTGTCCGGCACCGGTTCGCTGACCCAGGCCGGCAGCGGGCAGCTCACGCTGACCGGCACGAACACGCTGAGCGGCCCGACCACGGTCGCCGCGGGCACGCTCGCCGTCAACGGTTCGCTCGGCCAGTCGACCGTCACCGTGCAGAACGGCGCGACGCTGACGGGCACCGGCACGATCGGCGGCCTCGTGGTGCAAGGTGGCGCGACGGCGGCCGCCACGCAGCCGGGCGCCGCGCTGAACGTAGGCGGCAACGTCACGTTCCAGCCGGGTTCGACGTTCCAGGTCGCCGCCACGCCGCAGCAAAGCGGCAGCCTCGCGGCGAGCGGCACGGCGACGCTGAATGGCGGCACCGTGCAGGTGCTCGCGAACCAGAGCACCTATCAGCCGGGCACGACGTACACGATCCTCAGCGCGTCGTCGGGCGTGCAGGGCGCGTTCACCCAGGTGAGCGCGAACTATGCGTTCCTCACGCCGACCCTCAGCTACGATCCGGGTCACGTGTATCTGCAACTGGCTCAGAACGGCACGTCGCTGCCCGACGTCGCCACCACGCCGAACCAACGCTCGGTCGCGACCGCGGTGGCCGCGCTCGGCACCGGCAATCCGCTGTACGACACGGTGCTGACGGCCGACGCGCCGACCGCGCGCCGCGCGTACGGGCTGCTCGGCGGCGAACTGCAGGCGAGCCTGAAGAGCATGCTGCTGCTCGACAGCCGCTATGTGCGCGACGCGGTGACCGATCGCGTCCGTCAGGGTCTCGCGCCCGGATCGGGCCCGCTCGCGGCGCTGTCGTCGGGCGGCGCCGCGCTGTGCGGCGACAACACGGCCGGCGTGGCCGACCCGACGCTGCCGCCGGAGCGCCGGATCGGTTCGCGCGACGGGTGCTACGGCGGGACGCCTTATCAGCCGGTCGTGTGGGGGCAGGCGTTCGGCGGCCGCAGCCGGCTCGCCGGCGACGGCAACGCATCGTCGATCAACCGCAGCATGACGGGCTTCATCGCCGGCGCCGACATGGCGTTCAACGACAAGTGGCGTGCGGGTCTGGCCGCGGGCGTCACGCACAGCTCGCTCGACAACGACCAGAGTTCGTCGGCGGCGGTGAACAGCTACTACCTGTCGCTGTACGGCGGCGCGCAGTACGGCGCGCTCGGCGTGCGCGGCGGCGCGTCGTACACGTGGTATCGCATCAACAGCGACCGGTATCCGGGCTTCGCGGGCTTCTCGGATCACGACTCGGCCGGCTACAACGCGCATTCGGCGCAGGTGTTCGGCGAAGTCGGCTACGCGCTGCCGGTCGGCCCGGTCGCGATCGAACCGTTCGCGGGCCTCGCGTACGTGAACCTGCATACCGACGGCTATACGGAAACCGGCGGCGCGGCCGCGCTGCGCGCCGGCGGCGAGACGGCCCACGTCGGCTTCTCGACGCTCGGCCTGCGTGCGGCGTCGCAGCTCGGCTCGATCGCGAGCGGCACGTTCACCGCGCGCGGGACGGTCGGCTGGCGGCATGCGTTCGGCAACGTGCGGCCGTCGTCGGCGTTCACGTTCGCGAACGGCGGCACGTCGTTCCAGGTATCGGGCGTGCCGATTGCTCGCGACAGCGCGGTGCTCGAAGCCGGCATCGACGCGAACATCACGAAGCGCCTGACGCTCGGCCTCACGTACAGCGGCCAATACGGCAGCGGCGTGCGCGACAACGCGATCCTCGGCAACATCCTGTGGAAATTCTGACCGGCGACTGACGTGCCCGTCCGCGGCGCCATGCGACGAAGCAACGTCGTCTGGCGCCGCGGCCGTTTCGTCGCTGCGCACGTTCGCCGTTCTGGCCTATCCTGTGCGAAACACGCGACGCGCGCCGCGCGTTGCGCCTCGACACAGGAGCATCGATGCCGAATCACGCCGAAGCCACGACGACGCAGGCGCCGCAAGTCGCGCCGATTCCCCCGGCCACCGCGTCGGGTCCCGCTTTCATCGCGCCCGAAGCCGATCCGCAGGTCCTCGCGCGCAACAACCAGTACGTGCTGAAATCCGGCGACGCGTTCGTGGTCAGCGACGCGCTCGGCGACATCGCCGGCCATGACGACGGCCTGTTCGTCGACGACATGCGCGTGCTGTCGACGTGGCGCCTGACGTTCGGCGGCCGCGCGCCGTCGCTGCTGTCGGGCGCGACGAGCGCCGACAACGCGTCGTTCACCGCGCACCTGACGAACCGCCCGCTGCCGCCGCTCGGCGGCCACGAGACGCCCGAGGGCGTGATCCATATCGAGCGCATGCGCGTGCTCGCGGGCGACGTGCTGCACGAAGCGCTGACGCTGACGAACTACGGCGCGAGCGAAGCCGAGGTGCCGCTGTCGCTGTCGTTCGCGGCCGATTTCAAGGACATGTTCGAAGTGCGCGGCACGCGGCGGCCCAAGCGCGGCACGGTGGGCGCGCCGCGCGTCGACGCGGGCGCGGTGCGGCTGCGTTACGACGGCCTCGACGGCGTGGAGCGCAACGTGACCGTGCATTTTTCGCCGGCGCCCGACGCGCTGTCGGTCGATCGTGCCGACTACACGCTGACGATCGCCGCGCAGGCGTGCGTGTCGATCTACCTGACCGTCGATGCGACGCTCGGGCCCGCGCAGGGCGAAGGGCCCGGGTGCGGCCGCGTCGCGCTGCGCACGGCGCTCGTCGGCGTGCATCGCGAGATGCGGGCACGGCGCGAGTCGATGGCGCGCGTGAACACCGGCAATCCGCTGTTCGACGCGTGGCTCGATCGTTCGCTCGCGGATCTCGGGCTGCTCACGACGCAGCTCGACACGGGGCCGTACCCGTATGCGGGCATTCCGTGGTTCTCGACGCCGTTCGGCCGCGACGCGATCATCACGTCGCTGCAGATGCTGTGGCTGCAGCCGTCGCTCGCGCGCGGCGTGCTGCGCTTTCTCGCCGAGCATCAGGCGCGCGAGACCTCCGCGTTCCGCGACGCGGAGCCCGGCAAGATCATGCACGAGTTCCGCCGCAGCGAGATGGCCGCGACGGGCGAGGTGCCGTTCGCGCTGTACTACGGCGGCGTCGATACGACACCGCTGTTCATCGTGCTCGCGGGCGCCTATGCCGAGCGCACCGGCGACGATGCGCTGATCGACGAGCTGTGGCCCGCGCTCGAGCGGGCCGTGCAATGGGTGATCGACAAGTGCGACCGCAATCCGTACGGACTGCTCGACTACCAGCGCACGTCGGAGCGCGGCCTCGCGAACCAGGGCTGGAAGGACAGCCACGATTCGGTGTTCCATGCGGACGGCCGTTTCCCGGACGGGCCGATCGCGCTCGTCGAGGTGCAGGCCTACGCGTGCGCGGCGCTCGACGCGATGTCGGCGTGCGCGCACCGGCGCGGCCATGCGGCCGACGCGACGCGCTACGCGTTGCGCGCGAAGACGCTGCGCGACCAGGTCGATGCGCTGTTCTGGATGCCGGAAGGCGATTTCTACGGGATCGCGCTCGACGGGCATGGCGAGCTGTGCCGCGTGTTCGCATCGAACGCGGGCCATCTGCTTGCGTTCGGGCTGCCCGACGCCGAGCGCGGCGCGGCGGTCGCCGGCGTGCTCGGCTCGGCGCTGTTCCAGACGGGCTGGGGCATCCGCACGCTGGCGGCCGGCCAGCCGCGCTTCAACCCGATGGCCTATCACAACGGTTCGGTGTGGCCGCACGACAATGCGCTCATCGCGCGCGGCCTGGCGCGCTACGGCGACAAGACGGCCGCGGTGAACCTGCTGCGTGCGCTGTTCGAGGCGGCGGTGAGCTTCGAGATGCGCCTGCCGGAACTGTTCTGCGGGTTCCCGCGCCGACGCGGCGAACCGCCGACCGCGTATCCGGTGGCCTGCCTGCCGCAGGCGTGGGCGGCCGGCGCGCCGTTCATGATGCTGCAGGCGTGCCTCGGCGTGAGCATCGACGCGTCGCGCCACGAGGTGCGCGTCGAACGCCCGGCATTGCCGGAAGGCGTCGACTGGCTGCGGATCGATGCGCTGCGCGTCGGCGACGAAACCGTGTCGCTGACGTTCCGCCGGGTCGACGGGCAAGTCGTCGCGGCGGCGGAGCGGCCGGGCCGCGTCAAGGTGGTCGCGGTGCTGTAGCGGGGCGCCGCGCGAACGTTGCGCGATGTCGCGCCACGTTCGCGCGCGGCGGCATAGAATCGTGACATGACCCTTGAACAATGGCGGAGGTAGACGATGACGACCGACAACCGGCCCGACGACGGCGAGCACAAGCTCGAGAATCTGGAAGCGGCGGTCGACCACCTGCACAAGTCGATCGAATCGCAGAGCATCGCGGTCGGCGCGGCGAAGGGCATTCTGTTCAGCCTGATCGAAACGCTGGGCGCGTTGATCGGCGATCCCGACCTGCCCGAGCATGCGCGTTCGGGCTACGAAGCGCTGCGCGACAAGGCGAGCGAATTGCGCGGCGGGCTCGACCGCCATTGACGTACGGGTGGCGCAGGCGCTGCCCGATTCTGCGCACGCGGCACAAAACCCCGTGCGCTCAATCAGTTAGGTGCCCGATACGCAGGATATCCACACGCTTGCCAACACAATCTGTGGAGAACTGCCCCGGCCCTCGGCCGGGCGCGCCACGCATGCGCGGCGCGCGGTTCCACAATCATTCCGGTGCCACGCCATTGACCGGTCAAGGTCCATGGATGGAATCCCCTTGTGTATCAAGATGTTACGCGTCCGATCTGGCGGATATCCACAGGCTTGCCAACAAAATCTGTGGACAACTCGCAATCGATTGCGTCGCACGGGTTGAGGATCCGGCCCGAATGCGAGCGGTGCGCGAAGCCCGCGTGCAAAGGCTGCCCGCGCCGTGCGTCGGCGCGCGAATGCTTGCGCGATCAAGGGGTTAGGTACCGCGTACCCAGGATATCCACATCCTTGCCAACACTTTCTGTGGACAAGCGCGGCCGCGTTAGGCGCCCGGCGCCGTACCGGCCGCTTCCGCCACGATCCAGTCGCGAAAGAGCGTCATCGCCGGCGTCAGCGGCTTCGACTTCAGCGACGTGAGCCAGTAGCCGCCCGCGCGCACGTCGATGTCGAACGGCCGCGCGAGCTGGCCGAGCTGCAGTTCGCGCGAGAACATGCACGCGGGCGCGAGCGCGACGCCCGCACCCTGCATCGCGGCCTCGACCATCAGCCGGGACGAATCGAACACCGGCCCGTTGACGGCCCACGGTTCGAGCCGCGCGGCGTCGAACCAGCCGTGCCATTCGTCGGTGCGATACGAGCGCAGCAGCGTTTCGTTCGCGAGATCGGCCGGCCGCGCGACGCGCCCCGCGATGTCCGGCGCGCACAGCGCGGTGAGCGGCGCATCGAGCAGCCGCTCGTTGCGCGTGGCCGGCCAGTTGCCTTCACCGAAGCGGATCGCGAAATCGAGGCCCTCGGCGGCGAGGTCGACGACGTTGTTGTTGGTCCGCAGCCGCAGCTCGACGAACGGGTGCGTGTCGCCGAACTGCTTCAGCCTCGGCATTAGCCAGCCTAGGGCAAAGGTGCCGACGACGCCGAGCGTCAGCACCTCGTGGAAACGCCCGCCGTCGAACTGCTTGAGCACTGTCTCGATGCGGCTGAACGCGTCGCTCAGCACCGGCAGCAGCGCGCGCCCCTCGTCGGTCAGCCCGAGGCCGCGCGGCAGCCGCGTAAACAGCGTGCAGCCGAGCCGCTCCTCGAGCGAGCGCACCTGTTGGCTGACGGCGGCCTGGGTCACGCTCAGCTCGAGGCCGGCGCGCGTGAAGTTCAGGTGGCGCGCCGACGATTCGAACGCGCGCAACGCATTGAGCGGAAGATGAGGGCGAAGCTTCGTCATAAGAATTTCTTTTGTCAGCGCTCAATTATCGTTGCTTGTCAGGCAACCGTAAAGTGCCGATAGTGCTGCCTCGGCGGCCGGCCGTTTTCAACGCGCCAACCACGTTTCGCCGCCATTCCACCACGAGACAACCGACATGACCTACTCATCGAAACGTCGATCCCTGTTGCTGGCCGCCGCGACGGCGCCGCTCGTTCTTACCGTCACCGCATGCGCGTCGCGACAGGCCGCTGCGCCGGACGCCGCCACGGCGGCAGCGGCGGCTGCCGCGGACGCCATTGCGCCTGTTGCTGCTGCGACGACGCTGGCCGATCTCGAACGCGACGCGGGCGGCCGTCTCGGCGTGTGCGCGATCGACACGGCGAGCGGCCGGGTCATCGAGCATCGCGCGGGCGAGCGCTTCCCGTTCTGCAGCACGTTCAAGGCGATGCTGAGCGCGGCGGTGCTCGCGCGGAGCGTCGAGCAACCGGGCTTGCTGCAACAGCGCGTGACGTATACGAAGGCCGATCTCGTCAACTATTCGCCGGTATCGGAGAAGCACGTCGGCGCGGGCATGACGGTCGCCGCGCTGTGCGAGGCCACGATCCAGTACAGCGACAACTCGGCCGCGAACCTGCTGATGAAGCTGATCGGCGGACCGTCGGCGGTCACCGCCTACGCGCGCTCGATCGGCGACGACACGTTCCGTCTCGATCGATGGGAAACCGAACTGAATACCGCGTTGCCGGGCGACCCGCGCGACACGACGACGCCGGCCGCGATGGCCGCCAGCCTGCGCGTGCTGACGCTCGGCGACGCGTTGCCGGCCGCGCAGCGTGAGCAACTCGTCACGTGGCTGCGCGGCAACAAGGTCGGCGACAAGCGGATCCGCGCGGGCGTGCCGGCCGGGTGGACGGTCGGCGACAAGACCGGCACCGGCGACTACGGGACGACGAACGACGCGGGCGTCATCTGGCCGACGTCGCGCGCGCCGATCGTGCTGGCCGTGTACTACACGCAGACGCGAGCCGATGCGCGGGCGAAGGACGACGTGATCGCGTCGGTCGCACGCATCGTCGCGCGGACGTTCGGCTGAGCAGCGCGGCACGGCAGGGCGCGACAGGCATCGCGCACGCCGCGGGCGCATCGTGCCGCAGTCGTGACCCGCGCGACCAAACGTTGTGCGATCAACGACTTAGCTCGCGCATGCTCAGGATATCCACATGCTTGCCAACAAAAAGTGTGGACAAGCCCCCGAACGGCGGGCGCGCCGCGCGGCGCGCGCCGTCGTGCCGCGTTTGAAGCAGTGCGGACAAAGTCTTTCGGATCAAGCGCTTGGCCGCGGTATGCGCAGGCTATCCACACGCTTGCCAACACAATCTGTGGACAAGCACCGCGGCCGGCACGGCGGGCGGCGCATCACGTACCGCAGCGGCATGCAACCGGCGCTTGGCCGCCCGTGTGCCGTTTTCTAGGCGGCGCGGACAAAGTCTTTCGGATCAAATGCTTGATCGCGGTATGCGCAGGCTATCCACATGCTTGCCAACAAAATTTGTGGGTAAGTGGGCGATGCAGGTTCGGTCCGCATGCGATGGTCATGACATGACGGGGATCGGGCGTCCGTTGTCGCGGCGTCGTGACGCGATGTGCGGCGAAGGGTGCGCGCGACGGCCATCACGTGCGCCGCGTCTGCATCACGCGTGCCAAAGTCCATCGGATCAAGGGTTTAGCGTCGCGGTGCGCAGGATATCCACAAGCTTGCCAACATTTTCTGTGGAGAAGTCGGCGGTCGCGATTCGGCCGATGTCACGCGCCGCCACACGTCGCACACGCGGACTCGCGCCGTGCAGATATCGGCCACGCCGACCTTCTGGATGAGGCTGCGTCGAGATGAATCCCGGCTGCCGCTTCATGAACGCCGCGTCGGCCTTCAGACGACGAGCAAGTCGGTTTCGTCGGCGGCCGCCAGCGTGAAGCGGCCGATGTGAGCGCGTGCTTGCCGCAGTCCGGCGCGTTTGCCGCGCACCGATGACAAACCCTTTCCGATCAACGGCTTGGTGCCGTTAATGGAGGGGTTGTCCACAAGCTTGCCAACATAATCTGTGGACAAGCCGCCCGCCGCCCGCGCATCAGGCCGGCCGCGGGAAGCGCACCGTGACGGTCAGCCCGCGCCCGCCGCGCGAGGTCGCGAGCGCGACGGTCGCGCGATGCTGTTCGGCGATCCGCTTGACGATCGACAACCCGAGCCCGCTTCCCGACGACGTGACTGCCTGCGCGCCTTCGCCGCGATAGAAGCGCTCCCACACGTCGGTGCGTTCTGCCTCCGGAATGCCGGGGCCGTCGTCGGCCACCTCGAGCACGGGCGTCGCGCCGTCGATGCGCGCGGACACGTCGACGCGCGCGCCTTCGCCTGCATAGCGGATCGCGTTGTCGACGAGATTGTTCAGCAGCACGTGCAGCGTGTCGGCATTGCCAGCGGCCATCACCGGTGCGTCGACGATCGCGCCGAGATCGATGCGGTGCGCGTCGGCGACGCGCGCGCGGTCCGACACCACCGAGCGGCACAGCGCGGCGAGATCGACCGGCGCCGACGCGGCGACGGCCGCCTGCGCATCGGGTTCGAGGCGCGCGAGCGTCAGCAACTGCTCGGCGAGGTGGCCGAGGCGCGTCGTGCCCGCGTGGATCTGCGCGAGGATGCGCTCGCGCTCCTCCGCGGTCGCCGCGCGCCGCAGCAGTTCGGACTGGATCGACAGCCCCATGATCGGCGTGCGCAGCTCGTGCGCGGCATCGGCGATGAAGTGCCGCTGCAACGTGAACGAGCGGTCGAGGCGCGCGAGCAGGTCGTTGATCGCCTCGGCGAGCGGACGGACCTCGTTCGGCATCGATGCGACGTCGACCGGCTCGAGGTTGTTCGCATTCCTGCGTTTCAGGCCTGCCGCGATCGCCCGCAGCGGCTGCAGCCCCGCGCCGATGCCGAACCACAGGCCCAGCGCGAGCAGCGGCAGCATCGAGAACACCGGCCACAGCAGATGGACGGCGATGCCCGCGATCGCTTCCCAGCGCGCATGCCGCGCCTGCGCGAGCCGGATCGTCGTGCCGCCGCGCTCCGTCACATAGGTGCGCCACGGTTGGCCGCCGACGTCGACGCTCGCGATGCCCTGCTGCGCGGGTGGCGGCAGCTTCGAGTCGCGGTCGGTCGAATACACGAGCGTACCGTTGCGCCACACCTGCAGCAGCACCGCATCGGGGTCGCTCGCCTCGAAGCCGTGCTTGCCTCTGGCATGGTTGCTGAACGACAGCTCGCCGTTCGGGCCGACGACGATCTGTTTCGACATGCTGCGCATCTGGTCGTCGAGCAGGTCGTCGAGTTCGCGCAGCGCGCCCCAGTAGGTGCCGGCGCTCGCGACCAGGCCGATCACGCAGGCGGCCGGCATCAGCCACGTCAGCAGGCGCCGCCGCAGCGACGCGTTGCGCCAGCGCGCGAGCGCGCGTTGCACGCGCGTCACGTGCCGTCACCGATCCGGTAGCCGACGCCGCGCACCGTGCGGATCACGTCGTGGCCGAGTTTCTTGCGCAGGTTGTGGATATGCACCTGCACCGCGTTGCTCTCGATTTCCTCGCCCCAGCTGTACAGCCGTTCCTCGAACTGTTCGCGCGAAATCACCGCGCCCGGTTCGCGCATCAGCTCGTGCAGCAGCACGAATTCCTTCGGCGACAGCGGCACTTCGTCGTCGTCGAGCCAGACGAGGTGCTTGACGGGATCGAGCCGCAGCGGGCCGATCGCGAGCGTCGTCTGCGCGCGGCCCGCATGGCGGCGGTTGACCGCGCGGATGCGGGCGAGCAGTTCGTCGAGCTCGAACGGCTTGACGAGATAGTCGTCCGCGCCGCTGTCGAGGCCCGCGATGCGGTCCGGCACGCCGTCGCGCGCGGTGATGATGATCGCGGGCAGGTTTTCGTCGCGGCGGCGCAGCGCGGCGAGCACCGACAGGCCGTCGCGGTTCGGCAGCCCGAGATCGAGCAGCAGCAGCCCGTAGCCGGTCGTGCGCAGCGCGAGCGACGCGGCGTCGCCGTCTTTCACCCAGTCGACCGCGAAGCCTTCCTGTTTGAGGCCCTGTTCGAGCCCGCTGCCGATCAGCGGATCGTCCTCGACGAGCAGTACGCGCATGGATTCGTGTCTCTTCAACGGGGGCGCCGCGGCGCCCGGGGTTCCCATGATAAGCGTGCGCATCTTAGGTCTGGCTTAAATGCGCGCGGTGCGCGGCCTCGTTTCGTACTCGTCCGATGCGGCGCCGTGTCACTTCGGCATGCCCTTCAGGTTTGCTTAATCTTACGGTCCGTAATCTGGCGCCGTCGCGTTCAACGAAGCGCGGCGCCACATCGAAGAAGAGGAACGAGATCATGAAACACCTGGCCAGAATCCTGATGATTGCACTCGCCACGCTGCCTGCCGCCGTCCATGCGCAATACACGGGGCCGTCCGCGCTGACCACGACGACGGTGAAGGAGCTGCTCGCGAATGGCAAGGACGACCAGCACGTGCAGTTGCAGGGGCGCATCGTGAAGCACGTCGGCGGCGAGGATTACGAATTCGCCGATGCCACCGGTACGATCCGCGTCGAGATCGACCACAAGTTGTGGGCAGCCGGCCAGCCCGTCAGCGACAAGAACGAAGTGAAGCTGACCGGCGAATTCGAGCGCAAATGGTCGGGCAGCGTGAAGGTCGACGCCGATCACGTCGAAGTGCTGCGCTGACAGGTGGGCGCGGGGCCGGTGATACCATGGACGACCGGTTCCCGTTCCCACCAAGATGGCCGCCAATTTCGACGAACTCGCGTCCCGGATCCGGGCGCAATTTTCCGAGCTGAGCCCGCAATTCCAGGCGGGCGCCGCCTTCCTGCTCGATCATCCCGACGAAGTCGCCACGTCGTCGATGCGCAAGGTCGCGCAGCGCGCGCAGGTGCAGCCCGCGTCGCTCGTGCGGCTCGCGCAGCAATTCGGCTTTCCAGGCTGGAACGAGCTGCGCGACCTGTGCGTCGCGCGCGTGCGCACGCGGCCCGAGCCGCTCACGCAGCGTGCGCGCTCGCTGGTGCGGCCCGACGCGAAGGCGTCGCTCGCGCACGATCTGCTCGCCGCGCAGCAGCACAACCTGTCGGCGACCGCCGCGCAGAACGCGCACGCGCTCGCGGATGCGGCGAGGCTGATCCGCAAGGCATCGCACGTGCACGTGGCGGGCTTTCGCTCGTGCTATCCGGTCGCGTTCGGTTTCGTCTACGGCTACCGGCTGTTCCGTCCGACCGTGTCGCTGCTCAACGGCGTCGCCGGTTCGCTCGAAATGGAGTTGCGGACGATCGCGAAGCAGAGCGTGACCGTGATCGTCAGCTTCGCGCCGTATTCGGCCGAGGCGACGCGCGTCGCGCAGGCCGCGAAGGCGCAGGGCAGCCGGATCGTCGCGATCACCGACAGCGCGGTGTCGCCGATCGCGCTGCACGCGGACGCGCAACTGATCTTCACGCACGACAGCCCGTCGTTCTTTCCGTCGCTGGTGGCCGCGCACGCGATGGCCGAGGCGCTGGTCGCGCAGTTGCTGGCGCTCGAAGGCAGCGATGCGATCGCCGCGCTCGAGCGGACCGAGGCGGAACTGCACGCGAAGGGCGCGTACGTCGTTTGACGGGCGCGGGATGTGCGGTTTCAGCGAACCTTCATTGATGACCCGACGTAATCGATGACGTTGACCTATGCAGTGACCGACGCGGGCGACGCGGACGTGCGCAAGCAGATCGTCGCGCCGCTCATTCGCTTCAACGAAAGCCAGGCCGGCCCGGTCGACTTCCGGCCGCTGGCCGTGATCGCGACCGACGCGGCCGGCGCGGTGGTCGGCGGCCTGTGGGGCGGCACGGCGTTCGGCTGGCTGCATGTCGACCTGCTCGTGGTGCCCGAGGCCGCGCGCGGGCAGGGCGCCGGCACGCGCATCATGGATCTGGCCGAACAGGAGGCCGTCGCGCGCGGCTGTCATAGCGCATGGCTCGACACGTTCGACTTCCAGGCGCGGCCGTTCTACGAGAAGCGCGGCTATGTCCGCTTCGGCGAGCTGCCCGATTATCCGGTCGGGCACACGCGCATCTTCCTGACGAAGAAACTCGCGGGCTGAACGGCGTCGCTGCTGCGCGCATGCGCGATGCCGCGCGATTGACGATGCCGACGGCCGTCGCCTACGATACCGGGCAGCGATGCAGGTCGCTTCCGGGTCCGCGGAAAGGGTTCAACCCACCTGTCGCGGCAAACCCGGTCTTTCCCCATCCTTCGTGCTGGCGGTATTGCGGACCTTCGGCCATCCATGCACAAGGATCCGCATGAAAAAGCTGCCTCCCGACGCCCATCCCGATCATCTGAAAAAGCAGGCCAAGGCGTTGTTGCGCCTGTACCGGCAGGGCGACGCCGATGCCGTCGCACGCTTCGTCGCATTCCTGCCCGCCGCCGCGAACCGCACGCATGCCGAAACGCTCGCGCTCGGGCTTCGTCTGCACGACGCGCAGTCGTGCATCGCGCGCGAGTACGGTTTTGCTTCTTGGGCCGATCTCGGCGCGTTCGTCGAAACGCATGCGCTCGCGCGGCAAGCGCGGTCGCTGCTGATGCGGCGCTGGCTCGACCACGCGTACGGCGCGGACGTGACCGGCGGCGTCGACGCGGCCCGGCCGCGCGTGGCCGCGCAATTGCTGCTCGACCATCCCGATCTCGTGTCGGCGGACCCGGCGATCGCATGCGCGGCCGGCGATCTCGCCGCGGTGAAGGCGGCGCTGGCCGCCGATCCCGGCTGGATCGCGCGCGCCGGCGGTGTGCTGAAGCTGCCGCCGCTCGTCGCCGTCACGCATTCGCGGCTCGGGCAGCTTCCCGAATTCGCGGCCAGGTTGCGTGCGTGCGCGCGCCATCTGCTCGACGCGGGCGTCGATCCGAACCAGCGGATCGGCAACCGGTATCCGCCGGCCTCGCTCGCCGAGCCCGACGAGTCGGCGCCGCTGTCGGCGCTGTATGGCGCCGCCGGCGTCAATCGCGATCCCGCGCTCACCGCGATGCTGCTGGAAGCCGGCGCCGATCCGAACGACGGCGAATCGCTGTATCACTCGGTGGAGAACCCGGCATGCACGCGCCTGCTGCTCGAGCACGGCGCCCGGGTGGGCGGGACCAATGCGTTGCGGCGCGCGCTCGACATGCCGGACGCGGCCGCGCTCGAGTTGCTGCTCGCGCATGGCGGCGACCCGAACGAGCCGGCCGGCGAAGGGCCGACGAAGACGTGGGGCGCGCCGTTGCTGCGCGCGATCGCCGTGCGTTGCCCGGCGCGCCACGTCGCCGCGCTGCTGGCGGCCGGCGCCGATCCCGGCGCGCGGACCGCCGCGGGCGTCAGCGCGTATCGGCTCGCGATGCAGACCGGGTTGTCCGAGGTCGCGGCGCTGTTGCGCGCGGCCGGCGCGCAGGAGGCGCTCGATGCGCAAGACGCGTTCATGGCGGCCTGCGCGCGCGCCGATGCCGACGACGCACGGCGTATTCAGGCGAAGCATCCCGAATTGCCCGGCGCGCTGTCCGACGACCGGCTGCGGCTGCTGCCCGACGCCGCCGCATGGGGTTCGCGCGACGCGGTGAAGGCGATGGTCGAACTCGGTTGGCCGATCGCCGCGCGAGGCGGCGACTGGGACGCGAGCGCGCTGAATCACGCGGTGTTCCGCGGCGATGCCGAACTGCTGGCGTTCCTGCTCGCGCACGGCGCAAGCTGGCGCGAGATGCACGGATTCGGCAGCGACGCGCTCGGTACGCTGTCCTGGGCGTCCGTCAACGAACCGGAGGGCGTCGGCGATCCCGACTGGGAAGCGTGCGCGCGCGTGCTGATCGCGCACGGCGTGCCGCAAGCGGTACGCGATCCGTCGAATCCGGAGGGCGTGCTGATCGACGGTCGCGCGATGCGGTTCTCCGAGGCCGTCACCGACGTGTTGCTCGGCATCGGCGGCGGACCGCCCGCATCGACGTGAACCGACGTGGGCGGCCCGGCGTAGTGGCGGGCCGCTTCGACGCCAGCGTCTTTCCTGTTGCGCGACGACATTTCGGCGAAAGCTGAAACGTCGCGTGCACGACCGGCGTAAGCTCATCCGTCAACACCTTCCCGGGAGTTCGCGATGACCCGTTCCGACCTGCAAGCCCGCCACGCCGAAGCTTTCCGTGCGCTGCACACGCGCCCCGGCGCGTTCATCATCCCGAACCCGTGGGATGCCGGCACCGCGCGCCTGCTCGCGATGGCCGGCTTCGAGGCGCTCGCCACGACGAGCGCCGGCTACGCGTTTTCGAAAGGGCGCCCCGACAACGCGATCGAGCGCGACGCGATGCTCGCTCATATCGCCGAGCTCGTCGCCGCGGGCGGCCTGCCGGTGAGCGCCGATCTGGAGAACGGCTTCGGCGACGCGCCCGACACGGTGGCCGAAACGATCCGGCTGGCGGCCGAGGCGGGCGCGGTCGGCGGCTCGATCGAGGACGCGACCGGCCGTGCCGATACGCCGATTTATGCGCGCGACGCGTCGGTCGAGCGCATCGCGGCGGCCGTCGACGCGGCGCGCGCGCTGCCGTTTCCGTTCACGCTGACCGCCCGCTGCGAAAATTACCTGCACGGCCGCCGCGACCTCGACGACACGATCGCGCGGCTCGTCGCCTATCGCGACGCCGGCGCGGACGTGCTCTATGCGCCCGGCATCACGGATCCCGACGAAATCGCGGCCGTGACGCGGGCGGTCGGCGCGCCCGTCAATGTCGTCATGGGTCTGCAGGGCGGGTTGCTGAGCCTCGACGCGCTGGCGGCGCTCGGCGTGAAGCGTGTCAGCGTCGGCGGCGCGCTGGCGCGGGCCGCGTTCGGTGCGTTCCTGCGCGCGGCGACGGAGATGCGGCGCGACGGCACGTTCACCTTCAGCCGGGCAGCCGTGCCGGGGCGCGATATCAACCGCTGGTTTGCGGCGCCGGATAATTCGCCGATTTTGTTCGATGAATGAGCCCCAATAAAATCCGGAATCGCTTCCGCTTAAGCATTGGTTGACGATAATCAATCGGTTTCGCGTCCGCATTAATCGCCGACGCTGACGCGAAAATCGTCGTTTATTCTCCGCATTCCGCTCCGATCGGCTGCCG
Organism: Burkholderia sp. AU18528; assembly: GCF_002223215.2. NCBI lineage: Bacteria > Pseudomonadati > Pseudomonadota > Betaproteobacteria > Burkholderiales > Burkholderiaceae > Burkholderia > Burkholderia sp. AU18528. Next base: position 1,787,960 of record NZ_NKFC02000006.1, on the reverse strand, counting down.
CCGGCGCGCAAACCGCGCCGGATCTGAGGCTTGGCGGGCCTTCATACGCGACGATACCGCGCATTGTTGCAGGTTCCAGTTCAGAACGTTTCAGTGCGTGGGAGTTGCGGGATGATTTTTTGATTGATAATCTGCGGCACGTTCCAATGATCGGCGAGTGCCTGCCGGGAATATCAATATATTCAATATATAAAAAGCTGAGAGAGCGATGACGATCCGAGAAAATCACCGCGTCGGATTTCGCGTGGGCGATGTCGTGACGCTGAAAACGGGCGGGCCGCGCATGACCGTCACGTATGCCGGGCCGGTCGTGTTCGACGACGGCGACTGGCTGATCTGCCAGTGGTTCGACGAAAGCGGCGAGTTCCGGCAGGAAATGTTCCATCACGACACGGTGGTGCCCGAGCCGCGCGCGATTTCGGCCGGACGGGTCCGGCTGCGCATGCAGTCGCTCCGCTCGCGGTCGGCGGCCTGACGCCGGCCGCCGCGATGCCGCGACGTGTCACGCGTGGCGCGCGGCGCCCGTGCGACGACATTTCGCGCCATCCCGAAACATGCGGCGGCGCGCGGCGCCGATACTGAGCGCATGAACCCGACCGATCCTGTTGCCGCGGTCACGCACCGCGATCCCTATCCCTATTACGCAGCGCTCGTCGACGGGCCGCCGCTCGCGTTCGACGCGACGCTCGGCCTGTGGGTCGCGAGCCGCGCGGCCGCCGTGACGGCCGTGCTCGGCCATCCGGCCTGCCGCGTGCGGCCGCTGGACGCGCCGGTGCCGCCCGCGTTGCGCGGCACGACGGCCGGCGCGCTGTTCGGCGACCTCGTGCGCATGAACGACGGCCCGTCGCGACACGACGTACCGAAGCAGGCGTTGCGCGCGGCGTTCGCGCCGATCGGTACGGATGCGCTGCGCGATCGCGCCGACGTGCTTGCCGCGCGGCGGTTACCGGCGCCCGGCGATGTCGACGCGCTGAACGCGTGGTGCATGACGGTGCCCGTGTGCGCGGTTGCCGATCTGCTCGGCTTCGACGAAACGCAGCTCGACGACATTGCCGCTCGGGTCGTCGAGTTCGTCGTCGCGCTGTCGCCGCTATCGGATGCCGCAGCGCTGGCGCGCGCGAGCGACGCGGCGCGGCACCTGCTCGACCGGATGACGGAACGCTTCGCGCGGTCGCGTGCGCACGACGGCACGCTGGTCGCCGCGGTACAGCAGGCGGCCCGTGCGTCGGGCTGGCACGCGAGCGGCGCGCTCGTCGCGAATCTCGTCGGGTTGCTGTCGCAGACGTGCGAGGCGACGGCCGCATGGCTCGGCAATGCACTCGTGGCATGGAACGGCGAAGCGGGCACGGTGCCGGATGCCGCCGCGCTCGACGCATTCGTCGCCGAAGTCGGGCGTTTCGATGCGCCGGTGCAGAACACGCGCCGCTTCGTCGCGGCGCGCACGACGATCGAAGGCGTGCGCGTCGACGCCGGCGATGCCATCCTCGTCGTGCTTGCCGCGGCGAACCGCGATCCGGCCGTGCATCGCGATCCGCACCGGCTGATGCCGGGCCGCGCGGCGGGGCCGAATTTCGGCTTCGGCACGGGGCCGCATGGGTGTCCGGGCGAGCGGATCGCACGGGCGGTGACGGCGGGGGCGTTCGCGGCGCGGCTGCGTGCGGGCGGCTGGCCGCCGCGCGACGCGCTGAAGTGGGATTACCGCGCGTCGACCAACGTCAGGATGCCGAAGTTCGACGCGATACGGTGAAGCGGGGAAGAGTGGCTTGACGGCGGGGGCTTAACGGCAGCCTTGCTTTTCCGCCCATTGCTCCTGCGCGGCGACGCGGCGCTGCACGCGTTCGACGAGGCCGGTCGAGAAGGTCCGCATGCTGACGCCGCGGCGCTTCGCGAGGATCGTCTGCGCGACGTCGGTGCGCGGGTTCGGCTGGCATGCCCAGTACAGCGTCATCAGCCAGCCGATGCCCGTCCATGCGAACAGTGCGTTGAACATCGCGATCGTCAGCTTGTCGTGCCGGCCGCGCCGGTCTGCAATGACGGCCGGCAGGAAATAGAGCGCGATCGCCGCGACTGAACCGGCCACTTGAATCAGGACTGCATCATGCATGGTGCTGCTCCGTCCAAACTGCAATGAGGCTGATTGTCGCGCTTTTTCCGCTCGTGTGCAGGCAATTGATTGTTGCGCTTTTAGTGACGATCAGGCGGCTTCGGCGTCCGCCGGCTGGTCGTCGTTGCTCAGCGCGAAACCTTCGTCGAGCCAGCCCGTCACGCCGCCGATCATCAGCTTGACCGGGCGGCCCAGGCGCGCGAGCCGGACCGCCGCGCGCGCGGCGCCGTTGCAGTGCGGCCCCGCGCAGTAGACGACGAACAGCGTGTCGGCCGGGTAACCGGCGAGCTTGCTTTCGATGATCTTGCGGTGCGGCAGGTTGCGCGCGCCGGGCACGTGGCCGGCGGCGAACAGGTCGGGGCCGCGCACGTCGAGCAGCACGAAATCGGGCGTGCCGGACGCGAGGGCATCGTGTACGTCCCAGCAGTCGGTCTCGAAGCGCAGCGATGCCTCGAAATGCGCGAGGGCGGCCGGGCTGTCGGCGGCGGGGATGTCGGTGACGTGGGACATGGTCGGGCTCTCCGGGTTGAACGGGCACGAAACGCGCCGCAATGAGGGGCAGTATCGCGGTTCGGCCGGTTTCGCGGCAGTGGCGCGATCGACAAGTTCCGGTAACATCGCGCCATGCACAATCATCTCGTCGTCGCGCTCGCCTACGATCGCCTCTGCACGTTCGAATTCGGCTGCGTGGTCGAACTGTTCGCGCTCGAGCGCCCGGAACTCGGCGTCGACTGGTATCGCTTCGCGGTGTGCGCGAGCGAGCCGGGGCCCGTGCGCGCGGCAGGCGGCATTACCGTTGCCGCGCCCTACCGGCTCGCGATGCTCGATCGCGCGGACACCATCGTGATTCCCGGCTGGCGCGATCCGGACGAACGCCCGCCCGAGCCGTTGCTGAAGAAGCTGCGGGCCGCGCACCGGCGCGGCGCGCGGCTCTGCTCGATCTGTTCGGGCGTGTTCGTGCTGGCGGCGGCCGGCGTGCTCGACGGCCTGACCGTGACGACTCACTGGCGGTATGCGGAACGTCTGCAGGCGCGTTATCCGGCGCTGCGCGTAAATCCGGATGCGCTGTACGTCGACGAAGGGCGGATCGTCACGTCGGCCGGCTCGGCGGCGGGGCTCGACATGCTGCTGCATCTCGTGCGCCGCGATCATGGCGGCGCGATCGCGAACCGCGTCGCGCAGCGCCTCGTGCTGCCGCCGCATCGCGACGGCGGGCAGGCGCAGTTCGTGCCGCGTCCGGTCGCACCGGGCGGCACCGACCGGCTCGCGAAGCTGATCGACTGGATGCGCGCGCATGCGGCCGAGCCGCACACGCTCGCATCGCTCGCCGCGCAGGCCGCGATGAGCACGCGCACGCTGCAGCGGCAGTTCGCGGATGCGACGGGGATGTCGCCGCTCGCGTGGCTGATCCGCGAACGCGTGAACGTCGCGAAGGACATGCTCGAAGCGCAGCCCGCGTTGTCGCTCGCGCAGATCGCGGCGCGCGCGGGGTTCGGTTCCGAGGAATCGCTGCGCCGGCATTTCCGGCGCGTCGCGGCGACGAGCCCGGCCGCGTACCGGCGCGGGATGGATCGCGGCGGCACGTAGCGCGCGCCGGGCAGGGCCGCGCGTGCGCGACGATGAAAAGCGCGACTCATGTGGCGGCGGCCGCTCATTCCGAACAACGATGCCGTCCCGCACGCGAAGAAGGATGCGGGTGAACCGACGCGGCGGCTGTGGCGAGACGCGCTCGCCTGCGCGGCCGGGCTGCGCGACGCGTTGCCGACCGCGGTCCGAACAGCCGGGAAGGGGGCGCCGGCGGGGAAGCATCGGCGTATGATCTGGGTTTTCGTCAGCCCGATCCAGGCACCCCCACCATGACATCCGTCGACACTACCCGCGTCCTCGACCATGACAAGCTCGTGACCTTCATCGAGCGCAAGTGGAACGATGAAATCCTCCACGCGCTGACCGACTACATCGCGATTCCCGCGAAGAGCCCCGCATTCGACCCCGACTGGGCGAAGCGGGGCTATCTCGAGCGCGTCGTCACCGACGCCGCGCAGTGGGCCGAACGGCAGCCGGTGAAGGGCCTGAAGCTCGAAATCGTGCGTCTGCCGGGCCGCACGCCGGTGATCTTCTTCGAGTCGCCGGCCACGCGCTCGGGCAGCACCGACACGATCCTGCTGTACGGCCACCTCGACAAGCAGCCCGAATTCGACGGCTGGCGCGCGGACCTCGGCCCGTGGACGCCGAAGTTCGAGAACGGCAAGCTGTACGGCCGCGGCGGCGCGGACGACGGCTACGCGATCTACGCGAGCCTCGCGGCGCTCGGCGCGCTCGACGAGCAGGGCATCGAGCGGCCGCGCTGCGTGGGCCTGATCGAGACCTGCGAAGAGTCGGGCAGCTACGACCTGCTGCCGTACGTCGACGCGTTGCGCGACCGGCTCGGCCAGGTATCGCTCGTCGTGTGCCTCGATTCGGGCGCCGGCAACTACGACCAGATGTGGCTCACCACGTCGCTGCGCGGCCTCGTGTCCGGCGACCTGCAGGTCGAGGTACTCGAAGAAGGCATTCATTCGGGCGTCTATGGCGGCATCGCGCCGTCGAGCTTCCGTGTGATGCGCCAGTTGTTCGAACGCCTCGAGGACGCGAAGAACGGCAACCTGCTGCCGGGCGCGTTCCATTGCGAGATTCCGGCCAGCCGCGTGCGCGAAGCCGAGGCCGCCGCCGCGATTCTCGGCGACACGGTGTGGAAGGGGCTGCCGTGGGCGTGCGGCCAGGACGGCAAGCCCGTGCTGCCGACCACGACCGATCCGCGCGAGGCGCTGCTGAATTCGACGTGGCGTCCGTCGCTGTCGGTCACCGGCGCGGCCGGCATGCCGGCGCTCGCCGATGCGGGCAACGTGCTGCGTCCGCGCACCGCGTTCAAGCTGTCGCTGCGGCTGCCGCCGCTCGTCGACGCCGCGCAGGCCGTACAGCAACTGAAGGCGTTGCTCGAACTCGATCCGCCGTACAACGCGAAGGTCACGTTCAAGCCGGACGCGGGCGCCGCGACCGGCTGGAGCGCGCCGGATCTCGCGCCGTGGCTCGCGTCGTCGCTCGACGCCGCGTCGCGCCGCCACTTCGGCGCCGACTGCGCGTACATGGGCCTCGGCGGCACGATTCCGCTGATGAACGTGCTGCAGGAAGGCTTTCCCGCGGCGCAGTTCATGGTGTGCGGCGTGCTCGGGCCGAAGTCGAACGCGCACGGCCCGAACGAGTTCCTGCACGTGCCGTACGCGAAGAAGCTCACGGCGGCGGTGGCCGACGTGATCGCGACCGCGCGCTGATCGTCGCGACGTTCGACGTACCGGTTGCCCGACCCGAACCGACTGGATGGAGTGTTGCCGATGACCGCATTGCCGACGCCCGATACCGAACCGCTGCGCATGCGCGCCGAACCGCTGCATGCATTCGTCGCGGCACTTTGGGAACGGGCCGGCAGCCACCCGCGCGAGGCGACGCTCGTCGCCGATCATCTGGTGGGCGCGAATCTCGCCGGACACGATTCGCACGGGATCGGGATGATCCCGAATTACGTCGCGTCGTGGCGGGAAGGGCAGTTGCAGCTGAACGGGCACGCGTCGATCGTCCGCGACGGCGGCGCGGTGCTGACGATCGACGGCGGGCGCGGCTTCGGCCAGGTGATCGCGTTCGAGGCGATGGTCGAAGGGATCGAGCGCGCGCGACGCATGGGCATCTGCGCGATCGGGCTGCGCGACGTTCACCACCTGGGCCGCATCGGGCATTGGGCCGAACAGTGCGCGCGCGCGGGGCTCGTGTCGTTCCATTTCGTCAACGTGCCGGGCGACCTGCTGGTCGCGCCGCTGCACGGCACCGATCCGCGTTTCGGCACGAACCCGTTCTGCGCCGCGTATCCGCGAGCGGGCAAGCCGCCGCTGCTGCTCGATTTCGCGACGAGCGCGATCGCGTACGGCAAGACGCGCGTCGCCTACAACCAGGGCAAGCGCGTGCCGGCCGGGTCGCTGATCGACCATCGCGGCCAGCCGACCGACGATCCGGCCGTGATGCACGAGCAGCCGTTCGGCGCGCTGCTGCCGTTCGGGCTGCACAAGGGCTATGCGCTCGCGGCGATGTGCGAGATCTTCGGCGGTGCGCTGGTGGGCGGGCATACGACGTACGGCGATACGCTGCAGAAGACGAGTGCGATCGTCAACGGGATGCTGTCGGTGCTGATCGATCCGAACGCGTTCGACGCGGCCGATGCCGAACGCGAAGCCGATGCATTCGTTGCATGGGCGAAGGCGTCGCCGCAGGCCGGCGATACGCCGGTGCGGATGCCTGGAGAACCTGAAGAAGCGAGCCGCGCCGCGCGCGGCACGGCCGGCATTCCGGTCGACCGCGCGACGTGGCGGCAGATTCGCGAGAGCGCGGCGGCCGTCGGTGTCGACGCGGCGGAGTTCGATGCGTGGACGCGGCGCTGCGAGGTGTCCGCATGAGTTGGCAGGCGGAGAAGGCGCACGGTGAGGAAATCGCGTATCGGCTTGCGCCGCTCGGCACGGTCACCGTTGCACGGTTCTTCAGCGGTGCGGCGTTGCGGCTCGACGGCGTGATGTTCGGCTTCCTGTCGCGCGGGTCGCTGTTCCTGCGTGTGGACGACGTGAACCGGCCGGCGTTCGTCGCGGCGGGGATGGGGCCGTTCTCGTATGCGCGGCCCACGCGCACCGTCGCGCTCGAGGGCTATTACGAAACGCCGGCCGACGTGCTCGAGGATGCGGGCGCGCTGTTCGACTGGTGCCGCGGCGCGTATCGCGCGGCGCTGCTGGCCGGGCCGCCGAAGCGCAAGGCGAGGGCGGCGTCGAAGACGGTAGCCGGGGCGGGGCCGAAGGCCGCGCCGAAAGCTGCTGCGAAGGCTGCGGCGAAACCGGCAACGAAACCGGCAACGAAGCCGGCAACGAAACCCGCGTCGGCACAGAAAACGAAGCCGGCGGCGAAATCCGCATCGAAACCGGTGTCGGCGCAGAAAGCGAAACCGGCATCGAAATCATCGCCCGCGCCGGCACCGAAACCTGCGGCGAAGCGCAAGCAGGCGTAGTACCGGTTACGAGAAGCGACGGCGTCGCGATTTTCGCGTTCCTGAATTTCAGGTATGCCCGTCGCGGCCCACCCGCACGCTGCGCGTGCCGACTCGCCCGCACGATCCGGCGCACGAATGCATCGAGCTTGACGCACCGCACGTCCTGCATGCTTCACAACGGCCGCCCCGGCGTTTATGATCGGCGCGGGTTGCGCCCGTGCCTGGCGACCCGCACCGGCCTCGCCGCCGGCCCCGCGAACGGCGCACCGTACGCCGCGCGGAACGCTTCCCCACTCACCATCCCAGACGGAGACAGCCGATGCTCGTCCTGATTCTCGGTTTAGCGATCTTCCTCGGTGTGCACTCGATCCGGATCGTCGCCGACGGCTGGCGGTCCGCGACGATCGAGCGGATCGGCGAGAGGGGCTGGAAGGGCGGTTACGCGATCGCGTCGATCGTCGGTTTCGCGCTGATCATCTGGGGGTACGGGATCGCCCGGGCGGGCGCGACGCTGCTGTGGGTGTCGCCGGTCGGCGTGCGCCACCTGACGGGCATGCTGACTGCGGTCGCGTTCGTGCTGATCGCCGCGTCGTACGTGCCGCGCAACCGGATCAAGACGCTCGTCGGCCATCCGATGCTGGCCGGCGTGATGGTCTGGGCGGTGGCGCACCTGCTGGTGAACGGCACCGTGCACGCAGTCGTGCTGTTCGGCGCGTTCTTCGTGTGGTCGATCGTCGATTTCGTCGTGTCGCGTGCGCGGGATCGCCGCGACGGTGTCCGCTATCCGGCCGGCGGGCTGGCCGGCGACGTCGCGGCCGTTGTGGCCGGACTCGTCGCCTGGGCCGTGTTCGCGCGGTTCCTGCACGGCCCGCTGATCGGCGTGCGGCCGTTCGGCTGAACGGAATGCACACACCAGTCGGCCTTGCGCCGGCCTGCGATGCTTCACGCCGGCGGCCGGCCCGAACGACGGCTGCCTTCGCCGCAAGCAATGCGCCGCGACGTTCGCGCGCGCCGTCAGGACCGCGAACCGACACGGGACGCGCGAATCCGGGTTGAACGCCTGCGACTCCGGCACGGCGACAAGCCCTGGCAGCGCGACCCGGTTCGGCACCGGATCGCGAAAGACGTGTTGCGGTTTGTGCGTCGCTTGCCGCGATCGCGGCGGCAACGGGCGTGCGTCAGATTGGTTTGACGAACAACCCGACGGTCAGCAGCGCGCCGATGCAGACGATCGCGATGCGCAGCACGCGTTCGTTCACGCGATGCAGCGCCCACGCGCCGAGCAGGCCGCCGACGATCGCGCCCGCACCGAGCGCGATCGCCGCCCGCCAGTGCAGTTCGGGCGACGTCACGAACAGCACGACGGCCGATGCGTTCATCACGCCCGCGAGCGCATTCTTCGTCGACATCGCGTGGCGCGGCGGCAGGCCGGCCATCGTCAGCGCGGCCATCATCAGGAACCCGATGCCGCCGCCGAAGTAGCCGCCGTAGACCGCGATCAGGAACTGCGAGACCCCGGCCGCGACGGGGCCGAGATGTTGCGCGCCTGCGCCCGGTTTGCGGAAGAAACTGCCCCACGCGAACACGACCGTCGCGAACAGCACGAGCCACGGCACCAGGTGCGAGAAGATCGACGACGGCGTCTTGAGCAGCAGCAGGCCGCCGAGCGCGCCGCCGGCCACGCTGATCGCGAACAGTGCGCGAAACGGCAGCCTGCCGACGCCGCTCACCATGTTCCGGCTCGCCCAGCCCGTCGTGACCTGGCCGGGAAACAGCGCGACCGTCGACGTGATGTTGGCCGCGAGCGGTGACATCCCCGACACGATCAGCGCGGGCAGCGTGATGAACGAGCCGCCGCCCGCGAGGGCGTTCTGGAGGCCGGCCCAGAGGCCGGCGAGGATGATGAGGGCAAGCATCGGTTGCGGGAACGGGGAGGTGGCTGGGCTCGCCAGCCGGAAGCGGGCAGGCGCGGCGGACGCACGATGGTAATGCAGGATCGTGGGCGCGGGAAGGACCGACGCGGCGGGAGAGGCCGGGGCTGCGATACGAAGCGTCCGTCGCGTCGTGGCAGGGGGCGAACGTGCCGACGGGATGCGCCGTCGCGGCGATCCCGGTCAGAAAAAACACCCGATTTAACGCTTCATTACGATGGGCTTAGCGGAAAGGTGCTAGATTCGCGCACCGATATCTCATCAAGCGGAAGGGGCAAAAAAATGCTGAAGAAATTGGCCGGGATGGCAGTGGTGGTCGGTGCGACTGCGGTGGCGTCGCTGCCTGCCGTGGCAGGCGACACGAATAACGCACTGGGCGGCGCGCTGGGTGGCGTCGCCGGCGCGGCGGTCGGCAACGCGGTCGGCGGGAGCACGGGGGCGATCATCGGCGGGGCCGTGGGCGGTGGCGCAGGCGGTGCGGTGACGTCGAACAAGCGGGAACGCACGGGCGCGGTCGTCGGCGGCGCTCTGGGCGGCGGCGCCGGCGCCGCTGCGGGCAACGCGATGGGCGGCACGGCCGGCAGCCTCGTCGGCGCTGCCGTGGGCGGCGGCGCAGGTGCGGCGCTGGGCGGCCACGTGTCGCGCAACAACTCGCGTTCCAGCGATCATTACCACGGCAACAAGCACAAGAACAAAAAGCGCCACAAGCACGACGACTGACCGGCGGTTCGCCCGCGAGCGGCGATGGGTCGAGCGCACATCGTCGCGCCGTCGTTTCGCACGTCCGCCGGCAAGCGCCGATGGCGCCGGGTGGCCCGGCAAGCCTCCGTGATCGCCGAGCATGAATCGCGACGGACGCTGGGTAATCCGGCGTCGACGAATTTCATGAGGATTCCTGTTGTTTGCGGCGCGGGCGAGGCCACAGCGGAATCGTTCACCCTGGGGCGGACGGTTCGCGGGAGAGCGCACGGGCAAGCTGCAGCAGCGAGGTATGGGCGAGTGCGGCGCCGATTGCATACGCGGCCGGACCGGCCAGATTGAAGCGCGGTTTTGACAACGGTGGACATTCCGGCCGGGCGAGTCGGACGAAACATCACCGAACTCTGGTGAAATGCCGATCGAGTCGCAAAACGGGCGCGGCGGACACTCCAGCCGGTTTTCTCGAATCGCCGGAAGATTTTCGCAAAATCGGTTGATCGGGATTTGTTTCGTGAAACGTATGCGAGCCACGACGGAATATTGACGAGAAAGTCAATAGAAGAGTCTAAAAGTTCTGTTATTCGATCGCGATGAGCGCACCGTGCGGTGCTTTGCGCGCACGCCGTGCCGGCCGGCCGTGCAGCGCCTGCCGAGGCTCGCGCGGGCTCCGCCGCGGCAGGCCTTGCTTCACCGGCCTGCTTGCGTGCGCGATGCGCGGCGCGACGCAATCGAATCGGTTTTGTTTTATTGTTCATTCGCGTTCATCGTTTCATTTAAACCTGATACGCATCGTGTCGGGTTGCGATTTATTGCAACGCGGTGCACAATCGTTCACAAGTGCAATAAATCCGCAGCGGATTTTTCTCAGCGGCACGAATACTCCCCGCCATTCACTGCCCGCCATTTCGGCGGACGCACGATCGTGCGTCGGGCTCGGCGGCGCGACTGCCGATTTCCGGTCTATCGCGAATCACGGAGCACATACGCCCGAGGCACGATGCCGCTGGCCCATCGGCCGGCCGGTCCCGACAGTACAGCAAGAGCGCAACATGGCGACTTCCATCGACCTCAATCTTCTCGTCGTTCTGGACGCGTTGTTGTCCGAGAACAGCGTCGTGGGCGCGGCCAACGCGCTCGGCCTCAGTCCGTCCGCACTCAGCCGGTCGCTCGCGCGGCTGCGGGTGATGACGGGCGATCCGTTGCTGGTGCGGGCCGGGCGCGATCTCGTGCCGACGCCGCGTGCGCTCGAGTTGCGCGACAGGGTGCATGCGCTCGTCGTTGAGGCGCATTCGGTCATGTGCCCGTGCGAGCGGGTCGACATGCGTACGCTCAAGCGCACGTTCTCGATTCGCGCGAACGAGGCCTTCGTCGAGACGTTCGCGCCGGCGCTGCTCGAACACGCGTCGCGCGTCGCGCCCGACGTGCGGCTGCGCTTCGCGCCGAAACCCAACAAGCATGTCGATGCGCTGCGCAACGGCGACATCGACCTCGAAGTCGGCGTGATCGGCCAGGCCGGCCCGGAACTGCGCGTGCAGGCGCTGTTTCGCGACCGCTTCATCGGCGTGGTCCGCGCGGATCATCCGCTGGCGACCGGCGAAATCACGCCGCAACGCTTCGCGTCGTTCCCGCAAGTGGGCGTGTCGCGCCGCGGGCAGTTCAACGGCCCGATCGACACGCTGCTCGATTCCCTCGGCATCGTGCGCTCGGTGACCACCGTCGTATCGAGCTTCCCGACCGCGCTGTCGCTCGCGCGCAGCTCGGACTTCGTCGCCAGCGTGCCGGAGCGGCAGACCGAGCGGTCCCGCGCCGGCATGTACAGCTTCACGCTGCCGTTGCCGATCGCGGACCTGACCGTCTCGCAGATCTGGCACCCGCGTTTCGATCGCGACCCCGCGCATCGCTGGCTGCGCGATTGCGTGCGCAGTATCTGCGCGCCGCGCGTGGCCGATGCGATCGCGCCCGCCAGTCGTGCGGCCGTTTCGATATGACGTGTCGTGCAACTCTGGTGGCGTGCGTCAACGTCATTGATACATTGCGTCTCGTGCATCTTCCGAAGCGTAAATCGATTCGGTATGCTCGATTCCATTGTGACAACACCGGAGATAATGGGTGGGAAGATCGTTGCTTTTGAATTCGCCGAATATTCGTGACGCCTTTAAATAATAAACATCCAATCCGAGGGGCATGTGAATCGAGATGAGCGGCGGAAATGAATCTGAAACATTGGCGTCTTATTCTAGATGGAGAAACGAATGATTCAGTGTGCGGCGAATATAGAGGCTCCCGTGGATGTCGCGTTGAGCATGCGCGAATGCGAGGTATTGCGATGGGCGGCGGAGGGGAAGACCGCGTATGAGATCGGCATCATTCTCGGCCTGACCGAGCGGACGATCAATTTCCACATCTCGAGATCGATCGTCAAGCTCAACGCGTCCAACAAGACCAATGCGGTCGTGAAAGCCGTGTTGATGGGCCTGATCGTGTTTGCTTGAACGGCGCCGGGGTGGCCGTTCGTGGCCCCCCGGCTGCGGCATCAGATCGCGCCCTGGAACGACAGCACGCGCGTCCTGAACTCTTCCGGCACCGGCACCGTGGTCTTGCTGCCGTAGTCGAACATCACGTGTGTGGATACGGCCCGCGCAACCACCGCATGATCGTCGGCCGAATCGTCGGCGTCCGCCTGCCCGTCGCGCACCATCAGGTATTCCAGTTCGAAGCTCTTCGATCCGAAGCGCGTGACGCTGCTGCGGACCGTGATCGTATCGCCGTACTGCGCGGGCTTCAGATATTCGCACGAGGTCTTGACCATGATGTGCGGCAGCTTTTCCGAATAGGGCAGCTCGAGCAGATCGTGCATGTAGGTCAGGTACGCGTGCTGCAGATAGTCGTAATAGACGGGGCTGCTCACATGGCCCATCGCGTCCGTTTCCCGATACTTCACGTCGATTCGCGTTTCAAAATATTTTCTTTTCATTGCGAGGCTCCTTGGCAGAACAGCAGGTGAGAACGTGTTTTGTCAGGAGTTAAGTTAGACGTGATCCGCATATCCGAATACTGTCGGAAATCACAGATATCCACCATGTGAAATGCTTCTGAGATAAATGACAGTATCACCGGGGATTTGACCGCGCTCTAATTGCCTCCGTAAATCGGCATCCGATCAGCGAGAGTGGAGCGTTAAATGGAAAAACCCGTTGAGGCAGCGTTGACGCAAGGCGTGGCGGTGATCAGTGCGCAGCGGTTGCGCACCGAGTTGCCGTGCGATCCCGGCCTGGCACGGTCGATCGGCGATGCGCGGCGCGCATTGGCGCGCATCATCGCGGGCGAGGACGACCGGCTTGCGCTGATCGTCGGCCCGTGTTCGATCCACGATGCGGACGCCGCGCTGGCGTTCGCGCGCCGGCTCGCGCCACTGCGCGAGCGGTACGCCGATGTGCTCGAGATCGTGATGCGCGTCTATTTCGAAAAGCCGCGCACCACGGTCGGCTGGAAAGGGCTCGTGAACGACCCGTATCTCGACGGCAGCTTCCGGATCGAGGACGGCCTGCGCGTCGCGCGCAAGGTGCTGCTCGGCATCAATGCGCTGGGCTTGCCGGCCGCGACCGAATTTCTCGATCCGATGACCGCGCCGTATCTCGACGACCTCGTGTCCTGGGGCGCGATCGGCGCGCGGACGACCGAATCGCAGATCCATCGCCAGGCGGCCTCGGGGCTCGACCTGCCGATCGGCTTCAAGAACGGCACCGACGGCAACGTGAAGGTCGCGATCGACGCGATCCGCGCGTCGCGCGTGTCGCACAGCTACCTGAGGCCCTCCGTTTCCGGCAGCGTGGAAATCGCGACCACGTCCGGCAATCCCGACACGCATATCGTCCTGCGCGGCGGCAAGACCCCGAACTACGACGCCGCCAGCGTCGCGGCCGCCTGCGCCGCGCTGCGCGACGCGCATCTTCCCCCGTACGTCGTGATCGACGCGAGCCATGGCAACAGCGGCAAGCAGACCCGCGCGCAGATCGACGTCTGCGGCAACCTCGCCGCGCAACTGCATCGCGGCGAACGCGCGATCGTGGGCGTGATGATCGAGTCGTTTCTCGTCGAGGGGCGGCAGGACCTGGTGCCGGGCACGCCGCCGGTGTTCGGCCAAAGCATTACCGACGCATGTCTCGGCTGGGATCACACGGCCGAACTCATCGAGCAGTTGGCTGCCGCGGCGGTTGCGCGGCGGCGTTCGCCAGCCGGCTTCATCGCGCACGGTGCCGCCGTCGCGAGGCAGGCCGTTTCTTACTGAATGAAAGGAGCTCTCTTGAACTCACCCATCGACATCGCCCGCGCGCTCGACTGGAAAGGCGACGGCGCCAGCCGCACGCCATACGAGGCGTATACGAGTGAAGCGCTGTACCAGCGGGAACTCGAGCGCCTGTTCTATGCGAATCACTGGTGCTACATCGGCCTCGAAGCCGAAGTGCCGTCTCCCGGCGATTTCCAGCGGACCGAAGTCGGCGAGCGATCCGTCGTGATGACGCGCACGGAGGATGGCGAGATCGTCGTCTTCGAAAACGCGTGCGCGCACCGCGGCATGCAGTTCTGCCGCGAGCGCTCGGGCAAGGCGAAGGATTTCCACTGCCCGTATCACCAGTGGAACTACGACCTGAAGGGCAACCTGATCGGCGTGCCGTTCCGGCGCGGCGTGCGTCAGGGCGGCACGATCAACGGCGGCATGCCGGCGGATTTCGAGCCGGGCAAGCATGCGCTGCGGCGCCTGCGCGTGTCGACGCGCGGCGGCGCCGTGTTCGCGTCGTTCGACGAGAACGTCGAATCGTTCGAGGATTTCCTCGGCCCGCGCATCCTGCCTTACTACGACCGCCTGTTCCACGGCCCGAAGCTGACCGTGCTCGGCTATACGCGGCAGCGCGTGCCGAGCAACTGGAAGCTGATGGTCGAGAACATCAAGGATCCGTATCACGCGGGGCTGCTGCACACCTGGTTCGTCAACTTCGGCCTGTGGCGCGCGGACAATCCCGCCCGGCTCGTGACCGATGCGCATCACCGGCACGGCGCGATGGTGTCGATTCGCAGCGGCGGCGGCGGCGGAGAAGTGACCCACAACGTGACGAGCTTCAAGGAGCGCATGACGCTGCACGACGACCGCTTCCTCGACGTCGTGCACGAACCGTGGTGGGGCGATCCGACTGTCGTGATGCTCACGCTGATGCCGAGCGTCATCATCCAGCAGCAGGTCAATGCGCTGTCGACGCGGCGCATCCGGCCGATCGGCCCGGGCGTGTTCGACTACGTGTGGACGCATTTCGGTTTCGAGACCGACACCGAGGAGATGACGCGGCGCCGCCTGCGCCAGGCCAATCTGTTCGGGCCGGCCGGCTTCGTGTCGGCGGACGACGGCGAGGTCATCGAATGCGTGCAGCAAAGCTTCGAGCAGATCCAGCACGGCAACGTTTACAACGAGCTCGGCGGCCGGCAGATCGACGAGCAGACCGAACACATGGTCAGCGAAACGCTGGTGCGCGGCATGTACCAGTACTGGCGCCAAGTGATGGAGGCCTGAATGAGCACGATCACGACAAGAACGGCCCGGCCGGCCGCCGAGCCGCACGCGGGCGGCGCGACCTTCGAGGATTTCTATTCGCTCGTCCAGCTCAACGCGAGATATGCGGCCGTGCTCGACGGCGGCGACTGGGACGCGTGGCCGGAATTCTTCATCGAGCAATGCCGGTACACGGTGGTGCCGCGCGAGAACCACGAGCGCAACCTGCCGCTGGCGGTGATGGATTTCGAAAGCAAGGGCATGCTGAAGGATCGCGTCTACGGGATCAAGGAGACGCTGTTCTTCGATCCGTACTATCAGCGCCACGTGATCGGGCTGCCGCTCGTCACGTATCTCGACGACACGGTGATCGAGGCGGAGACGAACTACGCGGTGCTGCGCACGAAGACCGAGCAGATGAGCGACGTGTACAACACCGGGCGCTACCTGGACCGCATCCTGCGGACGCCGCACGGGCTGCGTTTCGAGTCGCGCATCTGCGTCTACGACAGCGAGATGATTCCGAACTCGCTGATTTACCCGATCTGAACGAGGTGCCGAACGTGACTACGGAATGGATCGATGCAGTCGCGCCGGAAACGGTGCGCGCCGACGGAATACTCGGCGTCTGGGTGGGGGGCCGCGACATCGCGCTGTATGCGGTCGGCGACGAGATCTTCGCGACCGAGAACCAGTGCACGCATGGCGACGCGCGATTGAGCGACGGCTTCCTGCTCGACGACGAGATCGAATGCCCGCTGCACCAGGGGCGCTTCAGCGTGCGGACCGGCATGGCGCTGTGCGCGCCGCTGACGACGTGCGTGCACACCTACCCGGTGAAGATCGAGAACGGCCGCGTGTTCGTGCAGCTCGCGCCGGCCGACGCGGCGGCGCCGGCGCACGCGGAGGCGCGATCATGAGCGCGTACGTGATATTCGACATCGACGTGCACGACGTCGACGCTTACCAGGCGTACCGCCGGCTCGGCGCGCCGACGGTGGCCAAGTACGGCGGGCGCTTCCTCGTGCGCGGCGCCGAAGTCGAGACGCTGGAAGGAGACTGGGCGCCCAAGCGCGTCGTCGTGCTCGAATTCGAGTCGGCGGAGCGCGCCCGCGAGTGGTATCGGTCGGAGGGTTATCAGGCGGCCAAGCGCCTGCGCGAGCCGGCCGCGCGGACGATCGGCATCCTCGCCGACGGCTACGTGCCGGCGCCCAGCGACCCGCGTTGATCCGCGTTAAGCGGCGCAGTTGAAGGGGCTGCGCGCCGTATCGATCGGCGCGCAGCCCCTTTTTCATTCGCGGTGCCGTCGAGCGCGGCCCGCCAGGCCGATTCATCCATGACGGCGATGCGGTCCGGCAGGGGCTTGCGCCGCCCGCCGCCCGGTTAGCCGGTCAGTCGCTCCTGCCGGGCGAGACGGCTTCCGGATGTTTTCCGTCGCGCGTCACGCGTGGCGGGAGCGGATCGACCAGACCGCCAGCAGCGTCGCGCCGAACAGCAGCAGGCAGCCGAACGAGAAATCGTTCAGCGCGAGCATGTGCGCTTCGACGTCGATCGCATGCGAGACCGACACGAGTGCGCCGGACGGCGACAGCCCCGCGTGATCGAGCCGCGCGAACCAGTCGGCGGACGCGAAATCGTACGGCGTGATGTGGTCGACGAGATAGGTGTTGTGCACGCGGGAACGACGCTCGAAGTAGGTCGGCGCGACCGAGGTCGCGACGCTCGTGCCGATCCGGCGCAGCGCGTTCTGCAGCCCGGATGCCGCGGGCAGCCGCTCGCGGGGCAGCCCGGCGAGCGAAAGCGACACGAGCGGCGTGATGAAGAA
The DNA here is from genome assembly GCF_002223215.2 of Burkholderia sp. AU18528. NCBI lineage: Bacteria > Pseudomonadati > Pseudomonadota > Betaproteobacteria > Burkholderiales > Burkholderiaceae > Burkholderia > Burkholderia sp. AU18528. The sequence goes on along the minus strand of NZ_NKFC02000006.1, from coordinate 1,770,800 downwards.
CGCGGTGGCGGCGCCCATCAGCAGCGAATTGGCGGCGATGTCGCCGAGGGTCACGTCGCTGTTGAAATGCATGCGCCAGAACGACGCGGCGCCCCAGCCGACGAGCGCGACGGTCGCGAGCAGGCGCGGATCGGTGCGGCCCTGGAAGCGGCCGAGCAGCGGCGCGATCACGATCCCGGCGACGCCGAGCGGCGCGGTGGCGATGCCGGCCCAGGTGGCCGTGTATCCCTGCTGGGTCTGCAGCCACAGCGGCACGAGCACCAGCGCGCCGAAGTAGAGCCCGAAGCCGACCGTGATCGCGAGCGTGCTCGTCGTGAAGTTGCGGTCCGCGAACAGCCGCAGGTCGACGATCGGATGGTCGTCAGTCAGCTCCCAGAGGACCAGCGCGACGAACGACGCGATGCCCACGACCGCCAGCATGCGAATTTCGTCGGAGGCGAACCAGTCGAGGTTCTGGCCGCGATCGAGCAGCAACTGGAACGACCCGAACGCGGCGGTGAGCAGCAGCAGCCCGACGACGTCGACCGGCAGCCGCCGCGTCGCGTTGTCGCGCCCCTTCAGCAGCCGTGCGAGCACGCCGAGCACGAGCACGCCCGGCGGCACGTTCACGTAGAAGATGTACGGCCAGCTCAGGTTGTCGGTGATCCAGCCGCCGGCGATCGGCCCGAGCACCGGCGCGACGAACGTCGTGGTCTGCCACACGGCCAGCGCGACGTGGCGGCGCGTCGACGGGAACACCGCCATCAGCAGCGCCTGCGACAGCGCGGTGATCGGGCCCGACGCGGCGCCCTGCAGCGCGCGAAACACCAGCAGCGACTCGAAGTTCGGCGCCATCCCGCACAGGATCGACGTGACCACGAACAGCAGCACCGACACGCGGAACAGCCGCACCTGGCCGAAGCGCTGCGTGAGCCAGCCGGTGAGCGGCAGCGTGATCGCGAGCGGCGTCGCGAACGAGGTGAGCATCCACGTGCCCATGTCCGGTGCGACGCCGAGATCGCCCGCGATGGTCGGGACGGCGACGTTCGCGATCGTCAGGTCGAGCGTCTGCATGAAATTCGCGACGCTGACCGCGATCGCGACGAGCGCCAGCGGCATGCCGGCAAGCGGCTCCAGCGGCAGTTTCGGCGCCGCGTTCCTGGAGAAGAAGCGCATCGTCAGGCTCCCGGCGCGAGCGGACGGGCGCCGCTGTTCGCGCGAATCGTCTCGGCGACGAGCGCGTCGCCCGCTTCGTCATCCTCACGATAGATCGACGTGGCGTCGATCGACCGGCGCGCTTCGGGCGCACGGGCGGGCGGCGACGCCGACGCGGTGCCGGGGCCACGATCGACCGGCACCGAGGCCGTCATCGACAGGCCGATACGCAGCGGGTGCGCGCGCAGCTCGGCCGGATCGAGCGCGATCCGGACCGGCACGCGCTGGACGACCTTGATCCAGTTGCCGGTCGCGTTCTGCGCGGGCACGGCCGCGAAGGCGGCGCCGGTGCCGGCTTCGAGCCCGACGACGCGCCCGTGGAACACCACGTCGCTGCCGTACAGGTCCGAGAACAGCTCGACCGGCTGCCCGGCGCGCATGCCGCGCAGTTGCGATTCCTTGAAGTTGGCCTCGACCCACACGTGATCGAGCGGCACGAGCGCCAGCGACGGCGTGCCGGGCGACACGTGCTGGCCGACCTGCACGACCCGGCGCGTGACGAGCCCGCCGAGCGGCGCGTGTATTTCGGTGCGGCGCAGCGCGAGCGCCGCGCTGCGGACACGGGCGGCCGCCGCGCGCACGAGCGGATTCGTGTCGATCGACGTGCCGTCGGTGCGCGCGAGCGTCGCGTCGTAGGCGGCCTGCTGCGCGTTCAGCGCGGCTGCCGCGCCGTCCATCGCGTCCCGCGCATGGCGAAGATCCTCGCGCGACACGCCGCCGTCTTGCGCGAGGCTCAGCCGGCGCTGCAGGTCGTCGTTCGCCTTGGCCCATTCGGTGCGCCGCACCCGGATCTGCGCTTCCTCGCGCACCACGTCCGCATGCGCGGTGCGGTATTGGCGCACCGCGTGCGCGAGTTGCGCGACCGCTTCGTCCAGCGCGAGCCGCGCATCGGTCTTGTCGACGCTGAACAGCAGATCGCCGGGGCGCACCCAGTCGGCGTTCTGCACGCGCACGGCGTCGACGGTGCCGCCGATCTGCGGCGAGATCTGCACGACGTCGCCGGACACGTATGCGTCGTCGGTCGTCTCGGTGCCGCGCGTGGTGGCCCACGCGGCGGCGGCGAGGCCGGCCGCGCCGGCGAGCGCGATGAAGAACCAGCGGAAATAGCGCCGGCGCGCGCGTTGCAGCGAGGGCTCGGCGGCGGGGGATTCGGGACGGTTCATTGTGCGACTCCAGTGGAAGTGGCGCCGCCGAGCGCGGCGATCAGGCGGGCGTGCTCGATCGCGAACGACGCATCCGCGCGGGAGACCGATGCGCGATCCTCGAGCAGCCGGCCTTCGGCGAGCAGGACGTCGAGGTAGCCGGAAATGCCTTTGCGGTAGCGCTGCGTTTCGATGGTGTAGGTCCGTTGCGCGCGCGCCAGCGCCTCGCGCTGAAGCGCCCGCTGCCGGCCGAGCGTGTCGATCTGGACGAGGGTGTCGCTGACCTGCGCGAGCGCGTTGACGACCGTGTCGTCGTACGTCGCGACGGCGGCGTTGTAGGCGGCGGTTTGCGCGCGCAGGCCGGCGCGCAGGCGCCCGCCCTCGAAAATCGGCAGCGTGATCGCGGGGCCGGCGCCGAGCGTGCCGCTGTTGCCGTGGAACAGCGCGCGGAACCCGAAGCTCTGCACGCCGGCGAAGGCCAGCAGATTGACGTCCGGATAGAACGCGGCGCGCGCGGCGTCGATGTTCGCCGCTTCGGCTTCGACCCGGTAGCGCGCGGCCAGGACGTCCGGCCGGCGGCCGATCAGCGCCGCGGGCAGGACGGCCGGCATCGGCAACGCCGCCGCCGGCGGCGCGGCGGGTGTCAGCGCGTCGGCGTAACCGGGCCCCCGACCGACGAGCGCGGCGAGCCGATGGCGCAGCCGGGCCGAGGCAGCCGCATGCGTGTCGATGTCGGCCTGCGCGTGCGGAATGGGTTCGCTCGCCCTGAGCACGGCCACCTGCATGTCGAGGCCGGCGTCGGCGCGCTGCGACGTGAGGCGCAGCAGATAGCTGTGCTGCTGCAGCGTATCGCGCGCGATCGCGAGCAGTTGCTGTTCGAGCGCGAGCTGCAGGTACGTTTCGACGATCGCCGCCTGCAGCGACACGGCGGCCGCATGCTCGAGCGCGCGCTGCTGATCCGCGCGCAGCGCGGCGGCGCGCGCCAGCGCGTGCTGCCGGCCGGCGATGTCGAGATCCCACGACGCGCCGAGGAGCGCCTGCGCGTCGACCTGCCAGTGTCCGGCCGCGGGCGGCGGCGTCCGATAGCTGCCCGGCAGGCGCGTCGGCACCGCGCTCGCCGTCGCGCCGAGCTGCGGTAGCAGCGCGGCGTTTTCGACGTCGGCGTCGGCCAGCGCCTGCGCGACACGTTCGCGCTGCGCCTGCAGCGTCGGTGCGCCGGCCAGCGCATCGTCGACGAGGCGATCCAGCTGCGCGTCGCCGAACGCGGTCCACCAGCGTTCGGCGATCGTCGGCGAGCCGGTGCCGGCGGAGCGAATCGCGGCGCCCGCATCGAGTTGCTCGACGGGCGTGATCCGCGCCGCCGGGCGTTGCGGGCCGAACGGGGCGCAGCCGGCGATCGCGAGCGCGGCGAGGGCGGGAACCAGGCGGCGGGCGCCGCACGCTCGGTCGATGAGTAGAGGCATGGTCGGTTTCCTGTCGCGTGAAGGCGAACGGTCTGTATCTAAAAATATATCTTTAGATATTATTCGACGGTCGGCAACTGGTAGAAATGGCAGTCGGCCACACCGGCCGCACCGGCGGCTGGCATCGTCGAAAAGCGGAAGGGGAAGGACAGAGGCGCGCGGGTTACGCGATGGCGAGTGCGTCGAGCGCGGCCGCGAGCGTTTGTGCGACGGACTGGCCGGAGGTATCGATGCGGCAGTGCGCGCACGCGCGGTACAGCGATTCGCGCGTGTCGTGCAGCGCGGCGAGCGCCGCGCGCGGGTCGGCGACGTTCAGCAGCGGGCGGGACGCGTCGCCGCGCGTGCGGTGCCACAGGGTGTCGAGATCGCTCGCGAGATGGATCACGAAACAGCGCTGGCCGAGCCGGGCGCGCGTGTCGTCGCGCAGCACGGCGCCGCCGCCGGTCGCGAGCACGAGCGCCGGCCCGCGGGTCAGCGCGTCGATGACGTCGGCTTCGCGTGCGCGGAAGTCGCCCGCATGGAATTGCGCGGCGACGGGCGCGCCGAAGCGGCGTTCGAGTTCGCGGTCAGCGTCGACGAACGGCAGCGCGAGTGCGCGGGCCAGTGCGCTGCCGACGGTCGTCTTGCCGGCACCGGGCATGCCGACGAGCGCGATGCGCATCGGGCCGGCTTGCGGGCGCGGGCTCACAGGCGGCTCCGAAGCGACGGCGCGCGGCGGGTCACGGCGGCGATGCGCTGCATCCGGACGTAGTTGGCGAGCGGGTCCAGCGCATCGGTGACGAAGGTGTGCGGCGCGCCCGGAGCCGTGTCCAGCGCAATGCCGGCGATGACGAGCGTGCCGTCGCACAGTGCGTCGGCGAGCGCGCCGATTCGCGCGCCGAGTGCCGGCGACGCCACGCCGAGATCCGCAACGACGCGGCGTGAGCGCGGCCAGTCGACCGGCTCGGCCGGGCGTACCGGCCAGCGCGCCAGCAGGCCGCCGGGCAGCGGCGTCGCGGCCCGTGCGGCGGACGTCTCGAGCACTCGCCAGGTCAGCGGCGCCGCGGGCAGGCATGCGCGCCAGCGGCCATAGGCGGTCGCCAAGCTGTCGCCGATCGCCACCGCGGGAAGCCGGAGGCGCTCGCAGCGCCGCAGCAGGCACGCGGTGCCGGCGGCGTCGGGTGTGCCGCGCACGAACGGCAGCAGCTCCAGTTCGTCGTCGTATTCGGCGCGCAACGCGCGCAGCCATCGCCCGGCGGCGAGCGACAGGCAGTCCGCCGCGGCGATGCCGCACAGCACGAGCAGGCGATCGTCGCGACCGTCGCGAATCGCGAGCAGCCGGGCGGCGACGCGGGACGAAGCGGGCGCCGTCGTCATGATGCGGCCGGGCCGTCGGCGTGCCGGTCGGGACAATCCGCGGCACGCGGATAGGCGCCGAGAACGCGCAGTTCGGACGCGGCGGGCGCCATCTCGTCGAGCGCCGCGCGCACGTTCGGATCGAGCAGGTGCCCGCCGAAATCGATGCAGTACCGATACGCATGGCCGGCGCCGCGTGCCGGGCGCACGCCGACCCACAGCAGCGGGGCGCGGTGTCGGGCGAGCGCGTCGAATACGCGCGCGAGCGCGTCGGGCGCATCGGTCGGCCGCAGCACGATGCTCGTGCGGTCGTGGCCGGTCGGCGCGGGCGCCTGGCCACCGACGATCACGAAGCGCGTGTGGTTGTCCGGGTGATCCTGGATCGCACTGGCAACGATTCGCAGTCCGTAAAGCGCGGCCGCGGGCTCACCGGCGATCGCCGCGCAGTCATACAGGTGCGCGGCCTCGCGCGCGGCCACCGCGTTGCTGGACACCGGGATGCGGCGCAGGCCGGGCGCATGCGCGTCGAGCCACGCGCGGCATTGCGCGAGCGCCTGCGGATGGCCGACCACGCTGTCGACGCCGGCGAGCGATCCGCTGGCGCTCAGCAGGCAGTGCGCGACCGGCAGTTCGATCTCGCCCGTGACGCTCGCCGCCTGCGCGATCAGCAGGTCGAGCGTGCGGGTCACGGCGCCTTCGGACGAATTCTCGATCGGCACGACCGCGCATTCCGCGTCGCCGCGCGCGAGCGCGTCGAATACGGCGTCGATCGTCTCGTGCGCCTGCCCGCGGGCGAACTCGCCGAAATGACGGAGCATCGCGGTTTCGGTGTAGGTGCCCGACGGGCCGAGGAACGCGACCGACGGCAGCGCTTGCGCGTCACGGCTCGCGCTGAACAGCGTCTGCCAGATGGCGCGCAGGTCGCGGTCGCGCAGCCCCCACGGCGCGCGCGTGCACAGCTCGGCGACGATCGACGCTTCGCGGGCGGGCTGCCGCACCGCGAGCCCCGCATGCCGCTTGAGATGACCGATCTCGGTTGCGTGAGCGATGCGCTGGCCGATCAGTTCGAGAAGCTGGTCGTCGATCACGTCGATCCGCGCGCGGCGTCGCGCGATCGCATCGTCGACGGACGACGGGGCGGCAAGTTCGGTGGGCGTCATGGCGTGTCGATCCGTGAAGCGGAGGAAACGGCCGGCCGATGCGCGGCGACGTGCGCGGCCGCGCCCGGCTGCATGCGAGCGACGGCGCGCGCGTATTCGGCCGCGAGGCGTTCGACGATGTCGGCCACGCTGAGCACCGCGTCCATCGCGCCGACGCCCTGGCCTGCCCCCCAGATGTCGCGCCACTGCTTCGCGCCGCCGTCCGGCGAGAAATCGAGCTGCGCGCCGTCGACCCGTGCGAGCCGGCGCGCGTCGAGCCCGGCCGCCTCGATGCTCTGGCGCAGGTAGTTGCCGTGGACGCCGGTGAATGCGTCGGTGTAGATGATGTCGGCAGCGCTGGCTTCGACGATCGTGTCCTTGTAGCGCTGCACCACGTTGGCTTCGTGCGACGCCAGGAAGCGCGTGCCGATGTACGCGAAGTCGGCGCCGAGCGCGCGCGCGGCGGCGATCGCGTCGCCCGTCGCGATCGCGCCGGACAGCGAGATGAAGCCGTCGTAGAAGCGCCGCACTTCCGTGACCAGCGCGAACGGCGACAGCGTGCCGGCGTGGCCGCCCGCACCGGCCGCGACGAGGACGAGTCCGTCGACGCCGGCTTCCAGCGCCTTCTGCGCATGTCGCACCGTCGTGACGTCGTGCAGCACGATCCCGCCGTAGGCGTGGATCGCGTCGACGACGTCGCGCGACGGCGCGCGCAGGCTCGTGATCATCAGCGGCACGCGGCGCTCGATGCAGATGCGCAGGTCCTGTTCGACGCGCGGATTCGACGGATGGCAGATATGGTTGACCGCGTACGGGCCGACCGGCGCATCGGGATGGGCCTCCCGGTACGCGCACAGCGTGCCGTCGATCGTGTCGATCCAGTCGCCGAGCTGCGCGCTGAGCCGCGCGTTGAGCGCCGGAAATGCGCCGACGATCCCGCTCCTGCACTGGGCGAGCACCATCTCGGGATAGCTCGCGATCAGCATCGGAGACGCAATCACCGGCAGCCGGAGACCCTGCAGCGGAAGCGGAATCATGGTCGGGCTCCCGCTCGTCAGCGCACGAGCGCCGCGCTGTCGCGCCGCTCGTCCAGGCGGCGGTGGAAGCCGTCGCGGCTGACGGCGCAGCGCGTATGCACGCCTTCGCCGACGACGCCCACCGCGTCGCGCACCTCGACCCGGTACGTCATCATGCGGCCGTCGACCTCGATCAGTTCGGCGTCGACCGTCACTTCCCATTCGGGCGGCGTCGGCGCGAGATGCTTGATCTCGAAGTTGTAGCCGACCGTCATCTGCCCGGCCGGCAGCAGATGGTCGGTCGCCTGCATGCAGGTCTGTTCGATGAAGATGATCATGATCGGGCTCGCGAGCGCGTGCGCTTCGCCTCCCCATTGATCGGCGAGCGAAATCGTGTCGACGCGGTGGGTGGCGCGGGCGCGCAGGCCAGTCTGGATAGTCAAGGGCAGCTCCTGAAGGGGGATGGAAGGGTGAACGCTCACGCCGCGCGCGCCGTGGCGGCCGCGCGTCGTTGCATCTGGCTGAAGATGTTGCGGTAATGCATTTCCTCGGTGCCGCCGGCCGAGCCCATCGCGAGCGCGTCGGCGACGAAGGTGGCGAGTGGGCCGCGCCGGTAGCCGTCGCTGCCGTGAATCGCGAGCAGGTGCAGCGCGGCCTGCGCGAGATCGCGCGCGCCCGCGAGCTTTGCGATCGAACAGTTCGCGAGCGCCTCGGGACGTTGCCCGACGAGTTGATCGAGTGCCGCGCGCGCCGTCCAGCGCGTGCGTTCGATGCCGACCTGGACGTCCACCAGCCGGCGCTGCACGTGCTGATGGGCGTCCAGCGCGACGCCGAGCGTCTTGCGGCCGCTGGCATGCGCGAGCGCGTCGGCGAGAAACGGCTGGGTGACGTTCGCGCACAGCAGGCCGAACAGCGCGCGATTCATCGACGCGATGTCCATCAGCAGGCGCAGCCCGTCGCCGGGCGTGCCGAGCAGTTCGTCGGCGTCGACGCGCACGCCGGACAGCGCGAGATCGCCGATCGGAAGATCCGCGACGCCGAACGTCGCCTGCGGGGCGCTGCGCCGCACGCCCGCGCGTTCGGGATCGATCAGCACCAGCGCGGTGGCCGGCTTGCCGTCGCCGGTCAGCGTCGCGACGATCATCATCAGGCGCGCTTCGGGCGCGTGGCTGATGTTGTACTTGTGGCCGTCGAGCCGGTAGTGGTCGCCGTCGCGAACGAGGCACGTTTCGAGCGCGCGCACTTCGGTGCCGGTACCTTTCTCGGAGATCGCCGTGGCGCCGATGGCGCCGGACAGCAGCGACGGCAGATGCCGTGTGCGCTGCGCGTCGGAACCGTATGCGGCGATCGCGCGAATCAGCGTCGCCTGATTGGCGAGCGCCATCGCGAAGCCGACGGAGCGCAGCGCCGCGGCGACCGCTTCGAAGGCATCGACGAAGTCGTGCCACGTGCCGCCCGCGCCGCCGAGTTCGCGCGGTACCGGCAGGCGCCACAGTCCCGCGTCCGACAAGGCATCCCATGCGTCGCGATGGAAGGCGCCGCAAGGGGCGGAACGCGCATGGCGTTCGGCGATGTCCCGGTACGCGGCGGTCGTCGTGTGCTGTGCTTCGCTGGCGGTGAGAGTCATGTCGGGGCGCGGGCTTTGCAGGGATCGTGTCGCCAATCTAATGAAAAGCGCCCGGACGAGAAACTGTCAGTTATTGCACTTCGGCGCGGCGCGCAGCGGGGAGTGAAGCGAGCGTGATCGGCGAGGCGATGGGCGGCGGAGCGCGATTGCCGGAGGGGATCTTGACGCGCGTCGCGTACATCGGCGCTCGCGGATGGTCTCTTTGTTTTGAAACGCCCGCCGGGCACCGGAGGGCCGACCTCGCGCAGGCCGACGTGATGCGCCGCCGGCGGGCGTACATGGTCGATCCGATACTCGCGGCGCGAGCCGCTCGCCGAGCGTGCGGTACCGACACGGCACCGTGTTCGTGCCGCATCGCGACTGAAATCGCGTGCCAGGTGCCCGACGGACTTCTCGACTAACGACGCTGCCGCGCGCGCAAACCACGACGGGATCGCATGCGTGCCGCCATGATCGGTCGATCCTGTCGGCAGGACCGCGTGGACATGGCCGCGGCGATGCGGGCGACGAGGACGATTGCACGTACGCTCATGAGTTCGACTGCGGTGCGTGAGACGGGGTGGCCGGTGCCTTGTAGCCTTCGAGGATCTGTTCCATTACCGACAGCGGGTGGCTTCCGCGCGACACGATTCCGCCGGTGCGGGCGTTGGCGCGCGCATAGTGTTCGTCCCGCATCAGGATTCGGTGGGCCGCAGGCAGGTTCCAGTACGGGATGGCCGCGAGAAGATGATGCGTGAGGTGTAGATTGTCGCCATGCATGCCGATGAACCAGCGTTCCCACCATGACGGAAATCGGTTGCGGGTCATCAGCAATTCGTCGGTTTCCCTGCCGAACAGGCCGAAGTGCTCGGATACCTCGGATAGCCACCCGATGACCTGGAACGACGTCAGGTACGGAATCAGCCAGAAGAGCAGGTACCCTGCGGGGTTCGTGGCAATGCCAAGGACTGCGAACAGGAAGGCATGGACCAGGATCAGCTTTATCGCGCCACGCCGCGATTTGAGCAGCGACGCAACGCGATGACGGACGAGGTAGTTGGCGTAGCTGAACACGTTCAGCAACATCAGGGTACGAAGCACGTGGCCGAAGCAGAACTCGAATCGATCCTCGGCGCGCTGAAGGCCCGAGTCGATATAGTAGATGTAGTCCGGATCGCGCGTCGGATCGCCGAGAAACCGGTGATGCGACATGACGTGAGACTGGCGATACGATTCGAAATCCTGAAAAACCGGGAGACCGGAAAGATATTCGCCGATGAAACGATTCAAGCGGCCATTGCGTGCGAGTGTCAGATGCGCCGCTTCGTGCAATAGCGACGCGAGTGCGCGCTGGCGGGATCCGACGATCAGCACGGTCAGCGGATACGCGTACGGCGTCAGCCTTGTCATCCAGATCGCGCCGGCGATCGTCGCAAGGTCGCCCATCCAGCCCAGTAGCCCGCGCCAGTTGTTCTTCCGGTACAGCGGGTCGAGATCGGCCTTGAGTACGGCGTCTATCCGGAACTTCCTCAACACGCCCGTATTCTGTTCGCGCATATCGATTCCTTGCCTGTTTTGAAATGCGAACCAAGTTATACGAACGTGTTTTGCACAGCATCTGTGAAATTTCGCTGTGGAAATTGACAGTGAAATTTCGCAGGTTGTGAGACGGCCATGTCCCGTGTTCTTCTTCCATTGTGATTCGGACTTTCAGGCATGTCGATCGAGTACGGTCGCATGCCAATTTTCAGCAACGAGAAAACAAGGGAGTGGTCGTGAGCAAACATTTCGATGAGACGGGCAATGTCCTTGATCGGTTGAGCGAATCCGCCGGCCGCAGCTACCCGGCGGGAACGGAGGCGCGGCTGTCGATGTCGCAGGAGCAGGCGTGGTTTCTCGAGATGCTGGTGCCGGACAGCATCGCGTACAACTTCCAGGCGGTCCTCAACCTGCGCGGCGCTCTCGACATCGGCGCGCTCGAGCGTGCGCTCGGGCGGCTCGTTCAGCGCCATCAGAGCCTGTCGACGGTATTCGTCGAGCACGACGGCGAGCCGGTGCAGCGCATCGAACCCGCATGGCCCGTCACGGTGCCAGTCGTCGACATGTCGAAGACGGCCGAGCACGCGCGCGACGCGTACATCGAATCGCTGATCAGGGTAGAAACGGGCGCCAAGATCGACGTCGGCACGCTGCCGCTGGTGCGCTGGGTTCTGTTCAAGCGCAGCGAGCATGATCATGCGCTGCTGCACATCGAGCACCACCTGATTCACGATGGCTGGTCGTTTCGTTTGTTCCTGCGCGAATTGAGTCACTTCTACAACGCGGAGCGTGGCAGGCAGGACCTTGCGCCGCTCGAGCCGGTCATTCAGTTCATCGACTATTGCGAGTTCGAACGTGCGTGGCTCGAATCGACGGCCGGCCTCGCGGGACGCGCGTACTGGCGGGAACGCCTGCGGACATGGTCCCCTTACGGCCATTCGCCGTTCCCGCGCGCCGGCGCGCCGGTCGCGAATCTCGATTTCGTTGGCAGTTCGGTATCGGTGCCGTTCCCCGCCGCGCTGGCCACGCGCCTGAAGCATTACGCGGCGCAGCGCAAGGCAACGCTGTTCGAGACGATGTTCTCGGTGTTTGCATCCGTGGTTGCCGCGCGCTCGGGCAATACACGCCAGATCGTCGGCACGGCCGTCGCTAATCGAGACGTCCAGGGGATTCAGAACACGATCGGCATGCTCGTGAACATGCTGCCGGTATGCGTCGAGCTGTCGCCCGACATGCAATGGCCTGCCCTGATCGACCGCGTGAAGGACGAGATCCGCGCCGGATGTTCGCATTCGCACGTGCCGTTCTCGAGCATGGTCGCCGATCTTCAGCCCGAACGCGCGACGAATCTGCTGCCGTACATTCAGGTCGCGTTCAGTTTCCATAATTCGATGACGCGCAAGCTCAAATTCGACGGGCTGGACGTCGACATTCTCGAAGGGCTCAGCAATGGTTCGGCCAAGTTCGATCTGAACGTGATAGTCGTGTTCGACGACGAGACGCGCCCCGAAGCCGGTGGGCGCTTCATGCTCGAATACTCGACGTCCGCGGCGGCCGAGGCGGATGTGCTCGCGCTGATGAATGCGTTCTTCGCGACCGCGAATGCCTGGCTCGACGATCCCGATCGCCGTCTCGGCGCGCTTGCGGGCGCGCCGGCCGGTGGCGCGGACGATGCGCAGCCCGTGGCCGGCGACGCGGACGTCGCGTTCTGGCGCGCGCAACTCGACACGGAGGTGGGCGAGCTGATCGCGGATGCACCCGCCGGGACGCCGCCCGTCGAGTTCTACACCGGGCGGCAGGACCCGGCCAGCGGCGCCGAGTCGCTCATGCAGTTGGACGCGGCATGCGACGCGAGCGGGATCGCGCCGGCCGCTGCGTCGCTCGCGCTGCATGCGGCGGCCCTCGCGCGCTTCAGCGGCAGTCTCGATGTCGTGATCGGGCTTGCATCGGACATCGACGGTCGCACACTGCCCGTGCCGCTGCCGGTCGCGCTGCACGTCGACCCGTCCGCCTCATTCGCCGAATTGTCCGGAATGGCCGGGCGCGCGTGGCGACAGGCAGTTGAGCGTCATGCACGCGCACCGCAGGCGTTGGATGTCGCGACGGCCGAATGGCGCGCGGGTACGGGCCATGCAACGGCGCCGGGCTTCCAGTCGACGTTCGCCGTGACGTACGACTCGCCCGCGTCGCACGCCGCGACGCAGGGCGGTCGCACCCGCATCGACGCGCTGCTGTGCGTTACGCCAGGCGGCACGACGCCGACCCCGGTTTATACCTCCGAAGGGTTGTCGGCGCAGACTGTCGCGTCGTTCGCGCGGGCGGTCGAACGGTTGGTCGATGCGGCCGCGCTGTCGCTCGACATGCGCATCGGCGCCGCCGACGCTGTGGGCGAGCCGGGCGAGATCGCCGCACTGCGCCGGCAGGCGGAAGGCGCGCGGCCGCCGTACCGGGAAGCGACGCTGCATGCGCTCGTCGAGCGCTGGGCGGCCGAACGGCCCGATGCGCCCGCGGTGCGGTGCGGCGAGTCCGTATGGACCTATGCGGAACTCGATGCGAAAGGAAGCGAGGTCGCTGCGCACCTGATCGCGTGCGGTGTGCGGCCTGGGGATGTGGTAGGCGTCAGCATGGCCCGCTCGCCCGCGCAGGTGGGTGCGCTGCTCGGCATCCTGAAAGCGGGGGCCTGCTATTTGTCGCTCGATGCGGCACTGCCCGCCGCGCGTCGCGACTGGCAGGTCAGTGCAGCCGGAGTCGCGCATGTGTTGGTCGACGCGGACGCGCCGCCGTTCGCAGACGGTGTCGCGACCCACTGCGTCGATCGCGTGCCGCTCGGATCGTACGCCGGGATCCGCGATGCCGGCAGGCCCGACGCAGGCATCGACGCGCCGTGCTACTACATGTTCACGTCCGGTTCGACCGGCGAGCCGAAGGCGACGCCGAGCCGCCATCGCGACGTGGTGAATTTCCTGACGAGCGACAGCTGCGTGAAGATCGGGCAGGACGACCGCGTGCTGATGTTCGCGCCGCTCGCGTTCGACGCGTCGACGTTCGAGATCTGGGGCGCGCTGCTCAACGGCGCGCAACTGATCGTGCAGCCTGGCACGCACGCGAGCCTCGAGGATCTTGCCGATACGCTCGTGTCGTCGCAGGCGAGCGTGATATGGCTCACTTCCGCGTTGTTCCAGGAGATGGTCGCGCAGCATCCGCAAGCGCTGCGGCACGCGCGGCAGGTGCTGACCGGCGGCGACGTCGTGTCGACCGACGCGATGCGCGGTTTCTTCGCGGCAGGCGGGCGGGCGCTCACGGTGTGCTACGGGCCGACCGAAGGCACCGTGTTCACGACGGCATATACGCTCGAACGCCCGGAGGATATCGATGCGCGCGCGCTGATCGGTCGGCCGATTTCGCATCGCGACCTGTACGTGATCGACGTGTTTGGCAATCTGGCCGCGCCAGGCGTGCCCGGTGAACTGTACGTGGGCGGCGGCGTGACGGACGGCTATCTGAAGCGGCCCGACCTGACGGCGCAACGCTTTGTCAGCCTGCCGTGGTTGAGTGGGCGCACGCTGTTCCGATCCGGCGACATCGGCCGCTGGACCGCCGAAGGTTGCGTCGAGTTCCTGGGCCGGCGCGACAGCCAGATCAAGATTCGCGGGTTTCGGATCGAGACGGGCGAAATCGAGCAGGCCATCCGGGCACTGGACGGCGTCGCCCAGTGCGCGGTGGTGGTGGCCGCGCAAGGGGCGGACAAGCGGATCGAGGCGTTCGTCACGGCCACGCGCGGCGCGACGCCCTCCGCGGCCGCGCTGCGCGACGCACTGGTCGATATCCTGCCCGACTACATGGTGCCCGCGCGCGTCCACGTCGTGGAGCGCCTGCCGATGACGGCCAGCGGCAAGCTGGACAAGCGCGCGCTGCGCGACGCACTCGCGCCCGTGGAAACGGACGCGGGCGCCCGGGAGGATGTGCGCCGCACCGCGCCGACCGGTGCGCTGGAAGAGGCGATTGCCGCGGTCTGGGCCGACGTGCTGAAACTCGACGTGATCGAGCGCGAGCAGGACTTCTTCTCGATCGGCGGCCACTCGCTCGCCGGCATGCGGATCGTATCGCGCCTCGGCAAGACGCTCGGCCGGCGCGTGTCGCTCGACACGCTGTTCCGCTTCCCGACGGTCGCGTCGTTCGCCGGCGCGCTGTCCGACAGCCCGGCCCACGCGACGCCGGCCGCCGCCGTGGCGGCCGGCCAGGCCGTCTGACCCGCGGCCGGCCCGGCCGAACCTTTCCCATCCTCGAAGCACCTCCGCGCGCGCCGACCGGCGCGCGCGTTCCATCCTGGAGCAATGCATGGATCTCGCAAGTCCGGCGGAAACGTCCGTCCAGTCCATCGCCGCCGGCCCGACCGGCATGTCCGCGGCTCAGCAGAGCCTGTGGTTCCTGAATCAGTTCGAACGTGGCGGGGTGACCTACAACGTCCCGTTCTCGTTGCGCCTGTCCGGCCGTGTCGACCCCGATGCGCTCGCGCGCGCGCTCGACGTCGTGCAGCGGCGGCATCCCGCGCTGCGCTGCCGGTTTCCGAGCCGCGGCGGCCAGCCGGTCGTGCAGATCGTCGACGCGCCGGCCGCACTGACGCGCGTCGACTTCTCGAGCCTGCCTGATCCGGCGGCGAGCGTGGCGGAACTCGAGAGCGAGCAGGCACGAGCACCGTTCGACCTCGAGCGCGATGCTCCGTTGCGCGCGACGCTCGCGCGGGTGGCCGACGACGACTACCGTCTCGTCGCGACCGTGCATCACATCGTGTTCGATGGCCGTTCGCTGCAGCTGTTCCTCGATGAACTCGCGCGGGCGTATGCCGAACTCGCACACGGCCGCGAACCGGACGCCGCGCCGCTCGACGACGGCCTGCATGCCGATGCGAACGCCGCATCCGCGGATCTCGCCGCCGGCCTCGCGTATTGGGAGGCCCGGCTGTCGGGCGCGCCTGCCGTGCTGCCGCTGCCGCTCGATCATCCGCGGCCGGCCGCGCGGCGCTTCAACGGGCGCCGGATCGAATTCGATGTGCCGCTCGATGTGGCCAACGGGCTCAAGGAGGTCGCGCGGGCGCGCGGCCTGTCGATGTACATGGTCGGGCTCGCGGCGTTCGCGGTGCTGCTTCGCCGCTATACGCACGAGGGCGACATCGTGGTCGGATCGCCGATTTCGAATCGCTATGCGCTCGAGCGCGACGACGTGATCGGCTATTTCGTGAACACAATGCCCAACCGTGTCGACGTATCGGGCACGCCGACTTTTTCCGACGTGCTCGAACGCGTGCGTGCGACGGTGCTGGACACGCTCGAGCACGCATACGTACCGTTCGAGAAGATCGTCGAAGCCGTCCAGCCGCCGCGTTCGTTGGCTCATGCGCCGATATTCCAGGTGCTGTTCGATTTCGCGGCCGAAGGGTTCGAGGTGGACTTCGGCGCCGGAATCGAAGCGCGGATGCATACGCTGGACTCCTGCACCGCGAAGTACGATCTCAGCCTCACGCTGGCACTCGCCGGCGACGGCATGCGCGCAGCGTTCGAGTACGACTGCGACCTGCTCGGCGGCGCGCTCGTCGAGCAGATGACCGACAGCCTCGTGCGCATCCTGCGTTGCCTGGTGACCGACCCCGACGCGCGGATCGACGCGGCGCCGCTGCTGTCGCGCGAGGCCGCGGCCGCGATGCTGGCGCTCGCGAACGACGGCGCGCGAGACCCGGGCCGCCCATTCGTGCCGTTTCACCGCGCGTTCGAGCAGGCGGCGCAGCGCGACGGCGGTGCGCTGGCGCTGGTATACGGCGAGCGGCGCGCCACCTACGCGGACGTCGACGCGCGAGCGACGGCGCTGGCCGCGCAATTGCGGGCGTCGGGCGTGCGGCGCGGCGATCGCGTCGTCGTGTTGCGGCGCTATGGTCCGGACGTGGTCGTCGCGCTGCTCGCGATCCACAAGGCCGGCGCCGTGTTCGTGCCGGTGTCGCCCGACGACGCGAGACGCGATGCACTGATCGCCGACGTGGCGCCGGCGGCGATCGTCGTCGAACATCCGTGCGACGGTGCGGGGTTCGATTGCACCGCGATCGCGATGGAAGCGCTTGTGTGCGAGCCGGGCGCACCGCTCGCGGGCTTCGATCCGGACGGAGCGATGACGACCGCCGACGACATCGCCTACGTGATTTTCACGTCGGGCTCCACCGGTCGCCCGAAAGGCGTCGAGGTTTCGCACGGGAGCTGGATGTCGCTGTTTCATGCATTCGAGGCAGCTTACGGCCGCACGCAGCCGGGTGTGACGGCCGTGCTGCAGATGGCGAACCATACGTTCGACGTGTTCATGAGCGACGTGATTCGCGGCCTCGGCGGGGGAGGGCGGCTGATCATGTGCCCGAGGGAGAGCCTGACCGATGCGCAGGCGCTGCATGCGCTGATCGAGCGCGAGCGTGCGACCGTGATGGAATTCGTGCCGGCCGTCGTGCGCCAGATGATCGAATATCTCGAACGCAGCGGCAAGCGCCTGGACGGGGTGCAGGCGGTCACGTGCGGTGCGGACGTCTGGTTCGTCCACGAGTACCGCAAGCTGCGCGCGCTGTGCGCGCCGGATACCCGCGTGCTCAGCGTGTATGGCGTGACGGAAGCCACGTGCGAAAGCGCGACCTTCGAACCGCGCGACGCGTGGTACGAGTCCGAACGCAGCATGCCGATCGGCACGCCGTTGCCGAACACGTCGATGTACGTGGTCGACGACGCACTGAATCTCGTTCCGCTCGGCGTGCCCGGTGAACTGCTGATCGGCGGCGGCGCCGTCGCGTCGGGTTACCTGAATCGGCCGGAGCTGACCCGCGAACGTTTCCCGGTCGGCGGGTTCGATGCCGACGGGCGCTTCGTGTCCGATCCGGGCGGCCGCCGCTTCTACCGCACCGGCGATCTTTGCCGGCATCTTGCGGACGGCACGATCGAGTTCATCGGCCGGCTCGACAACCAGGTCAAGGTTCGCGGCTTCCGGATCGAGCTCGGCGAGATCGAAAGCGTGCTCGCGGAGCATCCGGGCGTGCGCGAATGCGCGGTCGTGGCGCGCGGGGCGCCGGGCGGCGAGCTCGAACTGGTCGGTTATGCCGATGCGGGGGCAACCCGGGAAGCGTTGTTCGAGCATCTGCGCGCGCGGCTGCCCGAGCACATGGTGCCGCGTGCGCTGGTCCTGTTGCCGGCGCTGCCGCTGTCGCCGAACGGCAAGATCGACCGCAAGCGCTTGCCCGATCCGGACTGGGATGCGCTCGCGCATGCGTACGTCGCGCCGCGAAACCCGCTCGAGGCGCGGCTTGCGCAGGACTGGGAGGCGCTGCTGCGCACGACGCGCATCGGCGTGCACGACAATTTCTTCGAGCGAGGCGGCCATTCGCTGCTCGTCACGCAGGCGCTGACGCGCGTCCACGATGCGTTCGGCGTGAAATTGAAGGTGGCCGACGTGTTCGAGCGGCCCACGATCGAGCAGCTTGCCGAGCGCGTGATGGAGCACATGATGTCGGCTGCCCGGGAAGGCGTGGCCGCTCGCGCGGATGCGCCGATTCCGCGCGCGGACGGCCACGAGCGCCGGCGCCTGTCGTTCGCGCAGCGGCGTATGTGGTTCGCCCGGCAGGCGGAGCCGGGCGCGGCGTACAACATGCCGGAAGTGTTCCGTGTGCGCGGCCGCCTGGATCGAGACGCGCTCGAAGCGGCGCTGAACCGCGTGGTCGGGCGCCACGAGGTGCTGCGAACGCGCTTCACCGCGGACGTGCAGGCGTGGGTGGACGATGCCGGCCATCCGCGCCGCGAGCCGCTGGCGCAGATCGACGCCCCGGCGCCGGTGCCGTTCGTCGTCGAGCAGATCGAGCCGGGGCGCGTGAACGAGCGACTCGCGCGCGAAGCGGCGCGTCCGTTCGAGCTGGACCGCGAGTGGCCGATCCGCGCATTGCTGCTGCGCGTCTCGCCGGACGAACACGTGCTGTGCATCGTGCTGCATCACATCGCGTACGACGGCTGGTCGAGCGGGCTGTTGCGCCGCGAGCTGGCGCAAGCCTATCGGGCATGCGCCGCAGGCGAGGCGCTCGTGTCGAGCGAGCCCGCGTTGCAGTATCAGGACTACGCGGCGTGGCAGCGCGCACGGACGGCGACGAGCGGTTTTGCGGAATCCGTCGCCGCATGGCGGGAGCGCCTGAGCGATCTGCCGTCCGCGCTGCCGTTGCCGGAGCGGACCGACGCGCCGGGCGCCGGCGCACCGGGCGCCGATTATGTCGATTTCGCGTTGCCCGCATCGTGCGCACCGCAGCTGAAGCGGCTGTGCGAGCGGCTGAACTGCACGCCGACGATGGTGATGCACGCGGCGCTCGCGGTCCTGCTGCATCGCTACACCGGGCAGGACGATATCGTGATCGGCATCCCGTTCGCGGGACGAGATCATCCGGATGCCGAAGCGTTGATGGGGTTCTTCGTCAATCTGTTGCCGATACGGTTGCAGTTGGACGCGCCGATGCGACTCGCGGACGTTATCGCAGCAAGTCGGCGCATGCTGCTCGAGGCCGACGCCGGACAGTCGGTGCCGCTCGATCATCTCGTCGAAACGCTGAATCCGGCTCGCGCGCCGGGTCGGCACCCGTTCTTCCAGATCGGGCTGGTGGTGCAGAGTGCGGCGCCCGAGGCGCTCAACCTGGCGGGGCTGGCGGTGGACGAGCTCGCGGTCGCGCCCGCCGACGTCAAGCTCGACTTGATGGTCGAAGTGCGCGCATTCGACGGCGCATCGCTCGGCGGCAGCTTCAAGTACCGTACGTCACGCTACGCGCGCGCATTTGTGGGCGGGCTCGCGCGCCATTTCGGCGAATTGCTGCGCAATCTGCTGGCCGATGCCGACCAGACCGTGTCGGACGTGATGATGCTGCCGGCCGACGAATACGCGGCATTGACGGACGCGTGCCGTGGGACGCGGCGCGATTTCGGCGCGACGGGTGACGTGATCGCGCAACTGGAAGCGCACGCGGCGGCGACGCCGGACGCGATTGCGCTGGAGTTCGACGCACGGCGCTGGACCTACGCGCAGCTCGACCAGCTCGCGAACCGGATCGCCGGCGCGCTGCGCGCGCACGGCGCGACGCCCGGCACGCATGTCGGGCTGTTCACCGGACGCCATCCCTATCTCGTTGCAGGCATGCTCGGCGCGCTGAAGGCGCGCTGCGCGTTCGTGCCGCTGAATCCCGACGACACGGTCGACGGAGGTCTCGGCTACACGGTGGCCGACGCCGGCGTGCGGCTGGTCGTCGCCCAGCGCGACCTCGCGTCGCGCTGCGCCGCGCTCGGCGTGACGACACTGATCGCCGACGATATCGACGACGACCGCGCGCCGGCCGTGCGCGCGCCGGGTCTCGTGCACGCGCCGACCGATCTCGCGTACGTGCTTTACACGTCGGGCTCGACCGGACGTCCGAAAGGCGTGATGGTGACGCGGCGCAACCTGCTCAATACCGCGCACGCATTCGCAGCGTCCGTCGGGCTGCATCCGGGTGCGCGCCAGCTGCAGTATTTTTCGCCCGTCTTCGACGGCGTGTGCGGCGAAGTGTTTCCGGTGCTCGTGTCGGGCGCGACGCTCGTGTTCGCGCCCGCCGCCCGGCTGCTGCCGGGGCCCGAGCTGCTCGGGCTGCTGCGCGCCGAGCGGATCACGCATCTGCAGATCACGCCGACCGCGCTACGCCTGCTGCCGTACGCCGAGTTGCCGGAGCTTGCGACGATCGTGGCCGCGGGCGAGGCCTGTCCGGCGAACATCGCGCGGGAGTGGGCGCAAGGCCGGCGCTTCATCAATGGTTATGGGCCGACCGAGACGACGATCTACGCATCGGCGACCGACTATTGGGATGCCCGCGGCGCGCTGGTGTTGCGACCGCTGGCGAACGTGACGTTCGAGGTGCTCGATCGCTACGGCCATCCGTTGCCGTGCGGCGTGCCCGGTGAGCTGTACATCGGCGGCGAGGGCGTGGCGGCCGGCTACCTGAACCTCGACGAGGAGACCGCGCGCCGCTTCGTGCCGGATCCGCGTTCAAGCGAGCCCGGCGCGCGCCGCTACCGGACCGGCGACTACGTGATCCGCCAGCCGGACGGCAGCCTGACGTACGTCGGACGCGCGGACGCGCAGGTCAAGATCCGCGGCTTCCGGGTCGAACCGGGCGAGGTGGAGGCGCGCCTGAACGCGCTGCCGGGGATCACGCAGGGCGTCGTGCTCGCGCCGTTCGATGCGAACGGGCATCGGATCCTGGTCGGCTACTACGTGGGCGAACCCGCGGAAGGCGAGGTGCGCACGCGGCTTGCGCAGCAATTGCCGGCCCATCTTGTTCCGGAGCGCCTCGTGAGGCTGCCCGATCTGCCGCGCGCGCGTACCGGCAAGGTGGACCGCAACGCGCTCGCCGCCCAGGCGGCCGGGCCGGTCGCGCCCGTCGCGCCCGTCGCGCCCGTCGTGGACGCACCGGCCGGCGATGCTTCGGCGCCACCGGCAGCTGCTGCCGAGGTGCAGGGCGAACGTGTGCCGACCGGCGGCCGCCGGCTCCTCGCGCACGTGAAAGCGATCTGGCAAGCCGTGCTCGAACGCGACGACGTCGAGCCCGACAGCAATTTCTTCGATCTCGGCGGGCATTCGCTGCGGATCGTCGAGATGCGCAAACGCCTCGAGGACGCGTTTGCGACTCGGATCGCGATTGCCGACCTGTTCGAGCATCCGACGTTGCGCGCACTGGTCGCGCACCTGGAGCGCAACCGCGTGAGCGTGGCCGAAGCCGAGGCCGACGATGCGCCGGCGCAGGCTGCGGCCGCGGCCGATGCGCCGGCCGCCGTGCCGCCGGCAAGCGAGCGCGCGATCGCGGTGATCGGGATGGCGGGCCGCTTCTGCGGCGCTCCCGATCTGCAGACCTTCTGGGACAACCTGCTCGACGGCGTCGAGTCGACGCTGCACTTCAGCGACGAACTGCTCGCCGAACACGGCGTCGATGCGCAGACGCGCGCGCAACCGGACTTCGTCGGGCTCGGCAACCGGCTCGAGGACGTGGACGGCTTCGACGCCGAGTTCTTCGGCTACTCCGCTCGCGAAGCGGCGCTGATGGACCCGCAGCAGCGACTGTTTCTCGAGTGTGCGTGGGAGGCTGCCGAGGCGGCCGGCTATGGTGCCGCGCGCGGCGCCCGGGTGGGCGTGTTCGCGAGCGCCGGCACGAGCCACTATCTGCTCGACAACGTCTATCCGCGCAGACGCGAACTGAAGCTCGAGAACATCCAGTGGCTGCTCGGCAACGGCCGCGACTTCCTCGCCACCCGCGTCGCGTACAAGCTGGGCCTGGCCGGCCCGGCCGTGACCGTCGAGACCGCCTGCTCGTCCTCGCTCGTGGCAGTGCATGCCGCTTGCGCGAGCCTGCGCGCGGGCGACTGCGAGATGGCGCTCGTCGGCGGCGTGTCGCTCGAGGCCGAGTATTACGGTTATCGACCCATGCCGGACAGCATCATCTCGACGGACGGCCGGTGCCGGCCGTTCGACGCCGATGCGTCCGGCACGACGGGCGGCAGCGGCTGCGCGGTCGTCATGCTCAAGCCGCTCGCGAAGGCGCTGGAGGACGGCGATCACGTGCATGCAGTGATCCGGGGCTCGGCGATCAACAACGACGGCGCCGGCAAGGTGAGCTACACCGCGCCGAGCGTCGCCGGGCAGGCCGGCGTCATCGCGGCCGCGCTGCGGGATGCCGACGTGCCGGCCGACACGGTCGGGTACGTGGAAGCGCACGGTACCGGCACGCGGCTTGGCGATCCGGTCGAATTCCGCGCGCTCACGCAGGCCTATGCCCCGAACGGCGCATGGCCGGCCGGCCGCCGGTGCGCGCTCGGCTCGCTTAAGGCGAACCTCGGGCATCTCGATGCGGCGGCAGGGATCGTCGGCTTCGTGAAGGCCGTTCTCGCCGTCGAGCACGGCGAGGTGCCGCCGATGCCGTATTTTACGAAACCGAATCCCGAGATCGATCTCGAGGGCAGCCCGTTTCATATCAACACCGAGCGGTACACGTGGCCCGATGCACCCTGGCCACGTCGCGCGGGCGTCAGCTCGTTCGGGATCGGCGGCACCAATGCGCACGTGATCGTCGAGGCGCCGCCGCCGCGGCCGTCGCCGTCGCCCGACGCACCCGATGCTGGCGTGCAGGTTCTGCCGCTGTCGGCCCGCACGCCGGCCGCGCTTCGACGCATGCGTCGCCGCCTGGCCGCGCACCTGCGCGCGTCGTCCGCGCGGCTGTCAGACGTCGCGTTCTCGCTCGGCGCGGGCCGTGCGCGATTGCCGGTGCGCGACACGATCGTGTGCGCGACGCGCGAGGCCGCATGCACGGCGCTGGATGCGCCGTGGGATGCGCCCGCGGGTGAGCCGCGGGAGAATCGCCCGGTCGTGTTCATGTTCCCCGGTCAGGGGGCGCAGCATATCGGGATGTTGAAGGGGCTCTATGAACGCGAACCGGCGTTCCGCGACGCGCTGGACGAATGCGCGACGCTGCTGCGCACACAGCACGGGCTCGACATCCTCGCGGCCATGTACCCGGACCCCGGCAGGGAGACCGATGCGTCCGCCGGGCTGCGCGAGACGGGTATCGCGCAACCGGCGCTGTTCGCCGTCGACTATTCGTGCGCGATGCTGCTGCGCGCTCGCGGTGTCGAGCCGGACGCGCTGATCGGCCACAGTCTCGGCGAGCTGGTCGCCGCGTGCGTCGGCGGCTACTACACGCTGGCGGATGCGCTCGCAATCGTCGCGACGCGCGGACGCCTCATGCAGGCCGCCGATCGCGGCGCGATGCTTGCCGTCGCGCTGGACGAGCACGCATGCGCGCGCTGGCTCGACGCGGACGTGGAGCTGGCGGCCGTCAACGGTCGCAACCAGTGCGTGCTGGCCGGCGGGACCGAGGCGATCGAGCGGCTGCGGCAAGCGCTTGCCGAGGCAGGCGTGCAGAGCCAGCCGCTTGCGACGTCGCACGCATTTCATTCGCACCGGATGGCGGCGGCCGCGCAGGCGCTCGAGGCCTTCGTCGCCCGGATTCCGGTGCAGGCGAGCACGGTGCCCGTCATATCGAACCGCACCGGCGCCTGGTTGTCGCTCGACGCCTCCAACCACGCCGGCTATTGGGCATCGCACCTGCGCGACACGGTGCGTTTCGCCGACGGGATCGCGACGTTGCACGACGCGTTCGATGCGCCGCTGCTCGTCGAAGTAGGCCCGGGGCGGACGCTGCGCACCGCGCTGGAAGCGGACGGCCGGGCATACGATGTGCTCGGCTGCGGCCGTCATCCGCGCGATCGTTCGGACGACGTGTCGACCTTCGCGCATGCGATCGCCACATTGTGGCGGCTGGGTGCACGCGTCGACTGGCGCCGCGCGTGCGGCAGCAACGCCGCGCGGCGCGTGCCGCTGCCGGCTTATCCGTTCGCGCGCACACGACACTGGATCGACGCGCCGGTCGAGCGAAGCGGGCCGCCGGCGCTTTACCGTCACTGGCGGCGTGTTGCCGGCGGGCGGCGCACGTACGAGCTTGCATTGCCGCCGTCGTGGTGGGTCGTCGACGAGCATCGCGTGTTCGACGGCAAGCCGGTGCTGCCCGGCACCGGCTGTCTCGAGCTCGTGCGAGGCGCATTCGAGCGGATGGGACACGGGCCGCGGATTGCATTGAGCGACGTCTATTTCCCGGCGCCGCTCGTGCTCGACGACGCGCACGGCGCACGTATCGTGCGCGTGAGCTTCGGCGGCGCGGACGGCGGTGTTCAGGACTTCGCAGTCACCTCCGCCGCCGCGGACGATGCGGCGGCGTGGACCGTGCACGCGCAAGGCACGATCGCCGATGCCGACCAGATGCCGGCTCCGCCGGCCCGGTTCGGGCACGTGCGCGCGCAGCGTGCGGACACGCTCGCGAGTCCCGCCGCGCGCGCCGCGCTCGACGACCGGCTCGCGCTGTTCGGCCCGCGCTGGCATTGTTTCCGCGCGTTGTGGCTCGCCGACGACGAAGGGGTCGCGCAGCTCGAGCTCGATCCCGCGTTCGCGGCCGACCTGGAGAATGCCCCGCTGCATCCGGCGTTGCTCGACATGGCCACCGGTTTCCTGTCGACGCTGGAAAACCGCGGCGCGCGGCTGCCGTTCCACTATCGCAGGCTGTCGCTCCATGCACCGTTGACCGCGCGGCTGTTCAGCCATGCGCGCCGCGTGCGCGAGAACGTCTTCGATGTGACGCTGTTCGCGCTCGACGAGGCGGGAGGCGTCGGGCCCGCGCTCGTCGAGGTGGAGGGCTTCACGCTGCGCGACGAGCGTGCGCCCGCGGCGGCGGCCGACCGCTCGTCGCCGGCCGCATGGTGCTCGCGCCCCGCATGGCGGCCCGCACTGCCGCCGCGCGGCGATGCGTTGCCCGATGCGGCCTGGACGATCGTCGCACGCGGCAAGTCGATGCGCGACGCGATCGCGACGCATGCACCGCACGGCAGCATCCTGGTCGACGAGGATGCGTGCGGCACGCACGCGCCCGAGGCCGGCGACGGCTACGGCCATGCGCGCGCGTTCGAACGGAATTCCCGGCCGGCGCAGATCCTCTATTGCGTCGGCGCCGACGATCGCGGTTCGGCGGTGGAGCGCTTCGACGATCTGATGCGCCTGTTGCAGACGTTCGGCCCGCAAGCCGCATCCGGCACGGTTCTGACGCTCGTCACCACGGGCGCCTGCGCCGTGCGTGCCGGCGAACGGCCCAGCGGCGTGCAAGCCGCGCTGGTCGGCGCACTGCGTGCAGCGAGCCGGGAGTTCGCGCATCTGCGCTGTCGCCACGTCGATCTTCCGGCCGAGCCGGGCGATGCCGATCATGCGGCGCTGCGCGGGCTGCTTGCGCGCGCCGACGCCGGCTCGCCGGCGCCGCTCGTGCCGACGCTCGTGCCGACGCTCGCGCTGCGCGACGGCACGTTCCACGAGCCGGGCTTCCGGGCGCTGCCCGACGTGGACGCGACGCCTGTGCTGGTCGACGGTGGCGCGTACGTGATCACGGGCGGCCTGGGCGGCATGGGGTTGACGTTTGCCGAGCATATCGCGCGCCGAGTCGCCGCGCCGCGCCTGTTCCTGGTATCGCGCACGGTCGATGCGTCGCGGCCGGACGTCGCGGCGGCGACTGCCGCGCTGCGTGCGCTCGGCGCCGACGTGACGCTCGTGCAGGCCGACTGCGGCGAACCTCGCGCGTGGGCCGCGGCGCTGGCGGATATCGCCGCACGCTGCGGCCGCATCGACGGAGCGATCCACGCGGCGGGGATCGAGGCCAGCGGGCCTGTCCAGCTCGGCGAGCCGGCAGCATGGGCGCGCGTGCTGGCGCCGAAGACGCTCGGCACGGACGCGTTGCTCGATGCGCTGCGCGCGCACCGGCCGGATTTCGTGCTGCTGTGTTCGTCGCTGGCGGCGCTCGTCGGCGGTCTCGGCCAGGCCGACTACGCGGCGGCGAACGCGTATCTCGACGCGGTCGCGCATGCGGCGCGCCACGACGGGCTGCCGGTCGTCTCGATCAACTGGGATGCCTGGGCCGAGGTCGGCATGCGGGTCGCATACGATCGTGCTCATCCGAACCAGACGCCGATCGACGCGGCCCACGGTCTGCTGAACGACGAGGGCTGCCGCGTGTTCGACATCGCGCTCGCGCACGATGGCGCGCAAATCGCGGTGAACAAGGCCGAGGACATCGAGGTGTGGCTGCGCCGCCTCGCGGGCGGGACCGATGCGCGCGGCGAGCGCGGCGACGCGCATGCGGCGCCGGCCGTCGACGAGCGGATCGCACCGCGCAACGACGTCGAGCGCGAGCTGGCGCAACTCTGGCGCGAGCTGCTGGGCGGCGAACTGCCCGGCGTGACCGACAATTTCTTCACGCTGGGCGGGCACTCGTTGCTCGGCGCGCAGCTGATATCGCGCGTGCGGGAGCGCTTTGCGAATTGCCTGACGCTTGCCGAGTTTCTGGACGAGCCTACGATCGAACGGATGGCGCGGTCGCTCGGCGCGCCGGACGCGGCCGATACGGCCCGCGGCGAGGATGACGCGCACGTGCGCTACTGCCTCGTGCCCGTGCAGCGTACCGGTGCCGGGACGCCGTTCTTCTGCGTACCGGGCATGGGCGGCAACGTTACCCAGGTGCTGCCGCTCGCACGCGCGATGGGAGCGGCGCGGCCGTTCTACGGTCTGCAGTGCCTCGGGCTCGACGGCAAGGCCGAACCGCACGATAGCGTCGAGGCGATGGCCGAGCACTACGTGCGCTGCATCCGCACCGTTCAGCCTCACGGGCCGTATCTGCTGGGCGGCCATTCGCTCGGCGGCAAGGTCGCGCTCGAGATGGCGCGACGGCTCGACGCCGAAGGGGAGCCCCCCGGCCTGATCGCGTTGTTCGACTCCGCTGCGCCGCCGTACCTGCGCATGACGACGCCGACCGATGCCCAGGTAGTCGGTTCGCTGCTGGGCATTTTCGGACGCTACTCGGGCAAGCCAGTCGACGTGACGCGCGATATGCTGGCGCGTCTCGAAGCCGCATCGCACGAAGAACGCCTGCGCTTCCTGAAGACGCAGCTCCAGGCTCACGGGTTGATCGACGCGCGCGCCGACGACGGCAGCATCGGCGGCATCTTCAACGTCTATCGCGCGGCCGCGGCGTTCGGAATGGCTTACGACCCGCCGAAGCAACCGTCGGACTGGTCGTTCGTGCTGTTCCGGGCGGTCGATTCGATGCCGTCGGGCATCAATCTGCCGGAGATCCGGCAGACGCCCGCGTGGGGTTGGGAGGCATTCAGTCGCGCACCGGTCGAATGCATTGACGTGCCGGGCGATCACTTCACGTGCCTGTCCGACGTGCACGCCCATGCGATCGCGCTGCCGCTGGCCGATCGCCTGCAGGCGTTCGAGCGATGAGCGCGCAACCGCACGTCAACGGCGCGCCGCCTGCCGGGCACGGCGGCACGCGCGCGGTGCGCGTGGTGCTCGCGATCCTCGCGCTCGACGTTCTCGGCACGGGGCTGGCGATGCCGGTGCTGCCGACGCTCGTCGCGGGGCTCGCGGGCCTGTCGCCCGCGCGCGTTTCGCTCGTGCTGGGCGCGGCGATCGCGTCCTACTCGGCAATGCAGTTCCTGTGCGCACCGATGCTGGGCGCGCTCAGCGACCGGTACGGACGCCGCCCGGTGCTGCTGGCCGCGCTCGTCGGCATCGCGGCGAGCCACTGGACCGTCGCGTTCGGTGGCGGTCTGGCGTCGCTGCTGATCGGCCGCGCGCTCGGCGGTGCCGCCGCCGCGAACGTGTCGACGGTGATGGCGTATCTGGCCGATGTCAGCGACGGCGAGCGCCGCACGCATCTGTACGGCAGCGCGGGCGGGGTCATCGCGGTCGGACTCGTGGCTGGCCCGGTCGCGGGCGGCTGGCTCGCGTCGTTCGACCCGTACCTGCCGTTCGCGATCGCCGGCGCGCTGGCCGCGCTGAATGCGGCGTACGTCGCATCGTGGCTGCCGGAAAGCCTGCCTGCCGCGCACCGGCGAACGTTCGACTGGCGCCGTGCGCAGCCTTTGGGCAGCCTGCGCGCGCTGTTCGGCAACCAAACGCTGCGTCCGTACCTGCTGGCGTTACTGCTGACCTGGGCCGCATACGGCGTGTTCCAGAGCTGCTTCGTGCTCGCGAACCAGGCGCGTTACGGATGGAGCGTGATCGATGCGTCGCGGGCGCTCGCCGCGCTCGCTGTCGGGATGGCCCTGTCGCAACGCTATCTCGTGCGGCGGTTGACCGCGCGCGTCGACAACCGAGCGATCCTCGCACTGGGTTACGGCTGTTGTGCGGTCGCGTATCTGTGCTATTTCGCTGCTTCGTCTCCATGGCTCACGTACGCGGGGATGATGGCCCAGGCACTGGGACTCGTGGCCGACCCCGCGCTGCGCGCCGAGTTGTCGCGCCATGCGTCCGACCGGCATCAAGGCGAACTGCAGGGCGGTCTCGCGTCGCTCGTCAGTCTGGTCGGGGCGATCGCGCCGCTCCTCGGGTCGGCCGCGCTCGCCGCGGCCGCGCGCACGGGCGGTGGCGCGGCCGCGGCGGGATGGCCGTTCGCGCTGGGCGTCGCGTCGTACGCGTGCGCGCTTGCCATCGTGGCGCGTGCGCCGGCGAGGCGCGCCGCTGCTCGCTGAGCGGGCCATGCCGCGCGGCGCATGTCGCGCGGCATGGTACGGCCTCAGATCAGGCCGAGTACCATCGCCTTCACGACCGCTTGCAGCGTATTGGTCGCATTCATCTTGAGCATCGCGTTTTTCAGGTGGAAATAGACGGTGCGTGTCGTGAGCCCGACGATAGACGCGACTTCGCCGGCCGTCTTGCCGAGCGCGGTCCACCGCAGCAGTTCCCGTTCGCGGTCCGTAAGACTGCACACGTCGCCCGTTTTCGGCGTCGGCGCCGACAGCGCGATGAACTTCGCATGGATCGCGCCGGCGAGCCACGCGATGTACGGGGCATTCGTCGCCTTTTCCTCGACTCTTACAGGTGTGATTTCTCGTCCGACCGAAAACAGGGCGGGTAAATCGGCACCGATCCAGCTGCACTGGGTAAGAACGAAGCGTGCGCCGTCGCTCCATTCTGCCAGGCCTTTGGTTCGGAGTGCGGCATAGACGGGACTGCCACCCGGAAGGAAATCCGCATCCTTGTAATACTTGATCCAGCTTTCGTATTGCCCGCGGTCGGAAAAGAATTCCGAGTCGTTGCCGGAGCATGTGGATTTGACTTCGAAAAGCCAGTTGGAAAAGCCGATCCTCGATACAGCGCGCGAGGCTGTATCGGCAAGATCGGACATGGTCTTCGCATTCTCTATGCCCAAGTAAATTTCATGCCATTGAGTCGTCATGGTTCGATACCCGATGAAATTTGAATAAATTCGGCCCGTGTTACTGAAGGTGTCTCCCGCTGACCGATAGCGCTTGCTTATTCATCGTTATGGACTTTCAACTCATACTGATCGTGTCGATCGAGGTCGTTCTCCTTTTCAATCCCGATGTCGGCATGCAATGCCGCAAATGCCGGCAGGTGCGACCGGTGCGCGGCACCGGGCGTACACTGGCCGGCAGATTTCCCCGCGGCATGCTGGTGCCGATTTGACGGGACTGCTACGTAGGGTCGGTCAGCGCGGCGACGACGCGGTTCCGAATCTCCTGTTCCCACGCCTGGAGAAAGAAGTGCCCGCCGTCGAACCGGTGCAGCGCGAATGGCCCCCCGCTGTAGCGGGCCCACTCGGCCAATGCATCGCTCGCGACATGGGGATCGCGCAGACCACCGAACACCGTCAGCCCGCACGGCAACACGAATGGCGTATCCACCCGGTACCCGTCGGCGAGTGCGAGATCGGCACGCAGCGACGTCAGGAAGTGCCCTAGCCATTCGGGCTCCGACAGCAAGGCAGCCGGCGTTCCGCCCATCGCTTTCAGCCACTCGATCAGTTCCGGATCGGATAGCCGATGGGCCGGCGGCCCGCTTGGCGCCACGTGCGGCGCGCGGTGTGCGGCGCTGAATGCGTGCGAAGGGGTGGGAAGGCCGCGCCGAACGAGTTCCCTTGTCCATTCGATGCTGACGACGCTGCCCAAGCTGTAGCCGAACGTGCCAAACGGCTTGTCGAGCAGGCCGGCCGCCGCCGTCGCAAGCGCGGTGCACATTGTGTCGAGCGACGTGAGCGCCGCTTCCGCAAAGCGGGTTTGGCGCCCCGGTGGTTCGATGGCGACGACTTCGAGCCAGTCTGGCAGTTCAAACGCCCAGCTCCGGTACAGCAGCGATCCGCCGCCGGCATACGGGAAGCAGAACAGCCGGTGCGTTGCCCGGGGACGCGGGCGATGCAGGACGAACCAGGGTGTGTGATTGATGAGCATGCGGATTCGGAGTGGAAATCACGGCGCAGCGCAGGCGGACAGCGTGTGTAGAGGGCACGGGACGCGCATTTCGAGAGGAGGCGGAATCGCCCCATTCCGACGTGAGCGTGACGTCCGGATGGCGAGTGAGCCGTCGCGAGGACGCATCAGATCCCGCAGGCAAGCACCACGGCCTGATCGGCGGGCGGCGCGTCGTGATGGAGGCGGAACCTGTCGATCGCACCGAGACTGTGAAGAAACGTGCGTCGGAAGAGGTCGGCATTCGTTTCGAGTAGATGTTTCGTGTCGGTCATGTTCGTATCGTTCTGTCGTCCATAACTTGATT
Organism: Burkholderia sp. AU18528; assembly: GCF_002223215.2. NCBI lineage: Bacteria > Pseudomonadati > Pseudomonadota > Betaproteobacteria > Burkholderiales > Burkholderiaceae > Burkholderia > Burkholderia sp. AU18528. The sequence goes on along the minus strand of NZ_NKFC02000006.1, from coordinate 1,740,125 downwards.
CATGCAGCGATAAGCGACTCGCGCAACGACGGCAAACGTTTGCGCTTGCGAGCGTATGCGGAGAACGGCGAGTTCGTCGGGTTAACGAACACAGGACGAAAATATATAAGGTGAATCACGCCGGAATCCTCAAAAAATCTCATGGAAGGCATCAAGTGCTGTCGTAATCGCGGCGGAATTCCTGGTCATCCGAATATCGATGGACCACCGATGTCCGGATTATATGGATGAAAATCGCTTAAAAAGCACCAAATATGCACAAAAAATTGAAAAATTTTTAGATATACGGCTAACTGAATTGATATGGATAGTTGGATTTTTGCTAAGAGACGATTTCAAAAACACTCATCGAGAATGTTGACTTTCGTGGTGAGCTGTCAAGCGAGTCGCCGGGCGACTGCGCGGCGAGGGGCCGCGGACGCGCCATGCCTTTCCGTCCACAAGGGCCGACGATACGGTTGTCCGGTCCGAGCGAAGTGGAAAACACGCTGAACCAGCGCGCGGGCGTGTCCTTCAAGGGCGATCTGCCGAAATGCGCGCCGGCCGGCACGGCAACCGCGCCGGGCACGACATGCGGCGGGCTGCGAATCAACGCGTAGCGGATCACGCCGGACGGCACGCTGAGCTTCGCCGACGAACCCGCGATGGTCGATGAGTCGGGGCGGCCGGTCTGGAGGTTCATCCGCTGTCGGGTGAAGCCCGGCCAGACCGTCGCGTTTTCGGCCGGTCCGTTTTCGCCGCCTACGGACAACCGGCTCGCGCCCCGCGTCGGCTATGTGTGCGCGATAGACCAAGGCATCGCGTTCTTCGCGGCGCGGCGCGGCGCGTCGCGGACCGGTCGCGCCTGCGGGCAGCGGCCGCAGCCACCGGTTCGCGGTGACGGCGGGCGGCCGGACGCGATGCGCGACGAACCTGCCGCCGCGCGCACGCGTTCGACAGCCTACCTCACGCGGCCGGGGGCCGGCCGGCTGCTGTCGGCGCCGCGAATTCCGGCTCATGCGCGTCGCTGCACGACCCGACTTCGAGTTTGTAGCCAAAGCCATACACGGTGCGCAGCGCGACGTCGTTCGCAATGCCGAGCGAGAGCTTCTTGCGCAGCTTGTAGATGTGTTGCTCGATCGTCCGGTCCGCGCAGTCGCGGTAGTTGCCCCAGATCGATTTTGCGACCTGGCCGCGATTGAAGCAGGTGCCGGGGTTCGAGAAGAACAGCCAGGCCATCGCGAACTCGCGCGACGTCAGCGCGATCGCGCCGCCGTGCAGCTTGACCGTGCCCGTATCGCGATCGAGCGCATACGGACCGACCGACAGGCGGGCCGGGGCCGAGGCGGCGCGGGCCTGCCCGCGCCGGGCGAGCGTCGCGCGCACGTACAGCTCGTTGGGATCGAACGGCAGCGTCAACACGTCGGCCGCGCCGAGGTCGTACCAGAGGAACATCTCGGCGGGCCCGTCGAACGAGCCGACCACCACGACCGGCGCGCGGCTGTCCGCGTGGCACGCGCGCCACGACAGCACCGGATTGTGGGTAGCATTGACGCAGCGCGCGTCGAACACGATCAGGTCGTACGGCCGGTGGCGCAATGCGCGCAGCATCGTCAGCTCGTCGGCGAACCGGTCGCCGCGGCGCTCGCCGCAGTGCGCGCCGCGCCCGAGGCTGTCCGCGATGCGGTCGGCCAGACGCAGGTCGCGGGTCAGGAGGGCATAGTCCAAAGTGACCTCTTCAAATCGAAACGGAATATCGGCGTCCGCGCCCGTCGTCGCGCGGCGGCGCCCGGCAGTTCGCCGGGACGGGCCGTGCCTGCACGCACGGGACGGTTTTGCCGTTCGCCTGCGGTGTCGCGACTTCGCGGTGTTTCAGATTGCTTGTGCGACGAGTGACGAAAAGTGACGTGCCTTCCGCAAAAAATTTTTGCTGTCTGGCGTTGGATGGGTTACCACGGGCAATCGGGCGATCACCCGGGCAATCGCGCCGCGCTCCCGGTGCGCGTCAGGCTTGCGACGCGAGCGAAACGAGCACAACGCATCCCGCATAGCGCCGGACCTCCAGCGGTAGCGTCGCGGCGAGCGCGGCGAGGGTGCGCGGCGGATCGTCGAGTCGGAACACGCCGGTGACGGGCAGCGCGGCGGCGGCGTCGGTCACGCGGATCACGCCGGGGTAGTACGGACGCAGCCGCGCAATCACCGCGCCGAGCGGCTCGGTGTGTATGACCAGCTGGCCGCCGGTCCATGCGGCTTCGTCCGTCGCGTTGGCGGCGAGTGGCTCGATGAGGTCGGCGCCGGCGCGCGCGGTGAGTCCGGGCCGCAGCGACAGCGTCGCGCCACCCGGCACCGCGATTCCGACCGGCGCATCGAGCGCGGCGACGTGCAGCCACGGGCCGTCCACGCGAACCGCGAACCTGCCGGCGCGCGCGCGCACCATGCGCTCGGCATGCCGGACCACGAACGGGCGCGTGTTCGCCGCCGCGCGCACGAGCAGCGCGCCCGCGCGCAATCGCACGCCGCGCTCGTCCGCCCGGTAGTCGAGGTCGACCGCGCTGCGCGCGGCGAGCATCAGCGACGAGCCGTCGGCAAGCGTCGCGGTGCGCTGCTCGCCGGTGTTCGTCTGCAGGTCGGCCGACCACTCGGCGATGGGGGAGAAGCGATCGGCGAGCGCGCCCGCGCCGGCGACGAGCGCGCCGAACGACAGCACGCCGCGCACGACGCGCCGGCGTGCGGGTACGGCCAGTAGCGCATCGCCGAGCGCGCTCGGCGCGAGGCCGTGCGTTGCCGGCGGCGTCAGCGCGCCGAGCGATGCGTCGAGCCGCGCGACCGCGCGCGCGTGTGCGGGATCGGCGCGCAGCCACGCGTCGAAGCGCGCGCGGTCGCGCCCGGTCGCATCGCCCGAGCGCAGCAGCACCATCCAGCGGATCGCATCGTCGAGTACGCGCGGGTCGATCGCGTCGACCACTTTCGGTTGATCGGCCAGATTCACTGCAAAGACGCGAGATAGCACGCGCGCAGCGCCTGCGCGAGATAGTCGCGCACGGTGCGCTTCGATACGCCGAGCCGGTCGGCGATTTCGGCATGCGTGAGCCCGTGGAACTGGCTGTAGATGAACGCGTTGCGCGCCTTCGCGGACAGCCCGGCCAGCATCCGGTCGATCGCATGCAGCGTTTCGACGACAAGCGCGCGCTCCTCCTCGGACGGCGCGACGCTTTCCGGGCGTGCGGCGAGCACGGCGAGGTACGCGCGCTCGAGGTCGCGGCGGCGCCAGAAGTCGTAGACGAGGCGGTGGGCGATTGTCGTCAGCAACGCGCGCGGCTCCCGCACGGACGATGCGCCGGCTTGCGCGATCAGTTGCACGAACGTTTCGGAAGCGATGTCTTCAGCCGTAAACGCACAGCCGAGCTTGTAGCGCAGACGGCCGAGCAGCCAGGGGTAGTCGTTGCGGAAGATTGCTTCGACGGGTGGGACAGCGGCAAGCGTCGTCATGCTGAATTCCATGTTGCATCGAACGGTTGGAGCGGCCAGGAGCGCCTTGCACGCAGGCTAGCAAAGAATATACGAGCACTCAACCTCGATGCCGGTGCGCATTTTTACCCGCGATTCGCGCAAGACGAATTCGCTGCGGTGTGGCGACGTTGCCGTGACGGTCGCGCGGCCGCCGCATGGCTGCGCGTGTCGGGTTATCGGCCGGCCCGTACAGCCCGTCCACGGGCGTATCGCGTCGAGCGGGAGCGCCCCCCAGGCGTGCGTGCCCGAGGGCCGGAGCCTGCGTGTCGCAGGCTGCGAATCGACACGGTTTCGCAATCGCTCTGCGGTGCACCGCCGCTGTTCTTCGTGATGCTACACATCCTATTGCCGTGAATGCATGCCGGCCACCGCTTTTTTTGACGTTCACGCGGACCCTGTATGCTCGCGCTCCGACCTGACAGAGAAGTAAGCATGTTTAGTGTGTTTAGTCGATTCGAAATAAACGACGTCGTCGGACGAGCGATGCTGGCGGGCGTCTGGTGGGGCGCGGCGACGGCCGCCGCCTGCGCCGACGAGGGCGTCGTCACCTTTCACGTACCGGGCGGCGCGCTCGATGCCGTGTTGCTCGAGGTTGCGCGGCAGGCGCACGTCGTGCTGTCGTTCGACAGCGCACTGACGGCCGGCCGCTGGGCCGGGCCGGTCGATGGCACGATGACCGCGCGCGACGCGCTCGCCTGCGCGCTGGCGGGCACGCCGCTCGAACCGACCAGCGTCGCGGGCGGCACGTGGACGCTGCAGCGCACCCGTACACCGGATGCCGGCGCGGCGACCATCATGTTGCCGCCCATTCGCATGCGCGCTCGGGTTGGCGCGGACGGCGGCTTCGCCGAGACGCGCTCGTCGGCCGCGGCGCGGCTCGACCTGCCGCTCGTCGACACGCCGCAGTCGGTCGGCGTCGTGAGCCATGCCGTGCTGACGAGCCAGCAGGCGGAATCGGTCGCGGACGCGATCGCGAACGTCAGCGGCGCGACGTCGGTGTTCGACGAAAACAACGCGAACTACGGCATCGGGATACGCGGCTATACCGCGCAGGCGCTGCTCGTCGACGGGAGCGTCGTCGAATCCGCCGATTACCCGCCGCTCGCGGGCATCGAACGCATCGAGGTCGTCAAGGGCCCGGCGACGGCGCTCGTCGGAGGTGCGCCAAACGGCGGCATCGTCAACCTGGTCACGAAGCGGCCGCAGTTCGCGCGCCATGCGACGCTGCAGACGACGCTGTCGTCGCGCGGGCGGCGCGAGAGCATGCTCGACATGAGTGACGTGTCGAGCGACGCGCAGGTCGGCTACCGGTTCGTAGCGAGCGGCAACCTGAACGGACGCAGCTATGGCGGCTACGATGGGCAGCGCGGCTTTTTCGTCGCGCCGTCGGTGCGCTACCGGGACGCCGACACCGATGTGACGCTGCGTCTCGAGCATTACCGGCAGCGCGTGCCGGTCCTGCCGTATTCGGTCGGCGGCGACGACGGCAATCCGTTACCGCAAACGTCGCTCGAGCCCGCCGGCGCGCGCGACGACCACATGGGCACCGATTCGCTGCGCGCGTCGCTGAACGCCGAGCGCGCGTTCGGCGACGGCTGGCAGGCGCGCGTGCGCGCGGTCTGGCTGAAATACGAAACCGTATCGCATTGGCACGTGCCCTACGCGCTGCTGGACGGCTCCGGCGACATCGCACTCTACGGCCTGCATTCTGTCGAGCGGCGGCATGAATCGGATGTGGCGGCGGAACTGCTGCGCACGTTCCGCGCGGGCGGTGTGTCCGGCACCATGCTCGCGGGCGTCGAGCACTGGCGGCTGTCGTCGACGGCCGACATCGCACCGTACGCGTCTGCCGTCCAGAACCTGTATGCGCGGCATCCGCTACCGTCGATTCCGTCCGGTCCGCTCGCGCGCGAATCCGATTCGGCGATGCGGCAATTGAGCGGTTACGTGCAGCTCCAGGCGCTGATCGCCGATCGGGTGACGGTGCTCGCATCGCTGCGACACACGAACGCGTTGCTGGACAAATCGCTAAGCTCGCCGTTGGTGCGCAATTCCGTCTGGTCGCCGAGCGTCGCCGCCAGCTACGCGATCACGCCGTCGGTCAGCATCTATGCAAACTGGATGCGCGGTTTTCGGCCGTCGCTCGACACCGTGTCGTGGGACGGCAAGACCCTGCAGGCCACCCGCACCGAGCAGATCGAGACCGGCATCAAGTTCACGCTCTTCGGCGATGCGCTGACCGCGACCGCCGCCGCGTACCAGCTGCGCGACGATGGCAAGATCATCGGCGATCCGACGCATCCGGGCTTTTACGCACGCGTGCCGGGCGAGCACAACCGCGGCGTCGAGTTCGACTTGGCCGGGAAGGTTCTGACGGGACTGGACGTGATTGGCTCGCTGACGGTGTCCGATTCGGGCGTGGCGGTCGACCCGCGTGGTACGCAGGTCCGGGCGCCGGGCACGCCGGCGCGCGCCGGCAGTCTGTGGATGACCTACGCGCTGCAGGCGCCGGCGTGGCGCGGCTGGGGCGTCGGCAGCGGCGTGTTCTTCCGCTCGCAGCGGGCGACAGGCGCACCCGGCTACGTCGTGCCCGGCGATGCGCGCGTCGATGCGACGGTGTTCTACCGAGCGGAGAAGTGGGCCGTGCAGCTTGGCGTGAAGAACGTGTTCGACCGGAAGCTTTACGGCGCCGCGCTTTACCCGAACTTCATCCCCGTGCTGCCCGGGCGCACGTTCTTGCTGACGACGACGTTCTCGCCGGGCTGAATATCTTGCGCCGCGCTCACGGCTGCGTGCCGTACACGCGTTCGATTGGCCGGTAGCCGAGGCCTTCGAGCGCGAAGCCGGGCTCGGCGTCGGCCGTGCCGGTGACGATCATCCGCGCGCCGCGCAGCTTCAGCGCGGAATAATCAGGATGACTAGACAATATCGAGCCCGGTCAGGAGGCGCAAAAGTGCCCGAAAAGAGCGAATTTCGGGCCGCCGTGATGACCTGTCTTGGGTGTTAACGAAAAACCGGCTCTCCTTCCGGGAATTGAAGCCGTTCCTCGGTTGAGGCTTGGCGTATCACGGACGACCCTTGCAACAAAGTCAGTGAATCCAGACCATGCCGTACGCGGAATTGGAACCATTGACCGCCTGGTTCGCCGTCCAGTTTCCGTATCTGGCCGATCCATTCCAGGAATACACATGCCCCCACGCGAAATGCCCATCCCCAATTTCGTCGATCGTGCATCGCTTGCTTGTGATTTGATACGCCCCTTGAAACACGCCTTGCTTCCAGCGACGCACGACAACCTCGACGAACGTGGCATATTTCCCCGCCGGAACCTGTTGACTCCAGCCAGTCGATTCCGTATTAGTCACGGTGCGCCCATACGAGGCGTCAACGTGAAGCAGATTCAAGATGCCTCCCACGATCGGAATACTTTCCGGATTCAAACTGGCACTGCCGCTGACGGTGTATCCATTGGAACGGGTTTTCGTCCATGTATACGTACACGGGGCAGCTACATTGCGGACGCCATTGCACAGGAAGGTATCACCTCTCCATATCCAGTCTTGCCACGTATTGGTTGCTTGCTGAATAGGAATCGACCAGGACGAGCTGTTTCCCACCAGATTTGCCTGGTTGGTTTGGCTATCGAGCAGGCACGTCGTCCCGGCAACGGCATGGCCGACCTGAAACAGGCAAACGACGCCCGCAATCGCGGAATTGAAAAGCGATTTCGACTTCACTTGTTACCCCCATCATTGGTTTGAAAAATATTCGCGACGTTGTTTTGTGTCGCATCGATGCCTGAAACCTTCTGGTCGGGTCCTCCGTTGGTATTTCCGCCGCCGGTGTTGAATATCGGGGTGATCAGATAGCCGTCGCCGTTCGGGCCTCGTTGAATTCGGACTGCGTCGCCGGCAACCGCGGTTCCCGGGCCGACAATTTGTTCTACGGCGGAATTGACGGTCGCGCCCCCGGGCTTTCCGCTACCGGCGGAATCGATGACTATCTCTTTGCCATTTCCCAGGCCGTCGACAATTTCCTTCATTACGCCCGGATTTGCAGTCTGGTCGCTGGAAACGACCAGAACATCGTAGTCGTCAGCCGTTCCCGGCGGGAGTTTCTCAGACAATGCCGACGCGACGAACCCCGTCCCCGATCCCAGATTTCGGACTTTCTGCTGAGGCGTCGACCCGCTGGCTACGAGTACCGTGTTGCCCGGAGGCGGGGGCGTAGAGTGCAGATTTTGCGCGACATTTTGCTGATTCAAGCTTTGATCTGTTGAGTTCTGAGCAGGCTTTGACGGCAAGGCGTCGCCGCCGGAGCATCCCTGCAAAATAGAAGAAACAAGCAGAATCAAACCTGAAATATATGTGGTATTTAACATTCGATCCTCAAAAAATGTCATGGCCGATGGTTCGGTAATTTGCTTCGTCTGGAATTGATGCTATGAAATGCAAAATGTCATGTCTTTTTATGTTGGACGATTTGGATGGGTCTTGGTAAAGCATCCGCCATTCGGATCCGTGGCATGCGATTTTTAAATGATAAATATTTAAAGAGCGTGACTTCGCTCGGAGGTAATGCGATATCGAACAAAATCGAACATTCGAAAGCGGAATAACGCCGGGCTAGATAGCATCTTTCGTTTCTGAAAAATATAGGTATGTTCTTTCGATTGACGTCGGCCCACATCCTGGGCGTAAAAATATTCGGTTGGTGGCGGTTACGAAGGCCTGGCTCGTCGTGACGGCGTCGGCGCGGGTCGCGACGCGCGCAAGCGCGCGATTGCCCGCCGCTGCGTCTGCCGTGCCTGTCGCGCGGCCGGCGGCCGCCTCGCTCGTATCCGGGCCGCTGCCGCACGCCGAAAGCGCGAGTGCGCCGAGGCTGTAGAGGAACGTGCGACGGGAAAGGCCAGCACTCGCTTCAAGTCGATGTTTCGTATCGCTCATGTTCGTATCGTTACGTCCGTAATGTTGGCCACGCGGAGACGAAACTCTCGCGCGGCGGCGGCAAACGTTTTCGCTTGCGCGCGTATGCCGGGGACGGCGAACCCGCCTTGTTATCGAACGCGTGGTGAAAATATATAGGTGTAGAAACTGTGGATTCTCAAAAATGCTCACAAGGAAGTGCGTGCGAAGCCTTGACCGGAGCGAATGTTTCGTTGCTCCGGTTGGTTGCGATCCCATCCGCTAAGGAACGCTAACAGAACGATTTTTGAACGTGCCTCCAGCAGATGATTCAGACGGCGATTTTCATGAACGCCTCATGTATGGTGGCGAGGCGTTCGAACCGGATACGCAGTGGGATTGGGTCCTGCTTTCGACCCGATCCCACTGTATGAATGGAGGGCGACGCCGCGATCGTCGAGACGCTTGCGTCCGGGGTATCGCGTCGGACGCCGCTTCGGTGGTGACAACAGCGGTTGGGTGAGTGACCACGATTCGTCATCGAGTATCGGTTTGGCCATGGCCTCTCGGCGAAACAACGAAGCGGTTAACGGAACGCGCGACGGGTTAGTGGCCTTCGCAATTTATTTTGTTGGAATTTCTTGGCGTTGCTTCCGTGAAATTGTCGTGCTAGTTTTTCATGAAATTTCGCAGCAATATTTTCACGGAGGCTCGCATGTTCGTGCAGTCCGACCGTCACGTCGCAAGCTACTACGCCGGTACCTACCCGGCGCCGATCCCGCATCGGCCGGCGCTGGACGAACGTGTCGACGCCGACGTGCTGGTCGTCGGCGCGGGCTTCAGCGGGCTGCATACGGCGCTGCGGCTCGCGCTCGCCGGCAGGCGCGTCGTCATGCTCGAAGCGAGCCGCGTCGCGTGGGCCGCGTCGGGCCGCAACGGCGGACAGGCGCTGCTCGGCTGGTCGTGCGACATGCGGCCGCTCGAGGATGCGCTCGGCCGCGACGGCGCCCGGTTGCTCTGGGACAGCATGCGCTGGGCGGCGGCCGAAGTGCGCGAACTGCCGGCGCGACACGGTTTCGACATCGACTACCGGCCCGGCAGCCTGTGGGCCGCGGTGCGGCCGCGGCGCGTCGCGATGCTGGCGCAGGCGCGCGACGAGGCCGCCGAGCGCTGGGGCTACGACCGGTTGCGCATGATAGGCCGTGACGAGATGCCCGAATGGATCGGCGGCACGCGCTATCTCGCGGCGCTTCACGATCCGGAGGCCGGCCACCTGAATCCGCTCAAGCTCGCACTCGGCCTCGCGCGAACGATCGAGCGCGCGGGCGGCCGCATCTTCGAACAGAGCCGCGTGCTCGACTGTCGCGAGACGGCCGGCGGCCACGTCGCCCGCACGGCGCGCGGCGAAGTGCGCGCGGACGTGCTGGTGCTCGCGTGTAACGCATACGTCGACCGGCTCGATCGCGACCTTGCGCGCCGGCTGCTGCCGGTCGGCACGTACCAGGTCGCAACCGCGCCGCTCGCACCCGACGTCGCGCGGGCGCTATTGCCGCGCAACAGTTGCGTGATCGACAACCAGTTCGTGCCCGACTATTTCCGCCTGAGCCCCGACAACCGGCTGCTGTTCGGCGGCGGCTGCACGTATCTCGGCGGCATTCCGGCCGATATCCCGGCGGCGACGCGCCCGCGCCTCGAACGCGTGTTCCCGCAACTGGCCGGCGTGCCGCTCGACTACGCGTGGGGCGGTCACATCGACATCAGCATGCGCCGCACGCCGGACATCGGCCGCCACGGGCAGCGCTTCTGGCTGCAGGGCTTTTCGGGGCATGGCGTGCTGCCGACGCTCGCCGGCGCGCGCGCGGTGGCCGATGCCGTGCTCGGCGACGCGCATCTGCTCGCGCAGTATCAGCGCATTCGCAACCCGCGCTTTCCCGGCGGCGACCGGCTGGCCGCGCCGCTGGAGGCGATCGGCAAGGTCTGGTACCGCCTGCGCGATACCGTTTGATTGCATCGGAATCCTTCATGAACGAACAGGAAGAGATAGAAAGTCTGGCGATCCTGATCCGCGACCTGCGCAAGCATCGCAAGGTCACGCTGAGCGATCTCGCCGAACGGATCGGCCGCTCGGTCGGCTTTCTGTCGCAGGTCGAGCGCGGGCTGTCGCGTCCGACGGTCGCGGATCTCACCGCGATCGGCGAGGTGCTCGGCGTGCCGACCACGTATTTTTACAGCCTGAGCAAGCCGCGCAGCGTGCCGTGGGTCACGCGGCCCGACGAACGCCGCACCGTGCATTACGCAGCCGGCATTACCGACATTCTCGTGTCGCCGAACATGCGTTCGCGCTTCTCGATCCTCGAAAGCCATCTCGCGCCGGGGGCGAGCAGCGGCGAGCGGCCGGTCGACGACAGCGACGAGCAGGGCGGCTTCGTGCTCGAAGGAGCGCTGACGATCTGGATCGACGGCGACGACACGCCCGTCACGCTCGGCCCGAACGATGCATTCCAGCTTCCCGCGCACAAGCGCTTCCGGTATGCGAACCTGACCGACGCGCCGACGCGCGTGATCTGGGTATTTACCTGAGCTGAATGGTCGGCGGGGCGGGCGCCTCCGCAGTCCGTCGCGCCACACGGCCTGTTTGCAGTACTGATCGACATGCGGCATGCGTTGCGCCGTGCGCCGCATGAATCCGGTTCGCCGCGTTGCGGCACCGCCCTACAAGACATGGAAAGGATGAGACATGGCTGACGTCGTTCCCGCGCTGGTCGGTGAAGTTCGCGCATTCCGGCAGGCGCACCCCGAGATCCGTTATGTCGACCTGATCTGCCTCGACCTGCCCGGGCATTTCTACGGCAAGCGCTATCCGATCGACGCGCTCGAGAAAGTCGCGTCCGGCTCGCTGCTGAAGCTGCCGCAGAACTGCGTGCTGCTCGGCACGCAAGGCGGCCTCTACAAGATCGGCGATTACTGTTTCAACGACGGCGACCCCGATGCGCCGCGCCGCCTGATCCCCGGCACGCTGAAGCCTGTGCGCTGGGAGCGGCAGCCGCTCGCGCAGATGCTGATCAGCTCCGACGGTACCGATTCGCCGATCGAATTCGAGCCGCGCGAGGTGCTCGCGCGCGTGCTGCGGCGGTTCTCGGCGCGGGGCATCCGGCCGGTCGTCGCATTCGAGCTCGAGTTCTACCTGTTCGCCGCGCAGCTCGCCCAAGGATTGCCGCAGTATCCGCGCGACCGCCTGAGCGACGACCGCGACGATCAGCCGAACATGCATATCGAGCGCTTGTCACGCTTCTCCGAGGTGTTGCACGAGATGGTCGACGCCGCGTGCGAACAGGGCGTCGATGCGACGGTGATCACCGCCGAGCTCGGGCCCGGCCAGTTCGAGATCAATTTCGGGCATACCGACGACGCGCTGCGCGCAGCAGACTGGTCGGCGCTGTTCTGCCGCAGTACGCGCGGCGTCGCGTTGCGGCATGGCTATCGCGCGAGCTTCATGGGCAAGCCGTATCTGCATGCGCCGGGCAGCGGGATGCACGTGCACGTGAGCCTGTATGACGATGCGGGACGCAACGTGCTTGCGGCAGACGGGCAGCGGCCGTTGCGGCACGCGGTGGCCGGCTGCCTCGCGCTGCTGCCGCATTGCATGCCGGTGTTCGCGCCGAATCACAATGCGTTTCGCCGCTACGGGTCGATGGTGAACGCGGCGAGCCGCGCGAGCTGGGGCTTCGAGGATCGCGACGCGTGCATCCGGATTCCGGCGTCGGACACACGCAACCTGCGGATCGAGCACCGGCTCGCGAGCGCGGATGCGAACCCGTACCTGGTGCTGGCGGCGATCCTGAGCGGGATGGAGCACGGGCTCGATGCAGGGCTCGAGCCGATCGCGCCGCTCAACGACGATCGCGGCAGCGGCATCGATTTTCCGAAGGAGATGCTGTCGGCGGTCGCCGCGATGCGGGATCATCCGGCCGTGCGCGAAGGGCTCGGCAGCGAGTTCGTGATGGTGTATTGCGAGAACAAGCGGCAGGAGGAGCTGGATTTTCGCAACGAGATCGGCGCGCGGGAGTATCGGTGGTTTCTGTGATTGCCGCGCGCGTCGGAAAAGTCGATCAGGGAAGGGGGCGATCGTCGTCGTGTTCGACGTCAAGCGCCCTCGTGTGATTCCTTTCGGGCTGCGATGCCGCGAAACGCGTCGCGGCATCGCATGCGTCGCGCCCTTACTCCCCGAGCTTCGACGTCACGCACCCGGTGCTCGAGCATTCGCGCTCACGCTCGCGCAGGAACGACAGCCGCGCCTGCGTCATGTCGTTCGCGCACTGGATATCGACGAGGTAGCTGCTGCCGCGCGTCTCGCTGCACTGCGCATCGCGTTGTTTCAGCCACGCGAGTTGCCCGGACTTCAGCGTCGCCTGCTGGTCGCCGCTCAGTTGCTTGCGCAGCCGGCCGTACTCGTCGTTGAGATCGCGGTCGGACTGCGAGAACTGCGTGCTCGTGCAATACACCTGGTCGAACGCGCTGCGCGGCTTCCCGCAGCCGGCCGCATGCGCGGCGAACGGAACGGCAAGGGCGAGCAACGCGCAGGACGCGAGCAGATTCTTTTTCTTCATGGTGAGTCTCCTGACTGGGGTGAAAACCGGTGAACCGGGCGGGCGATACCGTCGTTTATCCGGGCGTCGTACACGCGTCGATGCCGCCCGCGATCGCGGCGGACAGGCGCTGGATCGTCTCGCGTCGCGCGAGCCGCGCTTCTTCGTCCGGATTGACGATCACGCCAGCCTCGACGAGCACGGCGGGAATCGGCGCGGTGCGCAGCACGACGAGATCGTCGAAGCGATGGATGCCGAGTGGCGGGTCGATCAGCGGGCGGTTCTCGCCCTTGATCGGCTGCGCGTGATAGAGCGACGGCCGTTCGCCGGCCGCGACCAGCCGTTCGGCGATCGCCTTCGCGCAACGCAGGCTTTCCGCATAGTGCGGGTTGCGCGCCGACACGAACACCGAGAAGCCGCGGAATTCGCGCTGCCGGCCCGCGTCGATGAACTGTTGCTGCATCGAGTCGTGATGGATCGATACGAACAGGTTCGCGTCGGGCGCTTGCGTCGAGCGCCGATCGAGCGCGATCTCGCGGCCGTCCGCCGACGTGCGCAGCACGCGATCGCCGTGCGCGGCGAGTGTGTCGGCGACCGCGCCGGACAGGTCGAGGTTGTACAGGTATTCGACGCGGCCGCTGGCGCCGGTGGAGCCCGGATGCGCGGGCGTATGGCCGGTGTCGACGACGATGTAGCGCCCGGACGCGGGCGCGGCGACGGTCGTGCCGGCGGCGTCGGCCGCATGCAGCGCCAGTGGCGCGCTGAGGAGCGGGGCGCACGCGAGCACGCGCGCGGCGGCGCGCACGAACGGGCGAAGGCGTCGGAGGGTTCGGTTCGTCATTGTTGTTGTCGAGAAGGGCGTGCGGTGCGTCGAACGGCGCGCCACCGTCGGCCTGCTCAATGCAGTCGGAATGTCGCGCGATTATAGCGGGTGGCGGCGACGCCGCAATGACGAACGGCGGTTGTCAGGCCAGCACGCGCCGGGCCGCCAGCATGCCCCAGTACGACGCTTCCTCGAACAGCGACAGCCCGGACAGGTCGGCATGCGCGAACACGACGGGGCCGTCGGCATCGCGCAGCGCGAGCAGCCCCGGTCGGCTCAGGAAGCCGACGTCGGGTGTCGCCATCGCATGGCCGCGCACGGTGATCTCGAGTGCGGTCGCATGCTTCCACAGCTCGCGTCCGTACACGGCCTGCAGGTCGATTGCCGCCTGCTCGCGCAACGCGTCGGGCTTCGCCTGCGCGAGCCAGCGGCGCGTATCGTCCGGCGTTTGCGTGCTCAATGCCTGATAGGCGGAGAAGACGGAGCGCGTCGGCGGCGACATCCGGATCAACTGGTGCGTCGACACGACATAGCCGAGCCCCACGCTGTCGTAGACGACGTTGTCCCACGCGAGCGGTACGCCGGCTTCCTCGGCCGGCATGCCGTCGAGCAGGAAATTGGACACGAGCCACGGCGCGCGCGGCGGCAGGTCGCGTGCGGGATCGAAGCCGTATGCCGGCATCTGCGGAAACACGCGCGCCGCGACGAACAGCGGCATCGCGGAAACGACCCGGCGCGCCTTCAGCATGAACGTCGACAGCGCGCCGTCGTGGCCGACGCGGGCGCACAGCACGTCGACGCCGCCCGCACGTTCGGTCGCGCGCACCGCGAAGCCGTCCCGCGACCATGCGTTCGAGCCGGTGCGTGCGGCGATCGAATCGCCCAGCTTCGTCACCATCGTGTGCAGCCCGTCGGGCCAGGTCAGCACCGCGCCGTCGCCCGCATCGCCCGCATGGCCGCCGCGCGACGAGAAATAGTGCAGCCCGGCCCATGCGGAGACGTGCTCGTAACCGGCGCCGTAGTCGTCGCGGCAGCAATAGTCCAGATACCAGTGCAGCGCCTTCGCGGTGTAGCCCTCGTCGCGCAGCCACTGGCGAAACGAGCGCCGGTCGAGTGCGCGCCAGCGCGGGTCGCGCGACGATTCCGCGATCGGGATGCAGAACACCTTGCGGCCGTCGGTGCCGCGCGCGGTGCGCAGCCCGTCGGTGTACGCGAAGAAGCGCGCCTGCTGCGCGAGTGCGTCGGCGTCGAGGCCGGCGGTCGGCACGATGCCGTCCTGCCACTGCCCGCCGATGAACAGCCGTTCGTCCGGTGCGTGGACGAGGGCACGCTCGTCGTACACGGGGCGCGCGGAGAACGGCGCGGATTCGATCACGCCGAGATCGGCGAGCATGTCGCGCAGATGCACGGATTCGAGCGACGGCAGCGGCAGGTAGTGCGCGCCCTTCGGATAGCCGAGCTCGCCGAAGCGGCCACCGGCCGCGTTGCCGCCGAATTCGGGGCCGGCGAGGACCGTGAAGCGCGTATGACCGGCGCGCGCGAGCTGCCATGCGCACGACAGCCCGGCCGCGCCGGCGCCGAGAATCGCGACGTCCGTCTCGATCGTGCCGGACGGCGGCGGCAGCGTGGCATGGTCGCGCAGCGCATGGCCTTCGCGCATGCCGGGGTAGTCGATGCGCGGCGTCGTCTCGATCCAGCCGGTGCGGCCGCAGGCGGCGAGCGACGCGGCCGCCGACGCGACGAGGAACGTGCGACGGTCCATCAGCGCAGTACGTGCTTCCAGTCGTCGTCGAAGCGGCGCACGAGCGGCTGGTCGTTGAGTTCGTTCGGCGACATCGGCAGCGCCGGCATGTCGGCCGGAAAGTGGAACATCTCGGCGGCCGTTTGCGGATCGAGCCAGCGCGTCGGCACCGAGTAGTGCGTCGGCACCGTGAAATCGCGGCGCTTGCCGGCGATCACGAAGCCCCAGTCGCCGAACGACGGCACGTAGCAGTGGTACGGCCACGTGTTGAACCCGGCTTCGCGCAGCGTCGCGATGATGGTCCAGTACGCATGCGGCGCGAAATACGGCGACGTCGACTGGATCACCGTGTAGCCGTTCTCCGACAGGTGCCGCGCGAGCAGCCGGAATACGGGCACCGAATACAGGCGGCCGAGCCCGAAGTTGGTCGGATCGGGGAAGTCGACGACGATCGCGTCGTACACGTCGGCATTCGATTCGAGCCAGCGCACCGCGTCGTCGTTGATCACCTGCACGCGCGGATCCTTCAGCGCGCCCTGGTTCAGCTTGACGAGCGGCGCGGACGTCGAGAACAGCTTCGTCATCGCGGGATCGAGATCGACGAGCGTGATGCGTTCGAGATTGCGGTGCTTGAGCAGTTCGCGCACCGCGAGGCCGTCGCCGCCGCCCAGCACGAGCACGCGCTTGGCCCACGGCAGCGCCTCGATGGCCGGATGGATCAGCGCTTCGTGATAGCGGTGCTCGTCGCGCGACGAGAATTGCAGGTTGCCGTTCAGGTACAGCCGCATGTCGTCGTGCCACTGCGTGAGCACGATGCGCTGGTACGGCGTCGTTTCCGAGTAGATCGTCTCGTCGCCGTATACGCCGTGCTCGGCCCAGTGCGTGATGCGCTCCGACAGCGCGAACCCGGCGATCAGCAGCCCGATCACGAGCGACGCGCGCATCAGCTTGCCGCGCACGTTGCGGATTTCGTCGCGGAACAGGTGGGTCGTCCACAGTGCGACGAATGCGTTCAAGAGGCCGAACAGGAAGCTCGTACGCAGCAGGCCGAGACGCGGCGCCAGCACGAGCGGGAAGATCAGCGACACGGCGAGCGAGCCGAGATAGTCGAAGGTCAGCACCTCGCTGACGGTATGGCGGAACGCCTGGCGCCGCTGCTGGAACGCGCGCATCACGAGCGGAATTTCCATCCCGATCAGCAGGCCGAGCGCGAGCACCAGTGCGTAAAGCGCCGCGCGAAACGGTGCGGCGAGCCAGGCGAACACGACGAACAGCAGCGCGGCCGATACGCCGCCGAGCAGGCCGACGAGCAGCTCGATGTCGACGAAGCGATCGAGCACGTCGTCGTCCTCGACGAACTTCGCGAGCCACGAGCCGATCCCCATCGCGAACAGGTAGCAGCCGATCACCGACGAGAACTGCAGGATCGAATCGCCGAGCAGGTAGCTCGACAGCGCGCTGCTGATCAGTTCGTAGCCGAGCCCGCACGACGCGAGCACGAGGATCGACAGGACGAGCGCACGCTTATGCAGCATCGCGCATCCGTTGTGCAGTGTTCGGCAATGTGGATATACTGGCGCGGATTTTCGTCTGGCGGCCCCGCGCGGGCCGACCGGCGACGGGGCGGCGAACCGAGCACAAAATCCGAGGAAAAGAATGAATAGTGCCTATCTTTATGCGGTTCATTTACTGTCGGCGTTCGTGCTGCTTCTTGTGTTCGCGGCAGTGTACCTGAAGGTCACCCCGTTCGACGAACTCGCGCTGATCCGCGACGGCAACGCGGCCGCGACGCTGTCGTTCGGCGGCGCGCTGATCGGCTTCTGCCTGACGCTCGCGTCCAGCATCGCGCACAATTCCACGCTCGGCGAAGTCGTGATCTGGGCCGTCGGCGCGATGATCGTGCAACTGATCACCTATGTGGTGCTGACGCGCGTGATGCCCGGCATGAATCATGCGATCGAGGATCGCAACGTCGCGATGGGCGGCCTGATGGGCACCGCGTCGCTCGTCGTCGGCATCATCAATGCCGCCTGCCTGACCTGACGCGCCACGCGCTTCGAGGAGACCGACATGAGTCTGGGTTCATTCATCCGCAAGCAGTTCATCGATGTCCTGCAATGGACGGAAGACACCGACGGCGTGCTGGCCTGGCGCTATCCGATGGAAGACCAGGAAATCCAGTACGGCGGCAAGCTGACCGTGCGCGAAACGCAGGTCGCGATCTTCGTCAACGAGGGCAAGGTTGCCGACGTGTTCCACCCGGGGCTCTATACGCTGGAAACGCGCACGCTGCCGGTGCTCACGAACCTGAAGAACTGGGACAAATTCTTTCAGTCGCCTTTCAAGTCGGACGTCTACTTCTTCAGCACGCGGTTGCAGCTCGGCCGGCGGTGGGGCACCGCGCAGCCGGTAACGATCCGCGATCGCGAATTCGGCTTCGTGCAACTGCGCGCGTTCGGCATCTACTCGTACCGGATCGTCGATGCGGCCGCGTTCCATCGCGAGGTCAGCGGCACGCGCGCGGCCTATACGGTCGACGATCTCGAGCAGCAACTGCGCAATCTGGTCGTCACCGCGATGAGCACGACGTTCGGCTCGGCCGACGTGCCGTTCGTCGACATGGCCGCGAACCAGTCGCTGCTGTCGCAGCGTGTCGCCGACGCGCTGGTGCCGGTGTTCACGCGCTACGGGCTCGCGCTCGACGCGTTCGCGGTCGAGAGCGTGTCGCTGCCGGCCGAGCTGCAAAAGGCCCTCGATCTGCGGATCGGAGCGGGGATGGCCGGCGATCTCGCGCGCGCCACGCAATACCAGACCGCGCAGGCGATTCCGCTCGCCGCGCAAAACCCGGGCGGCATCGCCGGGGTCGGCGCGGGGCTGGCCGCCGGTGCGGCGATCGGCCAGGCGATGGCCGGCCAGATCGCGGGCGCCGCGCAACCGGCGCAGGCTGCGCCGCCCGCGCCCGTTGCGGCGCCGATCGCCGCGGCAGCGGCCGACGGTACCGATTACGTGCAGCGGCTCGAGCAGTTGAAGGCGCTGCTCGACAAGGGCCTCGTGACCGAAGACGAATATTCGCGCGCGAAGGCCGAGATCCTCGCGAAGCTCACGCGGTAAGCGTCGCGCATGTTCCGTACCTCGTGCCCCCAATGCGGCGCGCCGGTCGAGTTTCGCTCGGCCGCGGCGGTGATGGCCGTCTGCACGTTCTGCCGCAGCACGCTGCTCAAGCGTGGCGCCGACGTCGAGCGCATCGGCGAACTGGCCACGGTGCTCGACGATGCATCGCCGATCCAGATCGGCACGGCCGGGCGCTACGGTAACCGCGTGTTCACGGTGCTCGGCCGCATCCAGATGACCTACGACGCCGGTGCGTGGAGCGAATGGTACGTCGTGTTCGACGACGGCGCGTTCGGATGGCTGTCGGATGCGTCGGGCCAGTACGCGATCACGGTGCGCGAACCCGACGATGCGGCAGGCCGAGCGTGGCCCGCATTCGGCACGCTCGAACCGGGCATGCGGATCGACCACGGCGGCCGCGCATATCTGGTGTCCGACGTGCGTACCGCACGCTGCACGGGCGGCGACGGCGAGCTGCCGTTCCGCGTCGATGCCGGGTGGGAAGCGCGCGTCGTCGACCTGCGCACCGGCAATGCATTCGCGACCTACGACTATTCCGACGCCGAGTCGAACGGCGGCATTCCGGCCGTCTATTCGGGCGAGGCGCTGGAATTCGATGCGCTCGCGTTCACGGGCTTGCGCGATACCGAAAACGATATGCGCGAGAAACGCGGCGCGGAGATGGTGCCGTTCGCGTGCCCGAGCTGCGGTGCGCCACTGTCCTATGCGCCGAACGTGGCCGACTACGTCGTGTGCGGCAACTGCCACGCGGGCGTGCAGTGCACGGCCGAGCAGCAGACCGTGTTCGCGGCGCAGCGCAAGCTCGAATCGGTGAAGGGCGCGCTCGAACTCGGCGCGATCGGCACGTTCGACGGCGTGAAGTACACGGTGATCGGCATGATGCGCTGCCGGGTGCCGGGCGACGCCGAGACATGGGACGAATACCTGCTGCTGAACCCGAAGCGCGGCTTCCTGTGGCTGGTGCAAAGCGAAGGGCGCTGGGAGCGCGTGCAGGTGCTCGACCATTGGCCGACGATCGGCGGCGAATCCAGCGTGACCGATGGCGGCAAGACCTACCGTTTGCGCGAGGAATACGAATCGGAGGTCGTCTACGTGGTCGGGGCATTCAACTGGCGCGTGCAGGCGGGCGACCGCACGTCGATCGTCGACTATGGCTGGCAGAAGGACAAGCTGACGCGCGAGCGCAGTGATGCGGAGATCGTCTGGTCGCGTGCGCGGCCGCTGTCGGGCAGCGCGCTCGCCGAGCGTTTCGGCACGCCGGCGCTTGCGACAGCCGTCGCGGCTGCCGCGGGCGCCACCGAATCGACGGGCCTGTTCGGCAGGAAGGGGCCGCACAGTTTCGCGCCGCTGCCGTTCATGTTCAGCGCGTTGCTCGTGATCTTCAACCTGGGTTCGCTGTTCTCGTTTACCGGACGCTCCGTCTACGTGCTGGTCGGCCTGCTGGTGCTGTGGCTGCCGGAATGGCTGTGGGCGCGTTTTGCGTCGGACGGGGGCAACGCGTGATTCGGTACATCCTTTACGGCATCTACGGCCTGATCGTCGTCACGCTGTTCAGTTGCGCGTCGATCGGCGGCGGCGGTTCGGGCGGCGGCGGGTGGGGCAGTTCCTCGGCGCGCAGCGGCTACTCGTCGTACGGGTCGCACAAATGACCGCGCGCGACGGGATCGCGCCGCCCTGCGCGGTGCTCGGCTCGCACGTGCTGGCCGACCTGGCCGGCATCGACGCGGCGCTGCTGCGCGACGCCGCGCGGCTCGAGGCGATCCTCACCGACGCGGCGCAACGGGCCGGCGCGCGCGTGATCGGCGCGCACTTCCACCATTTCGGCGGCGAGCATGGCGTGACGGGCGTCGTGCTGCTGGCGGAGTCGCACATCACGATCCATACGTGGCCCGAGCATCGTTTCGCGGCCGTCGACGCGTTCATGTGCGGCGCGGCGCGCGCGGCCGATGCCGTCGATGCGATCGCCACGGCGCTCGGCACGCATGCGCAGGTTCGGCAGCAGGTGGCGCGCGGCGGCGTGCCGATCAGCGCGGCAGCGCTTCGGCTTCGGCCCAGCGCTTGAACGAATCGAGACGCCGGCGCGTGTGCACGAGATAGAACGCGCCGATCAGCGGCTCCAGCAGCCAGCGCAGCCACGACGGCTGCGCCCGGAAGTGGTACGTGAACTTCACCTCGGTCGACCCGGGCGTGTGCTCGGTGAAGTTCCAGCTGCCGCTGAAGCGTTCGAGCACCTTCGGTCCTTCGACCATTTCGACGGCGGCGACCTGCGGCGGACGGTACGAGATGTAGCGCGACACCATCGTCGCGCCCGACCGGCTGCGGCAGAACGCGTCGACGCCGACGTCGGCGGTCGTTCCGTCGGGCAGATACGCATCGATGAGGAAGTTGTCCCACACGAGCCGCCGGCCGTAGTCCTGCGACCACGTGAAGAGGCGCCTGCGATCGACGTCGACGGTCCGGCTGACTGAGATCCTCATGAGGGTGGGCGCCAGGTTGCGGAATGGGATGAAATCGAGTGTAACGCGCCAATAAACGGTGTTTCGTCAGACTTCGTCAAGTCGAGTGCGGGCTCGACCCTGCTCGATTGACGTACCTCGGGATTTCCCCTAGGATTCGTTTCAACCCTTCGGGACAGACCCGGAGCGTTTCAATCTCTTGAGGGAGCCTCATGAGTACGCAACAGAACCGGCGCTTCGACGCGCTCGTTTTCATTGGTCGTTTACAGCCTCCGCATCGTGGTCACCTGAACGTGCTGAAGTCGGCACTGAGCCGGGCCGAGCGCGTGTGCGTGCTGATCGGGTCGACCGACAAGCCCCGCACCATCAAGGATCCGTTCTCGTTCGACGAGCGCCGGCAGATGCTGGCTTCGCTGCTCGACGCGTCCGAGCGCGACCGCGTGACGATCGCGCCGCTGCAGGATTCGACCTACAACGACGGCGACTGGGTGCGCTGGGTGCAGGACGCGGTTGCCTCCGCGCTCGGCGACGTCGCGCAGCGCAAGGTCGGGCTGATCGGCCACGAGAAGGACGCCACGTCGTACTACCTGCGGATGTTCCCGCAATGGGAGCTCGTCGACGTCGACGCGACGGAAGACATTTCCGCGACCGAAATCCGCGACCAGTATTTCGCCGAACGAACCAACAGCTTCGTGCAGTGGGCCGTGCCGGAACCCGTGTTCGGCTGGCTCGAGCGGTTCCGCACGCAGCCGGAATTCGCGCAACTGAAGTCGGAAGCCGAATTCATCGCCGCGTATCGCAAGGCGTGGGCGGCCGCGCCGTATCCCGTCACGTTCGTGACGGTCGACGCGGTGGTCGTGCACTCGGGGCATATCCTGCTCGTGCGCCGCCGCAGCGAACCGGGCCGCGGCCTGTGGGCGCTGCCGGGCGGTTTCGTGAACCAGGACGAACGGCTCGATGCGGCCTGCATCCGCGAATTGCGCGAGGAAACCGGGCTCAAGCTGCCGGAGCCGGTGCTGCGCGGCTCGATCAAGGATCGCCAGGTGTTCGATCACCCGACGCGCTCGCTGCGCGGCCGCACGATCACGCATGCGTGCCTGTTCAACTTTCCGACCGGCGAGCTGCCGCGCGTGAAGGGCAGCGACGACGCTGACAAGGCGCGCTGGGTCCCGCTCAACGAATTCGCGCAGATGCGCAACGTGATGTTCGAGGATCACTTCGACATCGCGTATCACTTCCTGGGGAAGCTGTGACGCGCTGATTCCCCGCATCCGGTCCGCCGCGACAGACGCGGCGGCACTTCAACGGCCTAGAGGAGCTCTAGCCATGCAAAACGTTCCCGGCGGCTTTGCCGCGGTTCTCGCCAATCCGATTCTCAACACGGATTCGTACAAGGCTTCCCACTTCCTGCAATATCCGCCGGATGCATCGGCGATGTTCTCGTACGTCGAATCGCGCGGCGGCCGCTACGACCGCACGCTGTTCTTCGGCCTGCAGATGCTGCTGAAGGAGTATCTGTGCAAGCCCGTTACGCACGCGATGATCGACGAGGCGCGCGATTTCTTCACCGTGCACGGCGAGCCGTTCAACGAAGCCGGATGGCGCCATATCGTCGAACGCCACGACGGCTACCTGCCGGTGAAGATCCGCGCGGTGCCGGAGGGGTCGATCGTGCCGGTGCACAACGTGCTGATGACGGTCGAATGCGACGATCCGCAGGTGTTCTGGCTCGCGTCGTATCTCGAGACGATGCTGTTGCGCGTCTGGTATCCGGTGACGGTGGCGACCCGCAGCTGGCACCTGCGGCAGACGATTCGCCGCTTCCTCGACAAGACCGACGACGATCTCGCGCAACTGCCGTTCAAGCTGCACGACTTCGGCGCGCGCGGCGTGTCGAGCGCGGAATCGGCCGCGATCGGCGGCGCCGCGCACCTCGTGAGCTTCATGGGTTCGGACACGGTGCTCGGCGTGCTGGCCGCGAACCGCTTCTATCGCGAGCCGATGGCCGCGTACTCGGTGCCGGCGGCCGAGCACAGCACGATCACGTCGTGGGGGCGCGAAGGCGAGGCCGATGCGTACCGCAACATGATCGCCCGCTTCGGTTTGCCGGGCGCGATCGTATCGGTCGTGTCGGACTCCTACGATCTGTTCGCCGCGCTGGAGATGTGGGGCGGCCCGCTGCGCCAGGCGGTGATCGATTCGGGCGCGACGCTCGTCGTGCGTCCCGATTCCGGCGACCCGGTGACGATCGTGCTGCAAACGGTGCGTGCGCTCGACGCGTCGTTCGGCTCGACGGTGAACGGCAAAGGGCGGCGCGTGCTGAACCGCGTGCGCGTGATCCAGGGCGATGGGGTCGACGAGCAGTCGATCGAGGCGATCCTCGTCGCGCTCGACGAGGCCGGCTACGCGGCCGGCAACGTGGTGTTCGGCATGGGCGGCGCGTTGTTGCAGCGCGTGAACCGCGATACGCAGCGCTTCGCGATGAAGTGCTCGGCGATCCGGCGTGGCGACGTATGGCATGACGTCCGGAAGGACCCGGCCACCGATCAGGGCAAGCGCTCGAAGAAGGGGCGGCTCACGCTGCTGCGCAATCGCCGCACCGGCGAGTATCGGACGGTGACGCTGCCGGTTGCGTGGGACGATCGCACGCTGGAAGGCGAATGGGACGAAGCGCTCGAGACGGTGTTCGACACCGGCCGTCTGCTCGTCGATACGTCGTTCGCCGAGGTGCGGGCGAGGGCGCACGCGGGCGAGGTGTGACGCGGGCGGCGGGGTCTCTCGCCGCCGTGCGGCCGGCTTGCGTCAATTGCCGGCCGGCACATCGCCGCGCGCCACCACTCGCGCCGCCTCCATCGCGCGCGCCAGTGCATCGAACACCGCCGGCCCCTTGCAGCGCGACACGTTGAAGCGCATGTACGACGTCGCGCTGCGCGACGCGCTGAACACGTCGCCCGGCGCGAGCACCACGTCGTGGTCCAGCGCATGACGTGCGACGCGCGCGGCATCGAGCCCGTCCGGCAATTGCGCCCACACGAACAACCCGCCGCGCGGCTCGGTCCAGATTTCGAGCC
Source organism: Burkholderia sp. AU18528 (assembly GCF_002223215.2). Taxonomy (NCBI): domain Bacteria; kingdom Pseudomonadati; phylum Pseudomonadota; class Betaproteobacteria; order Burkholderiales; family Burkholderiaceae; genus Burkholderia; species Burkholderia sp. AU18528. The sequence continues at coordinate 1,715,923 of NZ_NKFC02000006.1, read as the reverse complement.
CGGCCCGTGCGAGACGCCGGATCGTTTCGCCCATCGCATCCGCGAGACGCTCGCGCAGGCTGTCGAGATGGCGCCGGTACGTACCGTCGATCAGCAGCCGGTGCACGACGTTCGCGCCGATCTGCGCGTTGCCGAACGACGTCGCGAGCTTCAGGTCGACGAGCGCGTCGATCCATTCCGGGCGCGCGGCGACATAGCCGCAGCGGATCGCGGCCGACAGCGTCTTCGAGAAGCTGCCGATCGACACGACGCGCGACAGCCCGTCGAACGCCGCGAGGCGCGGCGCGGGCGTGCTCTCGAAATCCGCGAAGATGTCGTCCTCGACGATCAGCAGCCCGTGCTCGGCCGCGAGCGTCAGCAGCCGGTGCGCGACGGGCGGCGCGAGCGTCGCGCCGGTCGGGTTGTGCAGCGCGGCGTTGGTGATGTACAGGCGCGGCCGATGCTCGGCGAGCACCTGTTCGAAGCGCACGAGATCGGGGCCGTTCGGCGTGAACGGCACGCTGACGATCCGTGCGCGGTGCGCGCGCAGCAGCGCCTGGAAGTTGAAGTAGCACGGATCGTCGAGCACGACCGTATCGCCGGGCTCCAGCAGCAGGCGGCACACGAGGTCGAGCGCGTGCGTGCCGCCGTCGGTCAGCATGATCTGCGCGGGTTCCGCGTGGACGCCGTGCTGCGCGAGCCGCCACGCGAGCTGCTGGCGCAGCGCGGGCAGGCCGAGCGGCGTCGCATAGTCGGTCAGCGCGTCGGATTCGTCGCGCGACACGGCGCGCAGCGCGCGACGCAGGCTTTCGTCGGGCAGCCACGACGACGGCAACCATCCGCAGCCGGGCTTTACCGACGTCGGTGCCGCTTCGAGCGACTGGCGCGACAGCCACAGCGGATCGAGCTCGCGATCGAGGCGCGGGCCGAGCTCCGCGAGCGCGAGCGGCGGGGCGTGCCCCGACACGTAGAAGCCCGAGCCGCGCCGGGCGACGAGCACGGCTTCGCTCGCGAGCCGCTCATACGCATCGACGACCGTCGATTTCGACACGCCGAGCGCGTCGGCCATCATCCGGATCGACGGCACGCGCGCGCCGGGCATCAGCGCACGGCTCGCGATCCGTGCGCGCAACGTGTCCATGACGGTTTCCACACGCGTGCGCGACGGCGCGGGCGGAGCGGGAATCGGGACGGGAAGCGGGGCGGAATGGCGCATGGCGAACGATGAACTGTACGGCCGGTTGTCCAGTACAGTTTGTGTGAATTGTATTGGGCTGTAGCTTACGCCGTTTTGGCCGGCGGCGGATCATCGGTCATCCCCTTTCCCATCAGGATCGACCGTGCAGAAAACGACCGACGGATGGCTCAGCGGCCTGCTGGGCGTCATCATCTTCAGTGGCTCGCTGCCCGCGACGCGCGTCGCGGTGCAAGGGCTCGACCCGCTGTTCCTTACGTTCGCCCGCGCGACGATCGCCGGCGCGCTCGGCCTGCTGCTGCTCGTCGTGCTGAAGCAGAAGCGGCCGTCGCGTGCCGAGGCCGTGTCGCTGGCCGTCGTCGCGCTCGGTGTCGTGGTCGGTTTTCCGTTGCTGACGGCGCTTGCGCTGAAGCACGTGACGTCGGCGCATGCGATCGTGTTCGTCGGGCTGCTGCCGCTCGCGACCGCGCTGTTCGGCGTGTGGCGCGGCGGCGAACGGCCGCGGCTGCCGTTCTGGATCTTCTCGATCGTCGGCAGCGGCGCGGTGGCCGCATTTGCGCTGCGCAACGGCGGGCAGGCGTCGGTGGTGGGCGATGCGCTGATGCTGGCCGCGATCGTGGCGTGCGGGCTCGGTTATGCGGAAGGCGCGCGCCTGTCGCGCGAGCTCGGCGGCTGGCAGGTGATCTCGTGGGCGCTCGTGTTGTCGCTGCCGCTGATGCTGCCGCTCGCGTGGCTGACCTGGCCCGCGTCGTTCGACGGCGTCGATGCCGCCGCGCTGTGGGGGCTCGCGTACGTGTCGCTGTTCAGCATGTTGATCGGCTTCGTGTTCTGGTATCGCGGGCTCGCGCTCGGCGGGATCGCGGGCGTCGGCCAGTTGCAGCTGCTGCAGCCGTTCTTCGGCTTCCTGCTCGCGGCCGGGTTTCTGCACGAGACGGTGCCGCCGTCGATGGTCGTCGTGACGGTCGTGGTGGTGGGCTGCGTCGCGGGCGCGAAGTACTTCTCGAAGATGGCGCCCGTGCAGCGCGCGGGGTGACGCAGGTACCGCGGCTTGCCGGGCCTCGGGCTGACATCACCCGGTGCGCGGCTGGCGGCGACCCAACGCAGAACGGCCAGGCCGCCGGTCGCGGCAAGCCTGGCCGTGGTCGTTCGCCACGCCGGACGCGGGTTACTCGAACGTTTCGAGCGCGAGCAATTCGCCGATCGTCTGCCGGCGGCGGATCAGCCGCGGCGTGCCGCGATCGACGAGCACTTCCGGCGCGAGCGGCCGGCTGTTGTAGTTCGACGACATCGACGCGCCGTACGCGCCCGCGTCGTGCAGGAACAGCAGGTCGCCGATCTGCGGCTGCGCGAGCTTGCGGTGCGTGACCACGCCGCCCGCATCCTGCGTGAACACGTCGCCCGATTCGCACAGCGGCCCGGCGATCGCGAGGTCGACGAGCGGCCGGCCGGCAGGCAGCGCGCCATCATGCGCGTGCACCGACACCGCGTGGTAGCTGCCGTACATCGACGGGCGCATCAGATCGTTGAAGCCCGCGTCGATCAGCACGAAATCGTGCTTCGGCCGACGGTTGACGGCCTGCACTTCGGTGACGAGCGTGCCGGCTTCGGCGACGAGAAAGCGGCCCGGTTCGATCTCGATGCGCACCGGGTGGCCGAGATGCCGTTCAATGCGCTTGCGCGCGGCGTCCCACTGGCTGAAGTAGTGGCCGACGTCGACGCGCGGCTCGCCGTCGCGATACGGAATCGACAGGCCGCCGCCGGCCGAGATCGCGTCGATGTCGTGGCCGAGCGACGTGACGAGATCGACCATCGCATCGCACACCTGCGACAGGTGGCCGTAGTCGACGCCCGAACCGATGTGCATGTGGATGCCGACCAGCTTCAGCCCGTACTGGCGCACGATCTCGATCGCGCGCGGTACGTCGTCGATCCAGATGCCGTGCTTGCTCTGCGGGCCGCCGGTGTTGGTCTTGTTGCTGTGGCCGTGGCCGAAGCCCGGGTTGACGCGCAGCCACACGCGGTGGCCGGGCGCGTGCTCGCCGACGCGCGCGAGCATGTCGAGCGAACCGGCGTTCACGGTCACGCCGTGCTTGAGCACCGCCGCGAGCGTCGGGCGGTCGATCAGGTCGGCCGTGAACACGACGCCTTCCGGCTCGCCTGCCTCGCCTGCCGGACTGAACCCCGCCGCGAGGCTGCGCTCGATCTCGCCGAGCGACACGGCGTCGACGCACGCGCCTTCTTCGCGCATCAGCTTCAGGATATGGACGTTCGAGTTCGCCTTCTGCGCATAGCGGATCACGTCGAACTGGCGCAGTTGGGCGATGCGGTCGCGGATGACGTCGGCGTCGTACACCCACAGCGGGGTGCCGTATTGCTGCGCGAGCGCTGCGAGCTGGCGGGAATCGAGGGACATGGCGGATGAATCGGATCGAATGAACGGATAGCCGGATGATGCGCCTGATCGTCTATACAGTAAAATGCCTATATATCGATACTCGATTCATTTCTGATATATACGATCATGCTGACGCACCGTCATATCGAGGTTTTCCGCGCGCTGATGGTCACCGGCAGCACGACCCGGGCGGCCGAGATGCTGTACACGTCGCAACCGACGATCAGCCGCGAGCTCGCGCGGATGGAGCAGGTCGTCGGCTTTGCGCTGTTCGAGCGCGCGCACGGTCGGCTGCGTCCGACGATGGCCGCGCTCACGCTGTTCGACGACGTGCGGCTCGCGTATGTGGGGCTCGAACGCGTCGCGGCGACGGCCGCGCGCCTGCGCGAGTTTCGCGACGGGCAATTGTCGGTGATCGCGCTGCCCGCGTTCTCGCATGCGATCCTGCCCGGTGCGTGCCGGCGCTTTCACGACGCGCATGCGGGCGTCAGCGTGTCGGTCGCGACGCAGGAGTCGCCGGTGCTGGAGGAGTGGTTGACCGCGCAGCGTTACGACCTCGGGCTGACCGAGCACGATGTCGCGCCGGCCGGCACCGTGCTCACGCCGCTGCTGGAAGTCGACGAGGTGTGCGTGCTGCCCGACGGTCATCCGTTGCTCGCGCAGGACGCGATCGACCTGCTGGATCTCGCCGACCGTCCGTTCGTGAGCCTGTCGCTGAACGATCCGTACCGCATCCTGATCGACGAGGCGTTCGCGCAGCTCGGCGTCGCGCCGCGCTCGGTGGTCGACACGCCGTCGGCCGTGTCGGTATGCGCGTTCGTGCGGCAAGGGCTCGGGGCCGCGATCGTCAACCCGCTCACGGCGCTCGATTTCGTCGGCCGCGACCTGCACGTGCGGCCGCTGACGCGTTCGTTTCCGTACCGCGTCAGCCTGATCGTGCCCGAGCACCGGCCGAAGAACCTGCTCGTCGACGCGTTCGCCGATGCACTGCGCGGCGAAGCGAAGGCGATCCGCCGCCGGCTCGCCGCACACCTCGGCTAGCGGCATCGCCGTATGATGGGCGCTGCACCGCCATCGCCGTCATTTCTCCGGAATCCCGTCATGACCGACGCATCGTCTTTCCTCGAACAACCGACCCTTACCGGCGAACGTGTCGTCCTGCGCCCGCTCGACGCATCCGATCGGCAGGCGCTGCTGGACGCCGCGGCCGACGGCGCGTTGTGGAACCTGAAGGTCACGGTCGTGCCGGGTGTGCAGACGGTCGACGCGTACATCGATACGGCGTTGCAGGGGCGGGCGGCCGGCACCGTGATGCCGTTCGTGATCGTCGATCGCGCATCGGGCCGCGCGATCGGCAGCACGCGCTTCTGGAAGATCGATCGCAAGAACCGCAAGCTCGAGATCGGCCATACGTGGCTAAGCGAATCGGCGCAGCGTACGCGTGCGAATACCGAAGCGAAGTGGTTGCTGCTGGCTTATGCGTTCGACACGCTGCAATGCGTGCGCGTGCAGTTCACGACGGACGAACTGAACGAGCGATCGCGCGCGGCGATCCTGAGGCTCGGTGCGAAACAGGAGGGCATCGTGCGTCACGAACGGATCATGCCGGATGGCCGCAAGCGCAACTCGGTACGCTTCAGCATCATCGACGACGAATGGCCGGAAGTGCGGGCGCGGCTCGAGGCGAAGCTGGCGACGTAACGCGGGACGCTTGATGCTTGACGTGCGTCGCGCTGCCGGCAGGGGAGGCGGCCGCGCGACGGCGGGGGAAACGGTGCGCCGCGCACGTGGCGCGGCGCGGCATCGCGGGGGTTACTGCGCCGATGCGAGGTGATGACGCTGCGCGAGCTTTTGCGCGTCCGCGTAGTGCGCCTGCAGGATCGGCAGCGCCTGGCGGGCGACTTCCTTCAGCTTGGTGTCGCGGCCCGACGCGATTTCGGCCTGGAACGCCGAGATCGCCTTCTGCTGGCCGGCGAGCGCGACCTGTTCGATATACGCCTTGTCGAACTCGGCGCCGCGCAGGCTCTTGATGCTGTTCAGCACGGTCGTGTCGGGGTCGTTGGCCGGCACGTCGACGCCGCGCGGGCTCGCCGCGCGCATCGCCTGGATGATCTTCGCATCGTCGGTCGACACGCGTTGCGCGAATGCCTTGACCTGGCTGTCCGACGTGCGCGAATCGGCGATGCGCGCGGCGTCGTGCTGCGTCGACACGGTCTTCGTGCCGTCGGTGATGAAGGTCTGGTCGGCTTCGTGGATGCGCGTCGCGGTCGCGGCCGGCGCGGCCGATGCGCCGGGCGCCGGCTGCGCGGTTTGCGCGGTCGCCGTCACGGCGACGAGAAGCAGGCCGGCGGCAGACAAGGCAACGCGCGAAATGTGGGGGAAGCGGTTCATGGGGACCTCCTTTCGATCGGGGCTCTGGTTGAAAAACGGATCGTGCGATCCGTCGCTGTGCGAGAGAGACCGGGCGCGCCCGGACCGGAGTCGACCGCCGCTCTGCCGCGGCGTCGGTCGAAGTGTTTCCCGGCCCGACTGATTCTAGGAGAGCGGTCGGGTAGCAGGTGCAACCGTGCTGTGGCTTGTGTAACGGTTGGTAAGACGATTCGGTCGGCATGCGCGCAGGCAGGTAGCGCGTACCTGATGCGCATGCCGCGGCGGCAATTTTTGCGTGCGCGTGGCGCATGCAATGCATGAGATGCGCGTGCGTGTCATCGGCATTTGACGGGCGTGATGGCGTCGCGCGAGTGGGCTGCGTAGGTGCGTGGCGTGCGTGAAAGCGCTATACGCGCTCGAGCAGCGCATCGAGGCGCGGCAGCAACGGCATCGCGCAATGCGCCTGCAACGCGTCGGGCGCCGTGTAACCCCACGCGACGCCCTGGAACGCGATACGTGCGCGCCGTGCCGCGTCGGCATCGCGGATTTCGTCGCCGACGTACAGCACTTCGTCGGCGCGCACACCGGCCTCGCGAACGAGCGCGCGCAGCCGGCGCGCCTTGCCGAACAGCGGAATGCCGCATGCGAAATGGTCGACGCGCGCGCCGGCGCGCGGGCCGAGCCGGTCACGCACGATCTCCTCGGTATTCGACGTGGCGATCGCGATGCGGATGCCGCGCGCGGCGAGCGCGTCGAACGTTGCGTCGACGCCGGGAAACAACTGCACGTTCGCGACGCGCGGCCGCATCAGGCGGCGCATGTCGATCGTCACGCGCGGCACTTTCCACATCGGCACGTCGAGCGCGCGGATGATGTCGCGCGCCGACATGCCGCGCAGCGCCGGGCGCAGCTCGGGCGTGGCGTCACGAAAGCCGTGCAGGCGTGACGCTTCCGACAGCGCGGCGAGAAAACTGTCGAGCGAATCGGCGAGTGTGCCGTCGAAGTCGAAGGCGATGAGGCGGTAGGTCATGAAGCAGCGTCGCGGGTTTATTGGGCGGATCCCATTGTCGCCGAATCGAGGGTGGGCAGTGCGGCTGTTCGTCCACGGCGGACCCTGGTACCCCTTGTCCCCCACCCGACAGCGCGGTATCGTCGATGCTCCGCCTTCCGCCCCTCGAACCGGAGAACAGACGTGCCCGCAGCCACCCCCGCCACGCTGAGATTTTCCACCGACAAGCGCGAACTCGACATCGACGCGATCTTCGACTTCCTGCATCGCGATGCATATTGGTCGCAGGGCATTCCGCGCGACGTGGTCGAGCGGGCCATCGAGGGTTCGCTGTGCTTCGGCGCGTATGTCGGCGGCCGGTTCGTCGGTTTCGCGCGGCTCGTCACCGATCATGCGACGTTCGCGTACCTGTGCGACGTGTTCGTGCTGCCGGCCGAACGCGGCAACGGCTACGGCCGCGCGCTGATCGACCATATATTCGCGCAGGAGTGGGTGCAGCGCCTGCGCCGCATCATGCTCGTGACGACCGATGCACACGAACTGTACCGGCCGGTCGGTTTCGGTCCGTCCGCGAACCCCGAGCGGCTGATGGAGATTCGCCGCCCCGACATCTACACGAAACGCTGACGCGCGGCGCAGCGCATACAATACGCGCTTTCCGTTTTTGCCGAAGAGAAGCACACCATGACCGAACAGGAAGCCGAACAGCTCGCGACGCACCGCCACTACAAGGGCGGCCTGTACCGCTACATCGGCGTTGCCCGCCATTCCGAAACCGAGGAATCGGTGGTCGTCTACGAGCATCTGTGGCCGCATGCGCGCGGCCTCTGGGTGCGGCCGGAAGCGATGTTCAACGGCAATCTCGAAGACGGCACGCCGCGTTTTCGCAAGCTGCGCGACTGAGCGGGCGGGCGGCGCCTCAGCCGCCGTCTAGCCGGCGCCGCCCGGCTTATCGTGCGGCGCCTGTTGCCGCAGCGCCATCGCAAAGAAGCGCCGGATTTCATCCATCAGTTCCGCGCGGGCCGACGCGAAATCGAACGCACGCCGGTTTTCGTGCGCGTAGCGCCGGCGCCACTCGTCGGCCGCATGCCGCGCTTCGCGTGCGCGCAGATCGTCGAGTTCGGGCGTGCGCAGCGCGTGATCGGCGATCAGCGTCACGCCTTCGCGGCTGACTTCCAGCACGCCGCCCGCGACGAGCAGGCGGCGATGCTCGCCGGTCGGCGCATCGACGAGCATCACGACGCCCGGCCGAATCCGCGTGAGCAGCGGCGCGTGGTGCGGGTAGATCCCCAGTTCTCCGCTTTCCCCCGGGACGACGACGAAATGCGCGTCGCCGGCATACAGCACCGCTTCCACGCTCACGATGTCGAGCCGCATCGACGTCTTCATGCGTACTCCTTCAGACTGCCGCCGCGCCGGCGACGATTTCGCACAGCTCGGTGGTGATCTGCGCCTGTCGCGTCTTCTGGTACAGGTGCCGCAGTTCGCGCAACACGCGGTCGGCGTTGTCCGTCGCGGTCTGCATGCTGAACATCCGCGCGCATTGCTCGCACGCGTAGTTTTCGACGACGGCCTGATAGAGCGTCGCCTCGACGTAGCGCAGCAGCAACGTGTCGACGACCGGTTTGGGCGCGGGCTCGTACAGATAATCGGACGCGGCCGCGCCGTCGGTCGGCGCGCCGGTGTCGAGCCCTGCGATCGGCAGCATCGCGTCGATGCGCGGCTCGTACGCGAGCGGGCTCGTCAGCCGGTTGTACGCGACGTGCACTTCGTCGAGCTCGCCGTTGACGAACGCGGTCAGCGGCACGAGCAGCGCCCCGAGCAACTGCTCGAAGTGCGGCTCGGCGGCCAGGCCGCCCGCACGGGCCGCGATGGTCGCGCCGTGGCGCAGCAGCGGCGCGAGCCCGCGCGCGCCGATCACGCTCAGTTCGCAGGCGACGCCGGCCCGGTCCCAGCGTTCGAGCGCATTCACGCATTCGACGAGCAATCGCGCATTGAGCGGGCCGCACAGCCCGCGATCGGTGCTGACGACGATCAGGCCGACGCGGCGCACGGTATCGCGGCGCGCCATCAGCGCCGATACGTGGTCGGGGCGGTCGCGCAGCACGCGTTCCGCCATCGCGCCGATGCGCGCCGCGTACGGGCGGAACTCGCGCGCGCGTCGCTGCGCGCTCGCCATCTTGGTGCGCGCCATCATCTCCATCGCCTTGGTGATCTTGCGCGTGGACGAGGTGCTGGCGATCTTCGAGCGGATTTCGCGTGTGTGCATGTCAGGGGGGAGGCGTCGCGGCCATCCGGATGTCATCGTGCGACTTCATGCTATCGGGACTTCACCTGAAACGATTGACTGAAATCAAACGACTTCGCCCGGTCCCGCACCAGAATCCGTTCACGTGATCCTTGCGAAGGGGCAGCCGATGACCGATGTACGCACGCATCAGAAATACGAAGCGCTGATCGCGCGTTGCCGCGCATTACGCCCGGTGACGGTCGCGGTCGCGCATCCTTGCGACGAGGTATCGCTGCACGCGGCGGCCGCCGCCGCTCGGGCCGGCATCGTCGTGCCCGTGCTGGTCGGCCCGGTGGCGCGGATCACGATGCTCGCCGCGACGCTGGGTATCGACCTGTCCGGCTATCGGCTCGTGGATGCGCCGCACAGTCATGCGTCGGCGGCGCGCGCGGTCGAGCTGGTGCGCGCGGGCGACGCGCAGGCGCTGATGAAGGGCAGCCTGCACACCGACGAGTTGCTGGCGGAAGTGGTGCGCGCCGATACGGGGCTGCGCACCGGGCGGCGCCTGAGCCACGTGTTCATCATGGACGTGCCGACTTACCACAAGCCGCTGTTCATCACCGACGCGGCCGTCAATATCCGTCCGACGCTCGAGCAAAAGGCCGACATCGCGCAGAACGCGATCGATCTCGCGCATGCGCTCGGCATCGCCCGGCCGAAGGTGGCGATCCTGTCGGCGGTCGAGACGGTCAGCTCGAAGCTGCCGTCGACGCTCGACGCGGCCGCGCTGTGCAAGATGGCCGAGCGCGGCCAGATCACCGGCGCGCTGCTCGACGGGCCGCTCGCGCTCGACAACGCGATCAGCCCGGAGGCCGCGCGGCTCAAGCATCTCGGTTCCGCGGTGGCGGGCGATGCGGACATCCTGCTCGTGCCCGACCTCGAGGCCGGCAACATGCTCGCGAAGGAACTGACGTTCCTGGCGAATGCCGATGCGGCCGGCATCGTGCTCGGCGCGCGCGTGCCGGTGATCCTGACGAGTCGCGCCGACAGCGAACGCACGCGCCTGGCGAGCTGCGCGGTCGCGGCGCTCGTCGCGGCGGCGGCGCGCGCCACGGCCGCGCCCTTGGCCGCGCCGGCGCTTGCCGCCGACGCACGCTGACGGGGCCGCGATGCGACATCCCGTCCTCGTGCTCAACGCCGGCTCGTCGAGCCTCAAGTTCTCGGTCTACGACACGCGCGAGGATCGTTCGCTCGATGCGGGCCTGCACGGGCAGGTCGAGAACCTGCATGACACGCCGCATCTGTTCGTGGCCGACGCGCACGGCACGACGCTCGCCGACAGCCCCGTCGCGCAACCGGGGCATCAAGGCGCGATCGAGGCGCTGCACGCGTGGTTCGCGGCTCATGTCGGGCGCGAGGCCGCGTTCGACGGCGTCGGGCACCGGGTCGTGCATGGCGGCCCGTATTTCACCGCGCCGGTGCGGATCGATGCGCGCGTGCTCGATGCGATCGCGTCGCTTTCGCCGCTCGCGCCGCTGCACCAGCCGCATCACGTCGACGCGATTCGCGCGGTTGCCGCGGTCGCGCCGAACCTCCCGCAGGTCGCGTGTTTCGACACCGCGTTCCATTCGACGGTGCCGGCGCTCGAACGGGAGTTCGCGCTGCCGCGCGCGCTGACCGAGCAGGGCATCGTGCGCTACGGGTTTCACGGGCTGTCGTACGAGTACATCGCGACGGCGCTCGCGGCCCTCGATCCATCGTGGGGGCGGCACCGGACGGTGATCGCACACCTCGGCAACGGCGCGAGCCTGTGTGCGCTCGCGAACGGCCGCAGCGTCGCGACGACGATGGGGTTCACGGCCGTCGACGGGCTGCCGATGGGCACGCGCACGGGCGCGCTGGACCCGGGCGTGATCCTGTACCTGCAGCGTCACATGGGCCGGTCGCTCGACGAGGTCGAGCATCTGATCTATGCCGAATCGGGCTTGCTCGGCGTGTCCGGCGTGTCGAGCGACATGCGCGCGCTGCTCGCGAGCGACGCACCGTCGGCCGCGCATGCGGTCGAGTTGTTCGCCTATCGCGCGGCGCGCGAACTCGCCGCGCTGGCCGGCGTGCTCGGCGGCCTCGACACGCTCGTGTTCACGGCGGGCATCGGCGAGCACGCGCCGCGCGTGCGCGAACGGATCTGCAGCCGCGCGGCGTGGCTCGGCGTCGTGCTCGACGACGCGGCGAACGCCGCCGGCCTGCCGGTGATTTCGGGCGACGCGTCGCGCGTGACGGTGCGCGTGATCCCGACCGACGAGAACCTGATGATCGCGCGGCACACGCGCCGCGTGCTGGACGACGCGATCCCTTCCACGCCGTATCCGACCCGGTGAGACCTTCGATGACAGCACGCGACACGCCTTCTCCTGCCGCCAGCGCCCTCGCGCTGCCGATTTTCTGGCCGATGGCCGCCGCCAACGCGATGTTCGCGGCCGGCGCCGAGATCGCGGCGCGCAATCTCCGCTTCCTCGCGGAAGAGGAGAAGCTCCATTTCGAAGCGCATCCGGCGCTGGCGTCGGCGAACCGGCCGTTGCTGGAACTGCGCACGATGACGTTTCGCGATTATTCGGCCGCGCCGGCGCACGGGCTGCCGACGATCGTCGATGCGCCGTATGCAGGGCACAGCGCGATGATCGCCGACTACCAGCCGGGGCAGAGCCTGATGCAGACGCTGCGCGAGCACGGCGTGACGCGTCTGTACCTGACCGACTGGCGCTCGGCCACCGAGGACATGAAGGATCTCGAGATCGACCAGTATCTGGCCGAACTGAACGTGTGCGTCGACGAACTCGGCGGCCGCGTGAATCTCGTCGGGCTGTGTCAGGGCGGCTGGATGTCCGCGATGTACGCGGCGCGTTTCCCGCACAAGGTCGCGAGTCTCGTGCTGGCCGGCTCGCCGATCGACACCGACGCGGGCGACGGCCCGATCAGGCAGATGGTGCACACGTATCCGACGTCGTTCTACGAGGAACTCGTCGCGCTGGGCGGCGGGCTGATGCGTGGGCGCTTCATGCTGCGCGGCTGGAAGAACATGCATCCCGACCAGCACTATCTCGCCGAGCACGTCGACCTGTACGAGCATCTCGACGATCCCGAATACCTGCGCAAGCGCGAGGTGTTCGCGAACTGGTACGAAAGCCCGATCGACCTGCCGGGGCGCTGGTACCTGCAGGCGATCGTGCAGATCTTCAAGGAGAACCGATTCGCGAAGGGCACGTTCGTCGCGCTCGGGCGCACGCTCGACCTGAAGGATGTCGCGTGCCCGGTCTATCTGCTCGCCGGCGAGGCCGACGACATCACGACGCCGGAGCAGGTGTTCGGGGCGCGCGATCGTCTCGGCACGCCCGCGTCGCGCATCGAGAGCCGGCTCGTGCCGGGCGGCCATATCGGCCTGTTCATGGGGACGCGCACGCTGAAGACGGTGTGGCCGGACATCGCGCGCTGGATCGCGGCGCAGCGCTAGGGCGGCGCGGATCGTTACGGAGAGCGACATGACGTTGCGACACAAGCGCGGGCTCGTCGTTGGCATCGCGAACGATCGAAGCATCGCGTGGGGATGCGCGCGCGCGTTTTGCCGGGCGGGCGCGACGCTCGCGGTGACCTGGCAGTCGGACAAGACCCTGCCGCACGTCGAGCCGCTGTTCGCGCAACTCGACGCGCCGATCCGGATGCCGCTCGACGTCGGGCGGCCCGACCAGATGGCGGCGGTGTTCGACGCGATAGCAGCGCAATGGGGCGAGATCGACTTCGTGCTGCATTCGGTCGCGTATGCACCGAAGGCGGACCTGCACGGCCGCGTGGTCGACAGTTCGCCGGAAGGCTTCTCGCTCGCGATGGATACCTCGTGCCATTCGTTCATCCGGATGGCTCGGCTCGCCGAGCCGCTGATGACGCGCGGCGGGAGCCTGATGGCGATGAGCTATCTCGGCGCGGAGCAGGTCGTTGCGAATTACGGGGTGATGGGGCCGGTCAAGGCCGCGCTCGAAGCGAGCGTGCGGTATCTGGCGGCCGAACTCGGCGGCGCGGGCATTCGCGTCAACGCGATTTCGCCGGGCGTGTTGCCGACCCGCGCGGCGTCGGGCCTGCCGGGCTTCGGCCGGCTACTCGACGACACCGCGCGCCGCGCGCCGCTGCATCATGCGCTGGACATCGACGACGTCGGCGCGTTCTGCGCGTTTCTTGCCAGCGACGGCGCACGGGCGATCACGGGCGGTACGCACTATATCGACGCCGGCATGCACATGCTCTAACGCGCCGGCTGCACGCAGCGCTCAGGTGCGCGCGAATGCCTGCACGAGGGCCGGCGGCGCGTGGGCGACCGTCACCTCCGGCGTGCCGTGCCACGCCGCGAGTTTCTTCACGGCTTTCGCGACGTCGGCCGCGAGCCCGGCGCCGAACCGCACGCCCGGCTCGACGTGCACAGCCTTCAGTTCGAACGTGCCGAGCGTGCGATGCGCTTTCGCATCGACGCGGCCCACCAGCCGGCCGCGATGCAGCACGGGCAGGCAGAAATAGCCGTAGCGCCGCTTGTGCTCGGGCGTATAGCACTCGATCGTGTAATCGAACCCGAACAGCGTCGACGCGCGCCGCCGGTCCCAGACGACCGGATCGAACGGCGACAGCAGCGTCGTGACCGTCGAGCGCAGCGTGTCGGCCGCGGCGGCCGGCAGCAGCGCATCGAGCGAGCGATGCACGTAGGCCGGCTCCTTCCAGTCGTCGATCCGCACCGGAATCAGGTCGCCGGCCTCGGCGAGCCGCTCCAGCTCCGCGCGGTACGAGCGGCGCGGCAGCCGATAGTAGTCGGCCACCCAGTCCGCGCGCACGACGCCGAGCGCGCGGCACGTGTAGTCGAGCAGCGCGGGCAGCACGGCCTCGCGCGGCGGCAGGTCGCGCGCATCGTCCCAGTCGGGCAGCACGCGTTCGCGCACGTCGTACACGCGCTGGAAATTGCGGCGCTCCGACACCATCAGGTCGCCCGTCGTGAACAGCACTTCCAGATGACGCTTTTCGGGCTTGCGATCCCACCAGCCGTTGCCCTTCACGCCGTTTTCGCGTGCGAAATCGGCCGACCGCACCGGGCCTTCTTCGCGAATCCGCGCAAGCAGCCGTTCGATCTCCGGACGATTCTGCTCGTGCCATTCGGCCGCGTATTTCCAGCCCATTCCCGACGGGTCGAGCATTTTGTAGCGCATCAGCCCGAACTGCTCGATCGGCAGAAAACACGCTTCGTGCGACCAGTATTCGAACAGGCGCGCCTCGGCGAGATGTTCGTCGAGCCAGTGCGGCGGGAAATCGCCGAGACGGCTGTACAGCACGAGATACGGGCTGCGCGCGACCACGTGGATGGTGTCGATCTGCAACTGCGCCATCCGGCGGATCGTGTCGAGCACGTCGGACTTGGTCGCCTTGCGGCGGGGTGGCGTGAGCAGGCCCTGTGCGGCGAGATGCAGGGCGCGGGCGGCGGCGGACGAAAGCGTGAGCATCGGCAGGACGGTCGAGGGTGGCGATCGGGAACCACTTTAGCGCGAAAGCGGCGCGCGCGCGCGACGTGCGGCTGCAACGCGTCTGACAATGGTTGACAGATACGTTTCGCAAGTTTCCCTATAGTGCGGTTCATGGCGCGACGACACGTGCGCGCAACGATTCCGCTTCCGACGCACATATGTCCATGGCACGCAGGAAGCGAATCCGGGTTTCCCAACCCCCATCGGGAGACCCGGAGCCCTGAGCGGACATCCATGCGGCTATGCACCGGCCCCGTGTGGATGTCCGCTGATTTTTTTGTTTTTCCGGTTTTTCCTCCATTGCCCGCGACAGGTCATGCCGCGGCGCTCGTCTGTCCGGGCCGCAGCGCGCGGGACAGGTCGTAGTGTTTCGCCGCGCCGTAACGCGGCGAACCGAAGTGCCAGTCGTAGTTGCCGCGAATGTACGTCCTGGCCTCGTCGAGCAGGCGCAGCGACGCACGATCGTCGGTGCGCGCGCGCACCTTTTTTTCCAGATCGAGATAACGCGCCAGATAGCCGTTGTGGATGTCCGCCGCCGCGTCGAGCGCGGCCTGCGGCGAGAGCCCGCGTTCGTGTATCAGCACGCACACGAGATTGCTGCTCGACTCGCCGGCCTCCTTCGGATACGAGAAGATATCGTTGCACAGGCACAGGATCGCGTTGGACAGCCTGCGCAGGCGCTCGACCGCTTCGTCGGCGTAGAACGCGGCCGGCGCTTCGTAGCCCGCGGCGATATCGATCAGCGCGAACGCACCCTCGCCGCAGCCGTTGTACGTGCGACCGGACAGGTATTCGGCCTCGCCGGGCACGACGTCGGTCGCGAACCGGCCGGCTTCCCACAGCGTCGAGAACAGGAACGTCATCATCCCCGCCACCCAGCGGGCGTACTGCACGCGCGTGGACACGGCGGCGATACGCGCGCATATGTCCTGCGTCGCGCGTTGCAGGGCGGGCAGGAACGCGGCCAGGTGCGGCAGGCGCGCCGCGAGCGCGGCGCGCAGCGGCGCGGGGTCATGGCCGGTCGGATCGGCGATCATTTCGTACAGCCACAAGTAGAGCGCCCCGAGCTCGCCCGGGGCGCGCGCGACGCCGTGCAGGCTGCACAGGCCGTCGTCGATCGCGAAGATCCAGCCGTAAGCGCGGGCGGTCGTGCACAGTCCGTCGAAGGACGAATGCGCATAGACGCGCGCGCAGTATTCGCCGACCTTGCCGTGACGGATGCCGTGCGCCCAGCGCGGATCGTCGAGCAATCCGTGGCTGTTCATCCACGCGTACAGGTCGGCTTCGGCGCGCTCGGCATCGGGATGCACGGGTGTTTCGAACGGGTGGAACAGGTGCGGCAGCACCAGCGTGGGCGCCGCGGCTTCGGCGGCAACGGTTTCGACGGTGGACATGGCGTACCTCGCGGATGGCGGGTGACAACAGGTGTCGTGAGGAGCGCGCCGGCCTACTTGCCGAACCGGCGCGCGCGCTTGCCGTACGCATCGATGGCCTGTTCGAAATCGTCGCGTCCGAAATCGGGCCAGCACGTCGGCGTGAAATAGAACTCGGAGAAAGCGGTTTGCCACAGCATGAAATTCGACAGGCGCTGTTCGCCCGACGTGCGGATCACGAGGTCCGGCTCAGGCTGGCCGGCCGTATACAGCCGGCTCGCGATCGACTCCGGGCTGAGTTGCGCGAGCAACTGATCGACGGTGCCGGCCGCGACGTGCTCCGCGATCAGCGAGCGGACTGCGTGCAGCAGGTCGAGGCGGCCGCTATAGGCGACCGCGATGTTCACGTCGAGCCCGCGCGCGCGGGCCGTGCGTTGCTGCGCGGCGCCGATGCGCTCGGCCGTGGCGGGCGGCAGCTGCGTCAGGTCGCCGATCACGTGCAGGCGCCAGCGGCCGCTGGCGGCGAGCTCGTCGAAGACGTCGGCGATCACGGCGAGCAGGCCGCGCAATTCCCCGGCGTCGCGCTGGAGATTCTCGGTGGACAGCGGCCACAGCGTCACGAGCGGGATCCCGGCTTCCTCGCACCACGACAGCAGCGCATGCACGTTGCGTCCGCCGGCCCGATAGCCGTCGGCGGCCGGCAGGCCGAGGCGCTCCGCCCAGCGCCGGTTGCCGTCGAGAATGACGGCAAGATGGGTCGGCAACGGCGGCCGGGCCGCATCCGGTTCAGCGGGCGAGTCGATGGCGAATGTTTCCGGCGCGCGCAGAATCAGCTCTCGAGTCATGGAGACTCCTTCGAGGCGAGATAGCGATCGAAACGTGAAACAGCGGATGGGATGGTTATCGCGACTGCTGCAATCCGGCGGGGGGATTCTGTTCGCGCCGATGCGAGCGACCATTATCGATCAATGGATTTCGGATTATCAAGTCGTTCGCATGCACGATATCGGGGCGCCCGGGCGCGCAAGCGGCCGCGCAGGCGTGGCGCGGCGCCGGCGGATATCGAAAGCGGTGATGCGCGATCGATTTTCGAGCCGATGTTATTTCGGCAAGGGGATTCGGCGAGCGGTTTGTGTGTTTCGCGCGATTGAATAAATCGCGGAATTGGAAAATAAAAGCGACGTAATACCCGGACGATCGATTGTGGCAAAAACGCTTCGGCCGCAATCGACCGGCGACCGTTTACTGCCGCTTGCCGCGCGCGATTTCGTCGCCGGCGCCGGGCGGCAGCCGCCGCGTGATCGGAATCGACGCGAACGAGCACAGCCCGACCACCAGGAACGCGGGCCAGAAATCTGACCACACCATCGCCTGATGGCCCTGGAGCCAGTGCGACACGTGCAGCACGAGGCCGGCCACCGTGACGCCCAGGCCGAGCGACATCTGCTGCACGACGCTGCCGAGGCTCGTCGCGCGGCCGGCGTCGCGCGGCGAGATGTCCGCATAGATCATCGAATTCAGGCTCGTGAACTGCAGCGCGGGGAAGATGCCGCCGACGAGCACGATCAGCCAGATCGCCCAGGTCGCCATGCCGGGATGGAACACACCGTATGCGGCGATCGCGAGGCCCGCGAATGCCGCGTTGTAGATCAGCACCGTGCGAAAGCCGAAGCGGCGCAGCGTATGCGTGGCCGTCGAGCGGCTGACCGCGCCGCCGAGCGCGGACGCGCACGTGATGAGCCCCGAGTGGAACGCGCTCATGCCGAGCCCTTCCTGCAGCGCGAGCGGCAGCAGGAACGGCACCGCGCCGAGGCCGATGCGGAACAGCGACCCGCCGACGACGCTCGCGTGGTACGTCGGGATCTTCAGGAAACCGAGGTCGAGCACGGGGCGCGTCTTGCGGCGCGCGTACGGCACGTACAGCGCGAGCATCGCGGCGCCGGCCGCGCACATGATGATCGCGTTCGAGCGCGACGTGAGCGAGCCGTCGATCAGCGTGAGGCCCATCAGCAGCAGTGCGGCGCCGCTGGCCGACAGCAGGAAGCCGAACCAGTCGAGCGGGCCCGGATCGGGCTCGTGCGTGTTCGCGATGTGCTTGCTCGCGAGGTAGATTCCGTAGAGGCCGATCGGCACGTTGATGAAGAAGATCATCCGCCAGTGCAGGTAGGTCGTGATGAAGCCGCCGACGAGCGGCCCGACCGTGGGCCCGAACAGCGCGGGAATCGCGAGGTAGTTCATCGCGCGCACGAGATCGGCGCGCGGCACCGCGCGGAAGATGATGATGCGGCCGACCGGGACCATCATCGCGCCGCCGACGCCCTGGATGAAGCGCGCGAACGTGAGCACGCCGAGGGAGTTGGATGCCGCGCACATCAGCGAGCCGACGACGAAGATGCCGATCGCGGTGCGGAACACGGAGCGGGCGCTGAAGCGGTCGGCGAGCCAGCCGCAGATCGGGATGAACACGCCGAGACCGACCACGTAGGCCGTGATCGCGATGTTCAGCGTGACGGGGTTGTGCCCGAAGTCCCTCGCCATCGCAGGCAGTGCGGTGACGATGATGTTCGCGTCGACGCTTTCCATGAACAACGCACAGGCAACGATGAGCGGTGCTAGAAAGACGGGCGACATGAGGAGGGCGCGCGGTAAAGACGCCATTATGCCCATAATGTGAGCGCTGCGTCACGTATGACAACAGTTGTTCCGCATGTTGCAACAGTCGTCTTTTCTGACGGGTGGCGTGGAAGGGATGACTGCGCACGCACGAGCGGTGCGCTGCTTGCCCGGTGAACAAACCCGCATCGTCGCAGCGGGGCGCGCGCGCTTTCGATACCGGGCAGGATGTCGACGCGGTGATTTCCCAACCGCGTGTCGCACGGTAAATCGACCGCGCGCTTGCGCTTGAATGCGACGAGCGGCGCGTCGGCCGGCCATGTCGATTCCTTTTGACGGTGCGGCGGTGCGTTTCTAAAATATGAGCACTTGCTCATATTCAAAAGCCGCCTTCCCGCCATGTCCGAATCGTCCTCGCGCATCCCGCTTTTGCCCCGCAAGGCGCCGCGCCAGCGCCGCTCGATGGCCACCGTCGATGCGATCGTCGAGGCCGCCGCTCGCGTTCTGGAGCGCGACGGCTTCGATGGCTACACGACGAATGCCGTGGCCGCGCTGGCCGGCGTGAGCATCGGCTCCCTCTATCAATACTTCCCGAACCGCGATGCGCTGACGGCCGCGCTCGTCGAGCGCGAGAGCGCGCATCTGCTCGACGACGTCGACCGCGCGGCCGCGCGGTCGTCCTGCGACGACGTGCTGCGCGCGCTGGTGCGCGGGGCTGTCGCACACCAGATGCGCCGGCCGGCGCTCGCGCGGCTGATCGATTTCGAGGAGGCGCGGTTGCCGCTCGGCGCGCGCACCGCGCGCGTCGCGGACCGCGTCCACGCGACCTTGCTGCATGCGCTCGGGCTGCGCGATGCGCCCCGCGTCGCCGCGCCCGACGTGGTCGCGCACGATCTGCTCGCGATCGTGAAAGGCATCGTCGATGCGGCGGGCGCGCGCGGCGAGACCGATGCGGATGCGCTCGAAGCGCGCGCGTGGCGGGCGGTGCACGGTTATCTGCGGGAGTCGCGCGAATCGAAACTTGCTTGACACGCATGTTTCGTGCGACAGTCGGGCCCATTCACACCACAACATGACGCGTATCGATCGAAGGCCATCGAGACGAACGCGCGCGCGAACGAGACCTCGTGCCGATCCACCACCATCGAAAGGAGGGGACACGCCATGACGTCACGTCGTGCCGCACCGCTTGCATCTCGTTTCTCGTCGCGTCAGTCGCCGCCCGCGCCGCGTCTGCGCTGGGCTGCCGCGCTGGCCATCGCCTATCTCGCCGTCGCCGGCTGCGCCGCGCAGGCCGACAATGCGCATCAGGCCGCCGCGCAAGCGGCCAGCCAGTCGGCGTTGCCGGCCACCACCGCGGCCGCTTCCGCGCCCGTGTCGGGCACGCTGCTGCCGCCGCCGAGCCAGCTCTACGGCGACCTGTTCGTCGCGGTGCAGACCGCGCAGCTCTATCCCGACCAGAAGACCTTCGTCGACGCCACGCCCGACACCGATCCCGCGACGATCGTGCAGTTGTATCAGCAACAGAAATCGCAGCCGGGTTTCTCGCTGAAGGCGTTCGTCGACCAGCATTTCACACCGCCCGCGGCAGGCGGCGTGACGCCGCCGCCGAACCAGACGCTGCGCCAGCACATCGACTGGCTGTGGCCGCAGCTCACGCGCACGAGCGTCACGGCGCCCCCGTACAGTTCGCTGATTCCGATGCCGAAGCCGTACGTCGTGCCGGGCGGCCGCTTCCGTGAAGGCTACTACTGGGACACCTATTTCACGATGCTCGGGCTGCAGGTGTCGGGGCGCGAGGATCTCGTCGACGACATGCTCGACAACTTCGCATACCTGATCGATACGGTCGGGCACATCCCGAACGGCAATCGCACCTATTATGCGAGCCGCTCGCAGCCGCCGTTCTTCGCGTACATGGTCACGCTCGCCGCGCGGGTCGAAGGCGACAAGGTCTACCAGAAATACCTGCCGGCGCTGCGCAAGGAGCATGCGTACTGGATGCAGGGCGAAACCACGACGCCGCGCGGGCAGGCCGCGCGCCACGTGGTCACGATGCCCGACGGCGCGGTGCTGAACCGCTACTGGGATGCGAGCGACACGCCGCGCGACGAATCGTATCTCCAGGACGTGACGACCGCGAAATCGGTGCCGTCCCGTCCGGCGAACGAGGTGTACCGCGACCTGCGCGCGGGCGCCGAAAGCGGCTGGGACTACAGCTCGCGCTGGTTCGGAGACGGCAAGACGCTCGCGACGATCCGCACGACCTCGATCGTGCCGGTCGACCTGAACAGCCTGATGTTCCATCTCGAGACGACCATCGTGAAGGGCTGCGCGCTCACGCGCGACATCGGCTGCGTGGCCGATTTCTCGGCGCGGGCTGGACGGCGCGCGGCCGCGATCAATCACTACCTGTGGAACCGCCGCGGCTATTACGGCGACTATGACTGGCAGTTGCGCAAGCCGCGCGACGGCGTGACGGCGGCCGCGCTGTATCCGCTGTTCGCGGGCGTGGCGTGGCCGGAGCGCGCGAAGGCGACCGCGCGCGAAGTGCGCAAGACGCTGCTGCAGCCGGGCGGCCTCGTGACGACAACCGAGCACACGGGCCAGCAATGGGATGCGCCGAACGGCTGGGCGCCGCTGCAGTGGATCGCGATCGACGGGCTGCGCCGTTACGGCGAACCGGCGCTCGCGAAGGACATCGGCACGCGATTCCTGGCCGACGTGAAGCAGGTGTACGCGACCGAAGGCAAGCTGGTCGAGAAGTACGTGGTCGAAGGCACGGGCACGGGCGGCGGCGGAGGGGGCGAATATCCGTTGCAGGACGGCTTCGGCTGGACCAACGGCGTCACGCTGAAACTGCTCGGGCTGTACGGCGAATAATGTGTAGTGCGCGGGAGGGGCCGCATGCCCGTACCGCAGGCCACCGCACGGGCCGGACCGTCGCGCAAGCGGCCGGCCGGCCCGGGTCTTCATGCGGCTCGCATCAGAACGTGATCGTCGTGCGCACGCCGACCACGGTTTCGTCGCCGATGCGCGCGCCGACCGTGTTCGGGTTCGGGATGCCGCCGCCCGGACGGAAGAAGTGCTGCAGGTCGGCCTGCACCTGCCACCACGGCGCGACCTGATACTGGTAGGTCGCCTCGATCACGGTTTCCGCGCGGCGCACCGGATAGCCGGGCGTCGTGTACACGCCGGTATCGCCGTCGAGGCCGCGCGCATGCGAGCCGATCTTCGCGTAGCCGATCGCGATGCCGGCGACGTCGTTGTCGCGTCCGGCGAACGGCGCCTTCAGCGTCACGCCGGCATTGGCCGCGAAATCGACGACATTGCGGTCGCCGGGCGAGCCCATCACGCGCGCGAACACGCCGACCGAGCGCGGGCTGTCGGCCGACGGCCGCCACACCATTTGATCCGCGACCGCATAGAAGCCGTAGTTGCCGCGATGCGTGGCGGGCGTGCCGTTGCTCGCCGGATCGGCGAGCGACAGCCCGTCGGTGCCGTAGCGCGGATCGTTCGCGTGCTGCGAGTGATACCAGACGCCGAGCTTGTACGTGCCGGGCAGGCCGGCCGGCTGCGGCGCCTTCGGGTCGGCGGGCGGCGCGTTCAGCGCGTACTGCACTTCGCCGATCACGAATGCGCCGCTGCGCAGATTGAAGTTGGTGCCGTGCGCGTTCAGCACCTGCGCGTCGCCGTCGGTGCGGCCGGCCGGGTTGCCGTCGAACACGCCGACCATCGCGGTCCACGCGTCGGCCGGCTTCACGCGCAGCCGCACGCCGAGCGACGACAGCGGATACGCGGGGCCGCCGGACGGTAGGTCGGTGGACGGCAGCACGGGCCAGCCGAACGTCGCGTTCATGAACGTCGCTGCGTTCTCGCTCACCATGAATTCCTGGTCGACGCTCTGCTGGCCGACTTTCACGTCGACCTTGCCGTCGAGCAGCGACTGCTGATACCAGAGCTCCCACAGGCGCGTGGTCGAATTGGCCTCGATGCCGGTCGCGGTCTGCAAGGTTTGCAGGTAGCGCTGCGACAGGTTGGTGCCGTGGATCTGCAGCCCCGACACGTTGAACGTGCCGCCCGGCAGGCCGATCGCCTTGCCGGTATCGACGTTGAAACCGAATTGCGTGAGCCCCTGGTACGCGCCGCCGCGGCCCGTGCCGCCGGACGCGTTGTACAGGTATTCGCTGGTTTCCTGCAGGCTCAGCGTGACGCCGTGTTCGTCGAGCACGTCGCGCAGGCCGCCCATGTTGCCGAGCAGATTCGAACGCTCCCACAAGCCGGTGGGCGCGGGCGCGGCGGCATCGGCGGCCGGTGGTTGCGCGGGGGCGGCGGCATCGTTCGTGCCGGCCGCCGGTTCGGCGGCGGCAGCCGAGGCTTGTGCGAATGCGGATGCGGTGGCGAGCGACAGCAGCAGCGCGGCGAGCGCGTCGAGGCGAAGCTTGCGCGGGACGGGAGCGAGCGGGTTCTTCATTTGGGTTGGCAGATTGATCAGGTTGGCTGAAGAAACGGGAACGTGATGCGGGCCGCATGGCGAGACGGCCCGCATGGGGAAGGACTTACGGCAGCCAGCCGCCGACGCGCCACACCTGCGCGAAGCCGACGTGTGACGCGGCCGAGCACAGTAGCGCGACGAGCGCGACCGCGGCCGCCGTTGCGGCGATCAGCACGCAATCGAGCGGGCGAGGCGCCGCGGGGACGTGGGCGAGGGCCAGGCCACGCCAGCGGCCGAATGCACGGGCGAGCGGCGAGAAGCCGGAAAACGAGCGGTCGCGCGCGACGTGCACGACGCGCTTGAACTTGAACGCGAACGATTGAAAGAACATGACGCTGCCTCCGTTCCGTCCGGCGAACGCCGGACGACGTGATCGAGCGCGGGTGCATGACGCGGCCTGCGATCGGAGGGTGGAACATGGCGAAGCGTGCGACTGACGAACCGGCGACGGCCGGCCCGGATGGAGGCGCGCTAACCCGACGAGTGCGAGCTAGCGGCGAAAGACATGCGTCTGGCTGCTATCTCGCGATGGCTTGGCCGGCCTGGACCGGCATCGAACTGCAACTAGAGCATGCGTCCACGGAGGGACTCCCGTAATGAATTGGGGCGGATTGTAGTCGCGACTTTTGCTGCGGCGCAAGTAAAAAACGCATGACGGTTGCGCTGCGTGGTGTGCGTGTCGCAGCGGCGCGCGGCGGCCACGTACCCGCTCCGCGAGCGTGACGAGGGCGGGCGGCGCAGGTCGGGCCGTTGCTCCCGCGCATCGGCGCATCGTTGCGTCGTGACGACGCTGAAAGGTTTCAGAACGTCAATTCAAGGGCAAATCTTTCAGTCGCGTCACGCGGGGAATTTATTTCGAAAAATGGGGTTTCAAGGGGTTGACTTCGCTTTCGCGCGATCCATAGAATCCGCCATCTTCACTCTTGGGGCCGCCGCCTTGGACGCCTGCAGTAGTCGATCTTCGAACGAAATTTCCGCCTGAGCGACCGACGTCCGCGCCTCATCGAAGCCGCCGTTTGTCTGCCAGGCAAACGGTGCGCGCAGCAGTATTCCGCAGCCACTCCCTACGTGCACCCAGATTCGCGCCGGTTAGCGTGATGCGTTCTCGCATGCGTTGCCCGGTTTCACCGCCGCCAGGCAGGCGGCCGCGTTCGCGCATCCGTTCTCCGGGCGCGCGAATGCCGGCCCGCCGGCCGGACGGCGGTCAACCGTGTTCCCCGGAACACCGCACAGGAGCCGCCATGAACGACAGTGACAGTTGTCCCTTATGCCCGTTGCATACGCAGACCCTTTTGAACCCGGGTCGCGGGGGCAATCCGGCCGACTAGCCTGATACGCCGTTCAGGCCCCGGACTGGCCCCGCGCCCATCACGCGGCCGGCACGCTGCCGTCGCCGCACGGAGCCAGACCATGAACTTCGGCCTTCTGCTGTCGAACCTTCCGCACGTCACGGAATCGCGCCAGCACTACGACGCGATGCTGACGCTCGACGCCCGTCCGCGGGTGTTCTCCCGTCTGCTGAACCAGCTGAAAGCATTGATCCACTGAAAATAAGCGCCGAGCGCGCCTCGGCATGCGCACGCGCGGCCGCCTTCGAGCGGCCGCCCGTGCGCATTCCAAGGTCACACGCTCATCGAATCGCATAACCCTTAGCCGTACGGAACACATCATGTCCACGCCCTCCAACGTCTCTCCACCGATCCCGGTCGAGCGCGGCGCCGTGCTCGACGAAGCCCATCTGGGCGACATCCGCGGTGCGCTCGGCACCATCTCGCACCACGACACCGGCGCGCGCGGCACGTGGTGGGCGCGCCTGCGCACGCTGCTCGCGATCATCGGCCCGGGGCTGATCGTGATGGTCGGCGACAACGACGCCGGCGCATTCGGCACCTATACGCAGGCCGGCCAGAACTACGGCACGACGCTGCTGTGGACGTTGCTGCTGCTCGTGCCCGTGCTGTACGTGAACCAGGAAATGGTGCTGCGCCTCGGCGCGGTCACGGGCGTCGGCCATGCGCGCCTGATCTTCGTGCGCTTCGGCAAGTTCTGGGGCGCGTTCAGCGTGATCGACCTGTTCCTGCTCAACGCGCTGACCATCGTCACCGAGTTCATCGGCATCACCTTCGTGCTCGATTTCTTCGGATTGCCGAAGGTGGCCGGCGTGTGCGTGGCCGCCGCGCTGACGATGGCCGCGGTGAGCACCGGCGATTTCCGGCGCTTCGAGCGGTTCGCGATCGGGCTGTGCGTGCTGAGCCTGCTGCTCGTGCCGGTGCTCGTGTCGATCCACCCGCCCGTCGCGCAGATGACGCGCGATTTCTTCGTGCCGAACTGGCCCGCGCACGCGAAGCTGTCGGACGTGATGCTGCTCGTGATCGGTATCGTCGGCACGACGGTCGCGCCATGGCAGTTGTTCTTCCAGCAAAGCTACGTGATCGACAAGCGCATCACGCCGCGCTTCATGAAATATGAAAAGGCCGACTTGTGGATCGGCATCGCGTTCGTGCTGGTCGGCGCGGTCGCGATGATCGGCTTCAGCTCGGCGCTGTTCGGCGGCCATCCGGAAGCCGGCAACTTCACCGACGCGGGCGGCGTCATCGCGGGCCTCGAGAAGTATGCGGGCCGCACGAGCGCGACGCTGTTCGCCGTCGCGCTGCTCGACGCGTGCATCATCGGCGCGGCGGCCGTGTCGCTGTCGACCGCGTACGCGATCGGCGACGTATTCCGGATCCGCCACTCGCTGCACCGCGGCGTGACCGACGCGAAGGGCTTCTATCTCGTCTATTTCGGCATCGTCGCGGCCGCGGCCGCGCTCGTGCTGATCCCGGGCAGCCCGCTCGGCCTGCTGACCGAAGCCGTGCAGACGCTGGCCGGCGTGCTGCTGCCGAGCGCGACGGTGTTCCTGCTGGTGCTGTGCAACGACCGCCAGGTGCTTGGGCCCTGGGTCAACTCGACGAAGCTCAACATATTTACGGGCGCGGTGATCTGGGTGCTGGTGCTGCTGTCGATCATCCTGACCGCATCGGTGATGTACCCGGACATCAGCGGCGAGGCGATCGTCGACGTGCTGGTGGGCGGCACCGTGCTCGCGATCGCCGGCTATCTCGCGACGGTACTGATTCGCCGCAACAGGCGCGTCGTCGAGCCGGCCATCGATCGTTCGCTGCGCGACACGTGGCGCATGCCGCCGCTCGATACGCTCGAACCGCGGAACATGACGCTCGCGACGCGGATCTGGATGGCCGTGCTGCGCGGCTATCTGGTGATCGCGGTCGGCCTCGTGATCGTGAAGGTCGTGCAGATGACGCTGATGAAGTAACGGCGATCGTCCGCCAGCAAGCGGCGCCGCGCCGCCACCCGCACATGCCGGCCCGCGAGGCCGGCATGTGCGTTGACGCGTTCGTCGGCGCGAAACCGCGCTGCGCCGCCGTCGTCAGATCAACTCGAGCTTCGACGTCAGATAGGTGAGCTGGATCCGGTTCGCGACGCCGAAGCGCTTGCGCAGCTTGCGCAGGTGATAGTCGACGTTGTGCGCGCTGGTGTCGAGACGCCGGCCGATTTCCTTGTCGGACGCGCCTTCGGCGATGCCGAGCAGCAGTTCCTGCTCGAATGGCGTGAGCCCGTTGACCGCGCGCTCGCGCGACGTCGAGATCAATTGCGGCGACGCGAACTTGTGTACCGACAGCCCGATCGACAGCGCCTGCTCGATCGTCGCCGGCGTGATCCATTCGCGCGTGCGGCGCGGCGCGGTGAAGCTCATGAACGCGTGCAGCCGCGTGCCCGGCACGGCCATCGAATACATGATGCCGCTGCACATCCCGTCGTCCTGCATCGTCTGCAGGAAGCCGTCGAGCGCGGCAGGGCTCACGCGCGGCGCGTCGTCGCGCTCGCGGTGCTCGCGGCGCAATTGCTGCAGATCCCACACGATCGGCATGTTGCACACGCGCGCGCCGAGCGTGCGCGGATCGACGTCATGATGGTTGTGGCGCACGTAGTCGCCGCGATAGGTGGCCGGCGTGAACGCCTCGTGCAGGTAGAGACTTTCGACGCGCTCGCGCGTGAATTCGAGTGCGAAGTACGCGAACGTCGAGAAGCCTGTCAGATGCAGCAGGCTCGTGACGATCCGGTTGCGCTCGGCCGTGCTCTGCGCGTGCGCGAGCGTATCGGCCACGCCGAGCTTCGGCGCGTGCGGCTGCGCGACGTCGCCGCGCTTCACGTCGTCGCACCAGACGACCTGCACGGTGCGCTCGCGCAGCGCGTCCGCGCCTGCGTCCGATCCGCGCGACGCGCGCGGCAAGGTGGTTGGGGCGACCGCTTCTTCGTGCAATGCAATATCGGACATGAGCCATCCCTCGGAATCGACGCGCATCGCCTGGCGGCGGCCGTATCGTGTACGGCATTCGCGGCGGTGCGACCGAGCATCGTTGTGATCTGCGCCGACCGTCATCCCTGACGAAACGCGGGGGCATTGTACAAAAATGCCGGTGTGTGGGTAATATGCCGTAATACTAATGTCGGCGAAAGGTTCATGTTCGCGCGCATATAACGACGACCAGAAAATCATAAAGAAAAGACCAGATCGTGACGGGGCGCAGTTTCACATATTGGGAAAGGGCGGGCTCCTCATGACATATGCTGACGGCGCACCACGCGTCGAATGGTTCTCACAAGCCGATATAGCGGCCGCTGCCGCTTATTCGAACGAATATCACGCAATCGAGCGTGACGTTTTTACCGGTATTCAAATAGCACCCGGTAAAACCGACCTCGCGTCATTCGATTTCGCGCAATGCCATGCGCGATTGCGGCAAATCGGATTCAGTACGCTCGGTTACGGCGCCTACGAAATGATCGGGCGGCGCATTCTGCGCGCGCATCTGCTGCGCGACCTCGCGCCGGCGACGTTCATGCAGCCGTTCATCGAAGGGATGCTGTACGACAGCGACCCGCGCTTCGCGCAGGTGCGGCAGAGCGGCTTTCCGGTCGCGTGGCGGCTCGACGAGATCGAGGCGGCCGCGCACGGCAGCGGCGACCGCAAGGTGCTGGCGCTCGCCGGCCATCTGCGCGCGCATGCGATGAACAGCGGCGTGATCTTCAGCCTGTCGGCGCCGCGCCTCGACCTGCGCGTCGCGGTGAACCTGACGTCGGAAACGCACGGCACCGAATGGATCGACGATCGCGTGATCGGCGGCGCGCTGTCGGTCAGCCTTGCCGTGCATCGCGTCGCGCTGCCGTTCCTTGAGGCGCGCGTCGCGCGCATGCGCGGCTTCGCGCTCGCCGACGAGCAGCAGCAGGTGCTCGACCGGCTCGTGCACGGGCTGTCCGACCAGGAGATCGCGAGCGCGCTGCGCACGTCGCTGCACAAGGTCGGGCACCACATCCGCTCGCTGGAAAAGCTCTTCAACGTGCAGAACCGCGCGCAGCTCGCGTACCTCGCCGCGCGGCGGCTGCCGTCCTGACGTAAGCCTGCCGGACACGCGCGCCGGCGCCCGCGGCGCGCGATGGAAGCGGTTCCGGCGGCGCGTGCCCGAGCGGGCCGCCGGGTTTCGTAGTCCGATTCGATCGTCTGAGGAAAACGCGCTTTCACGCTACGAGGCGCGCTTCTTTTTCCGCGGTTTCCCGTCGCTACACTCGTCCCATTCAACGGTCCGCGCAGCACGGGAAGGGTTGCCCGTGCCAGCCGGCGATAACGACAGGACAACGGCACGATGGCTGAACCGAAGGCGCTCCCCCGCGACTGGCAGCGGTTGTTTTCCGCCGGCCGCGGCGTGTCCGGACGGCGCATCGGGGGCGCCTCGCCGCGCGCCGACCTGTTTCTCGCGACCTTCATCGTCGCGGTCGTCGCGCTGTTCATCCTGCCGCTGCCGCAGGCCGCGCTCGACGGGATGATCTCGCTCAATCTCGCGGCGAGCGTCGTGCTGCTGACGGTGTCGACCTACGTGCCGTCGGCGGTCAGCTTCTCGTCGTTTCCCGCGCTGCTGCTGTTTACGACGCTGTTCCGGCTCGCGCTGAACATCGCGTCGTGCAAGCTGATCCTGCTGCATGCGAACGCCGGTCACGTGATCGACGCGTTCGGGCGGCTGGTGGTGGGCAACAACGTGGTGGTGGGCGGCGTCGTGTTCCTCGTGATCGCGGTCGTGCAGTTCATCGTGATCGCGAAAGGGTCGGAGCGCGTGGCCGAAGTCGGCGCGCGCTTCTCGCTCGATGCGATGCCGGGCAAGCAGATGAGCATCGATGCGGACTTGCGCGCGGGCATCATCAGCGCCGACGAGGCGCGCGAGCGCCGCGAGAAGCTCGAGCAGGAATCGCAGATGCACGGCGCGATGGACGGCGCGATGAAGTTCGTGAAGGGCGACGCGATCGCGGGCCTCGTGATCGCGTTCATCAACATCGTCGCGGGGATCGCGGTCGGCACGCTGATGCACGGGATGGACATCGGCGAGGCGCTGCAGCGTTACGCGATCCTGACGGTCGGCGACGGGATGGCGTCGCAGATTCCGTCGCTGCTGGTATCGATCGCGGCCGGCATCGTGACGACGCGCGTCGCGACGCGCGATGCGCGACAGCGCCAGCTTGGCGAACAGCTCGGCGAGCAACTGGGCGCGCACCCGCGCGCGCTGCTGATCGCGGCGTTCGTGCTGAGCGGCTTTCTGGTCGTGCCCGGCTTTCCGAAATGGTCGTTCGCGCTGATCGCGCTCGGCCTCGGCGCCTTCGCGTTCTCGCAGTTGAAGCGCAAGACGTCCGCGCCGAGCTTCAACCTGATTCATGTCGCGGGGCGCGTCGGCGCGGCCGACGACGGCCAGCCGGCGAAGGTGTCGCACGCGGCCGGCGTCACGTCGCTGATCGCGGTGTCGCTGTCCGACGACCTGCGTACGGGCCTGAACCTCGCGCAATTGCAGGCGGCGCTGTCGAGCGCGAAGGCGCGCGTCGACGCGGACATCGGCACGGTGTTTCCGCGCATCACGCTGAACGACGACGAGGGCGCGCCGGCCGGCACGTACCGGATCTATCTGCAGGACGTGCTCGCCGCGCACGGCGCGCTGAAGCCGGGCTGGCTGCTGTGGGACGGCGTCGCGCCGCTGCCGGAGCGTGCGGAGCGCCAGCCGGCCGAGGCGTTCGGCCCGTTCGCGACCGCGCTGTGGATCAAGCCCGACGGCGCGGCGCCGGACGGCAAGTGGCTGTCGAGCGAAAGCGCGCTGGCCGCGCACGTCGAGCAGATCGTGCGCCAGCATGCGGACGAGCTGCTCGGCATCCAGGAGACGCAGGCGCTCGTGCATCTGGTGCGGCGCGATCATCCGGAGCT
Organism: Burkholderia sp. AU18528; assembly: GCF_002223215.2. NCBI lineage: Bacteria > Pseudomonadati > Pseudomonadota > Betaproteobacteria > Burkholderiales > Burkholderiaceae > Burkholderia > Burkholderia sp. AU18528. The sequence goes on along the minus strand of NZ_NKFC02000006.1, from coordinate 1,685,415 downwards.
CGTCGGCGAACTGACGCGGCTCGTGCCGCTACAGCGCGTGACCGAAGTGCTGCGCCGGCTGCTCGCCGAACAGGTGCCGATCCGCAACCTGCGCGTGATCTTCGAGAGCCTGATCACGTGGGCGCCGAACGAGCCCGACGACGTGATCGCGCTGGTCGAACTCGTGCGCGTCGACCTGCGCCGGATGATCACCGATCGCCACGCGGGCACGGCGCGCCAGCTGCGGGTCGTGCTGTTCGAGCAGAACCTGCAGGAGCGGATCGAGCGCGCGGTGATGCGCACGAAACAGGGCAATTTCCTCGCGCTGTCGAGTGCGGTCAAGCAGGACATCGGCGAACAGGTGCGCGCGATCGTGCACGCCGCGCAGGCGGCCGGCCCCGGCGGCCACGGCAACGCGCCGGGCGCCGCGCGGCTCGCGGTGATGGTCGCGCTCGGCGCGCGCCGCTACGTGAAGACGATCCTGCAGCCGGTGCTGCCCGACCTCGCGGTGCTGTCGTACCAGGAAGTCGAGGAGGACGTGCAGTTGCATACGGTCGGCTGGGTGAAGAACCCGCCGGACGACGGCACGGTCGGCGCGGGCGCCGACGTGCGCGCGCCGGGAGCCGTGCAATGACGAGCTCGACGATCCTCGACCTGACGCGCCAGGCGCTGATGCTCGTGCTGCTGCTGTCGCTGCCGATCGTGCTGATCGCGACCGTCACGGGCCTCGTCGTCGCGATCCTGCAGGCCGTCACGCAGGTGCAGGACGCCAATATCGGCATCGCGGTGCGGCTGATCGCCGTGATGGTCGCGCTCGTGCTGCTGTCGGGCTGGCTCGGCGGCGAAGTGCTGCGCTTCGCGCAGCAGGCGCTGGAACGCATGTTCGTTTCTTCAACAGGAGTCCTTTGATGCGTCGACGCGTCGCCTCGATCCGGTTTCAACCGCGCAGCCTGCAACGGGCCGCGCTTGCCGTGTGCGCGACCGCGCTGCTCACGGCGTCGCTGTGCATGGCGCCCGCGCAGCATGCGCGCGCCGCGGACCTGCGCTGGCGCAACAAGCCGTTCACGATCGTCGCGAACGGCAAGAAGATCGGCGACTTCATCCGCGAGCTCGCGTCGTCGCAGGGCGTGACGGCGGTGGTCGACCCGAAGGTCGACGGCGTGATCAGCGGCCGCTTTTCCGGCACGCCGCAGCAGACGCTCGACACGATCTGCTCGACCTACGGGCTCACGTGGTACTACGACGGCTCGTTCCTGTACGTCGATCCGGCCGACCAGTCGCAGACGCAGATGATCCCGATCCCGCCGAACGCATCCGGCGAAATCGGCCGTGCGCTGCAGGCGATGCAGATTCCGGACAAGCGCTACACGCTGGTGATCAACGACCGCTCGAACAGCGTGTACGTGGCCGGCCCGCGCCGCTATGTCGAACTCGTGCGGCAGGCGATCGGCTCGGTCGGCGATCCGTCGGCGAACGGCGCGCATGCGGACATCCGCGCGTTCCGGCTGAAATACGGCTGGGCGTCGGACTTCACGATCAACCGCTCGGGCAAGGAAGTGACGGTGCCGGGTGTCGCGACGATCCTGCGCCGGCTGTTCGGCAAGACCGGCGACACGGCCGCGGCGCCGGCGAGCACGCCGCTCGGCCAGGCCGCGCGACAGGTGAAGCTCGGCTCGGGGCTGACGATCGCGGTGCCGCGGCTCGACTTCCCCGACATCTCCGGCGGCCCGCGACAGGGCGGTTATGGCGGTACGGACGGCAGCATGGGCGGCGGCTTTTCGCCGTTCTCGACCGGCGGCGGCGACACGCTGCCGCAGATCGTCGCCGATCCGGCGATCAACGCGGTGATCGTGCGCGACCTGCCGGAGAACATGTATCGCTACCAGTCGCTGATCGGTCAGCTCGACGAGCGGCCGCGCATCGTCGAGATCAACGTGACGATCATCGACATCAACGAGGATTCGCTCGACAGCCTCGGGATCGACTGGCGCCTGCACACGACGCACGGCGACGTGCAGATCGGCAACGGCCAGAACCCGCTGAACGGCAACACGCAGTACAACGGCGTCGGCAACCCGCCGCTGACGTTCGGCATCGGCACGTCGGAAACCGGGCAGACGGGCGCGTTCATGCCGACCGGCATCGCGCTGACCGCGTCGATCGGCGGGTCGCTGCGCAACTACCTGCTCACGCGCGTGAACGCGCTCGCGCAGAAGGGTCAGGCCCAACTGCGATCGAAGCCGAAGGTGCTCGCGCTCGACAACACCGAGGCGATCCTCGAGAACCTCACGCAGTTCTACGTGCAGGTGCCCGGCTACCAGGATTCGTCGCTGTACAGCGTGACGACCGGCACCAGCATCAAGGTGACGCCGATGATCGTCGACGAGGCGATCCGCAACGCCGCGGCCGTGTCCGCGGTAGCCGTTCGCAACCCACAGAGCGTGATGATGTCGATCGACATCCAGGACGGCAACATCGTGCCGGGGCAGGCCGTGTCGAACGTGCCGGTGATCCAGCAGCGCAACATCGTCACCAAGACGATGATCGACGAAGGCAAGAGTCTCCTGATCGCCGGCTTCAACGACGACGAGGTGCGGCTGAACAAGAGCGGCGTGCCCTGGCTGTCCGACATCCCGCTGATCGGCAACCTGTTCAAGTACACCGACAAGTCGGGCAACCACATGGAGCGCTTCTACCTGCTGACGCCGCGCGTCGTGACGAATGCGTCGATGTATGCGCCGGACGGCTCGCCCGTGAACCCGGGCGTCGACGGTCCGGCGAACCCGGAAGGGATGTCGATGTATCGCCCGCCGGACAACGACGTCACGGTGCCGCTGACGCCGAAGCCGCTGCCCGGCACGAAGTTTGGTCCGCCCGCGTTGCCGCCGCCCGTGGGCGCGGCGTCGCAGCCGGCGGCGACGACCGCAGGAGTGGTCACGCATGTCGACGAGCATCATTGATCCGCACGGCGACGGCGCATTGCCCGGCGGCGCGGCAGGCGCCGGGGCCGGTTCGGCCGCGCTCGCGTCGCCGTGGAACCTGTGCTTCCTGAGCGGGCCGATGTACGGCCGCACGATGTCGCTCGCGCGCGGCGCGAACTGGGTCGGCACGGCGGCCGACTGCGAAGTGATCCTGCCCGATCGCGAGATCGGCGCGAAGCAGGTGTGCCTGCAGGTCGGCGCGCTCGCGGTGACCGTGCAGAACCACGGCGGCGACACCGGCGCGCCGGTGCTGTTCAACGACGAGCCGCTCGGCGCCGGCCGCCGCTCGCTGACGCCGAACGACGTCGTGACGGTCGGCTCGATCCGGCTCGGCATCGCACGGCATGCGCAGGCGAGCGTCGCGGTGCCCGACGAAACGGATGCGCCGGACGCCGCGCGCGAGGCCGCGTGGCTCGGCTGGCTCACGGGTGGGCTGCGGCGGCTGGGCAGCCGGCGGCTCGTGATCGCGCTGGTCGCGCTGTGGGTCGGCGTGCTGCTCGGCGCGCTCGGCTACGGCTTCGTCGCGTGGTCGGGGCGGCTGCCGTGGCAGCACGAATCGGTGTTCGCGCGCACGCACCGGCTGCAGCAACTGCTGCACGCGTATCCGGAGCTGGCGGTCGCGCCGCGCGACGACGGCGTGATCGTGTCGGGCTACGTGAGCGACCCGGCCGCGCGCGAGCGCGTCGCGCAGATCGTCGCGGGCGTCGACAACGCGGCGCTCGGCAACATCTACGTGGTCAGCGATCTGGTCGCGACCGCGCAGACCTATTTCAGCGACACGGCGCTGACGGTCACGTATCTCGGCCGTGGCCGGATTGAGCTGACGGGCGCGGCCGCGCGCGCGCAGATCGAGCCGCGCATCCGCAACTACATGAAGGATGCGCGCCCGGCGCTCGAGGTGGTCGATCACGTGCGCGATGCCGACGCGGCCGCGCCGCGCACGGCGACGACGCTCGGCGGCACGGCGGGCATTCCGGAGATCACGACCGTGTTCGCCGGCGACGGCGACCAGCGCTACATCGAGACGGTCGACGGCAGCCGCTATTTCGAAGGTGCGCGGATGAAGGAAGGCGCGACGGTCGTGTCGATCGGCCCGGACGAAGTGGTGTTCGCACGCAACGGCCAGCGCATCACGATGCCGCTCGGCGGCGCGCCGGCGAGCGCGCCCGAGCAGGCGAGCGCGCCGCCCGTGGCGCCGCTCGCGAGCGGCGCGGCGGCCGGCGTCGCGCGGCCGGTGCCAGGGCCGACGCTGCTGCCCGGCGAGCCGGCGGCCGGTGTCGGGGTATCGGCGAAGGAGGCGGCGCATTAGCGTCGCGACGAATCAGGCGCAGCGCGTTTCGCGATGCGCGCATCACGCGACACGCCGCATGCATGCGGCGCGTCACGTCGCCGGCGGGGCATGGGGCCGCCGCCGGAATGTGGAGTGTGGTTCACGTAAAGGAGCGAAGCATGGGTACCTCGGCAGCAGGTGGTGTGACGAACACGGGCGACGTGCAGAAGCAGGCCGACGACCTGACCAAGACGCAGCTCGAACTGACGAAGATCAATTTCCAGGTTCAGCAATCGACTGCGACGTTCGAAACCAGCAACGCAGTGACCGCGCAGGAGGGGACGGCGAACGCCCAGGTTGCGCAACACCTGAGTTCCGCCGGCCGCGCGTGACGCCGGTCGCCGGCCGTGCCGCGCGACGCCGCGTGCCGGAGCCGCCCACGACGGGCGCCCGGCGTGGCGTGTGCGCGTGCCGGCCGGCCCGTTTCCGGCTCTGCCGGTCAAGGAGGACACGATCATGTCGGTAACAGGCGTAGGCGCGGCGCCGCCGGGCGCAGCCGCGCTCGCGGGCGCCGCGCAGCAAACGGGCGCGACGTCCGATCCGGCGCAGGTGCGCCAGTTCGATGCGCTGATGCAGCCGGGCGCGTCGCCGGCCGCTGCGCCGTCTTCGTCGGGCGTCGCGATGTCGCGCGCGCCGGCGGATGCGGCGCCGGCCGTGCAGATGACGCCCGCGCAGGCGAACCCGTCGTCGCTCGTCGAGCGGTTGCGCACGTACGGCAACGATCTCGATTCGCGGTACGCGAACATCGACAAGCATCGCACCGAGATGCTGACGTCGATGGCGGACAGCCGCAGCGACCCGCTGATGACGATGGTGAAGGCGATGGATTTCCAGTGGACGGCAACCACCACGATTTCGGAATACCAGTTGAGCCTGTCGGTTGCGCAGGCGGCGAACGGCTTCACGCACACGGTGCTGAAGACGCAGGAGTGAAAGCGCGTGCGGGCCGGAGGATACGGCCTCATGCGCCCTGAACCGGACAAACGGATGACGACGATCGATTCGACGCCGCGCACGCATGCGTGGCGCAGCCGGGCGGCGCGCGCGCTGCTCGCGGGGCTGCTCGTGCTGTTGGCCGGGTGCCAGAAGGAGCTGTACTCGGGCCTGTCAGAGCGCGACGCGAACCAGATGATCGCGGTGCTCGGCGACGCGGGCATCAGCGCGTCGAAGGACAACGACGCGCGCGATACGTCGGACCGCAACGCGTGGCTCGTGAGCGTCGCGGACGGCGACATGCAGGCGGCGCTCACGGTGCTGCACGCGAACGGGCTGCCGAAGCCGAGCTATGCGAGCCTCGGCGAGCTGTTCCAGAAGCAGGGCCTTGTGTCGACGCCGGCCGAGGAGCGCGTGCGCTACCTGTACGGCGTGTCGCAGGACCTGTCGCGCACGCTGCAGGACATCGAGGGCGTGGTGGTCGCGCGCGTGCAGGTCGTGATTCCGGAGAACGATCCGCTCGCCGACAAGATCAAGCCGTCGTCGGCGGCGGTGTACATCCGTTACCGGCCGGGCGTCGACCTGCGCGCGATGGCGCCGATGGTCAAGGATCTGGTCGCGCACAGCATCGAAGGGCTGCAGTACGACAACGTGTCGCTGTTCCTGCAGCCGGCCGCGGCGCGCGCGACGCGCGTGGACGGGATCGGCGGCGCGGTGTCGGACATCCTGCGGCTGCGCTCGCCGCTCGGCTGGCTCGTGTTCGCGCTGATCCTGCTGACCTGCGCGGTGATCGCGCTGTCGGCCGCCCGGCGCGGGATGTTCGGCGCGCGGCTTGCGGGCCTGCTCGGCGCGCCGCGCGGCGCGAACGGCGGCGGGGCGGCCGCGCAGCAGGCGGGCGGCGGGCTGCGTACGCCGGACGGCGCGCGCGACGGCGCATGAGCGATCCGCGCGCGCTGCCGCCGGGCGAAGCGGCCGCGTTCCACGCGGCGCCGCTGCCGTGGCTGCACCCGCTTGCGCCGCCGCCTGCCGCGCGTGCCGCCGCGTTTCATGCGCTCGTGTGCGACTTCAACCTGCGGCCCGATCGCTATCTGCACGTGACCCGCGTGCCGGCCGAGTGGCCCGCGCGCTACCGTTCGCCGGATGCGTTCGGCGCGGCCGGCCGCAAGCTGCTGGCGCGGCACCTGCTCGCGCTGAACGGCGTGGCCGACCGGCACGACTTCGACGTGGCGAATCCGTGCGCGCGGCTCGCGCTGCTGCCGGGCGCGGCGCTCGAGCAACTGGCCGCGTATGCGGGGCTGCTGCTGCATCGTGCGTGGCTGCGCGACGCGCTGGCCGGGCGGCGCATCCGCGCGGAAGTGGCGGCGCGGCTCGGCGGCGATGCGCTCGAACTCGCGCTCGAACGCGCGCCGGAATTCGGCGCGCTCGCCGAAACGCTCGAACCGTGGCGCGCCGATCCCGCCGCGCTGCCGGTCGTGATTCGCGCGCGCGGCGGGCGCTTGCTCGCGGATTTCATCGGCGTGGCCGGCGACGCGGTCGCGCAGCGCGTGCGCCTGAAATTCAACCGCGCGATCGACGACGAAGCGCCGTACTGGCTGAACCGCGCGCAGCGCGATCAATTCGGCGAACTGATGTTCCTGTTTCTGATTCCCGAGAGGCTTGCGTCATGGGACTGGCTTTTCTGATCACGAGCGACAACCTGCAGCTGCTGTCGGAGCGCAAGGTGCTCAAGGAGCGCGAATACGCGGCGCTGCTCGACGCGTCCGCGGTGATCGCGACCGCGCATGAAGAGGCCGCGCGCATCGTCGCCGACGCACAGCGCGAATTCGACAAGCGCCAGGCGGCCGGCTACGACGAAGGCATGCGCCGCGCGCAGCGCGAGCAGGCCGCGCAGGCGTACACGCAGGCGCTCGCGGCCACGCGCACGATGGAGACGATCAAGGATGCGATGGCCGAGATCGTCGTGAAGGCCGTGCGCGCGATCGTCGGCGAGATGAGCACGCAGAAGCTGTACGAGGCCGCGCTCGCGCGGATCGCGCCGCTCGTGCGCGACGAGGCGTTCCTGATCGTGCGCGTCGCGCCCGGGCGCACGGACGAGATGCGCGACGCGCTCGACGGCGCGTTCGCGGAGCAGTCGAACCGGCAGAAGATCCGCATCGTCGAGGACGCGCAGCTCGAACGCCACGCGTGCACGGTCGAGACGCCCTCCGGGCGCATCGACGCGAGCCTCGACCTGCAGATCGACGCGTTGCGCCAGGCGATCCGCCGCGACGCGCTGAAGGGCGCCGCGCGATGAACGCGCCGCTCGACGATCGGCAAACGTTCGGCGACGACGACGGCGCGCCGTTCGATCGCGGCCGCCTCGTCGGCGAGCTCGACGCGGGGCTCGCGTTCTTCTCGCCGGTATCGGTGCAGGGCCGCGTCAATCATGCGGTCGGGCAGATATTGAATGCGACGGGCATCCGCGCGCGGCTCGGCGAGATCTGCGAATTGCGCACGCCGAACCAGCCGACGCTGCTTGCCGAGGTGGTCGGCTTCTCGCGCCAGACGACGCTGCTCACGCCGCTCGGCGACGTGGCCGGGCTGTCGCCGGAGACGACCGTCGTGCCGTCCGGGCGCGAGCATGTGTTTCCGGTGGGCGAGGGGCTGTTCGGCCGCGTGCTCGACGGGCTCGGCCGGCCGCTCGACGATCGCGGGCCGGTGACGGGCGCCGCGTGGGTTTCGACGCAGCAGGACCCGCCGAACCCGCTCGCGCGCAAGATGATCGACACGCCGTTTGCGACCGGCGTGCGCGTGATCGACGGCCTGATGACGCTCGGCGTCGGGCAGCGCGTGGGCATCTTCGCGCCTTCGGGCGTCGGCAAGAGCACGCTGCTCGGGATGATCGCGCGCGGCGCGCAGGCCGACGTGAACGTGATCGCACTCGTCGGCGAACGCGGCCGCGAGGTGCGCGAATTCATCGAGCACAGCCTGTCGCCCGAGGTGCGCGCGCGTTCGATCGTCGTCGTGTCGACGTCCGACCGCCCCGCGATGGAGCGCGTGAAATCCGCGCTGGTCGCGACCGCGATCGCCGAGCACTTCCGCGATGCGGGCAAGCGCGTGCTGTTGCTGGTCGATTCGCTGACGCGCTTCGCACGCGCGCAGCGCGAGGTCGGCCTCGCGAGCGGCGAGCCGCCGACGCGGCGCAGCTTTCCGCCTTCGACGTTCGCGGTATTGCCGCGCCTGCTCGAACGCGCGGGGCAGGGGGCGCACGGGTCGATCACCGCGCTCTACACGGTGCTCGTCGAAGGCGACGAGGAATCGGACCCGATCGCCGAGGAGGTGCGGTCGATCCTCGACGGCCATATCGTGCTGTCGCGCAAGATCGCGCTCGCGAACCGCTATCCGGCGATCGACGTGCTCGCGAGCCTGTCGCGCGTGATGCCGCTCGTCGCGAGCCGCGCGCACCAGCATGCGGCCGCGCGCGTGCGCGAGCTGATCGCGAAGTACCAGGAGATCGAGCTGCTCGTGCAGATCGGCGAGTATCGCGAAGGCAGCGACCGGCTCGGCGATCTCGCGCTGCGCGCGCGCGACGCGATCGGCGCGTTCTGCGCGCAGGCGTCGGACGAGGACGTGCGCTTCGACGCGCTGCTCGCAAAGCTGACGAAGCTGGCGAACGATCATGTCTGAAGCCGACGACCGCCTCGTGCTCGCGACGCTCGCCCGCCTGAAGCGCGTACGCGAGATGCGCAGCCAGATCGCGCGCGTCGCGGCCGCGCGCCAGCAGGGCATCGCCGCGCAGAGCCGGCGGGCGCTCGCGGCCGCGCAGGCGCAGCTCGCGCAGCAGGTCGCCGCGAAGGCCGCGATCCAGACGCGGCTGGCCGACGACGTGCGCGAAGCGCGCGCATTGCAGGACGCGGCGGCCGATACGCGCACGTTCGACCGGCATATCGGCAACGCGAACGCGTCGGTGAGCGAGGCCGCGCACGTGCACCGCGGCCACGAAGCGACGCTCGCCGACCTGCAGCGCGCCGCGCGCAAGGCGAAGGCCGCCGAGGACAAGCTGGAGAAGGCCGGCGAGAAGGCGCTGCACGCCCGCGCCGCGCGGGTCGAGCGCGACGCCGACGACGTCGCGGACGGCTACGCGGTGCGGCGCTTCGCGACGGGCGGCACCTGGGTGGCCGGCGCGGGCGACGCGGCAGATCATGCGTCCACGCCGCCGGCGGCCGCGGCCGCGTTCGATGCGGCCATGACCGAAACGGAGGCGGGCGCCGACATCGCCGCTGAAACCGTGCTGTCCGACGTGCCCGAGGTGCCTGACGCGGCCGACGATCCCGCCCCGCCCGCCGCCGCGGAGCGCCGATGCTAGACCAGGCCGCGGGTTTCAACGACGTCGCCGGCATGCTGCGGCCGCTGCTCTACGTGATGCCGCGCCTGTTGCCGATCATGCTGGTCGTGCCGGTATTCAACGAGCAGATCATCACGGGCCTCGTGCGCAACGGAATCGCGGTCGTGATCGCCGCGTTCGTCGCGCCGGCGATCGATGCCGCGCAGGTGGCCGCGCTGCCGTTCCTGATGTGGTGCCTGCTGGTCGCGAAGGAGGCGATGGTCGGCATGCTGCTCGCCGGCGCGTTCAGCGCGGTGCTGTTCGCGATCCAGGGCGTCGGCTACCTGATCGACTTCCAGACCGGCAGCGGCAGCGCCGCGTTCTTCGATCCGATGGGCGGGCACGAGGGCGGACCGACCTCGGGATTCCTGAATTTCGTCGCGATCGCGCTGTTCGTCACGGCGGGCGGGCTGCAGGTGCTCGTGCAACTGTTCGCGCAGTCGTACGCATGGTGGCCGATCGGCTCGCTCGGCCCCGATTTCTCGTCGATGCTGCAGACCTTCATCGTGCGGCAGACCGACACGATCTTCGAATGGATGGTGAAGCTCGCCGCGCCGGTCACGATCGTGCTGGTGCTCGTCGAGCTCGGCATCGGCCTGGTCGGGCGCGCGGTGCCGCAGCTCAACGTCTTCGTGTTCTCGCAGCCGCTGAAAAGCGCGCTCGCGATGCTGATGATGATCCTGTTCCTGCCGGTGGTGTACGCGTCGCTGCACGCGCTGCTGAGCCCCGACAGCGGGCTCGTGTCGCTGCTGCGCGCGCTGTTCGCCGCGCACGGCGGCGGCTGAGCGCGCGGGAGCCGGGATGGCCGAAAAGGACCAGAAGCCGACCGCGAAGCGCCTGCGCGAGGCGCGCGAGAAAGGCGACGTGCCGAAGAGCGCGGAAACGGTGTCGTCGGCGTTCTTCGTCGGCGTGTGCGTGGCGCTCGCGGTGGGCATCGGTTCGCTGTTCGCGCGCTTGCAGGCGCTGTTCCGGCTCGTGTTCGACGCGGTCGGCGCGGCCGACCCCGCCGCGCGGCTCGCGGTGCTGATCGACGGCGCCGCGCGCGACTGGGCCACGCAGTCCGCGCAGATCGTCGCGGCCGGGCTGCTGGCGGGGCTGCTCGCGGGCTTCGTGCAGGTGGGCGGCGTGATGGCGTGGAGCCGCCTCGTGCCGCAACTGTCGCGGCTCAACCCGGCCGAGGGGATGAAGAACCTGTGGTCGCTGCGCAACCTCGTCAACCTCGCGAAGATGCTGCTGAAGACGGCGCTGCTCGTCGCGACGCTCGGCTGGCTGATCGTCGAGTCGCTCGATCCGTCCGTGCAGTCGGGCTTCACGCGGCCGGTCTCGATCCTCGCGCTGATCGTGAAGCTGCTGATGCTGCTGTTCGGCTGGGCCGCGCTGATCTATATCGTGATGGCGCTGATCGACATCGTGCACCAGCGGCACGAATTCAACCAGAAAATGAAGATGTCGATCGACGAAGTGCGGCGCGAGCACAAGGAGGACGAAGGCGATCCGCACATCCAGGCGAAGCGCCGCCAGCTCGCGCGCGAAGTGCAGTTCGCGTCGCTGCCCGACCGGATCGCCTATGCGTCGGTGGTCGTCTATTCGCCGCGCGTCGCGGTCGCGCTCTATTACGGCGGGATGGGCTCGCTGCCGTGGGTGCTCGCGCGCGGCGAGGGCGACGCGGCCGAGCGGATCGTGCGGTTGGCCCGCGACGCGCTGCGCCCGACGCTCGCGAACGTCGGGCTCGCGCAGGCGCTGTACGAGACGACGCCCGAGAACGGCACGATCCAGCCGCAGCATTTCCGCGAGGTCGCGCAGTTGCTGAAATGGGCGACCGGCGCCGCATGACACGGCGTGGCGGCGTCGCATCGGCATGCGGCCCCCTTTTTTGTCCGCCACGTTTGCCGGCCCACTCATCCGATTCGATATGGCCCCGTTGCGCGGCCATCCGCATGCGGCACTTGACGTCCATTTTTTTCCGGATGCCGCCGACATTCACTGGTGAATTATTGCTGATTTATTTCTTCGTAATATGGCTCGACCGTCACGCCCGACGGCGGCCGCGAGGTCGTGCCGTCCGTGACGGAACAGGTCAACAGGGGCGGACATATCAATGTGCGGAATCGACGGCTTTCTGAATAGCGTCGCCTTCGATGAGGAGACAGCGCGCGGCACGCTCGCGCGAATGACGGCGAGCCTTGCGCACCGCGGGCCCGACGGACAGGGGATCTGGGTCGACCCGGAGGCCGGCATCGCGCTCGGCCACCGGCGGCTCGCGATCGTGGACCTGTCGGTGCACGGCCGGCAGCCGATGGCTTCCGCGTGCGGCCGCTACGTTCTCGTCTTCAACGGCGAAATCTACAACCATCGCGAACTGCGCGCGGAACTCGAGCGCGCGGGGCGCGCACCGGCGTGGCGCGGCCACTCCGACAGCGAGGTGCTGATCGCGGCGATCGTCGCGTGGGGCGTCGAGGCCGCGTTGCGCCGGGCGACCGGCATGTTCGCGTTCGCGCTGTGGAACCGCGCGTCGCGGGTGCTGACGCTCGCGCGCGACCGGATCGGCGAAAAGCCGCTCTACTACGGGCGGATCGGCGACGCGCTCGTGTTCGCGTCCGAGCTGAAGGCGCTGCGCGGCTATCCGGGCTTCGACGGCGCGATCGATCGCGACGCGCTGTGCCTGTACCTGCGCCAGTCGAGCGTGCCCGCGCCTTACACGATCTATCGCGGCATCCGCAAGCTGCCGCCCGGCACGTACGTCCAGTTCGAACATGCGCGCGACACGCCGCGCCTGCGCACCTACTGGGCGCTCGAACAGGCGATCGAGGCGGGCCGCGCGCAGCCGTTCGAGGGCAGCGCCGACGAAGCCGTCGACCAGCTCGACACGGTCCTGCGCCAGGCCGTCGCGCGGCAGATGGAAGCCGACGTGCCGCTCGGCGCGTTCCTGTCGGGCGGCATCGATTCGTCGACGATCGTCGCGTTGATGCAGGCGCAATCGGCGACGCCGGTCGACACGTTTACGATCGGCTTTCACGAGGCCGGCTACGACGAGGCCGGCTACGCGAAGGCGGTCGCGCGCCATCTCGGTACGCGCCATACCGAGCTTTACGTGACGGCCGACCATGCGCTCGGCGTCGTGCCGAAGCTGCCGTCGATCTACGACGAGCCGTTCTCCGACGCGTCGCAGATCCCGACCTTTCTCGTCTCCGAACTGACGCGCCGGCACGTGAAGGTGAGCCTGTCCGGCGACGGCGGCGACGAATTGTTCGGCGGCTACACGCGCTATTTCCTGACGCCGCGCCTGTGGCGCAAGCTGCATCGCGTGCCGGCCGCCGTGCGCGCGCGGATCGCCGCCGCGCTGCACGCGTTGCGGCCCGATCATGCGGACCAGCTCGCGGCCGTCGCGCAGGGCGCGTGGGGCGGCGTGGAGGCGCGCGAATCGTCGTCGCGCATCGGCGATCGGCTGCACAAGCTCGGCCATGTGATGACGGCCGAGAGCCGCATCGGGCTGTACCGGCTGCTGATGTCGTCGGTGCATCATCCGGAGCGCATCGCGCTGTCGGGGCAGGAGCCGCCGACGCCGCTCGACACGGTGTCCGCGTGGCCCGCGCACCTGAGCTTCGCCGAGCAGGCGATGGCGATCGACACGCTCACGTACCTGCCGACCGACATCCTCGCGAAGGTCGATCGCGCGGCGATGGCCGTGAGCCTCGAGACGCGCATGCCGTTCCTCGATCATCACGTCGTCGAATTCGCGTGGCGCGTGCCGGCGTCGGTGCGCTTGCCGGAAGGGCAGTCGAAGGCGCTGCTGCGCCGGCTGCTCGACCGCTACGTGCCGGCCGCGCTGATCGACCGGCCGAAGCAGGGCTTCTGCGCGCCGGTCGATCACTGGCTGCGCGGCGCGCTGCGCGACTGGGCCGACGCGCTGCTGCGGCCGTCGCGCTTGCGCGAGGAAGGCTTCTTCGATGCGGCGGCGGTCGAGCGGCTGTGGCGCCAGCACCAGACGGGCCGGATGAACTGGCAGCATCAGTTGTGGACGGTGCTGATGTTCCAGGCGTGGCTGGAACATCAGCGGGCGGCGTGATGTCGCGTGATGCGGGGTGCCGCGCGCGACCGGCGCGCGCGGCGCCACGCGGCCCGCGCGCCGATATCAGCCCACGATCAGCGGCGTGCCGACCGCCAGGCGGTTCGGATCGCCTGACACCGACGGATTGAGCTGCAGGATCTCGTTGAGCGCGAGCCTGTCCTGCTCGCCGCGCGTCATCGCCTGCTGATCGGCGCGCGACACGTGCGCGGCGTCGAGCAGCGACTGGCGATGCCGGTCGGCGACGACCCACAGCGAATCGCCGGCGACGACGATGTAGGGCTGCGGCGACCCGGACGGCTGCGCGGTCGACGGCGTGGCGCTGGCCGACGGCGAAGCCGGCGCGGCAGGCGGCGTACCGGGTGATGCGCTCGCCGAAGCGCTCGCCGAAGCGCTTGGCGTCGCGCTTGGCGAAGCGCTCGCCGAAGGACTGGCCGAAGCGCTCGCCGACGCACCGGGCGCGAGATTCGATTGCGACGAATTCGACTGATTCGACTGATTCGACGAACCGGACCCCGAGCCGAAGAACGTCGTCCACAGCCCTTCGATCAGCTTGTACGCGAACGCGCCGACCGGAATCAGCACGACGGCCGTCGGGATCTTGTTGATCAGCGGCGTCGCGTTCGGGAAATGCGTGTTCAGACGCCCGCCGAGCAGCAGCGCGGTGGACACGCCGGTCGCGATCGCGAGGTCGTAATGGCCGCCGCTCCACTGCACGCCGGTGCCGAGGCCGCCGTACGCGACGGCCATGAAGTCGCTCGCCGAATCGGTGAAGCGCACGATGCGGCTGCGCTTGTCGGCATTCACGCGGTGCGCGCCGATCGTATAGACGAGGCCCGCATACGTGGCGCCGAACGCGCCGCTCGCGATGGCGGCCGACCCGTAGGCGAGATCGAACGCCCCGTGCGCGTGCACGACGCCGCTGATGCCGACCGCGAGCGTCGCGGTCGATGTGATCGCGGCGCCCGCGCGGCCCGCGATCCCGAACAGGTGACGCGGGTTGCCGGTATGGAGCTGCTGCAGCGACGTGCCGCCGACGGTGCCCTGCATCTGCGCGAGCACGTCCGCGGCGAGCGCCTTGATGTGGGTGGTCGCGTCGTCGAAGCTCATCAGCCCGACGCGGTTCAGTTCGACATACTGCGCGGCCAGCGTCCGCGCTTCGTTCGAGATCTGTTCGAGCTGGGCGCGCCGGTTCTGGCCGTAATCGTGCGCGCCCGAGCGCAACTGCCGCGACAGCGTCACTTCGAGCCGCGTGAGCACCGTCTGCGCGGCCTTCGGATCGCCGGCCTGCAGGCTGCGCACCGCACCCTGGTGCATGACCTGGAACACGCGGCCCAGACGCGAGCCCAGCAGGAACGACGACGTCGCGCTGCCCAGCATGTCCTGCCGCAGCACGTGCGTCGCGCCGAGCGTATCGGCGATCACGAGCGCGCCCGCGCCGGTGACGAGCGAGCTGAAGCCGATCGACTTCCACAGCTCCGCCTTGCGGAACGACGGCCGATGCACGCGCAGCGCGTTGATCTGCGCGAGCGACTGCAGCTCCTCGATCATCTTGGCCTGTTTCGGGTTCGCCGCGATCTGCCGGCCGACGCTGATCGGCTTCGACGGATCGTTCTTCAGCGCTTCGCGCTCGACCACCGATTGCCAGTACGCGCGACTGTCGGGCAGCGGCCCCGCGGGATCGGCGGTCGACACCACGGTGCCGCGCGCCGGCGCGCGGCTGCCGGTTTCCGCAAGCCAGCGTTCGCCGAAGCGGCGCGCGAGCTTTTCGGTGCGCGTGGCGGGCGGATGATCGGCCGACGCCCACTGCGTCATCGCATGCTCGATGGTCGCCTTGCGCGCCTGGTTGACGAGCGCGGTCGTGTTGCGTTCGTACAGTTCGCCGCGCAGCGTCGCGAGCGCGTCGTCGGACAGGCCTTTCGACTTGCCGATGCGCGCGATTTCCGCGAACAGCACCTGCTGCTGGTTCGCGAACGTCTCGGGGCTCACCGGTTCGAATACGCGCGTGAGCGCATCGGCGCCGTGCAGCCGCGCGAACTTGCCGTGACGGTCGGTCTGGTAATAGTCGACGATCCGTTCCGCCAGCGCCCGCGTCAGGTCCTGGTTCGCGATGAAGTCGGCGCCGTGCGTGCCGTACGACAGCCCCACGTGCAGCCAGTCGATCGCCTTGCGGTCGAGCAGCGCATCGAGCAGCTCGACGTGGCCGGCGCCCGGCACCGGTTCGAGCACGGCGTCCCACCCGTGAAAGCTCAGCATCACGTTCGGCGCGGGCTCGCCGGCATGATCGTGCGACCACGTCTCGAACGACGTCATGAGCCGCGTGTATTCGGCGTAGCTGTCGTTGGTGCCGGCGATCGTGCGGCGGTCGTCCGCGGAGACGAGCGGGCGGCCCGACGCCGCTTCGAGACGAAGCTGGAAGCCATGGCGCGACGCCGCGGTGAGCCATTTGTGCAGATGCGCGATGTCGTCGAGCTCGAGCGTGCGCGTGGTGCCGTCCGGCGCTTCGCGCGTGATCGTCGCGTCGGCCTCGTTGTAGCGCGCGCCGATCGGGGAGCCGAACTGGCGGGCGCGCCGGATGAACGCCGGATCGTGCTTGCCGCCGCGCGCGGCCGCGAGCGTGTGCGGATCGACCGGAATCGACACCACCGGCATCGCGCCGCCGTATTGCTCGACGTAGCGCACCGCGAGCGCGGGGTCGTCGCGCAGGTTGAACGCGCGCGCCATCGGCGCGACGCGGTCCTGGATCTCGGCCGGCGCGCGCACGAACGCCTGGATCGCGCGCTTGTCGATCATGCGTGCCGCGCTGTGGCGCGTGGCGTACGCCTGCATCCACTTCACGAACCGGTTGTGATCGCCGCCGGGATCGGCCACCGGCCCGCGCGACGGCATGCTCGACACCTCGCGCGCGAGACCGATGGGGATGCCGAGCGCTTTCAGCATCGGTGCGTCGGCCAGGATCGTCTGCGGTTCGTCGGTCAGCGCGAGACCGCCGGCATCGGGCTGGTGCCTGCGCGCGGCGAGCGCCTTCACGCGGTCGACCGTCGGGAACCAGTCGGCCACCTTGGCGGCGCCGTAGCGCATCACCCATTCCGCGACCGTGCTCGAACCGAGGCTCGGCTGGTAGGGCCGCAGCGTCAGCGGCTTGGCCGCCGGCGTTTTCGGCGGCTTCGGCGCGGCCGGCGTGTTCGATGCGTTCGACGCATTCGCGGCGCGGCGGTTGCGCCGGCGGCCCTTGCCGCGCAGCGCATTGCGCACCCGGCTGGCGGGGCCGGTGGGGCCCGTCGCGCCGCCCGCCGGCTGCGCGGCCTGCCGCGCGGCTTGCTGGGCGGCGGCGAGGTCGGCCTGCGCGGCTTTCACGCGATCGATCTGGCCGGCGATCTGCGTGCGGATCCAGCGCGTCGCGAGGTCGAACTTCTGCGGCAGCGCATCGAAATACGACTTCTCGTCGAGCAACTGCGTGAGCCGTTGCGCGAGCGCGGCTTTCTGCGTGGCGGTCGCGCGCGGGTCGAACACATCGGGCGCGAGCGTCGACAGCAGGAAGTGCTGGTTCGCGCCGAACGGGCCGCGCCCGAGCGGCATCTCGTCGAGCGGGCGGCCCGCGTCCGGCCGGTCGCGCAATTGCTCGGCGTCGTCGTACCAGCGCGCGTTGCCGTCGTGGATCGCGATGATGCCGCGGCGCGTGTGCAGCGATTCGGCGACCGGATGATCGGTCTCGTACACGTACACGTAGTGATCGCCGCGCAGCGCTTTCAGCTCCAGCGCGCGCATCAGGTGCAGCGTGTTCGCGCCGCTGAAGTCGATCGCGAGCTGCTCGCTGTCCGGTACGAGCTTCGGCGGCAGGAACGGACTGTCGGCGCCCTCGATCTCCGCGATCTTGCGGCGCACGCCGGGATCGGCTTTCGCGAGGCCGCGCTGCACGCGCGTGCCGAGTTTCTGCATCGGCGGCTTCTCGTCGCCGAGCGCCTTGCGCATTTCCGCCGGCGCGAAGCCGCCGTAGCGCTCGACCGTGTCGTGCGCGACGTCCGTCACGACGAATCGCACGCCGCGCCGGCCGCCGGACAGGTTGCGCGCGCGCCGGCGGAACGCGGCGCCGAGATCGCGCGGCGCGATCGTCGCGTCGCCGAGCGAGGTCGATTCGTGATAGGTCCAGTCGTGCGCGGCGTTGCGCGTCGCGTAGCCGAGCACCGTGCCGGTTTCCTTGTCGATCGCGTAAAGCGTCGCGCCGTCGCCGGCCGCTTTCGCCGCCTGTTTCGGCCCGCGAAAGCGCGGCGCGTCGGCGAGCGACTTCAGCGTCGTGACGACGTTCGCGTCGGGCGTCGCGCCCGCCTGTTCGGCTTCCCAGGCGCGCCCGTCGCTGCGCGCGGTGATCCGCGCGGCGCCGCCGTACTCGCGCAGTTCCGCGAGCGACACGGGCGACACGTAGAAATCGACATCCGCGCGTTCCGCTTGGCCGTTGTCCTTCAGCGCGCGATAGACCGCGTCGCGGATCGGTACGGCCGGATCGGCGGACGCCTTGTCGACGAACGTACCGTTCTCGTCGGTGCGCATGCTCGCGACGAACTTCGGCTGCGCGTGGCGCGCGTCGATGGAGGCCTCCGGCCGCGGTTCGTGCTCCGCGATCAGCACGTGCGCATTCGTGCCGAACGCATCCTTCATCTGCTGGAGCGACGCGAGTTGCGAACCGTCGATGCGGATCAGGTCGCGCTTGCCGTGCGACGCGAGGTGATCGAGCGCATGCTGGCGGCTTGCGGCGTCCGCCGTCGCCGCGGGCACAGGCGCGTTCGACGCCGGCTGCGGCGCGGGCGCCGGCATCTCGCGCGGCATGCCGAGCGCCTGCATCGCGTCGGCCTGGCTCGCGTAGTACGCGCGATAGGTCGCGTGGCCCGGCACGGACGGCGCGGCGTCGCCGAATGCGGCCGCGAGCCGGCGCAGCCCGGCTTCGTCGCCGGGCAGCACGTGGTCGGCTTCGCGTGCGATCGCGTCGGGCAGGCGGGCGTCCCGCGCGATGTCGATGCCGCCATCGTCGAGGATTTCGCGGCGCACCGCGAACGCGTTCGCCTGCGCGCGCGCCTCGGCCATCAGCGCGCTGTCGGTCAGCGCCTCCGGCGACGAGCGGTCGAGCGCGAGGCGGCGCGTGATCGTCTCGACCGCGTGCTGCGCTTCGTGCGCGAGCGTGTAGACGAGCGTGCCGCTGCCGTGGAACTGCCCGTCGAGCACGATCCGCTGCTTTGCGGTATCGATCCGGCTGCCGCGCCCGGGCCGGCCCACCACGATTTTCCAGCCGGCCTCGCCGGCCAGCGCGACCTGCTGGCGCAACAGGCTCGAGCGGTCGATCAGCGCATGGGCGGCCTTGGGCAGCGGCGCGCCGCCGAAGCGCATGCGCACGCGCGTGATGACGGACGGCTTCTGCACGAACGCGTCGGGCGGCAGGTGTTCGGTGATGCCGGGATGCGCGAGCTCGATCGCACCGCGCGCGATGCCGTCCTCGAGCGTCGCGCGCAGCGCGCCGATCTCGCGGACGATGCCTTCGACGTTCAGCTTCGGCGCATCGGTCATGACCGTCGACGGGTCGCTCAGGTAGAAGTCGCCGTGCGCGTCGAACACGCCTTCGAAGTCGTAGTACAGGCGGTGCCGCGCGGTGACGTCGCGCGCGCGGTCGAGCTGCGCGAAGGCGTCGCGGGTGACGCGCGCCGGCAGCACGCCGGCCATCACGTCGTGGCTGCTCAGCGACGCGAACGGCGCGTACATCACGGCCACGCGATCGAATGCCGAGAACGGGCCGCCGACCGTGAGCGTGCGCAGCCCGTGCGCGCGCAGCGCCGCGAGGCCTTCCTGTTCGAGGCGGATCGATTCGATGTGGTCGAGAATCGCGCGATTGTCCGTGCCTTCGTAGAGGCCGATCGCATTGCGGCGACCCAGTTCGAACACGGTCTTCTCGATGCCGGCGCCGGTCGCCGCGCCGGTGAAGCGCTCGACCGGCACGCGCGCGGCCGGATCGCCGCTCACGTGGACGCCGTTGCCGTCCACGTCGAGCGCGCCCAGCTCCGGGCGCTGGTGCGGCGCGGGATCGTAGCGCAGCCACGCGTTCGTGTGGCCGAGCCGCGCCTCGGCGCCGAACCCGACCGCGATCGTCGGCGGTGCGTAGACGGGGCGCTGCCAGACGTTCGCGAGCCATGCGGCGGCGTCGCGGCCGTTGCGGGCCGACAGAATCACCGACGAGCCGGGCAGGCCGAGCACCGAGCGGTGCGCGAGCGTGACCTCGACCGGCGTGTAGGGCCGGCCGTCCGGATCGACGAGGCGGCCTTGCGCATCGGTGACGCCATGCACGATCACGATGCGGCCGTCGCGGTCGTACGACAGCGGGCCCGAGCGGTCGAGCGTCAGCGCGTCGACGCCGGCGACCGGCTTGCCGTCGAACGGCGATGCCTTCACCGGACGTGCGCGCGACCATGCCGTTTCTTCGGCGAGCGTCGCGGCCGTCTCGCGCGGCGCCGGCATCGTGACGCCGGTGCGTCGCGCGGCCTGCGCATGGCGCCGATACAGCTCGCCGTAGGTCACGCCGCCGTCGAGCGACGTCGGGCTGTGCTCGAACGCGTCGGCGAGGCGCGCGAGCGACGCGGCGTCGCCGGCCCGCGCGCGGCCGTATTCGTTGGCGATCGCCTCGGGCAGCGCGACGTGGCGGCCGATGTCGACGCCGAGGTTCGCGCGGATCTCGTCGCGCACCGCGAATGCATTGACCTGCGCGCGCGCCTCGGCGAGCAGCGCGCTGCGCACGTAGCGCTGCGTCGAGCCGTAGTCGAGCCCGAGCGTGCCGGTCGCCGCCTCGAGCGCATGGCGGGCTTCGTGCGCGAGCACGTAGACCATCGATCCGGCCGACTGCAGGCCGCCATCGATCGTGACGCGCCGCCGCCGCGTGTCGATCTTGCTGCCGCCGCCGGGCTTGCCGCGCACGACCTTCCAGCCTGCGTCGGCGCCGAGCCGAAGCTGCTGCGACAGCAGGCTCGATGCGTCGATCAGCCGGTACGCTTCCTTCGGCAGCGGCGCGCCGCCGAAGCGCATCCGCACGCGCGTGATGACCGACGGCTTCTGCACGAACGCATCGGGCGGCAGCGTTTCCGCCAGCCGCGGATGCGCGAGTTCGATATTGCCGCGCTCGAGGCCTTGCGTCAGCGCGCGCTCGATCACCGCGAGCCGCTCCAGCGCGGCGAAGTGCTCGCTCGCGCCCATGCCGATCGCACCGGGGTCGCTCAGCAGGAAATCGCCGCCGCGCGTGAAGAGGCCTTGCAGGTCGAAGCCGATGCCCGTGCGTTCGACGACGTCGCGAATCCGCTGGACGTGCTCCAGCGCCGCGCGCGACACCACGCGCGGCAGCGCGCCCGTCTCGAAGCCGAAGCTGTGGAACACGCCGAGCGGCCGGTACAGCACGGCGACGCGGTTCAGCGCGGAGAACGGCCCGTCCATCGTCACGGTCTTCAGGCCGTACGAGGCGAGATCGTCGAGTGCGATGCTCTCGTCGATCGCCGCGTCGATCTGACGCGCTTCCGACGTATGCGGGCCGGTGTCGTACACCGCGAGCGCGGCATCGTGGCCGAGCGCGAACACGGTTTTCTCGGCGCCGGCGCCGAGCAGTTCGCCGACGTGACGCTCGACGTCGATCCGCGCGGCCGGATTGCCTTCGACGTGCACGCCTTCGGCATCGGCCGCGAGCGGCCCGAGATCGTGCGGCGCCGCGGGTGCCGGGTCGTAGCGGCGAAACACGCCGGTGTCGAGCAGCGCCGCGCGTTCGCCGACCGCGTGCGGGGGCGGCGCATATACCGGCCGCTGCCACAGATTCGCGAGCCCGGCGGCCGCTGCATCGCCACCGTGCTTCGCGGACAGCACGATCGAATAGCCGTCCTTGACCAGGAACGACGGCGCCTGGTCGAGCGCGTATTCATGCACGCCTGCCGGCCGGCCGCCCGAGAGCAGCGTGCCGTCCGCCAGCGTATCGGCGTGCAGCATCAGCACGCCCTGGTCCTGCAGCATCGTGAAGTGGCGGCTGCGCGCCGCCTGCAGGTCGGCCACCGCCGGCACGGGCCCGTCGCCGAACGGCGACGCATATTCGGCATGCGCGCGGCTCCATGCCACGCGTTCGTCGAAACCGCGCACGCCGCGCGGCGCGCCGCCGGTCTCGTGCGTCTGCGGCGCGGGCATCCGGCGCGGGATGCCGCCGCGGCGCTTCTGGCGCGACCAGACGTCGTCGTAGAAGTCGCGGTAGGTCTCGCCGTCGCGGCCCGACACGGGCGCATCGGCGAATGCGTCGACGAGGCGTCCGACCGTGCCCGCATAGTCGTGCGACGGCGCGCGCCACGCGGCGCCTTCGCGCTCGATCGCATCCGGCAGGCGCACGTGCGCGGCAATGTCGCCGCCGCCCGCGAGCTCGATTTCGTAGCGTGCCTCGAACGCGTTGATCTGCGCGCGGGCCTCGGCTTCGAGCGCCTTGCGCGTGAAGCGGCCGCGGTTGCCGTAGTCGAGGTTCAGCACGCCGGCCATCGCCTCGACCGCATGGCGCGCCTCGTGCGCGAGCGTGTACGTGATGCTGCCCGGATGCTGGAGCGCGCCGTCGATCGTCACGCGGCGCTTGCGCGGGTCGATGCGGCTGCCGCCGCCGCGCTTGCCGAGCGTCACGCGCCAGCCGGCGTCCTGCAGCATGCGCAGTTGCGTGGCGAGCGTGCCCGACTGCATCGCGAGCGCCTGCGCGGCTTCGGGCAGCGCCGCGCCGCCGAAGCGCATCTGCATCCGCGTGACCCAGCCCGGCTTCGATGCGCCGTGGTCGGGCGGGGCCGTCTCGGTCGTTTCGGGGTGCGCGGCGGCGAGGCCGACGTCGTCGTTCGCCGCGGTGCGACGTTCGCCGCCCGCCGGCGCGCGGGCGGCCTGGCCGTGCGCGTCGTCGAGCGCGCGTGCGCCGCGGTCGGCCGCGGTCGTGTCGCGTTGCGCCATTCGCTCGGGCGCGCCGGCGCGTTCCGGCTGGACGAGCACGAGCACGCGGTTCGGCGCGCTGAACACGCCGTCGAGCGCATGGACCGGCTCGGGCGGCGCGGCCGTCCGCGGCATCGCCGGTTCGTTCGGGCCGCGCTTGCCGGCCAGCACGATCACCGTGTCGTCGGCGGCCGCGCGGGGCGACGTGGGCGGCGCTTCGTCGGGCGCGATGCCGTCCGGCAGGCCGGCTTCATGGGCCGCGGCCGTCTCCGGCGCGGGATCGAAGCGCAGCACGCGCGCGCCCGCGCGCAGTTGGCCGTCCGCACCGAATGCGTCGGGCGCGGCCGCATAGACGGGCTTCTGCCAGCGGTTCGCGAGCTCGGGTGCGAGCGCCGCGTCGTGTTCGCCGGCGACGACGATCACCGGTTCCTGGAGATCCTGCGGGCGCGGCGACGATGGCCGTGCCCCGGGCGCGTCGGGTGTCGCGCCGCTGCGCACCACGTAGACCGTGCGATCGCCGAGCTCCATCGGCTCGGCGCGCGGCCCGCGCGGTACGGCGATGCCGGCCGGATCGGACGTCGCCGCGCGCGTGACGGGCGCGTCCTCCGTCAGATCGACGACCTTCGCGTTGACGCGCGGCGGCGCGCCGTCCGGCTTCGCGCGCGTGCCCGGGCCGGCCGGCTCGTCGGCCGCGACCGGCCGCCAGCGCATCGATTGCGTATCGGCGCTGCGCCGGTTGGCGCTCGCGGTCGTGCTGCGTTCGGCATCGGTCTGGTCGCGCTGCTGCTGCACGCGGGCGCGTTCCTCGCTGGTGCGTCGCGTGCTGCGCGCATCGGCGGACACGCTCGCGGCTTCGCCTTCGGCCGCCGTCTGCGCGAGGCGGCGCGGCGCCTGCGCGCCGGCGGCCGTCTGCCGGTAGGCGTCGCTCGCCTGGTCGAGCACGTGTTGCAGCACGTCGAGCGGCGTCTTCGCGACGATCTTCGGCGTCACGCTCATCTCGCCGTCGGGGCCGAACGACATGCGCTCGCCGGTGCCCGTCACGTCGTCGACGCGCGTACCGTTGGTCCATGCCTTCGGCGACACCGATACCACGGACAGCGTGCCGTCTTCGCCGAGCACCACCGATTTGCCCGGCGGCAGGCGTTTCGCGGATGCGCGGTCGAGCACGCGAATCGGCGTGTTGTCGTAGGTGAGCACCTTGTCGCCCACGCGCAGCGTGCCGTCCGGCGACACCTTGACGGCTTCGCCGTCGAGCGTCACGCGCGTGCGGCCGGCCGCGAGCGACGACGCGTCGCCGCTGTCGAGTATCCGGCCGATCATCTGGCTGTCGACGGCGACGGTCTTGCCGTCGGCCCCGCGAATCGGCACCGGCCGGCCGGTGCGCGTGCGCACCGACGTCACCGCGCGTTCCTTGAGGCCGCCGGCCGCCATCAGCGCGACGTTGGTGATCCCGGACTTGAGCTGCTCGCCGGCCGCCTTCTTGTCGCCCGTGACGAAATAGTCGTAGCCCGCTTCGCCGAACGCCTCGAGCGCACCGCCCACGCCCGTCACGACCGCGGTGGTCCGCGCGCCGGTGGCGAGCACCGACGCGACCTTCGGCGTGCGCGTGAGCGCCGTGACCGCGCGCGTGAACAGCTTGCTGCCGGCGAGCTTCGCGGCGCCCGCCGCGCCCATCGGCACGAGATTGATGAAGTCGGCCCGCGCGCCCGGGTCGGTAAACGGATTGAGGCTGCGCCCGTGGTCGGCGCGGTTGGCCAGATCGAGGCCGGCGCTCGTCATCGTCGCGCCGATCGCCGTGTACATCATCCCCGCGCCGAGGATGTTCAGCGGCACGCCGACGATCGCGCCGATGCCGGTGCCGTCGAGCAGCGTGCCGAGGCCTTCGAGCGCCATCCCGCCGACCATCATGCCGATGTTCAGGCCGGTGCTGGTCAGCGTGTTCAGAAAACTGTCGAAGCCGCTTTCGTGATGCGCGGCCTTCGACACGAGCTGCAGCGTGCCGTCCGCGTTGTGGCCGGTCGCGATGTCGACCGTGCCGTCCGTCGACAGCTCGTTGTTGTCGATGTAGTCGTTGATGTCGTCGTAGTTGCTCGCCGTCTCGTCGACGTACTGCGTGCCGTCCTTGCCGCTGACCTTGAACAGCGCGCTGGTGGTCATGCCGGCCTCCTTGGCGGCGTAGACCATCGGCAACACGCTGACCTGCGTCGTCGCGCCGCCGCCGATCTCCAGCAGCTTGTCGCGCACGCTGTTGATCGTCTTCAGCTTTTCCTTGTCGGTGTAGCGCGCGACGTCGTCCTTCGTCGGCGATACGGGGTCCGAACCGTCGCCCGACGCCGCATCGTTCTGGACGTCCGGCTGCATGCCGAGCGCGACGCCGATCAGGTTGCGCTGTTCGTTGTCGGTCAGCTTGCCGAACGCGATCGTGCCGCCGTTGTTGGTGCTCGCGCTGGCCGCGTCGAGCAGCGAGTTCGACAATTCGCCGCGATGTGCTTCGTAGAAATCGTGCAGCGCCTTCTTGTAGTCGTTCTCCTCGTCCGAGCCGGGCGCCGCGTAGCGCAGCCGTTCGTCGAGGCCGGCGTCGAACCGGTCCATCAGCACCTGCTGATGCGACGTCTCGCTCAGCAGCTGCAGGCGCTGCACCGCGTTGTCGGCCTGCGTGACGGCCGCCTTCGCCTTGTCGAGCTGGTCCTGATACAGGTTCGGGCGCGGCGCCGACGGCGCCGGGATCATGTCGTCGCCCGCGACGGTGCGAAAACGCATGGGCGGCGGATTCGCGGCGGCCCAGTCGTCGTACTGCTTCTGTACCGACTCGAGCGTGCTCTTCGCCTGCGTCTGCTTGATGCGCGCCTGTGACAGCGCGAGCTGGGTCGCGCGCTCGTTGACCGAATCCGACATCCGGCTGTCGGCCGCGCGGATCGCGCCCGCGACGGTCTGCATGCGCTTCACGTCGAGCATCGTCGGGCCCGCCTGCGCGGCGGACGGGCCCGACGATTGCGGCAGCAGGAACGGGCGGTCGAGTAGCGGCGACGCGGGCAGCGACGACGCGCCGTTGGACCCCGGCAACGTCGGCGAGGCCAGCGGCGACGCGCTCGGCAGCGACGGCGTGCTGGTGGGGGCGGCCGACGCGGCCGTCGACAACGACGACGCGGGCAGGCCCGGCAGGCCGTTCGCGGTCGACAGCGACGGCGTCAGCAGCGGCGACTGGAGCGCGGGTTTCGTGAATATCGATGGCGGGTTGACCTTCGCCTTGATCTGCGACGCCTGATCGTCGTACTGCTGCGCGAGCGTCGCGCCGTACGCGACGACGAAGCCGTCGTGCGCGATGCTCGCCTGCTGCTTCGCCTGATCGAGCTTCGCATATGCATCGCCGAGGTCCAGATCGACCTGCGGATCCTTGATCATCGCGTGCGGATTGTCCTTGTGCCACGCGTTGGATGCGTCCAGCTTCTTCGTATAGTCGGCCTGCAGCGTGTCGACCTGCCGCTGCGCGGACAGCATCTGCAGATAGCCGCCGCTCGTGTTCGCGGCCGTCTGCGCGCGAGCGAGCGCGGTCTTCGCGTTCGACACCTCGTTCGGGACGATCACCGTCGGCCCTTCCTTGCCGCTGGCCGAATCGTAGCGCTGCTGCGCGTTCGTGAGCGCCAGGCTGTCGTTGGCCGCGCCGTACGCGGCGTTCGCATAGTTCGCATCCTTCGCGGCGGCCGTGACGGCCTGCTGTGCGGCATCCTGCGAAGCGGGGGCGTCGGGCATCGTGACGCGCAGCTCCAGCGGCTGCAGCGCGTCGTTCAACCGCCCGACGCCCGCATCGAGCGCGGCCTTGTAGTCCGGATCGGCGAGGTACGACTGGAACTGCGTATAGGCGAGGTTGGAATTCGCGACGTCCGCGAAGTATTTCGACGCGCCCACGGCCGCCTTCGCGCTCGCGGTCTGCCAATCGTCGTAGAGCCGGATCTGCAGCGGATTCTTGCAGTCGCCCGGCTGCGGCACCCAGTTCGGATCGGTCGCATGGTCGGGGAAGGCGGCCAGCAGCGTCTTGAACTGCTGGTCGGCCGCGTGCTGCGCGTCGCCGGGGTCCGTCACCTTGCCGGAATCGTCGATCTTCATTCCGGCCGGCATGTCGGCGTTCGCCTGTTCGCCGTACAGGATCATGTAGCCGGCGTCGGTCGTCACGTTCAGCTCGCGCTGCGCGGTGTCGGCCGCGGTGCGCGCCTTCGCGTAGTCGGCCTGCGCGGTCTTGCGGTCGTCGGCCGTCGACTCGGGATCGCGGTTGACCAGATGCAGCACGTTCTGCGCGCCCTGTAGCGTCTGCGACGCGTTGTCGTACTTCGTCTGCGCGTCCTGGATCGCTTTCTGTACCGCGCGCGTCTTGTCGTTCTCGACGGTGATGTCGGGCGGCGGCGCCGTATATTGCGCGGCCATGTTCTGGATCAGCGACGTCGCGGACTGGATCTCGGCGTTGGTCGGCTTCGACGGATCGGTGGCCAGCGATGCGGTGACGGGAATCGGCGGGGTGGCGCTCGGGTTCGCGGGCCCGGACGCCGGATCGTCCTTCTTCGGCGGCGGAGGCGGCGGGGGCGGCGGCGCCACGACCGGATTCAGCGTTTCCGACAGGAAGCGCTGCCAGTTCACACCCAGTCCCAATCCGTCGATCAACAGCATGCTCGTCTCCGTTGAGCCGCGCGACGCGCGGCACGCGCGGCGCCCTGCACGCCGCGACGTGATCGTTCGAGTGTACGGACGCACCCGGCAGCGGGAACACCGCAGTTTCGTAGCGGCAGGAAGCGGCCGGCGCCTGCGCGCCGCGCGGGCTACGAGGCGGACTACGAGGCCGGCCCGGCGTGCGGCCGCCATGCCGCGCACCGTCGTTCGGACCCCTGAAAGCGGCGCGGGTGCGAGCGCACGGAGCCGCGCGCGATCAAGCGATCACGGGTCGAGACACCGCACGCACAGCCGCTTCGCCTGGCTCGCCGGCAAGCCGCGGCACATCATCACGACCGGGCGCGCATGGCACGACGGCGCATCGGCGGACGCGGCCGGCAACGGCAGCCTGCGCGCGCGTTCGGGCGGCGTGGTCGCGGCCGCGTCCATGCGCCGCTGCCGTGCCGGCGGCGGCACGTCGCGCACGACGGGGATCGGTTCGACGCCGCCTTCGTGCGCGTTGCGCTGCGCGCTCGCGACGACGCGGCTCACGTAGCCGCTCGAGAAACCGGTCGTGAAGTTGCCGCTGTAGTAGCACGACAGCGCCGCGCGCAATGCGGCCTGGGCCGGGCGGCCGGTATTCGACGAGCGGGCGAAGCATTCGGTGAGGATCGCGCCGCCGGCCCGCAGGTTGCGGCACGGCTCGAACATCGTCGTTTCATCGAGCCCGTATTTCGCGAAATTGCGCTCGTTCACCTGCGCGAGCCCGACGCTGTAGCTGAAGCCGCGCGCCGCGAGTTCACGCGCGGTCGCGCGCGCCTCGTCGAGCGACGCCGGCTGGCGCGCCAGGTGGCCGCCCACCACGCCGATCGCATACGGATTGAAGCCGGACTCGGTGCGCACCAGCGCGGCGAGCGTATCGGGGTCGACGTTCGGCGCGCACGCGCGCGCCAGTTGCGCGAAGCCGGCGGCGCTGCCGGCCGCATGCGCGACGCCGTGCTGCCCGCACGCGAGCGCGATCAACGCGCAAACGCATGCGGCGGCGGTTCGCAGGGCGCGTGCGCGCATCATCCGGCTCCGGCGACCCGATACGACAGCACGAGCCCGTGCACGAGCAGCGACCAGCCGTCGAGCGCGACGAACAAGAGCAGCTTGAACGGCACCGAGATCGTCGTCGGCGAGATCATCTGCATCCCGAGCGCGAGGAGGATGTTCGCGACCAGCAGGTCGACGACGATGAACACGATATAGATCACGAAGCCGATCTGGAACGCCTTCGTCAGCTCGGCGAGCGTGAAGCTCGGCACCAGCACGAGCAGGTCGTCGTCCTTGATGCCGTCCGCGCGGTGCTTCGGCCATACCGAGGTGGCCGTGCGCACGAAGAATTCGCGGTCGCGCTGCCGTGTATGCGACACGAGGAAATCCTTGATCGGCGGCAGCGCGGCATCGGCGAGCGCGCCGATGTCCGAGGTCGACAACTGTCCCGACGCATCGAAGTGGCGCGCCTGCAGCGCGTCGCGGATCGACATCCCGACGGGCGCCATGATGAACAGCGACAGGATCAGCGCGATGCCGTTCAGCACGAGGTTCGGCGGCACCTGCTGGATGCCGAGCGCGGAGCGCAGCAGGCCGAGCACGACCACCAGCTTCGTGTAGCTCGTCACCATCAGCGCCGCGAACGGCGCGATGCCGAGCGCGGCGATCACCGCGATCAGCGCGACCGGATTCGGCAGGTTGCCCATCGTTCAGCGCTCGCGCGGCGCGGGCTGCGTCAGCGTGACCACGCGCACGCCGAGCTTCTGGCCGACCGCGATCAGGTGGCCGGTGCCGATCAGCATCCCGTTCGCGACGAGATGGATCACGCTCTGGTTGATCCCTTGCTGCAGCTCGATCACGGCGCCCGGCTGCAGCGCGCTTAGCTCGCCGAGCGGCATCGACGTGGGCGGCAGCTCGAAGCGCAGGTCGACCGCGAGGCCGTCGAGCGAGCGCGGCGCGTCGGCGGGCGGCGCGTCGTGCGTCGTCGGCGGCGCGGAGTCGGTGCGGGTCGGTTCCAAAGGCATCTCCCTGATTCGTTCGACGGTCAGCCGGTTGCCCGACGGCCGTCCGGTGATTTCCCACGCCGGCGCGGCCGGCAGCCGCGCGACGCACAGCAGGTTCTGCTCGTGCGCCTGCCAGCGCTCGATTGCAATGATGTCGCCGCCGACGACATCGGCCAGCTCGGCCGTCGTCAGCTCGGTGCGGCCGATCTCGAACACGAGCGGCACGGGCAGGTTCGCGTAGGCCGCACGCGTGTTGGCGGGCGCGGCGGGCGCGGCCGCGAAGAACACGGCCAGCGCATCCGGCGCATCGAACAGCAGCGCGCCGTGGCAGCGCCACGCGGCGTCGGCGCGCCGCAGCTCGAAGCGCAGCGCGGCCGGCGACGCGTGCCAGGCCGGCGCGTGATCGGGCGGCGGCAGCAGTTCCACGCGCTGCCGCGTCGCCGCCTGCAATACGGCCGTGAGCGGCGCGGCGAGGTCGGCGAGCAGCGCCGCGCGGATCACGGCCGGTACGGCCGGGTCGGCCGCCTCGCCGAGCCATTCGGTTTCCGCGACGGGGTCGATCCACAGCGTGCCGGCGGCCGGGCCGACGACGAAGCGGTACGCGTGCGCGTCGGCGGCCGGCTCGGCGTCGACGCGCCAGCGCACCTCGTACGCGTGCTCGCCGAGCGTGACCGGAACGGCGCCGGTCGCGCAGTACGCGTGCGACAGCCCGCGCGCGGCGGCGGCGGACAGGCGCGGCAGGTAGGGCGACGCGTCGAGCGCGACCGCGGCCGGCGCGGCGGCCGCGGGCGGTTCGGAGGCGGCGGGCATGGCCCGGTTCGCGGCGTCGCCGGCGTCGGCATTCGTCAGGAACAGCGCTGGCACGGCGGGATCGGGGCGGATTCGGCGTTGGTTCGACGGGTTGTTCTGGGGCCGGCGGCGCCGAGGGGCGCGCGGCTGCTGCGTCGATTGTAGGGACGGCGATGGCCGCGTGCCGTGCCGGAATCCGTAGTCGCGACCGTCGCGCGGAGACGGCGGGAGCGGGGCGCTACGAAGCGTGACGAAGTGCGGTGGAGGGCGGTGGAGTGCGATGAAGGGGGAGGCGATGGCGGGCGCTCAACGGCAACCGCCGCCCGGAGGCGGCGGTCGGGGCGCGACTGGCTGGCGGGCCGGGCGGGGTGCAGGCCGCGAAGGGCTGCGAATCCGCGCGGCACGGTGGGGGGCGTTGCCGGCGTGCCGCGAACGCGCGGCGCGCGGGTGAAGCGTTACGCGTAGTCGGCGGCCATCGCGGGTTGCGGCGCCGCGCGTACGATCGGCGCCGCCTCGTGGCGCTCGACGTGCGTCATCGCCGCACCGAACAGCACGAGGCGATAACCGACCGCGTAGATCGGGATGATCCGCAGGTTCTTGTCGTGTTCGAGCTGCAGCTTTGAGCGGATTCGCGAGATATGCGTGTCGAGCGTGCGCGACGACACGCCGAGCTCGCGGCCCCACACGGCTTCCTGAATTGCCTGCCGCGGCACGATCTTGTTCATGTTGTCGAGCAGGAATTCGACGACGTCGAATTCGCGCGGCGTCACGTCGACGACCTTGTCGTCGATTTCGATCGTGCGGCGGACGAAGTTGATTTTTATGTTGTCGATGTACAGGTATTTGCAATCCATGGTGGCCCTCGCATGTCCGTAAAGGAGTGTTTGCGAGGCCTTGTGCTGCAACTTCCGGGCCAGGGGCGGGATCGTCACGTGGTGGCGGCCGCGCGGAGCGGCGCAGAGGGTCCGGCGGCCTTGAATTCAAAAGAATTTTTAACGGGAAGCGTCGGGCAGACGATGATAGGGCTGGATCGACGGTGAAGGATTGTTACGTAGCATCGGCGCGCCGACGTTACGGGCGTTACGTCTGACGTAACGTGGGAGAGGGGATGGTTTACGGGGCGGGCTGGATGATGGTTCAGCCAGATAACGAACCCTACATCGAACTCTACCGGGTTTGCCTTATTTTATTTTTAAATCAATGGGTTGTATGAACTTCCCGCCGACATCGAACCCTGCATCGACAGCGGCGCCGGCCACGGGGCATGCCCCGCCCGCGGCCGGCGCGCTATCGCATCGGGATCAAGCCTTCGCGCCATCCGCCGAATCGAACGGCAGCACGTAATGCCGCTTGCCCGTCGCCGCGAAGATCGCGTTCGCGACGGCCGGCCCGACCGGCGCGACGCCCGGCTCGCCGACCCCGGTCGGCGCCTCCGCCGACGGCACGATATGCACCTCGACCTTCGGCATCTCGGCCATCCGCAGCACGTGGTAGCCGTCGAAGTTGCGCTGCTCGACCTGCCCGTCCTTCAGCGTGATCGCGCTGTGCATCGCCGCGCCGAGCCCGAACCCGATGCCGCCCTCCATCTGCGCGGCGACGATGTCGGGATTGATCGCGATTCCGCAGTCGACCGCGCACACCACGCGCTCGACCTTCACCTTGCCGTCCGCGTCGACCGACACCTCGGCCACCTGCGCGACATAGCTCTTGAACGCCTCGGCCACCGCGATCCCGCGCCCGCGCCCCTTCGGCAGCGGCTTGGCCGGATCCCAGCCGGCCTTCTGCGCGGCCAGCTCCAGCACCGCGCGCATGCGCGGCTCCTTCGCGAGCAGGTCGCGGCGGAACGCGTACGGGTCCTTGCCGGCCGCGTGCGCGGCTTCGTCGATGAACGCCTCGACCGCGTAGGCCGTGTGCGAGCTGCCGACCACGCGCCACCACAGTACGGGCACGCCCGTCTTCGCGGTGGTGAGTTCGACCGACACGTTCGGCACCGCGTACGGCAGGTTCGCCGCGCCCTCGACCGACGTCGCATCGATCCCGTTCTTGACCATGAACGCCTCGAACGGCGTGCCGGCGAGGATCGACTGGCCGACGATCCGGTGACGCCAGCCCACCAGCCGGCCGTCCGCGGTCAGGCCCGCATCGAGCTTGTGGAAGTACATCGGCCGGTAGAAGCCGCCCTGGATGTCGTCCTCGCGCGTCCATTGCAGCTTGACGGGCTTGCCGTCCGCGCCGAGCGCCTTCGCGATCGACACGGCCTCGACCACGTAATCCGACCACGCGTTCGCGCGCCGGCCGAAGCTGCCGCCCGCATACAGCGTGTGGATCTTCACCTGCTCGGGCTTCAGTCCGGCGACCTTGGCTGCGTTGCCCTGGTCGACCGTCTGGAACTGGTCGCCGGCCCAGATTTCGCAACTGTTCGCCGTCAGCTTGACGACCGCATCGAGCGGCTCCATCGGCGCGTGCGCGAGATACGGGAATTCGTACGTGGCGCTGATCTTGCGCGCCGCGCCGGCGATCGCCGCATCGGCATCGCCGTCCTTGCGCGCGGACGCGCCCGGCTTCTCCGCGAGTTGCCGGTATTCGCGCATGATCTCGTCCGAGCCGCGCTTTTCCGCCTTCGTTTCGTCCCATTCGACCTTCAGCGCGTCGCGGCCTTGTTTCGCGGCCCAGAAGCCCGTCGCGACGACCGCGACGCCGCCCGGCACCTGCACGACCGAGACGACGCCCGGCACGGCCTTCGCGGCTGTCGCGTCGAACGATTTCACCGTCGCGCCGAAGCGCGGCGGCCGCTGCAGCAGCGCGACGC
The DNA here is from genome assembly GCF_002223215.2 of Burkholderia sp. AU18528. NCBI lineage: Bacteria > Pseudomonadati > Pseudomonadota > Betaproteobacteria > Burkholderiales > Burkholderiaceae > Burkholderia > Burkholderia sp. AU18528. Next base: position 1,652,530 of record NZ_NKFC02000006.1, on the reverse strand, counting down.
GCATGCCGGGGAACGTCGTGTCGAGCGTGAATTGCGCGGTGCCGTTCGATTTGGCCGACCCGTCGACGCGCGGAATGCGATGGCCGATCAGCTTGAAATCGGCCGGCTGCTTCAGCGTGACCTTGTCCGGCACGGGCAGCTTCGACGCATCGGCGACGAGCGCGCCGTACGTGGCCGTCTTGCCGCTCTTCGCGTGCGTGACGACGCCGTTGGCGGTGGTCAGCTCGCCGGCCGGCACCTTCCAGCGGGCCGCCGCGGCCGACACGAGCATCGCGCGCGCCTTGCCGCCCGCTTCGCGCAGTTGCTGCCACGAGTTCGCCATGGCCGAGCTGCCGCCCGTGCCCTGCATCGTGCCGAACGCGAGGTTCGCATAGCGCTTCGCATCGGCCGGCGCGCTTTCGACGCGCACGCTCGACCAGTCGGCGTCGAGCTCCTCGGCGACGATCGTCGCGATGCCCGTATATGCGCCCTGGCCCATTTCGACGTGCTTCGCGATGACCGTGACGGCGCCGTCGGGCGTGATGCGCAGGAACGCATTCGGCGCGAATTCGCCGGCCGGGGCGGTGGCGGCGAGCGCGCGGCGGCCGACGCCGGCCCAGTCGAAGCCGATCGTCAGGCTGACGGCGGCGGTTGCCCCGGCGGCTTTCAGGAACGTGCGGCGCGACGGGCGCACCGAACCGGTATTGTCGAGTTCGATCGTCATGGTCAGGCTCCCAGCGTCGCGGCCGCGTCGTGGATTGCGGCCCGGATGCGGGCGTAGGTCGCACAGCGGCAGAGGTTGCCGTTCATCGCGGCGTCGATGTCCGCGTCGGTCGGCTTCGGGTTCTGTTCGAGCAAGGCGGTGGCCGACATGATCTGGCCGGACTGGCAATAGCCGCACTGCGGCACCTGGAGCTTGACCCACGCGGCCTGCACGGCCTGCGCGGGCTTGCTTTGCAGGCCTTCGATCGTCGTGACGTGCTTGCCCGCGATGCCGGCGAGCGGCAGCACGCACGAGCGGACGGCCTGGCCTTCGAGATGCACCGTGCATGCGCCGCACTGCGCCATGCCGCAGCCGAATTTCGTGCCGGTCAGTCCCGCGTGTTCGCGAATCGCCCAGAGGACGGGCATCGACGGATCGGCGTCGAGCGTGACGTTCTTGCCGTTCAGGACAAACGAGGTAGGCATTTTTATGTCTCCATGGGGAAAACCCGCCTTACGGGCAGGTTAGCCGGGAGTGTGCGCGAGCAGCCGCTTTTTGCGTCTACCCAATCCTGCAAATTTATTGAACAATCCTGCAAATCCCCGCCACGCCGCGAGCCGTTTCGCTATGCTCGCGCGACACGGGAAATCATTCGAGGATGCGTCATGGACATGACCGATATCGTCGCGTCGCGCGAATCCGGCCGGCGCGAACTGGCGTCGCTGATCGGCCGCTTCGCGCCGGCCGACGGCTCGCATTCGACGGCCGTGCCGGGCCTGATGCTGCATCGGCACACGCGGCCGGTCGACCTCGGCTGCGGCGTGTCGCGCGCCGCGCTGGTGATCGCCGCGCAGGGCGCGAAGCGCGTGATCGTGGCCGGCCAGGCATACGAATACGACACCCAGAATTGCCTGATTACGTCGATCGACTTGCCGATCCTGTCGCGCGTGACGCGTGCAACGCCGGAGGCGCCGTACCTGTGCCTGTCGCTGACGCTCGATCCGCAGCGCATCGTCGAGCTCGCGGCCGAGATGCGGCTGCCCGAGCCCGAAGCCGGCCCGGAAGGCGAGGGGATCGCGCTCGCCGAGCTGACGCCGCCGCTCCTCGACGCGGCGTTGAGACTGCTGCGGCTGCTCGATACGCCGGCCGACATCGCGGTCGTCGCGCCGCTGATCGAGAAGGAAGTGCTGTACCGGCTGATGACGAGCGGGCAGGGCACGCGGCTGCGGCACATGGCGATCGCCGGCAGCCAGACGCACCGGATCGCGCGTGCGATCGAATGGATCCGCGATCACTTCGCGGAGCCGATGCGCGTCGAGTCGCTCGCGCAGGCGGTCAACATGAGCGTGTCGTCGCTGCACCATCATTTCAAGCACGTGACGACGCTGAGCCCGCTGCAGTACCAGAAGCAGCTGCGGCTGCACGAGGCGCGGCGGCTGCTGCTGCGGCAGGGCGGCGACGTCGGGTCGGTGGCGGCCGTCGTCGGCTACGAAAGCGCGTCGCAGTTCAGCCGCGAATATAGCCGGCTGTTCGGCGCGCCGCCGATGCGCGACGTCGTGCATCTGCGGAAGAAGGAGCTGCTCGGCTGACGGGCGGCCGGCCCGTTGCCGCTTGTCGATTCGCGACGACCGTTGCCTGGCGGAATGCCGGCGCGGCGCTCCGGTTTCACTGACGACCCCGTCGATGCCTGAACGACGCAAGCATCGATCGGTGGTGATCTTCATCGCCTTTTCACCGACACGCCGATTGGCGTGCGGCCGCTACCGCGCATTGACCGTTCGGTATGTACGTTCGCGTTTCGCGCGTGCATGGTGGGGCAGTGACGCGTCCGTGTCGGTCGCAGGATCGATGCGGTCCGATACGAACGACGAGGTGCGCGATAAACCAGGCTGTCGCGAGATTGGCGACGTGAGCGCCGTTTTGAATCGGCACGTTTCAGTGATGAGAATCAAGCGGATGGTGGGTCGAGTATGTCGCTTCAATGAATGACTCGTCGGTGCGCCATGGATGAAAGGCGAATCGAATGGAAATGAAAAAATGATGCGCCCGTTTTTGCCAGGATCGCATGTTTTCCCTTTTAAATTTTTACGGCCGCAACGCACCGGACGGCAGTATTTTCGCTGCATGATCGTGTGGCTATTCTCACGGATGAATCAAATCCGTTTCCCATTTCGGAGTGAATCGGCGTTCCGGCCGTATCGGCGGCCATTCGGCGTCGGGCATCGAGCGACTGAATCCGCGTTGTCCGGCGTCATGGAAGGTTTGCCGGCATGCTGCAACACGCGGTTTGCCGGCGCAAGCGCGTGAACCAGCGGCCCTGTCGCGAAACGCTTCTCAACTATGAAACAACCGTTCGCAGGGGTGTCCGGCGTGCCTTGTCGCGCCGAATTCGTCCGTCAAATCAGCGCATTGCGTCGCATTGTTCGAGGATCACTGCCGCGAACGTCCCGTTATCGCGATACATTCGTGAAACAAAAAATGCCATTCCCGGCGAAATGATCAGGCCTGGCGGCTGTTTTCGGCGCGCAATGCTCGGTGGAATATCGCATGGCATGCGGTTTGCGACACAGGACGCACCGGCGAGCGGTCGACACGATGCAACAACGATGTGGGGGCGGCCAGTTCGTCATAAGCCAGTCGGGGAAGCGGCGATGAACACTATAAGCAGTGGCTTGATCCGCGCGTTTCTTGCGCACCATAGGGGTAGTCCGATTGATCGGGGTAGCGCTTGCGACGCAGTGCCAGCGTCGTCGGTCGCGCCTTGCCGATTTCGCGCCCTCCGCGCGCGCCGCGTGCTGGAGCGGTTGCCGTTGCGCGCCGCAACCCGGCGACAGCGATGCTCGACTTCATCGAGCGTTCCCGGATGGGCCAGGCTGCTCGTGCCGGACAGCGCGCCGATTCCTCTTCAACCGTGCAGAGCCGTTTCGATCGCGCCGGGCCAGTGCCGGCGCCGGCCGGACTAGATCGAACGCGCGTCGGCCGGATTATCCGGAAGGTCTTTCTTCGTAAGCTCAGGGAGCAGACATGTCGTCTGGCTGCAATGCAGGCCCGTTATCGCCCGGCTAAAGGGCATATGCGGAACGGGTGCTGCATTTTGCAGTATTAAATACATTCTCGAATTTTCAATTCGGAAAGCGGGTGCCGGTTTGGGCGTCGCTTTTGGATGGGGTATTGAAAATCGCGAGCCGGAAGGATGTGCGCGTCGTTCCGGTTGATGTAATCGTGGGTGTTTCAAGCGCGTATCAATGCTCATAAAAATAATAGAAAACACCTACGCATAAATTTTGGAAAAATTGAAAACATAAAACTAGACTTCGGCTGGCCGAAAATAAATGCGAAAGTTTGCAATTCGATAAAGATTTCCCGATTTGATAGCAATCCTTATTTTTCGAGGATTGCTCGAGGCAGGAGGATCGATGGCGTGCGATCTTCCATGCTCATTCTCTCCACGCCGTTATGGAGTCGACCATGAAGAAGCTTCTGATTGCAGCAGCAGTTCTGGTGGTTTCGGGTGCAGCGTTTGCTGGCAGCGGCACGGTGTCGAGCACCACTTCGACGAGCGGTGGCCAGACGATGGCAGGGGTCACCGGGTTCGGCCACTTCACCGCGACCGATTCCGGCTCCGCACTCGGTGCAGCCGGTGCAACGGCGGGCTACGGCGGCAGCGGCTCGATCTCGTACACGAACCACACGCAAACGTCGACGGTCGGCGGCTTCGGCTTCGGCGGCGCACAAGCAGGCGGCAGCAGCGGCGCGAACGCGGGCTCGACCGGCTGGACGTATCACCACTAAGCCGCGACGCGTAGCGTTCGTCATTGGCTGGCGGTGCGGAGGCCGGGCCTTGCCGCGTGCGGGCAGGCTCGGCTCCGCCACCGTCGAACTTCCTCACGGCAAGGGATTGCTATGAAAGCCAAAGTCATTTTAGCGACCGCGCTCACCGTCATTTCGTCCGCTGCATTGGCGGCCGGATCGTCCACGACCAACCAGACGCAATCCGTTGCGGCGGGTGTTTCCGGTTCGGTGCTGGTCGGCTCCGGCAGCTATACCAGCAATTCGACTTCGACGGCCGGCGCGAATGCAGGCAGTACCGTGACGCCCGCTGGCTCCGCCGGCACGGCGTCCGCGTATCACAACTCGACTTCGACGGCCAGCGGTTGGGGCACGAACGGGGGCGCGTTCGCGGCAGGCGGCGGTATCGGTGCCGCAGGCTCGTTCGCCGGAAACGGCAGCACGAACGAGAACGCGAATGCGCTTTCGGGAGGGGTGACCGCCACGATCGTACTCGGCGCGAACCGCTACACGGCCACGGGCGCGAACGACCACGGCATGGCCAACGCCGGCGCCGCGGGTTGGACGGGCATGGGCGGGTCGGGCGCGATCGCGGGCTCGAATCACACCAACGCGTCGACCGCGTGGAGTACCGGTCCGGCCGGTTCGCCGTCCGCATCGGGCGGAAGCCAGGCCGACTCGAGCGCGACCGGGAGCAGTCATTAGTCAGGTGTGGGGGGGCCAGTTTCCCAGCGACGCTGGTCTCTTTTCCACCTTGTTGTCACGTAAGGAGTTGGCATGAAGCAGAACCTGATTGCCGCCGCGCTGATGCTCGCGTCGCTGACGGCGTATGGCGCCGACCGTGCCGCCGATGGCGGGCAATCGACTATGCAGACGTCAAACAACCGTGACCAGACAACCAAACCGTCAGAACAACAAACGCTTTCGTCGGGCAGCGCGATCGGCGGACCTGACACCCGGCAATGGCAGGGCATGTCGGCCGGCTCGTGGTCCCAGCTGGGCAGCGGCTGGAAGCAGTTCGGGGAAGCAGCGAAATCTGAAGTCATTCAGGGGAATTAGTACGGTTGCCTGGGTCGGAGGTCCAACCTCGTCCGGAGAGTGAAATGAACAGCAACAGGATCAAGGTGGCATGCGCGGCGATGTTCGCGATGACCACGATCGGCGCCCAGGCGCAAACCGCCGATTCGACGTCGAGCGCGCAGTCGACGACGTCGTCGACCGCGATCAGCCAGGGCGGTGGTTCGAGCATGAACACGAACACCACGAGTTCGCGCGGCGGCAATGCCACGAGCAGCAGCGGGGTACGCGGCAGCGGCAATTCGAGCGTGAATGTGAACGTGACGATGCCGTCCACTACGGCCGGCGGCAACGTGGCGCCGCAGAGCACGAACGCACTCGCGACCGGCGCGCCGGGCTCCAGCCCGTACAACACGCAGGCGACGGAAAACGTCAATTACTCGGGCACGCAGACGATCAAGACGAATCCGTCGATCCAGGCGCCCGGCCTCACGACCACGCTGTCCGATACCTGCATGGGCTCGGTGAGCGTCGGCGTGTCGTTCCCGGGGTTCGGCGCGACGGGCGGCACGACGCTGGTCGACCAGGCCTGCGTGCGGCGTCTCGATGCGCGCGAATTCCGTGCGATGGGGTTGACCGACGTGGCGCTCGCGTTGCTGTGCCAGAGCGATGCGAACCGGCGCGCGGTGGAGGCGACCGGGCACCTGTGTCCGGGCACGACCGCGCCGCTCGCGCGTTCGAACGTGGCGCCCAGCGTCGAAGCGACCGTCGCGGACGACATCAAGTATCGCGATCCGATCGTGCGCGACCGGATGGGCCTGCCGCCGCTCGGCTCGACCGTGCCGGCGCCCGCGGCGACGCGCCCGATCGAGACGGCGTCGATGCGCGCCGCGCCTGTTTCGGTGCCGGTTCCTGTCCCGACGATGGCGCCCGTCGCCGCCGCGCCTGCCGTCGCGACGCCGGCCGTTGCCGCAGCCGCGCCGGCCGTTGCCGCGCCGGCCGTTGCAGCGGCAGTCCCCTCGGCCGCGGCGCCCGTGGCGACAGCCGCGCCTGCGGCCGTCGCCGCGCCCGCTGCGTCGGTCGTACCGGCCGCCGCAATGGCCGCCGTGCCGGCTGCAGCGGTCATTGCCGCACCGGTCGCGGCCGACAAGGCCACGCCAGTGCCTGCCGCACCGGTGGCCGATACGAAGGCGCCGGAGCCCGCGCAGCCGGTCGCCGACAAAGCCTCCGAACCCGCGCCGGCGATTGCCGACAAGACGCCCGGGCCTGCTCCGGCCGTCGCCGACACGGCTCCCGAGCCAGCACAGCCCGTCGCCGACAACGTACCGGAGCCGATGCCGGCCGCGACCGACACGGCGCGGGCTGCGGGCGAGATGGTGGCCGAACCGATGCCGGCGGCGGCCGTCGTCGCGGCGCCGGCAGCCGATGCGAAGGCGGCCGATGCGAAGGCTGTCGAACCGGCGCCGCAGGCATCGGCCGAACCGCCTGCCCCGGAGGCCGCGCCGCCGGCCGTCGTCGCGGCACCGGCCGACATGCCGGCCCCCGTCGCGAAAGTGCCGGACGCGGTCGAACCCGCAGTAGCCGCCGCCGCGCCGCCCGCCGCCGCATCGGCGTTGACCGATCCGGCGCAAGCGTTGTCGCCGGCCACGGTCGACCAGCAGGCCGCACCTGCTGCGCCGGTCGCGCCGGCGCCGACCGTCATCTCGACGAGTACCTCGTCGTAAGCATGCGGACCGGTTTGCCGTGCGGCCGGCGCGCCGGCCGCACGGCAGGCGTTCGACCCGATGCCCGATGGTCGTTTCCTGTTTGACGGGTGTTGTTCCGATCCCCGAGGTCAACACCTCTTTTTGCGTGACGAGGATGCAAGGAGGCCTCAATCATGAGGATCTTTTTGGTCGCTTTGCTGCTGGCCAGCGTGCAAGCCGCTGCGCAGTCGGTTTTCCAGAATCCCGCGGTCTTCGTCATCCTGAGCGAGCAGACGCTTGCGAACGCCGCGAGCGTGCAGCAGGCGCTGTCGACCCTCGGCCGTCCCGACAACGCGGCATGCGCGCCGATGATGATGATCGGCGATCCGCAGATGATCTACATGATGCCGGAAGCGGGCCACGCGCCATCGTGGCAATCGCCGGTGTACGGCCGAGGCGCGCCGTTCGACGCACAGAGCGGGCCGAGGCCGACCGGCAAGACGGTCGGCGCGATGCAGCACGCCGAGGACATGCGGACGCAACCGTGGAGCGACGGCAGCGCGCTCACGCAGAAGATCGCGGGCGAGCCGGCCGTCACGGCGGCGGACCGGGTGAACGCATGGCGGCACACCGGGCTCGACCGGATCGAAACGGCCCGCGCGTCGGACGTGACGGTAAACGGCAAGACCTACCGCGCCTATCGCGACGATCTCAACGGATCGGCGAAGCCCGTCGTCGAGCCGCAGGTCTACACGCAGCGCGTCGTGTTCTGCCGATGACACGGCATCGATTCGAGGACGGAGCGGCGCCGCGCCGCAGGGCCGCGGGCCCCGCCGGCGCGATCGGGCAACGGCCGCTCCGATACCCACCCTTATGCGGCGAGGCGATCGTGAACCATTGTTGTCAACCGAGCATGTCAGGCCCGCGAGAGGTCGAACGGCAGATGAGCGCGCTGCCGTTCATCGCGGTCCGGCACGACCCCGTCGCGCCGTCGCGCCCGCTCGTTTACCTGTCGCAGCGACACGATGCCGCGCTCGTCGATATGCTCGCGTCGCGCGGCTGGGACGTGCGGCGCGCCAAAACCGTGGCCGATGCGCTGAATCTCGTCAGGGCGAACCGTCCGCATGCGGGCATCGTCGATTTCGACAGTTTCGCGTCGCCGGACGTCGCGTCGTTCGAGGCGCTGCTGCGCGACCCGCGTGTCGGCTGGCTCGCGTTCGCCGGCGGCGAGCGGTTGCGCAACCTCGCGATCGCGCGCCTGATCCGCCGCTGCTGCTTCGACTACGTGCGCAACCCGGCGGCGTACACGACGATCGGCTATCTCGTCGGCCATGCATACGGGATGCTGAAGCTCGCGGACGGCGACCCGGCCGCGGAGGCGCCGCCGCCCGGCGGCGAGATGATCGGCGCGTGCGGCGCGATGCGCCGGCTGTTCGCGACGATCCGCAAGGTCGCGAACACCGACGCGACCGTGTTCATCGCCGGCGAATCCGGCACCGGCAAGGAGCTGACGGCCGCGGCGATCCACCGGCAGTCGTCGCGCGCCGACGCACCGTTCGTCGCCGTGAACTGCGCGGCCATCCCGACGTCGCTGCTGCAGGCCGAACTGTTCGGGCACGAGCGCGGCGCGTTCACGGGCGCGCACCAGCGCAAGATCGGCCGCATCGAGGCCGCGCACGGCGGCACGCTGTTTCTCGACGAAATCGGCGACATGCCGTTCGAGAGCCAGGCGAGCCTGCTGCGGTTCCTGCAGGAAGGGAAGATCGAGCGGCTCGGCGGGCATGCGTCGATTCCGGTCGACGTGCGGATCGTGTCGGCGACCCACGTCGATCTCGAAGCCGCGATGCGGGCCGGGCGGTTCCGCGCCGACCTGTACTACCGCCTGTGCGTGCTGCGGATCGACGAGCCGCCGCTACGCATGCGCGGCCGCGACATCATGCTGCTGGCCGACGACGTGCTGCGGCGCTATCGCGGCGACGGCTCGTACCGGATTCGCGGCTTCACGCCGTGCGCGATCGAGGCGATCCACAACTATCCGTGGCCCGGCAACGTGCGCGAGCTGATCAACCGGATCCGCTTCGCGGTCGTGATGACGAACGGCCCGCTGATCTCCGCCGCCGATCTCGAACTGCACGCGTACACGTCGCTGCGCCCGCCGACGCTCGCGCAGGCGCGCCGGCAGGCCGAGCGGCACGCGATCGAGGAAACGCTGCTGCGTCACCGCCAGCAGCATGCGAACGCCGCGTCGGAGCTGGGGATCTCGCGGGCGACGCTGTACCGTCTGATGACCGCGCACGGGTTGCATGGCTGACGCGCCGCGGCGGCGGCGCTCAAGACCGCGCGGCGGCAGCCGTTAAAACATGAAACGGCCCGTCCGGAACGCGCATCGATGGGCGCGCAACCGGCACGCGGCGCATCACGCTTATCCGAGGTCATCGTGGCAGAGTGCAGTCAGTGCGGCAGGACGTTCCTGGTCGGCGGGCAGTCGATCGACGGCCGCCGCTATTGCGGCCCGGCATGCGCGCAGGCGCATCCGGTCGTCGTCGAGGCCGAACGGGTGCCCGACGAGAGGGTGCGGCAGTATGTGGACGACTGGCGCTACGGGCCATGCCCGATCTGCCTGCGCGAAGGGCAGCCGGTCGATATCCACGCGTCGCATCGCGTTGTGTCGCTCGTGTTCGTGACGCGCTGGGCGACGCGGCGCCACGTGTGCTGCCGCCGCTGCGGCCGCAGGAAGCAGGCGCTCGCGCTACTCGCGTCGGCCGCGCTCGGCTGGTGGGGGCTGCCGTGGGGCATCGTGCTGACGCCGATCCAGCTCGCACGCAACGTGCTCGGCCTGGCCGCGCGCGACCCGGAGGCCGCGACGCCGCAATTCGAGGAACTCGTGCGGCGCAAGCTGGCCGCCCGCCGGCTCGCGCGCGCGCAGCGGGGCGCCGGCGCCTGACCGCGCGTTTCGGCGCGCCGTGCGCGCTCAGGCCGGCCGGTCGAAACCCGATGCGACCCAGCGTTCGGCGCTGGCCTTGTTGAGCTTGAACCCGGCCGACACCTTCGCTTCGGCCAGCAGTTCGCCATACGGATCGCATGCCTTGAGCTGCGCATACGGTTCGAACTCGTCCGGCACGATGTCGAGCGTCACCGACACATCCTGCCCGGCTTCGTCCTGCACCGTCACTTCCTTGTGCAGCATCGCGCGCCGCTGCTGTTCGTGGCGCATCAGCACTTCGGTCGCGGTCTTCACGAGCGTGCGGAACGCGTTCGCGTCCATCGGTTTCGGGTTCTTCTTGTCGCGGCCCATGGTCCACGGCCCGACGAGCGCGGGCTCGGACTCGCCGTCCTTGACCATTTCGACGGCCCAGCCGTCGTCGTCTTCGTTCTTGATGATGCGGGCCGTCCAGCCGTTGTCGCGCCAGAGGCCGTCTTCGTGGATGGAGGTGTCGTCGGATTGCAGGTCGGAATCGGTCATGAGGAAAGCGGGCAGTACGGGCAAGCCGGCGAAGGCGCGGGCGCGCGGCCGGTGACGGCGCGTCGCTCGCCGCCGGCGGGCCGGGGTGGCATGCAAACGCGCAATTTTACCCGCTGGCCGGCCGCGCGGTGCGTGCGGCCGGCCATCCGGCCGATGCCGCGGGGGCCCATCTGCCGGTCGTCGCGCGTCGAACGCCGCAAATATCAAACCTGTATTACGTTTTCGGCGGCCAATTCGTACGCCGTCCGATATCGCGCCCGGGCGGACATTCATAGAATCGGCATTCGGGCTAAAAATAGCCTGAACGTCATTTCAACGCCCAACCGGTCGCGTGCGCTTCGCGTGGCGGGGCCGGTGAACCACCAGGAACTGCGCATGAGGAAATTCAACGTTCGCATCGTCGTCGCATACGACTGGCCGCTGACGCTGGCCGGTATCGAGCAGATCGCAGACAGCAGCTGCGCGATCGCGCTCGTCGCGGTCTACCGGAGCGCGGCCGAACTGGTCGCGTCGCTCGGCGGCGTCGATTGCGACATCGTGCTGGTCGACTATGCGATTCGCGGCGACGAGCAGATGGACGGCCTCGCGCTGTTCGACTGGCTGCGCCGCACGCGGCCGAACGTCGGCATCGTCGCGCTGGTCGCGAACGAGAACCCGCTGATCTTCCGGTCGATCCTCGCGAACGGCGGCGTGAGCATCGTCAGCAAGCTCGACGAGGTCGGCCACATCGTCACGGCGATCCATTCGAGCTACAGCGGCGGGGCCTACCTGTCGCCGTCCGTGCGGCGCGCGGTCGATGCGCTCGGCACGCGCGGCGACGCGCCCGTGAAGCTGTCGGCGCGCGAGATCGAGGTGATTCGCCTGTATCTGGCGGGCGTACCGATCAAGACGATCGCGCAGCGCCTGAGCAAGGGCAAGCAGACGGTCAGTGCGCAGAAGATCAGCGCGATGAAGAAGCTCGGCGCGAACAACGACGTCGAGCTGATCCAGCGGGCGGCGGGGCTGGGGCTCGGCAGCGCCGAGGCCGCGCGGCGGGCGGGCAGCGCGGCGTGAGCGCAGGGCGGGGCGCCGTCAGGCTGGCAACGCGAACCGCGTCACCGCGTCGCGCAGCGCCTCCGCCTGATCGCGCAGCGAATGCGCGGCCGCCGCGGCCTGCTCGACGAGCGCCGCGTTCTGCTGCGTGACCTGATCCATCTCGCCCACCGCGCGGTTGACCTGCTCGATCCCGGCGCTCTGCTCGCGCGATGCGTGGCTGATTTCGTCGAGGATCTCGTTCACGCGCCGCACCGATTGCACGATCTCGGCCATCGTCTCGCCCGCGTGCGTGACGAGCGTCGCGCCGTGCTGCACCGTCTCGTTCGACGACACGATCAGCGACTTGATCTCCTTGGCCGCCGTCGCCGAGCGTTGCGCGAGCGAGCGCACTTCGGCCGCGACCACCGCGAAGCCGCGGCCCTGTTCGCCCGCCCGCGCCGCTTCGACGGCCGCGTTCAGCGCGAGGATGTTGGTCTGGAACGCGATCCCGTCGATCACGCCGATGATGTCGCCGATCTTGTGCGAACGGTCGGTGATCTCGTTCATCGTGCGCACGACGTCGTCGACCACCGCGCTGCCGCGCGTCGCGACCTGCGCGGCCTGGCCGGCAAGCGACGCGGCCTGCGCGGCGCTGTCCGCGTTCTGCTTCACGTTCGCGGTCATCTGGTCCATGCTCGACGCGGTCTGCACGAGCGCGGCCGCCTGTTCCTCGGTGCGCTGCGACAGGTCCGTGTTGCCGGAGGCGATCTCGCTCGCGCCGACGTTGATGTTCTCGGTGCCGGTGCGGACGCGCGACACCATGTCGATCAGCCCGCCCTGCATCGTGTGCAGCGCATGCAGCAGGCTGCCGCGATCGTCCTGCTTCACGGCCACGCGCGCGGTCAGGTCGCCCTGCGCGATGCGTTGCGCGGCGTCGAGCGCCACTTCGAGCTCGCCGCCCAGGTTCGCGCGCACGCTTTTCAGCACCATCACCATCACGGCGGTCGCGATCGCGCCGAGCACGGCCGTCATCGCGAACCAGCGGCCGACGCTTGCGAGCACCGCCGTGCGCACGTCGTCCATGTACATGCCGGTCACCAGATACCAGTCCCACGGCGCGAAACGCTGCACGGCGCTGGTCTTCTCCTGCGGCTTGTCCGCGCCCGGCTTCGGCCACAGATATTCGACGAAGCCCTTGCCGCCTTCCGCGTTGCCGGCCTTCACGATCTCGACGAACAGGTGCTGGCCGTTCGGATCGGTGAAATTCGACACGTCCTTGCCGTTGAGCTCGGCCTTGATCGGATGCATCACGATCACCGGCTTCGAATCGTTGACCGAGATATAGCCGTCGACGCCATGGCGCATCGCGGCGATCGCCTCGAGCGCCTTCTGCTTCGCATCGGCTTCCGGCAGCGCGTTCTGCTGCGACAGCTTGTAGTAGTGATCGGTCACGCTCGCGGCCTGCGCGACCAGCGATGCAAGCTGGTCGCGGCGGTCCGCGATCATCGACGCGCGGGTCTGCCATGCGCCGAGCCCGGCGATCACGAGCAGGCCGAGCCACAGGATGACGATCATCGACGCGAGTTTTTGATTCAGGGAAAGATTGCGCATGGTGTGAGGTTGGTCAGTCGAGAACGCTTGCCGGAACGGCGTGACGGGATAAGTCTCTTGACGGCGCGCCATGCGTGTCGCCGTAGACGGGAAATCCCTTAGAAGCGGTCATTTCCCGATGTCCGCGACGCGGGCGCGGGCATCTATGCATATGCATAACAGCGGCCGCTATACTGTCGGGCGACGGTCTGCGTTGCCCACGCACGGGCAGCGCGCGGACACCGAACGAAACGAAAGGAGGCAACGATGCGGATTCTGGTGGTAGGGGCCGGCGCGGTCGGCGGATACTTCGGCGGCCGGCTGGCCGCGGCGGGGCGCGACGTGACGTTCCTGGTGCGCGAGGGCCGCGCCGCCGCGCTCGCGCGCGACGGGCTGCTGATCCGCAGCCCGCGCGGCGACCTGACGCTCGCGAACGTGCAGACTGTGCGCGCGGGCGACGCGGGCGCCGGCGTCGCGCCGTTCGATCTCGTGCTGCTGAGCTGCAAGGCGTACAGCCTCGACGACGCGATTGCGTCGTTCGCACCGTTCGTCGGGCCGCGGACGCTGATCCTGCCGATGCTCAACGGGATGCGCCACCTCGACGTGCTGCGCGAGCGCTTCGGCGCCGCGCAGGTGCTCGGCGGCCTGTGCGTGATCGCGGCGACGCTCGATCGCGAGCAGCGCATCGTGCATCTGAACGACACGCACGGCGTGTCGTTCGGCGAACTGGCCGGCGGCGAATCGCCGCGCGTGCGCGCGGTGGCCGACGTGCTCGGCGGCGCGGGCTTCGACGCGACGCTCAGCGACGATATCGCCGCGCGGATGTGGGACAAGTGGGTGTTTCTGGCAACGCTCGCCGCGAGCACGTCGCTGTTTCGCGGGTCGATCGGCGACATTCTCGCCGCGCCGGACGGCCGCCGCCTGCTCGAGACGATGCTCGCCGAATGCAGCGCGATCGCCGAATACAACGGCCATCGGCCCGACCCGGCGGCCGGCGAGCGGATGCAGCGGATGGTGCTGACGCCGTCGCCGCTGACCGCGTCGATGCTGCGCGACGTCGAGAACCATGCGCGCGTCGAGGCCGATCACGTGATCGGCGACCTGCTCGCGCGGCGCGACCCGCAGGCGGCCGATACGCTGTCGCTGCTGCGGATCGCGTACAACCACCTGAAGGCGTACGAGGCGCGCACGGCGCGCGAGCACGCGGCGGCGTAAGCCGGCGCGGGCGATCGGCGCGGACGGCCGCCGCACCATTCCGCGCTGCAACAAATTTGCCTTCTGGCGCCATTTCCGCCCGCAGGCGGCAAAAAAGTATCGAAAATCAGGCGTAAAGTTGGTGGAGCCGCGCGCGCGATCGACCTACATTGCTTCCCATGCGACCGGTCGCGGCGCCGCGCGAGACACGCGGCGCACGCGCGCACAGCCGAACAGGCCGGCCAGCGAACCAAGGGAATGGAGACGCCAACATGATGCACCCCGATCTCGAAGTGGTCGACGTGCGACGCGACGAGTCGTTCAAGGTCTGGTCGCACGGCTATCCGTATCGCACGATCCGCTGGCATTTCCATCCCGAATTCGAGCTGCACCTGATCGTCGCGACGCACGGCAAGTATTTCGTCGGCGATCACATCGGCTCGTTCGGCCCCGGCCATCTCGTGCTGCTCGGGCCGAACCTGCCGCACAACTGGGTCAGCGACATGGCCGCAGGCGAAACCGTCGAGCGCCGCAATCTCGTGATCCAGTTCGATCCGTCGTTCGTGCGGCGCTGCATGGACGCATTCCCCGAATGCCGCGACGCGCAGGCGCTGCTCGACGATGCGCGGCGCGGGGTCGGCTTCGACGCCGCGACGAGCGCCGCGATCGCGCCGTTGTTCGACGAGCTGCTGACCGCGCGCGGGATGCGCCGCATCGCGCTGTTCATGACGATTCTCGAACGGCTGTGCGGCGCGGCCGAACGCACGCTGCTCGCGAGCCCCGCCTACGACCAGGCCGACGTCACGCCGACGCGGCTCAGCCACGCGCTGTCGTATATCGGCAAGAACCTCGCGTCCGAGCTGCGCGAATCCGATCTCGCGCAACTGACCGGGCAGAGCGTCAGCGCGTTCTCGCGCGCGTTCCATCGCCATACGGGCATGCCGTTCGTCCAGTACGTAAATCGTCTGCGGATCGAATCCGCGTGCCAGATGCTGCTCGCCGACGACGCGAGCATCACCGACATCTGCTTTCAGGCCGGCTTCAACAACGTGTCGAACTTCAACCGCCAGTTCCGCGCGGTGAAGGGGATGGCGCCGTCCGAATTCCGCGCGCTGCAGCGCCTGAACGCACGCAGCCGCGAGCTGGCGCTGCATGCGGCGCCGACCGGCAATCCGCTGCCGCCGCGCGTGCTGACGCCCGGTGCGCCCGAACTCATGCCGCAGCCCGGATGATCGCCGGGCCGTTGCCCGCCCGAGTTTTCCCAACCGTTTTACCCAGCCGAATCGCGTCGCTTGCGCCGCGAGGGGCGCATTCACCCACGAAAAAGCCGCACACAATCTGGAGACACCGTCATGACGCACGCATCGCCCGCTTCTTCTTCCCGTCGCGCCGCCCGCCTGGCGGCCGTTGCCGCGCTCGCCGCCGCGGCCCTGTTGCCCGCCGCCGCCGCGCACGCCGCGCCGCTGCGGATCGGCATGACGTTCCAGGAACTGAACAACCCGTACTTCGTGACGATGCAGAAGGCGCTGAACGAAGCGGCCGCGTCGATCGGCGCGCAGGTCGTCGTCACCGACGCGCATCACGACGTCAGCAAGCAGGTGAGCGACGTCGAGGACATGCTGCAGAAGAAGATCGACATCCTGCTCGTGAACCCGACCGATTCGACCGGCATCCAGTCGGCGATCACGCAGGCGAAGAAGGCCGGCGCGGTGGTCGTGGCCGTCGATGCGAACGCGAACGGGCCGGTCGATTCGTTCGTCGGCTCGAAGAATTACGACGCGGGCGTGATGTCGTGCGAATACCTCGCGAAGGCGATCGGCGGCAGCGGCGAGGTCGCGATCCTCGACGGCATTCCGGTCGTACCGATTCTCGAACGCGTGCGCGGCTGCAAGGCCGGGCTCGCAAAATTCCCGAACGTGAAGCTCGTCGATACGCAGAACGGCAAGCAGGAGCGCGCCGCCGCGCTGTCGGTCACCGAGAACATGATCTCCGCGCATCCGAACCTGAAGGGCATCTTCAGCGTGAACGACGGCGGCTCGATGGGCGCGCTCGCCGCGATCGAGGGTTCCGGCAAGGACATCAAGCTGACGAGCGTCGACGGCGCGCCCGAGGCGATCGCCGCGATCCAGAAGCCGAACTCGAAGTTCATCGAGACGACCGCGCAGTTCCCGGCCGACCAGGTGCGCATCGCGCTCGGCATCGCGATCGCGCGCAAGTGGGGCGCGACGGTGCCCAAGGCGATTCCCGTCGACGTGAAGGTCGTCGATCGCGGCAACGCGAAGGGTTTCAGCTGGTGAACGACGTGCGACGCGACGCGAAGGGCGGCGGCGCGGCCGACGCCCTTCGCACGGAGAAGCCGATGGACACGATACTCAGGCTCAGCCACATCACGAAAAGCTTTCCCGGCGTGAAGGCGCTGTCCGACATTCATCTGGAGATCGCGCGCGGCGAGATTCATGCGCTGCTCGGCGAGAACGGCGCGGGCAAGTCGACGCTGATGAAGATCCTGTGCGGCATCCACCAGCCGGATGCCGGCACGATCGAGATCGACGGCAGCGCACGCCATTTCGCCGACTATCACGACGCGGTCGCGGCCGGCGTCGGCATCGTGTTCCAGGAATTCAGCCTGATTCCGCACCTCGATGCCGTCGACAACCTGTTCCTCGGCCGCGAGCTGCGCAACCGCTGGGGCGCGCGCGACCGCAAGCGGATGCGCGCCGCGGCGGCCGCCATCTTCGCTCGCCTGGGCGTGGCGATCGATCTCGATGCGCCGATCCGCGCGCTGTCGGTCGCGCAACAGCAGTTCGTCGAGATCGGCAAGGCGCTGTCGCTCGACGCGCGCATCCTGATCCTGGACGAGCCGACCGCCACGCTCACGCCGGCCGAGGCCGAGCACCTGTTCGCGATCATGCGCGAGCTGAAGCGGCAGGGCGTCGCGATGATCTTCATCTCGCATCACCTCGACGAGATCTTCGCGGTGTGCGACCGCATCACGGTGCTGCGCGACGGCCAGTACGTCGCGACGACCGAGGTCGCGCGCACCGACGTCGAGCAACTGGTGCGCATGATGGTCGGCCGCCGGATCGAAAGCAGCTTTCCGCCGAAGCCGGCGCGGCCGGCCGACGCGCCGGCCGTGCTCGAGGTCGATGCGCTGCAGATCGAGCGCGACGGCCCGGTGAACCGCTTTGCGCTGCATGAAGGCGAGATCCTCGGTTTCGCGGGGCTGGTCGGCTCGGGGCGTACCGAGACCGCGCTCGCGGTGATCGGCGCGACGCGCGCGCATCGCAAGGCGCTGCGCGTGCGGGGCGCGGCGGCGAAGCTCGCTGATCCAGCCGACGCGCTGCGCGCGGGCATCGGCATCCTGCCGGAAAGCCGCAAGACGGAAGGGCTCGTCACGTCGTTCTCGATTCGCGACAACATCTCGCTGAACAACCTCGGCAAGTACCGGTCGATGCGCTGGCTGATCGACCGGCGAAGCGAGGCGCGCACCACGCATGACGTGATGCGGCGCGTCGGTGTAAAGGCGCCGTCGATCCACACCGAGGTCGCGACGCTGTCCGGCGGCAACCAGCAAAAGGTCGTGATCGCGCGCTGGCTGAACCATCACACGTCGGTGCTGATCTTCGACGAGCCGACGCGCGGCATCGACGTCGGCGCGAAAGCCGAAATCTACGGGCTGATGCGCGAACTTACCGCGCGCGGCTACGCCATCATCATGATCTCGTCCGAATTGCCGGAAATCGTCGGCATGTGCGATCGCGTCGCCGTGTTCCGGCAAGGCCGCATCGAGGCGACGCTCTCCGGCGACGAGATCGATCCCGACACGGTCATGACCTATGCCACGGCCGGCACGCGAGGAGCGACCCATGAACCTGCCTGATTCTTCTTCCACGCGTTCGACGACGCTCGCGGCCACGGCCGGAAACGGCGACGCACCGCCGCCCCGCGCGATGTGGGCGCAACTGCGCCGCTCGACGCTGTTCTATCCGCTCGTCGGCCTCGTCGTGGTCTGCATCGCGATGATGATCGCGAGCCCGAGCTTCCTGTCCGCCGCGAACCTCGAGAACGTGCTGCGCCAGGTGTCGATCAACGCGATCATCGCGGTCGGCATGACCTGCGTGATCCTGACGGGCGGGATCGACCTGTCGGTCGGCTCGGTGATGGCGCTGTCGGGCACGCTCGCGGCCGGGCTGATGGTCGCGGGCGTCAACGCGGTCGCCGCGCTGGCGATCGGCATCGCGGTCGGCCTCGGCTTCGGTGTCCTGAACGGGGTGTTCGTCGCGTTCGCGGGAATGCCGCCGATCATCGTCACGCTCGCGACGATGGGCATCGCGCGCGGTCTCGCGCTGATCTACACGGGCGGCTATCCGATCGACGGGCTGCCCGACTGGGTCGCGTTCTTCGGCAGCGGCAAGGTGCTCGGCATCCAGGCGCCGGTGCTGATCATGCTGGTGGTCTATGCGATCGCGTGGCTGCTGCTCGACCGGATGCCATTCGGCCGCTACGTGTATGCGATCGGCGGCAACGAGCAGGCGACGCGGCTCACCGGCGTGCGCGTCGCGCGCGTGAAGCTGATCGTCTACACGCTGGCCGGGCTCACGTCCGCGCTTGCCGCGATCGTGCTGACCGGGCGCCTGATGAGCGGGCAGCCGAACGCGGGCGTGGGCTTCGAGCTCGACGCGATCGCGGCCGTCGTGATGGGCGGCACGTCGATCTCCGGCGGGCGCGGCGCGATTCTCGGCACGCTGGTGGGCGCACTGTTGCTCGGCGTGCTCAACAACGGGCTCAACATGATCGGCGTGAACCCGTATGTGCAGAACGTGATCAAGGGCGGAATCATCCTGCTCGCGATCTACATCAGCCGCGAGCGATCGCGGTAACGACGGAAATATCGGTTATCCGAATCATTCAGAAAAGAGACAACTCATGACGACACCCGAAGCCCAACCGCGCATGACCGCGGTCGTCTGCCACGGCCCCGAGGACTATCGCGTCGAACAGGTCGCGATGCCGCGCCCCGGTACGAACGAGCTCGTGATCCGCATCGCCGCGTGCGGCATCTGCGCGAGCGACTGCAAATGCTATACCGGCGCCAAGATGTTCTGGGGCGGCCCGAGCCCATGGGTGAAGGCGCCGGTGATTCCCGGCCACGAATTCTTCGGCTATGTCGAAGCGCTCGGCGACGGCGCGGCCGAGCATTTCGGCGTCGCGCTGGGCGAGCGCGTGATCGCCGAGCAGATCGTGCCGTGCGGGAAGTGCCGCTATTGCAGGTCGGGCCAGTACTGGATGTGCGAGGTGCACAACATTTTCGGCTTCCAGCGCGAGGTCGCCGACGGCGGGATGGCCGAATACATGCGCATTCCGCCGACCGCGATCGTCCACAAGATCCCGCTCGGCATATCGCTCGAGGATGCCGCGATCATCGAGCCGCTGTCGTGCGCGATCCACACGGTGAACCGCGGCGACGTCCAGCTCGACGACGTCGTCGTGATCGCGGGCGCGGGCCCGCTCGGGCTGATGATGACGCAGGTCGCGCACCTGAAGACGCCGAAGAAACTCGTCGTGATCGACTTGATCGACGAACGGCTCGAACTCGCGCGGCAGTACGGCGCCGACGTGACGATCAACCCGAAGCGCGACGACGCGCGCGAGATCGTCCGTGCGCTCACCGACGGCTATGGCTGTGACGTGTACATCGAGACGACCGGTGCGCCGGTCGGCGTGAACCAGGGGCTCGACCTGATCCGCAAGCTCGGCCGCTTCGTCGAATTCAGCGTGTTCGGCGAGGATGCGACCGTCGACTGGTCGATCATCGGCGACCGCAAGGAGCTCGACGTACGCGGCGCGCACCTCGGGCCATACTGCTATCCGGTCGCGATCGACCTGCTCGCGCGCGGGCTCGTCACGTCGAAGGGCATCGTCACGCACGGTTTCGCGCTCGAGGAATGGGACGACGCGATCCGCGTCGCGAAATCGCCCGAATCGATCAAGGTGCTGCTGAAGCCGGCCCGCTGACGGCCGGCGCGCGCCTCACCGGAGACATCATGGAATACGTCATAGGCGTCGACATCGGCACGCAGAGCACCAAGGCGCTGCTCGTCGACCGGCACGGCACGATCGTCGCGCGGCGCTCGGCCGGCTACCAGCCCGATACGCCGCGCCCGCTGTGGGCCGAGCAGTGGCCGAAGGTGTGGTTCGACGCGGTGCTCGACTGCATCGCGGGCTGCGTGAGCGACGCGCGCGCGCAGGGGGTGCCGGCCGATGCGATTCGCGCGGTATGCGTGAGCAGCCTGTACGGCGGCTCGGGCATCCCGGTCGACATCGACATGCGGCCGCTGCATCCGTGCCTGATCTGGATGGATCGGCGTGCGACCGCGCAAGTCGACTGGGTCAACGAGCACGTGAACGTCGAGCGGCTGCGCGTGATCACCGGCAACGGCGTCGACAGCTACTACGGGTTCACCAAGATGCTGTGGCTGCGCGACCAGCGGCCGGACGTGTGGGCGAACGTGCGCTATTTCCTGCCGCCGAACGCGTACGTGATCTATCTGCTGACCGGCGAAGTCGCGGTCGACCACAGTTCGGCCGGCAATATCGGCGGCGTGTACGACGTCGCGCGCCGCGAGTGGTCGGACGACGCGCTCGACATGCTCGGCATTCCGGCGACGATGATGCCCGAGCGGCTGGTCGACTCGACGGACGTCGTCGGCGGCCTGCTGTCGCAATGGACCGCCCAACTCGGCCTGCCGGCCGGCACGCCCGTCGTGGCAGGCGGCGTCGATGCGTCGGTGGCGACCTTCGCGGCCGGTGCCACGCGCACCGGGCAGCACGTCGCGATGATCGGCACGAGCATGTGCTGGGGCTACGTGAACCGGCACGTCGATGCGCGCCACGGTCTCGTCAGCATGCCGCACGTGTTCGACGGGCAGCGCGACCTCTACGTGTTCGGCGGAGCGATCACGGCCGGCGCATCGGTCGCATGGTTTCGCGACCAGTTCTGTCACGCGGAAATCGACGCGGCGCGCCTGCTGCCGCACGGCGATCCGCACATGTTGCTCGAGGAGGCGGCCGAGCGCGTGCCGGCCGGCGCCGACGGCGTGCTGTTTCTGCCGTACCTGATGGGCGAGCGCAGCCCGGTGTGGGATGCGAAGGCGAGCGGCGCGTTCGTCGGGCTGAGTCTCGCGCATACGCGTGCGCATCTTTATCGTGCGGTACTCGAAGGCGTCGCGTTCGCGTTGCGCCACAACATCGAGGCCGGCCGCCGTGGCGCGGCGGCGCTGGACGATCGATTGATCGTCGTCGGCGGCGCCGCGCATTCGGCGCTGTGGATGCAGATCATCGCCGACGTGACGGGTTTTCCGGTGTGGACGATCGAGCAGGACGTCGAAGCCGCAATGGGCGCCGCGCTGCTCGCGGGCGTCGGCGCAGGGCTCGTGTCGCGCGACGACGCGCAGGGCGGCTGGGTCACGCTCGTCGAGCGCGCACGGCCCGACGCCGACCGCGCGAAAACGTACGACGCGCGTTTTTCGCTCTATACGGCGCTGTATCCGGCACTCAAGCCGATCATGCACAGGCTCGGGACATCATCATGAACACACGATTCGATTTCAGTGGGTCGACGGTGCTCGTCACGGGCGCCTCGAGCGGAATCGGCCGTGCGTGCGCGGTCGCGCTGGCGCATGCAGGCGCGCGCGTCGTCGCGGCGGCGCGCGACATGGCCGCGCTCGACACGCTCGCCGCGGAGATTGCGTGCGAGACGT
This sequence comes from Burkholderia sp. AU18528, assembly GCF_002223215.2. NCBI lineage: Bacteria > Pseudomonadati > Pseudomonadota > Betaproteobacteria > Burkholderiales > Burkholderiaceae > Burkholderia > Burkholderia sp. AU18528. The sequence continues at coordinate 1,630,336 of NZ_NKFC02000006.1, read as the reverse complement.
TGCGCATGGATGTCGGCGGCGACGAACACGCGATCGATGCCGCACTCGCCGCGTACGATGCGTTCGACGGCCTCGTCAATTGCGCGGGGATCGCGTCGCTCGAGCCTGCGCTCGACGTCGAAGCCGCGCATTTCGATCGCGTGATGGCCGTCAATGCGCGCGGTGCGGCGCTCGTCGCGCGGGCCGTGGCGCGAAGGATGATCGAGCGCGACGGACGCGGTGACGCGCACGCGCGGGGCAGCATCGTCAACGTGTCGAGCCAGGCGTCGCTCGTCGGGCTGCCCGCGCATCTGAGCTATTGCGCGTCGAAGGCGGCGATGGACGCGATCACGCGCGTGCTGTGCATTGAGCTCGGCCCGCACGGCATTCGTGTGAACAGCGTGAATCCCACCGTCACGCTCACGCCGATGGCGCAGTTCGCGTGGAGCGAACCGGACAAGCGCGAACCGATGCTCGCCGCGATTCCGCTCGGCCGGTTCGCGCAGCCGGACGAAGTCGTCGAGCCGATCCTGTTTTTGCTGAGCGATGCGGCGTCGATGATCAGCGGTGTGTCGTTGCCGATCGACGGGGGATATACCGCGCGCTAGAGCCCGTCACGTAAGTCGCGGTCGAGTTCGCGGCGCGGCCGGCGCGCGGCTAGACCGGGTCCTTGCTCGGCGGTCCGTCCGGCTGCTGCGGGTTGTCGTGATGGCCGGGCGGCGACGAGAACGGGTCGTCTTCCGGGTCGCGGTTCGGGTCGGCCGGTGGCTCGGGCGTCGGGGTCGTGTGGTCGCTCATGGAGAACTCGTGCGGTGCGTGACGGCGGTGGCGCGGTGGACGCGCCTCGTCTTGGTTATAGCCAATCGGGCGCGCGTTTGCAGCGGGTTCTTGCGGCAGGCTGCCGATCGTCGGCGAAATCCGCCTATTGACGGTGTTCGTGCGGGATCTCGCGAGGTCGCGCAATCGAAGTCAGCGCAAGTCCGCCGGTGTATCGACGTCGCGCAGGATGCCGGGATCGTCGATGTCGAGCAGTTGCACCGGCGCGCTGGCGAACAGCGCGCGGGCGCCCGTGTCGCCGTCGAGGGCGGCCAGTGCTTCGAAGTGGTGCGCGGCGAAACCGACTGGATGCCCGCGCACGCCGCGATGCGCGGGCGCGACGATCGATGCGTTGTCGGCTTCGAGCGCGCGTGCGACCGTTTCGTAGGTGGAAGCGGCGATCCACGGCATGTCGCCGAGCGCGACGAGCCAGCCGCTCGCGTCGGGCGTCGTCCGGACGCCGGCCGCGAGGCTCGCGCCCATGCCCCGCAACGCGTCGGGTGCATAGACGACCTGGCAGCCGGCTTCGTTCAGCAGAATCGCAAGCGTTTCGGCGCCGGGACGCACGACGGCGATCACGTCGGCGGTGGCTGCCGCGAGACGGCGGGCGGCGGCCACCGCAACCGGCGTGCCGTCGGGGAGCCGGGCGAGCAGCTTGCTGTGCAGGCCGCTCGGGTCGAAGCGTTGACCAAGGCCGCCGGCGAGCAGGACGCCGGTGGCGAGTGACGCATAGGACATCGGCGCGAGGGGAGTGAGGCAGGTGCTGCGATTGTGCGGGAGCACACGGGGATCGGCAAGTGAAGATGTTACCGAATCACGCCTGCCGGATCGGGAAAACTGTCATCGCGCCGCTTCGTCCAGCATGCTTTCGTCGACAGGACCGTAAATTGCGTGCGATTCGTTCTGGATCACGGCCCAATAGCGATCGCCGAACGACCAGTGCCACCATTCGGACGGGTAATTCGTGAAGCCGGTGTCCGTCAGCGCGTCGATCAGGATCTGGCGGTTTCGCGCGGCTGATGAACGGGTTGTGCGTATAGCACGCGCCGGACGATTCCTGGTCGATGGCGTTCATGATGGCGAGGCCGGTTGCAGGCCGCCGGCCGATGTCGAGCAGGGTGGCCGCGGTCGTTTTGGTCAGACGAATCGCCGATATGCCAGAGTCTCGTGGAGAATGCGCCGCGATTTGATGCGAGCGCGGGCGACGCTTACCAGAGCGTCTTGACGTGCGCGTACGCGCGGATTTTTTCGTCGCGCGTGACGAGCGGCGCGCCGAGACGCCGCGCGGTCGCGACGATCATGCGATCGGCCGGATCCTTGTGGAACGTGCCGGGCAGGTCGGTGGATTTGGCGGCGATGTCGGCATCGACCGGCACGAAACGCATGCCGTCGATCTGCGCGACGGTGGCGAGCCACGCGTCGACATCCATCGTCAATGCGAGGCGATCGTTGCGCACCAGCATCGCGATTTCCCACGCGGAGATCGCGGATGCGGCGAGCGCACCTTCGCTCCGCGCGCGATCGATCGCGCTCCGCGCCTTCTTGCTGAGCGCGGGGTCGCCCGCTACCCACCACACCAATGCATGCGTATCCAGCACGATCACCGCGACGCCTCCCAATCATCTTCCGCAATCGGATCGAGAGGATTGTCGTAGCGCATGACCGACCCGCGCAATATGTCCAACGGCTGAGCTTCGCGCGAGCGATACGGGCGGATCTCGAGCGTCGGTTTGCCGTGGTCGGTGACGATCAGGCTTTCGCCCGACGCCTCGACGAGCCGGAAGTATTCGAGCGCGCGAGCCTTGAATTCGGATTTCGATACGGGAGCGTGCGGCATCATGATATGGTCATGGTCATCAGACTATGGTCATTTTAGCCTCGCATTTCGATGCGGCGCAAGCGCCGTGGGCCGTGACCGGCTCGCGCTACGCATCCGCCCACTTCCTCAAAAGATTGTGATAAATCCCGGTCAGCGAAATGACCATCGGATCCTTCGCGCCTTTTTCCGCGGAAAGCGCCTGAATCTGCGTATCGAGCTGGAACAGCAGCGTGCGGTCGCCGTCGTCGCGCACCATGCTCTGGATCCAGAAGAACGACGCCACGCGCTCGCCGCGCGTCACCGGTGTGACGTGATGCAGGCTCGATGCCGGATACAGCACGAGGTCGCCCGCCGGCAGCTTCGCGCGATGCACGCCGTACGTATCTTCGACGCACAGCTCGCCACCGTCGTACGCATCGGGTTCTTCGAGGAACAGCGTGGCCGACAGGTCGCTGCGCACGCGGAAATCCGTGCCGCGCAGCAGCCGGATCGCGTTGTCGACGTGCGTGCCGAACGTCTCGCCGCCTGCATAGCGATTGAACAGCGGCGGAAACACCTTGAGCGGCAGCGCCGCGGAAAAGAACAGCGGATGGCGCGCGAGCGCATCCTGGATCGCGTCGCCCACCGCGCGTGCGGCCTGCGAGCCTTCCGGTAATTGCCGGTTGCGTTTCGCGAGCGCCGACTGCGCGCCAGACGTCGCGTTGCCGTCGATCCATTCGGCGCGATCGAGAAGTTCGCGGCATTGCGCGACCTGCGCTTTCGTCAGTACGCCGGGGATGTGAAGCATCATGATACGGATTCCATTGCGTGCGGCGCCAGTTGCATCGCCGCCGACCGAAACGCGTCGAGCGGCGACGACACGAGATACGCGCGCATCTTCGCGATGAACGCGGGTGTCGCGGTGGCCGGCACCCGCGCGAGCCACACGAGCGCTTCGTCGACGCGCCCGCGCTCGGCGAGCAGCCGCGCGTAGTTGAACTGGCCGCGAAAATCGCCGGCAACGGCGGCACGGCGATAGTGGTCGAACGCGGCATCGATATCGACCGGTACGACCCAGCCGTCCTCGTAGAAGCCGCCGATCAGGTTGATCGATTTTGCATGGCCGAGCGCGGCCGCGCGACGAAACCACTCGAGCGCGTCGGCGCGGTTCTCGTCGACGCCGTTGCCGAGGGCGAGTGCGGTCGCGTAGTTGTACATGCCCCAGTCGAGGCCCGCCTGCGCGGCGAGCCGGTACCAATACACGGCGACCGGCGCGCACGCGGCCGTGCCCCAGCCGAACTCGTAGCAGCGTCCGAGCATGTTCATCGCCATCGGATGATTCGCGTGCGCGGCATGCCGGAACCACGTGAGCGCGGCCGCGGGATCGCGCCGCACGCCGTGGCCGTCGAGCAGGTATTGCCCGTACACGGCCTGCGCATCGACGATGCCGTGCTCGGCCGCCGCCGCGACCCACGCGGCGGCGCGCTCGGGCGGCCCGGCCAGGATGTCGGCGAACTCGCGCGGCGAGACCGACGCGAGCGCCTTCAGCGACACGGCCTCCATCGATCAGTAGCGCGCGTTCAGCGTGACGAACGCCGAGCGGCCCGGCGCGATCGACGCATAGTGCGCCGGATACGCCTGATCGAAGTAGGTGCGGTTGAACAGGTTGTTCACGTTCAGTTGCAGATCGAGCTTCTTGTTGATCCGGTACTGCGCCATCGCGTCGAAGCGCCAGTACGACGGCACGGCACGCAGGTTCGCGGGATCGCCGAACACTTCCGACATGTAGAACGCACCGCCGCCGACCGTGAACTTCGGCGTGATGTCGTAGTTCGACCACATCGTGAGGCTGTGCTTCGGCGTGTTCGGGAAGCGGTTGCCGTTGTTCGCGGTGTCCTTGCCGTTGTCGCGCAGTTCGCTCTTCATGTACGTGTAGCCGCCGAACACCTGCCACTGCTTCGTGATCTGGCCTGCGACGCCGAGCTCGAGGCCTTGCACGCGCTTGTTGCCGACCATCGCGTACTGGTTGTTCGGCAGCGTCACGCGCGCGTTCGTCGTGTCGATCTGGAACAGCGCGGCCGTCAGCGACAGCTTGTCGTTCAGCACGTTCCATTTCGTGCCGAGTTCGATGCTGCGGTTCTTTTCCGGAGAAAGCTGATCGGCATTCGGGCCGACGCCGCCGCGGCCCGGCGTGAGCGACTGCGTTTCGCTGCCTTCGCCGAGCAGCATGCCGGCGGGCGTCGACGACGTCGCATACGACGCATAGATGCTGCCGTTTCGCGCGGGCTTGAACACGAGGCCGGCCTGCCAGTTGAACAGCGTGTCGTCGCGCGTGTAGGTCTTGCCGCCATTCGCCTTGGTATCGGTGAAGCGGGTCGAGTAGTCGTCGACGCGCACGCCGGCGTTGACCTGCCAGCGCGGCGTGATCTCGATCGTGTCGAAGCCGTAGATCGATTTCGTGGTGGTGCGCGCATGCGCGTAGTCGTTGTTGCGCGAGATCGAGCCGGCCCACGGATCGCTCGGGTTCGGCGACCACAGGCTCGTGCAGTTGTAGCCGGACGCGGCGCCGATGCCTTGCTGGCAGATCTTGCCGGTGTCGGTCGCGACCGTGTACGAGTCGCGCTTGCCCCATTCGCGCGACAGCTCGATGCCGGTGTTGAAGCTGTGCTTGAACGGGCCCGTGCGGAATTCGCCGAACAGCTCGGTCAGGTTTGCGAGGCTGTTGATCGCGCTGTTGCGGTTGTTGTTGCGGCGCCAGACCTTGCCGTTCACCACGTTGCCCTGGCTGTCGTCCGGCTGCGTCCAGATGTAGTCCTGCGTCGATTCCGTGTAGCGCGCGGTGTTGCGCACCGTGAGGTTCGGCGTGATGTCGTGCTCGATCCTGATCGTGCTGATGTCCGACGTGGTCTTGCGGAAGTCGCGGTCGATCAGGCCGTAGAAGTTGTGGCGATCGACGGGCGCCGGATAGATCGTGCCGACGTTCGCGGGCTTGTTCGACGTCGTATAGAAGTACGGGATGCCGCCGTCGGGCATGTCGTCCGTCTGCAGGTGGTAGTAGCTCGCGGTCACGCGCGTCGGCGTGCCGAGACCGAACGCGATCGACGGCGCGACGCCCCAGCGCTCGTTGTTGACGGCGTCGCGGCCGGCCACGTCGTTGTTGTGGCTCATCAGGTTCAGGCGGAACGCGGCGTGATCGGCGAACTGCCAGTTGCCGTCGGCGGTGAAGCGGCGATAGCGGTCGGTGCCGAGGCCCGCGCTCGCGGCGGCCGTCGTGCCGAGGTGCGGGGCCTTCGTGATCAGGTTGATGCTGCCGCCCGCGCCGCCGCGGCCGCCGTACGCGCCGTCGGAACCCTTGGTGATCTCGACGCGCTCGGTGTTGAAGATCTCGCGCGTGGTGGCGCCCGTGTCGCGCATGCCGTCGACGAACATGCTGCCCTGCGTGTCGTAGCCGCGGATGAACGGACGGTCGCCGAGCGGGTTGCCGCCCTCGCCGGCGCCGAACGTGATGCCGGGCACGGTACGCAGCGCTTCGGTCAGCGTGGTCGCGCCGCTGTTCTGGATCAGTTCCTGCGGGATCACGGTGACGGATTTCGGCGTGTCGACGAGCGGCGCGGTGAATTTCGCGGAAGCGGAAAAGTCGGCCTTGTAGCTGTGCTCGGTCTTGCCCTGGATCTCGATCGGCGCGAGATGGCCTTCGGTGCCGGCGGTCGCCGCGGGCGGCGTGCCGTCGGCGAACGCGGGGCTCGCGGCCAGCACGCCGCAGAGGGTGGTGAACTTGCCGAGCTTCAGCTCGTCGGGACGGGACTTCATGGTGCGCTTCGACCTCGCGGTGTGGCTCCCGGGGCAGTGCGCTACGGAAATGTGCATGCCGGCGGGGATTATTACGATTTGTTTTCAGGCGGCATTCTATGTAATTTCTTTATGAATGAGAAGCGTTCTTGTTCTCATTTGTCGGGGAATTGTTGACGAATGTTGCGGAGGGGTCGAAGGCTCGTGGCCGGGGAGCGACAGGCAACGCAATGGCGTCTGCCGATGGCTTCGTCGCTGCAATCGCCGCCTCGAACGGTTCGATCGTGGCCACGCGCGACGTCGCGCCGTTCGAAGCAGCAGGCCTGCGTGTGATCGACTCTTGGTTCCGCCGGCGCCGGGTCGGCGGCCGTCACGTCACCGGCGCCGAAAATGACAACGCGCCGTGCAAGTCGGCGCGTTGAATGCGTTACGTCTGCGCGCGGCCCTTGAACTGCAGCAAATTCCCGTTCGGGCGCGCGCCACCGGCCGCAGATCAGTCGATTCCGTGAAACACCGCATCCTCCGGCCCCAGGTATGCCGGCGGGCGCCACGTCGCGTCGCGCATCGAATGCTGGACGAGATTCTCGACGCCCAGCAGCACCGCGAAGATCGCCATCCGCACCGGAATGCCGTTGTCGGTCTGCCGGAAGATCGCGAGACGCGGGTCGCGGTTCAGGTCGACCGACAGGTCGTTCGCGCCAGGCCGGCTGTCGCGCGGCAGCGGGTGCATGATCAGCGTGTCGGGCTTGCACACCGAGTCGACGAGCGCCTGGTTGATCTGGAAATCCGGCGTATAGCCTTCGAACGACTCGTCGGTGAAGCGCTCCTTCTGGATCCGCGTCGCGTAGACCACGTCCGCGCCGCGCAAGCCCGCCGCGAGATCGTTCGTCTGCTCGACCGCGTGGCCGTTCGTCGAGATCTGGTCGACGATGTACGCCGGCATCTCGAGCGTCGGCGGCGACACGAGCGTGAACTTCAGCCCGCGGTACAGCGCGAGCAGCTTGACGAGCGAGTGCACGGTGCGGCCGTACTTCAGGTCGCCGACCAGCGCGATGTGCGCGCCGTCGACGATCTTGCCGAGCCGCGAAAACTCGCGCTGGATCGTGTAGAGGTCGAGCAGCGCCTGGCTCGGGTGCTCGCCGGGGCCGTCGCCGCCGTTGATCACCGGCAGGTTGGTCGCCCGTGCGAATTCGGCCACCGAGCCTTTTTCCGGATGGCGGATCACGAGCGCGTCGACGTAGCCGGCCATCACGCGGCTCGTGTCGTAGATCGATTCGCCCTTCGCCATCGACGAGAACGTGAAGCCCGTCGTGTCGCACACCGAGCCGCCAAGCCGGCAGAAGGCCGCGCCGAACGACACGCGCGTGCGCGTGCTGGCCTCGAAGAACAGGTTGCCGAGCACGGCGCCTTCGAGCACGCGTGAAATCTTGTGACGCCGCGCGATCGGCTGCATGACGTCGGCCACGCGGAACAGCGCCTCGACCGAATCCCGCGAAAACTGGTCGACCGAGATCAATTGCGGCTTGCCTTCGAACAGGAATTGCTTCGCGAGCCCTTGTTTGTCTACGCTTTGCGTATAGTTCTCGCCATCCGGCGCCGAACGCTCGACGATTTCCGACACGAAGCGCTCGACGATCTCGGGCATCCCGCGCGATTCCTGCGAATCGTCCGGAAGCAGCCACGTATCCAGCGCGCGGCGGCTGACGCCGATGCGATTCGCGAATGCCTCGCGGGTCATGTTGAGGCGGCGCATCGCGTCGCGGAGGAAGGCTTGCTGGGGAACGGTCATCGGCGGCTCCTGGACGGAAAATATACGCGGTGCGTATATTAGTTTCTGCCGCGATGAAGTCAAGAAAAATCTGCGCGCGCAGGGGGGCGCGTATGACACTCGCGGGGCCGTACTGGCGCGCGGCGCGCGTCTCCGTATAATCAGGTCAGGCCCCGTGTCCGGCAGCGTGCCGGGCGCCGCGCCGCATACGATTCGCCCGGTCGGGCTTGTTGATTCGAAGGAGAATGAGAATGACGCGTACGATTGCTGCAATGCTGCTGGTGGTGACCGCCGCGCTCGCCGGTTGCAATACCGTCGCCGGCGTGGGCCAGGACATTTCGAAGGGCGGCCAGGCGATCAGCGATTCGGCTGAAAAGGCCAAGTAAGCCGACCGGTTCCGGCATGCAGAAGGCGCCGGGCCTTCCCGCGATGGCGGGGCGGCCCGGCGCCTTTTTTGCGTACGAATCGATGCCGCGGCGTCAGGCGCGTTCCACGAACGCGTAGCGGCCCTCGACCTTGCGCGGCGTGAACCAGCCGTAGTCGGGGAACAACCGGTTGCGGACGAACCAGACATAACCGACCAGCGCGACCGTGATCGCGAGGCTCGGCAGCGCGGCGGACGGATCCCGCCCGAGATCGGCGACGGTCTTCGGCATCTGCAGCAGCGACAGCAGGATGAACGCGTGATATGCGCCGACACGATGGGTCGCGAAGCCCCAGATGAACAGCAGCGACAGCGGCACGGTCAACGCCAGGAAGGCGGTGACCAGGACGCCGCCGGCGCCGGACGCGAGGAAGTAGTACGCAAGCATCAGGCTGATGACCAACTGCGCGATGCCGAGCGCGATCAGGATCCGGATGTGTATCTTGTTCTTGCGGCAGCGTTCAGGGTCGGGGCGCGACGCGATCAGGTGCGCGAGCACGCGATCCTTGAGCCCTTGCCCGGATAGCTCGGCCAGCGCGTCGGCCTTCCTCGTTCCCGCGGACAGCAGCACCGCGATTCTTGTTTTGGCTTCCTTCCTGTTCATTGCGTGGCGGAGTGTTGTTCGATGGTGGTCAAAGGGGCCGGCCACGCGAATATTGCATCTTGCGCAGTCGTGCGCAACGGTTTTGCGGTGCGCGGACACATTCCTACAGTCGGTCGACCGTGTGACGGAAAGGCTGGATCGACGAGCGCTGCGACGTCGGCGGAGGCGCCGCCGTCTCCGCGGGGACGCGACGAACGCGAGTCAGTCGGCGGCGGCCTGCGCGGCGAGCGCGGCGCGCGGTTCGACGGGCGGCTCGCGCCGTCGCGTCGCGCCGACGAGCATGCCGGCGACGACGAGCGCGATGCCGGCGACACGTGTGCCGGTCAGCGTTTCGCCGAACAGCGCGACCGCGAACAGCACGGCCGAAACCGGCGCGACCGCGGTGAACAGGGCCGCCTCGGTGCCGCTCGTGCGTGCCGAGCCCGCATACCAGCACAGGTAACCCAGCACGGTCGGAATCAATGCGTAGTAGACGATCGCCGACACGGCGCCGACGGTCCAGCTGCTCGCCACCGCATGCCATTCGAACGCGGCCGGCACGAGTGCGAGCACGAAGCCGAGGCCCGACATCGCGGTGGATAGCGCAAGCGGCGGCAACGGCGCGGCAAGCCGACGGTTGAGCAGGATGAAGACCGCTTCGCATGCGACGGCCGCCAGCACCAGCGCATCGCCAACGAGCGTTTGCAGCGACGGCATCGCATGGCCCGGCGCGAACGTGACGAACAGCACGCCGGCCGTGGCGAGCGCGGCGGCCAGCCAGTCGCGCGGCGTCTGCCGCTCGCGCAGCACGACGGCCGCGATCAGCGTCGACATGGCCGGCAACGTGCCGAGCATCACGCCGGCATCGAGCGGCGACGACAGTTTCGTGCCGCTGATCAGCAGCACCGTATAGCCGACGCCGCCCGCCGCCGCCTGAATGACGAGCAGCACGGCATCGCGTGCGCAAATGCGTGGCCAGCGCATGCGCTGCGCGCGCATCATCGCGAACAGCAACGGGGTCGCGATCAGGAAGCGCAGCGCGGTGGCCGCGAACGGCGGCAGGCCGCCGGCCGCGAGACGGCTCGCGATGACGGTGCTGCCGACGCCCGCCATCGCGGCGGCGAGATAGAGATAGCCGATCAGTCGTGTCTTCATGCGCCGCATCGTCGTGTATGGCGGCAGCGTGCGTCTTGAACGAAATTGCAGCCAGGGACGGGACTGAAGGTGGTGAACCGTCGGCTTGCGCTGACGCAACAGGTCGCGGTGGCCGTGGAGGGGGCAATCGTCTTCGAACGCAGTGCGTCCGGCGCGCCCCGGCGTTGCGCGGCCGACGGCGTTACTCAACCCGCGTGCGTGAACCGCCCCGGCGTGATGCCGAACTGGCGCGCGAATGCGCGGGTCAGGTGGCTCTGATCGGCGAAGCCGGCTTCGGCCGCGGCATCGGCGATCGGCAGGCCGCTGGCCAGCAGCGCGCGCGCCAGCCGCGTGCGCGACTGAACCAGGTATGCATGCGGCGTGATGCCGAGCTCGCGCGCAAAGCCGCGCAGCAACTGGAAGCGGCTGACGCCGCTCAGGTCGGCCAGCTCGGCGAGCGACACGGGTGCGGCCGGCGCCGCGTCGAGCCGCTCCCGCGCGACGTGGACCGCCGGCGCGACGCCGGCCGCCGGCAGCGTGCGGCTTGCGTGCCGGGCGAGCAACCCGGCGACGAGCATGACGAGCGCTTCGTCGCGGGCCAGCGGCTGGGTTTCGCCTGCGACGATGCGCGCATGCAGCCGGCCGACGGCGGCCGCAAGCCGCGTGTCGCGCACGGCCGGATGCGCAAGCTCGACGCCGCCGATGCCTTCTTCCGCCGCGACGCTCGCGACCAGCGCGGGGGCGAGATAGAGCATCCGCCAGCGCCGCCCGGTGCCGGCTTCGAGCGGCGAGCCGTCGTGCACCTCGCCCGGGTTGACCATGATCGCGTCGCCTGCGAGCGCGTCGACCTGACCGCGGCCGCTCCACGACCGGTGCGCACCGCTGACGATCACGCCGACCCCGAATTCGTCGTGCGCGTGGCGCGGAAACGCGCGGTCGGACTCGAGGCTGATTGCCTCGATGCCTTCGCCGGTGCGTCGGTAATGGGTGACACGATGCATGTGCGCTCCTCGCGCCGGGGGCGGCGCGGATCACGTGCACTTTAGCGTGTTCCGGCGCCGCGCGCCCTTCATCCTTTTGGCCGATACCGCGCGGCGCGCGCAGCCCGCACCATGTGCGCATGAGCAGCGTACACGGCCCGCCGGGCCTGAGGCTGCGCGGGAGGCGGCAGGTGGAACGACAGGATCCGGTATTCATTCAGGTGGGTGCGCTCGCGGACGGCTTCGCGCCCGAGGCGAACATCCTCGCATCCGTCGACGCGCTCGTCGGGCGGACGCTGACGCTCGTCGACGCATCGGGCGCGTGGCGCGTCCATACGTTCGAGCCGGGCGCGCTGCAGTGGCGCGACGCGGTGGCCGATACGGGCGGCCGCGCGCCATGCCGCGTGACGCGGCTGCGCGACGGGCTGTACTTCGTCGACTACATCGATGCCACCGCTCGGGCGACATCGGTCAGCCTCGTGATCGATCTCGACAACGGCGTGTGGACGTCGGTCGTCGGTACGTTGCCGACGGAAGCCGACACGCGCATCGATGCGTTCACGCGCGTCGCGCGCGGGCTGCCGCTGACGGCCGTCGACGCGCAATTCCGGCACGGCACGCTCGGCGGCCACGCCGAGCCGGGCCCGCTTCACGCGCCCACGCGCGAACTGATCGGCAAACGGACGATGTACCGCTACAGCCCGACCGAATGCTACGAGCACATCTACCTGAACGAGAATTTCTACGCATGGCAGTGCCTGCAGGGCGTCGAAGGCGGGCTGGCCGATGTCGACCGCTGTCATTACTTCAAGATTGCGGACGCGCTGTATCTGTTCGTGTGGCGCGAAAAGGTGGTGCCGACGCTCGGCGTCGTGCTGATCGACCTCGCGCAACGCAAGACCGACGGCAAGATCTTCGGCTATCAGGGCGGCGATTTCGGCACGCTGTCGAATTTCCCGGTCGGCGCTTACGCGCAGGTACTGAACGAAACCGTGCATCCGCTCGGCGACGAGGCGCAGCGATGACTGCCGTGCGGGGCAGCGGCCGCCTGCATGCGGATTTCAGCGGGCGCGTCGTGCTCGTCACGGGCGCCGCGCAAGGAATCGGCGCGGCGATCGCGCGCCGTTTCGCGGAATCCGGCGCATTCGTCGCCGTGGCCGACCTGAACGGCGACGCGGCGGCCGTGCAGGCCGGCGCGCTGGCGAGCGCGGGCGGCGAAGCGCGCGCGTATCGGGTCGATGCCGCGAGCCGGGACGAGCTAGATGCGCTCGTCGCGGCGGTCGAGCGCGACGGCGGCCGGCTCGATGTCGTCGTTCACAATGCCGCGTATTTTCCATTGACGCCGTTCGCGCGGATCGACGAGCCGACGCTCGAGCGCACGCTGTCGGTCAACCTGTCGGCGCTGTTCTGGCTTGCGCAGGCCGCGTTGCCGGCCTTCGAGCGCGCGGGGGCCGGGCGGCTGCTCGTCACGTCGTCGGTGACGGGGCCGCGCGTCGTCTATCCGGGGCTCGCGCATTACGCGGCGTCGAAGGCCGGCGTGAACGGCTTCATTCGGGCGGCGGCGCTGGAGTTGGCGCGCCGCGACGTGACGGTCAACGGCGTCGAACCGGGGATGATCCGCACGCCGGCGGCCGGCAATCTCGGCGACGCGTCCGTCGCCGCGCAGATCGCGCGCGACATTCCGCTCGCGCGGATGGGCGAGCCCGAGGACATCGCGAACGCGATGCTGTTTCTCGCATCGGCCGACGCGGCGTACATCACCGGGCAGACGATCGTCGTCGACGGCGGCGCGACCTTGCCGGAGAGCGGGGCGGTGCTGGGCAACGGGTAGCGGTGAGCTAGCGAGGGCATCGGTTTCGGCGAGGCCGTGCGGGCATCCGCGGACGGCCCGCATCATGAGGGCACGTGCCGCACGCCGTGCCGTGACTACAGCCAGCCGTTGCGGATGAACTCGACGATCGAATAGCGGCGATGCTCCAGATCGTGCTGCCGGACGGCTTCGACGATGCGCGATACGCCATCCGCATAGGGTGTCGCGCCGGATACGCGCGATTCGAACTGCAGGCTGCATGCGCCGTCGTCGATGCGTATCCGGTGAACCGCATGGCGGCCGAGCTGATCGTCGGGGATGCCGAATTCGGTGCGCTGCACGGCCGGGTCGCGCACGGAGCGGATGTCTTCCGGCCGTACGCCGAGCGATTGGGCGATACCGACGGCCGTGCCGGGGACGGACGTCTTGCCGGCCTGATGCGACTCCGTCACGCCGATCTCGCAGTCGCGAAACAGGTGGCCGCTGGCTTCCAGCATGCACATGAACTTCAGCATCAGGATGTTCGTGTTCGGGCACAGCACGACCGGAAAGCCGTACGTCCCCGTTTCGAGGTCGGAGCCGGTCGACAACTCGACGAGCGGCGACGCGGTGGCCTGGCAGAATGCGATCGCGTCGGGGAGTTCGCGGCCCGAGCCGGCATGGACGACGATCGTTCGTGCGTCGCTACGTCGGGCGTCGCTACGTCGGGCGTCGGTTCGCGCGCTGTCCGGCCACGGCATCACGCGGCAGGCGGCCGGGTCGAGCGTGTGCGAGCCGAGCAACTCGTTGGCGAGCTTGCCGGTTCCGATGACGAGTACTTGCATGGGATTGACGGTTGAGATTGGGAGGCGAGTCGGCGGTGGTACGTGCCGTCGGCCAGGCGGGCTTGGTTGTCGTGCCGTGCGCCGCACCTGGCGGGCATCGCGCATTATGCCCGGCCGTCCGTTGGCGCGCTTGTCGGGCCGGGCATGGGGTGCCGCGGCGCATAGGCTCGCCGACGTCCAACCCTCGGCAATCCTCGGCAACCGATCTCTCCCGCGATGTTGCGATGCCCCGCGGCGTGTGGGCCGCGATCCGCTTCCTGACGCCGCCGGGCGGGCTCCCGCGCAACCAAAGCGAAACGGCCGAAACCGCATTACGGCACCCTCATCGCCGTGCGCACGAACGCGTGAACGGCGCTACGCTGTCGGCATTTCAACCCATCACCCTCGATCCAGGAGAACACATCGATGGAACACCACCTGAAAGGCAAGGCAGTCGCGATCACCGGCGGCTTCGGTCATCTGGGCGTCGCGACGGCCGCGTGGCTCGGCGAGCGCGGCGCCCGCGTCGCGCTGATCGGCCGCGGCGCGGCTCCGGCGGCGCAGGCGCTGCCCGGCGTGCCGGCCGATGCGCTACGCATCGGCGGCATCGATCTAGTCGATCCGCGGGCCGCCGTGCAGGCGCTCGAAACGGTCAATCGCGAATTCGGCCGGGTCGACGCGCTGCTGAACATCGCCGGCGCATTCGTGTGGCAGACGATCGCCGACGGCGATGCCGCCACGTGGGACCGCATGTACGAACTGAACGTGAAGACGGCGCTGAATGCGTCGAAGGCCGCGCTGCCATACCTGGTGGCGAGCCAGGCCGGCCGCATCGTCAACATCGGCGCGGGCGCGGCGTTCAAGGCCGGCGCGGGGATGGGCGCGTATGCGGCCGCGAAGGCGGGTGTCGCGCGGCTCACCGAGGCGCTCGCGGCGGAGCTGCTCGATCGCGGCGTGACCGTGAACGCGCTGTTGCCGAGCATCATCGACACGCCGCCGAACCGCAAGGACATGCCCGACGCCGACTTCTCGCGCTGGGTCCGCCCGGAACAGCTCGCGGCGACGATCGGATTCCTGCTGTCGCCCGACGCGCAGGCGATCACCGGTGCGTCGATTCCGGTGAGCGGGCGCGTCGCGTAGTGCACCGGGGAGGGCTCGCCGGGTCCGGCCGTGCGTACAATGTCGCACCGGATCGCGCGACCCGAACCCGAGACCCGAACCCGAGACCCGAACCCGAGACCCGAATACGAGACCGAATACGAGACCGAATACGAGACCGAATACGAGACCCGAATCCGAGGCCATGACCCAGCCCACCATCCTGATCGTCGAAGACGAACAGGCGATCGCGGACACGATCGTCTATGCCCTCGGCACCGACGGCATGCAGACCATGCACTGCACGCTCGGACAGGCGGCGCTCGATCAGCTGCGCGCTACGCGTGTCGATCTCGTGGTGCTCGACGTCGGCCTGCCGGACCTCAGCGGCTTCGAGGTATGCCGGCGGCTGCGCACGTTCACCGATATTCCGGTGATTTTCCTGACCGCGCGGCACGACGAGATCGACCGGATCGTCGGGCTCGAGATCGGCGCCGACGATTACGTCGTCAAGCCGTTTTCGCCGCGCGAGCTGGCGGCGCGGGTGCGCGTGATCCTGCGCCGCTTCCGCCGGGCGGCCACGCCGGAACCGGTGCCCGCGCCCGTGCCGGCCGATGCGTGCGCACCGGTTGCCTCCGGCTTCACGCTCGACATCGACGGCGCGCGCGTGTCGTGGCTCGGCCACGCGCTGGACCTCACGCGCTACGAATTCGGGCTGCTCGCGCTGCTGGTCCGGCATCCGGGGCGCATCTACTCGCGCGAGCAACTGATGGATCTCGTGTGGCACGAAGCGCTCGATTCGGCCGACCGCACGGTCGACACGCACATCAAGACGCTGCGCGCCAAGCTGCGCGCGATCGATCCCGAGCGCGACCCGATCCGCACGCATCGCGGGATGGGTTATTCGCTGCAACCGTAACGACCGGCTCCGCCCATGCATATCGGCCTGCGCATCTTCTTCGGCTTTTTCCTGATCGTCGGCCTGGCCGCGCTGATCACGCTGCGCGTGTTCGTGCAGGAGGTGAAGCCCGGCGTGCGCGAAGCGATGGAGGACACGCTCGTCGACACCGCGCAGGTGCTGGCGACGCTGGCCGCCGACGACATGGCGAACGGGCATATCGCCGACGGCGCGTTCGCGCGGCAGCTCGGGAAACTGCACGAGCGCCCGGTCAGCGCGAACGTGTGGGGCATCCAGAAGAACGCGATCGGCTACCGCCTCTACATCACCGACGCACACGGCATCGTGCGCTACGACTCGTCCGGCAGCGCGGTCGGGCAGGACTATTCGCGCTGGAACGACGTGTACCGGACGCTGCGCGGCGAATACGGCGCGCGCAGCACGCGCAGCGATCCGAACGACGACGGCAGCACCGTGATGCACGTGGCGGCGCCGATCCGGCGCGGCGACGAGATCATCGGCGTGCTGACGATCGCGAAACCGAACCAGACGGTCGCGCCGTTCATCGCGCGCAGCCAGCGCAAGATCATGCTGTACGGTGCGTTGCTGATGGGCGGCGCGATGCTGATCGGCGTCGCGTGCACGGGGTGGCTGGTGCTCGGGCTGCGGCGCCTGCAGCGCTATGCGCGCGCGATCGCGGCCGGCGAGCGCGCGTCGATGCCGCTGCAGGGCGCGAACGAGCTGGCCGAGCTCGGGCGCGCGGTGGAAAGCATGCATCGGCGGCTGGAAGACCGGCAATACGTCGAAACCTATATCCACACGCTCACGCACGAGATGAAGAGCCCGCTGGCCGCGATCAGCGGCGCGGCCGAGCTGTTGCAGGAGGACATGCCGGTCGCGAACCGCCGGCGCTTCACCGAGAACATCCGCCGCCAGGCCGGCCGCCTCGAACAGATGATCCGCAAGCTGCTCGCGCTGGCCGAGGTCGAGCAGAAGCAGCGCCTGTCGGTGCACGAACCGGTCGCGCTGCGGCCGGTGCTCGAACAGCTCGTCGACGATATCGAGCCGCGCGCGCGGCAGCGCGGCGTGAGCTTGCGGATCGATGCGAATGGTGCGGCGGATGCGGCCGATGGAGCCGATGCGGTGGTCGTCGACGGCGATCCGTTCCTGCTGCGGCAGGCGCTCGGCAACCTGCTCGACAACGCGCTGGATTTCGCGCCGTCGGGCAGCACCATCCGGATCGCGCTCGAGCGGCAGCCGGCGGGCAGGGCGCACGTCGCGGTCGTGCGCGTCGCGGACGACGGCCCCGGCGTGCCCGACTACGCATTGTCGCGCGTGTTCGAACGCTTCTATTCGCTGCCGAGGCCCGACGGGCAGGATCGCAGCACGGGCCTCGGGCTGTGTTTCGTCCGCGAGGTCGCGATGCTGCACCGCGGCCAGGTCGCGCTCGCGAACCGCGCGGAAGGCGGCGCATGCGCGACGCTCACGCTGCCGTCGGCCGGCTGATCGCGCGCTTCACACCCACCACACATTCGCTTCACATCGGCTTCAATCGCCCTTCACCGGGGCCGCTCATGCTGACCGTACCTTCCACTCCGGTACCTGCCAGCAATGAATCGAGTCCTGTTGTTCAAGTCCATGATTACCGCGTTTCTCGCGCTGGCGATCCTCATCCCGCTGCAGATGGTCCAGAGCATCGTGCGGGAACGCGCCGACTATCGGCAAAGTGCGCTGGAAAGCATCTGGGCGAGCTACGCGGGGCCGCAGACGGTGACGGGGCCGGTGCTCGTCGTCCGTTACACGGAAGTCACGCGTGTGAGCGACGACGTGCGGGCCGGCGGCAAGGCGAAAACCAGCCTGAAAAGCGAGGCGAAACGGCTGCTCGTATTCCCGAAGACGTTGAACGTCGACGGCACGCTGTCGGTCAGCACGCGCTATCGCGGCATTCACAAGGCGCTCGTGTACGCGCTCGACAGCCGGATGACCGGCACGCTGCCGCTGCCGGACCTGAAGAAGCTGCCGCAGGCCGACGGCCACGTGAGCTTCAAGGTCGACGGCGCGTACGTCGTGCTCGGCATCGGCGATCTTCGCGGGCTGAAGGCGCAGCCCGACCTGCGCATCGGCGGCAAGCGGATCGACGTGGAGCAGGGCACGCGACTCGACAGCCTGCGCCAGGGCGTGCATGCGAACGTCGATCTCGCGGCGCTGGCGGACGCAAACGCGGGGGCGGCGGTCGTGCCGTTCAGCATCGCGCTGCCGCTGGCCGGTGCGGAGTCGGTCGCGTTCGCGCCGGTGGGCGACCAGAACGACTTCTCGCTGAAATCGACGTGGCCGCACCCGAGCTTCGGCGGCGAATTCCTGCCGGCCGAGCGCACGGTCGATGCGCGCGGCTTCGTCAGCAACTGGCGCGTGACGTCGTTCAACACGAAGGCGCGCGAGCAAGTGGCGTCCGGAAACGGCAACGGCGACGGTGGGATCGAGAGGGCATCGGTGTCGGTGATCGAACCCGTGAACGTCTATCTGCAGGCCGAACGCGCGACGAAATACGGTGCGCTGTTCGTGATGCTCACGTTCGCGAGCTTCTTCATGTACGAACTCGTGAAGCGGTTGCGCATTCACCCGATCCAGTACACGCTGGTCGGCCTGTCGCTCGCGCTGTTCTTCCTGCTGCTGCTGAGCCTGTCCGAACACATTGCGTTCGGCTATGCGTATCTCGTGGCGAGCGGCGCATGCATCGGGCTGCTCGGCTTCTACCTGTCGTTCGTGCTGCACAGCGTGAAGCGCGGCGCGACGTTTACGGCGCTGCTCGCGATGCTGTACGCGGCGCTCTACGGGCTGCTGCTGTCGGAAGACAATGCGCTGATGCTCGGCTCGCTGCTGCTGTTCGCGATCCTCGCCGGCATCATGACGCTCACGCGCCGCGTCGACTGGTATTCGCTCGGCGCCGCGTGGCAGCCGCTGGCCGACAAACCGGACGCGGTGAAGGCGGGCCCGCCCGCGAAGTAGGTGAGCGGGGAGGCGAGCAAGCGCGCGCCGGTCGGGAATGCCGCGACCGGCGCGCGGTTTCAGGCGGGCAGGATACCCTTCATGCGGCCGTCCCGGGACGACGAAACCGTGCCAGTGGAATCTCGGCGATGGCCGCGATCTCGATCAGCAGGTCGGGACGGTAGAGACGCCCGACCTGGACGGTCGTCGTCACCGGGTAGGGTTCGGCGAAATAAGCGTTGCGGATGTCGCCGGCGTGCATGAATGCGTCGATGTCGATGGCGTAATGGACGAGCGAGATCACGTCGCGCATTTGCCCGCCCAGTGCGGCCAGCACGTCACGGATGTTGTCGAGCGTTTGCCGGACCTGGGCGCGCATGTCGCCGGCGCCGACGACCTGCCCGGCGCGGTCGAGCGCGACCTGACCCTTCAGATGCACGATCCGGCCGTCGCCCTGGATCACGGCCATCGAGAATGCGCCGAACGGCGCCCAGACTTCCGGCGGATTCACGGCTTCGGCCATCGCGCAGCTCCTGTGGGGGCGGAAATGGGGTAACGCAGCGGCGTGCCGCGTTCGGCGATCGCGCCATGATGAACGTGGACGCGTTCATCGTCGACGGCCAGCCCTGCCGAAAGCGGCGGCGGCCCGGATCGCCCTATACTCGCCTCTCCACATTACCGGACCACGCCGTGCCTAACCAAGCTTCCGGAGATCCGTCCATCGACGATCCCCGTCCGATCCCGCCTATCCAACCCGAACTGGAAGACTGCTGCAACAGCGGCTGCTCGCCGTGCGTCTTCGACCTGTACGACGAAGCGCTCGCGCGCTATCGCGTCGAACTGGCCGAATGGGAGGCGCGGCAAGCGCAGCGCGAGCATCGCAAATAAGCCGGATGCCTGCGAGCGGCCATGCATTGCATGCACCGCATCGGTTGCCGGCGTTGGACTGACGAGGCCATTTCCGTCGCGCATCAGGCGTCACGCATCCGCATGCAGCCGCCGATGCAGCGGCCCGAGCGCCATCGACAGCGCGATACAGCCGAGCAACACGGCCGTCAGCGTGAACATCGACACCCTGAACCCCTGCACGTAATCGAGCGTGGCCGGATGCACGCCGAGCCGCGCGAAGAACACGCCGCCGATCGTCGCGGCGCCGACCGCCGCGCCGATCTGCAGCATCGCGCTGACCATTCCCGACGCCACGCCCGCGCGGGCCGCGTCGACTTCCGCCAGCACGATCCGCACGACCGACGGCAGCACGAGCCCTTGCCCGATGCCGATCGCCGCGATGCCCGCATAGAAGCCGGGCCCGGGCGCGCCGTCGCGGGCGAGCGTGGCGGCGGTCGCGACGCCGGCCGCGAGCATCGCGAAGCCGAGCGTGAGCACGCGATACGCGCCGAACCGGGCGACGAGGCGCGGCATCAGCAGCGGGCTCGCGAGAAAACCGAGCCCGAGCGGCAGGATCGCGAACCCGGACGCGAGCGGCGACCAGTTCAGGCAGCCCTGCAGATAAATCCCGTAGCTCAGGAAGAACGCGCTCAGCATGTAGAACAGGAACGCGAGCAGGAGCCCGAGCGCGACGACCGGGTTGCGGAACAGGCGCACGTCGAGCAGCGGATCGCGGCCGCGCGCGAGCCGGCGCGATTCGACCGTCAGCAGCGCGCCGAGCATCGGCAGCGCGCCGACGCCGCACGCGATCATCCATAGCGGCCAGCCGGCTTCGCGGCCGTGCGTGAGCGGATACACGAGCATCAGCAGGAACAGCGACAGCAGCACCGTGCCCGACACGTCGATGCGCTGGCCGCGCGGCGGGCGGTTTTCCGGGATGAAGCGCCAGCTGCCGATCAGCGCCAGGATGCCGATCGGCAGATTGACGAGGAAGATCGCGCGCCAGCCGAGCCCGAACGGATGCAGGCTGATCAGCGCGCCGCCGCCGAGCTGGCCGATCACGGCCGCCAGGCCGAACGCGAACCCGTAGAAGCCCATCACGCGCACCTGTTCGTGCGGGCTGAACACGCTGCGGATCGTCGCGAGCACCTGCGGCGCGAGGATCGCGGCGAACAGGCCTTGCAGCACGCGCCCGCCGACGAGCACGGTGCCGTTGTCGGCGAGCCCGCACAGCGTCGACGCGAGCACGAAGCCGGCCATGCCGACCATGAACATGCGTTTGCGTCCGTACAGGTCGCCGAGCCGCCCGCCGGTGATCTGGGCGACCGCGTTCGCGCATGCATAGGCCGACACGACGAGCTGCAACTCGGCCTGGCGCGCGCCGATGCCGTCGCGAATGGCCGGCAGCGCGAGATTCACGATGAAGTAGTCGAGCGGCGGCAGAATGGCGCCGACCAGCAGGACCACGAGCGCCCAGCCGTGATGGCTGCGGGGCGTCGCCGCGGCAGCCGCGCCGGCCGACGCGCAGGGGGCAAGGGTGTTGTTCGTCATGAAAGCAGATCCGAAAAAAGAGGGCCCGATAAGCGATGGACGCGAGCAGGCCGTTGACCCCATATTCTGGTCATCGCTCATGGTTCGGAAAAGCGGGAAAGAGTGGTAGCATCCATCGGGTTATTCGATGGATGGAGGAAGGCGATGCGCGGTTTCGATCTGGACCAGTTGCGCACGTTCGCGGCGGTCGCGGACGCCGGCAGCCTGACGGCCGCCGCGCCGCTGCTGCACCTGTCGCAATCGACGGTCAGCGAGCAGGTGCGCAAGCTCGAATCGCGCGCCGGCGTGCCGTTGTTTGTGCGCAGCAAGCGCGGTGTCGAGCCGACGCCGGCCGGCTCGCGGCTGTTGCAGCACGCGCGGCGCATCGTCGCGCTGAACGAGGCCGCGTTCGACGAGTTGCGCGGGCAGGCGATCAAGGGCGAGTTGCGCGTCGCGATCACCGACTACTACCGCACGAACGAAGTGGCGGGCATGCTGGCGCGGCTGCGCGAGTGCTATCCGCAGCTGAGCCTGCACGTGAGCGCGATGAAGAGCGCGGATATCGAAGCGGCGCATGCGCGCGGGCAGATCGATCTGGGCGTCGTGATGAACATGTCGAGCGGGCCGTTCCGGCCGGTGTCGGCCGATACGCGCTGGGTGCTGCGGCGCGAACCGCTGTCGTGGGTCGCGTCGCCCGCGCTCGCCGAGCAGTTGCCCGAACCGCTGCCGCTCGTGTTGCTGCCGGACGACTGCATGATGCATCAGGTCGCGGTGCGCTCGCTCGACGAGCGGCACACGCCGTACGTGCTCGTGCACAGCGCGTCGGGCGTCGCGGGGTTGCAGTCGATGCTCGCGGCGGGGCTCGGGGTCGGCTGCCTGTGCGCGTCGGCGATCGGCGACGGCCTGATGCGGCTCGGCACGAAATACCGGCTGCCGCCGCTGCCCGACGCGGTGTTTTCGCTGACACCGCCGCTGCCGGGCGAGCGCGAGACCGTCACCCAGGCGCGCGAGGTGCTGTCGCGTCAATTGCTGATGTAAAACCGTGCCGCGTGCATCGCGGACATCCTGTTCGCCGGGAAAAATCCACGAATGGCGCGGCCCCCGCGATTCACGCACGCCGCTTTCTACTCGGCGAGTTCACCGTCCGCATACGTACGCAGCCCGTTGGCCAGTGCATCGAACACGGCCCGGCAGCGCGGGCTCGTCCGCAGATCCTCGTGCATCACGACCCAGGTTTCCAGCCGCATCGCGGGCCCGTCGGGCAGCACGCGCACGAGCCGCGCGTCGCGTTTCGCGAGCGCCGTCTGGCAGAAGCCGATCCCGTAGCCGGCGCGGATCAGCGCAAGCTGCGCGAGGTTGCTGTCGGTGCGCAGCGCGAACGCGTCGCGCTGCCACTGCGGCATGCCTCGCCCCGCCGAGCGGATGAACGGCGTGACCGTATCGAAGCCGATCAGCGCGTGATGGGCGAGCGCGTCGATCGTCGCGGGCGCGCCATGGTGCGCCAGGTAATCGTCGCGCGCATACAGTCCGACCTCGATTTCGCCGACACGCCGCGCGACGAGCGCGTCCTGCGCGGGCCGCGCCATCCGGACCGCGATGTCGGCCTCGCGCTTGAGCACGTCCTGGATGCGGTCGGTCGGCACCAGTTCGATCACGAGCCCCGGATGGTCGCGCCGCAACTGCGCGAGCATTGGCGGCAGCACCTCGACGGCGATCACGTCGCTGGCCGAGATCCGCACGATGCCGCGCACGCCGGCGCCGTGGCTGGCCGCCGCGCGCTCGAACGCGGCCGCCGCGCTGCGCAGCGCCTCCGCATGGCCGCGCAGCGCGAGCGCCGCCTCGGTCGGCAGCAGGCCCGACGGTGACCGCGTGAACAGCGTCTGGCCGAACGCGGCTTCGAGCGCCGCGACATGGCGGCCGGCCGTCGGCTGCGTGATGCCGAGCGCGCGGGCCGCGCCGGACAGCGAGCCTTCCGTCAGCACCGCGAGGAAGGTGCGGTAGCGTTCCCAGTTCAGATCGGTGGTCATGCATAAATGTATAGCTGATCGACTGGGTTCGGCAATTCCTTGATAGCAGGCGGCGCCTCAGAATGCGTGTCGTGATGGTTTCATTCAAGGAGAGCGGCAATGACGGCAAACGCAGGCGGGATGCAACGGCAGGCGCTCGTGCTCGGCGCGAGCGGCGGGATCGGCGGGGAAGTCGCGCGGCAGTTGCGCGATGCGGGCTGGCAGGTGCGTGCGCTCAAGCGCGGGCTCGATGCCGAGGGCGTGGAGCGCGACGGCATCGCCTGGGTGCGCGGAGACGCGCTGGATCGCGATGCGGTGGTGCGCGCCGCCCGCGGCTGCGGCGTGATCGTGCATGCGGTGAACCCGCCCGGATACCGGAACTGGGCCACGCAGGTGCTGCCGATGATCGACAACACGATCGCGGCGGCGCGGGCCGCGCAGGCGACCGTCGTGCTGCCGGGCACGGTCTACAACTTCGGCGCCGATGCATTTCCGGTGCTGCGGGAAGATGCGCCGCAGCATCCGGCGACCCGCAAGGGCGCGATCCGCGTCGAACTAGAGCGGCGGCTGCAGGACGCCAGCGCGCACGGCGTGCGGACGATCGTCGTGCGCGCCGGCGATTTCTTCGGGCCGCAACTCGGCAACAGCTGGTTCTCGCAGGGGCTGGTCAAGCCGGGGCGGCCCGTCGCGGCCATCAGCGTGCCGAGCCGCGGCGTTGGCCATCAATGGGCGTATGTGCCGGACGTGGCCCGCACGATGGTCGAGCTGATCGAGCGGCGCGAGACGCTGGAGCCGTTCGCGCGTTTCCATCTGGACGGGCATTGGGATGAGGACGGCATGCAGATGGCGCGGGCCGTGCAACGCGTCGCGCAGCGGCACGGCATGCGGCCGGCGCTGCGCGATTTTCCGTGGTGGCTCGTGTGGGTTGCCGCGCCGTTCGTGACGACGCTGCGCGAATTGCTCGAGATGCGCTACCTGTGGCGCGAACCGATCAGGATGGACAACGCGCGCGTGACCGCGGTGCTCGGCCGCGAGCCGGTGACGCCGCTCGATACGGCGGTGGAGGCGACGCTGGCGGGGCTCGGTTGTCTCGGGTGAGCAACGGCAGGCAGTACAGGCTGCGCCCCCGCACGGAAACGCGTCGTGCCGAACCGAAGAAGCAGCGGGACCACAATTCTCCACATACCCGCGTGCGTCCGATGCGCATCATGTCGGGCAATGCCGATAACGCGAAAACGGGGGCGCGATGGGGTACTTCGGGTGGAAAATGTCGGTTGCGGGAGCAATCATGTTCACATTGAGTGGATGTACGAACCTGGCCGGCGTGCTGTATTGCGGCAACTCGCAGTTCAACTTTCCGGACTACCACTGCTTTGAGTCGTACAGGTAGGAACAGGCGCGACGCCTGAATGCCGTCGTGCCCGTGCCCCGTGCGGTTTTCCGCTTGCCGTCACGGCTTGCCGTTACGCGACGACCGGCAACACCTCGACTGCATAGCGATGCGTGAGACTGCGCCCGAGCACCGGATCGTGCAGTTCCATTTCGAACGCATCGCCGTCGCCCATTGCCGCGATCGCGCCATGTACGGCGACCGTCCCGCCATACATCGCGCAGCGCGCGGGCATCGTGCGGCAACCGTCGAACCGCTGCCACAGCACGTCGGGCGCGAGCAGGCCGCTGACCGCGCCGTGCTGGTACGCCGTCCGCTCGCCGTCGCGCGCGATCAGCCACGAACGCATCTCGAGCGCATCCCAGTGATCGGCGACATCCGCATGACGCCACGCGTCGCGGCCGAGCGGCTTCGCGCACACCTGCTTCGACACGGCCACGCCGTACGCCTCCACTTCGCGATCCGTGTGATCGGAGCCGACCGTGACAAGCGTGCCGGCCGGACTGTCGACCAGCACACATTCGATCTCGCCGCCTGAGCGCGCGCCGAGCACGCCGATCGACGGTGCCTGCGTAAGCAGCGCGGCCGACACGCGATAGAAGCACGGCGTGGTCGACGGCGGCGCGACGCCGAGCGCCGCGAGTTCGTCGATGTGCACGCGGATCGCGTCCGGGTCGCGGCCGGCCCAGCCGGCGATCACGACGCGCTCGATGTCGACGCCGACGGCGGCCGGCGCGTGTTGCAGGGAAATCACGTTGAACGACAGGGTTGGCATGCGGCTATCCGTTTGAAGTGCGAAGGAATGATTCGGCCGGCGGCGATGCTTAGCCCTCGAGCGGCCGGTGCGCGGTCTCGCGCGCGGCGACGAGCGCGATCGACGTGACGACGAGCGCGGCGGTGACGTACAGCGACACGGCCGTCGTCGTGCCCGTCTGCCGGAACAACGCGGCGATCACGAGCGGCGCGAAGCCGCCGCCGACGATGCCGGCGAGCGTGTACGCAAGCGACGAGCCCGCATAGCGCACGCGCGTCGGGAATTGCTCGGTCACGAACGCGCCCTGCGGGCCATACATCACCGCATGGATCACAAGGCCGATCGCGACGGCCGCGACGATCGCCGCGGGGCGCGCCGAATCGAGCAGCGCGAAGAACACGAACGCCCATACGATGCCGGCCATTGCGCCGGCGAGATACACGGGCCGACGGCCGAAACGGTCCGACAGCGCGCCGAAGAACGGCACCGCGAGCGCGTTGCAGGCCGTGCCGATCATCACGGCCGTCAGCGCGACGGGGCGCGACAGGTGCAGCACGGTCGTCACGTAGGTCAGCGTGAATACGACGATCAGCGCGTACAGCACGTCCGAGCCGATTCGCGAGCCGCCCGCGATCAGCAGGCGCTTCCAGTGGTACTTCAGCACGTCGGCGACCGGCACTTCGGCGGTCGCGTGCGATTCGGCGAGTTGCTCGAACTGCGGCGTTTCGTCGACGCCGCGCCGTACCCAGAAGCCGAACGCGACGAGCAGCGCGCTGGCCGCGAACGGCACGCGCCAGCCCCACGACAGGAAGTTGTCCGAGGTGGTCGACAGCGTGACGAGCGCGATGCAGCCGGTGCCGAGCAGCGTGCCGAACGACGGGCCGATCTGCGTCCACGACGCGGACAGCCCGCGCCGCTTCTGGTCGCCATGCTCGACCGACAGCAGTACCGCGCCGGCCCATTCGCCGCCGAGCGCGACGCCTTGCACGAAACGCAGCGCGACGAGCAGGATCGGGCTCAGGATGCCGGCCTGCGCATAGGTCGGCAGCGCGCCCATCAACGCGGTCGTCACGCCCATCAGCACGAGCGTAAGCATCAGCACCGCGCGGCGGCCGATGCGGTCGCCGAGGTTGCCGAACACGAAGCCGCCGAGCGGGCGTGACACATAGCCGACCGCATAGGTCGAGAACGCGAGGATCGTGCCGGCCAGCGGATCGACCGACGGGAAGAACAGATGGTTGAAAACGAGCGCGGCGAGCGTGTTGTAGATCGTGAAGTCGTACCACTCGAGCGACGTGCCGATCATGCTCGCGGTCGCGAGTCGGCTGTTGCGGACATGGCGGGGCGCGTGGGCGGCGGGCTGGGCGAGCGTGTTCATGGTGTCGGGCAGATCGTGACGGGTGACGGGGTGACGCGTGGGGCCGGTGTTGGCGTTGGCGTCGGGCGTTTCAGGCAGACAGGGCGGCAGCGGCGGCCGGTTCGGTTTCGGCGTCGCGTCGCCGGGCAGGCAGCGGCGAAGCGGCGCGCCACAGCAGGCCGAAGGTGCGCACGTCGTCGTGTCCGGCGAGCGAGGCGGCCACGCGGCGCGTGGCCGCTGCGTCGCTGCCTTCGATCAGCACCAGTGCATCGGCGGCCGGGCAGGCGGCCGCGGCGGCGCCGATCGGCGCGGACAGGTCCGGCGACGTGCGGAAGAGTCGCGCGGCGTGGATGCCCGGTTCTTGCAGGGCCGTGTCGAAGCGCTCGCGCAGGCGGGGCACATCGATGCGGTCGGGCGGCAGCACGAACAGCGCGAGATGCGCGCCTTCGCCGTCGCCGGCCTCGATCGTCAGCTCGCCGACACGCCGCTGCGTACCCGTCATGCGCGCGAAGTTCGCGAGCGACCATGCGGTCTGCTGCGTGAACGCCCGCCGGTACGCGTCGCCGCGGAACACGTCGAGCGAATCCGTCACGTACAGCGCGAGGTATCGGCGCGGGCCGCCGTCGGTCGCGCGAAACCGCCGCGCATGCGTGAAGCCGGGAATCGCGACACGCTCCTGCATGTGCTCGCGGTCGTACCACGCGTTGAAATCGGCCTCGTGCGCGGGGTCGATATCCGTCCAGACGCAAAGCTGGCCGTGCGGAAGGGAAAAGCGGGTCATCGCGGGGTTCCTCGTGACGGGGATGTCAGGAACCTCAGTGTCCCGAAGACCAGCCGCGCCAGTCCAACAAGAAAACAAATTCGCGGTGAACAGGTTTTCTTATGAGCGGCGCGGGCGGCGTTTGGCGGTGGGCGCGGCAGGCGACGCGGCTTTCGTCGTGCGCTTCGCTTTCGCCGGGGGGCGCGTCGTTGTCGCGGTCGCGTTGCGGGTGGGCATTGAGTCGGCGGCCGTTGCGTCGACGCGATCGGCGGCCCCCGTCGCACGCGCCACTTCGCTCGCGAGTTCCGCGATGCGCGCGGCCACCGGCAGCCCCTGGCTGCGGTACGTCGCGACGAGCGGCAGCGCCGGGAATTCGGGCTCGACGTCGAGCAGTTCGAGCGTGCCTTCGTGCAGCTCGCGCCCGATGATCGCAGGCGGCAGCGCGGCCACGCCGAAGCCGTCGGCGACGAGGCGGATCATCGCGGCGACCGACGTGATGCAGTTGATGCTGGCCGGCCGTTCGACGGCCGCGAACAGCCGCTCGATCGTCGCGTGCGGCCCCGAATGGCGCGAGAAGCTGATGATCGGAAACCCGGCCAGGCGCGCGACGTCCAGCGGCTGGCCGCCGAGCCCGAGGCGCGGGCTCGCGGCCCAGCGCACCGGGAACTCGCACAGCGGCAGGTTCGTGAAGTCCGGGCCCGGCACCGGATCGGTCTGCAGGATCAGGTCGACGCCGTCGGTGCTGAGCAGGCGCGTCAGATGCAGCGTCGTGTCGCTGGTGATCTCGACGTCGAGGCGCGGGTAGCGTTCGCGCAGTTGCGCCATCAGCGCGGGAAACCAGCTGTGCACGATCGATTCGATCACGCCGATCCGGATCAGGCCCGCATCGCTCGCCGCGTCGATGTCGCGCCGCATTTCTCCGTCGAGCCGCACGATCCGCTCCGCGTAGGCCAGCATGCGCCGGCCCGCGGGCGTGAGCGTGGCCGAGCGCGTGTTGCGGTCGAACAGGCGCACGTCGAACGCTTCCTCGAGCGATGCGATGCGGCTCGACACGGCGGCCTGCGTGGTGTGCAGTTTCTCGGCCGTGAGCCGGAAGTTTTCCAGCTTCGCGAGCCAGACGAAGGTTTCAAGAAACCGGATGTTCATCGCGTTCCGAACGGTGAGGCGGTGCCGCGCCCGGGCGGCGGATCGGGACGATGTTAACGGATTCGGAAGCGCGCCGGCACGCGCGACGCCTTCCGGTGGCGTCAAAGCCGGTCGAACGCGAGCGTCGGCACGTCGACGACCATGGCGCCGCCGTCCGCGACGAGCGTCGCGCCGGTCACGAACGAGGCGTCCGGCGACGCCAGGAACGCGCAGACGGCCGCGATCTCGTCCGGATCGGCCGCGCGCCGCAGCGGCACGTCGGCGCTCACGCGGGTGTACGCGGCGTCGAGCGAATCGCCGTGCGCGGCCATCAGCGGTGCCATTTCCGCATCGGCCATCGGCGTGCGGACCCAGCCCGGGCAGACGGCGTTTGCCCGCACGCCGTGTGGGCCGTAGTCGCGTGCGAGCGATCGCGCCAGCCCGAGCAGCGCGTGCTTGCCGACCGTGTAGCCGCATACGCCGGGCCCCGCCGCGAGCGCCGCGATCGACGCGACCAGCACGATATTGCCGCGCTGCGCGATCAGGTCGGGCAGGCATGCGCGCGCACTGACGAACGCGGTATCGAGGTTCGCGTGCATCGCGTCGCGCCATTGCGCGTCGCCGGTTTCGTCCGCGCGGCCGACGCCGTGGCCGCCCGCGCACGCGACGAGTGCGTCGACGCGGCCGAAGCGTTCGGCGATGCGCGGCAGGAAAGCGGCCCAGTCGGCTGCGCTGGCGGCGTCGCCGGCAAGCGCGAGGCCGCCCGTTTCGGCCGCGAGTGCAGCGAGCGGCGCCGGGCGGCGCCCGATCAGCACGACGCGGTCGCCGCGACGGGCGAAGCGGCGCGCGCACGCAGCGCCGATGCCCGTGCCTGCGCCGGTGATCGCGATCGTGCGGGGTGGCGGGTGCGTCATGTCGTTCTTCGGAAAGGGGTGTTCCGGCCACTTTAGGCGGCGCCGGCGCGCGCCGGTATCCGCCGAAAGGATGAACGCGGGCCGTCCGGATGGCCAAGCGCGGCGGCCGGGGCCCATTTTGCAAAGGCTGACGATGTCCGGCGCCGAATCGCTCTATCCTCCACATTTTTGCGATAAGCCACGAAAGCCCGGCAAAATAGCGTGGGCGGGCGCGCAGCGGCGCGCGGCGCGTCGGCCGTCCGATTCCGTCGTACGAATGGTGCGACCCGCAAGGGCGCGGCCGGCGAAGGCGCGGCCGGCAAATGCGCGGCAGGCGGGATCGGCGCGAGCGGACATCCGATGCGCAAGCATCGCGTCCGCCGACGGATCGTGTCGCCACGGCGTATCGCCCGGTCGCGCGTTGGCGCGGGCGGACCATCGACAAGAACAGGGAGGGGCCGGCAATGAGGCTGGACGACGAAAGAGAAAGCATGAACGTCGAGGATCGCCGTGGCGCCGGCGGTTTCGGCGGCGGGCGCGGCGCGACGATCGGCATCGGCACGATCGTGGTCGCGCTGGCCGCATCGTATTTCTTCGGCATCGACCCGCGCGTCGTGCTCGAAGGCGCGTCGGCGCTGCAGGGCCGCCAGCAGCAGGCGCAGCCCGCGCCGACCCAGCGCCAGGGCGCGCCGGCGAACGATCCGGGCGCGGTGTTCACGCGCAAGGTGCTCGGCAATATCGAACGCACGTGGACGGGCGTGTTCAACACGCAATTGCACGCGCAATACGAACCGCCGAAGCTCGTGATGTTCACGAACTCGACGCCGACCGCGTGCGGCACCGGCCAGACCGCGATGGGGCCGTTCTACTGCCCGGGCGACCGCAACGTGTACATCGATCTCGGCTTCTACGACGAGCTGCGCAAGCGCTTCGGCGCGGGCGGCGATTTCGCGCAGGCCTACGTGATCGCGCACGAAGTCGGCCATCACGTGCAGAACCTGCTCGGCATCGCCGACAAGGTCGATGCCGCGCGCCGGCGATCGAGCCAGACGCGCGCGAATGCGCTGTCGGTGCGGATGGAGCTGCAGGCCGACTGCTTCGCCGGCGTGTGGGCGAACAACGCGCAGCGCGCGAACCAGCGGCTGATGGAGCCCGGCGATTTCGAGCAGGGGCTGAAGGCCGCTGCCGCGATCGGCGACGACCGTCTGCAGCAGCAAGGGCAGGGCTACGTCGTACCCGAAAGCTTCACGCACGGCACCAGCGAACAGCGCGTGTACTGGCTGCGGCGGGGGATGGAGTCGGGCGAGGTGAGCGCCTGCGACACGTTCGCCGCGAACGCCCGCTGAAACGAGGCGCGCGCACCGTCGCGCGCCGATATCGTCTCGGCTGAACCGGCCACTGGCCGCTGGCCGCTGGCCGGCCCGGGACGATTTGCCGATTTGTGCTCACCGGCGCTTTTTCGGCGCCGGTAGGCTGGCCCGGACGTCGACATTCGTTGTCGTCCATCCGCCAGCCGATTTCCGATGCCGACCTCATTCGTTTCCGCCGACCACGCCGCCGCCGACTGGCGACGCACGCTGCGCGCGTGCGTGGACGCGTTCGACGCATTCGCGAGCCCGTCGGCGATCGTGTTCTATCGGCTCGACCACAGCGGCGAGCCGGCCGATTTCGAGCTGTTCGGGATGCCGGAATCGATGCATCGCACCTATGTCGCCCGCTACCGGATGCTCGATCCACTGCATCCGTCGCGCTGCGCGTCGGGCGAATGCGCGGTCGTCACGCTCGCATCCCAACTGCCTGACGAAAGACGCGCCGCGTCCGCGTACTGGACCCGGTTTCTGCGGCGGCACGACGTGGCCGACGTCGTCGAGATCTGGCTGCGCGACGCGGGCCGCACGGTCGGCGCGTTCTCGCTGCTGCGCTTCGGCATGGGCGAAGCGAACGGCAACGGCAACGGCAACGGCACGGCAGGACGGTTCGCACCCGGCGAGATCGACGCGCTCGCGCGGCTGCAACCTGTCGCCGAAGCCGCGCTGAGCCCGCTGCTGCGCGTGCGGCGCGGAATCCACCGGATCGGTTGCGAGGAACGGCTGACCTACCGCGAGGAGCAGATCGCACGGCTCGTGCGCGACGGCCGCTCGAACAAGGAGATCGCGCGCGATCTCGCGCTCGCGCAACCGACGATCAAGACGCACCTGATGCGCATGTACCGCAAGCTCGGCGTGTCGAATCGCACGGAGCTGGTCGGCGCATTGTTCCTGTAATCGCGCTGCCGGCCGGCCCGCGAGATCGTGCAATTCGATGCGCGATCGTCGTGCCGATGACGCGCTGCCAATTTGCGCTCACCGGGCGCGATCCCTCGTCGATACAGTGGTCCGACGCCCGCGTGCCTCGCCGGCACGCGGTCCAGCCACGACAATCAACGAGACGCCCATGAGCAACACGAACTTCGTCGCCGTCAGCGACACCGTGCGCACCTTCGTCGCGCGCGATTTCGGCCTCTTCGTCGACGGCGCCATGCAGCCCGCGCATGCGGCGGCACGCCTCGACGTATACAACCCGGCCACGGGCGAGCGGCTCGCCACCGTCGCGGACGCCGACGCACACGACGTCGACCGTGCCGTCGCCAGCGCGAAACACGCGTTCGACGCGCGCGTCTGGAGCGGGCTGCGGCCGGCCGAGCGCGAGCGCATCCTGCTGAAACTCGCGGACCTGATCGAAGCCGACGCCGAAACGCTCGCGCAGCTCGAAACGCTGAACCAGGGCAAGTCGATTCACGTGTCGCGCGCGATCGAGGTCGGCGCGAGCGTCGAATATGTGCGCTACATGGCCGGCTGGGCGACCAAGATCACCGGCCAGACGCTCGACGTGTCGATTCCGTTCCCGCCCGGCGCGCGCTATACGGCCTATACGCGCAAGGAGCCCGTCGGCGTGGTCGCCGCGATCGTGCCGTGGAATTTCCCGCTGATGATCGCGGTGTGGAAACTGATTCCCGCGCTCGCGGCCGGCTGCACGATCGTGCTGAAGCCGTCGCCGGAAACGCCGCTCACCGCGCTGCGCCTCGCCGAGCTCGCGCGTGACGCCGGCGTGCCGCCCGGCGTGTTCAACGTCGTCACGGGCGGGCGCGTTTGCGGCGCGGCGCTCGCGAGCCACCCGTCGATCGCGAAGATCTCGTTCACCGGCTCGACCGCGACCGGCAAGCTGGTCGGCGCGGCGGCCGTGCAGAACATGACGCGCTTCTCGCTGGAGCTCGGCGGCAAGAACCCCATCGTGATGCTCGACGACGTCGACGTCACGCAGGCGCTCGACGGCGTCGCCGCCGGCGCGTTCTTCAACCAGGGGCAAGTGTGCGCGGCCGCGTCGCGCCTTTATGTGCATCGCAGCAGGTTCGCGCAGCTCGCGGACGGCCTCGCGGGCGTCGCGCGGTCGATGAAGCTCGGCGCGGGGCTCGACACCACCGCGCAGATCAACCCGCTCGTGTCCGCGCACCATCGCGACAAGGTGGTCGAGCACATCGAAGGCGCGCGCCGCGCGGGCCTCACGTTCCTCGCGGGCGGCACGCCGGCCGACGATCTGCCCGGCTATTACGTGAAGCCGGCCGTGATCGCCGATCCGCATCCGGACAGCGCGATCGTGCGCGACGAGGTGTTCGGCCCGGTGATCGTCGTCGTGCCGTTCGACGACGCGGCCGACGCGATACGCCTCGCGAACGCGTCGCCGTACGGCCTCGCCGCGAGCATCTGGAGCAACGACCTGAAGCGCGTGATGAATCTCGTGCCGCGAATCGAGGCCGGCACCGTGTGGGTGAACTGCCATATCCCGCTC
Organism: Burkholderia sp. AU18528; assembly: GCF_002223215.2. Lineage (NCBI taxonomy): Bacteria > Pseudomonadati > Pseudomonadota > Betaproteobacteria > Burkholderiales > Burkholderiaceae > Burkholderia > Burkholderia sp. AU18528. The sequence continues at coordinate 1,596,943 of NZ_NKFC02000006.1, read as the reverse complement.
GATCCGTCGATGCCGTTCGGCGGCTACAAGCAATCGGGCATCGGCCGCGAATTCGGGCAGTACGCGATCGAAGGCTTCACCGAAACCAAATCCGTGTGCATCGCGCACTGACGCGCGGGCCGATCCGACCACCGCAAAAACCGCAAAAACCGCAACAACCGATCCGAAAGTGGAGACTGCAATGAGCTACAACGAAGCGAAGTTCTGGCACCCGATGCTGCACCCGAACGAAATGAAACAGCGCAAGCCGATCCGCATCGTGCGCGGCGACGGCTGTTACGTGTTCGACGAACAGGGGCGCAAGCTCGTCGACGGCGTCGCGGGTCTGTGGAACGTGAACGTCGGCCACAACCGCCAGGAAGTGAAGGACGCGATCGTGCGCCAGCTCGACGAGCTCGAATACTTCCAGCTGTTCGACGGCATCTCGCATCCGCGCGCCGAGGAGCTGTCGAAGAAGGTGATCGACATGCTCGAACCGGAAGGGATGCGCCGCGTGCTGTACAGCTCGGGCGGCTCCGATTCGATCGAGACCGCGCTGAAGATCGCGCGCCAGTACTGGAAGGTGCGCGGCCAGGCCGATCGCACGAAGTTCATCTCGCTGAAGCAGGGTTATCACGGCACGCATTTCGGTGGCGCGTCGGTGAACGGCAACACGGTGTTCCGCCGCAACTACGAGCCGAATTTGCCCGGCTGCTTCCACGTCGAGACGCCGTGGCTGTACCGCAATCCGTTTACGCAGGACCCGGAGGAACTCGGCAGGATCTGCGCGGAAATGCTGGCGCGCGAGATCGAGTTCCAGAGCCCGGACACCATCGCCGCGTTCATCGCGGAGCCGATCCAGGGCGCGGGCGGCGTGATCGTGCCGCCGGCCAACTACTGGCCGCTCGTGCGCGAGGTGTGCGACCGCTACGGCGTGCTGCTGATCGCCGACGAAGTCGTGACGGGCTTCGGCCGCAGCGGCAGTATGTTCGGCAGCCGCGGGTGGGGCGTGCGCCCGGACATCATGTGTCTCGCGAAGGGGATTTCGTCGGGCTACGTGCCGCTCGGCGCGACGGTCGTGAACGCGCGGATCGAGGACGCGTTCGCCGCGAACGCCGATTTCGGCGGCGCGATCATGCACGGCTACACGTACGCCGGCCACCCGGTCGCGTGCGCGGCCGCGATCGCGAGCCTCGACATCGTCGTGAAGGAGGATCTGCCGGCGAATGCGGCGAAGCAGGGCGCGTATCTGCTCGAGGCGCTGCGGCCGTTCGCGGAACGCTTCGCGGCGGTCGGCGAGGTGCGCGGCAAGGGGCTGATGCTCGCGCTCGACCTCGTCGCGAACAAAGACACGCGCGAGCCGATCGATCCGCTGTCCGGCTACGCGAACGCGGTCGCGGAAGTCGCGCGCGAGAACGGCGTGCTGGTGCGTCCGGTCGGCACGAAGATCATCCTGTCGCCGCCGCTCGTGATCCAGCGCGAACAGCTCGACCGGATCGTCGACGCGCTCGCGGCCGGCTTCGAGGCCGTGCCGTTCGCATGACGGCGTGACCGGCAAACCCGCGGCGGAGGGTAAACGCCATCGCGGGTTTGCCGATTTGCGCTATGACCGGATTATTTTGCCTGCGTATTTTTTCGACATCGGATCACGCCGTGATCGACAGGGGCCCGGGGCATCGACGCGCTGACGCACCGCCCGGGGCCGACCGCAAAGCATCTGGCCCCGGCCGCTGACGAAGCGCCGGTTCGGGCCAACCCACGAAGGAGACAACGATGTCGGGATGGTCGGGAATGACCGGCGCCGCGGGCGATACGTCCGCCGGCTCGCCGGCTGAAGCAGGCGGCGGCGCCGCATTGAAGGCCGGCGCGGTCGGTTTCCCGACCGCGCTGGCGAGCGCGGTCGGCCTCATCATGGCGAGCCCGGTGATCCTCACCGCGACGTCGGGCTTCGGGATGGGCGGCTGGGCGTTCGCGGTCGCGATGATCGTCGCGTTCGTGATGATGCAGGCGCAGGCGACGACCTTCTCCGAAGCCGCCGCGATGCTGCCGACGGCCGGCTCGGTTTACGATTACCTGTCGTGCGGGCTCGGCCGCTTCTGGGCGATCACCGGCACGATTTCCGCGTATTTCCTCGTGCACGTGTTCGCCGGCACCGCGGAGACGATCCTGAGCGGCATCATGGCGCTCGTGAACTTCGAATCGCTGAACGCCGCGTTCGAGAAGCACAATAGTTCGTGGCTCGTCGGCGTCGGCCTCGTGGTCACGTTCGCGATCACCAACATCATCGGCATCAAGGTGTTCAGCAAGCTCGAGATCGTGCTGACGGCCGGCATGTGGCTGTCGCTGATGATCTTCGGGATTCTCGGGCTCGCGGCCGCGCCGGCCGTGCATCTGGACGGCTGGTTCGGCGGCTCGGAAGTCGGTACGTCGATCTCGTCCGTGCTGTCGCTCGTCGGGATGGCGATGTTCATGTTCGTCGGCTGCGAGTTCGTCACGCCGCTCGCGCCGGAAATGAAGGCGCCGGGGCGCACGATTCCGCGCGCGATGGCGCTCGGCCTCGTCGGCGTCGCGATCTGCATGTTCCTGTACGGCGCGGCGATCCGCCGCCAGGTCGCGAACGTGCCGGTGAGCCCCGACGGCCTCACGCATCTGCTCGACACGCCGGGCGCGATCCCCGCGTTCGCGCTGCAGGTGCTCGGGCCGTTCGGGCGGATCTGGTTCGGCATCGCGTTCCTGTGCGCGGGCGCCGCGACGATCAACACGCTGATGGCCGGGCTGCCGCGCATCCTGTACGGGATGGCGATCGACGGCGCGCTGCCGCGCTGCTTCGCGTACCTGCATCCGCGCTTCAAGACGCCGGTGGTCGGCATCGTCGCGTCGGCGATCGTGCCGATCGTTCATGCGTGGCTGATCAACGGCAACCTCGACAGCATCCTCCACCTCGTGCTCGCCGCCACCTGCGCGTGGGGCACCGCGTACCTGCTCGTCACCGCGTCGGTCGTGATGCTGCGCATCCGCCGGCCTGACTTGCCGCGCCCGTACCGCTCGCCGCTGTTCCCGCTGCCGCAGATCGTGTCGAGCGTCGGCATCGTGCTCGCGATCTGGTACATCACGCCGCCCGGCATGAACCCGCGCGACATCTACGTGCCGTTCGGCGCGATGCTCGGGCTCACCGCGCTGTATGCGCTGTTCTGGACGCTCGTCGTGCAGCGCCGGCATCCGTTCAGGCCGGTGCCGGTCGAGGACGTGCTGCGCAACGAGCACGTCGCGTCGTGAAGGCCGCGCTTGGCTCGCGGCGTGCGGCGCTCGATGCGCCGCCGCCCGGCCATCGGCCCGGCGCGATCGCCGCGCGCGTGCTCGCCGACCTGCGGGCCGTGCGCGACGCCGACGCGGTCGGTGGCGTCGGCGGCGTCTCGGCACGGCTGCCGAACGGCGTGCGCGTGGGCATCGACGAGCGCGTCGAGCGCCAGTTCCTGATGCATACGGTCAGCGTGACGGTGACGGCCGCCGCCGACGGCCCGGCCGCGCAGGGCAGCGCATGCGTGCGGCAGACCGGCTGGCTGCGCCGTACGGGTATCGAAGCCGTGCCCGCGCCCGGATGCGACCCCGTCTTCATCGACACGCTGGCCGCGCTGCTTGCCGGGCCGTCGCTGGCCGACGCGCTGCGCGGGCTGCACCTGACCGACTGCGCGATCGCCGCGCGCGATGGCCGCTGGACGCTCGCGATCGTGCCGTTCGGCGGTAGCGAGGTCGTGAACCGGATGCCGTCGTTTCGCCGCTATGTCAGGCTGATCGACGAGCAGGCCGCCGCGCTGTCGGCGGCCTGTCTTGCGTTCGAAGCCGCACTGCGCGGGATTTTGCGAGGGTAAGCTGTGGCGATGCGTGCCGCGTGAACCCGGCGGTCGCATCGAGAAATCAGGGTTTTACCGGAGGTGCCGATGCTGTTCCAGTCACGCTCACACGAAGACGTGCACGATCACGGGCTCGCGATCGCGGGCTGGCATCAGGTGTACCGTCAGATGACGCCGGGCCGTTTCAAGGGCACCGTCACGCAGGTGCTGTACGACGATTTCCACTTCTTCCGGGAAACGACCAACCGGCGCGTCGCGCAAACCGGGCTCGCGCCGGCCGGGCGCACGTCGCTCGCGGTGCCGTTGTCCGTGCCGCTCGCGGGCACGTTCCAGGGCCAGCCGGTCGACGGCTATGCGCTGCTCGCGCTGCGCGCCGGCGAGGATTTCGAATTCCACACGCCGGAAGGGATGGGGCTCGTCGGGATCAGCGCGGCGTCCGACATGGTCGACGAGCTGTGCGAGGCCGAATTCGGCGCGGCCGGCGCGCGCCGGCTGCGGCACGTGACGCGGCTGTCCGACGCGCAGGGCGTCGCGCTCGGCGTGCGGCTGTCGTCGCTGATCGACGACGCGCAGCGCAATCCGGGCTGCCTCGAATACGCGGCCACCCGCAAGATGTTTCGCGACGCGATGCTCGGCATGTTCCTCGACGCGCTCGAACAGGGGATCGGCGTCGAGCGCCGCGACATCACGCACGCCACCTACAGCGACATCGTGAGCCGCTGCGAGAAGCATCTGCGCGACCGGCCCGAGGAACCCGTCACCGTGCTCGAACTCTGCCGCGCGCTGCGTTGCAGCCGTCGTACGCTGCAAACGAGCTTCCAGCGCGTGGCCGACGTCACGCCGGTCGGCTACCTGCGCACGATCCGGCTGAATGCGGTGCGTCGCCTGCTGCGCACGACGTCGGTGCGGCAACTCGGCGTCGGCGAAGCCGCCGCGAGCTGGGGCTTCACGCATCTCGGCTATTTCGCGCGCGAGTATCGCGACCTGTTCGGCGAGCTGCCGTCGCAAACCTTGCGCCCCGAATGATCTGCCCGCGCCGCGACGGTGCCGCCGTGTATCGCTCGTCCCCATCACCATTTGCTGATTTGGGATAGAGGTCCGGAATTTTCGCTGGATAAAGTCCTGCCACACATATCGACAACACCATCGATTCGCACTGCGTATCGATGATCACGGAGGGGCGGGACATGAAGAACGGACGACGACTGGCCGCAGCCGCGGCCATGCTGGGTTGCGCGCATGCGGCGCACGCGCAGACTTCGGGGAGCGTGACGCTGTACGGCACCGTGGACACCGGCATCATCTATTCGACGAACCAGCAGTTCACGCGCGCCGACGGCAGCACGGGCGGCGGCCATGCATGGCAGATGGGCGGCGGCAACCTCGTGCCGTCCCGCTTCGGCTTCCAGGGCGCCGAGCCGCTCGGCGGCGGCCTGAATGCGGTGTTCACGCTCGAGCAGCAGTTCCTGTCGGCGAGCGGGCAGGCGCTGCAGGGCGGCACCGCGTTCAGCCGGCAGGCGTGGGTCGGGCTGCGCCACGATTCGATCGGCACGCTCGGCCTCGGCCGCCAATACGATTCGTACACGGACATGCTCGGCGCGTACGTGTCGAGCAACAACTGGGCGACGCCGTATGGCTCGCACCTCGGCGACGTCGACAACCTGAATGCCGCGTTCAACTTCAACAACGCGGTGAAGTTCACCAGCGCCGATTTCAACGGCCTCACGTTCGGCGGCACGTTCAGCTTCGGCGGCCAGGCCGGCGATTTTTCCGCGAAGCGTGGCTATGCGGTGGCCGCGACGTACACGCGCTCGCCGGTGGCCTTCTCGGTCGGCTACCTCGACCTGCACCAGCCGCTCGACGCGGCGCTCGGCGGCGCGAGCGGCTATATCGGCGATTTCGCGTGCGGCAACCCGGGCGCGATGTATTGCCTGCTGCAGGATGCGGGCTCGATGCGCGCGTTCGGCGCGGGCGGGTCGGTCACGCTCGGCGCGGCGACGCTCGCGCTGACCTATACGCATACGCGGCTCGGCGAGAGCCGCTATTTCTCGACCGCCGCGCAGCCGCGCACGCAGGCGTTCACGTTCGACATCGGCGAGCTGAACGTCACGTACATGTTCACGCCGGCGCTGCAAGGCGGCGTTGCGTACATTTTCAATGCCGCGCATACGGACGGGCGCGGCACGACGCGATTCCACCAGGTGAACGTCGGCACGAACTACAGCCTGTCGAAGCGCACCGCGCTGTATGCGGTCGCGATCGGCCAGATCGTGAGCGGCACGGGGCTCGGCACCGATGCGGATGGCAACGCGGCGAACTATGCGCAGATTCCGGTGCTCGCGAACAGCAATTCGAGCCGGCAACTGGCGGTGATGGCCGGGATTCGTGTGAACTTTTGACGCTGAATGCGGCTGGCGGCGGCACGTCGGTCGCATGCCGCCGTGCTGCCTCCACGCGTATGGTCCTGCGCCGGTCGAGTGATGGAAAGCGATGCTTGAAAAAAGCCGTCCGTATGCTTAACTGAACGGGCCCGGCTGGACGGAATGCGGGCGTCAGGTTGCCCGGCTTTGCGGATTGCCACAATACCTTCACGGTCTGCGTGAACAATGGCGACGCTTCATGCGACCCGACGTGTCGCCGGCGTTGCACACGTGTGCAACGCATGACCGTTCCGCTCCATACGCCGATCGAGAGAGACCTCATGACCTTGCTGAGCCGCCTGCGCGCGCTGTCCGCCGCCCTTGCGCTGTCCTTCGCCGCCACGCACGCCGTGGCCGCCGATCTCGTCATCGCAGGCCGCGACGACATCTACGGCAAGGGGCTGGCCGATGCCGTCGCCGGCTTCACCAAGCTGCATCCGGGCACCGACGTCGAGCTGCTCAAGCTACCGAACGCGAACCTGTACCAGAAGCTCAAGCTGTCGATGCGCGAAGGCACCGGCGCGTACGACCTCGTGATGATGGACGACACGTGGGCGCCCGAATTCATCGGCAACGGCTGGCTGAAGCCGCTGCCCGCGTCGCTCGCGGACGCCGATCTCGTGCCGTCCGCCGTCGCGCTCGGCCGCAACGCGGCGGGCGCGCTGTACGCGCTGCCGATCGTCGGCAACGTCGAGATGTTCGCGTACCGCAAGGATCTGCTCGCGAAGTACAAGCTGCAACCGCCGCGCAACTGGGACGACGTGCTGAAGATCGCACAGACCGTCGGCGGCGCGGACAAGAGCGTGTCGGGCGTCGTGTTCCGCGGCACGAAGGGCAACCCGGTCGTCACGGGCTTTCTGCCGATCCTGTGGGCGTACGGCGGCGACGTGTTCGACCGGGCCGGCAACGTGACGATCGATTCCCGCGAAGCGCAGGCCGCGCTGAAGACTTTCCTCGCGCTGAAGGCATTCGCGCCGAAGGACGTCGACGTGTACGGCGCGGCCGAAGTGCGCGACGCATTGCAGCGCGGCACGGCCGCGCAGTCGATCGAGGTATGGCCGGCATGGGTGCCGGCCCTCGACGATCCGAAGCAGTCGCGCGTGGTCGGGCAGATCGCGCTGCAGCCGCCGCCGGGGCAGACCGCGGGCCCGGCGCCGATGCTCGGCATCTGGCAGATGGGCATTCCGAAGGACGCGCCGCACGTGAAGCTCGCGCAGGACTTCCTCGCCTACCTGAGCGCGCGCGATACGCAGACGCGCCTCGCCGGCATCGGCATTCCGCCGACCCGCCGCAGCGTGTTCAACGATCCGGCGCTGGTGCGCCAGTACCGCTGGTATCCCGATCAACTGAAGGCGCTCGAGGCCGGCCGTGCGCGGCCGCGCGTGACGGACTGGCAGCAGGTGGAGAGCATTCTCGGCGACCAGTTGCAGCTCGCGCTGACGGGGCAGGCCGCGCCCGACGCCGCGCTGCGCCAGGCGCAGCAGAAGATCGCGCAGGCGACGGCTGCGGCCGCGGCTGGCAAGTGACCGCGCGCGTCAACGTCAATCCGTCGGCCGGAGGTCGCGCATGAAAGCGTCCGGCCGCGGCCTGCCGTTCGTCGCGCTGCTCGGGCCCGCGCTGCTGGTGCTCGCCGCGCTCGCGCTGTATCCGGTCGCGCAGGTGCTGATCGACTCGTTCTGCCGGGTCGATTACTCGGCCGGCCGCCGCGCGTTCGTGGGGCTCGCGAACTATCGCGCGGTGCTCGGCGACGACGCATTTACGGCCGGCTTCGGCAACACGCTGCGCTTCACGATCGTCGCGTCGCTGGCCGAAGTGGCGCTCGGCTTCGGCCTCGCGCTGCTGTTCGTGCGCGCGTTCCCTGGCCGGCGCATCGCGCTGCCGCTCGCGATCCTGCCGATGATGCTGTCCACGCTCGTGTGCTCGGCGATCTGGCGCAACTGGCTGAACTTCGACGGCTTCCTGAACGCGCTGCTCGCCGTGTTCGGCGTCGAAGGCGTGCGCTGGCTGTCCGACCCGCATCTCGCGCTGTGGTCGCTCGCGCTCGTCGACGTGTGGCAGTGGACGCCGATGGCGTTCCTGATCGTGCTGGCCGGGCTGCAGTCGATCCCGCAGGAGCTGTACGAAGCCGCGCGCACCGACGGCGCGAGCGAATGGCAGTGCCTGCGCGACATCACGCTGCCGCTCGCGGCGCCGCAGATCGGCCTCGCGTTGCTGCTGCGCTCGATCGACACGTTCAAGCTGTTCGACAAGGTCTATGCGCTGACGGGCGGCGGCCCCGGCAACGCGACGCAGACGCTGTCGACCTACATCTACGACACGGGCTTCCGCTTCTTTAACGTCGGGCCGGCGAGCGCCGCGTCGGTGCTGATGCTTGCGGCGTCCGCGCTGCTGGTCTCGGGGTACGTATGGCAGACGGTTCGCAAGCGGCGCGCATGACGACGCGATCGGCGGGTATCCCGCGCGCACGAGCGAGCGCTGCATTCGGTCACGCGATGCCGTGGGCGCTGCGCGTCGTCGCGCTCGCGCTGTTGCTGCTGCCGTGCCTGTGGATGGCCGGCGCGGCCTTCATGCCGACGCTCGAACGCCTCGATCATCCGTTGCGGATCTGGCCGGCCGCGCCGACCGTCGCGCATTTTGCGTCGGTGTGGGCGAACGGCATCGGCGCGCCGCTGTTCAATTCGCTGCTGGTCGGCTTCGGCACGACGCTACTCGCGCTGGCGCTCGCGTTTCCGGCTGCATACGCGCTCGTGCGGCTGCGGTTTCCGGCGCGGCTCGACCTGCTGTTCCTGGTGCTCGTGCTGGCGTTGAAGCTGATGCCGCCGATCACGATCGCGGTGCCGCTGTTCGCGCTCGCGAAGCGGCTGCACCTGCTCGATTCGACGCTCGGCCTGATGCTCGCGTACCAGATCTACGCGTTGCCGATGGCAATCTGGATGCTGCTCGCGTTCGTGCGCGACGTCCCGATCGAATACGAGGAAGCGGCGTGCATCGATGGCGCGGGGCTCGCGCGGCGGCTCGTGCAGATCGTGCTGCCGCTGTGCGCACCGGGGCTGATCGCGACCGCGATCTTCGTGTTCATCGCGGCGTGGAACGAATTCCTGATCGCGCTGCTGTTCGTGTCGACGCCAAGCCGCTTCACGCTGCCGCTCGCAATTGCCGGCTATGTGACGGAGAACGGCATCGACTGGGGCGACCTGATGAGCGCGGGATTGATGGCGTCGCTGCCGACGCTGGCCGTGGCCGGCTACGTGCAGCGCTACCTGTTGCGCGGGTTCGCGGGTGGGCTGAAGTGACGCGCGGCGTGGCCGCGCCCGGTCTCACGTCGTCATGCGCAGCTATCGCGCACCACCGGCGTGACCGGCACGACCCGCGTGCGCGACGGGCCGTCGAACGCCTGCATCCGGTCGGCGAGCAGGTCGATCGCCGCATGCGCGAGGCCGCGCGTGTCCTGCCGCAGCGTTGTCAGCCGATACGCATCGTATTCGGCGGCGGGGATATCGTCGAAGCCGATCACGCGCAGGTCGTCCGGCACGCGCAAGCCGAATTCGCGGCGCGCGGCGTCGATCACACCGAGCGCGAGCAGGTCGGACGAGCAGAACACGCCGTCGGGCCGCTCGGCGGTCGCGAACAGGTGCCGCGCGGCGTCGATCCCGCTGGCATGGGTGTCGGACGGCGTGTCGAGCACGCGTACGAGCGTCGCGTCGAACGCGCCGAACGCGTTGCGTGGCCCGAGCGCCTGCTCGAACGCCGCGGCGCGCGAGCGCGCGCTGTAGCTCGTGCCGCGCGGCCCGACGAACGCGAGCCGGCGCGCGCCGGCCCGCACGAGCCGCTGCGCGGCGTGGGCGGCGCCCGCCGCGTTGTCGCTGACGACCACATCCGCGCCCGGCAGGTTCGCTTCGCGGTTGATCATCACGACCGGAATCCGGTGTTCGAGATATTGCCGCGCGACCGACAGCGGCGGCGACGCGGACGTCATCACGAGGCCCGCGATGCGGTAGCTGAGCAGTTGTTCGAGCGATTGCCGGATCTGGCGCGGATCTTCCGCATTGGTCACGAGCGGCGTGAGCGCGCGCTGCCCGAGCGCGGCCATCAGGTCCGACAGCAGCCGCGCGCGGAACGGGTTCTCGAACCCGGCCGTCACGACGCCGATCATGCTGCTGCGCTGCGTGATCATGTCGCGCGCGATCAGGTTGACCTGGTAGCCCAGCGCGCGCGCGGCGACCATCACGCGCTCGCGCGTTTGCGGCGCAATGCTTGCCGTCGGCGAGAACGCGCGCGACACTGCCGAGCGCGAGACGCCGGCCCGCGCCGCGACATCCGACGCCGTGACCCACGGTTTTCTTTCCTTGTCATTCATCGATTCATGATTCCTTCGCGCCACGATACGGGCATGCCGCCTGCCGACTGGATGTCCGCGCTCGACGACGCGCGGCCGCTGCATACGCTGACCCTACCGGGCAGCCATGACACCTGTGCGTATACGGTCGACGATTCGCTGGTGCGCACGCAGCGGGCGCCGCTCGATGCGCAGCTCGCGCATGGCGTGCGGCTGCTCGACATTCGCTGCCGGCATGTGCGCGATGCGTTCGACATCCATCACGGCGGCATCGCGCTCGGCATGACGTTCGACGACGTGCTGGCCACCTGTACGCGCTTTCTCGATGCGCATCCGCGCGAATGCATCGTGATGTCGGTGAAGGACGAGTGGCCGGCGCAGGCGTGCACGCGCGGTTTCGATGCGACGTTCGACGCGCATCGCGCGCGGCATCCGCGATTGCGCTGGCATGCCGGCGGCACGCTGCCTGCGCTCGGCGACGTGCGCGGCGCGGTCGTGCTGTTGCGGCGCTTTCGCAGCGGCCGGCCGCTCGGCATCGACCTGACCGCGTGGCCTGACAACGCGACGTTTACGATCGATCATCCGGACGGCGCGTTCGTGATCCAGGACGAATATCGCGTGCCGGTGGCAGCATCGATCGCGTGGAAGTGGCGTGCGATCGACGCGCTGCTGACGCATCTGCCGCTGCCGGACAGCGGCCGCTGGGCGATCAGTTTCTGCAGCGGTACGGGGATGGGCGCGAATCCGTCGGTGGTCGCACACGGCGATGGCCGCGTGCAGGGCATTCATGCGCGACTGGCCGAGCGCTTGCGCGAGCAGCCCGGCCCGTACGGCGCGATGCTGCTCGATTTCTGCGATGACGACGACTGGGCGCTCGTGCGTGCGCTGATCGAATGCAATGACTACATGCCGGAACGGGGCGCCTGGCGCAAGGCGTTTCGCTGTTAGTGGGTGGAGCGCCGCCGCGGACTACCGCGTCGCGATCGCCACCGCCGCACCGGCCATTGCGGTTGCGCTCGTGCGGTTCGCGATCCGCTTCGCGCGCGCCGACGTCAGGAAGGCGCGTGCACGCGATGCGAGCAGCGACCAGAAGCAGTCGGCGAGAATCAGGACCGCGAGCATCGTGCCGACCAGCTCGGCCCACGCGGCGACGCCGACGTGAGTGAGGTCGACGATGGTCGGCAGCAGTGCGAGATAGAACAACATGATTTTCGGGTTGCCGAGCGTGACCAGCATGCCCGCGACGAACATGCGCCAAGGCGACTGGCCGCGCGGCAGGTCGTCGGCATCCGTGCCTGTCGGCGCGGTCCACATCTTCCATGCGAGGAACAGCAGGTACGCGACGCCGAGCAGCTTCAGCACGATCAGGCCCGTCGCGAACGTGTGCGCGAACGCCGACAGCCCCGCGACCGCGAGCGTGAGCCACAGCGCTTCGCCGAGCCACATGGCCGCGAGGAACGGCAGCACGTCGCGCACGCCGTTGGTCAGCACGCGCGCGACGAGCGCGGCGACGCTCGGGCCGGGTGTGCCGGCGGTGACGAGCAGGGCAAAGGCGAAGACGGCGAGTGCGGACAACGTCATGACGGGCCTCGTGGATCGGGCATTCGAAACGATACGTATGAAGTTTCGATTATAGTGACGGCCGTTCCAGACTGCCTGCCTGAATCGCCGTGATGCCTGCATCGATCCTGATTCGTCCCGCCACGCGGGAAGACGCGGCCGCGATGGCCGCCGTGGAAGTCGCCGCCGCGCAGCGGTTTCGCGCGATCGGCATGGCTGACATCGCCGACGGCGAGCCGACCGATGCGGCCGCCGTGCTCGTGCGGATCGACGACGGCCGTGCGTATGTCGCGGTCGATTCGCAACGCACGTGCGTGGGGTTCGCGTTCTACCGGCTGCTCGATGCGCAGCGGTTGTATCTGGAGGAACTGGACGTCGCGCCGTCGCATGCGGGGCAGCGTATCGGCGCGCGCCTGATCGAACAGGTGACGGCGCGCGCGGCGCGGGAAGGGATCACGGAGATCGTGCTGTCGACGTTCCGCGACGCGCCGTGGAATGCGCCGTACTACGCGCGCCTCGGTTTCCGGATCATCGACGATGCAGCACTCGACGACGCGCTGCGCGCGATCCGTGCGCACCACGTCGCGCTCGGTCTCGACGAAACACGGCGCGTGTTCATGCGCGCGGACGTGCGCATCTGAACCCGCGCCGTTGTGCCGTCAGGCCGCGTCGCTCAGCGCCGGGTAGTCGGTGTAGCCCGTTTCGCCTTCCGCGTAGAACGTCTCCGGCACCGGCTTGTTGAGCGGCGCGCCGATTTCGAGGCGGCGCGGCAGGTCCGGGTTCGCGATGAACAGCTTGCCCCAGGCGATCGCGTCGGCGCTGCCGCTCGCGAGCGCGGCCTGCGCGGTGTCGAGCGTGAACTGCTCGTTCGCGATCAGCGGGCCGCCGAACGCTTCCTTCAGGCGCGGGCTCAACTGGTCGCCCGAATACGATTCGCGCGTGAAGATGAACGCGATCTTGCGGCGGCCGAGTTCGCGCGCGACATAACCGAAGGTTGCCGCCGGATCGGAATCGCCCATCGTATGCGCGTCGCCGCGCGGTGCCAGATGCACGCCGACCCGGCCGGCGCCCCACACGTCGATCGCCGCGTCGACCACTTCGAGCAGCAGGCGCGCGCGATTCTCGATCGGGCCGCCGTACGCATCGGTGCGGCGATTGGTGCTGTCCTGCAGGAACTGGTCGAGCAGGTAGCCGTTCGCGCCGTGAATCTCCACGCCGTCGAAGCCCGACGCCTTCGCGTTCTCGGCGCCCTTACGATACGCGGCGACGATGCCCGGAATCTCGTCGAGTTCGAGTGCGCGCGGCGTCACGAACGGACGTGGCGGACGCACCAGGCTCACGTTGCCGCCCGCGGCGATCGCGCTTGGCGCGACCGGCAGGTCGCCGTTCAGGAACATCGGATCGGAGATCCGGCCGACGTGCCAGAGTTGCAGCACGATGCGCCCGCCGGCCGCGTGCACGGCCTGCGTGATCTGCTTCCAGCCTTCGACCTGCTCGTCGGACCAGATGCCGGGCGTGTCGGCATAGCCGACGCCCTGCGGCGTGACCGACGTCGCTTCGGTGATGATCAGGCCGGCCGATGCGCGCTCGGCGTAGTAGCGCGCCATCAGCGCGTTCGGCACGCGCGCCGTGCCCGCACGGGCGCGGGTGAGCGGCGCCATCACGATGCGGTTCGGCAGGGTCAGGTCACCGAGGGTAACGGGATCGAACAGCGTGGGCATGGCAATTAACCTCTTACGAAAGGCGGAGAAGCCGTCGCGTCGGATACGACGGCGCTCCGCATGGCCGGTTCGGCCGTTGGCTAGAGTTCGCGACGCAGCGCGTCGTGAAATGCGTCGATGACGGCCTCGTTGCGCTGGAAGAACGCCCACTGGCCGATCCGCGTCGACGTCACGAGCCCCGCGCGCTGCAGCGTCGCGAGGTGCGCGGAGACGGTCGACTGCGACAACCCGCAGCGCGCGTCGATCTGGCCCGCGCAGACGCCGTGTTCGTACGGCAGCGTCTGCTGCGGAAAATGCTCGTCGGGCGTTTTCAGCCAGACGAGGATTTCCCGGCGCACGGGGTTCGAGAGCGCTTTCAGGATCGCGTCGATGTCGAGTTCGGTCGGCATGGAAAGGCTGGGTGTTTCGGTCGGGCAAACGGGTATCGTCGATGGGCGAATCATATATCGTCTTTTTGCGATATGTTTGAAGGCACTGCCGGCAATGGGGTTGATAGGGCGTTGTAATCTCGGGGTCGGATAGAGCGCGATGTGAACCGCCGTCGATGAGGGCCGCCGGCTTCAGGTCGCCTTGCCTGCAATCCGCTATCGCCGTACGAGATCGGGCGAAGCGTGCGTCGGCGCGGAGCGCGGTACGCAACCGGCGGGCTGATTCGTTTTCCGCAACGGACCGGCGGCGCGCGACGGTTTCTGCGACCATCGCCGTTCAAGTCATATCCGCCACCCGAGCCGCCGCCATGTCCGTCACTTCCGCTGCCTTTTCCCGCATCCGACTCTCGCGCATGCTGCCGGCCGCTCGAGCCCTGTCCTATGCCGTTCCGCTCGCGCTGTCCTGTGCCGCCGTCGGCATGCTGGTCGGCGCGCGGCCGGCCGAAGCCATTACGCCCACACAGCGCGAACGTCTCGAAGCGCCGGTCAAGGCCGTCGCCGACCAGCGCATAACCGTCGACACGCCGCAAGGCCGTGCGGTGTTGCCCGTCTACGCCGATCATCCGCTCGATCAGGCCGCATCCGACGTCACGCGCGTGTTCATCGTGATTCACGGCACGCTGCGTAATGCCGACGCGTACTACGCATCGGGGCGCGAGGTCGTCGAGAAGGCCGGTGCGTCCGGCACGGGCACGATGGTCGTCGCGCCGCAGTTCCTGACACGCGCCGACGTGCGCGCGTTTTCGTTGCCCGCGCCGACGCTCGCATGGACGCAGGAAGGATGGAAGGGCGGTGAACCGGCCCGCCAGCCGGGCCCGATCAGCTCGTTCGCGGCGCTCGACGCGCTGCTCGCGCATTTCGCCGACCGCAGCCGGTACCCGTCGTTGTCGACGGTCGTCGTGATCGGCCACTCGGCCGGTGCACAGTTGCTGCAGCGTTATGCGGTGGCCGGGCGCGAAGGCGACGCGCTCGCGCGTACCGGCATTGCCGTGCGCTACGTGGTTGCGAACCCGTCGAGCTACCTGTATTTCGACGACGAACGGCCGAATGCCGAGGCCATGGCAGGCGGCGCCTGCCCGCGCGCAACCGAATGGAAGTACGGGTTGAAGTCGGCGCCGCCTTACGTTGCAGCGCAGGACGTGCGCGATCTCGAAACGCGCTACGTCGCGCGCCATGTCGTGTACCTGCTTGGGCAGGCCGACACGAATCCCACCACGCATTTCATCGACCGTTCGTGCGCGGCGATGGCGCAGGGGCCGTACCGGCTCGCGCGCGGGCTCGCGTATTTCGATTACCTGAAGAAGCGGCATCCGGACGATCTCGCGCAGCAGGTCGTCGAAGTGCCGGGTGTCGGGCATGACGGCCTCGGCATGTTCACGTCCGCTTGCGGGCTGGCCGTGCTGTTCGGGCAGGCGCTGCCGCAGTCGTGCCCGGTCGTCGCCGGTACCGCGCCGGGCATGCGCTCGGCGGGGCGGTGAGCATACGCCGATGACGCCCGGCCGGCATCGTCATTCGACGGTGATCGTCTCCTTCATGTACGGATGAATGCCGCAGAACACCTTGTAGACGCCCGGTTTGTCAAAGCGGAACGCGTACGTTTCGTCCTGGTCGAGCGCCTTCGAATGAAAGATGCCGGCGTCGTTGACGACGGTGTGCGGCTCCGCGTCGAGGTTCTTCCACGTGATCGTCGTGCCGGCCTTGATTGTGGTCGACATCGGCGAGAACATGAAATTGCGGATCGTCACGAGCGGGCCGGTCGGGCCCTGCGCGAACGCGGCGAGCGGCGTGCCCGCGGCCGCGCCGCACAGGAACAGCACCGCGACGATTCGAGATGGCTTGAAGCGGATCATGTCGGTCTCCTTATTTTTTTCACGCAAGCGTCGTGTCATGCAGCGACGACGCGACCGGATGGCCGGCGAATTCGACGGTCGTCACGCCGAGCATCGAAGGCAGCCGGTCGTGCGGCACCGTGAGCGGCACCGGTCCCGGGCCGTTGCCGGCCGTCGGCTGCGGGAACGCGGTCGAGCGGGCGGTATGGAACGTCACGTTGCCCTCGACCTTCGACACGATCTGGTGGATGTGCCCGTTCAGCACGGTGACCGAGCCGAAGCGGCGCAGCAGCGCCATCGTCTGCGGCGCATCGCCGGTGCCCCAGCCCCACGGTTCGTAGATGGTCCACATCGGCATGTGCGAGAACACGACGATCGGCGTGCTCGACGAGCGGCCTTTCAGGTCCTGCGCGAGCCACGCGAGCTGCTCGTCGCCGAAGCTGCCGAGCCCGTTCGGCTTGAAGTGCATCACGTTGACGAGGCCGATGAAGTGCACGCCCGCGTGGTCGAAGCTGTAATAGCCGCGGTTGTCCGACGCGTTGCCGAACCGGCCGAAATATTCGGCGCCGGAACCGTCGGTGACGTCGTGCTCGCCGGGCACCGTGTGCAGTTCCGGCACGCGCAGCGCGGACAGCAACTGCGACGCGTGGTCGAATTCCTCGGGCTTCGACAGATGCGTGATGTCGCCGGTATGGATCGCCAGCGCGGGCAAGGCGGGCATCCCGTTGACGAGGTCGATCGTCTGCTTCAGCGTGGCCGACACGTCGGGATTCGCGTCCTTGTTGAAGCCGATGTGCGTATCGCTGATCTGCACGAACAGCGGCCGGCCTGCATCGGCCGGGCGCGCGTCGCCGGTCTGCGCGAGCGCGAGGTCGAACGGCGTGAGGATGCCGCCCGACAGCGTAAACAGCGTGCCGAGCCCGCCGAAGGCCATGCATTGCAGGGCCTTGCGACGCGACGGGCGGGTGGGGGTCGATGAAGACATGTAAGCCTCGCATTCGCGTGACGAAACCGGACGGCCGGATCGTCCTGGAATAAGCCGGCGCCTTCGCATGCGATACCGGCGAAGCGGCGGATTTATTCCCGGCCGTTGCGAGGTCGAAAGCCGGCGCCCGCGCCCGCCACGCGAACGATCGTCATTCGGGCAGGTCGCGCTGGTTGGTATCCCACTCGATCCCGCCGGCATTGAGCCGCTCGATCTTTTCCATCCGCTGCCGCGCGAGTTCCGGCAGCCGGTTCGTCACGGCGATCACGAGCGCCTCGGTGAGCGCCAGCGCCGGCACGTTGGTCTGCAGCATCGCGAACGGGCGCCCCTGGATCCGCAGCACGATTTCCGCGAACGCGGCGATCGGCGAGCGCCATTCGTCGGTGATCAGCAGGATCCGCGCGCCGAGCCGGTGCGCGGCCTGCGCGAAGCGGATGCTGTCCTTCTGGTAACGGCGAAAGTCGAAGATCACGAGCACGTCGTTGCGCCCCATGTCGACCAGCGCGACGGACGCGAGATTCACGTTCGGCTCGACGTACTGCACACGCGGCCGCGCATAGGCGAGCGTGAACGAGAACAGCGACGCGAGCGGCGCCGTATACCGCCCGCCGCCGCAGAAAATGCGTACGTCCGGATCGGCCAGCACCGCCACCGCTGCGTCGAACGCGGCCGCGTCGAGCCCTTCGATCGTCGCCGCGAGCGATTCGGACAGCCGCTGGAAAATCGCCGCATGGCTGTCGCGCATGCCCGTTTCCGAGTGGAACGCATCCATCCGCGCGAGCGGCGAATTCATCGCGGTGTCGATCTCGTCGTGCAGCGCCTGCTGGAACGACGAGTAATTCGGAAAGCCGATCCGGACGACGAAGCGGAACACGGTCGGGTCGCTGACTTCCGCCTGCTTCGCAAACTGCGCGATCGGGCCCAGTCCGAGACTGGGATAGCGATCCAGCAACGCCTGCGCGACCTTCTGTTCCGACGGCGTGAAGCTATCCATCTGGGATAACAACAACGCCCTGATGCTCGTCCCCATCGGTACTCCGGCTTTCTATCTGAATTGAACTGAACGACCAAACGGCAGACGGGCGTCTGCCGCCAACTGCACGCATGTTAGCCGATCGACGTGCCGCAGGCCGCGTACGCGCTGAAATTAGAGGGACGCATCACCCTGCTTAACGAATACGTACATATGTGTAATAAATCGAACATTCATTGTCGGTCGTATCGACGTGCTTTCGCTTCAAATTCAGGGCTTACCCTAGGTTTTGGCCCAAAAAACCGAGTGCTATGATCGCGGCCTCACTGGAATGTATCGTTTATTACATGTCGGATTGGCAGCGTCGACACGTAGTTGCGCGCCGGTGCATTCCCGCATGGCCCGGTTTATTCGTCTGGAGGATTCCGTCATGAGGCGGCTCGTAGTACTCACCCTGTTGTCGGCGATGAGCGTGTGCGCGTTCGCCGCGTCGGACCCGGCGGTCGAAGCGAAGAACGGCATGGTCGTGTCGTCGCAGCACTTCGCGTCGCAGATCGGCGTCGACATCCTGAAGGCAGGCGGCAACGCGGTGGACGCGGCGGTCGCCGTCGGCTATGCGCAGGCGGTGACCAACTCGTGCTGCGGCAACATCGGCGGCGGCGGCTTCATGACGATCCATCTGGCCGACGGTCGCGACCGCTTCATCAATTTCCGCGAGACGGCGCCGGCCGCGGCGTCCGCGAACATGTATCTCGATGCGTCGGGCAACGTCATTCCAGAGCAGAGCCTGTACGGCTATCGCGCGGTCGGCGTACCGGGTACGGTGGCGGGCCTCGATCTCGCGCAGCGCAAATACGGGAAGCTGACGCGCCGGCAGGTGATGGCGCCGGCGATCCGGCTCGCGCGCGACGGCTTCGTGCTGACGCGCGGCGATACCGACATCCTCGACACGACGGTCGAGCGCTTCAAAAAGGATCCCGAAGCCGCGCGCATCTTCCTGCGCCCGGACGGCTCGGCGCTGCAGCCGGGCGATCGCCTGGTGCAGAAGGATCTGGCGCGCACGCTCGAGCGCATCGCGGAGCAGGGGCCCGACGCGTTCTATCACGGCGAGATCCCGAAGATCGTCGAGGCGGCGGCGAAGCGCGGCGGCGGCGTGATCACGGCGGCCGATTTCGCGTCCTATCGCGCGCAGGACATGGCGCCGCTGACGTGCACGTATCGCGGCTACGAGTTCGTGTCGGCGCCGCCGCCGAGCTCGGGCGGCGTGACGATGTGCGAGACGCTGAACATCCTCGAAGGGTATGACCTGCGCAAGCTTGGCTACCACTCGGCCGCGGCGGTCCACTACATGACCGAAGCGATGCGCCACGCGTACGAAGACCGCAACACGCTGCTCGGCGATCCGGACTTCATCGACAACCCGATCGCGAAGCTGACGAGCAAGGAATACGCGGCACAGATCCGCAAGAGCATCCATGCCGACACGGCCACGCCGTCGGTCGACGTGCAGCCCGGTGTCGGCGTGCACGAGAAGCCGGAAACGACGCATTACTCGATCGTCGACCATGACGGCAATGCGGTGTCGACGACCTATACGGTCAACGGCCGCTTCGGCGCCGTGGTCATCGCGCCGGGCACCGGTTTCTTCCTCAACGACGAGATGGACGACTTCACCGTGAAGGTCGGCGCGCAGAACCTGTTCGGCCTCGTGCAGGGCACGCGCAACTCGATCGCGCCGGGCAAGCGCCCGCTGTCGTCGATGGCGCCGACCATCGTGAAGAAGGACGGCAAGGTGTTCATGGTGGTCGGCTCGCCGGGCGGCTCGCGCATCATCACGATCACGCTGCAGACCGTGCTGAACGTGATCGACTACGGGATGACGCCGCAGGACGCGGTCGCCGCGCCGCGCATCCATCACCAGTGGCTGCCCGACGCGGTCTATTACGAAACCTACGGCCTGTCGCCCGACACGCTCGCGATCCTGCGCAACATGGGCTACAAGATGGTCGAGCAGACGCCGTGGGGCGCCGCCGAGCTGATCATGGTCGGCCTGCCGGGCACCGAAGCGGCGAGCCGCCAGAGTTCCGGGAACGATTCGTCCGTGTCCGGCAACGTGCGTGTCGGCTTCATCTACGGCTACAACGACCCGCGCCGTCCGGCCGGTTCGGCGATCGGCTACTGACCCGACCGTTTCATCCCGAATCGCTGCCGCCGGCGTTCGCGTTGCCGCGAATGCCGGTGCGGCGGCAGCGCGCCCGTCGGCGGACATCCACCAGCCTGAGCGGCGCGCACCTTTCTTCCGTCAACTCCATCGCCACTCGGCGAACTCCGTCATGAACAAACGAATGTCTGCGGCAGGCTGGATCCTGCTCGCCATGGCAGCCGGCATCCTGATCGGCTACCTGATCTACACGCAGCTTCCGGACAAGCAGTCGGCCGCGGAAATCGCCGGCTACATCTCGCTCGTGTCCGACGTGTTCCTGCGGCTGATCAAGATGGTGATCGGCCCGCTGGTGTTCTCGACGCTGGTCGTCGGCATCGCGCACATGGGCGACGCGGCGTCGGTCGGGCGCGTGTTCGCGAAAGCGTTCGGCTGGTTCGTCACCGCGTCGCTCGTCTCGCTGCTGCTGGGCCTGCTGATGGCGAACCTGTTGCGGCCCGGCGAGAATCTCGGCCTGCCGCTGCCGGACATCGGCGCGTCCGCGCATCTCGCGACGTCCAAGTTCACGCTGAAGGATTTCGTCGGCCACATGGTGCCGAAGTCGATCGCCGAGGCGATGGCGAACAACGAAATCCTGCAGATCGTCGTGTTCTCGCTGTTCTTCGGCGTGGCGCTCGCCGCGCTCGGCGAGCGCGGCAAGATTCTCGTCGCCGCGATCGACCAGCTCGCGCACGTGATGCTGAAGATCACCGGCTACGTGATGAAGCTCGCGCCGCTCGCGGTGATGGCCGCGATGGCGTCGACCGTCGCGGTCAACGGGCTGTCGATCCTGCTGAAGTTCGCGGTGTTCATGGGCGACTTCTACGCGAGCCTCGTGCTGCTGTGGGCCGCGCTCGTCGCGGCCGGGCTGCTGTTCCTCGGCCGCCGCGTGTTCAAGCTGCTCGCGTTGATCAAGGAAGCGTTCATGCTGTCGTTCGCGACGGCCAGCTCCGAAGCCGCGTATCCGAAGATTCTCGACGCGCTCGACCGCTTCGGCGTGAAGCGCAAGATCTCCAGTTTCGTGATGCCGATGGGTTATTCGTTCAATCTCGACGGCTCGATGATGTACTGCACGTTCGCGTCGCTGTTCATCGCGCAGGCGTACAACATCCACCTGTCGCTCGGCACGCAGATCACGATGCTGCTAGTGCTGATGCTCACGTCGAAGGGGATGGCCGGCGTGCCGCGCGCGTCGCTCGTCGTGATCGCGGCGACGCTGCACCAGTTCAACATCCCGGAAGCCGGGCTGCTGCTGATTCTCGGGGTCGACACGTTCCTCGACATGGGCCGCTCGGCCACCAATGCGGTCGGCAACTCGATCGCGAGCGCGGTGGTCGCGAAGTGGGAGGGCGAGCTGATGTCGGAGTCCGAAGCACGCGCGCATGCCGCGCATCTCGATGCCGAACTCGAACGGCAGAACGGCGATCCGGCCTATGGCGCCGGTCAGACCACGGCGACCTGACGCTCAGGCCGCCAGCGCGTCGTCGATGCACGCCGCGAGCACCATCGCGGCGGCGTTGCCCGGCGTCGAGCCGAGCAGTTGCGGCGCATAGACGCTGTCGCCGATCTCGATCGGCCGCCCCGACAGCGCGCACACGCCGCGTTTGCGCGTCGTGAACAGGCGCCACTTCTGGTAGCCGTAGTGTCCGGTGCACGCGTCGCACCACGAAATCATCACGGTGTCGGCCGTGGGCCGTTCGAGCACGTCGATGGTCGGCTTGCTCGTCGCGTCCCACGACGGCAGCCGGTCGCGCGTGACGCTGCGCCGCCGCGGCGCACCCCACGAGACGGACGGCATGTCGAAGCTGCCGATTGCGGCGACGGTCATGAGCCAGGGCGCTGCACGGTTGTTCATGTCTCTGTTCCTCGAAACGTTACGCGGTGCCGCGACGCGCGGCATCACGACAGGCGGATGCGCGGCTGCACCCAGCCGTTGATCCGTTCGGCGATCCACAGCAGGGTCGCCTTGGAAAAGCCGTGCAGCGCCTGCTGGTGCCGCCGGTAGAGCATCAGGTGGCTGAACTGCGCGAAGCGCCCCTGGATGAAGCCGCCGCGGAAGAACCCGAACTGCCCGAGCGTGCCGAATGCGTCGTAGTCGCTGATCGACACCAGCGCGCCGAAATCGTGGAATGCGAACGGCGGAATCGGCGTGCCGTCGAGCCATGCGGGCAGATGCTTCGCGAGGTGCTCGGCCTGCTGCGTCGCGACCTGCGCGGTCGGCGGCAGCGGCCGTTCGTGGCCGTCGGGCAGCAGGCTGCCGCAATCGCCGATCGCGAACACGCACTCGTCGCCGGTCGCCTGCAGCGTGGGGCCGACGACGATCTGGTTCGCGCGGTTCGTGTCGAGCCCGCCCAGCGCCTGCATGAAGTCGGGCGCCTTCACGCCGGCCGCCCAGACCATCAGGTCGGCTTGGGCGAACGACCCGTCGCCGTAGTGGAAACCGTTCGCGTCGGCCGACGTGACGCGCGTCGACGTCAGCACGCGAAAGCCGATCTGTTCGAGCCGCCGCCGGGCCGACGCGGAAATGCGCGGCGGAAACGCGTTGAGGATGCGCGGGCCGCTTTCGAGCAGCGTGAGCTGCAGCCGCTCGCGTACCGTCTCGTCACCGTACGCCTGCGCCACTTCCAGCAAGCGGCTCAGCTCCGCCGCGAGTTCCACGCCCGTCGCGCCCGCGCCGACGATCGCGACGCGAAACGGCTCGTCGCGCGCGATGCTGCGGAACACGCGCATCCGCAACGCTTCGTTGAAGGTCTCGGCTTGCTGCTGGCTGTCGATGAAGTAGCAGTGCTCGCGCACGCCGGGTACGCCGAAATCGTTGGCCTGGCTGCCGAGCGCGAGGATCAGCACGTCGTATTCGAGTTCGCGTGCGCCGATCACCACGTCGCCGTCCCGCGAGCGGATCGCGCCGAGCTGCACGCGGCGGCGCGCGCGATCCAGCCCCTTCAGTTCGCCGGGCTGGTACGTGTAGCCATGATCGCGGGCGTGGGCGAGGAAGATCACCTGTTGCTGCTGGACGTCGCGCGTGCCGGCCGCGATCGTGTGCAGCATCGGCTTCCAGATGTGCGTGGGGCTGCGATCGACGACCGTGATCCGTGCCTGCCCGGACCGGCCGAGACGCTCGCCCAGGCGGGTCGCGAGCTGCAGCCCGGCGATCCCGCCGCCGACGATGACGATGCGTGTAGGGGTTGTCATGGATAAATCATCACGTGATGAATAAGGTATGATCCTAGCGCTTCCCGGCTCCGCGTGTCAACGGAGCGGGGCGGGCCGCCCGATTCCGGCACGTCGAAGCGGGGGCCGGACACGGGCATTCGAATCGTTCAAGGAGCAGGAAAAACGTGGCAGAAGTCACTGAGCGCGCGCCGTCGAAGCGGCGGACGCGCGGACGGCCGCTGGCGGATGCGTCCGTCGGTCCGGACGTGATATTGCGGGCCGCGCGCCGGACGTTCGCGAAGCGCGGCTACGACGCGACGAGCGTGCGTGAAGTCGCGCGCGAGCTGGGCATCGACGCGGCGCTGATCGCCCATCACTTCGGCACGAAGGAAACGTTGTGGCTGGCGGTCGTCGAGCAGATCGTCGAGCTGGCCGAACCGATGTTCGACGCGCTGCGTGCGTTGCGCACGTCGCCGCTGCCGCATCGCGAGCGCGTGCGGCGCGCGCTCGAGCTGTGCGTCGATCACGAATTCGCGGAGCCGGATATCGGCATGTTCTTCTCGACGGCGGCGACCGAGGAGGGCGCGCGGCTCGACCGGCTGCGGGAGCGGCTCGTGCGTCCGTACCACGACGCGATGTTTCCGCTGCTGGCGGACGCGGTCGAGGCCGGCGCGATTCGTCCGGTCGACCCGAACGTGCTGTTCTTCATGATCGCGAGCGCCGTGGGTACGACGGTGTCGTACAGCCACATGATGCTGGAGTTCACGTCGCTGCCCACGCGGCAGCACGAATTCAGGCAGGCCGTGCTCGCGGTCGCGCTGAACATTCTCGGCGACTGAGCGCCGCGCGCGATGCGCGCGGTCACGTCGCCGCGATCAGCCCCAGCTCGCGCACCGCGTTCCGCGCGCTCTCGCGCAGCGCATCGACAAGCGGCGACGGCGCGCGGTATGCGATCGCGAGCTCGTACGCGAGCGGGCTGCCCGCGCCCTTCAGTTCGCAGAACGTAATGCCTCGCGGCTGCATCGGCACGAACAGGCGCGGCATCAGCGCGACGCCGATGCCGCCCGCGACGAGCCCGGCCGTCGTCTGCATCTGGCGCGGCTGCTGGACCACGCGCGGCGCGAAGCCCGCCTGCGCGCACGCCGTCACGATCAGCGCGTGCATGCCGGGCCCGTGGTGCGCGGCAAACATGACCCACGGTTCATCCGCCAGCTCGGCCAGCGCGATGCGGCGGCGCCGCGCGAGCCGGTGGCCGTCGGGCAGCGCGGCCACCATCCGGTCGCGCAGCAGCGGCTCGACATGCACGTCGCCGGCATCGGCCACCGGCAGCACGACGATGCCGACGTCCGTGCGGTCCTGACGCAGCGCGAGCATCTGTTCGGCGGTCGTGCCTTCCTCGAGCTGGAAATCGACGTCCGGATGGCGCTGCTGGAACGCGCGCAGGATCAGCGGCAACAGCGCGTTGACCGTGCTGTCGACGAAGCGCAGCCGCAGCGTGCCGCCGAGGCCGGCGCCCGCGCGGCGCGCCACGGCCACCGCGCGCTCGGCCTGTTCGAGCGCGCGCCGCGCTTCGAGCAGGAACGCTTCGCCGGCCGGCGTGAGCCGCGAGCCGCGGTTGTCGCGCTCGAGCAATGCGACGCCCAGTTCGTCCTCGAGCTTGCGGATCGCCGCGCTGAGCGGCGGCTGAGCCATGTGCAGTCGCTCGGCCGCGCGCCGGAAGCTGAGCGTTTCGGCGACCGCGATGAATTGCCGGAACTGGCGCAGATCGATCATGCGATACCTGCCATGTATCAATAGATCATCGAATTCGTATTTTACCTATCACCCTGCGCTGCCCAGAATGTCCTTGTCGTCAACCGTCGATACTCGGGAGGGCAGATCATGACGGGCAATGAACAGCAGCGCACGGCCATCGTCACGGGCGGGTCGAGCGGGATCGGCTTCGCGATCGCGAGCCGGCTGGTGCGGGACGGGTATCGCGTCGCGCTCGTCGGGCGCGATGCGGCGCGGCTGGAGGCGGCTGTCGCGCGTCTGGGCGGAGCGGCAGTCGGGCAGGCCGGCGATCTGAGCGTGCGACGCGATGCGGAGGCGGTGGTGGCAGCGATCGTCGCAAGATGGCCGCGTATCGACGTCCTCGTCAACAACGCGGGGCGGACCGCCCGCGTCAGTGCGGAAACCGAAGCGAGCGAGGCCGAGGCCGTGTGGGACACCGTGCTCGACGCAAACCTCAAGAGCCTGTTCCTGACGACGATGGCCGTGCTGCCGCACCTCGCCGATCGCGCGGCGCGAATCGTCAACATCGGCTCGATCGCGGCGCGCGCCGGCAGCCTGTTGCCGGGCGGCCTCGCCTATGCGGCCGCGAAGGCCGGCGTCGAAGGCTTCACCGTCGCGCTGGCACGCGAACTCGGGCCGCGCGGCGCGACGGTCAATACGGTGGCGCCCGGCTATATCGCCGGCACGCGTTTCTTCGGGGACGGCGGGGTCGCGCCGGCGGTCGCGGCGATGATCCGCGCGCAGACGCCGGCCGGCCGCGCGGGGCAGCCGGACGACGTCGCCGATGCGGTTGCCTGGCTCGCCGGGCCGCGCGCGTCGTTCGTCACCGGCGCGACGATCGCGGTGAACGGCGGCTGGCGCGTCGGGTGACGCACGGCATCCACGATCGGCGCGTCATTCGCAATCCGTCGGCGGCTTGTCGCCGAGCCAGCGTCGCGCGCCGGGCCCGTTGCGGCCCGCGCGGTCTTCCGGGTTGGTCAGCTTGCAGCGTTTCAGCGACAGGCAGCCGCAGCCGATGCATTCGTCGAGGTTGATGTAGAGCCGCTGCAATTCCTCGATCCGGCTCGCGACGCGCTGCTTCCAGCCGCGCGACAGCCGCTGCCAGTCCTTGTTGGTCGGCGCGGTGTCCTCGGGCAGGCTGACGAGCTGCTCGGCGATTTCGTCGAGCGAATAGCCGATCTTCTGCGCGAACACGATGAACGCGATCAGCCGCAGCACCGCACGCGAATAGTGGCGATGGCTCGAGCCGTTGCGGTGCGACTTGATCAATCCGCGCATCTCGTAGAAACGCAGCGTCGACGCCGGCACGCCGCTGCGCGCGGCCACTTCGCGGATCGACATCAGCGGCCATTGCGGGGTTTCCGGGATACCCATGACGCCCTCCGGGAAAGCTTGACTTGAAGTTAACTTCAACTTTTATGCTACGCGGCAGTTTAACCCGTCGCGAGGCATCATGCGCTCCTTTTCCCTACGCAGGACGTCGCCTTTGGGCGTGGCCTGCGCCCTGTTGCTGGCGTTGTCGGGCTGTCACGACGGCAAAGGCACGTCGTCGGCCCAGCCGCTGCCCGAAGTCGGCGTCGCCACCGTCGCGCCGCGTACCGTTCGCCTCGCGGACGAATTCAACGGACGCGTCGAAGCGGTCGACGCGGTCGAGTTGCGGCCGCGCGTGAGCGGCTATCTGCAGCGTGTCGCGTACAAGGAGGGCGACGTGGTCGCGCAGGGCGCGCTGCTGTTCGAGATCGATCCGCGCCCGTACCGGATCGCGCTCGACCGTGCGAATGCGCAGCTGCAGCGCGCGCGTGCGGCCGCGAACCTCGCGAACCTGCAGCTCAAGCGCGTGCAGACGCTGATCGATGCGCATGCGACGTCGCAGGAGGAACTCGACAACGCGCGCGCCACCGCCGAGCAGGCGCGCGCCGACCTGCAGGCAGCCGACGCGGCCGTGGCCGACGCGAAGCTCAATCTCGGCTTCACCGAAGTGCGCGCGCCGATCGCGGGCCGCGTCGGCCGCGCGGTCGCGACCGTCGGCAACCTCGCGCGCGCGGACGACACGCTGCTGACGACCGTCGTGTCGCAGGATCCGGTCTACGTGTATTTCGATTGCGACGAGCAGAGCTACCTGCGCTACAACGCGCGGCGTGCCGATCCGGCGCATCGCGCGATCGGCGCCGATCCGGTGCGCGTCGGCCTCGCGAACGAGACGGGCTTCCCGCATGCGGGCACCGTCGATTTCCTCGACAACCGGCTCGATCCGCAAACCGGCACGATCCGCGCCCGCGTGCGGCTGCCGAATGCGGACCATACGTTTACGCCGGGCCTGTATGCGCGCGTGCAGCTCGTGAGCGGCCGCGACCAGGATGCATTGCTGGTCGACGACAAGGCCGTGCTGACCGACCAGGACCGCAAGTACGTGTACGTGATCGGCCCCGGCGACAAGGCGTTGCGCCGCGACGTGACGATCGGCCGCGAACTCGACGGCGAGCGGATCGTCGAGAAGGGGTTGCAGGCGGGCGACCGCGTGGTGGTCGACGGCGTGCAGCGCATCTACTATCCGGGCGCGCAGGTGAAGCCGAAGGCGCTGCCCGCGCGCGCCGATGCCGGCGCGCCTGCCGCGCAATGACGGGAGCGATACGATGGATTTCTCCCGCTTCTTCATCGACCGCCCGATTTTCGCGGTCGTGCTGTCGATCGTCATTTTCGCGATCGGCCTGATCTCGATTCCGATGCTGCCGGCCGGCGAATATCCCGAAGTCGTGCCGCCGAGCGTCGTCGTGCGTGCGACGTACCCGGGCGCGAACCCGAAGGAAATCGCCGAGTCGGTCGCCGAACCGCTGGAAGAGGCGATCAACGGCGTCGAAGGCATCATGTACATGAAGTCGGTCGCCGGGTCGGACGGCAGCCTGCAGGTCGTCGTCACGTTCCTGCAGGGCGTCGATCCCGACACGGCCGCCGTGCGCGTGCAGAACCGCGTGAGCCAGGCGCTGTCGCGCCTGCCCGACGAGGTCCGCCAGTACGGCGTGACCACGCAGAAGCAGTCGCCCACGCCGTTGATGTACGTGAGCCTCTATTCGCCGGACAACAGCCGCGATTCGCTGTACCTGCGCAACTACCTGACGCTGAACGTGAAGGACGAGTTGTCGCGGCTGACCGGCATCGGCGACGTCGGCGTGTACGGCTCGGGCGATTACGCGATGCGGCTGTGGCTCGACCCGAACCGGCTCGCATCGCGCGGCCTGACCGCGAGCGACGTGATCGCGGCCGTGCGCGAGCAGAACGTCCAGGTGTCGGCCGGCCAGCTCGGCGCGGAGCCGTCGCCGAAGAAGAACGACTTTCTCGTGTCGATCAACGTGCGCGGCCGCCTGCGCACGGTTCAGGAATTCAGCGACATCGTGCTGCGCAACGGGGACGACGGGCAGGTCGTGAAGCTGTCCGACGTCGCGCGCATCGAGCTCGGCGCGGGTGACTACACGCTGCGCTCGTATTTCAACGACAAGCATTCGGCCGTGGTCGGCATCTTCCTGTCGCCGGGCGCGAACGCGCTCGACGTCGCGAAGGCCGTGTATGCGAAGCTCGACGAGCTGTCGAAGCGCTTCCCGCCTGGCGTCGCGTACCGCCCGGTGTGGGACCCGACGGTGTTCGTGCGCGAATCGATCCGCGCGGTGCAGCACACGCTGATCGAGGCCGTGGTGCTGGTCGTGCTCGTCGTGATCCTGTTCCTGCAGACGTGGCGCGCGTCGATCATTCCGCTCGTCGCGGTGCCGGTATCGGTGGTCGGCACGTTCGCATGGCTCTATCTGCTCGGCTATTCGATCAACACGCTGACGCTGTTCGGGCTCGTGCTCGCGATCGGGATCGTCGTCGACGATGCGATCGTCGTGGTCGAGAACGTCGAGCGCAACATCGCGCAAGGGTTGAGCCCGCGCGATGCCGCACACCAGGCGATGCGCGAGGTGTCGGGGCCGATCGTCGCGATCGCGCTCGTGCTGTGCGCGGTGTTCGTGCCGATGGCGTTCATGTCGGGCGTCACCGGCCAGTTCTACAAGCAGTTCGCGGTGACGATCGCGATCTCGACGGTGATCTCAGCGATCAACTCGCTGACGCTGTCGCCCGCGCTCGCCGCGAAGCTGCTGCGTCCGCACGGCGCGCCGAAGGATGCACTGACGCGCGCGCTCGACCGCGCATTCGGCTGGTTGTTTCATCCGTTCAACCGCTTCTTCGAGCGCAGCGCCGATCGCTATCACGGCGTCGTCGCGCGCACGCTGAAGCGGCGCGGCGTGGTGTTCGCGGTTTATGCGGCGCTGCTCGCGGCGACCGCGCTGCTGTTCGACGCGGTACCGGGCGGTTTCATCCCGGTGCAGGACAAGCTGTACCTGTTCGCGGGCGCGAAGCTGCCGGAAGGCGCGTCGCTCGCGCGCACCAGCGCGGTGACCGAGCAGATGACGAAGATCGCGCTCGGTACCGACGGCGTCGAGATGGTGCCGGCGTTCGCCGGGCTGAATGCGCTGCAGGGCGTGAACACGCCGAACATCACGAACTCCTACGTGATCCTCAAGCCGTTCGACCAGCGTCACCGCAGCGCCGCGCAGATCAACGCGGACCTGAACGCGCGCTTCGCGGCGATTGGCGGCGGCATCACGTATGCCCTGATGCCGCCGCCGATCCAGGGCCTGGGCAACGGCTCCGGGTACGCGCTGTATCTGGAGGATCGCGGCGGCCTCGGCTACGGCGAATTGCAGAAGGCGCTCACCGCGTTCCAGGCCGCGGTCGCGAAGACGCCGGGGATGAGCTATCCCGTCAGCTCGTACCAGGCGAACATCCCGCAGCTCGAGGTGAAGGTCGACCGGCTGAAGGCGAAGGCGCAGGGCGTCGCGCTGACCGATCTGTTCAATACGTTGCAGGTGTATCTCGGCTCGATGTACGTGAACGACTTCAACGTGTTCGGCCGCGTATATCGCGTGATGGCGCAGGCGGATGCCGGCCACCGGCAGACGGCCGCCGACATCGCGAACCTGCGCACACGCAACGCGAAGGGCGAGATGGTGCCGATCGGCTCGATGGTGACGGTCGGGCCTGCGTACGGCCCCGATCCGGTCGTGCGCTACAACGGCTATCCGGCCGCCGACCTGATCGGCGATGCCGATCCGAAGACGATGTCGTCGTCGCAGGCGATCGCGAAGCTGCAGCAGATCGCGAAGGACGTGCTGCCGCCGGGCATCACGCTCGAATGGACCGACCTCAGCTACCAGCAGGTCACGCAGAGCAACGCGGCGATCGTCGTGTTCCCGCTGGCCGTGATGCTCGTGTTCCTGGTGCTCGCGTCGCTGTACGAGAGCTGGACGCTGCCGCTCGCGGTGATCCTGATCGTGCCCGTGTGCATGTGCGCGGCGCTGTTCGGCGTGTGGCTGTCCGGCGGCGACAACAACGTGTTCGTGCAGGTCGGTCTCGTCGTGCTGATGGGGCTGGCGTGCAAAAACGCGATCCTGATCGTCGAATTCGCGCGCGAGCTCGAGATCCAGGGCAAGGGTGTGGTCGAGGCGGCGCTCGAAGCGTGCAAGCTGCGGTTGCGTCCGATCGTGATGACGTCGGTCGCGTTTATCGCGGGCTCGGTGCCGCTGCTGATCGGCAGCGGCGCGGGCAGCGAGGTGCGGGCGGCCACCGGCGTCACCGTGTTCGCGGGGATGCTGGGCGTCACGTTGTTCGGGCTGTTCCTGACGCCCGTGTTCTACGTGACGATCCGCAAGCTCGCGGGCGGCACGCCGGCCGTCTGGAGCGAACAGCATGGCACCCTCGAAGGAGAAAACCGATGAGCGCCGCTTTCCGTCTTTCCGCGCTCGCGATGTCGGTGACGCTTGCCGCATGCGCGGTCGGCCCCGATTTCAAACGACCGGATACGGCCACGGCCGCGCGGTTCGCGCGCGATGCGCATCCGGCGACGCAGCGCGATGCGGCGCCGGCCGATACATGGCCCGATACACGGCCCGATATGCCGCCCGACGCATCGGCGGCGGCCGATGCCGCGTTCTGGCGCGGTTTCGGCGATCCGGCGCTGACGCAGTTGATCGACGCGGCGCTCGCGGCGAACCAGGATCTGCAGGTGGCCGTATCGCGCTACGACGCGGCGAATGCGCTGCTGTCGCAGGCGACGTTTGACCGCTATCCGACAATCACCGCGAGCGGCCGGATCGGCCATCAGTTGATGAGCAAGGACCAGGCGTTCGGCGCGCCGCGCAGCCAGCGCGACGCGCCGACGTCGAGCGTGGGCGTCGATGCCGCATGGGAACTCGACCTGTTCGGCCGCGTGCGGCGCTCGATCGAATCGCAGCGCGCGGAAACGGCCGCCAGCGCGGCCGACGTGCGCGCGGTGCGCGTCGCGATCGCGGGAGAGGTCGCGAGCACGTACGTCGATCTGCGAGGCTCGCAGGAACGATTGCGGATCGCGCGCGAGAACGCCGACAACCAGAAGCAGACGCTTGCGCTGATCAATGCGCGCGTCGGCGCGGGACGCGGCTCCGAACTCGATGCGGCGCGAGCGCGTGCGCAGTACGAATCGACGACGTCGCGGATCGCCGTGTACGAAGCCGCGATCGGCGTCGACGAGCATCGGCTCGCGGTGCTGACCGGGCAGACGCCGGATGCGTTGATCGGCCGGTTCGACCCGCCGAAGACAGTCGCACCGGTGCCGCTGCCGGCGCTCGCGGCCGACATCGATCCCGGCACGCCGGGCGACTTGCTGCGCCGCCGCCCCGATGTCGCGGCCGCCGAGGCGCGGCTGCATGCGGCGACCGCGCGCGTCGGCGTCGCGACGGCCGACCTGTTTCCGCGCTTCACGCTGTCGGGGCTGCTCGGCAGCGCGACGAGCAGCTACGGGTTCTTCCGCGCGGGCAGCGACACGAACCTGATCGCGCTCGGCATCGACTGGTCGTTCCTCGACGTCGGCCGCGTGCGCGCGCGGATCGCCGCGAGCGACGCGGAGGCCGCCGGCCAGCTTGCGCAGTACCGGCAGACCGTGCTCGGCGCGCTGGAGGAAACCGAGAATGCACTGCTGCGCGTCGCGCGCACGCGTGACGAGACCGCTCATCTCGTGCGCGCGGCCGACGACAGCGCGCGCGCCGCGCAACTTGCGCAGGCGCGCTTCTCGGCGGGCGCGATCGACTACTACGAAGTGCTCGACGCGCAACGGACGCTGCTGCAGGCACAGGACGCGGCGGCCGACGGGCGGATGCGCAGCGCGGCATCGACGGTCGCGCTGTACAAGGCGCTCGCGGGCGGCTGGCCGTCGGGTACGGGGCGGGGCGCACAAGGCCCGCTTGCTCAGTCGGAGAAGTAGCGCGAACAGTGCGGCGCGGCGATCGTGGCGTCGCGTCGCTCCGCGCGAAGCAACGCGCAGCGATCGGCGAGCAAGGCGGCAATGGCAATCGCATGAAAGGGTCATCGTTCTCGCGGTAAAATTTGATTGCAAATGCAATTAAGAGAGAGGAACGACCTGACATGAGCGCAACCGAACCCGATCTGTGGTTCTCGTTCGTCCGCGCGCACCGGACGATGATTCGCGAGATCGAGCGTCGCCTCGCGGCGGCGTCCCTGCCCGCATACGCGTGGTACGACGCACTGTGGGGGCTCGAAAGCGGGCCCGACGGCACGCGCCGCATGCACGAACTGGCCGATGTGCTGGCGATCGAGCGCTACAACCTGACGCGGCTCATCGATCGGCTCGAACAGGAGGGGCTCGTCACGCGCACGCGTTCGGCGGACGACGGCCGCGCCGCGTTCGCGAGCATCACCGCCAAGGGGCGGACGCTGCGCAAAAAGATGTGGAAGGTCTACCAGTCGACGGTCGCCGAGCTTTTTCTCGATCAGTTCACTGGCAAGGAGCGGGCGGCGATGGCCGTTGCGCTCGATCGCGCGGCCGTTGCCGCGCGCGACGCGGCAGCCGGAGTGAAGTAACGGTATCCGGCACACGGAGCGGTCGCGCGCCGCCTATCGAGCGCGGCCGCCGGCCGGCCATGCGGCACGAGCCGCCGCGTCGTCAGCCGTTCGAGGCGGGCTGACGCGGCGCGGCAGGTGTCGGGCGCCGCACGGGCGGACCGGGCCGCGCCGTCTGCATGTCCCTCCTTCGAGTACTGGCATGTCGCCGGCATCGCCGGTTTCGGCATAGCATTGCAATTGCAATGATTGCAGTTGCAATGATAACCGATGACAAGGACCGACATGACCCCGACGCACTCCCTGACGTTCTATACGGCCGACACGCCGAACGGGCACAAGATCGCGATCTACCTGGAAGAGGCCGGGCTCGCCCACGATCGCGTGCAGGTGAACCTGTCCGCCGGCGAGCAGCGCAGCGCGGCGTATCTCGCGATCAATCCGAACGGCAAGATCCCGGCCATCGTCGACCACGACACGGGGCTGGCCGTATTCGAATCCGGCGCGATTCTCGGCTATCTCGCCGAGAAGACGGGCTGCCTGCAGCCTGAAACGCTGGCCGAGCGCACGGCGGTCCAGCAATGGCTGCATGTCCAGATCGGCGGGATCGGGCCGATGCTCGGTCAGCTGTGGTGGTTCCTGCACGCCTCGAAGACGGGCAATGCGGAAGCGATCGACCGCTACCGGAAGGAGGCGCTGCGTCTCTACGGCGTCGTGAACGGCCGCTTGTCGGAATCGGCGTATCTCGCGTCGTCGCGGTATTCGATCGCCGACATTGCCGCGTTCCCGTGGCTGCGCACGGCGGCCGAGCTCGACCTCGACCTTGCCGGCTTTCCGCACGTCGAGCGCTGGCTTGCCGAGATCGCCGCGCGGCCGGCCGTTCAGCGCGGCCTGAGCGCATGCCGGGTGCCGACGGCCGAGGCGGCGCACTGACGTCGCATCGCCGGCGCTGCCTGGGCCGTGATCGCAACCAGGCGTGCGCTTCGTGCGGTCCAAATGGATCAGCACGTCGCGTGCGGGCGACGGGCAGAGCCGTGTGGTGCGGCGGCCCGACGCGATGCGCGCCCGATGTAGCGGCCGCCCGGGCGGGACGGCGACCCATCGGCGCAGGCGGTATCGCGGGTATCGGGCGAGCCGATGATCAGCATCGCGTCCGGCGGCCTACCGCGGCCGTCGCCCGGTGTTTACGCTGGCGCGATCATTCACTCTGTCCGGAAGGTCGCCATGTCCCGGCTCGATTACAAGCTGCTCGGCCCCTGCTTGCTCGCCATCGCGCTCGACGCGATGGGGTTCGGCCTCGTTTATCCGATGATGTCCGCCATTTTCAGCGATCCGCACGCGGGCATCCTGCCGGCCGACGCCGGCGTGCACGTGCGCAATTTCTATCTCGGCCTCGGCTACGGGATCTATCCGCTGTGCATGTTCTTCGGCTCGTCGCTGATGGGCGAGCTGTCCGATCGCTACGGCCGCCGCCGGATCCTGCTGCTGTGCGTGTTCGGCCTTGCGGCCGGCTACGCGATGATGGCGGCCGGTGTGTCGCATGCCGGCGTCGCGCTGCTGCTGGCCGGGCGCGGGCTCACGGGCTTGATGGCCGGCTGCCAGGGCATCGCGCAGGCCGCCATCACCGATCTCAGCACGCCCGAGACGAAGGCGTACAACATGAGCATCATGTCGCTCGCGTTCAGCGCGGGCGTGATCGTCGGCCCGGTGCTCGGCGGCGTGACGTCCGACCGCACGATCTCGCCGGTGTTCGACTACGGCACGCCGTTCGCGCTGGTCGCCGCGTTGTCGCTGATCTGCGCGTGCTGGACGTGGGCGTCGTATCGCGATTCCGCGGCGCCGCGCGGCGATACGCGCATCGATCCGCTGTTGCCGCTGCGGATCATCCGGGAAGCCGCGCGGCAGCGCGACGTCGCATTCCTGTCGGTGGTGTTCTTCCTGATGCAGGTCGGCTACGGGCTCTACCTGCAGACCGTCATGCTGCTGTTGCAGGCGAAATTCGGTTACACGAGCGCGCGGCTCGGGTTGTTCAGCGGCGTGATCGGCATCTGCTTCGTGTTCGGCCTGTTGTGCGTCGTGCGGCTGATGCTGCGCGTGTGGCGCGTGATCGATATCGCGAAGACGGGCCTGCTCGTGGCCGGCCTTGGCCAGATCCTGTCCGCGCTGTTTCCGCATGAACCGGTGCTGTGGGCGCTCGCGATGGTCGTCGGCTGCTTCGACATGGTTGCGTACACGACGATGTATACGGCGTTTTCCGACGCCGTCAGCGACGATCGGCAGGGCTGGGCGCTCGGCGTCGCGGGCTCGGTGATGGCGGTCGCGTGGGTCGTGACGGGCGCGCTGACGAATCTGCTGCCGGTATTCGGCGAAATCGGATTGCTGCTGATCGGCGGCGCGGGTTTCCTGCTCAGCTTCGCGATGATGGTGGCGTACGGGCGTACGCGGCCGGGCGCGCGAACGGCCGTGTTGCCGTAGGGGGTGTTGTCGTGGGCCGCGCGACGTTGGCCCGCTCCTGTCGAATGGGGCCCCGTGCGTGGTCGTCGCGCAACTTCGCACGGCCCGACACCGGCGCGGCGGACGAGGTTCGGGCCGCGTCCCAGCCGCCCGGCATCGCGACGCGCCGACGCGATGCGTCAGAACATCGTGTTCCGGTTCGCCGACGTTTCCGGCACCGGCTGGATCACGTCCCAATGTTCGACGATCTTGCCGTCCTTCACGCGGAAGATGTCGACCACCGCTTCGCCGCGATCGCCCGGGCGCTCGGTCGCATGCACGTGCAGGTACACCAGATCCCCGTCGGCCGCGCTGCGGACGATACGCGCGCGTGACGCCGGATTCTTCTGGAACGCGCCGACGAAGTACGACACGAACGGCTTCTTGCCGTCCGGCACGTGCGGGTTGTGCTGTTTGTAGTCGTCCGCGACGACGGCGGCGGCCTCGAGCGCTTCGTGCCGGTTGAAGAAGCGGTCGTAGAACGTCAGCACGAGCTGGCGGTTGGCTTCCTCGGCAGCCGGGTCGCGCGTGGCCGGGCCGGTGGCCAGCGCGGCCGTCGATGCGGCCAGCAGAACGACTGCGGCAACGGCGTGAACGGGGGAGCGAAACGATGACATGTAGCGTTTTCCTGGTCTGACGATGCGTGGAGGGATGCGCGACTCGGGCGGCGCTGAACGCGCTGGCCGGCGAGCGATCGAGCCGTGGCCGCGCGATGCATCCCGTATCGGCATGAACGATTCGCCGGCAAGACCACGAGGTTCCGCTGCCGATAGTGCGCGATATCGTCATGCTTCGTTGAACTGGCGAATCCGGACGGCGGGCAGGCGGCTGTCAAGTCGATCGAATGGTACAGTTGCCGCGAACCCGTCACAAGAAGTCACCGCGGTGTGAACAGGTCACGCCGCGGTGACTGTGTACCGCCCGTGAAAGAGAATTCCGTCATGCCGCTGCCGTCCGCCGACGAATCCGTCGATCTCGATCAGCCGTGCCCGATCCGCGATGTGCTGGACCGCATCGGCGACCAGTGGAGCCTGCTCGTGCTCGAGGCGCTGTCGGGCGGAACGATGCGCTTCAACGAACTCGGCCGTACGATCGGCGATGTGTCGAACCAGATGCTGTCGCGTACGCTGAAGCGGCTCGAGCAGGATGGCTTCGTCAGCCGCACGCTGTTCGCCGAAGTGCCGCCGCGGGTCGAATATGCGTTGACCGACCTCGGGCGTTCGTTCCTGACACCGATGCACGCGATGATCCGGTGGGCCGACGAACACCATCGTGCGATCTGCGCGTCGCGCCGTCGTGCGCGCGAGTCGGAAGAGGGCGTGAGTTGAGCGTGATACGTTGCGAACGAGCGGGGCGCGTGAAGCGTGGCGGATGCACTTGCATCGCCATGAAATCACTTCGCGATCCAAGAGATGTCGTCGAAATGGATAGCCCGGCGATATGTTGCCGGGCACCCGCTGCCATCGCGCATGATTCCGTGGCGAGGACGGCGCCGGCTCGCGCGCCGTTCCGCTCGGAACCTTCATTGGCCGGAGCCGCGCTGCTGTTTACCGCCACGAACCGTCGACGTAGACCCACACCGGCCCCTGGCGGCGCCAGTAGCCGGGCACCCAGCGGCGCCCGGGGCGCCGTGCGACCCAGCGACCGGGCACCCATATATAGCGGCCGCGCTGCCAGCGCCAGTAGCCGTCCGTCCATATATAGCCATGCGGCCGTGGCGGCGGTGGGCGGCGGTCGCGCCGCGCGGCCGGCGGCGCGAAGGTCGGGCGATCCGCATGGGGTGGGCCGCCCGGTACGCGGTTCGGGCCGGATGGACGGGACGCGGGCGGGGCGGGCTGGGCCGAGGCGGCGCGCAGCCAGCCGGTACCCGCGAAGGCGGCGGTCAATCCGATGGCGCGCAGCAGCGAGCGTCGATTCATGGCGATTCCTGTTCAGTATTCGAGGACGCCTTACATTAGCCTGCCGGTGCACCCGGAGGGTTACACGGGCGGTCAAGGCTGTTACCGAGTGTCACGAAACGCCACTCTTTCCCTTTCTGACGGCTGACGGGATCTCGTCGTGGCTATGGGCGTCGCTGCGGTTTGTGGGGTGGAGCGGCCGTTTGAGGCGCCGGCTGGCCAATATTTGAGATCGAATCGGGTAAATATTGCCGATTTTGGAGTGCCGAACCGAATCCGCTTGTTGTTTCTATGCAACCGTCAAGACGCTGACATGTAAGAATGGTGCGATGAAAGGCTCCAAAAAGCACTCGTCAAGAAGTCAAAAACAAACGTCAAAACAAATACTTATGAAGCCTCCCCACTTTCATTATTTCTAGTTCTGGAAAAGGTTATTTCTTTATTTGCGGATCGCTCCCCTAGGGTACACCCCTAAACTCACGGTTCCCAAACGGGCAACTATCCGGGCGCCGCCAGCAGGACCGATGGCGCTCCCGGGCGGTTGAGACCGTTTATGAACAAGGTCGCGAGACCTGCCTCTTTTTAGAAGGGAGCTCCACGAATGAACAAGACTCTGATCGTTGCAGCAGCTGCAGCATCGTTCGCTACCGTCGCTCACGCACAAAGCAGCGTCACGCTGTACGGCGTGCTGGACGCAGGCATCACCTACCAAAGCAACGTCGCCAGCAAGTCGCTGTGGTCGATGGGCTCGGGTATCGACCAGAGCCGTTTCGGCCTGCGTGGTTCGGAAGACCTCGGTGGCGGCCTGAAGGCAATCTTCACGTTGGAAAGCGGCTTCAACATCGGTAACGGCCGTCTGGGCAACAACGGTGGCATGTTCAACCGTCAAGCGTTCGTCGGTCTGTCGAGCCAGTACGGTACGGTCACGCTGGGTAAGCAATACGACGCAACGCAAGACTACCTGGCGCCGCTGACGGCAACGGGTTCGTGGGGCGGCACGTACTTCGCTCACCCGCTGAACAACGACCGTCTGAGCACGAACGGTGACGTCGCGCTGAACAACTCGATCAAGTACACGAGCGCTAACTACGCTGGCCTGCAATTCGGCGGCACGTACTCGTTCTCGAACAACCAGAACTTCGGCAACAACCGTGCATACAGCGGCGGTCTGTCGTACCAGTTCCAAGGCCTGAAGCTGGGTGCGGCATACTCGCAAGCTAACCTCGGCGACGGTACCAACGCCAACGGCGCGACGAACATCGCTGCACAAGGCCGTGTCCGCACGTACGGTGCTGCTGCTGGTTACGCATTCGGCCCGGCGCAAGTCGGCGCTGCATGGACGCAGTCGCGTATCGACAACCAAGCTGTCGGCGTTCCGTCGCTGCGCGCTGACAACTACGAAGTCAACGCAAAGTACAACCTGACGCCGGCTCTCGGCCTCGGCGCAGCATACACGTACACGAACGCGAAGGTTAACGGTGGCAGCTCGCACTGGAACCAGTTCGGCCTGCAAGCTGACTACTCGCTGTCGAAGCGCACGGACGTGTACGCACAAGCTGTATACCAGCGCGGTGCGAAGAACAACGCGTTTGGCACGTCGATCTACAACGGCGACAACACGACGGCTCCGAGCTCGTCGATCAACCAAACCGCAGCAACGGTTGGTCTGCGTCACCGCTTCTGAGCGTGACGGGCGGGGCAACCCGCTTCGCAGCATCGAAAAGGCGCCTTCTGAACTGACCCCGCAAAGTTGGACAGTTAAAGGCTAGGCGCCCAAGGGCTGAGTCCTGTATTGCACGGGACTCAGCCCTTTCAACTTGAGCTTGATGCGTTCGTGGTTGTAGTAGTGGATGTAGCGCTCGAGCGTGTCGCGCAAATGCTCCACGCAAGTGAAGCGATGTCCCTTGTAGCACTCGGACTTGAGCGTGCCGAAGAAGCTTTCCATCGCAGCATTGTCGAGGCAGTTCCCCTTGCGCGACATGCTTTGAGTCAGCTTGCGTCGCTTCAATTGCCGACGAAACGCCGGCATTCGGTATTGCCAGCCTTGGTCCGAATGCAATAACGGTCTGTCCGTGCGTTTGAGTTTGGCCAATGCCTTCTTCAGCATGCTGCTGACCAGCTCGAAGCTTGGGCGTCGGTCCATCTGGTAGGCCACGATCTCGCCGTTGTACAGATCCATTACCGGCGACAGATACAGCTTCTGCCCGCCGACGTTGAATTCCGTCACATCCGTTACCCACTTCTGGTTGGCCTGCGTGGCGCTGAACTGACGTTGCAACAGGTTGGGCGCGACTTTGCCGACCTCACCTCGCCACGAACGATATTTCTTCGGGCGCAGCAGGGACTTCAGCTGCAATTGCTGCATCAGCCGCTGCACAGCCTTGTGGTTGACGAGATGCCCGGTTTGCCGAATCGCAGCCGTGACGCGTCGATAGCCGTAGCGGCCCTTGTGATGGTCGAACACCGCCCGGATCCTCGCCTTGAGATCGGCATGGCGATCGCCAACGTTCAGCGTCCCGAGTTGGTAATAGAACGTGCTGCGCGCCAGACCGGCCGCCTTCAGAAGTGCCGCTACCGGATGGTGTTGCCTAAGCTCGCGCACTATTTGCGCTTTTTCTTTTGCGCTGCCTGCTTCTTCGCCAGCAGCGCATCGAGCTTTTTTAGGTAGGCCACCTCCGCACGCAGATACTCGTTTTCCTTGAGCAATTCCTCGCGTGTGCGTTCATCCGGTGAGCCGGTTTCAGTGGGTTTGGGCGGAAGTGAAGTGGCCATCTTTCGGGGGCGCCCTCGTCGGCGAGGGGACAGTGCATCGATACCGCCCTCATGATACAGGCGCTCCCAGCCGGCGACGCAGCCCGCGCCACGAATGTCGAACAAGGCCGACACCTGGCCGTATGACAACTCGTCTCGCCACATGCGCTGCAGTACCGATAGCTTGAACTCAGCATCGTAGCAAACGTGTTTCTTGCGCAACCCCGCGTTGCCATGCTCCCTGTAACTTGCCACCCAGCGCCGGATCACCGTACGCCCCACGCCGTGCCGGGCAGCCAGGGACTGGATGCCAATTCCACCGGAAAAATACTCGTCAACGATGCGTTGCTTGAACTGCTCGTTGTACTTCGTCATGAAAAACACCCCAAAGGTTGGACGGGTGTCCAACTTTTGGGGTGCAGTTCATTCGGGCGCCTTTTTTTTGTCCGCAGAAAGCGATGACGATAATCGGGAGCGTCCGAATGCAAAAAAGCGAGGCCCGTGCCTCGCTTTTTCGTTCTGCGCCCGTATGGCGCGGTGCGGGTCGACCGATGGCTCAGCGCGTGTATTCGCCGTTGGCTTCCGGCTGGAACACGATCTCGGCGACCTTCATCAGCTTTTCGGCACCGCTCGGCTGCATCACCTTGACCATCTGGCCGCGTTGCGTGCCCAGCAGCGCCATGCCGACGGGCGAGAAGACGTTCAAGCGGCCGAGTTCGAGGTTGGCGGTGTCCGGATAAACAATCGTCCAGGTGGCCTGTTCCTGGGTCGCTTCGTCGAGTAGCGTGATCTGCGAGTTCATCGTGACGACGTTCGCCTTGATGGCGTCGGGCCGGACGATATCGGCGCGTTCGAGCAGCGTGTCAAGCATCGTCTGGAAGCGCGGGTTGTGCTCGGCGTGCTTTTCGAGGCGAGCGACGTCGAGTTCGGTCAGCTGGTAAAGGCGTTGTTTCATGGGAGTTCTCCAAATGATCGGCAGGGGCAGGCGTGGCGTGCCTATGAGGATCGCCCGGAGCCTGTCTGACCTGGCTCCGGGGTGGAGAGCGAGCGGTCAGATCAGGCGCCGGGCAGGGGCGAGCGGCGCCTGGGCCGTGCGTCGAGCGAGGGGATGTGCCGGCTGGCCGGCGCACGCGCGCACGCCGGCCGGGCCGGACGGCGAAACCGAAAGGGGCGTGAGCGCGTACATGGTGGACGGAATATCGACTGACGAATAAAACCTTACGATTCTACAACACAACCTTCCGGGCAAGTGATTCGATTGTTGGCGTTTCGTCAGCGATTGTTGTGTGGATGAAGCAAGTTGCAACGCCTCTGTCTGAAAACCATCGGCGATTTTTTCCAGAAACGCAACGCTGTATATTCAAACTAAGGGTTTCCCCTTGGTTCGGCGAGCACTACACTGGACTCAATCGCTTCAGACAGTCCCCGTCGAGGCGACGTCAAAAGACAACATATTCCGGAGGTAAATCATGAAGTCGATCGTCTACGCAGCCATCGCCGCATCCGTCCTTGCCGCTCCAATTGCATCGTTCGCGCAGTCCGAGCAGGGGTTGACCCGCGCTCAGGTCAAGGCCGAACTCGTGCAACTCGAGAAGAACGGCTACAAGCCGGTGGCGAGCGATTCGCAATATCCGAGCGACATCCAGGCTGCTGAACAGCGTATCCAGCCGAACCAGCCTGCGCTCGCGCAGGCCGATACGAGCGGCTACGGTGCCGTGGCGACGGGTGCCGCACAATCCGGCCGCCGTGTGACGCGGGAAGCGCCGAATCCCGTGAATTCGGTTTACTTCGGTAACTGATCGAACGTTCCCCGGGTCTGCCCGAGCGCACCGCTGAATTGACGAGACGCGCGCTGACCGCGCGTCGTTCGCCCGCAGGAGCAGAACCTCCGTCGCCGCATGCCGGCGGCTTTGAGCCCAGACGCTGACGCGTTTGGGCCTTTTTTGCTGACCCGAATCAGGCCGACGTGACGGTAGGCGTGCCGTGGATATAGTGTTCG
The DNA here is from genome assembly GCF_002223215.2 of Burkholderia sp. AU18528. Lineage (NCBI taxonomy): Bacteria > Pseudomonadati > Pseudomonadota > Betaproteobacteria > Burkholderiales > Burkholderiaceae > Burkholderia > Burkholderia sp. AU18528. Next base: position 1,554,671 of record NZ_NKFC02000006.1, on the reverse strand, counting down.
AGTTGGCTGATCGTGAACTGCTGATCGGCAATCACGCTCTTCACGAGGTCACCGATCGAGATGAGGCCGACCAGCTTGCCGCCGTCGAGCACGGGCAGGTGGCGCATCCGGTGCTCGGTCATCAGCGCCATGCACTCGTCCGTGGATTGTGACGGTTCGACGTAGCGCACCTTCGACGTCATGATTTCCTCGACGCGAGTGGCTTTCGACGAGCGGTCCTGCAGGACGATCTTGCGCGCGTAGTCGCGCTCGGTGACGATGCCCGCGATGTCGTCGCCGTCCACGACCAGCAGTGCACCGATACCCTTTTCGGCCATCAGCTTGATGGCGTCGTAGACGAGATCGGTCTTCGTGACGGTGTAGATGGTACGGCCCGAATCCGGCTTGGCCTTGAGAATCTGCGCGACAGTCGTGCTCATTCGCTTTCTCCGTATGCAGGTCGATGCAGGGCAGGCGGGACGTGATGCGCGTCACCCGGTGAGCCCAGTATAGCCGGGCGGGCGGCGGCAGTCGCGTGACGTTTCCAGATTAGCGGTAAACTCCCGTCACGCACCATCCACACAACTCCTACATTCCTGAACGTTTCGATTGAATTCATGATGTCTTCGCGTCCCCAATCGCCCTCGCCGGGCAATGGCCAGGCCGACGAGTGCGTGACGCTCGTCGCCACCGCGTCGCTGCCTACGCGCTACGGTACGTTCACGTCATACGCGTTTCGCGTATCGGGCAGCGATGCCGAACATCTCGCGCTCGTGATGGGCGACGTGACCGGCGAGCAGTCCGTGCTGACCCGTCTGCATTCCGAATGCCTGACCGGTGACGTGTTCGGCTCGTACCGCTGCGATTGCGGCGAGCAACTCGATCTCGCGTTGCGCTACATCGCCGCCGAAAACCGCGGCGTGCTGCTATATCTGCGCGGTCATGAAGGCCGCGGCATCGGCCTGAGCAACAAGATCCGCGCGTACGCGCTGCAGGAGCAGGGGCGCGATACCGTCGAGGCGAACCTCGATCTCGGTCTCCCCGACGACGCCCGCGAATACGACTCGGCCGCCGCGATCCTGCGCATCCTCGGCGTGACGTCGGTGCGGCTGATGAGCAACAACCCGAAGAAGTTCGACACGCTCGTGAAGCACGGTATTCCCGTCTGCGAGCGCGTGGCGCTCGCGGTGCCCGTGCGCGAGGAAAACGAACGTTATATCCGCACCAAGCAAACGAAGTTCGGGCATTACTTCGAGGAAAACGAGTAACCGGGCGAGGCGCGCCAGCGCCCCGTTTCTCGTCATCTGTTCTTCCGATCGTTGCCGGTACACGCGACGATCGCGATCTCTTCCCTCATGCGTTCCAGTACCGGGCATGTGACGTCGGCTACGTTGTGCGCGGCGTCCGTCCGCTCCGTACTCCCGTCATGATCACGCCGCCGAATCGAAACCGAATGCCTGACGCTGCGTCGCTCGCAACCGGCCGACGCGGAGGCGCGACCGCGACGACGGCCACGTCGGCGTGTAACGGCTTACGCGCGTCAGCCCGTCAACGCCACGTGCCGTTCTGCAACACGATCCGGTAGCCGTCGGCATCCTCGAAGGTTTGGCCTGATATTTCCCAGTATGGATTGAACGACGTCACCGGCATGAAGCCGTGTTCGGTCGCGCGCTCGCAGGCGGCTTCCCATTCCGGACGATCGGGCAGGTAGAACACGATCAGGTCCTCGGGCGTCGGCGACGGCGCGATCGGATGATCGGGGCAGTGCGTGAACTCGAAATGGTAGTCGAGGCCTTCGCGTCCGAGCATCACGCCGGAAAAGCCGTCGTGATCCTCGAAGCGCGCCAGTACCGACAGATCGAGGGCGTCGCGATACATGCGCTCGGTGCGGGCGAGGTTGCTGACCGGGCGGGCAATGCGCAGATGGGCGTGCAAGATGGCCTCGGCGGGAAGTGGCGGGCCGCTCGATGATAAGCGGCCGATCGCGATTGCGCGAGGCGAGCGAACGGCGCTTCGGGCGATACTTGCCGTATCGAACGATATCGATTCGACGCGGCCAAACGGATTGAATTGTTGAGCCACGTTTCGCGCAAGAAAAAACATGACGCTTCTCGATCCAGTGTGTGCACACCGCATTGCAGTGGCCACTCGTCAGCAAGACCTTCGAAGGCATGCGTTCGGCTGCGCCTGCCGCACGACGTGCGGATATGCGTATACCAGACCGGACGTGACGAATGGGTAAGCCCGATCTTCGCCGGCCGGTTGCCGGACCTTATCGCCAGTCGCGATGGGCGGCCGGACTAGAGGTTGCCTTCGGATGGGTGGCAAAAGGGACGTTCGTACTGGCCGGCCTGGCGATGGTCGCATTGGCGGCGCTGACGGGCGACGTCGGCGCCGTGACGGACCTGCCGTCGACCAGAAAGGGCTGGTTGTACGTGCTGCTGATACTGGTCGTGATGGTCGCGCTGATATTTGCGGTGCATCACTACTGGCTACGCCCCGCCAGCGTGCGTCCAGCGGGCTAGCCGGACGGGGGAAGGGATGCGGCCCTACAAACCGTTCGGGCAATAAAAAAGCCCGCTGCTTGAGCGGGCTGAATCCATGTTTGGAGACATGGAGGAGACAGACGTAAATTTAAGGGAAAACCCGAACGTTTGCAAGCCCTTGTTGTATCCGCACAACTTGCCGCCGCGTAGCCCGCCCGGCGGCGGCGCGCGGCACGGCTTCATTCACACGCCGCCGGCTCGTGCATGCGCCGCAAACGCGCCGAACCGGTGTTGCGCGACGGGCAGCGCATATTTGCTGCGCATCTCCGTCTCGATCCATGCACACGCCTCGCGCGCACAGTCAGTCAGTGCGTTCCGCGTCGCATGCCCATCGATGTCGTAGACGAAGCGCACGCCAACCTCGTCCTCGCCAACCTGTCGTTCGAGCTGATTGAGCTGCAGTTGCGGCCCGTGCTGTTGCGACAGCGCGCGAAGTTCGTCGAAGTGATATTCGAGCCAGTCGGCGAAGAACAGCGCGTCGCTGTGGCAGGGCAGGCGAAAAGCCGCGCTGCGCGACGGGCGTGACGCGATTTCGCCGGCCGCCGCATGCGGTTCGCCGTCGACGGCGACCGGCCGATCGACCGGCGCGAGCGGGTGCCGGATCCGCCGGTACGGCGCCCGATCGCGCAATGCGTGCCACAGCAGTTCGTCGCCGGCGGCGCCGGACGGCTGCATCGTCAGGTCGTGCCGGCCGTCGCCGGTCGCGGCGATGTCGCGGATCACGAGGCGCAGCGAGCACAGCGGCTCGTCCGCGACCAGCAGGGTTGCCGGGCGCGGCAGCCCGCACACGAGCGGCGCGGCGCCGGCGGCGCGAAACACGAGCCCGCGGCGGTCGAGCCGCACGAGCGGCAACGGCCTCGGAAACGACGGATAGGCGACCGTGATGCGGGCGCCGCCGGCGCCCGTCAACCCGGGCATCATCGCGCGAAAGACCTGAGACTGGTCCACGTTGGTTCTCCTTCGTTACGATGCCGCCTGGACGGAAACGCGCGTTCCGGCTCAGGCGGCGATAGCTTGCCGGGCGATCTGCCCGGGCTCGATTCCCAGTGCGGCAAACGTTTGCGGATCGATGTCGATCCAGCACGCGACCACCAGACGCCCGTCCACCTGCTTCGGCGGGCCTGCGCGGTGCGCGTGGATGCCGATCCGGCGGAACAGCCGCTCCATGCTTGCGAACGTCACGCCGATCAACTGTCGCGCGCCGAGCTGCGCCGCACACTCGACGACGGCCGCGAGCATCGGGCGTACGGCCCATTCGGCGTTGCCGGGCCCGCCTTCGTCGTCGGTCGCCGCGAATCGGGACAGTTCCCAGACGGCGGCCGACTGCGGCAGCGGCATGTCCTCGGCGACCAGGTCGGCGAACAGCGACTTCAGCAGGTACGGGCGCGTCGTCGGCAGCAGGCGCGCGCATCCGCACATGTCGCCGGCGGCGTTTCGCGCGAACACGTAGACGGTATCGTCGCGATCGAACTGGTCGCGCTCGAAACTTTCGTTCGCCGACGGGAGCGCCCAGCCGAGCTGTTCGACGAACACACGGCGCCGATAGCGCCCTAGATCCGCCGCGAGTTCGTGTGGCAACCGCCCTTCCTCGTGAACGAAGGTCTGCATGGATGTCCTCGGATCTGTGCTTTTGTATGCGTGCATTACAGCGCGCGGCACGAGGAGCCTGTAACTGGTAACTCTTACAGGGTGGCGTCGATGGACGCCATTGGGGACGTGGCAACGGTTTCTTGATCGACGGGATTGAAAACCGGGCCGCTTTTGCTTATAAAGAGCGCCAGTCTTGCAATATCGTCAGAGGAATGCGCAGCCAGTTGTCACTGGAGCGTCGGACCGGCATGATAGGCGTCGTTGTGCCCGAGGAGGGCCGACGCGACCGCGGCGGGCCAGTCGATGGCGGCGAGCCTTGCGGCGAGCGCGGCGGCCGTGCGGAACATGCCGATGTCGGCACCCTTGGCGTCGATGGCCATCACGTTGCTGCGGACATCGCCGCCCGCGATCATGAACGTGCCCGTCGCGCGTTCGAGATACCAGTCCCAGCCGACCGTCACGTACGCGACGCCGGCACCGGCCGCGCGATGCCATTCGGTATAGCCGGCGAGGCGCGCGTCGATCGCGTTGTCGCGCAGTTCGGCCAGCAGCGACGGGTCGAGGCCGCTCTCGACATGGTCGAGCACGAGGGCGGCCAGTGCGCTTTCTGACAGGCGTACGTAGCCGTCCGGGGACGGGCCGGCGACAGGGTGCAGCAAGGGTGAAGTCATGCGCGGAATGTATCAGCCTCGAAAGGGTGCTGGAACCTGACAAGTATGACAGCGTGACGTTGTCGGAGAAAGAATGGAACTGCGCTGGCAGGATGCCTACCAACAATTCAGCGCCGCGGAAGACGAGCAGCAGCTCTTCCAGCGGATTGCTGCCTATTCCAAGCGGTTGGGGTTCGAATACTGCTGTTACGGCATTCGCGTACCGCTGCCCGTTTCGAAGCCGGCGGTCGCCATCTTCAATACCTATCCGGACGGCTGGATGGCGCACTACCAGGCGCGGAACTATATCGAGATCGATTCGACGGTTCGCGACGGCGCACTCAGCACCAACATGATCGTCTGGCCGGACGTCGACAACATCGACCCGTGCCCGCTGTGGCAGGACGCGCGCGATTTCGGGCTGTCGGTGGGCGTCGCGCAGTCGAGCTGGGCGGCGCGCGGTGCGTTCGGTCTGCTGAGCATCGCCCGTCATGCCGACCGGCTGACGCCGGCCGAGATCAACATGCTGACGCTGCAGACCAACTGGCTCGCGAACCTGTCGCATTCGCTGATGAGCCGCTTCATGGTGCCGAAGCTGTCGCCCGCGGCGGGCGTCACGCTGACCGCGCGCGAGCGCGAGGTGCTGTGCTGGACGGCCGAGGGCAAGACCGCGTGCGAAATCGGCCAGATCCTCAGCATCTCGGAGCGGACTGTGAACTTCCACGTGAACAACATCCTCGAGAAGCTCGGCGCGACCAACAAGGTCCAGGCGGTCGTCAAGGCGATCTCGGCCGGGCTCATCGAAGCACCGTGACGTGACGTTGCGCGACGGCGCCGCCGGAGGCGGCTGCCGCCACGCGGCTCACTCCATCATCGGTTCCACTTCCTTCGCCGTCCAGCTCACGCTGGAAATGCTTTTCTCCATGCTCATCCGGCTCGCGATCTGCTCGAGTTTCTGCTGATCCTTCGGATGCAGCTTCAGCGTCGCGGTGACCTTCAGCCGGTCCGGCTGGTCGGGCACGTCTTCGCTCGTGAGGCTCTGGAACGACAGCGGCTTCGCATACATCGCGTTCGACAGCAGCGTGCGGATGTGGACTTCGTCGGCAGCGAGGCAGATCACGGTAATCTGGTATTCGCGCACGAGGTCGGCGTTCGAGACGGGCGTCGCGTTGATCGCCTGGCTGACGCCGCGCAACACCGTATTGGTGAGCAGCACGACGCCCGTGCCGGCAAGCGCGGGCACGTAGTGGCCGGAGCCGGCCAGCACGCCGACGGCGGCCGAGCACCACAGCGTCGCGGCCGTGTTGATGCCCTGGATCGAGCCCTTGTCGCGCATGATCACGCCGCCGCCGAGAAAGCCGACGCCGGACACGACGTAGGCGGCGATCTGCGTGACGCCCGCCACGCCGTTGCCGGTCAGCACGCCCAGCGTGACGAACAGGCATGCGCCGCTCGCGACGAGCGTGATGGTGCGCAGGCCGGCCGTGCGCTGGCGCATCTGGCGCTCGAGGCCGATGGCGACGCCGCAGGCGAACGCGGTGAAAAGACGGAGTGCGAAATCGAAAGTCATGGTTGTCCTGCCGTGCAAGAAGCGCGTGCCGGCTCGCGTCGCCGCGGCGCAAGGCCGAAGGCGACGCGGCGTCAGCCGTCATCGCGCGGTACTGTACCGCGCGAATGCGTCATTCAAATGTGAAACGGATGGCGTGCGGCTCGCGGAACGCGAGCCGGGGCAGGAGAACTGCGGCGGACAGGCGTTCAGGCGGCAAGCGGCGCACGCAACGGAGTGCTGCAACTGTCCACGATGGTTCCTGAAGGAAGAATGGGCGGCATTCTAGTAGGCGGCGCGCGGCCGCGTCAACCGCCTGGGCGGTGCTACTGCGCCGAGCCGATCGTGCCCGTCGCGAGCGCGAGCGCGGCGGCGGCCGACAAGGCGCCGGCATAGCTGTCGACTTCCGCGTTGCGCGCGGCGAGCAACTGGCTTTGCGCGATCGTCGCGTCGGTGACCGAGCCGACGCCGTTCCGGTACGCGGTCAGCGCCGCATCGTAGCTCGTTTGCGCGGCATCGACGAGCGCCTTCGCGGCGTCGTGCGACGCGAGGCTCGTCTGCACCGCGTTCTGCGCGGCGACGATCTGGCGCACCGCTTCCTCCTTGGTCCGCGTGAGGCGCGCGGATGCGCTTTCCGCGTCGTTGCGCGCCTGCATCAGCACGGCCGAGCGCAGGCCGCCGTCGTACAGCGGGATCGTCACGCCGAGGAACACGCCGCCGCCGTAGCGGCTGCCGTTCAGGTTGACGGTGGGCGCCTGGTCGCCGATCGCGGGCAGCGCGGAGATGGACGTGCCGCCGCTCGCATACGACGTCGACGCGGACAGGAAGATCTTCGGCATGAACGCGGCTTGCGCCGCCTTGATCTTCGCGCGATTGGCCTTTTCGAGCGCGAACGCACCCTGCAGGTCGGGGCGGCGCGCGATCGCGTCCGACACGATCGCGTCGACGGACGAACCGAGCGCAGGCGGCAGCGGCCGCTGCGGCAACGCGGCGATCGTCGGCTTCGACAGCGGCGAGATGCCGAGCGCGGAGACGAGCGCGAGGTAACCGTCGCTCTCGGCGCCGTTGGCCTGCACGAGCGCGAGGTTCGCCTGCGCGCGGTTCTGCGTCGCCTGCGCGAGCTCCACGACCGTGCCGACGCCGTGCTTGAGCCGTGCACGGGACGCCGCGAGAATCGCATCCGCGTTCGCGAGGCCCTGTTGCGCGCTCAGGGCCCGCGAGCGAGCGGCTTCGTAGCGGTAGTACGAGACCGTCACGTCGTGGATCACCTGCTGGTGCACGGCCGTGAACGCGACGTTCGATGCGATCGACGCCTGTTCGGCCGCTTCGACACGTGCCGCGCGGCCGCCGAAATCGAACAGCAGCCATTGCAGCGACAGCGCCGAAATCGTTCCGTGCACGCTGGTGTTGCTCGACGAATCGCCTAGGATCGTCGACGTCGAGCCGTGGTTCGCCTGATATGCGCCCATCGCCGTCGCCGACAGGCGCGGGAGATAGGCGGACTTGGCGAGGCCCACCGCGAGCGCCGCGTTGCGCGCGTCGTTCCATGCGATGCGGGTCAGCGGATTGGCCGATTCGGCGAGATCGATCAGTTCCGGCAGCGTGTACGCATGCGCGGCATCGAGCGCGGCCGGCGGCGGCACCGACGCGAGCGCCGGCGACGCGGGCAGCATGTAGTCGTGCGCACCTTGCACGGCGGCGTGTGGCGGCGCCGCCACGATGTCGCCCGCGGCCGACGTTTGCGGCTGCCACGGGCGGTCGGACGCCTCCGGCGCCAGATCGATCGACGACGTCGCGCAGCCGGCCAGCGCGACGGCGGTCGCGAGCGCGGCGGCGGCGATCGGGGCGGCCGGCGGTTCAGGTACGCGCATGAGGGGCAGGCTCCTTCGGTGTGGCTTGACGGGCGGCGTCGGCGATGTGCGCGAGCCGCGTGTCGATCAGGTTCAGCAGCGCGTCGCGCGCGGGGTCGGTATGGGCTGTGCTCGATGGCGCCGCCGGGGCATTCGCGCGGGGCGCGGTTTCGTCATCGCCCGGCGCGGTCACGCGCGCGAGTTGCTCGCCGATCGCCGCGTCGCCGGGTTTGCGTTCGGCGAGCAGGAACAGCGGGCCTTCGAGCGCACCGAGTTCCGCGAGCGCGCGTCGCCGGGTGGCGAGCCACGCCGCGGCCGGCCGCACCCACGACGGCTCGTAATGGATCAGGCCGAGCTCCTGCGAGATCGCGCCGTGCCGGGCGAACGCTTCGGCGGCCAGCGCGCGCCGTTCGGCCGGCTGGGCGATCTGCGCGATGCGTCGCCACTGGTCGAGCAGCGCGGCGAACGCGGAGTCGATCTGCTTGCCGATGCTGACGGGCCAGATGCGCGTGAACACGAGATACACGACGACGTTGCCGAGCAGGATGCCGATCGTGCGATCGCGCGCGAGCGTCAGGTCGAAGCCGGGGCCGGCGCCCTGGATCACGCACAGGAAGAACGCGAACGCGACCTGGAAACCCGCGTACGCGATGCGCGGCGAGCCGAATGCGACCCACGCGGACAGCCACGCGCCAGCGAAGACGAGCGCCATCAGTTCGCCGATCGACGACAGCGACGGGACGACGAACACGAGCGCGGCGGTGCCGATCAGCGCGCCGACGATGCAGCCGGCGATGCGCAGCGTGAGCTTCTCGACCGTTTCCGCGGTCGAGCCGAGCGACACCATGTAGCAGGTGATGAAGCAGGTATGGATGCCCGACCAGTCGAGTTGCGAGTACAGCAGGTAGCAGAACATTGCCGCTGCCGTCGTTTTCAGCGCATAGCGGACGTGGTCGGGATTGGTGCGCGCGTCGGGCAGGAAGAAGCCGCCGCGCGGGGCGGGTGGTGCGGCGGGTTCCGCCGGTTTGTCGGCGGCGGTATCGGTTGATGAGGCCGATACCGCCGGTGCGTCGGTTGCGGGCGGCTGCGCGAACTGCGTGAGCGCGATGTGCAGGTCCGCCGCGACGACGCGTGCGAGCGGCGGCAGCGCATCGGGCGCCGGCAGCGCGAGCGTCACGTCGACCGGATAGCCGCCCTGTTCGAGGATCGCGGCCATCTCGTCGAGCGTCGCCGCAATCGGCGTGGCGAATGCGTCGGGCAGCCGCGCCGCCGGTTCGCGATCCGCAAGCGCGACCGCGACGAGCAGCGCGGTGCTCGACGCGACGGCCTGCCGCAACGCGACGACATCGGCACCGGACGACGAACCTTCGAACTTCGACAGCTTCAGCCACGTGAGCAGTTGCTTGTCGCCTTCGCGCAGGCTGGCATCGAACGCGTCGCGCGCGCCGCCGTCGCCGCGCAGCCGCCGCGCGGCGAGCCGCAGCCGTTTCGCGAGCTGCGCGTGCGCGAGCTTGCGCGGCGACGGCGCGATCAGCAGGTTGACGACGATCGCGACGCCGACGGGGATCGCGACCATCAGCCACGCATAGAGCAGCGCGCGCGTCGCGGCTTCGCCGACCGGCGCCAGGCCCAGCTCGTCGAGCCCGAAGCCGACGATCATCGCGAGAATCGCGCCGACCGGGCGCAGCTTGCTGGCGGACGTCAGGTAGAGCAGGCCGACCGACAGCACGGCCATGCACGCGACGCGCAGCACCGAATACTCGATGCTGAAGATCGCGACGCCGATCACGAGCGCGATCACGAGCGTGACGAGCAGCAGCATCGCGACCGCGAGCACGGCGCTCGTCACGCGATCGGCGCGGTTCAGGAAGAACACGACATACGCGGAAATCGCGGCTTCGGGCGTGCCGTATCCGCTCGTCACGAGCACGACGAGCGCACAGATCAGCGCGACGCGCACGGCCATGGCCGCGCGCCCCGGAAACGGCGCGAGCAGCCGCAGGACTTCGCGCGGGCCCGGCGAGCGGACGTCAGCGGCAGGCTGAGCCATGCCGGACCTCGACGATCGCGCTCGCGCCGACACGTACGAGCTTGCCGTCGGGTTCGTCGAGCTTCACGCGCACGGGGAAGCGCTGCGCGACGTGCACCCAGTTCACCGAGCGCTGCACGATCGGCAGCGAGCGCGGCAGGTTGATGCGGTCGCTGTCCGCGATGCCCGCGCCGATGCCGACGACCTTGCCCGTCATCGGGCGGTCGCGGTCGATCATCGAATAGACGGTCGCGCAGTCGCCCACCGCGATGCGATTGAGCGACGTTTCGCGGAAATTGCCGACCGCGAACCATTCGCTCGCGTCGATCAGCGTGAAGATCGACTGGTTCGGCGCAAGCGTTTCGCCGGGGAGCACGCTCAGGCCCGTCACGAGCCCGTCGTGCGGCGCGCGCACGACCGTATCGTCGAGCGCATGCTGCGCGCGGGCCAGCGCCGCTTCGCGCGCGTGCAGCGTCGCGATCGCGTCGGCGTCGTCGCCGATCGTCTGCGCGGACGCGCGCTGCTGTTCCCGCGCCTGTGCGAGCGAGACGGACGCGTCGCGCTGGCGCACCTTCGCCTGGTCGAACTGCTGCACGCTGACGTAGCCCTGCGCGGCGAGCGGCGCGAGCCGGTTCACGTCGCGCGTCGCGAGATCGTAGTTCTGCGTCGCGCGCTTGACCTGCTCGGCGGCGACGGACGCGTTCGAACGCTCGCCGATCAGCGAACGGCGGCGTGTGTCGAGCGACGCGCGCGCGAGTTCGAGATCGGCCTGCGCCTGCGCGACGGTCAGCCGGTACGGGACGGGATCGATCACGTACAGCAGGTCGCCTTTCGCGACGCGCTGGTTTTCATGCACCGCGAGCTGCACGATGCGGCCGCCGACCGGCGACGCGACGTGCACGACGTCCGCGTCGATCGACGCGTCGTCGGTGGACGGGTAGGCCGTCGTGCGGTGGTACGCGTACGCGAGCGCCGCGATGCCGAGCGCGACGATCGCGAGCGCGATGACGCGGCCTTTGACGGAGGGGCGGGCGATGCCGGCGGCCTTCATGCGAACGGTCCCGTGCCGGTGAGCCAGACGAGCACGGCGACCACGAGCCCGATCGCGGTGCAGACGGCGAGTTGGTAGGGCACCGTCGCGGCCCAGCCGGTCGCGACGAATACGCGGTGCGCGACGATCGCGCCGACGATGCCGACGATCGCGCTGACGAGCCACAACGGGAAGTACGCGCCGAACAGCACGTAGGACGGCGCGCCGCGCGATGCACAGCCCGCGAGCGGCAGGGCGGGCGCGAGGACGGCGGCGATACGCAGCGGCGCGCGCGGCGTTGTTGTTCTCATGGTGTGACGAGCTCGACGTTGGGGGTGGATGCCGGGCGCGGCGCAATGCGGATCGTCGCAACCGGCCGGGCCGCGACGACGATTTCAGGATACGGGGCCGATCATAAATCAGCGTAATGCGGATCGCCAGCGATCCGGCGCGCGTTCACGGCAGGGGCGAGGTTGACCGTGGCCGCGCCATCGGTCATGCCGGACGGTCCGGCAGTGCGTGTCGGCAGCGATGATCGGACCGCCGCAATTCTGCCAGCACCCGCTCGCGCAGGGTTGCGAATGGACTGTCAAGGATCGTCAGACGAAATCGTGCAGCGGGGTTTGCCATGTCGACGCAGCGGCAATTGGCGCGCAAACCGCCGATTGCCGCTCGAACGCATGCGAATTAGTCCGGCTGGACTCGTGCGTCCTCGACGAGCAGGTCGGCGAAATCGCGCGCGAAACGCGGAGGCGCATCGAGATCGGAGACGCAGATCTGCAACCGGCGCTCGGCCCAGTCGTCTTCGAGCGCGACGAGACGCGGCCCCATCGTCTTCGCATGACGGCGTGCGGTGCCTTCGGGCAGCACGCGACATTTGCTTCGATCATCCGGCAGGCCGTCTCGAAGTTGCTGTCCCGGATGCGCCTGCGCAGCACGTCGCCGGCGACGATGCCGACGTCGATCAAGCCTGCCTGCGCAGCGCGCACGATGTCGGGGCTCACCCGTTCCTGCATGTCGATCGTCACGTGCGGATGATCGACGAGACAGCGGCGCCGCACCGCCGGCCGCGACCCGTCGTCGCGGCCGGGATCTGTGTACCATCGTGCGTAGGGTGCGACGCGCGGCACAGGGCATCACGGCCCGATGCGGCGCGCGTCGCGGAAGCGGTCGTGCAACGAAGGTGAGCGTTCCATGCGAAGTTTCTTTGTCCGGTTCATTGCGATCGGCGTGCTGTTCCATCTGTACGTCGGGATGCGGATCATTCCCGATGCGTTCGTGTCGCCGCTCGCGCGCACGATCGCGGCGCTCGTGCTGGCGAGTTTCGTCGTCTTGATTCCGGTCGGGATGTTCTCGCGCCGCTTCGACGAAGGGTGGGCGGCGACGCTGGTCGGCTGGGCGGGCGCGCTCGCGATGGGCTTCTTCTCGTCGCTGCTGGTGCTGACGTTCCTGCGCGACATCGTGCTGCTCGGCGTGCTCGCGTGGCGACATCTCGGGCATGACGGCGCATGGAGCGGCGCGGCGCCCGACACGGCGCTCGGCGTGCTGGCGGCCGCGGTGCTCGTGACGGCGATCGGGTTCGTCGGCGCGCGCCGCACGGCGGCGGTCAAGCGCGTGTCGATTCCGGTCGCCGGCCTGCCGGCCGCGCTCGACGGGCTGACGATCGTGCAACTGTCCGACATCCACGTCGGCCCGACGATCAAGCGGCCCTACATCGAACGGATCGTGCGCGCGGTCAATGCGCTCGACGCCGACGTGGTGGTCGTGACGGGCGACGTGGTGGACGGTTCGGTCAAGCGCCTGCGCGAACATACGGCGCCGCTCGGTCAAATGCGCTCGCGGCACGGCACCTTCCTCGTGACGGGCAACCACGAGTACTACGCGGGTGCGCATGCGTGGATCGACGAATTTCGTCGTATCGGGCTGACCGTGCTGCTGAACGAGCACGTGCTGATCGAGCGCGGCGGCGCGCGGGCGGTGCTCGCGGGCGTGACCGACTTCACGGCCGGCGGCTTCGATCCCGCCCATCGCAGCGATCCCGAGCGGGCGTTGGCCGGTGCGCCGCCCGACGTCGGCACGAAGATCCTGCTCGCGCACCAGCCGCGCAGCGCGGAAGCGGCGAACCGCGCGGGCTTTACCGTGCAGTTGTCGGGGCACACGCATGGCGGCCAGTTGCTGCCGTGGCCGCCGTTCGTGCGTCTGCAGCAGCCGGTGATCGGCGGGCTGAACCGCATCGGCGACATGTGGCTGTATACGAGCCGCGGCACTGGGTACTGGGGGCCGCCGAACCGCTTCGGCGTGCCGTCCGAGATCACGCTGATTCGGCTGACACGCGGATAGCCGGTGGCCGAGGACGGCCGTTACGCGACGCGAACGCGCATCGCGCGCCCCGCGGTTTCCTTTTGTCGGGAATGACAGCGCATGGCGGCGTGCGGCGCCGTTGGCTAGTATGCAGACATGCGTTCGCTCCGTTCCTTGCCCGGTCCTGCCGACATGTCGACGCCCGATCTCTTCGCTGATACGCCCGTGCCCGACGTGGACTGGTACCCGGACTGGCTGGCGCCGCCCGACGCCGATCGCGCGCTGGCCGCGCTGATCGACGAGGTCGCGTGGCGGCAGGACACGATCCGTACGCCGCGCGGACGCATTCCGTTGCCGAGGCTCACCGCGTGGCAGGGCGAACCGGATGCCGTGTACGTGTACTCGGGAATCCGCAACGTGCCGGAGCCATGGACGCCGGCCGTGCTCGGCCTCAAGCTTGCGGTCGAGGCGACGTGCGGCGTGCGTTTCAACAGCGTGCTGCTCAATCGCTATCGCAACGGGCTGGACAGCCTCGGCTGGCATGCGGACAACGAACCCGAACTCGGCGATGCGCCGGTGATCGCGTCGGTGAGCCTCGGCGCGATGCGGGTGTTCGATCTTCGCCATCGCGCGACCAGCGTCACGCATGCATACCGCCTCGTGCATGGCAGCCTGCTCGTGATGCGCGGACGCACGCAGGCCGAATGGCAGCACCGCGTGCCGAAGGCGCCCAGCGTGCAGGGCGAACGCGTCAACCTGACCTTCCGGCGCGTGTCGATGGCGGCCGAGTAGGTCGCACCCCGTTTCCGCGATTCGCCGAAAGGCCAACGCAAGCCGTCGCGCGTGCGGCACGTTGCCGCACGAACGCGATGTCGGGCCGGCCGACGTGTCGCTCTGCCCCGTCCCGCAAGGCTTTGAGTCAGATTCGATCGAACGGGCGGTTCCGATAGATGAGTGAAACCTCTGATGGTGCGTCGCAACAATCGCTGATTAGACTGTGGAATGGCAGAAGCGCGTCGGCACACCGGCGCGCCCCCTTTTCGACATGCCTCCGTGCGTTGCCGATGCAGCGCGCAACGGGGCAGGAGCACAACGCGTGACCGTATTCGACCCTTCCTTCGAACCCTCGCTGCACGTCTTCGAGCAAGACGGCGGATGGCAATGGGCGCTGACGGTGAAGCGGGCGACCGGCGTTGGCGTGAAAGTCGTGGCGTTCAGCCGCGAAGGCTTTCGCGGCGAAGCCGAGGCATACGCCGCTGGCCAGCTTGCCCGCGCCGAATATGACGCCGCCGTGACGGCCTGACGTCGTCGCGGCGATCCGGCGCGGGGATCGCCTTCCTCTGTGCCGTCCGTTGCCGGACGGCGCTTTTCCGACTGCTTCCGTTTTTTTCTCCAGGCGCGAAATGCGACCGTCTGCCGGCGTTCGCTGTGCCAAATGGTCCGTGCCGTTCGACACAGGCATGCCTATGCCGCCTTCGATGCGCGGGCATCGCGTCGACGATGCGACCCGCGTAGCGAAAGTCTGCACGCAGGCTCATGACCTCCCGAGCAGGTGCGAACCACGTATCGCACAAGGGAGCGTGGAAAACGCCGATTCATATCGTAATAAGATATGAGGTTATTGCATCGGCGAGACAATGACGTCCCGCTTTCCTGAAAGGAGCTATCCGTGCAACTGACCCGGTTAGGCGGGCATGTCGCCCAATCCGGCATCGCCGAACGGCAAAAACACGCGCAGGCGCTGATGTTCGGGATGGCGAACATCGACGAGTACATGTCCGGCGGCGTCTGCTACGACGCCGCGGCCTACGTGCGGTATCTGCTGCGCGCGGACGCGATGATCACGCCCGCGGCGCTGCTCGACACGATCGGCCAGTCGTGGAGGACGCGCTTCAACTTCGAGACCGGCACTCAATGGGACGGGCGCGCGAGCATTCCGGCGGGCACCGCGGTCGGCTTCGCTCGCGGCGCGAATGTCTTTCACGCGGCGATTGCCGTCGGCGGCACCCGGATCCGCGGGATCAACGGCGGCCTGCTGGGCGCCGGCTGGCTGCATCCGGTCGATCTGGCACGCGTGCTGCAGCCGGATCCGGCCGGCGGTTTTGCGTACGACCGCACGACCATTCGTGTTTATCTGTCGCGCCTGTAGGCGGTCCGACGTCAAGTTCCGTGCTGCTGGCCGTCGTCCGGCCGCCTGCCGTGGGCGGGCGCCGTGCGGTCAGCGCGCTGGCGTCCGGCGATTTCTGCATGGCGTCGGGCGGTCCAACGCTGCTATCCTCTCGACCTTGAATGACGCGTCATGGTGGCGTGGACGCGCATGCTGCGTCGCGGCGCCGCGCGCCGGTGCGGGCCCACGCGCGCACTGAGGTAGCATGACTGAATATCCACGACGATCGATGACCTGTTTCGTGACCGATTTCCTTCCGTCCATGTCCACATGGTCAAGACAACGATGAGCGGCGCACCCGATCCGGCGGCGCCCGGCGACGAAGAATCGTCGGGCGGCGCTTCGTCCTATCTGGTGCCGGGGCTCGAACGCGGGTTGCGGATCCTCGCCGAATTCTCCGCGCGCGAACCCGTGCTCGGTGCGCCGGAACTGTCGAAGCGCATCGGCATTCCGCGCACCACGACGTTCCGCCTGCTGCAGACGCTCGAGGCGCTTGGTTTTCTCGAACGCGTGAACGGCGATCGCTATTTCCGGCTCGGCGTCGGCGTGCTGCGGCTCGGCTTCGAATACCTGAATTCGCTCGAACTGACCGATCTCGGCACGCCCGTGCTCGAACGGCTGCGCGATTCGACCGGCCTGTCGACGCACCTGCTGATCCGCGACCAGCGCGACGTGGTGTTCGTCGCGAAGGCGCAGAGCAATGCGTCGATGTTCGGTTCGGTGAAGGTGCACGTCGGCACGCGCCTGCCCGCGCATGCAACCGTGCACGGCCACGTGCTGATGGGGGACCTGACGCGCGATGCGATGCGGCAGCTCTATCCGGAGAAGAAACTCGAACAGTTCACCGAGCGCACGCCCGGCACCGTCGACGAACTGTACGACCGCGTGCGTCATTACGCTCGGCTCGGCTATGCGGTCAGCGAGGCGGCGTTCGAGAGCGGCATTTCGGCCGTGACCGCACCCGTGCGCGATCATTCGGGCTCGATCGTCGCGGCGATCACCGCGACGGTGCCGCGCTCGGAGATCGGCGAGGCCGGCGAGAAGGAGCGGCTCGTCGAGGCCGTGTGCGGTGCGGCGGTCGACCTGTCGCAACGGCTGAACTATCGTCCGCTCGAAAGCGACCCGACGTTCGCGCATGCGCGCCACAAGGTCGCGATGTTCTGACGCTCGCGTATCGATCCGGCCGCCGCGCGCGGCATTGCAGACGACAAGAGCGGCCCGCGGGCCGCTCTTGTCGTTTTCGGGCGCCGAAGCCCGGTGCCCGAACGCGTTCAGAACGAATGATGAATCCCGGTCAGCACGATCACCTGGTTCGCGGTGCTCGACACGCCGGCCGTGAAGAACGCGGCCTTCGCGCCGCCGGAAGCGTGTTCATAAAGCACGTTCGCATACAACTGCGTGCGCTTGGACAGCGCGTAGATGTCGCCGAGTTCGACCTGCGTCCAGCGGCGGCCGGCCAGCGTCGTGGTTGCCGCGCCGCCCGCGATCGTGTTGAACGCGCTGCTGCGGTAGTTCACGCCCGCGTCGTAGCTCTGGAACGTGTCGGAAAACCCGTTCGACTGCATCTTCACGCGCGTGTAGAGGCCGTGCACGAGAAAGTCGCCGATCTGGTAGGACGCGCCCGCGCCGATGTTCTCGACCTTGCTGGCGAGATAACCGTTCGCGGTGTTCTGCCCCTGGAACGACGTGATGCCCGTCTGGCCGATCAGGAGCGAGCGATCGTGCTCGTTCGAGTAGACGGCCGACGCCTTGAACGGCCCGTTCGCATAGTTCAGCGCGACGCCGACCGATTTGCCGGTCGAGAAGTTCGTCGTGTTGCCGAGCGCGAGCGTCGCCGCGGCCGAAAAGCCCGCGAAGGTCGGTGAACGATACTTGATCGAATTGTTGTACGGCACGTTGCCGGTCGCGGCGAGCCCGTCGATGTTGCCCGGATGGAACGCGTACCAGCTCATCGCGAGGTACGCGGTGCTGAGCGGGTCGAGATAGTCGAACGCCAGCGGCGTCTGGCGGCCGAGCGTCAGCGTGCCGTAGCGCTCGGCGCCGAGGCCGACGAACGCCGCGCGATTCCAGATCGTGTTCGCGGTCGCGAACTGGCCGTTGTTCGTATAGAAGCCGTTCTCCAGCTGGAAGATCGCCGACAGCCCGCCGCCGAGATCTTCCTTGCCTTTCAGGCCCCACCGGTCGGGCTGCGTATTGCCCTGGATCATCGCCCACTTCGCGTGGCCGCCGACGTTGTTCACGTACGCGACACCCGCGTCCATGCTGCCGTACAGCACCACGCTGCTCTGCGCCCACGCGCCCGACGCGGCGCTCATTCCGATGACTGCTGCTGCTACCGCATGCTTGACCATTTTGTCTCCTGACTCTCCAACCTGATGAATACGTGTCGTGACGGCCTGCGCGGGGACGGCCGACCGTCGCGCATGTTCATCGCCGCATGGGCATTTGTGTGTTCCATATAAGGAACGATGTGCCTCTGGTGGAATGGAGTATAGAGGCGCCGAACACCATATCAAAAATAAATTTTTCGGGACGGATGGGCGCCGTGCCGACGCACGCTCATACGGCGCGATGCGCGGGAAAAGCCGATAAATCCACGTCACATAACAAAAAATTACATTCGCTCAGGCAGGCGAAAGCGTTCGTCGACCTCCCGGTCGGTGTTTTCCCTAGGACACGCAGCTTTTTGTTCTACTCGCGGAAAGTCGCTCCTATAATCACCATCCATAAACTGATGTTCCTGATATGGAACAAAACGGAACAAACCGAGAGTCGATCAGAAGGAAGGGTGCGAGATGTCTGAGCAATGGATTTGTGCCGGTCACGCCGGCGCGCTGTCGGAAGACACGCCGATCGAGTTCAAGCGGACCGACGGCATGGAAATCGGGATCTACCGCGTCGGCGACGACGTGTATGCGCTCGAGAACGTATGCCCGCATGCGTATGCGCTGCTGACGCAGGGGTTCGTCGACGAAGGCACGGTCGAATGCCCGCTGCACGAGGCCGTGTTCGACATCAAGACGGGCGAATGCCTGAAGGGCCCCGGCGGGCGCGCGCTGAAGCAGTACGCGGTGCGCCTCGCCGGCGAGGAAATCCAGATCAAGGTGGACTGAACATGAAAGAAGCGACCGTCAACTTCAATCCCTTCCTGAAGCCGTGGGTGGCGCCGCAGCCGAACAACGTCGCGGGCAAGGGGCAGATCGAGATCCCCGGCCAGGTCGAGAACCTGGTCTGGCAGAACCGCAAGGCGGAACCCACCCAGTACGAGAACGACCTCGGCGATGCGCTCGAACGCGTGTTCGAGAGCGGCGCGACCGAACTGGACGATGTCGTCGCCGGGCTGAACCGCATCGGCTTTCGCGCGCCGGACGGCACCGCATGGACCGTGGAGCGTTTCCGCGCCGAAATGGCCTCGCTGGCGGAATGAGCGCACCGACCGCGCCGCGCGCCTGAGCGCCGACCCGACAACCGCATCCGGAGCACACTGATGACGTCCCCCGACCAACACGAAACCCAACACGACCCGGTCCGCGACTACCTCGATCGCGGCATCAAGAACTACTGGTATCCCGTCGCGCCCAGCTGGCAGGTGTCGAACGCGCCCGTCGGCGTCACGCGCCTGTCCGAGCAGATCGTGCTGTGGCGCGATCACGACGGCAAGGTCCATGCGCTGGAAGATCGCTGCCCGCACCGCGGCGCGCGCCTGTCGCTCGGCTGGAACCTCGGCGGCAACATCGCGTGCTGGTATCACGGCATCGAAGTCGACGGCGGCGGTACGGTCAACCGCGTGCCGGCGGTATCGAACTGTCCGCTCGAAGGCACGAAGTGCGTGAAGTCGTATCCGGTCGAGGAGAAGGCCGGCGCGATCTTCCTGTGGTTCGGCGACGAAGCGCACGGCGAGCCGGCGCCGCTGAATCTGCCGGAAGAACTGGTCGCCGATGAGTACGGCCACTTTCTGTGCGTATCGAACTGGAAGTGCAATTACCAGTACGCGATCGACAACGTGATGGACCCGATGCACGGCGCGTATCTGCATGCGACGTCGCACTCGATGGCCGAAGGCGACAAGCAGGCCGACATGCGCGTGCGCAAGACGGAAACGGGCCTGATGTTCGAGAAGATCGGCCAGCGCGACGTGAACTTCGACTGGGTGGAACTCGGCGAAACGGGCTGCCTGTGGATGCGTCTCGCGATTCCGTACAAGCAGAAATTCGGCCCGGGCGGCAACTTCGGGATCATCGGCTTCGCGACGCCGGTCGACGGCGACCACTGCCAGGTCTATTTCTGGCGTACCCGCAAGGTCAGCGGCTGGCAGCGCGACGTGTGGCGCTTCATGTACCGCAACCGCCTCGAAGGCCTGCACTGGGACGTGCTCGAGCAGGACCGCTACGTCCTCGAAAGCCTCGCGCCGCATGCGCGCGATCACGAATACCTGTACCAGCACGACGTCGGCATCACACGTGTGCGCCGGATGCTGCGCCAGCGTGCGCAGGAACACCTGTCCGCGCTCGACGCGCATCGTGCGGCGCATGCCGCCTCGGAGCACGCGAATGGCTGAGTTCGCTTCGGTCGTGGCATTGCCCGGTCGCCGCGTGCTCGTCACGGGCGGCGCGCGCGGTCTCGGCGCGGCGTTCGTGAAGGCGCTGGTCGAAGCGGGTGCACAGGTCGCGTTCGGCGACGTGCTCGCGAAAGAGGGCCGCGCGCTCGCCGCGCAGCTCACGCAAGCCGGCCACGCCGCGCATTTCTTCGCACTCGACCTTGCCGATCCGGCCAGCATCGACGCTTTCGTCGCGCAGGGCGCGGCGGCGCTCGGCGGCATCGACGCGCTGATCAACAACGCGGCGATCACGAACTCGGGCGGCAAGCTGTCGACGGAGCTCGACGTGGCGACCTGGGACGCCGTGATGAACGTGAACGTGCGCGGCGTGTGGCTCGTCAGCAATGCAGCGCTGCCGCACCTCGCTCAGTCGGGGCGCGGCGCGATCGTGAATCTTGCGTCGGATACCGCGTTGTGGGGCGCGCCGAAGCTGCTCGCGTACGTCGCGAGCAAGGGCGCGGTGATCGCGATGACGCATGCGCAGGCACGCGAGTTCGGCGCGCACGGCGTAACGGTCAACGCGATCGCGCCAGGGCTCACCGAAGTCGAGGCGACCGCCTACGTACCGGCCGAGCGCCATGCGTTCTACCTGCAGGGCCGTGCGCTGACGCGCGCGCAGGTGCCCGGCGACGTGACGGGCCCGGTGCTGTTCCTGCTGTCGGACGGTGCGCGCTTCGTCACGGGTCAACTGCTGCCGGTCAACGGCGGCTTCGTAATGAACTGAATTGAAGTTTTCACTCGGAATGAAGGAGAGGACGATGGCGGACGCCGATTTCGAACGCAAGTCGTGGGACCAGCCGGAAGGCACAAGCTTCAACGACTGGATGGAAGGGCGCGTCGCGCGCTACGCGACGCGGCGCTACGACTGGGACGCGCTGAAATTCCAGGCCGACTACGACCCGAAGTACCGCCGTGCGCAGATGCGCTACGTCGGCACGGGCGGCACGGGCGTCGCGAAGGACGTCAACACGGTGCCGGCCGGCAACTTCACGTTCTCGACGATGGTCATCCCGGCCGGCAACATCGGCCCGAGCCACATCCATATCGACGTCGAGGAAATCTTCTTCGTGCTGCGCGGCAAGATGAAGGTGATCTGCGAGCGCGACGGCGAGACCTGGGAAGCGGTCCTCGGCGAGCGCGACCTGATCTCGGTGCCGCCGGGCGTGTATCGCACGGAAATCAACATCGGCGAGGAAGATGCGCTGATGTGCGTGATGCTCGGTTCGCCGAAGCCGATCACGCCGACGTATCCGCCCGATTCGCCGCTCGCGAAGATCAAGCGCTGAGACGGGGCGGGTGAAGCAATGAGTGTCGTCGACAAACGCGAACGCGACCGCACCGCGGCGTTCGCCGCGCTGCTCGGGCAGTTTCCCGAACAGCGTTGCGAAGCCGGCGCGGCGGGCACGATCGGCTACCGTGAGGCCGGCGCGCGGCAGGCGGGCCGCGCGCTGCCCGCCGTGCTGCTGCACGGGATCGGCTCGGGCGCCGCATCGTGGGTGTGCCAGCTCGATACGCTCGGCGCATCGCGCCGCGTGCTCGCGTGGGATGCGCCGGGTTACGGCGTGTCGACGCCCGTGCACGGCGCGTCGCCCGCCGCCGCTGATTACGCGGCATCGCTGAACGCGTGGCTCGAGGCACTCGGCATCGAACGCTGCGTACTGGTCGGTCATTCGCTCGGCGCGATCATCGCGGGCGGTCTCGCCCGTATGATGCCCGCGCGGATCGCCGGCCTGCTGCTGGTGTCGCCCGCCGGCGGCTACGGCAGCGCACCGGCCGACACCCGCGAATCGCGCCGCGACGCGCGGCTCGCGATGCTCGCGGAACTCGGCCCGGCCGGGCTCGCCGAGCAGCGCAGCGGCAACATGGTGTCCGGTTTCGCGAACGAGGAGGCGCGGGCGTGGGTGCGCTGGAACATGGCGCGCATCGTGCCGGCCGGCTATGCGCAGGCCACGCATCTGCTTGCGAACGCCGATCTCGCGGCCGATCTCGCCGGCTTTCGCGGCCGCACGGCCGTGGCCGTCGGCGCGCACGATGCGATCACGCCGCCCGCCGCGTGCGAGCGGATCGCCGCGGCCGCGCACGTCGGGCTGCAGGTGATTCCGCAGGCAGGACATGCCGGTTATGTGGAAGCGCCGGCCGTCTATTCCGCATTGATCGAAGGTTTCTGCCGGCAGTGCGATGCGCAGTGGGGGCTGGCATGAGCGAACCGCTGCAACAAAACGAATCCGACAACGCGAAGGCCGAAGCCAGCTACGTGGTGCCGGGCCTCGAACGCGGGCTGCGGATCCTCGCCGAATTCTCGCCGCGCGAGCCCGTGCTCGGCGCGCCTGAGTTGTCGAAGCGCCTCGGCATTCCGCGCACGACGGTGTTCCGTCTGCTGCAGACGCTCGAATCGCTCGGCTTTCTCGAACGCGCGGACAAGGATCGCAACTACAAGCTCGGCATCGCGGTGCTGCGGCTCGGCTTCGAATACCTGAGCTCGCTGGAGCTGACCGATCTCGGCCTGCCGGTGATCGAGAGCCTGCGCGATGCGACCGGCTTCACGACGCACATCGTGATTCGCGACGGCCGTGACGTGGTGTTCGTCGCGAAGGCGCAGAGTCAGTCGCCGGTGTTCAGCTCGATCCGCGTGAACGTCGGCACGCGGCTGCCCGCGCATGCGACGACGCACGGCCACGTGCTGATGGGCGACCTGTCGCTGAAGGAACTGCATGCGCTGTATCCGGAACGCGTGCTGAACCGGATGACGAGCGCGACGCCGGAAACGGTCGACGCGCTGTACGACGTGATCCGCGAGGACGCACTGCGCGGCTACGGCGTCAGCAATTCGTCGTTCGAACGCGGGATCTCGGTCGTCACGGCGCCGGTACGCAACGAGACGCAGAAGATCGTCGCGTGCATCACGGTGACGGTGCCGAGGCCGGAGATCGACGCGGCGCTGATCGCGGACGGGCTGATCGACAAGGTGCAGCGCGCGGCGGCGGAATTGTCGCGACGGCTCAATTACCGCTCGGATGACGAGCACACGTTCATGAAAGCTTTAGGACTGAAATGAGACCCCCACGCATGCTTCGCACGCTGCCCCCCGACGGGGCGATCAATCTTCTTGGGGCGGCCCGACGAGGACTGACGACATGATCGAGATCGATCTGACCGGGCAGGTGGCGGTGGTGACGGGCGGTTCGTCCGGCATCGGCCTCGCGACCGCCGAACGGTTCCTGCAGGCGGGCGCGTCGGTCGCGATCTGCGGCCGCGACGGCGAGCGCCTCGCCCGCGCCGAAGCGATGCTGCGCGACAAGTACGCAAGCGAACGACTGCTGGCCGCGCGCTGCGACGTGCTCGACGAAGCCGACGTGACCGCGTTCGCGCAAGCGGTGTCCACGCGTTTCGGCCGTGCCGACATGCTGGTCAACAATGCAGGCCAGGGCCGCGTGTCGACTTTCGCCGATACGACCGACGACGCCTGGCGCGAAGAACTCGAATTGAAGTACTTCAGCATCATCCGTCCGACGCGCGCCTTCCTGCCGCTGCTGCGCGATGCGGCCGCGCCGACGATCACCTGCGTGAACTCGCTGCTCGCGCTGCAGCCGGAGCCACACATGGTCGCGACGTCGTCGGCGCGCGCCGGCGTGCTGAGCCTCGTGAAATCGCTCGCGACCGAACTGGCGCCGCAGCGCATCCGCGTGAACTCGATCCTGATCGGCATCGTCGAGTCGGGGCAGTGGCGCCGCCGCTACGACACGCAGGCGCAGCCCGGCGAAAGCTGGGAAGACTGGACGGGCGCGCTCGCCCGCAAGAAGAACATTCCGCTGAATCGCTTCGGCAAGCCCGACGAGGCCGCCTGGGCACTTTTTTATCTCGCAACGCATCTGTCGTCCTACACGACGGGCAGCCATATCGACGTTTCTGGAGGCTTTGCACGCCATGTCTAAAAAAACCACGGTTGGCGAGCTGATTGCCGCCTTTCTCGAGCAGTGCGGCGTGAAAACCGCGTTCGGCGTCATCTCGATCCACAACATGCCGATCCTCGACGCGATCAACTCGCGCGGCAACATCCGCTATGTCGGGGCGCGCGGTGAGGCCGGCGCGCTGAACATGGCCGACGGGCTGGCCCGCGTGTCGGGCGGGCTCGGCGTCGCGTTCACGAGCACGGGCACGGCGGCCGGCAATGCGGCCGGCGCGATGGTCGAGGCACTGACGGCCGGCACCGCGCTCCTGCACGTGACCGGGCAGATCGAGACGCCGTATCTCGACCGCGATCTCGCGTACATCCACGAAGCGCCCGACCAGTTGTCGATGCTCGACTCGATCTCGAAGGCCGCGTTCCGCGTGCGCACCGTCGAAACCGTGCTGCCGACGATCCGCGAAGCCGTGCGCATCGCGCAGACCGCGCCGACGGGCCCCGTGTCCGTCGAGATTCCGATCGACATCCAGGCGGCCGAAATCGAATGGCCGGAAGATCTCGCACCCGCCCACGTCGCGGTGCGCGAGCACGACACCGCGCGCGTCGCGAAGCTTGCCGACGCACTCGCGGCCAAGCGCCGCCCGCTGCTGTGGCTCGGCGGCGGCGCGCGCCATGCACGCGAGGAAGTCGAACGCCTCGTGAAGCTCGGCTTCGGTGTCGTGACGAGCGTGCAGGGCCGCGGCGTGCTGCCGGAAGATCACCCGGCGACGCTCGGCGCGTTCAACGTGCATGCGTCGGTCGAAGCGTTCTACAAGACCTGCGACGCGCTCGTCGTGGTCGGCTCGCGCCTGCGCGGCAACGAGACGCTGAAGTACAAGCTCGCGCTGCCGCAGCCGCTGTTCCGCGTCGATGCCGACGCGCTCGCCGACAACCGCGGCTATCGCAACGAACTGTTCGTGCATGGCGATTCGAAGCGCGTGCTGGCTGAACTGGCCGACCGCCTCGAAGGCCGGCTGTCCGTCGATCCGCAATTCGCGGCCGATCTCGCGGCGGCCCGCGAAGACGCGGTGGCCGACGTGGCGAAGGGGCTCGGGCCGTACAAGAAGCTCGTCGACACGCTGCAGGGCGCCGTCGGCCGCGACTACAACTGGGTGCGCGACGTGACGATCTCGAACAGCACGTGGGGCAACCGCCTGCTGAAGATCTTCGAGCCGCGCTCGGGCGTGCATGCGCTCGGCGGCGGCATCGGCCAGGGCATCCAGATGGGCATCGGCGCGGCGCTCGCGGGCGCCGCGGCGAAGACGGTCTGCCTCGTCGGCGACGGCGGCCTGATGGTCAACGTCGGCGAACTCGTGACGGCCGTGCAGGAAAACGCGAACGTGATGATCGTGCTGATGAACGACCAGTGCTACGGCGTGATCCGCAACATCCAGGACGCGCACTACGGCGGCCGCCGCTGCTTCGTGCAGCTGCACCAGCCCGATTTCGCGCAGTTCTGCGCGAGCTTCGGCCTCACGCACTACCGGATCACGTCGCTCGACCAGGCCGAGGCGATCGTGCGCGAAGGGATCGCGAAGGAAGGGCCGGTGATGGTCGAGGTCGACATGCTGTCGGTCGGCTCGTTCGCGTCCGCCTTCGCGGGCCCGCCGGTGAAGCAGGAAGCGCCGACGGAGCGCCAGTATGCATAACGGGCAAAAGCGGGCGCACGCCCCGGTCGACATCGCGATGATCGGCTTCGGCGCGATCGGCGCGGCCGTGTACCACGCGGTCGAGCACGATGCGTCGCTGCGCGTCGCGCACGTGATCGTGCCGGAACACCAGCGCGCGGCGGTACAGCGTGATCTCGGCGGCGCGGTGGAGGTCGTGTCGTCGGTCGACGCGCTGGCCCGCCGCCCCGAGTTCGCGCTCGAATGCGCGGGCCACAGCGCGCTCGTCGATCACGTCGTGCCGCTGCTGAAGGCCGGCACCGACTGCGCGGTCGCGTCGATCGGCGCGCTGTCCGATCTCGCGCTGCTCGACGTGCTGTCGCAGGCCGCCGACGAAGGCGGCACGACGGTGACGCTGCTGTCGGGTGCGATCGGCGGCATCGACGCGCTGGCGTCCGCGAAGCAGGGCGGCCTCGACGAAGTGCTGTACGTCGGCCGCAAGCCGCCGCTCGGCTGGCTCGGCACGCCGGCCGAGGCACTGTGCGACCTGCACGCGATGACCGAAGAGAAGGTGATCTTCGAAGGCACCGCGCGCGACGCCGCGCGGCTCTATCCGAAGAACGCGAACGTCGCGGCGACGGTCGCGCTCGCGGGCCTCGGGCTCGACGCGACCCACGTGCGCCTGATCGCCGATCCGGCGGTCGCGCGCAACGTGCATCGCATCACCGCGCGCGGCGCGTTCGGCGAGATGTCGCTGGAAATGAGCGGCAAGCCGCTGCCCGACAACCCGAAGACGTCCGCGCTGACGGCGTACAGCGCGATCCGCGCGCTGCGCAACCGCGCGGCCCGCTGCGTGATCTGACCGGACCATCGAGCGTTCGCCCGCGCCACGGCGAGGGCGGATGCGCAGAGACAGATTTGTGGGATTGGTGACATGACTTCTTTCGATACGAGCCTCGTGCCCGACGGCAACATCCTGATCGGCGGCGAGTGGCGGCGCGGCCGTGGCGCGCCTTACACGAGCATCTATCCGGCCGACCAGACGGTGAACATGGAAGTGTCGACGGCGAACGCGGAAGACGCGGCCGACGCCGTCGCGGCCGCCGACGCCGCATGGCGCCGCGCCGACTGGGCCGGGCTCAAACCGCACCAGCGCGCGCAGGTGCTGTACCGCGTCGCGGACCTGATCATGCAGCGCCACGAAGCGCTCGCGCACCTGCAGCGCCGCGACAACGGCAAGCCGATCGGCGAGACGCGCGTGCTGGTGGCCAGCGCCGCGAGCACGTTCCGCTATTTCGCGGCCTGCCTCGAAACGCTCGACGAAGAACTGACGCCGTCGCGCGGCGATTACCTGACGATGAGCGTGTACGAGCCGATCGGCGTGATCGCGGCGATCACGCCGTGGAATTCGCCGATCGCGTCCGACGCGCAGAAGCTTGCGCCGGCGCTGGCCGGCGGCAACGCGGTGGTGCTCAAGCCGGCCGAGGTCACGCCGCTCGTGTCGCTCGCGCTGGCGCGCATCTGTGAGGAAGCCGGCGTGCCGAAGGGCGTGCTGAGCGTGCTGCCGGGCAAGGGTTCGGTGATCGGCGACGTGCTCGTGCGCCATCCGCTGGTGAAGAAGGTGTCGTTCACCGGCGGCACCGAGGTAGGCCGCGGCATCGCGCGCATCGCGGCCGAGAAGCTGATGCCCGTGTCGCTCGAACTGGGCGGCAAGTCGCCGACGATCGTGTGCGACGACGCCGATCTCGATCACGCGGTCAACGGCGTGCTGTACGGGATCTTCAGCTCGTCGGGCGAGGCGTGCATCGCCGGGTCGCGGCTGTTCGTGCAGCGCGCGGTGTACGACGCATTCATGCAGCGCCTGGTGGCCGGCGCGCGCAAGCTGCGCGTGGGCGACCCGACGCGGCCCGACACGCAGATGGGCCCGCTGATCACCGCGAAGCATCGCGAGTCGGTGGAACGCTACGTCGCGCTCGGGCTGGAAGAAGGCGGCCGCCTGCTGTGCGGCGGCGAGCGGCCGACGGGCGACGGGCGCGAGCACGGCTTCTTCTATCAGCCGACGATTCTCGAGGGCTTGCCGAACAGCGCACGCATCTGCCAGGAGGAAATCTTCGGGCCGGTGCTGGTCGCGATGCCGTTCGACGACGAAGCGTCGCTGATCGCACAGGCGAACGACAGCGTGTTCGGCCTCGCGGCCGGCATCTGGACGCGCGACTACAAGCGTGCGTGGCGCATCGCGCGGGCGCTGGAGACGGGCACCGTGTGGATCAACACGTACAAGCTGTTCTCGATCTCCACGCCGTTCTCGGGCTGGAAGGAGAGCGGGATGGGGCGCGAGAAGGGGCGTCTCGGCATCCGCGAATACATGCAGCAGAAGAGCCTCTACTGGGGCTTGAACGACGCGCCGCTGCCGTGGGCGAACTGAGCGAAGGGGAATGACGCAATGAGCATCTTGGGAATCGAGCAGATCACGTACGGTGTCGACGACCTCGCCACCTGCCGGCGCTTTTTCGCCGACTGGGGCTTGAAGGAAGTCGCGCACGACGACACCCGCGCCCGTTTCGAAACGCTGAACGGCTGCACCGTGCTGGTCGTGCGGGCCGACGATCCGTCGCTGCCGCCCGCATTCGAAGCCGGCCCGACGCTGCGTGAAGTCACGTGGGGCGTCGCGACGCGGCAGGAACTCGACGCGCTGCGCACGAAGCTCGCCGGCCAGCCCGGCTATTACGCGCAGGACGACGCGGTCGGCTGCATCGATCCGAACGGGATGGCGATCCGCGTCGAAGTCACGCGCAAGCGCGCACTCGACATCACGGGCTCGCCGTCGAACGTGTGGGGCCAGACGCTGCGCGTCGACCAGCCGAGCCCGATCTATGCGCGTGCGGAGCCGGTCGAGGTCGGGCACGTCGTGTTCTTCACGAACCGCCTCGACGCGCAGGAAACGTTCTATCACGAACTGCTCGGCTTCGAGACGTCGGACCGTTACCCGGGCCGCGGTGCGTTCATGCGCTGCGCGCCGCACGGCGGCCATCACGACCTGTTCCTGCTCGCGCTGCCGAATGGAAAACGCGGCCTGAACCACGTCGCGTTCACCGTGCGCGACATCCACGAAGTGTTCGGCGGCGGCATGCACATCGACCGCTGCGGCTGGCAAACGCAGCTCGGCCCGGGGCGTCATCCGGTGTCGTCCGCGTACTTCTGGTACTTCCAGAACCCGGCCGGCGCATTGATCGAATACTACGCGGACGAGGACGTGCTGACACCCGAGTGGCAGCCGCGCGAATTCGAGCCGGGCCCGACCGTGTTCGCCGAATGGGCGGTCGACGGCGGCCTCGACGGCAACACGCGCCGGCAGAAGAACGCGAAGGCGCCGGAAGGCAAGTTCATGACGGAGCGCAAATCGTGAGCGAAACGAACTCGCAGGAATCGGCCGCGCCGGGCACCGTCGTCGTGATCGGCGGGGGCCAGGCCGCCGGCTGGGTGCTGAAGACGCTGCGCGCGGAAGGCTTCGCGGGCCGCCTCGTGATGATCGCCGACGAGCCGCACTTGCCGTACGAGCGCCCGCCGCTGTCGAAGGCCGTGCTGGCCGGCGACGCCGACATCGAAACCGTGCGCGTCGTGCGCCCCGACGAATTCGATGCGCTGAGCGTCGAAGCGTGGCAGCCGGAACGTGCGGCGTCGATCGATCGCGCGCGCCGCGTGGTGAAGACCGAAAGCGGCCGCGAGATCGCATACGACCGGCTCGTGATCGCGACCGGCGGCACGTCGCGCCGCTTGCCCGATGCGCTCGTCAACACGCCGAACCTGCATTACCTGCGCACGCTCGACGAAGCGGCCGCGCTCGGCGAGAAGCTGCGCGCGAGCCGGCGCGTGCTCGTGATCGGCGGCGGCTGGATCGGCCTCGAAGTCGCGGCAACGGCGCGCAAGCTCGGCGTCGATGCGATCGTGGTCGAAGGTGCGCCGCGCCTGTGCGGCCGTTCGGTGCCGCAGATCGTGTCGGACTTCCTGCTCGACCTGCATCGTTCGAACGGTGTCGATGTGCGGACGGGCGCGGCGCTCGCGTCGCTCGACCCGCAGCCGGATGACGCGTCGAAGGTACGCGCGACGCTTGCCGACGGCACGACGATCGACGCCGATTTCGCGGTGGCCGGCATCGGCCTCGCGCTGAACGTGTCGCTCGCGAGCGACGCGGGGCTCGCGATCGACGACGGCATCGTCGTCGACGAATACGGCGCGACCAGCGATCCGGCGATCTTCGCGTGCGGCGACGTCGCGAACCATCACAACGGCTGGCTGAAGCGGCGCGTGCGGCTCGAATCGTGGGCCAACGCGCAGAACCAGGCGATCGCGGCGGCGAAGGCCGTGCTCGGCGTGCGCGCACCGTACGCGGAGATTCCGTGGTTCTGGTCCGATCAGTACGACGTGAACCTGCAGATCCTCGGCGATCTGCCGGCCGATGCGCAGC
Source organism: Burkholderia sp. AU18528 (assembly GCF_002223215.2). NCBI lineage: Bacteria > Pseudomonadati > Pseudomonadota > Betaproteobacteria > Burkholderiales > Burkholderiaceae > Burkholderia > Burkholderia sp. AU18528. The sequence continues at coordinate 1,524,371 of NZ_NKFC02000006.1, read as the reverse complement.
TCGTCGTGCGCGGCGATCTCGCCGCCCGCCGTGCGACGCTGTTTTTCGTTGGCGACGGGCATGTGAGAGGTGTCGTCGCGGTGAACAACGCGCGTGAGTTGAAGCTCGCGCGCAAGTGGATGAACCAGGGCCGGGCGGTGGATACGGAAGCTCTGGCAGACACGACCCAGGCGCTTGCCTGACCGGCCCAACCCGGAAAGAGATCCAGGAGATACCCCGCATGAGCACTTTCGACAACGTCGTGGCCGGCAGGGCCACGATGGAAGCTGCCGCCGCCACGCCCGGTGCGATCATCGCGCGGCTCGAGCGGCTGCCGGCCAACGCGATGCAGATCCGCGCGCGCGTGCTGATCGGCACCGCGACGTTCTTCGACGGCTTCGACGTGATCACGATCGCGGCGACGCTGCCGCTGCTGATTCACAAGTGGGGGCTGTCGCCGACGCAGATCGGCATGCTGATCGCGTCCGGCGCGATCGGTCAGCTGATCGGCGCATTCCTGTTTCCCGCGCTCGCCGAAAAGCACGGCCGCGTGAAGGCGATTGCGTGGAGTTCGGCGGTGATCGGGATCACGAGCATCGCGTGCGGCTTCGCGCCGACGTTCGAGGTATTCGTGCTGCTGCGGATCCTGCAGGGGCTCGGGCTCGGCGGCGAATTGCCGGTCGCCGCGACGTACATCAACGAGATCACGCGCGCGCATGGCCGCGGCCGCTTCGTGCTGCTGTACGAGATCGTGTTCCCGATCGGCCTGCTCGTGTCGATGGCGCTCGGCGCCTGGCTCGTTCCGCGCTTCGGCTGGGAGATCATGTACTTCGTCGGCGGGCTGCCGCTGCTTCTGTCGCTCGTGCTCACGCATCTCGTGCCGGAGTCGCCTCGCTGGCTCGCGTCGCGCGGGCGGCTCGCGGAAGCCGGGCGTGCGGTCGGCGCGTTCGAGGAATCGGTGCGCGGCGAGTTGCCGCCGGCCACGCAGGCGGCCGCGTTCGACGAGATGGTGCGTCAGCATCCGAAGCGCAGGATGAGCGACCTGTTCAGCGCCGCGTATCGCAAGCGCACGCTCGCGGTGGCGACGCTGTGGGCGACCTGCGGGTTCATCCAGTACGGGCTGTCGACCTGGCTGCCGACGATCTACAAGAACTTCTATCACGCGCCGCTGCAGCTCGCGCTGAACCTCGCGGTGATCGGCTCGGTGATGGGCGTGCTCGGGTCGCTGGCCTCCGCGCTGCTGGTCGACAAGCTCGGCCGCAAGCCGGTGATCGTGTGGTCGTTCGTGCTGTGCGCACTGTCGCTGGCGTTCGCGGGCATCTATCACGCGTCGTCGGTGTATGTGGTCGCGACTTTCTGCTCGCTGTCGCTCGGGCTGATGGCGTCGGGCTTCATTACCGCGTACGTCTATACGCCGGAGCAGTATCCGACGAGCATTCGCGCGTCGGGCTGCGGGCTCGGCAGCGCGTGGCTGAAGATCGCGTCGTTCGCGGCGCCGATGATCGTGCCGCACGCGATCATCGGCGGGAACCTCGCGCCGGCGTTCTACCTGATCGGCATCGTGCCGCTGATCGCGGCGGCGACCGTGCACTTCGTCGGGATCGAGACGAAGGGGAAGGTGCTGGAGGCGCTCGAGGCGTAAGCGTGGCCGGCAGTCACGGTCCAGGTACTCGGGCCCGGGAGATGTTCCCCGGGCCCTTTTATTTCGCCGCGGTCCGTCGTTCCATGTGGAGCGCTGCCAACGGGCGCCATGGTTGCCGCACGGCTCACGTGTTCTAATTCACGGTCCCGATTTTCATCAGACCGTCGCCATGCCCCTGTTCGAACCCGTCACGCTGAATACGTCCCGCCTCGTCCTGCGGCCGCTTCGCGACGCCGACGCACACGCTTTCTTCGAGATCTGGTCCGATGCGGAGGCGATGCGCTACTTCTCGTTCTCGCCGATGACGCAGCTCGAACAGGCCGAGGCGCGCGTCGCGCGCAACGTGCAGACCGCCGCGAGCGGGGAGAGCCAGACCTGCGTGCTCGAACTGCGGGAGACTGGCGAAGCGCTCGGCGAATGCGCGCTGTTCCATGCGAACGCGCAGTGCCGGCGCGCGGAGATCGGCTTCAGCCTGCGGCGCAGGTTCTGGGGCGGCGGATACATGCGCGAAGCGGCGACGGCCGTGATCGATCATGCCTTCGCCACGCTGCGACTGAACCGCCTCGAAGCCGATATCGATCCGCGCAATGCCGCGTCGGCGCGGCTGCTCGAACGGCTCGGCTTCGTGCGGGAAGGGCTGCTGCGCGAACGCTGGATCGTCGGCGACGAAGTGTCGGACAGTGCGCTATACGGGTTGCTGGCGCGCGAGCGTCGCGCGTAAACGGCCGACTTGCCGGATTCACCGGGCGAACGTACGCTTGGTCGATATCACGGTCCACCCACAGGTTCTCGACCATGCAAGCTCGTCCTCTGCGTCTTTCCCCCGGCGACGATCTGCGCGGCGCGATCGAGCTGGCGTTGCGCCGCCACGATTCGCACGCGGCCTTCGTGATCCAGGGCATCGGCAGCCTGAGCGTCGCGCAGTTGCGTTTCGCCGGCGCCGATCAGCCGGCCGAGCTGCGCGGCGACCTCGAAATCCTGACGCTGGCCGGCTCGGTGTCGCCGGACGGCGCGCATCTGCATATGTCGATCTCGGATGCAGCCGGCCGCGTGACGGGCGGCCACGTCGCGAGCGGCTGCGTGGTGCGCACGACGGCCGAGATCCTGCTCGCGCTGCTGCCCGCGCATCGTTTTTCGCGCGAGCCCGATGCGGACACCGGTTTCAACGAACTGGTGATTCGGAGCGCGCCTTCGTGAGCGGGGCGGCGACGCCGCATCGACACCGCGATGCGCCGATCGCTGCGTCCTTTGCGCGCCGCATAAAAAAGGCGCCGCGGCCATGCGGCCCGCGGCGCCTGGTGCGCGGCGACGTCGACCACCCGCCGCCGCCCGGTTGCGCGCTTAGATCTGCACGGTGTCGGCGACTTCCTTGAAGTCCTCGATCTGGTCGAAGTTCATGTACTGATAGATCTTGTCGCCGTTCGCGGTGAGCACGCCCATGTCGGCCATGTACTCTTCCTTGGTCGGGATCTTGCCCAGACGCGAGCAGATCGCCGCCAGTTCCGCCGAGCCGAGGTACACGTTCGTGTTCTTGCCGAGGCGGTTCGGGAAGTTGCGGGTCGACGTCGACATCACCGTCGCGCCTTCGCGCACCTGCGCCTGGTTACCCATGCACAGCGAGCAGCCCGGCATTTCGGTGCGTGCGCCGGCCGTGCCGAACACGCCGTAGTGGCCTTCTTCCGTCAATTGCTTCTGGTCCATCTTGGTCGGCGGCGCGACCCACAGCTTGACCGGAATGTCGCGCTTGCCTTCCAGCAGCTTCGACGCGGCGCGGAAGTGACCGATATTGGTCATGCACGAGCCGATGAACACTTCGTCGATCTTCGCACCGGCGACGTCGGACAGCGTCTTCACGTCGTCCGGATCGTTCGGGCACGCGACGATCGGCTCATGGATGTCGGCGAGGTCGATTTCGATGACGGCCGCGTATTCGGCGTCGGCGTCCGGCGCGAGCAGTTGCGGGTCGGCCAGCCACTGTTCCATCGCCGCGATCCGGCGCTGCAGGCTGCGCGGATCCTGGTAGCCCTGCGCGATCATCCACTTGAGCAGCGTGATGTTGCTGTTCAGGTATTCGATGATCGGCTCCTTGTTCAGGCGCACCGTGCAACCGGCAGCCGAACGCTCGGCGGACGCGTCCGACAGCTCGAACGCTTGCTCGACCTTGAGGTCGGGCAGGCCTTCGATCTCGAGAATGCGGCCCGAGAAGATGTTCTTCTTGCCTTGCTTCGCGACCGTCAGCATGCCTTGCTTGATCGCGTACAGCGGAATCGCGTTGACGAGGTCACGCAGCGTGACGCCCGGCTGCATCTTGCCCTTGAAGCGGACCAGCACCGATTCCGGCATGTCGAGCGGCATCGTGCCGGTGGCGGCCGCGAATGCGACGAGGCCCGAGCCTGCCGGGAAGCTGATGCCGATCGGGAAGCGCGTGTGCGAATCGCCGCCGGTGCCGACGGTGTCGGGCAGCAGCATGCGGTTCAGCCACGAGTGGATCACGCCGTCGCCCGGGCGCAGCGCGATGCCGCCGCGCGTGCTGATGAAGTTCGGCAGCGTCTGGTGCGTCTTCACGTCGACCGGCTTCGGGTATGCGGCGGTGTGGCAGAACGACTGCATCACGAGGTCGGCCGAGAAGCCGAGGCACGCGAGGTCCTTCAGTTCGTCGCGGGTCATCGGGCCGGTGGTGTCCTGCGAGCCGACCGACGTCATCTTCGGTTCGCAGTACGTGCCCGGGCGCACGCCCTGGCCTTCCGGCAGACCGCACGCGCGGCCGACCATCTTCTGCGCGAGCGAGAAGCCCTTGCCGCTGTCGGCCGGCTGGTGCGGCAGGCGGAACAGCGTCGACGGCGGCAGGCCGAGCGCTTCACGCGCCTTCGCGGTCAGGCCGCGGCCGATGATCAGCGGAATGCGGCCGCCGGCGCGCACTTCGTCGAACAGCACGTCGGACTTCACCTGGAATTCGGCGATGACCTTGCCGTCCTTCAGCGCCTTGCCTTCGTACGGGCGCAGTTCGACCACGTCGCCCATGTTCATCTGCGACACGTCGAGCTCGATCGGCAGCGCGCCGGCGTCTTCCATCGTATTGTAGAAGATCGGGGCGATCTTGCCGCCGAGGCACACGCCGCCGAAGCGCTTGTTCGGCACGAACGGGATGTCCTCGCCGGTGAACCACAGCACCGAGTTGGTGGCCGACTTGCGCGAGGAGCCGGTGCCGACCACGTCGCCGACGTACGCGACCAGGTGGCCCTTTTCCTTCAGCGATTCGATGAACTTGACGGGGCCGCGCTTGCCGTCTTCTTCCGGCGTGATGCCCGGGCGCGCGTTCTTCAGCATCGCCAGCGCGTGCATCGGGATGTCGGGGCGGGTGGTGGCGTCCGGCGCCGGCGACAGGTCGTCGGTGTTGGTTTCGCCCGTGACCTTGAAGACGGTGATGGTCAGGCTTTCCGGCACTTCCGGACGGCTCGTGAACCATTCGGCATCGGCCCAGCTCTGCAGCACGGCCTTCGCGTGCGCGTTGCCCTTGTCGGCGAGTTCCTTCACGTCATGGAACTGGTCGAACATCAGCAGGGTTTTCTTCAGCGCGTCGGCGGCGACCGCGGCGACGGCTTCGTCGGACAGCAGCTCGATCAGCGGCTGGATGTTGTAGCCGCCGAGCATCGTGCCGAGGAGTTCGGTCGCGCGCGCCCGCGAGATCAGCGGGCAGGCGGTCTCGCCCTTGGCCACGGCGGCCAGGAAGCCGGCCTTCACGCGGGCGGCTTCGTCGACGCCGGCCGGCACGCGATGGGTGATCAGGTCGAGCAGTGTCTGCTCTTCGCCGGCGGGCGGGTTCGTCAGCAATTCGACCAGTTCGGCGGTTTGCTGAGCCGTCAGCGGCAGGGGAGGAATACCGAGCGCGGCGCGGGCGGCCACGTGAGCACGAAAGTTTTCAAGCATGGGGAGACCTGCTGATATTGCGTTGGAGGGGAAGGCCTTGCCGGCACTCCGGGGCTATTCCAGGCACTGCTTTGAGCGGGATTCTAGTCTCAATGGTCTGGAACGTCAAATGTCTTATGTCTTATATAAGACTTAGGGGTGGGGAAAGACGGGGCGCGGCCGTATGGCGCAGCCGGCCTTGTCGGGCGGATGCTGGGGTGTCGGTTCAGGTCCGTCGGTGTCGCACATATCTGCACAAGCGCGCAGGAAACGGTACACACCGGGCGCGTTCGGGCCGCTACGCTTGCTGTCACGCGGCTTGCATCGAGTATCGGAACGGGAGGCGGGGGTCGTCGCGCGCCTGTCGATTCGCCCCGGGCGGCAGCGATTCCCTTGACTCCGGCGATCCACAACATGCGCTCCAGAGACGCGATTTTCCTGATGATGGCGCTCGTCGCGTCGCCGGCCGTTCACGCGGCCGCGCCCGGCGACGAAACGCGGGATGCGGCGAGCCGGCCGGTCGCGCTGGTCTATCGCGGTCCTGCCGCGTGCGAAGGGTGCGCCGAAACCATCGCCAGACGCCTGCGGGAATCGGCCCACCGGTTCCGGGTGATCTACGTGGGACCGGCGGAAAAGCTCAAGATCACGCCCGCGGCGCTGGCCGGTGCGGCGCTCTACGTGCAGCCCGGCGGCGGGCAGGACATTCCCGGCGCGGCAGCCAGCATCGGCCGAAACGAAATGCGGGCCGTGCGGCGATACGTAGCGAACGGCGGCCGATATCTCGGACTGTGCATGGGCGCCTACCTGGCCGGCGCGCAGGGTTTCGGGCTGGTTGCCGGCGATATCGACGCCGAGGTCGGCCGGCCGGGTTCGACGCTTCACGGCATCGCCGACACGGTGACGCCGGTCGTCTGGCGCGGGAAAAAGCGCTGGATCTACTTTCAGGACGGCGCGAGGCTCCCGGTCGCGCCGATCGGCTCCGGCGGGACCGTGCTGGCGATCTACCCGAACAAGGACATCGCGGCTGCCACGTACCGCTACGGCAAAGGGCGCGTCGGCCTTGCCGGTCCGCATCCGGAGGCCGATGAAAGCTGGTATCGCCAGAATGGTCTCGCGAACCCGGACGGCGTGGTGCCGGACCTGGCCTACGACCTGATCGACGCGACGATGAAGCCTTAGCGGAGTTGCCGCGGCGCGCGCGGTTTATCGCCGTTTGGCGCGATACGCGTCGAGATTCTTCCGCGCCTGCGCGCGGATCGCGTGCTGCATGAAAGGCGTCCAGCCGAGCAGCGCGCCTTTCATCCCGAGCGCCTGACGCGCCCAGCGCCACAGGTCGAAATGGTCGCGATGCTCGACGATGCGTCCGTCGCGAAACCGGAAGCGCGCATCGATCCGGTTGGCCACCATTCGGCCGGTCGCGGCGAACCGGTAATGCGCGCTCCACTGCGCGCGCCCGGCCTGGCCGTCCGCGGCGACTTCGCCGAACGTCAGCGAGAATTCCTGCGCCCGCGCGACCAGCATCCGCCACATGTCGCGCGCGAGTTCGCCGCGCAGTTCGCCGAACGCGGGATCGCTGAACACGATGTCGTCGGCATAGCACGCGAGCATCGCGTCGATGTCGCGCTGCTGAAAGGCCGTGTAGAAGCGCTGGATCAATGCGGTGTTCGGATCGGTCATGTCGGGTATGAGTGCGCAGGGAGGCGGGTAGTGACGTTCGTCGAAACGTCGAACGGAAAAGCGGCGGCGGGCAGCGCGAGCCGACACCCGCGCGAGCCACGTCGGGCGCGGCCGGCTCGGGCGCGGCTGGTTTGCCGCCGGATGATACGCGTCAGCGGGCCGCCATCGCAACGTCCTGGCTGCTGCGTCCCGTCACCAGGCAGCCCGACATGAAGGCCTCGCTCTGGCTGCCGGCGGCGGCTTCGCCGAAGCCGCGGCCGAGCGCATCGGCCTTCACTTGCGCGGCGCCTTGCTCGCATGCGAGCGGGCTGGCGTCGCGGCCCTGCGCGTGCAGGATCGCGCGATCGCCGATGAGATAGGCCAGCAGCGCGAAAACGGCGATATGTACGGCTCGTCTCATGGTTCGTCTCCTCGTCGCTCAAGCGTAACGCGGACACGTCCGACGAAGCACTTGGGGCTTCCCCCGGTAAACGTCTGCTGAAAGCGGTGGCGGGGCAGGGCGATCCCGTCCTGTTTTTCCGCCGGTGCTGGAGAGGCGGGCAATGCGCGCGAGTTTGACGAATGTCAGGGTGCGGGCGGGCGACGGCGGTCGCGCGGCCGTTCAAAGCGATAGCATGAATGCATGATTTGACGGAACGCGATGCGGGGGCGACCCATCGGGTCCGGCAAGCAGGCAAATGTTGAATATCGCTGTCGAAATAGTGAGGAATCCAAATGTTGAACGTCTCTTCCGTCCTGATCAGTCTTGCCCCGATGTGGGCCATCCTGCTGCTGGCTTCTTCGGCGGCCGCCTATTTCGTGTTCTGGCGCAAGGCCATCAAATAAACGCTGCGCGACAGCGTGCGCCCGGGGCGCACGCGTCACGCCCCGTTGCCGTCATTGCACCGCCGTCACCGGCACATTCGAAATCCGCATCAGCCGGCCCATCACGCTGCGCCGAAACACCGACATCAGCGCGTGCAGCGGATCGTGCCGCGGCGCGACCACCACGATCTCGTCGCAACCGGTTTCGGTCGCCACGGCCGCGATCGTGTCGGCCACCGGGCCGACCTTCACCTCGACGGTGTATTTGACGCCGGCCTCCTTCAGAATCCGCTCTGCCATCGCCAGATCGCCGGCCGCGAATTTTTCTTCGATCGCGCGCAACCGCGACAGCGGGTGATAGGCCTCGAGCCGCGTGGATTCGAGCGGCGCCTGCACGTTGATGAGCACGACCTCCGATGCGCAGCGCTCGCGATACAGGAATGTCGCGTGGCGAACCGCCTGAAGCGAGCGCGGCGAATGGCCGACCGGAACCAGCAGCTTGAGCATGAGCGATATCCAGGAAACGGGATGCTTCCAGCGTAGCGCGCGGCCGGGCCGGGCCGTCTAAAGAGATCGCGCGGCCGCGTAAAAATGTCGTTAACGGGCGCCGGCACATGACACGCCTATTAGAAATATAAGAAATTTAAATTTATGCGCATAAACGATTTCATCGGGCGTGGCGGCCGGAGCCGTTCGGCATGAGGCGCCCGGATTTAGTCGAATCCTCAATGAATCGCGACGGAAAATATCGGAGGTCGAGCATCCGGCGTCACGTAGAGTAGAGTATCGGCCGCGGCGCGGCCGCCTCCCGGCGGGCATGGGAGCGCGCGCCGTCGAGCGGCCCGCCATTCGATCCGATTCCAGGAGACCCCGCATGCCGCACGGCGCCCCGCAGTTTCTCGCCCCCGCTTCCATTTCCGTCGATCCGATCGTGCGCCTGTCGGCCGGTGAGCTCGCGGCGGCGATCCGCAGCAAGGCGGTTTCGTGCGTCGAGACAATGCGTGCGTATCTCGATCACATCGAGCGTGTGAACGGCGCGGTCAACGCGATCGTCGCGCTGCGCGAGCCTGATGCGCTGCTGGCCGAAGCCGCGGAAAAGGATGCGGCGCTGGCGCGCGGCGAGTACCGCGGCTGGCTGCACGGGATACCGCAGGCGCCGAAGGATCTGGCGATGACGAAGGGGCTGCGGACGACCTACGGCTCGCCGATCTTCTGCGAGAACGTGCCGCAGGCCGATTCCGTCGGCGTCGCGCGGATGCGCGCGGCCGGCGCGATCTTCATCGGCAAGACCAATACGCCGGAGTTCGGGCTCGGTTCGCACACGTTCAACGAGGTCTACGGCGCGACGCGCAACCCGTACGACCTGACGAAGAGCGCGGGCGGCAGCAGCGGCGGCACAGCGGCCGCGCTCGCGTCGCGGATGCTGCCGGTGGCGGACGGCAGCGATTTCGGCGGCTCGCTGCGCAATCCGGCCGCGTTCTGCAACGTCTACGGCTTCCGTCCGTCGCAGGGCCGCGTGCCGCGCTGGCCGGGCGTCGACGTGTTCATGCAGCAGCTCGGCATCGAAGGGCCGATGGGCCGCACCGTCGGCGACGTCGCGCAACTGCTCGCGATCCAGGCCGGCTACGACCGCAACGATCCGCTGTCGCTCGCGGAGGATCCGGCCGTGTTCGCGCAACCGCTCGACGCGGACCTGCGCGGCAAGCGCATCGCGTGGGTGGGCGACTGGAACGGCTATCTCGCGACGGAGGCCGGCGTGCTCGCGCAGTGCGAGCGCGGGCTGGCGACGCTGCGCGAGATCGGCTGCGACGTCGATGCCGCGCTGCCGGCGTTCGCGCCCGACCGGATCTGGCGCCTGTGGCTCACGCACCGGCACTTGCTGTCGGGCGGCGGGTTGCTCGCGCACTATCGCGACCCGGTGCGCCGCGCGCTGCTGAAGCCCGAGGCGATCTACGAGGTCGAAGGGCTGCTCGCGATGCAGGGCGCGGCCGTGTTCGACGCGAGCGTCGAACGCACCGCGTGGCATCAGGCGGTGCTGAGCTTCTTCGATCGTTACGACTTCATCGCGGCGCCGACCGCGCAGGTATTCCCGTTCGACGTCGAACAGCGCTGGCCGCAGGAGATCGCGGGGCGCGCGATGGACACGTACCACCGCTGGATGGAAACGGTCGTGCCGTGGACGCTCGCCGGCTGCCCGGTGATCAACGTGCCGGTCGGCTTCAACGACGCGGGATTGCCGATGGGGATGCAGCTGATCGGGCGTCCGCGTGCCGATCTCGCCGTGCTGCAGCTTGCGCACGGCTACGAGCAGGCGGCCGACTGGGTGGCGCGGCGCGTGCCGGCATGGATGGCGGCGTGATACCGCGGCCGGCGGGTGGCCGGTAGGCGGGTAGGCGGGTGACGAAACGGGCGGCGGCGAGCTGCCCGTTTCGTTTTGCATCGTTCGCTTGAAGCTCGCCGGCGCAGGCGGGAGCCGGCATTCATTGATGCAACCGGAGAAAGAATCGCAACGCGTGCACGGCATCGCGCGGCAAACGTACGCGAATCCGCGCGACGGGGCCCGTCGGTCGCCGAATTGCAAGCGGCGGCGCGGCGTGATTTCGTTTCGATGTGTTTCAGTCGTTGCGGCGGCGCGCGACGCGCTTCGACAATATTGCCTCGATCATTCGGGCACGAGGGAAACACATGAAGCACATTCGCGCGACGGGCCGGCATCTGGCCTCGGCAGGCATCGCGTTCGGCATCCTGGTGAGCGGCGCCGCCCACGCGCAGCTCGACCTGCAGTCGATCGGCGCGTCGCTGCTCGGCGGCGGGCAGCAGCAGGCGGCAGCGCCGGCGCAGGGCGGTGTCGCGCAGTTGCTGCAGGCCTATGTCGGCGCGAACCAGCAGGTGCTGAACGGCCAGTCGTCGCTCGCGTCGGCGATGGGGCTGACGGGGGCGGCCGGACAGGCGCAGCAGGCCGCGAGCCAGTTGTCCGGCGGCGACGCGCTGTCGCCGGCCGTGCTGTCGCAGATGGGTGGTGCGCAGCAATCGGTGTCGCAGGCGCTCGGCCAGGCGTTCGCGAGCGGCGGCGCCACGCACGGCCCGATCGACAAGCAGGCGTTCAGCAACGGCCTCGCCTCGCTCGGGCAGGGGCTCACGCAGTATTCGCAACTGCAGTCGGGGCTCGGCAATCTCGGCTCGACGAGCGCCGCGTCGCTGCTGCAATCGGGCCTGAATCCGCAGAACATGCAGGCCGCGTCGTATATCGCGCAAAGCGCGCCGAGCCAGTTGCAATCGCTCGCGGCGACGCTCAGCCAGGCCGTGCAGTTCGCGACGAGCCAGGGCATTTCGGTGCCGTCGGTTGCGTCGTCCGCACTGAAGCTGCTGCCGTAACGTCGCGCGGATGCGTGCGCGATGCGTCGCCGGCATCGCGCGCGCCGACCACGAACGATCGTCCCGCCCAACATGGGGATTTCGCGCGATGCTATCGTGGCGGGTCCCTCTTATCGGTGCCGGTTCATGACTGACTCGTTCGACCTCTCGCGCTATTTCTCCCGCATCGGCTACGACGGCCCGGCCGAGCCGACGCTCGACGTGCTGCGCCGGCTGCACCTGCTGCATCCGCAGGCGATTCCGTTCGAAAACCTCAATCCGCTGACCGGCGCGCGCGTCGCGCTCGACCTGCCCGCGATCGTCGACAAGTTGATCGAGCGCCGCCGCGGCGGCTACTGCTTCGAACTCAACAAGTTGTTCTACACCGCGCTCACGACGATCGGCTTTCGCGTGACGCCGCTGATCGCGCGCGTGCGCTGGATGCGGCCGCCCGAGATCGTCACCGCGCAGACGCACATGCTGCTGCGCATCGACCTCGACGGCGCGGTGTGGCTCGCGGACATCGGCTTCGGCAGCGCGACGCTGACCGCGCCGCTGCGCTTCGTGCCGGGCGAGCGGCAACTGACGCCGCACGGCGCGTTCCGCGTGATCGACGCACCGGTCGACGGCGAATTCGACATGCAGTTCGAAATTCCCGACGGCTGGCAGACGACTTACCGCTTCTCGCTGAAGCCGGCCGAATGGATCGATTACGAAGCCGCGAACTGGTTCACGTCGACGTATCCCGAATCGATCTTCGTGAACGACCTGATCGCGTGCCGCGTGCTGCCGGACGGCCGCGCGGCGCTGCTCAATACCGTGCTGACGCTGCGCGACGCGGCGGGGGCCGGGCGCACGATCGCGTTCGACAATGCAGCCGACTGGGCCGCGTGCCTGCGCGACACGATCGGCATCGATACGGCGGGATTCGATCTCGACGCGCTGTTCGCGCGGCTTGCGGCGCGCGCTGCGCGGTAACGCGACGCAGGGCATCCGACGGCGGCTCGGCACATGGGCCGCGATCATCCCGCCATCGTCCTCCGTTGACTTTTGCTAGATTGCTAGCATACTAGTACCCATGACCGACGAAGAAGTGAAGCAATTCAACGTGTACCTGCCGCTCGGCCTGATCCGGCAGGTCAAGCATCGCGCCATCGAGACGGAGCAATCGCTGTCCGCACTGGTGGCCGACGCGTTGCGCGCGTATCTGGCCGCGCCGCCGCCCGGCGCGGAGCCGTCCAACAAGGAGGAGTGACATGTCGTCCGAACGGATCGAAGCTGTGTACCTGACCACGCACAACTGGGGCAAGTCGGCGAAGTTCTTTCAGGCGCTGGGCTTCAGGCTGGAATTCGAAACCGATCACCAGTCGGGCCAGTTGCGCAGCGGCGACGGCCCGTTCCTGTTCATCGCCGAAGTGCCGCCGAGCGAAAAGCCCGACATGCAGGTCGTCATCAAGGTGGCCGACGAGCAGGCGGTGCAGCCGCAGCCGATCGTCGATGTCGTCACCCCGTTCGAGGACACGCACTGGGGCACGCGCGACATGACCGTGCGCGATCCGGACGGTCGCGTGTGGCGCCTGCAGGCGCCGGGCAAGCAGGGCGCATGAGGTCGACATGACGGATATCCGCGAAGACGACGCACCCGACAGCACGGCCGCGCGTGTCGCGCTGTGGCGCGCGCTGCACGTCGAACTCGACGCGCCGCCGCATGTGCTCGCCGACGAGATCGGTTTGCAATTGCTCGCGCCGGCACCCGGCTGGCAGCAGCGCGGCGACATGGATCCGCAGTTCACGCGGCCGTTTCGTGCGTCGATCGTCGCGCGAGCGCGCTTCATCGAGGACCTCGTGGCCGAGCAGGTCGCGCGCGGCGTGAGCCAGTACGTGATCCTCGGCGCGGGGCTCGACAGTTTCGTGCAGCGCCGGCCGGACATGGCGTCGTGCGTGACGGTATTCGAAGTCGACCAGCCGGCGCCGCAGCGCTGGAAGCAGCGCCGCCTCGTCGAACTCGGCTTCGGCGTGCCCGACTGGCTGCGCTTCGTACCGGTCGATTTCGAGGCGAAGCAGTCGTGGCGCGACGCGCTCGTCGGCGCGGGCTTCGATGCCGGCCAGCCAGCGGTCGTGGTGTCCACCGGCGTCAGCATGTACCTGACGCGCGAAGCGAATGCGGCCGCGCTGCGCGAAGTCGCATCGCTCGCGCCCGGTTCGACGTTCGCGATGACGTTCCTGTTGCCGCTGGACAATGCAGATCCGGACGTGCGCCCGGGGATGGAAATGGCCGCGAAGGGCGCGCACGCGAGCGGCACGCCGTTCATCAGCTTCTTCATGCCGGACCAGATCCAGGCGCTCGCCCTGGAGGCCGGCTTCGCGAAGGCGGAACACGTGTCGGCCGCCGAGCTGACGCGGCGTTATTTCGCCGACCGCACGGATGGCCTGCGGCCGCCGAACCGCGCGGAAGAATTGCTCGTCGCGACGGTCTGACCCGTCGCGCCCGTCGTTCCCGTCACGCGCGTTCGAGCACGGCCATTTCCCGCACGACCACGAGCAGCACCGCGAGGCTCGCGCCGCCTGACGCACGCAGATCCGCGAGCAGGTGCTCGTAACGCGCGAGCGCGGCCTCGCGGCGCGCGCGCCACGCACCGACGATCGTGTCCGGCGTGGTCGAGTCCGGCGATTCCGCGAGCGCGCTCGTCGCGAGCGTGCGCTTGAGCCGCGCGACTTCCGCGAGTGCGGCGGCGCGCGCGAGCATGTCCCAGTGCGTCGGTGTCGGCAGGGTCGCCGCGCGTTCGCCGATCCACCCGTAATTGAGCAGCGTGCCGAGCGAGAAATAGACGCCCGCGACGAGTTCGAGGCTGCGGTTGCAGGTCGCGGCCACTTCGGCGATGTCGAGCAGCGCGGCCGAGATGTCGCCGCTCGCGACGCGTACCGCGAGCGCGCTGTCGACGCCGGCATCCACGAGCACGCGCTGCCGCTCGGACAGCGCATCGAGATCGTCCGCCGGCAGCAGCGACGGCAGTTGCGGCGCGAGCCGCTGTGCGGCGTCGCGGCAGCGCGCGATCAGCTCGGCGACGCCGCCGTCGGCCACCGCGCCCGCTTGCAGGTGACGCAGGAACCACAGCGCCGCGCGCTCCAGCAGCCGCGCGACGTCGACGAACATGCGCGCCTGCACGTCGTCGGCGACGCGGTTGTCGAGCGCGTCGATGTCGCGCCACACCGCATCGAGGTCGAACACGTCGCGCGCCATGATGCATGCGCGCACGATGTCGCCGGGCTTCGCGTCGGTTTCCTCCATCAGCCGGTGCACGAATGCGCAGCCGACGCGGTTCACGAGCGCGTTGGTCAGGTGCGTCGCGAGAATCTCGCGGCGCAGCGGATGGCGGCGCATCGGCTCGCTGAAGCGCTGCTGCAGCGGCTTCGGGAAGTAGTCGACGAGCATCGCCGCTACCAGCGGATCCTCGGGCACGTCGGATTCGAGCAGCGCGTCGTAGAGCCACATCTTGCTGTACGCGAGCAGCACCGCGCGCTCCGGCGACGTGAGGCCGAGCTTCGCGGCCTGCCGCTCGGCGACTTCGTCGTCGGTCGGCAGGAATTCGATCACGCGGTTCAGGCGGCCCGCGCGTTCGAGCCAGCGCATCAGGCGCGCCTCGGCGTCGAGCAGCTCGACCGCATAGCGGCCCGCGATCGACAGCGCCTGCGTCTGGTAGTAGTTGTCGCGCAGCACGAGCAGCCCGACTTCGTCGGTCATCTCGGCGAGCAGCGCGTTGCGCTGCTTCTCGGTCATCTCGCCGTCGGACACGACGAGCCCGAGCAGGATCTTGATGTTGACTTCGTGATCCGAACAATCGACGCCGGCCGAGTTGTCGATCGCATCGGTGTTGATGCGGCCGCCGCGCTGCGCGAACTCGATGCGGCCGAACTGCGTGCAGCCGAGATTGCCGCCTTCGCCGACGACCTTGCAGCGCAGGTCCGCGCCGTTCACGCGCACCGTGTCGTTCGCGCGGTCGCCGACCTGCGCGTGGGTTTCGCGCGCGGCCTTCACGTAGGTGCCGATGCCGCCGTTGTACAGCAGGTCGACCGGCGCCTGCAGGATCGCGCGGATCAGCTCGGTCGGCGGCAGCGCGTGCGCGTCGATGCCGAGCGCGGCCTGTACCGCCGGCGACAGCGGGATCGTCTTCGCGGTGCGCGGATACACGCCGCCGCCCGGCGAAATCGCGGCCGCGTCGTAGTCGGCCCAGCTCGAGCGTTCGAGCGCGAACATGCGCTGGCGCTCCGCGAAGCTCGTCGCCGGGTCGGGGTTCGGGTCGAGGAAGATGTGCCGGTGATCGAACGCGGCGACGAGCCGGATATGCGGCGACAGCAGCATCCCGTTGCCGAACACGTCGCCCGACATGTCGCCGACGCCGACCACGGTGAAGTCGGTCGTCTGCGTGTCGATGCCCATCTCCCGGAAGTGCCGCTTCACCGATTCCCACGCGCCGCGCGCGGTGATCGCCATCTTCTTGTGGTCGTAGCCGACCGAGCCGCCGGACGCGAACGCATCGTCGAGCCAGAAGCCGTATTCGTGCGAGATCGCGTTCGCGTAGTCGGAGAAGGTGGCCGTGCCCTTGTCGGCGGCGACGACCAGGTACGGATCGTCGGGGTCGTGGCGCACGACGTCGGGCGGCGGCACGATCGCGTTGCCGGCGAGGTTGTCGGTGAGGTCGAGCAGCCCGCGCAGGAACGTCTGGTAGCACGCGATGCCTTCGCGCATCCAGGCTTCGCGATCGGTCTGCGGCGGCGGGTTCTTCACGACGAAGCCGCCTTTCGAGCCGACCGGCACGATCACGACGTTCTTTACCATCTGCGCCTTCATCAGCCCGAGCACCTCGGTGCGGAAATCCTCGCGGCGGTCCGACCAGCGCAGGCCGCCGCGCGCGACGCGTCCGCCGCGCAGGTGCACGCCCTCGACGCGCGGCGAATACACCCAGATCTCGAACATCGGCTTCGGTTCGGGCAGGCCGGGCACCTTCGCCGGGTTGAACTTGAACGACAGGTACGGCTTCGATTCGCCGTTCGCGTCGGCGAGGAAATAGTTCGTGCGCTCGGTGGCGTTGATCACGCCGAGGAACTGGCGCAGGATGCGGTCCTCGTCGAGGTTCGGCACCTGGTCGAGCGCGCCTTCGATCGCCTTCAGCAGCCGTTCGGCCTGCACGTCGCGCGTGTCGCCGATGCGCGGGTCGAAGCGCAGCAGGAACAGCTCGACGAGTTGCCGCGCGATCGCCGGATTGCCGGTCAGCGCGCGTTCGATATACGCGTCGCTGAAGGTCGAGCCGACCTGCCGCAGGTATTTCGCATACGCGCGCAGGATCGTCACTTCGCGTGCGCTCAGGTGCGCGCGCAGCACGAGACGGTTGAAGTCGTCGTTTTCGATCCGGCCGCTCCAGATCCGGTCGAACGCGTCCTCGAACAGGCCTTTCACGCGCTCGATGTCGAACTCGGTATCGTCGGCGAGCTCGAGGCCGAAATCGTGTACCCATGCATGCGCGGCGTCCTGCGTCTGGATCCGGTACGGCCGCTCCTCGTCGACGCGCACGCCGAGATGTTCGAGCATCGGCAGGCTGCGCGACAGCGCGATCGGGTCGCCCGCGCGATACACCTTGAAGCGGAACGCGCGCGGCTCGGCCTCGATCGGGCGGTACAGGTTCATCGCGAGCTGGCCCGAGTCCTTCACGCGCTCGATCAGCTCGATGTCGCGCACGGCCGTGCGCGCCGGGTAGTCGTCGCGATAGCCGGCGGGGAACGAATCGGCATAGCGCTGCAGCAGGCGGTTGCCTTGCTCTTCGCCGAATGTGTCGAGCAGCGCGTCGGCGAGATCGTCCTGCCACCGGCGCGTGACCTGCACGAGCCGCGTTTCGAGCTCGCGCGTGTCGACGTCGGGCATCGTGCCCGGTTCCGCATGCACGACGAAATGAATGCGCGCGAGCGCCGATTCCGACAGCAGCGGCGTGAACTCGACGTTCACGCCGTTGTACGCATCGACCAGCAGCTTCGCGATGCGGCGGCGCAGATCGGTGTTGTACTTGTCGCGCGGCACGAACACGAGACACGACACGAAGCGGTCGAAGCGGTCGCGGCGCACGAACAGTCGCGTGCGCTGGTGTTCCTGCAGGCGCAGGATGCCGAGCGCGATGTCGTAGAGCCGGTCTTCGTCGGCCTGGAACAGTTCGTCGCGCGGATAGGTTTCGAGCACCGTCACGAGCGATTTGCCGAGATGCCCCTTCGGCAGGAAGCCCGCACGTCGCACGATGTTCGCGCACTTGCGGCGCACGATCGGGATCTCGGTGAACGAACCGAAATAGGCGGTCGACGTGTAGAGGCCGATGAAGCGGCGCTCGCCGGTGACCTTGCCGTCCGCACCGACGAGCTTCACGCCGACGTAGTCGAGGTAGCCGGGCCGGTGCACGGTCGCGCGCGAATTCGCCTTGGTCAGGAAGATCGGCCAGGGGCCGGTGATGATCTCGGCGGCGGCCGGCGGCAGCGGCGTCACGTCGGGCGCGCCGGACGTGCGCAACGATTCGCGCAGGATGCCGAAGCCCGAGCCCTCGATGCCGCGCAGGCCGAAACCCGTGCCGTCCGATATAAGCGCGTAGTCGCGCTGGCCGAGGAACGTGAAGTGATCGGCGGCCATCCATTCGAGGAACGCGCGTGCCTCGATGTCCTCCGCGGTCGATTCGCGCGCCTTCATCTCCTTGATCGTCGCGCGGGCGATGTCGACGATCTTCGGCCAGTCTTCCACCGACGCGCGCACGTCGCCGAGCACGCGCGCGATGTCCTCGCGCAGCGTGTCGAGCAACGCGGCGTCGCCGCAGCGGTCGACTTCGAAATGGATGAACGACGCGAGTTGCGACTGGCCGTCGCCGGACGTCGCGCCGCCCGCGTCGACCCGCTCGATACCGCCGCCGGCGCCGCGCCAGATGCGGAACACCGGATGCAGCGCCGAATGCAGCGCGAGCCCGAGACGGTTGATGGCCATCGTCACCGAGTCGACGAGGAACGGCATGTCGTCGTTGACGATCTCGATCACCGTGTGGTCGGAATGCCAGCCGTGCTGCTCGAGGATCGGGTTGTACACGCGCAGGCGTTCGCTGCCGGGCACGAATTTCTGGGCGGTCTGCCAGTGCGCCATCGCGGCGCCGTACAGGTCGGCGATGCCGCGACTCTGCAGATCGTCCGCATCGACGAAATCGTAGTAATGACGCAGGAAGGGTTCGACGATCCGGAACGTGGCGTCGGGCAGGCGAGCGCGCGCGAATTCGACGACATCGGAGAGCAGGTGTGCGACGACTTCCTCGTTCTTCGCTTCCATGGCGGTCTCCTCGTCGGGTGGCCATCGGCTGCTGCGTCTGCCCCGCATTATGCGCCGATTGCGTGACGAAGCGATGTGCGGGCGCACAACGACGGCGGGCGAAGGCGCCCGCGTGCGCCGCCTGTCGCGGGGTAGGGTTAGGGTGCGGCACCGGGCAGACGACGCCGAAGCGACGCCGCCCGTGTCGCTCAACCCTCATCGCTCCACAGCTTCCCGGCCGTCGCCCAGTTCTCCTTTTTCACGTCGGTGAGAATGATATCGACCGAGCCCGGCGCGCAGCCGAGCGTCTCGCACGTGACGCGCGTGATTGCTTCGACGAATGCGCGCTTTTGCTCGACGGTGCGGCCTTCGAACAGCTGGATATTGAAAGTCGGCATGACACATGCTCCGGTTGGGATTGAACGATTGAAGACGAGCGATTCGGCACGGTGCGGATGCGGCGTCAGTCGCGATACGACGGATCGATCCGGTCGAGCCGGCGCAGCAGCGCCGGCCATTCCAGTTCACCCTCGATCGCGCCGCCGTCGCGCGGTTGTTCGGCGGTGCGCTCGGCGATGGCCGGTTCCGGCAGCACGAGCCGCCCGCCGCCTGCTTGCGCGCGCAACTGGATGTCGCACGCCTTGATCAGCGTATCCATCAGCACGTACGCTTCGGCGACGGTCCGGCCGACCGTCAGCGTGCCGTGATTGCGCAGCAGCATCGCGGATTTCGCGCCGAGGCTCGCGGTCAGCCGCGCGCCTTCGTCCGGCGAGAACGCGAGCGCCTCGTAGTCGTGGTACGCGAGATCGCCATGAAAGCGCAGCGCGTGCTGCGACGCCGGCAACAGCCCTTCGCGCTGGATCGACACGGCGATGCCGGCCGTATTGTGCAGGTGCATCACGCAGACGGCGTCCGCGCGCGCGGCGTGCACGGCCGCATGCAGCGCGAAGCCGGTCACGTTGACCGCGTGCTCGCCGTCGCCGATCCGGTTGCCGGCCAGATCGATCTTCACGAGGTTCGATGCGCGGACCTCGTCGAAGGTCAGGCCGAACGGGTTGATCAGGAAGTGGCCCGGCTCGCCCGGCACGGTCGCGGACAGATGCGTGTAGATCAGATCGTCCCAGCCGTTCAGCGCGACGAGCCGGTACGCGGCGGCGAGGTCGACGCGCAGCTTGCGTTCGGCGTCCGAGATCGGGCCGCCGGGCTTCACGGCATCAGGACGGTGTGCGAATGACATCGGGTTCTCCGAGGGTGAGGCGGCGCGCGACGGCTACGGTCACCCATGACGCGAGCGCGAACGGGGCCGTGAACGCGGTAATGCCTGCGCGCATCGCGAGCCACTGGATCAGCGCGGCGAGGGCGGCGGCCGCGAGCGCCGCACGCGGCCCGCGCGACATCAGCGCGAGCGCGGCGAGCGCGCCATTGAAGCCGAGCAGGCCATCGGCGAACGATGCGTCGCTCGCGCCGAGCGCGACGAGCAGCACGGTCGACGCGATCGCACCGCCGAGTGCGAACGCGGCCGCGCGGCGCGATGCGACGGCGAGACCGGCGACGACCAGCGCGCCGGCCCAGGCGCCTTGCGCGAAGGTGGTCTGAGCGACGCCCGACAGCAGCGCGTCGGTTGCGGAAGCGAGCGTCGGCACGGGATCGGCGCTCGCGCCGTCCGCATGCTGCGACGCGACAAACGGCAGCCACAGCGCGGTGACGGCCAGGCACGGGCTCGAATACGGGCACTGGCGCCAGCGGGCGAGCGGCGCCCGCATCGCGCGTTGCACGAGCGCCGCGCCGATCGCGACCAGCGGCACCAGCGCGATGGCGGCGAGTTGACCGGGCGCGAACAGGACGGCGATCAGCGCGGCCAGCGCACCGTTGAAGCCGTGCAGCCCCTGTTCGACGTCGCGGCGCTCGGCGCCCGTCAGCACGGCCGTCATGCTCGCGGCGGCCGAGCCGACCAGCGCCGCGCATGCGAGCCGCAGGTCGGTCAGCGCCAGCGCGGCCAGGAGCAGCGCGCCGGTGAGCGCATGCGCCTGGAGCACGATCTGCCCGACGCCGCGCAGCAGGATGCGCAGGTCGATCGACGGCGAGGCGGGGAGGGCGGTAGGCATGATGGCGGCGGAGCAGGACAAGCCGCGAGCATAGGGCACGTTTCAATGCACCGGAATAGGGAATTCTGGATAGTCAGGATTTGTGGCGGATGCGCTGATGTGGGGCATGGTCGGTGTGTATTCGGCGCGGGTGTAGTCGACTTTGCCGAGCGGCTCGGCGCCCTGGTCATGTTGACCACGACGACCCAACGTTGGACGAAATCGCGTATCGCTCCGAGAGCCCGACCAGGCTGTGATCTCAAGGCGATATGGTTGCGGTTCGACCACGCTCGCCGGACGCGGACCGAAGCTCGATAGCGAGGTCTGCTCTCGCGAATGCGCTGTTGTAGAACCGTGCGGCAAGGGGACTCTGGGTCTCGACTCGCCCACGAAGCCCGCCACGTTCAGCCATTCGTTCTCGCACCGGGCATTGAATGCGTATAATACGTACAATACGTATTACTCGTCCCGGAGACGCCATGGTCACCATTACCGCAACTGAACTGGCCCGCCATACTCGCCAGATCCTCGATCAGGTCGCCCAACGCCGTGAGACGATCGTGGTCGAACGCAACCAGACCGTGATCGCGCGGCTGGTCCCGGCCGAGCCCGTTATGGACGCCGCACAAGCGCTCGAAGGCCTGCCTGCAAGTTTCGACGCCGAGGACGCAGCCCGTTGGCTGCGAGATAGTCGCAGCGGCTTCGAAGACGGAGTTCGTGATCCGTGGGCATGATCATCGACAGTTGCGTGTGGGTGGGGCTGGCCGGCGGCACGATCGAATCGCGTGCCGTGATCGACACGGCGGGCGATGCGCCTGTGTTCATCTCGACGATTTCGTTGGGCGAACTGGCATTCGGCGTGCAGGCTTGCGCGGACGCTGCCAAACGCGCGCGGCGCGCCGCCCATTTGCGCCAACTTGAGCGCCGACCTGTGCTTGAAGTCACGCGCCACACTGCGGCCGCTTTCGGGGTGCTGGCTGCTGCTGTCAAGCAGGCGGGCCGCTCGCCGCGGCCGCGCTACAACGATCTGTGGATTGCAGCGCAGGCGATTGAGCACGGCTATGCGCTGATGACGCTGAACGTCGCGGATTTCGCTGATTTGCCAGGGCTAACCGTGCGCGTGCCACATGCTTGAACGTGAACGAGTGGCGAGCGTGAATCTGGACTGAACCTTGGACGGTGCGCCAGCCACCGGGTGGACCGCGTTCGCCGTTCGAGGATGAGCGCGGAGCGGCGCGAGTCGTGGAAGCTATCCGATCGGCGTTCGAGGGGCTGGCAATAGCCGCCGAACACGAATGACGCGCGCTGGACTCGTCGACGGCGGCGTTCTCGATAGCCGCGATTTGTGTGACGATGCCTCGATGTGCGGTAACAAGGAGGCAGCAGAATGCGCGAACTGCGGTGGGCGTCGCTCGAGGGCGACGGAATCGAACATCTGACGTTTGACCGGAATGATTCCGGCATCGTCGTCGAAAGCGCGGTGGTCGGCCAGCGGTACGGCCGTGCATACGGGCTGGCGTATCGCGTCGAGTGCGATGCGCAATGGCGCGTGACCTGCGCGGTGCTCAAGGTGATGGGCGGCGGCACGCTCGAACTGCGCGGCGACGGGGCCGGGCACTGGCGCGACGGTTCAGGCCGCGAACTGCACGAGCTCGACGGCTGCATCGACATCGACATCGCGGCGACGCCGTTCACGAATTCGCTGCCGATCGGCCGCCTCGGCCTCGCGCGCGGCGAGCGACGGCCGATCGACGTCGCGTACATCTCGACGCCGGATCTGAAGGTCACGCCGGTCAAGCAGGCTTATGCGTGCATCGAACCGGGCCACCGCTACCGATACGAAGGCATCTTCCGGAATTTCACGGCGGAGATGGACATCGACGACGACGGGCTCGTGATCGACTACGAAACGCTGTTCAAGCGTTTGCCGCCGCTGCGCTGAATGGCCGCTCCCGTCCGCATGGCCGGCGTCGCCGCCGGTACTGCCGCGACCGCGGCCCCTTCATGCGCGGACGCGAACCGGTCGATCCGCGACGCGATCAGGTCCGGATGGCGCAGCACGATCCAGTGCGCGCCGTCGATTTCCTCGCGCACGTGCTCGCCGAGCCAGCGGTCGAGGTCGGCCGACATCTCGGGCGTCACGTAGCGGTCGCGCACGGGCACCAGGATCTGCACCGGCGCCTGCGCATACCGTTCACGCGGCTTGCGGGCCCGCGCGATGAAATTCGCGCGGTACATCTGCATCCCGTTCAGCGCGTTCTTCAGTTGCGCGGGATCGCGCTCGGCGCGCACGCGCTCGGTGATCTGCAGCCAGCGCGGCCACAGCGCGGCGCCGCCGAGCCGCCACACCAGCGACGGTACGAGCGGCAGATGGAAGAACGCGATGTACCACGATTTCAGGCTCTGCTTGAGCCGCATCTTCGCGCGGAACACGTGATCGAGGCACGGGCCCGAGATCGACGTGTACGACGCGATGCGGCCGCGCAACGCAGGGTCGGTCACGGCCTCCCAGCACTGGATCGCGCCCCAGTCGTGGCCGACGAGGTGGAACGGCCGGCCGCCGCAGGTCGCGTCGGCCACCGCCTTCAGGTCGCCGGCGAGCCGCTCGAGCGTGTAGTCGGCGCGGCGGCGCGGCGCATCGGATGCGCCGGCACCGCGCACGTCGTACGCGATCACGCGGTAGCGCTTCGCGAGCCGCGCGCGGATCGGCGCCCACACGGCTGCCGAGTCGGGGTAGCCATGCACGAGGATCAGCGGCGGCGCGCGACGCGGCCCGCTGACGTAGACGGCGAGTTTCACGTCGCCGGACGGGACGGTCAGCATCTCGTGAGGGTGCGCCATCGCGTCATGCCTGCGCAACCGGATGCAGCGGCACGCGGCGTGGCGCAGCCTGCGCCGCATAACGCGCGTTGGTCGCGTCGATGTTGGCGAGCAGCGTGTCGAGCCCCTGCAGATACTGATGGTTGTCGTGGTCCCACGGATGGAAGCCCGGCCGGAAATAGTCGAGCCATTCTCGCGCGATGCTCGGGAACACGCCATTCCTCGGGCTGTACAGATACTTCACGAGGCGCCACATGCCGCCGAACTTGCCATGCTTGCGACGGTGCGACAGCATCAGCCGCACGTGGAAGTCGAACACGATCGTCCAGAACATCACGGTCGTAAGCAGCATCGTGCCGGTGCGCAGCAGGTAGCTGCCGAGGCCCGGCTTCATCACGACGTTCCACACGTCGTACGACACCGCCTTGTGCTCGGTTTCCTCCATCGCGTGCCACATCCACATCTGCTGATAGCCTTCGACCGACCCGTCGATCCGGTGCTCGTGGCCCGACAGCAACTGGTTCGCGAGGATCGCCGTGTAGTGCTCGAGCGCGATCGTGATCGCGAGCTGCATCGAATGCGGCAGCGTCTTCTTGAAGAAGCCGAGGATCGTCCACAGCCGCTTGTCGAGCTTGTGCGCGGGCAGGCCGGACGCCTGCAGCAGGTCGTTGTACTCGATGTGCTCGCGCGTGTGCATCGCTTCCTGGCCGATGAAGCCGAGCACCTGCTTCTTCAGCTCGGGATCCTCGATCCGGTCGCGGTAATTGCGCACCGAGTCCATGAAGAAGCGTTCGCCGGCCGGGAACAGCAGCGACAGCGCATTCATGAAGTGCGTGACGGGTACGCCCTGCACATGCCAGTCCTTCGCGCGTTCTGGCGGCAGCGCGAAACGGATGTCGCGCCGCACGGGCATCATGTTCGGTGTCGTCATGATTGTTCTCCCTGATTGCCTGCATTGTTGTAGGTGGCGTGCACCGGCGCCGGCGTGCCGCGTGCGGCGCGGCGGGCCTTCGCGGCCTCGCGGCGCGTCGCGAGCACGACGAGCGCCTGGTATGCGGCGGGCAGGATGCGCGCCATCCAGTCCGCGCCCTTCGCGTCGCGGCCGATCAGCACGCGGCGCTTGTTCTTGCGCACGCCGGCGAGGATCGTGCGCGCGGCGTCGTCGGCGCTCGTGATGAAGAACTTCTCGAAGCTGTCCTTGCCTTGCTGTTCGCTCTCGACGATGAAGCCGACCATGTTTTTCGCGACGCGGCTCGACTGCGCGATGTTCGTGCGGATGCCGCCCGGATGCACGCACGTGGCCGACACGCCGCACTTCATCATGTCGAGTTCCTGGCGCAGCGATTCGGTGAAGCCGCGCACCGCGAACTTGGTCGCGTTGTAGCCGCTCATGCCCGGCTGCGCGAAGATCCCGAAGATGCTCGACGTGTTGATCACGTGGCCGTCGCCCGACGCCTTCAGGTGCGGCAGGAACGCCTTCGTGCCATGCACGACGCCCCAGAAGTTGATGTTCACGATCCACTCGAG
This sequence comes from Burkholderia sp. AU18528, assembly GCF_002223215.2. Classification (NCBI taxonomy): domain Bacteria; kingdom Pseudomonadati; phylum Pseudomonadota; class Betaproteobacteria; order Burkholderiales; family Burkholderiaceae; genus Burkholderia; species Burkholderia sp. AU18528. The sequence goes on along the minus strand of NZ_NKFC02000006.1, from coordinate 1,499,257 downwards.
ATCGCTGTATTCCATGCCTTCGATCGTGCTCGACAGCGCGACGCCCGCATTGTTGAAGATCAGGTTGACCTTGCCGTGCTCCTTCGCGGTGTCGTCGGCCCACGCGAACATCGCGTCGCGATCGCCGACGTCGAGCACGCGCGTCGACACGCGCACGTTCGGCGCGATCGCGCGGACGACCCGTTCGGTTTCCGCGAGGCCGACGCCGTTCTTGTCGGCGAGCGACACATGGCAGCCGGCCTGCGCGAGCTGGATCGCGAGCGCGCGGCCCATGCCCGAGCCGGCGCCCGTGATCGCGGCGACCTTGTTGGCGAAATCTCTCATGTCGGTGGCTCCTTGTCTGGCTCAGGCCGCTTCGGCGGACGTGGAAGCGGAAGCGGCCGGCGCGGCGGCGGGCCGCGCGGTCGTGTCGTGCGGTGCGCGATAGGCGTGGTAATCGGCGATCGAGAAGCGTGCGGTCGCCTGGCGGAAGCGCCACGTGAAGCCCGGCCACAGCGTCGTGTTCTTGCCGGTGCGCGGATCGAGGTACCAGCTCTTGCAGCCGCCCGTCGACCAGATCGCCATTTTCAGCTTGCCCTGCAGATCGTTGTTGAACTGGGCCTCGACGAGCGGGCGCACCTCGATCGCGTCCGCGTGCTCGCGGCGCATCGCCTGCAACGCACCGAGGATGTATTCGATCTGCGACTCGATCATGAACACCATCGAGTTGTGGCCGAGGCCCGTGTTCGGGCCGACGATCATGAAGAAGTTCGGGTAGCCGGGCAGCGTCGTGCCGAGATACGCGTGCGCGCCGTCGCGCCAGGCGTCGACGATGTCGAGGCCGCCGCGGCCGACGATCGCGCCGCGCGGATACGGGTCGGCCACCTGGAAGCCGGTGCCGTAGATCAGGCAATCGACTTCATGGCGCTTTCCGTCGGTCGTCACGACCGCGTCGGCTTCGATGTGGTCGATGCCGGTCGTGATCACGTCGACGTTCTTGCGCGACAGCGCCGGGTAGTAGTCGTTCGAGATCAGCACGCGCTTGCAGCCGAGCGTGTAGTTCGGCGTCACCACCTTGCGCAGTTCCGGATCGGGAATCTGCTTGCGGATGTGGCGCAGCGCGAGCTTCTGCACGTTCTTCATCAGCGACGGATGGATCGCGAAGCCGAGCACGCGCGATTCGAGCATCCAGTAGATGCCGCTGCGCACGACCTTCTGCGTGAACGGCAGCGTGCGGAACAGCCATTTCTCGAAGCCGGTGAGGTTGCGGTCGGGCTTCGGCATGATCCACGGCGGCGTGCGCTGGAACAGCGCGAGCGACTTCACGCGCGGTGCGATCCGCGGCACGAACTGGATCGCGCTCGCGCCGGTGCCGATCACCGCGACGCGCTTGCCTTCGAGCGGATAGTCGTGATCCCACTGCTGCGAATGGAACGCGCGGCCCTGGAAGGTTTCGACACCGGGGATCGCCGGCAGCGCGGCGCGCGACAGCCCGCCCATTCCCGACACCAGCACGCGCGCGGACAGCCGCTTGCCGTTCGCGAACGTGAGGCGCCAGCGTTGCGCGGCGTCGTCGTACTCGGCGCGCTGCAACTCGTGATTCAGCCGCAGGTACGGGCCGATGCCGAAGCGCTGCACGCAGTCTTCCAGATACGCGCGGATCTCCGGCTGCGGCGCGAACATGCGCGTCCAGCGCGGGTTCGGCGCGAACGAGAACGAATACACGTGCGATTGCACGTCGCATGCGCACCCGGGGTAATGATTGTCGCGCCATGTGCCGCCGACCGACGCGGCCTTCTCGAGGACGACGAAGTCGGTCACGCCCGTTTGCTTCAGGCGGATCGCCATCCCGAGGCCGGCAAAGCCGGTGCCGATGATGGCGATGTCGATGGTTTCGTCCAGGCCGTCGTGGCCGGGTGGACCGAAAGGCAACGTGCGAGCATTCATCCGGGTGTCTCCGATCTGGCTCATTTTTTAATGTTACATTGGTTGATGTAACGATAGTGGGTGAACCCGGAAACCGCAAGAGGCTAGAGGCGGCGCTCTAAGGGCCGGAAGCCAGACGGGAAAAGGCTGAGCGGGGTTTGGAACGGTCCGGCTTCCGCAATGCGGGATGAGCGGAAAAGGCCGTCGGCAGGGCAAGACAGGGGAAAACCGGGGCCGCCCGCGCGCGGCGGCCCGTTTGAAACGGTATCAGGGGCTGATCGACCGGCCGGCGATCTCATGGAAAACCCCGGCCACGATCGTGACCTGCGCGAGCGCATAGAGGCCCCAGATCAGATAGTCGATGCCCGGAAAAACGCCGAGGAAGCGGCCGACGCCGATCAGCGTGTCGGAGCCGACGAAGATCAGGCTGCCGATGGCGACCAGCGGGCCGCGCGTGCGGGCGGCGAGCGCGAAGCTCGCCATCACGCACAGCACGAGCATGTAGACGGCGACCGGCGCCAGCAGCTCGCCGAGGTGCGGGAAGAACGCCGCATAGAACCCCGGCGCGGCGATCCACAGTCCGACGAGCGCAACGATGCGCCAGCCGTGCGGCCGCGCGCGCCATCGAAAGAAGATCGCGCAATAACACGCGTGCGTGAGCAGGAATGCGCCGAGGCCGAGGACGAACGACAGCGGCCAGTCGGGCAGCGCGAGCAGCACGTCGCCGAGCACGGCGGCCGCGAGCGCCGCGCACAGCCATGCGCGTTCGCGCGCCGCGACGCAGGTGCTGCCCGCCGCGAGCAGCAGGATGCCCATCGCGGCTTTCGCGGCGGCCTGGCCCGGATAGGGGGCGGTGGCGAGCGACAGCCCGTACAGCAGCGCCGCGGCGATGGCGAGCAGCCAGAGCCGGCGGTAGGTGGCGGGAAGCGTGGCGATCAAGGCGGGTGTCTCCGGTTTGTTGTCGTCTGCGGTGGACGACGCGTCGTCGGGGGAGCGGCTGCCGGCCATTATCCGGAAGAACGAGCACGCCAAAACCGGCGAATCCTTCTAGGAAACGACGACGGCGGCCTGCGCTGCGGCACCGGATTTTTCCGCGCGTTGCCCCGGCGGAACCGGGGCAACGGCTGCGATTCGGCTTGCTATGATCGCCGCGGTATTGCCGTTGTCGCTGTCGATGTCCCGCGTCGCCTCGCGACTGAATGCGCGAGCCGATGCATGCCCGATGAATCCCCGCCGTGCCCGGCCCGCGCGCTCGTTCGAAGCGGGGCGGCGCGGCCGCCACGAAAACAGGTCCGACCATGACCGAACTTCTCCACGGCGACGGCGCGATCCGTCGCACGACGCCGTACGGTTCCTCGATCGAAAACACCTATGCGGGCGTGCTGTCGTTCATGCGCCGCAATTACTCGCGCGCGCTCGACGGCGTCGACGTCGCGATTTCCGGCGTGCCGCTCGATCTCGCGACGACGTATCGCTCCGGTGCGCGGCTCGGGCCGGCCGCGATCCGCGCGGCGAGCGTGCAACTCGCGGAGCTCAACCCGTATCCGTGGGGCTTCGATCCGTTCGACGATCTCGCGGCCGTCGACTACGGCGACTGCTGGTTCGACGCGCACAACCCGCTGTCGATCAAGCCGGCGATCGTCGAGCATGCACGCACGATCTTGCGCTCGGGCGCGAAGATGCTGACGCTCGGTGGCGACCACTACATCACGTATCCGCTGCTGGTCGCGCACGCGGAGCGCCACGGCAAGCCGCTGTCGCTGATCCATTTCGACGCGCACTGCGATACGTGGGCCGACGACGACCCGGACAGCCTCAATCACGGGACGATGTTCTACAAGGCCGTGAAGGAAGGGCTGATCGATCCCGCGACGTCGGTGCAGGTCGGCATTCGTACGTGGAACGACGACTTTCTCGGGATCGAGCGGCTCGATGCCGCGTGGGTGCATGACCAGGGTGCGCGGGCGGCGGTCGAGCGCATCGTCGAGATCGTCGGTACGCGGCCTGCATACCTGACGTTCGATATCGATTGCCTCGATCCGGCGTTCGCGCCAGGAACGGGGACGCCGGTCGCGGGCGGGTTGTCGTCCGCGCAGGCGCTGGCGATCGTGCGCGCGCTCGGGGCGGTGAATCTGGTCGGGGCGGACGTCGTGGAGGTGGCGCCGGCGTACGATCACGCGGACATCACGGCGATCGCGGCCGCGCATGTGGCGTGCGATCTGCTGTGTCTGTGGCGGCAGAAGAAGGTGGCGGGGGCGTTGCGTTGAGCGCGTGGCGCGCGGCACGCGACAGCGGCCGGCGGGGCATCGCGCCCGGCCGGCCTGCCGATGCAGGGGGCCGCGCGCGTTACTTCGCCGCCAGCGCACCCGCCACGCTTTTGTCGACCCAGGCGTTTTCGGCCACGCTCAGTTTCTGCGGAATCAGCTTCGCCGCGTGGAACGCATCGGCCACACCTTGCTGCGCGGCGACGATGCGTTCATCGATCGGCACCGCACCGAACGGCACGCGCTTGATCCACGTCTCGACGAGCGCCTGCGGCAACCCGACCTTCGGCGCAAGCAGCGCGGCCGTGTCGGCCGGATGCGCGTTGACCCACTGGCCCGTTTCCCGCGCCTGTTTCAGGATCGCGCCGACCACGTCGGGATGCTGTTGCGCGAAACTCCGCGTCGCCTCGTAGAAATTGTTGGTCGCGGCGAGCCCCGTGTAGTCGGACAGCGTGCGCACCTTCAGCGCGCTTTGCGCGGCCGCGTAGTACGGATCCCACACGGCCCACGCATCGACGTTGCCGCTTTCGAACGCGGCGCGCGCATCGGCCGGCGGGAGATACACCGGCTGGATTTCGTCATAGCGCACGCCGGCTTTCTTCAGCGCCTCGAGCAGCAGGTAGTTCGCGCTCGAGCCTTTCTGCAATGCGACCTTCTTGCCGCGCAGGCCGGCCACCGTCCGGATCGGCGAATCGGCCTTCACGAACACCGCTTCGTTGTGCGGCGCCGGCGGTTCCGCGCCGACATAGACGAACTGCACGCCGGCCGCCTGCGCGAACACGGGCGGCGGCGCGCCCGTGTAGCCGAAGTCGATGCTGTTCGCGTTCAGCGCCTCGAGCAGTTGAGGGCCGGCCGGGAATTCGAACCATTGAACGCCATAGCCGAGCGGCTTGAGCCGCGCTTCGAGCGCGCCCTGCGCCTTGACGACCGACAGCAGGCCGGCCTTTTGATAACCGATGCGCACGATCTTGTCGGCGCCGCCTTGCGCGAACGCCGACGCGGCGGACAGGGCAACGAGCGAGACGGCGGCGGCGCGGGTGATCCAGCGGGTGAAACGAATCATCGAACGAACTCCATGCGAGGCATCTTCGGGGAGCGGCCGGCGCCGCTCGGTTGGAAGAATCGTCGCATGGGCGATCGCGCCCGCAAACGAAGCATTGCCGATATGGATATGACGGCGTCGGGCCTATGCTTTGTCGCCGCCGCCCGCCGGATCGGGCGTGTCCGTCGTGCCGGACTGCCGCGCTGCTTCGTCGCTGAGCTTCTTGTCGAGGATCGTCGCGACCCGCCCGCCGAGATATGCGCCGGCCGCGGTTTCGAGCGCGCGGTTCGTCTCGCCTTCGACGAACACGGCCGCGAGCGGGCGCAGGCGCCAGATCGCGTCGACCAGTTGGGGCACGTCGGTGGCCGGCGGCAGCGTGCCGGCGTCGTAGCGGTCGAGCCGCTTCACGACGAGATCGACGAGCAGCCGCGCGATCGCGTCGAAATGCGGCCGCGCGAGGCTGATCACGTCGAGCAGCTCGCGCGGCGGAATCCCTTCCTTCGTCATCGCGGCCGCCGCCTCGAGCAGCGCGGGGCTCTTCGCGACGAACGACAGGCCGCGCCGTTCGAGCAGCCCGAGCTCGGTCACGCGCGACAGTTGCGTGGTCGCCTGCGGGCCGAACATCTGCGCGAGTTGCGCGAGCGAGTAGGTTTTCGGCAACTCGTGCGACCAGCGGCCGCCGATCGCGTTCTCGAGGCCGAGGATCGAGCGCAGGTCGTGGCCTTCGTCGATCGCCTTGATCAGGTCCTGGATGTTCGACAGCGTGTAGCCGCGCGCGAGCAGATGGTTGATCAGCTTCAGACGCGCGACGTGCGTGTCGTCGTAGATGCCGACGCGCCCGCGTTTCTCCGGCGGCGCGAGCAGCCCGCGATCCTGGTAGGCGCGGACGTTGCGCACGGTGGTGTCGGACACGCGCGCGAGCTCGTCGACCGTGTACTCGTTGCGGGAATCCGGCGCGGCCTCGTCGGGCGTGGAATGAGTCTGTTTTGACATGCGGCCATTCTAGCGCGCCGGGGCAGGCTCGGGCGAGGCGGGGCGCGTGTTCGCGCCGTCGCCGAGCGGGCGCTGCAGCAGCGCCGTGTCGATCCAGCGGCCGTGCTTGAAGCCGACCGCTTTCAACAGGCCGGCCGGCTCGAAACCGAACGCGCGATGCAGCGACGTCGAGCCGCCGGTGCCGCCGTCGGCGATCACCGCGATCATCTGCCGCCACGGGCCGCCTTCGCAGCGCGCGATCAGCGCCGCGAGCAACGCGCGGCCGATTCCGCGCCCGCGTTGCGCATCGTCGATGTAGATCGAATCCTCGATCGTGAAGCGGTACGCGCTGCGCGTGCGGTACGGCGTCGCGTACGCGTAGCCGGCCACGCGGCCGTCGCATTCGGCGACGAGGTACGGCAGCCCGTGGTTCAGCACCGCATCGCGGCGTGCGCGCAGTTCGGCGACGTCGGGCGGCGTTTCCTCGAACGACGCGACGCTGTGGCGAACGTGGTGCGCATAGATCGCATGGATGGCATCGAGGTCGGCGTCGGTCGCGTCACGCACGACGCAGGCGGAGGCGGTGGACATGGCGGCGGGGCGAATGAAGTGAAAGCGCTACTATGCCGGCCGCCGACGCGCGTGGCAAAGCCGTTTGCGGTTTCGGCGGCTTACAGGCGGCCGTCCGCCGCATGCACCGCGTCGGCGATCGCGTCGGCGACGCGCTGCACGCGCGGCGATCGGCGCACGTCCGGATGAACCACGAGCCAGATCTCGCGCTCGATGTCGCAACGCGGGGCGGCCGTCAGCTCGACGAGCGGCGCGCCGGCGTGCGCCGTTGGATCGTCGACGAGAAAGCGCGGCAGCAGCGCGACACCGGCCCCGGCTGCGCACGCGCGATGTTGCGCGGCCAGGTCGTTGGCGATGAACGCGAAGCGGCGCCCGGCCGCGAAGCGTTCGAGCCACTGCTGCTGCGGCGTTTGCGCGAGCGCGTCGTCGTAGCCGACGAACGGCCAGGTGTCGGGCGGCGCATCCGCCCATTCCGGTGCCGCGCACAGCGCGAAGCGCATCGTACCGAGCCGGCGCGCGGCGAGCCCCGGCTCGCTCGGCCGCGACAGCCGCACCGCGAGATCGGCTTCGCGCGCATACAGGTTCGCCGCATGCATCTCGCCCATCAGGTCGATCCGCAGCGCCGGCCACGCGCGCTGCGCACGGGCGAGGCGCGGCGCGAGGAAGTGGCTCGCGAACACCGGCGACGCCGATACGCGTACCACGCCGTCGAGCGAGGCCGCGCCCTGCGCGGCGCGCGCGAACGCATGCGCGTCGGCTTCGAGGCGGGCGGCGTGCTCGGCGAGGTGCAGCCCTTCGTCGGTCGGCGGCCACCCGCGCGGCAGCCGATCGAACAGCCGGATCCCGAGCGCCGATTCCAGCGCGTCGATGCGCCGCGCGACCGTCGAATGCTGGACCTGTAGCACGCGGGCGGCGGCCGACAGGCTGCCGCCGCGCATCACCGCCAGAAAGTAGCGGATGTCGTCCCAGCTCATCGGCAATGCGGGCGAGGTAACAGGATCGCGGTCGGTCGAATTTTGCACAATAGGTGGGCGTTCAACGTGAATTCCGTTCGATTATGCACGATGGGATGATCGTGTCACTTCATTCGATAACGAGGAACGTCATGACCGAAACCACCCACGCCATCCGGATCGGGATCGATCGTTACGGCGACGCCGGCGTGCTGCGCCGCGTCGATGCGCCCGTCGCGCCGCCCGGCGCCGGCGAAGTGCGGATTCGCCAGACCGCCATCGGCGTGAATTTCGTCGACATCTATTTCAGAACGGGCGCGCATGCATTGCCTGCGCTGCCGGCGGCGCTCGGCGTCGAGGCGGCCGGCGTGATCGACGCGGTCGGGCCGGGCGTGCCGGATCTCGTGCCCGGTCGGCGCGTCGCCTATGCCGGCATGCCGACCGGCAGCTATGCGAGCCTGCGCACGATGCCGGCCGAGCGCGTACTGCCGATTCCCGACGGCCTGAGCGACGAAGCCGCTGCCGCCGGGCTGCTGAAGGGGATCACCGTGTACATGCTGCTGCATCGCGTGCGGCAGGTCGGCGCCGGCGATACGGTGCTCGTGCATGCGGCGGCCGGCGGCGTCGGCCTGCTGGCGACGCAATGGGCGCGTGCGCTCGGCGCGCGGGTGATCGGCACCGTCGGTTCGGCGGCGAAGGCCGCGCTCGTGCGCACGCACGGCGCCGAAGCGGTGGTCGATTATCGAGAGGAGGATTTCGTCGCGGCGGCGCGTGCGTTCGGCGGCGGTGCGGGCGTCGACTACGCGATCGACGGCATCGGCGGCGACGTGCTGACCCGCACGCTCGGGGCGATTCGTCCGTTCGGGATGGTCGCGAGCATCGGGCAGGTGGCCGCGATCGGCGCGCGACAGACGTTCGATCTCGACGAGTTGGGCCCGGCGCGTTCGATCGCGGTCGCGCGGCCGAGCGTGCTCGGCTTCATCGCGCGCGACGTCGGCGCGTATCGCGACGCCGCGCGCGCGACGCTCGACCGGCTGGCGGGCGGGATGCACGTCGAGATCGGCGCGCGGCTGCCGCTGGAGCAGGCGGCCGATGCTCACCGGTTGCTGGAGTCGCGCGCGACCACGGGCGGCGTCGTGCTGCTGGCGTGACGGCGGGCGCGGGCGGCTTGCCCGCCCGAAAAATTGACGACGATCAGCCGCGAAGCAGGGACGGACTCAAGTTTTGTGCAGGCAAACCGTAATACAGAGGGCCGCGGACCGATTGCCGCGGCATTTTTCATCGCTCACGTGCCGTCATGAACCTGAACGCCCTGTTTTCCCGTTTCTCGATCCGTACGCGGATTTTCTCCACGCTCGGCCTCGTTGCCGCGCTGCTCGTCGTGTCGGGGCTGATCGGCCTCGCGGGCATGCAGAGTTCCAATCGCGCCCTCGACGAGGCCTATACGCGGCAACTGGCGGCGAAGACCGCGCTGTCCGCGGCGAGCCTGAACCTGACGATCGTGCGCACGACGCTCGACCGTGCGCTGCTGCATCCGGACGCGGCGGAGGTTCCCGATCTCGTGAAGAAGGCCGAGGGCTATCTCGCGAAGGCCGACACGGCATGGCGCAACTACGCGGCGATGCCGCACGACGGCGACGAGGGCCCGCTCGCGAGCCGCCTCGATGCCGCGCGCCAGGCGCTGATCGGGCAGGCGCTGAAGCCGATGATCGATGCGATCCGCGAAGGGCGGCGCGACGAAGCCGACCGGTTGCTGATGACGGTCGCGCCGCCGCTGTCGGTCGCGCTCACGCAGGCGACCGACGCGCTCGATGCGTACCAGGCGGCACGCGGCAAGGACGTGTACGACACCGCGCAGACCTATTACGGCTGGATGCGCATCGGCGCGATCGCGGGCATCGCATTCGGGCTGGCCGCATGCCTCGGCTGCGCGATCGGCCTGCATTTCGCGATCACGCAACCGGTGAATCGCCTGCTGTCGCATTTCCGCCGGCTGTCGGACGGCGATCTCACGTCGGAACTGCGCTGGTCGTCGCGCGACGAAATGGCCGAACTGGTCAAGGGCGTGACGGGCATGCAGCGCAGCCTCGCGGACACGGTGCGCCAGGTCAGCCAGGGTTCCGAGGCGATTTCGACGGCGACGCACCAGATCGCGGCCGGCAACACCGACCTGTCGCAGCGCACGGAGGAGCAGGCGTCGGCGCTGCAGCAGACGGCCGCGAGCATGGAGCAACTGACGGCGACCGTGAAGCAGAATGCCGACCACGCGCTCGAGGCGCAGGCCTGCGCGGACAGTGCGAGCGAGATCGCGACGCGCGGCGCGACGGTCGTCGGCGAGGTGATCGGCACGATGAACGAGATCGACCAGAGCTCGCAGAAGGTCGCCGACATCATCGGCACGATCGAGGGAATTGCGTTCCAGACCAACATCCTCGCGCTGAATGCGGCGGTCGAAGCCGCGCGGGCGGGCGAGCAGGGCCGCGGCTTCGCGGTGGTCGCGGGCGAGGTGCGTACGCTGGCGCAGCGCTCGGCGTCCGCGGCGAAGGAAATCCGTACGCTGATCGGCGAATCGGTCGAGCGTGTCGCGACGGGCTCGCGGCTCGTCAGTACGGCCGGCGCGACGATGCAGGACATCCAGCAGGCGATCGGCCGCGTGACGGGCATCATGACGGAGATCGCGGCCGCCTCGAGCGAGCAGCGTGACGGGATCGAGCAGGTGAACCGCGCGGTGTCGCAGATGGATCAGGTGTCGCAGCAGAACGCGGCGCTCGTCGAGCAGGCGGCGGCCGCGGCTGCGTCGCTCGAGGAACAGGCGGATGGGTTGCGGCGTGCGGTGGGGGCGTTCCGGGTGGCTTGAGCAGGGCGAGGTGAATCGCAGCGGATCTGTCGGCTGATGCGACCTGTTTCACGGGTGGGTCGATGCTATCGTCGTATGATCGAGCGAGCAGTCTGTTGACAAACAAAGCCCCGCTACCGGGGCTTTGTTTTTTGTAAATCAAAATTTGATGTGCAACCTTTAAAACAAAGGTAGTCTGGCACGAAGCCAATCCCACTTGGAGGGCGGAATCATCAGATGTTTTTTGTAATTCGATTCATCGGCCAAGTCGATATAGCGTACCAGATTGCCCTCGTAACCCAGAGGCGGGTGAGAGCTTTCTCCATGATACCAGTTGACGGAGAAATATCGCTTTGCAAGAAGCTCGCCCTTTTCACTAAACACTCTTAGCTCAATGTTGTCATTCGTCGCGTCCTGATCATTTCCGCCGGTGCCGCACAGCTTGAATCGGTACCAAACGCCATTCATGTTTTTTATACCGCCATTTAATGTCTCCGGGCGATCATAGAAGTCACACCGTCCATAGGCGGGGCGATTGAAATGAACGATCAAACCTGCGCATACGTAAATGACAATGGCTAAGCCAATGTATCTGATGGCTCTATTCTGCATATTTCACCAAGATCAAGATCGATCGGTTTCTTCAGTTTCAAATAAACTGGATTCGAATATATCATGAAGTCCCTGCCCCTGTGATGTCTTTCTCGCCATCGACTGTAGTCTGCATTATGGATTGGAAAATAAACATCGGACGTCTTGAATTTTCCTAATATACTTCTTCGTGTGTCGACAGGTTTGTTGATGTTTTTTGACCAAATGTCAATGTCGGATTCTCGTTTTGGCGAGCTTGATCCTGTAAGAATTGACCCCGGGGCGATGATGACGCCATGTTTGTTCCAGTGGCCTAAATATTGTTTTCCGTTGAATGAGTAGTTGTCTTTCACGTAAACATATATATGCGTGATTCTACCCGTGGCGCTTAGGCAGTAAAGCGCACCTGATTTTTCATATTTGAAGTATTTTTCGCTTGAAATTTCAACATTTCCAATGGCTGCATAAATGTTGAAATTGGCCAGCGCCCCCGTGAGATCCGTTGGGGAAAGGTTCTCCAGGGTGTCCCAATTTCCTATTTTCGATAGCTGGAATTGCCAGTCGTTGTGAAATTTATGCAAATTTCTTGTGAATGAGGCGGTGTTGAAGTTGAACGTAGAATTTCTTTCTAAAAAGAGCTCTTTGACAAAAGACTTGGTGATATCTGATGCTGTTCGTATGGAACGTTCGCTGTAGATATCGCTCGCGAGAAGTTTATTGTACTTTTTTCTGACATTTCCGAATTTCAAAATCCATTCGAGGGTAACGCCATCGTCATTCAGCGGCTGGGCTGACGTTGGATCGTCGTTGTAAACATGCGCAGCGCCCGCGAACCAGATCCGCGCAAGCCTGGCCGAAACCTTCCAGCCCAGATTGTCCATCGCGATTGGCACGTCTTGGAGATCGAAAGGGGGCGGATTTTCGCAAACCTCCGATTCCGCCTGCGTCTGCGGTCGTTTGGTTATCGCCTGATCGGCTTGCGGCGGCGGTTGAGGTGCTGCAGGAGGCTCCGGAGCAATCGAAGGCCTGGAAATCGCTTTGGGCGGCGGCTTTTCCCCCGGTGCAAGCCGGTCGATCGATACGCTCCTTTGCGTATCGAGCGGGACACACCCTCGGGAACCCTTGTATTCCTTCAACTCCGATCCGAACAATCCCTTTTTCGGTTCGTAGTAAGGCAGCTTTTTTACGTCGGCCATCGAATATTCCGCGTGCAACGAATGGCCTGGCATCGTAGCGGCCGGCTGCAAGCGGACAAAGCGTCAGGGATTGCCGAAACAGGTTGAAACGAGCGTGGGCAAGGGTGCGGGGCGTCGGGAAATGTGCCCGATTGTGTCAACGGCCACGATGTCGAAGTTCGTCCAGGGCGTGCGTTCGCCCGCCCGCCGCGTCAACCCGCCGCGTCCGCCAGTTGCGCGGCCGCGCGCGACGACGCGACGATCAGCAGCTTCATCGTCGCGCGCGTCGCGCCGACGAACAGCTTGCGCGCGGCACGCGCGTCGAGCGCGTCGAAGTCGACTTCCGTGAGGATCACGCACGGCGCCGACTGACCCTTGAAGCGGTAGATCGAATCGAGCAGCACGTCGCCTTCGCGATACTCGGGATTGCCGAACAAGTCGTACTTGCCGGTGAAGCGCTTGAGCCGGTGCGGGCCGAGCTGGTCGAGCGGCGCAAGCACCGAGCCTTCGCGGCCGCGGTACGACAGCACCGCGATGTCCTGCTTGCGGAAGCCGAGCGACAACGCATGCGTGATCGCGCGCTTGGTCGCATCGATGCAGGCTTGCGCCAATGCGTCGTCCGACGCGCCGTCTTCGCCGTAGGCCGACACCGACGGTTCGGAGCCGTCGAACGGGCTGCCCGAGCGCAGTTCGGCCGCGAGCGGCTCGACGCGGCCGACGACGTCGCGCACGAATTCGAGCAGGTCGCGCGGGCTGCGGTAATTCGTGAGCGCCTTCAGCGTGACCCAGCCGGGCAGCGCGACGGGTTCGCGCATGTACAGGTTCTGCAGCGGATCTTCCAGCCACCACCATGCGCCGCCGGGCGCCAGCAGCCGCTCGAGCGCGGCCGCCCACGGTGCGTGGAAATCCTGCCCTTCGTCGACGACCAGCACGTCGAAGCGCCAGCGCTCGGGGATCGGCGCTTGCGCGAAACGCGCCTCGAGCCGTTCGAATTCGCCGGGCGCCTGGAAGTCGGGCGTATAGCCGCCATCGCGCGCGACCCAGTCGCACAGCTGATGATAGTTCGCGATCTTCGCGCCGGGCGGCGCGATGCGCGCGATGTAGTCGGCGAGCGGCCGGTTGAAGCACACATACAGCACGCACTTGCCGGCCGCGACGGCGTCGCGCATCACCTGGACCGCGAGCTGGGTCTTGCCCGAGCCGGCCGTACCGGTCACGCGCAGCCGGAACGGCGCGAAGTCGAGCTGGCGCGCCCATGCGGCGAGCCCGCCCGACAGCCGGGTGACGAGCGTGCCGGCCTGCCCGACGAGCGCGCTCGTGTCGGGCGTGAGCGCGAGCTCGTCCGCGAGGAAATGGTGGAGCTTCGGCGCGTTCGGAAAGTGTTCGTCGTCCTCGGGCAGGATCTGCAGGATCACTTGCGCGAGCTGCGTCTTGCGCGACGCATCGACGATGCGCTCGGGCGCGACGCCGGCGATCGACGCGTCGCGGATCGAGTAGTCGGGGCAGTACAGCAGCGCCTCGACGCCGTAGACGCCCGCGCCGAGCGCGGCCGTCAGGCGCCGGTGCAGCGTCTCCTGCGTGCGTGCGAGCTGGATCGGGACATTGCGCTCCTTTTGCAGGTAGACCTTCACGAGCCCTTTCGGGGTCTCGCGCAGGAAGCCGGCCTTCTGCTCGATCAGCAGCACGCGGCCGGCCGGGCTCACGACGACGAACGCGGCTTCGCCGAATACCGAAAACGCCTGATCGGCGCGCGTCCAGTGGACGCCGTGATACACGGTGTAGCTGTCGGGCAGCGCGTGTTCGAGCGCGGCGAGCGTTTCGCGCTCGCGTTCGGCCGCGCCGGTCGCGGCGAGGCTTTTCCAGTCGTCGGGGATGAGGCGGGCCATGGCGTCGGGCGGCGGATGCCGGCGTGGGCGTGAACGGGTGCGGCTATTGTACTGAGGAACCGGTTCATGCCCGCGGCGCCGCGCGGGCGTTGGCCGTTCGACGGGCGGCCGGCCCGGCGAACGTCAGCCGCGCGCGAGCCGCTTCGCGAGATCGGCGCTGAGGATCGCCATGCGCGCGGGCTTTTCGTAGCACACCACATCGAACGCGCGGATCACTTCGCTGATGTCGGCTTCGCTCGCGCGGCCGGTGAGCAGGGCGCCCGTCAGCACGAAAACCGGCGCGCCCGGGTTGTCGGACGTGCGCACGGCCTTGATCGCGGTGGCGGCCGTGCCGTCGTCGAACAGCCATTCGGTCAGGACTGCGTCGAAAGCCTGGCCCTGCAGCGCGTCGACGAATGCCGCGAGACCGTCGAACGCGGCCGTCGCGAAACCCTGCCGTTCGAGATAGCGGCACAGCTCGGTTGCGCTGACACGATCGGGGTCGATTACCGCGACGACGAGCTTGTCGCTTTCCGCGCGGCGCGGATAGATCTCGATCTTGTGCACGTCGTATGCGTTCTGGTACAGCACGCCGGTATGGCGCAGCACGCGCCAGCGGCCGTTCTGTTCGTACGCGACGAACTCGGGGCGCGCGCCGGCTTCGAGCGGCGCGCCGATCCAGGCGGTGCATGGAATCTCGGCGACGCCCGCATACAGGACGGCTTCCTGGCTATAGGCGCCGACCATGCCCGGGTCGAGCGTTTGCGCGCCGAACAGCTGGGCGGCGGGTTCGCCGTACGCTTCGGCGACTTTCTTGATCTGCGCGAGCGTCCAGGGGCTGCTGCCGCGCAGTTTGCGGTGGCCTTGGGAGAAACTCAGATCGAGGATGCGGCACAGCTCGGTAGTCTGCTGGCGCTTGCCGATGCCGTTGCGGGTCATCAGCTCGCGCACGCGCTCGGCAACCGCGAGGGAATCCGTGGTGATTGCTTCAGTGGTCATGCTACGGGAACGGATCGTGACGTTCAGAACGACGCCTTGCGGCAGTCTCGGCGGACAGTCTTCATGACGTCCAATGGCGAGCCGACCGGCCACGCACGGAAAAGATAACTTTACCGCAAAATGGTCGTCATTCAGTGTGGTGAAAGGTGCGTTTGTGTGAAAGGTGTGTCATGAAGTTACGCCGGGCCTGCGTCGGCGCGTGCGCGCGACGGTGCGTTCGGCACCTTTGGGCTGCATTCCCATGGGCCGTCGCGCGATTCCCCACGAGGCGGCAGGTAATCGCAACGCGACGCACCAATGCAGGGCGTGATCACGCCCGGCCGGGATGTTCGGAGGATATCGCGCGGCGAACGGCCGAAGCAGTTGCAGGACGAACAATCGATGGTTTCTTCTAGTGAAACCAGCGCGGATACATTTTTTGGCGCCCGCGGCGCTGCGTGCTACGATTTCGCCGTCTCAAAAAAGTGTTGAACCGATGCAGAAGAAATTCTTGATGCGCGGCTACGAGATGAACTGCGAGCCGCGCGTGACGGAGGCCGGCAAATACGCCGCGCAGGTCGAGGTCACGAAGGTGGGTTTCAGCCGTGAAGCCGCGTTCCGCAAGCTGGGTGAATTCGACACCGAAGCCGAGGCCGTCGCGTACGCGAAACGATTCTCCGAAGAATGGCTGAGCCGCTATGCGTAGTGCAGCGCGTGCGGCGCCCCGAACGGCCGGAATTCCTGCCTGAATATTGCGAATGCCCCCGGAAATTCGTAGATTGCCGGCTCCCGTCGTGAGATATCGATCGTCCGAAGGCAACGCGATTGGAGGCTGCGAATGTCCACTTTGTGCATGCAGACCGTCGTTCACGGCGTTCGCGCTACGGCGGCATGTACATGAACGGTTCGCCGTCCTCCCGCTCGACCGCCAGGAGCCGCTGGAGCTGATCCAGCGCGAATAACCGGTTTCCCTCTGCCGCCGCCTCGGCGATCGCGGCGTCGACCAGCTTGCGCGCCCGCGCGAGGATCACGGTTCGCTGACGGGCGATCTCGAGCACCATCCGTTGCTCGACGTTCTGTCGATTCGATTTCCTGTCGCTCAGGTGACGCCAGCGATCGCGAAGCTCGGCCCAGGTGATGCGCTGAAATTCCGGAATCGCGCGCGGCAGCGTGCCTGCGTCGGCCGGCTCGGGCTGCCCGCGCAATGCGCAGCGCAGTGCCGCGCGAGCCCGCCACTCGTCCGAAAACGGCGCATACACGTCGCGCGTGCGTCCGATCGGATTGGCGCGCTCGATCTCCTTGTCGAGCAGGTAGCCGAGCCGCCGAAGCGCGGACCCATGCGCGAGCATGTCCGGATCGAGCATGCGGATGCGGCGCGATGCGTCCGCGACGTGGGCTTTCAACTCCCACAGCGTCAGGCGGAGGTGCTGCACTTCGAGTATCAGACGCTGGACGTCCGCGTAGGTGCACTGCGTCCACCATTCGGTGAGGTCGTTCAGCTTGGGCGGATCGAATGGGGGGAGGATCATTTTGCTGCGACGATACTGTATGGATATCCAGTATCGTCGCGTGACGATCCGGGGGCGTCAAGCCGAAAAAACGGGGACGGCCGGAAAGACGCGAGCGGGCTGTCGTGTGCGGATGCGCAAGGCGCCCGGGATCGTTGCGCGACGCTCGCTTCATCGGATGACGTTGCCGCGATAAGCTTTGCCGGCCATGCACCGATTACCAACAGAAAACAATGACCACCACCTATCCGCTGCACGACGCATTGACTCACGCCGAAACGGCGTTTCCGACCGAAGCCGACGTCGTGATCGCCGGCGCCGGCATCATGGGCTGCGCGGCCGCTTACTACCTCGGCCTGCGCGGCCTGAAAGCCGTCGTGCTCGACAAGTCGCGCATCGCCGGCCAGCAATCGACGCGCGCGTGGGGCTTCGTGCGGCAGCAGGGGCGCGAATCCGCCGAAGTGCCGCTGATGATGGCCGGCATGCGGATCTGGGAAGGCCTGGAGCAGGCGCTCGGCTTCGATCTCGAATGGCGGCAGGGCGGCTGCCTCTACATGGCGGACAACGAAGACGACTGGGCGTCGTTCCAGGCGTGGCTCACCGTGGCGCGCGAACACGGGCTCGACACGCGCACGCTGACGCGCGCCCAGATCGACGAACGCGTGAGCGGGCTGTCGGCGCAGGCCCGTACCCTCGGCGGCTTGTATACGGCGACCGACGGGCAGGCCGAGCCGCGTCGCGTGGCCGCCGCATTCGCGGCGCGCGCGACCGAGGCGGGCGCGCGTTTCTTCGAAGGCTGCGGCGTGACGGCGATCGAGACGGCCGGCGGCGCGGTCGTCGGCGTCGCGACCGAGCGCGGCGCGATCCGCACGCGGCGCGTGATCTGCGCGGCGGGCGCGACCAGTTTCCGGCTGCTCGACGGCGTCGGCATCCGGCTGCCGCAGCAGGCCGTGCGCGGCACCTGCATGCGCACCAACGTGGTTCCGCCGGTGTCCGCGGCGACGATGTGGGGCCATGGTCTCGGCATCCGGCAGCGCACGAACGGCGCGATCAATCTTGCCGACGACATGCAGGTCGACGTCGATCTGACGCTCGGCCACCTGCGCGGGTTGAGCCTCTTCTGGCCGCAATTCTGGTCGCAACGCGACAAATTCCGGCTGCACCTGAATGCGTCCGCATGGCGCGACGTGCTCGCGCGCATCGGCGGCGCGACGGGACCGATCGAGCCGCGCGATCCGCAGCCGCAGCCGAATCGCGCGCATGCGCCGCGCGCGCTCGCGAAGCTCAAGGCGATCTTTCCTGCGCTGAAGGATGCGCAGATCGTCGAGGCGTGGGCCGGCCTGATCGACGTGCTGCCCGACGGCATCCCGGTGATCGATGCACCGGGTACGCCGTCGGGGCTCGCGATCGCGACGGGGTTCTGCGGGCACGGTTTCGCGATGGGGCCGATCGTCGGCCGGCTGCTCGCCGAATGGATCGACACGGGCGCGCCGTCGCTCGATCTGTCGGCGTTTCGCGCGCGGCGTTTCGTCGACGGGACGATGGTGCGGCCGCGCAGCATGCTGTGACGGCTGCGCGCGTGCGTTCCCGTCGTAGAATCGAGCCCGCATCCTTCAGGAGATTCCCCGTTGGCCACGCCATCCGATCAGCGCCGCTCGTTGCGCATGCGCCTGCGTCGCGCCCGCAACCCGTGGCAGGCGCCGCGCGCGCGCACGCTGTTCACGCGCCCGGCGACGTCGCCGCAGCGCACGCTGCTGTTCCGTCTCGGCGCGGTCGTGCTGTTGTGCACGCTTGCGTTCCTCGTGCTGTATCTGGATCGCGACGGCCTGCGCGATTCGACCAAGAGCACGCCGATGACGGTGGCCGATCTCGTGTACTTCACGATGGTCACGGTCGCGACGGTCGGCTACGGCGATATCGTGCCCGTCACGGCGCGCGCGCGCCTGCTCGATGCGTTCTTCATCGTGCCGATCCGTATCGGCATCTGGTTCATTTTCCTGGGCACGGCGTATCAGTTCGTGATCCAGCGCGTCATCGAGGAATTCCGCATGAAACGCCTGCAGAAGCAACTGTCCGATCACATCGTCGTGTGCGGTTATGGCCTGTCGGGATCGATCGCGGTGCGCGAGTTGCTGGAAAGCGGCGTCGATCCGGCGACGATCATCGTGATCGATTCGCAGCAGCAGGCCCTCGAGGCGGCGACGTCGCTCGGCGTGACCGGCTTGCTCGGCGATCCGGCGCACGAGGATCTGCTGCAGCAGGCGCAGGTGCGCGCGGCGAAGGCCGTGATCATTTCGGTGACCGACGATCCGACCGCGATCCTGCTGACGCTGTCGGTGCGCAGCATCGCGCCCGATACGAAGATCGTCGTGCGGATCCAGGAGAACCTGTACCAGCGGCAATTGCGGCAGGCCGGCGCGGACGTGATCGTGTCGTCGACGAAGATCGGCGCGCTGTTGCTCGCGGATGCGGTCCACAGCCGCTACATCGTGCCGTTCGTGAACGACATGCTGTCGACGCGCGGGCGCGCGACGCTGCTGGAGCGCGAGGCGTTGCCGCATGAGATCGGCTGCCTGACGAACGTGGTGCCGGGCGCGATCGTGGTCGGGCTCGATCGCTGCGGGAAGATCTATTCGTTTTACGAGGATCCGCCGTGCAGGATCGAGGCGGGCGATACGCTGGTGGTGATTCAGTCGGCGCGGATTCAGGATCCGGATGTTTGACGGCGTTTGACTTTGGTCATGTGCCCATGACCATGAAGCTTTTCTCGAATTCGGCTGCAGCTGTGATCTGCCGGAACACCTTGCAGCGGAATCAGCGGTCTTGGGCAAACCGTCTCCAAGCCCGGCCTCGCGTCGCCGGACGGCGTACGAGCCGCCCCCGCTAACGAAACGCCCGCATCTGCCCCGTCATCATCTGCAGCATCTTGTTGGCGGCCACCGAGAGCTTGCGGCCCACGCGCGTGACCATGTGCGCTTCGGCGTTCTCGAGGATCGGATGCGCGATCTCGATCGCGAACAACTCCTTGGCCTGCAGTTCGGCCGTCACCGCGAAGGCCGGCATCACCGAGATACCGAGCCCCGATTTCACGAATTCCTTCAGGATCGCGAAGGAATTCGTGGTGACGACCGGCGTGAGCCGCACGCGCTCGGCGTATTCCACGGCTTCCATCATCTGCCGCGTACCGTAGGACGGGTGAGTGGCCGCCAGCGGGTAGGTGGCGAGCTGCTGCACCGTCAGCACCTTGTGGGTGCGGCGCGGGAAATCGGGGCCGACGATCGCCATCATCGGCTGCCGCTTCGACGCGCGCGACACCACCTTGGGCTCGGCCGGCGGGTTGTACACCAGGCCGATCTCGCCCTCGTCGTTCGAGATCTTGCGGATCACGTCGTTGGTGCTGCCCACGTCGAGGTTGACGCGGATCCCCGGGAACTGCCGGCAGAACTGCTGCATCGGCCCGGCCAGCAGATCCGAGACGAAGCCCTCGCCGAGCACCAGGCTGACCTCGCCGGTCTTGAGCCCGCGCAGTTCCTGCAGACGCGAGATCAGGTCGTCGCGGTGCGCGAGCTGCTCGCGGAAATACTCGATCACGCAGCGTCCCGCTTCGGTGGGCGTCACGCCGCGCGCGTGGCGCTCCACCAGGGTGGCGTCGAGCTCCTTCTCCAGCAACCCGATCTGGCGGCTCACCGCCGAGGGCGCCACGTCGAGCCAGTCGGCCGCGGCGCGGATCGTGCCGCAGCGCACGGCCTCGTAGAAATAGACGATGCGGCTGTCGGTAAGGGTCTCGCTCATGATCCTGGCGTTCTAAAAAAGAGAACAATCTCAATATTGGCGTTGATTGATTATACGGATCGCCGGGCCGAACATCGTGGTCATGCAAGGCGGGCGCAAGCTGGCGCGCCGGCCTCGAACCAACAGCTATCGGGAGTCGTCGGATGAAAACGGTGGGCGTGATCGGTCTGGGCAACATGGGGCGCGGCATGGCGGGCTCGCTGCGGCGCGGCGGCTACACGGTGCTCGGCTACGACGCGGCGCCCGGCGTGGCGCTCGCGCTGGCCGAACAGGCGGTACTGTCGGCGCGCGATTCGGTGGCCGGGATCGCGCGCGACGCCGACGTGCTGCTGCTGTCGCTGCCGACCTCGGCGGTGGTCGAGGCGGTGGTGCTGGGCGCGGGCGGCGTGCTCGAGAGCGCGAGACCGGGCACGATCGTGATCGACACCACCACGGCCGATCCGGACAGCACCCGGCGCGTGGCGGCGGCGCTGGCCGAGCGCGGCATCGGCTTCGTCGACGGCCCGGTGAGCGGCGGCCCGAAGGGCGCGGCCACCGCCACCATGACCATGGTGCTGGGCGGCTCGGACAGCGATATCGCGGCCATCGAGCCGATCCTCGCGACGATCAGCGCCAAGCGCGTGCATGTGGGCCCGGTGGGCGCCGGCCACGTCACCAAGCTGCTCAACAACCTGCTGACCGGCGTGCACCTGCTGGCCGCCAGCGAGGCGGTACGCACCGCGCGCGCGGCCGGCGTCGATCCGGAAAAGCTGGTCGAGGCGCTCAACGGCGGCTCCGGCCGCAACAGCGCGACGCTGACCAACTACCCGACCTGGATCTTCAACGGCAAATTCGATTCCGGTTTCACGATGAAGCTGATGCGCAAGGACGTGCGGCTCGCGCTGGGCCTGCTCGACCAGTTCGACAGCGTCGCGCCGGTGGCGCGCGAGGCGGCGCGCGTGTGGGCCGCCAGCGAGCCATCCGTCGCCGACGGCGAGGACTTCAACCGCATCGTCGACTTCCTCGACCCGGCCTGAGGCCGGGCCGCCCGCGCCACGATCCCGCTCGACTCACCTGTACGGAAACCCGACATGACCCAGCACGCAGACCAGTTGCTCGCCGCCTTCGCGCATTTCTTCCCCGGTGCCGCCACGATCGGCTCGTATATCGACGGCGAACTCGTCGCCGGCCAGGGCGACACGATCCAGCTTTACGATGCGGCGACGGGCGACGAAACGCTCGCCTATCGCGACGCCGGCGCAGCCGTGATCGACCATGCCGCAGAAAGCGCGCGCCGCGCGCAGCGCGAATGGTGGGCGCTCACGCATGCCGCGCGCGGCCGCGTGATGCAGGAGGTGGCGCGCGCGATCCGTGCCGAGGCCGAGGCGATCGCGCGGCTGGAGGCGTTGGGCTCGGGCAAGCCGATTCGCGACTGCCGCGGCGAGGTGGGCAAGGTCGCCGAAATGTTCGAGTACTACGCGGGCTGGACCGACAAGTTCTACGGCAGCGTGATTCCGGTGCCGACCTCGCACCTCAACTACACGCGCCGCGAGCCGGCCGGCGTGGTGCTGCAGATCACGCCCTGGAACGCGCCGGTATTCACCTGCGGGTGGCAGGTGGCGCCCGCGGTGGCGATGGGCAACGGCGTGCTGCTCAAGCCCTCGGAGCTGACGCCCTTCACGTCGCTCGCGGTCGCCAGGCTCGGCGAGCGGGCCGGGCTGCCGCGCGGCCTCGTCAACGTGCTGGCCGGCTTCGGTCACACCGCCGGGCAGGCCGCGATCGCGCATCGCGTGGTCGGCAAGGTGGTGTTCGTCGGCTCGCCGGCCACCGGCGCGCGCATCGCCGAGGCCGCCGCGCGACGCGTGCTGCCCTGCGTGCTGGAACTGGGCGGCAAGTCGGCCAATATCGTGTTCGCCGACGCCGACCTCAAGCGCGCCGCGCTGACCGCCCAGGCGGCGATCTTCGCCGGCGCGGGCCAGAGCTGCGTGGCCGGCTCGCGCCTGCTGGTGCAGCGCGCGGTCTACGGCGAATTCGTCGCGATGGTGGCGGCCGGCGCGAAGAAGATCCGTGTCGGCGCGCCGCTCGACGAGGCGACCGAAGTGGGCCCGATCAACAATCGCAAGCAGTACGACCACGTGATGTCGATGATCGAGCGCGGTGTGGCCGCTGGCGCCACGCTCGCCAGCGGCTCGGCCGAGCGCGTCGCGGAGGGCCGCGGCGGCTACTTCGTGGCGCCCACCGTGCTGGCCGGCGCGTCGAACGCGATGGAGGTGGCGCGCACCGAGATCTTCGGGCCGGTGGTGGCCGCCATCCCGTTCGACACCGAGGACGAGGCGATCGCGATCGCCAACGACACCGACTTCGGCCTGGCCGGCGCGGCCTGGACCACCGACGTGGCGCGCGCGCATCGCGTGGCCGCGCAGGTGAATGCCGGCACCTTCTGGGTCAACGGCTACAAGACCATCAATGTGGCGTCGCCGTTCGGCGGCTACGGCATGAGCGGCTACGGCCGCTCGAGCGGGGTCGAGGCGCTGTACGAATACACGCAGACCAAGAGCGTCTGGGTCGAGACGGCCGAAGCGCCGCCCACCGCGTTCGGTTATCTGTAACCACCGGCCCGCATTCGACGGCAGCCGGGCTTCAAGGGGAGACTCGTCATGGAACACGCACTGGGTATCGAGCGCCGCGAGCTGGGCGGCGCGGCCACCGCCAAGGTCCTGCTTTACGCGGCCGGCATCCTGCTGGTCGCCGAATGGATCGGCTCGTTCACGTTCAAGCTCGGCCCAGGCAAGGTCGTGCTGCTGCCGATGATCTGGGCGCTGCTGCTCGGCGCGGCGGTGGGGCTCGCCAGCGCGCGCTGGAACGGCAGCGCGCGCCTGAGCGTGCCCGACCAGTTCTTCGCGGCGGCGATCCTGCAGCCGGCGCTGCTGCTGTTCGTCTCCAAGCTCGGGCTGATGGTGGGCAGCGCGCTGCCCAAGCTGGCGTCGGCGGGCTGGGCGCTGGCCTTCCAGGAATTCGGCCACTTCGTCGGCACCATCCTGCTCGGCCTGCCGCTCGCGTTGCTGCTCGGCATCAAGCGCGAGGCGATTGGCGCGACGTTCTCGGTGGGCCGCGAGCCGAGCCTGGCGATCATCGGCGAGAAATACGGCATGGATTCGGCCGAGGGCCGCGGCGTGCTGGCCGAGTACCTGACCGGCACCGTGTTCGGTGCGGTGTTCATCGCCGTGTTCGCGGGTTTCGTGACCAGCCTCGGCATCTTCGATCCGCTCGCGCTGGCGATGGGCTCGGGTGTCGGCTCGGGCAGCATGATGGCGGCCGCCTCGGGCGCGATCGCCGCACAGCAGGACCCGGAGACGGCGAAATCGGTGCTCGCGTTCGCCGCGGCCAGCAACCTGATCACCACCACCATCGGCACGTACTTCACGCTGTTCATCTCGCTGCCGCTGGCGGTCTGGGGCTATCGCGTGCTGGAGCCGCTGATCGGCCGCACCACCAAGGCCTCGGCGCAGCCCGAGGCGGCCAGCCCGTCGCTGGGCGAGGTGCGGACCGAGGCGCCCGCGCTCGGCTACGGCGGCAAGCTGCTCGCCTGGACCGTGACGGCCGCGATGGCGCTGGTGTGCGACTGGATCGCCCACGGCACCACACCGCTGGCGGGACTGCCGGGAATCGCGATCATGGTGGGCGCGACGATCGTCGGCGATGCGCTGGCGCGCGTGACGGGGCGCCGGATTCCGGCGGTCTGCTGGGTGTCGGTGGTGGCGATGTTCCTGACCTCGCCGTGGTCCCCGTGGGCATCGCAGATCGCCGCGCTCAGCTCGCACAACGATTTCCTCGGGGTGACCACGCCGATGCTGGTGTTCGCGGGGCTGTCGATCGCCAAGGACATCCCGGCCTTCCGCCGGCTCGGCTGGCGCATCGTGCTGGTGTCCTTCGTGGCCAATGCCGGCACCTTCATCGGCGCGACCCTGGTGGCGCAACTGTTCCATATCTGATCCGATGCCTCGCGGCACGGCGGCGGGCGGCATGGGCCGGCCCGCCGCCGTGCCGCGACGACCTGACAAAAGCGCTCCCATCCGCATGAAACTGATCGATTCCATCGTCGCGCACGCCGACGAACTGACGGCGCTACGCCGCGATATCCATGCCCATCCCGAGGTGGGCTACGACGTGTTCCGCACCGCCGAACTCGTTGCCGGGCGGCTCGAGCAATGGGGCTACGCCGTTACGCGCGGCGTCGGCCGCACCGGCGTGGTCGGCACCTTGAAGCGCGGCGACAGTGCGCGTGCGATCGGCCTGCGCGCCGACATGGATGCGCTGCCCGTGCAGGAGGCCAACACCTTCGCGCATCGGTCGACGGTGCCCGGCGCGATGCATGCCTGCGGCCACGACGGGCACACCACCATGCTGCTGGGGGCCGCGCGCCATCTGGCCCGGCATGGCGAGTTCGACGGCACCGTGCAGTTGTTCTTCCAGCCGGCCGAGGAAGCGGGCGGCGGCGCGCGCGCGATGATCGAGGACGGCCTGTTCGAGCGTTTCCCCGTGGATGCCGTGTTCGGGCTGCACAACTGGCCCGGCATCGCGGCCGGCGATTTCGCGGTGCGGCCGGGGCCGCTGATGGCGTCGACCAGCCTGTTCCGGATCGACTTGCGCGGTGCCGGCTGCCATGCGGCCATGCCGCACCTGGGCCGCGATCCGGTGTTCGCGGCGGGGCAGGTGCTGAGCGCCCTGCAGGGAATCGTCACGCGCAACCGCAATCCGATCGACGGCGCGGTGCTGTCGGTCACGCAGGTGCATGCAGGCGAGGCGATGAACGTGGTGCCGACCGATGCCTGGCTCGGCGGCACGGTGCGGACCTTCTCCGATGCGACGCTCGACCTGATCGAGACGCGCATGCGCGCCGTGGTGGCCGCGACGGCCGCGGCCTTCGATTGCGAGAGCGAGGTGGATTTCCAGCGCCAGTATCCGGCCACCGTGAACGACGCCGAGCAGACGGCGGTGGCGGTGGCGGTAATGCGCGAGCTGGTGGGCGACGCGCATGTGAACGCAGCCGTCGATCCGACCATGGCGGCGGAGGATTTCTCGTTCATGCTGCGCGAGAAGCCGGGTTGTTATGCATTCCTTGGGAATGGGGCGGGCGATCATCGCGTGCATGGGCACGGCGGCGGGCCGTGCCTGCTGCATAACGCCAGTTACGACTTCAACGATGCGTTGCTGCCGGTGGGGGCGAGTTACTTCGTGAAGTTGGTGGAGCGGGTTCTGGGGCGGTAGGGCGGTGATGCAGGCACGGCAGCGGAAATGACACCGCTCTTCGCGACACCGCGGTCGCTGACGATTTTATTTCGTCCAACGAAAAGACACGATTCCGGGAGAGTTTACCGATTCCGCGTCGGTGTCGACCGATGAAGTGACATTTTTACTCCGCAAACGGTGACGACCTTTGCTTGATTCTGCCCAACCACTTCGCGCATCCCTCGATCCCTGCATCACCGATGTGACACGTCCGTGTCATTGATGAATTTGTTTTTTTTCGCTTGATTGGATCCCGGTCGCACTGGATAGAATGCTACCCGTTCCGATAAATACGGAATGGTTAGTACATTTTGTCGCTTCGACCATAGCAAAAAAACAGAGGATCCAGACATGCGAGACAAGGGAGCAGCGACGCTGCTGTCCGAGGAAATCGTTCCACTCGGCGGCATCGAGAATATTGCACGACGCCATTTCGTGATGGGGCTCGGTGCAACGCTTGTGGCCGGATGCGGCGGCGACGGAGGTAGCGCGGTTACAGACGGCGAGCGTACATCGGCAACCAGCAGCGGCCAGGCGTCCGGAGTTGCTCCGGCTTCTGACGGTAGCGATGCAGGGGCGACGTCGGCAGGCGCTGCCCAAACCCGCACCTTCAAGCATCCTGGCTTGCTGCATACCGACGCTGATTTCGAACGCATGCGCGCTAAAGTCGCCGCGCAGGCTTCCCCGTGGATCGATAGCTGGAACGTGCTCGTCGCCAACGGTCACACGCGCCTGACGAACAAGCCGAACCCGCAGGTCGGCATCTATCGCGGCAATGATCCGACGCATGGTCAGAACTACGGCGCCCTCTACAACGACATCGCCGCCGCCTATGGCGACGCGCTGCGCTGGAAGGTGTCGAACGACACACGCTATGCCGACAAGGCCGTGGAGTATCTGGACCAATGGGCGTCGACGCTGACGACGCTTGGCGGCAGCGACGTGGCGCTCGCCGCCGGCATCTACGGCTACGAGTTCGCCAACGCAGCCGAAATCATGCGCGGCTACAGCGGCTGGAGTCCGGCCGGACTCGCCGCGTTTCAGGCCATGATGCGCAATGTCTTCTACCCGGTCAGCCATGCTTTCCTGACCCGTATCGACACCGCGATGGACACGCACTACTGGGCCAACTGGGGCCTGGCCAACATCGCGTGTGTCCTGGCCATCGGCGTGCTGTGCGACGATGCCGAACTCGTCGACGAGGCCGTCACCCATTTCAAGTCCGGTGGCAGTAATGGCTGTATCCGGCAAGCCGTGTACTACCTGCACCCCGGCAACCTCGGGCAATGGCAGGAAGCCGGCCGGGACCAGGGCCACAGCACGCTCGGCATTGCATTGACGGGCGCCATTTGCGAGATGGCGTGGAACCAGGGCATCGACCTGTACGGCTATGACAACAATCGCTTTCTGGCGGGCGCGGAATACGTGGCCAAGGCTAACCTGAAGCAGGCGGACGGCACGTTCTACACGGTGCCTTTCGTCACGTACCAGAACAGCGCCGGCGTCATCCAGACGCAGTTCTCCACCGGCGGGCAAGGCGGCGCCCTCGGGCGGCCCTGCTGGGCGCTGGTGGCCAACCATTACATCAACCGCAAAGGTCTGGCGGCGCCTTACACCAGGCGCGCCGCCGAGCTGGTGGCGCCGGAAGGCGGCGGCGGCAACTACGGCCCCAACAGTGGCGGCTTCGACCAGCTCGGCTACGGCACGCTCACCTGCACGCTCGATCCCGGCGCCCCGGCCCCAACGCCGACCGGCCTGACCGGCTATGCCAGCGCGGGCAAGGTAGTGCTGTCGTGGTGGGGCAGCAGCAACGCCGTCAGCTACACCGTCAAGCGCGCCACCATGGCCGGCGGACCGTACAGCACCATCCAGAGCGGCATCACCGACCTGTTGACCTATACGGATCTGCCAGCCGCTGCCGGCACGTATTTTTATGTCGTGACGGCGCAAACGATTGCGGGCGAATCGGCGCTCTCCAACGAAGTGAAAGTGATCACGGCGCAGCAACTGCTCGTGCACCTCGCATTCGATGAAGGCGGCGGCGTCACGGCCGCCGACAGCTCGGGCAACGGGCGCAATGGCACGCTCAACGGCGCAACGTGGGCCGTGGGGCGCAGCGGCAACGCGGTCTCGCTCAACGGCTCGGGCGCGTATGTGGCGTTGCCCGACGATCTGCTGGCCGATGTGTCGGACTTCACCATCGCGAGCTGGGTGTTCTGGAACGGTTCGCAAACGTGGGCACGCCTGTTCGACTTCGGCACCGGTTTTCACCGCTACATGATGTTCACGCCGCGCGGGCAGTCGCGCACCGGCTGGGCCGGCATGCGCTTCGCCATGACGGCCAACGGCCCCGGCGACGGCCCTCCGGAACAGATCATCGACGCCCC
The DNA here is from genome assembly GCF_002223215.2 of Burkholderia sp. AU18528. Lineage (NCBI taxonomy): Bacteria > Pseudomonadati > Pseudomonadota > Betaproteobacteria > Burkholderiales > Burkholderiaceae > Burkholderia > Burkholderia sp. AU18528. The sequence goes on along the minus strand of NZ_NKFC02000006.1, from coordinate 1,471,151 downwards.
CACCGCGCTGCCGAGCAAGCGATGGGTGCACGTGGCCGTCACGCTATCGGGTTCGACCGGCACGATGTACGTGGACGGCACGCCCGTCAGCACCAACACGGCGATGTTCCAGGCGCCGTTCCGTCTTGGCCGCACCACGCAGAACTGGCTGGGCAAATCGCAATACGGTGCCGACGCCACGTTCAACGGTTTGATCGACGATTTCCGCCTCTATCGCGGTGCGCTCAGCGCTGCGCAGATTGCATCGCTCATGGCGAATTGATCATCTTCCTTCAAGGATTTCTCCGATGACCGTGTTTTCACAACGATGGATTGCCGCCGCGGCGATGGCGTGTACGCTATGGGGCTGCGGGGGCGGGGCCGATAGCACGACAGGCGTGACCAATTTTGCCGCCAATCGCAGCCAGACCGGCGCAAATGGCGGCGGCAGCAACCTGCCGGCGGCCAGCTGGACCAGCGTCAAGTGGGGCGGGGGCGGCTATGTCACCGGCCTGATCTACCATCCAGCCAACGCGAGCCTGCTGTACGCACGCACCGACGTCGGCGGCGCGTACCGCTGGAACGCGACCAACTCGACGTGGATGCCCATCACCGACGGCATCGGTTTCGGCGCAGGCGAGGGCGATTTCCACGGCGTCGAAAGTCTCGCGCTCGATCCGAACGACGACCAGCTCGTCTACATGATGACCGGCATTACCGTGACGCAGGGTCACAACGGCCGCATCTACATCTCGAGCGATCGTGGCAACACCTGGACGCACTATGACGTGCCGTTTCCGGTAGGCGGCAACGACAACGGCCGGGCCACCGGCGAGCGCCTGCAGGTCGACCCGAACCATCCGTCGACGCTGTTCTACGGATCGCGCACGGCCGGCCTGTGGAAGAGTGCCGATTCGGGCCGTACCTGGGCGCAGGTCTCGGGCCTGTCCTCCGCCACGATCAGCGGCGGCGGTTCCCCGATCGGCGTCGAACAGGTGATCTTCGATACGTCGGGCAAGGGCAGCGGCCAGCCGACCTGGATCATGTGGGCCACCGTCGCCCCCGACTACGCGAACGCGGCGGGCCTGACGTCGACCCTGTACAAGTCCACCAACGGCGGCTTCTCGTGGACGCCGGTGCCCGTCCCGCCGACGGTGTCCGGCTACTACATCCCGCACGTCGTGCGCACTTCCGACGGCAACTTTTACGTGGTGTTCAACGCGGGCGTCGGCCAGGGCATCGGCGGACCGAGCTATCTCTACAGGTTCGGCGGCAGCAACAACGGCAACTGGACGCTGCTCAACCGCTCCACCGGCAACGGCTTTGGCGGCCTGTCCGTTTCCGGTCTGGGCCCGTCCGCCCGCATCGCACTGGGCATGACCGGCTGGAGCGACACCAGCAAGACCATCCAGCTATCCGATGACGGCGGCAGCACGTGGCGCGAAATCGAGGCCGGCATGCCGCATACCGGCATTGCCTCGGATGGCTGCGCCGGCTGGGTGGAAGGCGTCACCATCGACCCCGCCAATCGCGATCACATCATGCACGTCCACGGCGGCGGCATCTGTGAAACCATGAACGCCTCGTCGCCCACGCCAACCTGGCGCCCCAAGGTCGACAACCTCGAGGAAACCGTGACGCTGGCCCTCGTCACGGCGCCGCCCGGTGCGTCGTACAACTTCATCAACAGCGCCGGCGACATCGGCACGTGGGTCAATACAGATCTCTCGACGAGGCCGACGAAAGGCCCGTTGAACACGTGGAGCAACGGCAATTCGGCCGATATGTCGTGGTCCGATCCGACGTACATCGCGGCCGCGGGCGTCGACAACGCCAACGGCCATGCGACCAGGGGCTTCTGGTCGGGCGACGGCGGCAATAGCTGGGCGACGTTCGCGTCGCTGCCCAACGGCGCCGCGGCAAGCCAGAGCCACGTGGGCAACCTGGTCGTCCCGTCCCGCAACAACGTGACCTGGGCGCCGCCGGACTCGGTCCCGTCGTTCACGACAAACAATGGCGCCAGCTGGACGGCGACCAACCTGCCGGCGTTCAGTGCCACCTGGAACGGCTTCCCGCGTGCCTACCGCCTGGCCGCGGACCGCAAGAACCCGAACAAGGTCTATGCCTACGACTCCGGCGGCGCACCGTGGAGCTGGCAGCGCGGCAAGATCTACGTGTCGAACGACGGCGGCCACACGTTCGCGCTGAGCCAGGGCTCCGTGAACGCGAACCTGGCCTGGAATGCGTGGCGGGATACGTCGATGGCGGTCAATCCGAACGCGGAGGGCGATCTCTGGCTGGCCGACGGCACGGCCGTGTACCACTCGATGGACTCGGGGGCGACGTGGACGAAGCTCGGCGCCTTTGCGTCGACCAACGACACGCCGGGCGCCACCGTGATCGCGTTGGGCAAGGCGCCGACCGGTTCGCCGTACTCGGCCGCGGTCTATGTGGAAGGCACGTTGAACGGCGTCTGGGGCATTTACCATTCCGACGACGGTGGCGCGACGTGGGCGCGCTTCAACGATGACGCGCACCAGTTCGGCGACTCCGGCGTGATGGCCGGCGACTGGAACACATACGGCCGGATTTACGTCAATGGCGCCGCTCGCGGTCTGATCTTCAGCAATTGAGGTTGATCGGCCTGTCGATCGTCCGGTTGCGGTTTGCAACCGGACGGAGATCGGCCGGCCTTTCCGGATTCTCTCTTGCTGTCGCGGCGGGCAGACCGGATGCCGTTCTTTCTGGTACCGCTCGTCGTCTTTCGGGTCATCCGGAAAGCGACGTGATCCGGGCTCACGTTTTTCATCGAAACGTGTCCGCGATTCGTTGCCTTCCCGATCCGGGGTGCGCCGAGCGGCCGCGGGCCGATTTCAACGGCCGGCTAGCCGTTTTCCGCGCTGACACATACCCCCCATTTTGAAGAGCACCTTCCCGCGGCGAAGGGCTAACAGCGGAAAATCGGCTCATTACACTGCGCCCGTCGCATCGCCGAGGCGTGTCGACGCGGCACATACGCAGCGCGCAAGCGTTACGACCGGCAAACCAAAAACCCTGGGGGGGAAAATCATCATGAACAAGCGTTGGGGGATCATCGCGCCCGCCGCGTTGCTTGCTGCAGCCGCGCATGCGCAGAGCAGCGTGACCCTGTACGGCAAGATCGAGGACGGTATCAACTACACGAGCAACGCACGCGGCCACGGAACCGTGCAACTGCAAAGCGGCTATGACTACGGCAGCCGCTGGGGTATCAAGGGTACGGAAGACCTTGGCGCAGGCTACCAGGCGATTTTCACGCTCGAGAACGGTTTCGACGTCAACACCGGGAAAATGAACCAGGGCGGTCGGGAATTCGGCCGCCAGGCCTTCGTCGGCATCGCGTCGGATCGATACGGCACGCTGACGTTCGGTCGCCAGTACGATCCGAGCGTCGACCTCTTCTCGCCGCTCACCGCGAACGGCAACTGGACCGGCTACCTGTTCTCGCATCCGTACGACAACGACAACACCGACTACTCGTTCCGCGTGAATAACGCGGTCAAGTACGTGTCGCCGGTGTGGCACGGCGTGACCGCGGAGGCGATGTATGGATTCAGCAATCAGGCGGGCGGCTTCGCGAACAACCGCCTGTATGGCGCCGCGCTGCAATACCAGCAGGGCGGGCTGACGGTCGGCGCGTCGTATCTGAAGATCGATCACGCACGCAATGCCGATTCGACCGGGGCGATCACCGGCGACAACACGTTCGACGCATCGTCGCAGCAGAACATCGGCATCGGCGTGAATTACGCGTTCTCGAAGGCGCTGGTGGGATTCACGTATTCGCACGTCGACGTCTACGACCCGACTTCGAACGCATATTTCACCGGTACGACGCAGCCAGCGGGCGGTGCGTGGAAATCGTGGAAGTTCGACAACTTCGAGGTGAACGGCCTCTATCATTTCACGACCGCGTTTTACGTCGGCGCGGCATACACGTACACCCAGGCCCGCGTCGCGTCGACGGTCGGCGCGTTCAATCCGAAGTGGCATCAACTGAGCACGAAGTTGAATTACGACTTGTCGAAACGCACGTCGGTATTCGTGGAGGGCGTCTATCAGCATGCGATGAACGCGCACACGGGAACCGACTTCGACTACGCGTACATTCCGGGCGCGGCCGACATTTCGTCGGGCCCGAATCAATATGTCGCGCGTATCGCGCTGCTGCATCATTTCTGACGCCCATGCCGTTCGCGTAACCTGCGCGGCTTCGCGAACGATACGCGCATTCATCCGGTCGCGCGTGATGATTCGATACATGCCGCTCGGTCGCCGACACGCGTTCCGGGTCGACAGGAACCGATCGATCGCGCTGCGGCGGGTGACCGACCCGCCGTCGTCGGCGACACCCCGCGATCCGCGGAGCGCTGCACCGCATGCGCGATCAAAGCGGAAGCACGGAAGTCTGCTTGATCCTCTGCATCGGAATCTCGGTCTTCACGCTCTGCACGCCGTCGATCCGGGTCAAGTGGTCTATCTGGAGTTTCCGATAGGCGTCGATGTCGGCCGTCACGACGCGCAGCAGGCAATCGCAATCGCCCGCCATCAGGTGGCACTCGAGAACCTGCGGAAGACGTTGAACCGCCTCCGTGAAACGGTCGACGGTTTTCGCGTCCTGGCTCGTCAGCCAGATGCGGACGAAGACGGTCAACCCCGCGCCGATCTTCGATGCGTCGAGCAGCGCCGCGTAGCGCTCGATGACGCCGGCCTGCTCCAGCTGCCTGACGCGACGCAGGCACGGCGACGGCGACAAGCCCACTTTCTGCGCCAGTTCCACGTTCTGGATTCGCCCATCTTCCTGGAGCACGCGCAGAATGCGGCGGTCCATTTCGTCCAGCTCGATCATCGCCATTGATCCGACAGATTGGGTTGAGGCACGCGGTGCCCGAATGTTCGCTTCTTGAGGCACGGAATTGCCAAATCGCGCCCATCTTAAGTCGAACACGCAACCTGAAATTATTTTTTCTGCGATAAATTTTTGCCCGTAGCAGCCGGGACGGTCCCGCTGCCGATCAAGGGGCAAACGATGAGCACCGATTCCGTCCAGCATTTCGAATTCGAACAAAATCCTCACCCTGTCGCGGCGGCGGAGCGCGCCGCGCTGCTCGCCAATCCCGGTTTCGGCCGGGTCTTCACGGATCACATGGTGACGATCCGGTATTCGGCGGAACAAGGGTGGCATCAAGCGAAAATCGGGCCGCGCGAACCGTTCCGATTCGATCCGGCGACGCTCGTGCTGCACTACGCGCAGGAAATCTTCGAGGGCTTGAAAGCCTATCGGCTGCCGGACGGCGGCGCGGCGCTGTTCCGTCCCGATGCGAATGCACGGCGCTTTCGCCATTCGGCCGAGCGGCTGTCGATGACACCGTTGCCTGAGGCGATGTTCGTCGAATCGGTGCGTGCGCTGGTCCGGGCCGATCGCGACTGGATTCCGGCGTTCGACGGCGCGGCGCTGTATTTGCGTCCGTTCATGATCGCGACGGAGGCGGTGCTCGGCGTGAAGCCGTCGCCTGAGTATCTGTACTGCGTGATCGCGACGCCGGTCGGCGCGTACTTCAAGAGCGGCGCGTCGGGCGTGACGCTGTGGGTGTCCGAGCACTACACGCGGGCGGCGCCGGGCGGAACGGGCGACGCGAAATGCGGCGGCAACTACGCGGCGAGCCTGGCCGCACAGGCGGAGGCGATCCGTGAAGGCTGCGAGCAGGTGGTGTTTCTCGATGCGGTCGAACGCCGCTGGATCGAGGAGCTGGGCGGGATGAACGTGTTCTTCGTGTTCGACGACGGGTCGATCCAGACGCCGCCGCTGAACGGGACGATTCTGCCGGGCATCACGCGCGCGTCGTTGATCACGCTGGCCCGGGAACTGAATTACACGGTGCGGGAGGAAGGCTACACGATCGAGCAGTGGCAGGCGGATGCGCGCAGCGGTCGGCTGGTCGAGGCGTTCGCGTGCGGCACGGCGGCGGTCGTGACGGCGATCGGCCGGGTGAAGGGCCGCGCGTACGACTTCACGATCGGCGAAGGGGGCGCGGGACCGGTCACATCGCGCCTGAAGGCGGCGCTGCTCGATATCCAGAACGGGCGCGAAGCCGATCGCCACGGCTGGGTGGACCGCGTGTTTTGAATTCGGCAAGGCGGCCCGCGCGACCCGCGATGGCCGCCATGAAAGCTCGGCCGGTATCCCGGCCGGAAGTCGCCGCGCTGCCTCCTGGAATGCTTCGATCATGTCGGTTGTTTCGTTGTCGCGGGCCATTGACCGCCTGCTTATCGTCGACCCCGGTCTTCATCGGCTGCTGGGCGGGGCGCGCGCCGCACTGGCGAGCATGCTTGCCGGCGCGCTCGGCATTGCGTCGGCGCTGCACCTCGGTTTGGCGATCACCACCGGCGCCGTGGGCATACTTTTCGCGATGATCGCGCCGCTCTTTCTGCGCGATGCTCATCGGCTGGACTGGTATGAATCGCTTGCGTGGCAGTACGGCGTCGCATGCACGAGTTTCGCCGCGGCCGCCGTCGTGAGCGCGTGGCCCGCCGTCGGCAAGGCGGGTTTCGTGACCGTGCTGTTCTGTTCGATGCTGTGCCAGACCCGCGGGCCGCGCGCGATCGGGTGTGCGTTTCTCGCGATCGCGATGTACTACCTCGGCCTTTATCTGCATCCGACCGCGTTACAGGCGAGCCGCATGCTGGCAATGTCGATCGCGGGCCCCGCAAGCGTCGTGCTCGTGTGCCGGATGCTGTTGCCGGTGCACGCGGCGCCCACGCCCCGGCGCATCGCGCGCTCGGTATCGCTGCAGGCGGCGTGCATCGCACGCAGCGACGTGTCGCACGCCGGCTCACTGAATGCGATCGCCCATCTACTGGCGCTGAACGAAGCCGCCATCGCGCTCGAGCATCATGCATCGACACTCGATGAACACGACGCGCATGCATTGCACACCGCGCTCGTCGCATTGGAGATCGCGTCGGCCCGGCGCGTGCTGAACCACGATCGGACCGATGCCGCCGCCGCGGCGCTACGCGGCGCGATCGTCCGCTTCGATTGCGTCGCCGACGCAGTGGCGGCGGGCATGGCCGCCGCACCTGCGCCCGCGATGCCGCGGCCCGCGCGTGCGGTGCGGTGGAGCGCCGGCTGGCGCACGCTTGCATGGTTGCCGGCGTTCCGCGCCGCGGCAGCTGCGTGTGCCGCCATGCTGATCGGCGAGACGCTGTCGTCGGAGCGATGGATGTGGGCGGTGCTCAGCACGTTCGTCGTGTTCTTTGGCACGTATTCGTGCGCGGACACGATCTATCGCGGCGCGCAACGCGTCGCCGGCACGCTCGCCGGCGCGCTCGCGAGCGTACTCGTCGTCGGAGCCGTTCATCATGCGAATGCGCTCGTGGCGGTCGTCATGGGCGTGTGCGTGTTCGCCTGGGCGTACCACATCCTGCACGCCTATGGGCGCGGCGTTTTCTTTCTCACGGTGCTGATCGGCCTCGTCTATGCGCAACTCGGGTTCGAGATCGGCGCGCTGGCGGAACTGCGGATCGGGGAGGTGTTGATCGGCTGCGCGGTTTCGCTCGCGGCGGCGATGCTGGTGATGCCGCTGGCGGCGTCGCGCCACATCGCGACGCGCTCGCACGGCCTGTTGGCGGCGCTGCGCGAACTCGTGCACGAACACGACGACGGCACGCGGCCGGGGGCCGCGCACACGCGCGCGGCCGATCGCCGTTTTCACGACGTGCGCATGGCGATCAGGCCGCTGGCCGCGTGGCGCATGCTCCGCGTATCCGGCGATGCCCGACGGTTGTCGGACACGCTGCTGGTCTGCTGGCTTCATGGCCGAATCGTGGCGACGCTTCTGCCTATTGAAGCCGGTGGCGCGGTGGCCGCCGTCGAGTGGCGTGCGCGCGCCGCCCTCGCCACGCGAATCGATGCGTTGATGAGCGATCTGGATCGCAGCAGCCCGGTGCGACGCGACGCGGATGCGAACGTCGGGCACGCAACGCGCGCGATAGCCGGTGATCCTCCGTTACCGGCCCACCGGGAACTGGCTCGGCTCGACGCGAAGTTGAGCGAACTCAACCGGGCATTCGAGGACGCGCTGTTCGGACGAAATACCGGAGAGGCACGGCCGCATGGGTCCGACAGCAGCGTTCGCGCCACCGATGTTCGGGAAGCGATACGTTGTTCAGGCGTCTGAAGAATCGAGCGCCAGCCGGATCGCATCGCGCGTCCTGCGTGTTGCCACGGCTGTCTGCATCGTGCGGAATAGCCCGACGAATCCCGCGTTGGTATCGAGCCCGAGTGCGGCGAACGGCTTTGAGTCGAGGATCGCGAGCGGGTCGCCGCTTCGCACGCGCTCGAGATCCGCTGCATCGAATTGCGGTTCACTGACGACGAACGCGTTGCCGAGATCGTCGACACCCTGCAGGTAATGCTGGAAGCAGGCCAGCAGCAGGGCTTCACGGCGCATGTCGCCGTTGCGCGCGAGCAGTGCCCCGATGGTCTTTTCATGAAATACCGGGATCTTCGACGCGCCGTCGTGCGCGACGCGCAGCAACTGGTCGCCCAGTGCGGCGTTGCGAAAGCGCGCGAGCGTATTTCCCGCATAAGCGGCCGCGGACACGCCGTGCGGCAGCGTGAGGATCGGGGCGACGTCCCGGGCAAGGAAGGTGTCGAGCAGCGCGGCGAGATCGCGATCGGCCATGGCGTCGTGGATGAAGCGATGTCCCAGCAGAATCGCCGGGTAAGCGAGCAACATGTGGGAAGCGTTCAGCATGCGCCCCTTCATGGCTTCGTACGCATGGACGTCGTCGCGCAATTCGACGCCCGCCGCGTCGAAGGCCGGGCGTCCGGCGCTGAAACTGTCCTCGACCACCCATTGCGAGAATGCTTCGGCAACGACGGGCGCCGTGTCGTCGATGCCTGACAACCGGTTGACGTGCAGGCGGACCGCGTCCGTCACCTGCGGCGCGATCCGGTCGACCATGCTGTTCGGGAACGCGACGTAACGCTCGATCCAGGCAGCGAGATCGACGTCGACCGCCCGCGCGAAATCGAGCACCGCGCGTCGCGCGGTATCGCCGTTGCCGCGCAGATTGTCGCAGGACATCACGGTGAACGGCAGCACGTTGGCGGCCCGGCGCCGTCTGAGCGCTTCGACGATGAACCCGAACGCGGTACGCGGTGGTCCTCCCAGAAGATCGTGCGCGACGTCGGGCGTATCGAACCGAAATGCGCCGGTCGTCTCGTCGAGGTTGTAACCGCCTTCCGTGATGGTCAGCGATACGATCCGGATCGCCGGATCGGCAAGCCGGGTCAGTACGGCTTCCGGATCGGCCGGTGCGTGCAGATACTCGATCATCGCACCGATGACGCGCACGGCTGCCGCGCCGTCGCTCGAGAATTCCGTCAGCGTATAGAGGCCATCCTGCGCGCGAAGCGCGTCGGCCTTTGCGACCGAGGCCGGGCCGTTACCGAGGCCGATTCCGCATATTGCCCAGTTTGCGTGACCGGGCAGATGCAGCACATGGTCGATGTAGCGCGCCTGATGGGCGCGATGGAAATTGCCGACGCCGATATGCGCGATGCCTGCGGTCAGGCGACGACGGTCGTACGCGGGAACGGCGACGTGCGGCGCCGCGCGTCCGAGGGTTGCGTTGGAGAGCGGATGGAGCGGGCCCTCTTCGCGCGCCGGAGGGGATGCGTTGTCGTTCATGATCGCGAGGTGTTTCTCGATGAGGAAGGTCAGGCGCGTTCGCGCAACGCGGGCGTCGTGTCGTGCATGCGCCGCAGCCAGCGTTCGACGAGCGACGGCAGCGCGGCCATGTCGTTGAATACGACGTATGCACCCGCGGCGTGCAACTTGTCCGTTTGCGTTCGTGCCGCGTGCGCGGCGCCCACGAAGCCGAGCACGGTCATGCCGGCGGCGATCGCGGCGGCCGTCCCCGTCGCGCTGTCTTCGACGACGACGCACCGTTCGGGCGCGACATGCATGCGACGGGCGGCGGCCAGATAGACGTCGGGTGCGGGCTTGGGCGACGGCACCTGGTCGGCCGTGAACAGGCGTTCGCCGAACATGTCGGCCAGGCCGATCCGGTCGACCACGCTGCGCACGTAGGCAAGATCGCTGTTGCTCGCGCACGCCTTGACGAGCGGGATGGCGGCGAACGCGTCGCGCACGCCGTCGATGGCCGGCGCATTCACCGCGTTTGCGTGCACGTCCATGCGGATCGCGTCGACCGTGTCGTCGTCGAGCGGCCGATCGACGATGGTTGCGACCGTGCGCAGCAGTTGCTCGGCTCGCATGCCGAGCAGGGGACGCACGACGTCGCGAAGGCCGGCGAGCCCCCAGAGATGCTCGAGGCGCGTCACGATGATGCGTGCGGCGATGGCCTCGCTATCGACGAGCACGCCGTCGCAATCGCTGATCAGCGCATGATCCGAAAGCTGGCGCGTGGCAATGAGTTCGTTCATGTTGGTTTCCGTGACGAGAAGGCGGGAAAGACGCGGCTCGCTTGAACCGGTTCGCTCATGAATGGCGCGGCCCGAACGTTCCGCGCTTCAATGCGCGCTCGATGTCCTCGAGGCTGCGCCCGCGCGTTTCCGGCACCATCGAGTAGATGAACACCCATGCGAGCGCGTTGAGGCACGCGTACGCCCACATCGCCCCGCCGACACCGAGCCATTGGGTCACGGTCAACGCCGTGCCGGTCAGCAGCAGGTTCGAGCCCCATAGCATCGCGGCGTGCGCGCCGGTGGCCTGGTTGCGGATCGCGACGGGGTAGATTTCCGCGCCCGTCAGCCAGCCGATGACCTGGATACCACCGGCGTTGAACACCATGAACGCGATCAGGCAGATGACGATCCACAGTTGCTGCATGGGCAAGGCGACGTCGCCGCGCAGCAGGCAGCCAAGCAGCACGAGGCTGGCTGCCGCGACGGGCAGCGTCGCCAGGCTGAGCGTGCGGCGGCCGACATGGTCGACGATCAGCTTGCCGATGAAGGTCATCACGAGATACGTAATGGCGACGCCGAGCGCGGCCCAGAGCGATGCCGACGCGCCGAACCCCGCGTCGCGAAGGAACGTCGGCGTGTAATAGATCATCATCTCGATGCCGCTGAGCTGGGTGAACGCGGCGACGCCGAGGCCCGCAACGAGGGCGGGGCGCACCCAGGGCTCGCGCATCGTGCGCCAGCCCGATGTCGCGCTGTTCTGCTGTCGCTCGACCACATCCCGAATATCGGCAATCTCGTGCCGGACGGCAGCTTGAGATTCCCGCACCTTCGACAACTCGCCATGCGCGTCGGCGATGCGATCCTGCTCCACGAGCCAGCGCGGGCTGCGCGGCAGCCGCGTCATGCCGATCATCAGGATCACTGACGGGACGACCGCGATGCCGATCATCGCCCGCCAGGAAAACAGGTCGTTACCCGCGACGCCGATCAATGCCGCGAGCAGGATGCCGATGCCGATCGACACGTTGAAGTAGGTGACCAGGCGGCCGCGCTTGTCCGGCTCCGCGAGTTCGGCGATGTAGGTCGGCACGATCTGCGTCGAGCCGCCGACCGCGAATCCAAGCACGAGCCGGGCAGCGGCAAGCGACCACACGTCGGGCGAGAGCGCGGCAGCCAGCACGCCGGCCGCATAGATCGCCGAGACGATCGTGATGGTCTTGCGGCGTCCGAGCGCGGCCGACATGCGGGTGCCGGCCAGCGCACCGATCACCGCGCCGAGCAGGATCGCCGCGGCGACGAGTTCCTGCGCGCGGTAGTCGAGGCCGAAGTCTCGCGCGATGAGGGGCAGCGCGCCCGAAATGATGCCGGTGTCGTATCCATAGAGCCCGCCGGCGATCGCCGCGATCGATGCGACCGTACGCATGTAGGCGGACGGCGTGGGCCGGGGGCGGGCCGCGGGTGTGTCGGGAAGGGCGGAATCAGAAGCCATGACGGTTTTCCTCGTGATGCGGTTCGTTGCATGGGCGAACGAACGCGTGACGTGACGGCATGTGTCCGCTGCGGCAACAGTCGCCACCGCATGTGCGGCGGCGCTTCGATCGAGTCGCGCAGCGGGACGGCGCGGACGGACGCTCAGGCGAGCGCGTGGACGTGGCAGGACGGCATGCCGCCGCGCCGGGCAAATGGCACGCGCCGATGAGAAGGACTTCCGGTTTTTACGGGGGGTGATTGCCTGGTCATGTCGGTCACCGAGTGGGGAAATCGCTCACGGCCCATCCAAACCGGTTTGGGTCGAGGGCGCGACGATTCCTCTGGTTGAGCACGATCTGAAGCCGCACTTGGAGCAAGGCGCCAGTGTCTCCTCTGGCGCTTCACGGCCTGCGTTGCAGGCGAACGATTCCGCCGTTGCCGGATGGAATCGTGTCGGTATTTCGGCGGACCGGTCGGTCAGGCGCCGAAACGGGGAGGCCAGCCGGGAGGGGCTGGCGGACTAGGGTCTCGTGGCGAGCGCTACAAATGAGCATGTCGCGTGAGGCATGAACAATTATCCAGAACCGGAGCAAAAGATCAAGTCTACAAAATCATGTCGGGGCGAGCAGCCCGGGCTGGGGAACGGGGCAATTCCGCGATCCGATCCTTTCACGTGCGCTCGAGCATCTTGAGCGCCGCGACGGCCGCCCCCGCACGGGTCTCGACATGCAACTTGCGGAACAGGTGTTCGAGATGCTTGTTCACCGTGCGCGGGGCGATGCCGAGATCGCGGCGGCGTGCCGCAAGGCCAACGTGTGGGGTGTGTTCTCGATCACGGGCGAGCGCCACGAAGTGCGCCCACGCGAGTCACCGTACAACACGCTCGTGCTGATCGACAATCGCGGCGAGATCATGCAGCAAGAAAGTTTTCAATGATTCGCGCAACTTCGGCCGGTGCCTCTAGCGGCGCCAAATGGCCGACACCGGGAAGAACGTGCATGGTCGCCTGCGGAATGCGCGGCAACAGTTCCGTCCGTAACGTGACCACGCGATCCACCTGGTCCAGTTCGCCGGAGATGACGATCGTCGGAACGTCGATCGAAGCCACCGCGGCACGGATATCCTCGCGCATTGCCACCTCCGGCCAAGCGGCTTTAGCTTGCGGCGCAGCGTTCAGGCTATCCTCGATGATCATTTCACGACAGGCGGCGTCGAGCGGTTTGGCGGTGAGTACGTGGTCGATGACGAATTCGACCGACTCGCGCGATCGATAGGCGTCCGTCAGCGTCGCACGTTCTTCAGCGGAAAGCAGCATCGGCGACGGGGGGGATGGCGCGACGAGCACGAGGCCTTGAAGCCCGTTCGGCCGTCGCGACGCGATGAACTGCGCGACCTTGCCGCCCATGGAATGACCGACGAGTACGTAGCGTTGCAAATCCAATGTCTCGATGATGCCCTCGGCGTCTGCCGCGAGATCGGCAATGCCATAGCCATCCGCTGGTGCAGCGGACTTGCCCCAGCCCCGATGATCGGTGGCAACGGTGCGATATCGGCTCGATAACCGGTCTGTCACACGTTGCCATGTCCGCGACGAGCCGCCGTAGTAATGCAGGAACACCAGGGCAGGATCGCCGTGGCCGGCTTGGGTGACGTGGATTCGCGTGCCATTCACTTCGATTTCCATTTGCGCTGCCTCTTCTCGGTTGGATGAGGCAATCGTAGCGTCGAGCCCGAAATTTGATAATTGCACGCAGGATAGCGGCAGTCGATAATGACGTGATCGAATCAGCTTGATGCAAAAATGGACCGATTGACCAGCCTTGGCGTGTTCGTCGCTGCGGTCGAAGAGGGCAGTCTGGCTGCGGCCGCGCGGCGTTTCGGGTTGTCGCCGGCCATGGCGGGAAAACATGTGAGTGCGATCGAAGCCCAACTGAATGCGCGGCTGCTACAACGAACCACGCGGCGCTTGAGTCTGACCGATATCGGTCAGACATACTACGTTCGCAGCAAGCAAATTCTGGAAGCGTTTGAAGACGCCGGCCGGGAAGCGCACGATTCGCAACGCACGGCGCGCGGCGTGTTGCGAATCGCGGCGCCTGTCACGTTCGGTGCGATGCACTTGGGCGAGGTTACTGCCCGCTATCTCGAGGAGCACCCGCAGGTCAACGTGGAAGTGCTGCTCGGCGACCGTTATGTCGACCTCCTGGAGGCCGGTATCGACGTCGCCATCCGGATCGGGAAGCTTCAGGGCAACGGGCTCGTTACAAGTCGCATCGCGCCATGTCGAATGGTTATGTGCGCGTCCCCCGCGTACATCGAGCGGCATGGAACACCGCGTAGGCCAAGTGATTTACGTCATGCACAGCGGCTCGTCTTCAGCGAAGCCGTCTCGGCCGGAGATTGGACGCTATTCGATGCGAAAAACCGCGCGCATGTGATCGAAGGGCCCTGTCGAGTCGCCGCCAACAACACCCAAATGCTCATGTCTGCCGCGTTGGCGGGGGCTGGCGTCGCGTACGGCCCCACGTTCGTCTTCGGCGAGCATCTGCGGCGAGGCGAGCTCGTCGCCCTGCTGCCGAACTACCGAGCGACCGAGTTGGCGATACAGGCGGTCTACCCGAGTGCGCGGCGCATACCGCTCAAGGTTCGACGGTTCGTTGACTACCTGACCGCAGCGTTCGGCAACGAGCCTCCTTGGGATCGAAGTATGAAAGGGTAGTCTTGTTTCCGGCGATCGGTACAAGGGCGTGTAACCCCTATCGTATACAAGCCGTTTCGTGTGCGGCCCGACGTGGTTCGATACGAGGATGAAGCGGGGTTTGTCGTCCCCGATTGCTGACGCCTTGCGCTTGCAAGTACCACCGTCACGTTCCGAGCGTCGACATCAAATAATCGATCACCACCCTGACTCGCGCCGGTACGCGTCGACCGGCTGGATAGACGAGGTGGGTTGCCATGCGTTCCGGCTGAAATTCAGGCAGGAGGACTTCGACTTGTCCGGCATCGATTTCGGCTCCGAAGAGCCATCGTGGGGCCTGCGCAATGCCGAGCCCGTGCAGGACCGCTGCGCGCACCTGCTCTGCGTCGCCCGTCAAAAACGATCCCTGCGGAACCCGATGAACGGTTTCCCTTCCGACCTTGAAGCGCCAAGGGCGGCGCTCGTGGTTTCGAGCGAAGACGACGCCTGTATGTCCGTCCAGATCGGCCAGCCGGGTAGGCTTGCCTTTGGCCGCGAGATAGCCCGGACTGGCGACGAGCAGCGATTCCGTCTCCGATAGTTTTCTCGCTGTCAGCGAGGAATCCATCAGTGGCCCATGGCGGATCGCCAGGTCCAATCCTTCGCCGACCAGATCAACCTGTCGCTCGGATACGGATAATTCGAGCGCAACGTGCGGATATTGTCGAAAAAAACCGGGAAGCAATGGCGTCACGCATAGGCGGCCGTAGGCGGGCGCCGTCGTCAATTTAACCAGGCCTTGTGGAGATTGCTGTCGCGTCCCGACCGATGATTCCAGCGAATCGAAGCCCTCCATCAAGGGCTTGGCCGATTCATAGAACGCGTGGCCTGCCGCGGTGATCACTACCTGACGCGACGTTCGCAACACCAACTGAGCGCCGAGATACTCCTCCAGCGCGGCAATCTGCTTGCTTACGGTCGGTTGTCCAATGCCTTCCTCTCGCCCTACAGCGGAAAAACTGCCGCATTCGACCAGTCGAACGAACAGGCGAATTGCATTCAGGCGATCCATGGGTATTCGTATCGATCCATTCTGTACTGGAATCGATGGTATGCCGGGCGGCCGCGTTTCGGCAACAGGCGCACTTGTTTAAGTTACGGCCTGTGCAGTTACCGCCATCACTGTTTGCCGCTGGAGAAACGCGTCATGAAAGCTATCTGCGTTACCGCTGAACGCTCGTTGGAAGTACAGGATATCCGGCCACCGAGCCGGCCGGAAGCAGGCCATCTGCTGATCGACATGGAGGCATCTGCGATCAACCATGGCGACAAGTTGTTTTTGCGTGCGCGTGCCGAGGGTAGCAACGCGCTCGCGGCGAGCCAGTACGACGTATGGGGCGCTTCCGGCGCCGGGACGGTGGTGGCGACGGGGGCCGGCGTTCCCGCGCGTTATATGGGTAGACGCGTCGCCATCTATCGCTCGCTGAACCGTAGCGCGTACAACATCGGGCTGTGGTGCGAAAAAGCGCAGGTGCCGTACACGAGCTGCCTGATCTTGCCCGAACACGTCAGCGCACGCGACTACTGCGGGTCGCTCGTGAACGTGATGACGGCCTACGCGTTTCTCGAAACGATTGCCGAGGCCGGGCACCGGGGCGTGATCGCCACGGCGGGGAACTCGGCAACCGGGCTGGCGCTCGCGGCACTCGCCCGTCGGAGAAACATGCCGACGATCTCCATGGTGAGGGGGCGGGCGGCGCAGGAGGCGCTGCAACGCCGCGGTATCGAGCATGTCGTGCGCACCGATGAAGACTATGTCGACACGCTCGGAAAGCTGTCCTCCGAGCTTGGAACGACGGCTGTATTCGATGGCGTGGGCGGTGTGCTGACCGGCCAGATGGCAACCTGTTTGCCGATGCACTCGTCGATATATTTCTACGGCACGATGGCCGGCCCCGTTCCGTTTCCCGTGTCGGCGCCGCTTTTCATGACGAAGGATCTGTCGATGCGGCGTTTCAGCAATTTCGAAAGCCGGACGGTGCGAGAGCACGACAGGTTGGTGGCTGCTCTGAGTGCGCTCGAGGGCATGATCGGCGACCCGGTGTTCAGGACGCGCGTCGGCCAGGAATTCAGCCTTGATCGGATTGACGACGCCATGGCGTACGAATCGATCGACGGTCGAAAGGCGGTGCTGACAAGTCGATCGTGAAGCCATCGATGGGGCGTATCGGTTTCGGGTTCGCCCGTCGATGCGTGTGCCACGCGATAGTCGGGAAGCCGGTGTTTCATGGCAGCGGCAAGTCCGGTCGACCTTGCTTGATATCCTGGCCGGGATGCTGATTCGCATCGATTTCGATTGACCCGCCGGCGCCCGCACCGGCGCCGCGCTGCGCAAGTTCCGATGCGGGCGTCAGGCGGCTAGAAACGATGCAACATGCCCATGCGATAGACCATCTGGTTCGGCCCTGACGACGCGCCAGCCGACGCATCCACGATCTGTGCCTCGTCGAAGCTGGTCCCGGTACGCGCGCTGACGACATGCTGCCACGCACCTTGCAGATACAGCGACGTGCGTTTGCTCAGGTCATAGTCGAGCATCAGGGCGATCTGGTGCCACTTGGGCACATATTTCGTGTCGGACGTGTACAGATGCGCCATGGTGAACGTGTAGGCCGCTCCCAGCCACATGGCATGCGTGAAGTAGTACTGCGTGTTGAGTTCGAAGTTGTCGAATTTCCATGCATTCCACGTCGCGCCATTGCGCAGCGCGGTATTGTCGATCCATGCATTGCCGACGGGGTTGTAGACATCGACATGGGACCACGCGGCGCCGACGAGTACGTGGGTAAACTGGTAGGAAGCCGCTACGCCGATGTCCTGCTGCGACGACCCGTTGAAGAGATCGCCACCGGTGACCGCGCCACCCGCCGCGAGCCCCGGATTGTCGAGCTTCAGGTAGGACGCCGCCGCGGTCAGGTTGCCGTTCTGGTAGTTCAGCGTGGCGCCCCACACGCGATTGTTCGAGAATCCGCCGGGCTGGTTGCTGAAGCCGTACATCGCTTCGGCCGTGAGTCCCCGGTATGTCGGGGTCACATACTTGACGGCATTGTCGACGCGGAAATCCCAGTCCGTATTGTCGTTGTCGAACGGGTGGGTCGCGATGTCGCCCGCCCAGTTGCCGGCCGCCGTGATGCCGCCGAAGCCAAGCGCGTCGACGCTGGTGTCGTACTGGCGTCCGAGCGTGAGCGTGCCATAGCGTGAAGACGACAGGCCCACGAACGCCTGACGGCCGAACATGCTCGAATCCTGACCCAGCTTGCCGCTGTTCACGTTGAAGCCGTTTTCGAGCTGAAAGATGGCCTTGTCGCCGCCGCCGAGATCTTCACTGCCTTTCAAGCCCCAGCGGCTGCCGAATGTGTCTCCGCTCGACAGCTGCCATGCGCGATGACCGCCTGCGTTGGTCGTGAAGTTGAGGCCTTCGTCTATCAGCCCGTATAGCGTGACGCTCTGCTGTGCGTGCGCCGCACCGGCGAGCAGGAGTGCCGGCGCGAATGCGAGCCAGCGCAATTTCATCGATTGACGTTTCATTTAGTTGCTCTGATGGTGTGGTTGGATAGTCGGCACCGGATAGCGCTGACGTCGATGTCGTCCCGAGATGCGATATCGGAGGACGAGGCAGTGTAGGCAGAGGAAAAGCAGTCGCCGCAACGTGCACGGAAAGACAATCTTTCAGTATTCGAAAGTGTCATGTACCGCTAAATGTCGTGCGAAAAGATGGGGCGCTGTGGAGTCTCGACGGCTATCGCACGCGTTGCGACATGTTGTTTTAAATCTCCCTCCGGTTGACATCGAGATTTTATTAGCGTGAAACGTCGGCATGTCGGAAAAGTCGATCCACGTGGCGATCTGCCGATCACCGTCGACGATCGAGTCGGATCAATTCAAAAAAAGCGCGCGGCCGCGAGGCTCGCGCGCAAACTCGGAGAACGGTTGCCGGAGAGGATTCAGTTACCGCTCGACGCGACGGTATTGGCGGCCCCGAGGCAATCCTGCCGGTATTTCTGCATCAGGCGCGCCTGTGCCGAATCGATATCGTCGGGATAGCTGCTTTCGTCGCCGGACGACGGGTTGTAGCCGACCGACTCCAGCTCGTTCAGTTCATTGACGAGCTGCCGGTGCGAGACCGGGCCTTTCGCGTGCACGAACGGATAGTCGTGGCATTGCGCCGACGTGAGTTTCGTCTCGGCATGTGCGGAGACGCTCAATGCGAGCATCGCGGCGCAAGCGAGGTAACGGACGGGATGATTCATCTTCGGCTCCTGGATAGCGTTGGGTCGAGGCCGCACGGCAGGGAGCCTGCGTCGGCCGCAGGACGAAGATTACGGAGGGAGGGCTATCTAAACCGCAGCGCGATGATGAAACATGTTTTAGGCAAGCCCGGATCGTGCCATGCACGGGCTGCCGGATGCACGGGAAGTTAAAGAATCCTTCATGCGCGTGTTTCCGGATGGTTAGGAACAGCGGCGTATCGTCGAGCGACGCATCGATCGATGCCGCGCACAAGGAGGGAATGCAATGAAGTCAATCGTCATGATGGCTGGACTCGTCGCGCTGGCGTGTGCGTCGCTACCGGCGTTCGCGAAGGTGCAGGGCACCGGGCTCGCGGTCGCCGATGTGACGCTCGCGCACGCTAAAGCCGAACAGCGGGATCGTGCGAGCGATGCCGCACGTGATCTCGCATCGCATCGCGCGGACAAATCGGGCACACGATCGCACCAGGGCTGATGTCGCGTTGCGGCGCTTCGTACGGCGCGTGTCCACGACGGCCGGCGCGCGATGTTGCCGGACATGAAACTTTCTTCATGAAGCGGATGCGCATCTTTTACGCGTGCGCGTATAAGCTCGACTCGAGCACGTTCGACCGTTGGGTATCGACACGCAACTCCCTTTCGACGAAGACGAGAATCGTACATGGCATCATCAGCTTTCCCGGTGAACGAGCCCGCGCTGCCTGACGAGCCGGCCGAGGGCCGAGCGGCCATCGCACACGTACTCGCGATCGAAGACGACGAAATCACCGCGAACGAAATAGTCGGGGAGCTGGAGAGGCGTGGCTTTACGGTCGAATGGGTGGCGAACGGGCGCGACGGCATGGCCCGCGCGCTCGGCAACGAGTTCGACGTGATTACGCTCGATCGGATGCTCCCGGTCGTCGACGGTCTCACGATCCTGACCACGATGCGCAGCGTCGGCGTGCGCACCCCCGTGCTGATGCTGAGTGCGCTCGGCGATGTCGACGAGCGGGTTCGCGGGTTGCGCGCGGGTGGCGACGACTACCTGACCAAACCGTTCGATCCCGAGGAAATGGCCGCTCGCCTCGAGGTGCTGCTGCGGCGCAGCCACGCCGCGCCGGCCGCGCTCGACACGACGCTGGTCGTCGGTCCGCTCAAGCTCGACCTGATCTCGCGCAAGGTGTTTCGCGACGGCGAAGAAATCGTGTTGCTGCCGACCGAATATCGCGTGCTCGAATACATGATGCGCAATGCCGGGCAAACCATCACGCGGACGATGCTGTTCGAGGCCGTATGGGGCTATCACTTCGATCCCGGCACGAACCTGATCGAAGTGCACATGGGCCGGTTGCGCCGGAAGATCGATCCACCCGATGCGAAGCAGATGATCCAGACGGTACGCGGTGCAGGGTATCGCCTTGGCTGAGCCGGATCCCGTGGCGTCCGTCGCGCATCACGTCCACCCGGCACCCGCGCGACGCTGGTATTCGAGTACGTTTCGGCTCGTGTCGGTCTATGCGGTCACGTTCTCCGTGTCGGTCATGCTGCTGCTCGGTTTCATCGCATCGGTGATCACGCACGACATGGAGCGGGAAACCGATACGGTGATCGACTGGCAGATGATCTACTTCGATTCGATACAGGACGGCCAGCTTCCCGCCGCGATCCAGCACCGGATCGAGCACGAGCGAATGCACACCAACTACTACGGACTCTTTACCGCGGACGGCAGGCATATTGCCGGCGATGTGCTGGCGTTGCCCGCGGGCATGCGGCCGACCCGCAACGGCGTGACGCTCGATCACACGATGCCGATCTCGGGAGACCAGGTGCCGCCGGTCGTGCGCGCGATGGCCGAGCGGCGTGCGAACGGCGACGTGCTGGTGCTCGGTCGCGACCTCACGCATATCCTGCGGATCCGCGCGGCGATCATCCAGGCGCTGGTCGGCGGCGGGCTGCTTTGCCTGGGCGCGGGCGTCGTGGGCGGCTTGATGCTCAGCGTGCGGCAAATGCGGCGTCTGAAAGAGGTCCGGCGCATCACGCAGGGCATTGCGCAGGGCGACCTCGGCCAGCGGCTGCCGGTCGGCGGACACGACGAGATCGATCTGCTGTCCCATCTCGTCAACCACATGCTCGAGGAGATCGAGCGCCTGATGAACGAGGTCAAGGGTGTCTGCGACGGCATCGCGCATGACTTGCGAACCCCGCTCGCGCACGTGCACACGCTGCTCGCGCAGGCGGCGCAGCGTGCGGCGCGGTTCGACGATGCCGTGCTGGCGAATCTCGTTTCGCGTGCGCGCAACGAGACCGACGTGTTGCTCGGCCGTTTCCGGGCGATGCTGCGTATCGCCGAAATCGGCTCGTTGCAGCGGCGAGGCGGGTTCGCGGAGCTGTCGCTGGAGGATCTGGTGCTGGACGTCGGGCAGTTGTTCGAACCGCTCGCGGACAGTCGCGCGATCCGCTTCGTGCAGGCCGTCGAACCGGTCGCGCGGATACACGGCGATCGCGCCCTCTTGTTCGAGGCACTGAGCAATCTGCTCGACAACGCGCTCAAGTACACGACGTCGGGCGATACGGTACGCCTCGAGCTTCACGACACGCCGTGCGGTCCGCGCATCGACGTGATCGACAATGGCCCGGGCATCGCGGCCGACGAGCGCGAGGCGGTGTTGCGGTATCGGTACCGCAGCCGCCGTACGGGGCATCTCGCCGGGGCGGGGCTCGGCCTGAGCATCGTGTCGACGGTCGTCAACGTGCACGATTTCACGTTGCGCATAGGCAATGCCGAGCCCGGCACGCGCGTGACGATCGAATGCTGGCCGAGGTCGCTGGGATGACGGCCGTCCGGACGAGGCCGCACGTGCCTGCGTATTTCCGCCGCGAGGCCGGTTGACGATGCGTGTCCTGCTCGTGACTTCGCCGCATCCGGAAGCGTCGTGGCTGCACAAGGCGCTGCAGGAAAGCGGGCACAGCGTGCAGCGCGCCGACGATCCGCGCGACGGCCTGTTCCTCGCCTCGCAGGAGGCGTTCGACGCGATCGTCGCGACCGCGTTCGAGCCCGGCGGCGATGCCGCGCTGATCGCGATGCTGCCGCGTTTCGTTGCCGACGGCGGCGGCGCCGCGCTCGTGGTGCTGATCGGCGAGGCGTCGGCGCGCGAACGCATTCATGTGCTGCGCGCGGGCGCCGATGCGTGTTTCTGCGCGCCGTATTCGTTCATCGAGCTGCACGAACGCATGCAGGCGCTGCAGCGGCTCGCGGGGCCGCGCGATGCGGACCGGCCGGTCGCGCGTGCGTCCGCGGTCGAGACACTGGCGCGCGAACTCAAGAACGGCAAGCTGCGCGTCGCCGTGACGCGCCGGGAATTCCTGCTGCTCGAATGCCTGATGCGCCATCCGAACGCGCCGGTGCCACGCGACCAGTTGATCCGGTATGTCTGGCAGGACAAGGAGGATGTCGATCCATCGAGCGTCAATCTCGTGGTGTCGCGGCTGCGCCGCAAGCTCGCGCGGCATCTGCCCGACGTCCGCATCGATACGGTAAGCCGCTACGGCTATCAGGTAACGCTGCCGGACGCCTGAGCGCGCGGTTCCGGCCGCGCGACGAACATGACGTGACGGGCGCCCTGCCACCGGCAGCGCGCCCGTCTCGTTCGTTTACGAGCCGAAGAACGGCACGCAGAAATCGGCTGGGCCGACGCAATCGCCGGGGCCGTCGGGCCGCGCGGACGCACAGCCGGACAACACGACGCAGGCAGCCATCGCCAGGAGCGCGAGACGGGCAGAACGAGCGAACAACGAACGAAGCTTCATGGATGGCGAGCAATCGGGTGGACGCGCGGCGTCGCCGCTGGTGACGCGGGCCGCGTGAGCGGGGCGCCGCGCCCGGCCGCACCGTCACGCGTCTCAATGCGCATAGAGCGTGGAGTTCAGGTACTTGAGCTGCCCGTCCTGTTCGGCCTGCACGAGCTCGGCATGGACTTCGGCGCGCGTCTTCTCGTGGATCGGCTGGCCGTAAGGCGGCACCCACTGGCCGGCAGCCTGAGCGCCGGGCGCGCCGTCCTTGGTGGCGGCCGGGGACATGTGGATCGGCTGGCTGCCGGTCAGTGCAAACGCGGGAGCGGACAGCGTGCCGATCGCGGCGAGCATGGCGGCGGCGACGATGTTGGCGGTTTTCATGTCGGGAGTCCTCATGATGATTGACTGGGTTCATCCCCCGGCGCGGCGTGCGGGTGCCGCGCGCGGGTTGAGGACAAGCATAGAGGAGGGACGTTAGCGGATCGGCATGCGCAACGTGAAAAGAAATTCATGCACCGGCGCGCATTCGCGCAGACATGAAGCAGGTATGTCGTGAAGATGAAGCGGGTTTCATTTTGCGGGCCGTTTCGATAACGGCGCTGTCATGCCCGCTGCCTAAATTGGGCGCCATCGCATCGCGCACGCGCGGCCACGCCGCCCGGGCCGACGATGCGATCGGACCGATCCACTCCAACGAAACCATCATGAAGACATATCTGGCAATTCCGGCGGCGGTCGCATGCCTGCTTGCGGGCGCGGCGCATGCGCAGAGCAGCGTGACGCTGTACGGCACGATTGACGCGGGCCTGGACTACATCAGCAACCAGAAATCGGCCGCGGGCTCGGGGCCCGCTTATGGCGTGCAGAACGGCAACGTCAGCACGTCGCGCTGGGGGCTGCGCGGCAACGAGGATCTCGGCGGCGGCCTCGCGGCCGTGTTCACCGTCGAGAACGGCTTCAACGTCGCGAACGGCAAGTTCGGCAACGGCGGCGACGTGTTCGGCCGCCAGGCGTTGGTCGGCCTCGCGAGCCGCCAGTGGGGCACGGTGACGCTCGGCCGCCAGTACGATTTCCTGGTCGACTTCGTCGCGCCGCTGTCGGCGACCGGGTCGGGATTCGGCGGCAACCTCGCCGATCATCCGTACGACAACGACAACCTCGCCAACGACACGCGCATGAACAACGCGGTGAAGTTCCGCAGTGCGAACTATGGCGGCTTCACGTTCGGCGGCGCTTACGGCTTCAGCAATCAGGGTGGCGGGTTCAGCAACGACAACGCGTACAGCGTCGGCGCGCAGTATGCGAACGGTCCGGTCGCCGTCGCCGTCGCGTACCTGCAGTCGGACCAGCCGGGCGGCGTGAGCAAGCCGCAGAACACCGGCGGTTCGCTGAGCAGCGCGGATGGCGATGCGATGCTGGCCGGCGGCCGCTGGCGCACGTTCGGCGCTGGTGCGCACTATGCGTTCGACCATGCGACGGTCGGCCTGGTCTATACGAGAACGATCCTGAACGACCCGCGAGAACTGTCGCAAGGCGGGTCGTATGGCACGGTGAACGGCCAGTTGCTGACCTTCAGCAACTACGAACTGAATGCGCGCTATTGCCTCACGCCGGCTTTCTCGCTGGGCGGCGCCTATACGTTCACGCAAGGCCGCTTCGACGAGGCGGGCCGCGGCATCGCGCCGAAGTGGAACCAGTTCATGCTGCAGGCCGACTATGCGCTGTCGCGCCGCACCGACCTTTATCTGGAAGGCGTGTACCAGCGCGTGACGGGGGCGGACGGCGTCGCGGTGCTCGGCCACGCGGGGATCTTCAACCTGGCGGCATCGGGCAACGATCGTCAGGCGGTGGTCGCGGCCGGTATCCGTCACAAGTTCTGAGCGGTCGGGCCGACGTAAAAAGCGGCACCCGTCATCGCGACGGGTGCCTTGAAATGCGACACGCCTCGTTCATGCCGCAAGGGATTCAGTTCGCTGAACGGGCCGGCGTCGCGGCCGGCGCCTGCGCTCCGGATGCGGCTTCATCGGTCGACCACCCGCCGCCCAGCGCGGCGATCAACCCCACCGCCGCCAGTTGCCGGCGCGTGTCCAGCTCCAGCATCGCGACCTTCGTATCGAGTTCGGTGGTCTGCGCCGTCACCACGTCGAGATAGCTGACGACGCCGTCCCGGTAGCGCGACATCGACAGCTGCAACGTGCGTTCGGCCGCGTCGAGCGCTTCTTGCTCGCGCTCGGCTTCGTCGCCGAGGTGGTGCGTGAGGGCGAGGTTGTCTTCTACCTGCTGGCACGCATCGAGCACCACCGCGCGGTATTTCGCGCCGTTCTCGGCCAGCTGCGCGCGCGCCTGGTCGGTGAGCGCCTGGCGCCGGCCGCCGTCGAACAGCGTCAGCGCGAGGCTGGGCCCGATCGACCAGATCTCGTTCGGCGCGCGGAGCCAGTGGCCGAGGCCCGAACTCTGGTAGCCGCCGACCAGCCCGAGCGTGACGTCGGGGAAGAACGCCGCGCGCACCACGCCGATCTTCGCGTTGGCGGCGGCCATGCGGCGCTCGGCGGCCGCGACGTCGGGGCGCCGCTGCAGCAGCGTCGCGGGAATGCCGGCCGGAATCGCCGGCAGATACGCCGCGTCCAAATCCGGCGCCAGCGAGAACGACGATGCCGGTACGCCCGTGAGCGTCGCGATCGCGTGCTCGTAGAGCGCGCGCCGCGCCCGTACGTCCTCGGCCGACGCGCGGGCCGAATCGAGCTGCGTCCGCGCGCGCGACACGTCGAGATCGGACGCGATGCCGCCTGCGTGCCGGCTCATCGTCAGGCGCAGCGCGCGCTGATACGTGTCGATCGTATCGGCCAGCAACTGTTGCTGCTGATCGAGCCCGCGCAGGCTGAAGTACGCGCTCGCGAGGCTGGCCTGCAAGCTCAGTCGGACCGACGCGAGATCGTCGGCGCTGGCCTGTGCGTCGGCGCGCCCGGCCGCGACTTCGTTGCGGACTTTGCCCCACAGGTCGAGGTCGTAGTCGAAGCCGGCGTCGAGCGTGTTGTCGCCATAGACATTCGGCTGGTTCGAGCCGCGCAACGGCCGCATGGCCGACTGACGGTTGCTCGAGACCTGCGCGCCGAGGCCGATGGTCGGGAACAGGCCCGAGCGCGCCTGATCGAACAGCGCGGTTGCCTCGTCGTGGCGGGCCACGGCCGCGGCCACGTCGGGGTTGGCCGCGGCCACCCGTGCTTCGAGCCGGTCGAGCACGGGATCGCGGAACGCCTTCCACCAGCCGTCGCGCGCGATGCGGTCGGCCGGCTTCGCGGGCTGCCAGCCGCCCGCTTCCTTGAAGCTGGCCGGCAGCGCGGGGTGCGGCGCATGATAGGCAGGTGCGAACGAGCACGCGCAGAGGAACGCGACGCCGGCGAGCGTCGCGCAAAGCCGAAGCCGGTTAGCCATGCGCACGCTCCGTATCGCGCGCGGCCGACGCGACGGTGCGAGCCGGCGCCGCGAGCCTGACCGGATCGCCGGCGGCGAGCGAGTCGGGCGGGTTGTCGATCACGCGATCGTCCGGCGCGAGGCCGGTCGCGATCTGCACGTGCGTGCCGAGGTCGGTCGCGATCGTCACGGGCTTGAATACCGCGCGATCGTCCTTGCCGACCACGGCGACCTGCAGGCCGGCCTGCCGGAAGATCAACGAACTGGCCGGAATCGTCAGCACGTGGCTGCTGCCGGCCGGCAGCGCGAAATGCACCTCGGTGTATTCGCCGGGAATCAGCTTGCCGTCGGGGTTGTCGACCATCAACTGCACGAGCAGCGTGCCGGTCGAATCGGCGATCGAGTCGTCGGTGTCGGCGAGCGTCGCCCGGAAGGTCTCGCCCGGATGCTCCGGCACGGTCAGTGTGGCCGTCATGCCGGGCCGGATCGCGGCGGCCTCGTTCTGCGGCACGCTCACGTAGACGCGCATCCGGTGCACGTCGGACACGGCAAACAGCTCCGGGCCGGCGCCGCCGCCGGCCGAGATCAACTGGCCGATGTCGGTCTTGCGCGCGGTGACGACGCCGTCGAACGGCGCGACGATGCGCTTGAACGCCTCCAGCGCCTCGAGGCGCCGCACGTTGGCCTCGTTGGCGGCGACGATCGCCTGCTTGGCCGCGAGGTCGCTGGTCTTCTCGTCGGTTTCCTGCTGCGACACCGAATCCTGCGCGAGCATCCTCGTCCAGCGCGCGGCCGTGGAAGCGGCCAGCTTCTCGTTGGCGAGCGAGCTCTGCAGATCGGCGCGCGCCTGCAGCAGTTGCTGGTCGAGCTCGGGCGTATCGATCAGCCCGAGCAGTTGCCCCGACTTCACGTGCGCGCCGATATCGGTGTACCACGCATGCAGGTAGCCCGACACCTGCGCATGGATCGGCGCGCTCTCGAATGCGGACAAATGGCCGGGCAGCACGAGCGTGGCGCCGTCGCCGCCGGTCGACGGCGTGTACGCGACCACGGTCGGCACCGCTTGCTCGGCTGACCAGGTCGTCATTTCCTGTTTCGCGTGCGCGCGGCCGATGATGCCGGTCGCCACGATGCCGACCGTAATCAGCGCGGTGAGCGTGGCGACGAGCTTGAGGTTGGGCAGCCGTTTCGGCGATTTGATATCGATCTCAGTGGACATGGGAAGCTCCGGACGCGGAAGGGGAGTAAGCGCGGGAACCGTCGTGCTTGAGCGCATCGCGCCGATGCACGAGGCTGAACACGACGGGAACGAAGAACAGCGTCGCGATCGTCGCGCATGCGAGGCCGCCGATCACCGCGCGGCCGAGCGGTGCGTTCTGCTCGCCGCCGTCGCCGAGGCCGAGCGCCATCGGCGCCATGCCGATGATCATCGCGAGCGCGGTCATCAGCACCGGGCGGAAGCGCGTGAACCCGGCCTCGAGCGCGGAGGCCAGCGCGTTGCCGGTTTCGGCCAGGCGCTCGCGCGCGAAACTGACGACGAGGATCGAGTTGGCGGTGGCGACACCCATGCACAGGATCGCGCCGGTCAGCGCCGGCACCGACAGCGGCGTATGCGTGGTGAACAGCATCCAGACGATGCCGGCCAGCGCCGCCGGCAGCGCCGAGACGATCACGAATGCGTCGGCCCACGAGTGGAAGTTCACGACGATCAGCAGGTAGATCAGCACGATCGCGCCCACGAGGCCGAGCAGCAGGCCGGCGAACGCGCCGTTCATGGTCTGCACCTGGCCGCGCAGCGTGACGGTCGAGCCCTTGGGCACGTCCTTCGCGGTGGCCTTGACGATATCGTCGATGTCGGCCGCGACCGCGCCGAGGTCGCGTCCCTGGGTGGTCGCGTAGATGTCGAACAGCGGCTCGATGTTGTAGTGCGACACCACCGCGTTGCCGACACCGCGCGTGATCGTGGCCAGACCGCCCAGCAGTTGGGACTGGCCGTTCGCGCCTGTGACCGGCAGGTTCTGCAGCGCCGACAGCGTGGTCATCCTGTACTGCGGCGTTTGCGCGACGATCGGATAGGACACGCCGTTGCGCGGATTGAGCCAGTAGGTCGGGTCGACCTGGCTGGTGCCGGCCAGCGTCGCGACCACCGAGTTCGTCACGTCCTGCTCGGTGATGCCGAGCTGGTCGGCGCGCGTGCGGTCGACCGTCACCGTGAACTGCGGATAGGTGCTGGCCTGCTGGATGCGCGGGTCGGCGACGCCCGCGATCAGGCGCAGCTTGCGGTACAGCTCGCGCGCATAGGCGAGATTGGCCTGCTGGTTGGGGCCGGCCACTTGCAGGTCGACCGGGGCCGGTGCGCCGAAGTTGAGGATCTGGCTGACGATGTCGGCGGGCAGGAACGAGAACGTGGTGCCCGGATAGGCGCGCGGCAGGCGTTCGCGCAGCGTGCGCACGTAGTCGGCGGTCGGCGCGTGATCGCGCGACAGCGAGATCAGGATGTCGCCGTCCTGCGGCCCGAGCGTGCCGCTGTTGTTGTAGGTCAGGTTGATCCCGCTGTTCGGCAGGCCGATGTTGTCGATCACTTCGCGCAACTGCGCGGGCGGAATCACGCCGCGGATCGTGTTTTCGATGCGGTCGAGTTCGGCGGCGGTTTCCTCGACACGCGTGCCGACCGGCGCGCGCACGTGCAGCGCGATCTCGCCGGAGTCGATGGTCGGGAAGAAGTTGCGACCGAGCGACGGCGCGAGCAGGAAGGACGCGGCCACGATGCAGAGGAAGGCGACGACGAACGGCTTGCGGCGCGTGAGCGCGAGGCCCAGCAGGATCCGGTACGACGCGCGCACGGCTTCGAAGCGGCGCTCGAATGCACGCTGGAAGCGCACCAGCGGATTGCGCGACGGCGGGACCTCGTGCGCGCCGCCATGGCCCGCGTGCGGATCCATCACCGCGGCCAGTTCGCCCGACGCGTGGCCGGCCGATGCGTGCGGCTTGAGCAGGTATTGCGCGAGCATCGGCACGAAGGTGCGCGACAGCACGAACGACGACACCATCGAGAAGATCACCGCCTTGGCCATCGGCA
The DNA here is from genome assembly GCF_002223215.2 of Burkholderia sp. AU18528. Classification (NCBI taxonomy): domain Bacteria; kingdom Pseudomonadati; phylum Pseudomonadota; class Betaproteobacteria; order Burkholderiales; family Burkholderiaceae; genus Burkholderia; species Burkholderia sp. AU18528. The sequence goes on along the minus strand of NZ_NKFC02000006.1, from coordinate 1,441,971 downwards.
CGAACAGAAAGCGCGAGATGCCGTCGAGCATCAGCATCGGCACGAACACGATGCAGATGCACAGCAGCGAGACGAGTGCCGGCATCACGATCTGTTTCGCGCCGTCGACGATCGCGGTGCGCGTGTCCTTGCCCTGTTCGAGGTGCCAGTTCACGTTCTCGATCGTCACCGTCGCATCGTCGACGAGGATCCCGACCGCGAGCGCAAGGCCGCCGAGCGTCATCACGTTGAGCGTCTCGCCGGTGGCCGCGAGCAGCGCGATCGCCGACAGCACGGCCAGCGGGATCGACGCGGCGATGATCAGCGTCGAACGCCACGAGCCGAGGAACAGCAGGATCATCAGCGAGGTCAGCGCGGCGGCGATGATGCCTTCGCGCGCCACGCCGCTCACGGCGCCGTTCACGAAGGTCGACTGGTCGCCCATCGTGACGAGCTTCAGGCCCGGCGGCAGCGTCTGTTCGACCAGCGGCAGCTTCGCCTTCACGCCGGCGATGATGTCGAGCGTCGATGCGGAGCCGTTCTTCAGGATACTCATCAGCACCGCGCGGCGGCCGTCCACGCGCACGATGTTGCCCTGCGGCGGGTAGCCGTCGCGCACGTGGGCGACGTCGCGTATATAAATCGTCGTGCCGCCGACCGACTTGATCGGCAGGTCGTTCAACGCGTCGAGCGAGAGCGGGCTGTTGTTGAGCTTGATGTTGTATTCGAAGCGGCCGATCTTCTGCGTGCCGGCCGGGATGATCTGATTCTGCTGCGCGAGCGCGTGCGCGACGTCCTGCGCCGACAGCCCTTTCGACTGCAGCGCCTGCGGGTCGAGGTCGATCTGTACTTCGCGTGTCTTGCCGCCGTACGGCGTCGGAATCGCGACGCCGGGCACCGACAGCAACTGCGGCCGAATGAAGTTGACCGCGTAATCTCCCAGCTTCTGTTCGTCGAGCGTGTTGCTGGTCAGCGCGATCTGCAGCACGGGCACGGTCGATGCGTTGTAGTTGAGGATCTGCGGCGGCGTGGTGCCGGGCGGCATCTGCTTGAGCACGGTCTGCGAGATCGACGTGACCTGCGCGGTCGCCGTGCGGATATCGACGGTCGGCTGGAAGAAGATCTTCACGATGCCGTAGCCGCGGAACGATTGCGACTCGATATGCTGGACGTCGTTCACCGTCGTGCCGAGCGTGCGCTCGTAGTACGTGATCACGCGTCCGGACATGTCGTCCGGCTGCAGGCCGGCGTAGTTCCACACGACGCTGATCACCGGAATGCGGATGTCCGGAAAGATGTCGATGGGCGTTCGGATCGCCGCGAGCGGGCCCGCGATCAGGATCAGCAGCGCCAGTACGACGAACGTATAGGGCCGCGTGAGCGCGAGCCGGACAATTTTCAGCATGAGGTGCTGCTCCGTTCAAAAGCGTCGTGAAGAAGAGCCGGACGTGCGCGTCTTCGGGAAAATACCGATGCGCATCCGATGACCGCATTCTGCGGAGCAGCCCCTAACAGCGGGTCGCTAAAAAGATGAAACAAGTTTTAAGTGGCGGACGGACTCAACCGAGCAGGTAGCCCGAGCCGCGGATCGTGCGGATCAGCGGCGCCGCGCCAGGCCGGTTCACCTTCTTGCGCAGGCGGCCGACGTGCACGTCGATCAGGTTCGTGCCGGGATCGAAACGGCACCCCCACACGGCTTCGAAGATCATCGTGCGCGTGAGCACGCGGCCGGCGTTGCGCATCATGAATTCGAGCACGCGGGACTCGGTCGGCAGCAGCGCGAGCTCGTGCGCGCCGAGCGTCGCGCGTCGCCGCACCAGGTCGAGCGCCAGCTCGCCGGCGCGCAGCACCGTGTCGACGTGCGTGCCGCGCGGCCGCCGGCGAATCAGCACGTCGATGCGCGCGCACATTTCTTCGAGCGAGAACGGCTTGACGAGGTAGTCGTCGCCGCCGGCGCGCAGCCCCTGGATACGCTGATCGACGTCGGACATCGCACTCATCACGAGCACCGGCGTATCGAGGCCGACGCCGCGCATCGTCGCGAGGATCGTCAGCCCGTCGAGGTCGGGCAACATGCGATCGAGCGTCACGACGTCGTAGTGCGCGCTCATCGCGCGGGCCATGCCGTCGCGGCCGGTGCGCGCGACGTCGATCTGGTGGCCTTCGGCACGCAGCGAGTGCGCGATGCGATCCGCGATCAGCGGATCGTCTTCGATCGTCAGGATATGTGCCATGGCGTGCGCGACCCGGCGAAGTCACGCAGCGGCAAGCTGCATGGCGATGCGCCCGGGCGTGCGATAGTGGTCGACCACGTAGTCGATGAAGCTGCGCACTTTCGTGGACAGATAATTGCGGCTCGGGTAGAGCATCGAGAGGCGGCGCGGGCCGCCGTTCGCTTCGTAGCGTTCGAGAATCGGCACCAACGTGCCGCGTGCGAGATCGTCGGCCACGAGCGGATGCGGCAATTGCGCGATACCCATGTGATTGAGTGCCGCGATCCGCACCATCGTGTTGCTGGTCGATGCCAGCGCATTGCCGGTATAGATGCGGCAGGCGCCGTCGGTAGCCGAGAACTCCCAGTTGCGCGCGGCGCCGTTCGACACGGTCAGCAGGCTGTGCGTATTCAGTTCGACCGGCTCGACAGGCGTGCCGTGCCGCGCGAGGTAGTCGGGGGACGCGACGACCACGTCGCGCACGCTCGTCAACGTCCGCGACACGAAGGTCGAGTTGACGAGGCGGTGATCGTCACAGAAGCACACGTCGTAGCCGCCTTCCACCATGTCGACCTGGATATCGAATGTCGTCACGTCGAATCGCACGCGCGGATGCGCGATGCGATACGTGGACAGCAGCGTGCACAGCCCGGCCGCAACCGAGGTGGCCGACGCGGCGATGCGCAGCGTACCGTGCGGATCGCGATTGACCTGCGCGAGGTTCGATTCGATCTCGTCGAGCTTCTCGATGATCGCGCGGCAGCCGTCGAGGTATTCGCGGCCCGGCTCGGTGAGCGACAGGCTGCGCGTGGTCCGGTTCAACAGGCGCATGTTCAGATGGGCCTCGAGCATGCCGACGCTGCGCGTGACCGCGGCGGCCGACATGCCGAGCTGACGTGCGGCGAGACTGAAGCTCGACAACTCGACCACACGCGTGAAGACACGCATCGCTTGCAGTTGGTTCATGATCGGCGAGGAGTGATTTGCCGGAAATGCGGGGCGGCGCGTCCGTCTTCGGCGGGCTGCGTCGACGCATCGCGCTGCGCCTGCGGGGGCGGGCAGCGAATCCATTATGGAAGGCACGCGGGGGCGGGACGCTAAAAAAACGGTGCTGGCCGGATGAAATTTCGTTTAGAAAGCGGTGGAGCCGGATGGACGACAGCGCGACGCGCTTTCTGAAGATTTCTAAAAAAAGATTCATGCATGGATCACAAATCTTCAGGCGGCCAGCCTGTACCGAGGTCGATAATGAGATCTCGTAACCGCGGCAAGGACGACGAAGATGGCACAACCGTTGAGCATCAAGATGATCGAGGAGCACGGCAAGCTCGTCGTGCTGATGTCGATTGAGCGTGGCGCGGCAGTGCTCGATCCGGAAGACGTGGACGCAGTCATCCAGTACTTGAGCCTGCTGCGCGCGTCGATGCAGCCTGCCGTACCGGAACGTCCGCCGCACGAGCAGCCATTCGTGACCGAAATGGACCCCTGCTGGTATGCCGAGCGCCATCCGCTGCAGGGCGGCGCGGTGCTGTTGCTGCGTCACAGCGGGCTCGGATGGGCAAGCTTCGCGCTACCGCCGCACAGCGTTGAGCGGTTGCACGGTTCGTTGACGCAACTGCTCGAGGACGAGCGGCAGGCGATCGGCCTGCCTCACTGAAACCAATCTGCGTCGCGACGGGCTCGCATTCAGCGCCGTCGCGACGGCGCGGTGCGGTCGCCGCCCGTACGTGAACGCTGCCTTCCGGCGCGGACCGCGGCGCGTGTTACCCGCGACCGACGAACGGCATCGCGGTCGCCATGATCGTCATGTTCAGTATGTTCGTATCGAGCGGCAGATTCGCCATCTGGACGATCGCGTTCGCGACATGCGCGACGTCCATCCGCGCTTCCGGCGCCAGGCTGCCGTCCGCTTGCGGGACGCCTTGCGTCATCCGTTCCGTGAGCGACGTGGCCGCGTTGCCGATGTCGATCTGGCCGCACGCGATGTTGTACCGGCGACCGTCCAGCGCGAGCGACCTGGTGATCCCGGTCACCGCGTGCTTGGTCGCCGTGTACGCGATCGTGTCGGGGCGCGGCGCGTGCGCCGAGATCGAGCCGTTGTTGATGATTCGGCCACCCTGCGGCGTTTGCGCCTTCATCAACCGCCACGCGGCCCGCGCGCACAGAAAGACGCCGGTCAGGTTCGTCGCGACGACGCTGTTCCATACGTCGAGTTCGTAGTCGCCGAGGGAAACGACCGGGGCGTTGCGGCCGGCGTTGTTGAACAGGACGTCGAGCCGGCCGAATTGCTGTGCGATCTGCGCGAAAGCGTGGTCGACCGATGCTTCGTCGGTCACGTCGGCGGGAAATACCTGCGCGTCGCCGCCGGCGGTGCGGATGGCGTTCCGCGTTTCGCGTAACGACGCCTCCGTGCGCCCGAGCAGCGCGACGGTGAAACCGGCCTGGGCGAGCGCGACGGCCGCTGCGCGACCGATGCCGGAGCCGGCGCCCGTGACGGCGGCGAATTTCTTCGAGTCAGACATGGCTTGATTTCCTGCGGGTCGAGTAGGGGAGGCAGGCGACGACCGATGGCATCGCCACTTTGGCAATGTAGTCGAAATGCGGCGGGTACGGATTCAAGCGACATCGTGAAGCGCACGCTGGATACCGTGGCTTTCGCTCAACGCGGAGCCGAGCGAGCGGCAGGGCGGAGCAACGCTCCCTCGGCCGTCACTTCACACACTCCAGCGCATACTTCAACCCCGGCCCGAGCAACCCGCGCCACACGTCCCACATATGCCCGCCGTCGACGATGCGCAGCTCGGCCGGGTTCTGCGCCCGGCGCAGCTGTGTGTACAGCACGCTCGATTCCGCCTGGATCGTCAGGTCGTCGTCGCCGGCCGCGATGAACATCGGCACGCGCCAGTTGCGCGCGAAATAGCCGCGCAGCAGCGCCGGGTAGTTGAGCTCGTGCCACACGCGCGGATCGAACTGCCGGTCGCCGAATACGCCGACGTAGCGCGCGGCGGAATTGAGCGGCGGCTCGTTCGCATAGATCGCGGGGCTCAGCAGCATCGCGCCGCAGAACAGCCCCGGCTCGAGCAGCGAGAAGCGCAGCGCGCCGAAGCCGCCCATCGACACGCCGCCGATCGCGCGCCCCGCGCGCTGGTTCGACACCGCGAAGTGCGCTTCGACTTCCGGCAGCAGGTCGTTGAGGAACGCGCTCTGCATCTTCTCCTTGCGGTCGACGTACCAGTCGGTGCCGCCCTGCGGCATCACGATCACGACGGGCGGGATGTCGTGGCGTTCGATCAGCGTGTCGGCGGTGGCCTGCAGCCGGCCCTGCGTGACCCAGTCGTTCGCGTTGCCCGCGTTGCCGTGCAGCAGGTACATCACCGGATAGCGCGCGCCTTCCGGGTTGTAGCCGGGCGGCAGGTAGACCGTGTACGACCAATCGCGTTTCAGCGACGCCGAGCGGAACGTGCGCAGCACGACGCTGCTGCCCGGATTGACCGACGGCTCCTGCGCGGCCGACGGCGTCGTCGCGGTCTGCACGGCGGGCGGCGCGGGCGATACCGCGGCCGCGGGCGCCGGCGGCGTGGCATGGGCGGTGGCGATGGCGCCGGCGATCAGGGCAAGGGCGAACGGAAGGGCGAGTCGGCGCATGGCGAATCGTTTCAGGAGAGGCGCCGGCTATCGTCGCAGCGGCGCATGACGGCGCGGCGCGTCATGGCCGCGAACGGAACGGCAGCCGCGCGACGAGCGGCCCGTAGAGTTTGGCGACGAGATACAGCAGCCCGATCGCGACGGCGTCGGCTGCCAGCCCGAGCGGCACGTCGAGATAGCCTTCGGTCGCCTGGTAGAGCAGCGAATCGACCGCGAGCGAGATGCCGGTGCCCGCGACGAAGCACAGCAGCCCCTGCCGGCCGATCGTGCCGATCCACGGCATCGCGTGCGCGACCTTCTTCATCCAGCCGAGGTGCACGAGCTTGGCGGCGAGCCACGCGATCGCGAGGAAGTTCACGAGCCGCAGCGCGCCGAGGTTCTGCTTGATCGACGGATCGGTCGGGAACGGCTCGATGCGCAGCCGGTAGTATGCGCCGGCCGCGACGACCGCGAGCGACGCGGCCGTCAGCAGCCAGCCCTGCGGCCTGGGCGCGAGAGTCTGGTAGACGGGCTGGCAGCGCGCGATCACGCCGAGCACGAACAGGAACTGCCACGCGAACGGGTTGAAATCCCACGGCGCGCCTTCGACGGTCGGCAAGAAGCGCGCGACGTGCGGCGCCGCGTACCACAGCGATCCGCTGAACGCGAGCATCAGCCACGGCTGCGTGCGCGCGAGCGGCAGCGCGAGCGGGACGAGCAGCGCAAAGAACGCGTACATCGGCAGCACCGACGCGAGGTACGGCTGGCGGCGGAACAGCAGGATGTCGCGCAGCGCGGCGAGCGGCTTGTGCAGCAGCCCGTCGAGATCGTTGGTCGGCATGTTCGGGCCGTCGATCGCCAGCGCATTCAGCGCGGCGGTGATCAGCAGCATCAGGCCGGCCGTCACGAGGAACGCGCGGTAGATCTCGAACGCACGCCGGATGAAGCGCTGGCGCGCGGCGGCTTCGTCGTGCCGCTCGGCGAGCGAGTTGTACGCAATGGCGGTCGCGAAGCCGCCGAGGAACACGAACACCTCGGCCGCGTCGCACAGCGCGTACGCGTGCAGCGTCACGCGCGACAGGATGCTGCCGCCGATGTGGTCGACGACGATGACGAGCAGCACGAGGCCGCGGAAGAAATCGAGCTCGGCGTAGCGGCCGGCCCGGGCCGGCGCGGTCATCGGAGCGCCTTTCGGCGCGGGCCGCGGGCACGGCCGGTACGCGCCGCGCATGAATCGGGGTCAAGCATGACTTCGTGAAGAAATGGCGAACGGATGCGCATTGTGCCACCGATGCGGCGCCCATCGGGTTTACGCGGATGGCGGGCCGGCCTGCCGCCGCCGACAAGCGCGGTCGGGCCGTGCGCGCAACCCGGCAGTTGGACGAGCGCAACGCTTTGCGCGCGATGACCGGTACCCGATGGACGGACGATTTCCGACGTGACACCATTTTGTCCTCACGCGGCCGCACACCGCGTCGTCCGCCCTGCGGGCCACACATACAACAGATCGAACATGCGCCGGGCGTTTGGCCCGCCCGGCCCCCGGCTCCGGAGATTCGTCATGAAGAAGCACGCCATTTTTGCCGCCGCGCTCGCCGCTTGCGCCGCGCCGGCCTTTGCCGAGAACAGCGTGACGCTGTACGGCCTGATCGACGAAGGCTTCAATTACACGAACAACGTCAACGTCAATGGGGTCGGAAAGACCAACTACCAGCTCGCGAGCGGCTATGCGCAGGGCAGCCGGTGGGGCCTGAAGGGCAGCGAGGATCTCGGCGGCGGGCTGAAGGCGATCTTCACGCTGGAAAACGGTTTCGACGTGAATAACGGCCGGCTCGGCCAGGGCGGTCGCATGTTCGGCCGTCAGGCGTTCGTCGGGCTGTCGGAGTCGCGCTTCGGCACGCTGACTTTCGGCCGCCAGTACGATTCCGTCGTCGACTATCTCGCGCCGCTGACCGCGAACGGCAACTGGGGCGGCACGCTGTTCTCGCACCCGTTCGACAACGACAACACGGACAACTCGTTTCGCGTCAACAACACGGTCAAGTACGCAAGCCCCGACTGGAACGGCCTGACGCTGGGCGGCACGTACAGCTTCAGCAACAGCACGGGCTTCTCGAACAACCGCCAGTACAGCATCGGCGCGCAGTATTCGCTCGCCGGGCTGCAAGTCGCCGCCGCGTACCTGCAGGCGAACAACCCGGGCATCGGCAACGCGGGCGCGATCGCGGCCGACGACGCGAACTTCGTCGCCGATCGGCTGCGCATCTTCGGCGGCGGCGTCAACTATACGTTCGGCCCGGCCACGGTCGGCTTCGTCTATACGAAGACCGACGTGAAGAACCCGGTATCGACGGTCTACCTGCCGGCGTCGACGTTCGCCGGCCTCGGGCTGACCGCGACGAAGTTCCAGAACTTCGAAGTCAACGGCAAGTACCAGCTCACGCCCGATTTCTACCTCGGCGCGCAGTACGTGTACACGGACGGCAAGTACGACGCCGCGGCCGGCTCGTTCAAGCCGAAGTACCACACGGTCGGCCTGATGGCGGACTACAGCCTGTCGAAGCGCACCGACGTGTACCTGCAGGGCGCGTGGCAGAAGGCGGCCGGCGACAAGACGGGCACGGCGGCCGACGGCGGCTACGTCGTCGGGACGGACGGCCCGTCGTCGTCGTCGAACCAGTTCTCGGTGCGCGCCGCGATCCGCCACAAGTTCTGAGTGCGCCGGCGTCGGGGCGCATGCCCCGGTACGGGCCGCCGTCAGTCCGCCCGGTGCGTGCCGCCGAGCGTTTGCGCGAGCCAGTCGACGAAGATCCGCACGCGCGGCGCCAGGTGCCGGCCGGTCGGGAACACCACCGACACGGGCAGCGGCGCCGCATTCCATTCCGGCAGCACCTCGACCAGCGAACCGTCGGCGAGCAGCGGCGCGAGCCCGTCGCGCGGCGCCTGGATCAGCCCGAGGCCCGCGACGCAGCACGCGAGATACGCCTGCGAGCTGTTGACCGACACGACGCTGTGCATTTTGACGGTGCGCATCTCGCCCGAATCCATGTCCGCATATTCCCAGTCCAGTTCGCGGCCCGTGCGGCTCGAAAAATAACCGACCGCGACGTGGTCCGGCAAATCGTCCGGCGAGCGCGGCGTGCCGTGGCGCGCGAGATAGGCGGGCGACGCGCAGTTGAGCTGGGCCATCTCGCCGACGCGCCGCGCGACGAGCGACGTGTCGGACAGCACGCCGACCCGCACCGCGCAGTCGATGCCGTCCGCGACGAGATCGACGAAGCGGTCGGTCGTGCTGATCACGATGCGCAGGTCGGGGTAGCGCGCGTGGAAATCCGGCAGCGCCGGAATCACGTGATTCAGCGCGAAACGTTCGGGCAGGTCGACGCGGATCACGCCGCGCGGCGACGCGCCGGCGTCCTCGAACAGCGTTTCCGCGTCGTCGAGATCGGCCAGCAACCGCACGCAGCGCTCGTAGTAGGTCGCGCCCTCGGCGGTCAACGCGACGCGCCGCGTCGTGCGTTGCAGCAGCCGGACCTTCAGGTGCTTTTCCAGATACTGGACGGCGTTGCTGACCGTCGGGCGCGGCAGCTGGAGTTGCTCGGCCGCTTTCGTGAAGCTGCCGAGATGGGCGACGCGCGCGAAGATGCGCATTGCTTGCAGATGGTCCATGCGGGCGAGAACCTTGGCGGGAAAGGAACAGGCTCCATTGTTAATCAGCGTCGAATGGTTTGGTGGAGCGTTTCGCGTTTATCGCGCGGCGTCACGCGGCCAGAATCCGTTCCATCCACTCACCATTTGAAGGAAACGGACATGGACATGCGTCAACTGGGCCGCACGGGCCCGCAGGTATCGGCGATCGCGCTCGGCTGCATGGGGATGTCGGATTTCTACGGGCCGGCCGATCGCGACGAGAGCATCGCGACGCTGCACGCGGCGCTCGACCACGGCATCACGATGCTCGACACCGGCGATTTCTACGGGATGGGCGATAACGAGATGCTGATTCGCGACGCGCTGCGCGGCCGTACGCGCGACCAGGTGCGGATCAGCGTGAAATTCGGCGCGCTGCGCGATCCGGCCGGCGGGTTTGCCGGCTACGACGCGCGGCCCGCGGCGATCCGGAACTTCGTCGCGTATTCGCTGAAGCGGCTCGGCACCGATTACCTCGACATCTATCGCCCGGCCCGCGTCGATCCGGCGGTGCCGATCGAGGAAACGGTCGGCGCGATCGCCGATCTCGTGAAGGCCGGGTACGTGCGCCATATCGGGCTGTCCGAAGCCGGCGCGGACACGATCCGCCGCGCGGCCGCCGTCGCGCCGATCGCCGATCTGCAGATCGAGTACTCGTTGCTGTCGCGCGGGATCGAGGCCGAGATCCTGCCCGTGTGCCGCGCGCTCGGCATTGGCGTGACGGCCTACGGCGTGCTGTCGCGCGGGCTGCTCGGCGGGCGCTGGACGGCGGCGCGGCAGGGCGAGCGCGATTTCCGCGCGGCGAGCCCGCGCTTCCAGGGCGAGAATCTCGCGCACAACCTCGCGCTCGTCGACGCGCTGCGCGCGATCGCCGACGAGAAGGGCAGCAATCCGGCGCAGGTCGCGATCGCGTGGGTACTGTCGCGCGGCGCCGACATCGTGCCGCTGGTCGGCGCCCGCAAACGCACGCAATTGAAGGACGGTTTGCTGGCGACTGAATTGCAACTAACGGTCGAAGATCTCACGCGTATCGAAGCGGCGGTCCCCGCCGGGGCGGCTGCCGGCGAGCGTTATCCGGCCGCGCAGATGGCGCACCTCGACAGCGAGCAGGGCCAGGGGTGATTCACGGGGCCGGATCGACGCGCCTGAGCGCTCCGTCCGGCGAGCCCGAGCCAGCCTCAGGCAAAACCAGATGGCGGGCGGCATGGCAGGCAGGCACCATCGGCGCCGTACTCAACGGACGGAATGCCTCCATGCAAATGCATACGCTGACGATCGTCGTGCTGGTTTTCCTGCTGGCCGGCGCGGTCAAGGGGATGATCGGTCTCGGGCTGCCGACGATCGCGATGGGGCTGCTGACGCTCGCGATGCCGCCGTCGGCCGCGGCAAGTCTGCTGCTCGTCCCGTCGTTCATCACCAACGTGTGGCAGATGTGGCTCGGCCCGTCGTTCGGCGCGCTGCTGCGCCGGCTGTGGCCGCTGCTCGCCGGCCTGACGGTCGGCACGCTGACGGGCGGGTTGCCGGCGCTCGCGGCCGGCAGCACGTGGACGCACGCGGCGCTCGGCGTGGTGCTGGCGCTTTACGGGCTATGGGGGCTGGCGGCCGCACGGCTGCCCGCGCCGGGGCGCCACGAAAAATGGCTGTCGCCGTTGGTCGGCTACCTGACGGGCGTCGTGACGGCCGCGACCGGCGTGTTCGTCGTGCCGGCCGTGCCGTACCTGCAGGCGCTGCGGCTGTCCAAGGACGATCTGATCCAGGCGCTCGGGCTGTCGTTTACCGCGTCGACGATCGTGCTCGGCCTGCAGTTGCGTGTGACGGGCGCATTGCAGACGGTCGATCTCGGCGTATCGGCGCTCGCGCTCGTGCCCGCGCTGGCGGGAATGGCCGGCGGCCAATATGCGCGACGCGTGATGAGCGAGAAGATGTTCAAGCGTTGCTTCTTCGTCGGGCTGGTTGCACTTGGCGCGTATATGGCGGGGTCGGGGTGGTGGTGAACGTGCGCCCGAACGCTGAATGATCCCGAAGCCGGTTTCGGCAACCGGCTTCGGGAACGGTCACGGGGTGGCGGTCGTGCCGCTTACGCCGGATCGGCGTACCTCAGCGTCCACCCGACGGTGCGGGACGCGCCCGCGCCGAGCGCGAACGGCTTCGTCGTGCACGCGAAGTTCGAATGCAGTTGCCCGATCGGCGTCGTCGACAGCGGATTCGTCGTGCCGTTCGCCGTGTCGAAGGCGGACAGCGCGCAGTTGTCGAAGCCGGACGTCGCATAGCCGGTCGCCGCGCTGTTCGCGTACGTCACCGACATCCCGTCGCCATTGGCCTGCGTCGACGCGAAATCCGCAAACGACGTGAAGTCCGTCTCCACCGCGAGGTTGCCGGCGAGCGTGCCCGAACTCAGCGTATCGGTGCGCGAAATCATGCCGTGCGCGAACGTCAGCACCGTGTGCACCTGCAGGTCGAGATCCGTCGTGTACGCGGCGTTCTTCGACGCGAGCCGGAACTTCGTCGTATCGAACGACACGATCACCTGGCCGTTGCTCTGCTGCACGTTCAGGTTCTTGTAGTACGTGACGGGAATGTAGGTTTTCGCGTTGTACGTCACCTGCGGCAGCAGTAGCGCATAGCCGAGGTCGGTCGTGCCATAGATCAGCTTGTCGGAGAACGGCACCGGGTAATACGGCGTGTACGCGTTGTAGTCGGGCGCCTGGCTGAGGTTCAGGTTGATCACGCGCCGGCCGTCGCGCACGGTGAGCAGCGCGGCGCTGTACGGATGCGCGGCGTCGCCCGGCTGGTTGTACCAGGTGAGCGTGTAGCGCGGCAGCGCGTCGAGCCACGCGCGGTAGTCCGCATCGGCCATCGGAGCCTTGCCGCCGAAGCCGAGCTTGTTCCACCACGCGTTCACGTACAGATACTGGTGCAGCAGGCTGAAGTTCTCGCCCATCACGCGCGGCTTGCCGCGATACGTATCGGTGCCGCGGCCCTTGACCCACATGTTCACCGACGGCGTCGACAGCGCCGGGTCGTACCAGTACGTGTCGAATCGGCGCGCGGCCTGGTAGATGAATGCGTACGCGACCTGTTTCTCGCGATCGGTCAGCACGCCGGCATTGGCCGCGGCCGTCAGCACTTCCATGAACGCGGAATCGCCGTACGGGCCGATCGAGCGGCCGTAGTTGAAGCCCTGGCCGTCGGTGTTCAACTGCGGCAGGATCAGGTCGACCGACTTGCGCAGATAGCCCTTCAGCTCCGGCGTGAGGTTCGCTTCGTTGCCCATCTCGAACGTGCGCTCGACCACTTCGCCGATCAGCAGCGTGCTGTAGCGGTCGAAGCGCGCCTGGTCGTAGTAGGTCGTGTGCGTGTTCGACGCTTCGTCGGAGAACCCGCCCGACGAGTCGTTGCGGATGTGGTTCGTCAGCGTGTACAGCAGCGCATCGCGCGCGCTCATCGTCGCGACGGCCGGATCCGTCTTCGACGCGAACGACGGGCTGCTCCAGCCGAGCTTCTGGCGCAGCCCGGCGATGCCGTAGGACACCGCATAGTAGTTCTGCGCGGTGTTGAGCGACGCGATGTCGATCGGCGTGCCGGCGGCCGGGCACGTACTGGTCTTGCCGCTCGCATCGGGGCCGAACATGTCGCAGAAGGTGAGCCGCTGCTGCAGCGTCGCGAGCATCGCGTCGCTGAAGACTTCGTTGAGCATCCCGTGGGCCTTCAGGTTGTTCAGCGCGACGAGGTAGTAGTACTCGCCCCACGACGTGTTCGCATACGCGTAGTTGCCGCCCGACTGCGCCATCATCGCGGTCGTGATCGTCTGGTACGTCGCGAGGTAGCTCGCGTATTGCGGGTCGTTCTTCGCCTTCATGTCGATCAGGATGTACGACAGGCCGAGCGCGAGCTTGCCGGGCAGAAATTTGTCGCCGGTGTTCGTGTCGAGCACGTGGACGGGCGTGCCGTCGCCGAGATCCATCACGACCTGCGTGAAGTCCGGCGATTTCCGGATCAGGTCGAACAGCGCGCGCATCTGGCCCATCATCGTGGCCGGAACGTTCGTGCCGGCCGGCACGCTGGTGTCGGGCGCGCCATAGACGAGCGCCTGCAGCGAGTTTGGTGCGAGCGCGGGCGGGGTGGACGAAGGGGGCGGCGCCGGCGTGTCGGTTACGTCGTTTCCGCCGCACGCCGTGACGAGCACGACGGAAAGGGCGCTGAGCGCTGCGCCGAGCGCGAATCTGCTGCGCGGATGCATGGTGTCTCCAGTTTCGAATAGTGATGAAGGACGGGCACGGGTTGCCGTTGCCGCACTCGGGCCCGTACCCGGCTTCCGCCTTGCAATCCTGATTCCCTGAAGACGGACGGCCTGAATCACACATCGAGCGGGCGAGCGTTCCCCCTGCGCGGGCCGTGACTGGCGTCGCGCTCGAGCATTGGAAAACGTTTTCCAAATTTAGGCATCGAACGACGTGATGTCAATGAACTTTCACGTCGGATGCGCCGGTAGAAACCCGAATGGCCGGAAGGAACGGTGCGGAAGGGGGAGTCGGATTATGGGAAAAAACGCCGGGCTTCTTGTCGATGATCGAGCGGACATCGGACGCGACAACGGCCTGGAAGCGGCGCGCGGCCGCAACGCGTGGAAACGGATTCCCGATGTGTGAAGAGAGAAAACGTTATCCATAAGAATCGCAATGCGTATGAGCGGCCGCCGGCCACCGCCCGGCGCGCGCGACGACCTGCCGTTCCGACGACGTCAAAGCTGCTTCTCGATCGCCGCCTTGTCGATCACCGACCACACCTGGCGGATCTTGCCTTCATGAAACTCGTAGAACACGTTCTCGGCGAACGTGACCTTGCGGCCGTCGATGGCGAGCCCCATGAACGTCCCTTTCGGTGAACACGTGAAGCGAAGGCGGCACGCGACGCGCGGCGGCTCGCACACGAGCAGCCGGATTTCGAAACGCAGATCGGGGATGTCGCGGAAGTCCTGTTCCAGCATCGCGCGGTAACCGGCGAGGCCGAGCGGCCGGTCGTTGTGGATCACGTCGTCGGATACGTATTCGCCGAGCGACGGCCAGTCCTGCCGGTTCAGGCAGTCGATATACGCGCGATAGCGGCTGGCGAGATCGGTATCGGTCATGGCCATGTCTCCGTATGTCGATCGGATGAGTCGAATGTGGTGCGCGTTACCGCGGCGGCGTGGCGCCCGACAAAAACGCGACGAACTCGCGCGTGTACTTCGGCAGCGCATCGAACGACCGCGCGCAGAGCGTCAGTTTCCGATGGCTCCACGGATCGGACAGCTCGACGAGCCGCACGTCCATCGTCTGCATCGCGCGCTCGGCCGCATGCCGCGACACGATGCCGATGCCCACGCCGCTCGCGATCACGCGGCAGATCGCGTCGAAGCTCTTCAATTGCACGCGATAGCGGATCCGCTTGCCGAGCGCGCGCGCCTGGTCGGCGAGATGCACCTGCAGCGCGCTGCCGTCGGTGAGGCCGATGAAGTCTTCGCCCGCGATGTCGTCGAACGCGATCTTGTCGTGCGACGCGAGCGGATGCGCGGCCGGCACGACGACGATCAGCCAGTCTTCGCGGAACGGCTTTTGTTCGAGCCCGCCGAGGCCGACCGAATCGGCGACGATGCCGATCTCGGCCGTCTTGTTGCGGATCGCATGCACGATCTCCTGGCTCGAGCGTTCCTCGACGCTGATCGACAGCTTCGGATGGCGCGGCAGGTAATCGGCCAGTGCGTCGGGCAGGTATTCGCTCAGCGATGCGGTGTTGCACAGCAGCCGGATATGGCCGCGCAGCCCCTGGCCGTATTGCTGCAGTTCGCCGCGCATGTGATCGATCTGCTGCAGCACGGTGCGCGCGTGGTGTTCGAGCGCGCGGCCCGCATCGGTCGCCTGCGCGCCCGACTTGGTCCGGTGCAGCAGCGGCACGCCCAGTTCGTCCTCCATCCCGCGAATGCGCTCGCTCGCCGCCTGCAGCGTGATGTGCGTGCGTTCGGCGCCGCTCGTGATCGTGCCGGCCTCGCAGATGTTCAGGAAGAGCCGCAGGTCGGTCAGGTCGAAGCGCATGATGGCAAGGCGATGGGGGAATGGCCGATAAGTTAGCAGGAACCGCGGCGGCGGTCTCAGGGTTGGCCTGAGACCCGGTTCGCCGCTTCCGCATTTCCGGGGCGCGATCGATGGCCGATCATGAACGCACATCAACCGGGGAGCCCGTCATGCGGATCGATTCGTCATGGGGCGTGTCGTTCAAGATCGCGCTGCATCTGCTGTTCCTGTGCGTCGGCGTCGCGTGGGCCGGTGCCCAATTCGTCGCATGGTTGCGATGAACGTCGCGCGTTTGTCTATGAAAACGAAGTTGCCATAGTTTTTTGCGACGAAAATTCTTCCGTTTTTCTCCGAAAGGACCATCAAGTTTTTCCGGACCGGACCGTATTACCGGTAACGCATGCCGGCCGGCATCCGCTCCGTGATCGTTTGTCATCATTGTTTGCATCCGGTTACACGTCGGCCGTTCCGTTTTTGAGATGCTTGAAAGATTGTCAAACCGGAGTCGGATCGTCCATGAAAACGCGCGAGATTCACCGCAAGGCGGCGTGGCTGTCGGGCCTGGCCGCCGTGCTCGTCATGGCCGGTTGTGCAAGTACGCAGTCCGTTGCGCCGAGCGACACGCTGGCGGGGCAGCCTTCCGATTCGAGCCGGCCTGCCGCGCCGTCGGCCGGACTGATGCCCGCCGCGCCTATGCCGGCCGCGCCTAAGCCGGCCGCGCCTATGCCGGCCGCGCCGATTCTCGTCGCGAAAAAGTACGTCGTGAAGCGCGGCGACACGCTGACGGGCATCGCATCCGCGAACGAGTGCAGCGTGGCCGACTTGCGCACCTGGAACAAGCTGGCCGCGAACGGCAGGCTGCGCATGGGGCAGGTCCTGCGCATCGTCAAGCAGCAGCCGCTGCCGCCCGCGGGCGCGGCCGGCACGCAGGCTGTGGCGGGCAATGGCGCGGCGGATAATCAGGCCGCTTCGCCGGCCAATCCGCAAGCCACCGCGTCGACCGCGAGCGACCGCCAGGTCGTCAAGGAAACGAAGCGCCATGCGGGCGGCGTCGCGCTGAAGTGGCCCGCAACCGGCAAGATCGTCGAAGGGTTCCGGCCCGGGCAGAACCGCGGCATCCAGATCGCCGGCCGGCCGGGCGACCCGGTTCGCGCCGCGGCCGACGGCCGCGTGATGTATGCGGGCACCGGCCTGAACGATTACGGCAGCCTGATCATCGTCCAGCACAACGCGGATTTCCTGACCGCGTATGCACACAACCGCAAGCTGCTCGTGAAGACGGGCGACATCGTGCATCAGGGCGATGCGATCGCCGAGATGGGCGACCTCGACAACTCGCGCGTCGCGCTGCTGTTCGAGGTGCGACGCGACGGCAAGCCGGTGAATCCGATGCCGTACCTGCCTTCGTCGCAAGGGTGAAGCGCGGCCGTCGCGCTGGAACGCGGCGGCGGTCGCTGCTACGCTAGGTGTTCATGCGAATCCCGCCATCGCGGGGCCGACGGGCGTCTTTCGGGGATGCGCGGCGAATGCCGTCGCGGGCCGGCCGTCGGCGTGAACGGTCGCGCGTCGCCGATGCGCGGCCGCGTTGCTTCGCGCCACCGTTTCCGACAGAACAGATCTCATCCATGGAACATTCTCCGACACGCCGCTCGCTGTTGCTTGCCGCCGTTGCCGCGCCGTGCGTTGCCGCATGCACGTCGGCGCCGGTCGCCGACCAGGGGCGCGCCCATACTGGACAAGCCGAACTCGCCGCGCTGGAAAAGGCCTCGAACGGGCGGCTGGGCGTCGCCGCGCTCGATACGTCGAACGGCGTGCGCATCGCGCACCACGCGCGCGAGCGCTTCCCGCTGTGCGGCACGTATGCGGTCATGGCGGCCGCCGCGATGCTCGCGCGCGGCGCGCTCGACGCATCGCTGCTGCCGCGCCGCATCCTGTACCGTCGCTATGAAATCGTGTCCGGCTCGCCGATTACGGAAAGCCACGTCGACACCGGCATGACGATCGCGCAGCTGTGCGCGGCGATGCTGCAGTCGGGCGACAAGGGCGCGGGCAACCTGCTGATGGGCGTGCTCGGCGGCCCGCAGGCCGTCACGGCGTTCGCGCGCGAAAGCGGCGACACCACCTTCCGCCTCGATCACTGGGAACCCGAGCTGAACAAGGCCGCGCCCGGCGACGAGCGCGACACGTCGACGCCGGTCGCGATGGTCGACACGCTGCAGCGGCTGCTGCTCGGCGACACGCTGCGCGAACCGCAGCGCGCGCAACTGACGGAATGGATGGTCGGCGGCGCGCGCGGCGCGACCGGCATCGCGGCTGGCGTGCCGCCCGGCTGGCGCGTTGCCGACAAGGCCGGCACCGGCGGCTACGGCACGACGACCGACATCGCGGTGCTGTGGCCGCCGTCGCGCGCGCCGATCGTGATGGCCGTGTCGTTCACGCAGCCGGAGGCGACTGCCGCGGCGCGCGCGGACGTCGTCGCATCGGCGGCGCGCATCGCGGCGGGCGCGCTTACCGCGACGGCCTGAGTATCCGGCGTCTCGCGCAAAGCCGGCGTTTGGCTTATCGTGTCGGTCAGCGCGCGCCGGCGTCGGCGCGCGGCCCATCCGCGCCGTTTCCCGTTTCCCGTTCGCCATGCGCCGACTTCCGCCCCTGCACGCGCTGCAGATCTTCTCGACGGTGGCTCGCCACCGCAGCTTCACGCGCGCGGCCGAGCAGCTGTGCATCACGCAGGGCGCGGTGAGCCGGCAGATCCAGACGCTCGAGGCGCATTACGGTTTTCCGCTGTTCAGGCGGCATGCGAAGGGCCTCACGCTGACGGCCGAGGGCGAGCAGTTGTTGCCGGTGGTCGACGAGAGCTTCGCGCGGATCGAGGACATCTCGATGAAGCTCACGCGGCAGCGCACCGATCTCGCGCTGAAGGTGCCGACCTGCGTGATCCGCTGGATGCTGCCGCGCATCATGCGTTTCCAGGGCGAACATCCCGATCTCCACGTGCAGATCACGACCGCGTGGCAGCACGTCGTCGATTTCTCGAGCGAACCGTTCGATGCGGCGATCGTCTACGGGACCTCGCCCGGCCCGGGCGTCGTCGCGCTGCCGCTGTTCGACGAGCGGCTGACACCCGTTTGCGCGCCCGAGTTGCGGCAAGCGTCGCCGCTCGATGCGGTCGGCGATCTCGCGCGCCATACGCTGCTGCATCCGACGCGCGACCACCGCGACTGGCGCGCATGGCTCGACCATGCGGGCGAGCGTGGCGTCGATCCCGCGCGCGGGCCGACGTTCGACACGCTCGATCTCGCGACGAACGCGGCGATGCAGGGCTTCGGCGTCGCGATCGGCGACGTGACGCTCGTCGACGACGACGTCAGCGCGCGCCGGCTCGAACGGCCGTTCGACATCGTGCTCGAGACGGGCGCGCGCTACTTCTTCGTCTATCCCGAGAACCTCGGCGGCCAGCAGAAGATTCGCGCGTTCAGCGACTGGATCGCGCGCCATCGCGACTGACGTGCGGCCGCGGCGGGCTTTACTGGTAGGTCACGACGGCGATCATCGGCGCACGACTGTTGCCCGCGCGCTTCGGTAAAACGATTGCGCCCGAAGCCTCGGTAAAGGTCGTGGTCTTGACGGCCTGCTGGCTCGCCGCGTCGACGAACGCGATCTGCCCGGTCGCGGGCCGCGGGCAATCGGCGCGTATGCGGGCGGCGTTGGCCGTGTCGGGCGCGAACGAGCAGGGCGGCTCGACGATCATGCCGGTGAAGTGGATGATGCCGGATGCGCCTTCGGCAAAGGACGAGGAAGGCGCCAGAAGCGAGGCAGCCAATGCGAACGAGGCGGCGAACAGGCGATGCTTCATGACAGGCTCCAGAGAGGAAGCGCGTCGCAGCGAGGCCGCTCGAATGGCAGTCCGTCAACGCTGCGGTGCTGTATGCGTAAACGGCAATTTCATCGAACCTCTTGAGTGGGAAACCGGAAACAACGACGACGAGCAAACGACGCCGTGTTTCTTCAATCAATTTATCTCAAAATTGTGCGGCCGCAAGTCGGGGTATTGCCGATGACGTAAGCTCGGTGGACACCCGTCAATGGATGCGGGATTTGCAGGTAAATCGTTGAGGGCTCAACGAATCGGCAATCCTGAGAATGACGATTCGCCAAAAGAAAACGGCCGCTCGCGCGGGGCGAGCGGCCGTGTTGCGCTGGCGCGCGGCGGGCGGTGTTCAGCCCGCGCGCTTGCGGATCGCACCGACGACCACGAGCAGCACGATCGCGCCGATGATCGACGCGATCCAGCCGGCGCCCTGGCCCGGCGCATACCAGCCGGCCGCGCGGCCGATGTAGCCTGCGACCAGCGAACCCACGACGCCGAGCACGATGGTCATCAGGATACCCATCTTGTCGTCGCCCGGCTTGAACGCGCGGGCGAGGAGGCCGACGATGAGCCCGACGACCAGGGTTTCGATGAATTGCAGCATGGATGCCCCCTGTTGCTGTTGAGTTGTTGACGAAAGGAAATGGACTCGCCCGGCGCACCGGGGTTCCCTGCGACGGCGAACCCGTGCGCGGCGTGCCGAGTATCGCATGCCGGCGCGTCGTGCGGATGTCAGGCGGTCGGCACACCGGCCGCCGGATCGAGCCGTCGATAGCCTTCGGTCGCGTTCAGCAGCGTGCGCGTGTAGTCGCGTACGACCTGCCCGGCGCGCACGTCCTCGACCCGCAATTGCTCGACGATCTCGCCGTGCTGCATCACCGCGACGCGCTGGCACAGGAAGCCGATCACCGCGAGGTTGTGGCTGACGAGGATCATCGTCAGGTTGCGTTCGCGATGCAGGCGGCGCAGCAGGTTGAGGATCTCGGCCTGCACCGATACGTCGAGCGCGGACGTCGGCTCGTCGAGCAGCAGCACGCGCGGCTCGACGATCAGCGCACGCGCGATCGCCACGCGCTGCCGCTGGCCGCCCGATAACTGGTGCGGATAGCGGAAGCGGAACGCGGGGCCGAGGCCGACCTCCGCGAGCGCGCGGGCGATCCGCGCATCGGGGTCGTCGATCGCATGGATCGACAGCGGCTCGCGCAGCGTCTGATCGACGGTGAAGCGCGGATGCAGCGACGCGTACGGATCCTGGAACACCATCTGCACGTGGCGGCGGAACGCGCGATCGGGCGTGCCGCCCACCGGGCGGCCGTCGATCGACAGGCTGCCGGACGCGAGCGGCACGAGGCCCGTCAGCGCACGCAGCAGCGTCGACTTGCCGGAACCCGATTCGCCGACCAGCCCGAACACTTCGCCGTCGCGCACCGCGAAGCTCGCGTCGCGCACGGCGTCGACGT
The DNA here is from genome assembly GCF_002223215.2 of Burkholderia sp. AU18528. Classification (NCBI taxonomy): domain Bacteria; kingdom Pseudomonadati; phylum Pseudomonadota; class Betaproteobacteria; order Burkholderiales; family Burkholderiaceae; genus Burkholderia; species Burkholderia sp. AU18528. The sequence continues at coordinate 1,421,087 of NZ_NKFC02000006.1, read as the reverse complement.
GACCCGTGCGGGTCGGGAAACGGATCGATGCGTGATCGACGTCGATCATCGTGCGGGCTCCTGTCGATTGGCGGGCGCGAAGGCGGGCGGTGCGGAATCGAGCCATGCCGGATCGCGCCGCAGCACCGGCAGTTCGTCGGGCGGGTTCGCGAGCGGCGGGTTGGCCGCGAGCAGGCCGCGCGTATAGGGATGCGAAGCGTCGCGCAGGTCGCGCGCGGCGCAGGTTTCGACCACGCGGCCCGCATACATCACCGCGACGCGGTCGCAGAACGACATCACGAGCGGCAGGTCGTGACTGATGAACATCAGGCCCGTGCCGTGGCGCGCGATCATCGCGTCGAGCACCGCGAGCACCTGCATCGACACCGCGACGTCGAGCGCGGACGTCGGCTCGTCGGCGATCAAGAGGCGCGGGCCGGTCGACACCATCATCGCGATCATCACGCGCTGACCCATGCCGCCCGACAGCTCGTGCGGATACGCATCGGCGACGCGCGCCGGGTCGCGGATCTGCACGGCCGCGAGCGCCTCGACGATCCGTTCGCGCAGCGCGCGGCCGCGCAAGCCGGGCTCGTGCAGGCGGAACGCCTCGCCCATCTGCTTCGCGACCGTCATCACCGGATTCAGCGAATATTTCGGGTCCTGCAGGATCATCCCCATCTGGCTGCCGCACAGCCGCCGGCGCTCGCGCGGCGACATCGCGAGCAGGTCGTGCCCCGCGAAGCGCATCGTGCGCGCCGAAAAGCGCGCGACGTCGGGCAGCAGGCCGAGCAGCGCGCGGCCCGTCAGCGACTTGCCGGAGCCCGATTCGCCGACGATGCCGAGCCGTTCGCCGGGCGCGAGGGTCAGCGACAGGTCGCGCACGGCGTCAGTCACGCTGCCGTCGTGCCCGCGAAAGCCGATCTTCAGCCCGTCGATCTCGCAGAGCGGCGCCGGCGCGGTAGTGGAATTCGTCGGCATGTCACGCTCCATGACGGGGATCGAAGACGTCGCGCAGCCCGTCGCCGAGCAGGTTGAACGCGAGGCTCACGAGCAGGATCGCGATGCCGGGCAGCGTCGCGACCCACCACGCGTCGAGCAGCACGTTGCGGCCCGACGCGACCATGAAACCCCACTCGGGGCTCGGCGGCTGCGCGCCGAGGCCGAGAAAGCCGAGGCCCGCGACGGTCAGGATGATGCCGGCCATGTCGAGCGTCGCGCGCACGATCACCGACGACATGCACAGCGGCATGATGTAGCGCAGCAGGATGCGCGGGCCCGACGCGCCTTGCAGCCGCGCCGCGTGGATGTAGTCGGCTTGCGCGATGCGGATCGTTTCGGCGCGCGCGAGCCGCGCATACGCGGGCCACGCGGTGATCGAGATCGCGACCACGGCGTTGATCACGCCGGGGCCGAGCGCGGCCGCGAACGCGAGCGCGAGCACGATCTTCGGGAACGCGAGCGCGATGTCGGTGATGCGCATCAGCACGCTGTCGACGAAGCCGCCGCAATAGCCGGCTGTCGTGCCGATCAGGAGGCCGATCGGCACGACGATCGCGACGACGAGCAGCGCGATGCCGAGCGTCAGGCGCGACCCGGCGATCAGCCGCGAGAGGATGTCGCGGCCGAGCTGGTCGGTGCCGAACCAGTGCGACGGCGAGCCGGGCGCCAGCAGCCGGTCGGACAGCACCTGGCGCAGCGGATCGTGCGGCATGATCAGCGGGCCGACGATCGCGACGACGATCAGCGCAAGCAGGATCGCGAGCCCGAACAGGTTGAGCGGATTCGTGGCGAACCGGCGCCAGCGTCGGTACGCGAGGCCGAACGCGGCCTGCGAACGCGACGCGGGCGCATCGGAAAGCAGCCACGCGCGCAGGGTGAGACGCTCGGCATTCATGGTCGGGTCGCCTTCGGCATGGGGGGAGCAACAAGCAGGATGGAAACGGTCATGTCGAAGCGGCCCTCAGCGCGCACGCGGATCGAACACGCGGTACAGCGCGTCGGTCAGCAGGTTGACGGTGATGAACATCGCGCCGATCACGAGCGTCGCGCCGAGCACCGCGTTCATGTCGGCGTTCAGCAGCGCGCCGGTCAGGTACGAGCCGAGCCCCGGCCACGCGAACACGATCTCGGTCAGCACCGAGCCTTCGAGCAGGTTGCTGTACGTGAGCGCGATCACGGTGAGCAACGGCACCATGATGTTGCCGAACGCATGCCGCCAGATCACGCGGCGCTCGGACAGGCCCTTCGCGCGCGCGGTGACGATGTATTCCTGGCTCAGCTGGTCGAGCATGAACGAGCGCGTCATGCGGCTCAGATACGCGACCGAGTAGTAGCCGAGGATCGCGGCCGGCAGCGCGATGTGCGATACCGCGTTGCGGAACACGTCCCACTCGCCCGCGAGCGCCGCATCCAGCAGCAGGCTGCCGGTGCGCGGATCGACCATGCCGTCGTACACCGGGTCGAGCCGGCCGGGGCCGCCGACCCAGTGCAGCCGCGCATAGAACAGCAGCAGCCCCATCAACCCGAGCCAGAACACCGGCACGGAATTGCCGATCAGCCCGACGAAGCGCGCGACGTGATCGATCGGCCGGTTGTGCTTCACCGCGGCCGCGACGCCGAGCGGCACGCCGATCGCGATGCCGATCAGCGTCGCGATCGTCGCCAGTTCGAGCGTGGCCGGAAACACGCGCCGGATATCGTCGAGCACCGGGTTCGCGGTCAGCAGCGACACGCCGAGATTGCCGTGCAGCACGTCGCGCGCGTAGATCAGGAATTGCGTGGCGAGCGGCTTGTCGAGCCCGAGCGCGATGCGCTCGGCCGCGTACGCTTCGGCCGACGCGCGATCGCCGAGGATCGCGAGCACAGGGTCGATCGGCACCTTGCGGCCGATCACGAACGTCAGCGCGAGCAGCCCCGCGAACGTGACGGCGAGCGTGATCGCCCAGCGCAGCACGCGCAGCGCCCAGCGTACGGCCGGGCGCCGCGCGGGCAGCGTGCGCAGCGCTTCGAGGGAGGAGGCGGGAGTCGACATGCGGCGAATCTTATTGCTTCTTCAGGTTGCGGTACGACACGAGATCGTTGATCGGCCCGACTTCGAGCCCGCTCACGCCGGGCCGCGTCGCGACCTGCGCGACTTTCTCGAACATGATCACGAACGGCGAGCGCGCGAGCACTTCCTTCTGCATCGTCTGGTAAAGCTGCGCGCGTTTCGCGGCGGCCGGTTCGGCCAGCGCGGCGTCGGTTTGCTTCGTCAGTTGCGGGATGTCCCAGCTGTTGCGCCAGGCCAGCATTTTATAGCTCGACTTGTCGGCGTTGTCCGGATTCCACGCGAAACCCTGCGCGTTGCTGTGCGGATCGATGTAGTCGGCCGACCATTCGCCGATGTAGATGTCGTGCTGGCGCGCGCGGTATTTCGCGAGCGTCTGCTTGTTGTCGCCGGGGATCAGCTGCACCTTGATGCCGGCCTGCGCGAAATTCGCCTGCACGGCCTGCGCGATCTCCGTGTACGGATAGTCGTTGCGCACGTCCATCGTCACCGAAAAGCCGTTCGGCACGCCGGCCTTCGCGAGCAGCGCCTTCGCCTTCGCGACGTCGAGCTTGTACGGGTTCGCGTTCAGCGTGCCGAGGAAGCCTTCGGGCAGGAAGGTCTGGTGCACCTTGTAGGTCGTCTTCACGACGTTGCCCTGGATACCCGCGTAGTCGACGAGCCATTTCAGCGCTTCCTGCACGTCGGGTTTCGCGAGCGTCGGGTTCTTCGTGTTCAGGCCGAGATACAGCAGCGTCGCCTGCGGCGATGCCGCCACCTTCGCCTTGCCCGACTTCACGACCGACGCCAGATCGTCGGGGCTCAGGTCGCGCGCCGCGTCGACGTCGCCGTTTTCCAGCAGCAGGCGCTGGCTTGCCGCTTCGGGCACGTGGCGCAGCACGATGCGCTTCATCGCGAGCGGCAGCCGGTAGCCGTCGAAGCGTTGCAGCACGAGGCTGTCGCCGGCCGTCCATTTGACGAGCCTGTATGCGCCGGAGCCGGCTTCGTTGGTCTTCAGCCACGCGTTGCCGAAGTCGTTGCCTTGCTGGTGCGACAGCAGCAGCTTCCTGTCGAGCACCGACGCGGGCCACGAGCCGAGCACGTTCAGCACGAAGGTCGGCGCGTACTTGCGGTCGGTCGTGACCGACACCGTCGCGTCGTCGAGCTTCTTCACGTTCGCGACGACGTTCGCCTTCGTGAGGCCGATGCCGGTCAGCACGGCGGCCGGCCCCTTGTCGAGCAGCACCGCGCGCTGGATCGACCACGCGACGTCGTCGGCCGTCAGCGGGTTGCCCGAGTGGAACTTCAGGCCGGTACGCAGCTTGAACGTGTAGGTCAGGCCGTCGGGGCTCACCGTCCACGATTGCGCGACGTCGCCGTTGAATTTCGATGGATCGCGCAGGTCGACGCGCACGAGCCGGTCGTACGTGTTCGCGACGTATTCCTCCGGCACCAGTTCGTAGATTTCGCCCGGGTCGAGCGTCGTGAATTCGTCGAGCAGCGTGGCCATCACGAACATGTCCTTCGGCGTTTCCGCGTGGGCGGCGGCAAGCGGAACGGCGGCGAATACGGACGCGGCGGCCAGCGCCGCGACGAGCCGGGAGGTCGGGAATTTCATGGGCGCTTCTCCATCTGTCGTTTGAGTCGTTGAACGTGAACGTGCATGAAAAAGGGGGCGTGCGCTGCCGCTACATCAGGCGCCACGGGCCGCTCGCCGCATTGTCGATCTGCGGCAACGCGTGCGAGCCGGGCAGTTCGTAGTGCCACCATTCGCTGTCGATGTGCGCGAAGCCGGCCGCGTGCATCACGCCGAGCAGCAGCAGCCGGTTGCGTTGCACGTGTTCGGGCAATCCCGCGTGAAAATGACCCGACGCGGCGACCATCTCGTCGAAGCCCGTGCCCATGTCGAGCGGCTTGCCGTCCGCGCCGACGAGCGTCAGGTCGAGCGCGGTGCCGCGGCTGTGATTCGAGCCGCGCCCAAGATCGGCGACGAAATTCGGATCGGGCAGGAAGTCCCACAGCACCTGCTGCGCCTGCGGCGGCCGGTAGGCGTCGTAGATGCGCAGCGTGAAGCCGGCCTGCGCGGCGACGTCGACCGCGCGGCGCAATGCGGCTTCGGCCGGCGCCAGCAGCAGGCAGTGCGCGCGGCGGTAGATCGGCTTGCCGGTCAGGTTGCGGTCGGTCGCATAGACGAGATCGATGTCGACGCGATGCGTGGCGGGCGTGATTTCGACGAGGCGGTAATCGTTCATCGGCGGGGCGGCTTCGCTCAGGATTCGAATTGGTCGAACGTGCGCTGCAGTTCGCGGTTGCGCGCGACGCGCCGGTCGATCGCGGGGCCGAGGCGGTCGACCACGGCCGTGATCAGCAGGTTGAACAGGCAGGTGAGCGGTGCGAGCGAATCCCAGAACTGGCCGACGTCGGTTTTCACCTGCAGCAGATCGGCCGGCCATTCGCGCGCCCACGGGCAATACAGATCGGTGACCAGCGCGAACGGCTGCCCGCGCTCGGCGGCCGCCTGGCAATAGCGGCGCGCGCTGCGCGAATACGCGCGCGTGTCGGTGACGATGCAGTACGGCCGTTCGAACTCGGAATTCAGCGAATCGACGTACGAACCCGACTGGCCGTCGGAATAGAACACGCGCGGGCGCAGGTATTCGAGGTAGCTGCTGAATGCGTTGCTGATGCCGCGCGTCGACTGGATGCCGAGGATGAACACGGCGTCGGCATGCGCGATCCGGTCGGCCACCTGCGCGAACACCGGGCCTTCGGCCAGGCGGTACACGTGGCGGATCGCGTCGAGCTCGCGCTCGAGCGACGACGCGAGCGTGCTGCCATTGCTGTTGCTGTTGCGCTCGCCGGCGGCCGTTTGCGTGGCGCTGGCGCGGCGGTACTCGTCGAGCCGGTCGGTGATCATCCACGGGCGATCGCCGCCGCCGCGCAGTTCGCGTTTCAGGTCGTCGAGATTGCGGTAGCCGACGCTGCGCAGGAAACGCCCGACCGAAATGCCGCTGGTGCCGGCTTGCTGCGCGATCTGGTCGGCGGTCTCGAGGCCGAGCCGATCGAGGTTCGCGAGCATGTAGCTCGCGATGCGCTTGGCGGTCGGCGTCAGCTCGGCATAGCGGGACTCGACGGTATGGGCGAACGCGCAGATCATCGGCTGTTAGATCGTTGTCATTTGATGATTCGATGTCATCTATCTGACAAAACCAAAATCATTGGCGCCAGCGAATAAAAACTATGGCTGGCTCACGATGATAGGGGCGGGGAACACCCGATGAGCGGAGACGGGTGGCCCGCATGACGGATTATTCCTGACAGACATATTACGCGTTTATGTCTGACGGGAATAATTTGCGTTTATTTCTCACAGAGATATACTGCATGGATCGTATACCGAGCCCATCCCCGTGAATCTCATCGTCAATACCCCCGCGCAACTGGCTGAAATCCTGTCGTCCGCACGTCAGGCCAAGGGGCTGACGCAAGCCGAAGCGGCGGCGCGCATCGGCGTCGGCCAGTCGCGCCTGTCGTCGCTCGAAACCACGCGCACCGAAAGCCTGTCGCTCAGGCAGTTGCTCGAATTGACCGCGCTGTACGGTCTCGAGCTCAGCATCCGCACGAAGGACGGGCGCGACGCTGCCAACGTCGACTGGTAATCGATGGGACGCAAATCGCACGGCCGCGCGCTATCGATCTGGGCCAACGGCGTGCGGGTGGGAATCTGGCGGATTCCCGCGCGCGGCGGCATGGAACTGCTGTACGACGCCGGCTGGAAACAGTCGGACGCCGGCCGCCCGCTGTCGCTGTCGCTGCCGTTCGGCGTCGGCGATGCGCCGTTGCGCGGCGAGCGCGTCAATCACTACTTCGACAATCTGCTGCCGGACAGCGATGCAATTCGTCGGCGGCTTGCATCGCGGTTCGGCACGGCGACGATCGAGCCGTTCGATCTGCTCGCCGCGCTCGGCCGGGACTGCGTCGGCGCGGTGCAGTTGCTCGGCGAGGATGAAACCCCGGCAGGCCATGACCGGATCGACGGCACGCCGTTGTCCGACGACGAGGTGGCGCGCGTGCTCGATCAGGCGAGCGGGGCGGCGGGCGGTGCGCAGGACGACGACGATTTCCGCCTGTCGCTGGCCGGCGCGCAGGAAAAGACCGCGCTGCTGTTTCACGACGGGCGATGGATGCGTCCGCATGGCGCGACCCCGACGACGCATATTCTGAAGTTGCCGCTCGGGCTGGTCGGCAACAAGCGTGCGGATCTGACGACATCCGTCGAAAACGAATGGCTGTGCCTCGCGATCCTGCGTGCGTTCGGCCTGCCGACGGCGGAGGCCGACATCGTGCGTTTCGGCGAACACAAGGTGCTGTCGGTCACGCGCTTCGATCGCGCGCTGCATCGTGACGGCGGCTGGCTGTTGCGCTTGCCGCAAGAAGATTTCTGTCAGGCGCTCGGCGTGCCGCCGCATCTGAAATACGAATCGCAGGGTGGCCCCGGGGTGCCCGATCTGGCCGGCATCCTGCGCCGGTCGGAAACGGCGCAGGCCGACCTCGACACGTTGTTCACCGCGTTGGTGGTGTTCTGGATGCTTGCCGCACCGGACGGGCATGCGAAGAACTTCAGTCTGCGCCTGCTGCCGGGCGGCCGCTTCCGTCTGACGCCGCTCTACGACGTGATGTCGATCTGGCCGGTCGAGGGAGATGGCGCGAACCAGTGGTCGTGGCACAAGGCGAAGCTCGCGATGGCGGTGCACGGCAAGCGCAAGCACTACGCGATGCGCGATATCACGCGCCGGCACTTCACTGCGATGGCGGAGCATTGCCTGCTTGGCGATATCGCGACACCGATCGTCGAACGGCTCGTCGCGATGACGCCCCAGGTGATCGAATCGGTCGGCGCGGCGCTGCCGGCCGGATTTCCGGCGAGGATCGCCGAACGCATTCTCGGCGGATTGCGCTTCGCCGCGCAACGACTCGCCGACATGTCGCGGGAGTGACCCGCCCCGGTTCCGCTCCGGGCCGGTGAAAGCCGGCGCATCCGCATTTTTCCATTCCGGTTTGCGCGCCAGGAAACCCGAATCGATGGCATCGGGCGGCAATCGCGCGGTGCGCATATCGAGCACAGCTTGCCGCCATTTACAGCCTGCTGCATCGCAATAATTACAAAATTAAAGTCGATCAGTTTAACTCATCAATCAAGATTAATAATTCATTTAATTTTTAGATGGTTTTGTATTTAACTTGCGTCACGGGATGTTTGATTTTCGGTAATTCGAAAAAGCGGCAAGTATTCCGTAATGGAAATTCTCTCGATTGCACGAATAAGAGGAAATCATGACGAATCTTTCTCGACGCAAGATGTTGACGAGCACGGCCGGCGCGATTGCCGCCGCGGGCATCGCGGTAACCGCCAAGGCCGCCTCGTTCGGTAATCCGGACAGCCCGCCGGAAGGCGCGGTGAATGCGCGCAACCGCCAGAGCCTGACCGATCCGGGGCCTAAAAATCCGGCCATCGCCAATCAATTCCCGTCCTTTCAGGATCCGCCGGCCACCGATATCAACGGGATGCCGTTATTCTGGGCGTCTTTCAATAATGCGCATAAACGCATTCAAAATGGCGGATGGGCGCGCGAAGTCACGCAGGACGATTTCGCGATTTCCGAAACCATTTCCGGCGTCAACATGCGCCTGACGCGCGGCGGCATTCGCGAGATGCATTGGCACCAGCAGGCCGAGTGGGCGATCATGCTCGACGGCCGCTGCCGGATCACGGTGCTGGACGAACTCGGGCGGCCGTCGGTGCAGGACGTCAAGACCGGCGACCTCTGGTATTTCCCGCCCGGCCTGCCGCATTCGCTGCAGGGCATCGGCAGCGACGGCGCCGAATTCCTGCTCGCATTCGATAACGGCCGCGCATCGGAATTCAACACGCTGTTGCTGACCGACTGGATCGCGCATACGCCGCCCGACGTGCTCGCGCTGAACTTCGGCGTGCCGGCCGATGCGTTCCGGAACGTGCCGCTCGACAACCTGTGGATCTTCCAGGGCGACGAACCGGGCCCGCTCGCGGACGCGCAGCGCGCGTCGGCCGCGTCGGCGGGCGCGCCGCCGCATCCGTTCGTCTTTTCGCTCGGCGACATGAAACCGGTCAGGAAGACGCGCGGCGGCGAGGTGCGGATCGCGGACAGCACCAACTTCAACGTATCCACGACCGTCGCGGCGGCGCTCGTCACCGTGCACCCGGGCGGCATGCGCGAGTTGCACTGGCACCCGAACGCCGACGAATGGCAGTACTACCTGCAAGGCGAGGCGCGGATGACCGTGTTCGACACGGGGCCGAAGGCGCAGACGGCCGACTTCCGCGCGGGCGACGTCGGCTACGTGAAGAAGAGCCTCGGGCACTACGTGCAGAACACCGGCAAGACCGACCTCGTATTCCTCGAGATCTTCAAGACCGACCGCTATGCGGAGGTGTCGCTGTCCGACTGGCTCGCGCACACGCCGCCGAAGCTCGTCGAAGCGCACCTGAACATCGCGCCGGACGTGATCGCACGGTTTCCGCGCAACCGTCCCGACGTCGTGCCGCTGTGACGCCGCCGGCGTCCTGCCATGGCCGGCACGCGGCATGCTGGTTGTGGCGGGGCGCGATCCCTGAATCAGCCGTCCTCATTCGAACGGAATACTTGCCATGATTCCCGTCCCGAGCAAACCTGCCGGCGGCTTTGCGCTGCCGGGACTGTCCACCGAGCAGACCGACGGCGCGGCGCGTGCCGCGCTGGAAGGGCGCCGCACCGGCGTCGCCGCGTTGCTGCCGTTCGTCGGCCCGGCCGTGATCGCATCGATCGGCTACATGGATCCCGGCAACTTCGCGACCAACATCCAGGCCGGCGCCGCGTACGGCTACCGGCTGCTGTGGGTCGTGCTGGCCGCGAACGCGATCGCGATGCTGTTCCAGGCGATGTCGGCGAAGCTCGGCATCGTGACCGGCCGCAATCTCGCCGAGCTGTGCCGCGACCGCTTCCCCGCGCCGGTCGTGTGGGGCATGTGGGTGGCGTCGGAGATCGCCGCGATGGCGACCGATCTCGCCGAATTCCTCGGCGGCGCGCTCGCGTTCGGGTTGTTGTGCCATCTGTCGCTGTTCGCGGGGATGATCGCGACCGCGTTCGCGACCTGCGCGATCCTCGCGCTCGAAAAACGCGGCTTCCGGCCGCTGGAGGCGGCGATCGCGGCATTGGTCGGCGTGATCGGCGCGTGCTATCTCGGCGAACTGCTGATCGCGCCGCAGGACTGGCATGCGGCCGCGTTCCATCTGGTGGTCCCGCAGATTCCGGATCATGCGGCGCTGACGATCGCGGTCGGCATCATCGGCGCGACGATCATGCCGCACACGCTGTATCTGCATTCGGGCCTCACGCAGGATCGCACCGCGCCGCGCGACGACGCCGAGCGGCGGCGGCTCGTGCGTTTCTCGAACCGCGAGGTCGTGGTCGCGCTCGGGCTCGCCGGGTTCGTGAATCTCGCGATGGTGATGATGGCGTCGTCCGCGTTTCATGCGGCCGCGCCGGGCATGACCGACATCGGCGACGCCTGTCACACGCTGATCCCGGTGCTCGGGCCGGCGGCCGGCGCGCTGTTTCTCGTCGCGTTGCTGACGTCGGGCGTGTCGAGCTCGGTGGTCGGCACGATGGCGGGGCAGGTCGTGATGCAGGGCTTCATCCACCGCCGCATGTCGATCTGGGTGCGGCGCGCGGTGACGATCGCGCCCGCGTTCGTGGTGGTGGCATTGGGCTGCGACGTCACGCGCGCGATGGTGGCGAGCCAGGTCGTGTTGAGCTTCGTGCTGCCGATGCCGATGATCGCGCTGCTGCTGCTGTCGGCGCGCACGGACGTGATGGGCGCTTACGCGATGCGGATGCCGCTGCGGATCGTCGCCGGCGCGGCGACGGTCGTGATCGTCGGGCTGAATGCATACCTGGTGTGGGCGGCATTCAATTGAACGGGTGCGGGCGGCCGCCTGCTGCCGCATGTCCGGCGCCCCGCGCGGCCGCCGGATCGCGTGGCACTGCCGGCCGCCGACGCGCGTCGCGGCCAGCGCGGGCGGCCGCGATTACTTCGCGAGCGTGCGGTACGACACGAGGTCGTTGATCGGCCCGATTTCCGGCCCGGTCGCGCCGGGGCGCGTGGCGACCTGCACGACCTTCTCGAACATGATGATGAACGGCGAGTTCGCGAGCACGGCCTTCTGCAGCGCCTCGTAACGCTGCGCGCGCTTCGCGGGCGACGGCTCGACGAGCGCGGCCTCGGTGTCCTTCGTCAGTTGCGGAATGTCCCAGCCGTTGCGCCATGCGAGCATCTTGGTCGGCGACTGGTCCGAGTTGTCCGGATTCCACGCGAAGCCGCGCGCGTTGCTGTTCGGGTCCATGTAGTCGGGCGACCATTCGCCGATGAAGATGTCGTGCTGGCGCGCGCGGTACTTGCCGATCGCCTGCTTCGCGTCGCCCGGGATCAGCTTCACGCGGATGCCCGCCTGCGCGAAGTTCGCCTGCAGTGCCTGTGCGATCTCGAGGTACGGATAGTCGTTCGGCATGTCCATCGTCACGTCGAAACCGTTCGGCAAGCCGGCCTTCGCGAGCAGCGCCTTCGCCTTCGCGACGTCCTGCTTGTACGGCCGCGCGTTCAGCGTGCCCAGGAAGCCTTCGGGCAGGAAGGTCTGATGCACCTTGTACGTCGTGCTGACGATATTGCGCTGGATGCCGTCGTAATCGACGAGCCACTTCATCGCCTGCTGCACGTCGGGCTTCGCGAGGTTCGGATTCTTCGTGTTCAGGCTCAGGTACAGCAGGGCGGACACCGGCCACGACGCGACCTTGATCTTGCCGGCCTTCGACAGCGCGGCGAGGCTGTCGGGGCTCAGGTTGCGCGCGGCGTCGGCGTCGCCGTTCTCCAGCAGCAGCCGTTGCGCGGAGGCTTCGGGCACGTGGCGCAGCACCACGCGCTTCATCGGGTACGGCGTGCGGTATTTGTCGAAACGCTGCAGCACGATGGTCTCGTTCGGCGTCCACTTGACGAGCTGGTACGGGCCCGAGCCCGCGTCGTTGGTGCGCAGCCAGCCGCTGCCGAGATCGTTGCCTTGCTGGTGCGACAGCAGCAGCTTCTTGTCGAAGACCGATGCCGGGCACGCGCTCAGCACGTTGAGCACGAAGCTCGGCGCGTACTTGCGGTCGGTTTCGAGCACGACGGTTTGCGGATCGACCACGCGTACCTTCTGCGTCACGTTCGCCTTCGTGAGGCCGAGATCGGCGAGCACGCCGGCCGGCCCCTTGTCGAGCAGGATGGTGCGCTGCAGCGACCACGCGACGTCGTCGGCGGTGACCGGGTTGCCGGAATGGAACGTGAGGCCGGGGCGCAGCTTGAACGTGTAGGTCACGCCGTCGGCGCCGACCGTCCACGATTGCGCGATCTGTCCGTCGAAGCGCGTCGGGTCCTTCAGGTCGACGCGCACCAGCCGCTCGTAGGTGTTCGCGACGTATTCGGACGGCACCAGCTCGTAGATCCCGCTCGGGTCGAGGGTCGTGAATTCGCCGAGCTGCGTGGCGACGACGAAGATGCCGGGCGGCGTGGCTGCCTGCGCCGGCAGCGCCGGAACAAGCGCGACGAGCGCGGCGCTGACGAACAGCCGGGACAGCAGGTGCTTCATGCGGGCTCCATCGAAAGGGAATCGTGGTGCGATTCTCTCATCGACGGGCACCCGGATGAAAATATTCGGCACGCGCGCCGGGCGGCGCACAGCGGCGGGTCGGGCGGGCGCCCGGCGCCGGGGGCGTCAGATCGCGCAGCGCGCGATCGCGAAGCGCATCGCTTCCTCGGCCGGCTCGTTGCCGGAGCCGCGCACGACCTTGATCACCGAGCCGCTGCCCGACGGCGTCAGCGTGACGAAGTAGGAATTCGAGCCGACGGCGATGTCGGTCACGCCGTTGTGCTGCGATTGCTCGGTGCCCGACAGGCGGCTGTCGAGGCAGTTCGCGACCGCGTAGGCCGGACGTTGCGACGACACGTAGATCATCGGCGCGGCGCCCGAGCCGGCGGAGTCGGACGAGGGCGCGGAACCGCAGGCGGCGAGCAGCGCGGCGGGAAGGAGCAGCAGGAATCGTTTCATGGTCGGCGTCGGGTGTCTCGTGTCGAGGCTGGGGCGCGGGGTGGCGAAACGCGAAGCTTCGCGACGAAACCGCCCGGAATCGGGCCGCTTTTGACGGACGACGAGACGGCAGGCGGCTGACGACGGAGTATACCCGCGGCATCCGACGCCGTTGGCGCGTTGAAACGATTCGATACAACACGGGCTCGCTGCCGCACGGGCGCCTGACGATGGTGCCGCCATGACGGGCGAGTTCCGCGGCCCGCGCGACGCAGGCGCTGCGTCCCGCGCAACGAACGCCGATCAGTGCGCGCCGGCCGCCGCCGCATCGGCATCGCCGCCGCCCGAGCGCACCGGTTTCGTGATCCAGATCAGCGGGATGATCGCGATGAAGATGATCGCCGACACGTAGAAGATGTCGTTCAATCCCATCACGGCCGCCTGCGAATCGACCGATGCATTGAAGAACGCGAGCGCCGAATCGGGGCTCAGGTGCAGCAGCGAACGGGTCGTGTCGAGCTGCTGCGTGAAGACCGGATTGGTGACGCTCGCCTGTTCGGTGAGCCGCACGTGATGCAGGATCGTGCGATCGTTCCACGCATTGCTGATCAGCGACGTCCCCACCGCGCCGCAGAACGTGCGGCCGAAATTCGACAGGCCGGCCGCGGCCGGAATCTTCTCCGGCGGCAGCCCCGACAGGATGATCGACGTCAGCGGCACGAAGAACATCGCCATCGGAATGCCTTGCAGCAGCGTCGGCAGCACCAGATCCCAGCGCGACACGTCGGTGTAGAACGTCGTGCGCATCATGAACACGACCGCGAAGCCGACGAACGCGAGCGTCGCGATATAGCGCGGGTCGGTGCGCGGCAGCAGACGCCCCATGACTGGTGTGAGCAGGATCGCGAACAGCCCGAGCGGCGCGGTGGCGAGCCCCGAATCGACCGCGCGGTAGCCGAGATAGCCCTGCATCCATTGCGGCAGCAGCACGAGTGTGCCGAAGAACATCCCGTACGCGACGGAGATCGCGATCGTGCCGCCCGCGAAGTTGCGCTGGGTGAAGAGCCGCAGGTCGACGATCGGGTTGGCCTCGTTCAGCTCCCACACGAGGAAGAACGCGAAGCCGATCAGCGCGACGATGCCCAGCGCGACGACGACGGGTGAATTGAACCAGTCGAGATCCTTGCCCTTGTCGAGCATGATCTGCAGCGACGCGACCCACAGCACGAGCAGGAGCAGGCCGACCGTATCGATCGGCAGGCGGCGCGTGGCCGATTCGCGATCGCGGAACACGAACCACGTGACGGCCGCCGCGAAGAAGCCGACCGGGATGTTGATGTAGAAGATCCACGACCAGTTGTAGTCGTAGGTGATCCAGCCGCCGAGCGACGGCCCGGCGATCGGGCCGACGAGCGCCGTCATCGACCACAGCGCGAGCGCGGTCGACGACTTCTGCCGCGGCCATGCGCCGAGCAGCAGCGCCTGCGACAGCGGCGCGAGCGGCCCCGCGACCGCGCCTTGCAGGATCCGCGCGGCGAGCAGCGTCGGCAGGTTCGGCGCGATCCCGCACAGCCACGACGCGAACACGAACAGCAGGATCGACGCGACGAACAGGCGTACCTGGCCGAAGCGCTGCGTGAGCCAGCCGGTCAGCGGAATCGATACCGCGTTCGCGGCCGCGAAGATCGTGATCACCCACGTGCCTTCATCGACGGATACGCCGAGGTCGCCCGAGATCGTCGGGATCGCGACGTTCGCGATCGACGAATCGAGCACGTTCATGAACATGGCGAGCGATACCGCGATCGTGCCGATCGCGAGCTTGCCGCCCGACAGCGGTGCCTGGGGTGACGGAGATGACATGGGGTTCCTGCGTGATGGATGAAGGCCATACGGCGCGCGCCGTCCGCCGCGCATGCACGCGACGGGCAGGCGCGCGGCGAAGCGCGAAACCGACGGACGGACGCCGCCCGGCGGTCGGGCGAGCGGCGCCGTCGCGTGCGGCGTACGGTTCGATCGGTGATCGGAATGGCGAAGCCGGGGCCGGCTTCGCGGGGCGGACTATCGCCGGTCAGGAGGGTGCGACGCGCGTGATGCGTCGGCGGGCAGCGGGCACGTGGCTGCCGTCGCGTGTGTGGTCGTTTTTCATCGTCACAGGCTAACCATGCGGAGAACGACGATCAACGCCTGCGCGCTCATTAATTCCTTTCCTGCGTCGCAATAATGTAGTCGACGTGCATCGATTGCCGGCCGTGCGAGGCCGGTTACGGCGCGGTTCGCCAGGTGGCGAACAGTTCCGTCAGAAACTCGACGAACGCACGCACCTTGCTGTCGAGCGTCGCGCGGCGCGGGTAGAGCGCGTGCAACTCGACGTCGTTGGTGCGATGCCAGTCGGGCAGCACGATCTCGAGCTCGTTCCTCGCGAGCTTCCGTGCGGTGAAATGCGTGGAGATCAGCGCAATGCCGCCGCCGCTCGTGGCCTGGCGCAACACCGTCACCGATTCGTTCGAGATCAGCACGGGTTGCACCGGGACGTCGGCCCGATCGCCGTTGGAGTTGCTGAGCCGCAGCGTCAGGCCCGGCGCATCGCGGCCGACGAACAGGATGTCGTGTTGCGCGAGATCGTTCGGCGTGCTCGGCCGCCCGGTGCGATCCAGGTAGGCGGGGCTCGCGGCGAGCTTCGCATGCGACCAGCCGAGCGAGCGCGCGACGTAACCCGAATCGTTCAGCAGACCCGCGCGCAGCGCGACGTCGAAGCCATGCTCGACGAGGTCGAGTGGACTGTTGTCGTAGATCAGCACCAGTTGCACGAGCGGGTAGCGCCGGCGGAATTCGGCGAGCGCCGGTTCGAGCTGGAACAGGCCGATCGCATAGGGCACCAGCACGCGCAGCGTGCCTTCGGGGTCGGTGCGAAGCGTGCGGACCTGGCGGTCCGCGTCGAGCAGGATGTCCTCGGCGCGCAGGCAGCGCTCGTAGTAATCGCGCCCGGCTTCGGTGACCGACACGCGGCGTGTGGTCCGGTACAGCAGTTGCACGCCGAGATCGTCCTCGAGGTGCTTGACCTTGCGGCTCACGCGACTGAGCGGCATGTCGAGTTCCACGGACGCGGCGGTGAAGCTGCCGCGCTCCACTACGCGCAAGAATATTCGGATGCTATCGAGGTCCATACAAATTTGTTACGTGTTCAGCCTGCGCGCATCTTACCGTTGTCGGTCCTGCCTCTGCATTTTCATGTCAGTTGTCCCGATTATTCCGTGCACTGCAATACCGCATTCCGTTTTCCCCGGTAGTGGCGCGTGCCGCACGATCGTATGCTCGACGCATGAAATTTTCCGTCCCCGGCCTGCCGCCGATTGCGGCCATCCGCGCCGCGCTGCGCGATGCATGGCCCACCTTGCCGCCGGGCGCGCTCGGCTTCGCATTGCGCAATACCGCCGCGTCGTTGCTCGCGCTCCATATCGCGTTCCGCATGAATCTCGACGACCCGATCTGGGCCGCGTCGACCGTGTGGATCGTCGCGCAGGGCAGCCGCGGGATGGGGCTGTCGAAGAGCCAGTACCGGATTCTCGGCACCGCGATCGGTGCGGCCGTGGCGCTCGCGCTGACCAGCGCATTCGCGCAGACGCCGCAATTGTTCCTGCCCGCGCTCGCCGCGTGGATCGGCCTGTGCGCGGGCATCGCGACGTTCCAGCGGAATTTTCGTGCGTATGCGGCGGTGCTCGCGGGCTATACGGCCGCGATCGTCGCGATGGACGCGGTATCCGCGCCGCTGCATGCGTTCGACATCGCGGTCGCGCGGTTTCTGTACGTGGTGGTCGGCATCCTGTGCGGTGCGCTGTTTGAAACGGTCTTCGCGCCGGGCGCGCCGCTGAAGGAGGTCCGCACGCGGCTCGCGCGCTATCTCGACCGCGCGGCGGCGGTCGGCGCGGGCGCGCTGCGCCGCGAGCCGAACGACGCGGCCGTCCACCGGCTGTTCGCGGACGCGCTCGAACTCGATACGGCAGCCGAATATGCGGCGGCTGGCGCACCGCCCGTGCGTAACATGATCGGCCATCTGCGCGTGGCGGCGCTGGGCGTGCTCGCCGCGCAGGCCGCCGGGCAGGCGATCCGCGAGCATGCGGCGCGCAGCGGCGACGCGCCGGAACCGCTCGTCGACGAGGCGGCAAGCGTGCTCGACCGGGTCGCCGTGTCGGGCGACTCGGGGCACGAGATAGTGGCGCTACGCGCGCGCGTGGACGACGCGTTGCGTGTCGAAGCGGCCGTGCCGGCCGGCACGGACACGTCGCGCCTGCTCACGCTCGACCGGCTGTCGGCGCTGCTCGGCGGTTTCGGCCGCGCATTCGCGAGCCAGGCATTGCTCGACCGTCCGGTGCCGCCGCCCGCACGCGTGCGCTATGCGTTCCACCGCGATCCGGTGCTCGCGTGCCACAACGGCGTTCGTGCGTTCATCGCGGTGCTGGCGGCGTCGGCGATCTGGATCTTCACCGCGTGGCCGGCGGGGGGCGGGTTCGTCGCGATCACGGCCGTGGTGAGCGCACTGTTCTCGACACGTCCCAGTTCGGTGCGGGCGATCGTCGGTTTCCTGAAAGGCACCGCATGCGCGGCGGTCGCGGGCGTCGTCTGCAACTTCGCGCTGCTGCCTGCGGTGTCGGGCTTCGAGATGCTCGCCTACATCCTCGGCGTATTCCTGATCGGCACCGGGATCGCGATGCGCCATCCGCGCACGGCGGCGATGGGCAGCGCGTTCTCGATCTTCTTCTGGAATTTCACGTCGCCGGACAACACGACGCGCATCGGCGATACCGCGTTCCTGAACAGCGCGCTCGCGACGCTGCTCGGTATCGCGTTCGGCGCGCTGATCTTCGCGCTGGTGTTTCCCGGCGATCCCGGCACCAGCCGGCGCCGCCTGCATCGCGCGGTGCGCCGCGATCTGGCCGGGATCGCGCGCGATCCGCGTGCGTGGCCCGCGAGTGCATGGTTGAGCCGCACGGCCGACCGTCTCGCGCGCGAGCTCGGCTTCGCGGGCAGCCTGCCGCAGACGCTGATCGAGCGCGACATGCGCGATCTGCTCGCGATCTGGGGACTCGGCGACAGCCTGCTGTCGCTCGCCGAACTGGCCACGCACGAACCGGCCGTGCGCCGTGCGGCAGCGGTGGTGCGGGGGCGCATCGTTCAGGCGGATTTCGCGCGGCTCGAACACACGTGCGCCGCAGCGGCCCGCGTGTTGCGGCGTCGCGTGGCCGCGCGCGACGGCGACGCCGCGCATGCGTTGCTGAGCGGCGTGGTCCTGCTGCATCGGATCGCGGACGCGGCCGCCGAGCATGGCGGTTTCCTGCGTGGCCGTCGCGATTGGGCGGGGTGGGTCAGGTGACGCGGCAGGGCGGGTCGGGCGTCGCCTCCGCCGGCAGCGGCTCGCGGTTCGGGGCAGGCAGCCTCCGCAGCCGGTGCGCGCGCGGACGAACGATCTTCGCCGCGCTCCGTCAGGCGGCGATCGAGGCCGGCGCGGCCGCGCGATGCAGCAGCACGGGCAGCGACTTCGACGTCGGCGTGTTGCACACGTCGCCGACGCTGTCGAGCGGCACGAGCGGGTTGGTTTCCGGGTAGTACGCGCCGATGCAGCCGCGCGGGATGTCGTACTCGACGAGCAGGAAGCCGTTCGCGCGGCGCTCGATGCCGTCGTGCCACACGGTTTCCATGTCGACCCAGTCGCCGGCCGCAAGGCCCAGCATCGCGAGATCGTCGCGGTTGACGAACACCACGCGGCGCTGGCCGAACACGCCGCGGTAGCGGTCGTCGAGCCCGTAGACGGTCGTGTTGTATTGATCGTGCGAGCGCGTCGTCATCAGCGTCATCAGCCGCTTGCCGTGCAGCGCGCGGGCGCGCTGGATCGGCGTGTCGGTCGGCAGTGCATGCGCGATGAAGTTCGCCTTGCCCGTCGGCGTCAGCCATTCGCGGTCGCGCGACGCCACGCGCAGGTGGAAGCCGCCCGGCCGCGCGATGCGCGTGTTGTAGTCGTAGAAGCCGTCGAGCGTCGCCTCGATCGCGTCGCGGATCTTCGCGTAGTCGTCCTTGTACGCGAGCCAGTCGATCTTGTCGCTGCCGAACAGCGCGTGCGCCATGTGCGCGACGATCGCGGGCTCCGACATCAGGTTCGGCGACGCCGGCTTGTTCATCCCGTACGACACGTGGACCATGCTCATCGAATCCTCGACCGTCACGCCCTGCGCGACGTTGTCCTGCAGGTCGATCTCGGTGCGGCCGAGCGTCGGCAGGATCAGCGCGTCGCGGCCGTGGATCAGATGGCTGCGGTTCAGCTTGGTCGTGATGTGCACGGACAGTTCGCAGCGGCGCATGCCTTCCCACGTGCGCGGCGTGTCGGGCGTCGCCATCGCGAAGTTGCCGCCGAGGCCGATCAGCACCTTCACGCGGCCGTCGAGCATGCCTTCGATCGTTTCGACGACGTCGTAGCCGTGATGGCGCGGCGGTTCGAAACCGAACACGTGGCCGAGCCGGTCGAGGAACGCCTGCGACGGTTTTTCCTCGATGCCGACCGTGCGGTTGCCCTGCACGTTCGAGTGGCCGCGCACCGGGCACAGGCCGGCGCCGGGGCGGCCGATGTTGCCGCGCATCAGCATCAGGTTGGTCAGCATCTGCACCGTCGCGACCGAATGCTTGTGCTGCGTGATGCCCATCCCCCACGTCGCGATCACGCGTTCGCTGCGCGCGTAGCGCTGCGCGAGCGCATCGATCTGCTCGTACGGCACGCCGCTTTCGGCGGTCAGCGCGGCCCAGCTTTCGGCGCGCAGATCGTCGGCGAACGCGTCGAAGCCGGCCGTGTGCTCGCCGATGAACGCGGTGTCGACGACGCGCGGCGCCCCGGCGGCGCGCGCGGCGTCGTCGAGTTCGAGCACGCGCTTGGCCATCCCCTTGATCAGCGCGAAATCGCCGCCGATCGTCGGCTGGATGAACGTCGACGCGATCTTCGTGCCCGACATCGTCAGCATCTCGAGCGGGCTTTGCGGATCGGCGAAGCGTTCGAGGCCGCGCTCCTTCAGCGGGTTGATCGACACGATCGTCGCGCCGCGCTTCGCGCACTCGCGCAGCTCGCCCATCATCCGCGGGTGATTGGTCGCGGGATTCTGGCCGAAGATCAGCAGCATGTCCGCATGCTCGAAATCGTCGAGCGTGACCGTGCCCTTGCCGACGCCGACCGACGCCGGCAGCCCGCGGCTCGTCGCCTCGTGGCACATGTTCGAGCAGTCGGGGAAGTTGTTCGTGCCGTACAGCCGCACGAACAACTGATAGAGGAACGCGGCTTCGTTGCTTGCGCGGCCGGACGTGTAGAACGCGGCCTGGTTCGGGTCGGGCAGCGCGCGCAGATGGCGCGCGATCAGCGCGAACGCATCGTCCCACGCGATCGGCACGTAGCGATCGGTCCGCGCGTCGTACACCATCGGGTCGGTGAGCCGGCCGTGCTGCTCCAGCTCGAAATCCGACTGTTCGAGCAGTTCGGTCACCGTGTGCGCGGCGAAGAATTCGGGCGTCACGCGCTTGCTCGTCGCTTCCGCGGCCACAGCCTTCACGCCGTTCTCGCAGAATTCGAACGTCGATGCGTGCTGGCGGTCCGGCCACGCGCAGCCCGGGCAGTCGAAGCCGTCCGGCTGGTTCTGGCGCAGCAGCGTACGGTAGTTGCCGCCGGCGACCTTTTCCTTGATCAGGTTGATCGTGACGGCTTTCAGCGCGCCCCAGCCGGCGGCCGGGTGGGTGTACGGTTCGATGCGCGCAGTCGCGGATTTCTTTTTCATGATGCCGGGTGTCGGGGTCGATGCGTGCAGAGTACGCGCGGCGCCCGTGCGGCTGTGTGTACACCTGTTCACTTCAAAAAAGAGTACAGTTTCGGCCATTCATCCCGTGCGGATCGCAACTGTGTTGCTGAAGGGAAGTTGAAAGGGAGGCGCGTGAAGCGTTACGAACAACTGGCCGACGATCTCCAGGCGCAGATCGAGCGGGGCGTGTACCGGCCCGGCGAGCGGATTCCGTCGGTGCGGCACGCGAGCCGGCAGCAGCAGCTCAGCGTCACGACCGTGCTGCGCGCGTACCTCGTGCTGGAAAGCCGCGGCCTGATCGAGAGCCGGCCGCAGTCGGGCTATTTCGTACGGGCGCGCACGGCGGCGCCGGCCGAGGCCGAGCTGCATGTTTCCGCGCCGGCCGCCGAGCCGTCGGCCGTGGACGTGAGCCGGCTCGTGCTGTCGACGCTGCGCTCGATCGCGCGCGACGACGCGGTGCCGCTCGGCTCGCCGTACCCCGACGCGTCGCAATTTCCGGTGCAGCGCCTCGCGCGCTATGCGCAGGCGATCGGGCGGCGCCGCACGCGCTGGGGCGTGATCGACGATCTGCCGCCGGGCAACCAGGAACTGATTCGCCAGATCGCGCGGCGCTATGCGGAGCGCGGGGTCGCGGTCGAGCCGGGCGAGATCGTGATGACGATCGGCGCGACCGAGGCGATCAACCTGTGCCTGCAGGCGGTCGCGAAGCCGGGCGACACGATCGCGGTGGAGTCGCCGACGTTCTACGCGATGCTGCACGCGATCGAGCGGATGGGCATGCGCGCGCTGGAAGTCGCGACGCACCCGGGCGACGGCATCGATCTCGACGCGCTGGAGCGGGTCCTCGCGCGCGAGCGCATCGCCGCATGCATGGTGATGCCCAATTTCCAGAATCCGCTCGGCTTCCAGATGCCCGATGCGCGCAAGCGCGCGCTCGTCGAGCTGCTCGCGAAGCACGACGTGCCGGCGATCGAGAGCGACGTCTATCACGAGCTGCACTTCGGCGACACGGCGCCGAGCGCGCTGAAGTCGTTCGATCGCGACGGGCTCGTGCTGCATTGCGCGTCGTTCACGAAGAGCCTGTCGCCGCGCTACCGGATCGGCTGGGCGATGCCGGGCCGTTACCGCGACCAGGTCGAGAAGCTGAAATTCCTGAACACGCTCGCGACGCCCGCGATCGAGCAGCTCGCGATCGCCGAGTACCTGAAACACGACGGCTACGATTTTCATCTACGGCGCATGCGCAAGCAGTATGCGCAGCAGGCAAGCCTGATGAGCGCGATGGTGCGGCGTTTCTTCCCCGAAGGCACGCGGCTGTCGCAGCCGCAGGGCGGGTACGTGCTGTGGGTCGAGCTGCCGCCGCGGGTCGATGCAATGAAGCTGTACACGCTCGCGCTCGCGCAGCGGATCACGGTCGGGCCCGGGCACATGTTCTCGGCCGGCACCGATTACCGGCACTTCATCCGGCTCAACTACAGCTACCCGTGGTCGCGGCAGATCGAGGACGCGCTGAAGGTGCTGGGGCGGCTCGCGTCGGAGTGCGCGGCGCGCTGAGCGTTGCCGCGCGGCGGCCGGCCGCCGCGGCCGGTATCAGGCCGCGCGCCGCGTGTGCGGCCCGGCTTGCGCGGCGTCGACCATCTGCCGCATGTCGAAGCCCGACGGATGCTGATACACGCGCAGCCCGAACTCGGGCAGCACCGCGATCAGGTGGTCGAACAGGTCGGCCTGGATGGTCTCGTAGTCGACCCATGTCGTCGTATCGGTGAAGCAGTACAGCTCGAGCGGGATGCCTTCGGCCGTGAGCGGCAACTGTCGCGCCATGTTCATCATGTCGCGGCGGATGCGCGGATGGCCCTTCAGGTAGTTCGCGACGTATGCGCGGAACGTGCCGAGATTCGTCAGCTGGCGGCGGTTCGCCGGGCACTCGCCGGCCGCGCCGAGCGTGCCGTTCCATTGCTCGATCGCATCGACCTTGTCCGCCAGATAGTCCTTCAGCAGCGTCAGGCGTTCGAGCCGTTCGATCTCGTCGTTCGTGAGAAAGCGCACGCTCGTCGCATCGACGAACAACGCGCGCTTGATGCGGCGACCGCCCGCTTCGGTCATCCCGCGCCAGTTCTGGTAGCTCTCGGTGATCAGTTTCCAGGTCGGCACCGTGATGATCGTGTGATCGAAGTTCGCGACCTTGACAGTGTTCAGCGTGATGTCGATGACCGTGCCGTCCGCGCCGGCCGACGGCATCGTGATCCAGTCGCCGATCCGCAGCATGTCGTTCGACGACAGTTGCACGCCGGCGACGAGGCCGAGCAGCGTGTCCTTGAAGATCAGCATCAGCACCGCGGACATCGCGCCGATGCCGGACAGCAGCAGGCCGATCTGCTTGCCGGTCGCGTCGCCGATCACGACGAGCGCGGCCGTGATGAACATCACGAGCTTGACGAGCTGCATCGCGCCTTTCAGCGACAGCCGCGGCTGGTCGCGTCGGGACGTGCGGTGCGTATGTTCGAGTGCGGACAGCGTCGCGCTGATGGTCATCGTCACGAGGAACACGATCAACGCGAACAGCACCTTGTCGACGACCTGCACGACGAAGCCGGGAACGCCGGGCACCGCGCCGAGCCCGAGCTTGATCACGACGAACGGGACGATGCGGTTCAACCATTTGAAGGCACCGAATTCGAACAGCGCGTCGTCGACGCGCGTGGCGGACAGCCGCGCGAGCCGCGCGACCACGCGAAACAGCAGGAAATGGACGACGGCGGTGATTGCACCGGCGGCGGCGAGCAGGACGACGATGCCGACGAGCGGCGTCAACCAGGATTCGTTCAGGGGCATAGGGGCAGGCTGGGTCCTTCTTGTGCGTTGAATCGGCGCCGCGACGCGGCGCGCGCCCGGTGAAGGGCATATGAAAGGGACCGTGATTGTGCCATCGGGTTCCGGATGCGTATCGCAAATACATGTCGAGCGGCTCCCGTATCGGCTCACCATTGCGCAGGTATCCTCTGCATCGACGTGAAGGAAGAGGCAATCCGCATCACCGCACGCTGACGTGCGAGCCGCTTGCCCGGCATGGCGGACGCAGGAGGGCGATCGGCTGGACGTCATGACGCAGGCCTTCGCGCGTCGATGCGCTCGATGGGCGATCCATGCAATCATGCGGACGTCGCAGGCGCTGCCGGCATGCCGTTCGCATTGGCGCGCAGTCCGTCCGGCGACGGTGAGCGACAGGCAACACCGTCGCGCACCCGTTCGTGGCTCCCGTCACTTCGACCTGACGCATTTCACGCATGCAAGATTCCAACGAAAGCCGTCCGTCGCGCGTGCGGCTGCTGAAAGGCATCCTCCCGGTCCGTCGCGGGGGCGCCATCCGCGACATCTTCGCGGGCATGTCGCTCGCGTCGATGGACATCCCCCAGGTGCTCGGCTACGCGCGCATCGCCGGCATGCCGGCCGTCACGGGGCTCTACACGGTGTTCCTGCCGCTCGTTGCGTTCGCGTGCTTCGGCGCGTCGCGCCATCTCGTGGTCGCCGCCGATTCCGCGACCGCGACGATTTTCGCGAGCCGGCTGTCGTCGATGGCGCCGGCCGGCAGCGCCGACTATGCGGCGCTGGCCGGCATGATCGCGTTGCTGACCGCCGCGATGCTGCTGCTCGCGCGCATCTTCAAGCTCGGCTTTCTCGCCGATTTCCTGTCGCGCACGGTGCTGGTCGGCTTCCTCGCCGGCGTCGGCGTGCAGGTGTCGATCGCGATGCTCGGCGACATGCTCGGCCTGTCCGTGCCGTACCCGGCGTCGCGCAGCCTCGCGCAACTCCACTACGTCGTCACGCACCTCGTTCACGCGCACCGGCCGACGCTCGCGCTCGCGGCGCTCGTCGTCGCCGCGATTCTCGCGTGCAAGCGGTTCCTGCCGCGCGTGCCGATGCCGATGATCGCGGTCGCCGGCAGCATCGCCGCGAGCGCCGCGTTCGGCTTCGCCGCGCACGGCATCGCGGTGCTCGGGCCCGTGGCGGGCGGGCTGCCGCCGCTGCGCTGGCCGTCCGTCACATGGCAGCAGTGCCTCGACCTCGTGCCGGTCGCCGCTTCGTGCTTCGTGATGATCATCGCGCAGAGCGCGGCCGCCGCGCGCGCGTTCGCGCAGCAGTATGGCGAGGCCGTCGACACCAATGCCGACATCCTCGGGCTCGCGGCCGCGAACGCGGCGGCGGCGCTCGGCGGTGCGTTCGTCGTCAACGGCAGCCCGACGCAGACGGCGATGGCCGACCGCGCGGGCGTGCGCAGTCAGATCGGGCATCTCGCGTTCGCCGCGGTTGTCGCCGTCGTGCTGCTGTTCTTCAGCCCGACGCTGCAGTACCTGCCGCACGCGGTGCTGGCGGGCATCGTGTTCACGATCGCGCTCGGGCTGATCAACGTGCGCAGCCTCGCGGCGATCCGCCAGGAAAGTCCCGGCGAATTCACGCTCGCGCTGGTCACGGCCGCGGCCGTCGTGGCCGTCGGCGTCGAGCAGGGCATCCTGCTGGCCGTCGCGCTGTCGCTGATGCGGCACGTGCGCCACAGCTACCAGCCGCACACGATGGTGCTCGAACCCGTCGCCGGCAACGGGCGGTGGCAGCCGGTGCCCACCCGGCGCGGCGCGATGACGGCGCCCGGGCTGATCGTCTACCGGTTCGGCTCCGACCTGTTCTTCGCGAACGATCATCTGTTCGCTGCCGAAGTGACCGCGCTCGTCGACGCGGCGCCGGTGCCGCCGCGCTGGTTCGTCGTCGATGCGGGCGCGATCACCGATGTCGACTATTCGGCCGCGCGGACCTTGATCGATCTCGTCCGGGCGCTGCATGCGCGCGGCGTCGGCGTGCTGTTCGGGCGCGTGAGCCGCTATCTGCGCGCTGACATGGATCGTCACGGGATCACCGACGTGGTCGGCGCGTCGTGCATCTTTGCCACGCTGCATCAGGCGCTGGAGGCGGCGGGCACGACGCCCGCGCCGCAGGAGCCGGGCACGGTGTAGGGCCTGCGCAAGCCTGTCATTGGCATGGACAGGCCCTGGCGCGGCGACGCTACGCGAGCGCGCGCAGGCGTGCGAAACCGTTGCGCAGGCAGCGGGCCAGTTCCGTCGCGGCCGGTGTGTGCTGGCCGCGCGGCACGTGCAGGTTGATCGAGAAATTCGGCAGGGCGGGCAGGCCGCTGCCGGCCGGCAGGATGTCGAGATCGGGCGGCACGGTGGACGCGAGCCAGACGGTCACGGCCAGATCGGCGCGCACGGTCGCGGCCGTGGCATCGAAGCTGCCGTTCTCGAACACGGTGCGCCACGGGCGATCGCAGCCGCGCAGTGCATCGAGCACCGTCGGGCGGAATGCGCAGGTCTGCGCGACCATCGATACCGGCAGCGGCGAGTGCCGGTGCGCGGTGCCGCCTTTCGCGCCGACCCACACCAGCCGGTCGACGGCGATGCACTCGCCGCGCGACGATCCGACCGGCGCCTCGATCAGCGCGACGTCGAGGTCACCGTGCGTGAGCCCGCGCCGCAGCTCCGGCGATGCCGCGCACACGAGCGTGAGCGCGACCTGCGGATGCGCGTGGGCATAGCTTCTCAGGATCGGCGCGAGACAGGTGCCGACCAGGTCCTGCGGCGCACCGAGACGCACCGCGCCTTCCACCGCACCGGCGCTCAGGTCGGCGAGCAGCGCATCGTGGACGGCGAGCAGCCGGCGCGCCTGTTCGAGCAGCCGCTCGCCGGCGGCCGTCAGCAGCAGATTGCGATGCTCGCGGACGAACAGCGGGCCCGACAGCATTTCGAGCCGCGCGACCTGCTGGCTGATCGCGCCCTGCGTCAGGTGCAGCGCGTGGCCGGCCGCCGTCATGCTGCGATGATCGGCCACCGAGACGAATGCGCGCAGCAGCGCGAGGTCGAGATTGCGTGCCATGCGTCGCATTATGAATGCTAATGCAAGGCATAAAAAGCTTTCGCTGTCGTAATGGAGGAATCGCAGGTAAAAACGAGGCTTCAGCAACGACGACCGGGAGCCTTCGTGCCGCTTCACGACTATCTGCCGCTGGTGCTGTTCGTGATCGTGTCCACCGTGACGCCGGGCGGCGCGACGACGCTCGCGACCGCATCGGGCGCCCATTTCGGCTATCGGCGTTCGCTGCCGCTGATGGCGGGCATCGCCGCGGGCCTCGCGTCGATGGCGGCGGCGGCCGCCGCCGGGCTCGGCAGTGTGCTGCTCGCGCTGCCCGCGTTGCAGCTCGCGATGAGGGCGGCCGGTTCGGCGTACCTGATGTGGCTCGCCGTGCGCATCGGACGTGGCGGCAAGCCGCGGCTCGATGTCGACGTGCACCGGCCGCAGGGGTTCGTCAGCGGCGTGTGGATGCTGTGGCACAACCCGAAAGGCTGGGCGATGACGCTCGGCGCGGCCGCGTCGTTCGCGGCGCTCGCGTCGGGGCCGGCGCGGCTCGGCGTGCTGCTCGGCTTTGCATTCGGCGTGGCCGCGATGGCGTCGCTGTCGCTGTGGTGTTTCGCCGGGCTGCTGTTCGCGCGCGTGTTGCGCACGGAGCGGCAGTGGCGTTGCCTGAATGCGGGGCTCGGCGTGCTGCTCGCGGCGTCGATCGTGCCGATGTGGCTGCCGTAGCGGAAGGCCGCGCACGCGGCGCGGCCCGTGTTCAGCGCGAACCGGCCGGTGCGTTGCCGGCCCGTCGGTCGCCGGCGCCTGCACCGGCCGAGCGCAACGGCAGCCGCAGCGTCGTCACGAAGCTCGCCGCGTGCAGCGCGCACAGCAGGCCGAACGCCCACGCATACGCGACGCCCTGCGTGCCGCCCGCCGCGACCGATTCGGCCTGCAGCCGCCACGCGAGAAACAGCGTGCATAGCGTCGTGAACGTCGGGCCGCCGAGCCGCTGCACGATATTGAGCGACGTGGTTGCCATCGGCAGGTTGCGGCGCTCGACCGACGCATACGCGGCGGCGATCGACGGTGCGCCGATCGCACTCTGGCCCATGCCGCGCAGAAACAGCGCCGGTACGAGCACGAGCGGATCGTAGCCGGTCAGCGCGAGGAACACGAACGGCAGCGTGGCGGCGAGTGCGAGCAAGGCACCGCCGGCGGCGAGCCGGCGTACGCCGAACCGGCTCGTCAGCGCGCCCATCGACGGATAGGTGACGAGCATGCCGAGCCCGAGCGGCGCGAGCAGCCAGCCCATCTCGCCCGGCGAGCGCCCACACGCCTGGATCAGGAATACGGGGATCAGCATCTGGCCTGCATACAGCGCACCGTTCGACAGGAACTGCGTGCCGGCCGCCGCCCCGAACACGCGCGAGCGAAACAGCGCGAGATCGATCAGCGCACGCTCGCCCCGGCGGCGCTCGAAGCGCACGAACGCGACGAGCAAGAGCGCCGAGCCTGCGACCGCCGCGATGCCGCTCATCGCGCCGATCCGCTCGACGCCGTACAGGAACAACACGAGGCCCGGCGACAGCAACGCGAGGCCGATCCAGTCGAGTTCGCGCCGCGGCGCATCGTCCCGGTCGCCGGGCAGGAACCGTACCGCCAGCGCGAGCGCGAGCGCGCCGACGGGCAGGTTCACCAGAAACAGCCAGCGCCACGACGTGTGTTGCAGGATCGCGCCGGCCACGACCGGGCCGAGGATCGGCGCGAGCAGCACCGGCACCGCCGCGTAGCCGATCACGCGCGCCATCTGCTGGCCGGCGACGCGCGCGATCATCATCTGCGCCATCGGCGCGAGCAAGCCGCCGCTGACGCCTTGCAGCACGCGAAACGCGATCAGCGACGGCGCGGACCACGCGAGCCCGCACAGCGCCGACGTCAGCGTGAACGCCGAGAAGCACCACAGGTACAGCGCCTTCACGCCGATGCGATCGACGAGCCAGCCGCTCAGCGGCAGCACCAGCGTCAGCGCGAGCAGGTAGCTGCTCGTCACCCACTGGATCGTCGACAGGCTCGCATGCAGGTCGGTCGCGAGGCTCGACAGCGACACGTTGACGATCGTCGCATCGAGTTGCGACAGCAGCGAACCGAGCGTCGCGACCGCGCTGACTTTCCAGATCGACGGATCGAGCCGGCCGGACGCATGGCCCGGCGCCGGCTGGATGCGTGGGGCGCTCACGCGCCGCGCCGGTCGAGCAGCGCGACGATGTCCTGCGTCGTGCCCGTCTCGCCGAGGCGCGGGAACAGCCGCTCGACGCTGTTGACGTGCGCGTCGGCATTGAGGTCGGTCATCGCGTCGACGGCGAGCGTCACGTGATAGCCGAGTTCGTGCGCCTGCCGCGCGGTCGATTCGACGCCGATGCTCGTCGCGACGCCGGCCAGCACGATCTGCGTGACGCCGGCTGCCTTCAGATGCGCGTCGAGACCGGTGCCGGTGAAGGCGCCCCAGGTGTGCTTCGTCACCACGTGGTCGCCTGGCTGGCGGTTCAGTTCGGGTACGAGTTCGGTCCAGTCGGCGGGAAGTTGCGCCGTGCGCGGCGGTTGCTCGGTGCGGCCCGGCGCGCCGCCCGCGACGTTGACCAGTACGACCGGCAGGCCACGGCTGCGGAATGCGTCGAGCAGTTCGCGGGCGTGCGCGATCACCGGTGCGACCGGATGCGCGGTGGGGAGGGCGACGATGCCTTTCTGCAGGTCGATGACGACCAGCGCCGTGTTCGTGTCGAGACGGGTTGCGCTCATGATGGGGCTCCGGGGAAAGGGCGAAGAAAGCCGGGCGCGCGCCTGCCGAGCGGCGCACCGGCCGGGTTCATTGCTCACCGATGCGGCGGATCAGCGGGATGGCCGCCGCGAGCGTGTCGATGTCTTGCGGATCGAGTTGTTCGATCGCCGCGCCGAGCCACCTGTGTTTCGCGGCATTGCGCTTGCGCCGCGCGTCGAGGCCGGCCGCGGTGAGTTTGAACAGGATCTGGCGGCCGTCGGTCGGATGCGGTTCGCGCTCGACGAGCGCGTCTTCCTCGAGGCTCGCGAGGATCGCCTTCATCGACTGCGGCTTCATCGCTTCGGCGCGCGCGAGATCGGCGGTCGTCATCGGCCCGTGCCGATCGAGCCGCGCGAGCGCGCTCGTCTGCGACATGCCGAGCCCTGCGGAATCGACCTCGGAGCGCAGCCGGCGGATGAGCTGGCCGACCGCGAGGGTAAGGTCGGCGGCGACGGTTTCGGCGGAAACGCCGGGTTTGCGTGGCGGGTTCATGCGGCGAATCTTAGAACACGACAGCTAAACTTGCAAGTTTAGCTGTCGAATTGATCGCCGGCCGGCGGCACCGGCAGCACGCGATTACATGCGCCGATGCACGACCCGTACGACTTCGCTGTATCGCGGGGTCGCGTTTTCGTGCAGCAGATCGCCGAGGTACTGGCCGAGTTCGTCCGCGGCGAGCGCGGATGGAATCTGCAGATTGGCCGGGCGCCGTTTGCCTTCGGCGCCGAGATCGAATACGGCCCAGCGGCCGTCCGTGCGCACGACGGCGAGCAGCCGGCCGAATGCGTTGAAGCGGTATTCGTGCTGCATGGCGTCGCTCCCGTGGCGTGAACGCGCCGGCTGCCCGTACGCGTTTACTGGATCGAACAGGACAGCCAGCGATGGATCCTGATTGCGTCGCTCGAAACGCCGGCACGCGTCGGTGCGCCGAGCAGCACGACCGTTTCGCGGCGGCCTTTCACGCGCATGCGCATCACGACCCCGTGCCCCGATTCGTTGATGAAGCCGGTTTTCTGCAGCCGGATCGGCAGGCGGCGGTAGCGCACGAGCGGGTCGGAATTCACGTACACGAGTTCGCCGTCGCCGGGGCGCACGGTGGTCGACAGATCGGTCGAGAAATAGCGGATCAGCGGATCCCGCGCGGCCGCGCCGACGAGCCGCGCGAGGTCTTCCGCCGTCGACACGTTGTGCGGCGACAGGCCGGTCGGCTCGCGGAAGTGCGTATGCCGCATGCCGAGCTGGCGCGCTTTCCGGTTCATCGCCTTGACGAACGCCGCGCGCCCGCCCGGGTAGTCGCGGCTCAGCGCGGCGGCCGCGCGGTTCTCCGACGACATCAGCGCGATATGGAACATCTCGCGGCGCGACAGTTCCGAGCCGACCTGCAGGCGCGAACCGGTGAACTTGATCGTGTCGCGGTCGCGTGCGGTCACGCGCAGCACGCCGTTCAGCGGCCGATCGGCGTCGCGCGCGACGACCGCCGTCATCAGTTTCGAGATCGACGCGATCGGCCGCACGGTGCGTGCGTTGCGCGCCAGCAGCGGCGTGCCGGAATCGACGTCGAGCACGTAGGCCGCGCGGGAATGCAGCGTCCCGACCGCGCGCGGGGTGTAGCCGCAGCTGGCGAGCAATGTCGGTTTCGCGGCCGGGCGCGGCCGCACGGCGGTCGTGCGTTTCGCGCGCCGCTGCTGCGGCGCGGGTGCCGCGTGGCGTTTGGCCGCCTGATGCGTCACGCGCGAGCGGCGATGCTTGACGGCCTTTTTCTTGCGATGGGGTTGCTTCTTGACGACCTTCGTGTGTGCATGCGGCTGCGCATGGGCGGTGCGATGCGGCTGCACGCGCTGCGCGGACGCATTCGTGGCGAATGCGAGCAGCAGGAACGACAGGGCGAGGATCAGGGTGATCCGGGCGCGAGGCACGCGCGCGATGAGGCCGGTCAAGCGAAAGTCTCCTTTTCACGCGCGATGCGGCTGCGCGGATGCATGGGCGGTCGGCGGGTGCGGGAAATTATACGGTCGATCGCGGAGCGATGACGATTCGATGACGCGCAATGACGCGTGATACGGGAGGATTCCGATCGTTTTCGAATTGTCGGGCAGCGATGCGCGTGGGACAGAACGCGAACAGAAGGCGAGCAGATGTGCGGGTCAGCGCGGCCAGTTTCGCCGCGATACGACCGCGAAACTGACCGCGATCGAACCCGTCACCGCGCGCGGCGGCGTGTCGTCCAGCGCATCGCCGAAGCGAAAGCGGCGGCTGCGCCCGTCGGTGCGTTCGGTACGACGTTTCGGTGCGCGCGTATCGGCGGTGACGACGCATGCGTTTGCGTCCGCGACATCGCATGGTGGCTCGGCTACGCAGTCGGCAGCTTGATCGACGGACATGAAAGTGGGTTCCGGGAAGGGCATGTCCGTATTGAACGCCATTGCGTTCGATCGGTAAAATGAATATTTCAATCGTTATGATTCCACGAAAGAATGGAACTGAAACTGCTGCGCACGTTCCTGACGGTCACCGAGCTGTGCCATTTCAGCCGTGCGGCCGATGCACTGCACATGAGCCAGCCCGCGCTCAGCAAGCAGATCGGCGCACTCGAGGCGAGCCTCGGCGGCAAGCTGTTCGAGCGCGGCCGGCATGGCGCGGAACTCACGCCGTTCGGCGAACGGTTCCTGCCCGACGCGCAGGCGCTCGTGCGCGATGCCGACGAAATCCTGGCGCGTGCGCGGGAAGCGACGAGCGGGCAGCGCGGACATTTGCGGCTCGGCATCTGCCTGTCGGTGCTGACGCTCGTGCCGAAACTGATCGCCGAGTTCCGTCGCTGCAATCCGGGTATCGCGGTGACGCTGAGCGACCTGTCGTCGTCCGAACAGACGCGCCGGCTGCGCGCCGGCAAGCTCGACGCCGGTTTCCTGCGCCTGCCTTCCGACGAAGGCTTGTCGTCGTTCAAGGTGACCGACGAAGCGCTCGCGCTCGCGGTGCCGCCGCATCTCGGCTTCAAGCGCGTGCCGGCCAACCTCGACGTGCTCAATGAAATCGGCTTCATCGCGCTGCAGCGTGCGCGCGGCCCGGGGCTGGCCGCGCAGATCGACCGGTGGTGCGTCGAGCGCCGCTTCGTGCCGCACGTGATGCAGCAGGCGGAAGACGTGCAGTCGGTGCTGACGTCTGTCGCGGCCGGCGTCGGCGTCGCGTTCATCCCGTCCAGTGCGCGGTATCTTTTGCGCGACGCGACGGTGCTGCCGCTCGACGGCCGGGACGCGAAGTGGCGCGTGGGGCTCGCATGGCGGTCCGAGCGCGACGATCCCGTCACCGCGCGTTTCGTGTCGTTCATGCGCGCGGCGCTCAAGGGCGCGTGACGCGGCGTATAGTGTCCGCGATCGTTTTCTCCATGCATGCCGGCCCGACGCCGGCCGACGAACCCGAACCGATGACTTCAGAATCCGACGAATCCCCGCTCGATCCCGCCCTCGTTGCCACGCTGGCGACGTTGAACGAAGCCGCGAGCGATCCGGCCGGCAAGACCTGGTCGTTGCCGAAGATCGCGAAGCGCACGCAACTGCCGATGAGCACGCTGCGCCGTGTACTGACGCAGCTCGACGCCGCGGGCCTGAGCGCGACGACGTTGAACGAGGACGGTACCGGCAGCGCGGCGCTGACCGACGAAGGGCGCGCGGTGTGCGTGCAACTGTTCGGCGCGAACGACGCCCAATGAATGAAAAACGGGCCGCTGAGGCGGCCCGTTCGTCACCGAACGACGGCAGGTCCGGTCGTGTGGCCCGCGCGGGTAGTGCACGGGCCGGCACGTCGTCATCGGCGCGCCATCAGAACCACTGCTTGTAGCGGCGCACGTAGATCGTCTTGACGATCTGCGCGAGCACGATGTAGCCGACCATCGTCGCGGCGAGCCACAGCCAGTAAGTGCCCGGCAGGTGCATGAAGCCGATCGCCTCCGCGAACGGCGAGAACGGCAGCCAGCAGCCGATCGCGATCGCGGTGAAGGTCGACAGCAGCACCGGCAGCGACGCCGTGCTTTGCAGGAACGGGATCTTCTGCGTGCGCAGCAGATGCACGACGAGCGTCTGCGACACGAGACTCTCGATGAACCAGCCCGAATTCATCACGATCTGGCCGCCCGAACCGCCGTTCAGGTGATACAGCGCGCCCGCACCGAACACGGTCCACATCAGGACGTACGTCGTGATGTCGAACACCGACGACGTGGGCCCGACCCACAGCATGAAGCGGCCGATGTTGCCGGCTTCCCACTTGCGCGGCTTCTTCAGGAACTCGGGGTCCATCCTGTCCCACGGCAGCAGCATCTGCGACGTGTCGTAGATCAGGTTCAGCACGAGCAGTTGCGTCGCGAGCATCGGCTCCCACGGCAGGAACGCGCTGGCGACGAGCACCGAGAATACGTTGCCGAAGTTCGAGCTGGCCGTCATGTTCAGGTACTTCAGGATGTTGCCGAACGTCTCGCGGCCCTTGATCACGCCTTCCTCCAGCACCATCAGGCTCTTTTCGAGCAGGATGATGTCGGCGGTTTCCTTTGCGATGTCGGCGCCGCTGTCGACCGAGATGCCGACGTCCGCGTCGCGCAGCGCGGGCGCATCGTTGATCCCGTCGCCGAGGAAGCCGACCGTGTGGCCGTTCGCCTGCAGCGCCTTGACGATGCGCGCCTTCTGCAGCGGCGTGAGCTTCGCGAACACGGTCGTGCGTTCGACCGCCTGCGCGAGCGTCGCATCGTCGAGCGCGTCGATTTCCGTACCGAGCATCGGCTTGCCCGGCGCGAGGCCGACCTGGCGGCACACCTTCATCGTGACGGTCGCGTTGTCGCCCGTCAGCACCTTCACCGCGACGCCGTTCTCGCGCAGCGCGGCGAGCGCCGGCGCGGCCGATTCCTTCGGCGGATCGAGGAAGGTCAGGAAGCCGCGCACGACGAGATCACGTTCGTCGGCGGTGCGGTATTGCGCGCGTTCGTCGCCGCGCGGGATCGTGCGCGTCGCGAGCACGAGCACGCGGAAGCCGTCCTCGTTGTACGCGGTGGCTTGTTCGAGCAATCGCTTGCGGGCCACGAAGTCGAGCGGGCGCACGCCGTCTTCGTCCTGCACGTGCGTGGAGACCGCCAGCATTTCCTCGACCGCGCCCTTGCAGATCAGCAGGTGCGTGCCGTGCGTATCCTCGACGACGACCGACAGGCGGCGCCGCACGAAATCGAACGGCAGTTCGTCGATCTTCTTGTAACCCTGCGGCTTCACGCGTTCGCCGATCTCGTCGGCGCGCGCGACGACCGCGATGTCGATCAGGTTCTTCTGGCCGCTCTGGTGGAAGCTGTTCAGCCAGCCGAGCCGCAGGATGTCCTCGTTCTTGTGACCGGACAGGTCGAGGTGGTGTTCGAGGATGATCTTGTCCTGCGTGAGCGTGCCGGTCTTGTCGGTACAGAGTACGTCCATCGCGCCGAAGTTCTGCACCGAGTTCAGCCGCTTGACGACGACCTTGCGGCGCGCCATCGCGACCGCGCCGCGCGCCAGGTTCGCGCTGACGATCATCGGCAGCATCTCGGGCGTGAGGCCCACGGCCACCGCGAGCGCGAACGTGAGGGCACTCAGCCAGTCGCCCTTGGTCAGGCCGTTGATCATGAACACGATCGGCACCATCACGAACATGAACTTGATCAGCAGCCAGCTCACGCTCGCCACCCCGCGGTCGAAGCTCGTCTCGATGCGCTTGTGGCTCACGACGTTGCGCGCGAGCGAGCCGAAGTACGTGTCCTCGCCGGTCGCGACGACGACGGCCGTCGCCGTGCCGCTGACGACGTTGGTGCCCATGAAGCAGACGTTCTCGAGATCGAGCAGCGACGCCGGTGCGTCGTTGGCCGCGCCGGCCGCGGGCGCGCCCGCGGATTTGCCGGCCACCGCGCCGAGCGTGTCGTACTTCTCGACCGGCAGCGCCTCGCCGGTCAGCACGGCCTGACTGATGAACAGGTCGCGCGACGCGAGCAGGCGCACGTCGGCGGGGATCATGTCGCCGGCGGACAGATGCACGATGTCGCCGACGACGACCTCGCGCATCGGCACTTCGCGGCGTGACGGCTCGGCCGTGTCGGTCACCGCGCGCTGCACGGTGGCCGTCGTACGGACCATCGCCTTGAGCTTCTCGGCCGCGCGCAGCGAACGGAATTCCTGCACGAAGCGCAGCAGCGCGCTGATCGTGACCATCGTCAGCAGGATCGTCATGCCGACGTAATCGCGATCGTCGGGCGCCGCGAAGTAGACGTCGGTAAAGAAGCTGATGGCGGCCAGCACCAGCAGCACGTAGACGAACGGGTTGTGGAACGAGAGCAGCAACTGGCGGCTCCAGTGCGGCGGCTTGTCGTGCGCGATTTCGTTCGGGCCGTCATGCTGCAGGCGGTCGGCGGCCTGATCGTAGGTGAGGCCGCGCGTGCTGGTGCGCAGCGACTTCAGCGTGTCTTCGAGCGGGCGGGCCGCTTCCCGCGCGGCGCGCATGATGCGCGGTTCGTTCTGCTGGCCGGCGCCGGCCTTGATGAAGCCGCGCTGTTTGTTGTGCGAGGTGTTGTGTCGTGTCGTCATGAGTCGCTCCTTGCGCACGAGGCGGCGGGCGGGGAGCGGCCGTGACGTTATCGACGCACGAACGCTCCCCGCCGCGTCGCGTCAGGCGCGATCGGCTGTGGATCGGTAAAGGCGGGAACGCTCGCCGGCGCGCGAGAGGCGCACAGCGTGTCGATGCGCGGCGTCGCACCGGCGAGCGGTAATCGACTACTGTCGTCTGAGTTCATCTGCACTCCTGTCGGTTGCGAATGGTCGGCACGGGCGATCGGCAGCGGCGCGCGCAACGAGGCGCGCGGCCGGACGGCACGCGAACGGAGGGCGCACGCGGCTGGCGTCGCGCGCGGCACGAACGCACACGCGCGACGGCGCGTCGCGTGCATTCGACAACATCGAAAATTCGGCGGGAGATCGGGCCGGTAGTCAGGCCGGAAGGGCGCCGCATCCTGCTTCCCGGGATGCGGCAGAAGACGAGGCTCTGCGCGTTTTCCTCAGGCAGCAGTCAAGTTGGTCATGCACCAACTACAACTCGCATCGGTGTTCACAGAACACTCCATGTAACTAGACGGGGGCGATGGTAATGGCTCGCCGTGCGAAGCGTCAACCCTTTTGTCGGGCGTTATTTCGAGATGCTTGATCGCGTGGGTGCATGTTCGCGGTCGCGCCCGACAACCCGCAATGAAACAGCCGCGCGCACACCTTGTCGGCATGCGCGCGGCCGCGTCGAACGAGATGCCGGTTACTGGTTCGCGGTCGCGACGGCGGCCGCTGCATCGAGGATGCCCGAGCCTGCCGGCATCGCGGTGCACGACGTGCCGGCCGAGAGCTTCGCCGCGCGCGTGCCGCCTTGCAGCTTCTGCATGATCTGCGCGGGCGTGAGGTTGCCGTTCACCGACAGCATTAGCGCGGCAACTCCCGTCACCTGCGGCGTCGCGAGGCTGGTGCCGGTCGCGGGGCCATAGGTGTCCGAGCCCGGCGTCGTCGTGCCGGCGTTCGACGTCGACAGGATGTTGACGCCCGGTGCGCTCAGCGCGACGTCGGCGCCGAAGTTGCTGAACGATGCGCGTCGGCCCGTCGCGTCGGTCGCGCCGACGGTGATCACGCCGCGGCAGTTCGCGGGCTGGTCGAGCCCGGTCGACAGGCCGTCGTTGCCGGCCGCGACGATCACGGTCACGCCTTTCGCGGTCACGTCGTCGATCGCCCGCTGGAACGTCGTGCTGCACGCGCCGACCCCGCCGAGGCTCAGGTTGATGATCTTCGCCGGGCGCGGGTTCGTCGGTACGCCGGACACCGGAATGCCGGCTGCCCAGCGCATGCCGTCGGCGATGTCGCTCGTCACGCCGCCGCACTTGCCGAGTACGCGCACCGGCAGGATCTGGCCGAGCCACGACACGCCGGCGACGCCGGTGCCGTTGTTGGCGGTCGCGCCGATCACGCCCATCACGCGCGTGCCGTGCCAGCTGCTGTTGCTCGGCTGGCTCGCGCAGTGATAGAACGGGCCGTTGACGTCGTCGAGTTCCTGCTGCGTGACCCAGTCGCCCGGATCGGTTGCGTCCGGGCCGCGCCTCGAGCCGTTGTTGCTGGTGTTGATGTTGCTGATGAAGTTGTAGCCTTGCTGTATCAGATTGCCGACGAGGTCGCCGTGCGGCCGGTAGCCGGTATCGAGCACGGCCGTGACGACGGTCGGCGAACCCTTGGTCACGTTCCATGCGGGCGGCAGGTTGATGCCGGCGGTCGGATCGGACAGGTACCACTGCTGGTTGTAGAGCGGGTCGCTCGGCGTGTCGCGGATCTGCATCGGGTGATCCGGTTCCGCGTAGTCGACGTCGCTGTCGGCCGCGAACGCCTCTGCGAGCGCGGCGGCATCGGTGGCGGCCATGCGCTGGCCGAGCGACAGCACGGCCGCGCCGTTCGAGATCGTTCGCTCGACCTGAACGTTCACCGGCGTTTGCGCGATGGTGCTCGCGTACGCGCGTGCGCTGCCGGTCACCGGCGCCGTCCAGCGCGTCATCGCGCGCTGGATCACCGCGTCGAGTCTCGAACCGTCGTCGACGGCCGCCATCGCCCGCGTGGCCGTCAGCGTTTTCAGCTTGACGATGAGGTGATCGACCGGCGGCTCGACCGGCGTCGTCTGCGCGGCCATCTGCACGGCGGCCTGCTGCGACGAGCACGCATTGCCGCCGGACGACGCCGGCGGAGTGGTCGGGGCGGGCGCGGGTGCCGGCGTGGGAGCGGGCGTCGGCGCGGGCGCCGGTGCAGGTGACGCGTTGGACGGAGACGGGTCGCTGCCGCCGCCGCCGCCTCCGCCGCAACCGGCGAGGGGCAGAAGCGCGGCGGCGGACAGCATACCGGCGAGCATGCGCGCATGGGCCGAACGGGCCAGCGCGAAATTGAAGCGTTTGGCTTTCATGTTGAAAGTCGATCCTCGTAGATAACCGTCGTGCCGGCGGTGGTGCCCGGTCCGGCGTAAACCGGACCTTGTTCTTGTCGGGCGCACGCAGCGCTGCTGCGACGCGCCATGCATTGGGTAACGGCTGATGAGGCGGCTTCTTGAGTATGTTTTGTGCGAAAAAGGCGCGACACGCAAACGGTTGCGATGCTGTCTTGCAGCATGAACGCGCGTTTGGAACGGGCGACCTGTTCATGGGGTGCAAGATTGCAGGCAGCGGGCCCGGCGAAACGTGCGCCGCAGGCGCTTTTGCGCGTCGCGGAAACGATGCCTCACGGTGAGGCGCGTGACTGAGGGCGCTTGACGCTTTCCCCGATGCGGGGCGAATTTTGTCGGGCGTAGGATCGCGATTCGATCAAGGTTTCGTCAGGAGAAAAGCATGGATCACCGCTTCCGTTGGCTGGCTGTCGCGCTGGCCTGTGCGCTGGCCGGCGCCGCGCACGCGCAGGCCCTTACCGGTACGCTGAAGAAGATCAAGGACACGGGCGTCGTGTCGCTGGGCATTCGCGAGTCGTCGGTGCCGTTCTCGTATTCGGACAACCAGCAGAAGAACATCGGCTACTCGCGGGACATCGCGTCGCGCATCATCGACCAGTTGAAGACGGATCTGAACCTGCCGAACCTCGCGGTGAAGGAAATCCCGATCACGTCGCAGAACCGCATTCCGCTGCTGCAGAACGGGACGATCGACTTCGAATGCGGGTCGACGACGAACACGCTCGAGCGGCAAAAGCAGGCCGCGTTCTCGAACAGCATCTTTCTGTACGGCATTCGCTTCAGCACGCGCAAGGATTCGGGCGTGAAGGACTTCGCGGACCTGGCCGGCAAGACGGTCGCGACGACGGCCGGCACGTCAGACGAGCGCCTGCTGCGCAAGCTGAACGAAGAGAAGGCGATGAACATGACGATCATCAGCGCGAAGGATCACGCCGAAGCGTTCATGAACGTCACGACGGGCCGCGCGGTGGCGTTCGTGATGGACGAGCCGCTGCTGTACGGCGAGATCGCGAAGGACCGCAACCCGGGCGCGTATACGGTCGCGGGCACGCCGCTCGTTCACGAAAACTACGCGTGCATGATGCGCAGGGACGATCCGGCGTTCAAGCGCGTCGTCGACGGCGTGATCGCGAAGATGCAGACCTCGGGCGCGGCCGAGAAGCTCTACGATCAGTGGTTCATGCGGCCGATTCCGCCGAAGGGCGTGAGCCTCAACTATCCGCTGTCGCCGGAGATGAAGCAACTGTTCAAGAATCCGACGGATCAGGCGCAGTATTGATCCGGCCGTCTCAAAGAAAAACCGCCGGCACGTGCCGGCGGTTCGGGCGCGGCGCGCCGAGTGGCGCGAATCGCGTCAGGCCTTGATTTCCGGGCCGCGTGCGGCCGGTGCGACGGGAGCGGCCGGCGTTGCCGGGGCCGCCGACGGCATCGGCGGCTGCGCCGGGACGATGACGAGCACCGGTTGAGGAGCGGCCCACGCCGGTATCGCGAACCCGACGGGCTGCGGCATCGGCATCGCGAGCGCGTTGGCGAGCGCGATGTGCTGGAGCGCCATCATCTGCTGCTGCATCGCGACCATCTGCGCCTGCGCCGCCTGCATCCGGTACTGCGCGGCCTGGATTTGCCGCAACGCCGCCGCGGACGGCATGCCGCCCGACGACGCCGTCTGCATCTCGAAGCTCGCGCCGCCTTGCGGGCTGTGCCAGCTCCACGTGCTGACCTTCATCGGGCCGACGGCCGTCTGGACGACCCGCGTTTCGGCCTTCACGGGCACGGCCTGCCCGTTGACATTGACGAACATCGGTTGGGCGGCGGCCGCCGCGCCGGCTTGCCCGGCCAGCGCGAACACGGGCACCAGCGCCAGCGCGCCCGCCGCCATATACGAACGGAATCGCATCTTCGTATCTCCATCGAACGAGACTGATCGAATCAACAATGACGTACGGCTCACGGAGTGAGCCACCCGAAACAATGCGGCCGTCGGCTTAAATCAACATTAAAATCGCCGCCCGCCGGCCCGATCGGCGCATGTCGGGACGTGCCGCGATCGGCATTCAACCTCGCCCGCGCCAGGGGGAATCCTGTCGCCCGGTGCAACAACAGGCACAATACGGAATTCGCCACCCCCGCACGCATGTTCGCCATGCGAACATTGACGGCGCGGCACTGCTGCCCGACCTCCTTCCCAGTCGTCATGAACGCCACGCTCACTCCGGCGCGCGAGTCGAATTCGCCGCGCTTCCTGCTGTTCCTGATCTGCCTGTTCGCGTCCGCCGGCCAACTCGCGATCGACATCTACGTGCCCGCGCTGCCCGACATGGCACGTTCGTTCGCGACCACGCCGCAGGCGATCCAGTCGAGCGTGTCCGGCTACATGGCCGCTTACGCGCTCGGCCAGCTGATCTTCGGGCCGATTGCCGATGCGTACGGACGCAAGCGCGTGCTCGCGTTCGGGCTCGTGATCTACACGATCGGCTGCCTGCTGTCGCTCGGCGCGCCGAACCTGGAGACGTTCGTGCTCGCGCGCTGCCTGCAGGGCTTCGGGATCGCGACCACCAACCTGCTGGCGAAGGCGATCATCACCGATTCGTTCTCCGGCCAGGCGTTGATGCATGCGTTCACGTACATGTCGATCGCATGGGGGCTGGCGCCGATCATCGCGCCGGTGATCGGTGCGCACCTGCAGGAATGGTTCGGCTGGCGCGCGTGCCTCGTGTTCCTGCTGGTCTACTCGCTGGCGATGTGGGCGCTGCTGTGGCGCTACCGCGAAACCTTGCCGAAGCCGGTGCGTCTCGAGCCGCGCACGCTGATGGCGAACACCGGCAAGGTGCTGGCGAGCCCCGTGTTCCAGAGCTGCTTCCTCGCACAGGGGCTGTGCTACAGCATCCTGCTGGTGTTCAACATCGTCGGGCCGTTCATGGTGCAGACCACGCTGCACAAGCCGCCGACCTTCTTCGGCTACCTCGCGCTCGGCATCGGCCTCATGTATTTCCTCGGCGGCCTGTCGAACCGGATCCACGGCCGCGGGCTGCCGAGCGCCGAGCAGCGGCTGCGCATCGGCGCGCGCGTGATGGCGGGCGCGTCGATCGCGATGCTGGTGCTCGCGCTGACCGTCGGCCTGCGCGTGTGGACGCTCGCGACGCCGGTGCTCGTGATGGGTTTCTGCGCGGGCGCGATGTATCCGACGCTGATGGCCAAGGGCAATTCGCTGTTTCCGCATATCGCCGGCCTGACGAGCGCGATTCTCGGCTGCGCGCTGCTGCTCGTGTCGTCCGCGATGATGGGCCTGGCCGGTTTCGTGTCGATTCACGTGCTGACGCCGCTTGCGGTGTTCTTCGTCGCGTTGTCGTTCATCGTCGTGTGGATGGTGACGAAGCTGCTGCGCCATCTGTCGCGGCAGCAGGCGGCGCCGGTCGTGTGCGGGAGTGGCGAGGCGGCGTAAGCGCCGGCTCGAGATCGACTGATGAACCGGATCCTGCTGAATCGCGTCGCCCGGTCCGACGCCGCCGACCTCATCGCCGCCAACCGCGCGAGCCGGAATCACCATTTGCCGTGGGTCGATTCGTTCATCGACCAGAGCGGGTTCGATCAATGGTTCGCCCGCTGCCTGACGGGGCCGAACGTCGGATTGGTCGCGCGCGAGCGGGCGTCGGGCGCGGTGGTCGGCGTGGTGAATCTCAACGAGATCGTCGGCGGGGTGTTTCAGAGCGCTTATCTCGGGTACTACGGGATGGCGAATCTCAGCCGCAAGGGGCTGATGACGGACGCGGTGCGCGCGGCGGTCGACGTCGCGTTCCGCGAACTCGGGCTGCACCGGCTCGAAGCGAATATCCAGCCCGGCAACCATGCATCGATCGCGCTGGTCCGACGGCTCGGGTTCAGGCAAGAGGGGTTTTCGCCGCGCTACCTGCGCATCGGTGGCGAATGGCGCGACCACGAGCGTTGGGCGCTGCTGGCCGACGACGCGCGCGAAGCGAACGCCTGACGGTCGATTCCTGTCCCGTCTCGTCTCGTGTTCCTTACAGCGGATGCGCGGCGCCGGCCTGCTGCAACAGCGACACGGCAACCGGATCCGGCAGTCCGTTCGAATCGATCGCCCCAGCCTTGGCCAGCGCGACGAGATCGCTGTCGACGCCCGGTTGCCCGACCACGAACGACGTGGTCAGGAACGCCGGTACGGCCAGCGTGACCGCATAGCGCTGCTGCAGGTTCGTCACCACGGCCGATTGCGCGGCCTGCACGGTGTCCGGGCTGTTCATCGCCCGCTGGTAGCGCAGGGTGCCCTGGAAATTGCCGATCAGCCCGGCCGTGTTCGTCCCGAGTTGCGCCGCGAGATAGACGAGCATCAGCTCGGTCTCGGGCGTCGTATTGAAGGTGCCGCCCGCGTAGGCGAGCGAATGCAGGCTCACGCCGCCCGACGCCACGGTGATGACGCATGGCAGCGCGGCGTTGAGCGTCACCCGGTAGTTGCCGCCGCCGTCCGTCAGCGTCGTGGCCGACCCCGCCGCGCAATTGACCGCCACCTGCGCGCTCGCGAGCGCGTCGCCCGTCGCGGCCGTGCCTGACAGCGAGACGGTTTGCGTGTTGTCGTTGAAGCACGCGTCGACGCCGAAGCAGGCTTCACCGTTGCAGGCCTGGAGGGCGGCGAATGTTGCGACGCACAATGCGCCCAGCGCGGGGCGGGTGAAGCGCGTAAGGCGAAGGTTCATGGTCGCGGGCGATCGAGAGAATGAGGCAACCGGTGCGCATCGGGAATGCGGCGCTACTGTAATTCTATGTCCTGAACCGGCGTAAAAGCGAATGTAGCCGGCCAGCAAGACCGGCCCGCCGCCTCACGGCTTGCGCGCGGCCGGCTTCGCGAACGCGCCGCGTACCTCGAAGCCGATCGCATCGGCGACGTTGCCGCGCGCATCGACGAGTTCGAGCCGGTGCCTGCCGGGCCACGGCAGCCACGCGACGCGGTCGGCGTGCCCGATCACCTTGTCGTCGAGCCGCCACGCGAACTTCGTCGCGCGCCCGGCCGAGCGTTCGAACCAGATCCGCTGGTTCTTCGGCGGAATGTCCGGATCGATCGCGAAGATCGTGCCGTCGGTCGGCGCGCCGATCGTCAGCGGCGCACGCGCACCGTCCTTGCCCGGCGTGGCGGGCGCCGCGAGCCGGATCGTGTCGACCGCCGTGCCCGCGACGAACCATTCGTTGCGGGCCGGCTCGATGTCGCGCTCGAACGCGATCCGGCGCGTCTCGACGCCGGCCGGCGCACGCGGCGCACGGCTCGGCAGGTCGCGGTGCAGGTAGCCGACGACGGCCGACCACACGGGCGACGCGCCCGTGACGCCCGACACGTCCCACATCGGCGAGCCGTCCGCATTGCCGACCCACACGCCGACCGTATAGCGCGACGTAAAACCGATCGTCCAGTTGTCGCGCATGTCCTTGCTCGTGCCGGTCTTGACCGCCGAGAAGAAGCGCGTCGCGAGCGGATTGTCGAAGCCGAACGTGCGCACGCGCGCGTTGTTGTCGGACAGGATGTCGGTCACGACGAAGCTGGCCGCCTCGCTGAACACGCGCGTACCGGCGTCCGGCCGCGCAGGCGCCGATGCGCCGGATGCCGGCGCGGGTGCCGTGGCCGGCAGGTCGACGACCTTGCGCGCGACTCCGCCGTTCGCGAGCGCGCGGTAGGCGTTGGTCAGCGACAGCAGCGTGACGTCCGCACTGCCGAGCGCGAGGCTGAAGCCGTAGTAATCGCCTTCCTGCGCGAGCGG
Organism: Burkholderia sp. AU18528; assembly: GCF_002223215.2. Lineage (NCBI taxonomy): Bacteria > Pseudomonadati > Pseudomonadota > Betaproteobacteria > Burkholderiales > Burkholderiaceae > Burkholderia > Burkholderia sp. AU18528. The sequence continues at coordinate 1,376,659 of NZ_NKFC02000006.1, read as the reverse complement.
CAGGCCAAGCGCGGTCAGCGTGCGCGCGAAGCGGTGCGGCGTGACGAGCACCAGCGCGCGCACGGCCGGCACGTTCAGCGAGCCGCCGAGCGCGCTGCGCACGCTCACCCAGCCCTTGAAATCCTTGTCGTAGTTCTGCGGAATGTACAGGCCGCCGCCGGCGGCGAGGTTGATCGGCGCATCGTCGAGCAGCGACGCGGCCGTCAACCTCTTTTCATCGATCGCCTGCGCGTAGAGGAACGGCTTGAGCGTCGAGCCGGCCTGGCGCGGCGCGAGCACGGCATCGACGTCGCGCGCGCTCGACAGCGCCCCGGACGAGCCGACCCACGCGAGGATCTCGCCGGTCGCGTTGTCGATCACGACGACCGCGCCGTCCTGCACGTTGCGCCGGTGCGCGGGCGCGTTCAGTTCGGTCAACGCGCGCATCAGCGTGTCGCGCGCGAAGCGCTGCAACGGCGCGTCGAGCGTCGTGCGGACCTGCGCGCCGGCCGCCGGCCTGACCTCGGCCGCGATGCGCCGCGCGAAGTGCGGGGCGAGGGCGGCGCCCTCGTCGCGTACGGCATTGGCCGGGCGTGCGACGACGAGCTGCACGTAGCCGTCGAGCGACGCGCATGCCTGCCCGGCCTGCATGTCGCGCAGGATCCGGCATGCGCGCTCGGCGAGCTTCGCCGGCGCCGCATTGGGCGCACGCACGAGTGCGGCGGCGATCGCGGCCTCGCGCGCGTCGAGGCCCGACGGCGCCTTGCCGAACAGCACCTGCGACAGCGCGCCGAGCCCGATGGTCTCGCCGCGGAACGGCACCAGATTCAGGTAGGCCTCGAGGATCTGGTCCTTGCGCCAACTGCGTTCGAGCCACAGCGCGTTCACGGCCTGCGTGGCCTTCTGCGGCAGCGAGCGCTGGCCCGAGCGGCGCGGCGAATCGCCGAGCAGCCCCGCGAGCTGCATCGTGACGGTCGACGCGCCGCGCGTGCGCTCGTTCCACAGGTTGCCCCACGCGGCGCCGGCAATGCCGCGCCAGTCGACGCCGCTGTGTTCGTAGAAGCGCTTGTCCTCGGACACGACGATCGCCTCGCGGAACGCGGGCGATACGTCGGCGAGCGATACCCAGTCGCCGCGCCGCTCGGTGAGGTCGACGCGCGTGCGCTGCAGCGGCGTGCCGTCGCGCGCGAGCAGCACCCAGTCGGAGCTGCGCCAGTTGCGGCGCACGTCGTCGTAGCCGGGCAGCGCATGCGCGACGAGCGGGGCGGCCAGCACGACGGCGACGAATACGCGGCCGGCGAAACGCGCCGGCCGCGGCAAAGCCAGATCGATCATCGCGGTCTCGTTACTTGCCCGCGTCGGCCGGCTTCACGGTCATCGGCGGGTTCGGCCACAGGCCGTACACGGACGGCGCATACAGTGCCTCGACACGTGTCGGCGGCAGCCCGAACGTGCCGACGTTGTTCAGCCGCAGCGTGTACTCGACCGAGAATTTGCCCTTCGGCAAATAGTCGTAATACGCGCGGTAGCCGTCGAAGTCGCGCTCGATGAACGTCGGCCATGCGCCGTCGGGCGTCTTCTCGCCCTGTGTCGCGGCTTCGGAATCGCGGCCGAGGCCCGACCCGAGGATCGTCGCGCCGGCCGGGATCGGATCGTTGACGGCGACCCACGTCATGTCGCTCTGCGCATCGATGTCGAGATGCACGCGCACGACGTCGCCGCGCGTCAGCACGCCGTTGACGGCCGGCGACACGGGCGTGACGGTCTTCGTGATCCGGTAGCCGGCCGCGAACGGCGCGCGCAGCGGCACGGCCGCGAGGCTCTCGACGGTCGCCCACGGGCGGCCGGTGCCGTCCTGCGTGACCGACAGCGTGGCCGGCCCCTGCGACGCACGCGGCCACGGCATCAGCACGCTGCGCGCGGCGGCCGCGCGGGTCGCGGGCGTGGCCGACGCGGGCGTATCGGCGGGCGCGGCCGATGCCGGCTGCGACCACGAGATCGAGCGCGCGTCGCCGCCGAGCGCCACCTTCGTCGCGCCGGCGACCGGCGTGCTCTCGTAGGTGCGCGAGAAGCGCTCGACCGCGAGCAGGCCGAGCGCGTTCGACGTCGTCGTCTGCCACGCACCCTGGCGTTGCAGCGCGAGCAGGCCGGCGGTCACGCGCGGCATTTCATCCTTCCATGCCGGGTCGCCCGCGAATTCCAGCGCGAGACGTGCGGCATTGGTCTCGTTGCTGGTCATCAGCCACCACAGGTCGTCGTCGCGCGCGGTCGAGAACACGAGCTGCGTGCCCTGGTACGTGAGGCGCGCCCGCAGGATCTGGTCGACCTGCGCGCGTTTCTCGTCGCGTTGCGGGATGTCCTTCACGCGCGTCAGGATCGCGTGATAGTCGATCACCGCCGACGTCGGCCACTGGTTCGGCGCGATCTCGATCGAACCGAGCATGCGGCCCTGTGCGGCGCCGTAGCGCGACAGCGCCTCGATCGCGGCGAGCTTGCGCAGGTCGCGATCCTGGCGCGGCGCCCACGCGTTGCGCTCGATGCGGCCGTCGACGAAGCGCGCGAGCCCGGCCTCGAGCTGCGTGCGCAGGTCTTCCGGCAACGCGAAGCGCGGATCGAGACGGCTGGCTTCGTCGGACACGACGAGCAGGTACGACGACAGCGTCGGGCTGCCGTGGTGCGAATCGTCGGACGACGGCGGGAAGTAGCTCGCCAGCCCGTCGCTGTCGAGGTAGACAGGCATGCGCGCGATCAGCGCCTGCCATTGCGCGGCGTCGCGCAGCCCGATCGCACGCGACGTCTGCTGTTCGAGGCAGCGGTACGGATAGCGCTCGAACCAGCGCCGCACGCCGGGCAGGCCGTCGGCGAGCTTCGACTGCAGCGATACGGCGATGCCGCCGCGCGGTATGCCTTGCGCGTTGCCGACCGCGCCGGCCGGGGCCGCGACGGGCACCGTCAACGTGCCGTCGACCTGTGCGAGCGTCGCCTGCTGCACCGTGACCGGCAGCGCCGGCACGACCTTCTGCGCGACGGCCAATGCATCGGACGCGCGCTTGCCGCCTTGCTCGGCCGCCTCGATGCGCCAGTTCAGCGCACCGGCCGCATCGAGCGCCTGCTCGGGCACGGTGATCGTCCACGCGACCTCGGTCGCCGCATTCGCCGCCAGCGACACGGTCTGCGGCGCGACGTCGAGGCCCGTCACGCGCGGCGTCACGACGACCTGCATCGCGCGGTCGGTCGTGTTGCGCAGCGTGACCTGCGCACGGAACGCGTCGCCTTCGCGCACGAGCGGCGGCAGGCCGGAGATCAGTTGCAGATCCTGCGTGCTGCGGATCGACGTGCTGCCCGTGCCGAAACGGTCGGGGCCGACCGCCGCGATCGCGACGATCCGGAAGCGCGTGAGCGCGTCGTTCAGCGGCACCTCGACGGTTGCGCTGCCGTTGGCATCCAGCGTCACGCGCGGGTTCCACAGCAGCAGCGTGTCGAACAGCTCGCGGGTCGGCGCGCTGCCGCCCCCGCCGCCGGCCGGCACGGCCTTGCGGCCGAAGTGGCGGCGGCCGACGATTTCCATCTGCGCTGTGGCCGTCTCGACGCCGTATGCGCGCCGGCGCAGCATCGCGTCGAGCAGGTCCCAGCTGTTGTTCGGCATCAGTTCGAGCAGCGCCTCGTCGACGGCCGCGATGGCGATCTGCGTGCCGGCCGGTGCGGGCTGGCCGTTCGGCAGCGTGACCTTCACGTGCGCCTGCGCCTTGCCGCGTACGGTGTAGCGCGTCGCGTCGGTCGTCACGGTCACGCCGAGGCGATGCACGCCGGTGCCGACCTTGATCTCGCCGAGCCCGTAGCGGAACGCGGGCTTCGACAGGTCGACGAACGCGGTCGGCGCCTCATAGTGCCGACCTTCGCGCCAGAACGCGCGCGCCCATTCGACCGGCGCCTTCCAGCCCCACGTGAAGAACGAGTACCACGGCACCTCGCGAATCCGCCCGCGCAGCGCGAGCACCGATACGTAGACGTTCGGCCCCCACGATTCGCCGACCTTCAGGTCGACGGTCGGGTTCTTGCCGTTCAGCTCGACGATGTGCGTTTCCATCACGCCGCCGCGCTCCACCGCGACGAGCGCGGTTGCGTAGCGGAACGGCATGCGCACCTGGAAGCGGGCCGTTTCGCCCGGTTCGTACGACGTTTTCTCGGGGATCACGTCGATCCGGTCGGTGTTGTCGCCGCCGAACCAGAGTTCGTCCTCGCGCGTGACCCATACCGACGTCGACGCATTCGACGTGCGGCCGTCGCCGTCCTTCGCGACCGCGATCAGTTGCACGTTGCCGGCCTGATCGAGCGTCGCGTCGCAGGCCATGCGGCCCTTGTCGTCGGTCTTGCCCGAGCACAGCACGCCGAGGTCGCGCGTATCGCTCTTGTTGTCGTATGCATAGAAGCCGCCGACCATCCGCTTGCGCGACGACGTCGTGATGCGCGCGATGCCCTTGATTTCGATCGGCACCGACGCACGCGGCTTGCCCTGCAGGTCGACCGCCAGCGCCTGCACCGGCACGCGCTGGCCGACCGACACCCAGCGGCCGGCCTTGATGCCGGCCACCACCGCGGCCGGCCACAGGATCGTGTCGCCGCGGATCGTCTGCACCTCGCCGTTCGGGTCGGCGAACGTCGCCTCCAGCGCGATGCGCTTCGGTGCGTCGACATCGGGCAGGCCCTTGAGCGTGACCGTGCCCGCACCGTTGCGGTCGAGCGTCAGCGGCAGCTTGTCGGCGATCAGCTTCGTCGCGTCGGGATCGTTGCTCGATGCCGACGACGACGTGTTGTCGCCGTCCTGCGCATCGTCGTCGGCGTTGCCGTCGTTCGTGTCCGGACGATACGGCGTGAAGCTGAAATCCTCGAAACGATCGGCGAACGGCGGCGATGCCCACTTCATCAGCGCCGACACCTGCACCGGCAGGTTCGATGCGCCGCCGCCCGACACGTAGTCGATCTGCACCGCGAGAGGCGCTTCCTTCACGGCGACGAGCGGGCTTTTCTGCGCATCGCGCGCGCCGATCGAGCCTTTCAGCACCGGCAGGCGGAACGCCTCGACGCGGAAGCTGCCGCTGTAGTAGGTGGCGGTCGGCGCATCTTCCGGGCCGCCTTCGAGCTCGACGCCGTATTCGCCGAGCTTCGCGGCCGCCGGCAGCGTGAACTGCGAGTCCGCGCTGTGGTCGGCCGCCCACGTGAGCGGCAGCTTGTAGGTCTGGCCCGTGCCGAGGTGGCGGATCGTCACGCGCGTCGGGTATTGCGACGGGAACGCAAGGCTTTGCAGCGTCTCGGTGCGGATGAAATGCTTCATCGACACGGTTTCGCCGGCGCGCAGCAGCGTGCGGTCGAACACCGTATGCGCGCGCACGGTCGGCGCGCTGTCGGTGTCGGTCGGCACGTTGAAGCGCCACGATTCGATCCCGCGGTTCCAGCCCGAGCTGACGAACGCCATGTCGGGGCCCGTCTTCGGATCGTCGACGCGAGCCGATACGAAATAGTCGTTGAAGGTTTCCGACGCGTTGCACGCGCGCTTAGGCTCGAACGGCCCGTCGATCTTCAGCAGGCCCTGCGCGTCGGTCTTGCCGGCCGCGATCTCGTCGCCGTTGCAGTCCGACACGCGGATCTGCGCGTTCGGCACCGGCTTGCCCTTGTCCAGCGTCGTGACCCACACGAGGTTGTTCTCGCGGCCCTGTTTCAGGTGCACGCCGAGGTTCGTGACGAGCACGGTCGTGCGCACGTACATGCTCGACGGCTTCGCGAGCAGCGAGCGGCCGAGCGCGGGCGACGCGAGTTCGAGCACGTAGAAGCCGGGCTTGTCGATCGGCACGCCGACCACCTCGAACGGGCGCAGCGTCTTCGGGTCGGCCTTCGGCAGCGTCAGCACCTGCGCGCCGGGCTCGCCCGTCAGCAGCGACAGCGAGCGCACGTCGATGCGGCGGTTCTTCGGCGCGGGCTGCTTTTCGCCGGCCTCGAGCGGCACGTACACGGGGTGTTGGCCCTTGCGTTCCAGCAGGCCGGGAATCTGGTCGTCGATCGAGCCGGCCGTCATCGACCAGTTGTCGAAGCGATCGACGGTGCGCATCCATTGGCGGATCGCGGTGTCGTTCTCGACCTTCAGGTTCGCGAATTGCGCGCCGCCAGCATTGAGGCCGGCGATATGCAGGTCGGCCTCGACGTTGCGCAGCGTGACGGGCACCAGCGCGGGCGTATCGGGTTCGGCGAAGCGCTCGACGATCCCGAAGGTGCCCGACGAGAATTTGGCGAGCGGCGGCATCGGCGCGGTGCGCGTCGCGAGCGGGAACAGGTCGGCATTGGACAGCGGCCGGTCGGTCACGTCGTGCAGGCCGGACGGCAGCTCGACGGTCAGGCCGGCCTGCGCGGGCAGCGGCGGGTTGAACGTGACGGTCGTCACTTCCTCGCTGCGATCGTCGGCCGCGAAGGTGGGCGACAGCGAGCCGTCGGGGCCGCGCAGCTTGATCGCTTCGGCCTGCTTGCGCGAGATCGGTGCGTTGAACGACAGCGTGAGCGGGCGCAGCGGCGTGCAGGGTGCCTTCGCGTTTTCGCGCTCGCACGAGAAGCTCGCGGCGAACGGTGCGCGCACGGTGAAATCGAAGCGCCGTTCGGTGTCGTTCGCGATGCCGCTCGGGCTCGCGACGCCCTTGCCGTACACGAGCTGCATCTTCGCGCTCGCGGGCAGCGCCTGCGAGCACGACAGCGTCAGCACGCGCGCCGCCTCCTTCTTCCACCCGAAGTGATCGAGCAGCGCGTTGCGCGTCTCGTCGTCGGCCGCCATGACGGGAATGCGGTTGCCGATGCCGGCCGCTTCGCACCAGATGTTCGCGAGCGCCGAGCGCGGCTCGGCCGGGCCGTTCAGCTTCATCACGAAGACCTGCCGCTCCTCGATCTCGCGCGAGCCGGGGCGCACCGATACCGGAAACGGGCCGCCCGTCTGGAACGTGAAGCGACGCGGGCCGCTGACCGCGTTGCCGGCGACCGAGCGCAGCGTGTCGTTGAGCGCGACCGAGCAGCGCACGCCGGGCGGCAGGTCGCTTTCGAAATCGTAAACCCAGGTCTTGTCGTCGAGCCAGTGGCCCTGGCCGCGCGCGGCCGTCGAATCGTTGCAGGTCATGCGCGCCGGATTCGGCGCGGAGGCCGAGCCGAAGGCGACCATCGCTTCGTCGAACTTGACGACGCTCTGCCGGACTTCGGTGACGGTGCCTTGCGGCGACACGCTCACCGTGCGCGCCGCGCCCGCATGCAGCGACAGCGCCATGGCGCCGCCGAGCGCCGCGACGGCGCCGATGCGCCAGAGCAGCCGGATCGTGTGGTTGGTCTGGTTGGTTTCTTTGTTGTGCTTGTCGCGTTGCTTCATCGCTCGATTGCCCTCGGAGGGAAGCTTTCTGTTTGATTGCACGGGATTCTAACCGACCGCCGTGCGCGCGCAGCGCGGCGTGCAGGGGCAGTGTGTGGTCGGCGCGCGACACGGGCAGGCGTGCCGCAGATTTGTCGCGTCGACGACACAAAAATGCAGCGAAATGTCGATTACGCCGGATTGCGGAACATTTAATGAACTATAAAAAGATTGTTCGATTCGATTTGTGCGCGTACATTTCAGGTCCGCGCCAATGTTTGAGAAATATCAAGCGTGGTTTTCCCGAATCCGGTGTTCGAGAGAAGGAAACATGCACAACGACAACACCCCCCAATCGCGTCGTGACGACGCAGCCGCAACCGGCATCACGCGGCGTCAATGGCTGCAGGGCGCACTGGCGCTGACGGCGGCGGGCCTCACGGGCTCGCTGGCGTTGCGGGCCCTCGCCGACGATCCCGGCACCGCGCCGCTCGATACGTTCATGACGCTTTCCGAAGCATTGACCGGCAAGAAAGGGCTGAGCCGCGTGACCGGTCAGCGCTATCTGCAGGCCTTGCAGAAGGGCTCGTTCAAGACGGCCGACAGCCTGCCGCAACTTGCCGGCGCGCTCGCATCCGGCTCGCTGAATCCCGACCAGGAATCGCTCGCATTGACGATTCTCGGCGCGTGGTATCTCGGCATCGTCGACGACGTCGTGATTACCTACGAAGAAGCATTAATGTTCAGCGTGGTGTCCGATACCCTCGTGATCCCTTCGTATTGCCCCAACAAACCCGGCTTCTGGGCCGAAAAACCGATCGAGAGGCAAGCCTGATGGCCGATACCGATACGCAAAAGGCCGACATCGTCGTCGTCGGGTCCGGTGTCGCCGGCGCGATCGTCGCGCACCAGCTCGCGATGGCGGGCAAGTCCGTGATCCTGCTGGAAGCCGGCCCGCGCATGCCGCGCTGGGAAATCGTCGAGCGCTTTCGCAACCAGCCCGACAAGACCGATTTCATGGCGCCGTACCCGTCGAGCCCGTGGGCTCCGCATCCGGAATACGGCCCGCCGAACGACTACCTGATCCTGAAGGGCGAGCACAAGTTCAACTCGCAGTACATCCGCGCGGTGGGCGGCACGACGTGGCACTGGGCCGCGTCGGCGTGGCGCTTCATCCCGAACGACTTCAAGATGAAGACGGTGTACGGCGTCGGCCGCGACTGGCCGATCCAGTACGACGATCTCGAGCATTACTATCAGCGTGCCGAGGAAGAGCTCGGCGTGTGGGGCCCGGGCCCCGAGGAAGATTTGTACTCGCCGCGCAAGCAGGCGTACCCGATGCCGCCGCTGCCGTTGTCGTTCAACGAGCAGACCATCAAGAGCGCGCTGAACGGCTACGACCCGAAGTTCCACGTGGTGACCGAGCCCGTCGCGCGCAACAGCCGCCCGTACGACGGCCGGCCGACTTGTTGCGGGAACAACAACTGCATGCCGATCTGCCCGATCGGCGCGATGTACAACGGCATCGTCCACGTCGAGAAGGCCGAGCAGGCCGGCGCGAAGCTGATCGACAGCGCGGTGGTCTACAAGCTCGAGACCGGGCCGGACAAGCGCATCGTCGCCGCGATCTACAAGGACAAGACGGGCGCCGACCATCGCGTCGAGGGCAAGTACTTCGTGCTCGCCGCGAATGGCATCGAGACGCCGAAGATCCTGCTGATGTCCGCGAACCGCGATTTCCCGAACGGCGTCGCGAACAGCTCCGACATGGTCGGCCGCAACCTGATGGACCATCCGGGCACCGGCGTGTCGTTCTACGCGAGCGAGAAGCTGTGGCCGGGCCGCGGCCCGCAGGAGATGACGTCGCTGATCGGTTTCCGCGACGGCCCGTTCCGCGCGACCGAAGCCGCGAAGAAGATCCACCTGTCGAACATGTCGCGCATCAACCAGGAGACGCAGAAGATCTTCAAGGCCGGCAAGCTGATGAAGCACGAGGAACTCGACGCGCAGATCCGCGACCGTTCCGCGCGCTACGTGCAGTTCGACTGCTTTCACGAAATCCTGCCGCAGCCCGAGAACCGCATCGTGCCGAGCAAGACGGCCACCGACGCGATCGGCATCCCGCGCCCGGAGATCACGTATGCGATCGACGATTACGTGAAGCGCGGCGCCGTGCACACGCGCGAGGTCTACGCGACGGCCGCGAAGGTGCTCGGCGGCACCGACGTCGTCTTCAACGACGAGTTCGCGCCGAACAACCACATCACCGGCGCGACGATCATGGGCGCGGATGCGCGCGACTCGGTCGTCGACAAGGACTGCCGCACGTTCGACCATCCGAACCTGTTCATCTCGAGCAGCTCGACGATGCCGACCGTCGGTACGGTGAACGTGACGCTGACGATCGCGGCGCTCGCGCTGCGGATGTCGGACACGCTGAAGAAGGAAGTCTGACCGTGCGGAAATCTACTCTCACCTTCCTCCTGGCCGGCTGCCTTGCGTTGCCCGGCCTCGCACGCGCGGCCGATTCGGCCGATCCGGCGCAGGTCAAGCGCGGCGAATACCTCGCGGTCGCCGGCGACTGCATGGCCTGCCACACCGCGAAAGGCGGCAAGCCGTTCGCGGGCGGTCTCGGCATGCCGGTGCCGATGCTCGGCAAGATCTATACGAGCAACATCACGCCCGATCCCGATACGGGTATCGGCAACTGGACGTTCGACGATTTCGAGCGCGCGGTGCGTCACGGCGTGTCGAAGAACGGCGACAACCTGTATCCGGCGATGCCGTACGTGTCGTACGCGAAGATCAACGACGACGACGTGCGGGCGCTGTACGCGTACTTCATGCACGGCGTCGAACCGGTCAAGCAGGCGCCGCCGAAGAACGAGATCCCCGCGCTGCTGAGCATGCGCTGGCCGCTGAAGATCTGGAACTGGCTGTTCCTGAAGGACGGCGTGTACCAGCCGAAGCCCGAGCAGAGCGCCGAATGGAACCGCGGCGCGTATCTCGTGCAGGGCCTCGCGCACTGCAGCACGTGCCACACGCCGCGCGGCATCGCGATGCAGGAGAAGTCGCTCGACGAAACGGGCGGGAGCTTCCTGTCGGGCTCGGTGCTCGCGGGCTGGGACGGCTACAACATCACGTCCGACCCGAACGCGGGGATCGGCGGCTGGACGCAGCAGCAGCTCGTCCAGTACCTGCGCACCGGCAGCGTGCCGGGCCTCGCGCAGGCAGCCGGCCCGATGGCGGAGGCGATCGAGCACAGCTTCTCGAAGATGACCGAAGCCGACATCGGCGCGATCTCGACGTACATCCGTACGGTGCCGGCCGTGGCCAGCGGCGACGCGAAGCAGTCGCGCTCGTCGTGGGGCAAGCCGGCCGAGGACGGCCTGAAGCTGCGCGGCGTCGCGCTCGCGTCGTCGGGTATCGACCCGGCGCGGCTGTATCTCGGCAACTGCGCGACCTGTCACCAGATGCAGGGCAAGGGCACGCCGGACGGTTACTACCCGCCGCTGTTCCACAACTCGACGGTCGGCGCGTCGAATCCGACCAACCTCGTGCAGGTGATCCTGAACGGCGTGCAGCGCAAGGCCGGTAGCGAGGACGTCGGGATGCCGGCGTTCCGCCACGAGCTGTCGGACGCGCAGATCGCCGCGCTGACGAACTACCTGACCGGGCAGTTCGGCAATCCGGCCGCGAAGGTGACCGAGCAGGACGTCGCGAAGCTGCGCTGACGCGGCGCGCGACGAAGCAGGGCGACAACATAAAAGAGGAGGAGCACAGCACATCGGGCGGGCCCCGATGCCGGTTGTTGCAGAGCGGAGCGGGCGGCGCGGGTGGCCGCCCGCTCCGGTTCACAGGCAATCCGGTGCGTGCGGTTGCGCGCATCGTTTTCGTTGATCACACCATGACACCGAATCAACCGTTTCTCGCGTCCCAGCGCGATGTGCTGCTGCTGCTGTCCCGCATTCTGCTCGTGATCCTGTTCGTGATGTTCGGCTGGAAGAAGATTGTCGACTTCTCCGGTACGATCGCGTTCATGGGCAGCGAGGGCGCACCGGCGCCGATCATCTCGGCGGCGATCTCCGTCGTGATGGAGCTGTTCGTCGGGATCGCGATCCTCGTCGGTTTCCAGACGCGCGCGCTCGCGCTGCTGCTTGCGCTGTATACGATCGGCACCGGCATCATCGGCCATCACTACTGGACGATGACGGGCGGCGAGCAGATCAACAACATGATTCACTTCTACAAGAACATCGCGATCTCGGGCGGCTTGCTCGCGCTCTGCGCGGCCGGCCCCGGACGTTTTTCGATCGATCGCGGCTAAGCAGACCCGAGGCGCGTGCATGGGGCGCGCGTCGGACGGTCGAGACTTCGAGGGGGCATCATTTTGCGACTCAAATACTTCGCATGGCTGATTGCGGCCGCCACGCCGGCGGTTACGTTTGCACAGACGAGCGTCACGCTGTACGGCCGGATCGACGGCGGCGTCGAATACCTGAACCACATCGCGAAGCCGAACGGCGGCAGCGGCACGCGCTGGAGCGCGGAAAGCGGCGACTGGGGCACCAGCATGTTCGGGCTGAAGGGCGTCGAGGATCTCGGCGGCGGGCTGTCGACGGTCTTCAACCTGGAAACCGCGTTCCAGGTGATGAACGGCCAGACGGGCGGCGGGCGCATGTGGTCACGGCGCGCATACGTCGGGCTGAAGAGCGACACGTGGGGCCAGTTGCAGGCCGGCCGCAACCTGTTCATCGACAGCGACGGCGTGTGGGAATTCGATCCGTTCGTCCAGCAGGCGTTTTCGTCGGCGTCGCTCGTGCGTGGCCGCAACTGGCCGCAAAGCAGCAACAACATCGAATATCACAGCCCGGTGATCGGCGGCTTCGACGTGCAGGCGCAATACGCGTTCGGCAACCAGTCGCGCGGGTTCAACTACGGTGCGGCCGACGATTTCGGCCGCTCGGACGGGATCATGATCTCGTACCACTCGCCGGTGCTCGACGTGCGCGGCATCTACGACGAACTGCGCGACAACAACGGCAAGTTCAGCAACATCTTCACCGCGTCGCGCGAGTACTTCGTCGGGGCGAACGTGAAGGTGTCGAAGTTCAAGATCCAGGGGGCGTATACGCACTACCAGGCGCCGGACAGCCCGGCGGGGGTGGCCGATCGTGCCGATCATTACTGGCTCGGTGCGACGTATACGGCGACGCCGCAATGGGCGGTGACGGGCGGCGGGTACTACGTGAAGGTGGGCGACGGCGGCGGCGATGCGTCGCACGATCCGTCGGGTCACGCGATCATGTACGTGCTCGGCACCACGTACAACCTGTCGAAACGCACGTTCCTGTATGGGACGGTCGCGTATGTGCGGAATGGCGGCAATTCGAACTTTTCGCTGATTGCGTCGCCGCGCGATGCGACGTCAGGGACGAGTCCGATGACGGGCGAGTCGCAGACCGGCGCGTATGTGGGGATGATGCACACGTTCTGAATGAGGTGGTTCGTGTAGGGGAAAAAGGCATGGGCGATGAAGGTCCGTGCCTTTTTGCGTTTAGGGGGCTTGTTGGGGCGTTGAGGTGCGTGCGTACTGGTGTCGACGCATCATGACCGACAGCGGGCGGACTTGGGGAATTGATCCTGCATGGAAACGGCAGGTTGGTCGTCCGCCGTTTTGTAGCTGATCTGATGGCCGGATGACCGGCTGCGGGGTATCACACCACTACCGATATACCGATAAAGACCGCTTGGTAGATTCACATTCGTTGACGTTTTTTGCAAGCTGAAATTCAGGTATCTGCACTCCGCGGTTGATTTAGCAGAGGGCTACGCTGAGAAGGTGCTGCAGTGCAAGCGGCTACTGGGGTGTCTTAGAACGGCCAATAACGGGCACACGCCTATCCTACAGTGTCGTTATTTGAGTGGCCGGTTTGTATCTCAAAAGCAGCACTACCGTCCTAATGAAAGCGCAGTCTGATTCAGACTATATCGTGGACGGTCGCCGTTGCCGCAGGGCGATCTGTTGCATCTGCTCCATAATCATCTGGTTTCCTCGAAATCGGCGAGACAATCTGACGGTTGCTACTCCGACGCGAAAGCAATCAGGGAGGATCTACGGTGTCGCTGCGTTGATCCAAATCAAATGACTCTGACAGGACAATTCCAACGCTATGGATCTGAAGACATTTAAGTCGCTGGTCGACGCCCACATCACCACGTCGTCGGGTGCGGTGAATAGTCAAGGCGACAAGCTGCTCGAACAAATCCGCGCATGCTTTACCGCGAAAGAGAGTGATCAGGCGCTATCTGAGCTCGTCCGCATCGTCGACGATCTCGGAGTGCGATTTTTGTGCGAGCAGGAACCTGCAGATCCATACCTCGGGGTAGCTGAGGCAGTCCAACAGGCGCTTCGTCAACGAGGGGATTATCCTGACGTGACTAGCAACTGGGAGCGCGCCGTGGAGCTCGCAGCAGTGTATGCGGCGAGCCAAAGTGGACTGCCAGTCGATCTGGTATGGCAGTCAAACGCGCGCGTGAATTGCCTCTCGATAGCCATCAATGGACTGAGGAAGTCGGGCTATCAGATCGATCTGCCGGTCGATGGAGGAATGCACATATCCCCGGCCGAGACGCGGCGGCTTGCAGAAGATATTGAGCGAAAATCGGCCTCTCTGGGTGCCATTCTGGCTTCAAGTGCAGCGGGCGCAATTGCGCGTACGTATAGTGCGGTAACAGGTCGATACAAGCTTGGGCGCAATGGTCAAACCATTCAAGTGAACGCGCAGCCCGACCTGCCATTGGCGTATTTGTACCAACTCGGCTTGCGATACTTTTCGCTGGCCCCGACCGCGCCCTCTCCTGAAGCTATGCTTGCCGAGCTTGTTGACCTTGTGACTTGGGCAACTGCGATGCTCGACCTGTCGGTGGGAACTTTCGAATTGGCGTTTGCGAGAAATGTGGACATGGTCCGCATCATGCAAAAGTCAATCGTATACGATGCAACGTTTCTTTTGACGCAAGCGAAACCCGCCCACGCGCGTGAGTATCTGGAATGGACGATATCCCAGAAGCCACTAGCCGAGCTGAAAGACGAGCATGGCACGACGTCGGCCCAGATACTGGCGGCTGCCAGAGTTATCTTGCGAGCATGCGAGCGGGCGTGCGCAGATGGCGTGACGCAGGAGTTTGTCCGAGTCCCGCCGGAAAGCATTGCGTTTGCGACAAATCTGGATCTTACGCCCGCTGCGAACCTGCTCCTCAACGTATTCACGCACGTATCGGGCGCCAACCAATCTCTGACGTTTCCGCCAGAGGACAACGCTGTAGATGCGGCGTTTCACCCGCTGCTACTGAACAACGGTACGTTTTTCATGCAGATCCCGCCGCTCGCGGCTCGCGCCACGGTCAATGCGGCGCTGCAATGGTGTCGAAAAAATTGGAAGAAAGGCAGCTTTGACGAGAAAGTTGTCGGTCCGCTATTTGAGGACTTCGTTCGCGTAAAACTCGAGCAACATGGCGTCTCTGTGCTGCACGGCGAATACCAGGCGAACGGATCGAAAGGCGAATGTGATGCGGTTGTAGAGACGGCGAACCACGTGATCGTTTTCGAGTTGAAGAGCAAGATGTTGCGACGACAAGCACGATCCGGCGATGACGTCGCGGCCCTGTCAGACCTCGGGCAGGCGGTCGTGCGACCGCAAGCGCAAGCGATGGAGCGACACGCTGTGCTTCTGGAGCAGGGCACGATAACGTTGAATCAAGGGACGTCGGCAGCGCCGCTTACCCTAGGATCACGGGAAGTTCTCAAATTATCAATAACGCGTGGCGATCTTGGAAGCCTTCACGATCGGCCATTCTTGCAAAAGTTCCTGTTTGCGGGATGCGTTAATCAATTCATCGCAATAAACTCCAAGCGACAAAAGGAGTTCGATGCTCTGCATGACTGGTTTCGCAAGCTGAAAGATGCAGCGAGTCGCGCGAAGGAGTCTGTCTTCGACACACCGTTTCCCTTCTCTACTTCCTGGAGTCTCTCGGTATTTCAACTGCTTCTCATTCTCGAACGCACGAGCAGCAACGAGGACTTCGCAAAAGAGCTACAGCGCACGCGACGTATGATGACGCCTCTGCGGGATTTTTACTCAGAATATGAGTACGCGCTCGAGTTGGATGCATATACATCGAGGAACGATCGGCAAACGGCGTGAAAGCGGAGCGGACGCTGCTCGTCAAGTGTTCATTGATCTTGAGGGTGGAGGTTTCGTTTCGCGTGAGAGCGCTACATCTGATCAAGCGCTTTATTCATTCGGTGATGAAGGGCAAGCTGCCCAAGGAAACCTTCCGGAACACCATCGACCTGATCAAGTTTTCATATCACTTCGACCAACGGCTCAGCCAATTTCTGTCCGGAGACGTGACGTTCTCGAGGAAAGTTGTTTCAGTTCGCGACGCATCGTCGTGTATCAAGGCGACGCGCGCGATGGGGTTTTGCTGAGGCCTTTACGGCTCGTCTCGCGCCTTGCCTCAGAACAGGCAGGCCTCAGTCGGCGTGAGCACCGCGAACGGCCCGCCAAGCGTTGCATTGTGATGCGCGACGATTCGCTCGGCCGGCAGCGCGGGCGTGTCCATGCAGGTATGCGCATCGGCAACGAGCACCGCGCGAAACCCGAGATCGGTGGCCGCACGGCACGCGGTATCGACGCAGTACTGCGTCTTCATCCCGGCAATCACGATTTCTCCGATACCAGCCGCGTGCAGCCACTCGGCGAGCCGCGTGCCTGCGAAGCAACTCGGCCGGGTCTTGTCGAACACGATGTCGCGCGCCGTATCGATAGCGAGCTCCGGCAGCAGCGCGGCCAGCGGCGCATCGGGCGCGATCGGCGAGCCGGCCGGGCCGATGTGGCGCACGGCGAACACGGGCGCACTGGCTTCATGCGCGCGGCGAATCAGCCGATTGATGTTGGCCAGCACGCGTGCGCCGTCATGCGGACGATCGGGGCCATGAAACAGCCCGACCTGCATGCCGATCACGAGCAGTGCGCGTTTCGGGGAAGGGGCTTCGGACATGGCGTTTCTCTTGAGTGGCCGACGCAGACGGAGAAACGAAAAGACCCCGTCCGGAACCGGCGGGGCCTGTGGAATCGGTGACGCTACGATCCTGCGCGCACTCGCCGCACGGGCCCGCCGAAGGCGGTCGTGCGCGTGGTCGTCGAAAGGGTGATCGTGGCGTTGTGCATTGGTCAATGATGCCCGATGGGCGCGCGCGACGTCAATGACGCTTCGCACATCGCGCATCCCCCCAACGCTCAATCGAGCGCCTTCCCCGCCTTCTCGTCCATGTAGCGAATCGCGAGCAGCGTGAAGACGCCACACCCGATCGCATACCACGCAGGCGCATTCGGATTGCCGGTCGCCGCGATCAGCCACGTGACGAAGAACTGCGCGAAGCCGCCGAAGATCGCGACGCCCACGCTGTACACGAGCGCACCGCCGGTCGCCCGCACCGCCCGCGGAAACAACTCGCCGAGCATCGCCCCCGTCGCGCCGATGTTGATCGCATGCACGATCGACAGCGCGGCGATGATCGACAGCAGCGACGCGGCGCCCGGCCAGCGATTCAGTGCGATGAACGCGGGGTAGATCGCGGCCATCAGCACGATGCGCGTCCACCATACGATCCGGTTGCGCCCGTACACGTCGGACAGATGGCCGCCGATCGGCGTCACGAGCATCAGGATCGCCCCGGCGACGCAGCCGGCCGTCATCGACAGCCACGTCGGCAGGTGCAGCACCTGCACGCCGTAGATCGCCATGTAGAACACGATGATGTAGTGGATCGACGTGCCGCCGATCGTCACGCCGAGGCCTGCGAACACGGCCTTGCCGTGATGACGCAGCACGTCGGCGAGCGGTAGCGACGCGACTTTTTCCACGGATGCATGTGCGGCAGCAGCAGGCGCGGCAGCAGGCACTTCCTCGACGGTCTTGCGCAGCCAGTAGCCGAGCGGCACGAACAGCGTGCCGATGATGAACGGCACGCGCCAGCCCCAGCTTTCGAGTTGCGCGGCCGTCAGCGTCGACGTCAGCGCGACGCCGGTGAGCGCGCCCGCGAGCGCGGCGAGCCCCTGGCTCGAGAACTGGAACGACGCATAGAAACCGCGCCGATGCTGCGGCGCCTGTTCGAGCAGCAACGTCGTCGACGCACCGACTTCGCCGCCCGACGCGAAGCCCTGCAACAACCGGGCGAGCACGAGCAGCAGCGGCGCGGCGATGCCGATCTGCGCGAAGGTCGGCGCGACCGCGATCGTCGCGGTGCCGAGCGCCATCAGCAGCAGCGTGAGGATCATCGCCTTCTTGCGGCCGGCGCGGTCCGCATACATGCCGATCACGAGCCCGCCGAGCGGACGCGTGACGAAGCCGACACCGAAGCTCGCGACCGCGAGCATCAGTTGCCCGAACGACGAATGCACCGGAAAGAACAGCTTGCCGATCAGGATCGCGAAGAAGCTGTAGACGGTGAAGTCGTAGAACTCGAGCGCGTTGCCGACGGCGGCGGCCGCGATCAGCCGGCGTTTCCTCGCGGCGGCGCGGGCATCGACCGGCGTGCCGGCGAACGGAAGGGCGGACGTTTCCATGGGGTTCTCCCGGTTAGCGCGAAACTGCGTGGTGAAGGGCGTTCAGGCCGCGAGCCAGGCTTCGGCGACGCGAACCCAGTAACTCGCGCCGATGGCGAGGATGTCGTCGTTGAAGTCGTAGCCGGGGTTGTGGACCATGCAGCCGCCCTTGCTGCCGACTCCGTTGCCGATGAACGCGTAGCAGCCGGGGCGCGCCTCGAGCATGAATGCGAAGTCCTCGCTGCCCATCAGCGGCGCCGCTTCGGTTTCGACGCGTTCCGCGCCGAGGATCTGGCGCGCGATGCCGGCCGCGAACGCGGTCGGTTCCGCGTGATTGACGAGTACCGGATAGCCGTAGTCGTAGTCGATTTCCGCGGTGACGCCGAAGCTTTCCGCCTGGCCTCTCGCAAGCGCTTCGATGCGGCGCGCGAGCAGGGCGCGCACGTCCGCGTTCAGCGCGCGCACCGACAGTTTCATCACGACGGTTTCCGGAATGATGTTGAACGTCTCGCCGGCCTGCACGCTGCCGACGGTGATCACGGCCGCATGCTGCGCATCGACCTCGCGCGCGACGATCGTCTGCAGCGCGACCATGATGCTGCCGGCGGCGGACATTGGATCGCGCGCGAAATGCGGCATCGCGCCGTGGCCGCCGACGCCGCGCAGCGTGATCGTCACGCGGTCGGCCGACGCCATCGCGGCGCCGGTGCGGAACGCCATGTCACCGGCCGCGCGGCCCGGCATGTTGTGGATCGCGAAAATCGCGTCGCACGGGAAACGGTCGAACAGGCCGTCGTCCATCATCGCCTTCGCGCCGCCGAAGTTTTCCTCGGCCGGCTGGAAGATCAGGTTCAGCGTGCCGGAGAACTGGCGCGTGGCCGCGAGGTGGCGTGCCGCGCACAGCAGCATCGCGGTATGGCCGTCATGGCCGCATGCATGCATCTTGTTCGCATGGCGGCTGGCGTACGGCAGGCCCGTGGTTTCCGCGAGCGGCAGCGCGTCCATGTCGGCGCGCAGGCCGACCGTGCGCGTGCCTTGCCCCTCGCGCAGCACGCCGACCACGCCCGTCTTGCCGATGCCGCGATGCACGTCGTAACCCCAGCCGCTGAGCAGCTCGGCGACGAGGTCGCTCGTGAGCGTCTCTTCGAATGCGAGTTCGGGATGGGCGTGGATGCGGCGGCGTACTTCGACGAGCTCGGGGGCGATCGCGGCGATGCCGGGGATGACGGGGTTCACGGCTTGCAGCATGGTCTCTCCAGTGGGGCTGGTGGGGCATTTGACGCGCATATGACGACCAAGCATATAAATTTCTTTTGCGTACCAGAAGCTGCTAAATTGCTTTGGTGCACACCGTCAGTTGCCGCTCGGGAATACCCTGAACCCCCTGCGCGGTACGGCGCACAGGGTTTCCACGGATCACGCATCGCCCCATGAAATACCATCAGCTGAAAGCGTTCGTCACCGCCGCGGAGGAAGGGAGCATTCGCGCGGCCGCGCGGCGCCTGAACGTGTCGCCGGCCGCGCTGACGAAGGCGGTCAAGGAACTGGAGATCGCGCTCGGCGTATCGCTCGTCGTGCGCACCGCGCGCGGCGTGCAACTCACCGCGTTCGGCCAGCAGTTGCAGGTGCGCGCGCGGCTGATCGTCGCCGAAATGCAGCGCGCCCGTGACGACATCGAGCAGGCGCAGGGGGCGATGACGGGTTCCGTCTCGGCGGCGATCACGCCGGCGGCGGCGGTCACGATCCTGCCCGACGCGTTTCGTGCGTTCCGGCGCCGCTTTCCAGTGGCGCGCGTCAACCTGATCGAAGGGTTTCCCGGTGTCGCGCTGCCGCGCCTGCACGACGGTTCGCTCGATTTTGCGGTGGTGGTCGTCGTGCCCGAATTGCTGGCGGCCGAGTTCGATCATGCGGAGCTCTATGCGAGCCGTTCGCTGATCGTCGCGCGCAAAGGGCATCCGCTCGCGTCGGCCACGTCGCTCGCCGATCTCGTCGAGGCCGACTGGCTGATGAATCCGTCGCCGGAAAGCTCGACGCAGGTGCTGTTCAACTCGTTCGTCGCGTACGGGCTGCCGGTGCCGGCGCGCGTCGTCGAATGCCCGAGCTTCGGTCTCGCGCACAGCCTGATGACGCGTTGCGACCTGATCGCATCGATGCCGGAACAGTTGCTGCAAGGCGAATGGGCGCGCGACCAGCTCGCGGTGCTGCCGATTCGCGAGCGCTTGCCGGGCGTATCGGTGCAGGTCGTCACGCGCCGCGACAGCCCGCTGACGCCGGCCGCGGCGATGCTGCTCGATTGCCTGCGCGATTCCGCGCGACGCAAGGGGCTGCGATGAAAGGGCGCCTTGCGCGGATCGCGTAGTGATCCTGACGATCCTGGGGCCGGCACGCGCTGGCCGCGTACCATTGCGGCGCCCGCCGCGCGAGCCGGTATCATAGCGGCCGGCCCGCCGCTTCGGCCGGCCTTCAAATCCATCGCCATCCGGCATCCAGCAATCAGAGGCATCACATGACCAGTGCAACCCAATTCGACAACGTATCGGTCGTCAAGCGCGCGAACGTCTATTTCGACGGCAAGTGCGTGTCGCATACCGTGCTCTTCCCGGACGGCACGCGCAAGACGCTCGGCGTGATCCTGCCGTGCGCGCTCAACTTCGGCACGGATGCGCCCGAACTGATGGAAGTGCAGGCCGGCAAGTGCCGCGTGAAACTCGACGGCAGCAGCGAATGGCAGACCTACGGCGCCGGCGAATCGTTCTCGGTGCCGGGCAAGAGCCGCTTCGACATCGAGGTGATCGAGACGCTCGACTACGTGTGCAGCTACCTGTAACGCGCTTTTCGCGCGGCAAAGAAAAAGCCCCGCCGAAGCGGGGCCCGTTGCAAGCGGATGGCGCAAGGCCATCCGGTGCGCCAGCCTTCGTTACAGGCAGGCGCTGATGTCGCCGGCGGCCGCTGCGTCGCCGCGCACGCCGACCCACGTCTTCGCATCCGGCTTCCACGACGGACGAACCATCGCGGCGGCGCCGTTCGGCGGCTGCTGGCCCGGTGCGTACACGTCGGTCGCGAGGCCGTTGGCCAGCACGTTCTGCGAGATCACTTGTTGTTGCGACTTGTCGGCCCACGTCTTGGCGATGCATGCCGAGACGTCCGGCGCTGCTTTCTGGCTTTGTCCCACGTTCTGCACGGCCGGTTCGGCCGCATGAGCAGAAATTGCCACGGTCAATGCGATGAGCGGTAAGTATTTCACGTTCACGTTATCTCCCTCGAGTCGTGATTGATTGAGTGGGATGCGCAGCAGTGCTGCGTGCAAGTGAGATCGCGTTGGGCACGCACGGTTCCGGTCATTCCGAAACAAGTTGTTAACGCGCTTGCCAAACGGCGGCTCGAATGCTGCGCATGTTGCTGCGGCGCGGCATGCGTCGTGTACGGCTCGACGTCATGCGTCGGTCGGCGCGCTGCCCGGTCGTGGTGTGGTGACGTGACGGCCGCGGCGGCCGGCATGTGTGCGCATGCCGCGCCGCGACTCTTTATTGGATGACGAAGTGGAATGGCTGATGGATGGCCCCGTCGCATGAGCACGATGATGACAAACTTTCGTCGGCCGGATTGTTAACCAACTTTAAACGGGCGAAAGCAACGGAGTGAGGCGATGCGGCGCGCCACGGGCGCGCCGCATCGTGGAGCAGTGCGCGGGCGAGGAAGCGATGCGCGCGGCAGAGCGCCGCGCACGCGGGTGATGTCAGCCGGCCTTGCGCGAGCCGACGTCGCGCAGGTTGACCGGAACGACCGGACGGAAGCGCTCGCGCTTCTGTTCGTCGTCGAAGTGCTGGAGCGCCGGCTTGATCAGGTCGCTGCGCGACACGATGCCCGTGATGCGCAGCGATTGCTCGTCGGCGACCACCGGCAGGCGTTCGAGGCCGAGCATCGCAAGGCGCGACGCGACGACACGGCAGGTTTCGTGCGCGAACGCGACGGCCGGTGCGCGCTCGGCGAACGCGGCCGAGATCGGCGTGTCGGCGCCGGCCTGCGCGCGCTGTGCATCGAGCGTCGCGCGATCGACGAGGCCGAGCAGCCGGCCGTGCTGCACGACCGGGTACGCACGGTGCGTCTGTTTCGCGCCGAAGTATTGCGCTTCGACGGTATCGAGCGTGGCCGCGCCGTCGATCGCGACGAGCCGGTCGGCCGACGTCATCACTTCGCCGATGTCGTGCCGCTCGAGCGGATCGACACCGTATTCGCGATAGATGTGGTAGCCGCGGCGCGCGATCTTTTCCGTCATGATCGAGCGTTTCATCGCGATGGTCGCGAAGCCGTGCGCGACGAGCGTCGCCGCGAGCAGCGGCAGCAGCGCGTTGGTGTCGTGCGTGAGACCGAAGGCGAATACGATCGCGGTGAGCGGGGCGCCGAGCGTCGCACCGAGCGTCGCGGCCATGCACACGAGCGGCCACAGCGCGGGATCGCCACCGGGCAGTAGCGGCGACAGCACGGTGCCGAGACCGGCGCCGAGCATCAGCAGCGGGGCAAGCACGCCGCCCGACGTGCCGGAGCCGAGCGCGATCACCCACATCACGGCCTTCACGATCAGCAGTGCGAGCGCGATCTTCAGCGCGATGTGCTGGTGCAGCAGGTCGCCGATCACGTCGTAGCCGACGCCGAGCGCGCGCGGCTCGAGCCAGCCGCCGACGCCGATCGCGATCGCGCCGATCGCCGGCCACCACATCCAGTGCACGGGCAGCTTCGCGAAGGCGTCTTCGACGCGGTAGAGCGCGGCCGACAAGCCGCACGCGAGCAGGCCCGACAGCACGCCCGCGACGATGCACGACAGCAGCGCGACGGGCGTCGGCGCGGCCGTCGTCAGCGGAAACAGCGGATCGACGCCGAAGAACACCGCGCGTGCGAAACCGGCCACCGCGCACGCGAGCGCGACCGGCAGGAAACTGCGCGGACGCCATTCGAACAGCAGCAGTTCGACCGCGAGCAGCACGGCGGCCACCGGCGTGCCGAACACGGCCGTCATGCCGGCGGCCGCACCGGCGACGAGCAGCGTCTTGCGCTCGGCGGCGGTCACGTGCACGCATTGCGCGATCAGCGAGCCGAGCGCGCCGCCCGTCATGATGATCGGGCCTTCGGCGCCGAACGGGCCGCCGCTGCCGATCACGACGCCGGACGACAGCGGCTTGAGGATCGCGACCTTCGGCGACATCCGGCTCTTGCCGAACAGGATCGCCTCGATCGCCTCGGGAATGCCGTGGCCGCGGATCTTTTCCGAACCGAAACGCGCCATCAACCCGACGATCAGCCCGCCGATCACCGGGACCGCGATCACCCATGCGCCGAGCGTGTTGTTCGCGGGCGAACGATCGGCGAACGACAGTTGCTGGAAGAAGAACAGGTTCGTGAACAGGTGGATCAGGCTCAACAGCACGAACGCGGCAAGCGTGCTGAGCAGGCCGATCCCGGCGGCAAGCAACGCGATCCTGGGCAGGCGTTCGTTGGTCGAGAAATCGCGTTTGTGCGGTGCGTTCATCGGAGTGGCAGGGGTCAGTAATCGATTTGGG
This sequence comes from Burkholderia sp. AU18528, assembly GCF_002223215.2. Lineage (NCBI taxonomy): Bacteria > Pseudomonadati > Pseudomonadota > Betaproteobacteria > Burkholderiales > Burkholderiaceae > Burkholderia > Burkholderia sp. AU18528. The sequence goes on along the minus strand of NZ_NKFC02000006.1, from coordinate 1,353,140 downwards.
GAACCTGGAACGTGCCCTTGAGCGACTTCAGCTCGGCACGATGCATGGCCGCGAGACGGGCGAGCAGCGTTTCGCCGGCCGCTTCAAGATGGACTTCGACCTGGCGGCGGTCGGCTTCGCTCGGCTTGCGCTTCACGAGTCCGAGCGCTTCGCAGCGCGTCACCAGCGCCACGACGCCGTGGTGGTGCGCCTGCAGGCGTTCCGCGAGTTCGCCGATGGTCGCCCATTCGCGATGCGGATAGCCCTTGATGTGCAGCAGCAGCAGGTATTGCAGCGGCGTCACGCCTTCGCTTTGCGCGGCACGTTCGGAGAAGCGCTCGAAGCGGCGCATCTGGTAGCGGAACTCGGACAGTTGCTGGAAATCGCTTTTCGTCAGTGCGCGTCGGGTATCGTTCATCGGGGGCGGTCGGGCATTCGGTTACGGTGGCGGTAAATATATCATAACGTGATATAAATGGACGAAATCGGGCGGAACGGGCGCGTTTCACGTTTCGCGTTCCGCGGACAGTGACGGGGCGTGCGCTACGCGGCCTCGAGCATTTGGGTCTGCCGATAAAGGCCCGTGACGAGATCCGTCTGCGTGATGATGCCGACGAGCCGGCGCGACGCATCGACGACCGGAATATGGTGGTGGCCCGAATGCGTGAACAGCGGCACGAGCGCCGTGATCGGCATCGTTTCCGGCACCGCCGCGACGTCGCGCGTCATCACGGACGCGACGCTCGCGGGCTGGCCGCCGAACGATCGCGGCAACCGTGCGGACAGGCGTTGCCACAGCGGGGTCGAACGGCGCAACGGGCGCGTGAGGTCGGCGCGCGTGACGATGCCGGTCAGGCGGCCTTCGCCGTCGACCACGGGCAGCGCCTTCACGCGGTGGCGGTCGAGCAGCGCGAGCGCGGCCGTGATCGACGTGGACGGCGCGACCTCGATCGCGTTCTTCGTCATCAGGTCGGCGCACTTCAACTGGCCGAACGTGCGCGCATAAGCCTGCATTTCGGTTTCGCGCAGCAGCGTTTCGAGATCGTCCGGATCGACGTCGAGCCATTCGCCGCGGCGCTTGAGCACCGCGTCGAGGTCGCCGCGCGTGAAGCCACCGCGCGCCGGCGCGGCGGCGCCGGCCTGCGGTTTCGCTTCGGGGCGCACGCCGCCGTGCGGGTAGCGGTGTCCGGTCAGCGCGTGATAGACGAGCGCGGCCGACAGCAGGATCGCCGATTGCAGCGCGATCGGCTGAAGGACGAAGCCGAAGCCGAGCGCATGGATCGCGGGGCCGCCCACCACGGCCGTGAGCGCGACGGCGCCCGACGGCGGGTGCACGCAGCGCAGCGCGAACATCCCGCCGATCGCGCAGGCGATTGCGACCGCGGCGGCCGTGACCGGATCGGCGATCCATTGCGCGCACGCGACGCCGACCGTCGCCGCGACGAGATTGCCGCCGATGATCGACCACGGCTGCGCGAGCGGGCTTGCCGGCACCGCGAACAGCAGTACGGCCGACGCGCCCATCGGCGCGACGAGCAGCGGCACGAGGCCCGGCACGCCGGGCAATAGCCGCATCGTGACGCCGACCGTCGCAATGCCCACGAGCGCGCCGGTGCACGAGCGCAGGCGTTCGCGCCAGCCGAGTGCCATCGGATGGGGAATGAAGCTGTGCAGCCATTGCCGCAACGTGCGGCGCGACGGGTAGGAGCCTGGCGACATGGGGGTAAGCGGTAAAAACGGCAACGCGGAGGCGCGGCGACAAGCACGGGATTATATCGCGTTGTGATACAAATTGTCGCGCCGCATCAGGCGCGTTGGCCGCGCGTGATGCACGAATCTTGCGAAAACCTTTCATCGGATGGGAGCTTGTGCACGCGTAACCGCGCAAATTTGTCCGCAGCGGCGTACAATTCGGCGCACTCGATTCCCCCCGTCATGCCAGAACCCTGTCCTCGATGCCCGCTCTCCCGCCTTCTCCCCGGCACGGCGCTCGATTCGACGTGGCTCTTCGCGCCCGCGTTCCGTTACCCACCTGACGCGAGCGCCGCCGACGTCTCCCCACTGACTCTCCCCAAGCCAATTCAATGGACATGCTCGAAAACATGCGCCTGTTCGTGCGCGTTGTCGAAGCCGGCAGTTTTACCGCGGTCGCGAAGGAAATCGACGCGACCACCGCCCAGGTGTCGCGCGCGGTCTCGAATCTCGAAGCCCACGTACAGACACGCCTGCTGCATCGCACGACCCGCCATCTCGGCCTGACCGAAAGCGGCGAGCGCTATTTCGAGCGCGCGAAATCGATCCTCGCGGAGCTCGACTACGCGAACGCGGAGGCGCGCAACGCGCTGCTGCGGCCGAGCGGCAAGATGCGCATTCATGCGATGACGGGGCTCGGGAAGAGTCATGTCGTGTCGTCGATCGTCCGGTACCAGGAGGACAACCCCGACGTGTCGGTCGAGCTGACGCTGGCGCAGCGGATGCCGAATCTGGTCGAGGAGGGCTACGACGTGTCGATCGTGACGGCGTCGCAGTTGCCCGATTCGGGTTATGTCGCGCAGATCTGCGGCACGAGCTGCAGCGTGCTCGTCGCGTCGCGCGAATACCTCGCGCGGCACGGCACGCCGCAGACGCCCGACGACCTGCCGAACCACGTGTGCCTGCGCCTCGACACGCCCGCGTCGCCGGCCAGTGAATGGCGCCTGGAGCGCGGCGACGGCGAGGAAACCGTCTACGAGCTGCAGCCGGCGCCGTTCCAGGTCAACGTGCCGGACGCACTGTGCGTCGCGGTGCGTGCCGGGCGCGGGATCGCGTGCGTGGCGCTGTATACGGTGCTCGACGATATCCGCGAAGGGCGCCTGATCCGCGTGCTGCCGGCGTACCGGCTGCAGACGGTGAGCGTCTATGCCGTCTACGCGACGCGCCGCTATCTCGACGCGAAGATCCGGACCTTCCTCGATCACCTGCGTACGACGCTCACGCCCGCGTTGGAAAACGATCTGCGCGAGCTCGACCGGCTGACGACGGAGCACATGCCGGGCGGCCGCCTGCGCGCGTGACCGCGCCGGTGTGCCGCCGCGGCGTTCATGCGGCTGGCGCGATGCGGATCCGCTCGAAGCGGCCCGCGAGCCACCCGTACGCGGCCATGCCGATCAGCCCGTGCGCGGCGACGAACCACAGCGCACCGGCGAACGAACCCGTGCTGGCGACGAAGTAGCCGATCACGAGCGGCGTGACGATCCCGGCGATGTTGCCGAGGCCGTTGAAGACGCCGCCGCTCAGCCCGACCATGCCTTCCGGCGCCGTGTCGGCGAGCACGGCCCACCCGACCGCCGCGAGCCCCTTGCCGAAGAACGCGACCGTCATCAGCGCGATCACGGCCGCGTTCGATGATGCGCCGTTCGCGAGCACGAGCAGCGTCGCCATCGCCATCCCCGCGACGAATGGCGTCTTGCGCGCCTTCGACGGATGCATGCCGCGCCGGATCAGCCAGTCCGACAGCACGCCGCCGAGCACGCCGCCCGTGAAGCCGCAGATCGCCGGCAGCGCGGCGACCCAGCCGGCTTCCATGATCGTCATTCCGCGCCCCTTGATCAGATAGATCGGAAACCACGTGATGAAGAAGTAGGTGAGCGCCGTGATGCAGTACTGGCCGATGTAGATCGCCCACAGGTTCCGGTGGCGGAACAGTTGCGACACGTCGTGCCACGACGCGCGCGGCCGCTCGCGCATACGGTTCGCCTCGAGATCGACGAGCGCGCCGTGGGCGCGCAGGTAGTCGCGCTCCGCGTTCGTCATGCGCGGGTGGCCGTGCGGCTCGCGATACCACGCGAACCACAGCGCGGCGAGCGCGATGCCGAGCAGCCCCATCCACTGGAACACGTGTTCCCAGCCGAGCGCATGCGTGAGCCATGCCATGGCCGGCGTGAACAGCACGACGGCCATGTATTGCGCGGAATTGAACAAGGCCGACGCGGTGCCGCGTTCGGCCGTCGGGAACCAGCATGCGACGATCCGCGAATTGGCCGGAAACGCCGGCGATTCGACGAGCCCGAGCATGAAGCGCATGACGAACAGCGCCAGCGTCGCGGCCGCGCCGTGCACGGCGAACGCGCCCACCGTGCCCTGCAGCATCGTGAATACCGACCACAGCAACAGGCTCAGGCCGTACACGCGCCTTGCGCCGAAGCGGTCGAGCAGCCAGCCGCCCGGAATCTGGCCGATCGCATAGGCCCAGGCGAACGCCGAAAAGACGACGCCGAGCTGCACGGGCGTGAGCCCGAGGTCGTGCGCGACGCCGGTGCCGGCGATCGACATCGTCGCGCGGTCCGCGTAGTTGACGACGGTAACCGAGAAAATCAGCGCGAGGACCGCATAACGGACGCGGCCGATCGTGCGCGATGCGGCGGGCGAGGCGGCGACGGCGGCGCCGCTGGATCGATTGGACATGCGTGTCTCCTGGCCTCCGTCGTGCGGAGGCATCCGTGTCGTAATGGAAGGGGCGGCGCCGCGCTCAGTGCGTGACGCTGGTCGGCGGGCGCTGGCCCGCGAAGCACGCGGCGAGGTTCGCGAGCACGATGCGGCCCATTGCCTCGCGCGTTTCATGCGTGGCGCTCGCGCGGTGCGGCTGCACGACGACGCGGTCGAGTTCGAGCAGCGCGGCCGGCACGTGCGGTTCGTGCGCGAACACATCGAGACCGGCGCCGGCGATCGTGCCGTCGGCCAGCGCGCGCACGAGCGCGGCTTCGTCGACCAGCTTGCCGCGCGCGACGTTAATCAGGAATCCTTTGGGGCCGAGCGCGGCGAGCACGTCGGCCGTCACGAGCACGTTGCCGTGATCGGCCGAGGCCGCGATCACGAGCACGTCGCTGTCATGCGCGAGCGCGGCGAGGTCGGGCACGTAGCGATAGCCGCTGTCGCGATGCTCGTGAGGCCCGAAGTAACTGACGGGCATCCGGAACGCCTGCGCGCGCTGCGCGATCGCGCGTCCGACGCGGCCGAGCCCGACGATGCCGAGCCGCTTGCCCGTGACCTGCGTCGCGAGCGGCTGGGCCGTTTTGCCCCAGCGGCCGGCGCGCACGATCCGCTCGCCGGCGCCGAGGTCGCGCAGGGTCATCAGGATCAGCCCCAGCGCCATGTCGGCGACGTCGTCGGTCAGCACGTCGGGCGTCGTCGTCACGTGGATGCCGCGCGCCCGGGCACGATCGAGATCGACCGCGTCGGTGCCGATGCCGTTGATCGCGACGATCTCGAGCGCGCCGAGCCGCTCCATCAGCGCGGTGGACAGGCCGTTCGCGCCGCCCGTCACGACGCCGCGAATACGCGGTGCCACGCGATCGAGCAGTGCTTCCGGTTGCTCGGCCGCATACAGCCGGTGCACGGTGTAGCGGGCGGCGAGTTCGGCGTCGATCGCGTCGGGGAGCGGCTGGGTCAGCAGGATGTCGATGGTCATGAAGGTCTCGGTCGTCGTGCGCGGCGCGGGCCGCGCATCAGGTGGAACCGAGTATAGAAATCGCATCGATATGCGTCTAACATCAAAAGACTATCGATTGATTCAAGATTTGAATGATTGAACTGCACCAGCTTCGCTGCTTCGTCGCGGTTGCCGAAGAGCTGCATTTCGGCCGCGCGGCCCGGCGGCTCTTCATGACCCAGCCGCCGCTCAGCCGGCAAATCCAGTTGCTCGAGCACGCGCTCGGCATCGCGCTGCTCGAGCGTAGCAGCCGGCAGGTCAGCCTGACCGCGGCCGGCGAGCGCTTCCTGCGCGATGCGCGGCACATCCTCGAATTCTCCGCGCGCGCCGAGCAGGCCGCGCAGCGCGTCGCGCACGGCGGGGCCGGGCGCATCACGCTGGGATTCACGGCCGTCAGTGCGTACCGGATGATCCCGGTGCTGCTCGCGCATGCGGCGCACGCGCTGCCGGACGTCGACGTCGAACTGCGGGAGATGGTGTCGACCGTGCAGATCGACGCGCTCGCGTCGCGGATGCTCGACGCGGGTTTCGTGCGCCAGCGCGCCGCGCGCCAGCCGCTCGAATACCGGCTCGTGCAGCGCGAGCCGATGCTCGTCGCGGTCGCGGAAGGCGCGCCGCTCGCGGCCTACGAGCAGATCGGCCCCGACGAGCTCGACCGGCAGCCGTTCATCGCGTATTCGCCGAACGAGGGCAAGTATTTCCACGACATGATCTCGGGGATGTTCGCGGGCGCCGGGCGGCTGCCGAATTACCTGCACTACGTCGGCCAGACGCATACGATCCTCGGCCTCGTGCGCGCGGGGCTCGGCGCGGCGCTGGTGCCGGCGTCGGCGCGCGAGCTTCATGTCGACGGCGTGGTGTTCCGGCCGCTCGCGGGCGTCAACGTGGCGGCGGAGCTGTATCTCGCTTGGCGCGCGGACAACGACAACCCGGCGCTGCCGGTGTTCAACGCGATGGTCGAGCGGTTTCTGACCGAAAGCACGGACGACGCGGGCGTCTAGCGGCGCTTGCTCGCCCGTTCCGCGTGGCGCGACGTGCGATGGCGGCCCGCTGACGGCGGGGTGAAGCGAGGGATGAGGGCGGGGCTCGAAGACGTGCACGCGGCCCGGCGGAGCGCATCCGCCGGGCCGCGGCACAGGCCCGTCAGTGGGTGATCGACAGGAACAGGTACGCGGCGAACAGCGCGACGTGCACGACGCCGTGCAGCACCGTCGTGCGCCCCTGGCTCAGCGTGAGCGTGCTGACCAGCAGCGTGAGCGCGAGCAGGACGGTTTCCATCGCGCCGATCCCGAGCGTGAGCGGCTGGCCGACCCAGATGAACACGGCCGCGACGGTCGGAATCGTGAGCCCGATGCTCGCGAGCGCCGACCCGAGCGCGAGGTTCATGCTGGTCTGCAACCGGTTCGCACGCGCGGCGGTGACGGCCGCGAGCCCTTCCGGCAGCAGCACGAGCGCGGCGATCACGATGCCGACCGCGGCTTCGGGCGCGCCGAGCTTCAGCACCGCGTGCTCGACGGCCGGCGACAGCAGCTTCGCGAGCAGCACGACCGCGACGAGGCTCGCGAACAGCAGCACCATGCTGATGGCCGCGGTGCGGTTGCTCGGCGCCGCCGCGTGCACCGCTTCGTTGGCGCTGTCGTGCTCGGCGAGGAAGTAGTCGCGGTGGCGCACGGTCTGCACGAACACGAATGCGCCGTACAGCACGAGCGACGCGACGCCGGCGAACGCAAGCTGCGATTTCGAGAAGAACGGGCCCGGCGCGGCGTTCAGGTAGTTCGGCATCACGAGCGACAGTACCGACAGCGACGCGAGCACCGCGAGCGCCTTGCTCGCGCCGCGCCCCTGGAAATCCTGTTCGCCGTGCTTCCATGCGCCGACCAGCAGGCAGATGCCGACGATACCGTTACAGATGATCATCACGGCGGCGAACACGGTGTCGCGGGCAAGGCCCGATTTCTCGGGGCCCGCGCCGAGCATCACCGACACGATCAGCGCGACTTCGATGACGGTCACGGCAACCGCGAGCACGAGCGTGCCGAACGGTTCGCCGACGCGGTGCGCGACGACTTCCGCATGGTGGACGGCGGAGAACACGGCGCCGGCGAGCGCGGCCGCGAACACCGCGATGACGAGGCCTTCGGCCGGCACGACGCGCGACAGCGCGAGCACCAGCCAGGCGGCAAGCGGGGCCCAGAGGGTCCAGCGCGGGAGCTGGTTGGACGAGAGCGGCATGAGGGGTTCCTTATGCGAGTGGCGGCGCGCGACGCGCCGTCACGGGTTGATGAAGCCCGGCCGTACTATCCGCCGAACGAGGACGATGAAACCGAAGGGCGGCAGCGCGCAATGGCGCTGCCCGGTTCGCTGCCGCGAGGCGGCGAGGGGCGCGGGCGGGCCGAAGCCCGTCGCGGGACGAAACGGTTCGATGCGGCTGCCCGCGGACAGCGAGACAAGCATGGGTGGCGACGCGCGGGCCGGTGGCTCGATTCGCCCCCATAAGGACGGCCGGCGATGGACGGCGGTGACGGCGCGACACGCGTTTCCCCCTTCAATCCGGCAATTTGTCGAATTTTATCAGGCGTTGCGGGGTCGCTATCTCATATTCGAGATCTTACATTGACCTTTCGGTTTGCAAAAAGTGCCGTGCTCTTTCGATTTTTTTGTCGTTGCGGTTTTCGTCATGCCCTCTTGCACGACAAATTCGGGCTCGCCCTGACATAAATCTACCGACCGGTCGGTTTATAATCGATCGCATTCCCACTTCATGACGGATCGCAATCGATGGCTGTTTCCTCTGCACATTCGGTGAACTCGGGCGCGCTGGCGCCGTCGGCCGTCATCGGCGTGATCGGCGCCGGCGCGATGGGCGCGGGCATTGCACAGGTCGCGGCGGCGGCCGGCCATCCGGTGTTGCTGTACGACCTGAACGAAGCGGCCTGCGACAAGGCGCTGGCCGGCATCCGTGCACAGTTCGCTCGGCTGGCGGAGAAGGGCCGGCTCGAACCGGCGCAGGCCGACGCGGCCGGCAACCGGATCCGCGCGGTGCGCGCGCTGGCCGATTTCGCGGGCGCCGCGCTGATCGTCGAGGCGGCGGTCGAACGGCTCGACGTGAAGCGCGAGATCTTCGCGACCCTCGAGCGCCATGTCGACGACGCGTGCGTGCTGGCGACCAACACGTCGTCGATCTCGATCACGTCGATCGCGGCCGGGCTGCGCGTGCCGCAGCGCGTCGCCGGCCTGCATTTCTTCAATCCGGCGCCGCTGATGGCGCTCGTCGAGGTGGTCAGCGGGCTCGCGACCGCGCCCGATATCGCCCGGATGCTCGTTGCGACCGCCGCTGCATGGGGCAAGCAACCGGTGATGGCGAAATCGACGCCGGGCTTCATCGTGAACCGCGTCGCGCGGCCGTATTACGCGGAGGCGCTGCGCGTGCTGAACGAGCAGGGCGGCGCGCCGGCCACGATCGACGCGGTGATGCGCGAAGCCGCCGGCTTCCGGATGGGGCCGTTCGAGCTGATGGACCTGATCGGCCACGACGTGAACTTCGCGGTGACCGAGTCGGTGTTCCGCGCGTATTTCAACGACCCGCGCTACACGCCGTCGTTGATCCAGCAGGAACTCGTGAACGCGGGCTTTCTCGGGCGCAAGTCCGGGCGCGGCTTCTATTCGTATGCGGACGGCGCGACGCCGCCCGCCCCCGATCTCGAACCGCCGCGCGCCGCGCCGGCCGACGTCGTGCTGTTTGCGCAGGACGGCCCGGCCGCCGCGTTGCACGCACGCTTGGCCGAACGTATCGACGGCGTCCGGCAGGCCGGCGCGCAGCCGGACGAACTGCTCGCAACGGCCGGCCGCGCGTCGATCGCGCTGACCGACGGCCGGACGGCCACGGCGCGTGCCGCGCAAACCGGCGTGGCCGATCTCGTGCTCGTCGACCTCGCGCGCGATTACGCGCAGGCCGGGCTCGTCGCGCTGACGCGCGCGCTCCAGTGCGGCGACGCCGCGTACGCCGATGCGGTCGGGCTCTTTCAGCAGGCGGGCTTTCGCGTCGTCGGCTTGGCTGACGTGCCGGGCATGGTGGCGATGCGCACCGTCGCGATGCTCGCGAACGAAGCCGCCGACACGGTGAACCAGGGCGTGTGCTCGCCGGCCGATCTCGACCTCGCGATGGAGAAGGGCGTGAACTACCCGTGCGGCCCGCTCGCGTGGGCCGATGCAATCGGCATCGGCCGCGTGCACCGCGTGCTGTCGAACCTGGCGGCGAGCTACGGCGAGGACCGCTATCGCGTGTCGCCGCGGCTCGCCGCGCTGCATGCGGCCGGCCGCATGTTCCGGTCGTGACCGCCCTCGTCACCTCGAACACGATAACGACATCACTCCATTGGAGGAGCCCCCGATGATTCACCCGACGCACCCCGCCGCCGCCCTCGAGCCGATCGAGACCGCCAGCCGCGATGAACTGCAGGCGCTGCAGCTCGACCGCCTCAAGTGGTCGCTGCGCCACGCGTACGACAACGTCCCGCACTATCGGCGCACGTTCGATGCGGCAGGCGTGCATCCTGACGATCTGAAGTCGCTCGCCGATCTCGCGAAGTTCCCGTTCTCGACCAAGAGCGATCTGCGCGACAACTATCCGTTCGGCCTCTTCGCGGTGCCGCGCGAGCAGGTCGTGCGCGTGCACGCGTCGAGCGGCACGACTGGCAAGCCGACGGTCGTCGGCTACACCGCGCGCGACATCGACACGTGGGCGAACGTGACCGCGCGCTCGATCCGCGCGGCCGGCGGCCGCCCGGGCGATACGCTGCACAACGCGTTCGGCTACGGGCTTTTCACCGGCGGTCTCGGGATTCACTACGGCGCGGAGCGGCTCGGCTGCATGGTCGTGCCGATGTCCGGCGGGCAGACCGAGAAGCAGGTGCAACTGATTCGCGATTTCGAGCCGAAGATCATCCTCGTCACGCCGTCGTACATGCTGAACCTGATCGACGAGATGGTGCGGCAGGGGATGGACCCGGCCGAATCGTCGCTGAAGATCGGCATTTTCGGCGCCGAACCGTGGACGCAGGCGCTGCGCGACGAAGTGGAGACGCGCGCGGGCATCGACGCGCTCGACATCTACGGGCTGTCGGAAGTGATGGGCCCGGGCGTCGCGTGCGAATGCGTCGAGACGAAGGACGGCCCGGTGATCTGGGAGGACCATTTCTACCCGGAGATCATCGACCCCGTCACCGGCGAAGTGCTGCCCGACGGCAGCCAGGGCGAGCTCGTGTTCACGTCGCTGACGAAGGAGGCGATGCCGGTGATCCGCTACCGCACGCGCGACCTCACCGCGCTGCTGCCGCCGACCGCGCGCGCGATGCGCCGGCTCGCGAAGATCACGGGCCGCTCCGACGACATGCTGATCGTGCGCGGCGTGAACGTGTTCCCGAGCCAGATCGAGGAGATCGTCGTCGCGCTGCCGCAGTTGTCGGGCCAATTCCAGATCACGCTGTCGCGCGACGGTCACATGGACCGGCTCGACCTCGCAGTCGAGTTGCGCTCCGAGGCGGCGGCGTCCGTTTCCGACGCCGATCGCGCGGCGCTCGCGCGCGAGCTGCAGCACCGGATCAAGACGATGGTCGGCGTGTCGTCCGGCGTGACGGTGCTCGCGGCCGGCGGCATTCCCGCGAGCGCGACCGGCAAGGCGCGGCGCGTGATCGATCGCCGCCAGGCCGCCTGATTGTCGATGGATGCCGTTCTACCCGAGGAAACCTGTTCGATGGATGGATTGAAGACCCTGGCCGTCAAGGTCGATGCGCGCGGCATCGCGACCGTCGCGCTGCAGCGCGGCGACGTGCTGAACGCGTTCGACGAGACGATGATCGCGGAGCTGACCGACGCGTTCGCGACGCTCGGTCGGCGCGACGACGTACGCGCGATCGTGCTGCGTTCGGACGGCCGCGCATTTTGCGCGGGCGCCGACCTGCAGTGGATGCAGCGTGCGAGCGCGAACGACGCGGCCGCGAACCTGCGCGACGCCGAGCGGTTCGCCGCGATGATGCGCGCGATCCGGCAATGTCCGAAACCGACGGTCGCCCGCGTGCAGGGCCACACGTTCGGCGGCGGGGTGGGCCTGTGCGCCGCATGCGACATCGTGATTGCGAGCGACCACGCGCGCTTTTCGGTCAGCGAGGCGCGCTTCGGGATCCTGCCGGCCGTGATCGGCCCGTATCTGGTCGAGGCGGTCGGGCAACGCCAGGCGCGCCGTCTCGCGCTGACCGCGACGCAGCTCGCGGCCGCCGAAGCCGTCGCGATCGGGCTGATTCATCAGGCCGTGCCGCTCGATGCGCTGGACGACACGCTCGAGCGGACGCTCGCGGAACTCGGCCGCAACGGCCCGCACGCGCTGATGGAGATCAAGCGCTTTTTCGACGCGATCGGCGAGTACCCGCCGTCGGATGAGCGCGCGGCGTTCACCGCGCAGACGATCTCCCGCGTGCGGGCGACGCCGGAAGCGAAGGAAGGCTTCGCGGCCTTCTTCGCGAAGCGGCCGCCGGCGTGGGAGACGGGCGCCGAATAAGGCTGCGCGACGAACATCCACGGCGATCGACGCGGAAACCGGGGGCGGCCGCATTTTGCGTCTCGGGCACGGGCGCTTGCACTACAATGCGTGACCCCCGGCGCGCTGCCGGCCCCGTCCCGACCGATGCTTCGCACGATGATCGTCAACCGCCTTGTCTCCGAGATCCTGTTCGGCTTTACTGGCCTGATCGGCATCATCAATCCGATCGGCATCGCGTTCCTGTTTCTCGAGCGGACCGAGGCGCTCACCGCGCATGAACGGGATCTGCTCGCGCGGAAGGTCGCGTTCAATGCGTTCGTCGTGCTGATGGTCGCCTTCTTCGCCGGCACGCCGGTGCTGCATTTCTTCGGGATCTCGATGGAAGCGCTGCGGATCGGCGGCGGCTTCGCGGTTGCCGTGGCCGGCTGGCAGATGCTGAACGAACCGGACGGGCCGGGCGGCGGCGACACGCCGGTCAAGCCGATCGACGCGAACGCGATCATGACGCGCGCGTTCTTCCCGCTGACCATGCCGCTGACGGTCGGCCCCGGCTCGATCGCGACCGCGATCGCGCTGAACGCGAACCGCACGCACAAGCTGTCGGAGTTCGCGCTGTCGAGCATCGTGTCGATCGCCGTGTCCGTGCTCGTCGCGCTCGTGATCTGGCAGGTCTACAGCCGCTCCGCGCTGCTCGCGCGCTACCTCGGCAGCGAAGGGACGAAGGTCGCGAAACGCGTGTCGGCGTTCCTGCTGCTGTGCATCGGCGTGCAGATCATGCTGACCGGCTTCTCCGCGTTCCTGCAGCCGCTCGCCGACCAGGCCAGATAACCGGGGCCACCCGGTTCATCCTTCAAGGGGCCTCCTTTCACGCAGCCTGCACGCGGCGCGCGGTCATGCGCGTTCGCGGCATGCGGGATACCATGCGACGTCTGGCGGATGCGCGGCGCGCATCCGGCCGCAATCCCCACCTGATTGGCGAGGCGTGCAATGGAATACGTGAAATTCGGGTCGACCGGGCTGGACGTGTCGAAGCTGGTGCTGGGCTGCATGACGTTCGGCGAGCCGTCGCGCGGCACGCATCCGTGGACGCTGCCGGAAGCGGAAAGCCGCCCGATCATCCAGCGGGCGGTCGAGGCCGGCATCAATTTCTTCGACACCGCGAACATGTATTCGGACGGAACGTCCGAGGAGATCGTCGGCCGCGCGCTGCGCGATTTCGCGAAGCGCGACGACGTCGTGATCGCGACCAAGGTGTTCTACCGGATGCGGCCGGGGCCGAACGGCGCCGGCCTGTCGCGCAAGGCGATCATGACCGACATCGATCAGAGCCTGAAGCGGCTCGGCACTGACTACGTCGACCTCTACCAGATTCACCGCTGGGACTACGGCACGCCGATCGAGGAGACGCTCGAGGCGCTGCACGATGTCGTGAAGGCCGGCAAGGCGCGCTATATCGGCGCCTCGTCGATGTTCGCGTGGCAGTTCGCGAAGGCGCTGCACACGTCGAAGCAGAACGGCTGGACGCGCTTCGTCAGCATGCAGAATCACCTGAACCTGCTGTATCGCGAGGAAGAGCGCGAAATGCTGCCGCTGTGCGAGGACGAAGGCATCGCGGTGATTCCGTGGAGCCCGCTCGCACGCGGGCGCCTGACGCGCAACTGGGACGAATCGTCGGAACGGCAGCAGAAGGACGACGTCGGCCAGCGGCTGTACGACGCCACGGCCGATGCGGACAAGGCGGTCGTCGAGGCCGTCGCGGCGATCGCCGCCGCGCGCAACGTGCCGCGAGCGCAGGTCGCGCTGGCGTGGGTCGCGCAAAAGCGCGGCGTGACCGCGCCGATCGTCGGCATTTCGAAGCCGCGGCAACTGGACGATGCGCTCGGCGCGCTCGCGCTGAAGCTGACCGACGATGAAATCGCCGCGCTCGAACGCCCGTACGTGCCGCACGCGGTCGCCGGGTTCAACTGAGCGGCGGCGGCGGCGGTACCTGCGCCGCGTTCAGCGCGCGGCGGCGAGCATCGGGTAGGTGAACAGGCCGAAGTGGACGACGTTCAGCCCCGCGTGCGCGAGCGCGGCGGCGAGCAGTCCGCCGCGCCGCCACGCGAGGCCGTAGCCGACGCCGGCCACCGTGCCGAGCACGATCCATTGCCAGCCGCCCGCCGCGTGCGCGGCGCCGAACAGCACCGCGCCGGCCGCGAGCGCGACCCACGGGCCCCACGAGTACGCGCGGAACATGCGTGTCAGCCCGCCTTGCACGTAGCCGCGAAACAGCGCTTCCTCGGCGAGCGTCACCAGCAACAGGTTGTTCACGAGCCACAGCCAGCCCGACGGCGGCCATTTGGGTGCCCAGCCGACCATCCCGAACGCGAGCGCGCCGGCCAGGCACGCGGCGGCCGTGGCGACGGCCGCCACGACGCCGGTGCGCAGCGCGTGCGACAGCGCGACGCCCGGGGCGACCCACGGCAGCACCCACAACAGCCACAGCCCGACGAGCGGCTTGTCGAAGTTCAGGTACATCGTGAATGGCGCGGCGTCCGGCGTGAAGCGGATCGGCCCGATCACGCGCGGATTGTGGAAGCCCGGAATCAGGTGCAGGCTCAGCGCGATCGCCAGCGCGGCGAAGACGAGGTGCGCCACGATGCGCACCGCGAGCGGGCGCTCGGGCAACACGCCCCACGCGGCCGCGATCAGCAGCGCGAACGGCGCCAGCGTGATCGGCGCAAGCTGGCCGAATGCGAGCGCACCCGCATAGCCGAGCACGGCGAGGCCGATGCTCAGGCCGTGCAGCGGGCGGTGCCATGCGAATGCGGCGGCCGCGAACAGGGCGATCCAGATCGTGGCACACGGAAGGAGCGAAAGGGACATGACGGGAAACGGATGGGCGGACGAGACGCCGCGCATCATACAGCAGGCGCCGTGAAACGCGGCCGGGCGGCATCGGCCGGGCAGCCGGCGCACCGCGTGTCAGCGGCCGGCGGTTTCCGTGACGCCGCCGCGGCCCGGGATGTCGACGCTGTTGCGCACGCGCATCCGCCGCCGATACCAGAACGTCCACAGCAGCAGGCACCCGAACACCGTGTAGCCCATCACCGGCGACACGACGAGCACGCGTTCGACCGGCCAGTTGGCGACCATCCACCAGCGCAGCAGCATCTCGAGCGTCATGATCGCGCCCCACACGAACGTCATCAGCCGCAGCATCTGCCGCAGGCCCGGCTGCGCGTCCCAGACGGCTTCGAAGTGCGCGGCGCCGCCGTCCATCTCGCGGGCCACGGTGGCGCGGGCCAGATAGTAGATCAGCGGGCGTTCGCGCAACAGCGACAGCAGGAACACGATGCCGATCGTGCCCGAGCCGATCGATTCGCGCATCAGCAGCGTGCGCGGGCTGCCGCCGAACGCCATCCCGACGATCGACAGCGTGATGCCGAGCAGCACGATGGCCGCCACCGCGTCGATGCGGCGCGAGCGGATGAATTCGACGATCGACCAGACGATCGGCGGAACCGCGGACGCGTACAGCGCGCCGGTTTCGCCGAAATACGGATGCGCGACCCGATAGGCTACCCACGGCAGCACGAGGTTGACGAAGAGTTCGAGTATCAGTCCGGCTCGCGGTTTCACGGTGCGCCATCCCACGCAGGTCGGGGCGAACGCGCGAAAGGCGTGGTCGCCCCCGGTTGCCTCGACAATGCCCTGAAAAGGGTTCGGTCCAGTATATCGAAGAATCGCGCGGGGCTCGGGGTTGTGAATGTTTCCGCTTGCCGCGTCCGGATGGAACGCGGCATGGCGGCAGCCCCGGACCGGGGTGATGAGGGTTGCGCGCCACGCCACGCGGGAAAGGGAGGCGGAATCACGCGCGCCGCCCGCGCAGGGGCGACGCTACGACGGCATAGCGGCGGCCTGCGCACCGCGGCGCGAATCGATGCCGCGGATGCCGCGGGCGCGCGCGTGCGGTCAGGAGACGGCCGGCTGGACGATGATCTTCACGTTGCGGTCCTTGTGGTTGACCAATTCCTCGAAGCCGCGCGTGACGATGTCGCCGAGCGCGATGCGCCCGGTGATGAGCGGCTGCACGTCGATGCGGCCGTCCGCGATGAAGCGGATCACGTCCGCGAATTCGCCGTTGTACGCGAGCGAGCCGATCACTTCCTTCTCGGTCGACACGATGTCGAAGAAGTTGAACGGCGCCGGTTCCTCGAAGATGCCGACCATCACCGACTTGCCGGCCTTGCGGATCACGTCGATCGCGAGCTTCGCGGTGGCCGTGTGCCCGATGCACTCGAACGACACGTCGGCGCCGTAGCCGCCCGTCAGCGCCCGGACTTCGGCGATCGCATCGGACGTCTTCGGATCGATGACGACGCTCGCGCCCACCTCCAGCGCCTTCTGCTTGCGCGCGGCCGACATTTCCAGCGCGATCACGCGCCCGGCGCCCGCGGCCTTCGCGCACATGATCGTGCACAGGCCGATCGTGCCCGCGCCGACCACGACGACGGTCTGCCCGACGATGTTGCCGGCCTTCTTCACCGCGTGCAGCCCGACCGCGAGCGGTTCGATCAGCGCGCCGGCCTCGGTTGGGAAATCGTCGGGCAGCTTGTACAGCAGCTCGGCCGGCACGTTCACGTATTCGGCGAATGCGCCGTTGTTCATCAGCCCGGTGAACGCGAGGTTCTCGCAGATGTTGTACAGCCCGTGCCGGCAGTACCAGCAGGTGCCGCAATGCTGGCACGCGTCGGCCGTCACGCGGTCGCCGACCGCGAAGCCCGACACGCCCGCGCCCAACTCGGCGATCTCGCCGCTGAACTCGTGGCCGAGGATGCACTGGCCCTTCAGGCCGGTCAGCGGGTGCGGCGCGTCGACCGGGATGAACACGGGCCCGGCGACGTATTCGTGCAGGTCGGAGCCGCAGATGCCGCACCAATGCACGCGAATCGTCACCCAGCCCGCGGGCGGGCGCTGCGGAACGGGAACCTCTTCGACGCGGATGTCGTGGCGGCCATGCCAGACGGCGGCCTTCATGCTGGGCGGGGTGATCGATGCCGGTGTACTCACGTTGCTGTCTCCGTCGGGTTGTCGTCGGGTGCGCGGCAATGCTGCCGGGGCGCCCGTCGCGCGATTGCGCGATCGACGGGTATGCAGGAACGGGGCCAGCGTGAATCAGGGCGGTGCGTGGCAAGCGGAAGCACGCGTGGCGTGCGTTGCACCATGTCGCTTTGCGGCGGCCGGCAACGATTCGGAAGAAACGGAGCGTCGGCTCTGCTGCGATAGCGAAACGGCGGGCGGGGTGAGACGGCGGGACGTTCGTCTCACCGTGATGAGACGAATCGCGAGACGAACGTGACGGGGGCGTTGCCCGCTTCGCGTTCAGGCGAGCACTTCGTCCACGGCAACCGCGGCGAGCGACGTGAATCCGGCGGCGCGGTACAGCGGCTGACCGGCTTCGGTCGAGATGAGCCACACGCGGCGCGCACCGCGGTGCCGCGCGTGCGCGACGATCGCGGCGAGCAGTTGCGTCGCGAGGCCGCGGCGCCGGTATGCGTCCGCCGTCCCGACGCGGTCGACGACGATATCGCGGGGCGACGCGAAGCCGTAGCGCGCGGTGGCCGCGATCTGCCCGTCGAGCCGGTGCGCGAACAGGAACGCGGCGGGATTCGGCTGGAATGGCGGGAAGGCGCCGCTCGTGTTGAACGCTTGGATCGCGTCCGGCGTGTCGCAGGCCAGCGCTTGCGCGAGCGCGTCGTCGCCGGACAGCCCGTCGATATCGGCGGCCATGAAATGCTCGTCGGTCAGCCGGCGCGTCCTGCCCCGCAGCGCGGGCGGCAGCGGTGCCGCGCCGTAGCGCGTGATCCACGCGCCGACGGCAAACGGGCCGGCGCCGGATTCGGGCGCACCCTCGATCATGAAATGCTCGAAAGGCCGGCCCATCGCGCGGTCGAACTGCACGACATGGCCGTCCGGGCCGTCGTGCAGCGGCGCGTCGCGCCGGTCGCGCGCGGCGCAGTACCCGGCGATGAACGCGCGTACGGCCGCCTTGCGGCGGGGGAAATCGGACCAGGCTTCGTCGAGCGGGAACAGCGTGGCCGGGGCGGGGGAGGCGGTCGGCATGCGTAGGGGCGCGGCGTTGTCAGGGCGAAGGCGCCAGCTTAGACCAGGATGCCGTCGCGTGTCGCGCCGGCCATTGCCGCGATCGCCGAAACGGACCGTTGCGCAGGCTACCTCTTTACTTGAAGTTAACTTCAATTTGTATCATGTGCGCCAGTCCGATTGCGCTCGCGTGCGGCATCCCGTTGCACGCGGCCGCCAAGCATGCTCAACACCATGGAAAGCCCGATCTGCGAAGAAGACCTGTCGTGCGACGCGTCGGCGTTGGACGAAGACGATGCGATGCCGTCGCGCGGCGGCGCGGTCGCGCATCCGCTCGTGACGATCGGCCGTACGCCGATTCCGGAGCACGCGGCCGCCGCGGCGTCGCCGTTGCGCCCGCAACTGTTCGTCACGGTGCTGGAGGCGGGCGACGACGCGCTGCTGGTGCGCTGGGTCGAGAGCGGCCGGTGTCATTACGGCGAGCAGCGCTGGCGCCTGCGCGTCGCGTTGCAGCCCGGGCGCTGCGCGCTGTCCGGGCAGCCGATCGAGCCGGGCGAGCCGGTGTTCCGGCCGGTGCGGCGGCCCGTGCCGGCCAATGGCGACGAGATGATCTGTCCGGCCGCGGTGCCGGGCGTGGCCGGTGCGGCGCACGATGGCGCGCCGGAAGACGGTGGCGCACGCCATCCGGCCGATGTTCATGGCTGAACATCGGCCGTCGGGGAGCGACGTCATTTCTTCAGATCGTGCCGGTACTGGATGAAGCCGGCGTTGTTCGCGAGCTTGTCGTACAGCGCGCGCGCGGTCGTGTTGGTCTCGTGCGTGAGCCAGTACACGCGGCTCGCGCCGGCTTCCCGGGCCCGTTCGTACACGGCCTCGATCAGCGCGCCGCCCGCGCCCTGGCCGCGCGCGTCGGGCGCCGTGTACAGATCCTGCAGGTAGCAGTACGGCCCTTCGGTCCAGCACGAACGGTGGTAGATCGCGTGCACGATCCCGACGAGCGCACCCGACGCATCGAACGCGCCGAGCACGAACATCGGCTCGTCCGGATCCATCAGGCGCGCCCATGTGGTCGCGAACACCGCGTCGCTCAGCGCGGTGTCATAGAACGTCTGGTAACCCTGCCACAGCGGGCGCCACGCGGCTTCGTCGGCGGCGACGAGCGGGCGCACCGTGACGCGCGTCGCGTCGTTCGCGCGGCTGGCCGCGTCGCGCGCGTTGGCCTGTGCGTGCCGGATCGCGGTGAGCGACTGGCGCTGGTTGCCTTCGGCGTCGAAGTTCTCCGGCGCGAGCCAGGCTTCGAACGCGGCGCGGACGTCCGGCCATTCGCCGTCGATGATCGAGAACCACGCGGTGTCGCGATTGCGGCCGCGGTAGACCATCGCCTGCCGGAACGTGCCCTCGTAGCGGAAGCCGAGGCGCGCGGCCGCCTTGCGCGACGGCGCGTTCAGGTCGTCGCACTTCCATTCGTAGCGGCGGTAGCCGAGCATATCGAACGCATACTTCATCAGCAGGAACTGCGCTTCGGTCGATACCGGCGTGCGCTTGAGCAGCGGCGAGAACGTGACGGAACCGACCTCGATCACGCCGTTGGCCGGATCGATGCGCATCAGCGCGAGCGTGCCGACCGCGCGGCCCGTGGCGCGATCGATCACCGTGTAGTGCAGCGGATCGGCGCTCGCCTGCGCGCCGCGCGCGTAGTCGCGGTAGCTGGACGCGTCGGCGTACGGGCCGTGCGCCAGATAGGTCCAGTCGCGGCCGTCGGGCGCCTGCGCGTACGCGGCGTGCAGATCGGCCGCGTGGCGCTCGGCGTCGAGCGGTTCGAGCCGGCAGTAGCGGCCCTCGAGCGCGATGCGCTCGGGGCGCGGGCGCGCGGACCAGTCGGGAACGGGTTGGCCGATGGGCTGCTGGAAAGCGTTGGTGAGCGTGGGCAAGGTCGATCTCGCTTCGGTTGGCGGCCGGCGACATGCCGGCATGCAGACGATCGTAGTCCCGGCGAGGTACCATGAGAAGCGCCAGCGTGCGGCAAATTTATGGTGCCACGGTCGGTGGCCGCCAGCCGTACGCCGCTCACCATCCGTCCCGTTCCGACCTCTTCACGCCGCGATGTTCCGATGACGACTGCCTTTCTTCCCGACGACACGCCGTTGCTGCCGCTCGATGCGCCGCTGGCGCGTACGCCCGGCGCCCCGTCGCTGCAGCGCCAGCTGCTGCGCCGCTTGCGCGACGCGATTCTCGGCGGCGCGATGCCGGCCGGCACGCGGCTGCCCGGCACGCGCGCGCTGGCCGACACGCTCGGCGTGTCGCGCAATACGACGGCCGCGGTATACGAGCAGCTCGTCGCCGAAGGTTTCCTGCAGTCGGACCGTCGCGGCACGCGGGTCGTCGGGCTGTCGCGGCCGGCGCCGCCGCGCCGGCGTGCCGCGCCGCCAGCCGTCGCGCAGCGGCTCGGCCGGATTCGCTCGAGCCTCGTCGGCACCGGCGAATCGGAGGGCTTCCGGCCGGGCGTGCCCGCGCTGTCGCATTTCCCGGTGGACGCGTGGCGGCATGCGATCGATCGCGCATTGCGCCGCGCCGGCCGCGATCTGCTCGCGTACGGCGATCCGCTCGGCGAGCCCGCGTTGCGCGAATCGATCGCGCGCCACCTGGCCGTCACGCGTGGCGTGCGCTGCGATCCCGAGCAGATCGTGATCACCGAAGGCGCACAGGGCGCGATCGCGCTGTGCGCGCAGTTGCTGACGAATCCGGGCGATACGGTGTGGGTCGAGGAGCCCGGCTATCGCGGCGCGCGCTCCGCGATGCAGGCGGCCGACCTCGACGTCGTGCCGATGCCCGTCGACGCGGAAGGGCTGCGCGCGGAACCGGACGACTGGCGCGAGCGGCCGCCGCGCCTCGTCTACACGACGCCGTCGAACCAGTTCCCGACCGGCGCGGTGCTGTCGATCTCGCGCCGGCTCGCGCTGATCGATGCGGCACGCCGCCATCGCGCGTGGATCATCGAGGACGACTACGACAGCGAATTCCGTCACACCGGCGAGCCGATCGGCGCGATGCAGGGGCTCGCGCCCGATTCGCCGGTCGTCTATCTCGGCTCGTTCAGCAAGACGATGTTTCCGGCGCTGCGGATCGGTTTTCTCGTGCTGCCCGACACGCTGCTGGCCGCCGTGCGGCCGGCGTTGCCGGAGATGCTGCGCGGCGGGACGCGCCATGTGCAGCTCGCGCTCGCCGATTTCATCGAGACGGGCGAGTACGGCCGGCATCTCGGCCGGATGCGCCGGCTGTATCGCGACCGGCGGCGTGAGCTGCTCGCCGCGCTCGACAGCAGCCTGAGCGTGCCGCACCAGGTCGAGGGCGGCCCCTGCGGGCTGCATCTCGCGCTGCGGCTGCCGGCGCGTTATCGCGATCGCGCGATCGTCGAAGCGGCGCGCGCGCACGGCATCGGGCCGTTTCCGCTGTCGGGTTTCGCGATCGATGCGGGGCGGGCCGGCAACGGGCTCGTGCTCGGTTTCGGCAATACGTCCGCGGATGCGTTCGAGCCGATGTTGCGGGTGGTGTCGGCGATCGCGGAGCGGGTGGGCGCGGGTCACGCGTGACGGGTGGATTCAATACCGGCGCTTTAAAGGCCATGGCGGGCCGCGAATCATTCAATATTTTAAAAATCCGGCCGATATCTCGATATTGTCGATTTCCGACCGCGCAGCCTGAATCGAAAGTTTTGTCTTTTCCATCGTAAAAAATGGTCAATGTCGCTTGTCACGGCTCCTGCGATGAGCGACGATTTCGCTCCGTAACAAACGGTTACTTTTGTGCCGTCACTGGATATCGGAGAACGAAGGCCGCGATGAGTCGCGTCGGCCGGGTGCTCCAATAAATAACAATGCCGATCGCGACGAGATCGGCCGCAGGCATCCGAGTGCGCGACCACCGCATATGCCGCCTGCGAAACCGTATAGAACGACATGAAATCGGATTCAAGCCGCTATTGCTTCCCGAATCTGCTGGAAGCGTTTTTTATCGTCGTCGTGCTGAACATGGTCGAGTATGTGACGAACTCGATCATCTGGTCGGCCGGTCGCGGCGCCGGCCTGCAACCGATGGCGATCGCCAGTATCGGGCGCGTGCTCGCGAATGGGCTCGTATTTACGGTGCTGCTTCATCACGGCAAATTCACCTACCGTCGCTTGCTGCACGATGGCGTCGATTCCTGGCGAACGACGATCGGGCGATTTCTCGTGCCCGTCGTGCTGATTACGCCCGCATTGGTGGTGGCGATGAGCGTGCTGGAAGTCGGCATCGGGCAGTTTTTCTCGTGGAGCGGCAGCCGCGATGAAGCCCGGGAAGTGTATGTCAACGGCGGGCTCGGCCTGATCGTATTGACCTGCGTGATTGCGCCGCTACTCGAAGAGATGCTGTTTCGCGGCGTGATGCTGCGCAGCTTCCTGCGACAGTATCCGGAGGGAACGGCTATCGCCCATTCGGCCGCGGTGTTCGGTCTTGCGCATATGAACGTCTATCAGTTCGTGCTCGCATTCGGACTCGGCTTGCTGATCGGAAAACTCTATGCGGCTACCCGATCGCTGTTGCCGGGCATGTTGATTCATGCCTGCTACAACGCGGCCGTGGTGATCGTCGCGCTGAAATCGCCGTTCGTCCTTGCCAAGGAGAGCCTGCTCGAGATCTGGCCGGCTTCCTGGTGGTTCGGCGCGCTTGCGTTGGGCGGTGTCGGCGCATGGGGGCTGGTCAAGTCGGTCGATGCGCTGCGAATGGCGCCGGCCGGTATGGCAAACGACGACGGCGCGAACTGAACGCGCGCGGTGACGGGTTTCTACAACGAGAAAACGAGGTGAAGCATGCGGGGCAAGCAAGTCTGTCTGGTGGGGCTGGCGAGTACTGTGTTGATGCTGACGGCATGTGGCGGCGATGACGGTGGCGCGGCCAAAACGGGCAGCAACGCGTCGAACAACGACACGGCGGGAACGCCGACGGTCCCGGCGCCCGCCACGCCGGCGCCGGGCGCGCCGGCCCAGCCGTCCGTCCCCACGGCCTGCCGCCCGAACGGCAGCTTCAGCTATTCGGGCGCTGCGTCGCCGGTCGCGGCGAACAACGGCCAGCTCGCGGTGCTCGTGGTGCCGAATTTGCCGAGCGAGTGGGCGAAGAATCGCAACATGACGGCGGCCGATGTGCCGGCAACGAGCCTGGTTCAGCAGGGAAGCGGCGCGTTTACGACGCTGGCGTCGTCGTCGGCGGCGACCGACTGCCTCGGACTCGACCACGGGGCCGTGACCGAGATCCAGGGCGTCGGCACCGATGTGGCGATCGGCCGGTGGAATCGCGCGATGGATACCGACGGCAATACCTATGCCGATACGCAGGGCGTGCACTACGCGGTCGGCACGCCGCTGTCATTGCCCGCGACGGGCGGCCCGCTTTCGTGTACGCAGGTGATCGCCGACACGGTGGCGAGCAACGAGGGCGGCACGAACGGGACGCTCGTGTCGGCTTCGGCCACGCTCGATCCGGTCACGCGCATGCTCACCACGCTGGACCTGTCGATCAAGCTCGGGAGCGCGCAATACGGGTTGACGTACACGCAGGTGCCGTTGAACGGCGTGTTGAAGACCGCCGGGCCCGCGACGATTCAATCGATCGTCGTCGGACATGACGCGGCTCAGCCGCTCGTTGCCGTCGGCTACACGGCGGCGGTGCCGAACACGCAAGGCGTTGGCGGGGTCGTGGTGTTGTCGTGTCACTGACTCGAGTCGATGCCGGTTCGTCGACGGAAGGAGGCCGATGACGAACCGTTCGCTGTTTGTGCGCCGCATGCGGTCTGTCGGCAATGCGCGACCGGCAAATGGGTGGCCGCGGACCACGACGATGAGGTGGCGGCGACGCGCACAGTGAGCGATGCGTGGTGAATATTCGGATTGACGAACCGCGCAGTTTGTTCGAAACGAACGCCGTCGCGGTTCCACCACCGCGACACCTTCCGGCATACGGGTTTCGATTCGTATGTCCCAACCGGCGCTTGCGCTATAAATGGTTGGGTGTACCGGTGCTTGTCGGACGCCTGCGCGTCTCGCGCAGGGCGGCGTCGCGGCTGCCGGGGGAGGTGCGCCGTGGTTTGCCAGACGCTTGCTCGCGCCGTGCTTCGCACCGCGTTGATCGGGGGCGTGTTCGCCGGAATCCTGCCGTCGCCCGCCGCCGTTGCCGGCACGCTCGCGCCGCACGCCGCACCGCCGGCGATGAAGGCGCGGCCGCCCGCCGCGCCTTATGCGATGCCGGTCGACTTCCCGGCGATCGTCGAGCGCTACGGCCCGGCGGTCGTGACCGTCATGGCCGCCAGCCCCGATCCGCAAACCGGCGGCCCGGCCTTTGCCGCCCTCGATCCCGACGATCCGCTCGCCGCGTTCTTCCGACATGGCGCGCCGCCGGCCGCGCAGGGGCCGCAGGCGCAGGCGCCCGATCCGGCGCCGCGCGCGGTGTCCGGCAGCGGCTCGGGTTTCATCGTCAGCGCCGATGGCCTGATCCTGACGTCCGCCCATGTGGTCGACGAGGCGACCGACGTGACGGTGCGCCTCACCGACCGCCGCGAATTCAAGGCGACGGTGCTGGCCGTCGATCCGCAAAGCGATGTCGCCGTGCTGCACGTCGACGCGACGAAGCTGCCGTTCGTGCGCGTCGGCGATTCGTCGAAAGTCCGCGCGGGCGAGCCGGTGATGACGATCGGCGCGCCGGACGGATCGGGCAACACGGTCACGGCCGGCATCGTCAGCGCGACGTCGCGCCGGTTGCCGGACGGCAGCGCGTTTCCGTTCTTCGAGACCGACATCGCGCCGAATCCGGACAACTCGGGCGGCCCCGTGTTCAATCGCGCGGGCGACGTGATCGGCATCGCGGTGCAGGTCTATACGGGCGCCGACCGCTACGCGAGCACGACGTTCGCCATCCCGATCGCATTCGCGGCCAAGGTGCGCGCCCAGTTGCGCGCGCAACAGCAGGCGCAGATGCAGGCGCAGCCGGCTCAGGCGCCCGCCCCGGGCGCGCCGCCGTCGGCCAACGCGTTCGGCGTCGACGTGCAGGACGTCGGCGTCGGTCTGGCCGCGGCGTTCGGGCTGCCGCGTCCGGCCGGCGCGCTCGTCAACGGCGTCGCGCCCGGCTCGCCGGCCGCCGCGGCCGGGCTGAAGCCCGGCGACGTGATCGTGAAGATGGGCGACAAGGCCATCGGCCGCTCGGCGGAACTGGACGACCTGGCCGCCGCGCTGCCGCCCGGCGCGAAGGCGCCGCTGCGCGTGATCCGCAACCGTGCGCCGGTGAAGCTGACGATCGTCGGCGCCGACGATGCGGCCGGCAGCCCGGCCGCGACAATCGGCACGGCCGCGCCGAAGGCCGCTGCACGGTTGGGGCCGGGGCCGGCCGCGGGCGAAGCAGGCGACCACGGCGACCGCCTCGGGCTGACGATGCACGCGTTGAGCGATGACGAGCGCCGTTCGACGGGGCTCGCGGTCGGAATGATGGTGGACGCGGTGCACGGCCCGGCCGCGCGCGCGGGCATCCAGCCGGGCGACGTCGTGCTGGCGCTCAACGACACGCTGCTCGAGACGCCGGACGACGTGCCGTCGCTCGAAGCGAACGGCGGCAGCGTGATCGCCGTGCTGATCCAGCGCAACAACGCGCGGAAGTTCGTCTCGGTGCGCGCGCGTTAGGGCGGTGACGCGGCTGGTGTGGTCCGCCTAACATCGGCCGATATCGCTGGCGGTTCGCCGCCACGCATTCATGACATTCAGGAGCCATTCGGCATGAAAACGGCTTGCTTGATCGTAGTAGTCCACAGGCGCAGGGCCCGGTAGCGGGATCGCGCCGGTACCCATGCGCCCCCGACTCGTTCGGGGGCTTTTTTTTGCGTTGCGCACGGCCGCGCGGCCCGTGCGCGGGAGGGCATCCGCTTGCCATCGAACCCGTCGACCGCTTCCGCCGCGGCGTCGCCGCGGCACGCCACGCTGATCATGCTGTGCGCGCTGTCGGTCCTGCCGCTGAGTCTGTTCCTGCCGTCGCTGACGGGAGCGCTGCTGACCCCCGCCAACGCGGGCTACCTGCCGCTCGCGATGATGCTGCTGTCGGCGGCGATCGCGCTGGCGGCCGCCGTGTGCGTGCGGGCATTCGACGGACGCGACGCCGCGCGGTGAGCGCGGGTGCGCCCCGGTACCGGCGCGCGGCCGAATGGCGGACAATCCGCCGCATGCCGGGAGATGACGCACGATCGGCGCGCCGCGTGTCCCGGCGAGCGAGAAGGGCGACTGGACGAGGATGCGATGAGCGACTTTTCTGATTTCCAGCGGGACATTGCCGATGCCGCGAGGGCGACCTTCAGGGCGCTGCGGGCACTGCACCCGGACGAGCATTTCTATGCGTTTGCTTTGTACACCGACAGCGGCGCGATGACGGTGGTGCCGGCCGCCAATTCGGTCGAAGGGCTGCGCCGGATTTGCGCGCGACAGGCGGTCGCGGACGACGATCCGTGGTTCGTGTGGGGCGTGTCCGAGTGGGCGTACGCGGCGGCCGAGGCGTCGCCGTTCAACGCGATCTGCGGCAGGCTGGCCGACGAAGTGCTGAGTCCGCAGTTCGTCCAGTCGCGCTTCACGGAATTTTCCCGACAACTGCACGCCGACATGATCGCGGCATTGCGGCTGCTCGATCGCGACGGCGTGTTCGGCACGGGCGACGCCAGGGCGGCCATCACGCTGTTCGTGTCGATCAGCGACGACGACGCGGCCGAGGCGCTGGAAAACGCGTCGGCGAAAGCGCTGAATCCGCCGGCCGTCGCCGACGCCTTCCTGCGCCGCTACGACTGATCGGCATCGGGATCTCGCGGGGCGGCCCGGGCAGGCCGCCCTGTAAACAGCATTACGGCTTCGCGCCGACCACGAATTCGAACGTCGCGACGCCGTCGACGCCGCCCGTCACGCGATCGCCCGGCTGCAGCGCGCCGACGCCGGCCGGCGTGCCGGTGAAGATCAGGTCGCCGGCCTTCAGCTCGACCGAGCGCGACACGTACGCGATGACGTCGGGCACGGGCCAGATCATGTCGGCGAGGTCGCCTTGCTGGCGCGTGTCGCCGTTGACCGCGAGCCAGATGCGGCCGGTCGCCGGGTGGCCGGTGGCCGCCGCCGCGCGCAGCGCGGTCACGGGGCCCGACGCGTCGAAACCCTTCGCCCAGTCCCACGGACGGCTCAGTTTCTTCGCGTCGGCCTGCAGGTCGCGGCGCGTGAGGTCGACGCCGACGCCGTAGCCCCACACGTGCGACAGCGCATCGGCCGGGTCGATCGACCGGCCGTCCTTGCCGATCGCGACGACCAGCTCGATCTCGTGATGGAGATCGTTCGTCAGCGGCGGATAGGCAACCGTGCCGCTGGCCGGGACGATCGCGTCGGCGGGCTTCGTGAAGAAGAACGGCGGTTCGCGGTCGGGGTCGGCGCCCATTTCGCGGGCATGGTCGGCATAGTTGCGGCCGACGCAGAAGACGCGGCGCACCGGAAAGCGCGCGGACGACTGTTCGACTTCGACGGAAGGACGCTCGGCGGCGTCGATGACATAGGCGGACATCGGAAGGCCTCGTTCGGTAGGAAGACGGAGGGCCGGCACACCGGCCGGCATGCGTGCAACGATACCCGACGCGCGTGCGTGCGGATGCGACGCAACTGCGTTTTACCGGGACAAAACTACGCGTCGGCGGCCGGCGGCGTGTCGTCGCCGCCGGGCGGCGCGGCGTTCGCGTCGCGGTACGCCTTCGGCGACACGCCGACCCGCGCGCGGAAACGCCGCGCGAAATACCCTTCATCGCGGAAGCCGACCGAGCGCGCGATGTCCGCGATGCGCCGGCTGGTGTGGGCCAGCAGCGATTGCGCGAGCGCGATCCGGCGCTCGGTCACGAGATCGGTGAAGGTGCTGCCGGTTTCCTTGCGGACCAGGTGCGCGAGGTAGTTCGGGGAGAGAAACGCGGCTTCGGCGGTCGCCGCGAGCGTCAGGTCCTCGCGGGTCAGGTTCGCCCGCACGTGGCGCAGCACGCGAGCCAGCGCGTCGCGCCGGCCGGCGCGCTGGGCGCCGCGCTGCGCGAGCTTGTCGAGCGCGCCCGCGTACTGCGTGCAGACGAGCCCGATCAGTTGCAGCAGGTAGCCGCGCAGCAACGTGGTCGAGCCGAACGTGCGCACGCGATCGGCATCGAGCATGCACAGCGCGAGGCGGCGCGCTTCGTCGTACGTGTCGCCGGTCAGGATGAAATCGAGGTGCTCCTGGAAGCGGAACGGCGTCAGCTCGGGGAAGCGGTGCGCGGGCACGTCCTCGAGATCGAGCGGATCGACGTCGAGATCGGCGCGCAGGAACGCCTGGCTGAAATTGATCACGATGAAGTGCGCGCCTTCCGGATGCGGAATCAGGTGCTCGCGGTGCGGCAGCACGAACGCGAGCGCGCCGCGCGGAAACGGCCGCGTGACGCCGCCGATGCGCTGCTCGGTGTCGCCGCCGAGGTTGAACTGGATCTGGAAATACGCGTGCCGGTGCGGCTCGGTGATCGCCTGGCGCGACGCCTGGTCGCGGATGTAGAAATCGAGCCGGTCGCTGCGTTCGGGCATCCCGTACAGGCGCGGCGGGGCGGTGGAGGGCATGAAGGATTCTGCTGTTCGTGACGCGGTTGAGCCGCGATGGTACAGCGAACCGGGCGCGACGGGCACGGGCGCTCGCGCGGTCAGCCCGCGACGAGCCGCGCGACCCGGCGCCGCAGTTCGGGCACGACCTCGGCGTCGAACCACGGATGGTGCTTGAACCATGCCTGGTTGCGCGGCGACGGATGCGGCAGCGGCAGGAGAGCAGGGCCGTAGTCGCGCCAGGCCTGCACGGTGTCGGTCAGCGTCGCCTTGCGCGTGTCGCGCAGGAAATGCCGCTGCGCGTACTGGCCGATCAGCAGCGTGAGCCGGATCGACGGCAGTTCGGCCAGCAGCCGGTCGATCCACAGTCGCGCGCATTCGGGGCGCGGCGGGTTGTCGCCGCTCGCGCCGCGGCCCGGGTAGCAGAAGCCCATCGGCACGATCGCGAAGCGTGTCTCGTCGTAGAAAGTGTCGGTGTCGACGCCGAGCCAGTCGCGCAGCCGCTTGCCGCTCGGGTCGTCCCACGGGATGCCGCTCGCATGGACGCGCGCACCCGGCGCCTGCCCGACGATCAGGATGCGTGCGTCGCGATGGGCGCGCACGACCGGGCGCGGGCCGAGCGGCAGGTCGGCCTCGCATGCACGGCACGCGCGGATTTCGGTGAGCAGCACGTCGAGCGGCGTGCGCGTGGGTTTCGGCATCGATTCGGGGCGGGGACGGAGTAGCAACGCGGTGTCGGCCGCGCGGCACGGGCAGGCAGCGGCCGGACGGCCGGCCCGGCGTGGAACGGCCCGGGCGGGCGAGCCGCCCGCCTCGTGCGTCCGGCTTCGGACCTCACGCCCGCGACGGGCCTGCCGCGCCTTCGGCGACCGCAGCATCATACAACGCGGTCTGCGCGATCGCCGCGGCGATACGCGCGTCGTCGTGCGAACCGTCGAGCATGCCCCAGCGCCGGTATTGCGACAGGAACCACACGCCTTCGCGCGGATCGGGCCGGTTCACCGTGCCGCCGTCGTGGAAGCGGATCGGCAGCGGCGGCGTGGCGAACGGCCCCGCGCCGTAGTCGCCGAGCAGGCGCGGCGCGATCAGCCGGGCCGGCACGCCGAGCGCGTCGGGCGACGCGAGCCAGTCGGCCGCCTCGCGGCGGTGCGCGGCGCTGTCGAGCCACGCGCATGCATCGACGAGCGTGCGGACCAGTGCGCGCGCGGTGGCCGGATACAGCGCGACGAAGTCGCGCCGGGTCGCGAGCACCTTCTCCGGATGATCGGGCCAGATCTCGCTCGTGACGGCGACGGTGCGGCCCGCGCCGCATGCTTCGGCCACCACGTGCCACGGCTCGCCCGCGCAGAAGCCGTCGAGCTCGCCGCCCGCGAGCGCCGCGACCATCTCGGGCGGGGGAATCACGACGCTGCGCACGTCGCGCAGCGGATCGATGCCGTGCGACGCGAGCCACGCGTTCAGCCACATCGCATGCGTGCCGGTCGGGAAAGTCTGAGCAAGCAGCGGCTTGCGGCCGAGCGTCGCGAACGCGGTGCGCACGCTGACGGTTTCGCGGTAAGCGTCGGCGAGGCCGCGCGACAGCGTGATCGCCTGGCCGTTGCGGTTCAGCACCATCAGCGCGGCCATGTCGGCCTGCGGGCCGCCGATGCCGAGCTGCAGCCCGCAGACGAGCCCGTACAGCGCATGCGCGGCGTCGAGCTCGCCGCTGAGCAGCTTGTCGCGCACGGCCGCCCACGACGGCTGGCGACTCAATTCGAGCGTGAGGCCATGGCGCGCGCCGAGGTTCAGGCGCTGCGCGACGATCAGCGGGGCCGCGTCGCTGAGCGCGACGAACCCGAGGCGAAGATGCGCGCGTTCCGGCGCGGCGGGAGGTGAGGTATTCATGGCACTCATGACTGGGGTGACGCGTCGAGCAGTTGTCGCGCGACGTCGACGATGCGCAGGCCCTGATCCATCGCGCGCTTGCGCAGCGCCGCATACGCATCGTGTTCGGACAGCTTGCGCTGGTCCATCAGCACGCGTTTCGCGCGGTCGATCAGCTTGCGCTCCTCGAGTTCGCGCTCGACGTCGGCCAGCCGGCGGCGCAGCGCATCGTCGTGCGAGAAGCGCGCGAGCGCGACTTCCAGAATCGGCGCGAGACGCTCGGCCGATAACCCTTCGACGAGATACGCGCTGACGCCCGCGCCGACCGCCGCGCGGATCAGTTCCTGGTCGGCGTCGTGACTGAACATCAGCACGGGGCGCGGGGCGGTCGCATGCATGACCGCGAGTTGCTCGAGCGTATCGCGCGACGGCGAATCGGTATCGATGATCACGACGTCGGGACGTTGCTCCTCGACGGCCGCCGGCAGGCGCGCGGGCGTCGCGACGTCGTTCAGCATCTCGTAGCCGAGGCGCGCGAGCGCGTCGCCGAGTTCGCCGATCGGCTTGTCGGTATCGGTGACGAGCAGCACGCGCAGGCGGGCGGGCGGGGCGGACGAACTCATGAGGCGGGCAACAGGAGCAGTGACGCGTCGGCGCAAGGGGCGAACGATGCATGCCGGCCGCACGCGCGGCCGGTGCTGAACGGAACGGGGAGCGGCCGAAGCCGCGCGGGGCCGCGCATGTCAGGCGGCCCGTGCCAGCGCCGCGTCGGTCGTCGCTTCGGCGTCCGCGCCCTGCGCGGCCGCTTCGCCGATCGCGCCGCCGACGAGGATCACGGCCGGGCTGCCGAGCCGCGCGGCTTCGATGCCGCGCGCGAGCGCGCCCAACGTGCCGGTCCAGCGGCGCTCGTCGGGCGTGCCGACCCATTGCACGGCCGCCGCCGGCGTCGACGCGGGGAGCGCGGCGAGCAGGCCCGCCGCGATGCGGTCGACGCGGCTCATCCCCATGTAGATCGCGAGCGTGGTGCCGGTCGCCGCGAGCCGTGCCCAGTCGGGTTCGCCGTGGTCCTGGCGGTGCGCGGTGACGAACGTGACGCCCTGGCAGTGCTCGCGGTGCGTGAGCGAGATGCCGAGGCTCGCGGCGGCGGCGAATCCCGACGAGATGCCATTGACGATCTCGACCGGAATCGCGGCCGCGCGCAGCGTCGCGAGTTCTTCGCCGGCGCGCCCGAACAGCAGCGCGTCGCCGCCTTTCACGCGCACCACGTGCGCGCCGCGCAGCGCGTAGCGGCGCATCAGTTTCTCGATGAACGCCTGCGGCGTGGAGCGGCAGCCGCCGCGCTTGCCCACGCGGATCACGCGCGCGTGCGGCGCGAGTTCGACGATGCCGGGCGCGACGAGATCGTCGAGCAGCAGCACGTCGGCGGCGGCCAGCGCCTTGACCGCCTTCAGCGTGAGGAGATCGGGATCGCCGGGCCCGGCGCCCAGCAGCGTGACTTTGCCTGTCGTCATGTCGTGTTCCTGTGCCGCATCGCATTGCTGCGGCGGTCTGATGTCGCGTTGTTGCTCGGCGGCGGCGGGCGGTCGAAACGCACCGGCATCCGGCCGTGCCGTGCACGGAGGGGACGCCGTTGTCCTGACGGGCCCGCCGTGAGCGGCGGGCCGGGTTTGCGGGGACTGCCCACCGGCGCCGTTGCCGGTGTGACGAAGGTTCAGCAATATCCGGGCCAGCCGGCGCGACGATGCGGCCGTTGCGCGGCGCGGCGCACCGTGCGATGGCCGCGGGCATGCACGTGCTCGCTGCGCGCGAGCAGTCCCCATGCCGCATCGGCGTGCATCGTGCCCCGTCGGCGCGCACCGCGTCCCGCACGGCGACAGTGCTGCAGCGCACCACATCTGTGCCTCGGTGCATCGCGACGGAGAGCGCGCCGCGCGCCGCGGTGACGCGCCCGATGCCCGGCGCGCCTTGTGCGGCGGGGCTCGCGGCGCGATTGACGCAGACATGGCACGTCGCTTGCGTAAGCTGGTTCGGGCGGATCAACGGCGATTCGCTTGCAGCACCGAATACCGACGCGCCCGGCAACGGGCTTCATGGGCAACGGCGTCCTACGCATCGGGTCTCGACGAGACCGGTGCGCAGGACGCCGTTTTTCGTTTGGCGGATGACATGACCGACAAAGCTACCCGTATCGATCTCTTCAGCCTCCGCACCGCGCCGATGCGCGCGTTCCACCTGACGTGGATGGCGTTCTTCGTATGCTTCTTCGCGTGGTTCGCGTGCGCGCCGCTGATGCCGCTGATCGCACGCGAATTTCATCTGACGGCGGCGCAAGTCGCCAACATCAACATCGCCGCGGTGGCCGCGACGATCGCCGTGCGGCTGCTGGTCGGCCCGCTGTGCGACCGCTTCGGCCCGCGCCGCGTGTATGCCGGGCTGCTGCTGCTCGGCGCGATTCCCGTGTTCGCCGTGTCGTTCACGCACGATTACCTGTGGTTCCTGATCTGCCGGCTCGGCATCGGTGCGATCGGCGCGGGCTTCGTGATCACGCAGTACCACACGTCGGTGATGTTCGCGCCGAACGTGGTCGGCACCGCGAACGCGACGACGGCCGGCTGGGGCAATGCCGGCGCGGGCGCGACGCAGGCGCTGATGCCGCTGCTGGTCGCCGCCGGCCTGATGCTCGGCTTCGGCGAGGATTCGTCGTGGCGCGTCGCGCTGATCGTGCCGGGCGTGGCGATGCTCGTGATGGCCTGGGCGTACTGGCGCTTCACGCAGGACTGCCCGCAAGGCGATTTCGTCGCGCTGCGCAAGGAAGGCGTGACGATCGACAGCGGCAAGAAGGGCGGCTGGGCGAGCTTCTTCGCCGCGTGCGGCAACTATCGCGTGTGGATGCTGTTCGTCACGTACGGCGCGTGCTTCGGTGTCGAGGTGTTCATCCACAACATCGCCGCGCTGTACTACGTCGATCACTTCAGCCTGTCGCTGAAGGACGCGGGCCTCGCGGCCGGCATGTTCGGGCTGCTCGCGCTGTTCGCCCGCGCGCTCGGCGGCTGGCTGTCCGACAAGATCGCGGCGCGCCGCAGCCTCGACGTGCGGGCGGCGCTGCTGTGCGCGCTGATCGTCGGCGAAGGGCTCGGGCTGATCTGGTTCTCGCATGCGCAAAGCGTCGGCATCGCACTCGTCGCGATGCTGACCTTCGGCCTCTTCACGCACATGGCCTGCGGCGCGACCTACGCGCTGGTGCCGTTCATCGACCGCAAGGCGCTCGGCGGCGTCGCGGGGATCGTCGGCGCGGGCGGCAACGTCGGCGCGGTGGCCGCGGCTTTCCTGCTGAAGGGCGTCGGCGACGTGCAGCACACGCTGAGCCTGCTCGGCCTCGCCGTCACCGCGACCGCGCTCTGCGCGATGGCCGTGCGCTTCAGCGAAGAACACAAGGCGCGCGAAGCCGAGCTGCGCGATCGCGCGCTAGCCGCCGCCGCCAACGCCGCGAACTGATCGACCGAAGGAACCGTCATCATGAAACTCATCGTCATCGGCCACGGCATGGTCGGCCACAAGCTCCTCGAATGCGTCGCGGCGCAAGCCGGCACGGCGGGCGCGCCGCACGTCACCGTGCTCGGCGAGGAGCCGCGTCCGGCCTACGATCGCGTGCACCTGTCCGAATTCTTCGCGGGCAAGTCGGCGGACGACCTGTCGCTCGTCGAACCCGGCTTCTTCGAGCGCCATCCGCGGTTCGAGCTGCGCCTGAACGCGCAAGTCGCGTCGATCGACCGCGCCGCGCATACCGTCACGCTCGCGTCGGGCGAAACGCTCGCGTACGACAAGCTGGTGCTCGCCACCGGCTCGCGTCCGTTCGTGCCGCCGGTGCCGGGCCGCGATCGCGCGGGCTGCTTCGTGTACCGGACGATCGAGGATCTCGAAGCGATGCAGGCGTGCGGCGCGCAGGCCCGGCGCGGCGTCGTGATCGGCGGCGGGCTGCTCGGCCTCGAATGCGCGAAGGCGCTGCGCGACATGGGGCTCGACACGCACGTCGTCGAATTCGCGCCGCGGCTGATGGCCGTGCAGGTCGACGACGGCGGCGGCCGGATGCTGCGTGCGAAGATCGAGGCGCTCGGCGTGACCGTGCATACCGGCAAGAACACGCTCGAGATCGTCGACGGCGACGAAGGCGCGCACCGGATGGTGTTCGCCGACGGCTCGCATCTCGACACCGACATGATCGTGTTCTCGGCCGGCATCCGGCCGCGCGACGAACTGGCCCGCGCATGCGGGCTCGAGATCGGCCCGCGCGGCGGCGTCGCGATCGACGACGCGTGCCGCACGAGCGACGCCGACATCTACGCGATCGGCGAATGCGCGGCGTGGAACGGCACGGTGTACGGCCTCGTCGCGCCCGGCTACGACATGGCGCGCGTGGTCGCGAAACAGCTCGCGGGCGACGCCGCCGAAGCGGCGGACGCGGCGTTCGCCGGCGCCGACATGAGCACGAAGCTGAAGCTGATGGGCGTCGACGTCGCGAGCATCGGCGACGCGCACGGCACGACGGCCGGCAGCCGCACCTACCAGTACGCGGACGAGCGCCGCCAGGTCTACAAGAAGCTCGTGGTGTCCGACTGCGGCAAGTTCCTGCACGGCGCGGTGATGGTCGGCGACGCGGCCGAGTACGGCACGCTGCTGCAGATGATGCTGAACCGCATCGAGTTGCCCGAGTCGCCGGAATTCCTGATCCTGCCGTCGTCGGACGGCGCGGCGAAGCCGGCGCTCGGCGTCGACGCGCTGCCGGAAGGTGCGCAGATCTGCTCGTGCAACAACGTGTCGAAGTCGCAGATCTGCGCGGCCGTGGCCGACGGCGCGACGAGCCTCGGCGCGCTGAAGACCTGCACGGGCGCCGGCACGTCGTGCGGCGGCTGCGTGCCGCTCGTCACGCAGATCATGAAGGCCGAGATGAAGAAGCAGGGCCTCGCGGTCAACAACCATCTGTGCGAGCACTTTCCGTATTCGCGGCAGGAGCTGTTCCACTTGATCCGCGTCGAGCGCATCACGACGTTCGACGCACTGCTCGCCAGGCACGGCCGCGGGCTTGGCTGCGACGTGTGCAAGCCGGCCGTCGCGGGCATCCTCGCGTCGTGCTTCAACGAGTTCGTGCTGAAGAAGGAGCACGCGGGCCTGCAGGATTCGAACGACTACTACCTCGCGAACATCCAGCGCGACGGCACGTACTCGGTCGTGCCGCGCATGCCGGGCGGCGAGGTCACGCCGGAAGGGCTGATCGCGGTCGGCCAGGTCGCGAAAAAATACGGCCTGTACACGAAGATCACGGGCGGCCAGCGCGTCGATCTGTTCGGTGCGCGCGTCGAGCAGTTGCCGTCGATCTGGGAGGAACTGATCGCGGCCGGCTTCGAATCGGGGCACGCGTACGGCAAGGCGCTGCGCACCGTGAAGTCGTGCGTCGGGTCGACGTGGTGCCGCTACGGCGTCGACGATTCGGTCGGCCTCGCGATCGACCTGGAGAATCGCTACAAGGGGCTGCGCGCGCCGCACAAGATCAAGTTCGGCGTGTCCGGCTGCACGCGCGAGTGCGCGGAAGCGCAGGGCAAGGACGTCGGCATCATCGCGACCGAGAAGGGCTGGAACCTGTACGTGTGCGGCAACGGCGGAATGAAGCCGCGCCACGCGGAACTGCTCGCGTCCGACCTCGATCGCGCGACGCTGATCCGCTACATCGACCGCTTCCTGATGTTCTACGTGCGCACGGCCGACCGTCTGCAGCGCACCAGCGTGTGGCGCGACAACCTCGAAGGCGGCCTCGACTACCTGATCGACGTCGTCGTGCACGACAAGCTCGCGATCGCGGCCGAGCTCGAGGCCGACATGCAGCACGTGGTCGACACCTACGAGTGCGAATGGAAGCGGGCCGTCACCGATCCGGACACGCGCAAGCGCTTCCGCCACTTCGTGAACAGCGACGCGCCGGACACGACGATCGAATTCGTCGAGACGCGCGGCCAGATCCGGCCCGCGACGCCCGCCGAGCGCGCGGGCGGCAAGCCCGTGGCGATTCCGGTCGTCGCCGAGCCGGCGACCGTCTGACCCCGACCGACATCCGTAACCGAGCAAGGAGCCCATCATGAACGACCGTCTTCCGCTGTCCTGGACCCGCGTGTGTCCGCTCGACGACATCGTGCCGAACACCGGCGTGTGCGCGCTCGTCAACGGCGAGCAGGTCGCGGTGTTTCACGTCGCGCATCCCGACGGCGGCGTGTTCGCGATCGACAACGTCGATCCCGTGTCGCAGGCCGCCGTGATGTCGCGCGGGCTGATCGGCAGCCTCGGCGAACGCGTCGTGGTCGCGTCGCCGCTGTACAAGCAGCACTTCGACCTGCGTACCGGCGAATGCCTGGAAGCGCCCGAGCAGTCGGTGAGCGCGTATCCGTCGCGGGTCGAGGACGGTTTCGTGTGGGTCGCGGCCTGAGCCCGCCGGAGCACGCATGACCGCCACCCCCGTCAAGAGCGTGTGCCCGTACTGCGGCGTCGGCTGCGGGATGGTGCTGCACGTCGAGGACGGCGAAGTCGTCAAGGTATCCGGCGACGCCGACCATCCGACCAACTTCGGGCGGCTGTGCACGAAGGGTTCGTCGGCGCACGTCGCGCTGCGCCGCTCGGGCCGGCTCGACCGTGCGTTCGTGCGCCGCGCGCGCGAGGACGACCTCGTGCCGCTGCCGGCGCGCGATGCGATCGCCGAGACCGCGCGGCGGTTGCGCGCGGTGCTCGACGCGCATGGGCCCGATGCGCTGTCGTTCTACGTGTCGGGGCAGATGTCGATCGAGGCGCAGTATCTCGTCAACAAGCTCGCGAAGGGCTTCGTCGGCACCAACAACATCGAGTCGAACTCGCGCCTGTGCATGGCGAGCGCGAGCACTGGCTACAAGCAGTCGCTCGGCGCGGACGGGCCGCCCGGGTCGTACGACGATTTCGATCGCGCCAACCTGTTCTTCGTGATCGGCGCGAACATGGCCGACTGTCACCCGATCCTGTTCCTGCGGATGATGGATCGCGTGAAGGCCGGCGCGAAGCTCGTCGTCGTCGATCCGCGCCGCACCGGCACGGCCGACAAGGCCGACCTGTTCCTGCAGATCCGGCCCGGCACCGATCTCGCGCTGATCAACGGGCTCCTGCACCTGCTGCATGCGAACGGGCGCACCGATGCCGCGTTCATCGACGCATACACCGAAGGCTGGGACGCGATGCCCGCGTTCCTCGCCGACTACACGCCCGAGCGCGTCGCCGCGATCACCGGGCTTGCCGAGGCCGACATCCGCACGGCCGCGCAATGGATCGGCGACGCGCAGGAATGGATGAGCTGCTGGACGATGGGGCTCAACCAGAGCACGCACGGCGTGTGGAACACCAACGCGATCTGCAACCTGCATCTCGCGACCGGCAAGATCTGCCGCCCGGGCAGCGGGCCGTTCTCGCTGACCGGCCAGCCGAACGCGATGGGCGGGCGCGAGATGGGCTACATGGGCCCGGGGCTGCCGGGCCAGCGCTCGGTGGCGTCCGACGACGACCGCCGCTTCGTCGAGAATCTGTGGCGCGTGCCGGCCGGCACGCTGCGCAAGGACACCGGCAACGGTACGGTCGACCTGTTCGAGCGGATGGCGGCCGGCGACATCAAGGCGTGCTGGATCGTCTGCACGAACCCGGTCGCGACCGTGCCGAACCGGCGCAACGTGATCGCCGGACTGCAGGCGGCCGAGCTCGTGATCGCGCAGGACGCGTTCCTCGATACCGAGACCAACCGCTACGCGGACATCCTGCTGC
Source organism: Burkholderia sp. AU18528 (assembly GCF_002223215.2). NCBI lineage: Bacteria > Pseudomonadati > Pseudomonadota > Betaproteobacteria > Burkholderiales > Burkholderiaceae > Burkholderia > Burkholderia sp. AU18528. The sequence continues at coordinate 1,314,757 of NZ_NKFC02000006.1, read as the reverse complement.
CCGGCGCGCTGTGGGCCGAGGGTGACGGCGTGATGATCAACTCCGAGCGCAACATGACGCTGATGCGCGCGGCGGTCGCACCGCCCGGCGATGCGCTGCCGGATTGGCGCATCGTCGCGGAAGTCGCGCGCGCGATGGGCTTTGGCGACGCGTTCGACTATGCGTCGGCGGCCGACGTGTTCGACGAGATCGTCCGTTTCTCGAATCCGGCGACCGGCTACGACCTGCGCGGCGCGAGCCATGCGGCGTTGCGCGACGGGCCCGTGCAATGGCCGGTCGCGCCGGGCACCGCGCGCGAGCGGCACCCGATCCGCTACCTGAACGACGGCGTGAGCCAGACGCCGCGCGCGGCCGACGGCGGGCACGATGCGCCGCGCATCGCGTTCCCGACGCCGTCGGGCAAGGCGCGCTTTTTCGCGCGACCGCACGTCGATCCGGCCGAACTACCCGACGGCACGTTCCCGATCGTGCTGAACACCGGCCGGCTGCAGCATCAATGGCACACGATGACGAAGACGGGCAAGGTCGCGATGCTGAACAAGCTCAACCCGCGTCCATTCGTCGAACTGCACCCGGACGATGCGAGCGCGCTCGGCATCGCCGCGAAGGACAGCGTCGAGATCCGTTCGGCGCGCGGCCGCGCGGTGTTGCCGGCCGTCGTGACCGAGCGCGTGCGGCGCGGCAACTGCTTCGCGCCGATGCACTGGAACGACGTGTACGGCGACGACCTGTGCATCAACGCGGTGACGAACGACGCGATCGACCCGGAATCGCAGCAACCCGAACTGAAATATTGCGCGGTCGCGCTCACGCGCGTCGACACGGACGCGTTCGCGTCGGCCGACGATGACACGGCGCGCGTCGACGCAGGCGCGGACGATGCACCGCCCGCGCCTGCGATCTCGCCGATCGCGGCTTCACAGGAATTCGATATGGCAGACCTCGACACTTTCGCGGCCGCGCTCGGCGTCGCCGATCTCGCGCCGCCGCCGCTGACCGACGCCGAGCGCCTGTACGTGGCCGGCCTCGTCGGCGGGCTGAAGGCGAGCGCCAGCCGTGGCGACGGCGGCGTGCCCGTGCTGCCGGCCGGCGCGCCGTTGACGCCGCCCGTGCGGTTCTGGCTCGACGGGATGCTCGCCGGCCTGTTCAGCCGCGCGCTGCCTGCCGGCGCGCAGAGCGCGGCGGCGCCCGCGCTGCCGGCCGACGCCGCCGCGGCCGGCGGCGTGCGCATCGTGCGCCCGCGCCCGAAGGTCACGTTGTTGTGGGCGTCGCAGACCGGCAACATCGAATCGCTGACCGAGGATTACGCGACGAAGCTGATGAACGCCGGCTTCGAGATCCGCACGGCATGCATGTCCGACTATCCGGTCGCGTCGCTCGCCGGTGCGCAATACGTGCTGCTGATGACGAGCACGTTCGGCGACGGCGATGCGCCCGACAACGGCAGCGAATTCTGGGACGCGTTGCAGGCCGGCGGCGCCGCGCGCCTCGACGGCGTGCATTTCGCGGTGCTCGCGTTCGGCGACCGCAACTACGACCAGTTCTGCGGCCACGGCCGCCGGCTCGACGCGCGCCTCGCGGAACTCGGCGCGGCGCGCCTGTGCGCGCGGGTCGATTGCGACGTCGAATTCCAGCACGATGCCGATCAGTGGCTCGAACGCGTCGTCGCGCGCATCAAGGAGGCCGATGCCGCGCTGCACGCGGTGCCGTCCGGCGGGATGAGTCCGTCGGGGCTGGTGCCGACGAAGGCGCATCCGGCGCCGTCGAAGCTCGTTGCGAACCTGCGGCTGAACCGTCCGGGCGCCGCGAAGGACACGCGCTACGTATCGCTGTCGACCCAGGGCGCGAATCTCGAATACGAAACCGGCGACGCGCTCGGCGTATGGCCGACCAACTGCCCCGAACTGGTCGACGAACTGCTGTCCGTCACCGCGCTGAAGGCCGATGCGCCGGTGTCGGTGCCGGGCGTCGGCGACATCCGGCTCGGCGATGCGCTCGCGCGCCACTTCGACATCACGCGCCCGCATCCGGACACGCTGGCCTTCATCGCGTCGCGCAGCGCGAACGGCGCGCTGAAGTCGCTGCTCGGTGACGATCGCAAGAGCGACCTGAAGCAATGGTTGTGGGGGCAACAGCTTGCGGACGTGCTGCACGAATACCCGGTCGAGCTGTCGGGCGCGGAACTGGTCGGCATGCTCAAGCGCATGCAGCCGCGCCTCTATTCGATCGCGTCGAGCCCGAGCGCGCATGCGGGCGAGATTCACCTGACCGTGTCGGCCGTGCGCTATCACAACGGCCGGCGCGCGCGCAAAGGCGTCGCGTCGACGTTCCTCGCCGATCGCGCGGACGACGGCCGCGTGCCCGTGTTCGTGCAGAAGTCCGCGCACTTCCGGCCGCCGGTGAACGGCGACGTGCCGATCGTGATGGTCGGCCCGGGCACCGGCGTCGCGCCGTTCCGCGGCTTCCTGCACGAGCGGCGGGCGCGCGGCGCACGCGGGCGCAACTGGCTGTTCTTCGGCGAGCAGCATGCGCGGACCGACTTCTACTACGGCGACGAGCTCAGCGAGATGCATGAAAGCGGCTTCCTGACGCGGCTCGATCTCGCGTTCTCGCGCGACCAGGCCGACAAGGTCTACGTGCAGGACCGGATGCGCGAGCAGGGCGCCGAGCTGTTCGCATGGCTGGAGGAAGGCGCGCACTTCTACGTGTGCGGCGACGCCGCGCGCATGGCCAAGGACGTCGATACGGCGCTGAAGGCGATCGTCGCCGAGCATGGCGGCATGTCGGACGAAGCCGCGAACGATTACGTCGCGCGGCTTTCGAAGGCGCGGCGCTACATGCGCGACGTGTACTGAATCGCGCGAGCGGCGGGCGGGAGGGCCGCCGCTTCTCCGGCGGCTTACTGCCGCCGCTCCCACGCACGCGCCTGCTCGGCGCGCACGAACGCTTCGGACGCCGCCGGCAGCAGGTTGCGGAACGCGCCGCCGTCGCCGTCGATCACGTCGACCATCTTCGCGATCATTTCCTCCGGGTCGTGCTGTTCGAGCGGGAACGTCAGCCGCGCGGGCGTCACGGTATGCGCGGCCGGATCGTGCCAGCGACGTATCGTTTCCATCATCCGGTCGTTGAAGCCGGTGCGGTACGGGCCGGGGTTCACGACGGCGACCTGGATTCCGTGCGGCGCGAGTTCCGCATGCATCGCCTCGGCCACGGATTCGACAGCGTGCTTCGACGCGCAATACGCGCCGGTGAACGGCCCCGTGATCAGCCCGGCGATCGACGACACGAACACGATCTTGCCGTGTTTGCGCGCGAGCATCCCGCGTGCGATCTGCTGCGTGAGTTCGAGCGGCCCGAACACGTTGACGTCGAACAACTCGCGAACGATCTCGACCGGCAGGTCGACTAGCGCGCCGGCTTCGCCCACCCCCGCGTTGTTCACGAGCACGTCGATGTCGAATTCGGCGGCGCGGGCGCGATCGTAGGCCGACGTGACGTCCAGCTTCACCGCGCGCACCGCGGTGCCGCGCTGCGCGGCATCGTCCGCCAGTGCGTCGAGCTCGACGGCCGTGCGTACGCCGGCCGTCACGTCGTGGCCGCGCGCGGCGAGCCGCAGCGCGACTTCGCGGCCGAAGCCCGAACCTGCGCCGGTGATGAGGATGCGTTTCTGTGCCATCTGCTTACCTTGTGGTGTGAAGGGTTGCCTGAAAAAGGTCGCGGCAGTGCCGCGCGATCGCGGTGTCTTCGTCGACGCTGCCGCCCGAGACGCCGATCGCGCCGACGCAGCGCCCGTCGCCGTCGACGAGCGGTTCGCCGCCGCCGAACGTGACGAGCCCGCCGTGACTGTGCTCGATGCCGCGCAGCGGGCCGTCGCCCGACATCGCGCCGAGCGCGCCGGTCGACGCGCGAAAGCGCACCGCCGTCAGCGCCTTGCGCTGCGCGAGATCGATCGCGCCGAGAAAACAGCCGTCGGTGCGCACGAACGCGAGCAGGTTCGCGCCGGCATCGACGATGGCGATCGCGACGCCGGCCATCTGTAGCGATGCGGCATGCGCGAGCGCCGCGTCGATCGTGCGGCGGGCGACGGCGAGCGGCAGTGCGGCGGTGAGCGGGTTCATGCGAGGGGCTCCGATAAGACGACAGGGCCAGTGTAGGCAGTTGCGGTATATGGGAGAATCCGCATTCCGCTGGAAGCAGTTTCAAGTTTTTTTAATGATGGGGCAGGCGATGAGCAGACGCGATCCGATGGCCGGGCTGCACGTGTTCATGACCGTCGCGACGGCCGGCAACTTCACGCGCGCCGCCGCCGCGCTGGGTCTGACGCCGGCCGCCGTCAGCCTCGCGATCGGGCAGCTCGAGGGCGAGTTGAACGTGAAGCTGTTCAACCGCAGCACGCGCGGCGTGAGTCTCACGGAAGCCGGCCAGCGCTACTGGCGGCAGACCGAACCCGCGTACCGGCAGGTCATGCAGGCACGCGACGAACTGAAGGATGCGCGCAGCGAGCCGAACGGGCTGCTGCGCGTGACCGCGCTGCCGCTCGCGCGCTTGCTCGTGATCGCGCCGGTGCTCGCGACGTTCCGCGAGCGCTATCCGAAAGTCCGGCTCGAAATTCGCTACGAGAACGAACTCGTCGACATCGCGAAGGACGGCTTCGATGCGGGAATCCGCCTGGCCGACCGGCTACAGCCGGGCATGATCGGCGTGCGGATCGCGCCTGCGCTGACGTGTGCGCTGGTCGCGTCTCCGGCCTATCTTGCCCGGCACGGCACGCCCGAGTCGATCGCCGCGCTCGCGCGGCATGCGTGCATCCGTTTCCGGTTTTCGGAAAGCGGACGCCTGCACAAATGGCTGCTGCACGACGAGCGACGCGACGTCGATCTCGATCCGGACGGCGTGTTCGTGACGAACGACGACGATGCGGTGATCGACGCGGCGCGCGCCGGAGTCGGCATCGCGTTCGCGTTCGTGCGCGAGCGGATCGAGCAGGACCTGCGCGACGGCACGCTCGTCGAGGTGCTGCCCGGTGCGTGCCGGACGCTGCCGCCGATGTGGCTGTATTACGTGAACCGCAAGCACGTGCCGGCCAAGCTGCGCGCGTTCATCGACGTGCTGCGCGAGCGTGACGGCGCGGGCGCGGCGTAAGCGCAGCGGCCGGGCCCGCTGCAACGATCGATCCGGCGGCGCATGATGGCGGCTCCACCACGAAGCCATGGAGTCGCGCGATGACCGTCTTCCCGCATTTTCCGATTCGAACGCTCGTGATTGCCGCGGCGGTGGCGGCCGTCGCGATTTCCGGCGCACCGGCCATTGGCCAGACGTCGACGGTGCCGGCCGGCACGGCTGTCGCGACGACCGACAATGCGGTGCTGCTGACGGTGTTCCTGAAACACGACCAATCCCGCCCGCTCGCCGAGTTGAATGCGCAACTCGCGAAGCAGGGGTTCTACAAGGCGTTTCCGCCGCCGGGCGTCGAAGTCGTGAGCTGGACCGTGACGATGGGAATCGGTCAGATCGTCGTGCTGCGGCTGCCGGCGTCGCGGCTGCGCGAGGTCAATCGCGTGCTCGAGGACACGGCCTGGGGCGCGTACCGGACGGAGTTCTACCCGACCTACGATTACAAGGCGATCGGGTTGGGCGAGCACGAGCGGGCGAAATAGCGTACGGGAGCGTAGTTCCGCACCGACGGTGCGCCGCGCGGGCGCACCGGATCGACTCGTTCCCATTCCGAAACGCGCGGCGCCGTCGCGTTTTCGTCCTCACTGTCCGCGCTTGGCGCGGCAGATTTCTCCCAAATGGATCACAACGCGTTCATCCGATGAAAAAACCGCCCCGGTTCCCGGTATGATGCGCACCTGCGTTCGTGGAACGCCGTATTTCTATGCGGTTTTGATGCGCAAGACATCACAAATTCGCACAAAGCGAACATGAAAGATTTTGTAATATAAGTTCCGTATACTCGTAAGTTCTGGTTTCGGCGCCGCCCGCCCTCGTCCTGGCCGGCCGCCCACGCAGAACAACGAGATTTTCGTCGCCGCCCGGCCCACCCGCGCCGCGACACGCTATGCACCACCACTGAACACGTTATGTCTTCCCGCCACCCTGGTTCGCCCGGCCCTGCCGCGGCGGTGATCGCCCGTGCCCGGGCGCTGATCCGCCACGAGCGCGTGCTGTCGCCGCTGCTCGCGCTCGGTATCGGCCTGCTGCTGATCGTGGTTTTCCAGCACCTGTCGGAATCCGTCGACTACCGGTCGGTGATGCGCCAGTTGCGTCACATGTCCGTCGTCGAATGGAGCGCGTCGCTCGCCGCGACGGCGCTCAGCTATCTCGCGCTCGTCGCCCGCGATGCGGTCGGCCTGCGCTACGTCGCGGCCAGGGTGCCGCGCGTCGCGCTATGGATCGGCGCGATTGCCGGCTCCGCGCTCGGCAACGCGACCGGCTTCGGCGCGCTGACGGGCGGCGCGGTGCGCGCCCGCGTGTACGGCGTATCGGGCGTCACGCCCGCCCAGATCGGCCGGATGACGGTGTTCACGAGCGGCACGCTCGCGCTCGCGATGGTGCTGATGACGGCGGTCGGCATGGTCTGCGTGCCGGAGGCGCTCGCCGCGATGCTGCACGTCGCGCCCGGCGTGCTCACGTGGACGGGGGCCGCGTTGCTCGTCGTGCTCGCCGCGCTGGTCGGGCTGTGCGGCAACGCCGCGCGCCCGGTCGCCACGCGCTTCAAATGGTTGTCGTTCGACGTGCCGGCGCGGCGCGATCTCGTCGCGCAAGTCGTCTACGCGGTGCTCGACGTCGTCGCTGCGGGCCTGACGCTGTGGGTGTTGCTGCCGGCGGCGCCCGTCGGCTTCCCGACCTTCATTACCGTCTATGCCGCCGCGTTGCTGCTCGGGATGATCGGCCATACGCCGGGCGGGATCGGCGTGTTCGAGGCGGCGATGGTCTTCACGCTCGGCCGCGAAGTGCCCGCGCACGAAATGGTCGCCGCGCTGATCGCGTATCGCGCGATCTATTTCGGCGTGCCGCTCGTGCTGTCGGCCGGCCTGCTGGCCGGCTTCGAAGGCCGTGCGCTGCGGCGCCGGCTCGTCACGCGACAGGCCGCGCGCGTGTCGCAGCTCGCGCCGGTGTTCCTGAGCCTCGTGACGTTCGCGGTCGGCGGGATGCTGGTGATCTCGAGCGCGACGCCCGCGTTCTGGCACCGGATCGCGATCCTGCGTCACATCGTGCCGCTGTGGGTGCTCGAAGGCTCGCAGGTGATCTGCAGCGTGCTCGGCGTCGCGCTGCTGTTCGTCGCGCGGGGGCTGCTGCGCCGGCTCGACGGCGCGTGGTGGATGACCTTCGCATTGACGCTCGCGAGCCTCGCGCTGTCGCTGGTCAAGGGCCTCGCGTTCGTCGAGGCCGGCGTGCTCGGGACGCTGCTCGTGCTGCTGCTCGTCAGCCGCCGCCGGTTCAACCGTCATTCGTCGTTGCTCGCCGAGCGCTTCACCGTGAGCTGGTTCGTGTCGGTGGCGCTGGTGCTGATGCTGGCCGTGTGGGTGCTGTTCTTCGCGTTCCGCGACGTGCCGTACACGCGCGAGCTGTGGTCGCATTTCTCGTTCGATGCGCGCGCGCCGCGGGCGCTGCGCGCGACGCTCGCCGCCGGCGTGTTCGTTGCCTTGTTCGCGCTGTGGCAACTGCTGCGCCCGGCGCCCGGGCGTTTCGTGAAGCCCGCGGCGCAGGATCTGGTCGACGCGGAGCAGATCATCCGCGCGCAGGAATGCAGCGACGCGGGCCTCGCGCTGATGGGCGACAAGTCGTTCCTGTTCTCGGAGTCGCGGCGCGCGTTCCTGATGTACGCGAAGAACGGCCGCACGTGGGCCGCGCTGCACGACCCGGTCGGGCCGCGTGAAGAGTGGCCGGCGCTGATCAGCAAGTTCATCGCGCTCGCGCATGCGCACAGCGGCCGCGCGGCGTTCTACCAGGTGCGCGCGAACGCGTTGCCGCTGTATCTCGACGCGGGGCTCACGCTGATGAAGCTGGGCGAGGAAGCGCATATCGCGCTCGACCGGTTCGACCTGAAGGGATCGAACCGTTCGCATCTACGCTACGCGCTGCGCCGCGGCGACAAGGATGCGCTGACGGTCGAGGTGATCGCGCCGGACGACGTGCCGGCCGCGCTGCCCGCGCTGCGCGACATCTCCGACGGCTGGCTCGACAGCCGCGATGCGCGCGAGAAGAGTTTCTCGGTGGCCGCGTTCCACGACGGCTATCTCGCGACGCAATCGGTGATGCTGGTGCGGCAGGCCGACAAGCCGATCGCGTTCGTCACGTTCATGACGACCGACCTCAACACCGAGGCGACGGTCGGCGTGATGCGCCATCTGCCGGACGCTTCGCCGTACGCGATGGAGTATCTGTTTACGCAGCTCGCGCTGCATCTGAAGGAAGCGGGGTTCCGCAAGCTGAGCCTGGGTATCGCGCCGTTCTCGGGGATGGGCGCGGCGAAGATGCCGTCGCCGTTCCACCGGCTCGGCCTGATGGTCTGGCGCTTCGGCGGCCGCTTCTACAACTTCCGCGGCTTGCGCGCTTTCAAGAGCAAGTTCGAACCGCACTGGGAGCCGCGTTATCTCGCGGCCTCGGGCTCGGTCGGCGTGTTCGTCACGCTCGCGGATCTGTCATTGCTGGCTGGAGGTCGGCGTTCATGATGTTGACGAAGGGAATCGCGCGGGCGGCAGCCGCCTGCGCGGGAATGATGCTGGCCGGCGCCGCGTGCGCGGCGCAGCCGGCCGCAGTGAAAGCCGAAACCGTGTCCGGCGGCCGCTATGGGCCCGTGACCGTGACGAAGCCAAGCGGGCCGCTGCGTGGTTTCGTCGTGCTGTTCTCGCGTGAGGCCGGCTGGCATGCCGCCGATCAGCAGGCGGCCGACGCGCTCGCGAAAGCCGGTGCGATGACGGTCGGCGTCGATTCCGGGCGTTACGCGGCGAATCTCGCCGCGAAGCAGGAGGCCTGCCACCACCTCGACGGCGACGCCGAGGCGGTCAGCCATCAGCTCGAACGTCTCGCGCAGTCGTCGCGCTATTTCACGCCGATCGTCGCGGGCGTGGGCCAGGGCGGCGCGATCGCGAAGCAGATCCTGTCGATGGCGCCGGAGAACACGATCGCCGGTGTCGTCGCGGTCGGTCCGGCCGCGAAGCTCGATCCGCGCTTCAAACCGTGTCCGCCCGATCCGACGATCGTGCGCCGCGCGATGCCGGGCTTCGTCGAAACGGTGGCGGCGGGCGACACCGCGAAGCTCGTGTCGCTCGTCACGTCGCACCTGCACGTCACCACCAGCAGCGACGAGCTCGACGTATCGGACCTGCCGCTCGTCGAGCTGCCGGCCAAGGGCGGCAGCGACCGGCTCGCGATCGTGATCTCGGGCGACGGCGGCTGGCGCGATCTCGACAAGACGATCGCCGAGGCGCTGCAGCGCGACGGCGTGTCGGTGGTCGGCATCGACAGCCTGCGCTATTTCTGGAGCGAGAAGCCGCCCGCGCAGGTGAGCCGCGATCTGGCCCGCGTGATGCGCACCTACATGGCGCGCTGGCATGCGAGCCGCGTGGCGCTGGTCGGCTACTCGTTCGGCGCCGACGTGATGCCGTTCGCGTACAACCGGCTGCCGGCCGACCTGCGCGACAAGGTCGTGGTGATGTCGCTGCTCGGCTTCGCGCCGTCCGCCGATTTCCAGATCCGCGTGACGGGCTGGCTCGGCATGCCCGCCAGCGACAACGCGCTGAAGGTCGCGCCGGAGATCGCGAAGGTGCCGCCGGCGCTCGTGCAGTGCTTCTATGGCGCGGAAGAGACGGACACGATGTGCCCGGCGCTCGCGAACACGGGCGCCGACGTGATCAAGACGCAGGGCGATCACCACTTCGGCCGCGATTACATCGCGCTCGAAAAGAAGATCCTCGGCGGGTTCGGCAAGGCGACGGCGGCGCGCTGAACGCCGGCGGCGCCCGCGTGACGTCGGGCGCCGGCCGGTTTGCTTGCGGTTCATCGCGTTCCGAGGTCAAGCGTCGACGACGAGCGCCGGATCGAGCGCGCGGATGCGCTGGTCGATGAAGTAGCCGCCGCCTTCCTGGTAGCGCAGGAACAGGCGGCCGCACGTGCGGCAGCGGCTGACGGTGCAGCGGTTGTACGGGAAATGGCGCGGCGCGATCGGTGCGTCGTCCGATGCGTAGCGCGTGCCGGCCGGATGATATTCCGCATAGGTCGGCTCGGCTTCGCCCGGCGCGACGAGCGTGGCCACTTCGGTCAGTTGCGTGTCCGGCAGCGACAGCGGCAGGGTCGTCCAGCCGGCGAGCGAGGTCCTCGTGCATGCGCACGGCTGCGTGACATGCGCGGCTTCGGCCGTCAGTTTCAGCAGCGCGTCGTGATCGACGTAAGGCAGTGGGCTCATGGGCAATCGGGAAAGGGCGGCAGGACCTGCAATGTAACCCGCGTGCGGCCTGGCTGCATGGCCGTGACGCGCCCCGCGCCCCGCGCCGCGCGCATCGTGTGCGATCAGCCTGCCTTGCGGACCGGCGGCTGCGCGACCAGTTCGCCGAGCACGCGGATCGCGCGCTCGATGTCGCGGCTCCACGGATGGCCGAAGTTCACGCGCACGCAGCGCTCGAAGCCGTGCGCGGCCGAAAAGAGCGGCCCCGGGGCGAAGCTGATGCCGCGGGCGATCGCCTCGCGATGCAGTTCCATCGCGTCGATCGCGTCGGGAAACGCGAGCCACAGAAAATACCCGCCGTCGGGCCGTACCCATTCGACGCCGGCCGGCAGCCAGCGCCGCAGCGCGTCGTCCATTCGGTCGAGCTGCGCGTGCAGCGCGCCGCGCAGCTTGCGCAGGTGCCGGTCGTAGCCGCCGTGCTCGAGATAGTTCGCGATGCCGGCCTGCGCCGGAATGCTGGCCGACAGCGTCGTCATCAGCTTGAGCCGCTGCACCTTCTCCGCGAACCGGCCGGCGGCGGCCCAGCCGATCCGGTAGCCGGGCGCGAGCGTCTTCGAGAACGAACTGCAGTGCATCACGAGGCCATGACGGTCGAACGCGCGCGCGGGCAGCGGGTAGTCCGGGCCGAAATGCAGCTCGCCGTACACGTCGTCCTCGATCAGCGGCACCTCGCGCGCCGCGAGCAAGTCGACGAGCGCGCGCTTTTTTTCGGTGGACAGCGTGACGCCGGTCGGATTCTGGAAATTGGTCATGAACCAGCACGCACGGATGTCGTGCCGGTCGAGCGCGTTCGCGAGCGCATCGAGATCGAGGCCCGTGCGCGGATCGACGGGAATCTCGACCGCGCGCAGGTCGAGCCGCTCGATCGCCTGCAGCGCCGCATAGAAGCCGGGCGCTTCGACGGCGACGACGTCGCCGGGCCGCGTGACGGCCATCAGGCACAGGTTCAGTGCTTCGAGTGCGCCATTCGTGACGACGATTTCGTCGATCGGCTGCGAGATGCCGGTGGCGAGATAGCGCCGCGCGATCTGCTGGCGCAGCGCTTCGCTGCCGGGCGGCAGGTCGACGACGGTGCTCCACGGGCTCACGAGCCGCGCGGCTTGCGCGAGCGACTTCGCCAGACGCGGCAGCGGAAACAGTTGCGGCGCCGGGAACGCGGACCCGAGCGGCACGATGCCCGGCTGCGTGGCCGCATCGAGCACGGAGAACACGAGGTTGCTGATGTCGACCTTGCGCGTGGCGCCGACGCGGCTCGTACGGCGCTTCGCCGCCGGGCTCGCGGCCGGTTGCGCGCCCGGCGCGACGTAGTAGCCGGAGCGTTCGCGCGCGCGGATCAACCCCCACTGTTCGAGCAGGTAATACGCGCGAAACACCGTCGACTGGCTCACGCCATGCTGCGCGATGATCTGCCGCAGCGACGGCAGGCGCGTGCCGACGGCAAGGTTGCCGTTGCGGATGTCGTCGGCGATCGTATGGGCCAGGGTTTCGTAGCGTTTCATCGGCGTGGGCGGAGCGCGTCGCCGCCGTGCACGGGCCGCAGCGGCGCCGCGCCGGCGGGCGCCGCTCATTGTCCGATGCGCGGCCAGAAAAGGAAAGCGCAGGGCGGCGGCCGTGCCGTCCTGCTGCGTCGGGCCGCTTTCGGCTCGACATGTCGCTTGCCGCCGCCGCGCGGCGGCGGTTCAACCTTGCCGACGATGAGCCGATACGGCAGCGCGTCGGCCACCGCGAGCGGTACCACGAACGTGCTTTTCGCGATCTTCATCACGCAGATGCAGGCCGTGATGGAGATCGCGCGAAATTGCCCGCGAAGTTCTGGATGCCGAAGAGCGATGCGACGTCCGCGGGCGTCGGGGTGCGGCGCGGGCCCGTGTAATTAGGTTGCGTTCAGCCGTGACGCCAGCGAGCGTGCGCGATGTGCGGCTTGTTCCGATTGCGTGCCCCTGCGTTTTATGGTCTCGTTGCGGGATATCGCATCGACCCGAAAAAGGACAGTCGAATGCAGCGGGGCGAGTCACGCGGGGTCCGATTGATCAGGGGAATCGGCGCACACAGGCGCGCACGCGGCGCCGTGCGCGCGCTGCTTGTCGTATTGACGCTGGGCTTGCTGGCGCCCGCGCCGCCCACCTTCGCCGCCGCTCCCGAAACCGCCAACGACAACGTGCTGCGCGTGCTCGCCTGGCCCGGTTATGCCGACAGCGATGTCGTCAGCGCATTCGAGGCGCAGTTTCACGTGCGCGTCGAGGTGACGCTGGTCGATTCCGACGAAGCGCTGTGGGCGCGCATGCACAGCGCATCGCCGCCCCCGTACGACGTGCTGGCCGCGAATACGGCCGAGATCCAGCGCTATGCGCACGAACACCTGCTCGCACCGATCGACCTGCCGCGCGTCCCGAACCGGCGGCGGCAGTTGCCGAATTTCCAGCAGCTCGCGACGATCGGCGGCCTCGTGCAGGACGGCGCGTCCTACGCGATTCCGTTCACGTATTCGTCGATGGGGCTGATCTACGACCGCAAGCAGGTGCCGGCCGCGCCGCGCTCGATGCGCGAGTTGTGGAATCCGCGCTATCGCGGCAAGGTGCTCGACTTCAACAGCGCGCAGCACAATTTCTCGTTTACGGCGCTGGCGCTCGGCTATCCCGACCCGTTCCGCCTGTCGCCTGCGCAGACGCTTGCCGTCGCCCGCAAGCTGATCGACCTGCGCCGCAACCTGCTGACGTACTACACGCTGCCCGAGGAGGCGACCGCGCTCTTTGTCCGGCATCGTGCGGCGCTGATGTTCGGCAACTACGGCACGCAGCAGGTCGAGCAGTTGCGTCGCGCCGGCGCGGACGTCGGCTACGTGATCCCGGACGAAGGCGCGCTGGCATGGCTAGACTGCTGGGCCGTCACGCGCGGCGCGCAACGTCCCGAGCTCGCGTTCGCGTGGATCAACTACATGCTCGAACCGGCGATCGGCACGCTGCTCACCGAGCGCCAGGGCCTCGCGAACACGCTCGAGCCGCCTCGCGGCGTGGAGACCGGGCGCCAGCATCTCGTCTGGATTCAGCCCGTGGAGGACATCGCGCGCCGCGAATCGCTGTGGAGCCGCATCGTGTCGGGCGACCGGCCGGAGCAGTTCGGAAAATGATCCGGCTCGGGCTCACGTCGAAGCTGTCGGTGCTGTTCGCATGCATCGGTGTGATCGCGTCCGGCACGACGGGCTACTACGCGTATCGCGCCAACCGCGCGATGCTCGTGCAGGAAGCGCAGCACAGCCTGCTGATGTCGACGCAACTGCTCGGGCAGCGCTTCACGACCGCGCTCGCCGACGTGGCCGACGATGCGCTCGTGCTCGCGCAGTTGCCGTCGTCCGCGTTCGTCGCGGGCGCCGACCACCCGGACAACGCGAGCCGCATGCGGCTCGAGCAGGTGTATTACAGCTTCATGAGGAATCATCCGGAATACCTGCAGATCCGCCTGATCGCGAGCGGGCATTTCGGGATCGAACGCATTCGCCTCGATCGCGATGCGCGCGGCATCGTCGTGCTGCCGGAAAGCGTATTCCAGGAGAAAGGACAGTTTTCCTACGTATTCGATACGCTCGCGATGGCGCCCGGTCATATCTACCTGTCGCCGATCGCGATCAATCACGAGACGGGCGCGCATGCGGCGCAAGGGCTGCCGATCCTGCGCGTGGGGACACCGGTGGTCGACGCGTCGGGCCAGACGGTCGGCGCGCTCGTCGTCGACGTCGAGCTGTCGCGCGTGTTCGACCGGCTCGAACGCGATCTGCCGCCAGACTATGGGGTCTATCTCGCGAACGAGTGGGGCGACTTTCTCGTGCATCCCGATTCGTCACAGACCTTCGGCTTCGATCGCGGCCGGCGCGTGCTGATGCAGGATCGCTTCGCCGCCACGCACGCGCTGTTCGACAGTGCGCGCACGAACGTGACGCTCAACGGCCTCGCGCAACCCGACGAGGCGCCGGGCCAGATGTTCGCGTTCGTGCGTACGCCGTTCGGGCACGACGAGGGCAATCGCTTCGTCGTGCTCGGGATGGCCCGCCCGCTGGGCGACGTGCTCGCGCCGGCCGGCATGCTGGGCGAACGGATCGTCAGGATGGTGCTCGTATCGAGCATGCTCGCGGTGATCCTTGCGATCCTGTTCGCGCGTGCGATCACGCGGCCGTTGCAGACGCTTGCGCGCGCGGCGACGCATGTGTTCGACGATCCGGCCGCCGAGCGGCTGCCGGTCGCGCGTGCCGACGAGATCGGCGTGCTTGCGCGCTGTTTCGAAAGCATGCGCGTCGAGATCCGCACGCAGGTCGCGATGCTGCGCGCGAAGCAGCAGGAGCTCACGCATCTCGCCGGGCACGATCCGCTGACCGCGCTGCCGAACCGTATGCTGTTCATGGAGCATCTGGACGCCGCGATCCGGCACGCGGCCGCGGTACGCGAAGGGCTGGCCGTCATGTTCGTCGACCTGGACGGCTTCAAGCAGATCAACGACCAGCTCGGACACTCGGCCGGCGATCGCACGCTGGTCACCGTTGCGAAGCGGTTGACCCACGTGCTGCGCAGCGGCGACATGGTGGCCCGGCTGGGCGGCGACGAATTCATCGTGCTGCTCTCGGACGTGCATTCGCCGGCGGTGATCGGCGATGTCGCGACGCGCATCCAGATCGTGATGGCCGAGGAACTGGAGTTCGACGAACGGCGCGTGGCCGTCGGGGCGAGCATCGGGGTCAGCGAGTTCCCCGCGGACGGCGCGTCGGCCGAGGAACTGCTCGTCAAGGCCGACGCGGCGATGTACGCGGCCAAGGCGTCCGCGCAGTGCGCATGCGTGCGCTACCAGGATCTGATTCGGGGCAGCGCGCCGGACGAGACCGGTCGCGTCGCGTCGGGCGGCCGCTGACGGCGGGCCGAAACGCGACGAGCCCGTCGCGGGACGGGCTCGTCGACGTGCGGGCTGCGCGCGCCGGGCGCGCGGCGGCGCGCTTAATGGCCGAAGTAGACCGAGTCGTGCCGGCTTTGCACCCGCACGGCCGGTGCGCCGCTCTCGCCGGTGGCGGCCGGTTGCGAACCGAAGCCGCTGTTGTCGACGCCGCGCACGCGGGCTTCCGCGGCCTGGACGTCGGCCGGATAGTACGGGCTCGACTGGCTCGGCTTGTAGCCGGCCTTTTCGAGCTGGACCAGTTCGTTGCGCACTTGGGCGCGGGTCACGGTGCTTTGTGCGAATGCGCCGAACGAGGCGGACAGGGCGACGGCGGCTGCGACTGCGGAAACGAGCGATTTCATGATGACCTCCGATGTTTATTGGCTTTCCGCATGCGACGCCATGTCGTCAGCGGTTGAATACATCGTAGGCGCCGGGTCACCTAGGGTAAACGTGAGTTTGAGTGAAAGATCGTTGCTTTCGCGGTAACAATGTCGCGGCCGAACGTCTTCTGTCCCCATGTTGTATGAGGGCGGATTGAACGGAGTGGCGGGAGAGTGAAAGGGCGGGATGTCACGCGGGCGCGGGCGCCCGGGCGGCGAAGGGCCGGCCCGTCGCGCGGCGGCACGGCTCGCCCCGGGCGGCCGGATCAGACCCCGTCGTCGTCGATTTCCTTGCGCTCGCGGCGTTCCTCGTTGCCGCGACGCGCGCGCAGCCGCTGCCGCGACAGCACCGCGATCACCTGCTGGGTCGGCGCGCCGGACGGCAACTCGTTGCGGATGCGATCGGGGACCATCGGCAGGCCCGCGCGCTGCCGGCGCAGCGCCTTGGCGATTGCCCGGCGGCACTCGTCGCCGTGGCAATCCCATTCATCGCGGATTCTCTGGCAATAACGGCATTGTTCCATCCGGCTAGTCTAGCGCGTCTTCGGGAATGAAGCAGGGCGTGGTGCCGGACGCCGGCGGCGCCGGGCGTGGCAGTCCTTCAGTCGGATTGAAGTGCATCATCGAATGGTGCGGCGTGGCGACGCGTGGCTGTCCGCTGCCTGACCGCAGGGCCGGTTCAATATAATTCAAGAGAACGCGGCATACCATGCACGGAATACATGCCCTCGAACAAGGAAACCCGATGACGCTTGCCCAGTTGCAGGCCCTGGCTGCCGTGGTCGAGCTCGGCTCGCTGACGGCCGCGGCAGACCGGCTCAGCCGTAGCCAATCCGCGATCAGCCACGCGCTGACGGAGCTGGAGGACATCACGCAGGTCAAGCTGCTCTGGCGCGACCGCCAGCCGGTCGTCCTGACGGCGGCCGGCGAACGCCTGTGGCCGTATGTGCAGAGCGTGGTGCGGGAAGCGCAGATGCTGCGTCAGCAGTTCAGCCTGGCGCGCGGCAAGCTCGAAGGAAAGCTGGTGGTCGCGTCGCTGCCGAGCGTGTCGCTGGCGTTCGTCGTTCCCGCGCTCGAGGCGTTGAAGGCGATGCACCCGGGCGTATCGGCGGTGCTGCTCGAAGGCACGGACAGCGAAGTCGAAGGGTGGATCGACGACGGGACGGCCGACGTCGGCGTGGTGGCCGGCACGAAGACGTTCGCGCACAACCTGCCGCTGCTCGACGAGGATTTCGTCGCGGTGGCGGCCGCCGACATGTTCGCCGGCCGCAAGAGCGTGTCGGCCAGGCAGTTGGCCGCGGCGCCGTTCATCTTCTCGAAGGCCGGGTGCGGGCCGGTGATCGCGGATTACTTCGCGCGCGGCGGCGCGCCGCTTCGGGCGGCGTTCAACGTGGTCGAGATGCGCACCATCCTGTCGATGGCTGAAGCCGGCATGGGCGTGTCGATCGTGCCGCGCATCACGCTCACGTACACACCGTTCGGCGGCCGCGTGCTGGCCCTGTCGCCGCGGCTGCATCGGTCCGTGCGGCTGGCGTGGAATACCGCCGGCAACGCGGTCGCCGACGCGTTCGTGCGGCTCGTCGACGCGCAACGTGCGAAAGCGGAAAAGACGATTCGCACGCGCGCGAAAAAAGGCAGGTAGCGGCCGGCCGCAAGATGAGCGGCGCTCATGGGCCGCTTGCAGTTTATTCATGCCGACGATGGCCGCGATGCAATACATTGTTCGCACCTCGTGATCGTCGCCCTGAAGGAGCGTGCCGTGCCTGCCTTGCCCACCCTGTTTGCGTTCGGACTCGTGTCGCTCGGCATGGTGCTGACGCCCGGACCGAACATGATCTACCTGGTTTCGCGCTCGATCTGCCAGGGCCGCCGCGCCGGGCTGGTGTCGCTCGGCGGCGTCGCGCTGGGATTCGTGTTCTACATGGTGTGCGCGGCCGTGGGCATCACCGCGCTGGTGATGACCGTGCCGTATGCGTACGATGCGCTGCGCGTTGCCGGCGCGCTGTATCTCGCCTACCTCGCGTGGCAGGCGCTGAAGCCGGGCGGGCGCTCCGCGTTTCAGGTCAGGGAGTTGCCGCACGACAGCCGCATCAGGTTGTTCGCGATGGGCTTCATCACGAACCTCGTGAACCCGAAGATCGCGGTGATGTACCTGTCGTTGCTGCCGCAGTTCATCGTGCCGGGGCACGGCAGCGTGCTCGCGCAATCGCTCGCGCTCGGCTGCGTGCAGATCGCGGTGAGCGTCAGCGTCAACGCGCTGATCGCGTGCGCGGCCGGTTCGATCGCGGGCTTTCTCGCGGGGCGGCCGCTCTGGGCGGCGGTTCAGCGCTGGCTGATGGGGACGGTGCTGGCCGGGCTGGCGATGCGGATCGCGATGGAATCGCAAAGTTAGCGCGCGGTGGCCGCGGTTCGGCGCATGGCCAGCCGCGATCCGGCCTGCCGTCAATGCCCGGCCATCGTCACCCGTGGCAATTGCTCTCGGCCTGCTTGCTGGTCCGCACGGGCTTGGCCTTGTCACGACGCCGGCCGCGTGTCGCGAGCCAGCACAGGATCGACCCGCCGCACACCATCGACGCGCCTTGCCAGAATTCGGCGGACAGCGGCGCATCGAGCAGCATCGCGGCGAGGGCGGCGGCGAGCACCGGCGTGAAGTACGATGCGCCGACGATGACCGTCACGTTGCCGTGCATGATGCCGGTGTTCCAGGCCGCATAGCCGAAGCCGAGCGCCGACGCGGCCAGCACGAGATACGCGACCGCGTGCAAACTGAACGTCATGGCGCCGCCGCCTTCGATCGCGAACTTGATCCAGAGCACCGCGGCGACCAGCATGAAGAACGGCGTGACGCCGTTCCTGCCGTCGGCGATGCGCGCGGTCACCGTGCAATAACCGGCCCAGATCAGCGCGCCGAAGAATGCCAGCCCGTAACTCAGCGGATTGTCCGCGACGTTGCGCAGCATGCCGGCCGGATCGAGCCCCTGGTCGCCGCCGAGCACCCGGCAGATGCCGAGCATCGACAGCAGGACGCCCGGCACGACGAGCAGGTTCGCGCGCTGCTTGTTGAACACGATGGCGGCGACCAGCGTGAGGCTCGGCCACAGATAGTTGACCATCGCGACTTCGATCGCTTGCTGACCGTTGCGCGCATAGCCGATCGACAGCGACAGGCATACCTCGTACGACACGAACAGCAGCCCGCCCCAGAGCAGATAGTTTTTCGGGAATCGGCTCAGGTCGGGGAAGCCGATCGAAAACAGCAGCAGCACGGACGCCACCGTATAGATCATCGCCGCGCCGCCGGTCGCGCCGAGGCTTTCGCTGACCCCGCGAACGAGCGCGACCACCGACGCCCATAACAGCACCGCGCCGAGCCCGAGGAGCGTTGCCTGGTTCTTGCGTTTCATGCTTGCTGCGTGTTTCAACATGCCCATTCGATTTCGGATGATTCGGGTCGGCTCGCGCGTGCTGTTGTCGCGAGCAGCGGTACCAAGCGAAGGTTCCGCCGGAAACGCGCATTTTACGGGGGCGCGGCCGTTGCGGCGTTGCAGCCGCACGGGCATGTATGACGGATTCGGTCGCGCGAACCGATCACGCGTCGTCGATGCGCCACGGTGCGCCAATTTCCGACAACGCGGGTCGATCGAGTCGAGCATCGCGTTCCGCATCGGGCCGAGCGTGGTGACAAGGAGGAAACCGGCTTCGTCGATCGACAGATCGATCAGCGGCCAGCCGCCGGCCGCATCGCGAACTTCAAGCCGCCGTTCGTGTGGATCGACGTCGACGTCGCCATGCGCTTGTCGCGGCACATGGCGATGGCATCGAATGCGGCGGCCGAAGGCGGCGTGTGAATGCGGTATTCGAAACTCATCTGCATGGGGCGGTGTGCGAGGCGGGCAGTCTAACCCGCGCCGGGGTATTCCGTTCTCGACGGCAACGCGTCGGACGTCCGCCGCAGCGGGCGCCCGACGCGTCGATCACCGCTCGTGCCGCTTCTTGCTCAGCTCGATCGTCTCGAACAGTTCGTATTGCGCGGTTGGCTGCTGGTCGGCGCCCGGCGCGTGGTAGTAGCGCATCGTGATCGTCGTGTGGCCGCCCGGCTTGCCCGGATCGTGGTCGAACACCGCGATCCCGTAGCCGGTGCCCGTATCGCGGCGCGCGGACCAGATCGCATCCTCGAGCGCATCGGCCGGCTGGCGCACGAACGTGTTCGGCGCGGTGCCCGGCACCGGCCGGTTCGGCTTCGTGAACACCTTCGCCTGCGCGAAGCCGGTCGACGGGTTTTCGCCGTACACGTCGAGCGGCGCGCTGGTGCCGCCGCCGCCGAGGATCAGGTGGATCGTGCCGTGGCTCGTGTCGAACGTCGTGCGGTCAGGATCGTTCGAGCCGACCGGGCGCGGCTGCAGCGTTTCGACCACTTCGCCGGTTTTCGCATCGACGCCCGCGCGGTGATTGCAGCCGCGCACCGGATAGCTGCGCTCGTAGTCGTGATCGTGGCCGCACAGCACGAGATCGACGCCGTAGCGGTCGAACAGCGGCAGCCACGCTTCGCGAATGCCCTTGTCGGACCCGTTGCCCGTCTTCGACGAACTGAGCGCATCCTGGTGCATCTGCACGACGATCCAGTCGATGTCGTCGTCATGCGCGGCGTGCCGCAGCGTGCGTTCGAGCCAGCGTGTCTGCTCGCCGTTGCTGTAGCCGCGCACATAGAACGACGTACCGGGCTCGATCGGCGGGCGGCCGGTGCTCGCGGCCGGCACGAGCGGCGCCGGGCCGCCGACGAACGCGGCGGCATCCTGGTACACGACGTCGTCGGCGTCGAGCGACACGAACAGCACCGAGCTCACGCGGAAGCTGTACCAGCGGCCCGGGAAGTGCGTGCCGTTCTCCGGCAGCGTGTAGCGGGCGAGGTACGAGTCGAGCCCCTGCGGACCGTTGTTGAATTCGATCTCGTGGTTGCCGGGGCACGGCATCCACGGGCGATTCGCGGCCGACGTCTGGTTGTTGTTGCCGAAATCGCGCCAGACGTCGGGCTGGTGCGCGGGGTTCAGGTTCGCGTAGCAGAGGTCGCCGTTCAGCAGGTGAAACAGCGGCTGGAACTGCTCGACCGCCTGCACCGCGAAGCGGCTCTGCGGCGACGACAGCACCCACGCGCCGTTCGGCGTCGCGAGGTCGCCGTAGCTCGTGAAACGAAACGGTGCGCGGCCGCGCGGCGCGGTCGAGAAATTCGCGGAGAACGGCTGCGCGGCATGGCTGTCGTTGTCGGCCGTGATCTCGTAGCGGTAGCGCGTATCCGGCTTCAGCCCGTGCACGCGCGCGTGGTACGTGAACACCGTTTCGCCGTTCAGGCCGTCGGTGTACAGGCGCTGGACGCCGTGCACGGTGCGCGCCGGCTCGCCGTCGGCGACGATGCGCGCGCGCGGGTTCACGGCCGGCGCGAGCGACGCCCACGAGATCACGACTTCGGACGTCGGGTCGTTGCCCCACGTCAGGTGAACCTGTTCGGGCGTGCCGTCCGGGTTCGACGCGCCGGCGCGGGCAGCCGCGAGCCCGCCGGCGGCGGTGGCGAGGCCGGAGACGCCGGCGAGTTTCAGGAAGCCGCGACGCGACACGGACGCGGCCGGCTCGTTCGGCTGGTCAGGGAGAGTGTCCTGGTTCGACATGGTCGGTGTTTTCGTTGATGGGGCGCGAGGTGGGGAACCGTGCGGCCATGCGCGAGCACGGCCGGGGCCTGGGCCGGAAACGAGCGGGATCCCGGTCGCATGCATTGTCGAAGGGCAGTTTTGCCGCGGTGTGACAGTACCGCGACCCGGCATGCGTGGTGGCCGGTGCGGACAACCGCGCGTTGTGCGCCTCCAGTCACCATCGGTGCCGGGGCGCACCCGAAATTTATTTGCCGACACCGCGACGGATTTCTTCTGCCTGCTCCGTTTAACGCATGAACGACCGCTTCTGGTCGATGCCCGTTATTTCGGAGTCTTTCATGAAACTTTCCGTTCAGTTGCGATTGGCTGCCGGATGCGTGGCCGCGCTTGCGGCGTCGGCGGCATTCGCGCAGGCCGTCATCGTCGCGCCTTACGCGCCGCCACCGCCGCGCGTCGAAGTGATGCCGGCGCCCCGTGCCGGTTACGTGTGGGACCAGGGCCACTGGCACTGGCGGCAAGGCCGTTACGTGTGGATTCCGGGACACTGGCAGGTCGTGCGCGTCGGTTACCACTGGGTGCCCGGGCATTGGGCCGCGCGCGGCCCGGCCTGGCGCTGGGTGCCGGGTCACTGGGCCTGACGCGCAGGCCGCCGCCCGGCATGCGATGCCGGCGCAGCGGATTTTCCACGCAATATCATGAGCCGAAGCGATGCCTTTTCGAACCATCGTAATCGTGGCGGCCGCAGCCATCGTGCTGGCCGGCTGCGTCGTGGTGCCGGCCCGTCCGGTGTATTACCGGCCCGCGCCGGTCGTCGTATATTGAGCGCGCCGGCCGACGCTCGCGCGGCCGGCTGACGGGATCGACATGCGGCGCGAACCGGACGTCGATGAAACGGATATGGCCGACACCGTGTGCCATGTCGGGCGCGACGCGCGCGGCGTTGACGAACGGGCGGCATGGCGCCGTCCGGCGCCGGCCCGACGCATGCAAGGAGAGCACCACGATGAGCTTCAGCCGGGCGGCGGTTCCCTCTGCCGTGACAGTGCAGCGCTCGCGCGCCGCTCGACGGAGCCGGCGGCGTTGAGCGATCGCGGCGACCGCGATCCGGACGCGGAACTCGTCGCGCGCGTCGGCGCGCGCGATTCATCGGCGGTGCGCGTGCTCGTCGCGCGCAAGCTGCCGCGGCTGCTCGCATTGGCGACGCGCATGCTCGGCGACCGGAACGAAGCCGAGGACGTCGCGCAGGAGACGTTCTTGCGAATCTGGAATCAGGCGCCGCGCTGGCGTGAAGGCGAAGCCCGCTTCGACACGTGGCTGCATCGCGTCGTGCTGAACCTGTGCTACGACCGGTTGCGGGGCCGGCGCGAGGAGCCCGTCGATACGCTGCCCGACGTGCCCGACACGCAACCGGAGCCGGCCGCGCATGCGGAACTGCGTTCGCGCGACGCGCGCGTGCGCCAGGCCCTGGCTGCATTGCCGCCGAGGCAGCGGGAAGCGCTGGTGCTCCAGTACTATCAGGAAATGTCGAACGTGGAAGCGGCCAACCTGATGGGCATCACCGTCGATGCGCTGGAAAGCCTGCTCGCCCGTGCGCGGCGCAATCTGCGCGCGCAACTGGCCGGCGACCCACCTAGCGAGGACAAGCGATGACACCCGAACGATTTCGCACCATCGTCGCCGCGTACGGCTCGGACGCGCGGCGCTGGCCGGCCGCCGAGCGCGCGGCCGCCGAGGCGTGGGCGCACGCGAACCCGCGCGACGCGCTGCTGGCGCTCGACGATGCGGCCGACCTCGATGCGTGGCTCGCGTGCGATACGGTCGAGCCGCCGGCGCCGTCGCTCGTCGAGCGCATCGTCGCGACGGCGCCCGCGCCGCGGCGCGCACGCCGGCGCGGCGCCGTATGGTGGTCGGGCGCGGCGTTCGCGGGCGTCGGCCTGGCCGGTGCGCTCGCGGGCGCGGTGGCCGTGTCGATGCTGATGCTCGGCAGCGCGCCGCCGGCGCCGCACGAGCCGGGCTATCTGACGACGACGTTCGGCAGCCCGAGCGTGGACGGGAGCGACGAATGACCGAACGCGGCTGGAAACTCACCCTCGTCGGCTCGGTCGTGCTGAACGTGTTCATGCTCGGCGCGATCGGCGGCGGCGCATATCAATGGTTCTCGACGCATCGCGACCTGCATGCGGGCGGCACGCCCGCGCAGCGCACGGCGTTGCGTTTCGCGGCGGACGAATTGCCCGATGCGCGGCAGCGCGAGTTCGCCGCCGCGCTGAAGGCGGCGCGCAAGAGCGGCCGCGATTTCGCGCGCGAAGGGCGCGACGGCCGAATCACCGTGCTGGACCTGCTCGCCGCGCCACAACTCGATCGCGCAGCGATCGATGCGGCGCTCGATCGCACGCGCGCGGCCGACACCGCGATGCGTGCGCAGGTCGAGCGCAGCGTCGTCGATTTCGCGGCGACGCTGACGCCCGACGAGCGCGTGAAGTTCGTCGACGGGTTGCAGCACAGCGGCAACTGGCGTCTGCCGCCGAAGCTGCGGAAGAAGCCGGACGCATCGGCGAGCGAGTAAGCCGCGCGCGGGCGGCACGCGACTCCGCGTATTGCTCGCGCGTCATGCGTGTGCCGGTTCCGGCGCATCGCCCGGGCGTTGTCCGTCGACGATGTGCGCCGCCGTGCGGCGAGATTTCCGCCCGGCGTTTCCCCGATCACGAGAAATATTTTCCCGCCCCGCGACGGATTTCCCGGTGCGCTTGCGTTGAACGTGAGTACGCACCGCAAGAGAGCCCGTCATGGACCATCCGAACGACGCCACGCCGGCCGTGATCGCGCTGAACCGTTTCGGTCTCGGCGCACGGGCCGACGAAGCACCGCCCGCCGAGCCGAAGGCGGCACTCGTCGCGCAATTCGACCGCTACGACGCGCGGCCCGCCGCATGGGCCGGCGAGCCGGACGCGGTCACGCTTGCCACGCGCTTCGCGAACATCCGCAACGCGATGACGGGCGACGACGCGGCCGCGAAGCGCGCGACCGCGCAATCGATCCGCCGCGACGGCTACGACGCGTATCGCAGCGCCGTCGCCGCGCGCATGAACAGCGCGCTGACCACGTCCGCGCCGTTCGTCGAACGTCTCGTGCATTTCTGGGCGAACCATTTCGCGGTATCGGTCGACAAGGGGCAGGTGGCCGCATATGCGGGCGCGTTCGAACGCGACGCGATCCGTCCGCACGTGCTCGGCCGGTTCGAGGACATGCTCGTCGCCGTCGAGCAGCATCCCGCGATGCAGGTGTTCCTCGATCAGGCGCGCTCGGTCGGCCCCGACAGCCCGGCCGCGCTGCGTGCGCAGGCACGCAATCCGTCGGCGAAGCGCGGGCTCAACGAGAACCTCGCGCGCGAAATCATGGAACTGCACACGCTCGGCGTGCGTACCGGTTACACGCAAGCCGACGTGACGGAATTCGCCCGTGCGTTGACCGGCTGGAGCATCGCCGGCGGGCGCGGGCCGCAGCCGGGCGATGCGGCGCCCGGCGCATTCGTGTTTCGCCCGAATCTGCACGAACCGGGCACGCGCACGGTGATGGGCCGCACCTACGATCAACCGGGCGAAGCGCAGGCGCGCGCGATCCTGCATGACCTCGCGTGTTCGGAGGCGACGGGCCGGCACATCGCGTTCCAGCTTGCTCGTCATTTCGTTGCCGACAACCCGCCGCCCGCGCTGACCGACCGGCTCGCGCGCGCATTCGCCGCGAGCGGCGGCGATTTACCGACCGTCTATCGCGCGCTTGTCGATGCGCCCGATGCGTGGGCGCCGGTCAACCGCAAGTTCAAGACGCCGTGGGAGTGGGCCGTATCGTCGCTGCGCGGGCTCGGGTGGCGCGACACGGGTGATCTCGAGGCCGCGCCGCTGCTCGCGCAGCTCGGCCAGCCGGTGTGGCGGCCGGGCTCGCCGGCCGGCTACGACGACGTCGCCGCGAGCTGGGCCGCGCCCGACGCGCTCGTGCGCCGCGTCGAGATCGCGCAGCGTCTCGCCGCGCGTACGGGCGACCGGCTCGACCCGCGCACGCTCGGCGACACGCTGCTCGCCGGTTCGATGAGCGCGCCGACCGCGACCGCGCTCGCGCGCGCCGAAAGCGCGACGACGTCGCTCGCGCTGCTGCTCGTGTCGCCCGATTTCCAACGGAGATGACCATGGCACTGTCCCGCCGACAATTCCTCAGCGTTGCCGCCGCCGGCGCGGGCGCGATCCTCGTCGCGCCGCGGATCGTATTCGCGAATGTCGAAACCGACCGGCGCTTCGTGTTCGTGATCCAGCGCGGCGCGGCCGACGGCCTGAACATCGTCGTCCCGTATGCGGAGCCCGCGTATGCGTCGCTGCGCGGCCCGCTCGCGATCGACACGGCGGCGACGCGGCTCGACGGCACGTTCGCGCTGCATCCGTCGCTCGCGCAGACCGCGCAGTTGTACCGCGACGGCCACGCGCTGTTCGTCCATGCGATCGCGTCGCCGTATCGCGACCGCTCGCATTTCGACGGCCAGAACGTGCTCGAAACGGGCGGCCGTGCGCCGTACCAGGTGAAGGACGGCTGGCTGAACCGGCTCGCCGCGCTGCTGCCGGCGACGCGCGACAGCGCAATCGCGTTCGCGCCGACCGTGCCGCTTGCGCTGCGCGGCACGGTGCAGGCCGCGTCGTATGCGCCGTCCGGTTTGCCGGCCGCGCCGGACGATCTGCTCACGCGCGTGTCGGCGCTCTACGAAGCCGACGCACAGCTCGGCCCGTTGTGGCAATCGGCGATGGAAGCGCGCGGCCTCGCCGGCGACGCGCATGCGCGGCAGGACCCGGCCGGCGTCGGCAAGCTCGCCGCGACGTTTCTCGCGCGCGACGACGGGCCGCGGATCGCGATGATCGAGACGGGCGGTTGGGATACGCACAGCGCGCAGAACGCGCGGCTCGCGAATCAGTTGAAGGCGCTCGATACGATGCTCGCCGCACTGCGCGACGGCCTCGGGCCGGCATGGCAGCAGACCACGGTGCTGGTCGCGACCGAGTTCGGCCGCACGGTTGCGGCGAACGGCACGGGCGGCACCGATCACGGGCAGGCGTCGGTGGCGATGCTCGCGGGCGGCGCGGTCGCAGGCGGGCGTGTGATCGCCGACTGGCCGGGGCTGCGGCCCGGCGACCTGTACGAAGGGCGCGACCTGAAGCCGACCGCGTCGCTCGACGCGCTGATCGCGGGCGCGGCCGCCGACAGCCTGCGGCTCGATCCGGGCCGCACCGCGTCCGCGTTGTTCGCGGAAAGCGGCGCGACACGGCCGATGAGCGGCCTGATTCGCGGGGTCGCGTGACGCGGTGCATGCCGCGCGCGGCCCGATCAACTCATTACACAACAGGGAGAAATCGACAATGAAGATCCGATCCGTTTCGCTGGCCATGCTGGTGAGCGCGAGTGCCGCGCTGATGTCCGCCTGCGTGGTCGAGCCCGTGCGGCCACCCCAGCCCGCGCCCGTCGTCGAGGTGGCGCCGCCGCCGCCCGCGCCCGGCTATCGGTGGGCGAAGGGGCATTACCGGTGGGCCGGCAATCACTGGGCGTGGGTGCCGGGGCACTGGGTCGCCGTGTACTGACACGGCACGCGTGTCGACGCGTCGCGCGGCGAGCTCGACATGCGTGCGGCAAGCAATCGTGCGAAGTGCAACCACGACGCGTTTGGGGCGGGCTCGACCTCGTTCACCGAGTCGCGGTGCGCCGGCCAGGTGTTCAGTCCCACCCGATCCGGTGCTTCTCTTCCGTCTCGCGATGCCGCCAGTCGTCGTCCGCGTGAAGATACTGGCTCGTCGTCGTGAGCGACACATGCCCGAGGTTGTCGCGCACGAGCCGCAGGTCGACGCGGCCGTCGGCCATGTGCGAGCCTGCACTGTGGCGTAGCCAGTGCGCGGACGCCTGTTCGAGCACGCGCGCCGCCTGTTCGCCGGCTTCGCCGTTCGCGCGCAGCCGATCGGCCGCGTACCGGAACACCTGCTTCACGATCCGGTGCAGCGCCGCGCGCGTGAGCGGCTTGCGCGTCTGGCCGACCGGGAGCACGAGCGGCGTCGGCTCACCGTCGAACGGCAGCGCGGGCAGGCCGTGCGCACGCCGGTAGCGCGACAGCTCGGCCATCATCTCGTCGGTGGCCGGCACGAGCCGCTGCCGGCCGCCTTTGCCTGTCACGTCGAGCCACCAGCGCTCGTGCCCGTTCGCGTCGCGCCGGCAGAAGAATTGCCCCATCGTCGTATCGGCCGCTTCGGTGATGCGCAGCCCGCCGAGATACAGCAGCGTGAACAGCCAGCGCGCGCGATCCGCATGAAAGCACGCGCGCGCATCGTCGCGCGGCATCGCGGCGATCGCGTCCTTCACCGATTGCCACAGCGGCTGCCCGAGATGGCGCGTGACGCGCGGCGCGGGCCGGCGCTGCCGCTGTCGCGACAACGCGAGCGGGTTGCCGGCCAGATAGCCGGCCTGCACGAGCCACGAGAACATCACGTTCAGGATCACCAGCGCCTGTCGCTGACTGGCCGCCGACAGCGGCCCGTAAAACGGCCGCCAGCGCGGATCGTCGCGCGGATGCTTGCGGCCGCCGTTCGCGCACCACACCTCGGCCGGCGCGGGCGCGAGCAGGAATTGCCGGTAGACGACGAGATCCTCGTGCGTGAGCGACGACAGCGGCTTGCCGCACGCGATCACGGCCCACAGCAGCAGGCGCTCGGCTTCCTTGCGGTAGTTCTGGAACGTGGTCGGCGTATCGACGAAGCGCGCGAGCCACGCGCGCACGGCGTCGAGGTCGTTGGTCGCGGCGATCTGCGGATGCGCGCTGCCCGAGCGGTTGGTGCCCGTGCGTCCGTCGAGTGCGGCCGGCACGGCGAGCGTATCGATCGGCAGCGGGCGCAGCGCGGTGTCGGACGAAGCGGATGAGGTCATGCGAAGGAAACGCGCCGCGCGAGCCGCGCGGGCGTGGCCGGGCGAACGAAGGCAGCGCGCCAAAGCGTATCGGGAAGCGTCGATGGTACACGATCACTATCCGGTGAAGCGGCCGTCGATTGCGATCGCGTGGCCGGGGACGATGCACGCCGCGGGC
Source organism: Burkholderia sp. AU18528 (assembly GCF_002223215.2). Taxonomy (NCBI): domain Bacteria; kingdom Pseudomonadati; phylum Pseudomonadota; class Betaproteobacteria; order Burkholderiales; family Burkholderiaceae; genus Burkholderia; species Burkholderia sp. AU18528. The sequence goes on along the minus strand of NZ_NKFC02000006.1, from coordinate 1,286,266 downwards.
CCGGGAGACGGTAACGTATCGGCTCGCACGCGACATCCGACAAACCGGAATGGCCGAACGCGTTCTGCAAGGTGTTGGTGAACCTTCTCGCCGCGTGGCTCGTCTAATTGGCCCTCCAATGCTTCCAGAGGCATGCCAGATGATTCACAAGACCCGAACGCTGCTTGGCGCGGCCGCCATTGCCGGCAGCATGCTCGTCGCCGGATGCCAGACCGACGCGGCGGCCACCGCGCCGAATGCAGCTCGCGCGGCCGACGGCAAGCCCGTGACCAAAACCGTCTATGTCGCGCCGCAGTCCGCGCGCTGCACGGGCGTCGCGCCGATGGAGTGCCTGCAGGTGCGCAGCAGCCCGGGCGAACCATGGAGCCTGTGGTACGCGGGAATCGAGGGGTTTGCGTACCAGCCCGGCTACCTGTACACGCTCGAAGTCGACGAATACCGCGTCGCGCGGCCGCCGGCCGACGCTTCGTCGATCCGCTGGGTGCTCAAGCGCGTCGTCGAGCGCCGCCAGGTGAACTGACGGCCGCGATCACGCGGAACGGCGCGCCGCGGTACCGGCCGCCGGCGCGGCCGTATCGATCCGCCGGAACACGACGGACGACAGCAGCGTCACCGCACCCATGCAGGCAAACGACAGCATGAACCCGTGCGCCGTCGAGCCCCGATAAGTGGCGAACAGGTTGACGAGCCCGCCGCCGATCGACACGCCCAAACCCATCGCGAGCATCTGCATCATCGTGAACAGGCTGTTGCCGCTGCCGGCGTCGGCATGCGACAGCCCCTTGAGCGTCACGCCGTTCATCGCCGCGAACTGCATCGAATTCGCGGCGCCGAACACGATCAGCAGCGCACCTTCCAGCACCGGCGCGGGCCGCGCCGACACCAGCGCGAACCCTGCGATCGCGCAGCCGACGATCCCCGTATTCACGACCAGAAACGCCGCATAGCCGAAGCGCTTCACGAGCGGCGCGATCCACCGCTTCGCGATGACGCCCGCGATCGCGGCCGGCAGCATCATCAGCCCCGACTGCAGCGGCGTATAGCCGAGCTGCACTTGCATCAGCAGCGGCAGCATGAACGGTACCGAACTCGTGCCGATCCGGCACAGCAGGTTGCCGAGCAGCCCCGCCCCGAAGTTCGGCTCGCGGAACAGCCCGAGGCGGAACAGCGGCTGCGTGCGTCGCCGCGCGTGAGGCCGGTACGCAAGCGCGCTCGCCAGCCCGAGCCCGGCGAGCGCGGCCGCCCACGCGGCGCGATGCGCGGACATCGGCGGGTCGATCGCCAGCGACAGCGCGATCATCGCGGCCGACAGCAGCGCACAGCCGACGAAGTCGAACGGCGGCGGCTGCGTCGCCTGGTCGTGCGGCAGGTAGCGCTGCACGGCGATGAAGCCGACCACACCGACCGGCACGTTGACGATGAACACCCAGTGCCACGAAATCGCCTGTGTGAGCCAGCCGCCGAGCGTCGGCCCGACGATCGGGCCGAGCTGCCCGGCGATCGACACGAACGCGATGGCCGCGACGTACTGTTCGCCCGGCACGCGGCGCAGCACGGCGAGCCGCCCGATCGGCAGCAGCATCGAGCCGCCGATGCCCTGCACGGCGCGCGCGACGACGAGCTGGCCGAGCGTGTGCGACGCCGCGCAGCCGATCGACGCGAGCACGAACACGAGGATCGCGACCGAGAACACGCGGCGCGTGCCGAACCGGTCGGCGAGCCAGCCGGATGCCGGTGTGAGCATCGCCATCGTCAGCGTGTAGACGACCACGACGGGCTGCATCGCGAGCGGCGACGCATGCAGGCTTTGGGCGATCGAAGGCAGTGCCGTGTTGACGATCGTCGTATCGAGTGACTGCATGAAGAAGGCAGCGGCGACGATCCAGAGCAGCGCGGAATGTGTGGGTTCCCGGGACATGGCGAAATCGGTGGTACGGAAGTCCGGCGTGAGCGGCGCCGCCTCATGGTCGCACGGCGGCCGCTGGACTTCGATCGCCCGATGGTACCGATTCCGCTCGTCATCGGGAAGCGGTTTCGCCGACTGCATCGACGACATGTTCATCGTCGGACGGACGGTGCTCGACGCGGCGGACGCGCGTTCGCTCGGGCGCGCGGCGCGCCGGGCGTGCGTCGTTGCGCGTGGCGATGAACGGATGCTCGACGTAGCGGTAAGTCAGCAGCGCACACAAGACGGCAATCAGCGCGCATGCGAGTGCGAGCGCCCAGATGCCCGAGTTGCCGGCCGAATTGATTGGGAAAACGAACTTGTTGAACGCATGGATGATCATGTACACGATCACCATGTGGATCATGTAGATGCTGAAACTGGTGGTGCCGAGCAGCGCGAGCGGCCGGGTCTTGAGCACGCCGTAGAACGTGTTTCCGCTGGCGATGCAGAGAAACACCGGAAGCAGCGGCAGCGCGCCTTCGATCGAATAGCGTTCGGCCGGGGACGGAGACGTCGCGAGGATCAGCAGCGCGACGGTTGCCGCCGGTTTCGTGGCCAGCCGCGCACGGATCGCGGGATGTCGCGACACCTCGTAGGCCACCGCGCCGAACGCGAACAGCAGCGCCATGCCGCCCGGCGGCCCGTACAGCGCGGCGCAGGCCGTGACGATCGCGAGCGCGAGCAGCTTGCGCCACGCACGCGTGGCGACGAACCACGCGAGAAACGGAACGGCGACGTAGAACCGCCATTCGTAGGCGAGGGTCCACCAGACGCCGCTCAGATACGGCGTGCGCTCCGCTCCGTTGATCGGGAACGCGCCGAACCAGCCGAGCGAAACGGTCTTGAGCAGGTCGGCCAGCAACTGCGTCGGTGCGCCGACGGCGTTGCGGGGAAACCAGTAAAGCGTGCATGCGACGATGACGGCCGCGTAAAACAGATAGAGCGGCGCGAGGCGCCGCACGCGTCCGACGAAGAAAGTCCGCACGTCGAGCGTGCCTCGGCATGCGCGTTCCCAGAACAGCAGCCCGGTGACCATGAAGAACATCGCGACGGGGATCGTCCCGAGATTGCGCAGGAATTCGGTGCCGGCGCCCCAGGCGCCGGTCGACAGCAACGCCTGGTTGCACGCGAAGTGATGAAAGACCACGGAGGTGGCCAGGATGCCGCGGAAACCGTCGAGATTGCGATAGCGCATCGACAGCGACTTGTCGACGGCCGATCGGTAGAACGGTACGTGTCGGGCGACGAGCCACGCGATGATCGCCACGGCCGCAAGGCAGGCCGGGAAGTAGAGTTTGTCGGGTGTCGGGGAGAAGAGGGTTTCCAGCGTTGGCGTAACAAGGTCCACTGAAGAGCGTCTCGTGTCTTGGATCGGGATTTTCAGGCACGGAGGGTCCGCGTCGATGCAAGGTCTTCTGCGCGCTTCGCACGGTGTTCGATCGCCGGTCTTGTGGTCTGATGGTATCAAACGATAGCGATGCCCGCGGCCGGTTATGCAACACGATGTTTCAGCGCGAATCGACGCGACGCCCGCGGTCTTGGCGCATGTCACCGACTAGGCCGCGCCGCAAATTGAGTTCCTCGCCGGCCGACGTGCGTCGTGATCGATGGGTGCCAGATTGGCCGTTCGGCCGGCTTCCATATCGTCCCGCTCGGGCTTACCTTGAGCGACAGCAGGTCGATGCGTCGGACCAGCGGCGAAAGGGGGCGGATGCTCGCCGTCCGTTGCCGCCGGTTCGCGCCGGCTCCCGTGTCCATCCGGTCACAAGGGTGATAGCAATGCTTGCAATTTACCCTCGTGACGCTATCATTGATAGCAAACCTGGATGGAGGTACTCATGGCAAATCTTCTGGTGCGTAACGTGGATGACACTATCGTTCAAAGCCTGCGTGAGCAGGCAGCGGCCAACGGCAGGAGCGCCGAGGCCGAACATCGAGCCATTCTGGCCGAAGCGCTCGGCCGGCCGAAGCGGCGGACATTCGCGCAAGTGTTGATGAGCATGCCGGAGGTTGGCGAAGACGCGGATTTCCAACGTGTTCAGGATTCAGGCGAGGTCGGGCGTGTTTTTGATTGAAACATTCGATCGCCCGGAAACCCTTGTCGCATAAGGGCGTGTTCAGAACTTGTTCAGAATTCGTTAGGAACTCACGCGCACGCGGAGCGGTTCGACGCCGCGCGCGTTGGCGTACAGCGCAGCCGACGTGTCGGACATGTGGCCGAGCAGAACCTTCGTGTCGACGCCGCCTTGCTTGTCGTACAGGCGCTTCGACAGGCTGCGGATTTCGTGGAACGAGGGCGCGTTCTCGTCAGCGATGCCGGCTCGTTTCCGTGCCCGCGCGAACGCTGCGGAAATTGTCGCCAGACTTACTTGCGCGCCGGGCGTGGTGCCATTCTTCCGGCCGGTGTAGTGGATCAGGTATTTGCTGATGACGCCGGTCCGCTTGCAGCGGGCGATCACGTCGTCGAGCGATAGGCCGATCGCATCCAGCCGAAGCGAGACGGGAATCTCGACGACGACGCCGGTTTTCTGCCTCGTCACGCGCGAGAAACCGTTTCGCGTCCACGACCGCTCCCACCGCCCGCAGGTCGACCGATCCTGACCGGATACCAGCGCGAGCAGCATCGCGTTTTCCAGCCACGACGACACCTTCGGCGCCTCTCCCAGAATCGTCAGGAAAGTGTCCAGCGTAAGGCGTCGGCGCGTCGTGGTTGTGCGTCGGCGTTGCGGTCTGGATGTGGCTGTTTCACGCCGGCACCGTCGTTGGCTTCGGCAGCCGGAAAGAGGACTACGTGGACAAGGCGGGCGACCCGAAGTCGCTGCTGTGGAAGGTGCGCCAGTTCATCGCCATGCTGCCGGCCGAGCTGCAGCCCGATGGCTACGACGAGCGCGAGCATGCGCCGCAGAACTTCAGGTCGGCCGTGCTGCGCGCGCGGTTCTCGCTCTCGCGTTCGTCCCACCGTTTCCAGCGGCGCTGCGCGCGCTCGACGACTTCATCGCGCACGTCGGCGACGTCATCACGGTCGAGGGTTTCGTTCGTCGCCATCAGGCCATCCATGCGAGGTTCGAGGGCGCCGGCACGCGCGCGACGGGCGCGCTCTGCGGCTTGCGGGCTTCTTCGGTCGGTGCGAGGAACGTCAGAATGAAGGCGTCAGCGCGGTCCGGCGACTTGCCGAACTCGGCCTTGTATTCCTTCTTCGACTGGATCAGCAGCGCGCCGTCGCGGAACTTGTATTTCACCGACGCGAGCTGCGCCTTCAGTTCGGGATCGGGCGGCATGCTCACCGGGCCGTCGGCCAGGTAGTCGCGGGCGCCGCGCCACGCCTTCGCGCGCAGGTTGTAGTTGCGGCCGGTCGACTGCTTCGCGCCGGTATGCACGCCGACGACACGATCCTTGTACGGGCCGATCCACTGCTACTCGAACGACATGAAATGGACGCAAGACAGCGACCGCGCGCGCCGGAACATGTACATCGGCACGAACATGTCCTGCAGCTTGCTTGTAGTTGACGGCAGCCAGTGCGAGATCCGCGGCAGCAGCACCCTGATCGGCATCGTGAAGCAGTATTTCGGCGGGCAGGGTGGCGACTCGCTGATCCTGTCGGGCAACGATATCAAGATCGGGACTCACTACGGGATCATGCGAAACGACGGCGTTTCGCGGGGGCAGCACTGTGCTGCGTATCTCGGGCAACTACAACCAGGTCGGCACGTCGCAGGTGATCGGCACGCTGAACCGTTTCGACGGCGTGGTGATTTCCGGCGTCGGCAACTCGATCAACGACCTGATCGCGCGTGAATGCCGCGTTGGCCTGACGATCACCGGATCGCAGAACCGCGTGCGTGGGCTGCTGGTGCGCTGCCTGACGGGCTTCAGCTACACGCGGCCGACGGACGTCTATCAGGGGGCGAACCGCGTCGAGCTGCGCATCTACCAGACGGACGCCGGCACCGTGTACGTCGCCGGCAACGCGCCGATTCCAGACCGCGACGTGTTCGACATTCAGGCGAACGGCTTGCCGACCGGGCCGAAGGGCATGCACTTCGTCGCCGAGATTGAGGCGCTGCCGGTCGATACCGATGTCGCGCAACAGGTGACGGTCGCGCATGGGCTGCTGTGGCCGTGCCGGCGCCGCGACGTGCGGCTGACGATGACCGGCCTATCGGTCGCACCAGCGCAGTTCTCGTACTGGCGTGTGCGGCAGGTCGACGACACGAACGTGCAGTTCGAATACCGCTGCATCAACCCGTCGAGCCCCGGCGGTCAGGTGAGTTTTGCGCTCGAAGCGCATGTGAATTAGAGAGAGGCATGGCATTTCAGAAGGTAACGAAGCCGTCGCACTACATCGTGCAGCTCGACGCTGCCGGCGCGGTCGACGCGGTGTCGCTGCGCACGATCGAGCATGTCGTCGACAGCGACACGGGCGCGGCCGTCAGCGACGTTACGGCGATCGTGCCGATCGTCGATTTTTCCAATGGCGGCGACACGGCGGCCGCGCGCGTGGGCCTTGTCGCGCTGCGCGCGCTGATCGACGCCGCTATCGCGCGATCGGGCGCGTGACGATCAGGAGGACCGATGCAGCTCACCCCACAATTCACGCTCGAAGAACTCACGCGCAGCGATACGGCACGCGACCGGAAGATCGACAACACGCCGACGGCGGCGGCCGTGGACAATCTGTGCAGGCTCGCGCCGGTGCTCGAACAGGTGCGCGTGATGCTCGGCTCGAAGCCGATTCGGATCACGTCTGGTTATCGCAACCAGGTCGTGAATCGTGCGGTCGGCGGCGTGCCGAACAGCGACCACCTGACAGGCCGCGCGGCCGACTTTCAGTGCTCGGGGTTCGGGGCACCGCGCGATATCGCGCGTGCGATCGCTGCGTCGGGACTACCGTTCGATCAGATCATCAACGAATACGACCGGTGGGAGCATATCAGCGTGCCGGCCGAAGGCGCGACGCCGCGGCGTCAGGCACTCACGGCGCGGAAGGTCGGCGTGAAGACGACGTACACGGCGGGCGTATGACGACCGAAAGCGAAATCTGGAAGGTGTGGAAGGAAGTCAGCGGCCTGGCGGCGATCGGCGGCGTGATCGCGTTTGGGAAGATGATGGCCGAACCGAAGCGGCCCGGGGTCCGCATTATCATCGGGCGTACGATCGTCGGATCCGGCCTGAGCGTCGCCGCCGGCGCGGCGCTGACGTTGTTCCCCGACCTGCCGCCACTGGCGGTGACAGGTATTGGGGCCGTCTTTGGGATTCTCGGGCAGCAGTATCTAGAACTGCTCGCGACGCGGGCACTGAATCGGCGTCGGCCGATTGAGGCGCCGACGAGAGCACGTAACCGGCGTTACGCCTCGCGCGGGCGCCAGTGGGTCGGCTCGATAAATTCGGCAATGAGCGGCGCGCCGCTATCCAGATTGAGTCGATCCATGCGACGACCGAGCATCACGAAGCACGGCTTGTCGAACATGTTGTAGCCGGACTGCTCGTTGATGAACAAAGCATTCAATTCCACCACTTCGTCATCCACGAGAAGCTGAACTTTGACCGGCGCTTCGTTGACATTCTCCGAGATCGTCGGCAGCTGATCGCCGACGCTGATCCAGTCGTCAGTGGGCATAGGCACAGGTTGAATCAGCTTGATCGGGGGAATCGGTGCGTCCGGATTGCGGTTGTGCCCCCTGAGAAATTCCCTGGCTTGCGAAATGTCAGCCGGCGTCGTGTTCCGCGGATCGGTGAAGTATTTTTCACCGAGTGAGATTGCCTTGTCGCGTACTTTCTGGTCGGCCTTGTTTGGGCGGTCGAACTCGCTGGCCAACTGCGCAAGGTGGTAACTCACGCGGTCGTATTCTTCTTTCGGAACTTCAAATCGGCTCATCTTCTCTCTCTTTGTTAGTGTGCGACGGTGAAGCTCATGCGAAGGCCAAGCGACCGGATTATCTTCTGCATGGTTTCGTAGCGCGGGTGTGCGCCGGGCGTCAGCGCTTTGTGAAGTGCGACACGGCCGACGCCGGCGGCCGCTGCAACTTTCGTCATGCCGCGCGCGCGCGCGACAGCCGCGACGGCAGCGAGGAACACATCAGGATTTGGGTCCTCGGCCGCGACGGCGAGGAATTCCGCGACCGCCTCATCGTTGTCGAGGTAGTCGGCCGCATCGAACTCGGTGTAGTTGGTCATGGTTTACTCCGTCAGTTCGCGCGCCATCTGCACCGCGCGCTTGATGTCCTTCTTCTGCGTCGACTTGTCGCCGCCGCACAGAAGGAGGTAGACCACTTCGCCGCGACGGACGTAATACACGCGGTAGCCCGGCCCGAAATCGATCTTCAGTTCGCAGACCCCTTCGTCGAGCATGCGGTACTCGCCAAAATTGCCGAGCTGCGCGCTAACCAGGCGGGCGGCGATTCGGGCCTTGCCGCGCTGATCGCGTAGGTTGGCAAGCCACTCGTTAAATTCGTCTGACCGCTGCAAAGTAATCATGCCAAAATTGTACCCAATTGGGTACAGAATGGCAAGTCGGATGTTTTGCTTGGCGAACCTGTGCGGGGCGAGCCGGCACGGCGACGCGGACCGGTGAGCCTGTTCGGAACCCTACTGTAAGTCGTTGATTCGACTGGCCGCATGAGGCACACTTCTGCACTCGATTTCTGGCCGAAACCGGACCCTAAGACCATTGAAAACCAAAGAAAAAACGTCTGATCGCCCGGCCTACTTGATTGATACGAACGTCATCAGCGAAATCAGGAAGGGCAAGCGAACCAACCGGGGCGTGCGGGCGTTCTTCAGGCAGGCCGAAGCCGACGCAAGCCCACTTTACCTGTCGGTCGTGACGGTGGCCGAGCTGCGGCGCGGTGTCGACCTGATCCGTCATCGCGGCGATCACAGTCAGGCGTCGGCGCTCGAGGCCTGGGTGGCGATGATCCTGTCCGGCTATGCGCCGAACATCCTGCCGGTCGATGTCGAGACCAGCCAGATGTGGGGGCATTTGCGCGTGCCGGATCCGACGCATGAGCTCGACCAGCTGATCGCGGCCACCGCGCTGATCAACGATCTGACGGTCGTCACGCGCAACGTCGACGATTTCGCTCGCACCGGCGTCCGGCTGCTGAATCCATTCGACTAGCGTCGCAGGGGCGGTCCCCCCGTCCCAACAGACGATGTAGCGCCCTTCGCCGGCCGGCATCCCGTGCAGCGCCCGAGGGTCCGCGCTTGTGCGCTGCACCAAAAGAACTTGACGAAACGGCCGCGACCGCGTAGTGTCCGAGACCGAAGTCGTCAAGAAGTTCGATTGCTCATCATTGGCCGCACACCGTGCGGCAGTCGTTGGTCTCTCCCTCTTTGATTCTTTCTGTGCCCGTCGCGGGCGCATCTTCATCATTCGTCATTTGTATTAAGGAAGTATTTGTGGATACCGGTACCGTCAAGTGGTTCAACGAAACCAAGGGCTTTGGTTTCATTTCCCCGGACAACGGCGGCGACGATCTGTTCGCCCATTTCTCGGAAATTCGCGGCACGGGCTTCAAGACCCTGGCCGAAGGCCAGAAGGTCAGCTTCGAAGTGAAGCGCGGCCCGAAGGGTCTGCAAGCGTCGAACATCACGCCGCAGTAAGCCGCATCGGCATCGGTCGCCCATCGGCGGCCGCTGCCGGATAGCGGGCCGCTGCCGGATAGCGTATCGCGCGGGCGCCGCTCGACGGCAGCCTGTGCGTTCCGATGCGCACGACCGATGCATCGCGACAATCACGATGCATCGGTCGTGACGCCTCCCTCATCGCATGCCTGACCGCATGCGACGCAACGCCCTCGTGAAATGCATGCCGTTTCGCGAGCGCATCACCGCTTGAACGCATCAACCCGAGCAGACCGCCGCCATGCCGTAGCTGGCGCGGTCCCGACTTGCGCGGCGCCGCTGGCGCCGCAGCCACCGACCGCCCGAACGTCGCAACGCGCCGGGCACCGATCGCAAGACTGGCCCGAGGCCCGTCTGAACGAACCGATCCCGGCCGCTTGCCGGCCGCCGTCCCGTTTGCGGGAGCCGGCGCCGGGCAGTCGCCGCGGCCGCGGTCAATCACCTTGTCTGGAGGAATTGGTTTGGCAAAAGAAGAACTGCTGGAACTGGACGGAATCGTCGACGAAGTGCTGCCGGACAGCAAATACCGTGTCACGCTGGAAAACGGTGTCGTGGTCGGCGCGTACGCGTCGGGCCGCATGCGCAAGAACCACATCCGCATTCTCGCGGGCGATCGCGTGACGCTGGAACTGTCGGTGTACGACCTTACCAAGGGCCGCATCAACTTCCGGCACAAGGACGCGAATTCCCCGCGTCCGCCGCGAAGCGGCCAGCCGCGCCGCTAAGCGGCCACGATAGGTGCGCAGCGCGCACCTATCGTTCCCCGTCCGGTCTCGTGGCCGGACGAACCGGATGAACGGCACGCGGCGTGCCGTTCGTCGGTAGTCGGCGGCGCTGTCGCGCCGCGGCTTCTTCTGTTTCTCCCGCCTTTACCGGCGCCGCGTGTGCCGAGCGCGCATGTCACGCGTCATGCCGACCGCTGTACGGCAACTGCCGCCACCGCCGCGCCCGTCAATTGAACCGCCGCGCCGGCGAACATCGCCACCCGCAGGCCGGTCGCGCCGCCGTGCATGGCGGCGAACGCCGTGCCGAGCACCGCGATCCCGAGCGTCGCGCCAGTCATCCGCGCGACGTTGACGAGCGCGCTGGCGGTGCCCGAGCGCGCCGCGTCGACGGCGCCGACCGCAACGGTCATCAACGGGCCCGTCGCGATTCCCATCCCCAGCCCCGTCAGCGCGAGGCCGATTTCTGCGCCGAACAGGCTCGACGCGTCCGCCGACGCGCCGATCGCGGCGAGCCCGCTTGCGATCACGGCGACACCGCCGGCCGTCGTCGCGCGCGCGCCGATGCGCTCGGAAAGCGGCCCCGACCACGGCGATACGACGACGAACACGAGCGCCATCGGCAACAGCGCAAGGCCCGCGCCGGTCGAATCGAGGCGGCCGATGCTCTGCCACGTCAGCGGCAGCAGAAACAGCACGCCGTACATCCCGAACGTCATGCCGGTGGTCGCGGCGATCGCGCCGCGAAACGCACTGATCAGGAAAATATCGAGCGGCACCAGGGCGGCTTCGCCGTGGCGGCGCTCGATCGCCACGAACGCGACGAACGACGCAACCGCGATGCAGCCGGCGATCGCACAGGCGGCCGGCGCTTCGCGGAACACGATCGCCGCATACGCGAGCGCGCCGAGCGCGAGGGCGCCCGCGACTTGCGCGGCGCCGTCGAAATGCCGGCCGTGCGGATCGGACGACTCGGGCACGGCCGGGATCGCGAGCAGCATCGCGGCGATGCTCAGCGGCACGACGACGAAAAAGATGCTGCGCCAGCCGAAGTGCCGGATCAACACGCCACCGAGCGTCGGGCCGATCGCCATCGCGACGCCATTGCATGCGGCCCAGATGCCGAGCGCGCGTCCGCGTTCGACCGGGTCGCGCCACACGACGCGCACGATCGCAAGCGATGCCGGCAGCAACAGCGCCGCGCCGACGCCGGCCAGCGCGCGTGCGGCGATCAGCACCGACACCGACGGCGCCAGCGCGCACAGCAGCGACGCGATCGTGAAGATCGTCGTGCCGGCCATGAAGATGCGGCGGCGCCCGTACAGGTCGGCGAGCAGGCCACCCGTCAGCAGCAGCACCGCGTACGTGAGGTTGTAGCTGTCGACGACCCACTGCAATGCGCCGACACCGGCATGGAAATAGGCGCCGATCGCGCGCGTCGCGAGATTGACGACGGCCGTATCGACCTGGGCGACGAGCACGGCGATGCATAGCGTGAGCAGCGTCACGCCGCGGCGTTTGGGGGCGTGGTCGGCGAGTGCGGCGGTATCGGTCATGGCGGCGTTCCTCGGCAGGCGATCGTTCAACCTTGAGCGCGGCCCGCTGCCAGCGTCATGTCAGCAGGCGAGGGCACCACGCGATGCAAGCGCCATGCCCGCACCTGCGCATACGCTCCGGTCGCCACTCGCGTTCAGGATCGCGAGTGCGTCAACGGCCTGCTTCTACCTCATCCGGTCGCATACCACGACGAGCGTTTTCATCGGCATGGTTGTCCGCGTACTCAGGCAAGATAATCGCCGAGCCCATCGGTTTTGATGAACACCGATGCGCGATTGCCGTCGGGTGCGCAATCGTGCTTCAGCGAATGCGTCGATGTTTCCGAGCGTGACCGGCTCGATCGCGCGCAACGACTCCGTGGCGACGATTTCGCCGTACGCTGCCGATTGCATGCATGACACCGCGTACACCACCGGCGCCGATACCGGATCGATTGCGTCGCGCCTCGCCATTGGCTTAAGATCGTCGCGAGATCATCCCACGCCTTCAGCGTCAATGAAAAAGAGCATAAGCCTGCGGGTCGCCGTCATCGCTTCGGCCGTTGCCGTGTACAGCGTCTACATGCACATCCAGCAGTTGATCAGCGGCTGCATGTGGGTCAGGGGCCATCAGCGCTGCAGTTTCGAAAACAGCACGAATTTCGAGGGCTGGATGGATCTGGACCTGATGATCACCTGTTGCTGGGTCGCCGCGGCGGTGGTCGGGTGGATTTCCGTTGCGCAGGGCGCGAAGAAGCCGGGTTAGCGACGTCATGCACGTGCTGCTCGATCAAGCAGGCTCGACATCCCGCTCGACCGGATCGAATCTGTCAATTCGTGACAACGCGCATGGGCTCGCGAGCGAAGCCGGCGCGCTCGACGCATTCGGGCCCGAAACGAACGCCTGATTCCGCGGCCGTCGGGCGACATCGTGGCGATCTTCGGCGACAGGCGTCGCATCGCGCACTGCGCGAGGGGAGGTTCACGTGCAATTTCCGACAGGATCGGTGGTCGCGCTCAGCTCGGCCGCGGCGACGATGTTCTCGATGGGCATGCTGTTTCTCGGCTACTGGGGATTGCACGAAGCGCTGCCCTGGCGATTCGGCGACTTCGTCGTGATCGTGCCCGCGCTGGCGGGTTTCGCGTGCCTCGCCAGCGTGCCGTTTCTCGCAACATCGCCGATGAAAACGTCCGACGACGAGTCGCGAATGTTCGTCGCGCGACGCGTGTTTCTGTGCGGCGCGGGTGCGGTGTGGTGTGCGATCGTCGCGTCGCTGTTCGTGTGAGAGCGGGGCGGCGCGACGGTTTTCGCAACAGCCCGGCGAGCGCCTCCCGAAACGTCTTACGTGAGGCCGGAACGCAGGGTTTTCACGCCGCCATGACCGCGTTGCTTTCCCCCATTGCGTGCACTAGATTCGAAGCGTTCGTTTGTTTCAGAGCGCGAGGTGGAGCCATGACGCCGTGGGAGATTCAGGGCACCGAAATGATCAGTTGCAATTGCTCATACGGTTGCCCTTGCCAGTTCAATGCGCTGCCGACCAACGGCAACTGCGAAGCGATGGGCGCGATTTCGATCGACAGCGGACATTACGGCGACGTGGTGCTCGACGGCGTCAGGATCGCGGTGGTGTTCCAGTGGCCGGGCGCCGTTCACGAAGGCCACGGCAAGTGCCAGCCGATCGTCGACGAGCGCGCCAGTCCGGCGCAGCGCGACGCCGTGTTGAAGATCATGACCGGTCAGGATACCGATCCATTCGCGACGATGTTTTCCGTGTATGCGTCGACGCTCGAGCACGCGTTCGAGCCGATCTTCACGAAGATCGATTTCGACGTCGATGTCGATGCGCGGCGCGGCCGGATCCACGTGGACGGCGTGTTCGACGCGGCCGGCGAACCCATCCGCAATCCGGTGACCGGTGACGAGCACCGCGTGCGGATCGACCTGCCGCACGGTTTCGAATACGAGCTGGCCGAGATCGGTTCGGGCACGGGGCGCTCGCAGGGCAACATCGCGCTGAATCTCGACGGAACCTATGCGCAATTCGCGCGGCTGCATCTGAACAACCACGGGCTGGTTCGGCATCGCGCCGCGGCATGACGCCGGTCGATACCTGGCTCGCGCGCGAGCGAGTCGTCACGCTGCTCGGTATGGCCGCGCTCGTCGGCCTGTGCTGGTTCTATCTGTGGACGGGTGCGGGAACCGGCATGTCGGCGCGGGAGATGACGACCGTCGCGCTGTTTCCGCATCGGCTGGCGGACGGCATGGGCAGCATGGATCCGTCGCTGCCGACCGTGATCGCGATGTGGTGGGTGATGATGATCGCGATGATGACGCCCGGCGCCGCCCCGCTCGTGATGCTGTACCGGCGCGTGCTGCGGCAGCACGGCGACGGAGCGGCGGGATCGGCGTTCACGTCCATGGCGCTGCTGGCCGGCTATCTGACGACGTGGCTGGCGTTCTCGATCGGCGCCGCGCTGCTTCAGGCGCTGCTGCAGCCGGCTGGCCTGATCTCCGCGATGATGCTGTGGTCGAAGAGCGCGCTTCTTTCCGCCCTCGTGCTGGCGCTGGCCGGGCTCTATCAATTCTCGCCGCTGAAACGCGCGTGTCTGCGGCAATGCCGCGCGCCGGCGGCGTTCCTGGTCGCGCACTGGCGCCCGGGCGTTGCCGGCAGTTTCCTGCTGGGCGCGCGGCATGGTGCGGTTTGCGTGGGCTGCTGCTGGTTGCTGATGGCGCTGCTGTTCGTCGGCGGCGTGATGAACGTCGTGTGGATCGTCGCGTTGTCGCTGTTCGTGTTCGTGGAAAAGGTCCTGCCCGGCGGCGATCGTATCGGCCGTGTGCTGGGTGTCGTGCTGATCGCGTGGGCCGGTGTGACGTTGATCGTGTGAGGTGCGGCGCCTGCCCGCGGAAGAAGCATGTCGAGCCGGACGGGAGATGCTCGATGAAGACCTGCTTTCATGCCGTTGCCGTGTCGTGCGCGATGGCGATCGTTGTCATGCCGGCGCTCGCGGGCGGCGACATGTCCGGCATGAACCTGCGCGACACGACCATGTCCGCGCCGGACACGAAGCTGACCGATGCGGAGGTGAAGCACATCGATGCCGCGCGACGGCTCGTGACGCTGAAGCACGGCGCGCTCGACAACCTTGGGATGCCGCCGATGACGATGACGTTCAAGGCCGGCGACGCGGCGATGATCCCGCCGCTGCATGTGGGCGACAAGGTCCGGGTTCGAGTGGAAAACGTCGACGGCACGCTGACGATCGTGAAGCTGGCGAGGCGGCAGTGACGAGGATGCGGCGCGTGCACGGAGCGACGCCGTCGGTTTTTCTCTGCACGTGCTACGTAACCGAGGGCCAGCGCAGCGCCGATTTCCGGCATGGTCGCCCGTGTCGTCGGTGCCACACCGGCGACCGTGGTCAACGGTCGTGGGACCGCCGCGGGCGGCGGGGCGGCCCGCGCTCGTTCATTTCCTGACGATATCGGCCCTTGCCGCCGGCCGTGCCAGCCCGCGCGCGGGCAGCGGCGTCGACATCACGATCGACGTGCGCGTTTCGCCGTACAGGTTGATGCGTTCGATCAACTGTTCGAGATGGGCCATGCTGACGGCGACGAACCGCATCACATACGAATCCGCGCCCGTCACGTGATGGCATTCGACGACTTCGGGAATCGTCTCCAGCAGCTTGAGGAACTTCGCTTTCGCCGGTTGCGGCACCGTAATGCCGATCAGCGCGCTCACCGGATAGCCGGCCGCGGACGGATTGATCCGGGCCGTATAGCCTTCGACCACGCCGGCTGCTTCAAGACGCTTCACGCGCTCCGTCACCGCCGGCACCGACAGGTGAACCTGGCGCGCGAGCTCCGTATAGCTGATGCGCCCGTTGTCCTGCAACAGCGCCAGTATCTTCCAGTCCAGATCGTCCATCGCGGCGGGCGTTTTTAAGGTAGAGCCGCCATTCTTCCTTAAAAACCGCATTCAGCGAGGGCCGGACTTTCCCTACGATGCCTGTTCGATCCACCGAATGTCGCAAGGAGCAGGCGATGCTGTTCATCAAATCCGTCGTGATGGGGCTGTCGATCGCGGTGCCGGTCGGCCCGATCGGCATGCTGTGCATTCAGCGCAGCCTGAGCCGCGGTTTCCAGGCGGGATTCGCGACGGGCATCGGCGCCGCGTGCGCCGACGCGATTTACGGCCTGCTCGGCGCGCTGGGCGTCGCGGGCATCGTCACCGCATTTCCGATGCTGACCGTCGGCCTGAAAATCGGCGGCGGCGCGTTTCTCGTGTGGCTCGCGTGGACCATCGCGCGCCAGGCGCCGGCCGCACCGGCCGGGCCACGCGACGTGCCGCGGACGACCGTCCTGCGCGATTTCCTGACGACGTTCGGCCTCACGCTGTCGAACCCGATGACGATCGTGTCGTTCGTCGGGATCTTCGCGGCGCTCGGCCCGCTGCCGGGGGCACGGGAAGGCGCGATGTGGGCGACGGTGGCGTGGATGGTCGCCGGCGTGTTCGTCGGCTCGGCCACGTGGTGGCTGTGCCTGAGCAGCGCGACCGCCGCGCTGCGCACGAAGCTGTCGTTCGCGTTCATGCACGGGCTGTCGCGCGCGTCGGCGGCCGTCGTCGCGGCATTCGGCGCGATCCAGCTCGCCGCGGGCGTGCGCGGGCTGATCTAGGTGCACGGCGCGGCGCGGGGCGACCGGATCGCGTCACCCGCGGGATTTGCCGCATTCGATCCGGGGAGCCAGCGATCCGGCCGATGCCGTTGTCGTCCTTGTGTGCCCGTCCGTCGATCGCCGGCTCAATTCGACCCGTGCAAATGCGCATGCACGAAGCGCGCGATTTCCTGGCTCAGCTCGATGTCCTCCGGCGCGCCCATGAACCCGCCGTGCGGCATGCCCTCGAACACGTGCAGTTCCGTCGGCACCTGCGCGCGCCGCAACGCGCGATGCAGGCGCACGGCGTTCGACAGGAACAGGTCGCGCGTGCCGCTCTGGATGAAGGTCGGCGGGAAGCCGGCAGCGAAATCGCCGAACAGCGGCGACAGGTACGGATGCGCGAGATCGGCGCCGTTCGCGTAGAGCAGGTTGTTCGCCATCAGCGGCGCCGGCAGCACGACATCGACGAGCCGGTTGGTCTCGAAGCTGTCGCCGGATTCGGTCAGGTCGGCTTCCGGCGACAGCAGCACGAGCGCGGCAGGCAGCGGCAAGCCTTCGTCGCGGGCACGCAGCACCATCGCGGCGGCGAGATTGCCGCCGGCGGAGCGGCCGCCGATGACGACGTTTTCCGGTGCGTGATGCGCCAGCACGTAAGCATAGGCGGCGATGCAGTCGTCGAGCGCGGCCGGATACGGGTGTTCCGGCGGCATCCGGTAGTCGACGCCGTAGCAGCGGATGCCGAGCCGGTCGGCCTGCATCTGCGCGCCGGCGCGGCACGCGGCGCCGCCGCCGACGACCAGCGCGCCGCCATGCAGATCGATGTAGGCGCAGGCGCCGGAAGCCGCGGCGTCGGGTGTCGCGACATGCACGTCCGCATCGCCGACGCGGATCGTCTCGACGCTCGAGCGCAAATAGCCGGCGAGTTGCTCGACCGCGGCCGTGTAATGCGCGTCGGCACCGGCCTTCACGCGCATCCATGCGTCGATGTCGTCCGGCGCCGGCATCACGTGCAACGCATTCAGCGGCACCCCGTCGTCGCCGGTCAGGCGTTGCAGCGCGGCGCGTGCTTCGTCGCTGATCGAGGTCGGGAAGGGCACGACACGGCTCGGCAGCACGACGCCGTCGGGTTTGTCTTTCATTGCTTGGATTCCGTTCGGTACGTCAGGCGGCCGAAGGCCAGTGGCGCAGCATCACGTCGAGCGCATCGAGGCTGCGTGCCCACGACACGTCCGAATCCGGCGCGCTGTGCGAGAAGCCGCCGGCGCTTTCGAGCGTCACGTAGCCCATGAAGAAACCGCCGAGCAGGCGGATCGCATGCGCCTGTTCGCTATCGGGCAAGCCGTAGCTGCGCAGCACCGCCGCCGTCATCCTGACGAGTTGCCCGCCCGCGCTTGCGGTGGCGCGCCCGCCGCTCACCGGATGGCGCGCGGCCGCGAAGCGGCCCGGATGCGCACGTGCGTAGTCGCGATAGACGTTGGCGAGCGCGGCCAGCGCGTCCTTGCCGGTGCGGCCGGCCAGCGCGTCGGCGGCGCGCTCGGCCAGCTCCTGCAGCGCGAACAGCGCGATCCGGCTCTTGAGATCGTCGAAGCTCGCGACATGGGAATACAGGCTCGCCAGCTTGACGTCGAAATGCCGCGCGAGCGCTGCGCCGGTGAGTTGCTCGAAGCCGGTTTCATCGGCGAGCTGCGCGCCGGCTTCGACGAGCTTGTCCACGGTAATGCCGGCGCGTGCCATGACGAATACTATGCGGGTTAGTCAAAGAACTAATTCTATTAGCTTTTGCCGCGCTGTCAATTTTCCGCGCGTGCCGGTGTGGTGCGTCGCGCCGCTGCGTGCGGCCGTCAGAACGTATAGCTCACCTTGCCGAACGCGGTGCGCCCGAGCGTGTTGTAGCCGTACGCGGTCATGTATTGCCGGTCGAACAGGTTCGACAGCGACGCCGACACCGTCAGGTGCGAATTGATCCGGTACGACGCTCGCAGGTTCACCGTCAGGTACGACGCCAGATACTGCCGGTTGGCCGGGTCGTCGAACGTCGAGCCGCCGTACAGCAGCGACGCGCCCGTGCTCAGCGCGTGCAGCTTCAGTTCGTCCCACGTGTGGTCGACGTTCAGGCTGACCGTCTGGCGCGGCCGGCGGCTGAGCCAGGTCTGGTTGGTCTCGTCCTGCGGATTCAGGATCCCGACCGCGACGCTCACCGGCGTCGAGCGGCCGATCGTTCCCTTGTACGACAGGTCGATGCCGCGAATGTGCGAACGGCCGATGTTCATCGGCGAGAACGTCGCCGGGTTGTACGCGATCAGGTTGTTGACGCGCGTGTCGTAGATCGCCGCGGTGAACGTGCCGTACGCCGTGTTCGCGTCGAGCGCGGCCTCGACCGACGTGCTGCGTTCCGGGCTGAGGTTCGGATTGCCGTAGCCCGGGTAGTACAGGTCGTTGAACGTCGGCAGGCGGAACGCGTTGCCGTACGACACGCGCGCCGTGTAGACCGGCGTGATCGCCCACGACAGCGCGGCGTTGCCGGTGTTCACCGCTTGCCCGGCGATGATCTCGTGACGGCCGGCGACGAACATCGTCACGTTGCCGAGCGTCGCCGACTGGTGCAGCGAGAACGCGGAATCGTTGCGCGTCGGCACGCCGCCGGGAATGTCGACCGGCAGGAACGCCTGTTCGCGCGTGAAGTCGTACGCGAGCTTCGATTCGCCCGACAGCGGCAGCCCGAACAGGTGGAAACCGTGCGCCTGATGGGTCAGCGACGTCGACGTGCTGATGCGCTGCGAATTGATCTGGTCCGTCGCGAGGGCCGGGTTGTCCGCGTAGATGAACTGGCGATCGTTCGCATAGCCGAACGACTGGTCGAACTGCGTATCGGGCGTGATGTCGAGATGGAATGCGACGCCGGTCGTCAACTGGTGATCGCGTTCGCGATTCGCGTAGCCGCTGTTGTCGTAGGACAGATCGGAGCGGTGGTACAGCGCGAACGTCGAGATCGACCAGTTGTCGCGCGCATAGCCGAGCCGCGCGTCGAGATCCTGCGCGTGATACGGATTGCGGCCGTCTTCGTGGCCGTAGAAGAAGGGCCGCGTCGCATCGATGCCGGCCGTGTTGTAGTCGTGCAGCCCGAGCGAATAGGTGAGCCCGCCGAGCGCGGCCAGCGGCCCCGTCGACGGCACCGTGCCCGACGTGCGGAACTGCGTGTCGAACGTCTTGTTCGAACCGCCGCCGAACGACACGGTGGTCTGGTTCGGCTGGTTGGCGGCGCGGCGCGTGAAGAGCTGCACGACGCCGCCCATCGCGTTGTTGCCGAACGATGCGGCGGCCGGGCCGGAGATCACCTCGACGCGCTCGAACGCTTCGGTCGGCAGGTCGGCCCACGGCGCGATGCCGGTGGTCGGCGAGCCGATCCGGATGCCGTCGATGAACACCGCGACCTGGCTCGCCGACGAGCCGCGGATGCTGACCGACGCGGACGAGCCGGGCCCGCCGTTTTGCGAGACGGTCACGCCCGGCAGCGTCGCGAGCGCCTGCGTGATGCTCGGGTCGGCCGGCGACAGCCGGTCGAGATCCTCGCGCGTGAGCACCTGCGTCGACGCATAGCGCCGGTCGAACGATTCGGGCAGGTGCCGCGTGTCGGTTACGCTGATCGTGGGCAGGTCCGCGGCTGACGCCGGCGCCGCGGGCTGCGCAGGCGCCGCGTCGCCGGCCGCATGGGCGAGCGGGGAAAGCAGCGCGGTGGCGGCGGACGTGGCAAGCAGGTGACGAAGGTTCATGAGACAGCGGGACAAAACGTGTGACGTGTACGGCGATCGTGAGCCGGGGGCCGGCAGGGGATGCATGCCGACGGCGCGTCGGGGCGACGCTTCCGGCCGGGAAGCGGATTCGGGAACGATGGACATCTGACGGATCCTGAGGTCGGGTCGTCCATGCAACGGGCGGCCGCCAACGGCGGTGCTTGCACATCGGGACACCCCGCCCGGTGCGGCTGCTGGACCTCGGGTCGATGGCAGGTCTCCTGGCTCGCGGGTCGCCATCCGTGCGGGCCTTCCCGGTTTCCCAGTGGCATGCGGAGGCACGGATTCGCCGCTCACAGTTGCGGGGGCAGCCGCAGATTCGAGACGTCGCCTCGCCTGCGTTCCCTTTTGATCCCATCCCTGGGAACCATCAGCGCGCAAGGGTAATGGCGCGCGGTCGGGCACGTCAATCGTCCGGGCGCGCGGATGCGAAAAAACGTCATTACCCGGTGTCGGCTTTCCGGATGCTTGCGTTCGAGGTGCCCGGGCGGCGTTTCAGGTCTGAAGAAATGGTCGGGTTCCAACGCATGCCGTCGCGCCCGGGCGGCGGCGATCGCGCGCGTATTCATGAAGACGCCTTCATGACCGACTTCGGGACGACGACGTAATCAGTCCGGGGCGCGAAACCTGGCGCGACGTGGAGGCGGGGCGGTGCGCGCATGACAGGATCTTCATGCGCGCCGCGACGCTCAGGCCGGTGCCGACACCAGCGCGCAGAAATTCTCGAGATCGACGTTGCCGCCGCTGATCACCACGCCGACGCGCTTGCCCTGCAGCGCGTCCTTCATCCGTCGCACCGCGGCGAACGCCAGGCAGCCGGTCGGCTCGACGACGAGCTTCATGCGCGTGGCGAAGAAGCGCATGCAGTCGACCAGCTCCGCGTCCGTCGCGGTCAGGATGTCGTCGACGTCGCGGCGCAGGATCGGGAACGTGAGGTTGCCGACGTGCTGCGTCTGCGCGCCGTCGGCGATCGTGCGCGGCGTGTCGATGTGCACGATCGTGCCGGACCGGAACGATTGCTGCGCGTCGTTGCCGGCTTCGGGCTCGACGCCGTACAGCTTCGCGTGCGGCGACAGCGCGCGCGTGGCGAGCGCGGTGCCCGACAGCAGCCCGCCGCCGCCGAGCGGCGTGAACACCGCGTCGAGCGGGCCGACTTCGTCGAACAGTTCCTTGGCCGCGGTGCCCTGGCCGGCGATCACGTCCGGGTGATCGTAGGGCGGAACCAGCGTGAGCCCGTGCTTTTCCGCGAGCTCGCGCCCGATCTGCTCGCGATCCTCGGTGTAGCGGTCGTAGGTCACGATGTTGCCGCCGTAGCCGCGCGTCGCGGCTATCTTCGCGGCCGGTGCGTCCTGCGGCATCACGATCGTCGCGGGAATGCCGAGGATGCGCGCCGACAGCGCGATTGCCTGCGCATGGTTGCCCGACGAGAACGCGACGACGCCGTGGCGGCGCTGTTCCGCGTTGAAGCGCGACAGCGCGTTGAACGCGCCGCGGAACTTGAACGCGCCCATGCGTTGCAGGTTCTCGCACTTGAAGAACACCTGTGCGCCGAGCGCGTCGTCGATCGTCCGCGACGTCATCACCGGCGTGCGGTGCGCATGGCCTTCGAGCCGGGCCGCGGCGGCGGCGACGTCGTCGTACGTGGGGAGAGTCGGAGAATTCATGGTCGCTCGGGGTCGAAAAAGTCAGTCAACTGGAATGCGGGGCGCGCCGCGTCACTTCGCATCGTTGTAGACGGTGGCGCGCGACACGCCGAGATGCTGCGACACGATCTCCATCGCGCGGCGCACCTCGAGGAAGCCGTCCGCCTTCAGCGTCTGCATCAGCTCGCGGCGCTGGTCGGTCTTCAGCTCGCGCGGCGTCGTCGCGAGGCGTGTCGCGAAGGCGTCGATGCGCTGCCGGATCGCGTCCGCGCCGGCCGGGTCGAGCGTTTCGACGACGGCTTCGCCGTCCGTGCGGCAGAACTGGCTCAGCATGCCCTGGAAGCCGCGGAACAGCGTGACGTCGGCATTCAGGCACAGCGCGGCCACGTAGCGCCCGGTCGAATCCTTGATGCCGATCGACGTGCTTTTGGCGGTGCGGCCGTCGGCGAAGCGGTTCGGATAGTTCGCGAGCACCTGCGGGAAATCGTCGTCGGCGATGCGCGCGAGGCCGAGTTCGGTCGCCGGGTCGCCGACCGCGCGCCCGGACAGGTTGTTGTGAATCGCGAGGATCGCGTGCTCGGGCGTGCGCAGGTCGTGCACGACGACCTCGGTGAACGGCGCGAACATCTCGCCGAGCCCTTCGGCGATGCGCTGCACCTGCTCGATCAGCGATGCCTGTTCCGACAGCAGTGGTTTGCGGTTCGTGCTCATGCGTGCTCCTGCGGGGCGGGGGCGTCTGTCGTCTCGGGGCGCGTGATGTCGGCCAGCAGCGGGCGCGCGATCCGGACGTAGTCGGCCGCGTCGAGCACGACCGAGCGGTCGAGGCGGCCCGCGTTGAACGCGATCTCGGCGTTGCGCTCGACCAGCGCCGGATCGACGACGAGCGTCACGTTCGCATCGAATACGAACGGCGGCACGGCACCCATCACGCAGCGCGTGACGGCGGCCGCGAGGTCGGGCGAGGCGAGCGTCGCCTTGCGCCGGCCAACCGCATCGGCGACCTTGCGGAAGTCGATCTTCAGGTGGCCGGGAATTACCGCGAGCGCGGTGGCGTCGCCGCCGTCCTTGAACGTGCAGAGCATCGCCTTCGCGCCCTGTTCGGGGCGCGTGCCGCGCAGCGCGGCAATCGCCTCGGATTTGCCTTCCGCCGGATGCTCGAGCACGCGGAAACGCGCGCCGGCGGTAGTCAGCAGGTCGCAAAGCGTGTCGAAAACGGGAGAGTCGTTCATGGCGCTCCGGGAGGCAGGCAGAGGCGCAGACGCGCTGGGATTAAAGAATTGTCCAAGTATAGACGTTTTGTCGCAGCCCTGACAAAGGCGAGAGCGGTCGTCGCTGTCCGGCCTTGCCGACGCGGCCCGTTCTCCAGCAGCCGAAAGGAGATTTCATATCGCGGAATTCGCATCGGTTTCCCGCCGCCGCGTTTTACCGCCGCTTGAAACCGTGTTTTGCATCGCAAAAACGCTTGGCTATCTCATTGAAAAACAACAAAAATTTATATCTTATGTCTTATATAAGACTTGACCGAAATGTTGCCGGACGGGATTACTATTGAGTCCATGCAGTTCGCTTCGTCACACGCGGCGGGCACGCTGAACTCTTTACTCAAATGCGCTTCGTTCCCAGGAGATAGACATGTCCCAATATCAAGACGACATCAAGGCAGTGGCTGGCTTGAAGGAAAACCACGGCAGCGCGTGGAACGCCATCAGCCCCGAGTATGCGGCCCGCATGCGTGCCCAGAACAAGTTCAAGACCGGCCTGGACATCGCGAAGTACACCGCGAAGATCATGCGCGCCGACATGGCCGCGTACGATGCCGATCCGTCCAAGTACACGCAGTCGCTGGGTTGCTGGCACGGCTTCATCGGCCAGCAGAAGATGATCTCGATCAAGAAGCACTTCAACAGCACCGAACGCCGCTACCTGTACCTGTCGGGTTGGATGGTCGCCGCGCTGCGCTCGGAGTTCGGCCCGCTGCCGGACCAGTCGATGCACGAAAAGACCTCGGTCAGCGCGCTGATCCGCGAGCTGTACACGTTCCTGCGCCAGGCCGACGCCCGTGAGCTGGGCGGCCTGTTCCGCGAGCTGGATGCCGCGAAGGACCCGGCTGCCAAGGCCGCGATCCAGGAAAAGATCGACAACCACGTCACGCACGTCGTGCCGATCATCGCCGACATCGACGCCGGCTTCGGCAACGCGGAGGCGACCTACCTGCTGGCCAAGCAGTTCATCGAAGCGGGTGCGTGCTGCATCCAGATCGAGAACCAGGTGTCGGACGAGAAGCAGTGCGGCCACCAGGACGGCAAGGTCACGGTGCCGCACGAGGACTTCCTCGCGAAGATCCGCGCGATTCGCTACGCGTTCCTGGAGCTGGGCGTGGACGACGGCATCATCGTTGCGCGTACCGATTCGCTGGGCGCCGGCCTGACCAAGCAGATCGCCGTGACGAACCAGCCGGGCGACCTGGGCGACCAATACAACTCGTTCCTCGACTGCGAGGAGCTGTCGGCCGATCAGCTGGGCAACGGTGACGTCGTCATCAAGCGCGACGGCAAGCTGCTGCGTCCGAAGCGCCTGCCGAGCAACCTGTTCCAGTTCCGCGCCGGCACGGGCGAAGCGCGTTGCGTGCTCGACTGCATCACGTCGCTGCAGAACGGCGCCGACCTGCTGTGGATCGAAACCGAAAAGCCGCATATCGCGCAGATCGGCGGCATGGTCAGCGAGATCCGCAAGGTGATCCCGAACGCGAAGCTGGTGTACAACAACAGCCCGTCGTTCAACTGGACGCTGAATTTCCGTCAGCAGGCGTACGACGCGATGAAGGCCGAAGGCAAGGACGTGTCGGCGTACGACCGCGCGCAACTGATGAGCGTCGAATACGACGACACCGAACTGGCCAAGCTCGCCGACGAGAAGATCCGTACGTTCCAGGCCGATGCATCGCGTGAAGCAGGCATCTTCCACCACCTGATCACGCTGCCGACGTACCACACGGCCGCGCTGTCGACCGACAACCTGGCCAAGGAATACTTCGGCGATCAGGGCATGCTCGGCTACGTGGCCGGCGTGCAGCGCAAGGAAATCCGTCAGGGCATCGCGTGCGTGAAGCACCAGAACATGTCCGGTTCGGACATCGGCGACGATCACAAGGAATACTTCAGCGGCGAAGCGGCGCTGAAGGCAGCGGGCAAGGACAACACGATGAACCAGTTCGCGTAATCGTCATATCCGCGGCAGAAAGCCAATCCGTGACGGGTTGGCTTTTTTTCATTCGACGCGTGGAGCGCGTGATTGCCCGGCACCTCGTTTCGAGCGGGGGTGTCTATCGCGATTCGAACAGGATGTTTGTGTACGCAACTGATTCAGGGTTTGCCTGAGTAGCGAAAACGCTGATTCGCACGGCGTGCGTTCGCGTTGTTCGTTTGCCCAAGCGGCAGGTTGAAATTGCCGCTCGTACGAAACCCTTGCAGGGCGGTCGTCACACGCGTTTCGTCCCCAAAGCGCGTGCGACGACGCCGTAAAAAGAACCTGCCTGCAACGCGCATGCCGGCGCGCCGGCGCAGCGGGTTTCTTGCTGCAACGCAACGCCCGCCCAATAACGGCGATGGTATGCTGGCCGACATGGAGTTGTATGGCAGGTTGCTTGCATGGCGAAACTCGCGTTCGCACGCTTATATACGAGACATCACCTTCTCTCGCCCGCATCGCGGCATCGACGCGCGCTCCGCTCGCGCGTCCCGTTCTGCTGCGCGCTGCCGCTCCCTGCGCTCCGCACGCATTCCCATCTCGCGGGTTCACCCCGCATCCCCCATCCCCCGCCCAATAATCTGGAGACATCCCCATGTCGCAAAACACTTTGGCCGAAGCAACACATGGCCCGCTGATCGCTCCGCCGGCCTTCGTCAAGCATCGCGAGCTGATCGACTGGGTATCGCGCATCGCGGCGCTCACGGAGCCCGAGCGCGTCGTGTGGTGTGACGGTTCGCAGGAAGAATACGACGCGCTGTGCCAGGCGATGGTCGACCAGGGCACGCTCACGCGCCTGAACCCGGCGAAGCGCCCGAACTCGTATCTCGCGCAATCCGATCCGTCTGACGTCGCGCGCGTGGAGGATCGCACGTTCATTTGCGCGGCTTCGCGCGACGACGTCGGTCCGACCAACAACTGGATCGATCCGGCCGAAATGCGCGAGACGCTCAACGGTCTGTTCCGCGGCGCGATGCGCGGCCGCACGCTGTACGTCGTGCCGTTCTCGATGGGCCCGCTCGGCTCGCCGATCGCGCACGTCGGCGTCGAGTTGTCCGACAGCCCGTACGTCGCGGTGAACATGCGGATCATGACGCGCATGGGGCGCGACGTGTACGACGTGCTCGGCGAGGACGGCGATTTCGTGCCATGCGTGCACAGCGTCGGCCATCCGCTCGAAGCCGGCCAGCAGGACGTGCCGTGGCCGTGCAATCCGGTGAAGTACATCGTGCACTTTCCCGAAACGCGCGAGATCTGGAGCTTCGGCTCGGGCTACGGCGGCAATGCGCTGCTCGGCAAGAAGTGCTTCGCACTGCGCATCGCGTCGACGATGGGCCGCGATCAGGGCTGGCTCGCGGAACACATGCTGATCCTCGGCGTGACGTCGCCGGCCGGCAAGAAGTATCACGTCGCGGCCGCGTTCCCGTCCGCGTGCGGCAAGACCAACTTCGCGATGCTGATCCCGCCGCAGGGCTTCGACGGCTGGAAGGTCACGACGATCGGCGACGACATCGCGTGGCTGAAGCCGGGCCGCGACGGCCGCCTGTATGCGATCAATCCGGAAGCCGGTTTCTTCGGCGTGGCGCCGGGTACCGGCGTGAAGACCAACCCGAACGCGATCGCCACGCTGAAGGAAAACGTGATCTTCACGAACGTCGCGCTGACGGAAGACGGCGACGTGTGGTGGGAAGGGCTGACCGACACGCCGCCCGCGAAGCTGACCGACTGGCAGGGCAATCCGTGGACGCCCGAGATTGGCAAGGAAACCGGCCGCAAGGCCGCGCATCCGAATTCGCGCTTCACCGCGCCGGCCGCGCAGTGCCCGTCGATCGACGACGACTGGGAAAACCCGGCCGGCGTGCCGATCGACGCGTTCATCTTCGGCGGCCGCCGCTCGACGACGGTGCCGCTCGTCACGGAAGCGCGCGACTGGGTCGAAGGCGTGTACATGGCCGCGACGATGGGCTCCGAGACGACCGCGGCGGCCGTTGGCCAGCAGGGCGTCGTGCGCCGCGATCCGTTCGCGATGCTGCCGTTCTGCGGCTACAACGTCAGCGATTATTTCGCGCACTGGCTCAAACTCGGCCGGCAGCTCGAGGCCGCCGGCGCGACGCTGCCGAAGATCTATTGCGTGAACTGGTTCCGCAAGGATGCGAACGGCAAGTTCGTGTGGCCGGGCTTCGGCGAGAACATGCGCGTGCTGAAGTGGATGCTCGACCGTCTCGAAGGCACCGGCGGTGGCGGCGAGCATGCGTTCGGCGTGTCGCCCGCGTATGAGGACCTGCACTGGGACGGCCTCGATTTCACGCGCGAGCAGTTCGATGCGGTGACGTCGATGAACGCGGACGAATGGCGCGAGGAGCTGAAGCTGCACGCGGCGCTGTTCGACATGCTGAAGCTGCGCTTGCCCGCCGAGATGACCGACACGATGAAGAAGATCGAGCAGCGTATCGGCGGCTGACGAGCGGCATCGACGTCACCGCTCTGCAAGCGCCATGAACGCCCCGGGCCACCGTCGCGTGGCCCGGGGCGTCGTCGTTTCACGCGGTCGACCGGTTGTCAGCCGAGATCGAGCGCGTTCGTCAGATCGCCCGGCGGCGTCGCGCCACGCGCGGCGAACGCGTTGTCGCGCCGGACCACGCCGTCGAGCGGCGCGAGGCCGTGCACGCGGCTGATGAAGCGCAGGATCGAGTTCGTGTCGTACAGCGTGTGATCGACGAAGCCCTTTTTCGCGAACGGCGAGATCACGAGCGCCGGGATCCGCGAGCCGGGGCCCCAGCGATCGCCGACCGGCGGCGCGACGTGATCCCACCAGCCGCCGTTCTCGTCGTGCGTCATCACGATCACGGTGTGTTCCCATTGCGGCCCGCGCCGGATATGGTCGATCACGGTTGCGATGTGGCGGTCGCCCGATTCGATGTCCGCATAGCCCGCGTGCATGTTCAGGTTGCCCTGCGGCTTGTAGAACGTGACGGCAGGCAGGCGCCCCGCGTCGATGTCGGCGATGAAGTGGTTGGTCGACGGTTCGTCGCCGAGCCCCGCGTCGCGCAAATGCTTGCGGCGGGCTTCGGTGCCGGGCGCGTAGTTCGCGAAGTAGTTGAACGGCTGGTGGTGATACTGGAAGTCGGGCACCGTGCCCGTGTCGCGATGATCGAGCGCGTACTGCCACGCGCCGCTGTACCACGCCCAGTCGATGTTCTTCTCCGACAGGCGGTCGCCGATCGTCGCGTAGCCCTGCGGCGGCATCACGCGATGGTCGGCCGGATCCGCATACGCGGCGTTGCCCGGATCGGGCGGCGGCACGTAGCTCGGCTGGTACGGCGGCGCCATCGTGTTCACGCCGTACCCGTCCGGCGTCAGCGGGCCGTCGACCGCGAACTTCGGCGGGCCGTCGAGCGCGGACGCGGGCGAATCGTCGGCGAGCTTCAGGCGCGTGCCGGCCGGATCGTCGCCTTCGACCTTCGACAACAGCTTCGCCGCATGCGGATGCTTGTGCGCGTCCGGATACAGCGGCGGCTGCGCGGAGATCAGGAACATGTGGTTCATCCACGAGCCGCCGAAGGCCGCCATGAAGAAGTTGTCGCACAGCGTGTATTGCCGTGCGAGATTCCACAGCCGCAGCGTGTCGGCGGAATTGCGGTAATGGCCCATCACGAGGCCGCCCGAATCGGCCCACGCGGCGAACTGGTTGTTGCGGCCGCCCGCGATCTGCATCTGGTTCTGGTAGAAGCGATGCCACAGGTCGCGCGTGATCACGCCGTTCGGCAGCGGCTTGCCCTGCGCGTCTGAAATCCGGAACGGCGCGTTCGGCAGCTTGTCGATGTCACGCTCCGCGATCGCGTAGCGCGTGCCGTCCACTTCCTGCGCCTGCGGCACGAGCCCGCCCCAGATCTTCGGCAGCACCGGCAGCGGCGTCTTGCCGTCGCGATCGAGTTGCTGCGCGTGCTCGGGGCGCACTTCGCTCAGCGGGTAGCGCACGCCGGGGAAATCGCCGTACAGGTTCGCGAAGCTGCGGTTTTCCGCATAGATCACGACGATGTGGCGCACGCGCTGGCGCAACGCTTCGTCGATGCGCAGGTCGGCGGCCGAACGCGGCGCGTTGCCCGCGGTGGTTTCGCAGCCGGAGAGCGCGACACCGGCGCCGATCGCGGCGAGGCCGCCGAGCACACGGCGGCGGTCGGGATCGGCGGGAAGGTCGTCGGGGCGATCGGGGGTGTCGTTCACGTCGTGGGCTCCTCGGGTGGGCGGGTGGGTGTTGTCGTTCGATGCGCGCCTGCATCGCGCGGACTGCCGCGACGCAGGGCGAAAAAATGCAACGGCCGGCATCGTGCGAGGCGGCGCACTGCGGCTGTCACGAAAATGTCATGCACGCGACTATAACGCGGCAAGGGGGCGGATGAAAGCCGTTCGTCTGACGATTCGACGCTCGCGCGACGAGCGATGCGCGACGTCCGTGCGCGAACTAGACTTGAACCAGGGGCGGTGCGTCGCGGCGTGCCGCCCGGGCGAGGACCGCCCGGCGACGCCGGCCGATGGGGTTGCCGAGGCGGGATCGATGCGACGAACGACGCGACACAGCGAGGCGACGATGGCGCGGATGCATGCCGTTTTCGCATGGCTGCCGCGGCCGCATACCGGATGCGCGCGCGTGCCGGCGTGAGCGCACGCCGCGCAGCAGGCAGGGCCGGCCCGATGCCATGGACAGGAAATTCGACTACCCGGGATTGCTGATCGCGGCGGGCTTCTTCGTGCTGTTCGCCGCGCAGTTGCTGATGCTGCGCCCGACGTCCGCGCCGATTGCATACAGCGATTTCCACCGGCTCGTCGCGGCGCGGCTCGTCGACGATCTCGAGGTCGGCCCGGCGTCGATCTCGGGCACGCTGAAGATGCCGCAGGCCGGCACGATCCTGCCTGCGTCCGACGCCGCGGTGGTGCGGCAGGCCGGCGCGCCGTGGCGCTTCACGACCAGCCGCGTGACCGACGAGCACCTGATCGACACGCTGACCGCCGCCGGCATCCGTTATCACGGCACGCCCGACACAGGCTGGATCACATCCCTCGCGTCGTGGCTGCTGCCGCTGATGCTGCTCGTCTTCGTATGGAACATGATGCTGCGCAAGCGCGGCGGGCTGCAGGACTTCACCGGCATGGGCAAGAGCCGCGCGCGCGTGTACGTGCAGCAGGAAACCGGCATCACGTTCGACGACATCGCCGGCATCGACGAAGCGAAGGCCGAACTGCAGCAGCTCGTCGCGTTCCTGCGCAACCCCGATCGCTACCAGCGGCTCGGCGGCAAGATTCCGAAAGGCGTGCTCGTCGTCGGCGCCCCGGGTACGGGCAAGACGCTGCTCGCGCGCGCGGTGGCGGGCGAGGCGGCCGTGCCGTTCTTCTCGATCAGCGGCTCGGCGTTCGTCGAGATGTTCGTCGGCGTGGGCGCCGCGCGCGTGCGCGACCTGTTCGAGCAGGCGCAGCAGAAGGCGCCGTGCATCGTGTTCGTCGACGAGCTCGATGCGCTCGGCAAGGTGCGCGGCGTCGGCCCGATGTCGGGCAACGACGAACGCGAACAGACGCTCAACCAGTTGCTGGTCGAGATGGACGGTTTCCAGGCCGGCTCCGGCGTGATCATCATGGCCGCGACGAACCGGCCCGAGATCCTCGATCCTGCACTGCTGAGGCCGGGGCGTTTCGATCGCCACATCGCGATCGACCGGCCCGACGTGAACGGCCGCCGCCAGATTCTCGGCGTGCACGTGAAGCGCGTGAAGCTCGCGGCCGACGTCGATCTCGGCGAGCTCGCGTCGCGCACGCCGGGCTTCGTCGGCGCCGATCTCGCGAACGTCGTCAACGAGGCCGCGCTGCATGCGGCCGAACTCGGCAAGCCGGCAGTCGGCATGGCCGACTTCGACGAGGCGATCGACCGCGCGCTGACGGGCCTCGAGCGCAAGAGCCGCGTGATGAACGAGCAGGAGAAGCTGACCATCGCGTATCACGAAGCCGGCCATGCGCTCGTCGCGGAAAGCCGCGCGCATTGCGACCCGGTGAAGAAGGTGTCGATCATTCCGCGCGGCGTCGCCGCACTCGGCTACACGCAGCAGGTGCCCACCGAGGATCGCTACGTCCTGCGCCGCAGCGAGCTGCTCGACCGGATCGACGCGCTGCTCGGCGGGCGCGTGGCGGAAGAACTCGTGTTCGGCGATGTGTCGACCGGCGCGCAGAACGATCTCGAACGCGCGACCGCGATGGCGCGCCACATGGTCATGCAGTATGGAATGAGCGAGAAGATCGGGCTCGCGACGTTCGACGACGGCGACGCGCGCCAGGCGTTGCCCGGCGCATGGCATGCGGGCGACGGCCGCTGCAGCGAGCACACCGCGCGGATGATCGACGACGAGGTGCGCACGCTGCTGGCCGATGCGCATGCGCGGGTCGCGGCGACGCTCGGCGAACGTCGCGACGCGCTCGAACGCATCGCGCGACGGCTGTTGCAATGCGAGGTGCTCGAACGCGATGTGCTGCAGGCGCTGATCGACGGGCGCATCGAACCGTCGTCGGCCACGCCGGTATTACCCGGCGACGAAACGAGCGCGCGCGGCGGTGCGATCGAAACGGAGCAGGCGTCGGCGGTCGAGCGCGATTTCGTCGCGTACGGCCGGCCGCACGAAACCGATCGATGAAGCCGTCGCGCGTTTTCTTTTCGTTCTTTCCCGCCACGGAGTCGCCATGAGCGACGCGCACGTATCGGTCGAGCGGCGTCGGGCTCGCATGCGCGGCGGCACGGGCGTGAGCGCGCGTCGGCGCGTCAGGATTCGGTCGCGGCCGCCACTTCGGCCGCTTCGGTGAGCGCTTCGAGAAAGCGCGTGCGCCACCAGTGCACGTCGGTCTTGCGCATGATCGCCATCAGCGCCGCGTGACGCTGGCGACGCTCTTCGAGCGGCATCGTGAGCGCGCGCTGGATCGCTTGTGCGGTGCCTTGCGTGTCGTACGGATTGACGAGCAGCGCCGACTTCAGTTGTTCGGCCGCACCCGCGAAACGCGACAGCACGAGCACGCCCGGGTCGGCCGCGTCCTGCGCCGCGAGGAACTCTTTCGCGACGAGATTCATCCCGTCGCGCAGCGGCGTGACGAGCGCGACCCGGCTCGCGCGGTAAAGGCCCGGCAGGCGCTTGCGCGCGACGGTGCGGTGAATGTAGCGCATCGGCATCCATTCGAGTTCGCCGTAGTCGCCGTTGATCGCGCCGCACAGGCTGTCCATCTCGCGCCGCAGGTCGTCGTACGCGCCGAGATCCTCGCGGCTCGGCGCGGCGATCTGGATCAGCGTCGCGCGGTCGCGGTTCTCCGGATACTGTTCGAGCAGCTCGCGGAATGCATGCACGCGCTGCGGCAGCCCTTTCGTGTAATCGAGCCGGTCGACGCCGACCAGCAACTGGCGCCGCGAATATTCGTCGCGCATGCGCTCGAACATGTCGAGGCCGTCGCGATCGCGCGCGAGCGACTCGAACTCGTCGACGTTGATGCCGATCGGGAACGCGCCGGCCGACAGCGTGCGGCCGAATGCCCGCAGCCGTCCGTCCGGCAGCCGCGCCGCGCCGGCTTCCGCCTCGACGTAATGCTCGAAGTGGAGCAGATCCGATTCGGTCTGGAAGCCGACGAGGTCGTACGCGAACAGCGAGCGCATCAGCCATTCGTGTTCCGGGATCGCGGCCATGATCGGCGGCGGCGGCATCGGAATGTGCAGGAAGAAGCCGATCGGATTCGTGCAGCCCATCGCGCGCAGCTCGGCGGCGAGCGGAATCAGCTGATAGTCGTGCACCCAGATCACGTCGTCGGGCCGCAGCAGTGTGCGCAGCTTGCGCGCGAACAACTGGTTCACGCGCCGGTAGCCGTCGGCGAAGCGCCGGTCGAACTGCGCGAGATCGAGCCGGTAGTGAAACACCGGCCACAGCACGTTGTTCGAGTAGCCGAGGTAGTAAGCGTCGTAGTCCTGCGGATCGAGATCGACCGTCGCGAGCTGAATGCCGCCGACGTTCTGGACCTGCACGTCGTCACCATGCGTGGGCTGATCGTCGCCGCCGCGTAGCCTGCCGCTCCAGCCGAACCAGACGCCGCCGGTTTCCTGCAGGCTGTCCTTCACGGCGACGGCGAGGCCGCCGGCCGCGGCTTTACGAGGGTCCGCGATGCGATTGGATACGACGACGAGTCGGCTCACCAGCTCTCCTGACGATTGTTGGGGGAAGGTTCGTGCGGCCTAGGCGCGAGAGGCAGACGCCACCGTCGGCGCGCGGTGCGCGATACGCGGTGCGCGATACGACGGGGCCGCATGGCGATCGGACGGGAGTCAGGGCACGCGATTCGCCGCCCGGTCGAAAAGTGCTTTTTTTAGGATACTCGTCATTCGTGCGTTTTAAAAGTCCGTGTCGACGGACGGGGCGGGCGCGCCTGCCGCGCGGTATCCATGGCAGCGATACGGTAACGGGCGATGCCCGAGCGGGACCGAAACTTGCGCCGCACGGCGAACGCAGTGTGCGCAAGCCTCCGCGGCGCGTACCGGCCGACGACGCCGCGCTGCCGCGCCGCGTTCCGCTGCGTCGTCTCGTCCATCTGCGCGATCGTGAGATTCCCCTCGAAGCGCGTCGTGTTCGCCCGCAGCGGGCGCCGCGGGCCGTACGAAGGTCAGAACGTGGTGCGCAGTCCGGCCATCACGCTGCGGCCGCCTTGCGGGGCGAAGCCGCGCACGACCGACGTCGCGTAGCGAATCTCCTGGTTCGTCAGGTTGTCGCCGCGCAGGTACGCGAGCCAGTGCGTAGGCCCGACGCGGAACTTGTACGTCAGCATCACGCCGAGCGACGTGTAGCCGTCGGTGGAGAAGTCGTTGTCGGGCACGCGATGCTGCGACCACGCGTGCGTGACTTGCGCACGCGCGCCGAACGGGCCGTAGCCGTAGTCGGCTGCCAGCGTCGCGCGCAGCGGCGCGATGCGCGGCAACGGCTGACCCGTATCGACGTTGCGCGCGTGCGTGTAGTCGGCCGTCAGTTCGAGATCGACGGTATGGCCGCGCCGCGCGAATGCACGCCACTTGCCGTCCAGCTCGATGCCGTAGAACTCGGCGCGCACGCCGCGATAGATCGCCTCGTTGAGCGAGCCGTCGGTGCCGGGTGCGACCGGTTCGCCGTCGTCGTCCACCACGCGGCCGGTGTTGTATTCGGTCAGATAGTTCGAGAAGCGGTTGTAGAACACGCCGACGCTGCCGCGGTTCGGCCCGCTCGCATAGCGCAGCGACAGGTCGGTCGACACGGCCTTTTCCTTCGACGCGTTCGGGTTGCCGATCAGGAACTGGCCGGTCGCATCGTGCGGGCCGTTCGAATACAGCTCGTAGAACGTCGGCGCGCGTTCGGTGTACGCGACGTTCGCCGCGACCGACCATACGGGCGTCAGCGAGAACAGCGCGCCGGCCGACAGGCTGCCCGCGTTGAAGTCGCGTGGCTGCGCGAGCGCGAATTTCTCCACGCCGGCCGGATCGGGATCGACCTTCACGTGCTCGAAGCGGCCGCCGAGGCTCAGCTTCAGCGCCGGAACGACCTGCCATTCCTCGAGGCCGAACAGCGCGACGCTGTTGGTGCGCGTGGACGGCACGAGCATTTCGTCGCCCAGCGCCGAGAACGTGTTCTGGCCGAACTGCACGCCGATCGCGCCTTCGAACGGCCCGATCTTGCGATGGCGCGCCTCGATGCGCGCCTCGTAGCCGCGATTGCGGAAGGTGGTCGCGGTCTCGCCGTTGTCGACCTCCTTGTGGCGATAGTCGGTGTAGGCGAAATCGAATTTCAGCTTCGTGAACGGCCCGCTCAGGTTGCGCACCTCGGATGCGAGCGCGAGGCGTTCCTGGCGCATCCGCAGCCGCACGTCGCTCTCCGCGACGGAGCCGTAGTTCGATTCGTAGCCGCTGTACGACAGGCCCGCGAAACCGTCCGCCCACGTGTACGACGCGCCGACCGCACCGCCGTGCACGCGGCCGTCGCTGTTCGGCACGTTGCCTTCCGGCTGCGGCGTATCGGGGCCGTCGATCGCGCGTTGCTGGCTGCTGCGTGCGTAGCCGGGAATCCGCAGCTTGCTCGTTTCGCGATCGAATGCGTCGACGTGGAACGCGAAGCGGCCGTTGCCGCCTTCGACCTGCGCGGCGCCGGCGCGCACGGAATTCGCGCCGCCATAGCGCGCGTCGAGCGCGCCGGTCACGCCCTGGATCGCTTCGCGCGGAATCCGGTTGTCGATCGTGTTGACCACGCCGCCCACCGCATTGCCGCCGTACAGCAGCGCGGCCGGGCCGCGCACGATCTCGACGCGCTCGATCGACAGCGGATCCTGCGGCACCGCGTGGTCGTACGACAGCGACGACGCGTCATACGCCGCGACGCCGTTCTGCAGCAGGCGGATCCGGTCGCCGTCCATCCCGCGGATGATCGGACGGCCGACCATTGGCCCGTAGGTGGTGGTCGACACGCCGGGCAGTCCGTCGAGCGTTTCGCCGAGCGAATCGGCCTGGCGGCGCGTCAGCGCATCGCCGGAAAGCTGAACGGTCCGTGCGATCGGTTCGGCGTCGCCGAGCGGGTTCGCGGTCACGAAGATCGGCGCGAGCGGCGACGATGAGGCGGCTGGCGTGCCGGGTGCGGCGGGCGCATCGGTCTGCGCGTGGGCGACGGCGGCGAACAGCATCAGCGACAGGGACGACAGCGGGCGAAGCGGTAAGCGAGGGAGGTCGCGCATGGTCGGTGAATCGGTTGGAATCGGGATCGGATAACGAGCGATGCGGGCCACGGATAGATACGATATATTGTTGCGTCAGTGACGCGCAGTGACCCGTTGGAACATGGCTCGGCGACGCGCGGCCACCTGACTGGAACGGCCTCAGATGGACGAGCACGCGAAATGATATGTTATATCATGTCAAATTCCAAGCCGGATGACGGGATCTCGTCGGCTTTCCGTTGGAACGGTGAAGGCGCGGCGGGAACAGCGGGCGGCGTGCAATCGGCGGCTCGCGCTTGCGCGTCAAACGACGCCGATCGTGGCGAAGCCGCGTCGACCGCTGCATCCGTTCCAATGCGTTGACGCGTATCAACGCGCTCCGATTCCGAAACCGGATACTGGGTCGCTCATCGACCAGACAGGAGCAACGCATGACCCAGACCATGAAAGCGGCCGTGGTACACGCGTTCGGCGAGCCGTTGCGTATCGAGGAGGTGCCGGTCCCGACGCCAGGGCCCGGCCAGATTCTCGTCAACATCAAGGCGTCGGGCGTCTGCCATACCGATCTGCACGCGGCCGACGGCGACTGGCCCGTCAAGCCGTCGCTGCCGTTCATCCCCGGCCACGAAGGCGTGGGGATCGTCGCGGCGGTCGGCGCGGGCGTCACGCACGTGCGCGAGGGCGATCGCGTCGGCGTGCCGTGGCTCTACACGGCCTGCGGCCATTGCGAGTACTGCTGCACGGGCTGGGAAACGCTGTGCCATGGCCAGCAGAACACCGGCTATTCGGTGAACGGCAGCTACGCCGAATACGTGCTGGCCGATCCCGATTACGTCGGCCAGTTGCCCGCGCAGGTGGCGTTCGACGAGATCGCGCCGATCCTGTGCGCGGGCGTCACGGTCTACAAGGGCATTCGCGTCACCGATACGCGCCCGGGCCAGTGGCTCGCGATCTCCGGCATCGGCGGCCTCGGGCACGTGGCCGTGCAGTATGCGCGTGCGATGGGCCTGCACGTCGCCGCGATCGACATTTCACCCGACAAGCTCGCGCTGGCGCGGCAACTGGGTGCGCATCTGACGATCGATGCGTCGGTCGACGATCCCGCGAAAGTGATCCAGAAGGAAATCGGCGGCGCGCACGGCGTGCTGGTCACGGCCGTGTCGCGCGGCGCGTTCGCGCAGGCGCTCGGGATGGTCCGGCGCGGCGGTACGGTGGCGCTCAACGGGCTGCCGCCCGGCGATTTCCCGCTGCCGATCTTCTCGACCGTGCTGAACGGCATCACCGTGCGCGGGTCGATCGTCGGTACGCGCCGCGATCTGCAGGAGTCGCTCGATTTCGCGGCGGACGGCCTGGTGCGCGCGCATATCCATCGCGATCGGCTCGGCAACATCAACGACGTGTTCGCGAAGCTCCGGGAAGGGAAGGTCGACGGGCGCATCGTGCTCACCGACATGCATTGATGCCCGCGCACGCCGCCGTGCGACGCATCGCGTCGCGGCGGCGTGACGGTCATCCGCGCATCACGGCGCGAAGAACACGTCGGTGCGGTTCGTCAGGTTGCCCGCGCTCGTCTGCACGAAGAACGGATGGAACGACGACGACGGCATGACGTCGAGCCCCTGGTAGTCGCCGATGAAGAACCCGCCGGCGTTGGGCGCGAGCTTCATGTCGAACGGGCCGCCGACGCGCCGCTCGTCGGCGAACGTGGCGCCGCCGTCGTGCGAGATCTTGCGCCAGAAGCCGGTCGGCAGCGTCGTCGTGTTGCCCGCCTGCAGGTCGCGGAAGTCGTAGTACGTGACCATGACCGCCCCCGCATTGTCGACGCGCACCGACGGATTGAATGCGGGGCGCCCGGTCGGCGTGTTCACCTGTTGCGGGGCGCTCCACGTCGCGCCGCCATCCTTCGACGTCGATATCGCGATCTCGTCGTACGTGCCGCCATTGAAGCGGCTGTCCTGCCACACGACGTAGAGCTGGCCCGATGCCGGGTCGATCGCGGGTTCCGGAATGATGTCGCCGGTGCGCACGGGTTCGCCGGTGTTCGGATCCGTGACGCCGACCGTCTGCAGCCCCGCGATGATCCGCGGCTTGGTCCACGTCGCGCCGTCGTCGGTCGACTTGACGAACGCGACCTTGCCGAACGGCGGCTGGATCAGGTCGAAGAAATCGTAGAGCGTGCCGCTCTTCGGATCGACGACGATCTGGTTGCCGATCGTCTGCTGGCGCGACGGCACGTTGACGATGACCTTCGCGGCGCTCCACGTCTTGCCGCCGTCGGTCGTCTTCGAGAACAGCGTGGGCCCGCGGTACGCCTGCGTGTGCAGGTTCGCGTACGGGTTGCCGTTCGGCAGTTCGAGACGGTCCCATACCGCGTATGCGGTGCCGGCCTTCACCGGGTTGGCCGTCACCGATTCCTTGTCGTTGAAGAACTGCGTCGTCGGCTCGTCGTTCGCGATCAGCACGGCCGGGCTGCTCCACGTCTGTCCGCCGTCGGTCGACACCGACGCGCCCACCGCGTTGCCGTTGTTCGACTGGTTGAACGAGATCGACACCGAGTACGCGGTGCCGTCCGGCCCGAACGAGACCCATGGATCGGACGCGCGTTCGTACTTGAGCCCGCCCGGCGCGCAGGCGCTGAACGGCTGCGGCGTGCGCGCCCAGGTCGCGCCGGCGTCGAACGTATAGCCGGCGACGAGCCCGTGGGCGCCGCCGTTCGACCAGCGGTCCTGCTGCCACACGCCGATCATGTTGTTCGGGTTCGCCGGATTGACCGCGAGCCACGGTTCGACTTCTGCATTCACGTAGTTGGTGCCCGGGCCGCCGATGGTGCACGCGGCGAACGGGCTCGGCCCGGACACGACGACGGGCTCGGCGTGCGCCGCGGCGGCGGCGGCCAGCGCAATCGCGGCGGACAGGCGGGTAACAAGCGGATGGGACACGATCATGCGTCGCATGGACGACTCCTCGGTGAGGTGCGGAGGCGATGGCGGGGCACGACGAGACGACGCGAACCGGTGCGACCGGTCGTGCCGCACGCGTCGTTACGTGCCGTTCAGCATGCCGTTTCAGCCATCGCGATCCGCGTGCGCTGGATGCCGCCAGCGCTTCGGTCAAGACTCCTCTTCGTTTTCCTTGCTTGTCGGCTGTGTCTGCGATGTCGACCCGTCGGGAAAGCCAGTCCGGGCATGCGACGAATGTGTCGAAGTGGATTGCAATGTAGGCGATTCGAATGTCGCGCGACAGGCGGTTTTTTGTAACAGGACGTAGCCGGAAAGCGTTGCCGGAAGCGGGCGTCCGGCACGCAAGATTTGCCGTTGCGGCGGCATGAAAATCGAATCGAAAACGCGAATCGCAATCGCTTGCGATCGATGCCGGCACGAGCCGGTCGCGCGCGTGTGAAGCGCCGTTCAGCGCTCCGCCGGAAACCGCTCCTGCAATGCATGCAGCCAGCGGGCGACGACGTCGAGTTCGTCATCGGAAAACCCGTCGCAGAGCTTGCCGTTGAGTTCGCGCAGCAGCACGCGCGCACGCTTGAGGGCCGCGTGGCCTGCGTCGGTCAGGTATAGCCGCGTCGCGCGGCCGTCGTCCGAATCGGCATGGCGCGTGATGAGGCCGGCCTTCGCCATCCGGTCGGCGAGCCCCGTCATCGCGGACGGCGCGAGCTGCAGCGCGGCGCCGACTTCGCCGATCAGCGCGCCGTCCTGCTTCGCGAGGCAGAACAGCGCGCCGGCCTGCGCGGCACTCGCGCGCGTGTCGGTTTCGGCCTTGCGGTCGATCCAGCGCTGCACGCGCCGCTGGCCGATGTTCAACAGGAAAAACAGTCGTCGGTCTTCGCTCAAGCTGGGTTCCCGGCTGCAATGGAAAGGGAGGGGCGGCCCGCGGTGCGCGGCGTGTCGAGCGCCTGCGCGAGCCAGTCGGCGACGTCGGGCCACAGCACGGCGCCGGGCCGGCTCCGAAAGAAGCCCATGTGCCCGACCGGGCCGCTGCCCGCCGCGCGCGGATCGATCTGGCGGCGTTCGACCTTCGCGCGGGTCAGATAGCTTACCAGCAGGCCGATCGCGGCCGGATTCGCCCACGGATCGTCGTCGAAGCCGAGCGCGAGGATCGGCAAGCGCTGCTTCGAGAAGCGCTCGGCCGCGCCGAGCGTCGGATCGTCGAAGAAGTAGTGCGGCAGCGTCGTCCAGCGGCTCCATTCGCGGAACACGCCGGCCGGCAGATCCTCGCCGAGCCCGAGCCGCCTGCCGGGCACGTAGCCGAGCAGCGCGGACGTCAGCGGGCCGAGCACGCGCAGGATCAGCCGCACCTTCAGGCGTTCGGCCGCCGGCGCGATCAGCCGCGTGCTGCCCGCGTGCGCGGCGACCAGCACGGCCGCGCGCAGATGCGTCGTCGCGCCGGACAGCCCGATCGCATGTCCGCCGACGCTATGGCCGACCGCCAGCAGCGGCAGCCCTTCATGCGTCTGCCGGGCCCAAGCGGTCGCCGCGCCGACGTCGAGCTCCATCCAGTCGCGCATGCGGGCGTGCAGCGCGCCCAGACGCGCGGGCCGCGATGCGCCGATGCCGCGATAGTCGTACGTCAGCGCCGCGAAACCGCGCTCGGTCAGGAAGCGCGCGAAGCCCGCATACAGCCGCTCGGGCACGGCCGTCGCCGGATGGATCAGCACCAGCGCGCGCGGCGGCGCATGCGGCGACCACAGCGTGCCGTGCAGCACATAGCCGTCGGCGGCGGAAAACTCGATGGGTCGGGCGGTCATGGCGTCCTCGTTCGGGCAGTTGTTTCGTATGCGAAATATAGTGCGGGATTTATTTCGTGCACGAAATATCTATCGAGGAATCATTCGAACTTCAGGGGGGGTGCGGCGAGCCCCGGGCATGCACGCGTAATTCATAAAATATTTGCATCTTTGCATAGAAGAATATTGCGTTTGTGTCATGAAGTAGATCGACGTATCTTCACCGGTTCCATCCGTTGCGCCGGCGGTTTCGCACGGCGGACCATAGGGCGTCGCCGTCGCAAGGCCGCCCGCCAACCTTCCGGGAGATCATGTTGCCGAGCCGAATCGTCATGGCGCTCTTGCTGGCGCTCGCCGCGCAGCCGGGCATCGCCAAAGACACCGTCACGCTGCGCGTGGGTGAACAGAACTACTTCAACATCCAGGCGTCGATGGAGGCGTCCGGCGTGCTGAAGGACCTGCCTTACACGATCGAGTGGAAGCACTTCCAGGCCGCCGCGCCGGTGGCCGAAAGCCTGAACGGCAACGCGATCGACCTCGGCTTCCTCGGCGATTCCGCGCTGCTCACGCTGGCCGCGCGCGGCGCGCCGGTCAAGGTCGTCGCGGTATCGCGGCAGAGCCTCGACGGCGTCGCGATCCTCGTGCCGAAGCACTCGCCGGTGCGTACCGTGGCCGACCTGCAGGGCAAGACCATCGCGGTATGGCGCGGCGCCTGGAGCCAGCAGCTCGTGCTGCGCGCGCTCGAACACGCGGGCCTGCGCGCCGATTCGGTGAAGTACGCGTACCTGATGCCGATCGACGCGACCAACGCGCTCGCGAACGGTTCGGTCGACGCGGTGTCGCTGTGGGAGCCGTTCGTCAGCACGCTCGCATTGCGGCAAGGCGCGCGCCCCGTGGCGACCGCGCAAGGGCTGATGCCGGCGCTGAGCTTCGTCGCCGCGAACGAGCAGGCCGCGTCGGGCAAGCGCGCCGAGATCACCGATTTCCTGCGGCGCGTGGTGGTGGCGCGCCAGTGGGTCGACACTCATCCGCGCGAGTACGCGGACCTGTGGGCGAAGCGCGCGAAGCTCGAACCCGACGTCGCGTATCGCTGGCTCGACAACGCGAAACAGCGCGTCGGCCCGGTCGACGAAACGGCCGCGAAGGATGCGCAGAACACGGCCGATTTCCTGTACAAGGCCGGCGTGATTCCGGCCGCGTACGACACGTCGAAGCTGCTCGACCGCTCGTATGCGGGCGCGTTCGCCGCGCCCGCGCAAAAGACGGCCGCCGCGCAGTGACCGGGCGGCCCGCGTCACGATTGCAGCGATTCCCGCGATTCCTGATCGACATACCCAAGGACATCCCGACATGCCAGTCGACATCATCGGCATGATCACCGCGACACCCGGCGCGGAGGTCGACGTACCGGGCGGCGCGGCCGTCCAGCCCGACTACGTGCGCCGCTTCGCGCGGGCGCACGAGGCCGCCGGTTTCGACCAGATCCTGATCGGCCATTTCAGCAACGCGGCGGACGGCTTCATCGTCGCGTCGTTCGCGGCCGCCGCCACCGAACGCATCCGCCTGCTGCTCGCGCACCGGCCGGGCGTGATCGTGCCGTCGGCGGCCGCGCGGCAGATCGCGACACTCGACGTGTTCAGCGGTGGAAGGCTCGCGCTGAACGTGGTGTCGGGCGGCGATGATGCGGACCTGCAGCGCGACGGCGATTTCGTGCCGCACGATGCGCGCTACCGCCGCACCGGCGAATATCTCGACGTGCTGAAACGGATCTGGCTGGCCGATGCGCCGGTCGATCACGACGGCCCGTTCTATCGGCTGCGCGGTGCGTCGCCGGTCGTGAAGGGCGCGCAACGACCGCATGTGCCGATCTATTTCGGCGGCTCGTCGCCGGCTGCGCTCGCGGTCGCGGGCGAGCATGCGGATGTCTACATGACATGGGGCGAGCCGCTCGACGCGGTGCGCGAGCAGATCGCGCGCGTGCGGGCCGCCGCCGCGCCGTTCGGGCGTGTGCCGCGCATCAGCGTGTCGTTCCGGCCGATCGTAGCCGATACCGAGGCGGCC
This sequence comes from Burkholderia sp. AU18528, assembly GCF_002223215.2. Taxonomy (NCBI): domain Bacteria; kingdom Pseudomonadati; phylum Pseudomonadota; class Betaproteobacteria; order Burkholderiales; family Burkholderiaceae; genus Burkholderia; species Burkholderia sp. AU18528. The sequence goes on along the minus strand of NZ_NKFC02000006.1, from coordinate 1,243,568 downwards.
GCGTGGGAGAAAGCGGAGGCGATCCGCGAGCGCGTGCGTGCGGCGCGGCTCGCGAACGGCCAGCCGATCGACGGCCACGCGCCGCAGAATGCGGGCTCGCAGCGGCTGATGGCGGCCGCCGCGCAGGGCGACGTGCTCGACGAGCGGCTGTGGATGGGTGTCGCGAACCTGACCGGCGCACGCTGGAACTCGACCGCGCTGGTCGGCACGCCGGAACAGGTTGCGCGAGCGCTGGGCGCGTATTACCGGCTCGGCGTCTCGACGTTCCTGATTCGCGGTTTCGATCCGCTCGACGATGCGCTGGCCTACGGGCGCGACCTGATCCCGGCGATTCACGCGCACATTGCGGAACTCGATCGCTCTCGGTCCGCGGTGCCCGCGTAGGGGAACGACAAGTCAATCGAATCGCCCCGGTATGTCCGTGACGACATGCCGGGGCGATGGTTTTGAACGAAACGCTCAGAACGACGGCAACCCCGGCGGATTGGTCTCCGCCCGCGCGATCGCCTCGCTCTGCAAACCCCAGCGCGCGAGCGCCTGCCCGTAGCGGCCGTTGCCGATCAGCGCGTTGGTCGCGAGCGTCAGCGCGGGCGCGAGCCCGCTGCCGCGACGCGTCGCGATCGCGACGTCCGCATTCGCCGGCCAGCCCGCATTGACGACGCCGACGCGGCGGATCTTGCCCGTGCGCGCGGCCTCGTACGCGAGCGATGCGTTCGGGTTTAGCTCCGCATCGGCCCGGCCCGACAGCAGCGCGACGCGCGCGGTCGCATCGTCGTCGAAATAGAGCAGCTCGGCCGGCTTCAACCCCTGCGCGACGTTGCGCTTGCTCCATTCGAGCAGGATGCGCTCCTGGCTCGTGCCGGCGCCGGTGATGATGCGCAAACCCGCGACGTCCTTCGGCTCCGCGATCTTCGCGATCGGGCTGCCGGTGCGCACGTAGAAGCCGTGCAGCCCGAGCCGGTAGGTCGTGAAATCGTATTTCTCCTTGCGCTTCTCGGTCACGCCGACGTTCGAGATCACCGCATCGTATTTGCCGGACGTCAGCCCGAGCGGCCAGTCGGCCCACGCGATCGGCACCAGCACGAGCGTGCGGCCGAGTGTGTCCGCGACCAATTGCGCATAGTCCGGATCGGCGCCGACCACGGTGCGCGCGTCGGTTGCATAGGTCGACACGGGCGGCGCGTGCGGTGAAATCGCGACCGTGAACGCGCCGTCGCGCACCCAGCGGTAGCCGCTGGCCGCACGGATGGCCGCGTCGTCGGGGCTGGCGCGCAGGCGGCCGGCCTGGCGCGGGTCGAGGTCGGCCGTGGCGGCCGCCGCGCGCGCCGCATGCCACGGCAGGCCCGATGCCGCGGCCAGCGCGGCCACGATGAACTGGCGTCGATCGGTCATCGTGCGGCACCTCGCGAGTCGGGAGCGGCGCGCATCACAGCACCCGCGACAGGAACGCGCGGGTGCGCGCATGCGCCGGCGCGTCGAGCACGACGGCGGGCGGCCCGGCCTCGACGATGCGCCCGCGCTCCATGAACAGCACGTGGTCCGCGACTTCGCGCGCGAAGCCGATCTCGTGCGTGACGATCACGAGCGTCGTGCCCGAGCGCGCGAGCTCCTTGATCACGTCGAGCACTTCGTTGACGAGTTCGGGATCGAGCGCCGACGTCGGCTCGTCGAACAGCAGCACCTTCGGACGCAACGCCAGCGCCCGCGCGATCGCGACGCGTTGCTGCTGGCCGCCGGACAACTGGCGCGGGTACGCGTCGGCCTTGTCCGCGAGGCCGACCCGTGCGAGCAGCGTACGCGCGGTGTGCTCGGCCGCATCGCGCGTCACGCCAGCGACGGCGACCGGCGCTTCGATCAGGTTCTCGAGCACCGTCAGGTGCGGGAACAGGTTGAAGTTCTGGAACACCATGCCGACGGCCGTGCGCCGCTTCAGCACGTCGCGCTCCTTCAGCTCGTGCAGCACGTCGCCGTCGCGGCGATAGCCGATCAGTTCGCCGTCGATGTCGATGAAACCGTCGTCGACGCGTTCGAGATGGTTGATCGTGCGCAGCAGCGTCGATTTGCCGGAGCCCGACGGCCCGACGATCACGGTCACGCTGCCGCGCGGCGCGACGAACGACACGTTGTCGAGCACGCGCTGCATGCCGAACTGCTTCGACACGCCATGCACGGCCACTTCGCCGCCGGTGCGCGAGACGGCCGCAGCGGTATCGGCATGCGTGCCGGCATTGCTGTGTGCACGAGCGATCGCCGCCGCGCGGCGCGACGCGACACGCCGCCACAGCCCGCCGAGGCGCGCGAGCGCGAACGTGACCACCGACGGCGGCGGATTGCGCAGCGCGCCGCGTGCATAGTGCCGCTCGACCTGCACCTGGATCGCGGACAGCACGGTCAGGATGATCAGGTACCAGACGGTCGCGACCATCAGCAGCGGAATCACTTCGAGGTTGCGGCGATAGATCACCTGCACCGTGTAGAACAGCTCGGGCATCGCGAGCACGTACACCATCGACGTGCCTTTCGCGAGCGTGATCAGGTCGTTGAACGCGGTCGGCAGGATCGCGCGCATCGCCTGCGGCAGCACGATCCGCGAGGTCTGGCGGCCGCGCGGCAGACCGAGCGCGGCGGCGGCTTCGAGCTGCCCCTGGTCGACCGCGAGAATGCCGCCACGGATCACTTCCGCGGAAAACGCCGCGTGGTTCAGCGTGAGGCCGAGCACGGCCGCGAGGAACGGGCTGATCAGGTCGGTCGTCGGCGTGTCGAACCATACGATGTCGGTGAACGGCACACCGAGCCGCACGTGCTCGTACAGGTAGCCGAGGTTGTTCAGGATCAGCAGCAGCACGATCAGCGGAATCGAGCGGAACAGCCACACGAAGGTCCACGCGCTGGCGGACAGCAGGCGGGAACGCGACAGCCGCGCCAGCGCGACGAACGCGCCGAGCACGAAGCCGAACACCGCGCCGAGCAGCGTCAGCACCAGCGTGCGCGCGAGCCCCGACAGCACCGGCGGCGACAGGAACCATTCGGCGAACACCGGCCAGCCCCATTGCGGGTTGCCGAGGATCGAATGCAGCGTGATCGCGATGAGCGCGAGCGCGAGCACGGTGCCGGCCGTGCGCGACCGGTGGCGCGCGGGCACGATCCGCAAACGCGTGCCGGGCTCGCGTGCGCCGGGGGAAGAGAGCGGCGGCAACGCGCCGCCGAGGTGGGTCGTGTCGCTCATGTCGTTGGCATCCTCGAATCGGTCGATCGGCGGGCGCGCCGCGCACGGGCGGCGCGGCGCGTCAGGCGTGCGCTACGGCGGCCGTTTCCTGGGCGGCGGCGCCGGGCGTCGCGTAGCGGCTCGCCTTGCGCGGCAGGCCGAGGTGGTCGCGCAGCGTGGCGCCGGGCAGGTCGCGGCTGTAGCGGCCGCGCGCGTCGAGCACCGGGATCACGAGCTCGATGAAATCGTCGACGCCCTGCGCCTGCACCGGAAAGCCGAGGATGAAGCCGTCGCCGGCGCCTGCGTCGTGCCAGCGGATCAGCTCGTCGGCGACGTGCTCCGCCGTGCCGATGAAGTTCGGGCGCGGCGTCGCGACCGCGAGCGCCGTCTCGCGCAGCGACAAGCCCTTGCGCTTCGCATCGGCCTTGATCCGGTCGGTGGTCGAGCGGAAGCTATTGCGGCCGAGCTCGCCGAGTTCCGGGAACGGGGCGTCGAGCGCGTACTGCGTGAAATCGTGGTGATCGAAATAGCGGCCGAGGTACGCGAGCGCCTCGTCGATCGTCAGCAGGTCGCGGATCGCCTGGTATTTGTCCTCCGCTTCGGCGGCCGTGCGGCCGACGATCGGCCCGACGCCGGGGAAGATCTTCACGTCGTCGGCCTGCCGCCCGTGCTCGATCGCGCTCTGTTTCACGCGCCGCGTGAACGCGGCCGTTTCCTCGATCGACGGCGAATGCGTGAACACGGCATCCGCGTATTTGCCCGCGAGACCGATGCCGGTGTCGGACGAGCCGGCCTGGAAGATCACCGGCTGCCCCTGCGGCGAGCGCTGGATGTTCAGCGGGCCCGCGACCTGGAAGAAGCGCCCGTGATGATCGAGCGTATGCAGCTTGTCGCGATCGAAGAAGCGGCCGGTCGCGCGGTCGCGCACGAAGGCATCGTCGTCCCAACTGTCCCACAGCCCCTGCACGACCTCGAGATATTCGTCGGCGATCTCGTAGCGCAGTTCGTGATCGGGATGCGCCTTGCCGTAATTCTTCGCGGTGCCTTCGAGCGGCGTCGTCACGACGTTCCAGCCCGCGCGCCCGCCGCTGATCGCGTCGAGCGACGCGAGCTGGCGCGCGACCGTGAACGGCTCGCTGTACGACGTCGAGATCGTGCCCGCGAGCCCGATTTTCTTCGTCGCGACCGCGAGCGCCGACAGCACCGTCAGGGGCTCGAAGCGGTTCAGGAAGTGCGGGATCGACTTCTCGTTGATGTAGAGGCCGTCCGCGACGAACGCGAACGCGATGCCGGCGGCTTCCGCCTTGCGCGCGACGCCGATCGCGAAGTCGAGGTTGATGCTGGCATCCGGCGGGTTGCTCGGATGCCGCCATGCGTTCATGTGGCTGCCTGCGCCTTGCAGCATCAGGCCGAAGGGGATCGATCGTCGGGTCGTCATGATGGGAGCGTCATGCGTTCTGGTCGGGGGAGAGGGAGCGGTCGGCCGTGAGGGCCGCCTGCAACGGGGTGGTGGACAGCGCGCCGCCCAGCCATTCGACCGACGCGAGCCGCGCCGCGTAGTCGGTGACCGGCGAATCGATCACGAACGCATCGACGTCGAGCCGCCGGCTCAATGCGTCGAGCGCGCGGTGGATGCGCTCGGGCGTATCGGCGAGTACCGTCGGGCGCAACTCGTCGATCCGGTAGTCGGACGCGCCGCTTTGCCGCGCGAATTCCGCGGCCGCCTGTGCACTGGCGAGGTTGAAGCTCTGGCCGCCCGCGAACTGCAGCTTGAAAATCTTCAGCGGCCCGATCAGTTGCTCGGCCTCGTCGCGCGTCGGCGCGGCGACCGCGTACAGTGCGACGAGCGGCTTCTCGCCGCCCGCGCCGCGGTACGCGTCGAGCGAGCGTTCGAGATTCGCGTCGTCGCCGTTGAAATGGCCCGCGTAGCAGAAGCGCCAGCCGTTGCGTGCGGCGAGCGCGCCGCTGTCCGGCGAGCCGCCGAGCAGGATGCGTTCGGGCAACTGCGGCGGCGCCGGCATCGCCACCGCGCCGGCGAGCGGATGATCTTCGGCCACGCCCCAGCCGAGGAACGCGTCGAGCGCCGCGAGCTGCCCCGCGAAATCGGGCTTGCGCGCCTTGTCGTGGAACCACTGCAGCGCGCGCGTGGTCAGCGGCAGCCCGCCGGGCGCCTTGCCGATGCCGAGATCGACGCGGCCCGGCGCGAGCGCGGCCAGCAGCTTGAATGTCTCGGCCACCTTGAACGGGCTGTAGTGCTGCAGCATCACGCCGCCGGAGCCGATACGGATGCGCGACGTGTGCGCGAGCAGGTGCGCGACGACGATCTCCGGCGCCGAGCTGGCGAAACCCGGCGTGCCGTGATGCTCGGCGACCCAGAAGCGCGCGTAGCCGAGCTGTTCCGCGCGTTGCGCGAGCGTCGTGGTGAAGCGCAACGCATCGGCGGCGGTCGCGCCGTCGGCAATCGGACTCTTGTCCAGCAGCGAAAGCGAATAAGACATGGTGAGCGACGTTCCTGCGTGAGCGTGGATGGACGGTTGCGGGCGCGCGGCGCTCAGCTCTTCGGCAGCCCGGGCGGATTCGTGCGCGACTGGTCGATCGCTTCGGATGCGAGGTTCCAGCGATCGAGCACTTGCCGGTAGCGGCCGCTTTTGATCCGCCCGTTCAGCGCGACGGTCAGCGGATCGGCGAGGCCGCTGCCGCGGCGCGTCGCGATCGCGATGTCGGCCGTGCGCGGCCAGCCGCCGCTGATCGCACCGACGAGCCGCGTCTTGCCTTGCTGCGCGCTTTGATACGCGAGCACCGAGTTCACGCTGAACACCGCGTCGGCGCGGCCCGACTGCACGGCGACGATGCGCATCGCCTGGTCGTCGTAGTACTGGATCTGCACCGGTTTCAGCCCGTGCGCGACGTTTTCGCGATCCCACGCGAGCAGGATCTTTTCCTGGTTGGTGCCGGCATCGGTCACGATGCGCAGCCCGGCGACGTCCTTCGGCTCGCGGATCGCCTGGATCTTGCTGTCGTTGCGCACGTAGAAGCCGACCTGATCCTTGCGATAGGTCGAGAAATCGAACTTCTGCTTGCGCTCCTCGGTGACGGTCACGTTCGAGATCACCGCGTCGACTTTCCCCGATTCGAGCGCCAGCGGCCAGTCGGCCCATGCGAGCGCGACGATTTTCAGCTTGCGGCCGAGGCTGTCGGACACGAGCTGGCCAATATCGGCGTCGAAGCCGACCACCGTGCGCGCGTCGGTCGCATACGAGCTGATCGGCGGCAGGCTCGGTGCGATGCCGATCGTCAGCGTGCCGGGCTCGGCGAACTTGAACGACGCGGGCACCGCGCGCTCGACTGCCGCATCGGCTGTGCCACGCGGCCGGCCGCGCTGCTCGGGGCTCAGGTCGAACGTCGCGGCGGCGGCCGTGGCGGCGGCGAAGGCGGTCAGGCCGATCAGCGCGGCGGCCAGTGTGTGCGCGGCACGGGAGGAAAGCGATACGGCTCGATGCATGAAAGCGTCCTGTCGTGGAAGCGTGGAAGGCGGAATGGGCGAGGTGAAATGCGGGACGCCGTGCGCTCAGCGCGGTAGCGCCGCTTCGGGCACGGGCGCCCACAAGTCGGTGAGCGTCGACGTGCGCGACGGATCGACGAGATCCTTGCCGAAGCGCAGGTGGAAATACGCTTCGGGATCGATCGACGAATCGAACAGCCGCGTATAGCCGGTGCGGTCGTACAGCGCCCACGCTTCGGGCTGGCGAAAGCCGGTGGTCAGGTAGAGGCGGCGATAGCCCTGTTGCACGGCGCGCAGTTCGAGCGCTTCGACGATGCGCCGCGCGAGGCCCTGGCGGCGCAGGTCGGTGCGCGTCCAGATGCGTTTCAGTTCGGCGGTTTGCGCGTCGTAGCGCTTGAACGCGCCGCCGCCGATCGTCTCGCCGTCGCGCAGCAAGAGCACGAACGCGCCTTCGGGCGGCGCGAACAGTTCGGCCGGGTAGCGTGCGAGTTCGTCGCGGGCCGACGCTCGGCTGTCCGGGCGGTACGCGTCGTAACGGGTCGAATATTCGTCGATCAGCGCGTCGATCAGCGGCTGCGCGCGGACGTCGAGCGGCGTCGTGTCGATGATGCGGTCGTTCGTGGCCATGGGCATCGCGAATGGCGCGCGATGCGGATGTTCCCGGCGGGGTGCGGGCACGCGGCCCGTCCGGTCTGTTCCGTTATCGCGACGCGGTTGTCGTGATGGCGGCGGCTGTCGTGCTGCGTGCGAGGCATTCGGCGCGCCGCCGCCGTTTTGAACACGTTAGCGGCGCGGCCGGGAAAGGCGAACGAAGCAATTTCGATAAGGATTTCGCGGGCGGTGGAAGAAGGCTTGCAGGGGGAGTGGGGTCGACGAACGGGCGTGGTGGGGGCGGTGCCCGTTCGAGGTGTGTACGACGTAGATGATCGCCGAGGATTGGGAGCGTTGTCATTTCGATGGCCGACGGGCCATGCCGATTCGCGGCTGGCTCGTCAGGGTCGCGAGCGGCCGGTCGCGGCCCGCCGCCAGCGTGGCGACGGACCTCCTCGAATGGTCGCGTCATCGCGAATCCCTGCCGTCGTGGGCGACGATTCGCGACAACGACGGCGTTCAGGCCGCTGCCGCCTGCTGAATCGCGTCGTGCTGTTCGCCACCCAGAATATCGACGAGACCGGTCAGCATCCGCGCCAGTTCACCCGTCATCAGCGTGAAGTCCGAGTCGAAGCGCTCGTCGTCATTCTGCGCGGTGGGATCCGCCGCCTCCTTGATCACGTCGAGCGGCGTGACACGCTTGATCGTCAGCGACGGTGTCAGCACGAACGAGATTCGCTCATCCCAGGTCATCGCGAGGCGCATGCACTGTTTGCCGGCTTCGATGTGCCGGCGCATGTCGCTCGCTTCCAGCGCGTGGCCGACGTATCGCACCGTGGCGCCGCCTTCGCCGGTCGAACGCAACTCGGCGTCCTGGTCGACGGTGAATCCGCCCGGCGCCTCGCCGGACAGCAGCCAGTCCGTCATCGCGGCGACCGGGGAGCGCGCCACCTGAACACCGGCGAGTGGCAGTTGATCGATCGACTTGACGAGCAGGCTGCGAACGTCGTCGGCAAGCGCTTGTGCCGCCGCATCGATGACGAGCCAGCCGTTCGCCGTGTCGATCCACACACGGGTATCGCGGCGAATGCTGAACGCGCGCGGCAGCAGTTCGTCGGTCACCTGCTCCTTGAGTTCGCGCAGTTGTTTGCGGCCTACCTTGAAGCCCTGCTGCTCCTCGACCTCGAGCGCACGCGCCTTGGTGACCTGATTGACGACCGACGCCGGGAGCAGCTTCTTTTCGGCGCGAAACACCAGCAGCATCTGCCGGTTGATCGAATAGACGAGCGCGCCGTCGTCACGCGGCGACGCCCATCCGACGCGCTGCATTTCGACGCTGCTGCCGGGCTGGAACGCGTAGGGCGCCAGCCATTTTTCCATCTGGTCGGGCGTGACGGCCCAAGGGGCCGGAAGACGATGAAGCTGAAGGTTCTTGAACCACATGGGAGGACGGGCAAAGCGCGTCATTCTAGCTGACGCGGAGAGTTGCAGGTCAGTTGCGGACCGTCGATGCCCGTGTCGAGGTGACTATCCGCCATCGAAATAGAGACGATCGACGGTTGCATCAAGATTGACGACAATGGAAGCCATTCCAACAAGCGGGTAAAAACAATGATGACTTCCGGCGACGGCCTGACCAGCCCGGCGCGGCTCCTGCGGCTCGCCTCCTGGGCGATTGCGATCGTTTTCGCGGTCTTTCTGAACATGCTCGGCAGCCTCGTGATCCGCGACATGGCGTTCGCGCCGAGCGGCGGGCCGCCGGTCGTCGAGCAATTCGCCGATGCGCCGGTAAAAGCGCGGCTGGACGCGGCGCGCCGTCAACTGCAGGCGCAGCGCGACGCGCTTGCCGAGAAGGTCGACACGATGGAAGTGGCGCGCGGCCGCGCCGCGAAGGAGTACGCGGCCGAGAAGGAAAGTTTCCGCAACTGGCTGGCCACCCGCGCGGTGACGGGAGACGGTGCGACGGACCCGGACATTGTGGCGAGGACGCGCAAGCTGGATACCCTCCAGGCAGGCGTGGTCAACTGGCAGCATCAGATCGATGCGGTCGGTGATCAGCAACGGGCATTGGCATCGCAACTGACGCACGTCGACACGCAAATCGCCGAAGCGGACGCAGCAGCCGAACGTCGCTTCGACGAGGCGACCCGGCGCTACGAGATGCAAGTGTTCGGGCTGCGGCTTGCGCTGACGTTACCGATCCTGCTGGTCGCGACCTGGCTGTTCATCCGCTACCGCAAGGCGCGTTATTGGCCGTTCGTGTACGGTTTCGGCCTGTTTGCGTTGAGTGCGTTTTTCATTGAACTGGTTCCGTACTTGCCGAATTTCGGCGGCTATGTCCGGGTCCTGGTCGGCATCGTGCTCACGGTATTCGCCGGTCTTTACATGATGAAGGCCTTTCAGCGCTATGCCGAACGCAAGCGGCTCGAATTGCAGCAGGATCAGGGCGAACGCGCGCGCACGATCGGATACGAAAAAGCCGTTCGGTCGCTCGAGAAAAAGCGTTGCCCGTCATGCGACAAACAATGGAATCTCGGCGGCGACGACTCCACGTTTTGCGTGCATTGTGGATTGCGGCTTTTCAATGTATGCGAATGCGGCGGCCGGAATTTCTTCTTCTTCCCGCATTGCCATCAATGCGGCGTTGCACAGGGCAACGAGACGCCGGTGTCATCCGACTGACGGCCCGAGTGTACGTACCGGCATCGGCGTACGACGGTCGTGAACGCGTCGGTCGGGTTCATCACCGGATGACCCGCGGCGGCGTCGACAACTCCGCCAACTGAAACAGACAATCCCCGCGCAGCACCTGCGCGGGCACACGCTTGCACACCACTTCGCCGTCGCCGTTGAACCGATGCAGCACCGGTTCCCGCAACGGCGTATCGGGGAAGTGCACCCACGCGGCCGGCTGCCCGGCCTTCACCTGGTCGCCGAGTTCGACGAGCGGTTCATACAGCCCGCGCTCGTACGCATAAACGAAATGGCGATCGCCGTCGACGCGCATGAAGCGCGTGACGGTCGGCGGCGCGTCGGGCACGAGCGCGCCGTGCAGCAGCCCGATATAGCCGAGGTAATGCAGCAGCCCGTGGCGGCCGAGCCGGATCAGCGACGGGTCGGCCATGCCGGCGCCGCCGAGTTCGGTCACGATCGAGATCGCGCCTTGCCGACGCGCGGCCGACGCCGAATGCACGGGATTCGGCGCGTGCAGCAGCGCATTCTGCAACCCGAACGCGACCAGCAGCCCGTTGAGCTTCTCGGCTTCGTCCGCGTCGAGCGGATCGATCGCGAGCATGTTGCCGCCCTGGTACAGCAGCGAGCTGCCGCCCGAATGCAGGTCGACCAGATATTGCGCGCGCGACAGCAGCGCGTGTTCGATGTAGTGGGCGATCATCTGCGTCGGCGTGCCGGTCGGATCGCCGGGGAAGCTGCGGTTCAGGTTGCCCCCGTCGAGCGGCGACACGCGCAGGCCCGCATCCGCCGCCGGGAAATTGGCCATCGGCAGCAGGATCAACTGGCCGCTGACCATCTCCGGCTCGATCTCGCGCATCAGTTGCGACACGATGATCTGGCCTTCGTACTCGTCGCCGTGATTGCCGGCCATCACGAGTGCGACCGGGCCGTCGCCGTTGCGGATCGACGCGATCGGGATCGGCAGCCAGCCATATGCGGAGCGGTGCACGGAGTGCGGCAGCCGCAGGTAGCCCGCATGCTTGCCTTGTGCGTCGAGATCGATTTCGCAGTGAATGGGATTTCGGGAAGAGGAAGAGGCGGTCATGGCGGTATCGTTCGATGAACGGAATCTGCCATCTTATAGGGGAAAGCGGCAACGCGCGGCGGGCGGGCTCAACCAGGTGCGCGTGACGGCGGACGGGCGCGTTGTCGTGCGTTGCGGTGCCGATACGCGCGACCGCGCGCGATGTTGCAGCGATGAACGCATGCCGGCGCGCCAGCCGGCCGGTTCATGCGCCGGATGTCGCGCCGGGCCCTTGTCGCGACAGGGCCGGCGCGTGCAACCGGCTTACCGGCCGGATGTTTCAGCTTCGAGACGTCCTTCTTCCCACAGCGCCCAGAAACGGCTGCCGGCGCGATACGGATTCGCGCGCCGCGCGGCGTAATCGGCGACGCCCTGGCGAAACGCGCCGTACAGCGTAAGCGGCGGATTGTCGACGCATGCGGCTTCGTATGCGGCCGGCATCCGGCGGTCGGACACGAGCCGGCGGATCAGCGATGCGCCGTCGATCACCGCCTGTTCGTCGATGATTTCGGTTCGTGCGAGGACGTCGACGGTATTCATGTTGGGCTCCCTGAAACGTTCTTTCCGTATCAAGGAGCAATAAGAGTGCCAGTCGCGAAACGCCGCTCCCGGCCACGATCGTGCGGGCTTCTGCCGTCATCGTGCTGCGTGCCGGACGGCGATGTTACGGAACACGTCACGTGACATGCGAGCGCGCGGCGCCACGCGCGACCCGGCAAAGCGTTTCGGAATTGAATCGTCGGGAAGATGAGGCGGGTAGGAAAAAGGAATGCGCGGCGCGGCGCGCGATCGGCTCAGCTTGCGGCAACCGGCGCCACGCGGCGGCTGCCGCTCGAATAGAAGCAGTAGATGCCCTTGCCGGCCGACTTCGCGTCGTACAGCGCGCTGTCGGCCTGCCGGATCAGCTCGTCGGGCGAGCCGTGCCCGTCGTCGAGCGCGATGCCGATGCTGATGCCGATGCAGACGGTCTCGCCGATCGACAGCACGTACGGCGCCGAAATCTGCCGGATGATCCGCGCGGCGAGGATCGAGCACGCGTCCATCGTCGTGTCGTCGATCGCGACGACGAACTCGTCGCCGCCGATGCGCGCCGCGAGCTCGCCGCGCGGCAACGTCTTGCCGAGCCGCTCGGCGACCTGCGTGAGCACTTCGTCGCCGGCCTGGTGGCCGAAGCGGTCGTTGATCGACTTGAAGCCGTCGAGGTCGAGATACATGACGGCGAACGCGGGGCTCGGCAGCCGCGGCCGGCGCGCGAGCATCCGCTTGAGCTCCGCATGCAGTTCGTGGCGATTCGGCAACCCCGTCAGCGCGTCGTGCCGCGCGAGGTGGCGGATGTGCTGTTCGGTCTGGCGGCGCGCGGTGACGTCCTCGACGATGATCACCGCGTTGCCGTCAGGTACCCGGTGGCGCGTCAGTTCAAGCTGGCGCCCGTCGGCGAGCGCGATGTCGAGCGGCACGGGCTCGGCGCGGCTCAGCCACGCGGCACATTGCGCGGCGAGGCCGGCGCCGGCGGGATCGGTCGCCGCGTTCGCGCCGAGCGCGGCGACGACGGCCGGCAGCGGCGTATCGAGCATGACCTCGCGCGCCGAGCCGAACAGTTGCGCGGTGCGCCGGTTCACCACGATCACGCGGCTGTCGCCGTCGATCATGCACAGGCCGTGCGGCATGTAGGTGAGGGCGGCGTCGAAGCGCGCGACGAGTTCGGCGTTGCGCTGGCGCGCGGCGATCAGCGCGACGAGCACGCGGTAGTGGCGCTGCACGACCGTGCGCATCGCCGCGAGATAGATCGCGATCGGCGGCACCAGCAGCCACGCGCCCGGCCGCGGGGCCAGCAGCGCGCCGACGCCGATCGGCAGCACGCCGAGCACGACCTGCGTCATCGCGAGCCGCGGCAGCGCCGAATTGCGCGATGCGATCCCGCCGAACACGCCGCCCGCGACCATCACGGACAGCGTGCCGAGCTCGACGTCGGCGGCCTGTACGCAGCCCATCACGCCGAGGCCGAGCACGAAGCACGCGACGAGCGACACCGGCGCATAACGACTCGCCCAGTATTCGGTGCGATCGTCGCCGGCGTCGCGCCGCACCGTGTAGGCCCGTACGATCGACAGGCGCGCAATGAGCAGACCGACGTCGACGACGAGCCACGCGAGGCACCACAGCTGCTGCAGCCGGATCAGCGCAACGGCCGCGACGAAGCCGCTCGCGAGCCCGGACAGCGCCATCGGGCGCACGTCCTCGAACAGCGTCACGAGCATCGACGGACGCAGCGCGGCCGTCACGCGGTGATTACCGGAGGGGGGAGTGGCGAGAACGGAGTTCAGGAGAGATGCCCTGACTGCCATGGTTGTCGACCTCGACACGATGTCTCGATGGCTGGCGGCGCCCGCACGGCACGTGGCGGAGGCCCGGCCTAGCCGGATGCGCACGACATTACCATGAAAAACCGGCGGTGCGGGGCAGCCGGCAGCCCCGGCGCATCGCTGCGAGCACGAGTCGTCAACCCCGGTTGCGAGCGGCCCGCGGATTCGGCGGCGCGGAGGCGGCATCGTTGCGAACGGAACGATGTGCGGCTGCCACGCGGAAACTGGCGAGGCCGGCACAACGGTATCGAGCCGCACGCAAACGGCATGGGAATCGCCCCCGCGACTGCCCGCCGCGGCCGGCTGAAACCCGTTATAAGAAATTCAATAAGTATTTCATGCGGGAAATACTATAGGCGATATATCAAAAACAATGCCAGAATGCGCGCCGCTCCGAACGCCGCGACACCCGATCGCCGTCCGAGCCGCCTCAGGAGGTTCCCCCCAAATGAAAAACCACGGCCTGTCACGGCGGGGTTTTCTGAAAGCCAGCGTGCTGGCGGGTGTCGCTGTGTATGTCGCGCCCATCGGCAGCCGCGCGTTCGCGGCGCTCTTCGAAGAAAAACTCCTCACCCCCGTCAAATGGGATAGTGTCACCGGCATCCCCCAATTTCGCATCGACGGCATCGCGAAGGTCACGGGCTCGAAAGTGTTCGCCCGTGACGTGCGCGCCGCCGACATGCCGCACTGGCCGCAGCAGCAGTCGCACGCGCTGATCCTGCGCGTCACGCAGGCCGACCGCACGTACGAAGGCTTCGACCTGTCGCTGCTCGGCGATGAGCTGAAACCGGACCGCGTCGTCACGGCCGACGATCTCGCGCGCGACGGCGTCGCGTTCCCGGCGTTCTACGGCGACGACATGCTGTTGCCGGCCGGCAAGACGCCTGCGTATCTCGGCCATGCGGTCGCGATCCTGATCTATCACGACTTCGCGCGCTTCCGTTTCGCGAAGAACGCGCTGAAGTTTCGCGACGACGTGATTCGCTACGGCGCGGTCACGGGCCCGCTCGAACGCGATCCGTGGGGCACCTTCCGCTATGTGCGCGTGGGCGGCAAGACAGCCTATGACGACGACGTCTATTCGAGCCTGAAGGACGCGCCGATCTTCCCGAGCATGATGCGCAAGCACCTGCCGGTCTGGCCGGACGGCAAGGCGCACGGCAAGCTCGACGAGCAGGGCATGTTCCTCGCCGGGCAGATCGGTGCCGAACTCGATCATCCGCCCGCCGAGTGGCTCGTGTTCGACCGCGAATACAACACGCAGTCGGTCGATACAGCCGCGCTCGAACCCGACAACGCGAACTGCTGGTACGACGCTGCAACGCAAGCGCTGCACCTCGTCGTGCCGACCCAGTCGCCGCTCGAGGTGTCGGAGAACGCGGCCGCGATGGTCGCGAAATGCCGCTTCCCGGTGAAGAAGCTGTTCGTGCATCCGTGCTATACGGTCGGCTACGGCTCGAAGGATCACTTCAACGTGCCGTTCTACGGCCTCGTCTGCGCGCTGTACGCGGACGGCCGCCCGGTGCGTTTCGCGAACGACCGCTACGAGCAGTTCCAGACCTCGTTGAAGCGTCACGCGTTCAAGATGCATTACCGGATCGCGGTCGATCGCAACACCGGCCTGCTGCAGTCGTTCAAGGGCGATTTCGAGGCGAACGGCGGCGGGCGCTCGAACTTCTCGCCGTCGGTCGCGATGGTCGGTGCCACGGCCGCGCAATCGATCTACTACTTCCCGAAGAGCGATCTCGCGGCCGTCGCGATCGCGTCGCGCGCGATCGATGCCGGTTCCGCACGCGGCTACGGCACGCTGCAGAGCATGGCCGCGACCGAGATGGCGATCGACGAGATCGCCGCGCAACTGAACATCGACCCGATCGACTTTCGGCTGCGCAACGCGCTGCGTTCGGGGATGAAGAACACGCAGGGCGCGATTCCCGCCGGTGCGCTGCGCGTCGACGAAGTGCTCGAACGGGCGAAGCAGCATCCGCTGTGGACGCGCCGTGCCGCGCGCAAGGCCGAATTCGAGGCCGCGCATCCGGGCAAGCGCTACGGCGTCGGCTTCGCGTGCGTGCAGAAGGATTTCGGCACGGGCGCGGAAGCGTCGTTCGCGAAAGTCGAATTCGACGAGCACGGCAAGGTGTCTCTGCAGCATACGGCGGCCGAGATCGGCACCGGGATGTCGACGTCGCAGGCCGTCGCGGTCGCGAAATGGCTCGGCCGCCCGGCGACCGACGTCCGCGTGGCGCTGACCGAATGGCCGGACCTGCCGATCGAGACGAGCGGCGATCCGTATCTGATGTCGCAGGCCGACCAGGATCGCCTGAGCGCGAACCCGCGCTGGTCGCCGGGCTATGCATCGCCGTCGAGCGCGACGAACTCGGCGTACTACTTCACGCACAGCACGCGCGAAGCCGCGCGCGCCGTGTTCCGCTACGGGCTGTGGCCGGCCGCGATGTCGATCTGGACGCGCGGCCTCGGCGGCGGCCAGGCCGCGCCGTACACGATCCGCATCGAGGATGCGCGCTGGGTCGACGGCAAGCTGACCGCCGACGGCCTCGAGCCGCTGACGTTCGAGCAGCTCGCGAAGCAGGCGCATGCGCTCGGCCTGCCGACCGGCGCCGTCGTGCACGTGTTCAACCGCTGGCAGTGGACCGACGCCGAGTTCGAGGTGGGCGGCACGGTCGAGCATCTGCCGATCGACGGGCTGTCGCTGCGTGTCGGCGCGCCGAAGACGGGCGACGACGGCCCGATCCCGGGCACCGCCGCCCCGGCCGGCGCGACCGCGTTGCGCGGCACGCTGCCGCCGACCGCGAACGGCTACCGCGTGCTGGACCGCAAGCGCGTGTTCATCCCGCCGACGAGCCGCAACAACGCGGCCGTCACGTACTACACGGCGGTCGGCACGCTCGTCGAGCTGGCCGTGCACGAAGCGACCGGCAAGGTCGAACTGCTCACGCATCACTCGATCATGGAATGCGGCAACCAGATTTCGCCGCAACTCGTGTCGGGCCAGTTGCAGGGCGGTCTCGCGATGGGCATCGGCCATGCGCTGCACGAGTACCTGCCGCTCTACGAGGACGGCCCCGGCAACGGCACGTGGAACTTCAACCGTTACCGGTTGCCGCGCGCGTCCGACGTCGCCGTCTGGACGCAAACGGGCGAGGTGCTGCCGCCGCTGTCCGAGACCGATCCGCCGAAGGGTGTCGCCGAAGTGGTGATGATCCCCGTCGTCGGCGCGATCGTGAACGGCATCGCGCACGCGATCGGCCATCGTTTCACCGACTTGCCGGTGACCCCGCAAAAGATTCAGGAGGTGCTCGCATGACGACCGCCCAAACCGCGGCTTCGGCCGCGAGCGCCAGCGCGGCTGCGACCGGCGCTTCCGTGCCGGCGGCGGCTTCGGCCGCCCCGGCGTCCGTTCCCGCCACGCCGGCTGCACCGGCACCGGCTGCCGTCGAACGTCCGCTCGTTCGGTTCCAGCAGAAGCCGCTGTCGGTCAGGATCAACGGCAACGCCGTCGGCCCGATGCAGGTGCCGGAAGGGCTGATGATGATCGAGTTCCTGCACGAGTACGTGGGCCTCACCGGTTCGCGGCTCGGCTGCGGGCAGGGCATCTGCCACGCGTGCGTCGTGATCGTCGACCAGCCGGACGGCACGAGCGAGGAAATGCGCACCTGCATCACCGGCGCGCACTTCTTCCATGGCCGTTCGATCCGCACGATCGAAGGCCACGCGAAGCGCAACGAGGCGGGCGAGGTCGTCGAGCTGTCGCCGATCCAGCAGAAGTTCCTCGAGCACTTCAGCTTCCAGTGCGGCTATTGCACGCCCGGCTTCGTCAACGCGGCGACCGTGCTGATCGAACGCCTGAAGCGCGAGCCGGTCGCGAAGGCCGACGTGGAACGCACGATCACCGACGCGCTCGATGCGCACCTCTGCCGCTGCACGGGCTACGTCCGCTACTACGAAGCCGTCAAGGACGTGGTGCTGACGACACCGGGACTCGTGAAGGACTCCGCATGAAACGCACTCTCGCTCATCGTGTCGCGCGGGCCGCGGGCCTGCCCGCGCTCGCCGCGATCTGCGCGCTGCTGCTCGCCGCCTGCGGCGGCCACGACGCGCCGGCGTCGAATGCGGCGTCCGGCGCGCCCGGCGCCGATGCGGTCGCGCGCGGCCGCTATCTCGTCAAGGCTGCCGACTGCGCGGCGTGCCACACCGCGAAGGACGGCGCGCCATTCGCCGGCGGCGCGGCGCTCGAATCGCCGTTCGGCACGTTCTACGGCTCGAACATCACGCCCGACAAGGAACACGGAATCGGCGACTGGAGCGCGGACGACTTCTACGCCGCGCTGCACGACGGCAAGGCGCCGGGCAAGCGCCTGTATCCGTCGATGCCGTACACGTCGTACCGGCAGCTCACGCGCGCCGACGCCGATGCGATGTACGCGTACCTGAAGACGGTGAAGCCGGTCGCGCAGGAAAACCGCGTGCACGACCTGAAGTTCCCGTACAACCTGCGCTTCGGCATGGTCTTCTGGGACATGCTGTTCCTGAAGGACAGCCTGCCGGATGCGTCGGCCGGGCAATCCGCCGACTGGCGGCGCGGCCGCTATCTCGCGGGCGCGCTCGGCCATTGCGCGGAATGCCACACGCCGCGTGCGTTCACGGGCCAGCTCGACGGGGCGAAGCCGTTCGCGGGGGCCGCGCTCGGCCGCGTGGCCGCGCCCGACATCACGCCGGGCGGCCTCGCCGCGCGCGGCTGGACGGGCGCCGACCTGCAGACGTTCTTCGGCGTCGGCATCGCGCCGCAAGGCTCGGCATTCGGCGAGATGTATCCGGTCGTGCACCTGAGCACGCAGTACCTGACGAAGGACGACCTGCGCGCGCTGTCGGTGTACCTGCTCGGCGATACGCCGCCCGCGTCGCAACCGGTGAAGCCGGTGTCGGCCGATACCGCGCAGCTTGCCGCCGGCCGCTCGGTGTATCTCGCGGTCTGTGCGGGCTGTCACGGCTTCAACGGCGAAGGCAAGCCGCACGTGGCGGTGCCGATGAACGGCAACTCGACGGTGCGCCAGGACGACCCGCGCAACCTGCTGGTCGCGATGCTCGACGGCATCGACGAGCAGAAGTTCGCCGGCTTCGAGAACCTGCAGCCGATGCCGGCTTTCGCGCGCACGCTGAGCGACGACGAACTCGCGCAGCTCGCGAACTATCTGCGCGCGACGTGGGGCGGCCAGCCCGCGAGCGTCACGCCGGCCGACGTGAAGGCGATGCGGCGATAAATCGGACGACGAAACAGGGCGTCGCGCGCGACGCGGCCGAGTGCCGGCCGCGTTTGCGCGTGACGCCCCGTTCAAGCCAGTCCGGCGGCGCGTCAGTAGCCGCCGCCACTACCTCCGCTGCCTCCCGAGCCGCCGTACCGGCTCATGCCCGGTCCTTGCGAGACGCCGCTGCCCGACGACGTACAGCCCGCCGACAGCATGAGCACCAGCGCCGCGATCAGCGTCGCAGCCAGCGTTGCCGATTTCATTGCAATCTCCTTGCAGCGCGCAGGCCACGGGAAAGGCGGCTCATGGGAACCGCGCGCCTGCGCGATGACAAGACGTTTCGGCGAAGCGTTTATTCCATGCTTTTCGCGTATCGCCGCGGCGGCGGCGCCTGGATCAACGATAGACGAGATCGGCGCGGCGGTTCTGCGCCCACGCTTCCTCGTCGTGGCCGAGCGCGACCGGCTTTTCCTTGCCGAGGCTAACCGCCTCGAGTTGCGTCGCCTGCACGCCGAGCGTTTCGAGCGCGCTCGCCACGGCCTGCGAGCGGCGCTGGCCGAGCGCGAGGTTGTATTCCGACGTGCCGCGCTCGTCGGTGTTGCCCTGGATCAGCACACGCCGCGCGGGATGGCTGCGCAGATAGTCGGCATGCGCCTGCAGCAGCGACTGGAATTCGGGCTTCACTGAGTACTGGTCGAAATCGAAGTAGATGCTGCGCTTGGCGAGCGGGCTGTTCGGATTGTTCAGATCGTCGGCCGTCACCGTCGCGACGGCTTCGCTCGAGGGCGTCGGCGCCGCGCCGGCATTCTCGGGCGTTTTCGCCGCGTGGTGGCAACCGGCCAGCAGGACGAAAGTTGCCAGGACCGCAATTCGGTTCATTTTGCTCATCGTTCTTCTCCAGCGGTTGACTGCGTTGAAAGCGGGGCGCGTGCCGTTCGCACGCAGCCGTCCGGCCGCCATGGCGCGAAATGTCCGGCTTCGCTGCCGCGATGCGGATTCGTAAGCCGATGGTGCGCCAGATGAAAGAATGTTGCGACCGGAACGCCGGATCGCGGCGTCGCTGCAAACAGATTAGGAAAAATGTCACAACGCGACCAGTTTCTTCGCATTTTTTGCGCAAACGCGACAGCCGGGAGGCATTCTTGCTTCCGTGGGCGGTGCGCGGTAAGCAGCGCCTGCCACAGCGAAAAAGGCCGCGCACGGGGCGCGGCCTCGTCGGTGGCGGTCATGGCGCTTGGGTGATGCGGGAAGCGCTCGCCCGATGCAGCCGGTCGGCAGCGTGACACGGCGGCGCACGCCGCGTCGTCAAAACTTGTGCCGCAGCCCCAGCGCGACGACGGCCTGGTTGCTGTTCGCGGAAGGCGTCAAGGTCCAGACCGTCGCGTTGAACGCGGGGTTGCCGTTGCCGCCGCTCACGCGCTGATAGGTGCCTTCGAGATACGCATCCGTGCGCTTGGACAGCGCATAGTCGGCCTGCGCGACGACCTGGTTCCATTTCGGGCGCGTCTGGCCCGTGCGCGTATCGAAGCGACCCATCGTGTACGTGTACGCGGCGGCGACGGTCAACGCCCGCGTGACGAAGTAGCGTCCGTCGATCGAAAAATTGTCGAACACCAGCGATTCGCCTTTCAGCGGGGCGATGTTGCCGCCCTGGAGCACGCCCGTCACGCCGTCGGTGGTCGAATGCGACCATGCGACGCCGACCGAGTGCGGCCCGAACGCATAACGGCCCGCCATCGCCCAGATCTGCTGGTTGCCGCCCGTGACCGTCGCCGAGCCGTCGACGGTGCTCAGTGCGCCGTCAGGGTTCGATGCGTTGCGGTCGCGGCTGATCTTCAGGTAGCCGGCGCCGAGCTTCAGCGGCCCGTTCGCATACGACACGCCCGTGCTCCACACCGCGTTGTTGGAGAACTGGCCGGCCGTGTTCGAGAAACCGATCATTGCGCCGAACCTGAGCCCGCGAACCGTCGGGCTCGTGTACTTCACCGCGTTGTTGATGCGCAGGTTGCGGTTCGAATCGTCGTTGTCGTACGGGTGGACCGCGAGGTTGCCGCCCCAGCCGGGGCCGGCCGCGCCGAGCGGCGTCACGAAATCGAGGATCAGGTCGTACTGGCGGCCGAAGGACAGCGTGCCGGCCGTCTCCGAACCCACGCCGATCCACGCCTGGCGGCCGAACAGGTCGACGCCTTTCTGCGACAGCTTGCCGGTGGTGCCGGAGAAGCCGTTCTCGAGCGTGAAGACCGCAGCCATTCCGCCGCCGAGATTCTCGCGGCCGTGCAGCCCCCAGCGCGACGCGTTCAGCGCGCCGCTCGTCATCGCGACGCTGCCGCCGCCGGGCGAGCCGGCGCCGCGCGTGCGCTGGTTGCTCGAGTAGGTGATCGACGTGTCGATCAGGCCGTACAGCGTCACGCTGCTCTGCGCAAGCGCGACATCCGGCACGAAGCCGGTCAGGCAGGCGGCAATGACGGTCCCCGCGATGCGTGCGCCGGCATGCGGGTTCATTGTGCAGGAATGCATAGGTGTTTTTGTTGTTGTGTGGGAGCGGCCTGACGGCCGATGGATCGAGCGGCCATTATTGGAGATCGTGCGGCGGTCGATTAAGACGTTGCACAGGAAAGGTCCTCTGCGGAATCGCTTGGAATTGCGATGCGTCGGCTGCACGGAGGCAGTCGGGGAGGGGCGTGCGGGGGCGGCGCCCGTTCCTCGAACCATCGATGATCGCTACCGTCGATCTGGATCAGTTCGCCCACGCAGGCCCGGCGCGCTCGCGGCTGATAGACCTTGGGCGGCCGTTGCCGGCGTGGCACCCACAAACCAGCTTCCGTCATCAGCCGCCGTACCGTTTCCTTGGCGAGCTGGATGCCGTGGCATTCCCGGAGCTTCTCGCACGCCAGTGTCGGCCCGAAATCGGCGTAGCGATCCCGGATGATCGTCAGGACCCGCTGGGCCAACTCCGCATCCAGCCGCCGGTTGCCAGGACCGCCACGCTTGCGCGAGGTCAGGCCCACCGCGCCAGACTCCCGGTATCGAATCACCAGCCGCTCGATCTGCCGGACCGTCAGGCCCAGGCGTTCGGCCGCGCGGCCAGGCTTCAGGCCCAAATCCACTACGGCCTGGATTGCCTTCAGACGGTCGAGTTCTCGCATGTTCAATGTCACCAATGCGGTTCGGTGCATCGCCGGCTCCATGATCTGACGGGGAGCCGGCAAGCTTACCGAGGTCCAAACGCGACATTTCTAAATGGCTAGAACACGACATTTCTAAAAAGCTACTACAATCTGTGTCATACCCGGATTCAGATGTCGTAGCGCGAGCTAAATACAGATGTCGCATGTTTCATCGGCTTTCCATCCTTCAGCGTTGAAGTGCCAGGCCTGAAGCAGCAGGGCGCTTACGTTCACCCGCGGGCCTTCGCAGACCGCCGATTCGATTCAGATTGATGTGTTTGTGAAGCGACCTGCAAGATGGCTGCTTCGATATCAGCTTCCGTGAACGCACGCTGTTTCTTGGCACCGGGTAACGATGCCTTGGCTCGTACCGGTAGCCCTCGATTGGCTCGCGACGGGGAACCCGAGATCCGCCGGTTATCACGCTGCGCCTGAACCGCTTCAGCCACCTGCAGTGCGTGACTCAGACGCTTGTGCTCGATGATCGCGCCTTGATCGACCTCTGCCAGCTTGTCGTAAAGGCGACATCGCAATACCTCGCCATCGGTCCGTATTTCGACCCGGCCATCCGGGTACTCCCAGACGTCGATGTAGCGATGAATCAGCTTCCGATTCTCGAGCGTATCGTCCAACAGATACAGCACCCGGTCGTACAGCACCGTCAGCGACTTCGAAACTCGGCGCGTTTCGCGCCAGGTCAGCAATTGGTCCAGATTCTCGTCACCTCGCAGCGGCCGGTGCGCATTGAAGTCGCTGCGCGGTGGCTTGGCGAAGCGCGCGTTATACATGACGATGAAGGAGGGCACATAAGCATTGGCGTCGGCCACCGTGCTGATGCCGCGCAATCGCATCTCCTTGACCAGCCGGTCCTGCAGCGTCAGGTGTGCTCGCTCGACACGTCCCTTGGCCGAGCTGCTGTTCGCGCAGAACGTGTCGATGTTCAATTCATACATGGCCCGGCCAAACTGCGTCACGCTGCTGCCGGTCTTGCCCGCGGTTGCGCTGCGGAACACGCTGTACTTGTCGCTATAGAACGCCACCGGCTTGCCGTAACGCTCCAGATACGCCCGCGTGGCCTCGAAGTAGCTGAAGGTCGATTCGGTCGCCGTAAAGTGCAGATGCATCAACCGGCTCGTCGCGTCGTCGACGTACACCAGCAGCGTGCAGGCCGGCGCCCGTTCCTCGAACCATCGATGATCGCTACCGTCGATCTGGATCAGTTCGCCCAGGCAGGCCCGGCGCGCTCGCGGCTGGTAGACCTTGGGCGGCCGTTGCCGGCGCGGAATCCAGAGCCCAGCGTCTGTCATCAGCCTTCTGACCGTTTCCTTCGACAACTGCAGCCCATGGCACTCCCAGAGCTTCTCGCAGGCCAGCGTCGGCCCAAAATCGGCGTAGCGCTCACGAATCAGGCTCAAGGCGCGATGAGCGAGATCCTCAGGCAACTGATGGTTGCTGGCGTGGCCACGACGCTGCGAAACCAGCCCGACCGGGCCAGCGGCGCGATACCGGGCGACCAGCCGTTCAATCTGCCGTCGACTGATCCCAAGTCGCTCCGCGGCTCGCCAAGGCATCAGACGCTGCTCGATCACGGCTTCCACGACCTTCAGACGATCCAGCTCCCGCATGCTCATGGTGATCAGTCCAGGTTGGCCCACGATGCGCTCCGGCAGTTCGAACCGCCGCCAGCATGCGCCGAAACCCTCGAACTACGACATTTCAACTTTGCCCAGATGCGACATTACTACTTTGCTCTTACACTTATTTGGGTGATAATTCACGTTATGTAAAATCACAACCACTGGTCTGTATCGATACGACTGCAGCCCGACGGCCTCTCAGTCAATCAAACCCCAAAGAACGCCAACCCCGCCACCACGATGCCGATCGCGGCTACGCCGATCGACAGCCCCTGCATCCATGATCGCCGCGTGAGGATCGTGATAGCTGCCAGTGCAATCGAGATCTGGATGACGGTCGTCGCCTGCGACCATCGATGGTGCCGGTGCATCCGCTCCTCGCTCGCCGCGTTATTCTTCTCGACTTCCTTTTCGAGCGCCTCGGCGCGTGCCCGGATCGGTTCCTTGTCGGCACGGTATCTCGCGGCATCCGTCTCGAACCGCTTTCGCTGCGGCGATGTCTCCGGGCTCAACGCCGCACCGAGTTCGGCGAGATTCTGCTTGTCACCCTTCGCCTGGTAGTAGGCCCACTGATTTGCAGCCTCGGTTTTCCTGATCGCGGCGTCACTCTTGTAGAGCAGCGCGAGGCTCTCGTCGGCACCGCTCTGATAGGCCGATATCGCGCCGAAGCACGCAAGCACGGCCGTCAGCACTGCAATGCGCGACGTACCTCGATCGCCACCATGAGACTCGTGATGTTCCACCGCATGGTCGTGAGGGCCATGAACTTCGTATTCTTCAGACATTCGTAGCAAACCCGCAAAAGTTGAATGAATTTGTCGCCGGCTGGCCGTTTGGCTAACGTTAAACGCCACGCCTGACATCCGACGCATGCGAAACCATCCATGATGGCCGGACAGGAATGTTTCAAATATATGCAATTCGATCGGAATTGTTTTAATTTCGATTAAATTCGCCTCTTTCACCAACCTTGTCATCCGTCATTTCATTTCCTATAAATCACTGGTGCCAAGTCAATCGAAAATGTAGCGGCGACACTCGAGACAATCACCCCAATAGAAGGAAATTGAATGCCCGGCATTCAATAAACCAATGCTGCGGCGTGTCCCGCCGTCTCGGCCGTGACCGCTGGCGTTGTCCGGCGCCATCATGGTCGATCTGCCATCGCCCAGCCGGATTGGATCACCACAAAATTCGCCGGAATCGCGGCCTTTGACGATGCCGGCGCGCCATGCGTCCGAAGCGCATGGTGCTGTTCTCGAAGGCGCGGGGAAGCATCCAACCTCTTCAAGGTGAAAAAAAATGAGTCTCAATCCGATTGAAAATCAGCCACACGGGACCTTTGCAGAATTCGCCAATACTGCCCCTGTTTCTGCCATTGAGGTCGATACATTCAAAATGGCGCTCTATCACGACGGCGTGCAGTTGGGCTGGCTTGGCCAAAACAGCGGCGAATGGGCCGTTCTCGTCGATTCCGCCGCGAAAGCGTTGACGCTCGAACAGTACCCTTATAACGGCGTGACGTATTATCGGATCCTCGGCACCAGCCGATATATGTCCGTCAGCAATAACGCCTACGTTGGTTTCTATAACTGGATAGGCGCGCGCGGATGGACGCGCCAGGGCTCGATTTTGATTTCCGATTTCAACCACCAGAAACTGTCGCTCTATTCCAAGGACAACGCGTATTTGTATGCGTGGGATGCCTACACCGTGCTCGATGTGAGGTTCGACGAGCAATAACGCACGACGCTTCGCCCGCTGGCTTGAATTTCCGGCGGCGACACGGCGCAGGAAGCGGCGCATCCCCCGGCGACACCGGCGGGATGCCCGCCGGGTTGCGCCATTCGCATTCATCCCACGATCAAAAAGGGAAACGCAATGACCTTCAAGATTCTCAGTTGCGATGGCGGCGGTATCCGGGGATTGATCACCGCCCTGCTCATCCAGGACCTCGACCGGCGCAGCCGGATCATCGCGAGCGCCGACGGCTTTGCCGGCACATCCACGGGCGGCCTGATCGCCCTGGGGCTCGCCCGCGGTGTATCCATTTCCGAGATCGTCGATATCTACAGGACGAAGGGCTCGGTGATCTTTCGGGAAAACGGTGCGTGGCTGGCGCAAAAGCAAGCACTCGAACAACACACGCAAGCACTCGAACAAGGCACGGTCCTGGCTGGTCCGGGCGTGTTCCAATGCCAGTATGTCAACACCGGGCTACAGGAGATCGCCAAGTCGCTGGTCGGCAGCGGCAAGCTGGCGGATCTGTCCCGCTTCGTCGCAATCAACTCGGCGCGCCTGTGGGATCCGCCCACCAAGAGCTGGGCTCCGTGCACCTTCTCCAACGGAAACGGCAACGCCTATCGTAACGTCAGCCTGTTCGATGCCGCACTTGCCACGTCGGCTGCGCCGACGTATTTCCCGCCGTACGAAATCGCCGGGCTTGGCTATTTCGCCGATGGCGGCGTGTTTGCGAACAATCCTTCCGTATCCGCCATTGCCGAGGCGCTGGCCAGCACTCGCGCAGGCAGTCTGGACGATGTGCGCCTGTTGTCGCTCGGCACCGGAACCAGCCCCGTGGGCATTCCCCCGGACGCTGTCGTCAACCCGTTGACCTGGGGCGTTTCGAAATGGCTGTGGCCGCTCGAAAGCGGGCGCGTACCGGCAGCAGCCCTGCTCGGGCTGACGATGGATACGACGGCGGCGATCGCCGCACAACAGGCCGGGCAGATACTGAACGCCCATTACCAGCGCGGCAATTTCGTGCTCGGTCAAGCCGTCGCCCTCGATGACTGGCAAAAGGCGCCGGAACTGGAGAAGGAAACCCAGGCGTACATGAGAACCGCCGAGTGGCAACGTGTGTGCCAGTGGGTGGAGCAATTCTGGCGCTGATCGCTCGTCGATAGCCGGGCTTTCGTGAGCAGCAGGCGCTGCAGGTGCCGACGGCGAACGAATCAGAAACAACGAGGCCGGGCAGAACGCCCGGCGCTCGGCAACGCCAGCCGCGTGCGGACCGCAAATGGCGGCACGCACGCGGCCAACCTGCCATCAGACCACCCTCAGACGGCCATCACCGTCACCGACTTCGTGACGAGATACGGCTCGAGCGCTTCCGGCCCGCCTTCCGACCCGTAGCCCGAATCCTTCACGCCGCCGAACGGCATTTCCGGCCACGGCGTCGCCGGCTGGTTGATCCACAGCATCCCGACTTCGAGGCGTTGCGTCAGCAGATGCACGTTCGCGAACGAACGCGTGAACGCGTAGCCGGCCAGCCCGAACGGCAAACGGTTCGCCTCGGCGATCGCATCCTCGAGCTTGTCGAAACCGCGGATCGCCGCGACCGGGCCGAACGGCTCGTTGTTGAACACGTCCGCTTCGAGCGGCACGTTCGCGATCACGGTCGGTGCGAAGAAGTTGCCTTCCGCACCGATCCGCTCGCCGCCGGTTTCGATGCTCGCGCCGACCTTGCGCGCGTTGTCGACGACCGACGCCATCGCGCTCAGGCGCCGCGGGTTCGCGAGCGCGCCGAGCGTCGTGCCTTCGTCGAGGCCGTTGCCCACCTTCAGTCCTTCCGCATGCTTGACCAGCGCGCGCGTGAATTCGTCGCGGATGCTGTTGTGCACGAGAAAGCGCGTCGGCGAAATGCAGACCTGCCCCGCGTTGCGGAATTTCGCACCGCCGGCGGCCTTCACCGCGAGCGCGACGTCCGCATCCTCGGCGACGATCACCGGTGCGTGGCCGCCCAGTTCCATCGTCGCGCGCTTCATGTGCTGGCCCGCGAGCGCGGCCAGTTGCTTGCCGACCGGCGTCGAACCCGTGAACGTGACCTTGCGGATCACCGGGTGCGGAATCAGGTACGACGAGATTTCAGCCGGATCGCCGTACACGAGGCCGATCACGCCCGCGGGCACGCCCGCATCGACGAACGCGCGCAGCAGCGCGGCCGGCGACGCCGGGGTTTCCTCCGGCGCCTTCACGAGGAACGAGCAGCCGGTCGCGAGCGCGGCGCTCAGCTTGCGCACGACCTGGTTGACCGGGAAATTCCACGGCGTGAACGCCGCGACCGGGCCGACCGGCTCCTTCACGACCGTCTGCTGCGCGCCGAGGTTGCGCGGCGGCACGATCCGGCCGTACACGCGGCGGCCCTCGTCCGCGAACCATTCGATGATGTCGGCCGCCGACAGCACTTCGACGCGCGCTTCGGTGAGCGGCTTGCCCTGCTCCTGCGTCATCAACTGCGCGATCGTGTCCGCGCGCTCGCGCACCAGCGCGGCCGCCTTGCGCATCGTCGCCGCGCGCTCGTGCGCGGGCACCTTGCGCCATGCTTCGAAGCCGCGCTGGGCGGCGGCGAGCGCGCGGTCGAGATCGGCGATGCCCGCGTGGGCCACCTTGCCGATCGGCTTGCCGGTCGCCGGGTTCACGACGTCGATCGTCCTGCCGCTCGCGGCGTCGACCCACTCGCCGTCGATCAGCAGTTGCGTATCCGTATAAGTCACGTTAGCCATCCAGACACCCCTACATTGCGTCGATAAAACGCGCGCCGCCGCGAACGGCCGCGCGCCGGTTGACAGAAAAAGCCATGCCGCCAGGGCAGGCACGCACCCGGCGGCGGCGACGGCAGGCACGCCGGCCCGCCCTCGTTTCGCGGCGCCCCGCGCTCAGTGCGCGGCCGCCGTCGCCTTGCGGAGTTTCGCGACGTCCGCCGCCTGCACGGCCGGCGCGCCGTTGTTCCAGCCGGCGCGCATGAACGTCAGCACGTCGGCGATCTGCTGGTCGTTCAACTGATTCGAGAACGCCGGCATCGGATACGCGGACGGCACGCCACCGATCACGAGCGTGTCGCTGCCGTTCAACGTCACGTTGATCAGCGACGATGCGTCCGCCTCCAGCACGTTCGGATTGCCGGCGAGCGGCGCGAGCAACGGTGCATAGCCGCGCCCGTCCACCCCGTGGCAATGCAGGCAGTAAGCGTTATACACCTTCGCGCCCGGATCGGCTGCCGGCCGGCCCAGCGCGACCTGCGTCGCCTTCGGATCATAGCGGTACGGTGGCGCGCCCGTGCCGCCTGCCGCCGGCAGCGATTTCAGGTAGCGCGAGATCGCGGCCAGATCGTCGTCGGTCAGTTCCTGCGTGCTGTGGTTGACCACGCTCACCATCGAGCCGAATGCGGTCGCGTGCTGATTCGCGCCGGTCTTCAGGAACTGCGCGACGTCCGCCTCGTTCCAGCGGCCAAGCCCGGTGTTGTGCTCGCCGGTCAGGTTCGACGCGAACCAGTTGTCGATCGACGCGCCCGACAGGAACGCCGCGCCGCTTTCGTCGAGCGCCTTCTCCTGGAAGCCGACGCCGCGCGGCGTGTGGCACGACCCGCAGTGCCCGAGCCCCTGCAC
This sequence comes from Burkholderia sp. AU18528, assembly GCF_002223215.2. Lineage (NCBI taxonomy): Bacteria > Pseudomonadati > Pseudomonadota > Betaproteobacteria > Burkholderiales > Burkholderiaceae > Burkholderia > Burkholderia sp. AU18528. The sequence continues at coordinate 1,214,695 of NZ_NKFC02000006.1, read as the reverse complement.
GAGATACGCGCCGCGATTCCACACCGCATCCTTCGCCGGCTTGTCCGCGTACGGTGTGGAATCGAGGAACACCATGTTCCACAACGCGAGCGGCCAGCGCATGTTGAGCGGCCACGGGATGTCGGACGGCCGGTTCGCCTGCTTCACCGGTTCGACGCCGTGCATGAAGTATGCATACAGCGCCTTCACGTCGTCGTCCTTCAGCTTCGCATACGACGGATACGGCATCGCCGGATACAGGTTGTGGCCGTCCTTCGCGACGCCCTTGCGCAACGCGCTGGCGAAATCGGCTTCGGTATAGCCGCCGATGCCCGTATCCGGATCGGGCGTGATGTTGGTCGTGTAGATCGCGCCCATCGGCGTGACCATCTTCAGGCCGCCCGCGAACGGCGTGCCGCGCGGCGCGGTATGGCACGCGACGCAGTCGCCGGCTTTCGCGAGATACGCGCCGCGGGCGACGAGCGCGCTGTCGGCGGGCGCCGTTTGCGCGGCATGCGTGGCCGTGCCGGCCAGCAGTGCGGACAGCGCGAGCAGCGACGCGCGCAGCGCCTTCAGGTTCAAGGTGAGATGTCGCATGGTCGTCCCTCCCCTCAGGCCGTTTTCAGCTGGTTGCCGACCGGCAGCTTGCGCAGCCGCGTGCCGGTGGCCGCAAAGATCGCGTTCGACAGCGCCGCCGCGGTCGCGGCCGTGCCCGGCTCGCCGATCCCGCCCGGCGCCTCGCCGCTCTTCACCAGATGGACTTCGATCGGCGGCACCTCGTTGATTCGCATCATCCGGTAGTCGGTGAAGTTGCTCTGCACGACGCGGCCGTCCTCGATCGTGATCTCGCCGTACAGCGCGCCCGTGATCCCGAAGATGATGCCGCCCTGCACCTGCGCCTCGATCGTGTTCGGATTCACGACCATCCCGCAATCGACCGCGCACACGGCGCGCTTGACCTGCACCTCGCCGCCGTCCACCGCGACGTCGATGACGATCGAGAAGAAGCTGCCGAACGCATGCATCACCGATACGCCGCGCCCCTGCCCCTTCGGCAGCGACGCGCCCCAGCCGGCCGCCTTCGTCGCGACGTCGAGTACGTTGCGGGCGCGCGGCGACTTGTCGAGCAGCGCGCGGCGGTACTGCACCGGGTCGGTCTTGGTCTGCGCGGCCAGTTCGTCGATGAAGCTTTCGACGACGAACGTGCTGCGCGTCGGCCCGACGCCGCGCCAGAACGCGGTCGGCACGTGGCGCGGCTCCTGGCGCACGTAGTCGACGAGCTGGTTCGGCAGGTCGTACGGCAGCTCGGCCGCAACCTCGACCGCGTCGGGATCGACGCCGTCCTTGACCGCGGGCGGCGCGAAGCGCGCGAGGATCGACGAGCCGACGATCCGGTGCTGCCACGCAACCGGCTTGCCGTTCGCGTCGAGGCCGGCGGAGATCTTGTCGTAGTAGCACGGCCGGTACATGTCGTGCTGAACGTCCTCCTCGCGCGTCCAGATCACCTTCACCGGGGCATTGACCTGTTTGCCGACCTTCACGGCCTGGCCGATCATGTCGGTTTCGAGCCGTCGGCCGAATCCGCCGCCGAGCAGATGGTTGTGCACGACGATCTTGTCGGGCGACAGCCCGGTCAACTGTTGCGCCGTGTCGCGTGCGCGGGTCGGCACCTGCGTGCCGACCCAGATGTCGCAGCCGTCGCCGCGCACGTGCACCGTGCAGTTCACCGGCTCCATCGTCGCGTGGGCGAGCAGCGGCTGTTCGTAGACGGCATCGACGCGCGTCTTCGCGTTCGCGAACGCCTTGCCGACGTCGCCTTCCTTGCGCGCGACCGCGCCCTTGCCGTTCGCCGCCGCCTGCGCGAGATCCGCGAACAGATCCTTCGTCGACACCTTCGCGCCCGCCCCTTCGTTCCACTTCACGACGAGCGCCGATGCGCCGCGCTTCGCGGCCCACGTGTGATCGCCGACCACCGCGACCGCGTTGTCGACGCGCACGACCTGGCGCACGCCGGGGATCTTCTTCGCGGCCGTGTCGTCAACGCTCGCAACCGTGCCGCCGAACACCGGGCTGTTCACGATCACCGCGTACAGCATCCCGGGCAGGCGCACGTCGAGCCCGAACTGCGCGGTGCCGTCGACCTTCTCCGGCGAATCGAGGCGCTTCGCGGGCGTGCCGATCAGCTTGAAATCCGCCGGCTGCTTCAGCACGACGTCCTTCGGCACCGGGAGCTTCGCCGCCGCGTCGGCCAACTGGCCGTACGATGCGCGCCGCCCGCTCGGCGGATGCTGCACTTCGCCGTTCGCCGCGCGGCAGCTCGCCGGATCGACGCTCCATTGCTTCGCGGCCGCCGAGACCAGCAGCGTGCGCGCGGTGGCGCCCGCGCGGCGCAGCGGCTCCCACGCGTAGCGCACCGACGTCGAGCCGCCGGTGAGCTGGCCGCCGAGCAGCGGGTCGAGGAACAGTTTCTCGTTGGGCGGCGCATGATCGAGCGTCACGCTCGACAGCGGCACTTCGAGCTCTTCCGCGATCAGCATCGGCAGCGCCGTATAGACACCCTGCCCCATCTCGACCTTCGGCATCACCAGCGTGACCTTGCCGGCGCGGTCGATCTGCACGAACGCGTTCGGCGCGAACACGCCGGGCGGCGCGGGTTCGGCGGCGTCGCCGCCGATCACCGAGCGACGTGTATCGTCACCGGCCGCCGGCAGGCTGAAGCCGAGCAGCAAGCCGCCGCCGGCGGCGGCGCCGAGCGACATGCCGAGTTTCAGAAACGACCGGCGCGACACGCTCGCGCCGGCCCGACCTGCTTCGATCAGTCCGCGTGACATGTCAGGCTCCTTTTGCGGCTTGTTTGACGGCCGCGCGAATCCGGTGGTACGTGCCGCAGCGGCAGATGTTGCCGGCCATCGCCGCGTCGATATCCGCATCGGTCGGGTTCGGGTTCGATGCGATCAGCGCGGTGGCGGCCATCACCTGCCCCGACTGGCAGTAGCCGCACTGGACGACGTCGAGCTCGCGCCACGCCTGCTGGACCTTGTGGCCGGCCGGCGTCGCGCCGACGGCCTCGATCGTCGTGATCTTGCGGCCGGCGACGGCCGCGACCGGCAGCACGCACGAACGTGCGGCCACACCGTCGAGATGCACGGTGCACGCGCCGCATTGCGCGATGCCGCAGCCGAACTTGGTGCCGGTGAGGCCGACGACGTCGCGCAGTACCCAGAGCAAGGGCATGTCGTCGGGGGCGTCGACCGAGCGGGTTTCGCCGTTGATGTTGAGGGTGATCATTCAGCCTCCGGGGCCGTTGTATTTGGGGAAGCGGCGCGAACGAGGCGCGCTGCGCCGCAGGGTCGTCGTCATCGCCGTTGCGTCGTGCGCAACGGGTGCCCCCGCGGCCCGGGTGCGGGCGAGCCGCGGCGGTGTTGCTTGCTTGCGTCGTTAGTCGGCCACGTCGATGGCCGACAGCACCTTGATCACCGGCGGTGCGGTGAACCACTCGGCCGACTTCGTGCGGAATTCGCCGAAATACGGGCTCGCGAGGTGCGCGTCGAATGCCGCCTGGTCGTCGTAGATCTCGTACAGATGCAGGTTCGGCGATCCGTCCTGCTCGCGGAACAGGTCGTAGCGGCGGTTGCCCGGCTCGGTGCGCGTCTTCGCGACCATGCTGCGCAGTTCGGCCTCGGCGGCCTGCGCGTGTTCGGGTTTCAGGAACAGCGAAGCGATCACGTGAAGCGCCATTTTTCACTCCTTTGAAAACGGAAACGAGCATGCCACAAGCCGGCGTCTCGCGGCGCCAGCGTGCAGCGGGTATGTCGCCGTGCGGCGGGATCAGGCCAGCTCGTCCGGGCCGACGCGCACGACGACCTTGCCGAAATTCTTGCCGGCGAGCAGGCCGATCAGTGCTTGCGGCGCGTCGGCGAGATCGGGAACGACGTCCTCGCGCGTCTTCACCTTGCCCTGCGCGACCCATTCGGTCATGTCCTTCAGGAACGGCGCATAGCCGGTCGCATAGTGATCGAGGATGATGAAGCCCTGCACGCGGATGCGCTTGCGCAGGATCGCGCCCATCAGCGCCGGCACGCGGTCACGGCCGGTCGACACGGCCTTGTCGTCGTAGGCCGCGTCGTTGTAATGCGCGATGATTCCGCAGACGGGCACGCGCGCATGGTCGTTCAGCAGCGGCCACACCGCGTCGAACACGGCGCCGCCGACGTTCTCGAAATAGATGTCGATGCCGTTCGGGCACGCATCCTTCAGCTTCGCGGCAAACGCCGGATCGTGGTGGTCGACGCATGCGTCGAAGCCGAGCGTACCGGTCACGTACGCGCACTTGTCGGCGCCGCCTGCGACGCCGACCACGCGGCAGCCCTTCAGCTTCGCGATCTGGCCGACCACCGCGCCGACCGCGCCGCTCGCGGCCGCGACGACCACGGTTTCGCCGGCCTTCGGCTCGCCGATCTTCAGCAGGCCCGTGTAGGCGGTGAAGCCCGGCATGCCGAGCACGCCGAGCGCGTACGACGGGTGCGCGAAATCGCGGCCGAGCGGGATCAGGTCGCGCCCGTCCGACAGCGCATAGTCCTGCCAGCCTGCGCCGGCGACGACGAGATCGCCTTCGCGAAACGCCGGCAGATTCGACGACACCACGCGGCTGACCGTGCCGCCGACCATCGGCTGGCCGATTTCGGCCGGCGGTGCATAGGACGGCGCGTCGCTCATCCGGCCGCGCATGTACGGGTCCAGCGACAGCCAGACGGTGCGCAGCAGCACCTGGCCGGCGCCGGGCACCGGCACGTCGCCGGTTTCGGCGCGGAAGTTGTCCGGTGTCGGTGCGCCGACCGGGCGCGAATTCAGGACGATCTGGCGGTTTGCGGTCTTGCTTTGCGGCATGTGAGCCTCCGTCAACAGGAATGAACGTGCGTCGTGGGCACGATCGGATCAGGGATGGACCAGCAGGAAGTGCGCGCCCCCGACGGCATCGGCGGTGTGGCCGCGGCGGTCGCAGGCAGGCGGTGGGAAAGATCGGGACAGCGTAACGCGGCGTGTAGCGTTCGTCATGAATGATTGAGTAGACCAGTCGTCTATAACCAAGGCAAAAACAAGGCGCGCCATGCGCGCCGGAATTACGACTGCGCGCCGTCGGACGCGGCCGGCGGCAGATTCAGCATGCGCCGCGTTTCGATCATCGCCCTCTCGAGCGGTTTGCGGTTGCGGTGAATCTTTTCCAGCAGTGTCGCGCCCAGCCACAGCTCGTACAGGATCGCTGCTGCGTGCGACGGATCGTCGACGCCGCTCAGCGAACCGTCGGCCAGCCCGGCCTCGATGCCGCCCGCGAGCCGCTCGATGATCTGACTGGTGCCGCGCCGCAGTACCGCGCGCATCGCTTCCGACAGGTCCGACACTTCGGCGCCGAGCTTGACCGCGAGGCACTTGCCTTCCGGATCGTCCGCGCACTGCGTGTGCAGCCAGTTGCCCCAGTACGTCATCAGGCGCTCGGCGCCCGTGCCGGACTGCTGCTTGAACAGCTTGTCGAGATGCGCGAGATAGCCTTCGAAATACGATTCGAGCAACGCTTCGCCGAATGCCTCTTTCGAGCCGAAGTAATGGTAGAACGAGCCCTTCGGGATGCCCGCCGCGGCGAGAATCTCGTTCAGACCGACCGCCGAAAAGCCCTTGTGGAGCATGATCGGCTTCGCGATGTTCAGGATGTGCTGGCGGACTTCGGCGCCTGAAGATGCATTCATGATGGCGTATGGTAGCAACGATTAGACCGGTCGTCTAGTAACGTCGAGCCGGCATGTTGAGCGGCACTTTACCCGATCCCCGTCGCGCGCCCAATGCCCCGGCCGGCGTTCTCCTCGCTCGTTCGTCCGTCTGCGGGTGGCGCGTCATATCGGCGACCCGGTTTCGATGTCAGCGCGGCGCTTCGTCGGCGCGCTTTCTGGTGCGCGCCCGCCGCTCGCTGCGCTCGGCGGCCGGGACGGTCTTGACGCCGCGCAACGGCGGCCGGCGCACGAGCGCTGCCATCTCGCGCCTCAGCGCGTCGAGTTCGTGGCCGCGCGCCGCGCCGGTCGCCAGTGCGCCGTCGAGTTGCCCCTGAAGCACGCCGCAGCGATGCAGCGCATCGCCGAGTTGGGCCTGTAGCGCCGCCATTTCCTTTCGCTGCTGCGAGTCGCGTTGTTCCGCGCGCGATGTCGCTGCGTCGAGTTCCTTTTGCAATCGCGCGGCCGCGAGCCGCTCGCGATCGATTTCCTGAAGCGCCCGCTTCTCCGACGCGCGCAGCCGCTCTTCGGCCCGGCTGGCATCGTCGCGCAACCTGTCGAGCTGGGCGGTGAAATCCGCGCGGGCCTGCGCGAGCGCGCGGTCGCCTTCCGTGTTGTCGGCCTTCAGGCGTTCGATATCCGCTTGCATCGCTTGCCGCGATGCATCGTCCGCCGCCCTCGCCTGCTCCAGTTCCTGAATGCGGACCTGCGCGGCCAACAAGGCGGCCGTGCGTTGCTCCAGCGCGGTTTCGGTGCGGACCAGTTCGGCCCGCAGCGTCGCGACTTCCGCTTGCGCGTTTGCCCGCTCGGTCTCGACTTCCGCGCGCAGTGCATCGAGTGCGGCGGCCGCGTCGGCGCTCGACCGGTTCCATAGCGCAGCGACCAGTTCGCCGGCCGCTGCCTGCAAATCGGCCGGCAGGTCGGGATGCTCGATGCGCACGCGGCTCTTTTCCCGCAACTCGGCCCAGAACTCGCCGAGGACGGCCGTCGGCGTGCTCATGCTGCCCTTGCGAACGAGTTGATACAGGCGGTTCGCCGTCGGCGTGATACCGAAGCGGAAGAACAGCAGCGCACACACTTCGCGGTACAACTCGCGCGTTTTCGGGAAGGCGGCCTTGAGCCGCTCGATTTCGGCGGTCAGGCGAGGTTCGTCGGCAGCGAGATCGGACATGGCAGGTTTGGTCGAGAATTTAGTTGATAATATAACGTAAACCGTTAAATATCCAATCAATCGAGCGATGTGATTTGACATTATTTCTATAATGTCGAGATCACATGAATCCATGCGATTCATCTGGTGCGTCAGGAAGGCCGGATTCCTCGCTCGGCGCGTTCGTTCGGCGTGTCATCGGCGTGCCACCGTAGGCCGGTAACGTTCGAAGCCGTCCCCGATCCCGACAAGCGATCCGCCATGCAGCGCCCGTCGCGCGCCACGCCCCACGTCTACGCGGCCACGTCCCGCGCCCTTGCCGTCAGCCTCGCGATCAACCTCCTGCTGCTCGCCGTCGAGACGGCGGCGGCATGGTCCGCGCATTCGTCGGGTTTGCTCGCGGACGTCGTGCATGCGGCGATCGATCTCGCGGCCGATGCGCTGATCCTCGTCGCCTGCCGGCTCGACGCGCGCCTGCCGCCGGCGCGCCGCCCGACCTACGAGCCGCTCGCGCTCGCGGGCCTCGGCGCGTTGCTGGCCGCGACCGGCGGGCGGATGATCTGGCATGCGCTGACCGGGTTCGATACGCCGCCCGTCGTGCAGCCGGGCGCGACCGCATTCGCGCTGGTTGCCGTCACGCTCGCCGGCAAGGCCGTGCTGTCGTACTGGATGCTGCGCAAGGCGCGCGAGACCGGCTCCGCGCTGCTCGAGGCGAGCGGCTGGCACGTGCGAACCGATGCGTTGTCGTCGTTGCTCGCGGCGCTCGCGATGAGTGCGGCGCTGGTCGGCTTCGGCCGGCTCGACGATCTGGCCGCGCTCGCGATCGGCGCGCTCGTGATCCGCACGGGCGCCGGATTCATCCGGCGCGGCTGGATGCAGTGGCCGGCATGGGCCGATTGGGCGAATCGCTCGACGCGCGGATCGTGAACGCCGCAGGTATCGCCTGACGGCCGATTCGTGTCGTTGCCTGCCCGATCAGGCTCCCTGTAACAGGTTATCGTTTGTTTTTTGTCAATACAGGCTATCATTTGTATTTTTGCAATACATGCCATAGACTGTATTTTCCGATTACAAACGATTGCCTGTCATCTCGCGGAGCGCCCGATGGCCTTTCCTGTCCAGACCTTGACCCAGTTGCGTCCGATACTCGTCGGCTTCCGCAAATCCGCGGGGCTCACGCAGGCGCAACTGGCCGCGCGCCTCGGCATCACCCAGCAATCCTATGCGCAGCTCGAAGCCAACCCGTCGGCGGCCAGTATCGAACGGCTTTTGAAGGTGTTGAACGCGCTCGGCGTTCGCATGATGCTCAGCCTGGACGAACGGGATGCGCGGGCGGAAGCGGCCGATCCGGCTTCCGATGCCGAGCCGCCGGCGCGCCGCAAGCCGGCCGCGAGCAAGCGCGGCACCACGGCCGCGCAATCCCCGGCCGGGGCCGCGGCCGACGCGGCGCGGAAGCGCCCGGCAGCGACGACTCGGGCCAGGCCACGCGTGTCGAAGCGGGAGGACTGGTGACGATGGCTGCACGCGCCCGCCATGATCGGCTCGACCTGTGGATGAACGGCATTCCAGTCGGCTATTGGGAAATCCGGCGCGGGGTCGAGCGTCTCGTGTACCTGCCGGACTGGCTCGACGATCCCCAGGGCCGGCCACTGTCGCTGTCGCTGCCCTTTACGCCCGGCAACCAGCCGCACCAGGGCGCGATCGTGGCCGACTACTTCGACAACCTGCTGCCCGACAGCGAGCCGATCCGCCGCCGCATCGCGCAGCGTTATCGGCTCGGATCGACGGCGCCGTTCGAATTGCTCGCGTCGGTCGGCCGCGATTGCGTCGGCGCGATCCAGATGCTGCCGCCCGACGAGACGCCCGCCGATCTCGAGGCGATCGAAGGCGCGACGCTCGACGATGCAGCCGTTGCCGACGTGCTGCGCCACGCGACCGCCGCGCCGCTGCCCGGCCACGCGGAGCCGGAAAGCGATCTGCGCCTGTCGATTGCCGGCGCGCAGGAAAAAACCGCGCTGCTGCGTCAGGGAAACCGCTGGCTGCGCCCGTCGGGCAGCACGCCGACGACCCACATCTTCAAGCTGCCGCTCGGGCGCGTCGGCAACATGCAGGCCGACATGCGCACGTCCGTCGAAAACGAATGGCTGTGTTCGAAGCTCGTCGCCGCGTACGGCCTGTCGGTCGCGCCGTGCGAGATCGGCCGGTTCGACGACCAGAAGGCGCTGATCGTCGAGCGCTTCGACCGGCGTCCGTCGCGCGACGGCTCGTGGATCCTGCGACTGCCGCAGGAGGACATGTGCCAGGCGACCGGCACGCCGTCGGGGGCGAAATACGAGTCGGACGGCGGCCCCGGCATCGAGACGATCATGGGCATCCTCGCGAATTCGGCCGATGCGGTCCGCGACCGGATGAATTTCTTCGTCGCGCAGCTCGTGTTCTGGGTGCTGGCCGCGATCGACGGCCACGCGAAGAACTTCAGCATCGCGCACCTGCCCGGCAATGCGTATCGCAGCACGCCGCTGTACGACGTGCTGTCCGCGCATCCGATCATCGGTACGCGCCGCAACCAGATTCCGCCGCGCCGCGCACGCCTCGCGATGGCCGTCTGCGGGAAGAACCGGCATTACGTGATCGGTGAAGTCCAGCCGCGCCACTGGATCGCGCAGGGCCGGCGCGTGGGCCTGACCGAAGACGACGTGCGCGCCGCGATGGCGGCCGTCGCCGCCCGCACGGAACCCGCGATTGCCGAAGCCGCCGCGCAGATCCCGGCGGATTTTCCGGCGGACGTCGCGGATGCGATTTTCGCCGGCATGCGTCGGCACAGCCGCAAGCTCGCGGCGGCCGATTCGGCGTGACACACCGACGGGCCGCGACGGGCTGTCGGCCTTCGCGGCAACACGTCAGCCCTGGATCGACGGGCAGCCCCGACGGAACGGAAGCCGTGACGCCGTCGCCGATACGGCATCGAGCGCCCCCGCGCCGGACCGCGCGCCGGCCGCCGGCGTTTGATCGTTCAGCCCGCGTCGCGCGCGCGGGCGAGTGCCGCGAGGTTGCCCTCGCCGAACCCGTGATGCCCCTTGCGCTGCACGATCTCGAAGAAGATCTCGCCGGGCCGGCGCTTGACGAAGGTCTGGAAGAACAGCCTCGGCACGCCGTCGCGGCCGATCTCGCCATCGACCAGCACCGCGCGGCGGCGCAGCGCATCGAGATCGACGCCGTGCCCGGGCAGCCGCGCATCGACGTCGTCGTAATAGCGTGCGGGCGGCTCGATGAACTCGACGCCGTTCGCACGCAGCGCATCGACGCACGACAGGATGTCGTCGGTCGCCAGTGCGACGTGCTGGACGCCCTCGCCCGGATGGTCGGGCAGGTACGCATGCATCAGCTCGGTGCGCCGCGTGCCTTCCTCGTACACGGGAATCCGCACCGCGCCGCACGGCGACACCATCACGCGCGATTCCTCCGACACATGCCAATGCGCGTCGATCTGGTGGATCTCGCGAAAATGCAGCAGGTCGTGGTAGAAATCGAGCCACTCCTGCATGCGGCCCGCGCCGACGGTTTGCGTGAAGTGGTCGACCTGCTGCAGGCCGACGCCGGCGCAATCGAGATCGGTATGGGCGGTCGCGATGTCGATCGGCCGGAAATCGATGTCGAAGATCGAGATGTCGCCGACGCCGCCGCGCTGGCCATCCCGCCCGCGCCAGCGGTCGACGAAATACAGGTGCGAATCGCCGATGCCCTGGATCGCCGGAATCTTGAGTTCGCCGACGCCGACCTTTTCGCCCTCGAACGCCCACGCACCGAGCTGGATCGCACGCTCGAACGCGCGCCGGGCGTTCGCCACGCGCAACCCGATCGCGCAGACGCCCATCCCGTATTCCTCCGCATAGCGCGCGGCGAACGAATCGGGCTCGGCGTTGATCAGGAAATGCATCTGCCCCTGCCGATACAGCGTGACGTTCTTGCTGACGTGCCGCGCGATCGCCTTGAATCCGAGCTGCTCGAAGCGTTGCGCGAGTGCGTCCGGCACGGGCGCCGCGAATTCGACGAATTCGAGGCCGGCCATCCCGAGCGGATTGGCGGCCGGATCGGCGACGGGCGGCGTATCGCTGGACAGGGGGTGGGAATTGCCGGGCATTCCAGTCTCCGGGGACATGCGTCGATGGGGTAGCGTGCCTGTCGCGCGCGGCATGCGCGGCCGAGGTGGCGGCCGCACGTGCGCTCCGGACGGGCGAGTTGTCGATGCTGCAGATTTTAACCAGATCGTTCACGGCGGCACACCCCGGCCGAACGGGATATCGTCGCGCCGCCTAGTGCAAACCCGAAAATCGTTCGATAATCGCACGGACTTGAACGATAATCGCGCAATTTATCCGATTGGCCGATTGCCGCCGTGCGGCGCGCGCCCTATTCTGCGTTCACTCATCGACTTCAATGCAGCATCGGACGCGGCGCCGCCACGATTCCACGATGCGCCGTGCCAGGAGACATCGCCATGACCCCCACCTTCGACACGCTCGACGCCGCCGCCGGCGCCCGTGCGCGCAACCAGGCCCGCAAGGCCGCGATCGGCAGCTTCGTCGGCGCCGTCGTCGACTGGTACGACTTCCTGCTGTACGGGATCGTCGCCGCGCTGGTGTTCAATTCGGAGTTCTTCCCGAAAGTCAGCCCGACGATGGGCACGCTCGCGGCGTTCGCCACCTTCGGCGTCGGCTTCCTGTTCCGGCCGCTCGGCGGCATCGTGTTCGGCCACTACGGCGACCGGCTCGGCCGCAAGCGGATGCTCGTGCTGACCGTGATGCTGATGGGGCTGTCGACCGTCGCGATCGGCCTGCTGCCGACGTTCTCGACGATCGGCTGGTGGGCGCCCGTGCTGCTGGTGCTGATGCGCGCGATCCAGGGTTTCGCGGTCGGCGGCGAATGGGGCGGCGCGGCGCTGATGGCCGTCGAAAGCGCGCCGAAGCAGAAGAAGGCGTTCTACAGCAGCGGCGTGCAGGTCGGCTACGGCGTCGGGCTCGTGCTGGCCACCGGCATCGTATCGATCCTGAGCCATACGCTCGGCGAGGCCGCGTTCAAGTCGTGGGGCTGGCGCCTGCCGTTCGTGTTCAGCATCGTGCTGGTGCTGATCGGGCTGTGGGTGCGCAAGAACATGGACGAATCGCAGGAATTCGTCGAGAAGGTCGAGCACGGCAACCGCAAGCTGCGCCTGCCGGTGCTGGAAGCGCTGACGCGCCATCCGAAGGCGTTCCTGCTGATCGTCGCGCTGCGGCTCGCCGAACTGTTCACGATGTATATCGTCACCGCGTTCGCGCTCAGTTATTCGACGACGAACCTCGGCATGTCGCGCGACCTGTTCCTGAACATCGGCCTGCTGGTGGGCGCGGTGAGCTGCGTGACGATCCCCTGCTTCGCGTGGCTGGCCGACCGCTACGGCCTGCGCCGCATCTATCTGATTGGCGCGCTGATGGGCGTTGCGTCCGCGGTGCCGTTCTTCCTCGCACTGGAAGCGCGGTCGATCGCGTGGATCGTGATCTTCTCGATCCTGCTGGCGAACGCCGCGCACGACATGGTCGTGAGCGTCCAGCAACCGCTGTTCACCGAGCTGTTCGGCGCCGAGTACCGCTACAGCGGCGCGGGCGTCGGCTACCAGTTCGCGAGCGTCGTCGGCGGCGGGTTCACGCCGTTCATCGCGGTCGGCCTCGTCAGCGTGGCCGGCGGTTCGTGGCACCTCGTCGCCGGCTATCTGGCGGCCGGCTGCCTGATCTCGCTGGTGGTCGCCGCACGGATGCGGGCGGCGCAATGACGCGATGAGCGCGTGGCCGGTCGCCGTCCGCGGTCGGCCACGCGGCTGGTCATTCGGCCATGCCGGCCGGCATTCGACCTGCTGCTTCACGGGCGCGACGTCAAACACTGTCAGTTACGCGCGCCGATTCCCCTTTTCCCCTGCGAACATTCCACGCCGCGTGCCGACCAATGGCATCATATGGGCCTACGTCAGTCACCGATACGCCCCCATATCATGTCGAATCTCATCGTCCACGGCGGCACTCCGCTGCGCGGGGACATCAAGCCGTCCGCGAACAAGAACGCCGTCCTGCCGATTCTGTGCGCCACCCTGTTGACCGATCAGCCGCTGCGCCTCGTCGGCGTGCCCGACATCACCGACGTGCGCAAGATCCTCGACATCTTCCGCACGCTCGGCAGCGACGTGTCGGTCGATTTCACGACGGGTCTGCTCGAGCTTCACCATCGCAACACGACGTTCGATCCGGCGGTCCACCGGCTGCCCGAGGCGATGCGTTCGTCGATCATGCTGATTCCGCCGCTGCTCGCGCGCTTCGGCGTCGCGCGCCTCGAGAACGACGTGAAAGGCTGCACGCTCGGCGTGCGCGAGATCGATCCGCACGTCGAGGTGTTCGAGCGGTTCGGCGCGCACATCGAACGCACGCCCGATTCGCTGATCGTCCGTACCGACGGCCCGCTGACGGCCAACGATCACTGGCTCGACTACGCGTCGGTGACGACCACCGAGAACTTCGCGCTGTGCGCGACGGCCGCGAACGGCACGTCGACGCTGATGAACGCGGCATCCGAGCCGCACGTGCAGGAGTTCTGCCAGTTCCTCGCGATGATCGGCGTCGCGATCGAGGGGATCGGCACGTCGCGGCTGTGCGTGACGGGCGGCGGCAAGCTCGGCGGCGGCGAGTTCCGCTTCGCCGAGGATTTCCACGAGATCGCGACGTTCCTCGCGCTCGGCGCGATCACGGGCGGCGACATCACGGTGCGCAACTCGTCGCCCGAGCATTTCCCGCTGATCGACCGCACGTTCGCGAAATTCGGCGTCACCGTCACGCACCGCGACGGCTGGTCGCGCGCGGAGCGCGACGGCCCGCTGCGCGTGCGCCGGCCGTTCACGCAGAACATCCTGACCAAGGTCGAGGCCGCGCCGTGGCCGTACCTGCCGGTCGACCTGCTGCCGATCTTCATCGCGCTCGGCGTACGCGCGGAAGGCAGCGCGATGTTCTGGAACAAGGTCTACGACGGCGCGCTCGGCTGGTCCGGCGAACTGTCGAAGTTCGGCGCGCACGTGCTGCTGTCCGATCCGCACCGGCTGATCACGTTCGGCGGGCTGCAACTGACGCCGGCGCGCGTCGAGAGCCCGTACATCATTCGCGTCGCGATCGCGCTGCTGATGGTGGCCGCGAGCATCGAAGGCCGCTCGGAAATCATGAACGCGCTGCCGATTCGCCGCGCACATCCGCATTTCGTCGAAAACCTGCGTTCGGTCGGTGCGAACGTCGAGTGGACGAGCAGCGAGTAAGGTCGTGACGGATGCGGCGCGCGCAACGGCCGCGTCGCATCCGGTTCGTCCGCTTTTCATGCCGTATCGGCCGTTTCCATGCGCGGCCGCGCGGCGTTCTGCCATCGGTTGCCATCAGTCCGCGTCAGCACGCTGCGTGCTGCTTCACGCCTTTTCCCGTAGTCGGCGTCAGCCTGACGATGCGTCATCGGGACGTCTACTCCCGCGACCCGCCGGCTTTTCCCGCTCGCGGAAAACCAGATTCGGACCCGTCCAATTGCCGAAACGTGAGCCCGGCCATAGCCTGCTTTCCTGATCCGGCGGAAAGTGCAAAAAACCGCACATCCTCCCTCCAGCACGAAAATGCACAGCCTATGGAACCCCGATTCACCCTGGCGCAGATGCGCGACGTCTGGATCGACGCGTATCGTCACGCCGATGTCGAACAACTCGATTTCGTCGCGAGCCCGCATTTCTTTGTCCGGCACGAAGCTCGCATTCGCCCGAAAGCGCAATTTCTTGCGCGAATGCGCGTCGTAGCGGCCGAACGCACACCGGACAGACCGGCTATCGCATATCGGGACGAAACCATGCAAATCGTTACGCGCGGACGGTGCGCGACGATAACGGGCATCGGATCGGTACGGATCGATCAGGCAATCGATTCCCGCTTCGATTTCGTTGAGCAGTGGTGCGTGATCGACGCCCGATGGCGCATTGCCGCGCTCTGGCACGAACACAAGTAAGCTGGGCGGCGCCGCAGGCGCGTTCCGGCGCTTGAATGGGTCGACTCAATCCGGCTCGTTTGCGTCGTTCCGCCTGAACCTGAAATCGCCCGGCAGCTTGCCTCTGAAACGCCTCAACGGCAGCAGAAGCGCTTCGGGGCTCGCGTGGCGGCTCGCGGCCAAAGCACCGGCATGGTGAACGACTATTTCGACTTCGTCGCCTTCACGTAGCCCCAACGCGTCGACCAGACCGGCCGGAAGGCGCACGGCCAGACTATTCCCCCACTTTGCAACCCGCATACGTCCTCCTTGAATGGATGTCGCCGACTCTATATCGGCCCCTATCCCACGGGCAAGGATGGCGGATCAACCGACCTCCCGCTCCCCCACAACTCGCGCGATAATCGCCCACTCCCGCGCGAACACCGCGCGCCACCGCCCACCCGTGATGACGAAAAAGCCCGACCTCGACCGACGCGACTGGATTGCCGGCCTCGAAAAAGGCCTGATGATCCTGGAGGCCTTCGACAGCCAGCACGCGCGCATGACGCCCACGCAAGCCGCCGCGCGCACCGGCCTCACGCGCACGGCCGCGCGGCGCTACCTGCTGACGCTGGAATCGCTCGGCTACGTGTACACCGACGGCAAGCTGTATGGCCTCACGCCGCGCGTGCTGCGGGTCGGCTGGTCGTATTTCGATTCGGCGCGCCTGCCGCGCACGGTCCAGCCTTATCTGCAGCAGTTGAGCGCGTCGCTGAACGAATCGGCGTACGTCAGCGTGCTCGACGGCTGGGAGCTCGTGTTCATCGCGCGCAACGGCGTGTCGCGCGTGATGACGACGGGCTTCGTGCTCGGCGCGCGTGTGCCGGCGCCGCTGACGTCGCCCGGTGTCGTCCTGCTCGCCCATCATCCCGATCGCGAAGCCGTGCGCGCGTGGCTCGACGAGACCGAGCTGGCGCCGTTCACGCCGCACACGATCACCAACAAGGCGCGGCTGCTCGAACAGGTCGACCGGGCGCGCGAAGCCGGCTACGCGGCGATCGAGCAGCAATTGCAGGTCGGCGTACGCGGGATCGCGGTGCCGCTGAAGAACCGTCACGGCGAAGTCGTCGCCGCGCTGAGCACGAACATGCCGATCGGCGCGGAGACGACCGACGCGGCCGTGCGGCGCGTGCTGCCGCATCTGCAGGAAGCCGCGCTCGCGATGCTCAACGTGCTGTAGCAGCCGGTGCCGCCGCCGTCACCCGATCCGCCACCACCGCGGCAGCAGATCGCGCACTTCGCGCCGCCGGTAACGGTCGTCGATCAGATGCACGACGCCCTCGTCGTGCTCGGTGCGGATCACGCGCCCGGCCGCCTGCACGACCTTCTGCAGCCCCGGATACAGGTACATGTAGTCGTAACCGTTGCCGAAGCGCGCGTCCATCGCGCGCCGCATCTGCTCGTTGATGTCGTTGACCTGCGGCAGCCCGAGCGTCGCGATGAACGCGCCGATCAACCGCTCGCCGACCAGGTCGACGCCTTCCGAGAACGCGCCGCCCAGCACCGCGAAGCCGACGCCGCGTCCGCCCGCGTCGAAGCGCGCGAGAAACGCGTCGCGCTCGCTTTCGGCCATGCCGGCCACCTGCGCCCACACGGGGACGTCCGGATGGCGCGTCTGCATCAGCGCGACCACACGCCCGAGGTAGTCGAAGCTGCTCAGGAAGCCGAGATAGTTGCCGGGCCGTGCCGCGTATTGCGCGGCGATCAGGTCGGCGATTGGTTCGAGCGAACGATCGCGGTCGCGCCAGCGCGTCGACACGTGGCTCGCGACGCGCACCGTCAGTTGTTCGGCGCGGAACGGCCCGTCGACGTCGAGCCAGCCGGTATCGCCTGGCAGCCCGAGCGTGTCGCGATAGAAATGGAACGGGCTCAGCGTGCCCGAGAACAGCACGGTCGCGCGCGCGGCTTCGTAGCGCGGCGCGAGGAAGCCGGCCGGGATCACGTTGCGCACGCACAGCGTCGACTGGACACGGCGCCGGCGGCCGGCCGTCGCGACGCCGTCGAGCGCCGGTTGGCGCGGCATCGGTTCGCCATGCAGCGTCGCGTCGAAGATCGACGCGCTGTCGAACGCCTCGGCCAGCACGCCGAACTGGATCGCCTCGAAATGAAAACGCAGCAGCGCGTCGCCGTTCGCGCGAGGCGCGTCGGTCAGGTGTTCGCCGATCGCCGCGACGAGGTTCTGCACGGCCGACACGATCGGGCCCGGCACCTCGGGATAGGCGGCATAGCGCTCCGCCTGCGCGCGATTGAGCGTCCCCCACGCGCGGGCGAGCCGGTCGAATGCCTTGCGCAGTGCGGCGGGCGCGGCTTCGCGCGCGGCCGCGAACGCGAATGGATCGAGCGACGCGCTGTACATCTTGCGGGCGCGGTCGAGCAGGTTGTGCGCTTCGTCCACGAGCACGCCGACGCGCCACTGGTTCTGCTGCGCGAGCGTATGCAGCATCGCGCTGCCGTCGTAGTAGTAGTTGTAATCGCCGATCATCATGTCCGACCAGCGCGCGAGCTCCTGCGCCAGGTAGTACGAACAGACGTCGTGCGCGAGCGCGGCGGCGCGCACGGTCTCGCGATCGAGCAGCCCGGCCTCGATCGCCGCATCGCGCGCGGCCGGCAGCCGGTCGTAGAAGCCCTTCGCGAGCGGGCACGATTCGCCGTGGCACGCGTTGTCCGGATGCTCGCACGCCTTGTCGCGCGCGACGAGTTCTAGCACACGCAGCGGCAAAGCGGGCGTGCCGGCGCCGAGCGTCGTCGCCGCTTCGAGCGCGAGCGCGCGGCCGGGTGTTTTCGCAGTCAGGAAAAATACATGATCGAGTTCGCCCTCGCCGCAGGCCTTCAGCAACGGAAACACGGTGCCGAGCGTCTTGCCGATGCCGGTCGGCGCCTGCGCCATCAGGCAGCGTTCGTCGCGTGCCGCGCGATAGACGGCCACCGCCAGCTCGCGCTGGCCGCTGCGGAACTGCCCATGTGGAAACGCGAGCGCGCGCAGCGCCGCGTCGCGCGCGGCGCGATGGGCCGTCTCGCGTTCGGCCCAGCCGACGAAGCACGCGCACTGCTCGGCGAAGAACGTCGCGAGCGCGCCGGCATCGAGCGTTTCCGTCAACACGGTCTCGCGCTCGGAGACGATGTCGAAATACACGAGCGCGACGTCGATTTCCTTCAGATCGCGCGCAGCGCACATCAGGTGCGCATAGACCTTCGCCTGCGCCCAGTGCAGCGCGCGGTGGTTGGCCGGCATCGCATCAAGGCTGCCGCGGTAGGTCTTGATTTCCTCGAGCCGGTTCGCCACGGGATCGTAGCCGTCCGCGCGGCCGCGCACGGTGAGCATGCCCCACGTGCCCGTCAGCGCGATCTCGGTTTCGTAGCGCGCGCCGCGCTTCGACGTGACCGCGCCGTGGCCGGCGATGCCTTCGAGCGCGGTCGGCGCGGGCGTGAAGCGCAGGTCGAGATCGCCGCGCCGCGCGGTGAACTCGCACATCGCCCGCACCGCGACGACGTAGCTCATGCGGACAACCCCGCCGCCTCGGCGTGCGCGACGCCCTCGCCGGCCCACTCGACGTCGACGACGCGCACCGGCATGCGGTGCGCGAGGCAGTAGGCGAGCCAGCGCGTCTGGTTGTCCTGCAGCCGGTCGCCGGGGCCCTTCACCTCGATCAGCTCGTAGCGTCGTTCGTCGGGCCAGAAGCGCACGAGATCGGGCAAGCCGGACCGGTTGCCGCGGATATCCGCGAGCAGGCGCGTGAACCACAGCCGCAGGTGCTCGGGCGGCAGGCACGCGAGCGCTTCGTCGAGCAACGCGTCGGTCAGCACGCCCCAGAACACGAACGGCGACTGCACGCCGGCCTTCGTCGCGAAATGCCGACGGATCGTGTCGCGGTACGCGCCCGAATCGAGCTGCGCGAAGCACGCGTCGAAGGCCGCCGCGCGACGCGCGGCGAAATCGGGCGCGTGCAGGTCGGCCGGGCCGCGCTGGAACGGGTGAAAGAACGCGCCGGGCACCGCCGCGAACACGGGTTCCCAGCACAGCAGCCCGAACAGCGAATTGATCAGCGTGTTTTCGACGTAGTGGACCGGCGACGCCGGCTGCGCGAGATGGTCGCGCACCGCGAATTCGACGCTGACGGAGGCGTCGGGACGCGCGAGCACGAGCGTCTCGCGCGGGACCGCCGCGGCGGCGGCCGCGCGTTCGACCCGCTGGCCGGCGCGGCGCTGCAGGCGCGGCAGCATGCGCTCGACGCGCTGGCGCTCCTCGTCGCTCTCGAAGCCGCCGCGCGCGTCGAGCGCCAGCGCGAGCGCGTCGCCGTCGCGCCCGCAGCGTTCGAGTACGCGGATGCGCCGATGGCGGCTGCCGGGCCATGCGCTGCGCGTGTACGCGTCGAGCGCGGCGCACCAGTCGGCACGGCGTTCGCATGCCTGGCCCAGCGCGAACAGCAGCTTCGCGCGGCGCGTCGCGAGCCACGGCTGCGCACAGTCGACCGCGTCCAGCGCGCGGATCAGATCGTCGAACGGCAGATCGTCGGGCCATGCGTCGAGCGCGTCGCGGCACATCTGCAGCGCGAGATATGCATCGACGTCGCCACGCTGCTGGAACGCGCGCGACGACGGCGCGATCGGCACGCTTTCGTACTGGAATACGCCGAGATCTGCGAGCACGAACTCGCTCCAGTCTTGATGCAGATTGCCGAAGAACATCAGCCGCAGCCGTTCGCACAGCGGGCCGACCGTCACGCGCAGCACGCGGTCGTCGGCCTGCGCGCACCACGCGTCGAGCGTTTGCGCGACGTCGTGCGCGGGCCTCAGCCGTTCGAGCCAGTCGGCCTTGCGCTCGCCAGCATGCGCGGCGAGCGACGGAAAGATGCGCAGCAGATCGGCCTTGGTCGACAGCGCGAACAGCTCGTCGAGCGTGAGCGCGGGCGCCGGATCGACCCAGCCGAGCGCGACGAGCGGCGCGGCGGCGTCGAGCGTGCAGCCGATCTCGTCGTACACGAGCTTGCTCGCGCGGAAATCCGAGCCATTGCGCATCAGCATCCGCACGAGCAGCGCGCGCGACGCCTGCGGCAGCGCCGCGAACTGCCGGACGAACGCATGCTCGTGCGCGTCGAACAGGTCGTCGTAACGCTCGCCGAGCCAGGCCAGCGCGCGTTCGAAATTGGTCAGATAGTAAAACGCCGGAGGCGTCGGCGAAGCAGGCGTCACGGGGATCGATCACTGTACGTTTGTACAGGTCGCAATCATAGCAAATGTGACAGGCAATGCCGCATACGGTATCGCCGTTCCGCTGCCCCGGCTTCGGTCAGAACTGGTAATTCACCGACATGTCGAACACGCCGTTGGTCGACTGCTGCGTGATCGGGCTGCGCGCCGCGCGGCCGACGAGCTGCTCGAGCGCGCCGTCCATCGTGACGAACCAGTGCTTGTTCACGAACCACACCATCGTCACGCCCACGCCGGCCGACTTGATCCCGGCCCCGGACGAATAGGCCGGCAGCCCCGAGCGCGCCGCCGCCCCCTGGTTCACGCCGAACCAGCTGTTCATGTAGCGGGAATCGGCGAACGACACGGTGGGCCCCGCGAACCAGAAGAAGTGTTCGTTGCTGCCGGGCATCGGCATGTACGCGGAAAAATCGCCGGTCCAGCCGTTCGACCCGCCGATGCTGCGCCGCACGTCCGCGCGCAGCACGAGCGGGAAATCCTTCGAGACCACGTAGTCGGCCGCGAGCTTCATCACGGGCGCCGCATTGATGTTGTCGAGACCGTTCAGATGGCCGAGATCATCGGCCGAACGGCGCCCGAGGTCATAGCCGACCGACAAACTCACGCGCCAGTTCGGCCCGCGCAGCACGTTCGCGCCGAGCCCCTCGCCGGTCGACAGGAAGAACAGGTCGCGATAGCGGATATCGAAATTCGGGCCGCCCATCACGCGATAGCGGTCGGAGCCCGCATAGCGCGGCTGCAGCGTCATCGCGGCGCCGACGCTGACCTGCCAGGTCGGGATATTCGGATTGAAGAGTTTGCGCAGCGGCACGCCCGCCGTGTATTGCCATTCGCCGAGCGGCGAAGGCGTCTGGGCCGACGCGTCGCGGGCGCCGGCGGCGGCGAGCGCCGCGAATGCCGACAGGCTGGATACGAACCGGCGTGCGCCGGGGGACAGCAACAGGCGAGCAACAGGGGTCAAGGCGGTCTCCGTCGGTTGCATGAAAGGAACCTGAGGGAAAGCGCGTCGCGCTTCGTCGGCTGCAACGGCACGCAGCCTGCGGCGCGAACGTAGCATGCGCTGAATTAATGGACATCCTACGCGACGCGCGCACAGACGCAAAGCGCCCGCTGTATGCGGGCACTTTGCCGGAAGCCGGCATGAGCCGGCGGATGATTGCGGAATCAGAAACGCTCGACGTGATAGTCGCCGGCGAGCGCGGCCGGACTGCGCGTCGACATCATCCGGGAGAAACCGTCGGCGAGCCGGCCGAGCGCCAACTGCTTCTGGCTGGCGTCCCAGTGCGTAAAGGTGTCGTACGCGACATCGTCGAACGAAACGGTCACGGCGACCGGGCGGCCGCTCGCGCGAAAGCCGATCTGCAGCACGCCGCCCGGCAATTCCTCGATGTGATAGTGCAGCGAACGCGATTCGAAATAGCGGCCCAGTACCTGAGCGATCGCGCGCTTGTCTGGCGATTGCACGTGAATGTCCATGACGGTCCTCCTTTTCAGTGTTCGCGCGGCCGGTGGTGGCGCACTGCCCCGGGCGGCATCCGCATCGGCGGCGGGTTCGACGGCGGGTCGCCCTGCGGCAGCCCGTCGGGCACGGGCGGGTCGACCGGGTCGTCGTGCCCGGGCGGCGGCGGATCCGGTTCGACGTCGGGTGTCGTCGGTTCGGGGCGGTGCAGCATGGATGGCGTCTTCATGTCACTCCTGCGCGACGGCGCGCGCATCTCGATGGCGAGGCGAGCCCCGCAAGCGCCGTGCCCGCTCTCGCGCTGTTCCGTTCAATCGTCGTAAGCGGCCATGACGAGCCACATCGTGCGCCCCTCGGCGGACAGTTGCACGGCGAGCGCGAACGGGTCGGACGGTTCGCATTGCGCGACCAGCGCCTGCTGGGCCCGCTCCGGGCTGTCGTAGACGACGTCGTTCAGCTCGCGCACTTCGTCCTTGCCGTCGAACATGCGCCGCTCCGGCCGGTAGACCCGCGATTCGCGCTTCCACGTATCGAAACGCTCGCGCACGTGGCCGAAATCGCCGCCGCATACGTTCGCGTCGTAACGTATCCTTTCCCTGGCTGCATTCATCGCGATGTCCTCTCGTCCAGACCGGACGCGTGCCCGGCCGTCCTGGCCGGCTTGCAAGCGCCGTGCCGCGTGCGCCGCGGGTACGCCGCTTGCGCTTCTCATCGACAAGGAGGTCCGACCATGATCGTTCACGCCACCGGCCGCCGCGACGCCGTGTCACCGGTTGCCGGAGTGCTCCGGCTCGCCACGTCGCGCCCGCCGTCCGAAGACAAGACGGAGGAGCGCATCGACGAAGGGCTCGAGGAGACGTTCCCGGCCAGCGATCCGCCCGCCGTCGGCGGTGCGACCCGTATCGACCCCGCCAAGCCGTCCGGCGAGCACGAACGTCGCGCGCCGCACGTCCCTTCACCGCCACCCGATCACGGCTGACGGCGGCACCCGGCCCGCGGTGCGGCAGCGCATGCGCGGGCCGGCGAAATCAGGAGCGATTCGATGAAAGTCCTTGAACGCAGATGGCATGAAATCAGTGGCGCGGCCGGCGTCGCGGCACTGGCCGCGATCGAAAGCGCGGTGGTGCTGGCGATCGTCACGATGACGGGGATTGGCCACTGACGTCCCGCGTTGATGCCCCTGCCGCGAGGCGGCGGCCGCCGTGGAAGATGTACAAGCGGGCTGGCAAATTTCTCCGTCCTCCGGCCGTCCGGGCCCCGCGTGCGCGCATCGCGCGCGGCACGCGGCCTGCTCCCGCCTCGATCCGCTCACGAAGGAGACGTTCATGTATCGCGTCAACGAGATCATGTCGCGCGACGTAGTATGCGTCGCACCGACCGACACGATTCGCCGTGCGGCCGAATTGATGCAGCGCTTCGACATCGGCGTGCTGCCCGTGTGCGAGGGCACCGAGCTCGTCGCGATCGTGACCGACCGCGATCTGGCGGTGCGGGCGCTGTCGCACGGTCATTCGCCCGATACGCCGGTGCACGCGGTGGCGTCCAGACCCGTGCAGTGGTGCGTGGAAGACGACGGCGTCGGCGACATTCAGCAGCGGATGGCCGACGTGCAGTTGCACCGGCTGCCGGTGCTCGATCGCAGCCGGAAGCTGGTCGGCATGGTGTCGCTCGGCGACATCGCGACGCGCGCGGGCGGCCCGGCGCGCGACGAGCTGGCCAATACGCTCGAGGACGTATCGCTGCCGCGCCGCCGCTGACCGGCATCCTTCATCATTCCGCGCGCCCCGCTCCCCCGGCGCCGTACCGCGCGATGAATTTGCGCGCGGACCGCGGCGCCGCTTCGACCAGGAGGTTTCGATGACAACGGACAAACCGTCGCGCGACGCCGCGCGCATCGTCGGCTCGAACCCGCGCACGGCCGCCGGCGGGCCGGGGCCCGACGTGATGGCCGCGCGCACGCTCGAAGACGATCGCGTGCTGACGATGGACGGCGACGACATCGGCAAGGTGAGCCACATCATGCTCGACGTACGCGCGGGACGGATCGCGTACGCGGTCGTGTCGTCGGGCGGCTTGCTCGGGATTGGCGACAAGCTGCTCGCGGTGCCGTGGAACGCGCTCGTTCTCGACGCCGAGCGCCAATGCTTCGTGCTGCCGGTCGACACCGCGCGCGTGCGCGAGGCGCCCGGCTTCGACAAGAGCCGATGGCCCGCGATGGCCGACCCCGAATGGGCCGAAGCGCTGCATGCGTACTACGGCAGCTCGCCTTACTGGCTGATCGAGGAAGGCGAAACGGCGCTCGATTCGCCGCCGTACGAGGCATCCCCCGGCGGCCCTGAAGACGGCACACGGCAGCACTGAAGCGCACCCGCCGCAATGCGGGTCAGTGCGCGGTGGCCACCGTCTTCGCGAGTTGCCGCGCGGCGCCCAGGTGCGCGTTCAACGTCGGCAGCGTGCGGGCCGCGAACGCGCGAAGCTGCGGGTCGCGACCGTCTTTCGCCTCGGTTTCGTAGAGCCGGACCGCCGCTTCCTGCGCGCGGGGCCCGGCCAGCGCCACGTACGCCGTATCGAATGCGTGCCCGTCCTTCGCTCGCAATGCCGTCACCTCCGGATCCACGAGCATCCGCGTCTGGACCGGCACGCCCTTCTGCGCGCCGAGATGCCGCAATTCGTCTGCGATACGCGCGTGATCGTCGACCATCCGGCGGGCGAAGGCTTTCACGTCCGCGTTCGACGATCGATCGAGCGCGAGCTGGCCGGCCTGTCGTTGCACCTTGCCGATCATGCCGGCCTTGTCGACGAACTCGGCGTCGATGCCGGCCGGCCGCTGCGTCATGCCGGCCTCGTCGGCGGTCGAGCCCGGCCGGATGACGCCCGGCGCGACCTGCGCGGACGAAGCGGGCGGCGCCTGCGCGTCCGACAGCGCGAACGTCCCGACACCGGCGGCGGCCATCAGCATGATGACTACCGGCCGACGCCCGCGTTGTTTCGTCCGGTTCGTTTTATTCATCCGGGCCTCCGATGTCGGGCGACGAAGCGGGGCCGGCCGCGCGGCTTCCCGTCACGCGGGACGATGGGCCGACGTGAAGAAATCGGTCCACGCGCCGTTGTGCCATGCGCCCTCGGTGCGCTCCACCGACAGCGCGCCGGCGGCGAGCATCGTCCGCTCCGCGAACGCGATCGTGCGCCGCGTCACGTGCGCGGCCAGCACGACGCCGTTTTCGCATTGCTTCAGTGCGCCATGTCCCTCCGGTGCATCGCCGCGCATCCGGCCGAGCGCGCCGCACAACGCGCCGACATAGGCGCCGACGAGCGGCACGCCGATCCACGCGAGCGGGGAATGAAGCCCGCCCAGATGGAGCACCGCGGCCCCGGCGAGCCCGACGACCGCGCCGATGGCCACGCCTTCCAGCGCGCCGAGGCCGCCCGGCCGCGCGGCGGAGTCCGCATAGACGTCGCCGCCGAGCCAGAACAGCGCGTGCTGCCCGGGTGGATTGAGAAAGAAGACCTTCACGTCGTCCCGATGGATGGCGTGGCCGCGCAGTTGCTCCGCGCAGCGTTCCGCCTGCTCGAGCCGCGAGAAACGGCCTGCGATGATGGTGTCCATGTCGAACCCTCCTGCCCGGTGACGCGCAGGGTCGCGGGCGCGCGACGCCCGATCGGCCCGGCGCTGGCCCGCGCATCACATTACTTCCGGCGGAGCTGCAGCTTGTCGCGCACGCCGCTCACGCCGCTGACGTCGTGCGCGACGCGGACCGCGGCCGCGCGTTGTCGCTCGTCGGGCACGTTGCCCGTCAATTCGACCACGCGGTCGTGAACCTGCACGTCGATGTCGCCGGAAGCCAGGCCGCGTTCGGCGACGAGCGCGGCCCTGACGCGGGACGCGAGCGTCGCGTCGCGGATCTGGCCCCCGACGGCCGACGCCTGGCTCGCCAGCTTCGCACGCGTGCCCTCCTCGGCCGATGCGTAGCGGGGCGTCGCGATCCATGCACACGACAACATCAGTATGCTCGCGATCCGCCCGATCGGCGTCCTGCGTCGCGTGCGTGCCGGCTTGCCGCCCGTGCCGTCGCGCCGCGTGCTTTCCGTTGCGTCCATCGTGCCTCCTTTTTCGTATGCGGCCGGGGCGGTCAGGCGGCCGGATAGCCGCGCCCGTGTATTGGCCGTCACCGCTCGCGCGGCTTCGCGTCGCCCGCGTCGTCCGGGGCGACATCGACGATCACGCTCGCGAGCGTGGGCATGTCGACCGGCTTGCACAGATACGCATCGAACCCGGCGGCCATCACGCGGCGCCGGTCGGTCTTGCCGGCGTGCGCGGTCACCGCGACGACCGGCAGATGCCCGCCGCCGTTCGGCAGGCGCCGGATCCGGTCCAGCAGCCAGTAGCCATCGCCGTCCGGCATCGCGAGATCCGACAGCACGACGCTCGGCGGCTGCCGTGCCACCGCGTCGAGCGCGTCGTGCCCCGAACGCGCGGTCGATACCTGCGCGCCCATCGTTTCGAGCGCGGCCGCGAGGCTGGTGCGCGACGTCGCGTCGTCGTCGACCACCAGCACGCGCTGACCGTCGAGTGCGACCGTATTGGCCATGCCCTTCGCGCGCGCCGGCCGCTCCACCGGATCGTCGGCATCCCAGCCGGCCGGCAGCGTCACCGTGACGGTCGTTCCGCGCCCGGCGCCCGCGCTCGTCGCGACGACGTCGCCGCCGTGCAGCTGCACGATGTTGCGCACGATCGACAGGCCGAGCCCGAGGCCGCGCTTCGGCGACGTGAACGCGCCTTCCGGCCGGCTGAACGTCTCGAACAGATGCGGCAGGCGTTCCGGCGCGATACCTTGCCCGGTGTCGGCGACCGACAACCGTACGCGTTCGCCCGCGCGCGTCAGCGACACGTTGATGCGGCCGCCCGGCGGCGTGAACTTGATCGCGTTCGACAGCAGGTTCGACAGGACCTGGCGCAGGCGTTCGCCGTCCGCCGGAATCACGCAGGCTGGCATCGCGTACTCGGTCGACAGCACGAGCCCGTTTGCCTGCGCCGTCGCGTCGAGTTCGCGCGCCGCGTCGCGCACGATCCGCACGAGATCGACCGGCACGCGTTCGAGGCGCAGCCGGCCGGTCGCGAGGGACGACGCGTCGAGCAGATCGGCGACCATGTGCGACAGCGACCGCGCGCTGCGGTCGATCGCATCGACCGCCTGTTGCGCGAAGCCCTGCCCGTCGGCGTTGCGCAGTACCTCGACCCAGCCGTAGATCACGTTCAGCGGCGTGCGCAGTTCGTGCGAGACCGTGGCCAGCAGCTCGTCCTTCAGCCGGTTCGACGCATCGGCCTGCACGCGCGCGTCGCGAGCGCCACGCAGCGAACGCAGGTCGCGGCGCTCGCTGCGGCGGCGTTCGCCCGCTTCGCGCAGCATCAGCGACAGGCCCGCGCAATGGCCCTCTGCATCGACGATAGGCGAAGCGGCGAAGGTGGCGCGAAACCGGCCGCCGTCGTGGCGCACGCAGAGTACGTCGAGCGGGCCGACCGGCGCGCGCAGGTCCGCGAACGACGCCGGCACCGCATGCCGGCGCAACCAGCGCGGCGCGATCATCGTGACGATGTCGCGTCCGCTCGCCTGCGCCGCATCGATGCCGAAGATTCGTGCCGCGGCCGGATTCCAGCTGGTGATGCGGCGCGCGGCGTCGATCCCGACGATCGCATCGGGCGACGCATCGACCACCTGACGCAGCAGTCCGTCGTCGCGCACGCCCGCGCCGGTGGAAGGCTCGCGGTGCGGCGGGTGCGGCTCGCCGCGGGCGGCGTCGAACGCGCGCGGACGATCGTTCGCGAGCAGCGGCTTCACGGCCGCCACCAGCACGCATTCGACGAAGCCGATCGCGACGAACGTGCCGGCTTGCGCGAGCAGCGTCGCCAGCGGCGCGGCGCGCCACCACCATGCGGCGATCACGCCGATGCTGGCGACGGTCGCGACCAGACCGCCGCCGAACGACGTCAGCCATGCGGCAGCCGCCACGCCGGCATAAAAAGGCAGCGGCGCAAATGGCGCGTGCTCGCCGACAGCCCGGATCGCCCACGCCTGCAGCGCGGACGCGAGCCCGACGGCCAGTACGACCCATGCACCCTGCCGGAACAGCTCACGGGTCAGAGTCCTCATTGCATCCTTGCATCGCGCCGGCTCCCGTCGTGCGGGGGGAATGCCGCCTTTCGGCCATCCGGCATGCCGTCGAACGCGCCGGGGCGAGCTTGAGGGCGTCAGCAAAGAACGTACCCGGGTGGCGGCGCATTCGCGGCCCGCGGCAGCCGATGGCCGGCCCCGCGCCGGCGCCCGGTGCGACCGGGCCGGTGGCGGGCGGGTTCGCCGGGCGCGCCGCCGCGATATGTCGCCGGCCGCTTTTTTCATCGGGTTTCTGTAAAAAAGCGCTGGTCCTGACCGAATGCGTCATCACGCCGGGGCCGGCGACAAACCCGATGGCCTGTTGCTTTCACTCACGCCGCGCACATTGGAATTTTCTATTCGGCGGCACCTTCGCGGTCGTTTCGCTGTCGATGATAAATATTGCAATCAACGGAACGTGCGATGCCGTTTTTCAAAACGGCCCGTGAACGCCTATGGGTGAATCCGCCAACCGGGCGAAGCAGCGCGCAGACGGTCGCCGGCTGTCCGGCCGGTCCGCCGCGATGCGCACGCTGCTCGCCCGCATCGAGAAAATCGCGCCGACCCGCGCGAGCGTGATGATTGCCGGCGAAAGCGGGGTCGGCAAGGATATCGTCGCGCGGCGGCTGCACGATCTGAGCGCGCGACGCGACGGTCCGTTCGTGCCGATGAACTGCGGCGCGATTCCGCCCGACCTGGCCGAGGCGCATCTGTTCGGGCACGAGAAAGGCAGCTTTACCGGTGCGATCACGCAGCGTGAAGGCTTCTTCGAAGCCGCGCGCGGCGGCACGCTGCTGCTCGACGAGGTCGCGGAAATGCCCGCGGCGCTGCAGGTGAAGCTGCTGCGGGCGATCGAGTCGAACACGATCGTGCGCGTGGGCGGCACCGAATCGATTCCGCTCGACGTGCGGTTCGTTTCGGCCACCCGTCACAATCCGGCCGACGCGGTGCGCGACGGCCGGTTGCGCGAGGACCTGTTCTACCGGCTCGCCGCGTTCGCGATCTACGTGCCGCCGCTGCGCCAGCGCGACGGCGACGTCGAGACGATCGCGCAGGAATTCGTCGACACGCTGAACGCGCGGCATCGCGCGCACAAGCGGCTGACCGACGCGGCGATCGTCGCGTTGCGCGCATATTCGTGGCCCGGCAACGTGCGTGAACTGCACAATACGATCGAGCGTGCATACATCCTGTCGGACGAAGGCATCGACGTCGCCCTGCCGAAGCAGCCGCTGCCGGCGGCCGCCAGCACGTCGGAAGGCGCGATGGCGCTGCCGCTCGGCGCGACGCTGCACCATGTGCAGCAACGCTTCATCGCGGAGACGTTGCGTCACTTCGATGGCAACAAGCCGCGCACGGCCAAGGCGCTCGGCATCAGCCTGAAGACGCTCTACAACCGGCTCGCGCTGATGCGCGACCAGGGCGGCTCTTGAGCGGCGCGGCCCGCATGGCGCGGGCCGCGAGCCACCCGGCCACGGGGCGCGTCAGGCGACCTTGAACTGCCCGACCGTCGTCGCCAGCGCATTCGCCTGGGACTGCAGCGCGGTGGCCGCCGCCGTCGACTGTTCGACGAGCGCCGCGTTCTGCTGCACCATTTCGTCGAGCTGGCTGACCGCGCGGTTCACTTCCTGGATACCGCGTGTCTGCTCGTTCGCCGCGTGCGTGATCTCGGAGATGATGGTCGTCACGTTCGCCACGTTGGACACGATCTCGCGCATCGTGTCGCCGGCCTGGCGTACCTGCCCGGACCCGGCCGACACGCTCGCAACCGTCGATTCCACCAGCACCTTCACTTCGCGCGCGGCCTGCGCGCTGCGTTGCGCGAGGCTGCGCACTTCCTGCGCGACGACCGCGAAGCCGCGGCCCTGCTCCCCCGCCCGCGCCGCTTCGACGGCCGCGTTCAGCGCGAGGATGTTGGTCTGGAACGCGATCCCGTCGATCACGCCGATGATGTCGCCGATCCGGCCCGACGCTTCCTCGATCTTCCCCATCGTCGCGACGACGTCCGACACGACCACGCCGCCGTGCGACGCGATCCGCGACGCGGCCGCTGCGCGTTCGTCGGCCTGGCTGGCGGCGGCGGCCGACTGACCGACGGTCGCGGTGATCTCTTCCATCGACGCCGCGGTTTGCTCGAGGCTCGCCGCCGCCGATTCGGTCCGCGACGACAGGTCCTGGTTGCCGGCCGCGATCTCGTTCGCGGCCGTGCGCACCGATTCGCTCGCGTCGCGGATCTGGCGCATCACGTCGTTCAGCTTGTCGACGAAGCTGTTGAACGAGCGCGCGATGTCGGCCACTTCGTCGCGGCCGGCGGCCGGCAGGCGCTGCGTCAGGTCGCCGGCGCCCGAGCCGATCGCGGCCATCGCCTGGCGCACCTGCGACAGGCGGCGGAATGCCGTCGTGGTGATCGCGCCGATGATCAGCGACGCCACGCCGACGATCACGATCAGCGTAATCAGCGACGCGGTCAGCAGCGAACGCATGCCGGCCGTCGCTTCGGCCTTGTCGAGCAGCACCAGCGCGTACCAGTCGGTGCCCGGCACGGGTTTCGCGCGCACCAGCTTCGCGTCGCCGCCGACGCCGACCTCGACCGGCGCGTTCGCCGCCGCGATCGATGCGACGCCCAGCGAACCGAGTTCGGGCGATACGTCGGCGACCGGCTTCAGCGTGAGCTTCGCATCCGGGTGCGCGACGACGTGGCCGCTGCTGTCGATCAGCATCCCGAAGCTCGCCGGCGTCGGGCGGATCGACTTGACGTTGGCGATCACGCTGTCCATCGACAGGTCCGCGGCGACCACGCCCTTCAGCGCGCCGTCGCGCAGGATCGGCACCGCGAACGTGACGACGAGGTTGCCGGTGCCGGCATCGACGTACGGCGGCGTGACGACCGGCTTGCCGGCCTGCGCGGCCTGCTTGTACCACGGGCGGCCGGTCGGGTCGTAGTCGGGCGGGATGCCGGTCGGGTCGGAGAAGTGGAACGCCTTGTCCGCATAGCCGGCATAGACGTTCGTGAAGCCGCCGGCCGCGGCCATCTGCTTGAACACCGGCAGCGGATCGGGCGTCAGCGCGGCATCCTGCAGCGACGCGATCATCCGGCTGCGGGTCGCGACCCAGTCGGCGATCCCCACCACGTGGCCGCTCGCGACTGAGACCAGGTTGCGGTCGATCGCGTCGTCGTTGTACGAGCGTGCGATGAAATAGTTGATCAGGGTCGTGGCGACGAGCGCGAATACGACGATGGAGACGCACGCGGCGAGAATGCGGGCGCGAATGGACGAAAACATGGCAACGACTCGGTAAGAGCGGGCGAACGCCCGGTGGACGAATTCACCGGGTAAACGGCAAATCGCACCACTTTCTTGAGGTCGTCGTGACGATTCAGTGAAACATATGACGAAAGGCGCCGGCGACTGTCGGCGGACCGTCAGGATGGCTGGCGCGACGGGCGCGCCGTGCGCCTGGCCCCCAACCGGCCGCCATCCGCTACAGCCGACGGCTCGGCCGCGGATCGGTGTCCGCGGGCGCCGCATCGGCGCGCGTGTCACGGTCGAGGTCGTCCTTCTGGCGCATCCGCTCACGCAGATGGCGGATCGCGAATACGTGGATGTAGTCGTGCACGCGCGCGCCCGACGACAGCGCGCGCACTTCGTCGTCGAGCATCGCACGCAGCTGATCCGCGCCGATCGCGCACCGTTCGGCGGCTTCCTTCAGTGAATCGAGCAAATTGTCCTTGGACATCGACGGACTCCTGGCGGTCGAGGAACGAAACGGATGACGGTACTGGAAGCTTAAGACTGGATGGACGCGCGGCGTACGATGCGCCGACGCGTGTTTGCGCGCGATCAACGGCACGTTGCGTGCCGCCGCGCCGATCCGTTTCCGGACCGGCCCCGCGAAGTTCGCGGGGGCACATGGCCTGCGAACGACACCGGAAACCCTGCCACGCCACCCCGGGGCGCGGCACTGGTGACGGACGGCAGGTGGAACGCCATGCGACGCCGGTGCAGACGCGAACTTAGACCGGCCGAAATCATGCGTCAAGCCGCGCCGCGCGCGTACCGTCCATTCGTCGAACGAACGCGCCGAATCGGCCGGTCGGCCGCCACGTGTGTCAGCGGATTCCGATACGTGTCGCGCCATTTCCTGACAACGACTTCAGCACGCACCGCTTGGCAGCGCGCCGCCGCCACACGATACTGATCACATGAACCAGGCGTTCATACCGGAACATCGCTCAGCCGGCCACCGAGCCGGCACGCGGGGTTCCGCGCAGGAGACCAACCATGGCACATCGCAACTTACCGGGCCGGGACGGCCAGCGGCGCACGTCGGGCAACGCGCGCGCCCTGCCCGACCGGGCCGCGTCGGCCGGCAACCGTCCGTCCGACGACCTCGACACCTTGCTCGCGCTCGCACGCGAGGCCGGATTGCTCGTCACGCTGGACGGACAGATCGGCCGCGAAAAGTATCAGAGCGTCGCGGGCTCGGTCCTCGCATTGCAGCGGTTCGCCGCGGCACTGTGTGCGCGAAACGCGGCCGACGCGCCGGCCGCATCGGAGCCGCGTCGCAAGGCGCGCCCGGGCTGGCCGCATGCGAATCGTTTGCGCAGCCGCACGTGCAGCGCATGCGCGCCGCTGCATGTCGTGCGTCCGCATGGGCGGGTACGACGCGGCGCGGGCCGCCGGCACGACCTGCGATCGATTCTTCGTACCCTCTGATCCGCGCACGTAACCGATGCACGGCACGGGGCCGTGCAATGGTTGCGCGCGCGTCACGACCCGGCCGCCACGCCGGCGTCGCGCCGTGCATCCGCCATGCTCGACGCGATCCGTATCGAGGTGACCGCGCGCGACAACGCGCCGCTCGACGCAGCCGCGTTTCAAACCATTCGTTCGGGGAAGTGAATTCGACGGGGCCACGCGGAAAGCGGACGGGGTGACTTCCACCCCGCCCGTCCTCCAAGGCAACCGTCGGTTGCCTACCCTCGTGCCAGAGAGTTCCCGGTCGGATGACGCGCCGGACAAATACGTGGCGCGACTCCTGAAACGATGTGACATGTGACGGCGGCGCGTGCGACCGTGATCGCCACTCGCATGCAGGCGCGGCAGAGCGACCGCGGCGCCGGATGTTCCATCACTGTCTCACGCGATATGCGCGGCGTTTCTGATGCAAGTCAATCCAGAACCGCTTCCACCGCCACGATGCGCGACTCAGTCCGCGCCGCGCACCAGCAGCACGGGCACTTCCGCGAGATGCGCGACCCGCCGCGCGACGCTGCCGATCAGCCACGCGGCGATGCCGCGACGGCCATGCGTGCCGACCACCAGCAGCTCCGCCCGCCAGTGCACGGCATCGCGCATCAGCGCATGGGCCACGTCGTCGCTGGTCGGACGCGTTTCGACGATGGCGCGCTTGGTTGGATTGCCCGTCGCATGGAACAGCGGGCCGACCTTCGCGAGCGCATCCTCGCCCTCCGCGCGGTACGCATCCTCGAGCGCGCGTACCGGCACGACATCCGTCAGACGAACCGCGCGATCGATCACGTACGCCGCATACAGCAACGTCGTCGGCGCCGCGAAGCCGAGGCCGACGCGCACCGCGTGCCGCGACGGCTCGCTGCCGTCGACCGCGAACATCAGCCGCTGCAGCGTGCCGTCCGAAGGCCGTCCATAGGTGCCCGGCACGATCAGCAGCGCGCAGCGCGCGCGTTTCGTCAGCATGTCCGACATCGCGCCTTCGACGAGCCGCAACAGCCCGTGATGCGGATTCGCGCCGATCACCAGCACGTCCGCATGCCACGTCGACGTATCGTTCACCAGCGCGTCCGCTACCGAGCCGCCCGTGACCGACGTATCGATGACCGCCAGTTCGACTTCGATGTCGCTGTCGTCGAACAGCGCCGCGATCCGCTCGCCGGTAGCCTGCGCTTCGCGCATCATGTCCTCGCGCGCGGAGGTGAGTAGCGCGTCGATGCGCGGAATGTCGGGCAGCACGAGACGCGGATTGTCGACCGCGCAAATGATGCGCAATCGCATGCCGGGACGCAGCAGCGTGCGCACGTAACGCGCGGCGGTCAACGATTCGGGCGTCGAATCGACGGCCAGTGCGATCCGCGCGAGCGTCGGGATGGGCTGGGCAGGCTGCATGGCGAAGGCCTCCGTGCGTGCACGTCGTCGCTGAACGACGACGGGCGCTTCGCGCGGTAGCGGCACGCGGCGGCCGGACTGCCGCCGCGGTCGCGGGGACCGGCGCGGTGCCACGCGAAGCGCGGACAAGCAATGCGTTCGTTCAGCATAGGCCGTCCGGCCCGCGCGTGCATGATCGCGATCAATGATCGCGAACGGTCGCGCGGCATCCTCCCCGCGCGGCTTACGACTTCGTCGGCATCGACTCGGCCGGACGGTTCGCATGCAACAGCGCGTACGCGATGCCGAGCAGCGCGATCCACACCGGCCCGATCACGAGCGCGACGCGCGTGTCGGGCGTGAGCGCCATCAGCACGACGACCAGCGCGAGAAAGCCGAGCGCGACGAACGAACCGAGCGGATAGAACGGCACGCGGATCGGCAGGCGCGCGACCCTGTCGGCCGACAGCGTGCGACGAAAACGCATCTGCGCGATCAGGATCACGCACCACGTCCATATCGCGCCGAACGTCGACACCGACGTGAGCCACGTGAACACGTGCTGCGGCGCGAGATAGTTGAGCAACACGCCGATCAGCAGCAGCGCGACCGACACGGCCACGCCGTACACGGGCACGCCGCTGCGGTTCACGCGACCGAGGGCGGTCGGCGCCTGGCCCTGCTGCGCGAGGTTATAGAGCATCCGCGCGGTGCTGAACAGGCCGCTGTTGCACGACGACAGCGCCGCGGTCAGCACGACGAAGTTGATGATGCCGGCGGCGGCGGGAATGCCGAGCCGCGAGAACGTCATCACGAACGGGCTGCCCTGCGTGCCGATCTGGTCCCATGGATAGAGCGACATGATCACGAACAGCGCGCCGATGTAGAAAATCAGCACGCGCCAGAACACCGAATTCACGGCTTTCGTCAGCGACTTCTCCGGGTTGCGCGCCTCGCCGGCCGTGAGGCCGAGCATCTCCACGCCGAGATACGCGAACATCACGATCGGCAGCGCGGCGATCACGCCATGGATTCCATTCGGCATGAATCCGCCGTGCGACCACAGATTCGAGATGCCGGTCGCGATACCGCCGTTGCCGATGCCGAACGCGATCATCAAGCCGCCGCCGATGATCATCAGCACGATCGTGACGATCTTGATCAGCGCGAACCAGAATTCGAATTCACCATACAGTTTGACCGCGATGAAGTTCACCGAGCCCATCGCCAGCAACGCCGCGAGCGCCCAGATCCAGTTCGGCACGCCCGGGACCCACATGTGCATGTAGACGCCGACCGCCGTGATTTCCGCCATGCAGGTGACGATCCACACGAACCAGTAGGTCCAGCCGGTCAGGTAACCGGCGAACGGGCCGAGGTAGTCGCGCGCATAGCGGCTGAAGGCGCCGGCGACCGGGTTGGTGATCGCCATTTCGCCGAGCGCGCGCATGATCAGGAAGATCGCGAGGCCGCCGAGCAGATAGGTCAGCAGGATGGCCGGGCCGGCCGTGCGGATCGCGGTGGCCGAGCCGAGGAACAGGCCGACGCCGATCGTCGCACCGAGCGCCATCAGGTTGATGTGCCGTTCTTCCAGCCCGCGGTGCAACTGGTCTTCTGGTTGTTTCAAATTCGTCTCCTGGCAGCCACGAGGGGCGCCGTCATTGTGTCGATGGCAATGCGCGCCCGGTCATGCCGATTTTTGAGCCGAAAACGAAATAATCCCTGGTGTCGATTTCTGAATGAGAAACGACGTGGACGCCGTGTCAATTCGGTTGGAATTGCTGCGGATTATCCGAATTTGCCAGAGCAATCTGGAAATACGGATAGCCTTTCACGGAATACACCCTGGGTCGACCGCCTGACGCGGCTGTGCGCGTGACGAGCGGCAAACGGGGGGCATCGTTTTCGGCGCGAACGAACGCGCGTCGAATGTGCGCAATCTCGCGCACGGAATATGCAGGCGGGATTATAGGGAGGATCGGTAGTTTCACGCCAGGCGATTTTGAGAAAATCTATCTTCCTGCCTCGGTTGCTGTCGTATTTCGCCATGGCCAAATACAACGCAGATCAAGACGGTATCACGATCCCGCTCAAAACTGCGCCGTTACTTGAAATCCGACTGTCACGCGCGCGGTCGGAAGTCCGGACGGCTTGTACACCGGGGTTCCTGCGAACAGGTCGTAGCCATAGCCGCCGAAGCGCGTTGCTACACTGCCCTTCACGCCGATCATCGCCCCAGCCATCTGCGTACCGACCAGAGCAACCGGTTGCGGTCCCCACACACGGCCGTAATCCAATCCCGCGTAAATCGCCTGTCCGGTCTGTCCGATCGGCATCTGCAACTCATTGCGCCAGTAAAGTCCGCGTGCCGCCGCCAGCATCGTTTCGCCGTCGAACCCGCGAACGGTGTACCTGCTGCCAATCGTCAAATCGTCGATGTAGTACAGCGAGTTCCCGGTATATTGGCCGTGGATGCTCGTCACGTAGCGGAACGGCTGCTTCGCGATCGCGAACGGCACGGACAGGTTCGCATCGAGTACCGCCATCTTGAAGCGGTAAGTCGGACCGCCACCGGCAGCAAGAATGTCGTCGTGCGCACCCAAGCCTCCGACGCCCTGTCGGTATGCCAGCGTGCCGTCGAACTGCGCCCCGTCGAAGTAGTGACGGTCGGTCAGGCCCAATTCCGTGAACGTGTTGTTGCGCCGCTGCTGCGGGATTTCCGTATCTTCGATGAAGCTCTGGCCGAAGCGCCTGGACAAGCGGACGTAGCCACCGAAAACATCGTTCTGGCTACGCGCCAGCACTCGGGCAAGCTTGAAATCGATCGTCTTTGAATTGCCGCTTGCAACGAACGTTTGATTCACGCCGGCGATTTGCTGATAGTACGTGTTCGTGTAGGCCGACAACGTCGCGGTCCAATAGCCCCATGGGATCGAATAGAAACCGTTCCAGCCGTGCGAACCAAGGCGCTTGTCGCCAAGTTCAAGGTCTTGGCTCACGCCGACGTTGAAGATGTCGTTCAGGCCGAGTGGGTTGTCGATGCCGATAGACAGGTTGCCCTGTAGCTTGCCGGTCGCGCGCGTGCCCGAGTTGTCGATCGATGCGACGACGGTCCACGGCTTGCCACGCTTCACGTCGAGCACGACATCGCTTTCTCCCGGCACGTCGGCCGGAACGATCTGCATCGACACGTCTTGACTCGTAACGCGCTTCATCTGCTCCAGACCCTGTTCAAGGTCGCGCAAGTTCAACAGTTCGCCGTCGCGTGTTGGGAACGCGGTTTTCCACGTGCCACGCAATTTTTCATCAGCGAAACGCCCGCGTCGAATCACGCCGGGAATGAGCGAGACGTTCAATGTGCCCGTCGACAGGTCCTGTTCGGGCAGCAGCACGCGTGTCGTGATGTACCCGCGCGAAAGAATGTCTTGCGACAATGCTTTGACGAGAACGTCCAGCCCTTGTTTGCCGACACATTGGCCCGTGTAGTGTTCGAGCCATTCGCGCGCGAATGCGAAACGATCCATCGGCAACGCGGATGCGCCCTGAGTTTTCAAGCCATCCGGCAGCGAATCGGGAACATCGAGCGTGAAGCGGTCAATGCGGAAGCACGGTGTTTCGGCCGGAAGCGCTGGATAGCCTGCACTCGCTGCGACGCTCGAGCGAACGGCTGGCGCGGAAACGGTTCGTTCCCGCTCGCGGGCCTCTTCCTGCTGGCGTGCCTGTTGGTCGTTGCCAACCAGCGGAACCGAGTGCGCCATCGTACAGGTTGAAGCAAATAGCAACGACCCCGCGACAAGGCTACCCCCTCGGATTTGCTTCATTTATTTGATTCTCTCGATTACGCGTACCGCGTGACCATCCAGACCCCGATCAGGATGACGACAGCGCCGACGACCTGCATCGGCCGCAACAGGTGTTCGTGCAAAGCCGTGAACGACAACACCACGAGCATGGAAATCGCCACCATCGCCGGATACGCCACGCTTAGCGTTGTTTTGCGCAGCGCGAGTGCGTAAAGGAGGAAGCCGACACCGTAGGCACCTATGGCCGCCCCGCGAGCGATCCATGGCAACATGCTCGACTCACCAAGTGCGATGCCCTTGAGCGCCGCAACTCGGAGCAAGATGCTCGCGAGACCGCCGAAAAAGCCACTTGCGACGACGATCATCCAGTTCACCGCGCGGCCTCCGTCACGACTGTCACATCCGGCCGGGGCGTGGTGTTAGTACGGATGTCATCGGATGCACCCGTATTCCCGTCAAAAATCATATTGAACCGATTTGCGCCATGGAGCGCGATCAGCACGATGGCGGGAAAGACGACCGAAAAGTTTCGCGCCTCATCGCGGTAGCCGAAAAAGAAGAACAACACCAATACCGGCAGGAATGCCGCAAAAAAATAGATACGGTATCGATGTGGCGTCGCGCGCCACGCCGAGCCGAAGAACACCGCAAGCGGTACAAGCATCAGCGGATTTTCGAGACTTGGCGTAAAGATGCCTTTACCGATCAGGTTGTAGAACGACAGGTAAGACAAGGGATTAAGCCAGAATTTCAGGTTATCCCATACGTGAAATTCGACGAAACCACCAGCATTCGCGTCGTAGCCGCTCATGATGAAATGGCGAGTGCCCACGCAGATCACAAGTTGCAACACCAGCCAACCAACTCGTTTCGGTACCGGAACGTCGCGCTCGTGCAGGAAAAATAGCGCAAGCGGAACAAGGAAGAACGTTTCCTTGTTCAGGGAGAAGATGGAAACCATCAACGTGCATGCCAGCATCCGCTTCTTCAGCAGGAAATAGCACGCACCGAGTACGCCGAGGAGTTCGAAGAAGTCGTAGTAATAGCCGCCCTGCTGAAACGTGAGCGGATAGACGAAGCCGAACGCCGCCAGAAAGCCAACGGATTGCCCGAAGTTCAGGCCGTGTAGCCTGGCTAGCCTGTAGACCAGCAACAGCGCGAACAGCGTCGACAACACGATCGCGATGTACGTCAGGTGGTAGACGAGTGCCACGATCGGTGTCCAATATTGGTCCGGCACACTCGTGAAATAGGCGTTGCGCAGCGAATCATGCCGTTTGATCGATTTGAAAAGCTTTTCCTGCTTTTCCTGGCCAAGCCGCTCGACTACCCATTTTGCGGCTCGCGGGAACGACGAGCGATAGACATACGGCTTCGGTGCCTCGCCGTTCATCATGCCGACGAGGCTGTAGCTGGTTGCAAAATCCCCTTTCTGGTCGTCACGAAAGCCCCACTTCAGCAACATGCTGTTGGTGATGTTTCCGGCGCATACAAACAACAGCACATAGACGATGGCGAAGCGGCAGAACGCCAGCACGCGGTTTCGGTTTTTTTCTGTCATAGGAACTGTGCCGCTCACGGAGCTGGCAAGAAGTGAGCGGCCAGCACGATCGCCACCATGACGCAAAGCATGCTGAAGCTACCGCGATTCTCGAGAATATGGACTATCGGATCGTCGTGCATCGCGCCACGCACCGTTGCGATCCATAGACGACCGAACAGGTAGATCAATCCGATCTGCACGAACCAGAGAAGATGCGGAATTGTGTAACGATCTACCGTTTCCGGGGCGTTGATGAACAGACCGAATACGACCACCGCAGCGAGGGAAGCACCGATGCCAAACGGCCAAAGGACTTCGAGGTCGCTCACTCGATAATCCCGACCTGCCGTCGCGCTTTTGTCACTCTGGCGCAAGAACACCAATTCGGAGCAACGTTTCACGAGTGCGAGGCTGAGAAAAGCAAACACGGAGAACGCAAGAAGCCATCGACTCACCATGATTTCCGCTGCAACTGCTCCTGCGACGATTCGGTACGTGTACAGCAATGACAGAACGACCACATCGAGTAGTACGACCGACTTCAAGCGCCAACTGTACGCGGTCGTCAGGAACAGATAGAGCGCGAACATGCCGGTGAATTCGGCCGACACCGCCAACGCCAATGCAAACGCCAATGTCAGCAGTACCGCTGCGCATGCAATGCCTTGACTGATCGACAACACTGCGCTCGCAAAGGGACGATCACGCTTTCGTGGATGTCTGCGATCACTGTCCAGATCCCAAAGATCGTTGCCGATGTAGGTTGCCGACGCGCCAAGCGACATTGACAAGAACGCCAGTGCAAGCACGCCGACTTTGTCGACGTCAAGAAATGCAAAGGCTGTCAGCAGCGGGACGAACAGCAGCAGGTTCTTTAGCCATTGGTGGACACGCAGGGCCCTGCACCACGTCAAGAACGTTGGACGCACATTCGTGAACTCGTGTTCGATGGGGACGTGGCCGCGGACATCTGCGGCGACATCAGAGGAAACGCCAGCAAGTACGGCACCTCTCGCGCCCGCCCAAACCGGCAAGTCAGCTTTGCTGTCGCCCGCATACACGAAGTCGTCGCCGATCTGCTCGCGAATGCAGGCCAGTTTCGCCTCCCCCTTGACATTCGTGTCGCCACTGGTAGCGATGACACGATCGAACAGGCCAAGATGCGTGCTCACACGCTCAGCGATCGAACAATGTGCGGCAGTTGCGAGGACGATTTTTCGACCGTTCTCGCGTTCACGGGTGAGGTAGTCGATTAGCGGTTCGCGGTACGGAAGCGTTTCCGCTCGCAAATCGGCATGCTCCGCGACCTTGGCCTTGAAGGCGGCGCGACCGCCCGCGAGCCAGAAAGGCAGGCGCAGTAGGTTTGCTGGCTTTCGCTTGACGACACGGATCACGGATTCCATCAAGGTATCCGAAACCGTCAACGTGCCGTCCAGATCAACGACGAGCGGAAGTTTTTTGGTCTCTCGCATTCTTTATGGATTGACCTTAATAGATCGGACCATCTGTTTAATAATCTTGATTTTATCTACCATTCCTCGAACCCATATTCAGATGGAATTTTACAATCGTCACCTGAAAATTTTTACCGACCGAAGCGTGGATCTCCGTAAGACTTTTTGCCATCAAACATCAAGCTATCAAATAAATTCGATAGATCCTGAAGCGCAAGACCGGCATGAATCAATCCTGCCTTTTCTGACAACTTGTCTCCTTTTATGGCCTAATCATATCGGTCGACGGCACCCCAAGTCGCGCCACTTATGCTGTCGATATCTATGCTCGCCACGTCGTGGCGGTGCGGATGATACGCTGAAATTTCCCTCGATCGATAAATACGTCGAAGACACTTACGGGCTTGCCATCCATGCCATAGATGAGGCGTGCTTTTGATCCAGACTCCACGAGAAATACGTTATGTCCCTCATCTAACAGGCTGCGAGCAGACACTAAGTGAGTGTAATCACTGCTTTCGGCATCTGAATCTGCTGACGGAAACGCGCGTTCATATAAGACAGAATAAGCCTCAGCGATCGGCGCATTAAAAATATAATCATCTTCGACAGATTTTCCCAGGCAAGGCAATTTCGACAGCAGATGAAGGTCAACGCCAAGGGTTGAATTTTGCGAGCAAATTAATGTTTTTCCAATAAAAAATGCGAAGCATCCGTTTTCAAAATCTGGCGTTGACCACGAATCAACACGATCAAACCAGATTGCAAAACAGTTCGGATCACCAAAAATCATAGTCACTTCCCCTTAAACCCAAGTTCACGTCGCACTTCGATTGGAATCTTCGATACATTCAATTTTGCCTGAGCGTCACCGGTCGATCCCGTCCAATGAAATATCCCATTGCGATCCTCAGTAAACCGATGAATATTTCCGTTTGAATCAATAGCATAGCGGTCGTCTCCATCGCCCGGAACCGATGAGTTGAAAAGATCTAGAGAATTGCGAGGCTCTGTTCCGGCGTTCCAATTATTTCCCGGTGCCCCCGGTGTATGTTTTGGATTCGATTTTACCTGCAAACCATTGTCAGCAGTCACCGGTTTGGGAATTGGCAGGCGATTGTCTCCCTCGCCTTTCGATGCAATCCATGTATCAACCAACCCTGCAACGTCAGTTGGAAGAATTCCCGCAATCGCATCGAGTATCGCCTTACCAGCCGCCACCGGATTAATCAACGGACCGGTTTTCGCGGTCGGATCAAGCTCGGTCCGGTTATCGACAATACCACTGTCGTCTTTCCCGCGCGGCGACCCAAAGTATCCGCCCAATGGTGGCAGCGGCCCTGTTGGGGCAATCGAAAATTGATTGTTTTCGCCCTCAATTTTGGCGGCCCCCGCCGCCGTCGCGATATCCTGACCCGATATCGCTGCAACCCCGGCAACCAAGCTCGACACGAGGTTGTCGCGAGCTTCACGCTCCTCTGAAGACATATTGGTCGTCGGAGCCATCAAGCTTCCGATCACAGAGCTTGCTGCAGCCCCCATCGCGCCAGCGCCGCACGCTTGACCGCCGGCCGCCCCGCCAGCACATCCCACGATCGCATGAAGTGCTGCGCGCGCCTCGTCACTACCAAGGCCATCGGCGATTTGCTTGACTTGATTCGCACCCAACTGTTGCACGTATGCAATCGTCGCATTTTGCGCGAGTTGACCCATACCTCCCGTTACGTTGCTACCGGCCGCAACCGTAAGCGCGGTCAACACCTGACGATACGTGCCGCTCGGTCCCCACTCTGCGGCCAACTGATCGGCACGTTGTTGGGCCGCTGCTCGCTGCTCCGGCGTGAGATTTGGATCTTTTGCCGCCGCTTTTGCCGCATCCGCTTCCTTTGCCCGGTTGGCCACGAAGGTGCCAGCTTGATTCACAAACTGGCTCGTGATGTCGAAGCCAGCCTGAATCTTGTCCTTGTCGAAGATTGGCGCGAGTGCGCCACCCGCGTTCGATGTATCTCGATTGACGCTGGCGGCCGTTTCGTCAGCGGTTTTGCCCGTTATCTGCTGTTGCTTGACGTTATCGGTGATCTTGAGCGAGCCGCCGCTGATCCCGCTACGTGTGACCGAACTCGCATCATCTGACGCACCGAGCACGACAGGGGACGCGACTGCTAATCCGCTGCCGGTCTTCGGCAAGTCGGTTCCTGCCACCGGATTCACGTTATCGGCCGTGCCTTTCTGGTTCTTACCGATGCCACCGCCGTAACCGCCCGACATTCCGACCGACGACGCGTCGTAGGACGCATGGTTCCGGATATCGCTCGTCGTCAGCGTGGCCGTTGTCAGGCTGTTCACACCGTTCTGTACAGCCTTGTCGTTACTCGCGATCAAGCCGCCTTTCAGGTCCGTATTGCCTTTGACGTTGACTTGGAACCCACCGTTGCCAGCCTTGATGCCCGACTGTTCGGCAACCGCCGCGTAGTCGCTGTTCATCTTTTGCTGACTGATGTTGCCCGATACACTCGACGGTCCGGCACACAACGGCGGAACGCACACGCTAACCGACACCCCTGCGCCTTGCTGCTTCGAATTGTAATGGTCGGTGTCCTGCAAGCTCTCTATGTTCAGGTTGCCGCCTACGTCCGCGACGACTTGCTTGCCGGACGCGACTGCCCCCTTGATGTTCGTATCGCCGCCGGATTGAATCGTGAGCGTGTCGCCTGCCGCAACGTGCGTATTCGTCCAGGCGGTCGAATTACCATCGCTGTTTCCGCGATTCCCCGCGACGCCGGCCGTAAATGCGATGCCGGTCTGCTTGCCGCCACCGATCGATACCCCGACACCAAAACTACCACCGCTATTCTTCAACGATTGGCTGCTGGTGCTTTCAGGCGCTTGCAGATTCACATTGCCGTCAGCGGCGAGCTTGACGTTCCCTCCAGCCGAAATCGTGCTTCCGATCACATCGACGGTGCTATCCGCACCAGCGCCGGTTGCCTTCACTGATACGTTTCGGCCGGCCGATACCGTACTACCGACTGCCGTACTAGCTTGCGATTGCGATTGATTGTCGCTCTTGCTCGCGCCTACGGAAATATTAACGCCGACTGTTTTTCCGAGCGCAGCGGGACCGCCGCCACCCGTTGCATAATAGGCGTTCTTCGCAGCGAGGCCAGTCGTTGCTGCTGCAAGCGCGGTCAAACGCGCATCGCCCGTGGTCTTGCCGGCTGCATCAACCATCTGCCTGCTGGTCTGCGCCAATGCGATGACGGGACTTGTCACGCCGACCGTCACGCCGGCCTGTCGGTATTGCTGCTGCTTCGCCTCGCTCATCGTGTCGTAAGCCGAGTCGATCTTCACAGACTTACCTTCGAGCGACACGTCGTTACCTGCGTGCAATGTGCTACCGGTCGCGTGCAGATCGTTCCCGGCGGCCACATTCAGATTACCGTTCAGCGAACCGACCATGCTTCCGGTATTCGACACTTCGGTGGAATACCGCTGATCCGTCATCGAGCGCGTACCGATCGACACGGACATGCCTCCATTCGACATGAGACCCGATTGTTTTTTCTCGAAGCTGTTGGCCGACTTCACCGTGTCGTGC
This sequence comes from Burkholderia sp. AU18528, assembly GCF_002223215.2. NCBI lineage: Bacteria > Pseudomonadati > Pseudomonadota > Betaproteobacteria > Burkholderiales > Burkholderiaceae > Burkholderia > Burkholderia sp. AU18528. The sequence goes on along the minus strand of NZ_NKFC02000006.1, from coordinate 1,170,398 downwards.
GAGGTCGTGATACGGACGTCACGCGCCGCCTTCAGATCGACATCACTGGTGCCGACTACATTGCTGCCCTGAACTGTAATGTCCTTGCCTGATTGAATCCTCACGGTGTCGCCCGAAACCGTGCTTGCGACACCGATATTCGCTTGCGTGTCGTGCGATTCCCTGGTGGTCGAACCCGACACGAAACTGCCGCGCTTCGTCTGGACCTTCCTATAGCTGTCGTGTTCCTCGCGGCCTTCGTTGATCGTCACGTTACCGCTGCCGGTAATCGTGACACCGCCCGGCGCCGCGCTGTCGGCGCCCGAGGTAACCGACGACCCCGTCAGCGTGACATTACCTTTCGTCTCATCAGCAACGTTGACAGCCGACAGTGCTGCATTGCGACCAGCCGAAAAGGTCGTGCCTACAGCGGTTTCGTCGTAGGCATGATCGATTTCCTTGCGTGCGCGCCCGTCGGTCGCGACGTTATCGATTTTGGCGGTATCAGTGACCGTCGTCGCGGTGAGGTTGCCGCCAGCCATCACTGACAAATCTTTGCCGGCTGAAACGGTCGCACCTTTGAGTACCGTATCGTTACCGCTCTGCATGACGAGATTGCCGTCTGCCTTAATGCCGCTCGCCACATTTTTCGTGGTGGATTCTTCCCAATGCCGCTGATCGTTCAATTGCATCGATTGGTTTGTGGTCGACTGAACCGTATCGACGTTGATGTTACGGCCGGCCAATGCCATCGCATCGCCGCCAGCCGACAGATTTGCACCATGCAGCGTCAGGTCGCGACCAGCCTGAACGGCAAGACCACCCGTTGCCGCGATCGTGCCTTGCTGGCCGCTCAGACTCGTGCTGACCTTGCTCGCACCCGACGTGCCGGTTGCGCCAACCGTATCGACCAACGTCGTGTTGACGATATCGCGGCCCGCCAGCACGGCAATCCGATTGCCGGTAATCTGGCCTGACGCATTCACCACATCATTGCTTGCCGACACGACCGTTGTACCGTTCGTGCCTCTGCTCGAAATCGTACCGCCACGATTCAAAATGTCCGTCGCCGTCAGCACGGTTTTCGTGCCGCCCTTGATCACGCCGGAATTCGTCGCGCTACCCGTCGCATGAATTTCCACATCGTCCGCCGCGATCAACGCGCCAGTCGGTTGCAGATCGTTCGCATGCGTCTGCGCCATGTAGACGACAGGCGCCAGCACGTGCGTCGTGCTGCCGTTCGGCAACGTTACCGTCTGATCGACCAGCCATACGATATCGCTCGTCAGCGCGTCCATCTGCGCGGCCGTCAGCGCCATCCCCGGCACCAGGCCGAACTCTTTTGCGTAGTTCGCCCCGTTCGTCATCAGCGCGCGATATTCATCCTCGGCACTCGCGTAGCCCGGCAAGAACGTGCGGCCCGTCAGTTGCGTGATCTGATTGCGCACCATCTGCTGCTCGTACATCCCGTCACCCAGGCGCTTTTCGATGCTCGCCGGGTTCAGGTTCAACTGGCCGAGCATGTAGTCGCTCGAAATGAAGTTCGTATAGCTCGTCAGGCGCGGATCGGTCACGATCAGATACGGCTGGCCCGGGGCGTCGTGAATCGAATAAAGACCGCTTGTCGGCAACGTGATCGGCAGTGCGCCCGACGCATTCGCGACCGATTGCTGTGCGCCAACCGGTGTCGATGACCCGCCTGCGGCACCCACTGGCGTCAACTTGCCACCGGATACGCCCTCATTGGCCGAATTATTTCCAAGCGTAGCGCCAGTCGCGCCAGTCGAAGAATTCTGGGCTGCAACGTTCTGGTTGTTGACATCCCTCGCGTCGATGATTACCGACTGGTTGGCGATGATCGTGCCGCCTGTTCCACCAATGGCAACCGGCGCATACACCTTCGGAGGCTGAACGATCGTGCCGCGATCCTGCGTCGTATCCTCGTTCCACGCGTACATCGACACGATGTTGTCGGTCTGATACTGATACAGCGTCCGCCCGACGTTGTTCACGACGGTGCCACTGTAGCTGCCTGAACCTGCACTGCCGGACACATCCGCATCGCCGATCTTGATCGAGCCGCCCGCCGCGATCGAGCTGTATTCGTTGTTGATCGTGCCGACGTTCTTCATCACGATGTTGTTGCCAGCAACAAGTTGCGCCTGTTGCGCCTGGCTCTTCACCTTGTCCTGCTGAACCGTGGTCGTCGTGTCTCGCCAGATTTCGACACGCTGATAACCGTTGTGGCCGTCGCTGCGTGTCGTGTATTCCGTATCCGGAACGTAGTTGACGTGCGGATCGTACGCATCCCAATAGTTGACCGTAACCGTACCGTCCGCGTTGGTCGTCAGCGTGTTGTAGTAAATCGTCTGCTGCTTGCCGTTCACGTTCACGACCAACACCTTGTCAGTCGCGCTCGGTCCGGACGTTTCCGATACAACCTGCGAAGGGCTATAGGTTGACGTGAGCGGCGTCTTATAGCCGTTGACCCACATTGCCTGCGAGCACCCGCCGTTCGGGTCCGCGTTCATCGTCGCGCAAACGATGTATTTCTGACGCTTGGTTTCGTGCTTGCTCGCCGTGCTCGTGGTTTCGGTGGTCACCTCCGGAGCCGGACGCGTGTTCGTGAACGTGCCAGCCGCAAGTTCGATACTGCCTTGCGCTTCCATCGCGGACTGATCGTTCAAGACATTTTGCGTACGGTTCGCGAGCAACCCGTTCGCGTCACGCTGACCGTTGGCGGCGATATTGATGTCGCCAATACTGAAGACGTTCGCGCCGCCCGTGTTCGACAACTGGTTGGACGCGTACAAATTCACCCGTTCGGCTGCGGCGATCACCGCCGCTGCACCGGTATTGTTGATCGTGCTCGCATTGGCGGTGACTTCGCGGCCGATGATCGTCGCGGCGTTGTTCAGCGTCGCGCTGTTGGTGGTGACCGTATCGCCTTCAATGCGACCTGCATTATCGATCGTGCCGCCGTCCGCGTTGACCGTCGTCGTGCTGGAATTCAGATCAGCGCCTGCTTGGTTCTCCACGTTCGCGGCATTCACCGTCAGCGCGCCGTTGGCGTCCAGCACGCCCTGGTTCGTCAGCTTACCCGACGTGGAAAACGTGAGGTCGCCGTTGGCATGCAACTTGTTCGCCGTGGTCTGCGTGTAGTCGCTCGCGAGCGTCACCGCACCGTTTCGGCCCGCTACGATCGACCCGTCGCCGCTCAACGCGCTTGCGGACAACGTCAGGTCCTGATCGCTGCCGATAACGCCGTTCTGGTTGGCAAACGTGCCGGCCTGGATTGAAATACCGCCGCCGCTGCCTGCGTCGTTACCAATTTTGCCGGACGTGTTGTCGATCGATGCGGTGTTCAGTGACAGCACGCCGTTTGAACGAATCGATCCGGCCCGATTCGACAGCGCTGCATTTACCGCGCTCAGCTTGAGGTTGTTCGCGGCTGACAGCACACCGCTCGTATTATCTACGTTGCTTGCAACGTTCAGCGTCAGATCGTGCCCGGACAGCGTCTGACCACCTTGAGCGTTCGTCAAGGTTTGCGCGGTCAGCGTAACATCGCCGTTTCCGCCGATCGTACCCGCACCCGCTTTGCCGGACGCGTTCGTGTTCGTGATCGACGCGCCGCCGTCGATCGTCGTTGCACCGCTGCCGATATTCGCGATACGTCCGTCGCTGTTGTCGACGTTGCTTCCCGACAGCGCGAGCGTCGAATTCGTGCCGTTCGCTTCGATTTGCCCTGCAGTGTTGTTGACCGCGCCTTGTGCTCGCAGCGACAGATTCCCGTTCGCCTGAACAAGACCGGCTGCATTCGCCATCGTACCGTTCGACTGCACCGAAAGCGCTTGCCCTGCTAGAAGTGAGCCGCCGGAATTATCGACACTGCGTGCCGACACCGAGACGTCCCCGTTGCCGCCAATGGTGCCGCCCGCCGTATTCGTCAGCGCGTTCGCCGTCGTGACCGACAACGCGCTCGTGCCCACGTTTTTAAGCGAGCCTCCGTCGTTAGCGACACTGTCGGCCGTCACTGAAACGCCATTGTTCGCTTCGAGCGTGCCCGCACGGTTATCGACAGTGCCCTGGGCCTTCAACGTAATGCTGTCCGCACCGACGTAGCCGCCCGCATGGTTATCGAGCGACTGCACATCGAGCGCCGCCTGTCGCTGCGCGGCCAGCGTACCTGCGCTATTCGATACGGCTGTCGCTTTCAGGCTCAACGCGCCATTGGTCGCGATCGCGCCACCTTGGTTCGACAATGCGCCAGTCGAAATCGACAGCGCACCGGTTCCGGCGTGAGTGATTTTCCCGTGGTCATTGATCAGCGTTGCGGGCGTCAGGTTCAGGTCGGTGCTGTTGGTCTGAACAACGCCGTTGCTCGAATTATCGAGTGTGTTCGAGACGGCGACATTCATTGCGCCAGTCCCTGTTTGTGTAATGGTACCGCCGCGGTTCGACAAATTCGTCGCCCCGAGCGACAACTGCGCTGCCTGTACCGAACCCGCATCGTTGCTCAGCGTCGCGGCATTCACGGTCGCGGATTGTCCGGCCGTAATGCTGCCCGAGCCGTTCGTCAACTGCGCACCCGCATTGATCACCGCGTTTTGTGCAGCCGACAACGTGCCGCTGCCGTTGTCGAGCGATTGCGTGCCGACGTTCAGATTCGTTTGTGCACTGACCGTGCCGTGGTTCACGACGCTGCCTGATTGAATCTCCACGCCGCCGTTACCACCGATGACACCGCCTTGTGCACCGAGTGCGGTCGTACCGGCCGCATTCGTCAGTTGCCCCTTCGTCGTAATGGACAGACCGTCCGAATTCAGCGACGTAACGCTGCCTGCACTATTGTCCAGCGAGTTCCCCGAAATGTTCATTCCGGCTGCGCTCTGAATCGTGCCCTGGTTGTTCGCGATTGCACCGCCGCGCACCTGCATCGCATTTTCGGAAACGAGCGTGCCGCCGTGATTCGCTATTGCGCCGTTCGACTGCACGTTCAGCGGACCTTTCGCCGATACCTTGCCACCCTGGTTCAAAATACTGCCCGCGGTCAACGTTGCATTGCCTTGGCTCGACAGCGTGCCGTGATCGTTGATCAACGCACCCGCTGCGTTCACATCGAGAGCGCCCTGCGCACTCGTTGTTGCATTCGAGAGGGTCAAGTCCCCGGCGCTTGCGTTCAGCGACACGTTACCGTTCGCGACCGTCTGGCTACCCGCGAGGCTCACGGCAGCACCTGAAATCGACGCGCTCCCGCCCGCGACGTTCTGCCCGCTCGCCGTCAATTTCCCGGCGCTCGACAAATTCAGATCGCCGCTTTTACCGACGGAACCATCGTTATTGACACCCGCGCCGAGCGTCCCGGTCGAATTGATGCTGCCCGCGCTGACCATCGTATTTTGCTGTGCAGCGAGCGTGCCGCTGTTCGACAACGTACCGGCTGCTGAAACGTTCGCGCTCTGTTGCGCATACGTCGCGCCGCTGTTTTGAACGCTGTTTGCGGCCGCCGTGAGATTGCCGCTTGCGGTCGTCTTGCCAGTCAGTACAAGCTGACCGTTCGATTGCAGCGTCAGGTCGCCCGCTTGTGCCGCGATCGTCCCGGCGTTCGCGACACCAACACCGAATTCGTTCGATACGAGAAAGACCCTGTTCGTGTACATACCGCCAAGTTGGCTCACGTCGATTGCGATCGCCGGTGCCGCACCGTCGCCAACGATTGGTGTCGCCGCCAGCGTGCTGTGGTTGACCTGGTTCGCACCCGCGACGACGTTCAGGTTCTTCGCGTAAATGGCTGCATTGGCCTGTACCGCGCGCGAAATCAAGTCGACCTGATCGACATTCGATACATTCAGTCCCGCACCCCCGACGGAAATCAGGCCGCGCGACACGTTGAAGCCACCGAGCGAGCCGTCGGCGCCGTAATACGGCGTGCCGGTGGTGAGAACGGCTCTCGACGTATTGATGAACCCGCCGCCGTCAACCTGAATACCGGCACTGTTCGACAGGATCACTTCGGCACGATTGCCCGCGACCTCGACGTACCCTCGCAGTTGCGACGGCGCATTGCTGTTGACCTGGTTGACGATGATCCGCGCAGACTGGCCCGCACCGAAGTTCGGGTTGCCGTTGATCATCCCCGCCTGCTGCGTGTTCACGATCGTCGGCGAGTTGTTCAGGATCGCGCCCGGTTTTTGTACATCGAACTGGTTGTACGTGTTCACCGACACGCCGGCGCCAGACGGTGCGGCAATATTCACTTGCGGTATGCCGTTCTGCGTCTGAATCACGTGCGTACTCGTGCCCGGAGTCGGCGCGATTTGCGCAAAGCTGAACAACGGCACACCGAACAATAATGCAGCCGCCATCGCGATCGGTTGCCAAACGATCCGCAACCCCGCCAAGCCCGACGGCGCGCTCACGCCTTTATTCCCGACCGCACGCGGTGAACTACCGTTTTCCTGAACGGCGATCATCACGCCGCGCACGCGATTGAATACAACCCGATAGCATTTCTTGTTCATTCTTCGTTGACGCGCACTGCGCCCCTACTTGCAGTCTTATTTGAATACAGCGCAAATAGGACCGAACTTAATTCGCCGTCTGATCTTTAACGCGCTTGCAACGGATAGTCAGAGCGACAACGCCTCTCGTGCGCGTCGCGATTGAGAAACAGCGCTCGCAATGGCCCCGCTCATCCACTGCGCGATCCTAGCAGAAGCGATCCCCGTGCATTGTCAGAAATGATTAATGCGATACGCAAAGCATCGGCTTTTTCTTTGCAAGTACTGGAAATTTTCAAAAAACACTCAAGAATTAATGTTTTATAATGTTTTCAGAGTGTTAATTATGAGATGGAAGCGACTTTATTGGGATAAGCGCATCGCAATTTTAGACACAGTGCCAATCGTTCGATCGCGGCCAGATACCCATGATAGGGTCGGCCGAATCATTGCGAGATAAATGGCGATGGTGCCGTGAAATTCGTTGGTCGAAAATACACGAATCAAGACAGGACAATATGCGCTCTCGAGCGCCGAAGCATGCAACCGCAGCTACATCACTTCGACAACGTCGCCCGCACCGTATATTCGCCTTCCAGCCCACCGTGATCGGGCCGCACGAAGTACCGCGACGAATCCAGATCGGCGGGCAGCGGCTCGACCGGATAACCGTGCTTTTCCCACGCATCGAGGCCGCCCTTCAGCGCCCGGATGTTGTGGATCATCTTCTTGCGCTGCATCTTCGCGATCAGACGCTTGGCCGTGGCCTCGTTCGGGCATACGCAATAGACGACGATCGGCCGCTTCAGCACTTCCGGGTCGAGCAGGTCCGGGGAATCGAGATCGACCGGCAGCGCGCCGGCAATCCGGTACGGCTCGCGTTCGCGAATCGCTTTCGGCCGCGCATCGAAGATCAGCGGCGGTTCGTCGGACGTCATCATCTCGACGAGCTGCGGCGGCGAGATGCGTACCTGCGCGAGATAGCGGCGGAACTGCACGCGGCGCACCCAGCGGTACAGCAGGAACGTGATGAAGATCGCGAGGAACGCGTCGAGGATCGTGCCGCCGCTCGCGCGTACCCACAGCACGAACTGGACGATCTGGTCGTGAATGGCCGCGCCGCCGATCAGCCAGAACGCCGCCCACAGCGACGCGCCGGCCAGATCCCAGAACAGGAACACGCCAATGCCGATCGCGGTCGTGCCGAGCAGCGGCGCCGACACGAGGCCGAGACCCGGCAGGAATTTCGACAGCACGAGCAGCGGCGCGCCGTACCTTTCGAATACGTTACGCGCGAAGCGCAGCGTCGTGTCGAGCGACAGCGAGAAGCGCACGAGGCCATTCAGCAGGCGCCGGCCGCGCGTGCGGCCCATGAAGAACCACAGCGAATCGGCCAGCATCGTCGCCCCGATCGCCGCCGCGAACATGCTGGCCCAGGACGCCTGCCCCATCGCCGCCATCGTGCCGCCGAGAATCAGCATCGGCACGGCCGGCACCGGCACGCCGAGCTGCGTGATCAACACGCTCGCGAAGACGGCCCACGGGCCGAGCGACGATGGAATAGCAATCGGAAAGTGCCACACGGCGGCGCTCCTGGAAGACATGCGGGCCGCGCGACAGGGCCGTCGGTACGGCGGCGCAACGGCCGCCGCGGCATGTCCGCGACCGACCGGTGCATCCTGGGCATTCTAAACGGGTTTGGCCGCGCTCGCGCGGAACACCGACCATCGGCACGGGCTTCGCGCCCGGCGTGACTCGGCCGTGACAGTCACACGTCCGAGCGCGGCGCGAGCTGCGCGACGTGTTCCGCGTAGTCGGGAAACTCGGCCGCCAGCGCGGCCGCATCCGCGAGCTCGAATTCCGCGAATTCGAACCCCGGCGCCACCGTGCAGCCGACGAGCGCGACATGCTCGGGCGATGCACAGCGCGCGCCGAACCAGCTTCCGGCCGGCACGACCGCCTGGAACACGGTGCCGGGATGCGTGAGCGGGTTGCCGAGCCGGTGGATCGTCAGCCCGTCGCGCGCGTCGAGTACCCACACTTCGATCGGGTCGCCCGCATAGAAATGCCAGACCTCGTCGGAGCGGATGCGATGCCACGACGAATACGCGCCGTCGCACAGCAGATAGTAGATCGCGGTCGATGCGGCACGTCGCGCGCCATCGGCCGGGCGCACGACCGAATCGGTCGCGCGGTAGGTTTCACGGAAATAGCCGCCTTCGGGATGCGGCTGCAGGTCGAACTGGCGAATCAGGTCAGTCGCGGAAATCGGCATGGCGGATGACGTCGGTAAGGTTGGAAACCGGCATTCGGCGGCCCGTCCGGTCCCGATTCAGGCGACCGGTGCCGCCGGATGTCCGTGCGTCGATCGCCGCGGCCATGCGCGCGGCGAACAAGCGGACACCGGCCGATGCTGCCAGAACTGCGTGCCGGGACGCAACCGTCGACGCTCAATCGCTCACCGCCAAGACTTCCGGCCGCCCGCCCCGGCACGCGGATCGTGCCGATATCCGGCCAGGCACGCGAGGCAGCCCGCTGCCCGCAGATGCACGGCCCGCATCGCCAACCGTACCGCCGTCGATTATGCGGTCGCCGACGCCCGCGCCTCGCCGTGCCGCACCAGCAGCACGGGCCGGTCGGCCGCGCGCAGCAGCGATTCCGCCACGCTGCCGAGCAACAGCCTGCGCAGGCCGTGCCGGCCGCTCGTGCCCATCACGATCAGGTCGGCGTCGGTTTCGGCCGCCGTGCGCATCAGCACCGCCGCGATGTCCTCGCCATACGCGTCGAGCGCGCGCACGGTGCCCCGCACATGCTGCTGCGCGAGCGCCGCTTTCGCGTCGTCGAGCACCGGCGTCGCGGCGTCGGTCGCCGCGATATCGCCGTCGCGCTCGGCGGCGAAGCCTGCGTCGACGTCGACGAGCTGCGGCCGATGTTCGACGACGTACGCACAGGTCACTTCGCCGCCGGACGCCGCCGCGATCCGGATCGCCTCGTTCAGCGCGAGACGCGCGCTCGGGCCGCCGTCGAGCCCGACGAAAATCCGCTTGTACATGGTCCGTCCCTCCGACCGGGCACGCATCGCGCGTTGCGCGACCACGGGCCGTTGCCGCAAGCCGGCCCAGCGCTGGCTTGCCTGCCGAACAGTCTGCCCCACGTGCCGCCACGCGCGTTGACGCGCATCAAGCGCGGCCGGCGCGCCGCTGCTTCACGCCGTTTGCCGCGATTTCAACCGACCCCATTACAAAAAACGTGTAAAACGCGCACAATTTCATCTTCAAAATAGTCGTTGCACGCAGCCGGTGCGAGGTTTTCCGGTTTTGCCGCCCTGCCCGAGCGCCCTGGGTAGCCCGAACAACAGAATGGCCATCGAATGACCGCCAGTGGAACCCCGACGCGTGGCGCCCGAGGGCCCGCGCCCCTGCAGATCATGTTACGCCAGCCGCTCGCGGCCGGCGTCGTTGCGCTGTGCGCGGGCGCGGTGTTGTCGCTCGGCGTCGCGCTGCTGGTGCGCGAGCAGTGGCAAGCCGCCGTTCATACGCGTTTCGAACGCCGCACGGCGCACGTGACCGCGATGCTGCGCCACGAACTGCAGACCGGCGTCGCGGTGCTCGAAGGCGCGCGCGGCGCGTTCGGCCTCGTCCCGACCATGACGCCCGAGCAATGGCGTCGCTATGCGGAGACGCTCGATCTCGACAGCGCCCGCTCGCCGGTCCGGCAGATCGGCTATGCGCCGCTGACGCCCGCGGCGCGCAGCGCCCTCGCCGGCACGAAACCGCCGCCGGCCGGCCCGCTCGCGGCAGCGACGCTCAGCGCCCCCGCGTCGAATGCGCCGGTCGAGCGCTTCGGCGCGTCCGACGCGGCGCCGCTCGCGCATGCGCTGCGGACCGGCGATATCGCGCTCGGCGTTCATTCGGCCGACGACGATACGTCCCGCGACGCCCGCACGTTGACGCTGTTCCTGCCCGCGACGGCCTCGTCGCTTGCGGCGGCCAGACCGTCCGGCGCGCGCGAAACCGCCGCCGACGGCGTGCTGTTCGCGGCGTTGAGCCCGCGGCGCCTGCTCGAGCGCGCGCTCGATACTGAACGCGGGATCGACCTGTGGATGAGCGCCGGCGGCGATCCGCGCGCGATCGCCAGCGTCGAGACGACGACCGACGAAGCGTCGGCGTCGCCCGACCTGATGCGGCGCACCGACGTGCTGAATTTCGGCGGCACCGCGCTGACGCTCGCCTATTCCGCGGACGGCCGGCCGAGCGCGACCGGCGCGCAGCGTGCGGCCGGCACCGTGCTCGCCGCCGGGCTGATCGCGTCGTTCGGGTTCGCGGCGCTCGTCCATGCGCTGCTGCGCAGCCGCGCCGATGCCGGCGCGAGCAGCCGCGGCCTCCTCAACGAGGCACGGATGATGGGCATCATCCGCTCGTCGATGGAAGCGATCATCACGATCGACGAGAAGCAGACGGTCGTGATCTTCAATCCGATGGCCGAGCAGGTGTTCGGCGTGTCCGCGATGGAGGCGATCGGTGCGCCGCTGTCGCGCTTCATTCCGGAGCGGTTCCGCGCCGCGCACGCGAAACACGTCGACCAGTTCGGCGTGACGGGCGTGTCCGAGCGGCAGATGGGCCGCCAGCGCGTATTGTTCGGGCTGCGCGCCAACGGTGAGGAATTCCCGATCGAAGCGTCGATCTCGCAGATCCGCGACGCGTCGGGCAAGCTTTATACGGTGATGCTGCGCGACATCACCGAGCGGCTGCGGGCCGAGAACGCGCTGAAGCGATCGCGCGAGGAATTGCGCGAACTGTCGGCGAACCTGCAGAACGTACGCGAAGAGGAGAAGACGCGCATCGCGCGCGAGCTGCACGACGACCTCGGGCAGCAGCTCACCGCGCTGAAGATGGACCTGTCGGTCGTCGAGCAGCAACTGCGCACGCCCGGCCGCGCGCACCCCGACGATGGCGTGCAGACCCACCTGCAAGGCATGCGGCGGCTGATCGACGCGACGGTCGCGTCGGTGCGGCGCATCGCGGCCGACCTGCGGCCGGTGATGCTCGACGATCTCGGCCTCGTGCCCGCGATCGAATGGCTCGCGAACGATTTCACGAACCGCTACGGGATCGATGTCGAGCGCCACATCGAGACGGGCGGCCTCACGTTCACCAGCGCGGGCGCGACCACGCTGTTCCGCATCGTCCAGGAAGCGCTGACGAACGTCGCGCGCCATGCGGATGCGACGCGCGTGGCGTTGCGGCTCGACGTCGAGGAAGGCTTTTGCGTGCTGCGTGTCGCGGACAACGGCCGCGGCGCGGCGCCCGGCGGTGCGGCCCACGAAGACAAGTCGTTCGGCCTGATCGGCATTCGCGAACGCGCACACATGCTGGGCGGCACCGTGACGATCGACACCGCGCTCGCGCGCGGCTTCTCGATTACCGTCGCGTTTCCGCTCGCCACCGTTCAACAGGACACGCTCATCACATGATCAAGGTGCTCATCGCCGACGACCATACGCTCGTACGCGACGGTCTGCGGCACATCCTCCAGAACGCCACCGGATTCGAGGTGGCCGGCGAGGCCTGCGACGGCCCGTCGACGATTGCGCTGGTGCGTGCGACGCCCGCGCAGGTGCTCGTGCTCGACCTGTCGATGCCGGGCCGCAACGGTGTCGAGCTGATCAAGCAGATCAAGGACGAGAAGCCCGCGCTGCGCGTGCTCGTGCTGACGATGCACGCGGAGCAGCAGTACGCGGTGCGCGCGTTCCGCGCGGGCGCGTCCGGCTATCTGACGAAGGAAAGCGCGAGCGCGGAGCTGGTCGGCGCGGTCACGAAAGTGGCGTCGGGCGGCGTCTACGTGAGCCTGGCGATGGCCGAGCAGTTCGCGCAGAGCCTGAACGAGCCGGCCGAGACGCTGCCGCACCAGCGGCTGTCCGATCGCGAATTCGACGTGTTCCGGCGAATCGCCGCGGGCCAGACGCTGACCGAGATCGCGAATGCGCTGTGCGTGAGCGCGAAGACGGTCAGCACCTACAAAACCCGGATCCTCGAAAAGATGCAGATGCCGCATGAAGCGGCGCTCGTGCGTTACGCGATGCGGCACAAGCTGCTCGACGAAACGGACGACGTGTAACGGACGACGTGTAACGGCGACGTGTAGCCGGTGCGGCGCGGGCCTCGGCGGGCCCGCGCATGGCGGTTACTTCGCCGGCACCGGGCACGCGAGGTCGCCCTCCTCGCAGGCGAGATAGCCCTTCAACGTTTCGGTACGCGCTTTCGTCAGATCGTCGAGACAGGTCGATACGACCATCGGGTATGCACTGCCGCCCTCGACATTCGCGCTCGAGAAACGGCACTCCGCATCGCGGTACGCGATCCACGCGCGCTGCGCGCTCACGAGCTTGTCGGCAAGCGGCTGCGCATCGCGCAGGCGCGCGGTGACGGCCCGGTACGTCCGGTTCAGTTCCCCGTCGGATTTCTTGTACGCGCGATCGGCACACGCCGTCATCGTCGCCTGATCCGTCGCGTCCGCGCAATTCGCCTGCGCATGGGCGACGCCCGCCACCAGCGCCAGCGAGCCCAGCAGACCGGTCAAGACACGCATGGATGCTCCTTTGTTGTTCGTTGAAGTGTGGAACCCGGTGCCTTGTCGCGGCCCGTGTGCATGGGCCGCGCCACCGCGCCGACATCGACCGCGATGCTAGCGCACGCGCGGCGGATTGTCAGCGGGTACGCCCAACGACGGCGGTTACTGCTTGTTCGCTACCGGCAAGTAACGGTCGAAGAACGGCGTCACGTCGAAGTAGTAGGTTCGAGACCGGCCGCTTGCGTCCGTTGCCTCAATCGCATCGTATTGGGAGTCCCCGTTGCGGATCAGCGCCTGCCTGGTCGCATGCAGCTTTTTTGCAGACAACCACGAGTACTCTTCATTGACCGCAATGACGCGGATAGCGGTCTCCGGCGTCAACCCGTCTCCGCTGTGCGCGATATCCTGCGTAATGCCGAACAGATAGAGTCGCATATCTGCGTGTGCGCCTTCATCTCCCGCCTTTCCCAGTAGGGCACTGTAATTCGACACGAGGCTGAAAATCGGAATATCGCGAATTGGGCGGATTCTTTCAACTTCCCGAATCTTTGACAAGGCAGCCTCCACATCGCCTTGCTGCGCTAGCTGCATCGCCTCTTTCTGTGAATCCTGAACGAGCTGGACCAACTCACGATAATTGAAACTCTGATCGGACAGGAATTTGGCCCGGCGCTCGTGTGCCTCCTTCATTGCCGCCGCGTATTTCCCATCCGTGTCCGAAACCGGCAGCGGCTGGAATATGTCGCGGGCCGTTTGATCGATCTCGAAGACTTCCCGGGGATTCATCAGAAAATAGGCCACCTCGACGTGGCTATCCGCAGGCGTGGTAAAGGTCACCTTTTGAAGACTTGAACCTTGATACTGGATCGCCTGGACATCGGTCATCTTTGCCGATCTTAAGCGCAGCCAGTCCCCGATTTCCCCAACCCGGACAATTCGAACCGGATCGTCGGGCGTATTTCCACCTCCTGAAAGTTTCAACAGGATCACTGCCATGGCAGCCGCTCGCCTACGGCACGCAGTTGCATCGCGCTCGTTTGCCAAACCTGTGTAAACGTTGAAACAGACGACCTGGACGGTGTAGTCCGGGTATCGGTCCAGCGATGCGTACTTGTTCAGCTCGAGCAATTTTTCGAGCGCCTTTTGACTCTCTCCCGATTGGTTCAGTACATTTGCCTGAGCGACAATCGCCTGCGTGTCGTGCGAGAACTGCTGAAGGTCGATCTGCGCGTCCTTTCCGATCCGTTGTCTTTCCGCTTGCAGGAGATCGATAGGCGAAGAAGCATTCCGAGAAAATGCGCTCGTGGCCGAAAGGCAAATCAATACGGATACGAAAAATCTTATCAAGCGCATGAGGTCCCCGTTTTTCATGTTTTATCGCCAATGGCATACCCGCTCTCATCGGCGACGGCCGAATCTACCATCGTTCGGCTGGCCTGAGATCCTGTCGGAGATGCCGGTCGTCGGGAATTCGCCTCGGCAGGACAAGCAAACCGGCGCCGTGGCCGTGCGGCATATGGATTCGCGCGAACCCATGTCGACGTCAATGCAGCTACGGACATCGTTAAATTTCGTGTCTCGACGAGTCAATGTAAAAAGCCCGCACTCGAAACCGAAACGAGTGCGGGCTTTCTCGACAAGCCTTCCGCCACGGCGCCCAAGGGCCGCGAGACAACAGCCGGCTCAGTGACCGAAGTACACCGACGAGCGGTCGCTCACGGCCGGCACGACCGCGCGCTGGCCCGACTGCGAGGTCGCGACCGGGTTCGAACCATAGCCGGTTGCGTCGGCTTGCGCGCCGGCGTTCTGCGCGGCCGCGATCTTGGCCTGGGCGGCCTGGATGTTTTCCGGATAGTTGATCCAGTCGTTCGGGTTGTAGCCGGCCTTTTCGAGCTGGACCAGTTCGGCGCGCACTTGCGCGCGCGTCAGCGGCTGCTGGTTCGATTGGGCGAACGAGACGACCGGTGCGGCCACCAGGGCGGCCAGTGCAACTGCCTTGATCAGCGATTTCATGATGCGTTACCTCCAGGATTGTTTTGTCAGGCGCTTCGGACTCGGAGTCGTTGCGCATGAGTGAAAGTCTAGGAGGCTCAACTATCAGGGTAAATACTTAAATCGCAAATTCACTGTTGACCGAAACCGTACAATCGCGCGGGAATAGGCCGATTCATCAGATGATTATCGACGTTCGTACACCAAATACCGCGATCCGGTGACGGCCATGCGCAGGCCGGGCGTCAGCGCAGGCGTTCGATATCCGCCGACGCCATCTGTCTGTCGAACAGCAGTGCCTTGAGGCGAATCAGGTCGGCGGCGTCGATGTCGTCGAACGCCGCATGGTGCAGCGTCAGCGCCGGCACCGCCGGGTCGGCATGCACGGCCCGCACCGTGCCAGCGAGCGCCAGCCGCTCGACACGGCCGCCGGTTTCGTACGGCAGCATCACGCCCAACGGCTCGCCGGGTGCCGCGATCGCCCGGCCGACGGCGATCGACAGACCGCTCAGGCTGATGTCGTGCACCACCCCGATGCTTTCCGCTTCGTCCGCCGCGCCGCGGCAGCCGGCCGCGATGCGCACCGGCACGCGCGGCTCGGCGCGCGTGCGCAGCCGGTCGACGAAACCGGGCGGCGACAGGATCATGAATGGCGCCGCGCCCGACGCCTGCACCGATTCGACCGTCGCGCCGAAACGGGACACCGCGGCGCGGCCGACCGCCACCGCTTCGACGTCGTCGCCGCGCGCGAACTCGAGCGCGGTGGCGGGCTGCGGCTCGACGAACAGCGCCCCCGACGCGCCGACGCCGATCAGCCGGCACCGCTGCAGCGCGCGCGTCGTGCCGACCCGCCGGCGGATGCCGATCGCGGCGCCCGCCGACAAGCCCATGCGCGTGGCGGGGGCGCCCGTCGCCGCGGACGCGCGTGGATCGGTGTCGGCGGCGTCGCGTCGGCGCACGGGGCGGAAATGGTCGAACAGGAAAGCGTGCTGCGCCGGGTCGGCCAGCGTCGTGCCGGCCGGCAGCAGCGCGGCGCCGTCGGCGTCGTAGAGGTCGAAGCCGAGCGGGACGCCCACGGAAAGGTCGTCGCGCGCGAGCGCGGCATAGTCAGTGGAAAGTCGCATCGGAGAAGCGCGGGGGCGACCGCGCGAGCTATCGTGACAACTTGATTACGGCAGCATCGCGCGGAATCTGAATGGCTTCGTCACTGCGAAGCGCCGGTCGAGTCAGGCGCGGCCGGCGCCGGCTCCGGGATCGGCGGTGGGGCCGGCACGGCCGAAGGGGCGGCGCCGACACCGGCGCCGCTTCCGCTCGTCGTACTGGCGCCCGCGGGCGGCTGCGCAGGCTGCGGCGGCTGCGATGCGCCCGACGACAGCGCCGCGGCCGACGCGGCTACTTCCGACGCCGGCACCCATTCCTCGACGATGCCGCCGGACGCGGCATCCGGCGCCGACGCGGCCGACGCTTCCGACGCCGCCCCTTCGTCGGTCTCGGCCGGGCGTTCGACGCGCGGCGTCCTGACCGGCGCGGACGCCTTCTTCGGCTCGGACGGGAACCACGTATCGAACAGGTCGGTCACGCGCTCGCGCAGCGAGCCGAACCAGCCCGGCGACGGCTCGGTATCGAATTTCGCCTTCGTATCGACGATGCGGGCGCGCTGCGCGCGCTGGAAGAAATCGCCGACGATCGGCAGCGCGCTGTGCGCGCCCTGCCCCCAGTAATCGCTGCGCAGCGTCACGCGGCCGTCGTCGAACCCGACCCACGCGCCGGCGACGAGGCCCGGCTGCATCAGGATGAACCAGCCGTCCGCATTGTCCTGCGTCGTGCCGGTCTTGCCGGCCACGTCGCCGCGCACCCCGAAGCGCGTGCGGATGCTGCCGCCCGTGCCGCGCGTCACGACGTCGCGCATCACGTCGAGCAGCATCTTGTCGGTTTCGGCGTCGAGCGCGCGCTCGGGCGGCGCCGGTGCGTACTCGGCGAGCACGTCGCCCTGGCGATTCTCGATGCGCGTGACCATCTGCGGCTCGACGTACAGCCCGCCGTTCGCGATCGTCGCGTACGACGCGACCATTTCCTTCAGCGTGACGGGGCTCGTGCCGAGCGCGAGCGACGGCACGCGTTCGAGCGGGCTTTCGCGCACGCCCATGTCGCGCGCCAGCCGCGCGACGGCGCCCGGCCCGACCTTCTCCATCACCTGCGCGGTGATCCGGTTGCGCGACAGCGCAACCGCGTCGCGCAGCGTCATCGGCTTGCCCGACGGCGGCACGTCGTCGTTCGGCCGCCAGATCTCGCCGCCCTTCAACGGGATCTCGACCGGCTGGTCGATGAACGTATCGTCCGGCTTCATCCCGCTCGCGAACGCGGCGCCATAGACGAACGGCTTGAACGTCGAGCCCGGCTGACGCCGCGCCTGCGCGACGTGGTCGAACGGCTCGCGGGTGAAGTCGCGGCTGCCGACCCACGCGCGAATCTGCCCGTCACGCGGGTCGATCGCGAGGAAGCCGGCCTGCACGTCGGTCTTCGCCTTGCACAGCGCGTGCAGGAAGCCGCGGTCGGACGCGAGCAGCTTCATCGCCGCAGCGTCGTCCTTGCCGGCGTCCTGCGCGGCCTTGTACTCGGCCGATTCGCGCATGAAGGTGCGGAACACCTCGTTGTCGGTGCCGCAGCCGTCGCGGCCGCTCCATGCATTGTTCGCGATACCCTGCAGTTGATTGCCCTGCAGCGTGAGCGCCTGCGTCGCCATCTGCTGGAGCCGCGAGTCGATCGTCGTACGGACGATCAGCCCGTCCGAGTAGATGTTGTAGTCGTTGCGGTCGGCCCACGCGATCAGCCATTTGCGCAACTGCTGCGCGAAATGCGGCGCCGGCCCCGGCGGCTCCTTCTGGCGCTCGAAGTCGATGCGCAGCGGCCGGCGTTGCAACTGCGCGAACTGCGCGGGCGACAGCTTGCCGTACTTCACCATCTGGCCGAGCACCGTGTTGCGCCGCTGCAGCGCGCGCTCGGGGTTCAGCACCGGGTTGTAGTAGCTGTTGCCTTTCAGCATCCCGACGAGCGTCGCGCTGTCGAGCACGTCGAGTTCGTCGGCCGACTTGTCGAAATAGGTGCGCGCGGCCATCTCGACGCCGTACGCGTTGTACAGGAACGGCACCGTGTTCAGGTAGGTCTCGAGGATCTGGTCCTTGCTGTAGACGGCCTCGATCTTCAGCGCGGTGATCGCCTCCTTCACCTTGCGCGTGAGCGTCGGCGCGCGGCCGATCTCGTCCGGATACAGGTTGCGCGCGAGCTGCTGGGTGATCGTCGAGCCGCCCTGGCGGCTGCCCGAGAACGTATGGAGCGCGGCCGACGCCGTGCGCTTCCAGTCGAGTCCGTGGTGTTCGTAGAAGCGGTGATCCTCGGTCGCGATCAGCGCGTCGACCATGTGCGGCGAGATCTGCTTGAGCGCCACCCATTCGCGGTTCGACGGCTTGAATTCGGCCAGCAGCTTGCCGTCGGCGGACAGCACCTGCGCGGGCTGGTCGACGCGCGCCTTGCGGATGTCGCCGATGCCCGGCGTGAACGGGATGAGCACGACCACGTACAGCGCGAACAGCGCCGGCACGGCGGCGGCCGAGAGCAGTACGCCACGGCGCGTCGGGTGGCGGACATGGCGCCACGCGGTGGCGGCGAGAGGCTTGAGCCGCGCGACGGCGGCCGCTGCGACGGGTTGGGCGCGCGCGACCCATCTGGCGCACAAGGCACGCACTGACGACACGTTTCGGCGATTCACGCGGGTGGAGCTCGGCTGAAAAGGCTGCATCGTACCAAACTCGCGCGGGCCGACCCGCGGCGGCCTTGCGCCGGCACACGCGCCGCGGTGTTGCGGCGGCGCTCACGCAAAAAAGGCGCGTGCCCGGCAACCGGAACGACGCGCCAAACCTGGTACGACGACCTGAACGCCGCGCGAAGGGGGCGTAACGGGGACACGCAATGGGGGGCGGCCGGCGCCGCGGCTCAGCGCACGAGAAATCCGTACGTGAGCGGATCGCGCTCGTCGACGATCCAGTTCGCGAACCCGCAGATATGCGCGTTGCCTTCCACTTCCGGGATCACGGCCGGGAGGCCGCCGACCGTCGTTTCGCGCAGCACGCGCCCCTTGAAGACCGTGCCGACGATCGATTCGTTGACGAGCGTGTCGCCCGCCGCGAGCAGCCCGCGCTGGTAGAGCTGCGCGACGCGCCCGCCGGTGCCGGAGCCGGTCGGCGAGCGGTCGACTTCACGATCCGCGAACACGCAGCAGTTCGCCTGCGTCGAACCCGCGTGGCGCGGCGCGTTCGCGATGATCGTGCCGTAGATATGGTTGATTTCCGGGATCTCCGGATGCACGACCGGATACGCCGCGTTCGCGGCCGCCTTCACTTCCGCGCCGAAGCGAATCAGTTTTTCGACCGCCGATTCGCGCACCGGCAGGTCGAATGGCGCGCCGTCGACATAGAAATAGAACGCGCCGCCATACGCGATGTCGCCGGTCACGGTGCCGAACGAGGGCGTCTGAACCGACACGTCGCGTTGCCAGATGAACGACGGCACGTTGACGAAGCGCACCGGCCCCGCATGCTCGCCGTCCCACTGGACGAACGCCTCGATGAAGCCGCACGGCGCGTCGATGCCGACCCGCGTCTCGGGCACCGTGCGCTGCACCCAGCCGAGCTCGACGGCCGCTGTCGACAGCGCGATCACACCGTGTCCGCAATGGTCGCTATAGCCTTCGTTGTGCACGAAGATCACGCCGAAATCGGCATTCGGCGAAACGGGCTCGGTCAGATAGCCGCCGTACATGTCGGCATGGCCGCGCGGTTCGAACATCAGCGCGCGGCGGATTTCGTCGGCATGCGCCTTGAGCCATGCGCGGCGCTGGACGATCGTCGCGCCGGGCAGCCGCGGCAGCCCGCTCGTGACGATGCGAAACGCTTCGCCGCCGGTATGCACTTCGACGGTGGAAAGGGATCGGGAAATCTTCATGACGAATTGGATGCGTTGAAACGAAGGACGGCGGCCGGGCCGCCGTCCGGTGACGGGATTACTTCGCGTACGGTTCCGGCAGGCCGTTGCGGATCACGTAGACGGTGGTCGGCGCGCCTTTCAGGTCGCCGTTCGCGTCGAACGAATAGGTGCCGGCGACGCCCGCGTAGTTCGACTTGGCGAGCTGCGCGCTCAGCTTCGCCTTGTCGGTGGTCGTGCCGGCCTTGACCATCGCGTCGGCGAGCAGCTTCACGCCGTCGTAGTAATTGACGCCGTAGACCTGCGTATCGGTGTGATAGGTGTCGTGGTACTTCTTCAGGAATGCGCGCCCGGCCGGCGTCTTCTCGAGCGCGACGCCGCCCTGCGCGCAGTAGACGATCGACGCCGCCTCGCCCGCGACCTTGCCCATGTCGGCCGAACAAATGCCGTCACCGCCGAGCAGCTTCGCCCGCAAGCCGCGCTGCTTCATCTGCTTGGCCATCGGCGCGCCCTGCGCCGCATAGCCGCCGAGGAAGATCACGTCGGGGTTGGCGGCCTTGATCTTGGTGAGAATGCCGAGGAAGTCGGTGGCCGACGAATTCGTGTATTCCTGGTCGACGATCTTGATCCCGTTCGCCTGCGCGACGTTCATGAACTGCTCGGCGACGCCCTGCCCGTATGCGGTGCGATCGTCGATCACGGCGGCGGTTTTCGCGTTCAGCGTCTTCGCGGCGAACGTGGCCATCGTGCCGCCGAGCTGCTCGTCGCTCGCGCCGATCCGGAAGATGTTCTTGAAGCCCTGCTTCGTCAGCGCCGGGTTCGACGCGACCGGCAGGATCGGCACGCCGGCGTTCGAATACACGCGCGACGCGGGGATCGCGACGCCCGAGTTGTACGGCCCGAGCACCGCGACGACGCCCTTGTCGACGAGGTTCTGCGCGACCTGCACGCCAGCCTTCGGGTCGGCCTGGTCGTCTTCGGAAACCAGTTTGAAGGTCACGGTCTTTCCGCCGACCTTCACGCCAGCCTTGTTGAGCTCGTCGACCGCCAGCCGCGCGCCGTTTTCATTGTCCTTGCCGTTGGCGGCCTGCGGGCCCGTGAGCGGCGCCGAATGGCCGATCATCACGACCTCCTGCGCATGCGCGGAAGTCAGCGCGCCAGCGGCGACGGCCACCGAAAGCGCGGTCACGAGGTGTCGCATGATGTCTCCTGATTGGTTTTGTGTGAAACCAATGTAGGACATGCGTGGTCACATCGCAAGCAATTTAAAAATAATCGTCGGCATTTTGGTCATATTGAAGACCAGAACGGATGCGCGCGCGGGCCGGTCACTTCGGCGCGATGTCGCGCCGCACGCGGCGGATGTGCTGTTCGACGTAGAACGCAGCCGCATCGGCATCGCCGGACACGATCGCCTCGTAGATCAGCCGGTGTTCGGACACGTAGAGCCGGATCCGGCCCGCGTCGTAGATGCCGTCGTCCTTCAGCCGCTTCCACAGCGGCTGGTCCATCGTCTTCGCGACCTCGTCCGCGATCTTCACGATCAGCGCGTCGCCCGTCATCAGCGCGAGCTGCCGGTGGAACAGCCGGTCGCTCTCGTTCCACAGCGCGCGCTGGTGCGGATCGTCGATGTCGGTGATGGTTTCCATCTGCGCGAGATAGCGCTCGGCGCCGGCGTCGGCGCGGCCATGGGCGGCCGCGAGGCGCGCGATCGCGGGCTCCAGGATCAGCCGCACGTCGAGCGTCGACGTCGGGCTGAAATCGGCCTCGAGCACGGTGTGCGCGTCGCCGTGCCGCGCGAGCACGTCGAGCGGCGCCGCGACGACGTAGGTGCCCGAATTGCGCTTCGTGAAGACGAGACCTTCGTTCTGCAGCGCGCCGAGCGCTTCGCGCACCGCCGGCCGGCCGACCTGGAACAGCGCCGCGAGCTCGCGCTCGGACGGCAGCCGCGATTCGGCCGCGTAGCGCCCGGCGCGAATCTCGTCGCGGATCTTTTCGGCTACCTGCTCGTAGATCTGCAGCGGCCTGAAACCGCCTTCGAGTGAGTCGGGGCGCGCGGACATCATCGTATGGCTCCTGCCCGTTCGCGGGCGTGGGATCTGGAATGGGTTCGCACTATACCGGAGCGGGCGGGCAGCGCGGCATCGGCGAGCCTTCTGGCCAGATATTAGAACCAAAATCCACGAAGCGCTTTATTTTCTGGGTTGCGGGCGCGCCAGCAAGTGGTATAGATTCGATCCACTGCCCTGTGCCCAGGTATCCGGCAGACCCGCGGCGGGCGCGGCATGCGTCCGCCGACCACACTCACCGACGCCCCCGATGTACACGATGACCGCCCTTTCCCCGATTCCCGTTTTCGATGCGGCCGACACGGCCGCGCTGCTCGACTACCCGGCGCTGCTCGCCACGCTCAGGCAAGCGGTCGTCGAGTATGCGGCAGGCGAGATCGTCAGCCCCGAACGCCTGGTCGTGCCGCTACAAGGCGGCGGCGTGATGCTGTCGATGCCGTCGAGCGCGCACGACCTGGCGAGCCACAAGCTCGTGACCGTGTGCCCCGGCAACGGCGCACGCGGGTTGCCGACGATCCTCGGCCAGGTCACCGCGTACGATGCCGCCACCGGGGAAATGCGCTTCGCGCTCGACGGCCCGACCGTCACCGGCCGCCGCACGGCGGCGATCACCGCGCTCGGCATCCACGCGCTGCACGGCGCCGCGCCGCGCGACATCCTGCTGATCGGCACCGGCAAGCAGGCGGCCAATCATGCGGAAGCGCTCGCGGCGATCTTTCCGGACGCGCGCCTTCACGTGCGCGGCACGCGCGCGGACAGCGCGGCCGCGTTCTGCGCCGCCCACCGCGCGCATGCGCCGCACCTCGCGCCGCTCGACGGCGACGCGATTCCCGACGCGATCGACGTGGTCGTCACGCTGACGACGAGCCGCACGCCCGTCTACCGCGAAGCCGCGCGCGAAGGCCGGCTCGTGGTCGGCGTCGGCGCGTTCACCGCGGATGCCGCCGAGATCGACGCGAACACGGTGCGGGGCAGCCGGCTCGTCGTCGACGATCCGGCCGGCGCGCGCCACGAAGCCGGCGACTTGATCGTCGCGCAAGTCGACTGGCGGCACGTCGCATCGCTCGCCGACGTGCTGAACGGCACCTTCGCCCGCGGCGGCCCGCTGCTGTTCAAGAGCGTCGGCTGCGCCGCGTGGGACCTGGCCGCTTGCCGCACCGCGCGCGACGCACTGGCCGCGCGCGGCGCCGGCTGACCCGGCCGCGCGACCGTTCGCACCGCTCGCGCGGCATCGCCTCGTCGGATTCATACCGGCGATTTCCCGTACGCGGTGTAGGAAACGCCCTACACCGCGTCGAAGCGGCCTACACGAACTTCCAATTCGGCCGATTTCAATTTCGGCGGCGCAACACGATACTGCCGGCATGAATGCCAGCCTGTCACCCGCCTTGCTCAGGGTGTTTCTCGTCGATCATGCGATCGCCGTTCGCCAGCGGATCGCGCTGCTCGTCGGCGCGATCCGCGGGGTTGCGGTCGTGGGCGAAGCGGAAGACGGCCAGGACGCGTGGACGCATATCCGCAGCAGTGGCGCGGACGTGGTGATCGTCGACGTACGGCTCGCGGACGGCAGCGGTCTCGACCTGATCGGGATGCTGTCGAAAGCCGCGCCGCGCATCGTCACGATCGTGCTGACGAACCACTCGGCACCGGCATTCAGAGAGGCATGCGCGACGGCGGGAGCCGACTACTTCTTCGACAAGACCGTCGAATTCGACGCCGCATGCCGTGTGATCGAATCCCTGGTGCACGCTCGCGTGCGCCGCACCTGACGAGCCGGAGCGACTCATGTCCACCGCCACCGCCTTCGCCGCCGACGTGTCCGTCGTACCCCGGCCAACGATCCCGCTGCGCCCGGCCGCGCGCGCCGACGCCGCCAAACATCCGGCGGCCCGCTGCTCGGCCTGCGCGATGCGCTCGATGTGCCTGCCGCCGCACCTGACGCCCGCCGAATACGGCCGCCTCGACGCGATCATCTGCACGACGCGGCAGGTCCGCCAGGGCGACGCGCTGTTTCGCACCGACGATCCGTTCCAGAGCATCTACGCGGTGCGCGCGGGTTCGTTCAAGACGGTGATGATGCATCGCGACGGCCGCGAGCACGTGACCGGCTTCCAGATCGCCGGCGAAACGCTCGGGATGGACGGCATCGGCGGCGGCCAGCATTGCTGCGACGCGATCGCGCTGGAGGACAGCGTGGTGTGCATCATCCCGTTCGGCGCGCTCGAAGCCGCGTGCCGCGAGATGAAGCCGATGCAGCACTTTCTCTACCAGATGCTGAGCAGCGAGATCGTCCGCGAATCGAGCCAGATGCTGCTGCTCGGCACGATGTCGGCCGAGCAGCGCGTCGCGCATTTCCTGCTGAACCTGTCGTCGCGGTTCGAGGCGCGCGGCTATTCGGCGACCGAATTCAACCTGCGGATGACGCGCGAGGAAATCGGCTGCTATCTCGGGATGAAGCTCGAAACCGTCAGCCGGATGTTCTCGCGGTTCCATCGCGAAGCGCTCGTCGAAACGCGCGGCAAGCGCGTGCGCATCATCGACGCGCAAGCGCTCGCGCGGGTCTGACGCAGGGCGCCGGATCGCCGGCGCCACGTCATTGCATGGTGTCGCGCAGCGCCGCCATGGCGGCGCCCCGCTGCCACGCGATCAGCGCGTGCTCGGCCTGCGCGAACGCGCGACGCAGCGCATCGTCCACATCGGCGCCGACGCATGGCGGCAGCGGCAAAGGCCTGAGCGCCGCGTCGTGCATCACCAGGTCAACCCGTACGTCGTACACGCGCTCGCCATCGGCCGCCGTGCGCAATTCGATCGCAAGGTGGCAGCCGTCGATCAATGCGCGAAACCGTTCGAGCCTCACCAGTTGCGCGCCGGCTTCGGCCTCGACCGCCGCCGAACCCGTGAATCCCAGGCAGGCGATCTGCATGCCCACGCCCATGTCGTGTCTCCTGACGGGGCCGCCGCTCGTCGACCGCCTTGCAAGTGCCGTCCGCATCGCCGTGCGGGGGCACGTGTTTCCCGTGGCGCGGCGCGCATGGTTCGATCGCGGCCGGCCGTTAGTCTGCCCGCGCCTGGCTGGCGCGGGACCGTTCATACGTTGAAGGTCTGCGACGCCTTCATCTCGATCCACGTCATGCCGGCCCGCAGCCCTTCGATCATCGCTTCGCGCTCCGTCGGATACGCGTGGCTGTGCTCGAAGGTATGATGAAACCGCGCGGCGCCGGCGCCGTGCTCGACCGACACGCGGCAGCGGAACTCGCCCGATTCGCACGGGCGCGTCTCCACTTCGACCGACCAGTCGCGTTCGTGAATGTTGCCCTGCAGTGTCATGCGCCCTCCTGCGGTATCAGCCTTCGAGCCGGAAGTGCCCGCTGTGCAGCAGCACCGGCCGGCCGCCGATTTCCTCGAGCATGCGTCGTGCCATCGCCTCGATGGCCGGGCGGTGCGCGTCGAATGCGCTCAGCAAATCGCGCTCGAGCAGCGAGCGCGCGCCGAAATGGTCCTCCAGCGCCTCGGCCGTGACCGCGCACTGGACGCAACGCCCGTCGACCAGCGCCGAAAACGCGACGACCAGGTCGCGCGCGCAGTATTCCGGCGGTTCGGACGGGAAAGCAATGTGCATCTGTCGGTCTGTCATCGTCGTGATGGCTCCATGACGAGAGCATAGTGGCGCGCGCGGCCGCGCGCTTGACCCACGTCAACCGGTTCGCCGCACCGCACGATCGCGCCGCCGCGCGACGCCGCCTCCGCCCGCTTCAGCCCGCGTCGGGCTCGATCGTCGCGCCGCGCTCCGCGAGCAACTCGCGCAGCACGCTGCGGTGGCAATGGTTTTCGTCGTCGCAGTAGCACCCGATCGAGAACGCGGTGGTCGCCGACAGCGCGGCCAGCAGGTCCAGCACCTTCGCCGGATCGCCGTGCGCCATCTCCGCGCGGAAGTGGCGCTTGAACGCCTTCCATTCGGCGTCGGTTTCGGCGGCCTGCGCCTGCGCGACGAGTTCGGGGCTCGGCGACAGCGTCGGCAACCATACATCATAGTAGTTGCGCGACGCGAATTCCGCCTTCGGCACGCCGCGCGGCGGCCGCCGCACCGTGCCGATCCGCAGGCCTTCGCCGGCCGCGCGCGGCGTGCCGAGCTGGATGATCCGGATGCCCATGTCGTTTCTCTGCTCCTCGGTCGTACATGCGATCCCGTGATCGTACCGCCGCGCCCGCCCGCGCGTCAGCCGGGCATCGCACATGACGGCCGCCCAACGAAAAACCGGCTGCTCCCGCGACGGGACACAGCCGGTTCTTCATCGTGACGCGCCGAGGCGCGCCGCGTTCAGACGCCGCTCTTCAGCACCTTGCCGATCGCGTCCGCGACGATGCCGACGTTCGAGTCGTTCAGACCCGCCACGCACATCCGGCCCGAGCGCAGGATGTACACGCCGTGCACCTCGCGCAGCGCGTCGACCTGCGACTCGGTCAGGCCCGTGTACGTGAACATCCCGCGCTGCTTCACGTAGCGCGTGAGTGCCTCGCCGCTCACGTGGTCGCGCAGGCCGTCGTGGATCGACTGGCGCATCCGCGCGATGCGGCGGCACATCGCCGACAGTTCCTCTTCCCACTGCTTGCGCAGCGCCGGCGTGCCGAGCACGGCCGCGACGACCTTCGCGCCGTAGGTCTGCGGGTTGCTGTAGTTCGAGCGCACGGCGCCGGCCAGTTGGCCGAGCACGCGGTCGGCGGCGGCCGCGTCCTCGCAGACGACGCTCAGGCCACCCACGCGCTCGCCGTACAGCGAGAAGTTCTTCGAGAACGAGTTCGCGACGAGCGTCGGCACGCCGCGGCGGGCCAGCTCGCGCACCGCGAACGCGTCCGCATCGAGGCCCGCGCCGAAGCCCTGGTACGCCATGTCGACGAACGGCAGCAGGCCGCGCGCCTCGATCACGTCGATCAGCTTCTCCCACTGGCCTTCGTCGAGATCGACGCCGGTCGGGTTATGGCAGCACGCGTGCAGCAGCACGATGCTGCGCGCCGGCAGCGCGTCGATCGCCGCGAGCATCGCGTCGAACTTCAGGCCGCCCGTCGCTTCGTCGTAGTACGGGTACGTGTTCACCGTGAAGCCGGCGCGCTCGAAGATGAAGCGGTGGTTTTCCCAGCTCGGATCGCTCAGCCACACCTGCGAATCCGGGAAATAGCGCTTCAGGAAATCGGCGCCGACCTTCAGCGCGCCCGAGCCGCCGAGCGTCTGCAGCGTCGCGATGCGGCCGGCCGCGCGGGCCGGGTGATCGGCGCCGAACACGAGCGATTGCACGGCGTCGCGATACGCGGCCAGGCCGACCATCGGCAGGTACGGCTTCGGGCCGCTGTCGCGCTGCAGCGCGGTTTCGGCTTCGCGTACGGCGCCCATCACCGGGATCCGGCCTTCGGCGTCGAAATAGATCCCGATGCTCAGGTTGACCTTCCGGTCGCGCGGATCTTGCTGGAAATTCTCGTTGAGCGTCAGGATCGGGTCGCCCGGGTACGCGTCGATGTGTTCGAACATGGCTTGAGTCGGTCTCGTTTGGAACAATGGTCGGTCGTGGCCTGCGTCAGCGTGCGGAGACGCCGTCGTGCACCGCCAAGCCCGCATTCTTCTGACGGAAGCGATACCCGATCGCGAGCACCGCGAGCCATACCGGGATCAGGTACACCGACAGGCGGAGATCCGGCGTCAGGTACATCACGACGAGAATGCCGGCCATGAATGCCAGGCACAGGTAATTCGTGAAAGGATAGCCCACACTGCGGAAGGATGTCTCTTCCCCGGCAGCACGCTTGGCCTGGCGGAACTTCAGGTGGATCAGCGTGATCATCGCCCAGTTGATGATCAGCGCCGACACGACGAGGCCCATCAGCACCTCGAACGCCTTGCCCGGCATGAAGTAGTTGACCAGAACGCACACGCCGGTCGCGAGCGCCGACGCGCCGAGCGCGGCGAGCGGAATGCCGCGCTTGTTCACCGAGCACAGCACCTTCGGCGCGTTGCCCTGCTTCGCGAGGCCGAACAGCATCCGGCTGTTGCTGTACACGCCGCTGTTGTAGACCGACAGCGCGGCCGTCAGCACCACGACGTTCAGCACGTTCGCGACCACGTTGCTGCTCAGCGCATGGAAGATCAGCACGAACGGGCTGCCGCCGGTGACGACCTTTTCCCACGGATACAGCGACAGCAGCACGGCGAGCGCGCCGATGTAGAAAATCAGGATCCGGTAGATCACCTGGTTGGTCGCGCGCGGAATGCTGTGCTTCGGATCGTCCGCCTCGGCCGCGGTGATGCCGATCAGCTCCAGCCCGCCGAACGAGAACATGATCGCGGCCATCGACATCACGAGCCCCGATACGCCGTTCGGGAAGAAACCGCCGTGCCGCCACAGGTTCGCGATGCCCGCTTCGGGCCCCGCTTGCCCGCTCGCGAGCAGCCAGCCGCCGAAGCCGATCATCCCGACGATCGCGGCGACCTTGATGATCGAGAACCAGAATTCCGTCTCGCCGTACGACTTCACGCTCGCCAGATTCAGCAGGTTGATCGCGACGAAGAACACCAGCGCCGACACCCAGGTCGGCACGCCGGGCCACCAGTACTGCACGTAGATTCCAACAGCCGACAGCTCGGCCATGCTGACGAGGATGTACAGCACCCAGTAGTTCCAGCCGGACAGGAAACCGGTGAAGTGGCCGACGTATTTGTCGGCGAAATAGCTGAACGAGCCGGCGACGGGTTCGTCGACGACCATCTCGCCGAGCTGGCGCATGATGAAAAACGCGACGATGCCGGCCACCGCGTAGCCGAGCAGCACGGACGGGCCGGCCATCTTGATCGTCTGCGCGATGCCGAGGAACAGCCCCGTGCCGAGCGCGCCACCGAGCGCGATCAGCTGGATGTGCCGGTTCTTCAGCCCGCGCTTGAGGCCAGCGCTCTCGTTTCCAGAAACCATGTCTTCTCCATTCTTCCCGCCTCCGCCGGAAGCGGTGCGGCGCGCCTCGGTGTGCCGGGCGCTGTTTTTGCTGTGCCGGCGGCCGTTCGTGGGGACGCCGGGTTGGGGACTGCAATTTTCGCGCGGGCGACACCCGATTCGCGTCGGCGTGCCGGCCAGACCGGCCGCCGACTCGTCGCCCATGCCGCATTGCCGCGGCCGAACACGAAAATCCGGCGTCAGTTTAGCGTCGCGACGGCGAAATCGGGTTGCGTAACCCGCTCATGCAAACCCTACATTATGAGATAAGATTGCGCCCAGGAGACAGATGAGGAAACAAAAATGCCTGAACCGCTTCTCGACCGCATCGATCGCCACTTGCTGTCGGTGTTGCAGGAGAACGGCCGTGCGTCGAACCTCGACCTGGCGAAGGCCGTCGGGCTGTCGCCCGCGCAGACCTTGCGGCGCCATCGGCGGCTGGAGGAAATCGGCGCGATCCGCCGTTATGAAACCCGGCTGTGCCCGGATACGCTCGGGTTCGGCGTCACCGCGTTCGTGCACGTGACGATGGAGCGCGGGCATATCCGCGATCTGTCGAAGTTTCAGAAACTCGTGTCGGATCTCGCGCAGATCCAGGAATGTTTCTCGGTCACGGGCGATATCGACTACGTGCTGAAGGTCGTCGCGCACGACCTGAAGGGGCTGTCGACGTTCTTGCTCGAAACGCTGATGCGCATTCCGGGCGTGAGCGGCGTGCATTCGAGCGTGTGTCTCGACGAGATCAAGTGCACGAGCGCGATGCCGGTGGAAGGTTGACCAGCCCGGCGCACCGCGCCGGCGCGCTCACCGCACCGCCTCGAACGCACTGATCAGCAGCGCGCCGCAAGCAATCACGAGGCACCCTGCCGCCCGACGCGGCGTCAGCCGCTCGCCGAGATACACGCGCGCGATCAGCGCCGCGAACACCACGCTCGTTTCCCGCAGCGCCGACACCGGCCCCATCGGCGCGCGATCCATCGCCCAGATCACGATGCCGTACGCGAGCGCCGCGAACACGCCGCCGCAGGCCGCCTTCGCGGTTTCGCCGACATCCTGCGTCAACCGCAGCGGCCCCGCCCGCAGCCGGTAGTACGCGGCCATCATCGCGCCTGTCAGCACGAACATCCACGCGGTATAGCCGACCGTACTGCCGCTCTCCCGCACGCCGATCCCGTCGACCACGCTGTACGCCGCGATCGACACGCCGGTCGCGAACGCGGTCGGCAGCACCTGCATCATCCGGTGTTTCGCGCCGCGCCCGCGCTCCAGTCCGATCGCCATGATGCCCGCGCAGATCAGCACGAGCCCGCATTGCGCGCCGACGTTCAGGCGCTCGCCCGCGAACGCCGCCGCGCCGAGCGTGACCAGCAGCGGCGCGGTGCCGCGCGCGACCGGGTACGCGATGCTCAGGTCGCCGTGCTCGTAAGCACGGACGAGCAGCAGCGTATAGACGACGTGGATCACGGCCGACGCGACGACGCAGAGCCAGCTCGCCGGCGTGATCGGCGCGGCGGCCGGCAGGAACAGCAGCGCGAACAGCCCGATCGCGATCTGCAGCACCGTGGCCGAGCGCAGCCGGTCGCCGCTGCTGCGCACGAGCGCATTCCATGATGCGTGCAGGAACGCCGCGCACAGAACGGCAAACAGAACGGGGATCGGCACGCTCAATACTCCCTGACGGTCGGAAGCCGCACGGTGCACGGCAGGCGTTCATCGTATGAACGCGTCACCGTATTGTCAAAAAAGCGACGCGCGATGCCCTGCCAAGGATCCGGCCGGCGGCTCCCCGTCGCCCGCCCGGCAATGCTGGCGTCGCAAGCGACCGGCATGCGGCGACCTGTGACGTGGAGGTTGCGGACAGTCCGCCCCTTTCCGTTCTCTTTCGCATCGCGCCGGGTCGTAATGAAACCGATACCGCGGCGCAACCGTCGCGAAAACACTCCGTCCCCATATTTTCATACGCGGCTGTTCCAATGCGCGTGCTTCCTCACGAGCTCCGCGCCGAACCGACACGGCGACGGGGCCGTTCTCCACCATCGAAGGCCTTACCCTGGAGTTTCCCGATGTTCCGTCAAGCCTTGCTCGTCACCGCCTGCGCCGGCGCCACGCTTGCGCTGTTCGCCTGCGGCGGCAGTGACGATTCCACGCCGACGGCCGCCGTGTCGTCGCAGGATGCGCTGCAGACCGCCACGCCGATCAAGCACGTCGTCGTGATCTACGGCGAAAACATCTCGTTCGATCATTACTTCGGCACCTATCCGAACGCGACGAACCCGTCGGGCGAACCGGCGTTCACCGCGAAACCCGGCACACCGACGCCGAACGGCCTGACGGGCACGCTGCTCACCACGAACCCGAACTTCACGAACACGGCCAACGGCACCGACGCGGCGAACCCGTTCCGCCTCGACCGCACGCAGGCCGCGACCGCCGACCAGAACCACGCGTACACGGCCGAACAGCAGGCCGAGGACAACGGTCTTGCGGACCTGTTCCCGAAGTACACGGGCAAGGGCTCGTCCGGCGGCGCCGGCGCGTTCGGCACGAAAGGCCAGGTGATGGGCTATTTCGACGGCAACACGGTGACCGCGTTGTGGAACTACGCACAGCGCTTCGCGATGAGCGACAACACGTACACGACGGTCTACGGCCCGTCGACGCCGGGCGCGCTGAACGTCGTGTCGGGCCAGACCAACGGGATGCAGATCGTCAAGACGTCGAAGCAGCCGTCGACGCTCGCCGCGACCTCGTACTACATCAACGACGGCCAGGGCGGCCTCACGATGATCAACGACGTCGACCCGGGCTTCGACGTGTGTTCGAGCACGACCGACCAGGCGATGATGACCGGCAAGAACATCGGCGACCTGCTGAACGCCGCGAAGATCACGTGGGGCGGCTTCATGGGCGGCTTCAACCTGTCGACGACGAACGGCAACGGCACGACGGGCTGCGCGCGCAGCACGGTCGCCACCGCCGTAAACGCCGCGACGGCCGACTACATCCCGCATCACAACTGGTTCCAGTACTACGCGTCGACCGCGAACCCGCAACACACGCGTCCGAGCTCGATCGCGGCGATCGGTTCGAGCGTCGAGACCGACGGCAAGACGCCCGAACCGGCGAACCACCAGTACGACACGGACGACTTCTTCGCCGCCGTGAAGGCCGGCAACTTCCCGTCGGTGAGCTACCTGAAGGCGCCGGCCGCGCAGGACGGGCACGCGGGCTATTCGGATCCGCTCGACGAGCAGGCGTTCGTGACGAAGGTGGTCAACTTCCTGCAGCAGCAGCCGGACTGGCAGAACACGGCCGTGATCGTCACCTATGACGACTCGGACGGCTGGTACGACCACGTGTACACGGCGCCGACGCACGCATCGTCGGACCCGGTCGACCAGCTCAACGGCCCCGGCAAGTGCGGCACGGGCGGCACCACCGGCGTGAACGGCGCGACCGTGAACGGCCGCTGCGGCCCGGGCGTGCGCATTCCGCTGGTCGTGATCTCGCCGTATGCGAAGCAGAACTACGTCGATCACACGATGCTCGACCAGTCGTCCGTGGTGCGCTTCATCGAGGACAACTGGCTCGGCGGCCAGCGTATCGGCGGCGGTTCGTTCGATGCGACGGCGGGCGACCTGCGCAACCTGTTCGACTTCACGTCGAAGCCGAACACGACGCCGCTGTATCTCGACCCGACGCTCGGCACCGCATTGAGCGCGGCCCCGGCGATCTGACGGGGACAGCCTGACCGCATGGCCGGCGCATCACGCGCCGGCCGTTTCCATTTCAACGCGCCGCTTCGTGCGACGCCCGATTTTCGACCGACAGCATGACAGCTCGCCCCGCGTTTCCGTCTCCCGATGCCGCCGGCGCGCCCGCGCCGCGCGCCCCTTCCCGCCTGCTGCGCCGCGCGGCGTTCGTGCTCGGCGCGGCCGTGCTCGGCTATGGCGCGTTCGCGATCGCGTTTCCCGCGCAGGTGCCGGCGGCGATCGGCGCCGTGGTCGCCGACTGGACGGGCGCGAATCCGCATCCGGTCGTGTTGCAGCGGCCTGCCGCACAGCCGTTGTCGGCGGTCGCGCAGCTCGGACGCGCGCTGTTCCACGATCCGTCGCTGTCGGCGTCGGGCAAGCAGTCGTGCGCGTCGTGTCACAGCCCCGATCACGCGTACGGCCCGCCGAATGCGCTCGACGTGCAGCCGGGCGGCCTCGCGATGACGCAGCAGGGCTATCGTCCGCCGCCGTCGCTGATGTACCTGTACCGCCAGCCGAATTTCAGCATCGGTCCCGATGCCGGCGAGAACGACGCCGCGCCGAGCGTCGCGCAGCAGGCCGCGGCGGCGGCCGGCGTCGTCAAGGCGCAGAAGGTGGCCGGAACGTCGGCGGCGCCGCAGCTCGTGCCGCAGGGCGGGATGTTCTGGGACGGCCGCGCCGATACGCTGCAGCAACAGGCGTTCGGGCCGCTGCTGAATCCGGTCGAGATGGCGAACGCGAGCATCGACGACGTCGCGCGCAAGCTCGCGCAGTCGTCGCATCGCGCGCAGTTCGAGCAACTGTTCGGCGCGCGCGTGTTCTCCACGCCGCAGCTCGCGGTATCGGAAGCGATGTTCGCGATCGCGCGCTACCAGGTCGAGGATCCGTCGTTCCATCCGTACGACAGCAAGTACGACCGCTGGCTCGAAGGCCGCGCGCGCCTCACGCAGGCCGAGTTGCGCGGCCTGCGCCTGTTCAACGATCCGGACAAGGCCAATTGCGCGGGCTGCCATCTGTCGAAGCCCGGCAAGGACGGCTTGCCGCCGATGTTTACCGACTACCAGTACGAGGCGCTGGGCGCGCCGCGCAACCGCGCGCTCGCGCAGAACCGCAACCCGGCGTTCCACGATCTCGGCGTATGCGGGCCGTTCCGCGACGACCTGAAGGACCAGACGCAGTATTGCGGGATGTTCCTGACGCCGACGCTGCGCAACGCGGCGACGCGCCACGTGTTCTTCCACAATGGCGTATTCCATACGCTCGACCAGGTGATGGCGTTCTACAACGAGCGCAGCATCTCGCCGCAGAAGTTCTATCCGCGCGGGCCGGACGGCAAGATCGACGAATACGACGATATCCCGCCGAAATATCGCGCGAACGTCGACGTGACCGACGCGCCGTTCGATCGCAAGCCCGGCGACAAACCCGCGATGACGGCGCAGGACATCAAGGATATCGAAGCGTTTCTCGGCACGCTGACGGACCCGCCGCCGCAGCGCTGAACGCCGGCCGAGCGCAGCGCCGCGTCAGCAGCGCGCGCGAATGCAGAGAAACGCCGGCGCGAGCGACAGCTCCGCATGAAGCCGTTCCGACACGGCTTTCATTTCCGGCAGCGGCTTCGGTTCGACGAAGCGGTCGAGCCGCCAGCCGCCGTCGGCGACCGCGTTCAGGATGTCGGCGAGCGGCCGCCGCCATGCCTCGACGTAGGGCCGCGGCTCGCCGAACCCCGACCAGTGAAAACCGAAGCGCGAGGTATCGAAGTAGGTGCCGTCGCCACGCGTGCGTTCGTCCAACCAGTCGCGCATCGGATGCGCCATCGAGAACACGAGCGTTGCCCCGGGGCGCGCGACGCGCCGGAATTCCCGCAGCGTCGGTGCGAGGTCGCGCACGTAGTCGAGCGCGAGCGAGCACAGCACCTTGTCGACCGACGCGTCGGGCAGCCACGCGAGCGGCGCCTCCAGATCGCCTTCCGTGACGTCGACCGCGAGCCCCGCGCAGCGCGTTCGCGCGAGCGCAACCATCTCGGGCGTCACGTCGAACGCATGCACGGTCGCGCCGCCCTGGGCGAGGTGCGCGCTGCAGATGCCGGGCCCGCAGCCGGCATCGAGCACCGTCAGGCCGTCGACGTCGCCGAGCAGCGCCAGGGTGGCCGGACGCTCGTAGAGCGCATTGTGCGCCTTGGTCGGCGCGATGTCCGCATAGCGTTGCGCGAAGCTCGCGTAAGCGCGGCGGCCGGGCGGCTGGTTCGGGTCATTCGGTTCGGTCATCCGGCATCCGTCGGTGGAAACTGGGCAGGCCGATTCTGCCCGATCGGACGACGGATGGCGACCTGGACGGCGACCTTGTCGCGCCTGCGTCACGACAGACTGTCGAGCAACCGATACCACGCGACTCCGGCCGCGATATAGAAGCGCTGCAGCCCGTGCAACGGAATGGGTCGGATCGGCGAAACCCGGAACGGCAGCGGCAGTTGCGCATCGCCCGACAGATGCGCGGCCAGGTGCTTGCCGAGCGTCGTCGCCATCGCGATGCCGCGGCCGTTGTAGCCGAGCGCGATCGTCACGCCCGGCGCGGGCTCGTGCACGTGCGGCAGGAAATCCGCGGTGATCGCGACGCGCCCCGCCCAGCGGTATTCGAACCGGACACCCTTCAGTTGCGGATACAACAGCGTCGTCGCGCGTTCGAGATGGCGCCAGTCGCTCGGCGCGCGCGGTTCGGCGAACGGGCCGCGGCCGCCCATCAGCAGGCGCCCGGCCGCGTCGCGGCGGAAGTACAGCAGCAGGCGCCGCGCATCCGACGCGACTTCGCCGCCGGCGAGGATGTCGCGGCCAAGCGCCGGCGCGAGCGGTTCCGTCGCGACGATGAAACTGTTCGCGGCGATCACCGACTGACGCAAGCCGGGCCACAGCCCGTCCGTATAGCCGTTGGTCGCGATCACGACGCGCTCGGCCGACAGCGTCGCGCCGCCGGACGTCGCGATCCGCCAGCGGCCGTCGGCACGCGTCAGCCCGACGGCGCGGGTCGCTCCGTGCACGACCGCCCCGCTCGCCTGCACGGCACGCACCAGGCCGCGCGTATAGCTGAGCGGCTGCACGCTGCCCGCGCGGCGATCGATCCAGCCGCCCGCATACGCTGGCGTGCCGAGCCGCCGCGCGACGTCGTCGCGGCCGAGCACGTCGACCGGCGCGCCGCGCGCGGCCCATTGCTGCGCGCGGCGCGCGACCGTATCGAGCATCGCGGCGGTCGGCGCCGGCTGGATCCAGCCCTCGCGACGCGCATCGCAGTCGATCGCGTGCCGCGCGATCAGGTCGAACACCGTGTCGGCCGCGCCGCCGACGATGCCGGCAAGCTGCTCGCCGGCCGCGTCGCCGAACCGGCGCACCAGTTCGTCGGGGTCGTATTTCAGCCCGGGAATCACCTGCCCGCCGTTGCGGCCCGACGCGCCCCACCCCGGCTGCGCGCCGTCGATCACGCGGACGTTCACGCCGCGCTCGGCCAGATGAAGTGCGGTCGACAGGCCGGTGAAGCCGGCGCCGACGATCGCCACGTCGCACGACGCGGACGCGTCGAGCGCGGGCGTATCGGGCGCCGGCGCGGCGGTCGCCGCCCACAGCGAATCCGGCCACCGCGAGCCGGGCCATCCGGGTGCCGCGTTCGTTGCGCTCATGTTCGATCCGGGTGGTCGGCGCCGTCCGACGCCAGCAAGCGGCGCAGGAATTCCTGCGTACGGGGATGCGTCGGCTGCGTGAGCACGTCGCGCGCCGGTCCGCTCTCGCAGATCGTGCCGTCGTGCAGGAAGCACACGCGATCGGCCACCTCGCGGGCGAATGCCATTTCATGCGTGACGACCACCATGGTCATCCCGTCGCGAGCGAGCCCGCGCATCACGCCGAGCACTTCGCCGACGAGCTCGGGGTCGAGTGCCGACGTCGGCTCGTCGAACAGAATCGCCTGCGGCTCCATCGCGAGCGCGCGCGCGATCGCGACGCGCTGCTGCTGCCCGCCCGACAGCTCCGACGGATACGCATTCATCCGGTGCGCGAGCCCGACCTTGTCGAGCAGTGCGCGGGCCTGCTCGCGCGCCTGCGCGGCCGGCATGCGCCGCACGTGCACGGGCCCTTCCATCACGTTCTCGAGCGCGGTGCGGTGCGCGAACAGGTTGAAGCGCTGGAACACCATGCCGACCCGCATTCGCAATTCGTGGATCCGCTTCGAATGCGCGTCGACCTTCACGCCGTCGATCGTGATCGACCCTTCGTCGTAGGTCTCGAAGCCGTTGATACAGCGCAGCACGGTCGACTTGCCGGAACCCGACGGCCCGATCAGGCACACGACCTCCCCCTGCCGCACGTCGAGGCTCACGCCCTTCAGCACCGCGTGCTGCTGAAACCGCTTGTGTATCGAATCGATCCGGATCATGCGCCTCTCCTCAGTGCGAGCCGCTTGCCGAGCCGGTTCACGCCGAACATCAGCGGCAGGCCGAGCGCGAGATACAGCAGTGCGACGAGCGTGTAGACGCTCATGTTCTGGAACGTCGACGACGCGATCAGCTGGCCGGCGCGCGTGATCTCGGCGACCGTGATCGTCGACGCGACCGACGAATCCTTCAGCAGCATCACCAGCGTGTTGCCGTACGGCGGCAGCGCGATGCGGAACGCCTGCGGCAGCACCACGCGCCGCATGATCATCGGGCCGCGCATGCCGATCGCGTGCGCGGCCTCGATCTGGCCGCGGTCGATCGCCTCGATGCCCGCGCGGAAATTCTCGGCCTGATACGCCGAATACGCGATGCCGAGGCCCAGCACGCCAGCTTGGAACGCCGACAGCTGCACGCCGAGATCGGGCAGCACAAAGTACATATAGAACAGTTGCACGATGATCGGCAGCCCGCGGATCACGTTGATGATCGTGCTGCCGGCCGTCGATACGGCCCGATTGCGCGACACCTTCAGCAATGCGAGGATCAGCCCGAGCACCGAGCTGAGCACGAACGCGCATGCGGTGATCTCGATCGTGACCACCGCGCCCTTCAGCAGGATCGGCAGGAAATCGATCGCGTTCTGGAAAAACATGAGGTCTCCTATGCGACGCCCGGACGGCGCGCCGCCGTGGATGCCCGCGACGCGCGGGCGATACCGGTCGGAACTCGGGCGCGGACGCTCAGCTCATGTGCCACTTCTGCAGGATCTGCTGCAGCGTGCCGTCGCTCTTCATCTTGCGGATCGCGCCGTTGAGCTGTTCGAGCATGGCGGTGTCGCCCTTGCGCACGATGAAGCACACCTGCCCCTTCACGACGCTCTGGTATTCGGGCACGAGCCGCACCTGGCGATTGACGCCGTGCTCGATCTGGTACGCGACGATCGGCTGGTCGGCGAAGCCGGCCTTGATGCGCCCGAGCGCGACGTCGCGCATGATGTCGGCGATCGAATCGTAGGTCCGGACTTCCTTGAAGATGCCCTTCTTGTTGAGCGCGTCGACGAACGCCGTGCCGACCTGCGCGCCGACCGCCTGCCCCTTGAAATCGTCCATCGACGTATAGCGGCCCGGGTCGTCGGCCTTCACGATCAGGCCTTCGCCGAACGAGTAGACGGTGTCGGAGAAATCGACGACCTGCTGGCGCGCCGGCGTCTTCAGCATCGCGGCCGAGATGATGTCGATCTTCTGCGTGGTGAGCGACGGAATCAGCGCGGAGAACACGGTCTGCTGCACGTCGACGCGAAACCCGGCCGACTTCCCGGCTGCCGTGATCGCATCGACCATCATCCCCTGGATCGAATTGCTCTTGACGTCGAGAAACGTGAACGGCACGCCGGTGGCCGTCGCGCCGACCTTCAGCGTGGGCTCGGCGGCAACGGCGCTCGCCGAAGCCGTGGAGAGTGCGATACAGGTGGCGAAACCGGCGGCCAGTGCGCCGAACCGCTTGATGAACGGAACCATGGTGACTCCTTCTCGAATAATCCGATGCGCCGGCCGGCCGCTGATCGACACTGCGACGATGACCCGATCTTAGAACGAATCAAAAATATCGCAAACAGATTTTTGCGTATCGATATTCGATACGATATGATGCGATATCGAATCGATCGCGCCCCGCGCCATGGACACCTTGCCCGACCAATCAAACGATCTGCTGTTCAACCAGTCGCTCGAGAAAGGGCTGAACGTGCTGCGCGCGTTCAGCGCGAAACGGCGCACGATGACGCTGGCGGAAGTGGCCGACGCGGCCGGGATGACGAAAAGCTCCGCGCAGCGAATGGTCTACACGCTCGAGAAGCTCGGCTACATCCGCAAGCATCCGGTCACGCGCCGCTACCAGCTCACACCGCACGTGATGCGGATCGGCTTCAACTATCTCGCGGCCGACACGTTGATCGACGTCGCGAATCCGTTCCTGTCCGAGCTCACGAACCTGACCGGCGAAACCACCAACCTCACCGAGCCGGACGAGGATGAAATGGTGTACGTCGCGCGTTTCGTGTCCACCAAGTTCGTGCCGATCCACATGCCGATCGGCAGCCGTATCCCGATGTATTGCACGGGCTCCGGCCGTGCGTTCCTGAGCGCGTTGCCGCCGGACGATGCGCGCGCGCGGCTCGACGGCATGGTGCGCACGCCGCATACGCCGCGCACGGTCACGGCGCTCGACGAGCTCGTCGCGCTGCTCGATGGCGCGCGGCGCGAAGGCTACGCGACCAACCAGGAAGAATTGTTCATCGGGGACATGTCGATCGCGGCGCCGGTGCTCGGCAGTCAGGGACAGCCGGTCGCGGCCGTGCACGTGGTCGCACCGACGAGCCGCTGGACGTTCGACGACGCGCGCCGCAAGCTCGCGCCGGCGGTGATCGACTGCGCGCGCGGCATCAGCAATTCGATCCGGACGCTTGAATAGCGCCGGGGAAATGACGCACGGCGCGCCGCTGCATTGCGCAGCGGCGTTTGATCGCTACTGCGGCTTTGGGGAATGCTCGGCCCGGTAGGTACCGTTCGGGCGCAATACCAGCTTCTTCGCCGCAGCGTCCAGTTCCTTGCCGTGATACAGATCGATGCACTTCAGGAAGTCGAACTTCACATCCCGGACTTCGGATTCGACAATCGGATTCCGATAGTCGCGCGCCAGATACTTCGCGACCAGCGCGTGAATCACGTCCGGCGCACGTTCCATGTCGTAGTAGGTCCAGTCGCGCAACGCGCTGGCGCTGCTGCCGATGTCCGTGCTCGCGCCGGGCTCGTGCTTATAAGCGGTAGCCAGGCACTCCGCAAGCACCATGTCCTTGAAGTTCTGGAGGTAAGTCCGTGAGCCGGCTTCAGGCGACTGCTGTGCGGCGTCCTTCGCCACGACCATCGCCGGTTGAAACGCGATGCACGCGAACGCGGCAGCGATCCGGACTCCCCTCATGACAAGCTCCAAAAATTTGCGCGATCGGTACGATACCGCGCGCCCGGCTCGTTGAAGTAGCAATGGTCGTAACATGTGCGCCCGTTGAATAGCGTGGCTCGGCTCCATGCCATCCCGATCGATGTTGCGCAACGCGGGACCCGTGCCGCGAGACCCGGATCGAACCTTGACGTGGAAAAGTATTGCCGACTGTCGCGGCCCTGAATGGAAGGGTTTCGACAAGAAAGAGCGACCGGATACGCATCGGTCTGCGAGCCTGTTCGCCCACCCGCCCCCCTCGTTTTCCCCGATCCCGTTCGACTTGACTCGGCTCCCCCGATCGTCAAGACTTCACCCATCGCCAGTGTGATCACAGATCGCAGATCAAACCCAGGAGAACCCCGCCTTGCCGCCTCGTATCGTTCCGCCCGCCCTGAAAGCCATCGAACAGGAAACGATGGGAGACAAGGTCTACCAGCAACTGCGCGAAGCGCTGATGAGCGGCCGCTTCGCGCCTGGCCAGGCGCTGAGCCTGCGCAGCGTCGCCGAGGCGGTCGGCTCGTCGACGATGCCCGTGCGTGCCGCGCTCACGCGGCTGCGCGCCGAACGCGCGCTGGTCGACGGCCCGAATCGGGCGCTCGTCGTCCCGCCGATGACGCTCGACATGCTCGACGAACTGCGCGACGTGCGCATCGCGCTCGAAGGCTGCATCGCCGAGCGCGCGTGCGCCCGAATGACCGACGCGCAGATCGCGGCCGTGCGCAAGACCTGCGAAACGATGCAGGCGCACGCCGAGGCCGGCCGCTCGCGCGCCTACCTGCAAAGCAATTTCGCGTTCCACAGCGCGATCTACGCGCACGGCGCCAGCGAAAACACGCTCGCGATCGTCGAGAACCTGTGGATGCGCGTCGGCCCGTTCCTCAACATGGTCGCGCTCGACATCCCGCACATGCGGCGCTCGATGGATGCGCACCGCGCGATCGTCGATGCGCTCGAACGGCGCGACGGCGCGGGCGTGCGGGCCGGCATCGCGCTCGACATCGGCGGCGCCGCGCACGATCTCGCCGAGACGCTGCGGGCCGAACAGACACCGCGGACCGTGAACGCGAAACCGTAGCGACCGCTTGCCACGGCCGCCCGCCGCACGAGCGGCCGCCATCCCACTACACCAACGATGGAGACGACCCGGCATGACAGCTTCCGAACTACTGAAACCCTATGACGGCCTGCGCGTCCTCGTGACGGGCGGCGCGTCGGGTATCGGCCTCGAAATCGCCGACGCGTTCGCCGAATGCGGCGCGCGCGTGCACGTGTGCGACGCGTCGCAAGCCGCGATCGCGGCGCTCGCCGACCGGCCGCCGCGCGCCGCGGCCCGTGCGATCGGCGCGACGCTCGCCGACGTATCCGACCCGGCCGCCGTCGAGCGCGTGTTCGCGGACGTGTCGACCACGCTCGGCGGCCTCGACGTGCTGGTCAACAACGCGGGCATCGCCGGCCCGACCGGCGGCATCGACGAAATCGACCCCGTGCAGTGGGAGCAGACCGTCGCGATCAACCTGAACGCGCAATTCCAGTTCGCCCGCCGCGCGGTGCCGCTGCTGCGCGAGTCGAAACACGGCGGCGCGATCATCGCGCTGTCGTCGGTCGCCGGCCGGCTCGGCTATGCGTTCCGCACGCCGTACGCGGCCACCAAATGGGCGGTGGTCGGCCTCGTGAAGAGCCTCGCGATCGAGCTCGGGCCGCTCGGCATCCGCGTGAACGCGATCCAGCCCGGCATCGTGCGCGGCCCGCGAATGCGCCGCGTGATCGAGGCGCGCGCGCAGCAGCTCGGCATCGGCTACGACGAAATGGAAAAGCGCTATCTCGAGAAGATCTCGCTGCGGCGCATGACCGATCCGGCCGAAATCGCCGCGACCGCGCTGTTCCTGTGCTCGCCGGGCGGGCACGGGATCACGGGCCAGGCGATCTCCGTCTGCGGCAACGTCGAAGTGCTCTGAGCCCTCCTGCATCGTTCATCGAAAGGAATCCATCCGTGGCAAACGCTCGCAAAGTCATCATCACCTGTGCGCCGACCGGCGCGATCCATACGCCGTCGATGTCGCCGTACCTGCCCGTGACGCCGCACGAAATCGAAACGGCCGCGGTCGCGGCCGCGCAGGCCGGCGCGGCGATCCTGCACCTGCACGCACGCAACCCGTCCGACGGCAGGCCGACGCAGGATCCGGCCGTGTTCGCCGAATTCCTGCCGCGCATCAAGGCGCAGACCGACGCGGTGATCAACCTCACGTCGGGCGGCAGCCCGCACATGACGGTCGACGAACGATTGCAACCCGCACTGCACTTCCAGCCCGAGATCGCGTCGCTGAACATGGGCTCGATGAACTTCGGGCTGTACCCGATGCTCGAGCGCTTTCGCGAGCTGAAGCATCCGTGGGAGCGCGAGCATCTCGAGAAAAGCCGCGATCTCGTGTTCAAGAACACGTTCGCGGACATCGAGACGATCCTCACGCGCTGCGGCGCGAACGGCACGCGGTTCGAATTCGAGTGCTACGACATCTCGCACCTGTACAACCTCGCGCATTTCGTCGATCGCGGGCTCGCGAAGCCGCCGTTCTTCGTGCAAAGCGTGTTCGGGCTGCTCGGCGGGATCGGCGCGCATCCGGAGGATTTGATGCACATGCGCCGCACGGCCGACCGCCTGTTCGGCGGCGATTACGTGTGGTCGATCCTCGGCGCCGGGCGCAACCAGATTCCGCTCGCGACGATCGGCGCCGCGCAGGGCGCGAACGTACGCGTCGGGCTCGAGGATTCGCTGTGGATCGCGCCCGGCAAGCTCGCGGAATCGAGCGCCGCCCAGGTCCTGAAAATGCGCCAGGTGCTCGAAGGCCTGTCGCTCGAGATCGCGACGCCGGCCGAGGCGCGCGCGATGCTCGCGCTCAAGGGCGGCGACGCGGTGAATTTCTGAGCGCCGGGCCATCCCCCAACAGCAGCATCCGCAAGCGCAGTGACAAGGCGCCCTTGATCGCCCCGCTCGATTCGAGCGCCGCCGGCGCGGCTCCGTCGTCTGCCCATCCGCTGCGTGCACCGCAGCGGCATTTGCCGAACGCGGCGCGCCGTGCTTGCCGTGCGCGCCGGTTCGCCCTTACCGGAGTCGTCCGCATGTCCACTCATCACGCCCAGGCCTTGCCTTCCGCCGCCGGCGACGCGCACGCGTCGCTGAACCGGCTGCTGTTCCGCAAACTCATGCCGCTGCTGATCGCCGCGTACGTGATCAGCTTTCTCGACCGCACCAACATCGCGTTCGCCAAACATTCGATGGGGGTCGATCTCGGCATTTCGTCGGCCGCGTACGGGCTCGGCGCGGGACTGTTCTTCCTGACCTACGCGCTTTTCGAGATCCCGAGCAACCTGATCATGCATCGCGTCGGCGCGCGCTTCTGGATCACGCGGATCATGATCACGTGGGGCGCGCTGTCGGTCGCGATGGCGTTCGTCCGCGGCGAGACGTCGTTCTACGTGATGCGCCTGCTGCTCGGCGTGGCCGAAGCCGGCCTGTTTCCGGGCGTGATGCTGTATCTGACGTACTGGTTCGGCCGCGAGGAGCGTGCGCGCGCGACCGGCTACTTCCTGCTCGGCGTGTGCATCGCCAACATCGTCGGCGGGCCGCTCGCCGGTGCGCTGATCGAGCTCGACGGCACGTTCGGCTTCCACGGCTGGCAATGGCTGTTCGTCGTCGAAGGCATTCCGGCGATCCTGCTCGCATTCGTCGTGTGGGCACGGTTGCCCGACCGTCCGAGCGCCGCGCCGTGGCTCGCGCCGGAAACCGGCCGCGCGCTCGAGCGGAAGCTCGCGGCCGAACAGGACGCGGGCGTCGCCGCGCACGGCAGCCATGCGTTCGGCGCCGCGCTGCGCGATCCGCAGATCTGGCTCGCGATCTTCGTGTACTTCTGCCACCAGTTGACCATCTACACGGTGATCTTCTTCCTGCCGGGCATCATCGGCGCGTCGGGACGTCTTTCGCCGGTGGCGGTCGGGTTGCTGACGTCGCTGCCCTGGCTCTCCGCCGCACTCGGGGCCGGGACGCTGCCGCGCTTCGCACGCGAATCGCGTCATTCGCGGCGGATGCTGTGCGCGGGGCTCGTCGTGATGGCGGCCGGGATGGTCGGCGCCGCGCATGCGTCGCCGGTGGCGGGGCTGCTCTGCGTGTGCGTGGCCGCGTCGATGTTCTTCGTCGTGCAGTCGATCGTGTTCACGTTTCCGGCGTCGCGCCTCGCGGGCAGCGCACTGGCCGGCGGGCTCGGGCTTGTGAATACGTGCGGGTTGCTCGGCGGCTTCGTCGGGCCGACCGTCGTCGGCGCGATCGAACAGACGACCGGCAATGCGAAGAACGGGCTGACGCTGCTGGCAGCCGCGCTCGTCGTCGCGGCGGTCGCGAGCCTCGCGTTGCGTCACGGGCACGAGCGCGCCGACGCGCGGTCGCGCGGCTGACAGGCAGGCTGGAATCAAGCTGGCGGGAGGGGGGCTCAGCCCCGCCCGCCTCTCGCCTCTCGCCTCTCGCCTCTCGCCTCTCGCCTCACGTCGTCAGAACAGATACATCGCCCCGACGAACACGACGCCCGACAACAGCATCGTCGTCACGCA
Source organism: Burkholderia sp. AU18528 (assembly GCF_002223215.2). Lineage (NCBI taxonomy): Bacteria > Pseudomonadati > Pseudomonadota > Betaproteobacteria > Burkholderiales > Burkholderiaceae > Burkholderia > Burkholderia sp. AU18528. The sequence continues at coordinate 1,125,569 of NZ_NKFC02000006.1, read as the reverse complement.
ATACCCCATGATGTCGCGCATGCCGAGCCCCTAGTGCAGCAGCGCAACGTTCTCGTCGATTCGGCGCTGGATGTCCATGAGGGTGTCTTCGGTGATGATCCCCTCGTAGCGGCACTTCGCAATGGTCGAAAACTGGCTGGCCACGCCGCACATTCCGTCGATCATGTCGCCGGCAGCGGCTGCGGGAAGCTCCGCTTCCTTTGCCAGTCCGAGCAATGCGGCTCGGTCGATCCGCAGCGCCTCGCCCATGACGTCCATTTGGTGGTAACCGCCCGGCCCCTCGCAGAATGTCACGTCGTAGGCCGGCGCGAGCTTCCACTCGCCGGATCGCGACATGACGTACGCGAAGTTCTTCGGATGATCGTCGCGATTGTTGAATGCGACATTGAAGACAGCCCGTTCAAACGCCCGCGCCTTCTCGCGTACGTCGTTGGTGCACATGTGAGTGGCGCGCAAGAAATTCACGTAATCCAGCGCACCCGGCGTTTTGTAATCGGCGCCGGTGAACGCGGCAACGCTTTGCATGGGCACGCGCAGACCGTCCAGTCGATCGAAACGCCGGGACGCAAATGCCGCCATCCCGTCAGGCAAATTGAAATGCAGCGTGTCCGGGGTCTCGATGCCGCACATGCGCAAGCACTCGGCGTAGACCATTTCGATCGCACACACCTCGGGATGCTCTTGCCGAGCCGGGAACTTGACCAACCACGCTTCAAAGCCCGCCACCGCGGCCGTGGTAAATACGCCGGACCGCGGATCACGATAGACCAGGGCCTTTGGCCTGGCGCCTTGCGGAGAGCCACCGACCTGCAGCAATTGATGAAGGAATTCGCCACCCTCGCCATCGAGAACTTCCTGTACCTCGGCCGCAAGCCGAGCGAGGGGGATATCCTGCCGCGGCGCCAGGATCTCGGGCGCGACAGGCTCGAACGACAGGGCGCCCATTGCATGGTTGCCAATGTAAGCCAATCGCTCCAGCGGCCCGATACGTGCGGCGTTGAGACCGCGGCGTTTGAACAAGCGGTCCATCAGCAACATGCCCCATCCATCGGGCAACGCGTCATAGACCGGTCCGGGCAATCCAAGCTGGTGGACCGGAAAGTCCTTGCGCAGCCTCGCCCCATGCAATGGGAGCGCATAAGACGACAGTTCCAGCCCCCTCTTGCGCGCGTCGTCGCTATATTCGAATACGACCAACGGGCGCCCCGTGATCGCGGTCGTGGAAACCATCGATCCCCACAGCCAGTGTTCCCCCCAGCCGTCGTAGTAGACATCGATCCGCTCGATCATTTCTGGTTACCCCTCTTGACGCGCCGGCGTTTGGCACTTTTTTCATACCGGTGAACGTCTTCCAGGCTATCGAGCTTCGGCAGGAAAAGTCCCTCGAGTTCCTTGCTTCGTCCCAGAACCATCGCTACACGGATTACCGTCTCGAGGCTCACATTGCGGCCAGCTTCGAGATTGGACACGGTATTGGCACCGACGCCGGCACGCGCGGCTACGTCGCTCTGCGTCAGTTGCAACGCGAGCCGCTCCGTGCGAAGCCGCGCACAAAGGAGGGTGACGATTTCGTCGGGCTTGCGGAAACTTAATTCCAACATAGTGGATCTTAGAATGCTTTATCTCTGATAACTCACAATATTATAGAGTTATGAGCGAGATACGCTCAAGAAATATAATCCCCGATTGTTGGGTCTTACCGCGAGATGTTCGGTTATAATCCACTTCAAAAGGGAATTACGCGCGCGCCCCGTGCCCTTCCAGTGTCCATGCGACGCCCGCCGAACACGCCAAGTCGTGGTGCGGTTCGTCGCGCTCGCCAGTACCCTGGATGTGGCCGGCCGTGAGCCCGGCTAGCGGGCAACCGCCTCCAGCGTGCTGACAGCTGCGATCGCCCGCGCACGCCCCTCCGCCACCCGCTGCGCGAACCGGTACGCCACGAGCGAACCGGCCACGGCGAGCAACATCGGCACGAGGCAGTCGTGATTCGCGCGCGTGAATTCGAGCATCAGCACGACGGCCGTGATCGGCATCTGCATCGACGCGGCGAGAAACGCGGTCGCGCCGATCAGCGCGCATCCGCCGAGCGATGCGCCGGGCCATAAGGCGCTCCACAGCCCGCCGAGCACGACGCCGAGCAGCGCGCCGTTCGCGAGACCCGGCGTCAGCAATCCGCCTTCCGCGCCGGCCCGCAGGCTGCCGGCCTCGATCAGCACCTTCAGCACCAACAACGCCGCGGCAAGCCCGATCGTCAGCGTGCCGTCGAAGCCCAGCGACGCCGGACCCTTGCCGTTGCCGAGCAGTTGCGGAAACCCGATCGCGAGCAAGCCGATCACCGCGAAGTTGAGCAGCGCGAACACCGGCAGCCGCCAGTCCTTCGGCGCGTTCGCGCGCGCCGCGGTCGTGAGCCGCACGAAACCGTACGCGGCGAAGCCGAACAGCGGCCCGCAGACGATCGACCATGCGACGAGCGGCGTGCTCAGCACGAACGCCGGCACCGTGTACTGGTGCTCGTTGCCGAGGCCGATCCACGCGACGATCGCCGCGATCGCGGACGTCACGACCGCCACGATCAGCGCACGCAGCTCGAACGTACCGAGCAGCACCTCGAGCACGAAGATCGCGCCGCCGAGCGGCACGTTGTAGACGGCCGCGAGCCCCGCGCCGGCGCCGCACGCGACCATCAGCCGGCAGTCGTCGGGCGTGAGTCGCGCCGCATGGGCGAACTGCCCGGCGAGCAGCGAACCGATTTCGCGCGGCGCGACTTCGCGGCCGAGCGGCGAGCCGAGCGCGACGGTGACGATCTGCAGCAGCGCGTGAACCGTCGTGCTGACGAACGGCATCCGCGGATCGGCCGCGCGCACCGCGCGACGGATGCTGACGAGCGGCCGGCCATACCGGTAAAGCGCCCACCAGCCGCCGCCGGCGACGAGTCCGCAGACGGCCAGCACCGCGAGCCGGCGCAGCGGATCGGCCGCGGTCACGCCAGTGAGGAAGCTCTCGGACCCGATCACGTGCGCGACGCTGTAGCCGTACGCGATGTGCTGGATCGCATGCAGCAGCAACGCGAGCAGCATGCCGCCGAGACCCGCGCCGATGCCGGTCAGGACCGTGACGACGGCCAGGCGCGCGAACGGGCTGGCGGCCGGCGAAGACGAAGCGGGAGCGGATGGAAGATCGAGGCGCATGGGGTCGGCGAACGAGGATCGAAAGGACGGCGCGCAATACGCGCGCCGTCGTCAGAACCGCATCGTAGGCGCGCGCCCATCATGAGGCAAACGTATTTTTTTGATCAACTCATGTATTTTTAGAATACACGACGCACGACAGGTCATAGCGGCCTGTCTTGCCCTGTCAATCCGGATACGTAATGCGCTCCGGCTCGCGCCGCATGATGATCTTGCCGTCGCGCATCGACAGCGTGGCCTTCGCCTGCCGGCGCACGGCTTCGTAGTCGCTGTCCGCGTCGAGCACGACGAGATTCGCCGGACGCCCGACCTCGATGCCGTACCGGTCGCCGAGATGCATCGCCGTCGCGCTGTGGTCGGTCACGAAGTCGAGGCAGCGCTGCAAGTCCTGATAGCCCATCATGTGGCAGATATGAAGGCCCGCATCGAGCACGCGCAGGATGTTGCCGTTGCCGAGCGGATACCACGGATCCTTGATCGAATCCTGCCCGAAGCACACGTTGAGCCCGGCGCGATCGAGTTCCGCGACGCGCGTGACGCCGCGCCGCTTCGGAAACGTGTCGAAGCGCCCCTGCAGATGGATGCTCTCGGTCGGGCACGAGATGAAGTTCAACCCGGCCCGCTTCAGCAGCCGGAACAGCTTCGAGCAGTACGCGTTGTCGTACGAACCCATCGCGGTCGTGTGGCTCGCGGTGACGCGCGCACCCATGCCGCGCACGCGCGCTTCCTCCGCGAGCACTTCGAGAAAGCGCGATTGCGGATCGTCGGTTTCGTCGCAGTGCACGTCGACGAGGCAGCCCGTGCGTTCCGCGAGATCCATCAGGAAGCGGATCGAGCTGACGCCCTGCTCCCGCGTGTTCTCGAAATGCGGAATCCCGCCGACGACGTCCGCGCCGAGCTCGATCGCCTGCTCCATCAGCGCGCGGCCGCCGTCGAACGATTCGATGCCTTCCTGCGGGAACGCGACGATCTGCAGGTCGATCAGCCCGCGCGCCTCGTCCTTCACTTCCAGCATCGCCTTCAGCGCGGCGAGCGTCGGATCGGTCACGTCGACGTGCGTGCGCACGTGCTGGATCCCGTGGTCGCGCAGCATGCCGATCGCCGCATGCGCGCGCGCCTTCGTGTCGTCGTGCGTGATCGTCGCCTTGCGCTCGGCCCAGCGCTCGATGCCCTCGAACAGCGTGCCGCTCATGTTCCACGCGGGCTCGCCGGCCGTCAGCACGGCATCGAGGTGGATATGCGGCTCGACGAGCGGCGCAATCGCGAGACGGCCGCCGCCATCGATATGGTCGGGATTCGTCGACGCGATCGGTGCGGCTTGCGCGTCGATGCGCGCGATCGTGCCGGCGTCGATGCCGATCGTGAACAGGCCGTCTCGGCCGCGCAGGCGTACGTTGAACAGGTTCATGGGGGAGGCCTCTGGTCGTATGCATGAACACGGCCGCGCGATCTGCGTCGGCGGCCGTGCGGTCCGGACGACCAGTATGGAGGAAAAGCGGCGACGCGCGTACGTGCCGTGCATGTTGCATCGGCACGACAGCCGGGCCGCGCCGGACGGACGCCGCTCGCCGGTCGTCACGCAAGAACCGCCTGCCCGGCGCGCGCAACACGTCGTGTCGGTTTTGTGAACGACTCTTGCCGGATCTGGAACGGTGCGCTCGCGGCCGCCACGCCCTTGCGCACGCCGCGCATTCCTATACTTGCGCCGAACTTTCGTTTCCAGTCCCACACGCAGGAGCTTCACGATGAAAAAAACCCTGATCGCCGGCGCGGGCGCCGCCGCCCTGTTCGCGCCGCTCGCCCACGCGCAAGGCTCGGTCACGCTGTACGGCCTGATCGACGCCGGCATCGCCTATACCAACAACGCAAGCGGTGCGTCGCAATGGCGCATGACGACCGGCACGATCAACGGCAGCCGCTTCGGCCTGCGCGGCACCGAGGATCTCGGCGGCGGCCTGAAGGCGCTGTTCGTGCTCGAAAACGGCTTCAACGCGAACAACGGCGGGCTCGGCCAGGATGGCAAGCTGTTCGGCCGTCACGCGTATGTCGGCCTCGGCCAGGCCGGCTACGGCACGCTGACGCTCGGCCGCCAGTACGACACGATGGTCGACTTCGTCGCGCCGCTGTCGGCGACGGCCGGCGATTTCGGCGATACGGGCTTCGCGCATCCGTTCGACAACGACAACCTGAACCACTCGCTGCGCATCAGCAACGCGGTCAAGTACACGAGCGACACGATCGCGGGCTTCAAGGTCGGCGCGCTGTACGCATTCTCCAACTCGGCGAATTTCAGTGCCAACCGCGCGTACAGCGTGGCCGCGAGCTACACGAACGGCCCGCTGAAGCTGGCCGGCGCGTACCTGCAGATGAACGGCACGAAGGGCTCGACGAGCGCGAGCCCGGGCGCGCTCGATTCGGCCGAGGCGAAGAGCCTGAACCAGGGTGGCTGGTCGATCGGCTCGGACCGCATGCGCACCTACGGCGGCGGCGTCGGCTACGTGTTCGGCCCGGCGACGGTCGGCTTCGTCTACACGCGCTCGCAGTACGACAACACGGGCGCGTTCGGCTCCAGCGGCCAGATCGCGTTCAACAACTACGACGTGAACGTGCGCTATGCGGTCACGCCGGCCGTCAGCGTCGGCGCCGCCTATGTGTACACGGACGCCAGCGTGTCGAATCCCGACAGCAAGCACGGCACCGCTCCGAAGTGGCATCAGGCCAACCTGCAGGCCGTGTACAAGCTGTCGCGCCGCACCGACCTGTACGCGGAAGCGATGTTCCAGCATGCGTCCGGCCGCGGCTACCACGCGTTCATCAACACGTCGGGCGGCGCATCGAGCACGGCGAACCAGGTGGTCGGCACGATCGGCATGCGCACGCGGTTCTGACCGGCATCGCGTAACGGTGCCCGTGCGCACGGCGCCCGTATGCACGGCGCCCGCGTTCGCTCACGGGTTCGGCCAGTGCGGGCGACGGCACCAATGTTGTGCTTTCTGGAAGGCAGCCCTCCTGAAATCGGGGTGTTTGCGCGTGGCAGCGCTACGTAGACTGACGTCGAAGGTCGCAGCCGGGCGTCAGGCGCCGCTGCGGTCACCCACCCCGTATTCAGGAGAACCTCGTGAAATTGCTCGTCGTAACCGCCGCCGCTGCCGTCCTGCTTGCCGCACCGGTCCTGTCGTTCGCCCAGCAGCCGACCTCGCCCGTCACGCGCGCGCAGGTGCTGCAGGAACTGATCGATCTCGAATCGGTCGGCTACAACCCGGCGCGCGGTGAAGTCGGCAACTATCCGGACGACATCCTGGCCGCGCAGGAACGACTGCAGGCGAAGCGTGTCGCCGCGAGGAAAGCGGCGCAGGCCGCTTACGGCCCGGCCGGCGAGCCGGCAACCGAATCGGGCGCGGCGGCCAGGCCCGCGCTGTGACGGCGCGCGTCACTCGCATCGGGCATCCATTGCGAGCGGCGCGTATCCGGTGTTTGCATGAAGCATGCCGCCGCGCGCCGATGCGCGCGCGGGGTTCCGATGGCCTGCGTTCAGGCGGCCTGCGGTTCGCGGTCGATCGCGTTCAGCATCTCGACGTCGCGGGCGATCATCCCCGGCACCTGCGCACGCAGCATCTCGACCCAGGTCCGCACCTTCGCATCGACGAAGCGGCGCGACGGGTACAGCGCGTGCACGTTCATCTTCTGCAGGATATGCGTGGGCAGCACACGGACGAGCGTGCCGTCGCGCAATGCGTCGATCGCCGAATACACCGGCAGCATGCCGATCCCGATGCCGTCGCGGATCGCGAGCGCGAGCGATTCGGCGGTATTGGTCTGCACCGGCCCGGCGACGTGGATCTGCTCAACGCCGTCGGGCCCTTCGAGCACCCATTCGTGCGTCGGGAACGCCGGCGTACACAGCGTCAGACACGCGTGCGCGGCGAGATCCTGCGGGCGGGCCGGCGCGCCGTGCCGTTTCACGTAATCGGGCGATGCGCACAGAATGCTGAACGTCGAGCCAAGCAGGTGCGACACGAGCTCCGAGTCGGGCAGCGACGACGCGGTGACGACGGCCATGTCGCTCGTGCCGTCGAACAGGTCGGGCATGCGCTGCGACAGCGACAGCTCGATCGAGACGTCCGGAAACTGCGCGTGATAGCGCGTCAGCGCGGGCAATACGTAGTGATGGCCGACGCTCGCGAAGCTGTGCATGCGCAGCACGCCGGCCGGGCGCTCGTGCGCGCAGCTCGCCTCTTCTTCCGCGCGGTCCACGTCGGCGAGGATCTGGCGGCAGCGCCGCAGATAGTTTTCACCGGCCGACGTGAGCGCGAGACGGCGCGTCGAGCGATTCATCAAGCGGGTGCGCAGGCGCGCCTCGAGCTCCGATACCGCGCGCGACATCGCGCCCGTGGTCGAATTCAGCGATTGCGCGGCCGCGGTGAAGCTGCCCGTCTCGACGACGCGCGAAAACACCCGCATGTTTTGTAGGGTATCCATTCCTGTGAGCAACCTGTAGCGGAGCCGTCATTTTCCTCCACCGAATGCGACAGATTGTTACTCCGGCTGCAACTATCGTTTCCCCGCAACTGCGTTAATGCGCGGGCGCCTCACTCCTACAATCGGCGCCTCACCCGTCGAACGGACCCGTTCGGGCGTCCCGCGGCACCTTGCGCGGTCGGCCCTGGGCCCTCTTTTCATGAAGCCACAACCTGCGATCGAGCGACCTTCCATCGAACCCGCACGATGGAGAGCATGGCTCGATCCACTCGGCAACGCGGCGCGCGACTGGGCCGCGACCGACGGGCTGATCTGGCTGCACCTCGCGAAAACCGTGCTCGCGGCGCTGCTGGCGATGGGCATCGCGATGCGCCTGGAGATGTCGCAGCCGCGCACCGCGATGACCACCGTGTTCGTGCTGATGCAGCCGCTGTCGGGGATGGTGTTCGCGAAGAGCTTCTACCGCGTGCTCGGCACGGCGGCCGGCCTCGTCGGCGCGCTCGCGCTCGGCGGGCTGTTCGCGCAGCAGCCCGAGCTGTACATGGCCGGCATCACGCTGTGGATCGGCGGCTGCATCGCACTCGCGGTGCGCAACCGCCACTTCCGCTGGTACGGTTTCGTGCTCGCCGGCTACACGGCCGCGCTGATCGGCCTGCCGGCCGTGATGACGCCGCAGACGCTGTTCCAGTCGGCGCTCACGCGCGCCGCGGAAGTCGCGCTCGGCATCGCGTGCTCGGGCGCGGTCAGCGCGCTGATCCTGCCGTTGAGTTCCGCGAAGGCGCTGATGCGTTCGTTGAGCGCACGCCACGCGACGTTCGCGGCATTCACGGCCGGCGCACTGGCGGGCGACGTCGCACGCGGCGATTTCGAACGGCGCTTCGCCGACTTCGTCGACGACATCGTCGGCTTCGAAGCGAACCGCGCGTTCGCGTCGTTCGAGGATCCGCACATTCGCGCGCGCAGCCGCCGGCTCGCGCGGCTGAACAGCGAGTTCATGAACGCATGCACGCGGCTGCATGCGCTGCACCAGCTCGTCAAGCGGCTGCGCGCGAATCGCTCGGACGCGGTGCTGGAAGCGCTGGCGCCGCACGTCGACGCACTCGCGCTGCGCTTCGCCGCGTTGCGCGACGAACGCCAGCGCGGCATCGCACCGACCACCGGCGCGCTGCTCGACCTGCGCCGCTTCCATGCCGCGCTGCCGAAGGCCGCGCGCGCGTCGCGCCGGGCGCTCGAAGACCACGCGGCCGGCGGCCTGCTCGACTTCGATACCGCGATCGAGCTGCTGTACCGGTTCATCGGCGAATATCTCGGCTACGTCGACACCTACGCGTCGCTCGACCAGGACGATCACGCGTTCGAGCGCTCGGTCACGCATTACGCGGTCAAAACCAATTCGTTCTTCGTCGGTTTCGCGTTCCTGCGCACGGTGATCGCCGTCGGTGCGATGAGCGCGTTCTGGATCGCGTCCGAATGGCCGAGCGGCTCGCTCGCGGTGATCGCCACCGCGATCGCGTGCGCACTCAGCTCGACCTCGCCACGCGCGCCGAAGTTCGTCGCGCAGATGGGCGTCGGCGCCGCGTTCGCGACCGCGGTCGGCTATGTGTTCCTGTGCTACGTCTATCCGAACATCGACGGCTTCCCGCTGCTGTGCGCGGCGCTGGCTCCCGTGCTGGGCCTGGGCGCGTTTCTCGCGATGCGGCCAGGACTGTCCGGCTACGGGATCGGCTTCGCGGTGTTCTTCTGCCTGCTCGCGGGCCCCGACAACACGATCGCGTATACGCCGGAAGTGCTGATCAACAACGGGCTGGCGGTCGTCGTCGCGATGCTCGCATGCTCGCTCGTGTTCGCCGTCGTGTTCCCCACCCACATGCCCTGGCTCACCGGCCGGATCGCGCACGACCTGCGCCGCCAGGTGACGCTTGCGTGCGAAGGGGCGCCGAACGGCCTCGCGCAGCGCTTCCAGTCGAGCACGCACGACCTGATGGCGCAATTGCGTACGCTGCTCGTGCGTCGCACGCGGCAGCATCGCGATGCACTGCGCTGGATGCTGTCGACGCTCGAGGTCGGCCATGCCGTGATCGACCTGCGCGACGAGCTGCACGCGTTCCGCGCGTCGAAACCGCCGCAGACGCTACGCTGGACCGGTTCGATCGATGCGGTGCTGCTGGAACTGCCGCGCTTCTTCGACGATCCGACGCCCGCCCGCCATGCGCGCACGCTGAAATCCGTGAATCTCGCGATCCGCGCGGCGCAGCACGCGCTGCAGGCGTGGTACGCGGTGCCCGACGCGCGCCGCAACATGCAGCGGATCGTCGGCTGCCTGCACTTCATGCGCAGCGCGCTGCTCGACAAGGACGCGCCGTTCAACCGGCACCGCCATTGAAGATGGATGTGCGCGCAACGGGATCGTTGTTCCGGATGGAAATAAGCTCTACGGCCCCGGCGATTAATCTTTAAGCAGTGCGAGCCTATAGTTTCCTCACTGCCAGCGAGGCTGGCACCCACCCAGGAGAACCCAAATGAAGCCGCTGCACCTCGCCCTCGTTGCCCTGTCGCTCACCGCTGCCGTCGCCCACGCGCAGCCGGCGCCGGCAGACGCCGCACCGCAACAGGCGAACCGCGCCGAGGCGGTCCAGGCCGCCGGTCGCGTCGATCGTGCGCAATCGAAGCAGGAGGACCCGAACGCGTGCGTCGGCCCCGTCAGCTTCTGCAACATCTACTTCGGCAGCTGAGCATGATGCGACGTCGTCACGGCCAGGCCCGCATCGCCCGCATCGCATGCATCGCATCCGCGGGCGGGCGGCGGCCCGGCCGATCGCGGCCCGGCCGATCGCCACACCGCCGTTCCGCCCCACGCCGTTTCGATTGAAGCCGCGCTTGCCGTCTCACGCGCCGCGCCCCGGCCGCCAGCCCACTTCGCGCAACGCATCCAGCAAGCGCGCCGGCCCGATCCCTTCGACCCGCGCCCCGCGCGACTCGACGTCGCCGCCCGCGACCAGCGCATTCACGATCGCCTCCTCCACCGCTTCGGCCGCCGCGACGAACAGCGCGGAAATATGGTCGTTGTTGACCATCCGCACGCCGCTGGTCGGCATACCCTTGCTGCCGTAGTTCGCCGCGGGCAAGCCGTCGTTGCCGGTGGCGAACGCAAGAAAGATGTCGCCGCTCGAATCCTCGGTGCCACCGCCGACGCGGGCGAGCCCGACGCCCGCGCGCTGCGCGAGACGCGTGCATTGATGCGGCAGCAACGGTGCATCGGTCGCGATCGTGACGACGATCGAGCCCATGCCGGCCTCGCCCTTCGCGCCTGCTTCGCGAAACGGCGAATGCACGTGCCGCAGCACTTCGCCGACCGGATAACCGGCCACGCGCAGCATCTCCCGCACGCCGTAGTTCGCCTGCACGAGCGCGCCGACGGTCCAGCCGCCCGCATCGCTCGCCAGCACGCGCGACGCGGTGCCGATGCCGCCCTTGAACTCGTGGCAGATCATGCCCGTGCCGCCGCCCACGCCGCCTTCGGCGATCGGCCCCGACTGCGCGGCGGCCAGCGCCTGCGAGACGTGTGTGGCATTCACGTGCTGCCCCCAGATGTCGTTCAGCAGTCCGTCGTAGGTCTCCATCACGACCGGCATGCACCAGTACACGCGCCCGGCCGCCGCTTCGCGTTCGTTCGCGACGAGCGCGTCGCGCACCGCGCCGACGCTGTGCGTGTTCGTATAGGCGATCGGCGTCGTCAGCAGGCCGGCTTCGCGGATCCATTCGAGCCCGGTCGCGTCGCCGTTGCCGTTCAGCACGTGCACGCCCGCGAAGCACGGCGAATCGTGCGCGGCGCCCGCGCGCGGCTCGATGACGGTGACGCCGGTGTGGATCGACGCGTCGCCGTTCTCGACGTTCAGCGTGCAGTGTCCGACCCGCACGCCCGGTACGTCCGTGATCGCGTTGAAGCGGCCGGGCGTGCCGAGGCCGATGCGGATGCCGAGATCCCTCGTGCGCATGATGCGATTCCTCCAGTCTTTCAATCTTTCAATGGTTCGATGTTTCGGTGCTGCAAGATGTCGATCCGGTGCTCAGAGCGCGCGGAATGCTTCGCTGTGGCGCGCCCAGGCCACGTACATCGCGAGCGCCGCGACCAGCAGCCCCGCGATGATGATCAGGTCGGTCGGCTTCGTCGCCGTCGCGAGCGTCGTGTAGAGCGTATACGCGGCGCCCGCCACCGCGACGAGCGGCGTCACGGGCCACAGCGGCATCCGGTAGTGATGCTCGACGTCGCGGCGCACGAACCGGCTCGCGAGCGCGGCCAGCCCGACGACGAGGTAGATCAGCAGCAGCAGGTCGACGGTGAACGCGGTCAGCTCGTCGAGGCTCGACACGAACACGAGCCCGGCCGACGGAATGGCCAGCGCGATCGTCGCGAGCCACGGCGATTCGAGGCGCGGATGGATCGTCGAGAACGCGCGGTTGCAGGTGCGCGACCAGAGCGCATGCCGGCCGCTGCTGTACAGCAGGCGGCCCATCGTGATCACGATCGCGATGATCGCGTTGAACACCGACAGGAAGATCCCGCCGCTGACCACGCGCGACACGGCCGGATTGCTCAGCGAGCGCACGACATAGCCGATCGGATCGGCGCTCTTCGTCAGTTCCGTCAGCGACGGCGCGCCGAGCACGATGGCGGTGAGCGGAACCAGTTCGACGACGAGGATCACGAGCAGCGAATAGATCACCGCCTTCGCGACGTTGCGGTTGCCGCCGCGCAGGTCTTCCGCGAGATAGGCGGCCGAGCCGAAGCCGTTGTAGCAGAAGATCGCGGTGCCGATCGCGGGCACGATGGCCGCGAGCGTGGCCGGCGCGAGCGCATTGCCGCTCGCGACGACCGGTGCGATCAATACGTCGGCGCCGCGCTGCGGCGAACCGAAACCGAGGCCCGCGATCAACATCAGCACGCCGATTTCGACGACCAGGAACGCGCCGGTGATCCACGCATTCGTCTTGATGTTCAGCATGCCGAGCAGATAGCTGAGCAGCACGATCGTCAGCGCGACCGACTGGTTGCCGAAGTGCGTGCCGAGCGCGTTGTTCAGGTACGGCGCGGCGCCGCTCGCGAGCACCGCCGGGATGAACACGCTGACGGACAGCACCGTGATGAAGGTCAGGTAGCCGGGCAGCGTGCCGAACACGCGTTTGGCCATCACGTATTCGCCGCCCGCGCTGCGGTGCGCGGCGCTGAGTTCCGCATAGCAGAGCGCGAAAGCGAGCGCGAGCACGCCGCCGAGCACGAACGACAGCACGGCGCCGCTGCCGGCCTGCTGGATCGCGAACGGCGCGATCACGAAGATCGAGCTGGCCGGCGTCACGCCCGATACGGTGATCATCACTGCGTCGCGCACGCTGAGCGTCTGCGACAGCGCGCGCGGCGCGTCTTCCGTTGCAGAGGCCGCTTGCAGCGTGCCCTTGGATTCCGACATCATCGCCATTTCGTTCTTCCTGTGCCGCGTTTTTTTGAACACCCATACTCGGGCCCGATTGATTGCGTGGCAGTCTAGGAAGCCAATTTCAGGACCGCTATTCCCCCTTCGTGTTACGCCCTTCCGGTGGTGGTATGGATCGTCTCTTTTCCGAAATCGCGATGCACCAGGCGCTCGGCCGCGCAATCGATCATCTCGGCCAGCCGCGCTTCTGGCGGTTCCTCGTGCTGCTGCTCAACGAAATGGCGCCGTTCGACAACGCGCTCGCGACCGCGGTCGGCCGCGACGGCGTGCCGCTCGTGCTCGACGAATACGACACGGGCGGCACCGATACCGCGTCGCCGGTACCGCTTTACCTCAATGGGTTATATCTGCTCGATCCGTTCCTGCAGGCCGCGCACGACGGGCTCGCCGACGGCTGCTACCGGCTCGAGGAAGTCGCGCCGGACCTGTTTCGGCAGAGCGAGTATTTCCTGAGCTATTTCCGCGACGCGGTCGGCGACGACGAGATCCAGATTCTCGTGCGGCCGAATGCCGATACGCTGCTGTCGCTGTCGCTCGGTGCATCGGCGCGCTTCGACGTCGAGCCGCTCGGCAAGCTGACGGCCGCGATGCCGTGGGTGCTCGCGGTCATCCGGCAGCACTGGCGGCTGGTGGGTGATGCGGCGCGCGCGACGCCCGATGCCGATCTCGGCGCGCGCGTCGAGCAGGCGCTCGCACGCTTCGGCGCGGGCGTGCTGACCGACCGCGAGATGTCGATCGCACGCATGGTGCTGCGCGGCAATTCGTCGAAGGCGATCGCCGAGCGGCTCGCGATTTCACCCGAAACGGTGAAGGTGCATCGGCGGCATGTGTACGCGAAGCTCGGGATTTCGTCTCAGCCGGAGCTGTTTTCGCGGTTCATTCAGGCGCTGGGGGACGATGCGGCCGGATGAGTGCGTCGGCCGGCACGCGCGGGCCGGGCTCGGGGACGGACGCCGAATACCGACGCATGACGACGATCGTCGCGCCGTTGCGCGCGGCCTACGTGCGGCCGATATGCCCCCCGATCTTCTCGCAGCGTCGCCAAAAACCGCCTATCGTGAAGAAGGCGCCCGTTTGCCGCCATTCGCCCCGGGTCGCTCGCTCGCGCGGGCGGGCGGCGACGGCGCCGTGCTCCGGCACCATTCATCGCGATTCCGGCGCACGCTCGCCCGTGCGCGATCGCGGCCGCTCACCGGACTATCAGGAGGCACTCATGAAAGCCGCGCTGCTCGTCAGCTCCGCCCTGCTCGCCATTGCGTCAGCTTCGGCCACGGCCCAGGGTTCCATCACGAAGGAAGAAAACGGCGCACTCGTCGCCGCGAACGGGATGACCGTCTACACATTCGACAAGGACAAGCCCAACGCCGGCACCAGCGCCTGTTCAGGCCCATGCGAAACCCTCTGGCCGCCGTACAAGGCCAGCGCGACCGACGTACCGGTCGGCCCCTACACGATCGTCAAGCGCGACGACGGCAGCCCGCAATGGGCGTACAAGGGCAAGCCACTGTACTTCTTCTCGAAGGACATGAAACAGGGCGAGCGCAACGGCGACAACTTCAAGAACGTGTGGCACGTGGTCGCGCCGTAAGCACGTAAAAAGCCCGCCGCCGATCGGCGATCGGGGCGGGCCCTGGCAGTTCCGCAGGTCGCACCGGCTGGATGCAGCCGGTGCGCGCGTCAGCTCAGCGGTTCGACGGGAAGCTGAACACCGTTCCTTCGCGCACGCCGGCGGACGGCCAACGCTGCGTGATCGTCTTGCGCTTCGTGTAGAAGCGCACGGCATCCGGGCCGTACGCGTGCAGATCGCCGAACAGCGAACGCTTCCAGCCGCCGAACGAGTGATACGCGACCGGCACCGGCAACGGCACGTTGATGCCGACCATCCCGATCTGGATGTTGTCGCTGAAGTAGCGTGCCGCTTCGCCGTCGCGCGTGAACAGGCACGTGCCGTTGCCGTACTCGTGCGCATCGATCAGCGCCATCGCCTCGTCGAGCGACTTGAGGCGGATCACGCCGAGCACGGGCCCGAAGATCTCGTGCTGATAGATCGGCATGCCGGGCTTCACGTTGTCGAACAGGCACGGGCCGAGGTAGTAGCCGCCGTCATGGCCGTCGACCTTCACGCCGCGACCGTCGACGACGAGCGTCGCGCCCGCCGCCACACCCGCCTCGACGAAACCGGTGACCTTCTCGAAATGCTGCTGCGTGACGAGCGGGCCCATGTCGACGCCCGCGCCGTTGCCCGGGCCGACCTTCATCTTCTCGATCTCGGCCTTCAGCCCCGCGACGACCTGGTCCCCCGTTTCGTCGCCGATCGCGACGACGAGCGGAATCGCCATGCAGCGCTCGCCGCACGAGCCGTACGCGGCGCCCATCAGCGCGTTCACCGCGTTGGGGATATCGGCATCCGGCATCACGACCGCGAAGTTCTTCGCGCCGCCGAGCGCCTGCACGCGCTTGCCGTGCGCGCACCCGGTCGCGTAGATATATTCGGCGATCGGCGTCGAGCCGACGAAGCTCACCGCCTTCACGCGCGGATCGGTCAGGATCGTATCGACCGCTTCCTTGTCGCCGTTCACGACGTTCAGCACGCCCGGCGGCAGGCCGGCTTCGAGCGCGAGCTCGGCCATGCGCAGCGTCGACGACGGCGTGCGCTCGGACGGCTTCAGCACGAACGTGTTGCCGCACGCGACGGCCATCGGCCACATCCACAGCGGCACCATCACCGGGAAGTTGAACGGCGTGATGCCGGCCGCGACGCCGAGCGCCTGGAACTCGCTCCACGAATCGATCGCGGGGCCGACGTTCTTGCTGTGCTCGCCCTTCAGCAGCTCGGGCACGTAGCTCGCGTACTCGACGTTCTCGATCCCGCGCTGCAGTTCGCCCATCGCATCGGCGAGCACCTTGCCGTGCTCGGCCGTGATCAGCGCGCACAGTTCTTCCGCGTGCTCCTCGAGCAGCGTCTTGAAGCGGCTCATCACGCGGGCGCGCTTCAGCGGCGGCGTGTTGCGCCATGCCGGAAACGCGGCCTGCGCGGACGCGATCGCGGCTTCGACGGTCGGCTTGTCGGCGAGCGCGACGCTCTTGTGCGATTCGCCGGTGGCCGGGTCGAACACCGGCTGGACGCGGCTGCCGCCGTCGACGCGCTTGCCGTCGATCAGGTGGCCGACGGTGGAGGTCACATTGCTGTCGTGTTTCATGGTTCGGGCTCTATCGTGAATTCGGTTGTCGCTGCGGGCGAGCCGTGGCTCAGTCGACTTCGTTCAGTGCATCGGACAGCGCGTTGACCAGGTTGTCGATCTCGCGCTTCTCGGCGATGAACGGCGGCGCGAGCTGGATCGTGTCGCCGCCGTAGCGCACGTAGAAGCCCTTCGCCCAGCAGCGCATCGCGATTTCGTACGGGCGCCGTGCCGGCTCGCCCGGCAGCGCGGCGATCGTCAGGCCGGCCGCCAGCCCGTAGTTGCGGATGTCCGCGATGTGGCGCTGGCCCTTCAGCCCGTGCACGGCCGCCTCGAAATGCGGCGCGAGATCGCGCACGCGGGCCACCGCGTCTTCCTTCACCAGCAGGTCGAGCGCCGCGACGCCGGCCGCGCAGGCGACCGGGTGCGCCGAATACGTGTAGCCGTGCGGGAACTCGAGCATGTACTCGGGGCCGCCCGCGGCCATGAACGTGTCGTAGATCTCCTTCGTCGCGATCACGCCGCCGAGCGGCTGCGTGCCGTTCGTCACCTGCTTCGCGAAGTTCATGATGTCCGGCACCACGCCGAATGCGTCGGCGCCCGTCATCGCGCCGGCCCGGCCGAAGCCCGTGATCACCTCGTCGAAGATCAGCAGGATGTCGTGCGCGGTACAGATGTCGCGCAGGCGCTTCAGATAGCCCTTCGGCGGCACGACCACGCCCGCCGAACCGGAGAACGGCTCGACGATCACGGCCGCGATGTTCGATGCGTCGTGCAGCGCGATCAGCTCGAGCAGGCGGTCTGCCAGCTCGGCGCCGTGCTCCGGCATGCCGCGCGAGAACTTGTTCTCGGCCAGTTGCGTATGCGGCAGGAAATCGGCGTCGAGGCCCTGGCCGAACAGCTTGCGGTTTGGCCCGATCCCGCCGACCGAGATGCCGCCGAAGTTCACGCCGTGGTAACCCTTCTCGCGGCCGATCAGGCGCGTCTTCGTGCCCTTGCCTTTCGCGCGCCAGTACGCGCGGGCCAGCTTCAGCGACGTGTCGGCCGCTTCCGAGCCCGAGCCCGTGAAGAACACGTAGTCGAGGCCGGCCGGCGTGAGTTCCTTGATCTTGTTGGCGAGCTCGAACGATTTCGGATGGCCGAACTGGAAGGCCGGCGCGTAGTCGAGCTGCGCGACCTGGCGGCTCACGGCCTCGACGATTTCCGTGCGGCCGTGACCGAGGCCCGTGCACCAGAGGCCCGACAGGCCGTCGAAGATCTTGCGGCCTTCGGCGTCGGTGTAATACGCGCCCTTGCCCGACACGATCAGGCGCGGATCGGCCTTGAACTGGCGGTTGGCCGTGAACGGCATCCAGTGCGCATCGAGCCACGCGGCGTCGGTGCGGAGGTTGGTTTCGTCGTGCTGGGCGGTGGTGATGTCGGTCATGTCGGTCGGCGCGGCGCGCCCCTCCTCCTGGTAATGATGTTGCACATTGTCGGGACGCCAATTAGTCTTTTGAATATCGCAATATCAATGTTCACTTGCTCATCCATGCAAGCAAAGAAACCGAAGAGCCGCGCGCTGCTCGGGCAGCTCAGCGACATGGACCTGCGCCTGCTGCGAGTCTTCAAGGGCGTCGTGCAGTGCGGCGGGATGGCGGCGGCCGAGCTGGAACTGAATATCGGCATCTCGACGATCAGCCGGCACGTGAAGGATCTGGAAACGCGGCTCGGCCTCGTGCTGTGCCGGCGCGGCCGCGCGGGCTTCACGCTGACGCCCGAGGGGCAGACGGTGTACGAGGAAACGCTGCGGCTGCTGGCGTCGATGGAAGCATTTCGCAGCAGGATCGACGGTATTCATGACAGGATGGGCGGAGAACTGCACATCGCGGTGTTCGACAAGACGGCCACCAATCCGCATGCGCGCCTGGGCGACGCGATTCGCCAATTCGCGGACGAAGCGCCCGACGTCGCGCTGAACCTGCACGTCGCGTCGATCAACGAGGTCGAGCGCGGGATCATCGACGGCAGCTATCAGGTCGGGATCATTCCGGCGCACCGCAACTCGGGCAGCCTCGTGTATTCGTCGCTGTTCGACGAACGGATGCTGCTCTATTGCGGCCGCCAGCATCCGCTGTTCGACGCGCCGCACGGCAAGCTCACGTGGACGACGATCCGCAATCACGCATTCGCCGGGCTCGGTTTCCATTCGCCGAACATGGAACTGAGCCATCGCGCGAAGCTCACCCGCAGCGCGACCGCGTCGGACCAGGAATCGATCGCGACGCTGATCCTGTCCGGCCGCTATCTCGGCTTCCTGCCCGATCACTACGCGGAGAGTTTCGAAAACAAGGGGCTGATGCAGCCGGTCGCGCCGCACCGGTTCAATTACCAGTGCCGGTTCGTGAGCCTGCTGCGGCGCTCGCCGCGGCCGTCGCGGGCCGCGCTGCTGTTCCAGTCGTGCCTCGAAGCCGCGCATGCGGCGGTGCGGCCGGCGGCGTAGCGGTTTCCGGCTCGGTCAGGCCCCGTCGCCGCGCGGGCCCGGCCACGCCCGCCTGAGTGCGACGAAATGGGTCGCGACGCTCTGCGATAATGCCAACCTCTTTCCGTTTCCACGCCGCCTTCCGCCATGACGCAGCCGTCCGCCCCGCTCTCCACCAACCTGCCGCCGATCTCGTGCCTGCCCGGCGACGCGCTGCCGTGGCTGCCGATGAGCGCCGACCTGCCGGGGCTCGCGATCAAATACCTGCACATCAATGCGGCCGAGGACACGCTCACCGCGCTGCTGAAGATGCCGGCCGGCGGCACGCTGCCGCGCCACCGTCACGACGGCGAGGTGTTCGTCCATACGCTGCAGGGGGCGTGGCGCTACCGCGAATACGACTGGGTCGCGCGCGCCGGTTCGACGGTGCTCGAACCGGCCGGCTCGGTGCATACGCCGGAAACGCTCGGCGCGCCGGGTGAGGATGTGATCACGCTGAACGTGATGCGCGGCGACCTCGTGCTGCTCGACGACGACGGCCGCGAAACGGCGCGCGAGAACTGCCGCGTCGCGCTGCTGCGCCAGCGCAAGCATGCACGGACGGCGCCGGATGCGGCCACGGCGTTCGTGACGCGGTAACTACGCGACAAGACAGGCGACGTCGGCGCCGCGCGATCCGCGCGGCGGCGCCGCGGCCGATTACCCGAATGGCCGCCGGCCCGCTTCGCCGGCCACCCCGCTCGTTACCGAAACCGCCTGAAAAACCGCCGAATATCGTCGGCCAGCAGATCCGGCTCCTCCATCGCGGCGAAATGGCCGCCGCTCGGCATGTCGGTCCACTGCGCGACGTCGAACACACGTTCGAGCCAACTGCGCGGCGGGCGGCTGATCTCCTTCGGAAAACGCGCGAACGCGACCGGCGCCGCCACGCGTTGCCCGGCCGCAAACCGCATCGGCTGCAGCCGGTTTTCCCAATACATCTGCATCGACGAGCCGATGCAGCCCGTGAACCAGTACAGCGATATGCCCGTCAGCAGCGTGTCGTGCGAAAAACGCCGCGCGACGTCGCCGTCGCAATCGCTCCATGCACGGAATTTCTCGGCGATCCACGCGGCCAGCCCGAGCGGCGAATCGTTGAGCGCGACGGCCAGCGTCCGCGGCTTCGTCATGTGGACGTGCGCGTACCCGCCTTCGAGCGCCGCCCACTCGCCGCGCTGCGTCAGGAATGCCTGCTCGTCGTCGGTCAGCGGCCGCGTCGCGTCGATCGGCGGTTCGTAGTTGCCGGGCAGGTAGTTCAGATGGATGCCGTCGACCACGCCCTCATGCCGCGCGCCGAGCGCGACCGACACGCCCGCGCCCAGGTCGCCGCCCTGCGCGCCGAACCGTGGGTAGCCAAGGCCGGCCATCAATTCCGCCCAGCAGTCGGCGACCTGGCGCGCCGACGTGCCGGGCGCCGCCGGTGCGGGAGAAAACAGAAAGCCCGGCAGCGATGGTGCGACGACGTCGAATGCGTCGTCCGGATCGCCGCCGAACGCGGCCGGATCGCACAGGCGATCGATCAGCGCGTGGAATTCGAATGCGGAACCGGGCCAGCCGTGCGTGACGACGAGCGGATAGGGTTTCGGCCCCGTGCCGCGCCGATGCACGAAATGCACGCGCCGGCCGCCGACGTCCGCGATGAACTGCGGCAGCCGGTTCAGCGCACGTTCCGCCGCGCGCCAATCGAAGCCGTCGGCCCAGTACGCGGCCAGTTCGCGCAGCCACGTGCCGTCGACGCCCTGCTGCCAGGGCTCGGCCGGTGTGAGGTTCGGCGGGCGGCTGTCGCGCACGCGCCGACGCAGGTCGTCAAGGGCTTGATCGGGTATCGCAATATCGAACGGCTCGGCGCGCATCGTGTCTCCTCGCGAAACATGTCGACGCGATTCTGCGCGCTTTTTCGGACCCGCGCTGGCGGCGGCCGCGTGCGTCAGCGCGTTTCCCGTTCGTCCGTGCGCGCGTCGCGCCGCAATGCCTGCGGCGGCACGCCGAACCCGCGCACGAACGCGTCGCGCATGTGCCGGCGGTCGCGAAAACCGTTCTCCTTGGCGATCACGTCGAGCGGATGGCGGCTTTGCTCGATCATCAGCCGCGCCGATTCGAGCCGCAGCCGCTCGATCGCCTTCGCGGGCGACTGCCCGGTTTCGAGCGTAAACACGCGGCTGAACTGGCGCGGGCTCAGGTGCACGGCCTCGGCCAGCTCCTCGACCGTCAGTGCGCGGCCGAGATGCTGCCGCGCATAGTTCAGCGCGTTCTGGATCCGGTCGGATTTCGGCGCAAGCTCGAGCATTTCCGAATGCTGCGACTGGCCGCCGGCGCGGCGCTGATGCATCACCAGCTTGTGCGCGACCGAGCGCGCGGCGTCGGCGCCGAGATCCTTCTCCACCATCGCGAGCGCGAGATCGAGCCCGGCCGTCATCCCGGCCGACGTCCAGATCGGGCCGTCGACGATGAAGATCCGGTCGTCCTCGACGCGGATCTCCGGATAGTGCCGCTGCATGTCGCGGCCGAACGCCCAGTGCGTGGTCGCGCGGCGCTGCGCGAGCAGCCCGGCCTCGGCCAGCACGAACGCACCCGTACAGATGCCGGCGATCCGCCGCGCGTGCGCATGCGCGCGGCGCAGGTAGGCGACGACGCCGGCCGGCGCCGGCGCGGCGAGCGGATCGTTGACGCCCGCGACGATCCACGTATCGACGCCGAGCCGCCCGCGCAGCGCGCGCGTGGCGACCGGCAGCCCGAGCGACGAGCGCACGTCGCCGCCGTCGACCGAATAGTTGTCCATCGCGTAGAACGGCGCGTCCATCCCGATGTTCGCGTACTCGAACACCGACTGCGCGGCGAGCGCCATGATCTGGAAACCGTCGCTGATCAAGAAGCCGATTCGGTGCATATGCGCTCTCCGATCGTGTGCCGATTGGCCCGATGTCCGAAATCATACCCATCTACGTCATTTATGTCGCGGCGCGTCGAGGCCAGAATGCGTTCACGCCATCCGGCCACCCTCATCGAAACGGAGCACATCATGACGCAAGCACATCGTGGTACCGCCCTCATCACCGGCGCGTCGTCGGGCATCGGCGCAGTGTACGCGGACCGCCTCGCGCGCCGCGGCTACGACCTGATCCTGGTCGCGCGCAACCGCGACCGGCTGAACGCCCTCGCCGAGCGCATCACGAACGACACGCGGCGCAGCGTCGAGATCGTCGACGCGGACCTCAACGACCGCGCGGCGCTCGCCGCCGTCGAAGCGAAGCTGAAACAGGACGCGAGCATCACGCTGCTCGTGAACAACGCGGGCGTCGGCACGCACGCGCCGCTGCTCGACAGCGACGTCGACGCGATGACGCGGATGATCGACCTGAACGTGACCGCGCTCACGCGGCTGACCTATGCGGCCGTGCCCGGCTTCGTCGCACGCGGCCGCGGCGCGGTGATCAACATTTCGTCGATCGTCGCGATCTCGCCGGAAACGCTGAACGGCGTGTACGGCGGCAGCAAGGCGTTCGTGCTCGCGTTCAGCCAGTCGCTGCATCACGAACTCGCCGACCAGGGCGTGCAGGTGCAGGCCGTGCTGCCCGGCGCGACGGCCACCGATTTCTGGCAGACGGGCGGCCTGCCGCTCGAGCATCTGCCGAAGGAAATCGTAATGACCGCACAGGACATGGTCGATGCCGCCCTGGTCGGGTTCGATCGAGGCGAACTCGTGACGATCCCGTCGCTGCACGCGGGCGACGAATGGGAGGCGTACGAGGCCGCGCGCCGCACGATGGCGCGGCACCTGTCGGCCGATACGCCCGCGCCGCGTTACACCGTAGCGCGCTAGTTGCCGGAGGGGCCCGCGCCGCGCGGTGCGGCGCGCACGCCGAGCATCAGCGCCACGCCGCTCGCGACCAGCAGCGCGGCGAGCAGGTACACGGCGAGATCCATGCTGCCCGTGCGCGTGCGGATCATCCCGATCACCCACGGGCTGACGATGCCGCTCGTGATCCCGATGCTGCTGATCAGCGCGATCCCGGCCGCGGCCGCGTTGCCGGACAGGTAGCGGGTCGGCACGGCCCAGAAGATCGGCAGCGCGGCGAAGATCAGCGTCGCCGCGATCGACAGGCACGCGAGCATCGCAGCGAAGCTGTGCAGGTGCAGCGTCAGCGCCGCGAGTGCGAGGCCGCCGCCGATCGTGCAGCACGCGAAGTGCTTGCGGCGCTCGCCGGTGCGGTCCGAGCGGCGCGCGATCAGCACCAGCCCCACGGCGCCCACCGCATTCGGCACGACCGTGTAGAGGCTCACGGCGACGACGTCGGTCACGCCGAAGTCGCGGATCATCAGCGGCATCCAGAAGTTGAGCGTCAGCGACGCGCAGGTCAGCGAGAAATAGATGAACGCGAACAGGTACACGCGCGGGTTCGCGAGCGCGGCCATCACGCCGCGCCCGTCGTGCGCGCTGCCGGGTGTGCTGCCGTGGCCGTGTACGCGGCCTTCGGCGCACAGCGTGGCGACGCGCGCCTTTTCGTCGGCCGTGAGCCACGTGGCGTCCCGCGGCCGGTCGACGAGCAACGTGAACGCGGCGAACGCGAGCAGGATCGCCGGCGCGCCTTCGATCGCGAACATCCACTGCCAGCCGTGCAGCCCGAGCACGCCGCTCATGTCGCGCATGATCCACCCGGACAACAGCCCGCCAAGCACGCCGGCCACCGCGACGCCCGCGAAGAACACCGAGATCGCCGCCGCCCGCCGGTTCGCGGGAAACCAGTAGGTCAGGTACAGCACGATGCCGGGGAAGAAGCCGGCCTCGAACACGCCGAGCAGGAAGCGCAGCACGTAGAAATGCGACGGCTGCGATACGAACATCATCCCGGTCGACGCGAGGCCCCACAGCAGCATGATCCGCGTGAACGTGCGGCGCGCGCCGAACCGCGCGAGCAGCATGTTGCTCGGCACTTCGCAGAACACGTAGCCGACGTAGAACACCGCGGCGCCGAGGCCGTACATCGCATCGCTGAAGCCGAGGTCGTGCTTCATCTGCAACTGCGCGAAGCCGATGTTGATGCGGTCGAGAAACGACACGACGTAGCAGAGGAACAGGAACGGAACGATCCGCCACGCGATCTTGCGGAACAGCAGCGCGTCGCCGATTGCGGAGTCGGATACGGAAGCCGAAGCGCTCGCGTGCGCGAGCGTCGCTTCGGCGGGAAGCGATTGGGGCATGTCTCTCTCCAAACGGGCCGCGCGATGTCGAGCGCGCGGCAGTCTCCGAGGGCGTGCGTGCGCCCTGCTTTCTTGTGAGACCGGATACGGCCGCCGGCTCCGCGGCGCGATGCCGCCGCGAATGCCGCAACCGTCAGGGAAACGGCGGCGCGGTCATCTGAACACCGCGCCGCCGCCTTGAGCGATTCACTCCTGGAGCGCGGCCCACATCTCCTTGTCGCGCTGCGCGGTCCAGATGCGCGGATGCGTGATGCCGCTCGCTTCGTCGAACGCGCGCGACACGTCGAACGGCAGACAGTGCTCGTAGATGAACACGTGGCCGAACTTCGGGTCCATCGCCTCGCGCGTGAGCGCCATCGCCGCCTTCAGGTCGAGATTGCGCTCGACGGCCTTGCGGCCCTGCGCGAGCAGCGTCGTGACGAAATCCTTCGTGTAGTCGAGGCCCTTGTTCACTTCGGCCGGATTCAGCAGCGCGGGGCCGCGGCCCGGCACGAGTTTCTCGGCGCCGAGCGCGCGCAGCGCCTCGAGCGTGGCCGGCCACTGTTCGAGCTGCGCGTCGCCGCAATAGCACGCGGCGTCGTATTCGACGAGGTCGCCGGAGAACAGCACCTTCTGCGACGGCAGCCACACGATCGTGTCGCCCTTCGTGTGGCCCGAGCCGACGTGCATGATCTTCACTTCGAGCTTGCCGAGAAACAGCGTGATCTCGCGCTCGAACACGAGCGTCGGCCACGTCAGCCCCGGCACCGTCTCGACGCCGGCGAACAGGCGCGGGAAGCGCTCGATCTCCGACTTCATGTCGGCCTCGCCGCGCTCGACGATCATCTCGTACGTGCCGCGGCTCGCGATCACGTGCTGCGCGCCTTCGGCGAAATACGCGGACGCGCCGAGCACGCGCACCGCGTGGTAATGCGACAGCACCACGTGCTTGATCGGCTTGTCGGTCACGCTGCGGATCCTCGCGATCAGGTCCTGCGCCATCGCGGGCGTCGCGGTCGTGTCGACGATCAGCACGCTGTCGTCGCCGATGATCACGCCGGAGTTCGGATCGCCTTCGGCTGTGTACGCGTACGCGTTCTCGGACAGCTGCGTCCAGGTGACTTTCTTCTCTTCCAGATCGGCTTGGGAGGCGAATGCTTTGGCCATTGTGCGTTCCGTGGCTGCGAGCCATGTGTTGAGGGGAATGAGCGGATCATCTGCCCGCATCGAATATTTGTCAATGGCAAATGAGCTTGCTATTGTCTAATACGGGTAAACCTGCGGGCTGGTGCCGAAAACGGCGTCGGATACCATGCGGGGTTTCGTCAACGGAAGAATCATCGCGTGCAGAACCACGAAGTCAGCGCGGACGATGCGCCGCCCAAGGCGCAGCGCGGCATCCAGAGTGTCGAGGTCGGCGGCCGGCTGCTCGACGCGCTCGCGCGCCGGCGCAAGCCGCTCGGGCTGTCGGAGCTGGCCGCGGCGGCCGACCTCTCCACCGCGCAGGCGCACACCTATCTCGTGAGCCTGACGCGGCTCGCGCTCGTGAAACGCGACGCGATCACCGGCAACTACGAGCCCGGCCCGCTGTCGCTGCGGCTCGGGCTGATGTCGATCGAGCGCCAGCCGGCCTATCGCGCGACGCTGCCGCATGCGGTGCGGCTCGCGGAAACGGTCGGCCTGAGCGTCGCGTTGTCGGTGCCGGGCGTGCTCGGCCCGACGATCGTGCGCATCGAGCACGGCGGCTATCCGTTGCACGTGAACCTGCACGTCGGTTCGGTGATGTCGCTCGACACGACGGCAACCGGCCGCGTGTTCCGCGCGTTCGGCGACGCCGCGCAACTCGACGCGATGGCGGCCAGCCAGGCCGGCGCGGGCGATACGCTCGCCGGCGCCGAACGCGAGCCGGCCGCGCCGGACGCCGATGCGCGGCACGTCGAACTCGACGCGCTCCGCGCGCGCGGCATCGACCGCAGCATCGACCGGCCCAGCCCCGGCGTCAGCGGGATGTGCGTGCCTGTTTTCGATGCACACGGGCGCCTGCAACTCGCGTTGACGGTGATCGGTTCGACGGGATCGATCGATGTCGACTGGAACGGGCCGATCGCGGCGGCCTTGCGCGACGCGGCGCGTCAGGCGACCGCGTCGCTCGGCGCGGTGGATGCGGAACCGACGCCCGCGCCGGCGTTGGCCGCAGCGCGCGTGCCGCCCGCGCTCGCCGACGACGCGAAAGCGCAACGCGGGATCAATGCCCTCGACAGCACCGGCGACTTGCTGCTCGCGCTGGTCTCGGCGGGCCGCGCGCTGCCGCTGCGCGATCTCGCGACGGCGGCCGGCATGCCAGCCGCGAAGGCGTTTCCGCATCTCGTCAGCCTGCAGAAGATCGGCCTGTTGAGCCGCGACGACGCCGGCTGCTTCGACGGCGGCCCGCTCGCGCAGGCGCTCGGCCTGATCGCGATGCAGCGCGTATCGCCGACGCGCGACGCGGAAGCCGAGATCGTCGCGCTCGCCGGCGCGACCGACATGAGCGTGGCCGCCGCGACGCTCGGGCCGCTCGGGCCGACCGTGATCCGGCTCGAGGAATCGGCGCGGCCGCAGCACGTGAGCCTGCAGGTCGGCACCGTGATGTCGCTCGTCAATACGGCGATCGGGCGGATTTTCGCGTCCGGCATGTCCGACGACGTGCTGGCCGATCTGCTCGCCAACGAGCCCGTGCGCCTCGCCGGCGCGTCCGCCGCACCCGACGACGCGGCGTTCCGCGCACGGCTCGCGGCGATCCGCGCGGACGAACTCGATTTCGCGTTCGACGCGCCGGTGCCGGGCATCGGGACGATCGCCGCGCCCGTGTTCGATCACACGGGCAGCATCCGGCTCGTGATCGCGATCATCGGCGCGTCGCGCGGCTTCCCGCGCGGGCCCGACAGCGAGCTGGCGCAGACGCTGCGGGCCGCGACGCGGCGGCTGTCGTGGCGCTTCGGGTGGATCGGCCGGTAATCGCCCCTTTTCCCGAACGTACGCTCGAATCCCTTTCTTTCGCCCCGTGAGGCCGTGCCGGCACGGCCTCGTCACGCCTATCCGATACGCCCGGGCAGCCGATATTCATGTTGCGCAGCAGCAACATAAACTGTCAGAAATTCTCATATAACGAAATCGAATTTCACAAGGCGGTGACGTTTCGCTATGATTAGGGTTATCCCTAACTCGCCACCTATATGGGGCTTCGTCATGCAAACGTCTAATGTCTCCGATCGTTCCACCCAATCCACTGGCTGGCTCGCACGCGTTGGCGAGCTGCTGGCAGAGGCCTGGGCGCTGCACCTCGAGAACTGCGAAGTCATCGCTGAAGCACACGCGCGCCTGCCGCGCTGAGCGGGCAGCCGGATTGCCGGCCGCCGGAGCGCCGGCCGCCTGATTCGCTTGCGCTGACGCACGCCGGCAGCGGCTGTTGCCGCGCCGGTCGTGTAGCAAGAGGCCGGGCGCGCCCTGCCGAACACGCTCACCGCGCGGCGAGCGTTTCGAGATCGTCTTGAGAGGCCGTGTTTCAGGCCGATACCGGCGCCGATTCATCCGTTATCGGCGCGGATTGGTGTAAACCGGTCGCTTCGGCGAGAAACCATTCCCCGCCGGCGCGCGATTGTGCCCGGCCATCGCGGACGGAAGATTCATCCGTTTTCGTGTATCCGCGGGCCCTTTCCCCGGCGAGCCTTCCCTGTCGGCCCTGCGCCGGTTTCCTCCGCGCAAGCGCCGCGCCGCATCGCCGCCCGCCGCGACGACGGCCTCGCCAGCAATTCCCCGTCACACCTGAATCGAAGGCACGTCCTTCATGCACCGCAGCGCGAACATCGAGCGGCTATGCCGGATGCTCGAAATCCGGTACAGCTTTTCCCGCAGAAAGCGTTCGTAGCCGGCCGTGCCGTCCACCGCCACCTTGATCCAGTAGTCGTATTCGCCCGACACGAGATACGCCTCGAGCACCTCCGGCAGCGCCGCCAGTTCGGCGCCGAAGCGCGCCAGCGCGTCGTCCTCGTGGCGATCGAGCGTGACTTCGAGGATCACGATGTCCGCGTAGCCGAGCTTGCGCTGGTTGACCAGCGCGACATAGCCGTCGATATAGCCGTCGAGTTCGAGTTGCCGCGTGCGGTTCCAGCAGGCGGTGGTCGACATGCCGATCTGTTCGGCGAGTTCGGCATTCGACAGGCGCGCATTTTTCTGCAATGCACCCAGGATCTTGCGGTCCTGATTGTCGAGCGTTTTCGGCGTGCGTTCGCGGGTAGCCATGACGAGAAGAATCTTCTACTGAAAAACCCGATTCTATCTGAACGCCATTCCGGTTTCAGCGCCGTTTTGCTGGAAAACAGGAAGCCTCTTAACCGGGCCGCTTGATACATTTTCTCCATGCCTGCTGCCCGGCACGCTCCCCGCGATCACCCGTCGCAGCGGGACGCACGGCCGCAATCACGAGTTGCGGCGCCGGCCGGCAGGCATGCGATTCCCCGCCGCCCGCACGCCTATCCGACCGCGTGCGGGGCCGGTGCCTGCTTCCCCGTTCCTGCCCGTCCGTCATGTCGTTCAAGCTTTATCTGTCGTTCCTTGCTGCTTCCGTCGTCCTCATCTACGCGCCCGGCCCCGTCAACCTGCTCACGATGAATCAGGCGCTGCGCACCGGCTGGCGCCGCGCGCTGCCGTGCGTCTGGGGCGGCACGCTCGCCGTGCTGCTGCAACTCGCGCTGACCGCGCTGTGCCTGAATTCGCTGGTCCACCTCGACGAACATGCGCTGACCGTGCTGCGCTGGGCCGGCGCCGCATATCTCGTCTGGCTCGGCGGCAAGCAATGGCTGAGCCGCACGCCGGCCGGCGCAGCCGCGGCACCGGCCGACACCGGCGCCGCAACGGCAAGCGCCGCGCCGGACACCGACAGCGGGCGCGCGCTGTTCTGGCGCGGCGTCGCGACTTCCGGGCTGAACCCGAAGACGCTGCTGTTCTTTCCGTCGTTCTTTCCGCAGTTCATCAGCCCGAACGCCGACTGGAGCCTGAACCTTCAATACCTGCTGCTCGCCGCGACGTTCGCGCTGCTGTTCGCGGGCGGCGTCGCGTCGATGGCGCTGTTCTCGCACCGGCTGAGCCGCGCGTTGCAGCGGCCGGCGCGGATGCGCGCGATGAACCGCGTGACGGGCGGGCTGCTCGTCGGGATGGGCGCGATCATGGTCGGCTGGAACTGAGAACCGCCGACGCGTTCGTTTCCACGCGACCGCGACACCCCGCACCGGCGGCGACGCCGCCAGTACAATCGCGCGATGTCCGAATTGCTCACTTACGGCGGCCTGTTCGCCGTGTCGATGGTCGCCGCGACCCTGTTTCCCCTCCAGTCCGAAGCCGTGCTCGCCGGCCTGCTGCTCGCCGGGCGCGAACCCGTATGGGCGCTGGTGCTGGTCGCGAGCATCGGCA
The DNA here is from genome assembly GCF_002223215.2 of Burkholderia sp. AU18528. Taxonomy (NCBI): domain Bacteria; kingdom Pseudomonadati; phylum Pseudomonadota; class Betaproteobacteria; order Burkholderiales; family Burkholderiaceae; genus Burkholderia; species Burkholderia sp. AU18528. The sequence goes on along the minus strand of NZ_NKFC02000006.1, from coordinate 1,096,111 downwards.
ATGTCGCCGGCTCGGCGATCAACTGGGCGCTCGGGCGCGGCATCGAGCACTTCCGCGAGCGCCGCTGGTTTCCGGTCAAGCCGTCCGCGCTCGCGCGCGCCGAGCGCTGGTATGCACGCTACGGCCGCTGGTCGCTGCTGCTGAGCTGGGCGCCGGTGATCGGCGATCCGCTGACGATGATCGCCGGCGTGCTGCGCGAGCCGCTGCCGACCTTTCTCGTCATCGTGACGATCGCGAAGGTCGGCCGCTATCTGGCCGTCGCGTGGGTCGTCACGCACTGATCTCCGCCTCCCCCTCTCCTGCCTGCGGGCCCGTGATCCGCGACGCCCGCTAAAGATTTCGCGAAAGTTGCCGTATTAACGGGTCCACAAGCGGTGACGCGTGCGTTCCGCCTCCTCTCACTCCCACTCAGGATGTCTCATGAGAATGACCCAATCGGGCCGAGTGAGCGTCGGCGCGCGTCTGGCCGCGCTGGCGTGCGCGCTCGTCGCCCTGCTGTTTACCGTGTTCGCGTGGACGCTCGCCCATTTCGCCGGCCAGCAGCTCGCCGACGAAGCGCATCAGCGGATCGACGACAAGGAGCAGTCGATCCGCGCGATGGTCGACCTGTTCGACAAGGCACTGAGCGCCGAAGCCAACCGCTCGATGTCGTTGTTCGCGAGCTTCCTGCCGGCCGATTTCTCGCTCGACCCGGCGCGCACCGTCGATATCGGCGGCGTCGCCGCGCCGACGCTGCTCGCGGGTGGCCAGCCGCTCGACCTCGACTACTCGATTCCCGACCAGTTCCTGAAGAAAAGCGGCGCGATCGCGACGATCTTCGCGCGCGACGGCGACGATTTCGTGCGCATCACGACGTCGCTGAAGAAGCAGGACGGCGCGCGCGCCGTCGGCACGAAGCTCGACCGCGCCGGCCCCGCATATGCGCCGCTCGTCGCCGGGCGCAGCTACACGGGCCTCGCGAAGCTGTTCGGCCGGCCGTACATCACGCAGTACAAGCCGGTGACCGACGTAAGCGGCCGCGTGATCGGCGCGCTGTTCGTCGGCCTCGACATCGGCGCCGAGCTCAAGCTCGTCGAAGACGGCATCCGCGCGCTGAAGATCGGCGACAACGGCTACTACTTCGTGCTCGACGCATCGCAGGGGCCGTCGCGCGGCACCTTCGTCGTGCATCCCGACGCGGCGGGCCAACGGGCCGACGACACGCGCGCGCCCTACGCGCAGATGCTCGCGGCGGCCCAGGGCCGGCTCGCGTACACGTCGACCGACCCGGCCGCGCACGACGCCGGGCCGACCGCGAAATTCGTATCCTTCACGACGATTCCGCAGTGGCAATGGCTCGTCGGCGGCATCGCGCTCGACGACGAACTGCTCGCCACGATGCGCGCCACCCGCAACCGCTTCCTGATGATCGGCGCCGCGCTCGTCGCGGCGTTCGCGATGCTGTTCGTCATCGTCGTGCGACGCGTCGTGAGCCGGCCGCTGGAAGCCGCCGCCCGCGCGTCCGAGCGCTATGCGGCGGGCGATCTCAGCGTGCGCATCCGCGACGGCGCGGCCGCGCACGGCAGCGCGGGCAACGACGAGATCGGCCGGCTCGTGCAGGCGGTCGACGGGATCGGCGACGGCCTCGCGCGAATCGTCGCGCAGGTGCGCAACGGCGCGGCCGACATCGCGCACGGCACGGTCGGCATCGCGGCCGGCAGCAGCGACATCGCCGCGCGAATCGCGACGCAGGCGAGCAGCGTCGAGCAGACGGCCGCGAGCATGGAGCAGATCACCGCCGCCGTGCAGCAGAGCGCCGAGCATGCGGCGCAAGCCAACGCGCTGGTCGCGGACGCATCGGCCGCCGCGACGAACGGCGACGCCGCGGTGCAGCGCGTGGTCGCGACGATGGACGACATCGGCCGCGCGACGCGCCGGATCGCGGAGATCACCGGCGCGATCGAAGGCATCGCGTTCCAGACCAACATCCTCGCGCTGAACGCGGCCGTCGAGGCCGCCCGCGCCGGCGAGCACGGCAAGGGCTTCGCGGTGGTCGCGGCCGAGGTGCGCGCGCTCGCGCAGCGCAGCGCGGCCGCGGTCAAGGAGATCGACGCGCTGAGCGCCGAATCGTCGACGACCGTCGAACAGGGTTACCGGATCGCGGACGCCGCGCGCGGCACGATGCGCGACATCGTCGCGCGGGTCGACCAGGTGCGCACGCTGATCGGCGAGATCAGCGCCGCGTCGCGCGAGCAATCGACCGGCATCGAGCAGGTGAACCTGGCCGTCACGCAGATCGGCGAAGCGACGCAGCAGAATGCGACGCTGATTTCGGATGCCGAGCGCGCGGCCGTCGCGCTGCGCGAGCAGGCCGCGCAACTGTCGGACGCCGTCAGCGTGTTCCGGCTCGAACGCGGCGCGTGACCGACGCCCGATGATCGGCCACGGCCGGGTGCGCTGCCTACTTCTTGTCGCCCGCCAGGTCGATCGCCGTGTTCGAGCCGACCGCGTGACGCAACTGGAACTTCTGGATCTTGCCGGTCGAGGTCTTCGGCAGCTCGCCGAAGCGCACGGCCTTCGGCACCTTGAAGCCCGCGAGCAGTTGCCGGCAGTGCGCGACGATTTCCGCCTCGGTCGCGCTCGCGCCTTCGCGCAGCTCGACGAACGCGCACGGCACCTCGCCCCATTTCGGGTCGGGCATCGCGACGACGGCCGCCACGGCCACGGCCGGATGCCGGTACAGCGCGTCCTCGACCTCGATGCTCGAGATGTTCTCTCCGCCCGAGATGATGATGTCCTTCTTGCGATCCTTGATCCGGATATAGCCGTCCGGCATCAGCACCGCGAGATCGCCGGTATGGAACCAGCCGCCGTGGAACGCCTCGTCGGTCGCCTTCGGGTTCTTCAGGTAGCCCTTCATGCAGATGTTGCCGCGGAACATGATCTCGCCGAGCGTCTCGCCGTCGGGCGGCACCGGCGTCATCGTGTCGGGGTCGAGCACCGTCGCGCCCGCTTCGAGGTGGTAGCGCACGCCCTGGCGCGCATTGAGCCGTGCGCGTTCCTCGTCGGGCAGCGCATCCCAGTGCGCCTGCTTCGCGCAGACGGTCGCCGGGCCGTAGACCTCGGTCAGCCCGTACACGTGCAGCAGGTCGAAGCCGATCTCCTTCATCTTGGCGATCACGGCCGGCGCGGGCGCCGCGCCCGCGACCATCGCGTGCACCGTGTGGTCGATGCCTTCGCGCAGCTCGGCCGGCGCGTTCGCGATCGCGCTCTGCACGATCGGCGCGCCGCAGTAATGCGTGACGCGCTCGCGGCGGATCGGGTCGAACACGGTCTTCGCGTCGAACTTGCGCAGGCACACGTTCACGCCCGCGCGCGCCGCGATGGCCCACGGAAAACACCAGCCGTTGCAGTGGAACATCGGCAGCGTCCACAGATACACCGCGTGCTTCGGCATGTCCCATTCGAGGATGTTGCTGATCGCCGCGAGATACGCGCCGCGATGGTGGTAGACGACGCCCTTCGGGTCGCCCGTCGTGCCGGACGTGTAGTTCAGCGCGATCGCCTCCCATTCGTCGGCGGGCGGCGTCCATGCATGGTCGGGGTCGCCGCCGGCCACGAACGCCTCGTAGTCGGTCGCGCCCGCGAAACGTTCGGGGTCGGCCGGCATCGCGTCGGCCACGCTGACGATCTTCAGGCCCGGCACCTCGAGCGCCGCGCGATGCGCGACCTCCGCATATTCGGTGTCGACGATCAGCACCTTCGCCTCGCCGTGACGCAGCATGAACAGCACCGACGATACGTCGAGCCGCGTGTTGATCGTGTTCAGCACGGCGCCGGCCATCGGCACGCCGAAGTGCGCCTCGACCATCGCCGGGATGTTCGGCAGCAGCGCCGCGACCGTGTCGCCGCGCCCGACGCCGGCCTGCGCGAGCGCGCTCGCCAGTTGCTTCGCGCGCGTGCAGGTTTCGCCCCACGTGCGCCGCACGTCGCCGTGCACGATCGCGAGGCGCTCGCCGTAGACTTCGGCCGCGCGGATCAGGAAATCGATCGGCGTGAGCGGTACGTAGTTGGCGTCGCGGCGGCCGAGCCCGGCCTCGAACATCTGCGTCATGATCCTGTCTCCCGTGTTCTGTCGACCGGGGCGCATGCACCCCGGATCGTTTTGATGTGGTTCAATTGCCGACAGCCTAACGGGCGCTATTGTGAGCCGTCTGTCATCGAAACGACAGAGTGCCGCGCGAGCGCTGCGCGTTATCCCTATCCTCGCAAACCCGCATCCATGCACGACCACCTCGACGCGGCCGCCGCCCCGGCCGACACGCTTCCCGAACCGGGCCCGTTGCCGCCGCTGGCGACGCTGTTCGGCCAGTGCGCGTGGTTCCGCACGCTGGCGCCCGAACACCAGGCGCTCGTGCTGGCCCAGTCGCACGTCGCGCAGTGCGACGCCGGCGACGTGATCGCGCACCGGCTCGCGCCGTCCGAATACTGGATCGGCGTCCATCGGGGGCTGCTGAAGCTTGCGATCTTCAACGTGTCGGGGCGCGGCTGCACGTTCTCCGGCGTGCCGTCGGGCGGCTGGTTCGGCGAAGGCAGCGTGATCAAGCGCGAGCTACGCAAATACGAGGTCGTCGCGATCCAGCGCTCGACCGTGCTGTTCGTGCCGGTCGACACGTTCCATGCGCTGCTCGACACGAGCCTGCCGTTCACGCGCTTCGTGATTCATCAGTTGAACAACCGGATGGGCGAATTCATCGCATCGATCCAGAACAGCCGGCTGCTCGACGTCGACGCGCGCGTCGCGCAGGCGCTCGCGCAGCTCTTCAACCCCGCGCTGTATCCGGATACCGGCCCGTCGCTGTCGATCTCGCAGGAGGAACTGGGGATGCTGGTCGGCGTGTCGCGCCAGCGGATCAACCAGGCGCTGCAGCAGCTCGAGAAGCTCGGCGCGCTGCGGCTCGCGTACAACCAGATCGACGTCGTCGATCTCGATGCGCTCGCGCGTTTCGGCATGGAGCAGCTGTGAGCGCCGCCCGATGCGCGGAACCGTCGCCATCGCGGCCACGCATTCCGCCTGCGGAATCGGCCGACGGCCGCCACGCCCCAACCTGACAATTCCGCCAGTTTCGCGACAGTAACCCGTTGCGGGCCGACGCCTATCATTCGGGTTCCCTTCACCGCCGCCCGATCACCGCCTGTCCCGCCGCCTCCATGTGGATCGTCAATCTCGCGCTCAGGCGCCCCTACACGTTCATCGTCATGGCCATCATGATCGTGCTGGCCACCCCGCTGGCGCTGATGCGCACACCGGTCGACGTGCTGCCCGCGATCAACATCCCCGTGATCAGCGTGATCTGGAATTACAACGGCTTCTCCGCGACGGAGATGACGAACCGCATCACGTCGGTGCATGAACGGATCCTGACGACGACCGTCAACAATATCCAGCACGTCGAATCGACGTCGTTGCCCGGCATCGCGGTCGTCAAGGTGTTCCTGCAACCGGGCGCGAACGTGCAGACAGCGATCGCGCAGACGGTGTCGTCCGCGCAGGCGATCGTGCGGCAGATGCCGCAGGGCGCGACGCCGCCGCTCGTCATCACCTATTCCGCGTCGAGCATTCCGGTGATCCAGCTCGGGCTGTCGAGCAAGACGCTCAGCGAGCAGTCGCTCGCCGACATCGCGCTCAACTTCCTGCGCCCGCAGCTGATCACCGTGCCCGGCGTGCAGATTCCGTTCCCGTACGGCGGCCGCACGCGCGTGGTCGCGATCGACCTCGACCCGCAGGCGCTGCAGGCGAAGGGCCTCACGCCGGCCGACATCGTCAACGCGGTCAACGCGCAGAACCTCGTGCTGCCGACCGGCACCGCGAAGATGGGCCAGACCGAATACCGGATCGACACGAACGCGTCGGCCGATACGGTTGCCGACATCGGCAACCTGCCGGTCCAGACGATCAACGGCGCGACGACCTACCTGCGCGAGGTCGCGGCGGTGCGCGACGGCTTCGCGCCGCAGACCAACGTCGTGCGCCAGAACGGCCAGCGCGGCGTGCTGATCTCGATCCTGAAAAGCGGCGACGCGTCGACGCTCAAGGTCGTGTCCGACCTGAAGGCGCTGCTGCCGAAGGTGATCCCGACGCTGCCCGAGGGGCTCACGATCACGCCGCTGTTCGACCAGTCGGTGTTCGTCAACGCAGCCGTCCAGGGCGTGATCCATGAGGCGCTGATCGCCGCCGTGCTGACCGCGATGATGATCCTGCTGTTCCTCGGCAACTGGCGCAGCACGCTGATCATTGCAATCTCGATCCCGCTGTCGATCTTCACGTCGCTGATCGCGCTGTCCGCGCTCGGCGAGACCATCAACATCATGACGCTCGGCGGGCTCGCGCTCGCGGTCGGCATTCTCGTCGACGATGCGACCGTCACGATCGAGAACATCGAGCGGCATTTGCATCTCGGTACGAACCTGCACGAAGCGATTCTCGAAGGCGCGGGCGAGATCGCGGTACCCGCGCTCGTGTCGACGCTGTGCATCTGCATCGTGTTCGTGCCGATGTTCTTCCTGACCGGCGTCGCGCGCTTCCTGTTCGTGCCGCTCGCGGAAGCCGTGGTATTCGCGATGCTCGCGTCGTACGTGCTGTCGCGCACGCTGGTGCCGACGCTCGCGATGCTGCTGTTCCGCCCGCAGCAGGCGAGCACCGGCCCCGGCCCTTCGACGTCGCGCTTCGCGCGCATCCATCACGCGTTCAACCACGCGTTCGAACGGCTGCGCGCGTGGTACATCGTGCTGCTGAGCATCCTGCTCGTGCGCCGCCGCTTCTACGCGCTGTGCTTCCTCGGCTTCTGCGTGCTGTCGACGGGCCTCGTATTCGTGCTCGGCCGCGACTTCTTCCCGAACGCCGATTCCGGCAACCTCCGGCTGCACGTGCGCGCGCCGACCGGCTACCGGATCGAGGAAACCGCGCGCCTTGCCGACCAGGTCGAAGGCGTGATCCGAGAAACCGTGCCGCCCGACGAGCTCGGCGCGATCGTCGACAACCTCGGCCTGCCGGTGAGCGGCATCAACCTGTCGTACAGCAACGCCGGCACGATCGGCACGCTCGACGGCGAGCTGCTGATCGCGCTGAAGCCCGGCCACCGCGCGACCGGGCACTACGTGCAGACACTGCGCACGCTGCTGCCGCAGCGCTTCCCGGGCGTCGAGTTCTTCTTCCAGCCGTCGGACATCATCACGCAGATCCTCAACTTCGGGCAGCCGGCCGCGATCGACGTGCAGGTGCTCGGCAACGATCTCGCGAGTAACATGACCATTGCGAGCGGCCTGATGAAAAAGATCAGGCAAATCCCCGGCGCCGTCGACGTGCATGTACTGCAACGCAACGACGAACCGACCCTGCTGGCCGACATGGACCGTACGCGCATGCAGCAGCTCAATCTCTCCGCGCAGAACGTCGCGCAGAACATGCTGATCTCGCTGTCGGGGAGCTCGCAGACGACGCCGTCGTTCTGGATCAACCCGCGCACCGGCGTCCAGTACCCGCTGCAGATCCAGACCCCGCAATACAACCTGTCGTCGGTCGACGATCTGCTCGGCACGCCGATCTCCGCCAGCGGCCGCACGGGCACGCCGCTGCAACTGCTCGGCAACCTGGTGCAGGTGCGCAGTACCGCGAACCCCGCCGTGATCACGCACTACAACATCCGCCCGGCGATCGACGTATACGTGAGCGTCGAGGGCCGCGATCTCGGCGCGGTCGCGGGCGAGATCGACCGCATCGTGGCCGACGCGCGCGCGACGCTGCCGCGCGGCACCGCCCTCGCGATGCGCGGCCAGATCGAGACGATGCGCACGTCGTATCTCGGCCTCGGCGCGGGCGTCGCGATGGCGATCGTGCTCGTCTACCTGCTGATCGTCGTCAATTTCCAGTCGTGGCTCGACCCGCTGATCATCATCAGCGCGATGCCGGCCGCGCTCGCCGGCATCGCGTGGATGCTGTTCGTCACCGGCACGCACCTGAGCGTGCCCGCGCTGACGGGCGCGATCATGACGGTCGGCGTCGCGACCGCGAACAGCATTCTCGTCGTGTCGTTCGCGCGGCAACGGCTCGCGGCCGGCGCGCCGCCGCTCACGGCCGCGCTCGAAGCCGGCGCGACCCGGATCCGCCCGGTGCTGATGACGGCGCTCGCGATGATCATCGGGATGGTGCCGATGGCGCTCGGTCTCGGCGAAGGCGCCGAGCAGAACGCGCCGCTCGGCCGCGCGGTGATCGGCGGGCTGCTGTTCGCGACCGTTTCGACGTTGCTGTTCGTGCCGCTCGTGTTCGGCGGCGTGCATGCGCGGCTGGCCCGGCGGCGCGCGCGCCAGGCCGGACACTGACTTTCGCCCCACTACCCGGTTGAATTGGTTGAATTCATGGAAGAGAAACATCACAGCGCCGTCGGCATCCAGGTGGACGAACACGGCATGCACCTGCCGGCGCGCGCGTCGGTGTCGCGACGCGGACGGATCGTCCTGATCGTGATCGGCGTGCTGCTAGTGGCGGGCGCCGCGCGCACCATCGTCGTCAACGTGCTGAACCGGCATCACCTCGACGCGGTCGCCGAGCAGAACACGCGCCAATATGTGAGCGTCGTGCATCCGGTCGACGCGGCCAGCGGCGGCAAGCTGACGCTGCCCGGCACGCTGCGCGGCTTCGTCGAGTCGCCGATCTATGCGCGCGCCAGCGGCTACGTGCTGCGCTGGCAGGCCGACATCGGCGCGCACGTGAAGCAGGGGCAAACGCTCGCCGAACTCGACACGCCCGAGCTGAACCAGGAACTCGCGCAGGCCACCGCGCAGCGCCAGCAGGCGCAAGCGTCGCTCGCGCTCGCGAAGACGTCGTTCGACCGCGCGCAGCAGTTGCGTCAGCGCGATGCCGTGTCGCAACAGGAACTCGACGACCGGCAAGGCGCGTTCAATCAGGGCACCGCGAATCTCGCGGCGGCCGATGCGAACGTGCGCCGTCTCACCGAATTGAAGGGCTTCCAGCGGATCGTCGCGCCGATCGACGGGATCGTCACGCAGCGCAACATCGACGTCGGCGACCTCGTCAATTCCGGCAACGCGGGCCGCTCGCTGTTCACGGTCGTGCAGGCCGACCGGCTGCGCCTGTACGTGCAAGTGCCGCAGGCGTATGCGCAGCAGATCAAGGTTGGCCAGCACGTGAGCGTCGCGCAGGCGGAACTGCCGGGTCGGACCTTCGACGGCACGATCACGCGCACGTCCGAGGCGATCGACGTCGCGACGCGTTCGCTGCAGATCGAAATCACACTGCCGAACCCGGACGGGCGACTGCTGCCCGGCGCGTACGTGCAGGCGACGCTGCCGATGACGCCGGTCGGCCGCCTGCAGGTGCCGGCCAATACGCTGCTGTTCCGCGCCGAAGGCCCGACGGTCGCGACCGTCGATGCGAACGGCCAGGTTCATCTGAAACAGGTGACGGTCGTGCGCACGATCGGCCAGACGCTCGAAGTCGACGGGCCGATCACGCCGAACGACCGCCTCGTCGCGAACCCGGGCGACGCGCTCGCGACTGGCGACCGGGTCGTCGTGCAGGCGCCGGCGGCGCAGCCGGCCTCGGCCGTCGCGGGAGCGAAGTCGTGAGTGCGATACGCACCCGCGTGCGGCCCGCGGCGCTCGCCGCCGTCGTCGCGGCCGCCGCCGTCGCCCTCGCCGGCTGCACGGTCGGCCAGGACTACCAACGCCCGGCTGTCGATACGCCGGCCGCGTGGCGGCTCGACCCGGCCGACGCATACTGGCACCCGGCCGCACCGGCCCGCGCGCCGCTCGATCCGGCCTGGTGGACCGCGTTCGGCGACTCGCAGCTCGACGCGCTGGAAGCCGACGCGCTGCGCAACAACCAGAACCTGAAGGCGGTGGCCGCGCGCTACGACCAGGCGAAGGCGACGCTCGCGTCGGTCGCGTCCGCGCAGTATCCGGCCGTCGGGCTGAACGCGAGCGGCCAGCGCTTCAAGATCTCCGCCGACCGGCCGCAGACCAACTACGCGACGAAGAGCATGTCGACCGTGCAGAACGAGATCCAGGTCGGCGCGGCGGTCAGCTACGAACTCGACCTGTTCGGCCGCGTGCGGCGCAACGTCGAATCGGCACAGGCGAACAGCGAGCAGGCGCGCGACGATTTCGCGAACGCGCGCCTCGTGCTGAGCGCCGATCTCGCGTCGAGCTATTTTGCGTTGCGGGAACTCGACACCGAGATCGACGTCGTCAAGCGCTCGATCGCGTTGCAGCAGAAAGCGCTCGATTACGTGAGCGCGCGCCACGACCTCGGCGCGGTGTCGGGCCTCGACCTGCTGCAGCAGCGCGCGCAGCTCGACGCGACGCGCACGCAGGTGCAGTTGCTGATCCAGCAGCGCGCGCAGGTCGAAACCGCGATCGCGACGCTGGTCGGCACGCCGGCCCCCGAATTCTCGCTGCCGGCGCGCGTGGTGCCGATCAACGCGCCCGCGCTGCCGACCGGCATGCCGAGCGACCTGCTGCAGCGGCGTCCCGACGTCGCGTCGGCCGAGCGCGCGATGGCCGCCGCGAACGCGCAGATCGGCGTCGCGCGCGCCGCGTATTTCCCGCGCATCTCGCTGTCGCCCGACATCGGCTGGGATGCGACGCGCTTCGCGGGCCTGTTCACCGTGCCGGCGCTGCTGTGGTCGGTCGGCGGATCGCTCAGCCAGCCGCTGTTCGAAGGCGGCAAGCTGAAGGCCGGCGTCGATTTCGCGCAGGCCGGCTACGTCGCCGCGCAGGCCAGCTACCGGCAGACCGTGCTCACCGCGTTCCAGGAGGTGCAGAATGCGGTAACCGGCCTGTCGGTGCTGGTGCAGGCGGCGCAGCAGGCATCGGCCGCCGTCGACGACGCGCGCAAGCTCGTGTCGCTCGCGCAGGATCGCTACGCGGGCGGCCTGACGCCGTTCATCGACGTGCTGACGGCCCAGCAGCAATTGCTGACGAGCGAGCGCCAGGCCGTGCAGATCCAGGGCCAGCGCGCGGCGCTCGTCGTGTTTCTCGCGAAGGCGCTCGGCGGCGGCTGGGACGGCGATGCGGCGAACGGCGCCCCGCCGTCCGACGTCGCGTCGGCGGCCCCGCGGCGCGGCGCGGGCGTCGGCCCTTGACCTGCCCTTAACCGGTTACGCGGACAACGAACCTATGAAAGTGCTGATCGTCGAAGACGAACCGAAAGTCGTCGAATACCTGAAGAGCGGCCTGACCGAGGAAGGCTGGGTCGTCGATACCGCGCTCGACGGCGAGGACGGTGCGTGGAAAGCCGTCGAATTCGACTACGACGTGGTCGTGCTCGACGTGATGCTGCCGAAGCTCGACGGCTTCGGCGTGCTGCGTGCGCTGCGCGCGCAGAAGCAGACGCCCGTGATCATGCTGACCGCGCGCGATCGCGTCGACGACCGCGTGCGGGGCTTGCGCGGCGGCGCCGACGACTACCTGACCAAGCCGTTCTCGTTCCTCGAACTGATCGAACGGCTGCGCGCGCTGACGCGCCGCGCGCGCGTGCAGGAATCGACGCTGATCTCGATCGGCGACCTGCGCGTGGATCTGATCGGCCGCCGCGCGACCCGCGACGGCGCGCGGCTCGACCTGACCGCGCAGGAATTCCAGTTGCTCGGCGTGCTCGCGCGGCGCAGCGGCGAGGTGCTGTCGAAGACGACGATCGCCGAACTCGTGTGGGACGTGAACTTCGACAGCAACGCGAACGTCGTCGAGACGGCGATCAAGCGCCTGCGCGCGAAACTCGACGGCCCGTTCGCGGAGAAGCTGCTGCACACGATCCGCGGGATGGGCTACGTGCTCGAGGCGCGCGAGGACGGCGACACGGAGCGGCGCGCATGAAACGCTCGATCATCCTGCGGCTCTCGGCGATGTTCGGCATCGTGTCGCTGCTGGTGTTCACGCTGGTCGGCTGCGGGCTGTTCGTGATGATGGAACGGCAACTGTTCGCCGAATTGCGCGCGACGCTCGACACGCGCGCCAAAGTCGCCGCGATGATCGTGTCGCACGCGACCACGGCCGCGCGCGGCCGCCTGATGCAGGAAAAGCTCGCGGACCTCGAACCGCCCGACGGGTCGACGCACTATCAGGTCGTCAGCCCCGACCCCGCGTTTCGCTTCGGCAGCCCCGTCAACGGCGTGCCGCTCGATCCGCCGTTCGGCGCGTTCCAGCGCTACCAGCTCAACGACAGCAGCTACGCGGTGATGACGAAAACCGTCACGCTGGCCGGCGCCGGCGAACGGCCGACGCTGCAGCTCGTCGTCGCGACGTCGTGCGAGCGTACGCAGCGGATGCTGCGCCGCTTCGGCTGGACGCTGGCCGCGCTGATCGCGACGGCCACCGTGATCACGCTGCTGCTGAGCCGCGCGGTCGCGCGCTTCGGGCTCGCGCCGCTCGACCGGCTGTCGCAGGACGCGGCGAGCGTGAGCGCGACGAACCGCCGCCAGCGCCTGCACACCGACGCGCTGCCGACCGAGCTGCGCGATCTCGCGACGTCGTTCAACGGCGCGCTCGAACGCATCCAGCAAACCTACGCGCGGCTCGAAGCGTTCAACGCGGACGTCGCGCACGAGCTGCGCACGCCGATCAGCATCCTGATCGGCCAGACCCAGGTCGCGCTGACGAGCCGCGACCGCTCGGTCGACCGGATGCGCCAGACGCTGCAGTCGAACCTCGAGGAATTCGAGCGGCTGCGCGTGATCATCAACGACATGCTGTTCCTGTCGCGCAGCGATCGCGGCGAACGCGCGACCGACCTGAAGGACGTGTCGCTGGCCGACGAGGTGCGGCGCATGCTCGACTTCCTCGAAATCCCGCTCGACGAGGCGCGGTTGCGCGCCGAACTGCACGGCGATGCGCGCGCGGCCGTCGATCCGTCGCTGTTCCGCCGCGCGATGACGAACCTGCTGATCAACGCGATCCAGCATTCGGCGCCCGGCGCGACGCTGAACGTGACGATCACGCACCGCGGCACGCTCGTCGAGATGGCCGTGTCGAACCCGGGCGAGCCGATCGACCCGGTGCAGCGCTCGCACGTGTTCGAACGTTTCTACCGGCTCGAGGAAGCGCGCGCGAACAGCAAGGAAAACCACGGGCTCGGGCTGTCGATCGTCAAGGCCGTGGCGGAGATGCACGGCGGCGGCGTGTTCGTCGCGTGCTCGGGCGGCGTCAATACGTTCGGCTTCTCGGTGTCGACGCAGCCCGGCTCGGGCGGGCCGCTGCGTCCGGGCGACGCCGCCGGCCCGCCCGATTCCACCGATTCCACCGATTCGGCGAATCCGGCCGATCTCCACGGCGCTCGCCCGGCGCACGCGCCGGGCGCACTGCACTGACGGCGGCCGCGCGCCGCCGAGGGCAGTTTTCTTCAATACGGACCGACGCGGCGCCCGTAGTCTCGATGCGACTTTCGACATGTCGCATGGAGACATCTGATGAGCATGCTGGTTTCGATGGCCGCGTTCGCGCTCGCCTCGTCGATCACCCCCGGTCCCGTCAACATCGTCGCGCTCGGCGCGGGCGCGCGCCACGGCCTCGGCGCGAGCCTGCGCTACGCGGCCGGCGCGACGCTCGGCTTCGTCGCGCTGTTCCTGCTGATCGGCCTCGGCCTGCACGCGGCGCTCGCGCGCTGGCCCGTGCTGACGACGGCCACGCAGTGGTCGGGGATCGCGTTCCTGCTGTATATGGCGTTGCGGCTCGCGCTCGACGACGGCCGGCTGTCGGCCGATCCGGACGTGGCCGGCCCGTCGGCGGCGGCCGGCGCGGCGATGCAGTGGCTCAACCCGAAGGCGTGGCTCGCATGCGTGGCCGCGATGGGCGCATATGCGGCCGATGGCGACCGTGCGCAGGTCTGGCAGTTCGCCGCGCTGTATCTGGTGATCTGCTTCGCGTCGATCGCATGCTGGGGCTATGCGGGCGCGTCGTTGCGGCACCGGCTCGCGAACGCACGGCGCATGCGCGTGTTCAACCGGCTGATGGCGCTGCTACTCGCGGGCAGCGCGCTGTTGCTGCTCGACGTGTAGCGGCTTCGCCGGTCAGCGCATCGCACTGCGGTACTGCCCGGGCGTCGCGGCCGCGATTCGCCGGAACGCGCGCTGGAAATGCGCCTGGTCCGCAAAGCCGGCATCGAGCGCGACTTCGGCGATCGGCCGGCCGCGGCGCAGTTCCGTGCGGCCGTACTGCACGCGCCGATCGATCAGGAACGCATGCGGCGTCATCCCGTAGCGCGCATTGAACGCGCGGATCAGGTACGACGGCGACAGGTCGGCCGCCGCGCAGATCGCATCGAGCGTGACGGCCTCGCGGCAATGGGCGGCGATGTAGTCGGCCGCGCGCGCGAGCTTCGCGTTGTCGTCGCCCGGCCGCGAATCGGGCGGTTCGCGTTCGAGCGCGCCGTGCAGCGCCGTGAAGAATTCGACCGCCGCGCTCTCCTTGCCGAGCGCATCGACGCGGGGCGACACGAGCGTGCGGTAGAAGCCGCCGAATTGCGCGAACAGATCGCCGCGCTCGGTCCATTTCGTCGAAAACCCGTGAAAATCGCGGTTCGGATCGCGGCCCAGCGCGTGTTGCAGCCGCGCGAGCCACGGCACGTCGACATAGACCATCCGGTACGCCCACGCATCGGGGCCGTACGGGTTGCACGCGTGCACCTGCTCGGGATCGATGATCACGAGCACGCCGCGCCCGACGTGTGCGTTCGTCGCACCGTTCACGTACGTGCTCGTGCCGCCGACGATCGCGCCCACCGAAAACGTGTCGTGCGTGTGCTTCGCATAGCAGATCGCGCGCCCGTCGTCGACGGTGCGCGCCTCGATGAACGGCAGCGCCGCATCGCGCCAGAACGGCGACGGCACGGCGGATCGGTTGGCGGTACGGCTCACGCGGCAGGCTCCCGGTTCGGACGAACGCTCACCGTACAAGACTGTGCGGCGCCGCGCAACCGCGAGCCGACGCCTGGCGGCTGGATCGCCTAAGCTTTGAATTCGGCCGCCGCGGCAGACGCGGCGGGTTCCGCTTCCTCTTCCAACCGGTACCACTCATGCAGATCGATCTGAAAGGCAAGACCGCGGTCGTCACCGCTTCCACCGCCGGCATCGGGTTCGCGATCGCCGAAGGGCTCGCGCGCGCCGGCGCGCACGTCGTCGTCAACGGCCGCAGCGACGCGTCGGTGCAGTCCGCGCTCGAGAAACTGCGCGACGCCGTGCCAGACGCAAGCCTCGACGGCGTCGCCGCCGACCTGTCCGACGCGGCCGGCGTCGCGCGCGTCACGCAGCACACGCCGGATGCCGACATTCTCGTCAACAACGCGGGCATCTACGGCCTGAAGCCGTTCTTCGACATCGACGACGTCGAATGGGAACATTATTTTCAGATGAACGTGATGTCCGGCGTGCGGCTCGCGCGGCATTACCTGAAAGGGATGATCGAACGCAATGCCGGGCGCATCGTGTTCATTTCGTCGGAATCGGGCTTGAACATCCCGGTCGACATGATCCATTACGGGTTCACGAAAACCGCGCAACTGTCGATCGCGCGCGGCCTCGCGAAGCTCGCGGCCGGCACCCGCGTGACCGTCAATTCGGTGCTGCCGGGGCCGACGATGTCGGAAGGCGTGCGCGAGATGCTGAAGGCGCAGGCCGACGAAACGGGCCGCAGCATCGACGACATCGCGGTGGAATTCGTGCGCAGCGAGCGCGCGAGCTCGATCATCCAGCGGCCGGCGACGACCGAGGAAGTCGCGAACCTGGTCGTGTACGTGTGCTCGCCGCAGGCGTCGGCGACGACCGGCGCGGCGTTGCGCGTCGATGGCGGCGTGGTCGACACGATCGCGTGACGACTGCGTGACACGCTCGCGCGGCGCAGGTCGGCCGCGCTAGCGCGAAGCGGCCTTCTCCGAGCGAAGCGCGCCCTTGCGGTCGGCGTCCATGCAGGAATCGAAGCCGTACCGCGTGACGACGCCGGCCTTGTCGAACACGACGAAGTACGCGCGGTGATCGTTGCCGTGCTCGATGAAATAGTTGTAGCAGACGCCGCTGCCGTTGCGGACCATCCACACGCTGCGCGGGTTGCCGGCGACGCGGACGACGTCGGCGCGCGTCGCGCCATGCCGCGACGCGGCCCGCGCGAGCGGCGTGCGCGAGTACGAGAACGGCAGCCACGCGTCGAACCAGGCACAGCCGTGCAACATCAGGCAGCCGGCGGCCACGGACAGCGCCGCCGCGGGACGGGACATCGAAATCAATCGCATGCTCGGGAAATCTGCTGCGCCATGCCGGCGTGATCGAAAGCCCCATGCTACTCGACCTTTGGGTCCGGATCGAAAAGAAATGTAGAGATCTCTGTCCGAATCCCCGCGCTGGCGTGCATCCGCGCCAGCCGAATCGTCAACGAACGTTGCAACCGGCGCCCGTGCGCGCAACCGCGCCGCTGCGCCGCTGCGCCGCCGCGTCGAACCGGCATGCGCGGTCAGGCAATCCATTCGGCCCACAGCATCGTCAGCACCGTCATCAGCGCGGGACCGACGAACAGCCCGATCAGGCCGAACGTCTCCGCCCCGCCGAGGATGCCGAACAGCACGAGCAGGAACGGCAGCCGTGTCGAACCGCCGATCAGCACCGGCCGCACGAAATGCTCGGCGACGAACACGACGATGAACCCGAGCGCCGCGATCACGACGGCCCACATCGTCGCCCCCTGCACGAACAGCCAGAGCGCCGCGCCGCAGAACACGACCGGCGCACAGAACGGCAGCATCGCGGCGACCGCCGTGACGAGGCCGAGCAGCGCCGCGTGCGGAACGCCCGCGAGCGCATAGGCGACGCCGAGCAACGCGCCCTCGCCGAGCCCGACGACGACGAGCCCCGTCACCGTGCCGTACACGGCCGCGACCATGCGCTCGATCAGTTCCGCGCCGTTGCGCCCGAACGCACGCCGCGCGCCCTGCAGCAACGCACCCGACAGCTTGTGGCCGGCGCGCAGGATCACGAACAGCGTGACGAGCATGAAGCCGAATTCGAGCAGCACGTGCGCAAGCTTCGTGCCGAAGTGCCGGCCGAACGCGATGAATTTCTCGCCGTTGACGCCGTGCATCGCGGTGGCCGCATGCAGCGGATGGCCGAGATTGGCCTGCCACCATTCGGTGATCTGCGCCGCGCCGTACGGCAACCGGCTGACCACGTCCGGCAGCGGAATGCCGTTGTCCTGGATCGTGCGCAGCCACTCGCGCAGATCGTGCGCCTGTGCGATCGCCTGGGTCGTCGCGACGGCCACCGGCAGCACGACGAGCAGCGAAATCGCCGCCGTGATGACGGTCGCGATCAGCGTCGGCCGGTTGCGGAACAGCCGGTGCGATTCAAAGCATTTCAGCAGCGGCCACATCGCGATGGCGATCACGCAGGCCCATGCGATGGCGGGAATGAAATCGCGGATCACCCACAGCGCGAGCACCAGCAACGCCGCATACAGCGCGACGCGGGCGATCTGCTGGGCGCGCGGCCGCGCGGCGGAATCGGAAGACGACGGGACATGCGCGCCCATGGCACCTCGGTCGAAATGAAAAAATGGCGGTTCGCGCAGGCAACCGGCCTGCGCGAACCGCCATTCTATCCATCGGCGCCGGATCGGCGGCACGCGCGATGCGCGGGCCGCCCGGGCGCTGCGTCGTCACGCGTCGCTCACGCCACCTTGTCGGCGACCCGGTAGCGCTCGAGCCAGTGCGCGTACGGCGCGGGCAGCGTCCACGACGGACGCTCGACACCGAGCTGCCTGGCCGCGTAGTACGGCCAGTGCGGGTCGGCCAGGTGCGCGCGGCCGACCATCACGAGATCGAGTTGCTGCTCCGCCACCACGCGATTCGCCAGTTGCGGCGTATCGATCCCCCACGCCGACGACACCGGCAGCCCGGCCTCGCGGCGCACGCGCTCGGCGATCGGCGCGAGAAACGCCGGGCCCCACGGAATCTGGGCGGTGGGCGTCGAGAAGCCGACCGACACGCTCAGCATGTCGAGCCCTTCCCGCTTCATCCGCTGCGTGAGCGCGATCGACTCGGCGAGCGTCTCCTCGTCGCGACCGTCGTATTCGATCACGCCCAGGCGCGCGGTCAACGGCAGATGCTCGGGCCAGACCTTGCGAACGGCCGCGAGCGTGTCGACGAGGAAACGGCCGCGGTTCTCGGCGGAACCGCCGTATTCATCGGTGCGCTGGTTCGAATGCACCGAGAAGAAGCTCTGGCCGAGATAGCCGTGCGCGAAGTGCAGCTCCAGCCATTCGAAACCGAGGTCGCGCGCGCGCCGCGCCGCCGCGACGAAGTCGGCCTGCACGCGCGCGATGTCGTCGCGCGTCATTTCGCGCGGCACCTTCGGCAGATGCGCGCCGAACGGCACGGCCGACGGCGCGATGGTCTGCCAGCCGCGCGGATCGCCGTCGGCGATATGGTCGTCGCCTTCCCACGGGCGGTTGGCGCTCGCCTTGCGGCCCGCGTGCGCGAGCTGGATACCGGGCACCGCGCCGGCCGCCTTGATCGCCGCGACCGACGGCGCGAACGCGTCGGCCTGCGCGTCGTTCCACAACCCCGCGCAGCCGGGCGTGATGCGGCCTTCCGGCGACACGGCCGTCGCCTCCGCGATCACGAGGCCCGCGCCGCCGCGCGCGATGCCGGCCAGATGCACGTGATGCCAGTCGTTGACGACGCCGTCCTCGGCGACGTACTGGCACATCGGCGGCACCGCGATACGGTTGCGCAGCGTGACATCCTTGAGTTTGAACGGTTCGAACAGGGCAGACATCCACGACTCCTTTGCTTGGTTCTGCAAAACGGCTGGGAATGCGCCGTACGGGGCGCACGGCGCAACGATGCGGGCCGTCGGCGGGCCGGCTGCGCCCGGCGACGGCAAGGACGCGGCACCGGCCGGGCCGGCGCCGCGTGTTTAGCGGTGGCCGAGCTTCGCGAGCAGCGCCTCGGCCGCGGGCGCCGACGACGCGGGGTTCTGCCCGGTGATCAGCAGCCCGTCGGTGACGACATGCGGCGCCCAGTCGGCGCTGCGCTCGAATGCCGCGCCGTTGGTCTTCAGCATGTCCTCGACGAGGAACGGCACGACTTCGGTCAACTCGACGGCCGCTTCCTCGCTGTTGGTGAAGCCCGTCGCACGCTTGCCGCGCACGACCGACTCGCCGGTCTGCGGGTTCTTCACGTGGCGCAGCACGCCCGGCGCGTGGCAGACCGCGGCGACCGGCTTGCCGGCCGCGAGCGCGCGCTCGATCAGGCCGATCGAATGTAGATCCTCGGCGAGATCCCACAGCGGGCCGTGACCGCCCGGGTAGAACACGGCGTCGTAATCGTCCATCGACACATCGGCCAGCTTGCGCGTCGACGCGAGTTCGGCCCGGGCCGCCGCATCGGCGTCGAAGCGGCGCGTCGCGTCGGTCTGGGCCGTCGGGTCGCTGCTTTTCGGGTCGAGCGGCGGCTGGCCGCCCTTCGGCGACGCCAGCGTCAGCTCGACGCCCGCATCCTTGAACGTGTAGTACGGCGCGGCCAATTCCTCGAGCCAGAAGCCGGTTTTCTTGCCGGTGTCGCCGAGCGTGTCGTGCGAGGTCAGGACAACCAGAATCTTCATGATCGGACACTCCTTCGAAAATGAACGGGGAACGACGCCGCACGTCGCGGCACGCCTGTCGGTTAGTCAGGCCGCGCGCGGCAACGTGCGAATCATTTCTCCGCATGCGATATATGCCTATTAGACCAGTCGTCTAGAAGCGGCCGAAATAAAACGACGGCATCCCGCTGCCTGAATCCGCCAGGGACGTCGCCGCATTCACCGGCACGGATCATATCCCTGGATTAGACCGGTCGTCTAGAAGAACACGCATTCGCCCCTGCCGACGTCATGGCCTTTGCGACGGCGCGTCGTTCGACCACGCCCGCCGCCCCGCTCATCCGCCCTCGGTTCGCCGCGGCCGGAAGACCTAGCCGCGCAACGGACCGTCCGTGTCGCCCGCTTCGATCGTCGGCGCTTCGAGCCGATGCTCACGCGCGCCGTCGTCCAGCAGCCGCAGCATCAGTTCCGCTAGCGCGCGCCCGGATGCATGCCCGGTCGGCTGCACGACCGCCGTGACACGATACGGATGCGCGATATCGGGCGGCACGCCGTCATAGACGATCAGCGACAGGTCCGCACCCAGGCGCACCCCGCTGTCGACCAGCGCGCGAAATGCGCCGCCGCCCGCGATGTTGTTGTCGACCAGCAGCGCGGTCGGCGGCTCGGCCTGCGCAAGCAGCGCCCGCGCTGCCTGCCCCCCGCCGTCGTGCGTAAACGGGCACTCGACGAGCAGCGCCGGATCCGCGTCGATACCGGCTTCGCGCAATGCCGACAGACAGCCGGCGCGCCGTTGCGCGGCGAAATTCAGCGCCAGCGGTGCGCTGATCATCGCGATGCGCCGATGCCCGAAGCCGATCAGCCGGCGCACCGCGTCGCGCGCGCCCGCCTCGTTGTCGAAGTCGAACCATGCATACGGGCCGGCCGACTGCGTGCGGCCGTACGCGACATACGGAAACGCGCTCGCCTGCAGGTACGCGAGCCGCGGATCGTCGACCAGCGTGCGCGCGACGATCAGCCCGTCGACGAGCTTGCCGTCGACGATCCGCCGGTAGGTGTCCAGTTCCGCATTCGGTCGCGCCGACGCGATGATGAAATCGAGATTGCGCTCGGCGAGCCGCTCGGTGATGCCCGCGACGACCTCGCCGAAGCGCGGATCGCCCAGATCGCCGGCGCCGAACGGATAGACGATGCCGATCATGTCGGCCCGCCCGGTCGCCAGCCGGCGCGCGGTCGGATCGGCCACGTAGCCCATTTCCCGCGCGGCCTTCGCCACGCGCTCGCGCGTCGCCTCGCTGACGTCGTCGTAACCGTTCAACGCACGGCTGACCGTCGTGCGCGACAGACCGAGCGCGTCCGACAGCGCCTTCAGATTCACCTTCACCGTCACTCCTCGCATTCGCCGCTCCGCCCGGCCGCCCGGCCATCGGGACGCGCCGACCAGGTAATTATTTCCAATTGGTAACGATTACCGTCAATTAAATATCTTTTGCGTTCCAAACCGGTTTGAAATAGCATCCAAACCGGTTTGGACATCGATGCCCACTCAGCCGTTCACTTTCACCTTTTCCAGGAAACAACGACGAGATGACATACTTTCCCCTTTTCCGCCCGACCGCGGCCAAACGTTTGCTGCTCGCTGGCGGCGCACTCGCCGCCTTCGCGTCCGTCGCGCACGCGCAGTCCGGCGGCACGGGCGCGCCCCTGCCCACGCCCCACACGCAGCAAGCCTACGATCCCGAAGGCAACTTCACGATGCGCTGGACGCGAGCGGACATCCGCCAGATCGTCCCGCAATCGCACACCGCCGGTGCTGACAAGAACTCGCTGCCGCAAGCACTGACGATGCCGGACATCCCGCAGGACTTCCCGCTGATCAACTCGAACGTGTGGGTGTGGGACACGTGGCCGCTGGCCGACCTGCGCGCGAACCAGCTCAGCTACAAGGGCTGGGAGGTGATCTTCTCGCTCACCGCCGATCCGCACGCGGGCTACACGTTCGACGACCGGCACGTGCACGCCCGCATCGGCTTCTTCTATCGCCGCGCGGGCATCCCCGCGTCGCAACGCCCCGCGAACGGCGGCTGGACCTGGGGCGGCCACCTGTTCCCGGACGGCGCGAGCGCCAAGGTATTCGGCACCGCGCCGATGACCAACAACGCCGAATGGTCGGGCTCCGCGCGCCTCACGCACGGCAGCAACGTCAGCCTGTACTACACCGCGACGTCGTTCAACCGCTCGGCGCCCGGCGGCGCCGACATCACGCCGCCGCAGGCGATCATCACGCGCACCGACGGCAACATCCACGCCGACGACAAGCACGTGTGGTTCACCGGCTTCGGCGATCACAAGCCGCTGCTGGAACCGGACGGCAAGTACTACCAGACCGGCCAGCAGAACACCTACTTCTCGTTCCGCGATCCGTTCGTGTTCACCGACCCCGCGCATCCGGGCAAGACCTACATGGTGTTCGAAGGCAACACCGGCGGCCCGCGCGGCGCACGCACCTGCACCGAGGCCGATCTCGGCTACGCGCCGAACGATCCGAACCGCGAAGACCTCAACGCGGTGATGAATTCGGGCGCAGTGTATCAAAAGGCCAACGTCGGCCTCGCGGTCGCGACGAACCCGCAACTGACCGAGTGGAAGTTCCTGCCGCCGATCCTGTCGGCGAACTGCGTCGACGACCAGACCGAGCGCCCGCAGATCTATCTGAAGGACGGCAAGTACTACCTGTTCACGATCAGCCACCGCACGACGATGGCGGCCGGCGTCGACGGCCCGGACGGCGTGTACGGCTTCGTCGGCAACGGCATCCGCAGCGACTTCCTGCCGCTGAACGGCGGCAGCGGCCTCGTGCTCGGCAACCCGACCGACTTCTCCGCCCCGGCCGGCGCGCCGTATTCGCAGGACCCGAACCAGAACCCGCGCGAATTCCAGTCGTATTCGCACTACGTGATGCCGGGCGGGCTCGTCGAGTCGTTCATCGATGCGATCGGCCCGCGCCGCGGCGGCACGCTCGCACCGACGGTGAAGGTGAACATCAACGGCACGTCGACGTCGGTCGACCGCGCGTATGGACGCGGCGGCCTCGGCGGCTACGGCGACATCCCGGCGAACCTGCCCGCGACGGGGGCCGGCCACAACGACGGCAACGCCCAGGCCAATTAGGATGACCAACAATAACCGTCGTCGATAAAGGCACGAGGTTCAGGAGGCGCGTATCGCGCGTGTCGCGTGTGCGCCTCCTCTTTTTTCTTTCCTCCATTGCGCATGCCGTCGTTGCAGCGGCATTCGCCCTCCTTTCCCGCTTCGCCCGACGGAGCACCGGATCACGCATGAGATCAATGTTGTTCGGCCTTTCCGGCCCTTCCGGCCTTTCCGTCCATTTCGCCGCGCTGCTGCTTGCCGCGGCCGCCTGCACGCATGCCGCCGCCGCCGCACCCTGCGGCGCGCCGGCCGAAAACGGCACGCCGCAATGGCGCCCGGCCCTCCACTACACGCCGCAGCGCAACTGGATGAACGATCCCAACGGGCTCGTGTACGAGAACGGCCGCTATCACCTGTTCTATCAGTACAACCCGCTCGGCAACGACTGGGGCAACATGTCGTGGGGCCATGCGACCAGCACCGATCTCGTCCACTGGCGCGAGCAGCCGGTCGCGATGCGCGCGAACGCCACCGAGGAAATCTTCTCGGGCTCGATCGTCGCCGATACGCTGAATACGTCCGGCCTCGGCACACCGGGCCACGCGCCGCTCGTCGCGCTTTACACGAGCGTCTACAAGCCCGGCTCGGGTCACGCACCCGGCATACAGGCGCAGTCGCTCGCGTACAGCCTCGATCGGGGCGCGACCTGGCAGCCGTATGCGCACAATCCGGTGCTGACGCTCGATCCGGAATCGAAGCAATTTCGTGATCCGAAAGTGTCGTGGTATGCGCCGGGTGGCTACTGGTTGATGACGACGGTCGTCGCCGACGCGCACGTCGTGAAGCTCTATCGTTCCGACGACCTGATCCACTGGTCGTTCCTGAGCGACTTCACGCTGCCCGACGTGCCGCATGCGGGCGCGCTGTGGGAAATGCCGGATCTCGTACCGCTGCCGCTCGACGACGATCCTGAGCGAATCAAATGGGTGATGATCGTCAACGTCAACCCGTGGTCGATCGCCGGCGGTTCCGGCGCGATGTATTTCGTCGGCAACTTCGACGGCCGCACGTTCGTGCCCGACCGCGTCGCGCCGGCCGGCTCGGATCCCGCGCAATTCCGCTGGGTCGATCACGGCGCCGATTTTTATGCGGCCGGCACGTTCTCCGGCGCGCCCGGCGCCCGGCCGGTCGCGATCGCATGGATGAGCAACTGGGATTACGCGGCGAAAGCGCCGACCGCCCCGTGGCGCGGCGCGACCACGCTGCCGCGCGAGCTGTCGCTGAAGACGATCGGCGGCGAGCCGACCCTCGTCGTCGCGCCAGCCGCCGCCTTCGACGCATGGGCCGACAGCCGCCCCGCCGTGCACGAAGGCGACGTCACGGTCGACTCCGCGACGCGGGTGCTGTCGGCCGCGACGCGCGGCGTCGTCCAGCGCATCACGGTGACGATCTCGCCTCGGCATGCGGCGCGCGCGGGCCTGATCGTCCGGCGCTCGGCCGACGGCGCGACCGGCACGCGGATCGTGTACGACACGACGAAGCGCACGCTGACGCTCGACCGGTCGCAATCCGGCGACACGAATTTCGCCGGCACGTTCAGCCGCGAGCACATCGTCGATCTGCCGCTCGAGCATGGGCAACTGCGGCTCGAAATCGTCGTCGATCGCGGGTCGGTCGAAGTATTCGCGAACGGCGGCCGCGTGGCGCTGACCGACCTGATCTTTCCGCCGCTCGAGGCGGACCGCGTGGCCGTGTTCGCCGAGCACGGCCGCGCGACGTTCTCGGGATTGACGGTGACGCAGCTGAAAGCCGGCGACGATACACGTGGCGCCTGTGCGTCCCGATAGGTGCGGGTGACGGGGCCGCGCGTCCGGCATCGCATCGCCGGCGACGGTCCCCGCCCATCTGGCTCGTCAGAGCAACCCCATCCCGCCCGACGCGATGATTTCCGCACCGACGATGAACGCGGATTCCGGCGCGCTCAGGTGCAGCACCGTCGACGCGATTTCATCCGGCGTGCCGAAGCGGCCGATCGGCACGAGGCCCTTGATTTTCTCGGCCGTCTCGTCGAGCGCCGCCGCATCGAGCCCGAGCTTGCCGTACAGCGGCGTCTGCACGGGCCCGGGGCTCACCACGTTCACGCGCACGCCGTGCGGCAGCAGTTCCGTCGACAGCGTCTTCGCGAACGAATTGACGGCCGCCTTGCTCGCCGCGTACACCGACGAGCCGGGCATCCCGACATGCGCGTTGATCGAGCCGTTGATCACGATCGAGGCGCCGCGGTTCAGCAGCGGCACGAGCGACTGGATCTGGAAATACGCGCCCTTCACGTTGGTGTTGAACACGAGATCCCACATCGCTTCGTCGCTGTCGGCGAACGGCGCGAGTTTCGCGACGCCCGCGTTGACGAATACGGCGTCGAGCCGCACGCCGGCGGTGGCGAGCGCATCGGCCAGCGCGCGGGCCGACGCGACGCTGCCGGCTTCGTTGCGAATCGCGAGCGCCCCTTCGCCGAGCGTTTGGCGGGCGGCTTCCAACGTCTGGGCGTCGCGCCCGGTGATGACGACCCGCGCGCCTTCGGACGCGAATGCCCGGGCGGCCGCCAGGCCGATGCCGCTGTTGCCGCCCGTGACGAGGACCGTCTTTCCTTCGAAGCGTTGCATGATGTTCTCCTGTGAACCGGTGAGTTGACCGTGAACACAGGATGCGCGCGGCGCCCGGCCTTGCCGTACGACGGGCGCGACGAACATGTTCGAAAACGTCGAACATGTTCGCGCGGGCGCGTTCAGCCGACCACGTCGATCCCGTCGAGCAGCCGCCGTGCGAGTCTCGGCTCGCGCAATTGCTCCAGCCACCATTGCAGTGCGCGGCCGTCGCGATCGCCGTGCCACGCGACGTACAACAGATTCGGCTCGCGCGGATCGGCCGTCTGCTTCTCGACCAGTTCGCCGCGCGCGAGCAGCGACGCGACGCGCCGGCGCGGCACCCAGCCGACGCCGAGCGCATCGCGCTGCGCGAGGATCTTCGCGCGCATCGACGGCACCGCGAGCACGGCCTGCCCGCCGAGCAGGCCATACGCGCGGCCGGCCGCGCGCCGCGACGAATCGGCGACGACGACCGAGCGGTGCGCACCGATCGCGTCGCGCGTCAGCGGGCCGCGCGCGGACGCCAGCGGATGGCGCGGCGACACCGCGAACACCCACTCCATCGCGCCGAGTTCGAACCACTTGAGGCCCGGAATGGCCGGCGGCTCGTTGGTCGCACCGACGACCAGATCCGCGCGGCCGTCGCGCAACGCTTCCCAGGTCCCGCCGAGCACCTCGTGCGTGAAACGCAGCGACACGCCCGAATCGAGCGCATCGAAGGCGCGGACGACCGGCACGAGCGTATCGAACTCCAGCACCTCGTCGCTGACGATCCACAGCCGGTCCTCCCAGCCGCTCGCGACCTGCCGCACGCGCTGCGTCAGCCGGGCGACGTCGAGCGCGAGCCGCGCCGCCTCGTCGGCCAGCAATTGTCCGGCCGGCGTGAGCTGCAGCCGGTAGCCGCGCCGGTCGAACAGCAGCGCGTCGAAGCGCGTTTCGAGCTGGCGCGCCGCGTGCGACACCGTCGACGACGCCTTGCCGAGCCGCGCGGCGGCACGCGACAGGCTGCCGGTGGCGCGGATCGCGTCGAGCAGCGCCAGTTCGTCTTCGGACAGCATGAGGTCGCTCCGCGGTGAGGTTTGTCGTGGATCGTAAGGCAGCAGCGCACGGCGGTCCAATCGCGCGATGGCGGCCGCGGCCACGAGCCACGAACCGCCGCCGGCGCGCTCGACTTCCGGTATGCTGGCCGAGGCGAAATGACACGAATCGAGGTAACCACTGCGATGGACATCGCGATCCGCATCGAAGGCCGTCACGACCTGACGGGGCAAATCTTCCGGCAACTGCGCACCGCGATCGTCGACGGGCGTCTCGAAGCCGGCGCGCGGCTGCCGTCGACGCGCGACCTCGCGAAACAGCTCGGCGTGTCGCGCAAGACGACGCTCGACGCGTTCGAGCGCCTGGTGGCCGAGGGTTACCTGAATACGCGCGCCGGCGACGGCACGTTCGTTGCGGACGGCCTCGCGCGCGTGCCGCACGCCGCGGCCGCGTCGGCGCCGTCGATCGTCGACGAGATGCCGCGCATCGACGCGGTCGATGCGCGCGCGCTGTGGAACGACCTGCCGGACGCGCTCGCGATGCCCGCGCCGCACGATTCGCCCGGCTTCGACTTTCGCGGCGGCGTGACCGACAAGACGCTGTTCCCGTTCGACGCATGGCGGCGCTGCCTGCATCACGCGCTGCGCCAGCAGGCGCGCGGCCCCGGCCAGTACCACGACCCGGCCGGCGACCCGCAGTTGCGCGGCGCGATCGCGCGCTACGTCGGATTCAGCCGCGCGGTCGCATGCAGCTGGGACGACGTGCTCGTCACGCAAGGCGCGCAACAGGCGCTCGACCTGATCGCGCGCGTGGTCGTGCGGCCGGGCGACGTCGTCGCGGTCGAGGATCCAGGCTATCCGCCCGCGCGCGCCGCGTTCGCGTCGCTCGGTGCGACGGTGACCGGCGTGCCGGTGGACGCGCACGGCCTCGTCACGGAACGGCTGCCGGACGACGCACGGCTCGTCTACGTGACGCCGTCGCACCAGTTCCCGCTCGGCATGCCGATGACGCTCGACCGCCGCGTCGCGCTGCTCGAATGGGCGCAGCGCCGCCGCGCGGTGATCATCGAGGACGACTACGATGGCGAATTCCGCTTCGAAGGCCGCCCGGTCGAATCGCTGAAGAGCCTCGACCGCACGGGCCTCGTCGCGTACGTCGGCACGTTCTCGAAGACGATCTTTCCCGAGCTGCGGATCGGCTACGCGATTCCGCCGCGCGCGCTGCGCGGCGCGCTGGCCAAGGCGAAGCAGATCGTCGACTGGCACACGTGCACGCTGACGCAGGCGGCGCTCGCGCGCTTCATGCACGATGGCGATTTCGCGCGGCACCTGAAACGCGTGCAGAAGCACTACGACGCGCGGCGCAAGGTGCTGATCGCGCACCTGCGCGGCGAACTCGCGCCGTGGTTCGACGCGATCGTGCCGACCGCCGGCATCCATCTCGCCGCGCACCTGAAGCCGGGGCTCGACGAAGCGGCGCTGGTCCGCGCGGCGCGGGCGCAGGACATCGGCCTGTACGGAATCTCCGCGTTCCACGCGGACGTGCCGGTGCGTGCCGGGCTGCTGTTCGGCTATGGCGGGATCGACGCGCTGCGCATCGACACGGCGCTCGCGAAGCTGGCCCGGCTGCTGGAAGCCGGCATCGCAGGCGGGCCGCCACTGGTTACCTGAATTTCCACGGAATTGGCTATTCAAGCAGGCCAGTACGCGTCCTAAAGTGGGTCCTGTCGCGCCACCCCGGCGCTACCCAACCGAAAAGGACCTGCCATGCAACCGCGCCTGAACTTCTATGCCGCCAGCCCGAATGCGATCAAGGTGATGCGCAACGCCGAGGAATTCCTCGCGAAGTGCTCGATCGAGAAGCCGCTCGCCGAACTCGTCCGTCTGCGTGCGTCGCAGATCAACGGCTGCGCGTTCTGCGTCGACATGCATACGAGCGACGCACGCAAGGGCGGCGAAACCGACCGCCGTCTCGCGACCGTCGTCACGTGGCGCGAAACGCCGTTCTTCACCGAGCGCGAACGCGCGGCGCTGGAATGGACCGAGGCGCTGACGCTGGTGGCCGGCAACCACGTGCCCGACGCCGTCTGGGAAGCCGTGAAGCCGCATTTCACCGACGAGGAGCTGTTCGACCTGTCGATGCTGATCGCGACGATCAACTCGTGGAACCGCTTCGCGATCGCGTTCCGCAAGATGCCCGAGTAAGGCGGCGACGATGATCCGCTCCCCGCTCCATCGCATCGCGCCGTACATCGGGCTCGTGCTCGCGGCGGCACTGCCGGCCGCCGCCCACGCGCACGACGCCGGCGACAGCGTGCACGCGATCATGCAGCAGGCCGTGCCCGAAGCGCCCGGCAAGCTCGTCGTCGTCGCGACGGTCGACTATGCGCCCGGTCAGGCGTCCGACGCGCACCGGCATCTCGGCTCGGTGTTCGCGGTCGTGTCGAAAGGCGAAGTGCTGTCGCAGGTGAACGGCGGCCCGCTGCGCCGCTATCGCGCCGGCGATGGCTGGTACGAGCCGCCCGGCTCGCGCCATCAGGTATCGCGCAACGCGAGCGCGACCGAGCCCGCGCAACTCGTCGTGTTCGGGCTGACGGGCGAGCATCAGCCGCTGAAATCGCCGATCGATCAGTGATCCGGAGAATCTGGCGAATCGGGCGAATGCTCGCGACGTAAACGAAAAAACCGGCTCGAAAGCCGGTTTTTTCATACCGCACGCCGTGAGCGGCGCTCGCGCGCCGCGCGACGTTTAGAAGCGGTGGATCATGCCGACGCCAACAGCGATCTGGTTCTGCTTCGAACCTGCCGCCACGCCGTCGCCGATCTGCGTCGTTGCTGCCTGAATGGTGCCAGTCTTGCTCAGCGTATTGCCCGACGCGTGCTGATAAGCCTCGAGTGCGTACAGGCCCGTGCGCTTCGACAGGCTGTAGTACTGCGACAGCGTGACCTGATGGTACTTGGCCGCGCTCGTGATGCCGTTCGACTGCGTCGCCGCCGTGTACGAGTAGCCCACCGCGAAGTCCCACTGAGCCGCTGCCTTCCAGTGCAGCACGGCGCCGGCCGTGTTGAAGATCGCGCTGTTGCGGAACACCGAACCCACGCCCGGCGTGTACTTGACGTTCGTGTACGACGCCGACACATCCCACGCCGGCGTGAACTGGTAACCGGCCGTCACGCCGATGCGCTGCTGCGACTGCGCCGTCTGATAACCGGCATTGAGCGCCGACACCGCCGGCTGGCCGCCGCTCGTGACCGTCGAGTTGTCGCCCCACACGCCGCCGCCGAGCGTCGAGTTGTTGACCTTCTGATAGCCGACCGCGATGCCTGCCGGGCCGTTCAGGTACTGGACCGCCGCGCTCCACGTCGAGCCGCGGTTGACGCTGCCCGGCACGCCGCCGAACGAGTACGAACCGCCGACCGTGAAGCCGTAGAACTTCGGCGACATGTAGACGAGCGAGTTGTTCGCGCGGTAGCTGGTATCCAGCGAGTCGATATCGCCCGGGTGCGCGCCGTATGCGCCCGTCAGCCACGTCGTCGGGCTGTACGGCGACAGCAGCGTGTAGTACGCCGTGTACTGACGGCCGGCCGTCAGCGTACCGTACGCCTGGTTCGTCATACCGACCCATGCCTGGCGGGTGAAGATGCCGCCTGCCCATTGCGACGCGCCGGTCGCCGAGTTCACGCCTGCTTCCAACTGGAAGATCGCCTTCGTGCCGCCGCCGAGATCTTCGCTGCCCTTCAGGCCGAAGCGGCTGCCTGCCCATACGCCGGTGGACATCGATACCTTCGAGTGACCGCCGGTCGTCGCACCCGTCGACGGGGCCGCGTTGTTCTGGTATGCCAGGCCGTTGTCGACGATACCGTACAGGGTCACGCTGCTCTGGGCGTGGGCGGCGGTAGCGGCTGCGAGACCCACTGCCGTCATGGCGAAAGCGACGCGCTTTTTCATTGATTCTCCGTCCTCAAAGAATGTTTCTTTTCTGGTGTGGTTTTGTGACCGACACATGTGCGAGTACATGCCGACGCGATTCTGACGGATTACCAATTGTTTCCCAACATGTGCAGTCGGTCATCGTATGATCGACGCAACGCGGGCGTTCACCAAACGGTTACATAACAGCTCGAAATGCTTGTGCGGCGGGCCTTTCCGGCATTTGCCGGTGAAAACCCTAGCTTTACATTTTTACGGGTGCAACGCGACCGTCCGATGTCGTCAGACGCCTTCGGCAACCAAACATCTTACAAATGCGCGATCGAAGCTGACGCCGCGATTCACGCCGCCGCGCAGGATCGCCGACGTTCGTGACACCCACATTTCGAGACACGAAATCATGAAAACGTTTTTGTCCGTGCACGGGGCACGGGAGATCGGACGGGAACGGCCCGGCGAGCGCGGGCCGGGAGGCGATGCCGGCGCCGGTCGCACCGACGCGCTTCAGTGCTGCGACGCGGGGCGCGCGAGCCGCGCGGTCACGGCGTCGGCGAGCGCGCTCAGGCGCGCGCGGATCGCCGTGTTCGAACCGACCAGCGCGAGCGACGCCGCCATGATCCGGTAGACGCGCTTTCTCGGCACCTTGGCCGGCTGCGCCGGGTCGAGCCACGCAGCGTGGCCGGCCAGCAGTTCGAGCGTTTCGAGGCCGATCATGATCGGCCACAGGCAGGCGAGCCGAAGCCGCACGAAACGGCGCGGGATCGCGAGCGTATACAGGCATGCGTCGCGATACTGGTCGAGCGCGCCGCGCAGCAGGTCGACCAGCACGCCGCGCGCGCGCGCCGACGCATCGGGCTGCATCAGGTCGGCCACGACGAGCCCGTGCGCGCGCAGCACGTCGTCGGGCAGGTAGCAGCGGCCGATGCGCAGGTCCTTCGCGCAATCGCGCAGGATGTTCGTCATCTGCAGCGCCTTGCCGAAACGGATGCCCTTCTCGCGCATGTCCGGCAGATCCCAGCCGCGCGCGGCGCGCGTGTGCGCGCCCGTCATGTCGGTCCAGAATTCGCCGACGCAGCCGGCGACGAGGTACGTGTAGCGGTCGAGTTCGCCGCGCGTGGGCAGCGATGCGACCTGCCCCGACCGCTCGTCCGGAAACGTGCGCAGGTCGAATTCCATCCCCGCGGTGAGCGTCGCGACGACCTTGCGGATCGACGCGCGATCGACCTCCGGCTGCGCGCGCAGCAGCGCGAGCATCGGTTCCATCGAACCGAGCAGCAGGTGTTCGTGCGAATCGGTCTGCATCCGCGTCACGTCCTCGAGCGAACGCGACAGCGCCGCACCGTCGCCGAGACGCTCGATGTCGTCGCGCAGGTCGGTCAGCAGCGCCGCGCGCCGGTCAGGCGCGACGAGCGCCGTGTCGGCGATCGTATCGGCCGCGCGTGCAAGCAGATACGCAAGGCCGACCGGGTCGCGCATGCCGTCGGGCAGCACGCGCAGCGTCAGGTAGAAGGAGCGGGATACGTTCTTCAGCAGGTCGCCGAGCAGATAGGCAGGATCGGTATGGGTCGTCATGAGTCGGGAAAAATCGGCCGGCGCGGGCCCCGGGCGCACACGGGCGCCGGGCGCCCGCGCCGGCCCGCGAGTCGCCGCATCGTCGCGCGCGGCGGGCGTCGGCCCCGGTGCGGCGATGCAAAATTCCCGCAAGTTTAGTGCATCCGGCGCGCGGGTTCGCTGTGACGGCCGGAATGCGATGTGCGCAAGGCTGCCGTCGCTCGCGCTGCCGCGCCCGTCGCCCCTTCAAAACAGAACGGAAAGGTCCAAGTAATACATATGTAATTATTCGATGCGACGATCGCGCACCGTTCGATTCCGTTCTGCCCGGCTTCCCGCCGGGCCGCCGACTCGAGCGCCCTTTCCGACTCCGTTTCGAAGGTTCAACGACATGCTCCTCAAGCGCCCGACCTCCCTGCGCTATGCCCCGTTCGCCTGCGCCGCCGCGCTCCTGCTCGCTGCGTGCGGCGGCGACGACGCCCTGACGCGCGATCCCACGCAGCCGATCTCCGCGAAGGTCCAGGTGGTCGGCCATCGCGGCGCGAGCGCGCTGCGCCCCGAACACACGCTCGCGTCGTATCGCAAGGCGATCGAGGACGGCGCGGACGTGATCGAGCCCGACCTCGTGTCGACGCGCGACGGCGTTCTCGTCGCGCGCCACGAGAACGAGATCTCGGGCACGACGAACGTGTCGACGCTGCCGCAGTTCGCAAGCCGCAAGGCGACCAAGACGATCGACGGCGCGCAGTTGACCGGCTGGTTCACCGAGGATTTCACGCTCGCGGAGCTGAAGACGCTGCGGGCGCGCGAGCGCATTCCGCAGGTGCGCCCCGCGAATACGGCCTACAACGACCAGTTCGAGATTCCGACGTTCGACGAGATCGTCGCGCTCGCGAAGCAGATGTCCGCGCAGACAGGCCGCACGATCCATCTGTACCCGGAAACCAAGCATCCGACCTACTTCCAGTCGATCGGCCTGCCGCTCGAGGATCGCCTCGTCGACGCGCTGCTGAAGGATTCATACACGTCGCGCACGGCGACCGTCTACATCCAGTCGTTCGAAGTCGCGAACCTGAAAGCGATCCGCAACCGGATCAAGTCAAGCCAACCGAACTGGCAGCTCGTGCAGCTGATGGACGAAGCCGGTCAGCGCCCGTACGACTTCGTGAAGGCGAACGACACGCGCACCTACGGCGACCTGTCGACGCGCGACGGCATGCGCGAGATCGCGACCTATGCGAACGGCGTCGGCCCGTACAAGACGTCGATCATCGCGGTCGCCGCGGACGGCACGCTGCAGCAGCCGACGCCGTTCGTGCGCTACGCGCACGAGGCCGGCCTCGTCGTGCATCCGTACACGTTCCGCCCGGAAAACAACTTCCTGCCCGCATCGCTGAAGGACGGCGGCACGCCGGCCACGCGCAACACGGCCGGCTCGGTGCGCGAGATCCAGGCGTACCTGCGCGCGGGCATCGACGGCTTCTTCACCGACGATCCGGCCGTCGGCCGCACGGCCGTCGATACGTTCAAGCGCTGACACGAAGCGCCGACCCGCACGCGACCGGGCGCCGCGCACGAGGTGCCGCGCCCGGTTCCACCGCGTCGGTCAGATCACGTTGAAGTGGTGCGTGCCGTCCCGCTTCAACTGGTCGACCAGCCCGTATTCCCAGTCGAGATACGCCTGCATCGCCGCGGCCGCGTTGTCGGTGCCTTCGTACGGGCGCCGATAGCGGTCGATGCGCGGCGACGCAAGACGGGTCTCGCCGCTCTCCAGCGGCAGCCCGGCGTCGATCCACGCGGCCGTGCCGCCGGTCAGCACGCGGATCTCGGCCGACGCCGGCAGCAGCGCGCGGGCGTCATCCGCCGCGAACCGCGCGAGCAGGCTCGATCCGCACGTGAACACGTAGCGCTTCGCGGGCGGAATCGCGGCCAGCGCGTCGCGCAACTGCGCACGCACGGCAAACCACGCGCCCGGCACATGACGCTTCACGTAGTTCGCGCTGGCCGTCACGTCGACGATCGCGAGCTCGCCGGGCGCGGCCTCCTTCAGCCAGCCGGCGAGCGTCGCGGGCGACACGTCGGCCGCGGGCGGCGTCGCGGGCACGTCGCGCGGCGGCTGGCCGCGCTCGACGAATGCCGCGGCGCCGGCCGGCTCGACCACGCGCACGTCCCAGCCCATCTGAGCGAGCCACGACGCGGTCATGTCCGCGCGCACGCCGTCGTCGTCGGCCAGCACGATCCGCGCGCCGCGCACGGCCGCATGATGGTCGGTCTCCTGCACGAGCTGGCCGCCCGGCGTGCTCAGGAAGCCTGGCAGGTGGCCGGCTTCGTATTCCTCCGGCGTGCGCACGTCGAAGCGGTACAGCGTGCGGCCCGGTTCGGCGAGCGCGGCGACGTCGGCCAGCGCGATGCGCGGCACGCCGGCGCGCTCGGCCACCGCGCGGGCGGCCCGACGCGCTTCGGCGCGCTGCGTCGCATCGATCTCGTCCGGAAAGCGCCGTGCGGCGCCGCGCTCGAGCGTCTGGCCGGCCAGCGTCCAGCCGATCGTGCCGTTGCGCAGCGCGGCGACCGGGTTCGGCAGCCCCGCGTTGACGAGCGACTGCGTGCCGATGATGCTGCGCGTGCGGCCCGCGCAGTTGACGATCACCTGCGTGCGCGGGTCCGGCGCGAGCGCGCGCACGCGCAGCACGAGTTCCGCGCCCGGCACGCTGGTCGACGTCGGGATGTTCATCGTCTGGTATTCGTCGAAGCGGCGCGCGTCGACGATCACGACATCGGCTTTCGCGTCGATCAGCGCCTGCACCTCCTGCGCGGACAGCGACGGCGTATGACGCTCGGCCTCGACCCATTCGCCGAACGACTTGCTCGGCACGTTCACGTCGATGAACAGTTCGCCGCCCGCGGCGACCCAGCCGGCGAGGCCGCCGTCGAGCAGCCGCACGTCGGTGTAGCCGAGCCGCGCGAGCGTCGCGGCCGCGCGCGGCGCGAGATCCTCGCCACCCGCTTCGCCGAACACGACGATCGGCGTGTCGCGGCGCGGAATCCGCGTCCACGCGTCGAGTTCGAGCTTCGACAACGGAAAATTGGCGGCCCACAGCGGATGGCCCTGCGCGTACGGATCTTCCTCGCGTACGTCGATCAGCGCGATCTCGTCGCGGGCAAGCAGGCGCGCGCGTACGTCCTGGTACGACGCGACGGGGAAACGGGAAAGGGAATCTGCGGAGTGCGTCACGATGTCTCTGGGTTGAATACGTTGAAGTCGGTGAAGAAAACGGAACGGCTCGATCGTGGCCCTGCCGCCGCGCGCCCGCCACGGGCCGCGCGAGCGGGCGTTGCGTCAGGCATTCGAATAGCCCGACACGAACGGCTTCACGGTACCGTCGTCCAGGTACACCGCGCGCTCGACCTTGCCGATGTTCGCGCCGTACACGTGGATGCTGATCGATACGCGGTCGGCAAATGCGTTGGTCACGCGGTGAACGTCGCCGATGCGCGGCGACACGGCCTCGACCTCGCCCGGCCGCAACCGCACGGCGTCGCCCGCGGGCACCGGCCTGCCGGCCGCGTCGAACCGGTACGGCTGCGAGAACTCGCCGCCGCGCAGCATCCCGATCAGCCCCCACACCGTGTGATCGTGGATCGGTGTCGCCTGGCCCGGCCCCCACACGAAGCTGACGACCGAGAAGCGCTCGTCCGGGTCCAGATGCAGCAGGTACTGCCGGTAACGCTCGGGATCGGGCTGCGCGAATGCGTCGGGCAACCAGTCGTCGTGCTCGACGAGCGCGGCGAGCAGCGCGCCGCCCTCGTCGAGAATGCGCGCCTCGTTCGCGCCGGACGCGAGCAGCGCATCCAGACCCTCGACGAACGGACGCAGCGGCGTCTGTTGCAACGAAAGCGTACTCATCGGCCGTCTCCTCGAATATGATGCCGAATATGATGGATCGTCATGATGCACCCGAAAGACCATGCAGAACAAACATGAAAATTAGCGATATCGACGCTTTTGCAGCGGTCGTCCGCTGCCAGACCCTGAGCCAGGCCGCGGCCGAGCTCGGGATGACGCAGCCCGCGATCACGCGGCGCGTCCAGAATCTCGAGGAAACGCTCGGCGTGACGCTGCTCGACCGCAACACGAAGCCGCCGCGCCCGACCGACATCGGCCGGCAGGTGTTCGAGCAGTGTCGCGCGATCCTGCGCGAGGTCGACGCGCTGCGCGAACTGACGGCCGGCCAGCAGCCGCCCGCCGGTGAATTCAGGATCGGGCTCACGCAGGGCCTCGGCGAACTGATGCTGCCCGCGCTGATCGCGGATCTCGCCGCGCAGTGGCCCGCGCTCGCGACGCAGGTCACGACCGCATGGGGCGGACTGCTCGTCGACCGCATCGCCCGCCGCGAACTCGATGCGGCGCTGGTCTTCCTCGCGCGCGAGATGGTGCTGCCGGCGCAGGTCGAGGGTGAACGCTTGCTGGCCACGCGGCTCGTCGCGGTCGGCCGCAAGGGCGACTGGCCGCGCCGCAGCTACCGGCTCGCCGATTGCCACGCGCGCGGCTGGGTGCTCAACCCGGACGGCTGCGGCTTTCGTGCGGGCCTGCGGCGGGCGCTCGACGCGCAGGGCCTGCCGATGCCGGTCACGCTCGATGCGTACGGCCGCGACCTGCAACTGCAGAGCGTCGCCAACGGCTTCGGCCTCGGGCTGATGCCGCTGCCGCTCGTCGAAGGCAGCCCGCTGCGCGACGCGCTCGATATCGTGCCGCTCGCCGATTTCAAGCCGCAGATCGATCTGTGGCTGCTGCGCCGGCACGATGCCGCGCGCCTCGACGCGCCGCTCGCGGCCGTCGCCGCGCATGCGCGCACGGCGTTCGCGCTGCCCGAGCAATCGCACGACAAGGCCGCGTAACGTAGCCTCGGTGGCCGCGGTAGCCTCGGTAGCCGCGCGGCGCCTGCGTCGCGCCGCGCCGTTGCCGTGCGCGGCAACCTGACCCGGCTCACGCATCGCGTCGACCGCGTTCGATCCCGTTGCGTGACGTCCCGTCCGCCCCTGCATTCGTCTGCCCGCGCGTCGCCGCGTCGAGCACCGCCCGCCCCGCCGCCACCGCGATCGCATCGTCCTGCGGTGTATGCACGCGGCTGCACAGCACGTCGCGATAGTGGCGCTCGAGCGGATTGCCGCGGCTCAGCCCGTGATTGCCCGACAACTTCAGCGCTTGCTCGACCGTCCGGATCGCGTGCTCGGTCACGGTGCGCTTGACGAGGCCGCTGGTCGTCACCGACGGCGCGTTGCCGGCGTCGGTGCGCGCGATGTGATCGTCGAGCAGCACACGGTTCGCGTGCAGCCAGCCTTCGATTTCGCCGACCGCCTCCTGCACGCGCGGCAGCGTCGCGAGCGGGGCGCCGAGCCCGCTCGGCGCACGCGTCGTCGCGAATTCGACGAGCCAGTCGCGCGACGCACGCGCCACCGCGTCGTACAGGCTGCCGAGCAGCACGACCATCCACGCCTGCTGGTCCGCCTGCGCGTCGGCATCCGCATGAGTGGCGGCCGATACGGCCCATGCGTCCGGCGCGCGCACGTCGACTGCATGGTCGGCCGGCAGCGGCACGTCGTCGAACACGACTTCGTGGCTGCCGGACGCACGCAGGCCGAGGTGATTCCAGCTTTCGATCACGCGGATGCGATCGCCGTCCACCGCGGGGTCGCGCGGCACGAGAAACACGCCGACGCGCGGCGCCGGTTCGTCGGTGCGCGCCCACACGGCCAGCCAGCGCAGCGCCGGAATCCCGGTGCTGTAGAGCTTGTGGCCCGACAGCCGCCAGCCGTCGCCATCGCGGCGCGCGAGGGTCGCCGGCAGCCCGCCGCGCGACGGCGAGCCGAGCGCCGGCTCGACGCGCAGCGCGTTGATCAGCGCGCCGTGCGCGACCGCGCTGTCGAACACCGCGCGCCGCGCCTGCGCGGGCCAGCGGTTGTCGGCGCGGCCGAGCGCGCGGTGCTGCAGATACGTCATCGTCAGCACCAGCGCGGTTGCCGGATCGGCCCGCGCGACGGCCGCGACGATCCGGCTCGCCCGCGCCAGCGTCGCCCCGGCGCCGCCATGCTCGCGCGGCACGACCTGCGCGATCAGCCCGGCACGATGCAGTCGCGCGAAGTTCTCGTGCGGAAAGCGGCCGTCGACGTCGTTGCGGGCCGCATCGGCGGCGAGTTCGGGGGCGAGACGCTCGAGCAGCGCGGCAAGGCGCGCGTCGTCCGTCTCGTCGATGGCGTCGGCGTGGGCGGGCTTGGCGGCGTCCGCGGGCAGCAGGCGCAGCGAGGGTTGCGGTGGCGGCGAGGAAACGGCAAGGCTGGCGGACATCGAAACGGATTCCCTGGGTAGGTCGAACACGGCGGCGGAACGACGAAAACGGCGGGCGAAAACAGCAGGCGAAAACAGCGCCGACGCGCGCCCGATCATTCACGAGCCCACAGCGTATGCGCAACGCATACGGCCCCAAACCATGCAAATCTGATATTCAAATCGGGATTGATTATTTCCATTCCGCATGATCCCCGCGTTAACCTGCGCTCCATTCCTGCCCGGCCGTGCGCCGGGACATCCCTGCACCGGAGACCCAGATGAGCGTCGAATTCATCGGCATGATCCAGAGCCAGAAGCAGTCGGAAATCCACCCGGCGTCCGGCCCGGTGGTCGATCCCGACTATGTGCGCGACTTTGCCCGCGCCCACGAAACGGCCGGTTTCGACCGGATTCTCGTGCCGCATCACTCGACCGGCCCGTCGGCGACGCTGACGATCGCGTTCGCGGCGGCCGCGACCGAGCGCATCCATTTCATGCTCGCGCATCGCCCCGGCTTCACCGCGCCGACGCTCGCCGCGCGGCAGATCGCGACGCTCGACCAGTTCAGCCGCGGCCGGCTCGCCGTGCACTTCATCTCCGGCGGCTCGGACAGCGAGCAGCAGCGCGACGGCGATTTCCTCGATCACGACGCGCGCTATGCACGCACCGACGAATACCTCGGCATCCTGCGGCGAATCTGGACGGAAGCGCAGCCGTTCGATCACGACGGCGCGCATTACCGGTTCAAGCAGGGTTTCTCGGAAGTGAAGCCGTTCCAGCAGCCGCACGTGCCGATCTACTTCGGCGGCGCGTCGGAAGCCGCGCTCGCGGTGGCCGGCAAGCACGCGGACGTGTACGCGCTGTGGGGCGAATCGCTCGACCAGGTGCGCGACCTGACGACGCGCGTGCGCGCCGAAGCCGCGAAACACGGCCGCCAGGTGCGCTTCTCCGTATCCTTCCGCCCGATCCTCGCGGCGACCGAGGACGAAGCGTGGGCGCGTGCGCACCGCATCCTCGACGAAACGCGCCGGCTGCGCGAAGCGGCCGGGCTCGGCGCCGGCGGCCCGCAGCAGAGCGAAGGCGCACGCCGCCTGCTCGCCGCGGCCGAGCGCGGCTCACGCGTCGACAAGCGGCTGTGGACCGAGATCGCGAAGCTCACCGGCGCGCGCTCGAATTCGACGGCGCTCGTCGGCACGCCCGAACAGGTCGCCGACGCGCTGCTCGACTATTACGACCTCGGCGTGACGACGTTCCTGATCCGCGGCTTCGATCCGCTGGAAGACGCGATCGACTACGGCCGCGAACTGATTCCGCGTGTGCGCGGCGCCGTCGCCGCACGCGACGCGGCACGCCGCGCCGCCTGAGCCAACGGAGCCATACGCGATCATGTCCGCCGTCCTGTCCTCGCCCCACCGTACCGCATCGGGCCTCGTGCTCGCCGACACCCCGCGCCAGCACTTCTGGTTCGATCCGCCCGCGCCGCGCCTCGACGTCGCCGCCGAGCGTCGCCACCGGCAGGAGCGGCTCGCGGCCGCGTTCCGCCTGTTCGCGCGCTTCGGCTTCGCGGCGGGCCTCGCGGGCCACATCACCGCGCGCGATCCGGAGCTGCCCGATCATTTCTGGGTGAACCCGCTCGGCGTGCATTTCTCGCAGATCAAGGTCTCCGACCTGCTGCTCGTCAACGCACGCGGCGAAACCGCGATCGGCCAGCGGCCGCTGAACAAGGCCGCGTTCGCGATCCATGCGGCGATCCACGAAGCCCATCCGCATGTGGTCGCCGCCGCGCACACGCATTCGACCTACGGCAAGGCATGGTCGACGCTCGGCCGCCCGCTCGATCCGCTCACGCAGGACGCGTGCGTGTTCTATGAAGACCACGCGCTGTTCGACGATTTCACGGGGATGGTCGTCGACACCAGCGAAGGCGCGCGGATCGCCGAAGCGCTCGCGAAGCCGGACGGCGCCACGCACAAGGGCGTGATCCTGAAGAACCACGGGATCCTGACGGCCGGCCCGACGGTCGAGGCCGCCGCGTGGTGGTACATCGCGCTCGACAACGTCGCGCACACGCAATTGCTGGCCGAAGCGGCCGGCACGCCGCGGCCGATCGATCACGCCACCGCGCGCCATACGCACGGCCAGATCGGCGGCCCCGACGGCGCGCTGCATGCGTTCGACAGCCTGTTCGCACGCGTCGTCGCCGACGAACCCGACCTGCTCGATTAGGGCCTGTTCACGCCAATAACGGACTTGCGCCACACCGGAGACCAGACCATGACCCAAACCACCGCACCCGCGCCCCACGACGCGCACGACGACCAACGCCGCCGGCTGCTGCGCGCGGCCGGCGCCGCCGCGCTCGCCGTGCCGGCGATCACGCTCGGCCGCCACGCGTGGTCCGCGCCGCCGCTGAAGAAGCTCACGTTCGCGTGGAACCAGAACGCGTTCTGCCTGACGCCGATCGTCGTCGCGCAGGAGCGCGGCTTCTTCGAGAAGAACGGGCTGCAGGTCGAGCTGATCAACTACAGCGGCTCGACCGATCAACTGCTCGAATCGATCGCGACCGGCAAGGCCGACGCGGCGGTCGGGATGATCCACCGCTGGCTGAAGCCGCTCGAAGCCGGCTTCGACGTGAAAATCATCGGCAGCTCGCACGGCGGCTGCGTGCGGCTGCTCGGCGCGAAGGCGGCCGGCGTCACGACGCTGCAGGCGCTGAAGGGCAAGACGGTCGGCGTCAGCGATCTGGCCGCGCCCGGCAAGCACTTCTTCTCGATCCTGCTCGCGAAGAACGGTGTCGACCCGGAGCGCGACATCACGTGGCGTCAGTATCCGGCCGACCTGCTCGGCGTCGCGGTCGACAAGGGCGAGATCCACGCGATCGCCGACGGCGACCCGAACCTCTACCTGCTCGAAAAGCGCAGCAACGGCGCGTATACCGAACTCGCGACCAACCTGTCCGGCGAATACGCGCGCAAGGTGTGCTGCGTGATCGGCGCGCGCGGCGACCTCGTGCGCAACGACCGGCCGTCGGCCGCCGCGCTCGCGCGCTCGATCGTGCAGGCCACCGAGTACACGCACGACAACCCGAACGAAGCCGCGAAGGTGTTCGCGAAGTATTCGCCGAAGATCAGCCCCGAGGATCTGCGCAAGCTGTACGCGACGCTCACCTACACGCACCACCCGACCAACGTCGACCTGCAGCAGGAAATCGCGTTCTATGCGGACGACTTCCGCCGCATCAGCGTGCTGAAGAAGAGCACGGACCCGCAGCGCTTCGCGCAGCAGGTCTATGCGAACGTACTGGGGTAACGCGATGTCGACGATCGAACATGCGTCCGCCGCACGCGCCGCATCGGCTCCGGCCGGCGCCGCCAACGCTGAAACTTCCGCGCGAGCGGCCTGCACGACCTGCGACGCCACGCTGGCCGCGGAAGCCCGGCGCGCGCGCACCTGGCCGACCGGCATCGCCGCCGCATTCGCGTGGGCCGCGCTCGGCGCGCTGACGCACCTGTGGCCGAACCGGATCGTCGGCTTCAGCGACTGGGCGTACACCGACACGTTCGGCACGGCCGCGTGGACGATCGCCGCGCTGCTGCTCGTCGCCGCGACGCTCGGCCATCGCGTTCCCGCGACCCGCACGCGGCTCGCACGCGTTCGCCCGGCCGGCCCGTGGCTCGTCGCGCTGCCGCTCGTGCTCGCCGCGTGGGAAATCGTCACCGCCAAAACCGGCTGGCTGCCGACGCCGTTCTTCGCGCCGCCGCAGGCGCTGATCGAGGTCTACGTCGACGACTGGCCGCGCCTCGCCGGCAGCGCCGGCAACACGCTGAAGCTGCTCGCGCTCGGCTTCGCGTACGGCGTCACGGTCGGCTTCGCGGTCGGCGTGTCGATCGGCTGGTCGCGCCGCATCGGCTACTGGGTGCATCCGGTGCTGCGCGTGCTTGGGCCCGTGCCGGCCACCGCGCTGCTGCCGCTGACGTTCTACTTCTTCCCGTCGAGCTATTCAGCGGCCGCGTTCCTGATCGCGCTGTCGACCGGCTTCCCGGTCGCCGTGCTGACGTGGTCGGGCGTCGCGAGCGTGAACAAGCAGTACTACGACGTCGCGCGCACGCTCGGCGCGAACGCGCGCTTCCTCGTGCTGCGCGTCGCGATTCCGGCCGCGCTGCCGCACGTGTTCGTCGGCGTCTTCATGGGGCTGAGCGCGTCGTTCACGGTGCTGGTCGTCGCCGAGATGATGGGCGTCAAGTCGGGGCTCGGCTGGTATTTGAGCTGGGCGCAGGGCTGGGCGTCGTACGTGAACATGTATGCGGCGCTGATCGTGATGGCGCTGCTGTTTTCCGGGTTGATCGCGCTGCTGTTCGCGGTGCGCGACCGCGTGCTCGCCTGGCAGAAAGGAACCGTCAAATGGTAAGCGCCGCCGTACTCGAACCGTCCGCCGCCACTGCTGCGGCGCCCGCCGTCGCGCCGCCGCGAGGCGCACGCATCGACATCCGCCGCGTGAGCCACGCGTTCGACGGCCCCGGCGGCGCGCTGCCGGTGCTCGACGACGTGTCGCTGTCGGTCGCGGCCGGCGAATTCGTCGCGCTGCTCGGCCCGAGCGGCTGCGGGAAATCGACGCTGCTGCGCCTCGTCGCGGGGCTCGACGCCGCCAAGCAAGGCCGAATCGCGCAGGACGGCGTGCCGATCGAGCGCCCCGATCCGTCGCGCATCGTCGTGTTCCAGGACCCGACGCTGTACCCGTGGCGGCGCGTGCGCGCGAACGTCGCGCTCGGCCTCGAAGCACGCGGCGTGGCGCGTACCGCGCAGCATCGCGTCGACGATGCCCTCGCGCGCGTCGGGCTGGAGGACTTCGCGAACGTGTTTCCGCATCAGTTGTCCGGCGGGATGGCGCAGCGCGTCGCGCTCGCCCGCGCGCTCGTCAACGACCCGCGCCTGCTGATTCTCGACGAACCGCTCGGCAAGCTCGATTCGCTGACGCGGCTCACGATGCAGGCCGAGCTGACCGCGCTGTGGCAACGCGACGGCTTCTCCGCGCTGCTCGTCACGCACGACGTGGAAGAAGCGCTGTTTCTCGCGCAGCGCGTGATCGTGTTCGGGCCGCGCCCGGCACGGATCGTCGCCGAACTGCGCGTCGACCTGCCCTACCCGCGCCATCGCGGCGACCCGCGCCTCGCCGAATTGCGCCACGACGCGCTGCGGCATCTCGGGCTCGATGCGAGCTGGTAGATGCCGGGCGCCGTTCGACGTTCGAATGCGGCCCGCCGGAGGCGCGCGCGATGAACGCGCCGCCGTTCGCCGACTGGGCCATCGCGTTCCTGCAACTGCTGTATCGCGCGCAAATCGCGTTGGCGCATGGGTTGCACGCGATCGGCCTGACCGGCGACGCCGACGGCCAGGCCGCGTGGCCGTGGGCACACCGCATCGCGCTTGAAACGCTGCGCATCGACGCGGGGCTCACGCGGCAACTCGCGTTCGCGTGTACGTTGACGGCGCTGGCCGTCGGGCTCGCCTGCGCCGCGCTGGCTTCGCGCAAGTGGCGTGTCGCGACGGCCATCGCCGCGCTGGCCGTCGCGTGGTTCGCGCCGTGGCCGCCCGCTTCGCTGTGGCTCGCGCCAGCCGTGCCGACGAGCTTCCAGAGCGACCCCACGCCGTTTTCCGTGTCGAACGTGATGCGCGGTGCGCACCTGTATGCGCAACATTGCGCGGCCTGCCACGGCGCGGACGGACGCGGGGAAGGCCCGCTCGCGGCCACGCTCGCGCACTGGCCGCCGACCTTCGCCGGCGCGCTGCTCGCGCGCCGCCTCGACGGCGAACTGTTCTGGCGCGTGCGCCACGGCA
Organism: Burkholderia sp. AU18528; assembly: GCF_002223215.2. Classification (NCBI taxonomy): domain Bacteria; kingdom Pseudomonadati; phylum Pseudomonadota; class Betaproteobacteria; order Burkholderiales; family Burkholderiaceae; genus Burkholderia; species Burkholderia sp. AU18528. Next base: position 1,052,021 of record NZ_NKFC02000006.1, on the reverse strand, counting down.
CGCGGGACGAGCACGGTGCGTCGACGATGCCCGGCTTCGCGGCGACGCTCGGCCCGCAGGACACATGGGCCGTGCTCGATTACCTGAAAGCGCTGGCCGCCGGCAGCAGCGCACAGGCGGAAGGCGCGTGGCCGGTGCCCGTCCCGCTGCCGGCCCTCGACGTGCGCTGCGGCGACGCCGCGCCCCAGGCGCTCGAGCGCTGGCGCGAAGGCCAGCGCGTGCGCGTCGTCGCGCTCGCGGCCGGCGCGACACCACCGCAGGAAGACGCGCGCTGGCAAACCTTGCTCGTTACCGAACGCGGCGTGCCCGTGCCGCCGTCAGCCGGCCCGCGTGCGAACTGCGTCGCGACGACCGCCGATGCGTGGCTCGCGTTCGCGACGATCGCCGGCGTCGCGCCCGATGCGCTCGGCGGCACGCAACTGCTCGCCGATCGGCGCGGCTGGCTGCGGGCGCGCGCATTGCCGGGCAGCGCCGGCTGGTCGGATGCCGACCTGCTGTGCCGCTCGGACGCGGTGGCCCGCCCGGCCGCGCGCGCCACGAGCGGCGACGCACTGACCGCGCTGCTGCTGCGCGTCGATCAGGAACCCGTGCGCGACGTACAGGCCGGGCTTCCGCATTGAATCCCTGAACCTTTCTTGAACCGAACTTCACGATGAATCCGACCCGACGCCATTTCCTCGCGCAGGCGAGCGCCCTTGCCACGATCGCCGCCGCGCCGGCCGCCGTGCGCGCGCAGTCGGGCGCCCGCCCGCTGCTGCGCGCCGGCGATCAGAAAGGCGGGCTGCGCGCGCTGCTCGAAGCGGCCGGCGAACTGAACGGCCTCGCGTACGACATCGCGTGGACCGAATTCCCGGCCGCCGCGCCGCTCGCGGAAGCGCTGAACGCGGCCGCCGTCGACTGCGGGCCGATCGGCGACGCGCCGGTGATCTTCGCGCTCGCCTCGGGCGCCCGCATCAAGGTGATCGGCGCGAACCGTTCCGATCCATACGGCACGGCCGTGCTCGTGCAACCCGACGCCGCGCTGAAAGGCGCGGCCGACCTGAAAGGCAAGCGCATCGGCACGACCCGCGGCTCGATCGGCCATTTCGTCACGCTGAAGGCGCTCGATGCGGCCGGCCTGCCGCCCGATGCGGTGTCGTTCCGCTTCCTGCCGCCGGCCGACACGATGCTGGCGCTCGCCACCGGTTCGATCGACGCGTGGGCGACCTGGGAGCCCTACACCGCGCTCGCCGAAACGAGCGGCCGCGCGCGCGTGCTCGTCAACGGCCGCGGGCTGTGGTCGGGCCTCAGCTATCTCGCGGCGACCGACGCGGCGATCGCATCGAAGCGCGACGTGCTGCACGATTTCCTGCGGCGCGTCGTGCGCGCGCAGGCCTGGTCGTACCGGCACGTCGACGCGTATTCGGCGGCGCTCGCACGCATCATCGGCATTCCACCGGCCGCCGCGAAGCTGCAGTTCGAGCGCCGCGGCACGCGCTGGCAGCCGATCGACGCAGCGGTGATCGCCGAACAGCAGCGCACGGCCGACTTCTACCTGAAGGCCGGGCTGCTGCGCCAGCCGCTCGACGTGCGCACGACCTTCGACACCGGCTTCCCGCTCGCCTGAGGAACGCGTGGCGGCGCACGACCGCCCGAACGGCTCACGCATGATCTGGCACAATCGCGATTCGATCATCCCGCCTCCAGCCAGCGTCACGTCATGCCAGCCATCGCCGAACTCTTCGTCTACCCGATCAAATCCTGCGCCGGCATCGCGCTGTCGCGCGCGCAACTGCTCGAAACGGGCCTCGCGTACGACCGTCACTGGCTGATCACCGATCCGCACGGACAGATGCTCACGCAGCGCACGCACCCGCGCCTCGCGCTGATCCACCCGACGCTCGACCGCGATGCGCTCGTGCTGAACGCGCCGGGCATGCCGGAGATCCGCACGCCGCTCGACGGCGACGCGACGCCCGCGACGCCGAAGATGGCCGCGACCGTGTGGCGCGACACCGTCGACGCGATCGACACGGGCGCCGAAACGGCCGCGTGGCTCACCGCATTTCTCGGCGCGCCGACGAAGCTCGCGCGCTTCGGCCCCGACGCGCGCCGCGGCTGCAACCGCAAATGGACCGGCGACATCGATACGCATACGCAGTTCGCCGACGGTTATCCGCTGCTGGTGATCGGCCAGTCGTCGCTAGACGACCTGAACGCGCGGCTTGCCGCGAAGGGCGCGCCGGCGATCCCGATGAACCGCTTCCGGCCAAACATCGTCGTGTCGGATCTCGATGCGTACGAAGAGGATTTCGTCGAGCATCTCGACGCCGGCGGCGACACGCCGGTGCGGCTGCGGCTCGTCAAGCTGTGCACGCGCTGCCCGGTGCCGACGATCGACCAGGCAACCGGCACGCCGGACCCGGCATGGCCGCACGAGCCGACCGACACGATGCAGACCTATCGCGCGAACCCGAACTACGACGGCGCGCTGACGTTCGGCATCAATGCGATCGTCGTCGAAGGCGCCGGCGCGTGGCTCGAAGTCGGGCAGCCGGTCGAAGCGGAGATCGGGTTCGGCGATTGAGCCGACAGCGCGGCCCGCTACTACGCGCGCCGTCATACGGCGCGCGGCATCGCGTCGTTCACCGCCGCCGGCAGCCGGATCGTCACGATCAGCCCGCCGCCGGCCGCATCGGCCAGCGTCACGCTCCCCTGATGCACGCGCGCGATTTCCCGCACGATCGACAGCCCGAGCCCGGTGCCTTCGACCGTCTGCGTCTTGCTGCCGCGATGGAAACGCTCGAACACCGCGTCGCGTTCGTCGGCCGGAATGCCCGGCCCGTCGTCGATCACGTCGAGCCGCGCCGCTTCGCCGTCGCGCGAGACACGCACCGTGATCACCGCATGGTCGCCCGCATAACGGATCGCGTTGTCGATCAGGTTGCCGATCATCTCGCCGAGCAGGTCGGACTGCCCGAGCACGTCGACGTCTGCCTCGTGCTCGAAGCCAAGATCGATGTCGCGCGCGCGTGCGACGGGCGACCAGTCGAGCGTCACGCTGCGTGCGAGCCGGTGCAGCGCAACCGGCTTGTGCGCGACCGCATGACCGCTGTCCGAATCGAGCCGCGACAGCGACAGCAATTGCTGGACGATCTTCGCGGCCTGCCGCACCGCGCCGTTCGCGCGCCGCAGGTGCACGTTCATGCGCGGCTGCTCGTCGGGCCGCAGCGCGAGCTCGACGCCCGCCTGCACCGCCGCGAGCGGCGTCTTCAACTGATGGGCCGCATCGGCGAAGAAGCGGCGCCGCGCCACCTGCATCCGCTGCGTGCGGCCGATGTACTGGTTGATCGAATCGACGAGCGGCGCGAGTTCGCTCGGCATCGCGCCCGTGTCGAGCGGCGTCGTGTCGTCCTCGCTGCGCGCGGCGACGGTCGCCGACAGCCGGTTCAGCGGCCGCAGCCCGCGCCCGACGCCGAGCCACACGATCCCGAGCGCCAGCACGACGAGCAGCCCTTCCTGCAGCAGCGACCCGATCAGGATTTCGCGCGCGAGCGCCTGGCGCGCCTCGATCGTCTCGCCGACCATCACCCACACGATGCGCGACTGCGCGGTCGGCACGTCGTGCACCGGGATGCGCAGCGCGGCCATCCGCAGTTGTTCGCCGCGATACACGACGTCGTAGTAGCGCGTGACGAACAGCGCGCCGTCGCCCGCGTCGCGCCCGCGCGGCAGCGGCAGGTCCGGATAGCCGGTGACCGTGCGGCCGTTGTCCTCGCGGATCAGGTAGTAGATCTTGCCGCCGTCGCTCGACTCGAGCATTTCGAGCGCGAGATACGGAAGGTCGACCTCGATCTCGCCGTCGTTGAGCCGCACGCCTTCGCGGATCGACTTCAGCGACGACGACAGCGTGCGGTCGAACGCGACGTGCGCGGCGCTCATCGCGCGCTGGTACGTGAGCCACGAGTCGAGCGCGAGCAGGCCGAGCAGCGGCAGCAGCAGCCACAGCGCGACCTGCGCGCGCAGGTTCGGGCGGGCCATCATGCGTTCGGCCGGGCCGCGCCAACGATCGCAGGCGCCGCGTCGGCCGCCGGCGAGCACGAGCGAGCGCGACGGGCGCTCATTCGACCGTCCCAGCCTTTGCTTCGAGCAGATAGCCGAGCCCGCGCAGCGTGACGATCGCGACGCCGGTGTTCTCCAGCTTCTTGCGCAGCCGGTATACGTAGATCTCGATCGCATCGGCGTTGACCGACTCGTCGAGCCCGAAGATCTTCTCCGACAGCGTGTCCTTGTTGATCGCGCGGCCGTTGCGCAGGATCAGCACCTCGAGCACCGAGCGCTCGCGCGGCGTGAGCGACAGCGGCTCGCCCGCGAGATGGAAGCTGCGATCGATACTGTCATACGAAAGCGGCCCGCATTCGACCCGCGAATGCTCGTGGCCGAGGCTGCGGCGGATCAGCGCGCGGGCGCGCGCCTCGAGTTCGGTCAGCTCGAACGGTTTCGCGAGATAGTCGTCGGCGCCGAGATCGAGCCCCTTCACGCGGTCCTCGACCGAACCGTGCGCGGTGAGGATCAACACCGGCACCGGATTGCGGCGCGCGCGCAGCCGCCGCAGCACCTCCAGCCCGTCGAGCTTCGGCAGCCCGAGATCGAGGATCACCAACGCGTAATCCTGCGTGCGCAGCACGTGGTCCGCCGCCTCGCCGTCGGCCATGTGATCGACCGCGAAGCGCGCGGCGCTCAGCGCATCGCTCAGCGACTGGGCCAGGTTCGGGTTGTCTTCGACGAGCAGCACACGCATGGGGATTCCGGTAAGGTCAGCGACAGCCCGCTACATTACATGATCCTTTCCGTCTCCACGCCTCGCGCAAACACGGGTTGCGCGGGTGCCGCGAACGGGCCGCGTCGTCGGCGGCGGCGTCGGGTATGCGGCGCGAACGGCCGCGTACGCGCGGCATGGTGGCCAAGTCCTCGGGCAACTGGTGGCCGCGCCCGCGTAGCCGGTCACCCCGCGTCGCGTCCCCCTGTTGCGCCGCGAAACCCGCGTCGCCCCCGGGAAATCCATGACGCGAACGGCGCAATCGCGAACGGAAATGAAAGCGGGCTGAAAGTGCCCCGCCCGTAACATCCGCGTCATTCGAACAACATCGACGCATCACTGGAGGAAGACATGCCGTTTGCACCGAAGCACCTCGCCGCCGCGCTGGCGGTCGTCCTGGGCACTGCCGCCGGCGGCGCCGCCGCGCAGGTTCCGGCCGGCTACCCGGGGAACTACCAGGGCGTGATCGACGCCGCGAAGAAGGAAGGCAAGCTGATCGTCTACTCGACGACCGACACGGGCCTCGTGCGTCCGCTGATCAAGGACTTCGAAAGCCTGTACGGCGTGAAGGTCGAGTACAACGACATGAACAGCACCGAGCTGTACAACCGCTACATAAGCGAGAACGCGGCGAGCAGCACCAGCGCCGACGTGCTGTGGAGCTCGGCGATGGACCTGCAGGTCAAGCTCGTCAACGACGGCCTGATGGCGACGTACGATTCGCCCGAAAGCCCGAACGTGCCGCAATGGGCGCAGTACCAGAAGCAGGCGTACGGCACGACGTTCGAGCCGCTCGCGATCGTCTACAACAAGCGGCTGATCCCCGAGAACGAGGTGCCGAAAACCCGCGCCGACCTGATCAAGCTGCTCACCACGCAGGCCGACAAGTTCAAGGGCAAGGTCACGACCTACGACATCGAGAAATCGGGCGTCGGCTTCAACTACCTGACCCAGGACGCGCACGTGAACGAGAAGGTCACGTGGGAACTCGTGAAGGCGATCGGCGCGACCGGCCCGAAGCTGCAGTCGAGCACGGGCGCGATGATGGAGCGCATCTCGTCGGGCGAGAACCTGATCGGCTACAACATCATCGGTTCGTATGCGTACGCGAAGGCAAAGAAGGACAAGTCGATCGGCTACGTGTTTCCGAAGGACTACACGCAGGTCGTGAGCCGCCTCGCCACCGTGTCGAAGAAGGCGAAGAACCCGAACGCCGCGAAGCTGTGGGTCGACTACCTGCTGTCGAAGCGCGGCCAGACGCTGATCGCGAACCAGGCGAACCTGTACGCGATCCGCGCGGACGTGACCGGCGAAACGTCGGCCGCGAGCCTCACGAAGGAACTCGGCGATTCGCTCAAGCCGATCCAGATCGGCACCGGCCTGCTCGTCTATCTCGACCAGTCGAAGCGCCTCGCGTTCCTGAAGCAATGGCAGCAGGCGATCAAGCGCTGAGCCGCTGACGCCGGGCCGCCCGCCGCACGGCGCGCGGGCGGCTCCTTCCCCTTACCGACTTCCTTGAGGCGGCCATCCGGATGGCCGCAGGGGCGAACTCATGCTTTCCACCAGCACACGCGGCACGGCACCGGCCGTTCCGCCCGCCACCGGCCCGCGCGACGCGATTCCCGCGCTGCCGGTCAGCAGCCTGCAGCCGCTCGCCGGCATGCTGCGCTGGATCGTCGTCGCGGTACTGACCGTCGCGGTCGCGCTGCCGCTCGGCTTCATCCTGTTCCAGAGCCTGCTGTCCGCGCCGTTCTTCGACGCGAACAAGACGCTCGGCGTCGAAGGCTTCCGCTTCATCTTCAGCGATCCCGATTTCTGGTCGGCCGTGAAGAACTCGTTCATCATCGCCGGCGGGATGCTGTTCATCTCGATCCCGCTCGGCGGCATCCTCGCGTTCCTGATGGTGCGCACCGACCTGCCCGGCCGCCGCTGGCTCGAACCGCTGCTGCTCACGCCGGTGTTCGTGTCGCCGATGGTGCTCGCGTTCGGCTACGTGGTCGCGGCCGGCCCGGTCGGCTTCTATTCGGTGTGGTTCAAGGAGCTGTTCGGGGTGCAGAGCGTGCCCTGGAACGTGTATTCGATCTTCGCGATCACGGTGATCGTCGGCCTCACGCACGTGCCGCACGTGTACCTGTATTCGTCGGCTGCGCTGCGCAACCTCGGCTCGGACGTCGAGGAAGCCGCGCGCGTGGCGGGCGCCCGCCCGTTCCGCGTCGCGCTCGACGTGAGCCTGCCGATGACGATGCCTGCGCTGCTGTTCGCCGGCGTGCTGGTGTTCTTCCTCGGCTTCGAGGTGTTCGGGCTGCCGCTCGTGCTCGGCGACCCGGAAGGCCACCTCGTGCTCGCGACCTACCTGTACAAGCTGACCAACAAGCTCGGCGTGCCGTCGTATCACCTGATGGCCGCGGTCGCCGTGTGCATCGTCGCGATCACCTTCCCGCTCGTGCTGCTGCAGCGCCGCCTGCTGAAGACCGCGAATCGCTTCGTCACCGTGAAGGGCAAGGCCGGCCGCGCGACCGTGCTGCCGCTCGGCGTGTGGCGCTGGGTCGCGCTCGCGATCGTCGCGCTGTGGCTCGCGCTGACCGTGATCGTGCCGATCTCGGGCATCGTGCTGCGCGCGTTCGTCACCAACTGGGGCGAAGGCGTGCCGCTCGCCGAAGTGCTGACGCTGGCGAACTTCGTCGAGCTGTTCGAGCAGGACAACCTGGTGCGCGCGATCGTCAACACGCTCGGCATCGGCGTGATCGGCGGCGCGCTCGCGATCGGCTTCTACTCGCTCGTCGCGTTCGCCGGCCACCGCCGCCCCGACTGGGCGACCAGGCTGCTCGACTACCTCGTGCTGCTGCCGCGCGCGGTGCCGGGCCTGCTCGCCGGTCTCGCGTTCCTGTGGATCTTCCTGTTCGTGCCGGGCCTGCGCGAACTGAAGAACTCGATGTGGAGCATCTGGATCGCGTACACGGTCGTGTGGCTCGCGTACGGGATGCGGCTCATCCAGAGCGCGCTGCTGCAGGTCGGCCCCGAGCTCGAGGAAGCCGGCCGCAGCGTCGGCGCGACGCGCAGCCGCGTGTCGCTCGACGTCACGCTGCCGCTCGTGCGCTTCGGCCTGCTCGCCGCGTGGCTGCTGATCTTCATGATCTTCGAGCGCGAATACTCGACCGCCGTCTACCTGCTGTCGCCCGGCACCGAAGTGATCGGCGCGCTGCTCGTGTCGCTGTGGGCGACCGGCGCCGTCGACCAGGTCGCCGCGCTCTCTGTCATCAACATCGCGATGGTCGGCGCCGGTCTCGGCGTGGCCCTGCGCTTCGGAGTGAAACTTCATGGATAAGCTCATCGTCGACGATCTGCACCTCAGCTACGGCGCCAACCCGATCCTCAAGGGCGTGTCGTTCGAACTGAAGGCCGGCGAAGTCGTGTGCCTGCTCGGCGCGTCGGGCAGCGGCAAGACCACACTGCTGCGCGCGGTGGCCGGCCTCGAACAGCCGTCCGACGGCCGCATCCAGCTCGACGAGCGCGTGTTCTTCGACGGCGCGCGGCGCATCGACCTGCCGGTCGAGCAGCGCTCGCTCGGCCTCGTGTTCCAGTCGTACGCGCTGTGGCCGCACCGCACCGTCGCCGACAACGTCGGCTACGGGCTCAAGCTGCGCCGCGTGGCGCCTGCCGAACAGAAACACCGCGTGCAGGCCGCGCTCGACCAGCTCGGCCTCGGCCATCTCGCCGAACGCTTTCCGCATCAACTGTCGGGCGGCCAGCAGCAGCGCGTCGCGATCGCCCGTGCGCTCGTCTACAACCCGCCGGTGATCCTGCTCGACGAGCCGCTGTCGAACCTCGACGCGAAGCTGCGCGAGGAAGCGCGTGCGTGGCTGCGCGAGCTGATCGTGTCGCTCGGACTGTCGGCCCTGTGCGTGACGCACGACCAGACCGAAGCGATGGCGATGTCCGATCGCATCCTGCTGCTGCGCAACGGCCGCATCGAGCAGGAAGGCACGCCGGCCGAGCTGTACGGTGCGCCGCGCTCGCTGTATACCGCCGAATTCATGGGCAGCAACAACCGGATCGACGCGCGCGTCGCGGCCGTCGACGGCGAACGCGTGACGCTTTCCGGCGACGGCTGGGAGTTGCAGGCGCTGGCCCGCGACACGTTCGCGCCGGGCCAGGACGCGCAGGCCGTGATCCGTCTCGAGCGCGTGCAGGTGGCCGACGGCCCGGGCGCGAACCGGCTGCAGGCCGACCTCGTCACGTCGATGTATCTCGGCGACCGCTGGGAATACCTGTTCCATTGCGGCGAGATGCGCCTGCGCGCGTTCGGCCACGTGCCGCGCGCGGCCGGCAAGCACTGGATCGAATTCCCGGCCAACGACTGCTGGGCGTTCGCGAAAGCGGGCTGATCCGCATCGCGGCGGCTCGCGTGCCGCCGCGCCGGCTTTCAAGCCGCCCCTTTGCGACTCGCATCGGCGGACGCTTCACGGCGTCCGCCGATGGCGCGCCGCGTACCCGTTTTCTGTTTCAACCCGCCCACAATAATCTAGGAGACACCGTCAAAATGAAGTCACGCGCAGAACGCTCTATTCGAACAGCAGTCCTCACCAGTTCGGCCGCGGCAGCCTGTCTCGCCGCGCCGGCCGCGCACGCGCAGTCGTCGGTCACGATATACGGGATCATGGACGCGGGCATCGAATACACGAACCATGCGGCCCCGGAGGGCGGCAATGCGTTCAAGCTGAAGTCGGGCAACAAGAACACGTCGCGCTGGGGCTTGCGCGGCGTCGAGGATCTCGGCGGCGGATTGAAAGCCGTGTTCCGCCTCGAAAGCGGCATCGATCTCGCGAATGGCGCGTCCGACGACGGCCCCGACTCGATCTTCGCGCGCCGCGCGACGGTCGGCCTGAAAGGCAAATGGGGCGAGCTGTCGCTCGGCCGCAACTTCACCGTCACGTACGACTACATGCTGCCGTTCGACCCGATGGGCTACGCGCAGAACTACTCGTGGGCGACCTCGTCGATGGCGACGGGCGGCCGCAAGGACGGCCTGTTCACGCGCTCGTCGAACGCGGTGCGCTACGACGGCGAATTCAGCGGCTTCAAGTTCGGCGCGCTGTACGGTTTCGGCAACGTGCCGGGCAGCGTGAAGACCAGCTCGAAATACGATTTCGCGGTCGGTTACGAGACAGGGCCGTTCGCGGCCGTCGTCACGTTCGACCGGCAGAACGGCGCGGCCGACAGCGTCACGCCGGCCGATACCGTCAACTATATCCAGGGCATCCACGCGGGCCTGAGCTACGACTTCGGTAACCTGAAGACGATGGCCGGCTATCGCAACTATCGGCGCACGTATCACACCACGGCCGCGAACCAGTTGAGCGACATGTATTGGCTCGGCGGGTCGTACCAGTTCACGCCGACGTTCTCGTTGATCGCGGCCGTCTACCACCAGAACATCAAGGGCGGCACGGATGCCGACCCGACGCTGGTGTCGGTGCGTGCGCAGTACGCGCTGTCGAAGCGCACGGTGCTGTATGCAGCCGGTGCGTTCGCGATCGCGAAGCACGACCAGAAAGTCGGCGTGTCGCGCGATTTCAATGGGTACGGCACCACGCAGGTCGGGGTCACGGCGGGGATTCAGCAGCGGTTCTGACCGCTCCGACATGACGGCGGGCAGAGGACGGTGCGAGCGTTTCCGGGCGCGTCGCCCTCTGCTTCGTCGCATGTCGGGGCGCGGCACGGGCGACCGAAGAAACACGTTGAAACGGATGCGCGAGCAACGTGCCGGCGATTCGCTGAGCACGCGAACACCATGGCGGCTCGTTCAGAGAATCGCCCGGTAAGCTTCGAGCGCCTTGCAGGTCTGAACCATCCCCTGCCGCTGCAGGATGTCGAGGTAGCGATCCACCATCATCGGAGGATGCTTGAGCATTTCGCGTTGTCGCCGTGCTGCGCCGACAACCGCAGCCGGCTCGAGATCGAACAGATTGTCGACGAACACGTCGGGATGCTGCGCCTCCACCCCGTACGCCGACAGCACTGCGTCGGGAAAGTCCTTCTGGTTGAACGTCACGATCACACTGGCGTTGCAGCGGATCGCGGCGGCCAGTACATGCCGATCATCGGCATCCGGCAGCCTCAGGCCCTCGATCAACGCTTCGTACCCGGTCACCAGCGCATCAGGTATCGCGCGATCCATCAGACTCGCAGTCCGGTCGAGTTGTGCGGCGCCGAGGTCCGGGCGCTTGCGCAACAGGTTCCGTTTCCATTCGTTATGGATATCGGCACTCCAGCGAGCCCTGAAACACCCGCTCAATGCGAGCCACATCAGGAAATCGCGCAACGGTGCCGGGTACAGCACGCAGGCATCATAGACCGCCGTGAATGGCGAACTCGTCATTCGTAGCCCATCCCGAATTCCTGCGCTTGCCGCCCCAACTCTTCCATCGCATTGGCGCTCGCCCGATCGCGTTCGGTCTTGTAACGCATCAGATCGGAAAAGCGCACACGACGATGCTTGCCGGTCTTGTGATACGGCAGCGCCTTCGATTCGAGCAGCTTGATCAGGTGTGGACGGGACACATTGAGCAGGTCGGCTGCTTCCTGCGTGGTCAGTTCCGCGTGAACGGGCACGACCTTGACCGCATTGCCATCTGCAAGCTCCGCGAGGATGTCGACCAGCAGACGCAGTGCAGAAGTCGGAAGCTCGACCTGATGGGCGCGATTTTCGTCATCGAAAATCTGGATGCGCTGTATTTCCGTTCGCGTGGCCAGATAAGCCGCCAGCGCACGCTGTCCTTCGACCGCCGCCTGCACCTCGCGCTCCACCGGCAAGATCGTATCGGACATCGAGGTATGGGCCATCGCGCGCTCCCAAGCAGGGTTCTCAAATGCGCCATCTTATTCGAAATAAACGAAAATCGCAATAAACGAAAATCGATAGAGCCCTTATAAGACCGCCGAACCTCGATATCAGTCAATACGCGCCGTCACCCGGCTTCTGGTCCTTCCGCGTACAGAGTGACGACCGCGGCCCGCTCGTCGCCGTTCAGTCACCACGCATCGTGAACACCCAACGCACGGCGCTGCTCGTATCGCCCCAGTGCTCGCCGACAGCCGACAGCGGCACCGTGCGCGTGTCGATCGTCAGGCCCGCCGGCCCCGCCGCTTCGAATACGCCGCGCACCGATGCGAGCAAGCCAGGCAGCGACACGCTGCCCAGGCCGCTGCCCATCAATTCGATCGCGGTCGCACGCAGCACGGCGCCAGGCAGCAACACGTCCGCGCCGCCGATCGAACCGATCTGCACGAAACGCAGCCGCCGAGCGCCGGGAGTCCCCTTCGCGGCAGCCGCCAGCAGCGTCTGCGCGCTGGCGCCCCACAGATAATCGAGCACGACGTCGACGCCTTCACGGAAATGCGGTTCGAGCGCCCGCGCCAGATGCGCGTCGTCCTGCTGCAGCGACACCACGGCGTCCGCGCCGGCATTCAGCAACGCCTGCAACGCAGCCGCGTTGCGCCCCGTCGCGATCACCTTCGCCGCACCGAGATGCTTCGCGATTCGCACCGCGAGCCGCCCGGACGTACCCGTTGCACCGTTGACGAGCACCGTCTCGCCCGCGACGAACCGCGCGCGTTCGGTCAGCGCCGCCCACGACGACATCCCCGGAATCGCGATCGCCGCGGCGGTGACATCGTCAAGCGTGTCCGGCAGCGGCACGCACTGCGTATCGGGCACGACCGTGCGTTCGGCCATCGCGCCGAACGGCACGGGGGCGCCGAAGAAGTAGACGCGCCGACCGTCGTCGAGACGCCCCACGGCGTCGACACCGACGACGAACGGATAGCGTCGGTCCGACGAGTAATGCGTGCCGGCCGCGCGTCCCTGTGCGATGCGGCTCAGCGCGGACGCCGTCACGTCGATCAGGCTGTGGCCCGGCATCGCGCGCGGCGGTTCGAATTCGGTATAAACCGGGCGCTGTCCAGCGCCTTCAACAACTGCTGCTTTCATGGTGGTTCCTTCAATCTGGACGGTGGATCTTTACCGGGCATCGAGCCACGCGCGCAGCGCGGGATCGCGCACTTCCAGCACGTCGAACAGGCCGAGCGCGCGCAGCGCCGGCAGCGCATCGATCGCATCGGCCTCCGCGCGCGCCCTGTCCGCCGGCGCGGCATTCGGATCGGTCAACACACGGGCATTGACCAGAAAAGCGCCAACCGTGCCCTTGCGGATCGTCGTTCCGCCGGCATCGATCTGGTTGGCATGGTCGGGAAGCATTTGTTCGGCTCGCATCGCGTCGTACTCCGGTTGTCATCGATGGACGCAGTGTAGGCGTGCAAATCCGGCCGTTCTCCGGTATAACGGCCATTCGATACCGATATCCGGCCATGTCCGATCCGCTTCTGCCCGCCCGCTTCGTCACGTCCGACGACGGCCCGTTCGTGGTCGCCGCCGCCCTGTCGCAACGCGCCCCCCGTATCACCGCGCCGCATTCGCATGCGCGCGGCCAGCTCGTCGGCGCGCTGAGCGGGCTCGTGACGATCGGCCTCGACGATCAGGAGTGGGTCGTGCCCGCGATCCACGCGATCTGGATTCCGCCGCACTGCCGGCATTCGCTGCGCTCGTTCGGGCCGATTTCCGGCTGGTCGGCGTTCGTCGCCGAAGCGCGCTGCGCGGCGCTGCCGGCCACGCCGCGTGCGATCCGCACGACGCCGCTGCTGCGCGAGGCCGTGCAGCGCGCGGCGAGCTGGGGCGATTCCGAATTGGATGCCGCACAGGCCCGGATCGCCGACGTGATCCTCGATGAAATCGCGGCATCGGAAGCCGAGGCGCTGGGGCTGGTGCGACCGCGGGACCCGCGGCTCGTGAAGATCACCGATGCGCTGGCCGCGGATCTCGCGAACGACCGGCGGCTGGAGGAATGGGCCGAATGGGCCGGCATCGGCGCACGGACGATGAGCCGCCGCTTCGTCGCCGAAACCGGGCTGACGTTCGCGCAATGGCGTCAGCAGGCGAGGCTGTTGCGGGCGCTGGAGCGCATCGCCGACGGCGTGCCGGTGACGACGATCGCGCTCGATCTCGGATACGACAACGTGAGCGCGTTCATCGACATGTTCCGGCGCGCGCTGGGGACGACGCCGGGGAGATATTTGGCGGGGGGAAGCCAGGCGCAGGGATAGCGGCGGCGATGCGCGCGCATGCAGCCGCACGGCGAAAATCCGGCGGGCGGCAGACAACAACCGCCCGCCGCCGCGTCAATACGTGCCGTCGCCCTTCTTCGCGGCGGCGTCGCCGCCCTTCTTGAACTGCGCCGCAAGCCGCTCCGCGCTCCTCGCCAGCAGCGTCGTATCGACACCGACCGCGACGAACAACGCGCCCGCTTCCAGATAGCGCCGCGCGGCCGCTTCATCCGCGCTCAGGATGCCCGGCGCCTTGCCGGCCGCCTTGATCGCGCGGATCGCGCCGTCGATCGCGGCCTGCACATCGGGGTGGCCTGGATTGCCGAGATGCCCGAGATCGGCGGCCAGATCGGCCGGGCCAATGAACACGCCATCGACACCGTCGACCCGCGCAATCGCATCGATCGCGTCGAGCCCGGCCCGCGTCTCGACCTGCACGAGCACGGCCATCTCGTCGTTCGCGCGATGCAGGTACTCGCCGACGCGATTCCACCGCGATGCGCGCGCGAGCGCGCTGCCGACGCCGCGGATTCCGTGCGGCGGATAACGGGTCGCGGCCACCGCCGCACGCGCCTCGTCCGCGCTCTGCACCATCGGCACGAGCAGCGTTTGCGCGCCGAGATCGAGCACCTGCTTGACGATCACCGGATCGTTCCACGGCACGCGCACGACCGGATGCGACGGATACGGCGCGATCGCCTGCAGTTGCGCGAGGATCGTCGGCACCGTGTTCGGTGCATGCTCGCCGTCGATCAGCAGCCAGTCGAAACCGGCGCCGGCGACCACTTCCGCGCTGTAGGGATTCGCGAGGCCGAGCCACAGGCCGATCTGCGCGTCGCCGCGCGCGAGCGCGGCCTTGAAGACATTCGACGGAATCCGCATCGTCCGCTCACCTCACTCGAAGTAGCACTGGATCGTCCCGAGCGGGCCGTAGTCGACGCTGAACGTATCGCCCGAACGCGCCGCGCAGGGCCGCGTAAACGATCCGCCGAGCACGATCTGCCCGGGCTCCAGCGCGACGTCGAAACGCGACAGCCGGTTCGCGAGCCACGCGACGCCATTCGCCGGATGGTTCAGCACGCCGGCCGCGACACCGGTTTCCTCGACCACGCCGTTGCGCGACATGATCGCCGCGACCCAGCGCAAATCGACGTCCCGCGGGCGCACCGGCCGGCCGCCGATCACGACGCCCGCGTTCGCCGCGTTGTCGGCGATCGTGTCGAACACCTTGCGCGGCCGCTTCGTATCGGGGTCGATCGACTGGCTGCGCGCGTCGATGATCTCGAGCGCCGGCACGACGTAATCGACCGCGTCGTACACGTCGAAGATCGTGCAGTTCGGGCCGGTGAGCCGCTTGCCGAGCACGAACGCGAGTTCGACTTCCACACGCGGCACGATGAAGCGGCCGGTCGGTATCGTGCCGCCGTCCTCGAAGAACATGTCGTCGAGCAGCGCGCCGTAGTCGGGCTCGTCGATCTGCGACGTGTTCTGCATCGCCTTCGACGTGAGGCCGATCTTGTGCCCCTTCAGCGTGCGGCCTTCCGCGAGCTTGAGCGTCACCCACGCGCGCTGGATCGCATACGCGTCGTCGATCGTGATGTCGGGATGGTCGAGCGAGATCTGGCGGATCTGCGTGCGCGCGCGCTCGGCGTCGTGCAGACGGTGCGCGAGCTGGTCGATGATGGCGGGTTCGAGCATGGTCGGATCGAAAATGGGGTTCAGCCGGCCCGCTTGTAGCGGGCGTGAATGTTGTTGTGCTTGTACGAGCCGCTTTCGCTGAACTCGATCAATTCCATCGACAGGGCGAGATAACGCTTCGCGTACAGCTCGGCGAAATGGGCCTTGATCGCGTCGAACAGCGCGTCGCATGCGGCTTGCTTCGTTTCGTCGCTGCGGCCCGCGCCGATCTTCAGTGTCACGTGGACGAACGCGTCGTCCTCCGCGCCGTCGGCGATGCAGTAGTCGTGCAGCTCGATCGCGCGCGAACGAATGCCGCCGGTCGGGAACACGCCGCCCTGCGCGATCAGCGTCGCGTTGATCGTGCGCAGCAGCGCGGGAATGCGTGCGTCGTCGCGGATGTTCGCGGTGTATTCGACGACGATGTGTGGCATGGCAAGTCTCCGGTCGGATTCGAAGTCGTGGTGCGCGGCAATGCTCAGGGCAGCGGGAAGATCGCGTTGATCTGCCCGGTGCCCGAGCTCGCGAAATAGTCGGTGACGATCTCGACGGGCTTGTCGTAGCGATCCCAGCCGAGCAGCCCGAGCAGCATCGCGGTGTCGTGCATGCCGCCTTCGCCATGGCAATGCACGTTGTACTCGGGCAGCATCGCGCAAAACGTCCTGAAATCGCCCTGCTTCCACAGTTCGACCACGCGCAGGTCGACCTGCCGGAAGAATTCGCGGCTGATCTGGTGGATCGATTCCTCGGGGCTGCCGTTGTCGTTGAAGCGGTGCGACAGCGAACCGCTCGCGAGGAACGCGACGTTCGAATCGCTCTTCTCGATCGCTTCGAGCAGCGCCTCGCCGAAGCGCCGGCTCTCGTCGAGTTGATGCCACATGCACCAGCCGGCGATCGACACGACCTTGAAGTGCTGGTCGCCGTTCATGTAGCGCATCGGCACGAGCGTGCCGTACTCGAGCTCGAGGCTGTCGATCTCGTGCGCGCGCGTCGCGATGCCGCGCTCGGTGGCCGTTTCGGCGATCAGCCGGCCGAGCGCCGGGTTGCCCGGGTACGCGTACTGCATGTCGCGGATGAAATGCGGCAACTCGTTGCTCGTATAGGTGCCCGCGAAGCTTGCATTGCAGTTCACGTGATAGCCCGCGTTGACGAGCCAGTGCACGTCCGACACGACGATCGTGTCGACGCCGAGCGCACGGCAGCGCTCACCGATCAGCCGGTGGCCGCGGATCGCCGCATCACGGCAGCCGTGATGCTTGCCGGGCAGTTCCGACAGGTACATCGACGGCACGTGCGTGATCTTCGCGGCGAGGGACAGTTTGCCCATCGTTCAAGTCTCCCAGTCGGCCGGGCTTAGCGCTTTAGCGGTTACTCCGGCCCCATGCTTGGCCGGCGTGCCGGCCAAGGAATCGTTCGTTCTTGCGGCGACACCACCCGCTTCCGTCACACGCCCCAGCGCGGAATGTGATGCGAACCCATCGAAATGCACACGTTCTTGATCTCCGCGAACACCTCGAAACTGTACTCGCCGCCCTCGCGCCCGGTGCCCGATTCCTTCACGCCGCCGAACGGCTGGCGCAGGTCGCGCACGTTCTGGCTGTTCACGAACACCATCCCGGCCTCGATGCCGCGCGCGAGCCGATGCACCTTGCCGACGTCCTGCGTCCAGATGTACGACGCGAGGCCGTACGACGTGTCGTTCGCGAGCCGCAGCCCTTCGTCTTCGTCCTCGAACGGGATGATGCACGCGACCGGCCCGAAGATCTCCTCCTGCGCGATGCGCATCCGGTTGTCGACGTCGGCGAATACGGTCGGCCGCACGAAGTTGCCGTTGCGCAGACGGTCGGGCAACCCGGCCGGCTTGTCGGCGCCGCCCGCGACCACGCGCGCGCCTTCCTGCTCGCCGATGCGGATGTAGCCCGTCACCTTTTCCCAGTGCTGGCGCGTGATCATCGCGCCGAGGTTGGTGCCCGGATCGGTCGGGTCGCCGACCACCAGGTTGTTCGCGCGGCGCGCGAATTCCTGCACGAAGCGGTCGTAGATCGTTCGCTGCACGAAGATCCGCGAGCCGGCGGTGCAGCGTTCGCCGTTGATCGAGAAGATCGTGAACAGCGACGCGTCGAGCGCGCGGTCGAAATCGGCGTCGTCGAAGATCAGCACCGGCGACTTGCCGCCAAGCTCCATCGAATACTTCTTGAGGCCCGCGCGCTCCATGATCCGCTTGCCGGTGACGGTACCGCCGGTAAACGACACCGCGCGCACGTCCGGATGGCGCACGAGCGCGTCGCCGGCCGTCGCGCCGTAACCCTGCACGACGTTCAGCACGCCCGGCGGGATGCCGGCTTCGAGCGCGAGCCGGCCGAGCTGGTCGGCCGTCAGCGGCGACAGCTCCGACATCTTCAGCACGGCCGTGTTGCCGAGCGCGAGGCACGGCGCCGTCTTCCACGTGGCCGTCATGAACGGCACGTTCCACGGCGACACCAGCGCGCATACGCCGACCGGCTGGTACAGCGTGTAGTTCAGCATCTGGTCGTCGACCGGATAAGTGCGGCCGTTCATCTGCACGCACACCTCGGCGAAGAAGTTGAAGTTCTCGGACGCGCGCGGAATCAGCTGCTTGCTCGTCTGCGCGATCGGCAGGCCGGTGTCCTGCGTCTCCAGCGCGGCGAGCATCGGCACGTTCTTCTCGATCAGCTCGCCGAGCCTGCGCATCAGCTTCGCGCGCTCCTTCGCCGGCGTGTTCGCCCATTTCGGGAACGCTTCCTTCGCCGCGCGCACGGCCGCGTCGACCTCGGCCTCGCCGCCCGACGCGACGTCGGTGATGACTTCACCCGTCGCCGGGTTCAGCGTCGTGAAGGTGTCGCGGCTCTCCACTTCGCGGCCGCCGATCCAGTGCTTGATGGTCATGTGCTCTCCTTCCTTGGGCGACGGCTTCAGCCGGCGCGATAGTAGTCCGCTTCGCCGACGATCGTGTTCACGAGCCGGCCGATCCCTTCGATTTCGGTCACGACCTCGTTGCCCGGCTTCGTGTCGGCCAGCCCCTCGGGCGTGCCGGTCAGGATCAGGTCGCCCGGCGAGAGCGTCATGAAGCTGCTGATGTGCTCGATCAGCGCCGGCACGTCGAACACCATGTCGCGCGTGCTGCCGCGCTGCGTCTCGCGGCCGTTCACCGTCGTGCGCAGCGTGAGATCGCCCGCGTCGCCGATCTCGTCGCGGCTGACGAACCACGGCCCGAGCGGCGTGCAGGTGTCGCGGTTCTTCACGCGCAGGTTAGGCCGGTAGTAGTTCTCGAGATAGTCGCGGATCGCGTAGTCGTTCGCGACCGTATAGCCGGCCACGTAGTCGATCGCCTGCGCGCGGCTCACGTGGCGCGCGGGCCGGCCGATCACGACGGCCAGTTCGCACTCGTAGTGCATGTGCGTGGCGTCCGCCGGGCGCACGGTCAGCGACCGGTGGCCGATGAACGTATTCGGCCCCTTCAGGAAAATCAGCGGTTCGCTCGGTGCGTTGAACGCGAGTTCCTTCGCGTGGTCCGCATAGTTCAGCCCGAGCGCGAACGTCGTGCGGGGCGCGACGGGCGGCAGCCATGCCACCGCGTCCTCGGCCACCACGCGCCCCGTATCGAGGCGGATCGCGCCGTCGCCGGCCGGTTCAGCCATGTGGAGTGCGCCGTTGTAGATCACGCGCGCCGTCTTCATCGTGCTTCCTCCGCCATCAGCGTATGCCGCAACGTGCCGATGCCGGCCGCGGCGATCTCGATCGTGCTGCCCGCGCGGGCACGCGGTGCGCCGCCCGCGACGCCGAGCAGCAGCACGTCGCCCGCGTCGAACGACATGAAGGCCGTCACGTCGGCGATCAGCGCGCGCACCGGGCGAATCAACGTCGCGGTCGACGCGGCCGCGGCCACCGCGCCGTCGATCCGCACCGTCAGGCCGATCGCGTCGACATCGGCGAGCGCGGCGGCCGGCACGATCGCCGGGCCGAGCGGGCAGAAGCCGTCGCGGCACTTGAAGCGCACGGCCGGGCGGTAGTAGTCGGGATGCGGCACCGACACGTCGCTCGCGAGCGTGAAGCCGTGCACGTAGTCGAGCGCCTGCGCGGCCGGCACGCGCGTCGCACGCCGCGCGAACACGACGGCCACCGACGCGCCGATCTCCAGCGCGTCGACGCCGGCCGGCACGACGACGGCGGCGCCGTCGGCCGCATGCGTGTTGGCGGATTTGATGTACAGGATCGGCGCCTGCGGCGGGCGGCCGTAAGGCGGCGCGTTCACGGCGTCGCCGAGCGCGTCGAGCGCCGCGCGCTCGTTGAGCAACGCGCCGTAGACGGTACCGATGGCGACCGGCAACGGCGGCGCCGCGGCGTTCGTGCAAGAAAGCTCCATGCGTCGTTCCCCTGCCGCGCGTCGCGGCGCATCGTCAATAGTTAATATCTTAAGTAAACAATCGTGCGCTGGCAACCTCGATTACCCTGATACGCGAAATTCATCAGCTTCGGCTGTTAAGATTGATGCGTCCCCGTCCTCTGCCCACCCCGATGAACCGTACGCTCGACCATCGCAACCTGGCCATGCTGCTGCTCGAGGCCCGCGAAACGCTGATGGGTCTGTTTCGCCCCATTCTCAAGGAATTCTCGCTGACCGAACAGCAATGGCGGATCATCCGCGTGCTCGACGGCGAACCGGCGCAGGCGCTCGAAGCCGGGCAGATCGCGAAACGCTGCTGCATCCTGAGCCCGAGCCTGACCGGCGTGCTGGAACGGATGGAGCGCGACGGCCTGATCACGCGCACGCGCGCGCAGGAGGATCAGCGCCGGCTGCTGGTCAGCCTGACGCCGCAAAGCAGGAAACTGGTGACGGAAATCGGTCCGCGCATCGACGAGCAATACCGGCAACTCGAGTCGCGGTTCGGCGAGGACGGCCTCGAGGACATCTACCGCGCGCTCGACCGGCTCATCGAGCTCGGCAGCGACGCGTGACGGCGGCGCCCGCTTCCGCGGCCTGCGGCAACGGGCGCCGGTGCGGCGCGGACGATCAGTGGAACGCGCCGCGCATCAGTTCGGTCACGGCCACGCCGCGCGACGTGCGCATGCACTCCTCGACGTAATCGATGAACGGCAACGGTTCGAAATCGATTTCATCGCGCACGCGGCGATTGTCGAATACGCGATCGACCGTCGCGAATTCCCCGCAGCGCTGCAGCGCCCGGCCGATCACGCGCTCCAGGGCCGGATCGCGGCGCCCGAGCACGTCGCGCACGACGAGCGGCAGTTCGGCCGGCGCGCATGCCGCGTAGCGCGGCGCCCCGGTCATTCCCGCCGCCTCGTCCATCGCGCGCACGATCTGCGCGACCTGCGGCGCCTCGTCGCCGGCCGACACGTGATAGACGTCATGCGCGAGCGTCGGCTTGACGGCCAGCAGCATCGTCGCGCGCGCCACGTCGTCCACCGACACGATGTCGATGCGCGTCATCGGCCGCGCGGTGAAGCGGCGCGCCGCATGCGCGAGCCGGAACATCCAGAACGAATTCGGCGCGGGCCGCGTGCCGAGCACCGTGTGGCCGACCACGTGCGACGGCCGCACGACGACGAGCGGCAGCCCGAGCGCGCGCAGGCGCTGCTCCGTTTGCGCCTTCGCGTGCAGGTAGTCGGCCGCGAGCACCGCACCCGGCAGGCCTTCAGCGCCCGGCGCGGCATCGTTGCCCGCGGCGCGTTCCGCCTCTTCCTGCACGATCCCGCCGCGGCCCGCGTGCGCGTAGGCCGTGCCCACGTACACGAAGCGCTGCAGGCGCGGCGCGCGCGCAAAGCGTTCGGCGAAGCGCACCGCATCGGCGATGTCGGCCTGCAGGTGCGCGCCGTCGGCCGGCGATGCGTGGCCCGCGCAGTGAATCACGTGCGTCGCGCCGGCCAGGCGCGGCGCGTCGGCGCCGTGCCACACGTCGCCGAGCGCGCCGACGATCACGTTCGCTTCGGTCAGGCGCGACGCCCAGTACGGCGCGAGCCCCGCGCGCAGCGCGGCTTCACGCAGCCGCGCGACCGCATGGCCGCGGTCCTGCGCGCGCACGACGCACACCACGCGTTCGAGCAGCCCTGCATTGACGAGCGCCGTCAGCACGGTACTGCCGATGAAGCCCGTGGCGCCGGTCAGCACGAGCCGGCCGACGTTCGCCGCCGCGACCGGCGCGCTGGCCGGCGACACGAGGCTCGTGCGCCAGTTGAGCGACAACGCGGTTTTCCAGATCAGCACGATAGTCTCCTTCGAAGAATCGGCCGGGCGGCGCGGCGCCCGCGGTTGCGGGCCGGCGCACGGCTCAGCGGCCGGGCCGGGGCTGACGCGCGCCCCGGCGGCTCCCGATCGGGCGGACGCCCTGCGATCGCGTCGATCGCGCGCTGGCACGAGGCGGCGGCAGCCGGCGCGGACGGGCGTCCGCGCATGGGATCGGGAAGTGCCCAGTGTGGGGCTCGAACGCGTGCAAGTCTGTCCCGAAAGTTTCGTGAAAGTGTGCAGATTTGTACGCGATTGTCGGAGTGTGTCGTGCCGGCCGCCGCGTCGGAACGCTGAAACGTTCGGTGCGGCCGAGTTCGGGCGGTGCCCGATGGCGTCGGGCGGCCCGATTCGACGGCAGCCGGCGCGCGACAGATCGACGCGGGTGTCCGCCCGTCATCCCATCTCTTGACGGCCGCGCGTGTCCGGCCGGGCGCCGCGATCGCCGCTATCGCCCGTGTGTGCTGACGCATCGGGAATGACCATGCATCGTCAGACGTCCTTTCATCTGAAACCGAAATGGACTCAATACGGATTTATTGCGGTTTATCACTTGCGTTTCACACCAGTCTATCTAGACTGTTCAAGTCAAATCGGTCGAACGTTTCAACTTTTCAGGAGAGGATCCAATGCGCCTCACCATTCGGATTAATGGCAGCGAATCGGCAACCCGGCATTCCTTCGCGGTCTTGTGGGTCGATACCGACGAGGGACTGTGGTCGCGCGAGGCACATCAGGGCATCGACCTTCCGACCTGGGGCAAGGTCCGCGACGTGGAGGGCGCGATGGCGCTCTGCGCGGCCGACAGCGGCAATGCCGTCTGTCAATTGAAGGGGCTGTCGTTCGACGCGATGCGGCGCGAACACGGCCCCGCGGTGCTCGCCGGCGAGCATCCCGCAGGCGCGTGGCGGCTGCAGGCGGTCGATACCTGCACGACCCAGCCGGAATACCGCGAATTTATTTCCGTGGCCCGATAGGTATTATTGACCTGAATCGTCTGCGGTTTTCGGGTTTATTCCGACATCCACGATATTCATTTCGATATTCAGCATGAATGGCGCCTCGGCTCGAGGCGCTTTTCATTTTCGAGATTAAAGAAATAACCGGAACACGGGCAATTGATCGCGTGCGGGGCAATCGCGATCGATCGATGCCGGTCACCCCGTGCCCCGCCTCGGCGCACGGCGAATCGTCCGTGTTTCCCCGCCGCAGCCGCCGCCGCATTCCGTTACGGCGCCGCCCTGCCCCCTTTTCGCTCCATTCTCGGGATCACCTACCATTCGCCTTTTTGCGGGGCCGGAACATACTTTCCCCACACGTTGTTTACTCATTTATTACAATCGCATTATTCAGACTGACCCGCCGCCGTCCGGCGGCCCGACCCGGCCTTTGCATGAGCGTGAAAAAAAAGACCCACCCCGCCGATCCGTACGCCGCGGCGACCAAGAATCCGATGCTCGCGTCGCGGCTTCCGATGTGGCGCTCCCGGCTGATCGTGGTCGTCGTGTTCCTCGCGTTCGCCGCGTTGATCGCCCGCGCTTTCTGGGTGCAGGTCGCGAACCATGATTTCTACGTCGGCCAGGGCCAGAAGCGTTACCAGCGCACGATCGAGCTCGACGCGATGCGCGGGCGCATCGTCGACCGCAACGGCGCGATGCTCGCGGTCAGCCTGTCGACCTATGAAATCTGGGCGAACCCGAAACAGGTCGCCGACACCGATTATCCGCAGATCGCGAAGCTGCTCGACATGCCGCTCGTCGAGGTGAAGCGGCGTCTCGGCAACGACAAGACGTTCGTGCTGCTCAAGCGGCAGGTCGATGCGGATACCGCGAGCCGGCTCGACAAGCTCGCGATCGACGGCATCACGCAGATCGCCGATTCGAAGCGTTTCTACCCGGAAGGCGAATCGGCCGCGCACGTGGTCGGCTTCACGAACGTCGAGGACAAGGGCCAGGAAGGCGTCGAGCTGGCGGCGAATGCGCGCCTGCAAGGCACGTCCGGCCAGCGCGAGGTGATCCGCGACCGGCTCGGCCGCATCGTGTCGGACACGCGCCCGCTCGTGCCCGCGCAGCACGGCGCGACGATCGAACTGACGATCGACCGCCGCATCCAGCAGCTCGCCTTCAGCCAGCTCAAGGCGGCCGTGATCGAAAACAACGCGGTGGCCGGCAGCGTCGTCGTGCTCGACGCGCAGAACGGCGAGATTCTCGCGCTCGCGAACTATCCGACCTTCGACCCGAACGATCGCGCCCGCCTCACCGGCCAGCAATTGCGCAACCGCGCGGTGGTGGACACGTTCGAACCGGGCTCGACGATCAAGCCGCTCGTCGTCGCGCTGTCGATCGACGAGCGCAAGGTCACGCCGAACACGATCATCAACACGTCGCCGGGCACGTACAAGATCGGCCCGGCCGTGATCCACGACACGTCGAACCACGGGTCGCTGACGGTGTCGCAGGCGCTGCAGAAGTCGAGCAACGTCGCGCTCGCGAAACTCGCGCTGAACCTGCCCGCCGAAACCATCTGGAACAAATACCAGGAATACGGGATCGGCCGCGCGCCGGAACTGACGTTCCCCGGCGTCGCATCGGGCCGGCTGCGCGGCTACAAGCGCTGGCGGCCGATCGAACAGGCGACGATGGCGTACGGCTACGGGCTGTCGATGTCGCTGCTGCAGATCGCGCAGACCTACACCGCCTATGCGGGCGACGGCACGCTGCATCCGGTGTCGCTGCTGAAGAACGGCACCGACCAGCAGACGATCGACGCGCACCGCGGCCACCGCGTGACGTCGCCGCAAACGGCCGCCGCGATCCGCTCGATGCTCGAGATGGCGGTGGGTGAAGGCGGCACGGGGCGCCGCGCGCGCGTCGACGGCTACCGGATCGGCGGCAAGACGGGTACCGCGCGCAAGCAGGTCGGCGCGAGCTACGCGAAGGGCAAGTACCGTGCGCTGTTCGCGGGGATGGCACCGATGAGCAACCCGCGCCTGATCGTCGCGGTGATGATCGACGAGCCGCGCGGCAAGGGCTACTACGGCGGCACGGTGGCCGGCCCGGTGTTCGCGTCGGTCACGAGCGGCGCGCTGCAGTTGCTCGGCGTGCCGCCCGATGCACCGGTCGAACCGGAAGAGAATGCGCCGGCGAAGGCCGGCGCGCCGCAGAAGACGGTCGCGGCGCCGAAAGCGGCGGCGCCGGCAACGACGGCCGCGCAATCCGCCCGCCCCGCGCCCGCGAAAGTGGCCGCCGCGGGCTGACGAAGCCGGGCGCGCCGCCGCGCGCCGTCAATGCGCGGCCGCGACCGGCTTCGCCATCCGGCCGAGCACGTGCTCGGTCATCCCGCGCGCGAGTTCGGTCTCGCCCATGAACACGGTGCCGATACCCTCGTTCGACAGCAGCGCGGCCTCGTCGCCGCTGTTCGTGCACAGCACGACCTCGAGCGTCGGGTTGAGCGTGCGCGAGATCTCGACGATCTGCCGCACGTCGAATACGTCGGGCAGCGTGACGACCAGCATCCCGGCGCGGGCGATATGCGCCTGCACGAGCACGATCGGCTCGATCGCGTCGCCCGACACGGCCGCGATGCCGTCCGCGCGCAGCTTCTCGACGAGCTCGCGATTCTGCTCGACGACGACATACGCAATCGAGCGCTCGTCCAGCGCATGCGCGATCCGCGTGCCGACCTTGCCATAGCCGACGATCACGACCTGCCCGGTCAGGTGCGTCTGCGGCGTCGACATCGGCAGCGCGGCGAGCGGATCGTCGCGCGCCTCGAGCTTGCGCGCGAACGCCGAATGCTTGCGGATCCACGCGAGCGCCGGATCGATCATCGCGAACAGCAGCGTGTTCATCGCGATCGAGATCAGCGCGACCGCGAGAATCAGGCTCTGCCCCTCGGCGGACAGCAGCCCGAGCGCGCGGCCGAGCCCCGCGAGGATGAACGAGAATTCGCCGATCTGCGCGAGGCCGGCCCCCACCGTCAGCGCGGTGTTCAGCGGATAGCGGAACGCGATCACGAGCGCGACGGCCGCGAGCGTCTTGCCGATCAGCACGATGCCCGCGACCTCGATCACGTGCAGCGGCTCGTCGAGCAGCACCTTCGGGTCGAACAGCATGCCGACCGAGATGAAGAACAGCACCGAGAACGCATCGCGCAGCGGCAGCGTCTCGTCGGCCGCGCGCCGGCTGAATTCCGATTCGCGCATCATCATCCCGGCGAAGAAGGCGCCAAGCGCGAACGACACGTCGAACAGCTTCGCGGCGCCGAACGCGATGCCGACCGCGGCCGCGATCATGCACAGCGTGAACAGCTCGCGCGAGCCCGTGCGCGCGACGAGCCACAGAATGCGCGGGAACACGCGCTTGCCGACCACCAGCATCAGCGCGATGAACGCGGCGACCTTCAGCATCGTGACGCCGAGCGTGCCCCACACGCTGCCGCCGGCCGCCTGCGCGTCGCCGGGCGGCGTGCCGCCGAGCAGCCCCGCCACCGGCGGCAGCAGCACCAGCACGAGCACCATCACGAGATCCTCGACGACCAGCCAGCCGACCGCGATGCGCCCGTTGACCGTCTCGACGAGCCCGCGCCCCTCGAGCGCGCGCAGCAGCACGACGGTGCTCGCGACCGACAGCGCCAGCCCGAACACGAGCGCCGCACCGAGGCTCCAGCCCCAGGTGAGCGCGAGCCCGCCGCCGAGCAGCGTCGCGACGGTGATCTGCACGATGGCGCCCGGTAGCGCGATCTTGCGCACCGCGAGCAGATCGCCGAGCGAGAAATGCAGGCCGACGCCGAACATCAACAGCATCACGCCGACTTCGGCGAGTTGCTGCGCGAGCGACAGGTCGCCGACGAAGCCGGGCGTGCCGGGGCCGATCACGATCCCGGCGAGCAGATAGCCGACGAGCGGCGGCATTTTCAGCAGCGACGCGAGGTAACCGAAAATCATCGCGAGACCGAAACCGGCCGCGAGCAACGCAATCAGGCTGACGTCATGAGGCATCCCCCCTCCCAAGCTCTTGTAACGATTTAGTAAGGTTCAAGAGTGAAAGGATACGGGATGAGGCGGAAGAATGGCGCGCGGCCGCGAAAATTTCACGCGGCGGCGCGGGTTGGCGGGGCGCGACCCCGGCCAGGGCAGAGGCGTCGCGGGCCCGGTCGCGCATCGACGCGGACCGGGTGACAGGCGGGGCCGGCGCCCCGCCGCCGCGCCGTCAGCGCGACGCTTGCGGGAATCGCGCGCCCGGCGGCGGCTCCGGCCGCGTCGACGGCACGCTCTTGCGCACCTTCGCGACCTGCGCGGCCGTCACCGGCGCGCCCGTGTTGCCCCAGCTCGTGCGCACGAAGTTCGACACGTCCGCGACTTCCTGGTCCGACAGGCGCCAGCCGAACGGCGGCATCGTGAAGGTCGACGGCGCGGTGCGCGTGCCCTGCAGCGCGCTGCCTTCCAGCACGACGTGAATCAGCGACGTCGGATCGTCGCCCTGCACCACCGGGTTGCCGGCGAGCGCCGGGAACACGCGCGTGTAGCCGTGGCCGTCGCTGCGGTGACAGGCCATGCAGTTGTCGCGATAGACGGCCGCGCCCGGCTTGCTCGCGTCGCCCGTCTGCAGCGCCTTCGCCGCGGCCGCGTCGTACACGTGCGGCTGCTCGCCCTGCACGCGCGGCGGTAACGTCTTCAGGTAGCGCGCGATCGCGTTCAGGTCGTCGTCGGTCATGTGCTGCATGCTGTGGCCGACCACGTCCGTCATCCCGCCGAACGCGGCCGTGCGCAGCGTGCGGCCCGTCTTCAGGAACTGCACGATCTCGGTTTCGCTCCACGCGCCGAGGCCCGTGCGCGGCTCGCCGCGCAGGCTCGTCGGCACCCAGCCGTCGATCGCCGCGCCGCCGGCCAGGAAGTCGAGGCCGTCCGCGTCGGTCAGCCCGCGCTCCTGCATCGTCGGCGCGCGCGGCGTGTGGCACGCGCCGCAGTGGCCGAGGCCCTGCACGAGATACGCGCCGCGTGCGACCGCCGGGTCGCTGTACGACGCCGCGTCGAACGGCTTCGGCGACGGCGCGAACATCTTGCGCCAGATGCCGAGCGGCCAGCGCATCGACAGCGGCCACACGATGTCGACCGCGCGGTTCTCGTGCTCGACCGGCGCGACGCCGTGCATGAAGTATGCGTACAGTGCCTTCATGTCGTCGTCGGTCAGCCGCGAATACGACGGGAACGGCATCGCCGGATACATCGTGTCGCCGTTCTTGCGCACGCCTTCGCGCACCGCGCGGGTGAAGTCCTCGTAAGTCCAGCCGCCGAGACCCGTCTTCGGGTCCGGCGTGATGTTCGTCGAGTAGATCGCGCCGATCGGCGTGTCGAACTTCAGGCCGCCCGCGAACGGCTTGCCGCCGCTCGCGGTGTGGCATGCGATGCAGTCGCCGGCGCGGGCGAGGTATTCGCCGCGCTTGATCAGGGCCGCGTCGGCGGATTGGGCGGCCGGTGCGGCCGCCGGGCCGGAGGCTGCCGCGGGGGCCGCCGGTTGCGCAAGCGCCGCCGAGCCCGCGAAGCCGAACGCGGCCCAGGCTGCACCGGCCGCCAGCGCGCGCGACATCCGGCGCGCGACGTTGTGGTTCATCGTCCTCTTCATGCGGTCACCAGCGGGGCGGGATTTTTCAGGTACTGCTCGCGGATCGCACGTGCCGACCAGTAGGCCAGCGCCGCGATGATCCCGGTCGGGTTGTAGCCGATGCCCTGCGGCAGCGCGGACGCGCCCATCACGAACACGTTGTGCACGTCCCAGCACTGCAGGTAGCGGTTCAGCACGCTCGTCTTCGGGTCGGTGCCCATGATCGCGCCGCCGACGAGATGGGTGGTCTGGTACTGGCGCGAGTCGAAGTGCTTGCCGAACTCGCGCGTCGACACGCCGATCGCCTTCGGCCCCATCGCCTCCGCGATCTTCTTCATCTGCCCGGTCACGTACTGCGCCATCCTGATGTCGTTGTCCTTCCAGTCGAACGTCATCCGCAACAGCGGCTGGCCGTACGAATCGCGATAGGTCGGATCGAGGTCGAGATACACGTCGCGATACGACATGTTGGTGCCGTGCGCGTCCATCGAGATCGTGTGCGCGTAGTTGTCCTTGACGGCCTTCTTCCATGCCGAGCCCCATTGCGGCGTGCCGGGCGGTGTCGCGATGCCGCTGATCGGCTTCACGCCGGCCTGGTTCACCCACAGCGGCGAGCCGCCGACGAAGCCGAGCGGGCCGTGGTCGAAGTTGTCCGCGTTGAAATCGTCCACCGCGACGCCGTTGCCGCCCGCGCCGATGAACGGATTCGTGTAGGTGTCCTTGTCGAAGAACGCCTTGATCGTCGACAGGTTCTGGTACGCGAAATTGCGGCCGACCACGCCTTCGCCCGACACCGGGTCGTACGGCTTGCCGATGCCCGACAGCAGCAGCAGGTGCACGTTGTGATACTGGAACGCGGCCACGATCACGAGATCGGCCGGCTGGTGCACTTCACGCCCGGCCGGATCGACGTAGGTCACGCCGGTCGCGCGCTTCTTCGTGTCATCGAGATCGACGCGCAGCACGTGGCACTTCGAGCGCAGCTCGAAGTTCGGCGCCTGCTTCAGCGCCGGCAGGATGTTCAGGTTCGGCGACGCCTTCGAATACATGTAGCACGCGTAGCCGCTGCAGTAGCCGCAGAAGTTGCACGGGCCCATCTGCACGCCGTACGGGTTCGTGTACGGCCCCGAAGTGTTCGCGGACGGCAGCCGGTACGGATGCAAGCCGAGCGAGCGGGCCGCATCGAAGAAGCGCTGCGCCGAATACGTATTGAGCTGCGCGGGCAGCGGGAAGTGGTCGCTGCGGTCGGCCTCGAACACGTTGCCGTCGCCGACCACCTTGCCGCCGACCTTGTACGCCTGCCCCGACGTGCCGAACACCTTCTCGGCGAAATCGAAATGCGGCTCGAGTTCCTCGTACGTGACGCCCGTGTCCTGGATCGTCATCCCTTCGGGGATGAACTTCTTGCCGTAGCGCTCTTCGTAGTGGCTGCGCAGGCGCAGCTCTTCCGGCGTGATCCGGAAGTGCACGCCCGACCAGTGCAGCCCCGCGCCGCCCACGCCTTCGCCCGGCAGGAACGCGGCGAGCTGCCGGTACGGCAGCGCGGTGTCCTGCAGCCCGTGGCGAATCGACACGGTCGTCTTCGACAGGTCGAGAAACAGCTTCTTGCGGATGTTGTAGGTCAGCTCGTCGATCGTGTTCGGGTACGCGCCGTCCGGGTAGGTGTCGCGATATTCGCCGCGCTCGAGCGCGACGACGTTCAAACCGGCTTCGGTCAGTTCCTTCGCGAGAATCGCGCCGGTCCAGCCGAACCCGACGATCACCGCGTCGACATGCGGCTTCTTGTCTGCGGCCATCAGCTGCGCTCCCCGTTGATCGAGACGGGGCCGTACGGATAGGGCTTGCCGCTCTGGTTGACGAAATCCATGAAGTCCGCGCGCGCGCCCGGGAAACCGATCATCTTCCACGCGGCCATGTCGCGATTGCCGCCATGCACCGGATCGCAGAAGTAGCCCTCGCGCGTGTTCTGCAGCAACTGGCCGAGAAACACGCCGGGCGGCACGTCGTCGATCTGCGCGCCGCCCTTCTCCAGCGCGCCGAGCACCGTGTCGCGCGTCGGTGCGTCGAGATCCGCGAACGCCTTGCCGTGCGCCTTTTCGCAATAGCGGTTGACGGCCGCGATGCCGAGCCGGTAGATGTCGCGCGGCACCAGCTTCAACTGGTAGCCGAGCTCGGGCACGCCCTGCTGGAACGGCCCCTGCATGTACCACGTCGCGCCGTGCGCATACGGCGTCTCCATCTGGCGATCGATGAATTCGGGCACGCCGGCTTCGAGCGCGCCGGGGCCTTCGGCATCGGCCGGAATCAGCCGGTCGACGGCGGCCTGGACGAACGCCCATTCCTTCGCATCGAAAAAGGTCGGCTTGTACGGTGCGCGCTCGGCGCCGGCCGACGCGGCGGATGCATTGCCGGCCGTCGTCGCGGACGGCGACGACGAGCGCAGGTCGCAGCCGGCGACCGACGCGATCGGCACGAGCGCGACCGACGTGCGCAGGAAACGGCGACGCGAATTGGGTTTGTCAGGTGGCGTGGACATGGTCGGATGTTGATCGTTGGGGATCGGGGTTCGGACGCGCGCATTCCGCATGCCGCGTGCCCGGCAGGCAGCCGTGCCGCACGCGGCCGGTCACCCTGTTCTTTCGTGTGTTGCGCACAACCTCGATTGCAGGTGCCCGGCCGCGCTCCGCGGTGGCGCCGTCATTGCAGCCGCACCCCGCCCCGGTACCGGCGGCGCTGTGCGGATCGACCTCTTCGCGGGCCCTATCGTCGGACAAATACCGGCATCAGCCTGCATCTCTCCGTCATCGCCCATGACCCTTGTTCAACTTAGACGTCACGTCTGCCCACCGCAAGCGCAACGTGCACGACCCTCTTTCGGGTCCGGCGACGAGTGCGGCGAATTATATATGGAACCGGTTCCATTGGTAGAGGGATCGATGCAATTCAGTGCATCGAAATCAGCAACAATGGGAAATTGAGAAGCCGGAATGTGCAAGGATGGGCAGACGGCGGACGGCGCTGGCCGTCGGCGCGTGCTACGGCGTGCCCGTGATCCTCGAAGTCGATGCGCGGCGCATGCACCGGCAGGGCCATGCGTTCTTCGTCGCCGAAAACGGTGTCTGGCTGACCGATGCCGTGCCGGCCGAATATCTCGAGTTGATCGATACGCGCGCCGAGTGAGCCGTGCGCCAGTCGCCATTCACCACGGCCAGAACATCGACGCGATCGACAACGCCAGCGCCGCACACAGCGGCGAGTAATACAGCGTGTCCATCCGCGCGAAACGCGACCCGCGGATCCGCTTGGAGAAGCCGACGTAGCGGAAATCGCCGACGGCCCGCACCGCGAAGATCAATGCGAGCGCAACGGTCGCGAACGCGATCGTGCATGGATACGCGTTGCGCCCGAGCCAGCCGGCACGCACGGCGACCACGCACGCGCCGCCCAGCAGGGCGGCCGCGACGGCAAGCGTGCCGACGGCGGTCGGCCGCAGCAGCGGTACGCCGTCCTGCTCCGGAATGGCCGCACGCTTGCCCAGCCGCCCGCCGCACGCCCAGTAGACGTGCACCAGCGCGAGGGCGCAAAGCGTCGGCACGCTGAAATACGCACCGGTCATGTCGATCGATGTCCTCGTGTCGTTGTCTCGTCGTCTTGCCGAAAACGTTCGGCCCGCGACACGCATGACGATACCGAAACCCGATCACGCGCGCATTGCGACGTCCGGTCGCAACCGGTGGCCGCGCATGCTGCGCTGCAGTGCGCATGCATCGCGCGCAGGCCGCACGCTTGACTTCCGTCCGCGCGCTACTACCCTGTTATTCCAGTACTGCGGTCGGCACGCCGCCGCGCAACCGCCTGCCCGCACGACGACGATAACGAAGGCCATGGAGGCGACTCATGCTGGTCGGTGTGCCGAAAGAGATCAAGAACCACGAATACCGTGTCGGCCTCACGCCGGCCGGCGCGCGCGAACTCACGCGGCACGGCCATCGCGTGCTCGTGCAGCGCGGCGCGGGCACGGCGATCGGCCTGCTCGACGACGACTACGCGGCCGCCGGCGCATCGCTCAGCGACGGCGCCGACGAAATCTTCGCGCGGGCCGACATGATCATCAAGGTGAAGGAGCCGCAGCCCGCCGAATGCGCGATGCTGCGGCGCGGCCAGATTCTCTACACGTACCTGCATCTCGCACCCGATCCCGATCAGGCCGCCGCGCTCGTGAAATCCGGCGCGGTGTGCATCGCGTACGAAACCGTGACGGGCCCCGGCGGCGGCCTGCCGCTGCTCGCGCCGATGAGCGAAGTCGCCGGCCGCATGTCGATCCAGGTCGCGGCGACCCACCTCGAAAGCCCGCGCGGCGGCCGCGGCCAGCTGATGGCCGGCGTGCCGGGCGTGCCGGCCGCGCACGTCGTCGTGCTCGGCGCGGGCGTCGTGGGCACCGGCGCGCTGCAGATGGCGGTGGGCCTCGGCGCGCGCGTCACCGTGCTCGACAACAACGTGAACCGGCTGCGCCAGCTCGATCTCGTGTTCGCCAACCGGATCGCGACCGTCTGCTCGAATGCGCATACGGTCGACGAAGCCGTGCGCGATGCCGACGTCGTGATCGGCGCCGTGCTCGTGCCGGGCGCGTCGGCGCCGCGGCTCGTCACGCGCGACATGATCGCGACGATGCGCAAGGGGGCGGTCGTCGTCGACGTCGCGATCGATCAGGGCGGATGCTTCGAGACCTCGCATGCGACCACGCACGCGGCGCCGACCTTCGTCGTCGACGGCGTGGTCCACTACTGCGTCGCGAACATGCCCGGCGCGGTCGCGCGCACGTCCACCTTTGCGCTGAACAATGCGACGCTCGGCCATGCGCTCGCGCTCGCCGACAAGGGCTGGAAACAGGCGATGCTCGACGATCCGCACCTGCGCGCGGGCCTGAACGTGTGCGACGGCCACATCACGTACGAAGCCGTCGCGCAGGCGCTCGGGCTGCCGTACGTCCCGGCCACCGGCGTGCTGGCATGACCGTGCCGGCATGAACCGAACGCAACGCGGCCGGCCGCGTTACGTTCGCGCGCCCTTCGACCGGCTCCGCTTGCCGCCGCCCATCGTGCGCGCCAGCAGCGGCCGCAGTTGCGCGAGCGTGCGCGTGTTCAGCACGTCGTGCCGCGTCAGCCAGCCGCGCCGCGCCTGGTCGATGCCGAACGCGAGATTGTCGAGTTCGTCCGCGCTGCATGCATCCGAACCGATCGCGACCGGCACGCCGGCCTTCGCGGCCTCGCGACACCAGACGTCCGGCAAGTCCAGGCGCCGCGGCTGAGCATCGAGTTCGACGAAACAGCCGCGCGCGGCAGCCTGCGCGAGCACGCGCGGCACATCGAGTTCGCAGGCGTCGCGCTCGCCGAGCATGCGACCGGTCGGATGCGCGAGAATCGTGAAATACGGATGGTCCATCGCGCGCAGCATGCGATCGGTCTGCACGCCGCGCGGCAGGTCGAAACCGTCGCGTACCGCGCCCACCACGAGATCGAGCCGGCCGAGCATCGCGTCGGGCACGTCCAGGCTGCCATCCTCGCGAATGCCCGCCTCCACGCCCTTGAGCAACACGAAATCGTCGAACGTCGCGTTGACGCGATCGATGTCGTCGAGCTGCCGCGCGAGCCACTCGAAGCCGCCGCGAGCGCCGTCGCCAGGCGGGACACGATCGGTGACGGCCAGATACGCGAGCCCGCGCGCACGCGCGGCCGCGGCCATCGCGCGCAAGCCGTCGCGGCCGGCCGACACGTCGGTATGCGCGTGCAGGTCGCCATGCAGATGCTTGCGCTCCACCAGCGCCGGCAGCGTGCCGGCACGGGACGCATCGACCTCGCCGCGATCCTCGCGCAACTCGGGCGGCACCTCGTGCAGCCCGATGGCCGCGTAGACCGATGCCTCCGTCGCGCCGGCAATCCGCTCGTCGCCGCGAAACACGCCGTATTCGTTGATCTTCAGGCCGCCGGCCTGCGCGATCCTGCGCAGCGCGATGTTGTGCGCCTTCGATCCGGTGAAGTAGACGAGCGCCGCGCCGAACGCATCGGCATCGACGACGCGCAGGTCGACCTGCAACCCGTTGGCGAGCACCGCGCTCGACCGGGTCTTGCCGTGTGCGAGCACGCGCGCCACGTCGCCGTAGCCGACGAACGCGTCGGCGACCGCGGCAGCATCGCGTGCGGTGACGAGGATGTCGAGATCGCCGACCGTCTCGCGGCGGCGGCGGAAGCTGCCGGCCGGCACGGCCTTGCCGACGCCGGCCACCGCACGCAGGTGTTCGAGCAACGGCGTCAGCGCATGCGCGGCGTCGGGCAGCAGGAAGCGTTGCGGCTCACGCTGCAGGCGATCGTCGATCGCCTCGATCAGATGGGCTTCGGTTTTCGCACCGAAGCCCGGCAGTTCGCGCACGTGCCCGCTCTTCGCTTCGGCGCGCAACTGCTCGAGCGAATCGACGTGCAGCGCGTCGTGCAGCGCCTTCACGCGTTTCGCGCCGAGCCCGGGCACGTCGAGCAGCGCGACGATCGCGCCCGGCAACGCATGACGCAAGGTTTGCTGCAGTTCGCAGGTGCCGGTCGCGGCGATCTCGCGCAGCTTCGACGCGAGATCGGCCCCGATCGACGGAATCTTCCCGAGATCGTCGCCGTTCGCGATCATCGTCGGGATATCGCGGCCGTAGTCGGCGATCGTGCGGGCGGCGTTGCGGTATGCCCGCACGCGAAACGGGTTGGCGCCCTGGATCTCGAGCATGTCGCCGATTTCGGCGAACACGGCCGCGCACTCCGCATTGTGGATCGGCATGATCGGCGTGCCCCCTTCCACGTGGATGGCGCCGCGCGCCGGCGCGACGGCGTCTGCCCGCCCGGCGCCGCGTGTCGACGGCGCCGGGCGCCCGTTGGTCATCCTGCGCCGGCCCGCGCAGCGCGTGCAGCGCGGTGGAAACCGCGACGTCAGAGCGACGCGCGCGGCGTCGTTGCGTAGCGGCGCTCGTAGAGCGACTGGCAATGCGTGCAGCGTTCGGCGGTCGGACGCGCCAGCAGGCGCTCGTAGCCGACCGAGCCGTCGCAGTCGATGCATTCGCCGTAACTGCCGTCGCGCATCCGCCGCTGCGCGCGGCCGATCGCGCGCAGCTCGGTCAGCTTCATGCCGATCAACGCGTGATCGACGTCGACGAACAGATCGGCGTTCGCCTCGTCGCCCTCGTCCGGCGCCGCGCCGGCAAGGTCCGCATAGGATTCCAGCGCGCGCTGGTCCTCGCTCGCGCGGATCTCCGCACGCAGCGCCTGCTCGCTCTCGTTCAGCCGCTGTTTCAGCGTCTGCCGTTGTTGTTGGTCGAGCGACATGGCCGTCTCTCCTGTTCCGGGTTCCGCGCGAAAAAGTGAGGCGCGCGGTATCGCGCCGGTACGCGGCGCGCAGGCATGACCTGCGCCGCCGCATCCGGATACGCGGCCGGACGTGCAGAACGCCGGACGCATTCGACGCAGGATAAACCCATTGAACACGCGTGTGTTGACCCGAATCAGCGTGCCGGTCACGCAGCGTCAGCGGTGAGGAAACCGGGGACGGACGCGCAATCCCGACGTGCGGCGCGCGCCGCGCGGCCCGTCGGCGCAACCGCGGTGCAGCAATTTTCCGCGCCGCCGCATCGCGTCTTCCCGTGCCCGCGAACCGGCATCAGGCCGTCGGTACGATCGCTCGCGCGGCGCCGACTCGATCATTCGTTTCCTCAGAATGCATTGCGCCCGATGAAGCCGCGCACCACCGTCAGCAGGATGATCTTGATGTCGAACCAGAAGCTCCAGTTCTGCATGTAGAACAGATCGAACTTCACGCGCGCCGCCATCGCCTCGACCTTGCGCGTCTCGCCGCGATAGCCGTTCACCTGGGCCCATCCGGTGATGCCGGGCCGCACACGGTAGCGGTACATGTAGCAGTCGACCAGTTGGCGATAGAAGTCGTCGTGTTCGATCGCATGCGGACGCGGGCCGACCACCGACATCTGCCCGAACAACACGTTGAAGAACTGCGGCAGCTCGTCGAGCGAGGTGCGCCGCAGGAACGCGCCGACGCGCGTGATGCGCGCATCGTTGCGCGACGCCTGCCGCAGGACGCCCGGCTGCGCGCGATGCACGCGCATCGTCCGGAACTTCAGGATGTCGAACTCGCGGCCGTCGACGCCCTTGCGGCGCTGCCTGAACAGCACGGGCCCGGGCGAAGACAGCTTGACCGCGATCGCGAGCAGCGTCAGCAGCGGCAGCAATGGAATCAGCACGGCGAACGCGAACAGCCGGTCGAATGCGAACTTCGCCCACAGCTCCGGCGCGGAGCGCGGCGTGGTCGCGAGATTGATCGCCGGCATGCCCAGCACGTCGGTCGCGGAGCGATCGACGACCGCCATCTGCCGCACGTCGGGCAACAGCCGCAACTCGACGAACTCGTCGCGCAGTTCGCGCACGATGCGCTGGATCCGCCACTCGTGCGACATCGGCAGCGTGAGCCAGACCTCGTCGATGTCACCGCCGCGAATCCGGTCGCGCAACGCGTTCCAGTCGTCGATCACCGGCACGCCGCCGATGCCGCTCGCGGCGGCCGCCGCATCGTCGTCGAATACGCACGCGGCCACGAACGGGCCGTTCGGCGCAAGCTGCATCCGCTCGATCGCCACGCGCCCGTAGGCCGTTGCGCCGACGACGGCGACGCGGCGTTGCCGTGCGCGCGGGTCGCCGCGCGTCAGCGCGAGCGCCAGCAGCGCCGCGCGGCCGAGCAGCAGCGTCGCGTCGCCAGCCAGCACCGTTTGCACGATCCAGCGCGTCGTGACCGTGCCCCCGCGATTCATCATCCATACCGTGCCGGCCACCGTCAGCACGCTCGCGCACATCACCGCCACCAGCGTGTGCGTCAGCACGTGCGCGCCGCCCTGCACCGCCACGCCGCCGCGCACGGTGCGCAGGTAGCGCGGCAGCAGCGCCACCGTCAACACGCACAGCAGCGCGATCGCGCCGCGCTGCGCGTCGGACAGCGCATGCCAGCCGAGGCCCGACGCCGCCTGTGCGGCGAGCGCCCCCGCCAGCACGAGCACGACGTCGGCTGCCGCGATCGCGGCACGCCGCATCGCATTCGTTCCACCGGACATCGGCTGCATCGTCACGCACCGTGTGCCGGGAATCCGCGACGGCTCTCCAGCATGCGCGGGTGGACCGTCGCCGGCCTCGCATTCCCGCGCGTGCCGAGCAGCCGGCGATAGTCCGCGCGAATCAGGTCGTAGCATTCGCACGCGTGATGTTCGAGGCCGTCGCGGTCGAGCACCGTGATGCGGCCGCGGCGCTGCCGGATCAGCCCGGCTTCCTGCAGGTTGCCGGCCGCCTCCGTCACACCCTCGCGCCGCACGCCGAGCATGTTCGCGATCGTCTGCTGCGTGACGGTCAGCTCGTCGCCGTCGATCCTGTCATGCGCGAGCAGCAGCCAGCGGCTGAGCTGCTCGCTGACCGAGTGGTGGCGGTTGCACAGCGCGCTGCGCGAGATTTGCGCCATCGTCGCCTGGCAGGTGTTCAGCAGCAGCCGGTAGGTCTGCGGCGACCGCTCGAACTCGGCGCGCATCACGCAACTCGGCACGCGATAGGCCATTCCGCCGATGCGCACCTCGACCCGGCTCGACGCCGCGATGCCGCCCACCAGCGTCCCCAGCCCGACCACCCCCTCGCGGCCGACCACCGCCACCTCGACCATCGCACCGTCCTCCATCAGGTGCTGCACCGACATCATCGCCGTCGTCGGAAAGTGCAGATGACGCATCGGTTCGCCGACCCGGTCGAGCATCCCGGCCTTGATCCTGACCAGTTCGAGATGCGGTGCGATGGTGCGGATGCTGTCCTCCGGGAGGGCAGCAAGGATGGCGTTCGCCGAGTAGCTCGAGTGAAGATGAAGCATGTCTGTATCCCTTTTATCGTCCGCGCCGCCTGCAGCCGCGTGCACGGAACTCGTTATCGCGATGCGCGTCCGGACATTGATGCGGTTGCGGCCCACAACCCCGAATCCGACTGACCATCGGCTTGTCATCGCCGGATTGAGTCCACTGCCACGTTTCGACACGCCAGCCCGAATAAGCGATTTACGTGCCAATACGCGTCCATCCTTAATATATGAATGACATTCGATTTAGAGCCCCCGAATAACCGGCCCCAAAAGCAAAAAAACGTCTCATTTCCGGACACTCGCCCACGCAACGGACACAGCAGGCATTCGATCGGTCAATCCCCATGCATCGGGCCGGCACGGTCGCGTCGGGCCACGATGCTTATCGTTCAAATACTTACAGCGGATTTTCAATTGTTTCCATGATGTGCAGCGCAGCATTCCCCGACGTCGGCGCGCCGCGCACGTTCGTTTCAAACTGTCTCAAATTTGAATCGGCACACTAATTCAGCCCTCTGTCGGTTAGCGCACATATCGCCTACAAACCATTGATTCAATTGACAAATCAGGCGATCCCCATTTTTTTGTCAAATAATGTTCAATGACTTCCCGGCACTTCGCGGTACGATGCACAACGTTGTTCGATTGATTCCCTGCCGGCGTCGAATGACAAGCAACAACACGATTCCATTTCCGGATGATTAATTTCAGGGAAATGAATCATTAAATCGACATAACGTTTGCGGACAATCTCAACCGTCAAACTTTGTGAAATGGCAGAATGCGCAATTGTGCGAATTCAATTGCGTGCTAGCCTTTTTTGCGAGTATCGTCATTCGGTTTTTGATCAACAAAAGTCCGCACGGTCGTGCGAAATTTCCGTTCCGGAGTTCGCGCCGACGACGCGCGACCGTCATTCTGCGAGGATGCGCCGTGACTCATCAGGCTCCCGACGCCGTCGCGTATGCGAACGGCATGATCGAGCTTTCCCACAGCTTCGATGCCAACCGTTTTCTCGCGGCCATCGACCGCGACGAACTCGCCACGCTGACGCCCCACCTTCAACTCGTTCACCTGAAATCCGGGCAGGTGCTCTGCGAACCGGGCGAAATGCTCGCCGCCGTCTACCTGCCGGTCACGACCGCGATCTCGCTGCAGTACGTGTCGTCTGGCGGCATGACGCTGGAAGTCGCGGAGATCGGCAGCGAAAGCGTGGTCTGCGACGACGTGATCGGCGGCAGCGGCCAGATGCCGTGCCGGGCGCTCGCGTGCCGCGACGGGTTCGTCTACCGGCTCGACCGGCGCGTCTTCGCGGCCGCGTTCGATGCGTCGCCGGTGATCCGCCATCTCGTGTTCGTCTGCGTGCGGCTGCTGATGGCGCAGGTCTCGCAGATCACGTTCTGCAGCCGTCATCACGTGCTCAAACATCAGTTATGCAGATGGTTTCTGCTCGCGTTCGACCGCACCCGCAGTATCGAGATCCAGGTGACGCACAGCATGCTCGCGCAAATGCTCGGCGTACGGCGCGAAACGGTCACGGACGCCGCCGGCGAAATCCAGAAGCTCGGCCTGATCCGGCAATACCGCAGCTCGATCGAGCTCGCCGACCTCGGCGGCCTCGAAAAAATGTCGTGCGGCTGCCGCGCGATCGTGCGCGACGAGATGAAGCGCATCCTGTCGGCCGACTCGGGCGTGCCAGCAGCATCGCGCGCGTGACCGGCGTGCCGGACCGGGACGGCGCTTCGGCGCCGCACGCGTACCGGTTCAGCTGTTTGTAGGGTGGCGAACAGAACGCCGTGTCTGCCAGTGGTCTACTGATGCCGGACTGCCGGGGGGATGTCAGCGCATATCGCGCGTTCGCCCGAGCGGACGACACCACGCACGCCGGAGCAGCACGTGAAAAACGAAATCAGAACCATCCTGAAGCACGTCGCCCATCTCGAAGCCGCGATCGATTCGATCGGCGACGGGGACGACCTCTACGAAGCGGGCCTCTCCTCCCTCGATACGATCCAGTTGATGCTCGCGATCGAAAAGCAGTTCAACATCGAGATTCCCGACGAGATGCTGAACCGCAACCTGTTCCGCAGCATCGACGCGCTCGCGGACACGATCGCCACGCTGCAACGCACCGAGCACTCCGCATGAGCGCGCTGCTTCCCGAACTCGCGCCCGACAGCGATTCGCATCGCCTCGACGAGGCCGCGCATGCCGTCGCGCAAATCGCCGCCCAGCATGCCGATGCGGTCGATCGCGACGCGCGCTGCCCCGTCGAGGCGATCGAGGCGATGCGCGCGCGCCGCCTGCTCGGCGCGATGGTGCCCCCCCATCTCGGCGGCGCGGGCGCGTCGCTGGAAGACATCGCGTCGGCCTGCTCGATCCTCGGCCAGGCCTGCGCGTCGTCGGCGATGGTGTTCGCGATGCACCAGATCCAGGTCGCGTGCATCGTCGACCACGCCGCCGACCAGGGCTGGCACAAGCTGTTCCTGCAGCAGCTCGTGCGTCACCAGTGGCTGCTGGCGTCGGCCACGTCGGAAGACGGCGTCGGCGGCAACCTGCGCGCGAGCCAGTGCGCGCTCGAAATCGACGGCGGCGGATTCCGGCTGCACAAGGCCGCGCCGACGATCTCGTACGGCGACTACGCGGACGGCATTCTCGCCACCGCGCGACGCGATGCGGATGCGCCGGCTTCCGAGCAGGTGCTCGTCACGCTGCTGCGCGACGGCTATACGCTGACGCGCCGCGGCGAATGGGACACGCTCGGCATGCGCGGCACGTGCAGCAACGGCTTCGTGCTCGACGCGCAGGGCGCCGCCGTGCAATGCCTGCCAGTGCCGTTCGCGAAGATCGCCGAGGAAACGATGGTGCCCGTCTCGCACATCCTGTGGGCCGCGGTGTGGATCGGCGTGGCCGGCGACGCGTTCCATCGCGCGCACCAGTTCTTCCGCGCGCAGGCGCGCCAGACCGACGGCGCGCCGTCGCCCGCCGCGCGGCGCATCGCCGAATCGCTGGCGCTGATGCAGGCGATGCAGGCCCGCGTCGACAACGTGCTGCGCCTCCACGCGAACGCGCAGGCCCGCTCGTGGTCGGCCGGCATGGCCTGGGCCGCCGAGATCAATACGCTGAAGACCTACGTGTCGGCGACCGCGCTCGAAGTCGCGCATCAGGCGATGATGATCTGCGGGATGGCCGGCTACAAGCAAGGCACGCCGTTCAGCATCGGCCGCCACATTCGCGACCTGCACGCGGCGCCGCTGATGATCAGCAACGACCGCATTGCCGCCAACACTGCGAGCCTGTTGCTCGCGCTGCGTCCCGCGACGCTGGAGAAACATACGTGAACGATCGCCTCGCCGTGCCTTCCGCCGCCTCCGTTCCCGCCGACGCGCCGCTCGACCGTGCGGGCGTCAACCCGCTGCGCGACGCGCTGATCGACGCGGGCCTGCTGGTCTCGACCGGCATCCAGGGCCTGTTCGGCCGCAGCGAGCGATTCGAGCGCGTCGTCGAAGCGCTCGACGCGTTCGTCACGCGCATCGGCGCCGACCAGCAGGCCGAAGTGCTGCGCTTCCCGCCGGCGATGAGCCGCACCGAGTTCGAGCGCAGCGAATACATGAAGAGCTTCCCGCAACTGGCGGGCAGCGTGCACGCGTTCTGCGGCGACGAGCGCCAGCACCAGCGCGTGCTGCAATGCCTCGATCGCGGCGACGACTGGACCGAGAACCAGAAGCCGACCTACGTCGTGATGACGCCGGCCGCGTGCTACCCCGTGTATCCCGTCGTCGCGCGCGCGGGCGCGCTGCACCCGGACGGCCGCATCGTCGACGTGTTCTCGTACTGCTTCCGTCACGAACCGTCGCTCGACCCGACCCGCATGCAGTTGTTCCGGATGCGCGAGTACGTGCGGATCGGCACGCCCGAGCAGATCGTCTCGTTCCGCGAGACGTGGATCGAACGCGGCACGCGGATGATCGAAGCGCTGCGCCTGCCGAATGCGATTGATCTGGCGAACGACCCGTTCTTCGGACGCGGCGGCAAGATCGTCGCGGACAGCCAGCGCGAGCAGAACCTGAAGTTCGAGCTGCTGATCCCGATCGAGCACGACGACCGCCAGACCGCGTGCCTGAGCTTCAACTACCACATGGATCATTTCGGGCTGCTGTGGGACATCCGTACCGCGACGGGCGACGTCGCGCACACGGGCTGCGTCGGCTTCGGCCTCGAACGGCTCACGCTCGCGCTGTTCCGCCACCACGGCTTCGATATCGACGCGTGGCCGCGCGACGTGCGCGACGTGCTGTGGGGTACGCGATGAGGTTCGTTTCCCGCGACGGCGAAGACGCGTCGTTCGAGAGCGTGCGCCATCGCGCGCGCCACTACCGGCCGCATCCGCTGCACAGTCAGGAGATGGTCTGGAAACAGACCAACTGCTACGTCGACATGTGGCTCGAGGTGCTCCGGTGGTGGGGTCTCAATCCGTACGCGGCGCTGCCGTTTACGATCGCGCTCGATTTCGAGGGCGACCAGTTCACGTTCTTCAAGTTTCCGCACGACGAGCTGGAGCGACTCTACGGGATCGTCGTGCAGGAACATTCGATCTACGAGCCGCTCGACCAGCACATCGAGACGCAGGTCGCGCGCGGACACCTGATGATCGTCGAGGTCGATGCGTGGTTCCTGCCCGATACGCGCGGCAGCAGTTACCGCACGCAGCACACGAAGACGACGATCGGCATCGACGCGATCGACCGCGCGAAGCACCAGATCGGCTATTTCCACAACAGCGGCTATTACGTCGCCGAGGATGTCGATTACAGCGGGCTCGTCGGCGGCAGTTCGCCGATGGCGCTGCCGCCGTACGTCGAATGCGCGAAGCGACGCTTTGCGCCGCTCGACGAGCGCGCGCTCTGCGATGCCTCCCTCGCCGCGTTGCAGCGCCACCTGCGGCGCCTGCCGGTCGTCGATCCGGTCGCGGCATTTCGCCGGCAGTTGCAGACCGACGCACCGATTCTCGCGGAAGCGCCGCTCGAACGCTTCCATGCGTACTCGTTCAATTCGGTGCGGCAGCTCGGCGCGAATTTCGAACTGTTCGGCCACTACGCGCGCTGGCTGCAGGCAAGCGGCTGCACCGGGCCGTTCGCCGAAATCCGCGCCGCGTGCGATCGCATCGCGTCGGAAGCAATGGTGCTCGAATTCCGGCTCGCGCGCGCGTGCGCACGCGGCAAGGAAGAGCGCGGCGATTCGACGCTCGACGCGATCGAGGCCGCGTATGGCGACCTCGTCGCGTGCGCGCGGCAGATCGGCGCGCCGCTGCGGCACGTGACGCCGGTGCGCTGCGACACGGAGCCCGTGTCGGCCATGCGGTGACGCGCGCGCGCCCCCTGCCCGCGTGGTCGATGCTGGCGACGCCCGCGGGCGCCGTGCAGCACCCGCGCGACCTCCCGGCCGACCCAGGCGGCTGGATCGCGGCGCCGGTGCCGGGCACGGTCGCGCAGGCGCTCGCGCTGGCCGGCCGGCTCGACGAAGCCGCGTCGCTCGACGAGCGCGACCACTGGTACCGGCTCGCGCTGCGCGGGCGCGGGCCGCGCATCCTGCGCTTTCACGGCCTCGCGACGCTTGCACAGGCGTGGCTCGACGACACGCCGATCCACAGCTCGGACAGCATGTTCG
Organism: Burkholderia sp. AU18528; assembly: GCF_002223215.2. Taxonomy (NCBI): domain Bacteria; kingdom Pseudomonadati; phylum Pseudomonadota; class Betaproteobacteria; order Burkholderiales; family Burkholderiaceae; genus Burkholderia; species Burkholderia sp. AU18528. The sequence continues at coordinate 1,007,929 of NZ_NKFC02000006.1, read as the reverse complement.
TCGCGCACGACGTGCCCGTGTCGCTCGACGGCACGCACCGGCTGACCGTCTGTTTCCGCGCCCTCGCGCCGCACCTGCGCGACGCGCGCGCGCCGCGCCGTGCGCGCTGGCGCACGCGGCTCGCCGAGCCGGCCGCGCTGCGCACGATCCGCACGTCGCTGTTCGGGCACATGCCGGGCTGGTTCCCGCCGTATGTGCCCACCGGCCCGTGGCGGCCCGTCGACGTGCTCGATCCGGCCGACGGGCCCGTTCTGGCCGATTGCACACTGCAGGCACGCGTCGAGGGCGACACGGGCTGGCTCGACGCGGAACTCACGTTCGCCGTGGCGCTGCCCGACACGTTCGCGGCGCGGCTGTCGTGCGGCGACCATCACGCGACGCTCGAACGTGCCGGCGCCGCCCAACTGCGCGCAAGCGTTCCGGTACCGAACGTGCGTCGCTGGTGGCCGCATACGCACGGCGAGCCGGCGCTCTACGAGATCGCGCTGCATATCGGCGATGCGCGCCGGCCGCTCGGCTCGACGGGTTTCCGCACGATCGACGTCGATTCCGGCGCGGACGGCAAGGGTTTCGGGCTGCGCGTCAACGGCGTGCCCGTATTCGCGCGCGGCGCATGCTGGAGCAGCGCCGCGCCGCTCGCGCTGCACGCGGACGACGCGACCTACGGCCGCCTGCTCGGGCTCGCGCGCGACGCTGGCTTCAACATGATCCGGGTAGGCGGCACGATGGCCTACGAGGCCGACGCCTTCCACGCATGGTGCGACCGGCTCGGGCTGCTGGTCTGGCAGGACTTCGGCTTCGCGAACTTCGATTACGCGCTCGACGACCCCGCGTTCGCGGCCAACGTCGACCGCGAAGCGAGCCAGTTCCTCTCGCGTCACGGCGCTTCGCCGTCGCTTGCGGTGCTGTGCGGCGGCAGCGAGATCGCGCAACAGGCCGCGATGTCGGGGCTCGGGCCGAAGCAGCGCTTTCTCGAACTGACGGCCGACCGGCTGGCCGCTCACGCGGCCGCGCACCGCCCCGACGTCCCGTACGTGCCCGATTCGCCCGACGGCGGCGTGCTGCCGTTCACGCCGCGCGAGCGCGTGTCGCACTACTACGGCGTCGGCGCGTATCTGCGCCCGCTCGACGACGCGCGCCGCGCGGACGTGCGCTTCGCGAGCGAATGCCTCGCATTCGCGAACGTGCCATGCGATGCGACGCTCGCCGAACTCGGCTGGCCCGGCGTGCACGAACCGCGCTGGAAGGCGGCCGTGCCGCGCGACCCCGGCACGTCGTGGGATTTCGACGATATCCGCGACCACTATCTGCAGACGCTGTACGACGTCGCGCCCGACCGGCTGCGGCGCGAGGATCCGGCGCGCTATGTCGAGCTGTCGCGCGCCGTGATCGCGGACGTGATGCGCGAGACGTTTTCCGAGTGGCGACGCACCGGTTCGCGGTGCGCCGGCGCGCTCGTGTGGCAACTCCAGGACGTGATGCCGGGCGCCGGATGGGGCGTGATCGACGCCGCGCACCGGCCGAAATCGGCATGGTATGCGCTGCGCCAGGTACTGCAGCCGGTCCAGGTGCTGCTCGTCGACGAAGGGCTGAACGGGCTCGACGTGCATGTGGTCAACGAGCTCCCGGCACCGCTGTCGGCCGCGATCGAGCTGGTCGCGCTGCGCGACGGCCGCACGCCGGTCGCGCGGGCCGGCTGCGCGGTGCGGATCGCCGCGCACGACACGGTGCGGCTCGGCTCGGCCGAACTGCTCGGCCGCTTCTTCGATTGGACCTACGCGTACCGCTTCGGCCCGTGCGAACACGATACGGTGGTCGCCACGCTGCGCGCCGACGACGGCACGCCGCTGTCGCAGGCGTTCCATTTCCCGTCCCGCACGCATCCGGCCGTGCTGGCGCGCCGCGAACCCGGGATCGAGGCGTGCGTGTCGCGCACCGGCGAGACCTGGCACGTCGACATCGACACGCGACACGTCGCTCGCCACGTGCAGATCGACGCGCCGGGCTTCATGCCGAGCGACGACTGGTTCCATCTCGCGCCCGGCACGCCGGCGCGCATCGCGCTCATTCCGTCGAGAATCGACGGGAAGCCTGCGGCGGCCGACGATAACGCACCGCCTGCGGTGGAAATCCGGGCCGTCAACGCCGCGCGCGCCGTGCGGGCCACGCCGGCCGGATGACGCGACGCTCGCGGCCGCCGCGAGCGTCATGCTTCCCGTATCAGTCGGACGAGCCCGTCCCGCGCGGTCGCTCGATGCCGTACGCCTCCATCCAGCGATACAGCGTCGCGCGCGACACGCCGAGCTCGCGCGCGGAAGCCGCGACGCGCCCGCGCGTCCGCAGCAACGCGGTTTCGATCGCCTCGCGCTCGATCGACTTGCGGATGTCGGCGACCGACGGCGACGCCGCATCGAGGCAGTATTCGAGCTCGAGGTCCTGCGCGGTGATCAGGCGCCCCTCCGTCATCACGACCGCACGGCGCACGCGGTTGATCAGTTCGCGGACATTGCCCGGCCAGTCGTGCTTGTAAAGCGCCGTGATCGCATCCGTCGAGAACCCACGCACACGATGGCGCGCATCGCCGCGAAAGCGCTCGAGCATGTGATGCGCGAGCAGCTCGATGTCCTTGCCGCGCGCGCGCAGCGGCGGCTGGTCGATGCGCATCACGCACAGCCGGTGGAACAGGTCGGCGCGAAAACGCCCTTCCTCCATCGCATCGCGCAGATCGACGTGCGTCGCCGACACGATCCTGACATCGACCGGCACCGGATCGCTGCCGCCGAGACGATGAATCGAACGCTCCTGCAGAAACCGCAGCAGGCTTGCCTGGCTCTCGTGCGGCAGATCGCCGATCTCGTCGAGCAGCAGCGTGCCGCCGTTCGCGGCTTCGACGTAGCCGATCTTGCGCGCGTTCGCGCCGGTAAACGCGCCGCGCTCATAGCCGAACAGCTCCGATTGCAGCAGATGCGGCGGAATCGCACCGCAGTTGACCGCGACGAACGGGCCGTTGCGCCGCTCCGAATGACGATGGATCGCGACGGCCGTGAGTTCCTTGCCGGTGCCGGTTTCGCCGAACACGAACACCGGTGCGTCGGTGCGCGCGAAACGCCGCACCGTGTCGAACAGCCGCAGCATCGCGCTGCAGGTGCCGACGATGCCCTTTTCCTCCGATTCGAGCTGTTCGCGATCGCGCGCGAACAGGCATTCCATGCCGTACGCATGGCCGACCGTATCGGCGATCCGCTGGTGCGACGCCGGCAACGTGACATAGTCGAAGCAGTAGTCGCGCAACAGCGCGCGCACGTTCGGCGACGCGGTCTGGCCGACGTCCACGAGCGCCACCCAGACGACGTCGCGCATCGACGCGCAGGTCGACGCGATGCTGCCGATCGCATCGGCGTGGCCGCCGCTCAGGTCGAGAATGCCGCAGGTAATTTCGCCCGACGTGTCGCGCAGTTCGTTCGCATGCGCGACCACCGTCACTTTCCAGTCGCGGCGCGACAATTCCTTTCGCAGCATCACGGACGGCGACTGCGTCCAGTAAATCAGCGGACGCTGCCCGTTACCGCTCCCCACGCCGGCGCTCTTATCGCGCGTTATTGGCATATTCATAACGAACCGTCACTTTCCGCACTCCGCGAACCGTTCGCGTGCGCTGCGACCGGCGGCGCATGGCCGCCTTTCCGCGCTGCGCTTGCGCAGCGTTGGCGAAGATCGAAACTGCACACGGCGAACACCCCCGGAGGTCGAGCCGAATGTCATCCGGCCTCGTTGTCATCGAACTCGAACGGAATGCGCGGCTTCGGGAGCCATGACATTCCGGCTTTGAAGCGACCCGCCGTCAGGCGGGGCACGTCGGCAAACGGAGACCCCGTCCGCATGTACGGCGCGTCGTACGCGACAGTCGCGCCCGCCGCGGAACCGGACGGCCGCCAAACCGTCGCCGGATTGGCCGCCCCATTTCATCCGCACCTGAATTTACACCCCGTTTCGAGTTGACCTTGTTACCAAAAGATAAACCTGAATCAGGCGGTTACGCTGCCCCGGGTTGCGCGCCATGCGCGTTTGACCACCGAGATTTGATTATCTACGACCATTGCCGTCAATCAGTGGCAAATACTACTTTTCCGCAATATTGATCCTGTCGATTACCGGCGATTTCCGCCGAAATCTCCCCAAAGTACGTGGAACCGTGCTCCACGGACCGCATAATCGCGCCGGCCGCCGCGTAACCGCATCGCGTTGCGCCGGTGTGCCGGCCGCCTGGTCGTTACACGCCGTAATCACCGGCATCCCGCCGCGCGGGCCTTTTCGGCGCATTCGCCCCGGGCGGCCTGGATTTCAGGACGCCGGCACGCGCGTCGTGCAGTGCAGCACGATGGCCATCGCGACCCGCCAACCCGCACGTCTGGACCGGAAGCCGGCACGCCGGAAGATCACCACGGCGGTGCAAACGCGCGACCGGCAGCGTACCGGCTCAGGCGTGCACGCCGCGCGGGCGCGCGGGATTTCGACGGGACGCGGCGAGATCGCATCCCCGGTCGGCACCACGCGATCGACTGCGCCCCGTGCCCGGCCCGACTCGGCCGCATGCGACCACGCCGCCGCGAACGATCGCCGCCATTCCCGGCCCCGCACGCGCAGCGCGTCGTTTGCGTGCGATGTCGGCCGGCCGCGCTTCATTGCCGGCCGCCACGATGAATCAATTATGAAAAAGCACCGGCGCCGACGGTGTGTGCTACCGCACATTGCGACGCTCCCGCGACGCGCGCGTCGCCTCGTATCCCGCGCCGCGCCTGCGAATCCGGAGCGTGAGTGCGCTTTCGAACAGACCGCCACATCGCGCATCCGGATGATGAAGATCGCCGCGCCGCACGGATCGATCGCGTCCGTAGGGTGCGGCGTGCCGAAGGCATCACGCGAGGACAGCATCATGGAATGGCATTGTTGTGAATTCGAACATCTGAGCGCCGTCGATCTCTATGCAATCCTGCGCGCGCGCAACGCCGTGCTGGTGGTCGAGGACGCGCACACGCATCTCGACATCGACGGCAAGGACGCCGGCGCGCTGCACGTCTATGCGAGCATGCGCAACGGCGACGCCACGGAAGTCGTGGCCTACGCGCGTATCCTGCCCGGCGACGACATCGATCCGGACGTCGTGATCGACAAGGTGCTGACGAGCGAAAGCTGTCGGGACGACGACACGCTCGAACGCCTGATCGGACGCGCGCTCACCGCCGCGCAGGCCGCATGGCCGGACACCGCCGTGCGCACGCACGTCCCGGCGCCACGTCAGGCGTTCTACAAACAGTTCGGATTCCGCAAGGCCTACGGCCCGTATCTCGAACAGGGTGCGCCGTTCGTCGGCCTGGTACGGTCGGCCGACCGTGCGGCCGGCGCGCTGCGTTACCTGCTGTCGCGGGCCGTCTCCGTCTCGCGCAACGACGACGCGCGCGCCGACGGCCGCGCTCGCACCCGGCTGCCCGTCGATACCGGAGCGAACCGATGACCCCCACCCTTCGCCAGGTTCCCGAACCCGATCTGCCGAGCATCCTGCCGGTGATTCTCGCCGGCGGCTCCGGCACGCGGCTGTGGCCGTTGTCGCGCGAACAGTATCCGAAGCAGCTGATCGAGCTGGTTTCGGACGAATCGCCACTGTCGGCGACGGCACGCCGCCTGAACGGTATCGCGAACGCGTCGCTCGGCGACACGCTGCTGCTCGTATGCGGCGAACAGCATCGCTTCATGAGCGCCGAGCAGGTGCAAGGCCGGTCGGCGCCCGCCCGCATCCTGCTGGAGCCGGCCGCGCGCAACACCGCGCCCGCGCTGACGCTTGCCGCGCTCGACGCGAGCGCGCTCGTGGACGATCCCGTGCTCGCCGTGATGCCGGCCGACCACGTGATCGTCGATGTCGGCGCATTCCAGGACGCGATCGCCCGCGCGGCACGCTATGCGCAGGAAGGCGCGATCGTCACGCTCGGCGTGCTGCCGCGCCGTGCCGAAACGGGCTACGGCTACATCCAGGTGGGCGAGCCGCGCGCGGGCCGCCATGGCAGCGAAGGCGGCTACGCGATCGGGCGTTTCGTCGAAAAACCCGATGCGACGCTCGCCGAGCGCTACCTGCAATCGGGCGACTACTGGTGGAACAGCGGGATCTTCGTCACGCGCGCATCGGTCTGGCTGAAGGCGATCGGCGCGCTCGCGCCGGACATCCACGCCGCTTGCGAAAGCGCGTGGCGCGCCGGCGTCGCGGACGATCCGTTTTTCCGGATCGATGCGGCGGCCTTCGACGCGTGCCCGTCGGATTCGATCGACTATGCGGTGATGGAGCGCCTCGCGGAACACCGCGAGCTCGGCATCGAAGGCATCGTGGTGCCGCTCGCGGCGGGCTGGTCGGACGTCGGCACGTGGGACGCGATCTGGGAAATCATGCCGAAGGACGATCACGGCAACGTCGCGCGCGGCCCGATCGTGTTCGAGGACACGCAGGACAGCTTCGTACGCTCGGAAGGCCGCCTGATCGCGTGCGTCGGGATGAAGGACGTCGTCGTGATCGAGACGGCCGATGCCGTGCTCGTGGCGAACAAGCACGACGTGCAGCGCGTGAAAAACGTCGTCGCCCGCCTGAAGACCGACCGGCGCCCGCAGGCGAGCGAGCACCGCAAGGTGCAGCGGCCGTGGGGCCATTACGATTCGATCGATTTCGGCGCGCGCTTCCAGGTGAAGCGGATCGTCGTCGAACCCGGCAGGCGGCTGTCGCTGCAGATGCACTATCACCGCGCCGAGCACTGGATCGTCGTGCGCGGCACCGCGAAGGTGACGCGCGGCGCCGAGACGTTCCTGCTGTGCGAGAACGAATCGACGTACATCGCCGTCGGTGAAGTGCATCGACTCGAGAATCCCGGCCGGATTCCGCTCGAAATCATCGAAGTGCAATCGGGCGACTATCTCGGCGAAGACGATATCGTGCGGTTCGATGATCAGTACGGGCGGGCAATCGTCGGCGCCGCTCCGCCGCGCTCGGGGACGACGTCCGCGCAGCCGACGCCGGTCGTACCGCTCTCCGCCGGCGAACCGGGCTGACCGGAGAATGCTGGGGAACGCGACGCCGTGCGACAAGTGCGTGCGAATCGCGTCGGCGCGCGTGCCGCGCACCGCTCGATCAGGGCCTGTTCACCCTAATCCGTGCCGCGCTGCGACCAGCGCGGCCGTCTGACGGATTCACGCACGCGCGGCAGCAGCGACGTATCGGCGCCGAGCGCGTCGGGCGCACCCGGCGCAGACTGGCGGGCGCGCGCACACGGAACGCTCCTCGACCGATCGTTCGCGGAAGGGTCCGCGGGCGCGCCGGCCGAGCACTCCGGTTCAGGTCCGACCCGCACCGGCAAGCCGCCGATCCCGGACAGCCGATTGTCCGCCAGCCGTATGTCCGACACGTTGCCCCACAACCGAATGCCGTCGAATCTCGCATTCGACACGCGATTGCCGATCACGGTCACCCGCGACACCGAACCGGACCACGTGCTGACCTCGATCGCCGCTTGCTGCGTGAGCGGGCGCGAATCGGTCCGCCCTGTCGCAGTCTGGATATCGGCAATCACGTTGCGCTCGATCCGGACGTCGGACGAGCCGGCTGTGCGGTTGCTGTCCTCCTGCGCGACGAGAATCCCGGCGCTGACCTGCACGTTGCGCACGATGTTGTTCGAAATCGTCACGTCCGCACCGCCGACGACGGTGATGCCACGCCCCCACGGGTTGCCTTCCAGCGAGTTGCCGGTAATCATCACGTTGCGGGTCAGCACGCCCTCCGCCTGGTAACTCACCACGGCGATCATGTCGTCGCCGGTGCCGCGCACGACGTTGCCCTGTACCAGCACGTTGCGCGAGCCGTGCGTCATGTGGATGCCGTCCGCCAGCGTCGACAGCACCTCGTTGCCGACGATCGCGACATCCGCACCGCCGAATACGAAGATGCCGGCACCCGCGCCGCCGTCGACGACGTTGTCGAGCACCTGCACGTCTCGCCCGGTTACCTCGACCTTCGTCGACTCCGGCGTCGTCAGGCGCGTCGTGCCGGTTCCCATAAGCCGGAACCCGACGAGCGTCGTACCGTCGCCGCGCAGCTCGATCGTCTGATCGTTCGGCGCCGTGGCGATCAGCGTCGCGCCGAATCCCGACAGCACCACACGCGCCTGCCGTACGACGAGCGAGCGGCCGACGACATAGCGCCCCGGTGCGAATACGAGCCGCTGCCCCGGGCGCAACGCATCGAGCGCGCGCTGCAACGCGTCGCCCTGATCGGCCGCGGCGCGATCCGGACGCACGTATGCGTCCGGTACGGCCGCATGAAGCACGGCCGGTTCGCCCGCGGCGGTCGCGGATACCGCGGGTTCCGACCACGACAGCCCGCCCGCGATGCACATCGCGGCGATCACGCCGCGCGACAGACGTTGCAATTCATGCATGGCGTATCGTTTCCCTGGCAGGTTTTCGCGCGCGTTGAACCGCACATGTCGGCGGCCGACTGCATGGCCCGTCCGCGAGGCCGACGAAAGCGGCGACGCTTCGACGTTGATTAGATCAGGGGCGCCGATCGGCTTCGGTGCGTCATCAGACCAAGCGCGCAACGTCCGGGCCAGACGATGATGCCGAAGCTCAAGCGGTACGCGTTCGTACCGCCGTATCGCGTCCCGGCCATGACGGAAAGCCGGCAATATGCGCGAACCCTGTCCGCAATGCGACCAGATAGACGGCGACCGGGATCGCGACACCGGCCAGCGTGCCGAGCACGAGGTGGACTGCCAGATCGGTGACGCCGGCGCGCATCAGCACGATCCGTACGGCCGCCATCGCAAAGATGTGGGTCAGGTAGATCGGCATCGATGCGCAACCGATCGCCGCCAGCCATCCCGCGCGTGCGGGCTGTGACGCATACCGGTGCGCGAGTTGCAGCGCCAGCGCGATGCCCGAGAACGCGGCGGGAAGCGCCCAGATGCTCGTCGCGCTACCGAAGCCGTGAGCGAACACGACCGCGGCGACGAACGCCGTTGCCGTGGCGGCGCATGCGGTCGGCCCGCTATGGCGCGCGAGCCACCGGGGCAATGCCTGCGACGCAAGCACACCCGCCACGAAGAACGGTGCATTCATCAGCGTGATCGACAGGATGCCCCACTGCGTCGCCGCGCCGAGCGCCAGCCCGAGCATCGCGCATCCGGCGAGCCAGCCGCGCGCCCGCGATGGCATGGGTGCGCGCGCCACATCCGGCACGGCCGCCGCGAACGCCCGGATGCCCAGCATGCAGAGCATCAGCGCGTACAGGAACCAGAACTGGGCGAACGGTCGCCAGCCGATCGCCAGCAGGTCGTTCAGCGTAAACGGATGATTGGTGCCGTGCGACGCCATCGCAATCTGCACGGCGCCCTGCGCGATCGACCACAGCAGGTACGGATACACGATCGTCCGGATCTTCGACCACAGGAAGCCGTGCGGCGTGCGGCGCAGCGAGCTGCAGACGTGCAGGCCGGACAGGAAGAAGAACACCGGCATGTGGAACGTGTAGATCACGTAGTCGTTCCACGCGAATGCCGTGTCGGCCGCGCCTGCCGGCACGAGGTCGGCGGAAACGGCGCCGCGCAGCACATGCCCGTATACGACGAGAATGATTCCCGCGCCGCGGGCGACATCGAGGTAGGTTTCGCGTGCAGTCATGATGAAGCGGTGGCCGGCCCGTCAGGTTCCGCACCGCCGAGATATCGGATAGTCGTTCACTGTATGGATGGCCGACGCACGGGACAGTGCGGTGGGGAACAGTGAGTCGTCGTGCAGCCCGGCGGATGCCCTACAGCCCCTCGAATATCTCCTTCATCATCTCGGCGCTTCTGCTCCAGCGATACTTGTCCGCGTGCAGGCGCCCCTTGCGTTTGAGCTCGGCCCTGAGTTCGTCGGAATCGAGCAGGCTCCGCAATTTCCGCGCGATGTCGTCCTGCGAATACGGATCGCAGTACAGCGCCGCGTCCGCACAGACTTCCGGCAGGGCTGCCGATTTGCCGACCACGGCCGGGCATCCGTAGCGCATCGCCTCGAGAGGCGGTATGCCGAAGCCTTCGTAGATCGACGGGTAAAGAAAGCACGCCGCGTTCTGATACAGCGCCTTCAACTGTTCGTCGCTGATATAGCCGACGTACTTGATGTTCGGCTCCGCGGCCGCCGCCATCGGGTCCTGCTTGCCGAACACGGTGGTGTTCTGCATCCCGACGATGACGAGATCGACCGACGGATCGTCGATCTGCCTGAACGCCGCGATCAGCCGGCCGAAGTTCTTGGTGGGATTCATGCTGCTGACCGCGAGCACGAACCGGTTCGGCGTCAGCGCATGCTTGTCGAGCACGCTCGTGTCCGGTTCCAGCGTGTCGAGATGATCCGCGCCGAGCGGCACGACGCTGATCTTCTCCGCGGCAACCCCGCAGTGATGCGCGAGGCGATCCCGCGAGAAATACGAGTTGGTCAGCACGCGGACGGAGGTTCGCGCCAGGATCCAGAACATGATCCGGTACCACACGCGAAACGGGCGCGAGAAATGCGCGGGCGTGTCGAATACCGCCGCGTCGTGCATGTAGATGATCTGGTTGCCGATGAAAATGGATGCCGAATTGCTGAGATTGACGACGCGGCCGCGGCGCGCGAACAACGGGAGCACCAGTTGCTCCCAGACCACGCCCTTGTAAAAGCCGACCTTGACCGTCCTCGCTCCACTCACCTCGATACCGGGCTGCGGAGGCACCAGCACGGTTACCGGATCCTGCGGCTGAAACTTGATCAACGCGGCGATCAGCTCGCGTGCGACGCGTTGCACGCCGGTTGTCTTCTGCGTGGTGAATCGGCCGTTGTATACGAGTTGCCTCGGTTTCTTGAAAGCGCTCATGTCAATAAGGGGATATCGAAATCAGGCTTTGACGTGATCCACGGCAACCGGCTCGAAGTCGCGCGTGGCAACGCGCGGTTCGTCGGGACCCAGTCCGTAAAGCGCATGCCATTGCCGGAAGATCGCGCTCATCGAAAACCGCTGAATCGCGCGCTTTCGCGCGGCTTCGCCCATCTGCTCGCGAAGCCGACGGTCGTCGCGGAGCGTGCTCAGATAGCCGACCATCTCGGCGGGGGTCGACGCGACGTAGCCGGTCACGCCGTGGATCACCACGTCGCGATTGCCGACGACGTTCGTCACCACGGCCGGGATCCCGGCAACCTGCGCTTCGATCAGCGCGACCGGCATCCCCTCCCAGCGGGAGGTCTGGACATAGATGTCCAGTTCCGACGTGAGCGTCAGCGCACGCTCGCGGGTCACCCAGCCGCTGCAGGCGACGGCCTGGCGCCGCGACGAATCGGGAATCTCCGCCACGTTGCCGCCGATCCAGAGAAATTCGACGTCGGCGCCGTGCAGCTCGTCGGCCAGTCGTACGAATGCTTCGTGATTCTTCTGGAACGACGCGCGACCGCTCATCCCGATGACGACCTTGCGATCGTCGCGTGTTCGGCGAGGCGGAATCTCGGCGACGTTCACCCCGTTTTCCACCAGAACCGCGGATTTCGCGCGAACTTTGCGGTTGATCTCGCCGAGCTCGCTGCCCGAGCACGCGACAATGGTGCCGCCGATACGCGCCGCGATGCGCTCGAAGCTCAGATACGCGAACTGCTTCATGCGAGACACGTCGCAGCGCAGGAACGACAGACCGTGCGGCGAGTAAAGCACCGTCGCGGTCGGCGCGGCGATCCGGGCGGCGATGCGTCCCAGCACGCCTGCCTTCGACGAGTGCAGATGAACCGCGGTCGGCCCGCAGTCACGCAGGTTCCGGACCAGCGCGCGCAAGCTCCGCAGATCACGCCGGACGTCGACCTCGCGCACCATGTCGACATAAACGAGCTTCACGTCGGGCCGGAACAGCGTAGCGAAATCGCGCGGGGTTTCCGGCCGGATCGAGTGAAGTACCGTCACGTCGACGCCCGCTGCCGCGGCATGGTTGGCGAGATAGGTCAGCATCGACAGCACGCCGCCGCCAAACGCCTCGGCAATATGAACGATCTTTTCTTTGGTCATCTCTGGATTGGTCGATTCGATCGCACTGTTCGTTGCCCAGCGCGCCGATGAGGCGGCGCATCGTCAAGTCGCGAGCGATCCATACACATCGGAATCCCGATGTATTACGCATTCCTCATTGATGAACACGTGGCCGTCACGGACATTGCTTCGCGTCCGTCATGGCGGGCCTCGCTGCCGCGCCACGCGGCCACCGATATCCGTCGTTACGCGTTCCTCAACGGTCCGGACCATTGTGCAGCGCATGCCGGACGCACTGGGTGCGATGGCTAACCGAACAGGCGATTCGGCCGGCGCAGCCGCGAGCGCGCGGTGCTCATTGCACGTCGGTGCGTGCGGCGGGCAGCTTGCGCACGCGCGCAAGCGGATTGGACAGGTAGCGGATCGCGCGATTGCTCAGCGCGGACGACGGCAGCAAACATGCGAGCGACAGCACGGTGACCGCTGCCTTCTTGGCAGGACGCCAGAACGGATTGCGCAGCACGGTATGCCAGTAGCGTCCGGATTCGCACAGAAACCAGCGCCAGCGCCGCGCCAACGGCGCGCGATACAGCGTGCTCGCGAAGCGCGCCTTCTCGATCGCGAAGTCGAGCGGGGCGATCGGTAGCGCTTCCTGCAGCCGCGCGCCGGCGAGCGTGCGCAGGATCGACCAGCGGCGTTCGGCCTTCAGCGCACCGGTGGCCGCGTCTTCCGAATTGGCGAGCGCAAGGGCCGGGGCGTCGGTTGTGCTTGCATTCGACTGCTGGTGCACGCGATAGCCGCCGAGCGTCGCGTCGATCATGTGGACGGCCCCGAGCAGCGCGATGCCGTAGATCGCGTAGAAATCGGCGCCGTGCAGATTGTCGGCGGTGACGGGTACCGGAAAGATGCGCTTCAGCGCGGCGACGCGATACGCGTTGCCCGATGCAGGCGGCGACGGATACAGCCAGCCTGCGCGCAACAGGCGGCCGCAATCCGTATCGACCGCGGACTGCGGCACGCTCGCGCCGGTCCGCACGCCATCGTGCGCGATCACGTCGAGCCGGAAATGAACCTTCACGAAATCGCCGGACGCGAACGCGGCGAGCACGCGTGCCGCGGCGTCGGCATAGAGCAGATCGTCCGCGTCGAGCAGGATGACGTAGCGCGACGCGACATGCTCGAGCGCGCGGTTGTACGCGGCTACCTGGCCGCGATTCTCCTGGAACACCGCCGTCACGCGCTCGCCGTACGAGCGAATGATGTCGCGCGAATCGTCGGTCGACCCGTCGTCGACGATCAGCACGCGGACGTCGCGCACGGTCTGCGCGAGCGCCGAGTCGATCGCTGCGCGCAGGTACGCACCATGGTTGTAGTTGCAGATTGCGATGGTCAGGTCGGTCATGTGCGGAAGTCGGACGAGCAGCGCGCGGACAATCCTGGTCATGATACGGATCGCGCGGCCGCGCACAGTTCGCGAGCCTACCGTTCCGGATTTCGCGTCGCGCGTGGAATAGTGCGTCGTCGATGCGGTGCGGGTGCGAGTGGCCATGCCGTCGCGCCGCCGTCCCGCTCGTTGGTTTCGGCGGCGCGCGCCCCGCGTCCGGATACCGCGCGCGTGGCGGAAGGCGCAACGCTCGCCGGCCGCTTCCCGAACCAATGGAACACGATGATCGGCAGCACGATCGGCAGGAAATTGCGTCCGCTGAACAGATTCGGCGTACGCATGATCTCCATCAACGACACGTAGAGCACCGCGTGCGCGCAGCACCAGAACCCGTTGCCGCTGCGCCAGCCCGCATAGCTGCGGCCGACCAACCAGCCGAGCACGGCCGCGTCGAGCAGCCCGAACCAGCCCCACTCGTAGAAGTGGACGAAGATACCGGACGGATTGTTGAATTCCGGGTCTGCGTAGCTGTTCAGAAACAGGTTGAAGCTGTCGCTCGAATCGATCCACGGCCGGAACGTCTCGCCGATCACCGGAAAGCGCATCAACCAGTCGAACGTGAACATCGGATGGCCCTGCCCCCAGCCCAGTACGGCAAGCATCCCGGCACCGTTGTTCAGCGACGTCGAATAGTACAGGCCGAGCCGTTCGAGCGCGAAGTCGAAGATGTTGTCGTAGATGTTGACGTAATAGGCTTCCCACGACCGGTTGTACTCGTTCGCGATAAACAGCGCGAACAACAGCGGGATCGCCGCGTACGGCCCAAGCGTGAGCAGCCGCGCATACCGGCCCTGCAGCCGGAACCGCACGACCATCAGCGCGAGCGGCATCACCATCTCGATCAACGCCAGGCGCTCCGCGAAGAGGAAACTGCGCAGCACCGTCAGCACCGCGAGCACGGCCATGTAGATCTTGTAGCGGTTCAGGCCTTTCACCGGCGTTCGGAACACGTAGAAATAGAGTGCGACGAACGGTGACGTCGCCTGCGTGAACGAACTCAACCCGGTGACGCGGCCGATCTGCTGGAGCATGTCGTACGCGGTAGCCTGGCCATGCAGGAATTCGAGCAGCAGCGCCGGCCGCGCGATGATCCCGCTCATCATCACGAGATTGCCGAACAGCGCGAGCGCGAACAGGCAATCGAGCACGCGCGGCGGCACCTCGACGGGCGTTTCCGGCGGCCCGCGCCGCGTCCGCGCTTCGGTCGTCGCGAGCCACGCCGTCGCCGCCACCACCATCAGGAACAACGCGCCGGCAAATGCGTAGTAACCGTCGAAATAGATTCGTGCGATCGACTTCTGGTCGCCCAGCAGGCTGAGCGACAGCAATCCATACAACGGCAGGATGAACATCGGCACGAGCCGTGCCGGATCCTCCCACCAGTAGCCCGCATAACCGCCCGCGACACCGCGCACGCGCGCCATCCCGCGCGCCATCCCGCGCGCCGTCGCCGCGCCCGGTCGCGGGCCGGCACCGCCTGCTCTCCGATTCATGACGCGCGTTCCGCCCGCTGCCGCGGTGCGATCATCCCCGTCAACCCTGCCTCGGCCTGATGCGTGTTCGCGCCCGTATAGCCGTAGTCGTACCGTCCCGGCGCGCCCTTGTAGTCGTTCAGGATCACGCCGCGCACATCGATATGCGCGTGCTCGAGCCGCCGCGCGCTTTCGTCGAGCTCCGTCAACGTCGTCACGCCGCTACGCGCGACGAGGAACACGGTGCCCGCGAGGCGGCCGAGCACCAGCGCATCGGCCACCGGCAGCAACGGCGGGCCGTCGAGCACGACCATGTCGTAGCGGGACGCGGCCTGCCCGATCAGTTCGGCGAGCGCGGGTTGCAGCAGCAGTTCGCCCGGATCGGGAACGACATGGCCCATCGCGATGAAATCGAGGCCCGGTGCGACGCCGCGCCTGATTGCCTCGTCGAGCGTGTGAGTGCCCGCCACCACGTCCGCCAGCCCCGGCGCGCGGCTATAGCGGAACCGGCCGTGCAGCGAACCCTTGCGCAGATCGGCATCGATCAACAGGACGCGCCGTTTCGCGGCGCCGACGAGCGATGCGATGTTCGCGGCGACGAACGACTTGCCGACGCCCGTCGTCGGCCCGGAGATCAGCACGACCGGATTCGATGCGGCCGGCATCGACAATTGCAGCGACGCGCGGAAACTGCGCAGGCTTTCGAGCGCGGCGTCCTGCACGTCGACCGGCGCCGTCGACATTCGAGGGCCGAGCCGGCCGCGCTTCGACCTCGGTTCCGCGGCCGCCGCGACAGCGCTGTGCGGGACCGTCGCGAACACGGGCAGCCCGGTCGCCCATTCGATTTCCTCCGCGTCGCCGATCGTGCCGACGACGCGCTGCCGGGCGATCACGATCGCCGCGCCCGCCAGCAGGCCGACCATCAGCAAGCCGACCACCGCAACCCCGCGATGCGGCCCGATCGGCTGCTCGGCGACCTTCGCCGTATCGACGATCCGCACGGTGCCCGTCTTGCTGGCGCGCGCGAGGACCATCTGCTGGCGTGTATTGAGCAGGTTCGTGTACAGCGCGGTGTCGACGGCCACGTCGCGCTGCAGTTGCAGCACGCCCTGCTCGACGGTCGGCAGTTGCTGGATCTGCTTGCGGGCCGTGTCGAGCGAACGCTGCGCATCGGCGAGCTGCGCATCGACGGCCACGATGGCCGGATGCTTCGGCATGAAGCGCGTGAGCAGTTCCTCGCGACGCTGCTGCAGCGTCTGCACACGCGTCTCGATGTCGACCGACTGTTGACGCAACGCCAGTGCCTCGTCGCTCGTATTGACCGTCCCGTGCGACGCACGGAATGCGTTGAAGCGGTTCTCCGCCGCTTCCAGTTGCGCCTTCAGTTGCGGCAACTGGCCGTCCATGTAACGGATCAGCTTGTCGGCCGCCTCGGATTTGCGCTGCGTGTTCTGCGCGAGGTACGCCTCTCCGATCGCGTTCAGCACACGGCTGTCGTGCACGGGATCGATGCCGTCGAGCGTCACGCCGATCATGTTCGACTGCTTGCCGCGCTCCGAGATCAGCGCGTTCTTCTGCAGCCACGTCGTCGCCTCCTCGTCGCTGTAGCGCGTCAGATCGAAGCGTGCGCCGGGCTGGCCGGCCACGTCGCGCACGAACACGTCGATCGGCCCCTGCGGCGTCTCGATGTGCAGCGGCTGGCCGATGCGGCCCCGCCATACCGGCCCTTTCCGACCGAAGAATCCCGTGCGCTGCAGCGTGTAGGCGCCGTCGTCGCCGACGGTCAGCGCGAAGCGCTTGCCGAGCAGCCGCTTCGGCACGTCGAAGGTCGGCACGTCGATGCGCTCGGTGCCATACACGTAGCCGCCCGGCAACGGCGACGACAGGCCGTCGGCCGCGTTCACGAGCCGCCAGCCGATCAGCGGCAGGTAATGCGGCCGTGCGTCGAGGGCGAGGTTCGTGCTCTCGATCGCACGATCGAGCACCGCGCGGGATTTGAGCACCTCGATCTCGGTCGATGCATCGGTCTTCAGATCGAACACCGACGACGGATCGCCGGGCGGCGACGTCTGCTTCGAATCGGTCTGGCTTTGCTCGACCTGGAACAGGATGTCGGAGCGGTAGACGGGGGCCGCGAACAGCGCATACAGGCCGCCCGCGAGCGCGCCGGCGAGCGCCGTGCACACGATCAGGCGCCGGCCGCCGTACAGCATGCTCCAGTAGCGGCGCACCGGATAGGACGGCCGCGGAATGCGCCCGCTGGGCGGGTCAGGCAGGGTCGAAGTGTTCATGCAGCATCAGTCCCGTATGGCGCGACGCACGGTCGCGGTCACGAAATCCGCCTCGGGCATCACGGCGAAATGGCTTTCGCCGTCAGCGCACCTTGCGCGGACGACGGAATCAGCAGGTTCACGACGCGGCTCCAGCGCACCAGCGACGACGCATCGACGAACACGACGTCGCGCCGCTCGAGCGGAAACTGGTCGGCGAGCGCGAACGACGCGGGCGAGCTGCCGTCGAGGTGGTACACCCGCGGGCGATTGTCGGGGCCGCGGCGCACGACGAACACCTGGCGCGCGTCCGACGTGTACTGGCTCACGCCGCCCGTGTCGCCGAGCGCTTCGCCGAGGCTCATCCGGCCGTCGGTCAACGTCAGCGTCGCGGGCCGCGATACTTCGCCGAGCACGAATACCTTCGCGTCGCTCGCCGCGCGCACGCGTACGAGATCGCCGTCGCGCAGCAGGATGTTCGACGGATTCACGCCCGCCGCGATCAGTGCGGGCAGGCTCACGTTCACGGTCGTGTCGCCGCGCGTCACCGACACCTGCGAGCGATCCGCCGTCGGCGTGAAGCCACCCGCGCGGTCGATCGCCTCGGGCAGCGTCATCGGCATGTCGTTGACGATCTGCAAACCCGGCGTGCGCACTTCGCCGTCGAGATAGACGCGCTTGCTGCGGTAGCTCTGCACGCGCAGCGCGAGCTGCGGCTTGCGCACGTATTCGCCGAGCCGCTTCATCAGCAGCGCGCGCGCCTGTGCCTCGGTCAGTCCTGCCACGTGCACGAGGCCCGCATACGCGAACTGGACGTTGCCGGCCGCGTCGACCGTGTAGCCCGTCGCGACCGAGCTGGCGCCGACGCCGTCGCCGCCGCCGACCGTCTGCGTCGTCGGCAGGTTCAATTCGGGGTGATCCCAGACGATGATGCTCAGCACGTCGCCGGGGCCGATCGTGTACGGCGTCGGCTTGCCGAACAACTGACGGATCTCCGCGTCGACGTTGGCCGGCCGCCCCGCATGGTGCTGTGCGACGAATGCCGGGGTGATCTCGATCAGATCCTCGCTCGACACGTTCTGCACGCCGTCGAGGCCGCCCGAGCCCGATGCGTCGGCGCTCACGCGCGCATTCGCGTCGCGCTCCGCCGGCGCGCGGTAAGTCATGCCGGGCGACAGCGCACATGCGCTCAGCGCGCACGCGGCCGCCACGATCGCCATGCGCGACAGCCACGGCGCACGGCCGGCGCCGGCCCAGCATGGCCGCCGCGTGCCGCGCGTCGATTCCGGTTGCGTGGTGATTGACATGGTGTCCTTCCAAAACTGTGCGGTAACCCGCCGAACGCGGCGAATTCCGGCATTACGCTTGCCCAGCGCGGCTTGTATTGCAGTGCCGCACCACCCTCTTCACCGCACGTCACTCCCTGCGATTCGTCATGAACTTCTCTTCGTCGCTTGCGCCGTTCCTCTACATCGCGTCGGCCGGCTTCGTCTGTGCCGCCGGTGCGCAAACGCTGTCCGGCACACCGGCCGACACACCGCGCCTCGCATCGTCGACGCTCGTTGCGCCCGTGCCGCCACAACGCTCGGCGCAAGCCGTCGGCGCGGCCGCGACCGCCGAGCCAGCCGCGACCGCATCCGCGGCTGCGGCACCCGCGCTCGCTCGTTCAGCCGCGAGCGTCGCCGTCCAGCCCGACACGCGGGCCCGCATCACGTTGCGCCGGCCGCTCGTGCCGGCGAGACCGCATCGCCCGCAGGTGGCCAATGCGCCCACCGACGACGTATGGCGCAGCGACACGTTGTACGCATCGCCCTACGCGAAATCACCCTATGCGGAGCCGGGCGATCGGAACTGACACATCCGGCTGGTCGGGGCACAACCGTGCATGCATCGATAAGGGATTGGACACTACGGCGAGCCGCGCGTCTGTGAGCGACCCCACCGAACGTCGATCTTCATACGATGCCGGGATCGCGCCCCGCGGCGCCGACGCATGCGGCACGACGCGCATCACGGCCTGCCGACCGACACGTTTGCGTACGATCCCCCCGCCGCTTCGAGCGCGACAGGATCGGCGGCGTGCACGACCGGCCTCGTCAAGTCGCGACCGAGCGCCTGCAAGCACCGCTCGATCACGATATCCGTGCCGACCGCGCCGTATACCGCGTGATCGACCTGCGGCTCGAGGTGCAGCCGTACGTGACGCGAGCACCTGAACGCATGCTCGATCGCGCCGAAATGGCGGCGGACATCGTCGATGCCGGGATCGAGCGCGCCATAGACGAGCGTCGTCCGGACATCGCGTTGCGCAAGCACGTGCATCACGCCGCGTGGTGTGCCCACGCGCGGCTTCCAGCCGACGCGCGCGGCCGCCTCCTTCACCGGTACGCTGACCCGCGCGATCGCATTGGCGGCGACGGCCCGCACGATCGGCCGCAAATCGCGCCGTTCGCGCACGAGGCGTTTCCACTTCTGCCAGTCGCGTACCGACAGCCAGTAGCCGCGCACCGAGTTGTTCCGCTGCTTCTGCACCGCGTCCAGCGAGAGGCCGGCCGGCCACACGAAGCGCGCCAGGTTGATCGCGATCACGCCGCCGAGCGACGGCGTCTTCACGGCCGCATGCAATGCCGCATAGGCGCCGGAACAGATGCCGGCCGCGACCACGTCCGGATGACCGAGCGCACGCAGCCAGTCGGCGGCGGCCGCCACGTCGTCACTCGACCGCGCCGAATACACGACGGGAGACTGGTCGTCGGGCGCGGCGGCCCCGCTGTCGCCGACGCCGTTCACGTCGAGCCGCAACGTCGTGACGCCGGCGCGCGCGAGCGTCCGCGCGAGGCGCACGCTGAAGCGCCCTTCGCCGCTTCGCGGATTCGTCGACGTGTTCGCGATCACGAGCGCCGGCGCGACGGGATGCGCCGGCCCCGTATCGGCGGGACGGCACAGCACGCCGACCAACCGGTCCGGCCCGACCGCGACGACCTGCTCGGTCATGTCGATCATGTCGAGCGCCGCGGCCGATTCGCCGTTCCATGGCGGATCCGGCCGCCACGTCGGGTCGACGCCGGCGGCCGTGTGCGGCGCGCGTTCGACGATCCAGTTCGCGAGCGTGTCGATGGCCGCGAGCGGCAGACGCGAGCGTGTACCGTCCAGCATCGTCGTGGGCCATTCGCGGAACGGTTCGGTCGCCACGTTCACGCCCCGCGCGAGCAGCGCATCGCGCAACGCGGGCTCGTCCTGATCGGGCTGAATCAGCAGCATCGCGCGAGGCAGCGTCGGTGCGTCGCGCACGACGTCGCACAGATCGACCGCCTTCAATGCAGCGACGAAATCGTCGGGAAAGCGGTGCCCGAGCACGTTCATGCACGGCTCGTCGCGATGTGCGGCGCGAATCGCAGGGGACGTGATGTCGAGCCACTGGCGATGCACGAACGACAGCTCGCGAAGATAAGCACGCCCGCGCACGACCGGCGCGAGCGCCACCAAAGCGTCGACGCGCGGCGACGGGTGCTGCCCGTCGCCTGCGGCGGCCAGCATCGCGAACAGCGCACCCGCGCGGATGCCGACGAGCGTCAGCGACGCGACACCGACCTGGTCGCGCAGCAGATCGATCGCATCGTGAATGCTGCCGAGGGTGGCGGCGTGCCGATCGGCGTCACGATCGTCGCCCGCGGAATCGCCGGTGCACGGATAGTTGAATCGCAACACCGTGACGCCGTCGCGGGCAAGGCGCTCGGCGATCGCCCGCATGAGCTTGTGCGTCCACGATGCCTCGTGTCCCAACGATTCGCACAGGATCACCCCTTGTGTAGTCTGTCCTTCGTGCAGCCACCCCACGCAACTGCCGAACGTAATGGGCTTCAATCGGTACTCCTCGGATCGGTATTTTTATCGGACGCGGACACGCGTTCCGGCGGCTCCGCCGGAACGAGCGATTCCACGATCGTGCGACTGCTCGACGAATGCGCGGCAGCGGCCCGGCCGCGCCCCTGCGCGGCTCCCGCCCGGTTCCATGTGTTGCCCTGCTCCCCATGCCCGCGGGAGGTGACGTTGCGTGCCCGAGGCGCCATCGGACGGCTCGCACCGTGAACCAAAACAGTGCACTCGATTAAAGCACCCGGTTCGAGCGTCCTTCGGTGCGCCAGCTTACAAATAGCTTCATCGCTATCGCGGTACGACGACGGGCGACGGCGTGGGGTATCGGGATGCATGCCGCGCGCACGAACGGAATCCGCGAACGGTAGGCTCGCGAACAGAGCGGTCCCGTGCGGCCCGTATCATGGCCGCCATACGATGTGGCCATACCGGGCGACGCCGGACGCGCCACCCACCCATGCAACCGGGTCAGCGCCGACCGGATGCACGCGCGCACCGCGGCCCCATGCCGCCGCCCTGCGACACCCACGGCGCCGACCGAGCGAATGTCAAACCTCAAGAAGAATTTCCTGCTGCTGCTGACGTTGCAGATTTCGATGTACGCGGTGCCGCTCCTGATCGCACCGCTGCTGACGCACGCACTCGGGCCCGAAGGCTACGGGCAGCTCGCGTTCTCGCTCGCCGTCATTGCGTATCTCACCAACTGCACGAGCTACAGCTTCGACCTGACCGCCACGCCACGCATCGCGCTCGCGCGCGACAACCGCGCCGAACGCTCGCGCATCTTCTGGGCGACGCTGTACGCGCAGATCGGCATCGCGGTGATCTGTTTCATCGTGCTGGTCGGGCTGATCATGCTGGTCGGCCGCTTCGGCGAAGACCGCGATCTGTTGCTGATCGGCTTCGGGATGGTCGCCGGCGTGGCGTTCACGCCGGGCTGGTATTTCCAGGGAATGGAAAAGCTGCGCGCGCTCAGCGTGATCCTGTTCATCGGGCGCATCCTGAGCCTGCCGGCCATGTTCGCGCTCGTGCACAGCCCGGCGGACATCGACCGTGCGATGATCGTCAACGCGGCGGTGCCGACGCTGTCCGCGATCGCGCTGGCGGCCTATCTGTATTTCAACCGCGAAATCGACTTCGTGCGCGTCGGCGCGGCCGACATCGCCGAATCGCTGAAAGGCGGCTGGCAGGTGTTTCTCGCGTCGACGTCGATCGCCTTCTACGCGTCGACCAACACCGTGCTGCTCGGCTTCGTCTCGGGCAACGTCGCGGCCGGCTACTTCGCCGCCGGCGACAAGCTGATCCGCGCGGCGCTCAGCATGCTGCAGCCGCTGAAGGCCGCCACCTATCCGCGCATCAGCTACCTGATGCGGCACGCGCGCAACGACGCGTTCTCGTTCCTGCGCAAGCTGTTCGTCGTGCAGGTCGCGATGGTGCTCGGCATCTCGCTCGCGATCTTCTTCGGTGCGCCGCTCGCCGTGCGCATCCTCTATGGGCCCTCGTACGAACCGACGGTCCAGGTGCTGCGCTGGATGGCCTTCATTCCGTTCATGGCCGGCATGACGGACCTGTTCGGCGTGCAGACGATGCTGCCGCTCGGGATGAAGTCGGCATTCACGCGAATCCTGATGTCATCGGGTATTCTGAACATCGTGCTGGTACCCGTGCTCGCAAAGTACTTCGCCGAGCTGGGCGCCGCCGTCGCCGTGCTGACGGCCGAGGCCGCGGTGGCCGCGGCACTCGCGACCGTCGTCTATCGCGCCGGAATTCCGATGCCCGGCAGTCCGGTCGCGCGACGCGGCTAGCACGCCGTCGGTGCTGCCCGGCTCCGCCCCGACGCGGCCGGCATCCGCCGACGTTCCATTCGATGCTTGCGCAACCAACCGTATCGCGCGGGCACACGCTTCCCGACCTCCCGCCCGTCGGAATGCTCGCACGCAGGTACTTCTTACCCCGCCGCGGGCGGCCGACCGGGAACGATGACCGACTTTCCACCCCGCCGCGCGCCCCTACGAAATAAAGATCACACGTATCGGTAGAAACACCGATGCTGTAGTCAAACTACATTCATACCATTAGCCGCAGCAGAGAACCGCTACATCCGATTCGACAGTGCCGGGCGGTCCGCGTCGCCGTCCGTCTGGTTCGATCGGGGCCCAACCGGCCGTAACGATTCCCCGCCCGGCCTGGCATGCCGACGCGCATCCACCCTGCTTCGCCAGCCGAATGCGTCCGGTGCGAATCCACCGGACGTACGCAGCTCCAGACATCATCCGAACAACCGGCAATACGATCATGGAGAACAACATGCGGGACACCCTCTGGCCGGCCGTCGTGCTGGCAGCGACCCTCTGCACCACCGCCTACGCCGGCGACGCCGATTTCAATGCGCAGGCTGACGCGACCGACACGTTCGCGTCAGTCGCCGCGCAACGGCGCGCCGACCTGCTCGTGCGCAAGATGACGCTCGACGAGAAACTCCAGTTCATTCATTCGCAATACGAAATGTCAAAGGTGCCGGGCGGTGGCGCCGGCTACATCCAGGGCGTGCCGCGGCTCGGCATTCCCGATCTCAACATGGTCGATTCGGCGACCGGCTCCGGCAGTACGTCGCAGGCCAGCACGACGTTCCCGGCCACGATCGCGGTCGCCGCGAGCTGGGATCGACGGCTGTCGTACGACTACGGCAAGCAGGTCGCGATCCAGTTGCGCGCGCAAGGATTCGGCATGGGCCTCGCCGGCGGCACCAACCTCGCGCGCGAGCCGCGCGGCGGCCGCCTGTTCGAGTATCTCGGCGAGGATCCGCTGCTCGCCGGCGACCTGCTCGCCGAACGCACGCTCGCCACGCAGCGGCAAAAAGTCATCGCCACGATCAAGCACTACGCGGGCAACGAGCAGGAGCACGGCCGGATGGGCGGCAATACGCAGATCGACGAGCGCACGCTGCGCGAGCTGTACCTGCTGCCGTTCGAGATCGCCGCGAAACGCGGCCGGCCCGGCAGCGTGATGTGCAGCTACAACCGCCTGAACGGCACCTATGCGTGCGAGAACCCTCACCTGCTGAACGACGTGCTGAAGAACGAGTGGGGCTTCCAGGGCCAGGTGCAGTCCGACTGGGGCGCCACGCACAGCACCGCCGCCGCGATCAACGCCGGCCTCGACGAGGAAGAAGACGTCGGGCCGAGCGTGTACCTGACGCCGGCGGCCGTCAAGCAGGCGATCGCGAACGGCTCGGTGTCGACCGCGCGCCTCGACGACATGGTGCGCCGCAAGCTCGCCGTGATGATCCGCGTCGGCGTGATGGACGATCCGGCCCAGGGCGGCGGCACGATCGATTTCGCGGCCGGGAACCGGTTCGCGCAGGCGGCCGCCGAGCAATCGATCGTTCTGCTGAAGAACGACGGCAACCAGTTGCCGCTGGTCGCGTCGGCGCTGTCGCGTATCGCCGTGATCGGCGGCCATGCGGATTCGGCCGTGCTGTCCGGCGGCGGCTCGGGCAACACGCGCGATCCGGTATCGGGTTCGTTCGCCGGTTGCGGCGGCCTGACGTTCGGGTCGTCGACCGGGTGCAGCTGGTGGCGCAATCCGTGGCTCAAGGTCGACGTGCCGATCGTCGCGGCGATTCGCGCGCTGGCGCCGGCCGCACAGGTCACGTATGCGGGCAACAGCGACCAGCAGTCGCCGTTCCGCGCGTACACGCAGCAGGAAATCGACCAGGCCGCGGCGCTCGCGGGCCGCTCGGACGTCGCGATCGTCGTGGTCGCGCAGCCGGCCGGCGAGGATTTCGGCGAGCTGCAGAGCCTGAGCCTCGCGAACCCGTCGAACCAGGATGCGCTCGTCGAAGCCGTCGCGCGCGCGAATCCGCATACGATCGTCGTCGTCCAGAGCGGCAATCCGGTGCTGATGCCGTGGAAGGACAACGTGTCGGCCATCGTCGAGGCGTGGTATCCGGGCGAGGCCGGCGGCAAGGCGATCGCGAACGTGCTGTTCGGTGCGGTCAATCCGTCCGGCAAGCTGCCCGTGACGTTCCCGGCGCGCGATCAGGATTCGCCGACGTGGGGGCAAAACGGCGCGTTCGACACCGACCCGGTGTACGCGGAAAAGCTGAACATGGGCTACCGCTGGTATGACGCGCGCAACATCAAGCCGATGTTCGAGTTCGGCTACGGCCTGTCGTATACGCACTTCACGTATTCGGGCCTGTCGGTGTCGAAGCAATGGGACGGCTCGCTGAGCGTCGCGTTTACCGTGCGCAACGACGGGCGCGTTGCCGGCGCGGAAACGCCGCAGGTCTATCTCGGCGTGCCGTACAAGGACGAGCCGCCGAAGCGGCTGGTCGGCTGGGACAAGATCCGGCTGAATCCGGGCGAGGCCCGGCGCGTGCGCGTGACCGTGTCGCCGCGGATGCAGAGCGTGTGGGATACGTCGCGCAACGGCTGGCGGGTCGTCCCGGGCGGAACCGTGTATGTCGGCGCGTCGTCGCGCGATATCCGCTTGCAGAGCCACTGAACGAGCGACGATGAAGCGACCGGGGGCGCCGTGCATCGTGCGTGCGGCGCCCCCGCGCAAACCCTCACTGCGCTGAAGCGCTTTACCTGACCAACAGCGCCAGCACCGTCGCAAGCGCCGCAATCGCGGCGATGCCTGCCACCACACCCGCCAGATGCGCGGCGATCACCACGCCGGCCGGCAATCGCGACGCGATGCCGGCCATCACGCGCCGCCCGCTTCCAGCGTGTCGAGCAACGGCCTCGCCAGATGCAGCACCTGGTACACCGTGCCCGCGCCGCCGTCGTCCGGCTCATGTTCCGTCACGAGCGCACGCGTGAGCTGCCAGCGCAGCGGATCGAGACTGACGGCCGCCGCGACCACACCCTGCCGAGCCGCCGCTTCGCGATTGCGTGCGATCTCCCACGCCAATGCCGCATCGAGATCGGCGTCCGCCGGAATCTCGACGGTTTCCAGACACGCGAAACGTCCCGCCGACGCACTGCCCTTGCGTGCATCGAGCGCAACCCGCGTATCGATCGGCGCACGGCCGAAGCTGTCCGTCACGACCCGATAGCGGCCGTCCGTCACGAACCGCGCGAACGCCTGTTCGTTGCGCCACAGATAAAACGATGCGTAGCCGTTTTCCGTCGCGCCGTGGCGGCCGGCCTCGCGCAGCAGGAAGCCCTTGAACAGCAGGTCCGGCGTGTCGTCCCACAGCCTGCCGCGCTCGCGCACGCGATGGCGGATGATGTCGAGGTCGTAATCCGCCGGCAGGCGGTGCACGTAGTACGCGGTCAGCATGATCGACTCCTGGCGAAAGAAACGGACGGTATTCCGGACGACATGGAGCCAGCGTAAAAGACCTTGAATCATTTAAAAAGTAGATGGCAGAATATTTCAATGATTCGATTCTGAAATGAAGAAGGGTGCGATGAAAACGCTCGACATCGAAGCCGTGCAGGCATTTGTGCTGACCGCCGACCTCAGGAGCTTCACGCGGGCCGCGCAAGCGCTGGACACGACGCAGTCGGCGGTGAGCCTGAAGATCAAGCGGCTGGAAGACGGGCTAGGCCGCCGCCTGCTGGAACGCACGCCGCGGCAGGTTCGCCTGTCGGCCGACGGCACCGCGTTCCTGGAACCGGCGCGCGAACTGGTGGCCGCTCACCATGGTGCGATCAGCGCGTTCGGCACGAGCCAGCGACGGCTCGTGATCGGCGTCAGTCACCATGTCGTCGGCGCCGATCTCCCGATGCTGCTGCGGCGGATGAGCGAAGCGGAGCCGGCGCTCGTGCTGGAGATTCGCGTCGCCACGTCGCGTGACGTGCTCGATGCGTTCGATCGCGGCCAGCTCGATGCGGCCGTCGCATTGCAGCACGACAGCCGGCGGCTCGACGGCGAAACGATCCTGTCGGAGTCGTTCGGCTGGATGGCGGCGGCCGATTTCGAGTACCATCCGCCGCAACCGCTGCGGCTCGCCACGCAGGCCGAACCGTGCAGCGTGCGCCGCATGGCGGTCGGCGCACTGGACGAAGCCGGCGTCGCGTGGACGGAAGTCTTTGTCGGCGGCGGCGTGGCGACGATCGGCGCGGCGGTGTCCGCGGGCCTGGCCGTCGCGGCGCTCGGGCATCGCGTCGCGCCCGCCGGCACCGTCGACGTGGGGATGCGCTACGGGCTCCCGCCGTTGCCGACGCGCGACGTGGTGCTCTACTCGAGCCTGACCGATGCGCGTGCCCGGCAGGCGCTGCGCACGCTGGCCGCGGCGCTGCGCTCGTCGATCGGCATACGTTGATGCCGCGCGTCACCGAAATGCTCCGGCGCGCGCCACGGTAAAATTCCGTCTTCGCCCTCCGCTCATGCAGACGATATCCGTCCGCAGGCCAACGCCAAACGCATCGACCAGCCATCATCGCCTTGATTTCCCTACACTTTCCGCGTCGCGACGCATGAGTTACTCGCTCGCCACCTCTTACGTCCGCGAACTCGAGATCCGCAAGAGCCGTTTCATCGCGTACGCGGTTCCCGTCGACGACCGCGATGCCGCGATGCGGGTACTGCAACGCCTGCGCGACGAGCATCCGGCGGCCACCCACGTGTGCTGGGCGCTGCTGGCCGGCGGCCAGTCGGGCATGTCGGACGACGGCGAGCCGTCCGGCACGGCGGGCCGGCCGATCCTCGAAGTGCTGCGCCATCACGATCTCGACGGCGTGCTCGGCGCGGTCGTGCGTTACTACGGCGGCGTGAAGCTCGGCGCGGGCGGGCTGGTGCGTGCGTACACCGATGCGATCGCATCGGCGCTGCTCGATGCCGAACGCGTCGAGCGCATTCGCCACACGCGGCTCGCGATCGAGATCGGCTACCCGGAAGAGGCGCGCGTGCGCCGCTGGATCGAACAGGCCGGCTACGATCTGGTGGACAGCGCTTACGGGATGACGGTGAAGCTCGTGATCAAGCTGCCGGAAACGGCCGAGGCGGCAGCAAAATCCGAACTGTTCGACCTGACGCAAGGACGCGCGGGCTTCCCCGCACTGTAAGGCGGACAGATTCCCGTGAAAAATCGGATGCGTCCGATAGAAAACCCGCGCGCTGAAACTTAATCTTCCGGTGTTGCCCGCCATGCGTTCTGCCAACGTCTGGTCGGGCGTGCAGACATGCGGCACATCGCACCTCTGCCAATCATCAGAATTCAGCGACGGGGATATCGGACGCATGCAACTGCAAAAACTGCAGGCCCAGCTCGCGGAACTGGATCGGCGCATCCGGGCCGCGCGCCGCCGCGAACGCCAAGCGGCACTGATGCAGGTACGCCAGATCGTGACGGATCATGCGCTGACCGCGCGGGAGGTCTTCGGGCAGGGTTACAGCGGTCGCGCGAAGCTGTTCACCATCGGCGCGAAATATCGCGATCCGGCGACGGGCGCCACCTGGAGCGGACGCGGTCGCACGCCCGCCTGGATCGCCGGCCGCGACCGCGCCGCGTTCCTGATCCGGGAGTAACGCGCGCCGCGCGGCACGGCGCGCGTCCGTGGCCGATCCAGCCGCCCCGAACCGCTCAATAGACGTCCGGCACGATCATGTGGTCCGGCACCGGCCGGCGGATGTAATCCTCGTGATGCTCGCGCTGCGGCAGATCGATCGTCGGGCGCGGCACCTCGTGATACGGCACCTGGCCGAGCAGATGGTGAATGCAATTCAGCCGCGCGCGCTTCTTGTCGACGGCCTGCACGACCCACCACGGCGCCTCCGGAATATGCGTGCGCTGCAGCATCTCTTCCTTCGCGGCCGTATAAGCCTCCCAGCGGCGGCGGCTTTCGAGATCCATCGGGCTCAGCTTCCACTGCTTCAGCGGATCCTCGATCCGGCTCTGGAAGCGCATCTCCTGTTCGCGATCGGTGATCGAGAACCAGTACTTGACGATCTGGATCCCGCTGCGCACGAGCATCTTCTCGAACTCCGGCACCGACCGGAAAAATTCCTCGTACTCGTCGTCGGTGCAGAAATTCATCACGCGCTCGACGCCCGCGCGGTTGTACCAGCTGCGGTCGAACAGCACGATCTCGCCGCCTGCCGGCAGATGCGCGACATAGCGCTGGAAGTACCATTGCGTGCGTTCGCGGTTGTTCGGCGCGGGCAGCGCGGCGACGCGGCACACGCGCGGGTTCAGGCGCTGCGTGATGCGCTTGATCGCACCGCCCTTGCCGGCCGCGTCACGCCCCTCGAAAATCACGACGAGCCGGTGCCCGGTTTCCACGACCCAGTCCTGCAGTTTCACGAGCTCGCCTTGCAAGCGGAACAGCTCGCGGAAATATTCCTTGCGCGCTTCGCGACGCTCGGGCGAGAACAACAGGTCTTCACCGTTGTCGAAGCGGCGGTCGTCGAGCTCCATCTCGAGCTCTTCGTCGTACGCGTCGACGAGATCCTCTTCGAAACGGCGCCGGCGCGCTTCCATCGAGTTCGTATCGGCGCGGTTGTCCTCGGTCTCGCGGGTATCCTTGTCGCCCATGGGGCCTCCTTCCATCGTTGACGCAGCCAAACTCGGCCATTATCCCAGCGTCGCGCGTCAAATTCATGAAAATGGGGGCAACCGCGGATCGCGGGCTTCATCCGAACGACCGGCCAAAAAAATCGGCAGCCGGGTCGACACACCGGCTGCCGAACGGCGTACGCGGCCGCTTTCGCCGACGCGCACGCATCGCTTCACGTCAACGTCACCTCAACGAATGATCCGCGTCACGCCCCGCCCGCGCGGATCGGCCATCGCTTCCGGCGTCTTGCCGTCGATCTTGATGACCTGGATGTCGCCGCTGAAATCCTGCCCCTTCAGCGTATAGCCGCGCGCCTCGATCTGCTTCGCGAGTTCGCCTTCGATCGGGTGGTACGGCTCCCAGAAGATCGTGTTCGGCGGCAGCAGTTGGTGATGGAATCGCATCGCACCGACCGCTTCCTTCAACGGCATCTTGAAGTCGTAGATGTTGTTGATCACCTGGAAGATCGACGTGAAGATGCGCGAGCCGCCCGGCGTCCCGATCACGAGCGACACCTTGCCGTCCTTCGTCATGATCGTCGGCGACATCGACGACAGCGGACGCTTCTTCGGTTCGATCGCGTTCGCGTCGCTGCCGACCACGCCGAACATGTTCGCGACGCCCGGCTTCGCGGAGAAGTCGTCCATCTCGTCGTTCAGCACGATGCCCGTGCCGTCGGCGACCACGCCCGAGCCGAAATAGCCGTTGATCGTGTACGTGTTCGACACCGCGTTGCCCCATTTGTCGACCACCGAGAAGTGCGTCGTTTCGGCCTTCTCCGGCATCGTCGTGCCGAGGCCCGGCTGCACGCTCTTCGTGTCCGACGGCTCCTTCGGGTTGACTTCGGCCGCGCGCTTCGCGATGTATGCGTCGTCGGTCAACTGCGCGATCGGCACCTTGTAGAAGTCGGGATCGCCGAGATACTGCGCCCGGTCGGCGAACACGCGCTTCTCGATTTCCGCGACGAGATGGATGTACTGCGGCGAGTTGAGCTTCACGCCCTCGAAGTCCTGCTTGAGATCGGCCTTCATCTTCAGCAACTGCACGAGGCCGATGCCGCCGGAACTCGGGGGCGGCGCGGTGATCACGTCGTAGCCGTTCCACTTCGCCTGCACCGGCTGGCGCCACACCGCGCGGTACTGCGCGAGATCCTCGGTCGTGATCAGCCCGTTGCCGTCGCCGGTCTTCATCGACGCGGCGATCAGCTCGGCCGTCTTGCCCTTGTAGAAACCTTCCGCGCCGCCGTCCGCGATGCGCGTCAGCACGTCGGCGAGATCGGGCTGCTTGAAGTTCGCGCCGGCCTTCAGCCCGGAGAAGTACTTGTCGAAATTGGTCTTGCCGCCGAATTCCTTCGACGCGTCGACGCCGCGCTGCGCGAGCTGCTCATCGACGACGAAGCCGTCGCGCGCATAGTGGATCGCCGGCGCGAGCACCTGCTTCCACTTCAGCTTGCCGAAGCGCTTCTGCGCTTCCCACATGCCCGCCACCGTGCCCGGCACGCCGACCGCGCGCGGGCCGTACAGGCTCATGCCCTTGACGACGTTGCCGTCCTTGTCGAGGTACATGTCCTTCGTCGCGGCGAGCGGCGCGCGCTCGCGGTAATCGATGAAGTACGGCTTGCCGTCCTTGTAGATCGTCATGAAGCCGCCGCCGCCGATGTTGCCGGCTTCCGGGTACGTGACGGCGAGCGTGAACGCAATCGCGACGGCCGCGTCGATCGCATTGCCGCCCTCCTTGAAGATTCGCTCCGCGGCATCCGCGCTGTACTTGTCGGCCACCGCCACCGCGGAGCTCGTCAGGACCGCGGGCTGCGGCCCTTTCGCGTAGGCCGGCGCATTCGGCAGGAAGCCGATGCCGGCCACCGTCGCCAACACGGCGGCGGATGATTTGAAGCGATTCAGCGTAGTCATTGCATGTCCCCCATGTGGATCTCCTTCAGGCAGGAAAAGCACCTGATCCGTGGATGGCCGCTGGCGCGCCGACGGCCATATGCCGGCTTCGTAGTATAGGGGGACAAAAAGGGTCGAACACGTGAGGTGCGACGAAAGCGTCGCCGATTGCGTGCGCGGGGTCACGTTGCGGCGCCGCGACGCGCCCGGGCATCGTCCGAGATCGTCCGCGACGCGCGCCAGCGCGCAACGAACAAAACCGAAAGTTGCGAACCGGGCGACCGGCCCCGCAGCGGGTGCGAAAAAATCTGCGAACCAGCCGCCCGCTGCACAGTTCGATCTGCGAAGATAGCGCCCCGCTTGCGCGCCGCATCATCGTTTCGTGCACGCGCCGCTTCACGTTTCTTCGTCTCGCTCCCTATGGCATCACACAATGCGCATCACGCATCCGGCTTCGCAGCCGGCGTCGCCGCCGCCATCCTCGTCGCGCAAACCGGCGCGACCGGCCCGTGGCACTCGGGCATGCTTGCCGCGTTCGCGGCGGGCGTCGCGGGCGGCACCGCGCCCGACTGGCTCGAAGTCGCCTGGTGGACCCGCAAGCGCCGGCTGTGGATCACGCATCGCACCATCACGCACTGGGGCATCGGCTGGATCGCGCTGCTCGCGCTCGGGTGGCACGGGCTCGTCCATCATCCACATCCGACGTGGGCCGCGCCGCTGTTCGGCTTCGCCTGCGGCGGCGTGATGCATCTGCTCGCCGACTGGCCCAATCCGCTCGGCGTACCGTGGATCTGGCGTCGCCATTCGCTGAACCTGTGGAACAGCGGACATTGCGACCTGATCGTCGTGGCCGCCGCATGGGGCGGCACGCTGTGGCTCGCGCAGTCGCTGTGGTCGCGTGCGCCGCTGGTCCAACACTGGCTCGGCTGGCTGCATCGCGTCTAGGGACGGTTCGCGCTGGTAACGCACGTTCCATGTTTCGGAAAATTCAGCCGTGGGGCTCGCCCCAAGTTGCAATTCGACACAATTCAGCGCGCGCTCGGCGTGCCGACGGGCACGCAACTTTCCGTCCATTGAAAGCGCGGTGCAGGCCCCCATCTGCATTGGAATCGTCGGCACGCGTGCCCGCCGCGCACGCGCG
Source organism: Burkholderia sp. AU18528 (assembly GCF_002223215.2). Lineage (NCBI taxonomy): Bacteria > Pseudomonadati > Pseudomonadota > Betaproteobacteria > Burkholderiales > Burkholderiaceae > Burkholderia > Burkholderia sp. AU18528. The sequence goes on along the minus strand of NZ_NKFC02000006.1, from coordinate 975,269 downwards.
GCGTCTGGCACACTGACGATTCGATTCGCGTGCGATGTGTCCGCACGCTCGCACCCTATTTCAACGCTCCGATGGACGTCACAGCTCCCCACCCCGCCGCCCGTGCGCTCGACGTGTTCCACCCGGCCGTCGCCGCGTGGTTCACGCGCACGTTCGCCGCGCCGACCGGCGCGCAGGCGCTCGCGTGGCCGCACATCAAGGCCGGCCGCTCGACGCTCGTCGCCGCGCCGACCGGCTCGGGCAAGACGCTCACCGCGTTCCTGTGCGCGCTCGACGAGCTGGTGCGCGATGCGCTCGCGCACGACGGCATGCTGCCCGACGCGACGCTGGTCGTCTACGTATCGCCGCTGAAGGCGCTGTCGAACGACATCCACGTGAACCTCGACGCGCCGCTCGCCGGCATCGCCGAATCGCTCGCGCAGCTCGGCCTGCCGGTGCCGGCGATCCGCACCGCGGTACGCACGGGCGACACGACGCAGGCCGAGCGCGCCGCGCTGCGCAAGCGCGCGCCGCACATCCTCGTCACGACACCCGAATCGCTGTACGTGCTGCTGTCGTCCACGTCGGGGCGGCAGATGCTGTCGAACGTGCGCTCGGTCATCGTCGACGAAATCCATGCGCTTGCGTCGTCCAAGCGCGGCAGCCATCTCGCGCTGTCGCTCGAGCGCCTCGACGCGCTGGTCGGCCGCGCGCTGCCGCGCATCGGGCTGTCGGCCACGCAAAAGCCGATCCACGCGGTCGCGCGCTTTCTCGTCGGCGGGCCGGCCGACGCGCCGCGCGACTGCGCGATCGTCGACACCGGCCACACGCGCGAGCGCGATCTCGCGCTCGAACTGCCGAACGTGCCGCTCGAACCGGTGATGGCGACCGACGTATGGGAACAGGTGTACGACCGCATCGCCGGGCTCGCGGCCGCGCATCGCACGACGCTGGTGTTCGTCAACACGCGGCGCACGGCCGAGCGCATGGCGCGCCATCTCGCCGACCGGCTCGGCAAGGACGCGATCGCCGCGCATCACGGCAGTCTCGCGAAGGAGCACCGCTTCGACGCCGAGCAGCGCCTGAAGCGCGGCGAACTGAAGCTGCTCGTCGCGACCGCGTCGCTCGAACTCGGCATCGACATCGGTGACGTCGATCTCGTCTGCCAGGTCGGCTCGCCGCGCGGCATCGCGCCGTTCCTGCAGCGCGTCGGCCGCTCGGGGCACCATGTCGGCGGCGTGCCGAAGGGGCGGCTCTTTCCGCTGTCGCGCGACGAGCTGGTGGAATGCGCGGCGTTGCTCGACTGCGTGCGACGCGGCGAACTCGATGCGCTGCGGATTCCCGAAGCGCCGCTCGACGTGCTCGCGCAGCAGATCGTCGCCGAAGTCGCGTGCACGGAGTGGCAGGAGGACGCACTGTATGCGAGCTTTACGCGCGCCGCGCCGTATGCGCGGCTGACGCGCGAACGCTTCGACGAAGTGATGAAGATGCTCGCCGAGGGATTCACGAGCCGTCGCGGCGTGCGCGGCGCGTACCTGCACCGCGACGTGGTCGGCGGTACGGTGCGCGGCCGCCGCAACGCGATGATGACTGCGACCACCTCCGGCGGCACGATCCCCGACATGGCCGACTACGCGGTGCTGCTCGAACCGCAGGGCATCCAGGTCGGCACCGTCAACGAGGATTTCGCGGTCGAGAGCCTGGCCGGCGACGTGTTCCAGCTCGGCAATCAGTCGTACCGGATCATTCGCGTGGAAACGGGCCGCGTGCGGGTCGAGGATGCGCACGGTCAATCGCCTGGCATTCCGTTCTGGCTCGGCGAAGGACTCGGGCGCAGCGACGAGCTGTCGGCGGCGGTCGGCCGGCTGCGCGCGCGGCTCGACGCGCTGTTCGCCGAAGGCGACCGGCAGGCCGGCGCCGCCGGGCGAAAGCGCGCGGGCGGCAACACGGTGAGCAATGCGGAAACGAAAGCCGACGCACAAGCCTCGACCGCCACCGCGCTCGCCCCCAGCGACAGCCGCCTCGCGCCCGCATTGCGCTGGCTCGTCGACGATCTCCGGCTGTCGCCCGACGCCGCGCGCCAGATCGCCGACTACCTCGCCCGCACCCGCGCCGCGCTCGGCGCATTGCCGACGCAGGACACGCTCGTGATGGAGCGCTTCTTCGACGAATCGGGCGGCACGCAGCTCGTGATCCATTCGCCGTTCGGCAGCCGGATCAACCGTGCCTGGGGGCTCGCGTTGCGCAAGCGCTTCTGCCGCAGCTTCAACTTCGAACTGCAGGCCGCCGCGACGGACGACGCGATCATCCTGTCGCTGTCGCTCGCGCACAGCTTCGCGCTCGACGAAGTGTGGCGCTACCTGCGTTCGGCCAGCGCCGAACACGTGCTGATCCAGGCGCTGCTCGACGCGCCGATGTTCGGCGTGCGCTGGCGCTGGAACGCGACCACCGCGCTCGCGCTGCCGCGCTTCACCGGCGGCCGGCGCACCGCGCCGCAACTGCAGCGGATGAAGAGCGACGACCTGCTCGCGACGGTGTTCCCCGATCAGGTCGCGTGCCTCGAGAACATCGTCGGCGAACGCGAGATTCCGCATCACCCGCTCGTCGACCAGACGCTCGACGATTGCCTGCACGACGCGATGGACACCGACGGCTGGCTCGCGCTGCTGCGCCGGATCGAAAGCGGCGCGATCGAGCTCGTCGCGCGCGACTTGCCCGCGCCGTCCCCGCTCGCGGCCGAGATCCTGAACGCGAAGCCCTACGCGTTCCTCGACGATGCGCCGCTCGAGGAACGCCGCACGCAGGCCGTGCAGTCGCGCCGCTGGAGCGATCCCGAATCGACCGACGATCTCGGCGCGCTCGACGCCGACGCGATCGACGCGGTGCGCGACGAAGCGTGGCCGCTCGTGCGCGACGCCGACGAAATGCACGACGCACTGCTCACCCTCGCGTGCGTGGCCGACGGCGAGGCGCACGCGCACGCGGGCTGGCCCGAGCGACTCGCGGAACTCGCGGAACGCCGCCGCGCGACGAAACTCGCGCCCCCGGGCGGTGCCGCGCTGTGGGTGCCGGTCGAGCGGCTCGTCTGCCTGCGCGCACTGCATCCCGACGCCCGCACGACACCCGCGCTCAAGGTGCCGGCCGCGTGCGCGCAGCCGTGGGAAGCCGATGCGGCGCTCGTCGACGTGATGCGCGCGCGGCTCACCGGCTTCGGGCCGCTGACGCTCGATGCGATCGCCGCGCCGCTCGGCCTGCCGCCCGCGTCGATCGCGACGGCGCTCGCGGCGCTGGAGCGCGAAGGCTACGTGATGCGCGGCCGCTTCACGCCGGGCGCGACGACCGACGAATGGTGCGAACGCCACCTGCTCGCGCGCATTCATCGCTATACGGTGAAGCGGCTGCGCCGCGAGATCGAGCCGGTCGAACGCGCCGATTTCATGCGTTTCCTGTTCCACTGGCAACATCTGGCACCCGACACGCGCGGCGCCGGCCGCGACGCGCTGGCGGCCGTGGTCGAACAGCTCGAAGGCTACGAGGCGGCGGCGAGCGCGTGGGAAGAGGCGCTGCTGCCCGCGCGGCTCACCGACTACACGGCGGGCAGCCTCGACGAGCTGTGCCGCTCGGGCAAGCTGGTGTGGACGCGCATCGGCGCGCCGGCGCGCGCGGCCGGCACGCCCGTGAAGACGACGCCGATCGTGCTGCTGCCGCGCCGCCATCTCTCTGCATGGCAGGCGCTACGCGATCCCGATGCGCAACCGACGCTGTCCGCACGCGCCACGCAAGTGAGCGATGCGCTTGCCGCGCACGGCGCGATGTTCTTCGACGCGCTGCTCGACGAATTGCACATGCTGCCCGTCGAACTCGAACAGGCGCTCGGCGAACTCGTGTCGGCCGGCCTCGTGAATGCGGACAGCTACGCGGGCCTGCGCGCGCTGCTGAAGCCGGCCGTCAAGCGCAGCGCGACTTATGCGCCGCGCACGCGGCGCGGCGGCGCACTGATCGGCGGGATGGACGACGCGGGCCGCTGGGCGCTCGTGCAGCGTCATCCGCGGCCCGACGGCGACGCGCCCGCGGCGAAACGCGGCCTCGCCACGACCGATCCCGACGCGCTCGAACATATCGTATGGACGCTGCTGCGCCGCTACGGCGTCGTGTTCTGGCGATTGCTCGAACGCGAAGCCGACTGGCTGCCGAGCTGGCGCGAACTCGTGCGCGTGCTGCAGCGCCTCGAAGCACGCGGCGAGATTCGCGGCGGACGCTTCGTCGCCGGGCTCGCGGGCGAGCAATTCGCGCTGCCCGAGGCCATCCCGATCCTGCGCGAACTGCGGCGGCAACCGGGCGACGGACAGTACATCTGCGTGACGGGCGCCGATCCGCTGAATCTCGCCGGCACGCTGTTGCCCGGCGACAAGGTACCGGCGCTGGCCGGCAATCGCGTGCTGTTCCGCGACGGCGTGCCCGTCGCATCGCTGGTATCGGGTACGTTCCACTACGCGCCCGACCTGTCGCCCGCCGCGCGCGAGGAGGCACGCTTGCGGCTCGCGCGTTCCTGCTGACATCGGCTGACACGCACGCGGCACACGACTACTGATCGCCGCGCCGCGCGGGCACCCTCGTTCGGGTAGCATCGAACGATCGACCGCGCGAACTTCCGCGCGTCGCCCACACAAAACAAGACCTTCCGGAGACTGCCGCTCATGCGTTCGCATGCCGATTCGCCCGCTGCCCATCACGCGGGTTCGCTGACCATTTTCCAGGGCGCCGCGCTCTATATCGGCGCGGTGCTCGGCACCGGCGTGATCGCGCTCCCCGCGCTCGCCGCCGACGTGGCGGGGCCGGCCTCGCTGCTCGCGTGGGCCGCGCTCGTCGTGCTGTCCGGGCCGCTCGCGGCCACCTTCGCCGCACTCGGCGCCCGCTATCCCGATGCGGGCGGCGTGTCGACCTACGCGCGGCGCGCATTCGGCCCGAAGGCCGCGGCCGTCGTCGGCTGGTGCTTCTACTTCGCGGTGCCGGCCGGCGCGCCGGCCGCGGCAATGTTCGGCGGTGCCTACGTCGCCGCTGTCACGGGCGGCGGACACACGACGATCATCGTCACGGCCGCCGCACTGATCGCCGTCGTATCGGCCGCGAATGCATTCGGCGTTACCGTGTCGGGCCGCATGCAACTCGTGTTGTCGGCGCTGCTCGTCGCGCTGCTGCTCGCAGCGGTGCTCGCATCCGCGCCGCATGCGCGCACCGCGAACCTGCATCCGTTCGCCCCGCACGGCTGGCTCGCGGTCGGCCAGGCCGCCGCGCTGCTCGTATGGAGCTTCGCCGGCTGGGAAGCGATCACGCATCTCGCGGCCGAATTCCGCCGGCCCGCGCACGACATGCCGCGTTCGGCCGGCATCGCGGTCGTGGTCGTCGGGTTCCTGTATCTGTCGGTCGCCGCCGCGAGCGTGACGGTGCTCGGGCCTTCCGCGGGCGCATCGGGCGCGCCGCTCGCCGAACTGATCGCGGGCGGCATCGGCGGCCATGCGCAGGTGCTCGCGGCGGCCGCCGCGCTGCTGCTCACGCTGGGCACGATGAACGCGTATTTTGCCGGCGCGGCGAAGCTCGGCGCGGCGCTCGGACGCGACGGCGCGCTGCCTGCGTGGCTCGCGCAGGGCAGCCAGGTCGGCGGCGTGCCGCGCCGCAGCCTCGGCGTGATTGCCGTGCTCGCGGCCATCGCGCTGGCCGCCACGACGCTGTCGGACGTCGGGCCGAAGCCGCTCGTGCTCGTGACGTCCGGATGTTTCGTGATGGTGTACGGGCTCGGCGCGGCGGCCGCGCTGAAGCTGCTGCCGCGCGGCGGGATCGCGTATCGCTGCGCGTGGATTTCGCTGATTGCGGTGGCCGGGCTGTTCGTGACGACCGGCTGGTATTTCCTGTGCCCGCTGCTGCTCGCGGGCGGCGCGTTGCTGTATCTGCGGATCACCCGAGCGCGTCGATGACCCGTCATGCGCACGCGGGCCGGCGCTCGACAACTCGCCGCATGAACGATCGCGTCGATCCGGCCGCGCGCCGTTCGTTCGCGCCGCTCAGGCCGGCACGAGCTCGAAGCTGAGCCGTTTGCCGAGCGCGGCGGCCGCGCTCGCGAGCGTCGCCAGCGTGAGGCTCGTGTCGGTTTCGTCGAGCAGCCGGTTGAGCGCGGCGCGGCTGGTTTTCATCCGCGCGGCCATCGCCGTTTTCGTGATGTGCTGCGCCTTCATTTCCTGCCCGATCTGCCACGCGATCACGCGCTTGATCGCGGTGGCGGTGGCCGCTTCGAGGTTGCCGTCCGCTTCGAGGAAGGCGTCGAAATCGCTGCCGATATACGGATTGTTCGTGGTCGTCATGTCGTACTCCAGGTGCATGGCGTTGCCGGCTGCCCGACCGTCGGAGACGGTGCGTCCGGCACAACCGGGGAATTCAGATGGCGCGCGTCAGCGTTTTCAGGCGCGCGACGGTGACGTCGAGATCGTCCGACGGCGTAGCCCGCGACTGCTTGAAGAAGCCGTGCAGCAGCACCATCGTGTCGCCGACGACCGTGAACAGCACGCGTGCGCTTCGCCCCGGCACCGCAACGCGGATCTCCCACAGATCCTTCGCCATCTTCCGGACCAGCGGCATGCCGAGCGGCCAGCCGAGTTGAACGGTCTTGATCTCTTCGCCGATCGCCCTTCGCTCCGCTTGCCCGAGCGCGTTGAGCCATTCGCGCACCGGCTCGTTGCCGCGGGCCGTCCGGAAGAACCGCACGCCGAGCGTGACCTGAATCTGCTGTCTCGCCATCGTCTTGTCGTCCATCGTATCAAAAACGGTACGATATGCCAAGCACCCCGATGACGGCTACTGACCGGATGGCCGATCCCGCGGCAAGAACGGAGATCGGGTCCGGCGCGTCGCCAGGCCCGATGGATCAACGCTTGCCGCGAGCAGGCTTGCGCGCCGCGCGTGGCGCCCGAGGCGCTCGCGCATCGCCGAACCGCGACCGTGCGATGTCGCGCACCGCGTCGATCAGCGTCCGCGCGACGGGCGACGGCTGCGCATCGGTGCGCAGCACGAGCCCGACCGGCTCGTCGGTGCCCGCCGACGGTAGCGGCAGGCGCGCCAGCGCGCCGGCCGACAGATCGTATTCCGCCGCATAGAGCGGCACGAACCAGACCGCGTCGTTCTCGAGCGCCAGCGCGCGCGCGACCGATACCGACAGCACCTCGATGAAGGAATCGAGCGGCGGCGCGCCGCATGCGCCGAGCAGTTGCTCGGCGGACTGGCGGATCAACGTGCCGAACGGCGGCAGCACGACCGGATAGCGTGCGAGCTCGGTGGCCGGCGCCGCGCTCGCGAGCAGCGGATGCCCGGCGCGCACGACCGCGGCGAGCGGCTCGTTGTACAACTGCTCGAACGCGAGCCCGATCATCCGTTCGGGCTCCGACAGCCGCCCGATCGCGCATTCGATCGCGCCGGATTTCAGGCGCTCGAGCAAGTCGGCGTTCGCGGCCGTCGCGATCCGCACGACGATGCGCGGCCAGCGTGCGGTCAGCGCCTTCATCAAGGCCGGCGCGAGCGACGCCGCGACGGTTGGCAGCATGCCGATTTCCAGCGTCGCGGCGGCGGCCCCGCCCTCGCGCGCCAGCAGCCCGACGCCCTGCCGCAGCGCCAGCACGCACGCGTTCGCGTGCGGCATGAACAGTTGCGCTTCGCGGGTCGGCTGCGCGCCGTGCCGGCCGCGCTCGAACAGCTTCACGCCGAGAATCGTCTCCAGTTCGGCGATCGTCTTCGACACGGCCGGTTGCGTGATCGACAGGCTTTCGGCCGCCTTCTGCACGCCGCCGAGCTGCGCGACCGCGAGAAAACACTGCAGGTGACGGAATTTGACGCGGCCGTCGGCGATACGGTTGTTCATAACGGATGGTTATGCAAATGACGATGAATCGCCATTTTGCATAACTTTCCGGAAAGGCCCAAGCTTTCCGGCGACGTCAGGCATGACGCCGCAGCGCGTGGAATCCGGTCGGCTCCCAGATCCGTTTCGCGATCAGCAGCGCCGTGCCGTGCTTCTGCCCGAGCGGCGCGGACGACGACTCCGCATGCAGCGCCGCCGCCTTGCTGGCAAGCCGCCGCAGTTCCTGTTCGAGCTCCGCGGCGGCCGCGTCCGTCAGCATCCCTTGCAGGAACGTCATCGTCTCGCCCGGGCCGTCGAAGCGGCTGCCGAGAAAGTCGTCGAGCACGTGCGCATGGAAGTAGCGGCGAATCGGCCCGCCCGGCAGCCAGTCGAAATCGCGCGCGACGCGCACGCGAATCCGGTCGCCGGGCAGCAGCGCGATCACGTTCATCCGGTCGAGCATCAGCAGGTATTTCACGCACTCGGCCTGCGTGAGACGGTAGGCCGACACGATGTCCTGCACGGTCCAGTAGTTGATCGCGCAGACGGCGACGAGCAGCAGCTTCTCGTCCGACACGAGCAACGCCTCCTGCTGCTCGGTCAGCACGCGCAGGCGCGGCGCGGACGCCGACGCCTCCTGCACGAGCTCGGCGAGCGTATAGCCGAGCAACTGCGCGATCTCCACGACGCGCTCCAGCGTGAAGCGGCCGCTCGCGAACAGCCGCTTCACGCTCGTCTCGGAGACGTCGAGCGCACGCGCGACGTCCCGGTAAGTCATGCCCTGCGCCTTCAACTGGCGCTTCAGCGTTTCGATGAGTTGGGCGGTCTCGGTCATGGCGGTATCGAAAAATGATGCTCGAGGTCGAATATTAGGCCACTCGCACATCCACATCAGCACTTTGGGTTACTTGTCTGCATAATCCGCTCCGTCCTGTCACGCAACGACGGAGCCGAAATGACCACCCGAATCGACACAGCCGCCTGCGAACCGCACCACACCGCACTGCGCGATGCGCGCGGCACCGATCGCGCGATGCCGCTCGCCACCGTGCGCACGCTGGCCGCCGGCGCGCATGTCGGCGATCTGGTGTTCATCCGCGTGCCGGCCGGTGCGCCGGATGCCGCCGCCGGTGCGAACGGCTCGGTCGAAACATCGGGCACTTGGGCCAATCGCTTCGGCATCGTCGTCGATACGTCGGGCGACGAACCGGTGATCGCCGAGCCGGCGGCGTTCGCGTGGACGAAGCTCACACCGCTGTCGCGCTTCGTCGCCCGTACCGACGGCGGACGCATCGCACTGGCGCGCCGTGTCGCGGCGGCGTCGGCCGACGCGCAGCGTCACGCGCATGCGCTGGCCGAACAGCGGATCGATGCGCTGCTCGGCAGTCGCTTCAAGCCGCGGGCGCGGCGTGGCTTCTGCACGCGGTACGTGACCGAGGTGCTCGGCGCCGGCCACGCGGCGACACCCGCGGCCCTGCTGCGCAGCGGCACGCTGGCGCTCGAATTCGACGGGATCGTGCTCGATCCCGGCCGTCCATGACGACGGGCACGCTCGGGGAGACCGGATAACAACGAGAACGAACGACAAAAAACAGTGACGGGCTGGCTGGAGGGCCGTGCACGGGGTCGTCGCCGACGACGCGAAGCCCGATCGCTTTTTTCCGCCGGACAGGCTTTCTGTCCGGCGGAATTTTCATTGCGGGCAAAAACATAACGAACTGTTATGCGATTCGCGAAAAAAGGTCATTTTGCATAACTTTCCGGATTGGCTAAAGTCGTGCCATCCACTTCGCGAAAAAACCTGACAGGAGACGCCCGATGGATTCCCCCACGATCCTCACGCCGCGCGACTGGCCGTCGCATCCGGCCTATGTTCACCCCGAGTACCGTTCATCCGTGAAGCGCGGCCCGACCCGCCCGCTGATTCCGCTGAAGGAGAAGCTGCGCGACCAGTACGCGCCCGTCTACGGCGCGGAAGATCTCGGCGCGCTCGACCACGACCTGACGAAGAACGCCGTGAAGAACGGCGAGCCGCTCGGCGAGCGGATGGTCGTCACCGGCCGCGTGCTCGACGAAGGCGGCAAGCCCGTGCGCAACACGCTCGTCGAGGTGTGGCAAGCCAACGCGGCCGGTCGCTACGTGCACAAGGTCGACCAGCACGACGCGCCGCTCGATCCGAACTTCCTCGGCGCCGGCCGCTGCCTGACCGACGACGAAGGCCGCTACCGCTTCCTGACGATCAAGCCCGGCGCGTATCCGTGGGGCAACCATCCGAACGCGTGGCGCCCGAATCACATCCACTTCTCGCTGTTCGGCGATTACTTCGGCTCGCGTCTCGTCACGCAGATGTACTTCCCCGGCGATCCGCTGCTCGCGTACGACCCGATCTTCCAGGGCACGCCCGAAGAAGCGCGCGAGCGCCTGATCTCGCGCTTCTCGATGGACATCACAGAAGAAGGCTATGCGCTCGGCTACGAATTCGACATCGTGCTGCGCGGCCGCGACGCCACCCCGATGGAGCGCTGAACCATGACGACGCTGAAGCAAACCCCTTCGCAGACGGTCGGCCCGTACTTCGCGTACGGCCTGTGCCCGCAGCAATACGGCTACGACCTGAAAAGCCTGTTCACGCCGACGATCGCCGCCGCGCACGCCGAAGGCGAGCATGTGCTGCTGGTCGGGCAGGTATTCGACGGCGACGGCAACGTCGTGGGCGACGCGGTGCTCGAATTCACGCAGGTGGACGCCGCCGGCCGCTACCCCGCGTCGCGCGACGACGTCGCGAAATCCGGCTTCACGGGCTTCGCGCGGGTCGGCACGGGCACCGATCCGCAGCAGCGCTTCGTCGTCGAGACGGTCAAGCCGGGCCGCGTCGCCGCAGACGAGGCGCCGCACATCAACGTGACGGTGATGATGCGCGGCATCCTCACGCATGCGTTCACCCGCGTGTACTTCGACGACGAAGCCGCCGCGAACGCGGTCGACCCCGTGCTGAACGCGGTGCCGGCGGAGCGCCGCGCGACGCTCGTCGCGAAACGCGACGCGCAGCCGGGCCGCCCGGTCGTCTACCGCTTCGACATCCACATGCAGGGGCCGGAAGAGACCGTATTCTTCGACGTTTGACGCATGCGGCAGGCTTCGCCTGCCACCGCACCGCCGTGTGGCGCGATACCGACCGGCATCGCGCCACACGGCGTTTTGGGCCGCCTTCGATGATGCGCCGCGTCGTGATGCACGGTGGCTGCGGACGTCTGGCGTCATTGGCTTCCCGTGCCGAGATCGAACGCGCGATCGAAACGCATGCTGCGACAGCACATCAATCATGTGGGCGACACGATATCGTTTGCGCGTTATGCGGCGTATGCTTCGTTATCTGCAACGAGCCGACAGAATTGAATCGTACGAAGAAACAATGACAGGGATGATGCGCGACGCCGTCGGCAGGCGGCCCGCGCATTTTTTCAGACAGAGTGCCTTTGAACGCGTCTGGCCGAAGTTGGCGGACGCGTATTTTTTTGGCGCGGCGGCCCACGCAAGCGCGTGGCCTGTGCCGAATCCTAGCGACGAATCTCCAGATAACGGCTCGGCGTGTCGCCCAGAATGCGGCGAAACGCCGACGTGAACGCGCTCGCGCTCGCATAGCCGAGATCGAGCGCGACGCGCGTCACCGGCTGCCCGTCGGTCAGGCGGGCAATCGCCGCGAGCATGCACACCTGCTGGCGCCACGCGGCGAAACTCACACCCGTCTGCGCACGGAACTGCCGCGTGAACGTGCGCCGGCTCACGCCCGCGTCGGCCGCGACGCGGTCGAGATCAGCCGCGATCGACGGCGCCGCGAACAGGTGCCGGCACACCTTCGCCAGCCGCGCGTCGGCCGGCAGCGGCGCATGCAGCGACAGGCACGGCATCGTCGCGATTTCCGCAACCAGCAGATCCATCAGCTTGCCCGCGCGACCGTCGACGTCGTACATGGCCGGCAAATCGATCGCATCGTCGATCAGTTGCCGCAGCAGCGGCGACACGCCATACACGCCGCACTGGGTGGGCAGCCCGGCCGCCTGCGCGGCGTCGACGGTCACGAATGCGTTCAGCATCGTGACCGGCCCGGTCATCGTCATTTCGTGCCGCACGCCGGCCGGCACCCAGCACGCGCGCTGCGGCGGCACCAGCCATCGGCCGTGCGGCGTCGACACGCTGATCGTGCCGCGCGACGCGAACGCGAATTGCCCGCGCACGTGCGCGTGCTCCGGAAACGTCATGCCCGCCGCAAAGTCGTTGGCGGTCACGACCACGCTCCGGGGAATGTGTTCGTAAGGATCTAGCAGCGTATTTCTCACGGCCCGAATTCCATCATCAATGACCCGATATCGAAGGCGGGTCGCCTTCGAACGATCTACGATCCGCTCCACCGTTGCGCGACCTCTCGGCCGCAACACCCGCCGGCCGGATCGGCCGGCGGGCAACCTCATCGGAGCGGACATGCCGAATACGTTTCATCGCGTGGGGGACGGCCCCCACCCTGTTCTCGTGCTGCACGGCTGGTTCGGCGACGCCCGCGCGTTCGAACCTCTCGAGGCGTGGCTGTCGCGCGAGCACTTCAGCTATGTCTTCATGGACTACCGAGGCTACGGCCGCATGCGCGACGCCCGCGGCAACTACACGATCGACGAGATCGCCGCCGACACGCTCGCGCTCGCCGACGCGCTCAGCTTCCCGACCTTCAGTCTGGTCGGCCATTCGATGGGCGGCATGGCGATCGAGAAGATCGCCGCCCTCGCGCCCGACCGCGTGCGCGCGCTGGTGCCGATCGCGCCCGTCCCGTGCGGCGGTCTGCCGTTCGACGCCGCGCGACGCGCGCTATTCGAGCGCGCTGCCGACCACCTCGCCGATCGCCGCACCATCATCGACCGCAGCACCGGCAACCGGCTGCCCGCCGCCTGGATCGAGTGGAAAGCCGCGTATTCGGCCGCCTGTTCGTCGGCGCGGGCATTCGGCGCGTACTTCCGCGCGTGGGCCGATACGGATTTCAGCGGAGACATCACGGGCATCCATCCGGTCAAGGTACTGATCGGCGAGCACGATCCGGCGTTCGACGCGGCGCTGATGGCCCGCACCTATCTGCGACGCTATCCGCTCGCCAGCGTCGACGTGCTGCGCAACGCGGGCCACTATCCGATGAACGAAACCCCGCTCGCACTGGTCGCGGCGATGGAAGCATTCCTGCTCGCCGCAACGGCCCGCCCCGTCGCGATCGGCTGACCGGCCGCGCGCCGGCGGCATCGTCGCGGCACGCATCAGCGCAGCATGAACGACATCGCCGACAGGCTGTTCAGCGTGCGCACCGTGTGCTCGACCGATGGCCCGTCGAAGCGCAGCGTCACCGCATCGACGCGTTCGAGCGACGGCAGCACGCAGAACAGGTCGGCGAGCGCGGCCGTCTGCACGCGCAGCGTGCACGCGGCCGGCGCGGGCCGATGCGTGCCGGCGCGCACGCCGGCCGACAGCGCCCGCGCGACCGTTTCGCGCGCCGCGGCCGCGATGCGCGCGCACGACGCGGACGGCGTGAGCGTCTCGCCGCTCGATGCGCCGCCGGCCGTCTTGACCGTCTCGAAACGCGCGTCCGGAAACAGCGGCTGCGTTTCGTCGGCGAATACGTCGTCGCCGGTCGCGAGCGCGACGTGCGCGCCGTATTCGCGCGCCAGCGCGCCGTACAGCCCGGCTTCGCCGAGCTCGACGCCGTTCAGCCACACCTGCGTGAATGCAAAGCTGTTGATCGTGTGCGCGAGCACGCCGCGCGTCTGCGATTTCGCGTGATAGCCGATCATGAATACGAGATCGGGCTGTTGTTCGAGGCCCGTCATCATGCCGAGCGTACGCGGCTTGCCGAGCACGACACGCGCCCGCGCATCGAGCCCGTCGGGCAGCAGGTTGCGAAAGCCGCCGTGCGAGTCATTGACCCAGACGGCCTGCGCGCCGCCGGCGAACGCACCTTCGATCGCCGCGTTCGCCTCGGCGGTCATCCAGCGGCGCGCGCGTTCGTATTCCGGATTGCCGGCACGCGTCTGCTCGGCGGCGAATACGCCGGCGACACCCTCGATGTCGGTCGAGATCAGGATCTTCATGACTGGGTCGGATGCCCTTCGTTATCTTCGTTGAACAAGCGGTCGAGATCGGGCACCGCGTCGCGCAGCGATTGCCGCACGTGGCCGTCGCGTCCGGTGACCGTCACCGCCTGCAGCAACGCGTCGGCGATCGCGTGCTCGACGCTTTCGGCCGCGGCCATGAACAGCGGATCGAGCGCCGCATCGGCGACGAGGGCCGGCAGCGCGATCGTCGACGCGTCATGCGCAATCGTGTACGCGGTCGAGAAGGCAAGCGCGATGTCGCCGCTGCCATGCCCGTAGACGGAGCCCGTACGGGCCAGTCCGGCCCCCGCGCGGCGCGCGAGCCGCGACAGTTGCCGCGCGTCGAGCGGCGCATCGGTGGCCAGCAGCAGGATGATCGAGCCCTGCTCGGGCGGCGCAGCGTGCGCGGCTCCGGCCGCGCGCCGTTGCGCGACGATGCGCCCGAGCGGCACGCCGCCGAGCGTCAGCATCGACAGCCGGCCGAAATTCGCGAGCACGAGCGCGCCCACCGTATACGGCCGGCCGGCCGCGACGGCCACGCGCGACGCGGAACCGATCCCGCCTTTCAGGTCGAAGCACGACATCCCGCGCCCGGCGCCCACCGCGCCGCGTGCGACGTCCCGCGATGCCGCTCGGCACGCGTCGTCGTAATGCGCGGCGGTGACCGCGAAGGCCTGGATATCGTTCAGGTAACCGTCGTTGCACTCGAACACGAGCGGATTGACGGTCGGCCAGTCGCGGCCGATCCGCGGATTCGCCGCGATCGCCGCGCGAATCTGCGCATGGGCAACCGCGCCGACGCCGAACGTATTGGTCAGCGCGATCGGCGTATCGAGCGTGCCGAGTTCGTCGACCTGCACGAGCCCCACGCTCTTGCCGAAGCCGTTGATCACGGCCGCCCCGGCCGGCGCCTTGGCGCGGTACACGTCGCCCGGATGCGGCTTTACGACGGTCACGCCCGTCTGCACGCTGCCGGCATCGAGCGTGCAATGGCCGACGGTCACGCCCGGCACGTCGGCGATCGTGCCGCGCGGCCCGGCCGGCAGCGTCGCCGCCCACATCGATGCAGCCCGCATCAACGGCGCTCCAGCTTCGGGTCGAGCGCGTCGCGCAGCCCGTCGCCGAGCAGGTTGAACGCGAGCACGGTGAGGAAAATCGCGAGGCTCGGGAACACCGCGATGTGCGGCGCCGTCACCATGTCCGCGCGCGCCTCGTTGAGCATCGCGCCCCACTCCGGCGTCGGCGGCTGCGCGCCGAGCCCGAGGAACGACAGGCTCGCGGCCGTGATGATCGACGTGCCGATGCGCATCGTGAAGTAGACGACGACGGAGGACACGGTGCCCGGCAGGATGTGCCGCATGATGATCGTCCAGTCCGACGCGCCGATGCTGCGCGCGGCCTCGACGTAGGTCATGTGCTTGAGCATCAGCGTGTTGCCGCGCACGAGCCGCGCGAACGCCGGGATGCTGAAGATCGCGACCGCGCAGATCACGTTGACCATCCCGTTGCCGAGGATCGCGACCACGCCGATCGCGAGCAGGATGCCCGGGAACGCGAACAGCACGTCGGCCACGCGCATCGTGATGCGGTCCCACCAGCCTTCGTAATAGCCGGCAAGCAGCCCGAAGAACGTGCCGATCACCGCGCCGAGCGCCACCGAGAAGAAGCCGGCCGCGAGCGAGATGCGCGTGCCCGCGACGATCCGGCTGAAGATGTCGCGGCCGAGCGAGTCGACGCCGAACCAGTGCACGGCCGACGGCCCCGCGTTCAGCGCGTCGTAGTCGAAATAGTTTTCCGGATCGAACGGCACGATGTGCGGGCCGACGAACGCGAGCACGACGAGCGCCAGCACGAAGCCGCCCGCGACGAGCGCGATGGTCTGCTTGCGGAACTTGCGCCAGAATTCGCGCCACGGCGTGCGGATCGCGGTCGGTGCGGCCGGCGCCGCGGGCTGGACAGTCGCGTTCATGCGCGCCTCACTTGAACCGGATGGTCGGGTTGATGACCGCGTACAGCACGTCGACGGTCAGGTTGATCAGGATGAATTCCAGCGAGAACAGCAGGACGATCGCCTGGATCACCGGGTAGTCGCGCATCGTCACCGCGTCGACGAGCAGGCGCCCGAGCCCCGGCCAGTTGAACACGGCCTCGACGACGATCGAGCCGCCGAGCAGGAAGCCGAACTGCAGCCCCATCATCGTGACGACCGGGATCATCGCGTTGCGCAGGCAGTGCTTGAGCACGACCATCGGCTCGTGCACGCCCTTCGCGCGCGCGGTGCGCACGAAGTCCTCGTTCAGCACCTCGACGAACGACGCGCGCGTGAAGCGCGCCATCACCGCCGCGACCGCGGCGCCGAGCGTCAGCGACGGCAGCACGTAGCTCTTCCACGTGCCGTCCGGCACGACCGGCAGCCAGCCGAGCTTCACCGAGAAGATCTCCATCAGCAGCATGCCGAGCGCGAACGCGGGAAACGAGATGCCCGACACCGCGAGCGTCATCCCGAGTCGGTCGGGCCAGCGATTGCGCCAGACCGCCGACGCAATGCCGATCGCCATGCCGAACAGCGTGGACCACACCATGCTGACGAGCGTGAGCAGCAGCGTCGGCATGAAGCGCTCGCCGATCTCGGTCGACACCGGCCGCTTGCTGCGCGTCGACACACCGAAATCGCCGTGCGCGATCTTCGCGAAGAAGCGCGCGAATTGCGCGGGCAGCGGCCGGTCGAGCCCGAGATCGGCGCGCACGAGCGCGACGGTCGCCTCGTCGGCTTCGGGGCCGGCCGCGAGCCGCGCCGGGTCGCCCGGCAGCAGATGCACGAACAGGAACACCAGCACCGCGACGATCGCGAGCGTGGGCAGCAGGCCGAACAGGCGTTTGACGAGAAAATTCAGCATGGGACACCGATCGAATCAGCGCACCGGCGGCTTACGCCGCCGGCACTGCGTGGCGGGCAAGCCGCCGTCATTTCACCGAGATCTCGTCGAAGTTGAACGAACCGTCCGGCATCACGTACGCGCCCTGCAGCCGCTTGCTGCGCGCATACACGATCTTCTCCTGCACGAGGAAGATCCACGGCGCATCGGCCCAGATCTGCTTCTGCGCATCGGCATACAGCTCGGCCTTCTTCGTGCGGTCGACCGTCTCGAGCGCCTTCGTCAGATCGCCGTCGACCGCGTCGTTCTTGTAGTACGCGGTGTTGACGAGCTTCGGCGGCGCCGACGCGCCGGCCAGCAGCGGCGTGATCGCCCAGTTCGCCTCGCCCGTCGACGACGACCAGCCGATGTAGTACATCCGCACCGGCGCCTTCGCCGGATCCGGCGCGCTCTCGACCTTCGCGACGCGTTCGCCGGCTTCCAGCGCCTGCACCTGCACCTTCACGCCGACCTGCGCGAGCTGCTGCTGCACGAACTGGATCGCCTTCTGCGACGTCGAGTTGTTATACGCGGACCACAGCGTCGTCTCGAAGCCGTTCGGATAGCCGGCTTCCTTCAGCAGCGCCCGCGCCTTCGCCGGGTCGTACGGCCAGGGCCCGAGCTTCGTCGCGTAATCGACGCCCTGCGGCACCACGCCGGTCGACGGCGTCGCGAAACCGGAGAATGCGACCTTCGCGAGCGCTTCCTTGTTCACCGCGTAGTTCAGCGCCTGGCGCACCTTCGGGTTGTCGAACGGCTTTTGCAGCATGTTCAGCGACACGTAGCGCTGCACGATCGACGGCCGCTCGACGACGTCGACCTTCGGGTTGCTCTTCAGGTCGGCCGCCTGCTCGAACGGAATGCGGAACGCGAAATCGGCTTCGCCCGTCTTCATCAGCGCCGCGCGCGTGTTGTTGTCGACCACCGGCTTCCAGTCGATCGCGTCGATCTTCGGATAGCCCTTCTTCCAGTAGCCGGCGAACTTCTTCACCTTCAGATCGTCGGTCTGCTTCCACTCGACGAACTCGAACGGGCCGGTGCCGACCGGATGCAGCGCGATGTCGCGGCCCCACTTCTTCAGCGCGGCCGGCGAAATCATCACGGCCGACGGGTGCGCGAGCGTGTTGATGAACGCCGAGAACGGCTCGCGCAGCGTGACCTTCACCGTGGTCGGATCGACGGCCTCGGTCTTCTCGATCACGCGGAACATGTTGTAGCGCTTCAGGTGGTTCGCGGGATCGGTCACGCGGTCGAAGTTCGCCTTCACGGCCGCCGCGTTGAAATCGGTGCCGTCGTGGAACTTCACGCCCGAGCGCAGCTTGATCGTGTACGTCTTCGCGTCGGGGCTGGCTTCGTAGCCGGTCGCGAGCACGTTGACGAGCTTCATGTCCTTGTCGAAGCCGAACAGCCCTTGGTAGAACGACTTGACGACGGCCTGCGACACCGTGTCGTTCGCATCGTACGGGTCCATCGTCGTGAAGGTCGAATCCACCGCCATCACCGCGGTCTGCTGCGCGAACGCGGGCAGCGCGGCCGACAGCGCGAACGCGCCGGCGAGCGCGACGAAGCATGCGCGCGGACGAAACATCGGAAACGGATGCTGCTTGTTCATGTTGCTGGGCTCCTATCGGTGAATCGGTGACGCCTCACGGGCGTTTCGGTTTCGACTGCCTGCCGGTTCGTGCGCCGTCATCGCAACGCACGACTCCACTACTCAATACGCGCCGCCGACGCGATGCGTCGCGACGTAATGATCGGGGCCGACCGCGACGAGCGGCGCGACGACGGGCTCGTCGCCGACCGCGCGGATCGGGCTCGGAATCTCGTCGGCCGCGAGCTGGCGCGGCGCATGCCGGCGCGCGGGGTCGGCCACCGGCACCGCGCTCATCAGCTTCTTCGTGTACGGATGCTGCGGCGCCTCGAACACCGCGCGGCGCGGGCCGATCTCGACGATCTGGCCGAGATACATCACCGCGACGCGATGGCTGATGCGCTCGACCACCGCCATGTCGTGCGAGATGAACAGGTACGCGACGCCGAGTTCGCGCTGCAGGTCGAGCATCAGGTTGACGATCTGCGCCTGCACCGACACGTCGAGCGCCGACACCGACTCGTCGGCGATCACGACCTTCGGGTTCAGCGCGAGCGCGCGCGCGATCGCGATCCGCTGACGCTGGCCGCCCGAGAATTCGTGCGGATAGCGGCGCGCGGCTTCCGGCGGCAGGCCGACCTTGTCGAGCAGCCAGTCGACGCGCGCCTGCGCTTCACGGCCGCTCGCGACGCCGTGCACGAGCAGCGGCTCCATGATCGAGAAGCCGACGGTCAGGCGCGGGTTCAGCGACGCGAACGGGTCCTGGAAGATGAACTGGATGTTCCGCCGCAGCGCCTGCAGGTCATGCCCCTTCATTGCGCTGATGTCGCGTCCGTCGAATTCGATCGAGCCGCTCTGCGATTCGACGAGGCGCAACAGCGAGCGGCCGGTGGTCGACTTGCCGCAGCCCGATTCGCCGACGAGCGCGAGCGTCTCGCCCGCGCGCAGCTCGAAGCTCACGCGCTCCACCGCATGCACGTACTGCGACACGCGGCCGAACACGCCGCTCTTCACCGGAAAGCGCGTGACGAGATCGCGCACGCGCAGGATCGGCGGCGCGGCGTGATCGACGAGCGGCTGCGCGTCGTTCGCGGCGGACGCCGTGGTCGGCGCCGCGGCCGTCGCGCTCGTGCCGTCCACCTTCAGCAGCGGGAATTTCTCCGGCGCGTCGGTGCCCTGCATCGAGCCGAGCCGCGGCACGGCCGCGAGCAGCGCCCGCGTGTAGCGATGCGCGGGCGTCGCGAAGATGCGGTCCGACTCGCCCTCCTCGACCTTCTCGCCGCGATACATCACGAGCACGCGGTCGGCCACTTCGGCCACCACGCCCATGTCGTGCGTGATGAAGATCACGCCCATGTTCATTTCGTCCTGCAGCCCGCGGATCAGTTGCAGGATCTGCGCCTGGATCGTCACGTCGAGCGCGGTCGTCGGCTCGTCGGCGATCAGCAGCGCGGGGCGGCACGACAGCGCCATCGCGATCATCACGCGCTGCCGCATCCCGCCCGACAGTTGGTGCGGATAGCGCGCGAACACGCGGCGCGCTTCCGGGATGCGCACGAGATCGAGCAGCCGCAGCGCTTCCGCGCGGGCTTCGGCCGCGCTCTTCGACTGGTGCAGCGCGATCGCCTCGCTGATCTGGTCGCCGACCGTAAACACCGGGTTCAGCGACGTCATCGGCTCCTGGAAGATCATCGCGATGTCCGCGCCGCGGATGCCGCGCATCGTCGCGGCGCTCGCCTGCGCGAGATCGACCAGCGCGCCGCCACGGCGCCGGAACGCGATCCGTCCGCTCGTGATCTCGCCGCCGCCGTGCTCGACGAGCCGCATCAGCGCGAGCGACGTGACCGACTTGCCGGAGCCCGATTCGCCGACGATCGCGAGCGTCTCGCCGCGATCGACGTGAAACGACACGTTGCGCACCGCGTCGAACGTCGCGCTTTCGCGGCGGAACGTGACCGACAGGTCGTCGACGGCCACCACGCGCTGCTCGGGCAGCGCCAGGGCCGACGGGTTACGGCTCGAAGTCATCGCGTATCTCCTCGTGCGATCCGGTTTCAGGCCGCGTCGTCGCGGTAGATGCCGACGACCGGCGCGTCCCCGACGCGCGCGTAGCCGCGGTACATCCCTTCGGTGTTGAACGGCATCGCGACGTTGCCGTGCGCGTCGACCGCGATGATCCCGCCGCGGCCCGCCAGGCGCGGCAGCTTGTTCATCACGACGTCGTGCGCGGCGTCGGCGAGCGACGCGCCGCGATACGCGATCTGCGCGGCCACGTCATGCGCGGTCGCGAGCCGGATGAACGTCTCGCCGGTGCCCGTCGACGAGACCGCGCAGGTCGCGTCGTCCGCATAGCAGCCGGCGCCGATGATCGGCGAATCGCCGACGCGCCCCGGCTGCTTGTTCGTGATGCCGCCCGTCGACGTCGCCGCCGCGATATGGCCATGCACGTCGCACGCGACCGCGCCGACCGTGCCGTGCTTGCGGTCCGGATCGAGCGGCTCGGCGGGTTGCGGCTGCGACTGGCCGAACACGAACGTCGCCGCATCGTGATCGAGCATCGCGCCGGCCGCCGCGCGCGCCTTGACCCACTGCGCATGCCGCGCTTCGGTGTCGAAGTAGCCGGGTTCCACGAGCTCGAGCCCCTGCGCGGCCGCGAACGCGTCGGCGCCCGCGCCGGCGAACAGCACGTGCTCGCTCGCCTCCATCACGCGCCGCGCGGCGAGTACCGGATTGCGCACGCGGGTCGCGCAGCAGATCGCGCCGGCGCCGAGCGTCGCGCCGTCCATGACGGCCGCGTCGAGTTCGTGCTTGCCTTCGGCCGTATACACGGCGCCGCGCCCGGCGTTGAACAGCGGGCAATCCTCGAGCATCCGCACCGCGACGGTGACGGCGTCGAGCGCGCTGCCGCCGTCGGCCAGCACCTGTTGCGCGGCCTGCAGGATCGCGGTGAGTTCGGCGCGGTACCGACGTTCGGTGTCGGTATCCATCGCTTCGCGCAGGATCGTGCCTGCGCCGCCGTGAATCGCGACGATCGCGGGTGAAGTCATGATTTTTTCGGACGGGGGGAAGAAGGGTTGGCGGCCGGCAGCGCCGCTTGCGGCTGCACGAGCCACGGCAGCAGGAATTCGGTCATCTCGGCGGCGGATTTCGCGGACCGGTGCGTGCGCAGCGCGACCGCGTCGATCAGCGCCTCGATCATCGTCAGCACCGCGGCCTCCGACGTGGCCGCGAAGCGCCGCTCGGCCTTGACGTACAGGTTCAGCGACGCGATCGGCGCGAGCGGCGATTGCGGGCCGTCGGAGATGCCGAGCACGCGCGCGCCGCGCGCGGCCGCACGACGGGCCAGCTCGATCGTGTCCTTCACGTAGCGCGGAAACGCGAGCGCGATCACGAGATCGCGCGAATCGGCGGTGTACAGACGTCGCGCCGCATGCGACGGGCCGCCGAGCAGCGCGAGCGACTGCACGCTGTCATGGCAGACGGACAGTCCGTGCTCCATCAATCCGGTCAGAAACGCGCTCGACCCGGCGCCGAGAATCAGCACGCGCCGCGCGCCGACGATCGCCTCGACCGCCGCCTCGACGTCGGCCGCATCCAGTTGCGCGCGCGTGTTCTCGATGTTGGCGACAGCCTGGTCGAACACCGCATCGATCCAGACCGCGCCGCGTACGCCGGGCTCCTGCTCCTGCGCCGAACGCAGCCGCTCGACCGGCCCGAGCGTGGCCTCGAAGCCGCGCACGAGCGCCGCGCGCATCGCCGGATAGCCGTCGAAACCGAGCGCCTTCGCGAAGCGGTTCGCGGTCGCGATCGACGCATTCACGGCCTGCGCGAGCTCGTCGATCCGCATCGTCGCCGCGCGAAACGGGTTCGCCAGCACGAATTCGCCCATGCGCCGGTGAATCGGCGTCATCAACGGCATCGCCGACGCGATCCGCTCGGCGATCGCAGGTTCGTCGTGACTGACATCGGGCGGAACGAGAGGCGTCATGCGAAGGGTTGTTGCAAGGTTCGATGAAAATGAATTTACACAATCTGATGGCCGGAAAAAAATAAATTTTCATCAGGGTTGTCACCCCCGCGCACCTTCGTCAGCCATCCGCGAAGTCGCCCGCCCGCGCCGCACGGGCCTTCGACGGACGACGCCCTTCCGTCGCGACCCCTGTGTCGGGCGCACCGTCATCGGGAAAACCCCAAGCAAGTTCGTTCGAATGCAGATTCACGTTGACCGGATTCGCATTCGAACATAGGATGTTCGAAAATGATCAGTCGTCAGATAACATTGCAGTGTGATGACGATCAAATGTTCGCTCGAACACCGTGAATTCGATATAAACCGGTACAAACCGGCGCGCAGCAAGATCGGACATCGTACGAACGAAAACGAAACAAGCCATCCCGACGGATGGCCCTCATGGACCGGGCAGGCGCCGCGCGCCCGCCCTGCCTGACAGGAGACAGCAGTGAAGACAGTCAAGGCGTTGCGCTGGTGGATCATCGTGCTCGTGTGTCTCGGCACGATTCTCAACTACCTCGCACGGAATTCCCTCGCGGTGCTCGCGCCCGAGCTCAAGCAGGTGTTCGCGATCTCGACGCAGCAATACTCGTACATCGTCGGCGCGTTCCAGATCGGCTACACGATCATGCAGCCGGTATGCGGATTCATCGTCGACCTGATCGGGCTGCGGCTCGGCTTCGCGCTGTTCGCGATGCTGTGGTCGGTGGTCGGCGTCGCGCATGGCTTCGCATCGGGCTGGCTGTCTCTCGGCATCCTGCGCGGCTTTCTGGGCCTGTTCGAGGCGGCCGCGATTCCGTCGGGGATGAAGGCCGTCGCCGAATGGTTTCCCGACCGCGAGAAATCCGTCGCGGTCGGCTACTTCAACGCGGGCACGTCGCTCGGCGCCGCGATCGCGCCGCCGCTCGTCGTGTTCATCTCGATGCGGTTCGGCTGGCAGGCCGCGTTCATGGTCACCGGCGCGCTCGGCTTCATCTGGGCCGCGCTCTGGTACACGCAGTACCGGTCGCCGGCCGACCATCCGCGCATCACGGCGCGGGAACGCACGCTGATCCGCGACGGCCAGGCCACGATGCCGCCCGTGTCCAGGCGCCGCGTCCGCGACGTCGTCACCGCCCGGCGCTTCTGGGCGATCGCGCTGCCGCGCTTCTTCGCGGAGCCCGCATGGCAGACTTTCAGCTTCTGGATTCCGCTGTATCTCGCGACCGAGCGCCACATGCCGCTCACGCAGATCGCGGTGTTCGCGTGGATGCCGTTTCTCGCGGCCGACCTCGGCGGCATCGCCGGCGGCTACCTGTCGCCCTACCTCGCTAACCGCTTCAAGCTGCCCCTCGTGTGGTCGCGCGTCGCCGGCGTCGCGCTGGGCGCGGTGCTGATGCTCGGGCCGGCGATGATCGGGCTCGTGTCGTCGCCGTACACCGCGATTGCGCTGTTCTGCGTCGGCGGCTTCGCGCACCAGATGATCTCCGCGCTCGTCAACACGCTGTCGGCCGACGTGTTCGATTCCGAGGAGGTCGGCACCGCCAGCGGCTTCGCCGGGATGGCCGCGTGGATCGGCGGCCTCGGCTTCTCGCTGCTGGTCGGCGCGCTCGCGGACAAGATCGGCTATGCGCCGCTGTTCGCGTGCCTCGGCCTGTTCGACATCATCGGCGTCACGCTGCTCGCGGTGCTGATCCGCGGCCAGTCGAAGCAGGAACGCCTGCTCGCGCAGCACGCCTGAGCTCCGTTTTCACCAGGAATCGCCTTATGACTTCGCTCCTTCATCCGCCCGTGTTCCGCGTCGCCAGCCACCACGCGAACCGCGTGCTGCTCGCGTCCGATACGGGCGCCAGCATCGAAATCTTCGTGCTCGAGGACGACATCGTGCGCTTGCGCGTGCTGCCCGACGCGACGGCGCGCACCCCGCGCACGTGGACCATCGCGCCCGGCCTCGACGACGTGCCGCTCGACGGGCGCGACCGCCTCGACCTGAGCGGCTTCGCGCTGCCCCACTACGACTTCGCCGAAGACGACGACGACGTGCGGATCGAAACCGCGCAGATCCGGCTCGCGGTGCGCCGGCAAGGCGGCCACTGCACGTGGTCGATGCGCGGCGCGGACGGCGCATGGCGCATCGTGCTCGCCGACCGCGCGACGCAGGCGTACAACTTCGGCTGGTGGGACGATCGTGCGTATCACTACGTCGCCCGCGAGCGGAGCGACAAGGTATTCGGTCTCGGCGAACGCGCGGGCGAACTCGACCGCACGGGCGCGCGCTTCGAGATGCGCAACATCGACGCGATGGGCTACAGCGCGAAGCACACCGACCCGCTTTACAAGCACATCCCGTTCTACATCACGTGGTCGCCCGATGCGCGCCAGGGGTTCGGGCTGTTCTACGACACGCTGTCGGACTGCACGTTCGACATGGGCCGCGAACTCGACAACTACCACGGGCTCTATCGCTACTTCGTCGCCGAGCACGGCGATCTCGACTACTACTTCATCGCGTCGCCCGATACGCCGCTCGCGGCCGCGCGGCGCTTCACGTGGCTGACCGGGCGTCCGGCGCGCACGCCGAAATGGGGGCTCGGCTATTCGGGCTCGACGATGAGCTACACCGATGCGCCGGACGCGCAGCAGCAGATGAACCAGTTCGTCGAGCAGTGCGACGCGCACGACATCCTGTGCGATTCGTTCCACCTGTCGTCGGGCTATACGTCGATCGGCGCGAAGCGCTACGTGTTCAACTGGAACCGCGACAAGTTTCCCGACGCGAAGGGTTTCGTGCAGCACTATCGCGACCACGGCATCCGCCTGTGCGCGAACATCAAGCCGTGCCTGCTGCGCGACCATCCGGCCTTCGACGACGCCGCGAAGCGCGGTCTGCTGATCCGCTCGGCCTCCGGCGAGCCCGCGTGGGTGCAGTTCTGGGACGAGGTCGGCGCGTACGTCGACTTCACGCAGCCGGACGCCTACCGCTGGTGGCGCGAGCAAGTCACGTCGGCGCTGCTGGAATACGGGATCGAGTCGACCTGGAACGACAACAACGAATACGAGATCTGGTCGCCCGACGCGATCGCGCACGGCTTCGGCCAGCCGTTTCCGGCGCGCGAGGCGAAGGTCCTGCAGACGATGCTGATGATGCGCGCGTCGCGCGACGCGCAGCGCGCGCATGCGCCGGCGCGGCGGCCGTTCCTCGTGTCGCGCTCCGGCGGCGCAGGCATGCAGCGCTACGTGCAGACGTGGTCCGGCGACAACTACACGTCGTGGGAAACGCTGCGCTACAACCTGAAGATGGGCCTCGGACTCGCGCTGTCGGGCGTATCGAACATCGGTCACGACATCGGCGGCTTCTCCGGCCCCGCGCCGTCGCCGGAGTTGCTGCTGCGCTGGGTGCAGTTCGGCATCTTCATGCCGCGCTTCAGCATTCATTCGTGGAACGACGACGGCACCGTCAACGAACCGTGGATGTACCCGGAGATCACCGCGCGGATCGCGTCGCTGATCAAGCAGCGCTACCGGCTGCTGCCCTACCTCTATCACCTGCTGTGGCTGTCGACGACGCGCTACGAGCCCGTACTGCGGCCGACCTTCGCCGACTTCCCGGGCGACGTGCGCTGCTACGACGCGTGCGACGACATGATGCTCGGCGACGCACTGCTGGTCGCGCCGGTCGTCGATCCCGGCCAGTCCGAGCGCACGGTGTATCTGCCGTCGGGCGCACGCTGGACGTGCTGCGCGAGCGCGCAATCGTTCGACGGCGGCGCGAGCGTGACGCTGCCCGCGCCGCTCGACACGCCGGTGATGCTGCTGCGCGAAGGCCGCGTGCTGCCGCTGAACGTCGCCGAACAGCACTTCGGTGCGCGCGCCGACACGCGCGGCTTCCTCGTCGCGCCACGGATCGAGGACGGCGTCGCGTACGGCGAATGCGTCGAGGACGACGGCGAAACGGAAGCGTGGCGCGACGGCGAATACGGACTGTGGCGCATCGAGACCGGCCGCGAGGCGTCCGGCGCGCTCGGCGTGTCGGTCCGCTGGGACGGCCGCCCGGCGCGCCCGGCCGACCGTGTCGAGATCCTGTTGCCCGCGTCGCTGCAAGGCCCGGTGGCCGTGCGCGGTGCGCGCGTCGAGCAGGATACGCGGGACGGCGCATGGCGCCGCCTCGTCGTCGCGTTCGACCACTGAACCGCTGAACCGCTGAGGCCGAAGCCAACCCGATCAGGCGGGCCGTTCGCGCGGCCCGCCGCCTGCCACAGAGGAGGCATTCAGCCTCCCGCCCCCTTTGAAAAGATGAAGAGACCCGGAGATCGACAATGACAGCACCCGTCAACCGTTATGCAATCCTCATTTTATCGGCCGCGTCGCTCGGCACGACCGCCGCCCATGCGCAGAGCAGCGTGACGCTGTACGGCGTGGTCGACGATTCGATCGCGTACGTGAACAACCAGCAGGGACACTCGAACGTCTATATGCGCGACGGCAACCTGTATGCGTCGAAGTTCGGGCTGCGCGGCGACGAGGATCTCGGCGGCGGCACGCACGCGATCTTCGACCTGCAAGCCGGCTTCAACCTGAATACGGGCGCACAGGCCGCCGCAGGCACGATCTTCAACCGCCAGGCCTTCGTCGGCCTGCGCAACGTTCGCTACGGCACGGTCACGGCCGGCCGCCAGTACACGCCGTACTTCCTGTTCGTCGGCCCGTACGCGTCGAGCAGTTGGCTGACCGGCGCCACCGGCGCGCATCCCGGCGACATCGACGGCCTCGACACGACGATCCGCGTGAACAACTCGGTCACCTATACGTCGCCGACCTTCGCCGGACTCACCGCGAGCGCGATGTACGCATTCGGCGGCATCGCCGGCGCGACCGGCAAGGGCAACACGTTCAGCGCCGCGCTGCGCTACGCGAACGGGCCGATCGGGATCGCGGCCGGCTACCTGCGGATCAACAGCTCGGGCTCGTCAGCGGGCTTCCAGAATCCGGCCACCGCAGCGTCGGGCAGCTTCGCGGTATCCGTGCTGAACCAGGGTTATCTGACCGCGAAGGCCGTCGAACAGGTCGCGGCGGCCGGCAACTACACGCTCGGCGACCTGACGATGGGGCTCAACTATTCGAACGTGAAGTACCTGCCCGGCAACGGCTCGGCCTTCACCGACACGGCCGTGTTCAACACCTACGGCGCGCTCGCCGCGTACCGATTCACGCCGACGTTCTCGGTGGCCGGCGCATTCGCGTACACGCTCGCATCGAAGGCGAACGGCGTCGCGAGCGCGGCCCGCTATCAACAGTACTCGCTGAAGGAGTCGTACAGCCTGTCGAAACGCACGACGCTCTACGCGCTGCAGGCGTACACGCATTCGAGCGGGCAGACGCTCGGCGCACAAGGCGCCGGGCACATCGTGGACGCGGCGCCGATCGTCGGCGATTCGCAGCAGCTCACGCCGTCGACGACGCGCGGCCAGTTCGTCGGCATGGCGGGGATCGCCGTCACGTTCTGAACCCGCCGGGCGGCCCCTCGGCACGCTCTCCACGCCCCGGACGATGCGCACCCTGCATGCGCCGTCCGGGCGCCCCATAGACGTTCTCCACGACGTTTCCCCGTCCCGCCACCAGCCCGGCCGG
Source organism: Burkholderia sp. AU18528 (assembly GCF_002223215.2). Classification (NCBI taxonomy): domain Bacteria; kingdom Pseudomonadati; phylum Pseudomonadota; class Betaproteobacteria; order Burkholderiales; family Burkholderiaceae; genus Burkholderia; species Burkholderia sp. AU18528. Next base: position 947,158 of record NZ_NKFC02000006.1, on the reverse strand, counting down.
CGCACCACGCCGGTTTTCCCGATCGCCCCGATACCTTACAATTCGTCAGGTTCGATTCCCTCTGCATACCCGTTCTTGCAGTCCTGACACCGCGGTACACTCGACGCATGCCGTATCAGGGTCCGACGCGCGACGTGCGCGCCGGGCGGCGTTGCGCGTCGTTGCGCCCACAACTGGATACCCGCCATGCCGGATCTCCGTCCCTCGCCTCGCACGACATTCAAGCCGCAGGTCGTCCTGCCCGCGCTCGCCGTGATCGGCGCGCTGCTCGTCGTGTGCGCGCTGCACCCGAGCGAAGCCGGCGCGCTGTTCCTCGCCGGCCAGCAATGGGTCATCGCACGTTTCGACTGGTTCTACGTGCTCGCCGTCACCGGCTTCCTCGTGTTTCTCGTGCTGATTGCCGCCAGCGACTTCGGCAAGATCCGGCTCGGCCCCGACGATGCCGAACCCGAATTCAGCTTCGTGTCGTGGACGGCGATGCTGTTCGCGGCCGGCATGGGCATCGGCCTGATGTACTTCGGCGTCGGCGAGCCGATGCAGCATTTCCTGAAGCCGCCGACGGTCGCCCCCGGCACGCCCGACGCCGCGCGCGAGGCGATGCTGATGACCTTCTTCCACTGGGGCTTTCATGCGTGGGCCATCTACGGGCTGATGGGGCTCGTGCTCGCGTACTTCGGCTTCCGCTACAACCTGCCGCTGACGCTGCGCTCGGGGTTGTATCCGGTGCTGCGCGAGCGCATCGACGGCTGGATCGGCCACACGGTCGATGCGTTCGCGCTGGTCGGCACGGTCGCCGGCATCGCGACGACGCTCGGCTACGGCGTGATGCAGCTGAGCGCGGGCCTGCATACGGTCGCCGGCTGGGACACGGGCGGCAATACGTTTCGCCTCGGGCTCGTCGCGCTCGTCGTGATCCTCGCGGGGCTGTCGGCCGCGAGCGGCCTCGACAAGGGCGTGCGCAGGCTGTCCGAGCTGAACCTGCTGCTCGCGTTCCTGCTGCTCGCGTTCGTGGCCATCGCGGGCCCGACGGCGTTCCTGCTGCGCGCGCTCGCCGACAACATCGGTCAGTACCTGTCGAGCCTCGTCGACCTGTCGTTCCGCACCTATGCATACGCGCCGCCGCGCGAGGAAGGCTGGTTCGGCGGCTGGACGATCCTCTACTGGGCGTGGTGGGTGTCGTGGTCGCCGTTCGTCGGCATGTTCATCGCGCGCATCTCGCGCGGCCGCACGATCCGCCAGTTCGTGATCGGCGTGCTGCTCGTGCCGACGGCGTTCAACCTCGTGTGGATGACGGTGTTCGGCAACAGCGCGATCTGGCTCGATACGCACGGCGCGGCCGGCGCACTCGCACAGACGGCGACCAGCGTCGATGCGCTGCTGTTCCGCTTCTTCGATTTCCTGCCGTTGCCGCAACTGCTGTCGATCGTCGCGATCGTGCTGATCGCGGTGTTCTTCGTCACGTCCGCGGATTCGGGCGCGTTCGTGATCGACCAGATCGCGACGCGCGGCAGCGCGCATTCGCCGGTCTGGCAGCGGCTGTTCTGGGCCGCGCTGCTCGGCGTGACGGCCGCGGTGCTGCTCGTCGCGGGCGGGCTCGGCGCATTGCAGGCGATGACGCTGATCGCCGCGCTGCCGGTTGCCCTCATCATGCTCGCGCTCTGCTACGGGCTGTGGCGCGGGCTCGCGGCCGACCGCGCGCACTATTCGCAGGACGTCGCACCCGCGACGAGCTTCTGGACCGGCCAGCACTGGCGCCATCGCCTGACGCACATCCTGCGTCAGACGACCGAGGCCGAGGCGCGCCAGTTCGTTGCGGAAACGGTCGAGCCCGCGCTGCGCAAGGTCGCCGACGAGTTGCGCGCGAGCGGCGTCGATGCGCACGTGCAGCGCGACAGCGACGATGCGGTGCGGCTCACCGTGCCGACCGCCGACCATCGCGATTTCGTGTACGGCGTGCGCGTCACCGTGAAATCCGCGGCCGCGTTCCTGGTGCGCGAGGCGGCCGAGCCGGACGCGTCGCGTGCGCACGTGTATGGCATCGTCACGTTCTTCGAGGATGGCCGGCTCGGCTACGACGTCGAATACCTGCGCGGCGACGAAGTGATTGCCGACGTGCTGCGCCAGTACGAACGCTACGTGTCGCTCGCGGCGGACACGCGCACGCATCTGCTGAGCCGCGCGCCAGGGCACGCGACGGAGGCCGAATGAGCGGGCTGCTGCACAGCCGCGCGGCCGACGTCATTGCGCTCGGCACGCTCGCCGTGCTGTACCTCGGCGGCGGCGCCATCGCGCTGTGGCGAATCCGCGCGGCGCCGCCGCGCGGCAAGATCTACTGGATCGTCTGCGCGGCGCTGCTCGCCGGCGGCGCAATCGCAATGGCCGGCAACCTGGCGCCGGTGCCGAACAGCGGCGAAATGCCGCCCGGTTTCGCGCTCGGCGTGGAGGCCGTCCTGCTCGGTCTCGTGCTGGCGGCCGGCGGTTGCGCGTGGTTGATGCTGCGCGCGCGCAAACGCTGACGCACGCACGTCGCGCGGCCCTGCTTCGTCACACGGGTGCGCGTCATCCCGGCGCGGACGGGCAGCCAGGGCGTCCCTGATCCGCTTCCGCGGCTTTCACGCGACACGTCAGGCAGACGGCGCGCGCGCCGTCACCAGCCAGCACGCCGCATCGAACCGCACCTCGGCGCCATGCACGTACGGCTCGAACGCCGCGCGCGTCGTGTCGATCACGCGCTGCCGCGTTGCTTCGTCCGTCTTCAGCAATGCGAGGCCGACGGGGCCCAGCCGGGCGATGTAGTCGTCCAGCGCGGACGCCGGCAGCGCACACGCGCGGTCGACCGGCTCGATCGCGACGTCGGCCCAGCCGCTATCCGACAGCACCGACGCGATCCGCTGCCGGTCGCCGAACGCGAACTGCCCCGGCGCACCAGGCTGGCGCGCGGGCAGGTTCGGCAACAGCGGCGCGGCCGCCCGCTCGGCCGTCGTCATGAAAGGGTTGTCGGCCGCGCCGCGCCACGCGACGAACCGCATCCGCGCGCCGGGCCGCGCCGCATGCCGCAGGTTCGCGAACGCCCGCACCGGGTCGTCGAAGAACATCACGCCGAGGCGCGACACGAACAGGTCGACGCTGGCGGGCTCGAACGCATGCGTCTGCCCGTCCGCGCACACGAACCGGGCGCGCACGCCGCTGCGTTCGGCACGCGCGCGGGCAGCGTCGATCATCGGCGCCGAAATGTCGATGCCCGTGCACTGCGCGCCCGCGCCGAGCCGCCGCGCGATCGCGAGCGTGACCGCGCCCGTGCCGCAGCCGACATCGAGCACGTGCATTGCGGACGACGCTGCGGCGGCATCCGCCAGCAGCGTTTCGAACGGCTCGAACATCCGGTCCATCAGCGCCTGCGCATCGACCCATGCGCGCCCCGATGGACCGTTCCATAGCGCGGATTGCGCTTCGTTGGGCCGGTTGGCTTCCATCGTCGATTCCCTTCCGATTCGTTGATGACGAACCGGACGATACTGCTTCAAGCCGGCTTGAAGTCAAGGTCGATTGCCCCGTTCATGCGCGCTGTCGCGCCGCGCTTTTCACATTTCTTACATTCGCGCTGCGTATCGTTGACGGCTTTCCTACGGCGCTTCCCCTTCCCATGCGACGAATCCTCTCGCGCGCGCTGCTCGTGCGCTGCGCCCCGCTTGTTGCCCTCGCCGCGCTGTCCGCGTGCTCGAATCACATCGATACGCCGGACGATCCGGCCAGCGCGTCGGCCAACGTCCAGGCCGCATGGGTCGAGATCGGCGATGCGAACCAGGCGAGCGCGCGCGTCATCACAAACTACACGCCCGCGTCGGCCGGCGATCCGATATGCCCGCAACTGACCGTCGACGGCAAGCTGTCGCGCATGGCGCTGCGCGCAGGCGCGGCGACCGTCGCCCAGCGGCCGACCGCCAGCGACCCGGCCGATTCGAAACCGTCGAGCTTCCCGGTGTCCGTCTGCGAGGCCACGCTGCCCGCCGGCGCGCAGGCGGCGAGCGTCGCGGGCCGCACGCTGCCGCTGCCGAAAGCGCAGCCGCGGCGCATCGCGATCATCGCCGACACGGGCTGCCGGATGAAGAAGGCCGACAATGCATGGCAGGCGTGCAACGACGCCGCGGTCTGGCCGCTCGGCACGATCGCGGCCAGCGTCGCGAAGCTGTCGCCCGATCTCGTGCTGCACGTCGGCGACTACCACTACCGCGAGAACGCATGCCCGCCGGACATCGCCGGCTGCAAGGACAGCCCGTGGGGCTACGGCTGGGATACGTGGCAGGCCGACCTGTTCCGCCCGGCCGCGCCGCTGCTCGCGAAGGCGCCGTGGGTGGTCGTGCGCGGCAACCACGAGGAATGCGCGCGGGCGGGCCAGGGCTGGTTCCGCTTCCTCGACCCGCGCCCGTACTCGGCCGCCCGCTCGTGCGACGATCCGGCCAACGACAACGACGCAAACTATTCGGAGCCCTATGCGGTTTCACTCGGCGACGGCTCGCAGGTGATCGTGTTCGACACCGCGAAGGTCGGCCGCACGCCGCTCAAGACCACCGACGCGCAATTCGGCATCTACCAGAAGCAGTTCCAGACGGTCGCATCGCTCGCGTCGAAGCCCGGCATGACGACGACGATCTTCACGAACCATCATCCGATTCTCGCATTCGCGCCGATCGCCGGCAGCACGCCCGCGCCGGGCAACCTCGCGCTGCAGTCGGTGATGTCGAGCCTCAACGCGCAGGCGTACTACCCGCCGGGCGTGCACGTCGCGCTGCACGGCCACGTGCACGATTTCCAGGCGATCAACTTCTCGTCGGGGCACCCGGCGACGATCGTGTCCGGCAACGGCGGCGACAACCTCGACGTCGCGCTGCCCGACCCGTTCCCGGCCGGCCTGACACCCGCACCGGGCGCCGTGATCGAGCGGCTGTCGCACAACAACAGCTTCGGCTTCCTGATCATGGAGCGCAACGCCGCCCCGGCAACGGGCTGGGTGTTCCATGCGTATTCGGCGGCCGGCAAGCTCCTGGCGTCGTGCAATCAGTCGGGCAGGACGCTCGCCTGCGACAAGACGGGGTTCATCGCGCCGTGAGTGACGAAGTTCGACGTGACGGGCCGGGCGTACGTGGTCTGCACACGCTTGCCGCCACCCTGCTCGCCGGCCTGACGCTCGCGACCCACGCCGCGCCGGCCGAAACGGTCCTGCTGCCCGGCGCGCCGCCGTCGCGCGTCGTCGACACGATCGGCAACGGCACGCCGCAGGTGACGGGCAAGATCGATGCGGCCACCGCGCGCTTCGCGCCCGACCCGACGCTCGTCGCGCTCGGCCGCCGGATCTTCTTCGACGCACGGCTGTCCGAGCCGCGCGGCATGTCCTGCGCGGGCTGCCACGATCCGGGCCGCGCGTTCGCGCCGACGCTGTCGGCCGCGTCGCTTGCCGGGCCCGGCGTGCCGGAAGGCAGCCGGCCCGGGCGCTTCAGCCAGCGCAATGCGCCGTCGCTGCTGTACGTGCGCTACGTGCCGCGCCGCCACTTCTATCAGGACGACGATGCGCCCGCGCCGTCGCCGTTCGGCGGCCTGTTCAGCGACGGCCGCGCGGATACGCTCGCCGAACAGATCCGCGGGCCGCTGTTCGATCCGAACGAGATGAACAACCGGTCGCCGGCCGCGCTGCTGCGCAAGGTGAATGCGACCGAACTCGCGACCGATCTCGCCGCGCGCTTCGGCGCGCCGGTGCGGCGCGATCCCGAGCGCCTGGTGCGCGCGCTCGGTTCGGCCGTCGAAGCCTATCTGCAGAGCGACGAGATGGCGCCGTTCACGTCGCGCTTCGATGCGTTCCTGCGCACGCGCAAGCCGCTCGCGCCGGCCGAGATGCGCGGGCTCGCGCTGTTCCGGAATCCGGACAAGGGCAATTGCATGACCTGCCATACGCTGTCGGACACGTCGAGCCGCCCGGAGCGCTCGCTGTTCACCGATTTCGGCTACGACGCGATCGCGGTGCCGCGCAACCGTGCGCTGCCGGCGAACCGCGATCCGCGCCACTTCGACAACGGACTGTGCGACACCGCGCGGCGGCTGCGCTGGCCCGAACCGACGCAGTGGTGCGGCTACCTGCGCACGCCGGGGCTGCGCAACGTCGCGGTCAAGCAGACGTTCATGCACAACGGCGTGTTCACGACGCTGCGCGACGCGGTCGCGTTCTACAACACGCGCTCGACCGATCCGGGCTTCTGGTATCACGGCGCCCGAACGTTCGACGACGTGCCGGCCGCCTATCGCGGCAACATCAACGTCAACTCGACGCCGATGAACCGCCGGCCCGGTACGCCGCCCGCGCTGACCGACGCGGAAATCGACGACATCGTCGCATTTCTCGGCACGCTGACCGATGCGCGCTATACGGGCATCGCCGCACCGGCAGCGGCCGCTGCCCGGCTCGCGCGCACCGCCGCGCCGGCGCGCTGACCCTGGCGAAACGGCCAGCCGACGCGCCGCCGCTTGCGGTTCTCGCAAACACTGGTTATATTTACAGTACTGTATTTATGAACAGTGAGGCGCGCGATGGAACATCTGGTCCGTATCGTCAACGACACCGATCGCCAAGTGCTGGCGTGGCTTCGTGCCCAGGTCGGCGATGCCCGCGTCGAACGCGCGGCGCGTCAGCTCGGGCATACGCGCAAGCCCTTTCCGTCGGCCGTGTGCCGGTATCTGGGCATGAGTGTGCCGGCCACGCTGCGGCCGGCCGCCGCCCGGCCGCGCGCGGCACGCGATTTCTCGGTCGGCGATCGTTACCTGTCGCTGATTCGCCAGCACCTCGCCACGCACGCGGTCGGCCGATGAAATGGCGGAGGCTTGCCGCTTCGGTGCCGCGCCCGGCCGGCGCACTCGCGTATTCGGAAGTCCGTCCGGCCGGCGCCGTCGCGCTTACCCGGCCGCCATGGCTTCCCGTACGAGGCGGCCAAGTGTGTCGAACGCCGCCTCGTGCGCCGCATCGAATACGCGCGCGCAGCCGGGCCGGATATAGCCGTCGAAACGGCCCGCATTCGAGAAGATCGAACCGGGCGCGATCTTGACTCCATGCGCGAGCGCGGCGTCGAACAACACATCGGAGCGCACGCCTTCCGCCAACGAGATCCACAGCATCCCGTCGGGCAGCTGGCTCATCGCGGCGATGGACGAACGCACGCCGTGACGGGCGCAGCCGCCGCACCAGCCTCACGGCCCATTCCGCCGTCGCTCGATCCATTCGAACAACGCCATTCCGGCCAGCATCGCGACGACGAACCCGATTCCCTTGGCCACCCCGAAGCCGATCGACACGATCGCAGGCCCGGGACAAAACCCGGCAATCCCCCAGCCGATGCCGAATACCGCGCTTCCCGCGACGAGGCGCACGGTAATCGCCCGCTGCGCCGGCAACTGCATCGGCAGGCCGAGCCACGACCGTGTACGGCGCTTCGCCCACGCGAACCCGAACACCGCAACGCCGATCGCGCCGGCCATCACGAATGCAAGCGACGGATCCCAGCGGCCCGCCAGGTCGAGAAAACCGAGCACCTTCCGCGGATCGGCCATACCCGACACGATGAGGCCGACGCCGAACAGCAGCCCTGCCAGAAACGCGAATCCTGCCTGCATGTCAGCCCCCCGCAACGTGCAGCCGCACGAACACGGTCGCGAAGCCGGCGACCATGAAGGTCGCCGTCGCGACCGCCGAGCGCAGCGCCCCGCGCGAAATTCCGCATACACCATGGCCGCTTGTGCAGCCGCCCGCGTATCGTGTGCCGATCCCGACCAGCAGCCCGGCCGCCATCACGTCAAGCCAACTGGCGTCGACCTGCGGCATCGAGTTGCTCCCGGCGAAACGCATGACGACGGGTGCAACGATCATCCCGGCGACGAACGCCGCGCGCCAGCCGCGCTCTGCACGGCCGGCCGTCAGCAGGCCGCCGACGATCCCGCTGATACCGGCGATCCGGCCGTTGAACGCGACCAGCCACACGGCCGCGCACCCGATCAGCACGCCGCCGACGAGCGATAGCCACGGCGTGAAATGAAGCGCATCAATCTGCATCGCGTGCCTCCTTCACGGTCGCCCCGCAAAACTGTTCGTACAGCACGCCCATCACCGCGATCGCGGCCGGACTGTCGAGCGAATAGTGAATCGCCTTGCCTTCGCGGCGCGTACGAACCAGCGCGTTGTCCCGCAATACGCCGAGCTGCTGCGACAGCGTCGGTTGATGGATGTCCAGGCGCGCCTCGAGATCGCTCACGCAGCGCTCGCCCTGCGACAGTTCGCACAGCAACAGCAGCCGGTCGGGATTCGACATCGCCTTCAGGAGCGCACAGGCCGATCCGGCGGCGGCGCGCATCTGGTCGGGGCCGGGCGGCCCGGTCGGGAAATCGTCGTTCATCGGCGGAGGGATATGATTAAAGAATAAATATTATATTATTTTGTATATTGTCGTTTGTCCCGCTGCGTGCCGGATCGGCAATTCGGTTGATCACCCTCAATCAAACCTCCTTGCCTACCGTCACGCGGGCCCCGCCGCGCGGCGCTTCATGCAGTTGAACTGCGATCGCATCCTGCCGATGGAGCTCGACGGCGCGGGCACTGTGTCGATGAACTGGCACCGCGACAGAAGGAGCCGCCACCCGTACCCATGCCCACGACGCTCGATCGCCTGCGCGCTCGTGGCGGGCGGGGGCCGGCGGCCAGGAAAAGTGAAGGTGAAATAAAGATGGAAGGAGCGGCACGGCCCGGCGCAAACCGGGGCCGCTTCATCACAGTCCGCCAGCGTCACGCATCATGCGCTGTCGCAGGCCCCCGTGCCGTCGAGCATCAGCGTGCCGACCCGCGCGGGCACGAGCGGCGTGCGAGGCGGGGGCGGCGTCCAGCCGAACAGCGCCTGCGCGGCCGCGCCGCACACACGGCCCTGGCACGCGCCCATCCCGCAGCGCGACTGCAGCTTGGCGGCCGTCCAGCCCGGTTCCCGCGCGACCGCGTCGAACCGTACGTCTTCGCAGCGACACAGCAGCGTGTCGGGCCGCGCGAGCCGGCGGATCGGTTCGCGGATCGCGAAGCGCTCACGCACGGCATCCGCGAAAGCCTGCCAGTGCGCGCGCCGCGCGACGAGCGCGGCCAACAGTGCCGTTTGCCCCGTCGCCGCGTAGCCCGCGATCTCGCCTTCGACCATCGCCAACTCGCTGCCGCCGACGCCCGTGCACTCGCCCGCCGCGAAATACCCGTCGCGGCTCGTGCGCTGGTGCGCGTCGACGGCCACCGCGTCGTTCTCGATCCGGCAGCCGAGATGCCGCGGCAGCACGGTATTCGGCACGAGGCCGAAGCCGCATGCGAGCCGGTCGCAGTCGACGTCGAATTCGCGATCGCCGTGCCGGATCCGCACGCGTTCGAGCCGCTCGTCGCCGAATGCCTCGACGACGTACGCAGCGGGCCGATACGCGGTCGTGACGAGCTTCGCGGCCTGCGCGAGCTTCGACGGCCAGCGCCACAGCCCCGTACCGAAGCCGGCCACGTCGCGCCAAGCGGCCTGTTCGAGCACGTGCGATACGCGCGCGCCGGCCTGCCGGGCCGTCGCCGCGCTCGCCAGCAGCAGCGGTCCGCTGCCTGCGATGACCGTGCGCTGCCCGCGCACGTCGAGCCCGTACTTGATCAGTGCCTGCAAGCCGCCCGCGCCGGTCACGCCCGGCAGCGTCCAGCCCGGAAACGGCAGCAGCAGCTCGCGCGCGCCGCAGCAGAGAATCAGCGTCCGGAAATCGAGCAGCCGCCCGCGTTCGTCGTCTTCGAGCAGCAGCGTGCCCGGCTGCGTTTCGGCGACGATGCGCGTCGCCGCGAGATGCGTGACGTTCGGCTGGCGCAGCACGGCGAGGCGTGCGGCCGCGGCCGGCGTCGGTGCGACTGCTGCCGGCTGCCGCCAGATCTGCCCGCCCGCGCGCGGGTTGTCGTCGACGATCGCAACCGTCGCGCCGCTTCGTGCGGCGGCCCGCGCGGCCGACAGCCCGGCCGGGCCCGCGCCGACGATCGCGACGTCGACGCTCAATCGTTCCTGTCGTTCCTGTTTCATCGCGTGCGCTCCACCTGCATGCCGTCGCGGCACAGCGTCTGGCACGCGAGCCGGCGCCGGCCGTCGATCGTCATCCGGCACTCCTGGCAGATACCCATCCCGCAAAACGGCGCACGCACCGCGCCCGTGCACGACACGCGCGTCGTGTCGTCGCCGCTCGCCGCGACGGCGGCCGCGACGGTCGCGCCGTCGGCCACCGTCAGCGCGCGGCCGTCCAGATGAATGATCATGTCAGCCTCCGCCGGGCCGCCCCCGTGGGGGGTGCCTTGCATGGGACCGACGCCAGCGCCGAAGCGCCAACTCCGGTCGACAGCGGACGAAGTGAGCGTGGGGGTCGTTTCATGTCAGCGCTCCGGCTACGCGGGACGCGCTCAAGAAGCGTCCCGGCAAATACGGTTCGATATCGATGGGCGGCCGCTCGCCGGCCATCAGCGCGGCGACGATCCGCGCACTGCCCGGCGCGGTTGTCACACCGAGCCCTTCGTGCCCGACCGCGAGCCACACGCCCGGGCGCGACGGATGCTCGCCGAGCAGCGGCAGGCCGTCGGGGCTCGCGGAGCGGAAGCCGGTCCATGCGCGGATGCCGTTGAGCTCGGCCAGATCCGGCAGGTAACCGACCGCGCGGCGCAGCATGCGCGCGAGCACGGGCGGCTCGACCTGCGAATCCTCGGTGTCGAACTGGCGCGACGAGCCGATCAGCAACTGACCGGTTGGCCGCGGCTGCACGTTGAACGCGACCGACGTGCCGTCGCTCGCGTGCGCGCTCGCCGCATAGCCGAGCTCGACGAGCTGGTGCGACACGTGGCCCGGATAGCGGTCGGTGATCAGCAGATGGCCCTTTTTCGGGCGCAGCGGCAGTTCGGGCAGCAGCGCGCGCGCCGCCACGCCGTTCGCGACGACCACACGCTCCGCGCGCAGCACGTCGCCGCTCGCGAGCATCACGCTCGGGCCATCGACCGCGACGGCCCTGTCGCGACGCAACGTGATGCGCGGCGCGCGCTGCAGCAGCCAGTTCGCGGTGACGGGCGCGTAGAGGATCGCGTCGCCGGAAATCTTCAGCGCGCCGCCGAGGCCCGCGCGCAGCATCGGCTCCAGTCGCGCGAGCGCTGCCGCATCGATCAGCTCGCCGGCCACACCGTGCGCGGCGAGCGTCGCCTGTTTCGCGCGCGCCAGATCCATCTCGTGCGCATCGGCCGCGAGCCACAGCGTGCCGCAATTGCGGTATGCGCAGCCGTCGGGCATCTCGCCGCTCAACGCGCGCCAGAGTTCGATCGAGTAATGGCTCAGCGCGAGTTCGGCCGCGTTGTCGTCCATCGCGACGAGGTGCCCCATGCCTGCGCCGGTCGCGCCGCCGCTCGCGTCGTCGACGACGAGCACGCGCAGCCCGCGCCGCGCGAGTTCGTGCGCGCACGCCGCGCCGACGATGCCGGCGCCGATCACGACGACGTCGGTCTTCGTTTCGCTCACGACCCGATGCCCCACCCGAACGGATCGTCTTCCTCGATCAGCAGCGTCGCTTCCGCGCTCAGATGCGCGCTGCCGCGAATCGTCGGCACGATGCCGCCGTCGGCCAGCTCGTAGCTCGCGTGGAACACGCTGCCGATCACGCTCGCCTGCCGCCACACCGCGCCCGGCGCGAGCTTGCCGTCGGCCGCGAGGCACGCGAGTTTCGCGCTGGTGCCGGTGCCGCACGGCGAACGGTCGTAAGCGAGCCCCGGGCACAGCACGAAGCTGCGGCTGTCGTGCGTGGGATCGTCGGCGAACAGCTCGATGTGGTCGATCTCGCCGCCGTTGGCGCCGGTGATGCCCGCGCGTTCGAGCCCTGCGCGCACGGCCGACGCATACGCGGTAAGCGCCGCGACGTTGTCGCCGGCGATGTGCTGCCCGTGGTCGCTGATCAGGAAGAACCAGTTGCCGCCCCACGCGATGTCGCCCTTCACGGGGCCGTATCCCGGCACGTCGACTTCGACGGCCTGCGCGTGGCGATACGCGGGCACGTTGCGCACGCTGACCGACAGGTCGTCGTGCAGCGTCGCCTCGACGGTGCCGACCGGCGTCTCGATCCGGTGCACGCCCGGCGCGATGCGGCCCATGTGATGCAGCGTGCGCACGACGCCGATCGTGCCGTGCCCGCACATGCCCAGGTAGCCGCTATTGTTGAAGAAGATCACGCCGGCCGCCGCGTCGGGCGACACGGGCTCGCACAGCAGCGCGCCGACCAGCACGTCGCTGCCGCGCGGCTCGAGGATGCACGCGGTGCGGTAGCGATCGTACTCGCGCGCGAGCACGTCGCGACGCTCGGCCATCGTGCCGTTGCCGAGCGACGGAAAGCCGGACACGACGAGCCGAGTGGGTTCGCCGCCCGTGTGCGAATCGATGATCTGGATGCGCTTCATCATGAGCCGTCCGAAGTGGGGAAAGGAGCATAGCTTCCTCCGTCGCGCGTCCGTCCGCTTGTGGCTTTTCGATGAGGACGACGACGAAATCGGCATAGTGCAACGCGCCCCCGGCGCCCCTGCCGGCCGCTGTGCCGATTTCGTCATTTTGCTCCGCGATACGACTCAAGCGTGATGGGCGTTTGCGCGGCGATACTGGTTGCCACACCGACGCCTGTCGGCCAACCGATACGAACACGTAGGAGATTTCAGTGAGCCGAAACGCCATTCAGTGGACCGGGGTTTTCCCGGCCGTCAGCACCCAGTTCAAGCCGGACTTTTCCCTCGACATCGACGCCACGCACCGCGTGGTCAAGAACCTGGTGAACGACGGCGTGTCGGGCCTCGTGGTCTGCGGCACGGTCGGCGAAAACACGTCGCTGTCGACGAGCGAGAAGCTCCAGGTGATCGAGGCCGCACGCGACGCGGCCGGCGGCAAGGTTCCGGTGATCGCCGGCATCGCCGAATTCACGACCGAATTCGCGCGCAACACGGTGCGCGAAGCGCAGCGCGTCGGCGTCGACGGCGTGATGGTGATGCCCGCGCTCGTCTACTCGGCAAAACCGCACGAAACCGCCGCGCACTTTCGCGCGGTCGCGACGAGCACCGACCTGCCGGTGATGGTCTACAACAACCCGCCGATCTACAAGAACGACGTGACGCCCGACGTGCTGATCGCGCTGCAGGATTGCGAGAACATCGTCTGCTTCAAGGATTCGTCGGGCGATACGCGCCGCTTCATCGACCTGCGCAACGCGGTCGGCGATCGCTTCGTGCTGTTCGCGGGCCTCGACGACGTCGTGGTCGAGAGCATCGCGGTCGGCGCCGAAGGCTGGGTGTCGGGCATGTCGAACGCATTTCCGAAGGAAGGCGAGACGCTGTTCCGCCTCGCGAAGCAGAAGCGCTTCGATGAAGCGCTCGCGCTGTATCGCTGGTTCATGCCGCTGCTGCACCTCGACGCACGCCCGGACCTCGTGCAGTGCATCAAGCTGTGCGAAGAGCTGGTCGGCCGCGGCAGCGCGATCACGCGTCCGCCGCGCCTCGCGCTGCAAGGCGACACGCTCGCGGAAGTGAAGGCGATCGTCGCGAAGGCGCTGGAAACGCGCCCGGTGCTGCCCGACGTCGGTCTCTGATCGACGCCCCCGGCGGCGGTGCGCGGGCTTGCCCCGCTACGCGCCGCCGTCCCCGGTCCGGCATGGCCTGCGGGCCGTTCACGCCAACCCCGGCGTCGCGCCGCGCGTGAACGGGCCGCAGCCCGCCCCGGTCGTTCGAACCGGGCGACGCCGGCCTGCAGGCGAGCGCCACTGCTCCGTCGGAGCGCGGCGCACATCGAGCCTGTGCCGATATTCCCTCCAGGAGACAAGCCCATGCCAGGCCAAGGCAACGCACACCCGTCCGTCCCGCTTTCCCGTTCCGCGCACCCCGACGCGGGTCACGGCAAGTTCAAGAAACAGCTGTCGCTGACCGATCTCACGTTCATCGGTCTCGGCGCCATTTTCGGTTCGGGGTGGCTGTTCGCCGCGAGTCACGTATCGACGATCGCGGGCCCGGCCGGTATCTTCTCGTGGCTGCTCGGCGGCTTCGCGGTGCTGCTGCTCGGCATCGTCTACTGCGAACTCGGCGCCGCGCTGCCGCGCGCGGGCGGCGTGGTGCGCTACCCGGTGTTCTCGCACGGCCCGCTGCTCGGCTACCTGATGGGCTTCATCACGCTGATCGCGTTCTCGAGCCTGATCGCGATCGAAGTGGTCGCCGCGCGCCAGTACGCGGCCGCGTGGTTTCCGGGCCTGACGATCGAAGGATCGAGCGACCCGACCACACTCGGCTGGCTCGTGCAGGCCGCGCTGCTCTGCTTCTTCTTTTACCTGAACTATTCGAGCGTGAAGACGTTCGCAAAGGCGAACAACATCATCAGCGTCTTCAAGTTCATCGTGCCGCTTGCGGTGATCGGCGTGCTGTTCACGTTCTTCAAGCCCGCGAACCTGACCGTGCACGGCTTCGCGCCGTTCGGCATGCCGGGCATCGAGATGGCCGTGTCCGCGGGCGGCATCATCTTCGCGTATCTCGGACTCACGCCGATCGTGTCGGTCGCGAGCGAGGTGCGCAATCCGCAGCGCACGATCCCGATCGCGCTGATCCTGTCGATCCTGCTGTCGACGCTGATCTACGTGCTGCTGCAGCTCGCGTTCATCGGCAGCATCCCGACGGCCATGCTCGCCGCCGGCTGGCACGACGTGAGCAAGGCGTTCTCGCTGCCGTACCGCGACATCGCCCTTGCGCTCGGCGTCGGCTGGCTCGCGGTGATGGTCGTCGCCGACGCGATGATCTCGCCGAGCGGCTGCGGCAACATCTACATGAACGCGACGCCGCGCGTGGTCTACGGCTGGGCGAAAACGGGCACGTTCTTCAAGGTGTTCACGCGCGTCGACGAAGCGTCGGGCATCCCGCGCGCGGGCCTGTGGCTCACGTTCGGCCTCGCGATCTTCTGGACGCTGCCGTTTCCGTCGTGGGAAGCGCTGATCAACATCGTGTCGGCCGCGCTGGTGTTGAGCTATGCGGTCGCGCCCGTGTCGGTCGCCGCGCTGCGCCGCACCGCGCCCGACCTGCCGCGGCCGTTCCGCGCCAGCGCGTTCGGCGTCACCGGCCCCGCGTCGTTCGTGATCGCCGCGCTGATCGTCTACTGGTCGGGCTGGAGCACCGTGTCCTGGCTGCTCGGGCTGCAGATCGTGATGTTCGTCATCTATCTCGCGTGCCGCCGCTGGGTGCCGACCGCGCAGCTGAGCCTCGCCGAACAGGTGCGTTCGTCCGCGTGGCTGATCGCGTTCTATGCAGCGATGATCGTGCTGTCGTATCTCGGCGGCTTCGGCGGCACGGGCCGGCTCGCGCATCCGTACGACACGGTCGTCGTCGCGGCCGTCGCACTCGTCATCTACTACTGGGGCGCAAACACCGGCGTGCGCGCCGACAAGCTGCAACTCGACGACGACGAGGACTGACGCGCCCGCGCCCTTTTTCAGCCCTTTTCCCCTTCCAACGGCCGGGCGCAGTACGCCCGGCCCTGCCTTTTCCGAGGAAAACCATGCAACTCACAGGTCAGCTCCTGATCGGCCCGTCGGCCGTCACCGGACAGAACGGCACCCTCCACGCGCTCGCCGCCGCCACCGGCGAACCGCTCGAACCGGCGTTCGGCGGCGCGAGCCTGCACGACCTCGAAACGGCGTGCGCGCTCGCCGACGACGCGTTCGACACCTATCGCGAAACGTCGCCCGACGCGCGCGCCGCGTTCCTCGACGCGATCGGCCGCCACATCATGGCGCTCGGCGACGACCTGATCGAGCGCTGCGTCGTCGAAACCGGGCTGCCGCGCACACGCATCGAAGGCGAACGCGGCCGCACGGTCGGGCAGCTCGCGCTGTTCGCGTCGCTCGTCCGGGATGGCGGCTTTCTCGACGCGCGGATCGATCCGGCGCGTCCCGAGCGCAAGCCGCTGCCGCGCGTCGACCTGCGCCTGCGCAACGTCGCGCTCGGGCCCGTCGCCGTGTTCGGTGCGTCGAACTTCCCGCTCGCGTTCTCGGTGGCCGGCGGCGACACGGCGTCGGCGCTCGCGGCCGGCTGCCCGGTGATCGTCAAGGCGCATTCCGCGCATCCGGGCACGTCGGAACTCGTCGGCCGCGCGATCCAGCAGGCCGTGCGCGAATGCGGGATGCCGGCCGGCGTGTTCTCGCTGCTGTTCGACGCGTCGCGCGAGATCGGTCAGGCGCTCGTCGCCGATCCACGCATCAAGGCGGTCGGCTTCACCGGCTCGCGCCGCGGCGGCGTCGCGCTGATGCATATCGCGGCCGCGCGAGCCGAGCCGATTCCCGTCTATGCGGAAATGAGCTCGATCAATCCCGTGCTGCTGTGTCCCGCCGCGCTCGACGCCCGTCACGACACCATCGCAGCGCAGTTCGTCGCGTCGCTCACGCTCGGCGCCGGCCAGTTCTGCACGAATCCAGGCCTCGTGCTCGCGGTGGACGGCCCCGCGCTGCGCGCATTCGAAGCCGCGGCGGCCGATGCCGTGCGTGCCGTCGCCGCGCAGACGATGCTGACACCGGCCATCCACGCGAGCTACGCGCAAGGCGTCGCGGCGCTGCGCGATCACGATGCGGTCGAGCTGCTGGCCGAAGGCGCGGAAGGCGGCCGTCACCAGGCCCGCGCGGCGCTGTTCGCGACGTCCGCCGATGCGTTCGTCGCGCACCGCGAATTGCGCGACGAAGTGTTCGGCCCCGCATCGCTGATCGTGCGCTGCCCGGATGCCGGCACGCTGCATCGCGTGCTGAAGTCGCTCGAAGGTCAGTTGACGATCGCCGCGCATCTCGCCGACGGCGACGCCGCGTTGTTCGCCGCGCTGCGCCCGACGCTCGAACGCAAGGCCGGCCGCATTCTCGTCAACGGTTTCGGCACGGGCGTCGAGGTCGGCCACGCGATGGTGCACGGCGGCCCGTTCCCGGCGACGTCCGACACGCGCACGACGTCCGTCGGCGCACGCGCGATCGAGCGCTTCCTGCGCCCCGTGTCGTACCAGGACGTGCCGGACGCGTTGCTGCCGGACGCGATTCGCAGCGGCAATCCGCTGCACGTGCCGCAACGCATCGACGGCGTGCCCGCCCCGCGCGAGGTGAACCATGGCTGAGCGCGCAACCGAAGTCGTCCTGTCGCTCGATGAAGTGCGCGCACTCGCGCTGCGCGTGCTGACGCACAACGGGATGTCGGACGCGCATGCGCACGCCATCGCCAACGTGATCACGCAGGGCCAGCGCGACGAGTGCCATTCGCACGGCGTGTACCGGCTGCTCGTCTGCGTGCGCTCGCTGAAGAAAGGCAAGGTCGATCCGCAAGCCGTGCCGACGCTGCGCCGGCTGTCGTCATCGATCGTCGCGGTCGACGCGCATCGCGGCTTCTCGCTGCTGAGCTTCGAGACCGGGCTGCCCGTCCTCGTCGAGATGGCGAAGCAGCACGGGATCGCCGCGATGGCGATCAACCATTGCTACCACTTCTCCGCGCTGTGGCCCGAGGTCGAGGCGATCGCCGCCGAAGGGCTGGTCGGCATCGCGATGAACCCCAGCCATAGCTGGGTCGCGCCGGAAGGCGGCCGCGAACCGGTGTTCGGCACCAACCCGATCGCGTTCGCGTGGCCGCGCCCGGGCGGCGAGCCGTTCGTGTTCGATTTCGCGACGAGCGCGATCGCGCGCGGCGACATCGAGCTGCATGCGAAACAGGGCAAGGCGATTCCGTCGCACTGGGCGATCGACGCGGATGGCCAGCCGACCACCGATCCGAAAGCCGCGCTGCAGGGCGCGATGCGCACGTTCGGCGGGCACAAGGGCTCGGCGCTCGCGGCGATGGTCGAGCTGCTCGGCGGCGCGCTGATCGGCGACATGACGAGCCGGGAATCGATGGATTTCGACGAAGGCGTCGGCGCGACGCCGTGCCACGGCGAACTCGTGATCGCGTTCGATCCGAAGGTGTTTCTCGGTGACGAGCTCGACGCGGGGCTTGCGCGCGGCGAGCGGATGTTCGAATCGATCGTCGCGCAAGGCGCGCGGCTGCCGTCGCAACGGCGCTTCGACGCCCGCGCGCGCAGCATCGCAAACGGCGTGCGGATTCCGAAGGCGCTGTACGACGAGATCCTGACGCTGCTCGATTGACGCGCGATCGAGCCGCACGGCGCGGCTTCACCATCGGCAGAACGGGCGGTGAAGCCGCGCGCCGGTTGCGCCGGCAATGACCTGCGTCGGGCTGCGTGCCGGCGAGCCCGGGCGCGCCGGGGGAGCATGGCCGCTGTCCGGCGCGCCGCTCGCCCGCTCCCGCCGGCGCCACGGGCCCGGCGGCTGTGGGATAATCGCGAAGTTTGCCCAGGGCGCAGCTCAAGAGGTTGTTCGCACGGGCGCGAGAGAGGCCTTTATTCCCGAGCCTCCACCCTTTTCCCGCGATATTTCTTCAGCTTTCACCATGCCCACTTACCGTTCCAAAACCTCCACCGCCGGCCGCAACATGGCAGGTGCGCGCTCGCTGTGGCGTGCCACCGGCATGAAAGACGACGATTTCTCGAAACCGATCATCGCGGTCGTCAACTCGTTCACCCAGTTCGTGCCCGGGCACGTGCACCTGAAGGATCTCGGCCAGCTCGTCGCGCGCGAGATCGAAGCCGCGGGCGGCGTCGCGAAGGAATTCAACACGATCGCGGTCGACGACGGCATCGCGATGGGCCACGACGGCATGCTGTACTCGCTGCCGAGCCGCGACATCATCGCCGACTCGGTCGAATACATGGTGAACGCGCACTGCGCGGACGCGATGGTATGCATCTCGAACTGCGACAAGATCACGCCGGGGATGCTGATGGCCGCGATGCGCCTGAACATTCCGGTGATCTTCGTGTCCGGCGGCCCGATGGAAGCCGGCAAGACGCGCCTCGCGAACCCGGTCACCAAAGCCATCGAACTGAAGAAGCTCGACCTCGTCGACGCGATGGTGATCGCGGCCGACCAGTCGTATTCGGATGCCGACGTCGCCGAAGTCGAACGCTCGGCGTGCCCGACCTGCGGCTCGTGCTCGGGCATGTTCACCGCGAACTCGATGAACTGCCTGACCGAAGCGCTCGGCCTGTCGCTGCCCGGCAACGGCACGGTCGTCGCCACGCACGCCGATCGCGAACAGCTGTTCAAGCGCGCCGGCCGCCGCATCGTCGAACTGACGCGCCAGCACTACGAGCAGGACGACGAACGCGTGCTGCCGCGCTCGGTCGGCTTCAAGGCGTTCGAGAACGCGATGACGCTCGACATCGCGATGGGCGGCTCGACCAACACGATCCTGCACCTGCTCGCGATCGCGCAGGAAGCCGGCATCGACTTCACGATGAAGGACATCGACCGCCTGTCGCGCACCGTGCCGCAGCTGTGCAAGGTCGCGCCGAACACGAACAAGTACCACATCGAGGACGTGCACCGCGCAGGCGGCATCATGGCGATCCTCGGCGAGCTCGAGCGCGCCGGCAAGCTGCACACCGACGTGCCGACCGTCCACGCGCCGACGCTGAAGGACGCGCTCGACCAGTGGGACATCGTGTGCACGCAGGACGAAGCGGTCCGCACGTTCTACCTGGCCGGCCCGGCCGGCATTCCGACGCAGGTCGCGTTCAGCCAAAACACGCGCTGGCCGAGCCTCGACCTCGACCGCGCCGAAGGCTGCATCCGCTCGTACGAGCATGCGTTCTCGAAGGAAGGCGGCCTCGCCGTGCTGACCGGCAACATCGCGCTCGACGGCTGCGTGGTGAAGACGGCCGGCGTCGACGAGAGCATCCTCGTGTTCGAAGGCTCGGCTCACGTGACCGAATCGCAGGACGAAGCGGTCGAGAACATCCTGAACGACAACGTCAAGGCCGGCGACGTCGTGATCGTGCGCTACGAAGGCCCGAAGGGCGGCCCGGGCATGCAGGAAATGCTCTACCCGACCAGCTACATCAAGTCGAAGGGCCTCGGCAAGGCATGCGCGCTGCTGACGGACGGCCGTTTCTCGGGCGGTACGTCGGGCCTGTCGATCGGCCACTGCTCGCCGGAAGCGGCAGCGGGCGGCGCGATCGGCCTCGTGCGCGACGGCGACCGCATCCGCATCGACATCCCGAACCGCACGATCGACGTGCTGGTGTCGGACGAGGAACTGGCGCGCCGCCGCGAGGAGCAGAACGCGAAGGGCTGGAAGCCCGCCCAGCCGCGTCCGCGCAAGGTGTCCGCGGCGCTGAAGGCATACGCGAAGCTGGTGATGTCGGCCGACAAGGGTGCGGTACGCGACCTGTCCCTGCTCGACGACTGATGCGACGCGCTACAGGCGGCGGGTAGCGGCTTGCCCGCTTCCCGTTCGCCCGATCCGAAAGCCGCTCTTCGGAGCGGCTTTTTTTCGTCCGGTGCCCGGAGAAGCCGCGGCACCGGCGCCCTCAGTGACGGAATTCGTCGGGGCCACCGCCTGCGCCGCGATTACCGCCGCCATTTCCGCCGCCTTGCGGCCGCGCATAACCGCCGCCTCCCTGCCGCACCGGCGGCGGCATCATGTGGCCCTCGCCGCCCGGCATGGGCGATGACGGGCGCGGCACGGCCGGCGGCGGGCTGGCCGGACGTGCATTACCCACCCCACCCGGCATCGGGGTCGGCGCTGGCGGGCTGGCCGGACGCGCATTACCCACTCCACCCGGCATCGGTGTCGGTGCAGGAGCAGGCGCAGCCGGTGGCGGCACGCGATTCGCGCCGTTCCAGCCGCCGCGCGTGGCCGATGGCCGCGTGTCATGCACGGGCGGCGGGCCGGCCGGCGCGACCTGCATCGGTGCGCCCGGCCGCGGCCGCCCTTGCCCCGGCGGCATGCCGCCGGGGCCGAGCCGCGGCTCCGCACGGCGCGCCCAGCGATCGCGGTCGGGATACCACGGGCGGTGCCGGTAATAGCGGTCCCAGTACGCGCCGATCGCGAATCCAGTCACCGGCACACCGATGATCGCGCCGTACTCGAGCAGCGGCACATAGTTGCCCTGGTACGGATAGTCGAGCAACTGCGCATCGATCCAGCCGCGCACGCCCGGCAGCGCGACGTCGCACCACGTGTAGTCGCTCAGGCAGCCGAATACGTCCAGCGCGGTGCCGGGCGGAATCTGCGCGACCACCGGATAATCGGGCGCCGGCCCCGCAAACAGCTCGGCCGGCGAATTCGTGTAAGCGCTGCTCTGCGCATCGGCGACGCCCGGCACGGCCGCGAGGCCGGCCAGGACGACGCACAGACTTCGGACAATCGTGTTCAACATGATGCTCTCCCGCGCCGCCGCGCGCCCGTCAGTGCCGATGGCCGCCGCCCCCATGGCCGCCACCCCAATGCCCGCCACCCCACGGACGATGCCAGTACCCGCCGCGCCCGCCCCAGTATCCGCCGCCGCCCCAGCGGCCCCAGAAGCCGATCGTCACGGGCGGCCCGTACCAGCCTGAGTAGTACGCCGGGTAGTAATACGGATACGGCGCCGGCACGTAGGCCGGGGCGACATACACGGGCACCGCCGTGCCGGCGTCGACCTGCGCTTGCGGCACGGTCGACTGGGCCGGGCCAGGCGTGGCCGGTGCAGCCGGAATCTCGCGCTGCGTCACCGTGGCGGGCACGGGTGCGTAATAAGGTGCATAGCCGTACGGGCTCGTGTAGTAGCAGCCGCCAAGCATCAGTGCGGCCAGCGCGACGACGGCCGGCCTCGCGGCGGGAATCGGGTTCATCTCGTACTCCGGCAGAATCCGTGCGCCACCGCCAGGCGGCGCGCGTGACTCTAGCTTACGTCCCCTGCGGATTTCCGCGCGTATGATCGGTTACTTTTTGTTTCCTGCTCCGGCGCGCCGCGCGGGCACGCCGCGTGCTGGCCCGTCCGCGGCGCCGGCGTTGAAGTTGGCGCAAATGCCCTCAACTTGAACGATGTCGGGCTGACCGGCGCGGACGGGCGTCCGCGATCCACCGGCAACCGCAAACCGGCGAGCTTCGGCCCGCCCAGACAGGAACGCGGCTCGCGCCGCCATCGACATGACTACGCCACGCCCCACTCTCCGGGCGGACACACCGCTCGATCCGATCATCCAGTTGCTGGCGCTCGCCGGCGAGCAGGGTTATCTGACGCACGCCGACCTCGTCGACGCGCTGCCGCCCGAAAGCGACAGCCCCGATGCGCTCGACGTCGTACGCGCCGCGCTCGCCGACATCGGCATCGCGGTACTCGACGAGCCGGCCGCGCCCGCACCGTTCGCCGGCGCGGCGCCGGTCGAGGTCGATCGCGACGCGCTCGACGAAGGCAGGGCCATGCTCGGCGACCTCGCACGCGGCACGAGCGCGTCGACCGATCCGCTCGCGCTCTACATGCGGCGCATGCAAGCGGTGCCGCTGCTCACGCGCGAAGGCGAAATCGCGCTCGCCCGCGAAATCGAGACGGGCCGTCATCAGGTATTGCATGCGATCGCCGGCTATCCGCCCGCGGTCGACGTGCTGCTCGAGCGTCATCGCACGACAGGCGCGACCGGGTCGGCCGACGGCGACGACGATACGCCGGCGCCCGCCCGCTACGATGCGCTGCACGCGGCGGTCTCGGCGCTGCGCGGCGCGCTGCATGCGCATGGCAGCCGTTCGGACGAATATCGCGACGCGCGCAACCACGTGGCCGCCCTGCTCGGCTCGCTCGCTTGGGTCGCGCCGGCCGTCGACGACGCAAGCCGTACCGTGCGCGCACTCGCGAGCGCACCGCACGATCCGTCGGCGGTCGATGCAGCGCACTTCGATGCGGTCGCACGGCGCGCGCTCGCGGCGGCGCTGAGCGACGGCCAGCAAAAGGTGCGCGATGCAACGCGCGCGATGCTCGAGGCGAACCTGCGGCTCGTGCTGTCGATCGCGCGCAAGTACCTGAACCGCGGCGTCGACCTGTCCGACCTCGTGCAGGACGGTTGCCTCGGCCTGATGCGCGCGATCGAGAAATTCGAATACCGGCGCGGGTTCAAGTTCTCGACCTATGCGACGTGGTGGATCCGCCAGGCGATCGCACGGGCGGTCGCGGATCGCTCCCGCACGATCCGCGTGCCGGTGCACGTCGGCGACCAGTATCAGCGCGTGCAGCGGCATGTGCTGCGCTTTCGCCAGCGGACGGGCCGTCGGGCCACGCCGGCCGAACTCGCGGCCGAAACCGGCCTCGACGAAGACAAGCTGCGCGCGGTGCTCGCGCTGCCGGCCGAGCCGGTTTCGCTCGACACGCCGCTGCCCGATGCGGATACCGGCCTCGTGGAATTGATCGAGGATCGGGCATCGGCCAGCCCGTTCGAGCAACTGGCCGACACGCGCATGCGCGAATGCGTGCTGTCGCTGCTGCGGTCGGTCACGCCGACCGAGGCCGACGTGCTGCGCCGGCGGTTCGGCCTGGGTGGCGCCGAGCCCGACACCTACGACGCGATCGCGCAGGATGCGGGAATGTCGCGCGAGCGCGTGCGGCAAATCGAGAAACGGGCGCTCGCCGCGCTGCGCACGGCCGCCGAGGCCGAGAACGCGCAGTCGTTTCTCGACGCGTAACCGCATCGCGCGCCGCGCACGGTCGTGCCGAAATGCTGCATGACCGTGCACGGCGCGCCTGTGCTACGTTTGCCATTGACGCACATCAAGTTTTCTTCATCGCGCGTCACGACAATGGTTGAAAGCCGACCGGCGCATCGCTCGCCGCAGCCATTCCGTTTGTGCTTTTCGGGTCCCTCGCCATGCAGTCGACCGTCAGCCAGACGTACGAGGAAAACCAGCCTATCGCGGCCTGCCTGCGCGAGGCCGCGCAACGGCTCGTCGACCAGGGCGCGAATCCGTACCGGGTCGCCGCGTACCGCGCGGCGGCCGACACGGTCGATGCGCTCGACCGCGACGTCCGCACCGTGTTCGAAACCGGCGGCGTCGAGGCGCTCGGCGCGCTGCCCGACGTCGGCGCGGGCGTCGCGCAGGCGATCGCCGAGCTGCTGGTGACCGGCCGCTGGCGCCAGCTCGACCGCCTGCGCGGCGACGCGGAACGCGCGTCCGCATTCGAAGCCGTGCCGGGCATCGGTCACGCGCTCGCGCTGCGCATTCATGACGCGCTGCACATCGATACGCTGGAGGAACTCGAACGCGCGGCCCGCAACGGCCAGCTCGAAACGATCGCGGGCGTCGGCCCGCGGCGCGCGGTCGGCATCCGCGCCGCGCTCGACGACGTGCTGAGCCGCCGCCGACGCTGGCAAGGTCACATGCGAAACGCCGGCCCCGGCACGGAGCCGCCGGTCGAACTGCTGCTTTACATCGATCGCCAGTACCGCAACAAGGCGGCCGCCGGCGTGCTGCCGACGCTCACGCACCGGCGCCCGAACGCGGACGGTTACGTGCCGCCGCCCGTGATGCACATGACCAAGGGCGGCTGGCATTTCACGGCGCTGAGCCAGCAGGCCGCCATGCGCACACCGGAAGCCGGGCGCCCGACCGACTGGGTCTCGCTCTACTTCTACGACGCCGTGCAGTGCGAGCACCAGCGCACCGTGTTCACCGAAACGTACGGCGCACTCGTCGGCAAGCGAATCGTGCGCGGGCGCGAAATGGAATGCCGCGTGTATTACGCGGGATGAGCAGGCGCGGCTGTTTCGCGGACGCCGAAGCCTGCACGGGCGACGTCGCCTCGTCGCATTCGGCACGTCGGCCCCGTGACGTCGCCACGTCGCCGTCCTGCGGTCGCACGGCTATCGCGGCGCATCCTGCCTCGCGCGGGCTCGCTGCCTACGCACCTTCCGGCTTCGCGCGGCGCGCCGGATAACGATGCGCGGCAATGCGCAGCAGCTTCTGGAACGACGGGCATTCGAGATGGTTCGCCGCCGGGCATGCGGCCGCATGCCGCAGCGCATCGCGCACCGCGCCGAGACGGCGAATCGTGCGGTCGAGCTCGTCGGCCTTGTCATCGAGTTTCGCGCGGTCGATCGCCGGCCGGCCCTCGGTGCCGACCATCGTGAGGATGTCATCGAGCGAGAAACCGGCCTCGCGGCCGAGCGCGATCAACGCCAGACGCTCCAGCACCGACTCGTCGTATTGCCGCCGCAGCCCATGCCGGCCGATCGGGACGATCAGCCCCTTTTCCTCGTAATAACGCAGCGTCGATGCAGGCAGTCCCGTGCGCCGCGCTACGTCCGCAATGTCCAGTCGGCTCATGCTTGACCTCAAGTTCGCTTGAGGTTGCAAGATAGTCGCTCGACTCCATCAAGACAAGTCCGGGCCCCCGTGAAACCGTTGGCCCCGCGTCGTATCCCGCCGCGCCGCCGCACCATCGCCGTCCGCGGCCGAGGTGCGCGACGAGCACGCCCGGCAGCCCGCTCAAACTGCTGTGATCGACGCGGGCGCCACGCTCGCGATGGAGCTGTCGACGCTGTTCCTGCGGCGGGTGCCCGGCATTCCGTCGCTCGACTGCGACGGGCGCGCGCCCGCCGCCGGCCCGCTCGTCAGGCCTTCATCGTCCCGGTGCGCACGTAGCGCTCGTGCCACGACAGCGCTTCGGCCAGCAGATGCGGCGTGTGCTTGCCGAAGCTTTCGCGCGACGCGCGCTCGAAGTAATCCTCGAGCATCGGGCGGTAGTCCGGGTGCGCGCAGGTCGCGATGATCTTGCGCGCGCGCTGCTTCGGCGACAGGCCGCGCAGGTCGGCCAGCCCCTGCTCGGTGACGACCACCGCGACGTCGTGCTCGGTATGGTCGACGTGGCTCGCCATCGGCACGATCCGCGAGATCGCCCCGCCCTTCGCGGTGCTCGCGGACATGAAGCACGACAGATAGCCGTTGCGCGCGAAGTCGCCCGAGCCGCCGATGCCGTTCTGGATCTTCGTGCCCATCACGTGCGTCGAATTCACGTTGCCGTAGATGTCGGCCTCGATCATCCCGTTCATCGCGATGCAACCGAGGCGGCGCACGAGTTCCGGATGGTTGCTGATCTCCTGCGGGCGCAGCACGATCTTCTCGCGGAACGTCGCGATGTCGTCGGCGAAACGCTGCACCGCGGCCGGGCTCAGCGACAGCGCGGTGGCCGACGCGAAGCTCAGCGTGCCGTCGTCGAGCAGGTCGAGCATGCCGTCCTGGATCACCTCGGTGTAGGCCGTCAGGTTCGAGAAGCCGGCCGAACTCAGTTCCGCGAGCACCGCGTTCGTGATGTTGCCGACGCCCGACTGCAGCGGCAGCAGGTTTTCCGGCAGGCGGCCGCGCTTCACTTCGTGGCGCAGGAAGTCGATCAGTTGCAGCGCGATCTGCCTGGAAGTCGCGTCGGGGGCGGTGAACGCATTGCTGCGGTCCGGCGCGTCGGTTTCGACGATCGCGACGATCTTGTCGGCCGGGCAGCGCAGGTACGGCTCGCCGATCCGGTCGTCGCTCTTCGTCAGCGGAATCGGCTTGCGGTGCGGCGGCAGCGCGGTGCCGTAGTAGATGTCGTGCATCCCGTCGAGGCCGAGCGGCTGGCGCGCATTCACTTCGAGGATCACGTGCTTCGCGCGCTCGAGCCAGGTCTTGTTGTTGCCGATCGACGCGGACGGAATCAGCAGCCCGTCCTCGCGGATGCCCGCGACTTCGACGATCGCGACGTCGAGATCGCCGTACAGCCCGAACCATGCGTATTGCGCGACGTGGCTCAGGTGGACGTCCTGGTAATCGACTTCGCCGCCGTTGATCTTGTCGCGCAACGTCGGGTCGGACTGGTACGGCAGCCGCATCGAGATGCCGTCGGTGCGGGCGAGCGCGCCGTCGAGTTCCGGTGCGGTCGACGCGCCCGTCAGCACGTTGATCCGGAAGTCCTCGCCGCGCGCGTGCGCCGCGTCGATATGGGCGGCCAGCGCGGCCGGCACGGCCTTCGGATAGCCCGACCCGGTGAAGCCGCTCATGGCGACGGTCATGCCGGGGCGGATCAGCGCGGCGGCTTCGTCGGCGGTGCGGACGAGCGAACGCAGGGCGGGAGCGAGGATGCGTGATGAAGACATGGCTGGTTATCTGACGCTTTGGTCTGTCGTTGACGTCGCGGGGGGTGTCTCCTGAGCGACGCGAAGCCCTTGGGGCCGCGAGGGGCGGCCCGGCACCACGGGCACGGTCGGAGTATCGCAGAGGCGAACGTCGCGAAATGTCCGCTGGATGCAAAAGATCCTTGCCGGATTTGCCGGGTATCGAACGACCGTTCCGTGACAGGCGATCGGCCTGCCCGATGCGCGCGAAAGGTACGTGAAAGCATCGGGGCGGAATCGCCGGTTCGCGATCGCCGGCCGTCGCGCATCAATCGACGGATGTCCCTCGACATTGACGGCCTTTGGTTCGGCAACGGACGACACCCGTCCGGCGTGGCCGATTGTCGCCCGCTGCGCTCTTTCCCGGCCTGACGGAGGTCAAGCTCCGGTCCATCGCGCACCGCCGGCCGGCCCGCGAAGCCCGTGCGGCCTTGACAGCCGCGCGATGCGGACCACACTGGAAAGTGGGTCCGGCCGCCCGGTCGGCGGCCTCGTTCGCAGGTGCGTTTTCGAACCGGCCGATGCCTGCAAGACGCGGTAACACTCCCGCATGTCAGGACATTGATCGAATAAAAAGCAACAAATTACAATTCCGTATATATTTCGCCGATGGACCAAAGAAAAACCGCCACACACCCCGAACCGCCCCTGCCACGCACGTGGGATGCGCGGCTCGCGCGCTCGCTTGTCCGACCGCTCGTCGATACGCCGGTCACCCCGAATCACCTCACTACCCTTCGTCTGCTGATCGGCCTCGCCGGCGCCTGGTGCCTCGCGCACGGCGGCTTCGGCTGGAGCAATGCAGGCGCGTTCCTGATCGTGCTGTCGAACTTCGTCGACCATACCGACGGCGAGCTCGCGCGCATCAGCGGCAAGTCCAGCAAGATCGGTCATTTTTACGACCTCGCGGCCGATGCGCTCGTCACGGTCGCGCTGTTCGTCAGCATGGGCGTCGGCATCGTCGCCCAGGGCGGCCAGATGGCCGCGTCGCCGGTGCTGCTCGGCGCCGTGGCCGGCGCGGCCGTCGCGCTGATCTTCTTCCTGCGCATGCGGATCGAATCGATCGCCGGCAAGGCCGGCACCAAGCAGGCGTTCGCCGGCGGCTTCGAGACCGAGGACGTGCTGTACCTGCTGCCGATCGTGACGCTCGTCGACGGCGTGCAGCCGTTCCTGCTCGCGGCGTCGATCGGCGCCCCGCTGTTCGCCGCCTGGGTCGTGATCGACTGGTGGCGCGTCGTGCGGCGCGGCAACCGCGGCGACCTTTCGCAGAATTCAACCGAAATCCAGGCTTCCAAATGACTCCTAGCACGCGCGACGATTCCGTGCTGAGCCCGGCACGCCCCGCGCCCGTGCGCGCGACGGCGGCCGATCCCGATCGCACCGTGGCCGACTGCGTCGGCCGGCTCGACCTCGAGCGCCTGCGCGGCGACTACACGCGCCAGGGCTCGTTCCTCTATCTCGACGCATTCCTGCCGGCCGACGCGCACGCGAAGCTGGCGGATGCCGCGCGCGCGATGCAGGCCGGCCTGAACCGCAATTACCTGCCCGGCCACAAGCAGGGCGGCAGCGTGAGCCGCCATACGATCGACGAGCAGGCGCCGTACATCGCCGAGCTGTATCGCTCGAAGGCGCTGATCGGCTTCCTCGAGAAAATCACCGGCGACAAGCTGATGCTGTCGCCGGACGACGATCCGCACGCGTACGCGCTCTACTACTACACGAAACCCGGCGACCACATCGGCTGGCACTACGACACGTCGTACTACGACGGCCGCCGCTACACGCTGCTGATCGGCGTGATCGACGAATCGTCGTGCCGGCTCGACTACGAGCTGCATACGCGCAATCCGGACGTGCCCGACGAACCGGGCTCCGTGCAGATCGCCGACGGCGGCATCGTGCTGTTCGACGGCGACAAGCTGCGCCACCGCATCACGCCGCTCGGCCAGAACGAGATGCGCGTGTCGCTCACGTTCGAATACGTGACCAACCCCGGCATGCGGCCGTGGAAGCGCTTCATCTCGAACATGAAGGACGCGATCGCGTATTTCGGTTTCCGCCAGGTCTTCAAGCAGCTGGCGACGCGACGCACGAGCGGGTCATGACACGCGCGGGCCTCATCCTGCTGTCCCTCGGGACCGCACTCTTCATCGCCCTGCTGGCCTGGCAAGGCGTCGGCGCGGTGGCGTCCACATTCCTCGCGGCCGGCTGGGGCCTCGCGCTCGTCGCGGCGTTCCACGTCGTGCCGCTCGTGATCGACGCAGTAGCCATTACGGTCATGTTCCGCCGCGGGCAGCCGGGCGCCGAACTCGGCAATGCGCTGCGCGCGCGCTGGGTCGGCGAATCGGTGAACAGCCTGCTGCCCGCCGGGCAGATCGGCGGCCCCGTGCTGATGGTGCGCCACCTCGCGCAGCGCGGTACGCGGATGGCCGACGCGGCCGCCGCCGTGACCGTCGGCACGACGATGCAGGCGCTCTCGCAGATGGCCTTCGCGCTGATCGGCATCGCCGCGTTCAGCCTGTATGCGACGCACGAGTCGGTCGCGCACCTGCGCACGCCCGCGCTGATCGCCACCGGCGTGCTCGGCGCGCTCGCGGTGATGTTCTATCTGGCGCAGCGGCGCGGCCTGTTCGGCCGCGGCCTGCGCCTCGCGTCGAAGCTGCTCGGCCCGCGCGACTGGTCGTCGCTCGCCACGCGCGCCGACGCGATCGACGGCGCCGTCGGCGCGCTGTACCGCGATCGCGCGAAAGTCGCGAAGACCTTCGCGTTGAGCCTCGTCGGCTGGATCGTCGGCACCGCGGAAGTGTGGCTCGCGCTGCACTTCCTCGGGCATCCGGTGAGCTGGCTCGACGCGCTGCTGCTCGAAAGCGTCGGCCAGGCGATTCGCGGCGCGGCCTTCGCGATCCCGGGCTCGCTCGGCGCGCAGGAAGGCGGCTACCTGCTGCTCGCGCCGCTGGTCGGCTTGCCGCCCGACGCGGCGCTCGCGCTGTCGCTCGCGAAGCGTGCGCGCGAACTCGCGCTCGGCCTGCCCGGCCTGCTCTATCTGCATTTCAGTGAAAGAAACTGGCAGCGGCGCCGTGCGCCGCAGCCGCTCGCCGACTGATCGTTCAGATCGCCGGCTTTTTGGTTGGAGAACCCATGCGAGCCATCATTCTTGCGGCAGGCCTCGGCTTGCGCCTGCAACAACCGCCCGAAGCGCAGTTTCCGAAGTGCCTGCTGCGCTTCGACGACGTGTCGCTGCTCGAGCGCCATCTGCGCGTGCTCGACGCCGCGGGCGTCGACGAGATCGTGCTCGGGCTCGGCTTTCAGCACGAGAAGGTCGAGCAGGAACTGAAGCGCCTCGGCCGCACCGCCGAGATCGTGATCAACGACCGCTACGACCTCGGCAGCGTGCTGACCGTGCATACCGTCGCCGAGGCGATGACGCGCGGCGGCGACGTGCTGCTGATGGACGCGGACGTGCTGTACGACGAGAACATCCTGCACGCGCTGGTGGCCGATTCCGATCGCGCGGTCGACCGCCTGCTGATCGACCGCGACTTCGAGGCCGGCGACGAGCCCGTCAAGCTGTGCCTGAAGAACGGCGTGCCGGTCGAGCTGCGCAAGCAGCTCGCGGTCGACCTCGACTACGACACGATCGGCGAATCGGTCGGCTTCTTCCGCTTCACCGAAGGCACCGCGCGCCGCCTCGCGACGATCGTCGCGGGCTACGTCGACAGCGGCCGCGCGAACATGCCGCACGAGGAAGCCGTGCGCGACCTGCTGCTCGAAGGCGGCCATTCGTTCGACGTCGCCGACGTCACCGGCTCGCCGTGGATCGAGATCGATTTCCCGAACGACGTCGCACGCGCGACGCAAGACATTCTTCCCCTGATTCAACGCACTACCGCCGGAGCCGCACGATGAACGCACGCGAACCCAACTTCACCGAATCGCGCAGCGCGCGCCTGCGCCGCATGCTCGTCAGCAGCGATCTCGAATTCCTGATGGAAGCGCACAACGGCCTGTCCGCGCGGATCGTCCGCGAGGCCGGCTTCAAGGGCATCTGGGCCTCGGGCCTCGCGATCTCCGCGCAGTTCGGCGTGCGCGACAACAACGAAGCGAGCTGGACCCAGGTCGTCGACGTGCTCGAATTCATGGCCGACGCGAGCGACCTGCCGATCCTGCTCGACGGCGACACCGGCTACGGCAACTTCAACAACGTGCGCCGCCTCGTGAAGAAGCTCGAGCAGCGCGGCATCGCCGGCGTGTGCATCGAGGACAAGCAGTTTCCGAAGACCAACAGCTTCATCGGCGGCGAACGCCAGCCGCTCGCCGAGATCGACGAATTCTGCGGCAAGATCAAGGCCGGCAAGGATTCGCAGACCGACCCCGACTTCTCGATCGTCGCGCGCGTCGAAGCGCTGATCGCGGGCTGGGGGATGGACGAGGCGCTGCGCCGCGCGAACGCGTACGCGGAAGCCGGCGCCGACGCGATCCTGATCCACAGCAAGCTGTCGCGTCCCGACGAGATCCTGCAGTTCGCACGCGAATGGAGCGGCAAGGCGCCGCTCGTGATCGTGCCGACCAAGTACTACAGCACGCCGACCGACGTGTTCCGCCAGGCCGGCATCAGCACCGTGATCTGGGCGAACCACCTGATCCGCGCGTCGGCATCCGCGATGCAGGCGACCGCGCGCGAGATCTACGAGAGCCAAACGCTGATCAACGTCGAGGACCGCGTCGCATCGGTCAACGAGATCTTCCGCCTGCAGGACGCCGACGAGTACTCGGCTGCCGAGCGTATCTACCTGTCTTCGTCGTCGCGCGCGTCGAATGCGGCGATCGTGCTCGCCGCGAGCCGCGGCAAGGGCCTCGAAGCCGTCACCGAAGATAAACCCAAAGTCATGCTGCCGGTCGCCGGCAAGCCGCTGCTGCGCTGGCTCGTCGACGGCTTCAAGACGCACGGCGTAAACGACATCACCGTGGTCGGCGGCTATCGCGCCGATGCGATCGACACGTCGGGCATCAAGCTCGTCGTCAACGAGCGCCATGCGCAGACGGGCGAGCTCGCATCGCTCGCCTGCGCGGCCGACCGCCTGACCGGCGACACCGTGATCTCGTACGGCGACCTGCTGTTCCGCAGCTACATCGTGCGCGACCTCGCGGAGAGCGAGGCCGAGTTCAGCGTGGTGGTCGATTCGTCGCTCACCGAGACCAACCAGAGCGTGCGCGACTTCGCCCTCTGCTCGGCGGCCGACGATCGCGGCCTGTTCGGCCAGAAGACCTACCTGCAGCGCGTGTCGAGCGACGTCGCCGCGGGCACGCCGCACGGCCGCTGGATCGGCCTGCTGAACGTGCGCGGCGCCGGCGTCGACCGCCTGAAGGCGATGCTCGCGACGCTGCAGGCGCGTCCTGATTTCGACACGCTCGACATCCCGTCGCTGCTGAACGAACTGATCGCCGCCGGCGAGAAGATCGAAGTGCAGTACGTGCACGGCCACTGGCGCGGCGTCAACGACCTCGAAGACTTCCGCCGCGCGGGCGATTTCGCGCACGGCCAGACGCCGCTGTCCGAGCCGGGCACCGCCAACGGGGGCGCGCAATGATCGAAGCGGCCCAGTTCGTCGAGGCCGCGCGCGAACGCGGTTTCGACTGGTACGCGGGCGTGCCCTGCTCGTACCTGACGCCGTTCATCAATTACGTGTTGCAGGACCCGACGCTGCATTACGTGTCGGCCGCGAACGAAGGCGACGCGGTCGCACTGATCGCCGGCGCGACGCTCGGCGGCAAGCGCGGGATCGCGATGATGCAGAACTCCGGGCTCGGCAACGCGGTGAGCCCGCTCACGTCGCTCACCTGGACGTTCCGCCTGCCGCAGTTGCTGATCGTCACGTGGCGCGGCCAGCCGGGCGTGGCCGACGAGCCGCAGCACGCGCTGATGGGCCCGATCACGCCCGCGATGCTCGACACGATGGAGATTCCGTGGGAGACGTTCCCGACCGACCCGGAACAGGTCGGCCCGGCACTCGACCGCGCGATCGCGCACATGGACGCGACGGGCCGCCCGTACGCGCTCGTGATGCAGAAAGGCAGCGTCGCGCCGTATGAACTGAAGGCGAACCCGGCCGCGACGCCGCGCGCGCACGTCGCCGCGCAATCGTCGGCGCGCGCCGCGTCGGCCGATGCATGGCCGACCCGTCACGACGCGCTGCAGCGCGTGATCGCGCATACGCCGGTCGATTCGACCGTCGTGCTCGCGTCGACCGGTTTCTGCGGCCGCGAACTCTACGCGCTCGACGATCGCCCGAACCAGCTTTACATGGTCGGCTCGATGGGCTGCGTGACGCCGCTCGCGCTCGGCCTCGCGCTCGCACGGCCCGACCTGCGCGTGGTGGCCGTCGACGGCGATGGCGCCGCGCTGATGCGCATGGGCGTGTTCGCGACGCTCGGCACCTACGGCCCGGCCAACCTCACGCACGTGCTGCTCGACAACGGCGCGCACGAATCGACGGGCGGCCAGGCGACGGTGTCGCAGCATGTGTCGTTCGCGGGTGTCGCCGCTTCGTGCGGTTATGCGTCGGCGGTCGAAGGCGATACGCTTGACGTGCTCGATGCGGCGCTGGCTGCCACGGGCGACGGTGCACAGTTCGTGCGCATTGCGATCCGCACCGGCGTGCCCGACGGCCTGCCGCGCCCGACCGTCACGCCGGT
Source organism: Burkholderia sp. AU18528 (assembly GCF_002223215.2). Classification (NCBI taxonomy): domain Bacteria; kingdom Pseudomonadati; phylum Pseudomonadota; class Betaproteobacteria; order Burkholderiales; family Burkholderiaceae; genus Burkholderia; species Burkholderia sp. AU18528. The sequence continues at coordinate 913,375 of NZ_NKFC02000006.1, read as the reverse complement.
CGAGGTCAAGACCCGTCTGATGCGGCACATCGGCGCCGCGCAGACCGAAGCCCACGTCGAAGGAGCCCATTGATGCTGCTGCTGAACCCCGGCCCGGTCACGCTCTCCGAACGCGTGCGCCGCAGCCTGCTGCAACCCGACCTGTGCCATCGCGAAGGCGAATTCTTCGACTTGCAGGATGAAGCGCGCGCGCGGCTCGTTGCCGCGTATGAACTCGACCCGGCCGAATGGGCCGCCGTGCTGATGACCGGTTCGGGCACCGCCGCCGTCGAAAGCATGATCGCCGCGCTCGTGCCGCAGGACGGCAAGCTGCTCGTGATCGAGAACGGCGTGTACGGCGAGCGGATCACGCAGATCGCCACGCAGTACGGCATCGCGCACGATGTGCTGAAGCACGAGTGGATGCAGGCGCCGGATGTCGCGCAGATTGGCGCTCGCCTCGACGCGGGCCGCTACTCGCATGTCGCGGTGATCCATCATGAAACGACGACCGGCCGGCTGAACGACCTCGGCGCCATCGCCGAGGTGTGCCGTGCGCGCGGCGTGAAGATGCTCGTGGACGGCGTCAGCAGCTTCGGCGCGGAAGCGATCGATTTTGCAGGTGGCGACATCGATGCGGTTGCCGCGACCGCGAACAAGTGCCTGCATGGTGTGCCGGGTGCCGCGTTCGTGATCGTGCGCCGTAGTGCGCTCGCGAAGGCCGCGAGCCGCACGTACTATCTCGATCTCGGGCGGCTTGCGAAGCTGCAGGATCAGCGGAATACGCCGTTTACGCCGTCCGTGCATGCGTATTACGCGCTGGTCGAGGCGCTGCGCGAGTTCGATGAGGCCGGCGGCTGGCGTGCTCGGCATGCGCATTACAAGGCGCTTGCCGATCAGGCGCAGGCGGGGCTTGTTGCACGCGGGATGCCGCTGGTGCTGCCGGAAGGCGAGTCGTCGGTCGTTTTGCGTGCGTACAGGCTGCCGCAGGGTGTGACGTACGAAACCCTGCACGACGGGCTGAAGGCGCGCGGCTTCGTGATCTACGCCGGGCAAGGCGGGCTGTCGAAGGAACTGTTCCGGATCTCGACGATGGGCGCGATTCAGGCGGCCGATGTCGAGCGGTTGCTGGATGGTTTTACCCAGTTGACGCGGTAAGCGCTGCCCTCACCTTCGTCCACGAAAGGCCCGCAAGGGCCTTTTTTCTTGTCCTTCACAATCGTGGACGTGACACATGGGCGTCGGCAATGCCCTATCCTCTGGGGTGTTTCATTTCCTCGGCCTCCACCGCGGCGAGCCGTTCTTCGCTGGCGGAAACAGATCCCATGGCTTCGTCGATCGATGCCAATGCAAACTCGCAGGCCAGTCTCGTTTCTTCAACGGTGGGCTCCGGCTTCTCATCGTCGCTCGGCGGAGGCGCAAGCATGTCGCCGAGCATCATTGCCAGTTCCTGGGTATCCCATTGCTCGCCCCTTTGCTCCTTCCTCTTGATGTAATGCCGGATTTCCGCGTCTTGCTCCGGCGAGAGCGGGAGATGTCGAAACGTGTTGCTTGGGCTGGCGTCAATCATGATGTTGCTCCTGAATTTGAAATCGGCTTGCTCGAGCTGCCCCCGGTTACGCGTGCAGCCGCGGAATAACAAGGGCGACCGAACAGAGGCCTATTTGCCGCAGCGCGGAACTTGAATTCCGTCGATGCGCCCTAAAAGCTCGTCCACCTGGAGCTCGAGGATCCTGTTTCGGTTGGATTGCTTGCGGAGTTTGTTGAGCCTGATCCGCCAATACGAAGGATCACTTACGGACGATTTGTTGACGAAGGCGTGTTGGGCTTGTTCAAGCAGCCCGATCGACCGCCTGATATGTACCAATTCGCGCTCCACATCGCAGTACCAGCTCATGTTCGCCGCCTTTGATTAATATTTGCATCTTGAATCGATGCCCAGCGAGAACACCAGGGTTCGCTCGAACGGCGGCACGGGAGCCGGTTCCGACGGATGCATGCCGCACGGCACCGCGGGTCGAAGAGACGGAAAATACCGTGCGCAAGCCAGGGGTGCGGCCCAGGCTGGAGGACGGGAAGCCATCGATATGCACATGCGGCTCGGATGAAACCATCATACGCGTATCGCCGGACAGGCAACCACTTTATTTCGGCTGGCCGCGACGAGTGCGGATGCGCGCCTCGTCATCCGCGTCACCCCGCCCCAACCGTTCCGTGTATAGTGGGCTTCCCCTTATGGAGCAACCAACATGCCAACCTATCCGTTTCTTCTCTATAAGGGGTACGAACTTCATCCCCTTGTCTTCTCCCGCACGTTCCATCGCTTTGACAGGCATTCCCGTTACGCCGAAGGGTATGACATCGCCGTGCGCATATCTCGCCCGGCCTCGATGGCAAGCGCGCCTTCAAGCCGTGTTTTCCGACTGAACCAGCCCCACACGTTCTCCGACTTTGGAGTGGCGAGGCGGGCGGCCCGGCAGCAAGGCAAGGATATCGTCGACGGGAAGGTGAACGGCGCGTCAGTTGTCGATCTATGAAAGCGCCGTCCGTCGGTATCGGCCGTGCACATCGACCGGGACGGAATGCCTCATTACCATGTGCTGCGTCGTGCCGCGAGCCGACGAGTGTGCCGAATGCCGAGCGCCGTGTTCGCGCCGCGAAGCAAGCCGTCTCGTGCACCTGTCGACGGTAACCTCCGTGCACCCGCTTCGATCGCGAACGACGCATGCCCGCCATCCTGAACGACCGATGGTCCGTCAATGCCGAACGTCAATCCTGTTGGAATCGACCGACGGAAGTGGGTCGGGAGGCAACGCCCACGAATACCGATGAAGACACATTTGATCGCGACAATGAGAATCTTGCGCTTCGCGTCAATGCTGACGCTCGTCGCCTCCCCCGTCGTTCACGCTGCCGACAGCCAGTCTTGCAGCGACGCAGTCGTCGCAGCCGTCGCCCGCTGGGCCGGTGTCGCGAGCGCGCGCATCGCCACGCGCGACGCGGACCGGCTCGTCGTCGCATCGTCATGCAAGGCGATGCCGAACGCGCCGGAAACGACGATCGCCGCCGTCGCGTTCGATTCGCTGCCGAAGAGCAAGCATCCCGATGAAAGCAAAAAGCTTCAGGTCGTCGCGCTCGTCGAGGGCGGCAAGGTCGTGGCGGCCGATCGATCGGTGGTCGAAGAGGATGCGGCAACGGAAATCGGCGAGAACAGCTACCGCATCGACACGGCGCCCTACCGGCTGTCGCCCGACGTACGGGCGTTCGGCGTCGTGTTTACCAGCAGCGCACGCGGGCCAAGTTGCCCCGACGCGAATGCGAGCGAAGAACTGACGCTGTGGATTCGCGAAGGCAACCGAATCCGCCCGGTGTTCGGCACCAACCTCTACGGATGGATCAGCGTCGAAGGCGATGCCTGCGGCCCTGGCGTCGGCGATGCGCGCAGTGAAGAGGCCCGTATGACGATCGCCGTCGAGAAAACATCGAGCCACGGCTTTGCCGACCTGTCGATCACGGCGCACATCACGACGACGCAGCGCAAGAACGGTGATTACTCGGATACGGGCAAGCGCACGGTGCGCACGGTCGTCCACTACGACGGCAAGGCCTATGGAATCGACATGTTCCGGAACTTCTGGTATTCGCCCGCCGCAATGAAGCGCTTCCAGTAAGACCGCAGTGAATCGCGGCGCTACCCCACCTACTCCACCACCTTCGCCCCGATCGCCTCGGTCGGCGCCGGCATCCGCAACGCGTCATCCCGCACACGCCGCGCCTCGCGCGCCGTATAGCGATCCTTCAGCCGCAGGAACGGTTTTTCGACGAGAAAGTAGCTGGCCGTCGCGGCCGCCAGCGCCCACACGATGCCGAGCGGAAACGCATGCGCGACCGGCAGATGCGGGTTCGCGAACGGCTGCTGCCACAGATAAAGACTGAACGAGATCGTACCCACGAACACGACCGGCCGCGTACGCAACCACCGCGCGCACCAGAACTCGCCGCGGAAATTCAGCACGACGATCACGATCGCGATCAGCGCGGCTTCGAGCGTCACGCCGTACGTCGCATTCCAGAAGCCGCCGAGCCGGTGCTCGGCGAGCGGCATGCCGATCAGCACGACGAAGACGAGCGCCGTCACGATGCGCGCCTCGCCGCGCCACGAGCCGATCCACGCTTCGAGCCGTTCGCGGTTGAGCGACGCATAGCAGCCGATCAGGATCGGATCGACACCGGTGTGCAGCATCATCCCGAGCTGCCCGCGCAGCGCCGGCGCAACGAAATACGTGACGGTGCGTACCAGCGGCACGACCAGGATCAACGCGGCCAGCCAGCGCGTGCCGGCGCGGCGGATGCCGAGCACGAACAGCAACGGCCAGAACCAGTAGAACTGCTCCTCGAGCGCGAGCGACCAGAAATGGCCGAGATACCACGCGCCGTCGGGGTGCAGCGCGTTGTCGCCGGTCAGCCCGAACCACGCCGAGTAGTTCCACAGGTGCAGCGCCGCATAGAGCCACTGCCGACGATCGACGTCGACCCCGCCGGTGAACGCGACGAGCGCAACGGCCGCGAGATACACATAGCAGGCCGGCCAGATCCGCAGCGCCCGGCGCACGTAGAACGACGTCAGCGCGATGCCGCCCGTGCGCGCGAACTCGGCGCGCAGCACGTTGGTGATCAGGAAACCGCTCAGCACGAAGAAGATCAGCACGCCGAGCCGGCCGTCGGCGATCAGCCGCAACGGCGCGTACCAGCCCGTATAGCCGCCGGGCAGCACATGCTCGGCGTGACCGACGACGACCATCGCGACCGCGACGGCGCGCAACCCGGTCAACTGCGTGACGCGATGGTTCATCGGCTGGTTTCCGTTGGCACGGTAAAGGAACAGGAATCGGCCGGCGCCCGACCGGCCCGCCGACATGTCGCCGGGATTTTGTATGAAAAATATCGGAATGAAATTGCTTCAAAAATCCGCGTGGCACATGCCGCCGACGAGGCGACGCCGCGCCACGGCGCGCCCACGCCCTGCGCGACGAATGGGCATAATGACAAGCCTTGTCCGGCGGCGGCCGGTCCGATGCCTACGCAACGAATTTTGCGGCGCAGCAACATCCGCTCGACCGTACCCGTCCGCACATTGGCCCGCGCCTCGTCCGCCTCCTGTCGACCTCACCGGAGCCTGTCTGTGTACCCACCGATCGAACCCTACGCCCACGGCCATCTCGACACCGGCGACGGCCACCGCATCTACTGGGAACGCTGCGGCAACCCGGCCGGCAAGCCCGCCGTGTTCCTGCACGGCGGCCCCGGCGCCGGCTGCGGCCCGGACCACCGCCGCCTGTTCGATCCCGAGCGCTACGACATCCTGCTGTTCGACCAGCGCGGCTGCGGGCGCTCGACGCCGCATGCGAGCCTCGAGAACAACACGACGTGGGATCTGGTCGCCGATATCGAACGCCTGCGCGAAATGGTCGGCGCCGAACAATGGCTGGTGTTCGGCGGCTCGTGGGGCAGCGCGCTGGCGATCGCGTACGCGGAGACCCACCCCGAACGCGTGAGCGCGCTGCTCGTGCGCGGCATCTTCACAATGCGTCGCGCGGAACTGCTGTGGTACTACCAGGAAGGCGCGTCGTGGCTGTTTCCCGATCATTGGGAAGACTTCCTCGCACCGATTCCGGAAGCCGAGCGCGGCGATCTGATGGCCGCCTACCATCGCCGGCTCACCGGCGACGACGAAGCCGCGAAACTCGAAGCCGCACGCGCGTGGAGCATCTGGGAAGGCCGCACGATCACGCTGCTGCCCGATCCCGCGCTCGCCGCGCATTTCGGGGACGGCCACTATGCGCTCGCGTTCGCGCGGATCGAAAACCACTACTTCGTGAACAAGGGTTTCGTCGAGGAAGGCCAGTTGCTGCGCGACGCACATCGGCTCGCCGGCATTCCGGGCGTGATCGTGCAGGGCCGCTATGACATCGCGACCCCGGCGCGCACCGCATGGGAGCTGTCGAAGGCGTGGCCGGATGCGACGTTCGAGATCGTGCCCGGCGCGGGGCATGCGTACAACGAGCCGGGGATTCTGGAGGCGTTGGTCGCGGCGACGGACCGGTTCGCTGCGTGATCGACGGAATGCGACGCGGCGCATGCTCCGTGCCTACGGGCACGCTTACGCGCCGCCGGTCACAACGCGGCTTCGACGATCGTCCGGCCGCTGATCGCCCGTTCGACGAGTTGTTCGTCGCCGACCTTGCGGATCGCATCGTCGAGCAGCCCTTCCGGTTCCTCGGTCGCCACCTTCAGCAAGCCCGATAGCCCGCGCGCATCGAGCACCACCAACGTTTCCATCGAATCCGCGCGGCTCACGAGCACGCGCCGAAACGCCGGGCCCGCGCCGAAGCTCGCACAAAGCTCGATCGTCTCGTTGCCGAGCGTGTAGTCGAAGTGCTTGATCATGGTCTGCCGCCGTTGCATGGAAATGGCGACGCGCGACGGCGCGGCGCCGTGACGTCGACGCACCCGCGCGTGCCGCCGGCGCGCCGGACCTGAGTTCGGACCGTTCGCCAGCATCACCATGCTAGGCGTGCAGTATTAACGAAGACTTAAAGGGTGCGAGCCCCGCCCGGCAGTACCGTCAAGCCGCATCGAGCGGCTCGACCGTCACGCCGACCTTCAGCTCCTGATCCGCGCCGCCGCCGCGGATCACGCCGCGCAGCGGCGTCACGTCGGCATAATCGCGGCCGACCGACAGCATCACGTAGTCGTCGCCGGGCGCGCGATCGTTGGTCGGATCGAGTTGCAGCCAGCCGCCATCCTCGGGCCACGCCGGATCGTACACGTCGACCCACGCATGCGACGCGTCGGCGCCGATCAGCCGCGGCTGCCCGGGCGGCGGCTGCGTCAGCAGGTAACCGCTGACGTAACGCGCGGCCAGCCCGAGCGAGCGCAGCGCGCCGATCATCACGTGCGCGAAATCCTGGCACACGCCCTTGCGCAACCGCAGCGCATCGAGTGCCGACGTCGTGATGTCGGTGCTGTTCGGCGTGTACGCGAAATCGGCATGCACACGCCGCATCAGATCCCACGCCGCCTGCACGAGCGGCCGTTGCGGCGTGAAGCTCGCGGCCGCGTATGCGGCGAGTTCGGGGTCGCACGCCACGTGCGGCGACGCGAACACGAACTCGCTCGCCGGGTCGTAAGGCTGCCCCGCGCGGAACCGCAAGCGGTCGCGCACGGCCTCCCATGCGGTGGCGTGCGCGGCGTCCGGATTCGCGATCGACGGCGGCGGCTCGCCGCGGGCGCCAAGCGACCACATCGGCGGCGTCACGCGCACCGTGCTGCGGCTGCGCACGAGCAGCGCGTCGTGCGGCTGGTTCAGTGCGAACGACGCACGCGCGTTGCCGAACGCGTCGATCTCGGTGCAGACCGATTCCGGCGCGGGCTCGATGTCGAGCGAGAACGACAGCATCTGCTGGCGCGGCGTCGCGAGCGGTTGCAGGCGAGCCTGGTGCTGCGCGGATTCGACACGCGCCGCGTAGCGGTATTCGGTGTCGTGCGTGACGCGCAGCAACCGGCCCGGCGCGACGGCGGCCGGAGCCGCGGCCGCTGCCTGCCGTGCATGGCCGGCACCGGATGGCGTTTTCGGTGCGCCTTTCGTCGTCACCATAGCGTCCTGCCCGCCTCGCGCACGTGGCTGAAATAGCGCTCGCCGATCCGGTTCGACAGTTCCCACACCGCCTTCACCGTCGTGTCGAGCGCGGCGAGCAGCTTGTCGTGCCGGCCGCCTTCGGCGGTCTCGCACAGCTCGTGGAGCGACCACGCGGGTATGTCCGGAACCGTCTCGGCCAGCTCGGACAGCGCGTAGCCTTCGCTGCGCTCGACCTTCGTCAGCCGGCCGCGCAGCGCCTGCACGACCCAGCCGAGCGAGCGCGGATTGTCGGTATCGAGCACGACGAGCGACAGCAGCGGCGCGACGTCGAAGCCGCGCTGGAACCGCGAACGGAACGTGATCGTGCTGTCGAACAGTTCCAGCACGAGTTCGAAGCCGTCCTGCCGATGCACGGCCCCTTCGTCGAACGCGAACTTCAGCACGCTGCACAGGAAGTCGAGCCGGTCGATCTGCCGGCCGATCGACAGCAATCGCCAGCCGTCGTCGCGCGTCATGTTGTCGGTCTGCGCACCGGTGATCGCGCCGAGCAGCAGCCCGAGACGCTCCAGCAACTGCAGCGCGTCGTTGCCGATCTGCTCCTCGGCTTCCGGCTGCCCTGCGCTGTCCGCGAACAGTTGGGTCGCGTCGTCGATCAGCCGCCACTGATCGCTCGACAGCCGTTCGCGGATCGCGGCCGCCGCGCCACGCATGCCGAACAGGCACGACGCGATGCCCGACGTGCGATCCCCGCCGCGCGTGAGCGACGTCGCCAGCGCGTACTGAAATGCCTGCGGCGCATCGACCGCGTGCGGCGCGTCGGCCGCGACCAGCCCGGTGTCGCGGCACAGCGTGTCGATCAGTTCGAGATGCGCGGGGCTGTCGACGTCGTCTTCGCCGCGCAGCCGTTCGAGCGCGGCGCGCGCGAGGCGCATCAGGTTGGTCGCGCGCTCGGTATAGCGGCCGAGCCAGAACAGGTTCTCGGCCGCGCGGCTCGCGATCGCGCGCGGCCGCTCGACGAGATCGTCGGGGCCGAGGTGCGTCTGCAGCAGCGTCGTCGAATCGACGATGCCTTCGGTCATCACCCACGTATCGACAGTGCTGCCGCCGCGCGGCATCGGCGCGTTGAACAGTGCGTCGCGCGTGCCGACCCGCGACAGCCCGCCCGGCAGGAGCCGCCAGCGCCGCGCGCCGTCCGCAAGCGCGAACACGCGCAGCAGCAGCGGCTTCGGCACGATCCGTGCACTGCCGTTGCCGTCGGGCGCGTCGGGCCGCGGCCAGGTCGGCGCCTGCGACAGCGGCAGGTCGGCCTGCACCGTATAGTGTTCGGGCCGCGCGAGAATCCGCGCGCGCCATTCCGCCAGTTGCGCCTGCGTGAGCCGCGCGCCGATCACCGGTTCGAACGCCCCGCCTTCCTGCACGTCGGGCGGATAGGATGCCTTGACGATGCTGCGCGCGAGCTGCGGCAGCGCGTCGTCGCACGCGGCCGCCTCGCCGCACCACCACGAATGCACGGCCGGCAGCGTCAGCGTTTCGCCGAGCAGCGCTTCCGCGAGACGCGGCATGAAGCCGAGCATCGCCGGCGATTCGAGGAAACCCGAGCCCGGCGCGTTCGCGAGCAGCACGTTGCCCGCGCGCACGGCCTGCAACAGCCCCGGCACGCCGAGCATCGAATCGGGCCGCAGTTCGAGCGGATCGAGCCACGCATCGTCGACGCGCCGCAGGATGCCATGCACCGGCTCGAGCCCGCTGAGCGTCTTCAGGAATACGCGATTGTCGCGTGCGGTCAGGTCGCCGCCTTCCACGAGCGTGAGGCCGAGATAGCGCGCGAGATACGCATGCTCGAAATAGGTTGCGCTGTGCGGCCCCGGCGTCAGCAGCACGATCCGCGAATTCTTCGCGGCGGGGCTGAGCGACTGCATGCTTTGCAGCAGCGCGCGATACGCGGATGCGAGGCGCTGCACGCGCAGCCCGCGAAACCCGCGCGGAAAGAGCCGCGACACGATCAGCCGGTTTTCGAGCAGGTAGCCGAGCCCGGCCGCGCCCTGCGTGTGCTGCGCGACGATCCGCCATTGGCCGTCGGGGCCGCGCGCGAGATCGAACGCGACGACGTGCAGCCACGTATCGCCCGGCACGCGTGCGCCGCGCATCGCGCGCAGATAGCCCGGATTGCCGGTGACGAGCGCGGGCGGCAGCAGCCCGCGTTGCAGGATCGTCTGCGGCCCGTACAGGTCGGCCAGCGTCGCGTTGAGCAGCCGCACGCGCTGCAGCACGCCGCGCTCGATCCCGACCCAATCCTCCGGTGTGACGATCAGTGGCAGCAGGTCGAGCGACCACGGGCCGACCGCGCCGTCGCCGGCGCGCTGCTCGTGCAACTGGTAGAACAGGCCGTTCTCGCGCATGCGCCGGTGCAGTGCATCGGCGCGGCGGTCGAGGTCGGCCACGCCGTCGCTGCCGATCGACGTGAAGAAACTGCGCCATGCGGGCGCAAGCGCGGGCGCGTGCAGGCCGGCCGCGCTGCCGCGCAGTTCGTCGTAACGGCCGGCGGCGGCCGGCGCCGCGAGCGCGGCGGCCAGTTCGGCGGCGTCCGGCTGGGCGCCGGTATCGAAAAGCGTGGGCATCGCGTCGAGGGCGGCGAGATGATCGAGGTCAATGGGCGGCACGATGTCGTTCCGTCGTCAGGGTGCGGCCGCGCACGCGCGCCGCCAGTCGGGCGGCAAGCCGCAGCGCGGAACCGCAATCTGCCCGCATCCTAGCACTCCGGGGGCGTCGCGACCGACCGGCGGGCCCGGAGGTCGCGATCCGCGCATCGTCGTCCTCCCTGTCATCGATCGATCACGGCCGCCGCAAGTCGAGCGTGAACGGAAATTCGCGGCTCGGCGCGGCAGCCGCGACCTCCATCCGCCCCGGCGTGTGGCCGATCTCGACGAAGCGCGCGAGCCGGCGGCTCTCGGCTTCGTATGCATTGATCGGGAACGTCGCGTAGTTGCGCCCGCCCGGATGCGCGACGTGATACCGGCAGCCGCCGAGCGAGCGCTGCAGCCACGTATCGACGATGTCGAACGTGAGCGGCGCGTGCACGCCGATGGTCGGATGCAGCGCCGACGGCGGCGACCACGCCTTGTAGCGCACGCCCGCGACGTATTCGCCGACGGTGCCGGTCGGCTGCAGCGGCAACGCGCGGCCGTTGACGGTCACGACGTGCCGGTTGTCGTTCAGCCCCGTCACGCGCACTTCGAGCCGTTCGACCGACGAATCGACGTAGCGCACCGTGCCGCCGGGCGCGCCCTCCTCGCCCATCACGTGCCACGGTTCCAGCGCGCCGCGCAGCGACAGCTGCATCCCGTTCACCGCGACCTGCCCGAACAGCGGAAAACGGAATTCGAAGTGCGGCGCGAACCACGCCGGATCGAACGCGAAGCCGGCGTCGCGCAGCTCGGCCAGCACGTCGTCGAAATCCATCCGAAGAAATTCCGGCAACATGAAGCGGTCGTGCAGCGCGGTGCCCCAGCGCGTGAGCGGCGTCGTGTACGGCACGGCCCAGAAGCGCGCGACCAGCGCGCGCAGCAGCAGTTGCTGCACGATGCTCATCCGCGCATGCGGCGGCATCTCGAACGCACGCAGTTCGAGCAGACCGAGCCGGCCGGTGGACGAATCGGGCGAATACAGCTTGTCGATGCAGAACTCGCTGCGGTGCGTGTTGCCCGTCACGTCGATCAGCAGGTTGCGCAGCACGCGGTCGACGAGCCACGGCGGCATGTCCTGCCCGAACAGCAGCTTGTTGCGCTGGATTTCCGCGAACGCGATGTCGAGCTCGTAGAGCTGGTCGTTGCGCGCCTCGTCGACGCGCGGCGCCTGGCTCGTCGGCCCGATGAAGAGCCCCGAGAACAGGTACGACAGCGACGGATGGTTGTGCCAGTACGCGATCAGGCTCGCGAGCAGGTCCGGGCGGCGCAGGAACGGGCTGTCGGCCGGCGTCGCGCCGCCGAGCACGAAGTGGTTGCCGCCGCCCGTGCCGACGTGCCGCCCGTCGACCATGAACTTCTCGCTGCACAGCCGCGACTGCCACGCGGCGTCGTACAGGAATTCGGTGTGGTCGACGAGTTCGTCGAAGCTCGCGGCCGGGTGGATGTTCACCTCGATCACGCCCGGATCGGGCGTCACCTGCAGCAGCTTCAGCCGTGCGTCGCGCGGCGGCGGATAGCCTTCGAGCACGAGTTTCACGCCGAGCGTGTGCGCGGTCAGCTCGATCGCGCCGAGCAGGTCGAGATAATCCTCGAGCGCGGCGAGCGGCGGCATGAACAGGTACAGGATGCCGTTGCGCACTTCGACGCACAGCGCGGTGCGCGTGATCCACGCGGCCGATTCGAAACGCTCGGGCCGGCGATGCGGGTCCACGGCGCCCGCACGAGCGCTCGCGGCCGCGCCGTCGTCGCGCCACTGCATCACGGTCGGCGCGGACGCTTCGCGATGCACGCCGGCCAGATAGCGCGGCGCGTCGGCCGGGCCCGCGTAGCGGGCGCGCATGGCGGTGGCGTCCGGCAGTGCGTCGCGCGGCGCGAACGGATCGCGCTCGACGAGGTACGGATAGTCGGCGCGGGCCGTCCACGGCAGCGAGTCGAGCGGCAGTCGATAGCCCATCGGCGAATCGCCCGGCACGAGGTACATCCGCTCGTCGCGGAAGAACCACGGCCCCGTCTGCCAGCGCGGCCCGTCGAGGCCCGGCGTGTCATCCACCCGCTTCACCGGCAGCACGTAGCCGACCACGCTGTCAAGCTGCTGCTCGAACACCTTGCGCAGCCGCGCGCGCTCGAGTTCGTCGTCGAGGCGCGCGTCGAACGGATCGACGTTGACGGGCAGCCGGCGCTCGCGCCACAGGTAGTACCACACGTCCTCGTAGCCGGGCCGGATGAATTCGCCGGTCAGGTTCAGCCGCGCGGCGAGCGCATCGATGAAGCGCTTCGCGTCGTCGGTGGTGTACGAGGACGGCTCGCGCTCGTCGGCGAACAGCGACGGATCGTGCCACACGGGCTGACCGTCCGCGCGCCAGAAGATCGACAGCGCCCAGCGCGGCAATTGCTCGCCCGGGTACCACTTGCCCTGCCCGAAATGCAGGAAGCCGCCGTCGCCGTATTCGGCGCGCAGCCGCTGCACGAGTTCGGTCGCGTAGCCGCGCTTGGTCGGGCCGAGCGCATCGGTGTTCCACTCGGCGCCGTCGCGATCGTCGATCGACACGAAGGTCGGCTCGCCGCCCTGCGTGAGCCGCACGTCGCCGGCGGCCAGCGCGCCGTCGACCTGCGAGCCGAGCGCGAGCACGGCATCCCACTGCGATTCCGTATACGGCTTGGTCACGCGCGGCGATTCGTACACGCGCGTCACGCTCATCTCGTGCTCGAACGACACCTCGCATTCGTCGATCAGCCCTTCGACCGGCGCCGCGCTCGTCGGCTGCGGCGTACACGCGAGCGGAATATGCCCTTCCCCGGCGAGCAGGCCCGACGTCGGATCGAAGCCGATCCAGCCGGCGCCCGGCAGATAGACCTCGCACCACGCGTGCAGATCGGTGAAATCGACCGACGTGCCGCTCGGGCCGTCGAGCGATTTGACGTCCGGCGTGAGCTGGATCAGGTAGCCCGACACGAAGCGCGCGGCGATGCCGAGATGGCGGCACAGCTGCACGAGCAGCCACGCGCTGTCGCGGCACGAGCCGGACGCGAGCTCGAGCGTCTGCGCGGGCGTCTGCACGCCGGGCTCCATCCGCACGAGATAGCCGATGTCGCGCTGAAGCTGCTGGTTCAGCGCGACGAGGAAGTTCACGGTGCCGGCCGGCGTGCGGTCCACACCGTCGAGATACGCGCGAAACAGCGGCGCGGCGCTCGTCTGCGGATCGCACGCGAGATACGGCGCGAGTTCGGTCTTCAGCGCGTCGTCATAGCTGAACGGATATTGCTCCGCGCTCGCTTCGAGGAAAAAGTCGAACGGGTTGTACACCGACATCTCGGCGACGAGATCGATGGTGATCTCGAAGTGCTCGGTGCGCTCCGGAAACACGAGGCGCGCCAGATAGTTCGAGAACGGGTCCTGCTGCCAGTTGATGAAGTGCTGCGCGGGCTCGACCGTCATCGAATACGCGAGGATCGGTGTCCGGCAATGCGGCGCGGGCCGCAGCCGCACGACCTGCGGGCCGAGGTTGACGAGCCGGTCGTAGCGATAGCGGGTGGTGTGATGCAGCGCGACGTGGATGGACATGGGAGCTCGGGTCGGGTTGGGCCGGCCGCGCACGCCGCGTCGCTGTCGACGCGGCGGCCCGGCATGGCGGATTCGGCGAAGGCGCGCCGCCGGTCAGACGAGTTCCGGCGACTGCACGACGCTGATCTCGACGGCGACGGCCGTCGCACCGAGCCCCGTCACCGGCTGCGCGTCGCGATGGTCGAGGCCGACCGCGATGCGCACGTAGCGTTCGTCCGGGCAACGGTTCATGAACGGGTCGAAGCCGACCCAGCCGAGCCCTTCGACATAGGCCTCGGCCCATGCATGGCCGGCCGGCTGCTGCATCAGCGACGCGGCTTGCGGCTGCGCGCCGAGCGCCGCCTGCGGCTGGCCTTGGGATTGCGATTGCGATTGCGATTGCGCGGCATGCGACGCGCCGAGCGCCTGCTGCATGCCGTCGCCGCTCTGCAGCGCGAGCGCCGCCTCCTCCTCGACGTCGCCCGCATGCTGCTTCGAATCGGCGATGCGCTGCATCGCGCTGTCGGCCAACACGTAGCCCGAGATGTAGCGCGCGGGGATCTTCAGCACGCGTGCGGCCGCGATGAACGCGTGCGCATGGTCGCGGCTCGTGCCCTCGCCGCTTTGCAGCGCGGTTTCCGCATCGACGGGCGCATCGGCCGCCAGGTTCGGCGCGTATGCGATGCGGCCGTGCACTTCCGTCATCAGCCAGTGCAGTGCGTCGAGACCGTGCGGCTCGATCGGCAGCGCGTCCGTGAGCGCGCGCACGGTGTCGCCCGCCTTCGTGAGCGCGGTCTCGCGCTCGAAGATCCACGGCGGCGCATAGCCTTCGGAATTGCCGAGAATGCCCGCGCGGTCCTGCGTCTCGACGACGCCGGCCGCCACGACCACGATCTCGTCCTTCGCGCCGCGATCGTGGCGCACGAGGTCGATCCGGTTGCCGAGCCCGTCGGCGTACGACAGCGTCGGCTCGACGCCGTCGATCGTGACCTGCCACGCGCGCACCGTCTGCCCGGGGCCGGATTGCGGGCGCAGCCGCAGCCGTTGCAGCGCATGGCTGGCTTGATCGTCGAACCGATAACGCGAAATGTGTCGAATGGCGAGTCGCATGGCAAGCCTCAGTCGAAGTTGTAAGCCTGGGCGATTTCGAGCCCGAGGCTGTTGTTGCGGCCGATGAAGTCGGTCAGGAATTCGTGCAGGCCGCTCTTGAAGATCCGCTCGACCGAGGTATCGGACAGCAGTTGCAGGATCTTCGTGGCCGTGTCGTGACACGGGTGTGTCACGCCGTAATCCTTCGCGAGCAGGTTCAGGCTCGACACGACGCGCCCGTAGCAATAGCGCAGCGAACGCGGCATGCGGCCGTTCAGGATCAGGTAGTCCGCGATGTTGAGCGGCTTGTACTGCACGTCGTACACCCAGCGGTACGAACGATGCGCGGCCACGCAGCGCAGGATCGTCTCCCACTGGTAGTTGTCGAGGATCGTGCCGACGTGCGACACCGACGGCAGCAGCAGGTGGTACTTCACGTCGATGATCCGCGCGGTGTTGTCGGCGCGCTCGATGAATGCGCCGATCTGCGCGAAATCGAAGATCTCGTTGCGCAGCATCGTGCTGTAGAAGCTGCCGAGGATCAGCGCGGTTTCGCGCTTCACTTCGTCGAGCACGGCCGGCAGCTCGCTTTCAGGCACCGGCTGCGCGAGCGCGCGGCGCAGGGCGAGCCACGCGCCGTTCACGCTTTCCCACGCCTCGCGCGTGAGCGCCGTGCGCACCATCCGCGCGTTCGAGCGCGCGGCTTCGATGCACGACAGCACGCTCGACGGGTTGTCGCGGTCGCGCAGCAGGTAGTCGGTCACGGTATCGGCCGCGTACGCGTCGTATTTCTGCCGATAGCCGTCGTCGGCGCCCGAGCTGACGAGCACCGACGACCATTCGGCCGGCGCGTCGGCCGTGCGCGTGAGCGCCATCCGCAGCCCGGCATCGACGATGCGCGCGATGTTCTCCGTGCGTTCGATATAGCGGTACATCCAGTAGAGCCCGCTTGCAGTACGTCCCAGAAGCATCTCGTGTCCACTCCGTCTTCGTTCGGTTCGCGCGCCGGCTCCGGCGCGCGCGGTCGCGTCCGGCTCAGTCGGCCAGCACCCAGGTGTCCTTGGTGCCGCCGCCCTGGCTCGAGTTGACGACGAGCGATCCCTCCTTCAGCGCGACGCGCGTGAGCCCGCCCGGCGTGATGCGGATCCGGTCCGACACCAGCACGAACGGCCGCAGGTCGACGTGGCGCGGCGCGAGGCCGGCGTCGGTCAGGATCGGCGTCGTGGACAACGCGAGCGTCGGTTGCGCGATGTAGTTCGCGGGACGGGCGCGCAGCTTCGCGGAAAACGCGTCGAGTTCGGCCTTCGACGCGCACGGCCCGACCAGCATCCCGTAGCCGCCCGAGCCGTGCACTTCCTTCACGACCAGTTCGTCCAGATGCTCGAGCACGTATTTCAGGCTGTCGGCCTCGCCGCAGCGCCAGGTCGGCACGTTCTCCAGCAGCGCCTTGCGGCCCGTGTAGAACTCGACGATCTCCGGCATGTACGAGTAGATCGCCTTGTCGTCGGCGATGCCGGTGCCGGGCGCGTTCGCGATCGTGATGTTGCCCGCGCGGTACACGTCCATGATGCCGGCCACGCCGAGCACCGAATCGGGGCGGAACGTGAGCGGATCGAGGAACGCGTCGTCGACGCGGCGATACAGTACGTCGATCGGCTGGAAGCCTTCGGTCGTGCGCATCGCGACGCGGCCGTCGATCACCTGCAGGTCGCTGCCCTCGACGAGGTGCACGCCCATCTGGTCGGCGAGGAACGAATGTTCGTAGTACGCGGAATTGTGGATGCCGGGCGTGAGCACCGCGACGGTCGGGTTGTCGGTGTTGCCGCCCGGCGGGCACACGGCCGCGAGCGACTGGCGCAGCATCTGCGGATAGGTTTCGACCGGGCGCACCTTCACCTGCTGGAACAGCTCCGGAAAGAGCTGCATCATCGTTTCGCGGTTTTCCAGCATGTACGACACGCCGGACGGCGTGCGCGCGTTGTCCTCCAGCACGTAAAACTCGTTCTCGCCGGTGCGCACGATGTCGACGCCGATGATGTGCGTGTAAACGTTTCCGGGCGGCCGGAAGTCGATCATCTCCGGGATGAACGCGTCGTTGTGCGCGATCAGGTGCTTCGGCACGATGCCCGCGCGCACGATTTCCTGGCGGTGGTAGATGTCGTCGAGGAACGCGTTGAGCGCCATCACGCGCTGCTCGATGCCGAGCGACAGCCGGCTCCACTCCGCCCCCGAGATGATGCGCGGGACGATGTCGAACGGAATCAGCCGCTCGGCGGCCTCCGCGTCGCCGTAGACGGCGAACGTGATGCCCGTCTTGCGGAACACGCCTTCCGCATCGTGGGCCTTCTGGGCGAGGCTCGCGGGATTCTGCGTGTCGAGCCATTGCTTCAGGCGCGCGTAAGGCGCCCTTACCATGTCGCCGGATTGCAGCATTTCATCGAATGGCTTCATCGATTTTTTCTCCATCGATCGTTTTCCCCGGCATTGCGCATGCCGGACCGGCGTAACCAATGCTTTGCAAGGAACGTGCCGTGTTCGCTCCCGTCGATATCCCCCTGTTTTTGCGCCGCGCCGGGCACGCCCGCGCCACGTTTCGCACCACAACGGTGCATCGCCGACGCGGCGCGCACTCGCGGTGCGCCGCCGACGCGCATGGCCGATGCTGCGCCGCATCCGACGAACATAGTTCTCCCGCGTGTCACGGATGTGCAATCTGCACTGCACCAAAAGCGACGAGGCGGGCACCGGCCCGAGCGGGCGGGCCGGCACGCACACGGCGCAGCCGGCCCGGGGGAAGCGCCGTCCGGGCGGGCCGGACAGTCCGACGCGATGAACTGTCCGGTTAACTCGGTCCGGCCCCTCAACGCTATGTAGCCGTAATCCCGCCGACAACGCCCATGCATATTTCGACTGACACCGATCGAAAAAAAACATCGGCCCGACCGACGCGATGCGCGGTACGCTAGAACGTTTGCGCAGCAGACGGCGCCCCCTTTCAGGCGCCCGACTATAAAAAGCGAAGATCGAAATGGAAGCAAAGTGGCTGGAAGATTTCCTGAGCCTGGCGGATACCAAGAGCTTTTCCCGGGCCGCGCGTCATCGGCACCTGACGCAATCGGCGTTCAGTAGACGAATCGCCGCCCTCGAAACCTGGATGGACGCGAAGCTGGTGGACCGGAGCATCAATCCGATCGCACTGACGCCGGCCGGCCAGATGTTCCGCGGGCTCGCCGCGGACATCCTGCGCAGCATGTATGCGGCGCGCAATCTCGTGAACGGCTACGACCAGTTCGCGGCCAGCGACCAGGTCGTGCGCTTCGCCGTCGCGCATACGCTCGTGTTCACGCTGTTTCCGGAATGGCTCAAGCAACTCAACAGCGAGGTCGGCCACGTGACCGCGCGCGTCAATGCGGTGAACGTGCCGGAAGGCGTGCAGCAGCTCGTCGAAGGCGAATGCGACCTGTTGCTCGGCTATCACCATCCGCAGTTGCCGATCGTGCTCGATCCGAACCACTTTCCGTTCGTCAGCCTCGGCGTCGAACGAATCCTGCCCGTGTCGTCGCCCGATGCACGCGGCAAGCCGGTGTTCCAGCTGCCCGGCACGCCCGATGCGCCGCTGCCGCTGCTCGCGTATTCGTCGGGCGCCTTTCTCGGCAACATCGTCGAGATGCTGCTGCTGAACGCGACCGAGCCGTATGTGCTGCACCGGTGTTTCGAGACGCACATGTCCGAGGCGCTGAAAGGCATGGTCGTGGCCGGGCACGGCATCGGCTGGCTGCCGGAAAGCTGCGTCGCGAAAGAGCTCGCGGACGGCACGCTCGTCTGCGCCGGCACCGGCGACTGGATCACCGAACTCGAAATCCGCCTGTATCGATCGGCGCGCAAGCGCGGGCTCGCGGCCGAGCAGCTGTGGGCCTACATCATGAACCGGCCGCGCACGGCCCTCGACGCGGCGATCGGCACCGAAGAGGCGGCCGCGCCGGCAATGCGCGGCGCGCGACGAAGCGCGGGCGGCAGTCGCTGAACGCTGTGTCCGCGCCGTGGATATCCATGGCGCGCATGCGTATTCTTTCGACGGCAATCGATAATCCGCCGGATTCCATAAAATCCCTCACCTGCCCCAATCCGCCGCCATTAAAACGCAAACGTTTGCGAATCCGTGTCGTACTTTTTACTGCTTCCCGTATTAAGTAAGAATATTCGGACTGATTTTCCAGACAGAAATACCTTGTTACACAAGTTTCTATTTACCTGTAACAGCCGGAATGATCAAAAACGTCGCACCCTCATTTCTCGACATGCGGTCTGTATCCGAACATTCATCGATTCTTCTCGAATACAGGCGCAACAGTTTCTTTTATCAGTCGTTATTTTTCGGCACGAACGTCGATACCTCCGACGTGATTCAAAGCGTGCTCGATCATCGCTACCGGTGAGCAATTTTCATGTCCGGGAATATCGACTTTATTCAGAATTAAGACATCCTTACCAATCCATCCTTATCCTATTTAGATAGGATCTTTCGCTCCCGTCCCATTCGGGTCACACGCGGTTGTTGGTTCAAAAGCCATCGTGTATCAATAGCGTGTCGCAAAAAGAACGTTGGCAAATTCGACTCCGAGTCGATGCGCGTCATCGATTCCGGACGGGAGATTGCAATGTCACCTTCGCTTCGACAGCAGGCTCGCCCTTTCCTGAGCGTCGTGCTCTCCACGCTCTGCATGAACGCCATGGCCCAGACATCGGCGGCCCCGCCGCCGGCGTCCGGTCCGGGGGCAAACCGGTACGTGATTTCGTATATCTGCGGCGATGCGCGGATCGACGGCACCGCGCCGCTTCCCCCTGACGGGCGCCCGTACAACCTGGGCGTGTCGTTCGTGTCGGGGAGCACCGGCCAGCCCCTCTCCAACGTGCAGGTGCGCCTGCGCCGGCATGGGCGCGTGCTCGTCGAATTCAATGCATCGGGATCGCGCTGCCTGTTCAGCGTGCCGGACGCGAGCTACCGGGTCGAAGGGACCTATCAGGGAGCAACCCAGTTCGCGATCGTCGAGACGGGTGCGCTCACGACGCAGTTGCGATGGTGAAACGTCGCACCGCCCCGCTCCGATCGCGTCATTCATGGAGCGCATCGAATCCAGGAGACTTGAATGCCCCGTCCAGAACGACCGGACGACTCGCCCGACCGTCAGCCGAAACCCTCGTGGGGTCCGGGAAAGAATGCGGCGCTCAGCGTCGCTGCATTTGCCGCGATCTTCGGCGCGTTCGCGTACGTCGAGCGAGACACGAGGATCGGCCACGCGAGCGTGACGCACGATATCGCCGGCGTGATCGGCAACGTCGTGGGCAAGTACCGCCAGCTCATCGTCGCGGCGACGGGTGGCTCGTCCCGCACAGCGGCGCCCGCCGGCTCGGCGTCGACGGTCGCGCAGGCCGGGCCGGTTCCGCCGTCCGCCTCGACGGCGCCCGCCGTGTCGGCGCCGGCCGAACCGGCCGTGCCGCCGCAAGCCACGGCCCGCTCCGACACGAGCCCACCGCGCGCCGCGCACGTGCCGCCGACGAAGCTCGCAGCGAGCCCGCACGCGGCGTCGACCGGCAGTCGCTCGGCGCGCGCCGGCGATGCGCACCGGACGTCACGCTCGCAGGCGCTGGCACGCACGAGAAAACGCCCCGACCCCGCGACGGAACGGCAGCCGCAGTCGAGCCTCGCCGGCACGCCGCACATGGAGACCGCCCGCGTCACGCACGATGAGCTGGAAGGCGCCCGCGCTCTGGCCAAGGCGCGCCGGTGCGCAGAGATCGACGAATGGAGCTGCGTGGAGCAGAACGCGAGCCGAGCACTCGCCATCGACCCGACGAACAGCGAATCGCGCGCACTGCTGGGGCAGGCGATTCGCAACCGCCTGTGAACCGGCCCTCGGGCGTGCAATCGACGTGATCGTTTCAAAGTGAGGAGACACCGTGGCCAACAATCGTCACCAACAATGCACCACCGTCGCTCCGCCGACCCGGCGGATCCTCCTGCATGCGCCGCTGCTGTGCCTGCTCGTCGCGTCCGGCCCGTGTCTTTCCGCCGAAGGCGACGCGGAACCGCGCGGCACGAGCGAAATCGCCGGATCCCGCGGTGCGCCGGATGCGCTGCCACCCGACCTGCGGCCAACGGGCGCGTCGACGCAGGCCGCGCAGGGTTCGGGCACGCAGCCCCCGCTTGCGCCCACGCCGATCGCGCGGGCCTCGGACGCGTCGCTGCAGATCGCGCAGGCGCCGAACCCGGCGATGCCGACCACGGTCGTGGTGGACCCCGATGCTGCGCAGCCGAGCGCACCGGCGCCGGTCGCAGCATCGCCGAACGCATCGATGCTGCTTGCGCAGGCATTCGACACCCCGCCGCCGGATACGTCGGCGCCGCGCGCGCGAACGTCGGATGCACCGCCGCAGCCCGCCCACCCCCTGACCACCGCACCGCCGGTTGCGCCGACCATGCCGACGCTCACCGCGCAGGCATCCGGCACACCGATGCCGAACTCGCCCACGCCTGCGACCGAGACGCCCGGCGCGCAACTGCCGTCGTCCCAGCCGCCGAATTCACAGACGCCCGGCGCCCAGCTCCCCGGCGAGCCGACCCAGCGATCGCAGGGGCCCGACGTCGAAGCGCCGAATGCGCGGGCGCCGAATCTCCGCACCGCCGACGTCGAGACGGTACGCAACGACGTGTTCGGCCTCGCGGCGAGCGGCGGCGCGGTCAAGGCGCTCGACGAAGCGAAGGCCCGGCCCGATGCGTTCTCCGCCGTCGACATCGCGCAACTGGAAGAGCTGTCGATTCGCCAGCAGGTGCGCGGCGGACGCGACAAGTCGCGCTCGATGACGAGTTCGGACCGCTTCGACGGAATCGACGACGCGCTGCGCGCGGCGGACGACCTCGACAAGCGGATACCCGCGACACCCGAGTACACCCCGGTCCGCACCGCACTCGCGGGCGACCGGGTCGTCGCCCTTGCCGCACGCGGCGAGATGAAAACGGCCGTCGCGACGTTCGAGACGATTCCGTCCAGCGCGGAAATCTCGATCGACGCGTTGGCGGCCGTCGGCGACGCATACCTGTACCTGAGCGAGCCGGCCAAGGCGAACGCCGTGTACGCGCGCGCGCTGAAACAGGCCACCGCGTCGCCGACCGATCGCGCGACCCGCGGCTTCCAGTACGGCTCGCGCACGCGACCGATCGAGCTGCAGGAAGGGCTGTTCTGGTCGTACGTCGACCAGGCACGCGCGCCGGAAGCGAAGCAGGTGCTCGACGACATGGAGAAGTCGCTGCCGCCGGCCAGGCAGGTGACCAACGTCGGCCCGGGAGAAAGCGACTATCTGCGCTACTACCGGCTGCGCGCGCAATACCTGATCTTCACGGGTCACGTGAACGAAGGGATCGCCGCGCTCGAACAGCTCGAGAAAGAGGTGCCGTTCAACGCAGAGGTGCGTGCCGCGCACGCCGACGCGGTGTCGGGCCAGTCTCATCCGCGCCAGGCGATCTCGATGTATCGCGCGTCGCTGACCGATCACCCGGACAGCGTCGAGATGCTCGCGGGCCTCGGCCGCGCATCGCTCACGGCGGACGATTACGCGACCGCGAAAACCGTCGACCAGACCCTCGGCAACACGTTCCCGGACAGCGGGGCGGTGCGCAGCTTCAAGCGCGACTACAACGCATACCGCAGCCCGGTGTTCACGACCGACCTGAGCTTCGAGCACGGCAACAGCGCGCTGGCCAACAACAGCTTCACGTCGGACAGCTATGTGTATTCGCAACCGTTCGGCGACAACTGGCGCGTGTTTTCGCACACGTTCTACGGTTTCGCGCAGACCGACGACGGCAACCTCAGCCGCACGCGCACCGGCATCGGCGGCGACTACCGGCACGGGCCGCTCACCGTGCTCGGCGAAGTCACGCGCTCGATGGGCGGGGACGGCCGAACCGGCGGCCGCGGGACGATCGCGTACGCGTTGAACGACTACTGGACGGTCAGCGCCGGGCTCGACACCAACGACAACTCGCTGCCGTGGAAAGCGTATGCCGCGCACATCTGGGGCCGCTCCGCGAACGTCGAGGTCGTGTATCGCCAGAACGACCGGCGCGAAGTCAAGCTCAGCTACGGCGTGAGCCGCTACAGCGATTCGAACCTGCACCAGGAGATCGCGGCGACCGCCACGCAGCGCGTGTATACGTCCGCGAACCAGCTCGTCAACGTCTCGCTGAACCTGGGCACGGACAGCAACACGCGGCGGGACGCGCCCTACTTCAGCCCCGGTCGCGACTACGCGGCCGCGGCGACCGTCATGCATCAACTGACGCTGTGGAAGAAGGGCGACCTCGGGCTGCGACAGCGCGTGTCGGTGTCGGGCGGCGCGTACAACGAGCGCGGCTTCGGCACCAGCCCGTTGTGGAGTGCGCGCATCGAGCACGCGTGGACGTTCAAGCGCGACATCACGCTGAGCTACGGCGTCGAGGTCAGCAGCCACGCGTACGACGGCCAGCGCGAGCGCTCCGAAACCGGCTTCCTGTCGCTCAACCTGCCGTTTTAGAAAGGAGCCCTGAATGCAATCCAGACGGACCTTCATGTGCGGATGCCTCGGCACGTTTGCCGCCTGTTCGCTGTTCCCGGGCGTGAGCGGCGCCAAGATGATCGACCTGCTGCCGCCGTCCGACCCGGCCGACGGCAAGACGTTTCGCGTGATCTGCCTGCACGACGTGCGCGACAACCTGATGGCGTCGTTTTCGTCGCCGACCGCGATCATCGATCCGTTCGCGGTCGATACCGGTACGCTGACCGCGATCTTCTCGTGGCTGCAGACCAACAACTACCACACCATCACGGTCAAGCAGATCGAGGCGTCGCGGCGCGGCGGCAAGCCGCTGCCGCCGCGCTCGGTGCTGCTCACGTTCGACGATGGCTTTCGCAGCCACTACACGAAGGTGCTGCCGCTGCTGGAGCGCTTCAAGTATCCGGCCGTGATGGGCCTCGTCACCGCGTGGATCGACACGCCGCCGGATACGCCGATCCGCATCAGCGACAAGGTTCAGGTGCCGCGCGACTACTTCCTGTCGTGGGACGAGGTGAAGAAGCTCGGGCAGTCGGAATTCGTCGAGCTCGGCTGCCACACCCACAATCTGCATCATGGCGCGATCGCGAATCCGCAAGGCAACGAATTGCCGGCGACCACGTCGCACCTGTACCTGCAAGACCAGAAGCGCTATGAAACCGACGCCGAATTCCACGCCCGCGTGCACGACGACCTGCAGACTTGCGTGCGGCAGATCCGCCAACGCACCGGCATCGTCGCGCGCTCGATGGTGTGGCCGTACGGCGCGGAAAACCAGCCCGTGCGCCAGATCTCGACATCGCTCGGCATGGACATCCAGTTCAGCCTCGATGCCGGCCCGAATACGCCGGACGTGCCGCTCGACCGGCTCAGACGAATCCTGATGATGTACGACGTCGATATCGGCGGGTTCGAGCGCTCGATGCGCGAGCCGGCGTCGAACCGCGGCGACGTCGACATGCCCGAGCGTACCGTGCAGGTCGATCTCGACCAGGTCTACGACCCCGATCCCGCGCGGCAGGAAGCGAATCTCGGCAAGCTGATCGAGCGCATCTACCGGATGCAGCCGAAATCGGTGTACCTGCAGGCGTATGCGGACCCGAAGGGCACGGGCGTGGCCGAAGCGGTGTATTTCCCGAACCGGCATCTGCCGATGCGTTCCGACCTGTTCTCGCGTGCCGCGTGGCAGCTCAACACGCGGTCCAACGTGCAGGTATACGCGTGGATGCCGGTGCTCGCGTTCCGGCCGCCGGCCGACAAGCTCCGCGCGCTCGAAGCCGTCAGCGCCTACGGCAGCGCGCCGGCCCGCGAGAACGGCGCGCGCGTGTTCCGGCTGAGCCCGTTCGATCCCGATGCGCGGCTGATGATCCAGCAGGTCTACGAGGATCTCAGCAAGCACGCGTCGTTCAGCGGCATCCTGTTCGGCGACGACGCCGTGCTCGACGACTACGAGGATGCGGGCCGGCATGCGCTGCGCACCTATTCGCAATGGGGGCTGCCGGCCGACGTCGGCAAGATCCGCGAGAACCCCGACCTGATGAAGCGCTGGACGCGCCAGAAGACGCGCTACCTGATCGACATGACCCGGCAGCTCGAACAGATCGTGCTGGCCCACCAGAACGCCGGCGACGTGCTGACCGCGCGCAACATCTTCGCGATGCCGGTGCTCAAGCCCGAATCGGAAGCGTGGTATGCGCAGAACTACGACGATTTCATCGCCGCCTACGACTACGTCGCGCTGATGGCGATGCCGTACATGGAACAGGCGAAGGACCCGGAAGGCTGGCTCGACCAGCTCGTGAAGGCGGTGCGCGCGAAGCAGCGCGGGCTGCAGCGCACCGTGTTCGAACTGCAGTCGTACGACTGGCACGGGCAGAAGGCGGTGCCGGCCAGCACGCTGCTCGCGCAGATGCGACGGCTGCGCAGCGAGGGCGCCGTGAATTTCGGCTACTACCCCGACAATTTCCTGACCGGCCAGCCGGAGCTCGACGCGATGCGCGACGTGATGTCGCTGAAGTCGCGCCTCGACCCAACCTCCATCAACGCGCTGATGCAGATGCAGCAATCGCGGGGAACCAAGACGCCATGACCTCCCATAGCCTGATCCAGCGCCTGCAGGATTTCGTCTTCTACTATCCGTTCTTCATGTCGTATCTGTGGATGATCGGCGGCGTCGTGCACTACTTCCTGCTCGAGGAAGGCCGCGAGCTGTCGACACGCACGATCGCGTCGAGCGGCATCCCGAAGGTGTCGATCGTCGTGCCCTGCTTCAACGAAGCCGCGAACGCGCGCAGCGTGATCGCCCATCTGAACGGGATGCTGTATCCGAACTACGACATCATCGCGGTCAACGACGGCAGCAAGGATCGCACCGGCGAGATCCTCAACGAGCTGGCCGTCGAGATCCCGCGGCTGCTCGTGATCCATCACGCGCGCAACGAAGGCAAGGCGGTCGGGCTCACGACCGCGGCCGCGGTATCCAACGCGGAATACCTGCTCTGTATCGACGGCGACGCGCTGCTCGCGCACGACGCGATCGGCTGGATGCTCGAACATTTCCTGACCGACCCGGGCGTGGGCGCGGTGACCGGCAACCCGCGCATCCGCACGCGCACGTCGCTGCTCGGCCGCATGCAGGTCGGCGAATTCTCGTCGATCGTCGGGCTGATCAAGCGCACGCAGCAGGTGTACGGCCGCATCTTCACGGTATCGGGCGTGATCACGATGTTCCGCAAGACCGCGCTCGCCGACGTCGGCTACTGGAGCTCGGACATGCTCACCGAGGACATCGACATCAGCTGGAAGCTGCAGTGCCGCGACTGGCGCGTCGTGTACGAGCCGCACGCGCTCAGCTGGATCCTGATGCCCGAGACGATCAAGGGGCTCTACCGGCAGCGGCTGCGCTGGTCCAAGGGCGGCATCCAGGTGCTGCTCAAGTACGCGGGCACGCTGATGCGGCCCACGCAGATGATGATGTGGCCGCTGTTCGTCGAGTACCTGATCGGCATCGCGTGGGCGTACTCGATGTCGTTCATCCTGCTGCTCGCGCTGATCGACGTCGTCTACCCGCTTCCGCCGAACTGGCATGTGTCCGTGGTGCCGCACTGGCACGGGATGCTGCTGGTCGCGACCTGCATCCTGCAGCTGATCATCGGCAGCATGATCGATCGTCGTTACGACGAAAAACTCCTGATGTACTTCCTTGACACCATCTGGTACCCCGTCGCGTTCTGGCTGATCAGCATGATCACCACCGTCGTCGCCCTGCCCGCCGTCGTGCTGCGGGGCCGCGGCAAGCGCGCCGTCTGGGTCAGTCCCGACCGAGGCATTCAACATGAAGAACGCGCCGATTATTGACCTTTCCCTGCGCGCCCCGCGCGACATGATCGCCGAACGCGGCGGCATCGTCGGGCCCGTGCTCGTCGCATGGTTCCGCCTCGTGCGGCCCGCGCTGGTCGGCGGTGTATGGGCATCGATCTGCATCTATACGTACCGCTACCTGCTGCCGTTCAACGAGGCCGAGATGCCGATCGAGCAGATCGTGTTCTACGTGACGAGCATCGCGCTGATCGCCGGCACGATCGTCATGTGGCTGATCGCGGGACGCGTCGTGCATCCATTCGCCTATCGCCTGCGCGTGTCGAAGATGGTGCGACGCTCGGCCAGCGTGAAGGTGCGCTCCGTGCCGCCGACCGCGTTCGCGAGCGAGCGCCGGCGCGGCGCGCGCCGCACGACGCGCATTCTCGTCGCGTCGCACGATGCGAACGGGTCGATTTCGGGCATCGAATGGGTTGCCCATGCCGGGCCGCAGCCCCGCGAATAGAGCGCCGGAGACGTGCCGCGCCGCGCGCGACGCCTGCCGTGCGACGCGGCACCGCTCCTGACATCGTGCTGCCGCGCATCGCGCGCCAGCCAGAAAACTTCCTGGAGACGAGGTGAATCATGTGCGGAATCGTCGGAGCAAGCGGCCTGAACAATCAGGTGCCGCAACTGGTCAATGCACTGAGCCGGCTCGAATATCGCGGCTACGATTCGTGCGGCATCGCCGTTCAGGGCGACGGCCGCCTGCGCAGCGAACGCACGCTGCGACGCGTGACGGACCTGCAGGACCGTGTGCTGACGCTCGGCCTCGAAGCGCAGACCTGCATCGCGCATACGCGCTGGGCGACACATGGCGCGCCGTCTGAAATGAACGCGCATCCGATCATGTCGGGCGACACGATCGCCGTCGTGCACAACGGGATCATCGAGAACCACGACACGCTGCGCGCCGAACTGAAGCAACTCGGCTATACGTTTCGCGGGCAGACCGACACCGAGGTCATCGCGCACCTGATCCACAGCCTCTATCGCGACGACCTGTTCGACGCGGTGGTGCGCGCGGTCAAACGGCTGCACGGCGCGTACGCGATCGCGGTGCTCGGCGCGCGCGAGCCGCAGCGCCTCGTCGCCGCGCGCGCCGGCTCGCCGCTCGTGATCGGCATCGGCGCCGAGCAGAACTACCTCGCGTCCGACTGCGCGGCGCTCGGCGACCTGACCGACCGCTTCGTGTACCTGGAGGACGGCGACGTCGCGCTGATCACGCCGGATCGCATCGCCGTGGTCGATGCGGGCGGGCAGGAAGCACGGCGCCCGTTGTGCGAAGTGAAGGCGCGCGCGGACGATGCCGCGCTCGGCCCGTACCAGCACTTCATGCAGAAGGAAATCTTCGAGCAACCGAAGGCGATCGACAGCACGCTCGACGGCATCGACACGATCTCGCCGGCGCTGTTCGACGCGACGGAAGGCACGCGCGGGCTGCTGTCGCGAGTCAGAAGCGTGCTGCTGCTCGGCTGCGGCACCAGCTACTACGCGGGCCTCACGGCGAAGTACTGGCTCGAAAGCATCGCGGGCGTGCCGGCCCAGGTCGAGATCGCCAGCGAATACCGCTACCGCGACACGGTGGCCGATCCGCGCACGCTTGTCGTCGGCATCTCGCAGTCGGGCGAAACGGCCGACACCATCGGCGCGATCGAGCAGGCGCGCACGATGGGCCAGGATTTGTCGATGGCGATCTGCAACGTCGCGACCAGCACGATCGCGCGCAACGCGCCACTGCTGTTCCTGACGCGGGCCGGCGCCGAACTCGGCGTCGCGTCGACCAAGGCGTTCACCACGCAGCTCGTCGCGCTGTTCTTGCTGACGCTGACGCTCGCGCAACTACGCGGCCGGCTCGATGCCGCGCAAGTCGCGACGCACCTGAAGCAGTTGCGCGCGCTGCCCGGGCGCATCGGCCACGCGCTCGCGCTGGAAACGCAGATCATGGGCTGGGCCACGAAGTTCGCGCGCACCGAGAACGCGCTGTTCCTCGGCCGCGGCATCCATTTCCCGATCGCACTGGAAGGCGCCCTGAAGCTGAAGGAAGTGTCGTACATCCACGCGGAAGGCTATGCGGCCGGCGAGCTGAAGCACGGGCCGCTCGCGCTCGTCACGAGCGCGATGCCGGTCGTCACGATCGCGCCGGACGACCGCCTGTTCCAGAAGCTGAAGTCCAACATGGCCGAGGTGCGTGCACGCGGCGGCCGGCTTTACGTGCTGGCCGGCAGTCAGCTCGAGATCGACGCCGACCGCGACACGCACCTGATCCGCGTGCGCGAATCGGGCGACCTGCTGTCGCCGATCGTCAACGTGATTCCGTTGCAACTGCTCGCGTATCACGTCGGCTGCGCGCGCGGCGCCGACGTCGACAAGCCGCGCAACCTCGCGAAATCGGTAACCGTCGAATGATGCGGCGAACGCGCCCGGTACAGGCCGTCGTGCGGCTGGCCGCAATTGCCCTTTGCGGCGCGGGCGGCATCGGCACGGCGTCGCCGCCGGCCTTCGCCGGCGCGCCGGTCGTGCATACGGTCACGGTGTCGAACGTCCCGTCGCCGCAGGACAGCGGCGACCCGCGGCGCTTCATGCACGGAATCGGCGTGGCCGACGCCGGCGACGGCAAACGCTGGGTGTTCTTCAGCAGCTCGGGCATCGTGCCGCGCGGTGCGCTCCGCGGCGGCAACTGGCCGCATGACGTGTACGTCGGCGAATGGCTGCCCGGCGGGACGCGCGTGCTGCACGTGCGCACGTTCATCAGCCGCCCCGAGGCGCAGGAACCCGTGTCGATCGCGCAGAACGCGCGCGGCGACATCTTCGTCACGTTCGAGGACGGCTGGAACGCGCCGCAGGAAGTCAGCCAACGCTACGGCGTCTACCGCCGCGACCTGAAACCGGTCAAGCCCTACCCGAACGACGTCGAATCGGGCGGCCATTCCGGGCATGTCGCGACGGCCGGCGACCGCTTCGTCGTGTTCTATTCGGCCGACTGGGTCAACGGCGGTGGTGTCGACAACCTCGGCAGCGGCAACGGTGTCTACCTGAAAACCTACGATGCGGCCGGGCGCGTGCTGAACCATGTCGCGGTCGCGCCGCGCCGCCGCGAGTGGTGGCCCGTGATCGCGGGCTCGCCGCGCAACGCGCTGCTCGTGTGGCAGAAGTTCATCGAAGGTAGCACGGACGCGACGCTCGAATACGCGATGTTCGACCCCGTCACCGCGAAGCTGGAAAAACTCGGATCGCTGAACGACGCGATCCAGTACTACGTGTATTCGGCCGCCTATGTGCCGGAGATCGACCGTTTCATCGTCGTCACGACGACGGCGGACGATCGCGGCGTCGCGATGCTGATCGCGCCGGACGGCCGCCGCACGGCGACGCTCGATTGCCTGCCGGCGTCGGTGCGCGAATCGGACCTCGGTGTCGCCGGCACGCACGCGTATGTGCCGACCCGCGACGGGCGGCTGCTGACGCTCGCGCTTGCGCCGGCGGATATCGCGGTGAGCGGCGTGCAGCGTTCGCCGATTCCGTGGGGCTCGACCGGCATCGCCGGTTTCCCGGCGCGCGGCACGGCGATGCATTTCGTGTCGCTGACGCCGTCGGGACTGCGTGAAGCCGATTTCGAACCGGCGCAACGCACACCCATGCCGAAGAGCGAAGCGGCTTGTTCGAGTCATTGACGACGATGGCCGGTCACGCAATGTCGTGAACGCGGGTAGACCGCATATCGCCACCGTGAGCGTTTGTCCTCCGCGGTCCGAACCGCTATGACGACACCTCGCCCACTCGGCGCCCCGTTGGTCGAGCCCTGCCGCGGGCCGGCCCGGTCATGACGGCCATGCCCTTGCGCGCCGAATTCGCCAGCGCCGCCCGTACCGGATAGACTGTCGCCCGATTCCTTCCATCGACCGCGGCGGCCCGCCTGCCGCCGCCGGAACGCCCCTTCCCGGAGAACGAATGCTGAAGCGCCAGTGGTTTTCGCTCGTGCTGCTGACCGTCTGCCTGCTCGGGCAACGCGCGTCGGCTCAGTCCACGCTCGAACTCGACACCGACGGCACGGCCCGCGCCCTCACCCGCCAGGCGCTGCTCGCGCGTCCGGACGCGACCGACATCCACGTGCCGCGCGACATCGCATACGGCCGGCCGATGACGTTCCGCGCGGTGCCGTTCGCCGCGCTGCTCGGCGACACGCCGCTGCCGGCCGACGGCGTGCTCGAAACGCGCGCGGCCGACGGTTTCGCCGCGCAATTGCCGCTCGATCTCGTGCGCCGCCGCGCGCCGGCCGGCGCGGTCCCGTGGCTCGCGATCGAGGATCCGGCCCATCCGTGGCCGAAGCTGCCCGGCAAGCAGGTCGGCGCGGGGCCGTTCTATCTCGTCTGGCTCGGGCCGGACGCGCCGTCGGTGCGCGGCGAGCAGTGGCCGTACCAGATCGTGCGCATCACGATCGAATCGTCGCCGCTCGCGCGCTGGCCGTCGCTCGCGGTCGATGCCGC
Source organism: Burkholderia sp. AU18528 (assembly GCF_002223215.2). NCBI lineage: Bacteria > Pseudomonadati > Pseudomonadota > Betaproteobacteria > Burkholderiales > Burkholderiaceae > Burkholderia > Burkholderia sp. AU18528. Next base: position 882,010 of record NZ_NKFC02000006.1, on the reverse strand, counting down.
GTTGCCCGCGAACGATCCGGCCCGCGCGGGCCAGCGGCTGTTCGTCACGCAATGTCTCGCGTGTCATCGCATCGACGGCGCGGGCAGCAGCCGCGCCGGCCCCGACCTGAACACGCCGATGAATCCGGTCGACTATTTCCAGCCCGCCGCGCTGCGCCGCTACATCCGCAACCCGGCGTCGGTACGCGACTGGCCGGGCCGCAGCATGCCGGCGTTTCCGCCCGAACAGTTGAGCGACCGCGAACTCGACCAGATCGTCGCGTATCTCGCGTATATGGCGCGGCGCAAGGCGGGGAAGTAACGCGAGCGCTCCGCAGCCCGGCCGCACGCGTCGCGCTTACGCTTCCTGCGCACTCTGCAACACCGCGCGCAACAGCACGTCGGCGCCCGCCGTCGCCCATTCCGGCGTAATCGCTTCCGCCTCGTTGTGGCTCAGCCCGTCCACACACGGCACGAAGATCATCCCGGTCGGCGCGACACGCGCGACATAGCACGCGTCGTGTCCCGCACCGGACACGATGTCCATGTGCGACAACCCGAGCGCGCGGGCCGCGTCGCGCACCGTGTCGATACAGCGTGGCGCGAACGGCACCGGCGCATACGTGAAAATCTGCTCGATCCGCGCGCCGAGGCCGGTTTCGTCGGCCACGCGCGCGAGCTCCGCGCGCAGCGCCGCGTCCAGTTCGTCGAGGACCGCATCGTCGGGATGCCGGAATTCCACCGTGAAAAAACAGCCGCCCGGCACCGTATTGCGCGAATTCGGCCGCGCCTCGATCATCCCGACCGTTGCGCGCGCATCCGGTGCGTAACGGCGGCCGAGCTCGTCGACGAACGAGATCATCCGCGCGGCGCCCACCAGCGCGTCGCGACGAAACTCCATTGGCGTCGTACCGGCGTGCGCATCGACCCCGGTCAGCGTCACCTCGTACCAGCGCTGCCCCTGCCCGGCCGTCACGACGCCGATCGTCTTGCCGGCCCGTTCGAGAATCGCGCCCTGCTCGATATGCAGTTCGTACGCGGCGTGCACCGGATAGCCGCCGACCGGCTCCGCACCCGCGTAGCCGATCCGTTCGAGCTCCTCGCCGATCGTCCGGCCCGCGCCGTCGGTGCGCGACAGCCCGTATTCGAGCGTGTAGACGCCCGAGAACACGCCGGCCGATACCATCGCCGGCGCGAAGCGCGAGCCTTCCTCGTTGGTCCAGATCACGACGTCGATCGGGCGTTCGGTCTCGATGCCCGCATCGTTCAGCGCGCGCACGACTTCGAGCCCGCCGAGCACGCCGTAGATGCCGTCGTAGCGGCCGCCGGTCGGCTGCGAATCGGCGTGCGAGCCCGTCATCACGGGTGCGGCGCCCGGATTGCGGCCCGCGCGGCGCGCGAACACGTTGCCCATCCGATCGACGCGCACCGTGCAGCCGGCGTCGCGCGCCCACTGCACGAACAGGTCGCGCGACTCACGGTCGAGATCGGTCAGCGCGAGACGGCAGACGCCGCCCTTCGGCGTCGCACCGTTCTGCGCCATCCGTTCGAGCGACGCCCACAGACGGTCGCCGTCGACGCGCGGCATGGTCACGGTAGCGTCATGCATCGCCGTGCTCCGGCGCGCGTTGCAGCGCATAGCGGAAATCGCAGCGCTTGCCGCCCTGCATGATCGTGCTCGTGCGCGTGAGCGCGATGTCCGGCGCATAGCCCTGGATGAAATAGCTGTCGCGCGCGCAGCTCAGCAGGTGCCCGATCTCGCCAAGCCCCATCGCGTGATACATCTCGGCGTAGCTGCAGCGATGCACGTCGTAGTCGTAGTGCGCGTCGTCCGCGCGCCGCACCTCGACGTCGAGCGCATCGTCCTTCTCCCACAGCACCTGCAGCGCGATGAACGACTTCACGCTCGGGCCGTCCGGCTCCTGCGCGGCGAACGTACGGCCCGCATCGACGGCCGCGCCGCGCACGGCTTCGGCGATCACGGCCTGCGCGCGCTCGGCGCCGAACTCGCGCTTCATGATCTCGTAGATCGGCTTGATGATTTCCGCTTCGATGCGGCGCCGCGCGAGAATCCCGAGGCGTGTGTCCTCGGGTGCGGCGGCGGATGTCGGGTTCGCTTCGGTCATGGGGATCGTCCTGGTCGTTTTATCGTTACTTGACGGCGGTACGCGAGCCGCCGAGCACGTCGACGACGGCCCACTTGCCGCCGCGCACCTGGTAGATCGTGAAGGCCGGGTCCTTCAGGTTGCCTTCGGCGTCGAATGCGATGCGCCCCGTCACGCCGGGCCGGTCGATCGCGCGAACGGCCGCGACGAGCTTCGCCGGCTGGGTCGTGCCGGCCTTCTGCGCGGCCGCGATCAGCGTGGCGGCCGCGTCGTACGCGAACGGCGCATGCAGTTCGATCGGCGCGTGATAGCGCGCCTGGTATTGCGCATCGAACGTCTTGCCGCCCGGCATCCGGTCGAGCGGCAGGCCCGGCTCGAGCGCCGTCACGCCGTCGCCGTCCTTGCCGGCGAGCGACAGGAAGGTCTGGCTCACGAAGCCGCCCGCGCCGAGCAGCGGCGCGTTCACGCCGAGCTGGCGCATCCGGCGCGCGATCGGCGCGGCCTGCGCGTCGAGGCCGCCGAAGAACACGAGATCCGCGCGCTTGCCCTTGATCGCGGTCAGCACGCCGCTGAAATCGGTGGTCTTGTCGTTCACGTACTGGCGATCGACGATCGTGCCGCCGTTCGCCTGCACGCCCTGGATGAACTGGTCGGCCAGCCCCGCGCCGAACGACGTGCGATCGTCGATCACCGCGATGCGCGTGGCCTTCAGCGTCTTCACCGCGTACGCACCGGTGAAGCGGCCGCCCGCATCGTCGTGACCCATGATGCGCAACGCCGTCGCGTAGCCCTGCTGCGTGTATTGATGGCCGGTGGAGGCCGGCGCGATCTGCGGAATGCCCGCATCGCGGTACACGCGCGACGCCGGCACGCTGCAGCCCGTGTTCCAGTGACCGACGACGCCGATCACGTGCTGGTCGACGAGTTGCTGCGCGACCGCGACGGCCGTGCGCGGATCGGACTGGTCGTCGGCCGCGACGAGCTTGTAGACGACCGGCTTGCCGCCGATGGTTGGATGCTTGGCGTTCGCGTCGTCGATCGCGAGTTGCGCGCCGTTCTGCAGATCCTTGCCGATCCGCGCGGACGGGCCGGTGAGCGGCGCGGCGAGGCCGATCAGGACCGTCTGCGGAGCGGACTGCGCGAACGCGGGAACGGCGGCGACGAGGGCGGCCGCGGAGAAGGCGAGACTGGCGGAGAGGAAAGCGATTTTCATGTGTGAGGGATCGGTGAATCGAATCATAAACATGAAAAATATTAAATATTCAACCACCAAACCCCAAATACCCAATTGTTGGATGCTTATACCATTCCCGACACATTACTGTATACCCATGTAAATACAGCATATTTTTGTGTTGTCGCTTACCCTGATTTTTCGATAAAATTCGATACATGAAAAATATCGAACAATTGCCGCACGATCCGCCGCTGCGCGCGGTGCGTGCGTTCGAAGCGTTCGCGCGTCTGGGCTCCGTCACCGCGGCGGCGGGCGAACTCGACATCACGCCGTCGGCGGTCAGCCATCAGCTGCAACTGCTCGAAGCGTTCATCCAGACGCCGCTGACGGTGCGCGAAGGCCGGCTGCTCGCGCTCACCGACGAGGGGCGCGACTACTACCGGTCGATCAGCGCGGCCTTCTCGGTGCTGCGCAGCGCGACGCGCTTCGTGCGCGACCGTTCGTCGCTGCGCCAGATCACCGTCAGCCTGATTCCGCTGCTCGGCATCGGCTGGTTCATTCCCCGGCTGCATGCGTTCCTGGCCGACAACACCGATGTCGACGTCACGGTGCTGTACGCGCATCACCGCAACTACCGAAGCGATGCATCGGACCTGTCGATCCGCTTCGGCACCGGCGACTGGCCCGGCTACCGCTGCGAGCGGCTGCTGCCGGGCGCGATGGTGCCGATGTGCAGCCCGTCGTTCCTGAAGCGTCACGGGCCGTTCCGCACGCCGGCCGATCTCGCGCGCGCGCCGCTCGTGCACGACGAGGATCGCAGCACGTGGGTCAACTGGCTGCAGGGCGCCGGCGTGCGGCACGTGTCGCATGCGGTGGGGCCGATGTTCGAGGACGGCCAGCTCACGCTGAGCGCGGCGCGCGCCGACCTCGGCGCCGCGCTGCTGCGCGCGCCGCTGGTCCAGCGCGAACTGGCGAACGGCGAACTCGTGCAACTGTTCGATCACGCGCTCGACGACGGGCGCGACTACTACCTGTGCACGCGCGAGGACGCGGACATGCCGGACGGGGCGCGGCGGCTGGCGGAATGGTTGAGGAAGATGGCGGGGATTTGAGCGGGGGCTCCTTGCAGCGTCGTCCTGCCGGGGCCTTGCATACTTTTAAGTCTGCATATATGATATGCATATCATATATCGGAGGTTACCATGGGTCGGATTCTGGTCGATCTGACGGATGGCCAACTAGACGCGTTGGCCGTCATCGTCGAGACTCAACACCGTCCCCGCGCCGCCATCATTCGTGACGCGATCGACGCCTACATTGCCCTGAACAAGCCCCGGCTTGCCGACGACGTCTTCGGTCTCTGGAAAGATCGCACGATCGATGGGCTCGCCTATCAAGAGGAATTGCGCTCGGAATGGTAAAAGCCCTTTTCGACACCAACATCCTGATCGATTATCTGGGCGGCGTGGAATCCGCCCGTGCGGAGTTAGGCCGCTACGACTATCGCGCAATCAGCATGATCACGTGGATGGAAGTCCTCGTCGGGGCGTCCGCAAGGGACGAGGCACCCATCCGTGCATGGCTCTCGTCGTTCGACGTCATCGCACTCGACAGCACGGTTGCAAATCGCGCGGTGACGATTCGCAAGGACCGCCGGATACGCCTGCCCGACGCGATCGTGTGGGCATCGGCGCAAGTGAACGGTCTGCTGCTCGTATCGCGCAACACGAAGGACTTTCCCGCCTCCGAACCCGGCGTTCGCGTGCCGTATCAGATCTAAGCCGGCGTACGCCCAGCGCATACGCCTTCCCAGCACGTCCCCCGACCCCGCCTCATGCCGAGCGGGCGCCCGCATCAACGCCCTCCCCTCCCCACCCAATCAAGGGCCGGAAGCAGATAGAAAATCCCGATGCCCCGGATTGAAACAAGCAATTTCACAAACACAGGGTGAACCCGGATACTGGCAACACTCCACTCACCACTGACGAAAAGGAATTACCCAGATGCCGATCATCAACACCCAAATCAAGCCGTTCAAGGCAACCGCTTACCACAACGGCGAATTCGTGCCCGTCTCGGAAGAGAACTTCAAGGGCAAGTGGTCCGTCGTCGTGTTCTACCCGGCCGACTTCACGTTCGTCTGCCCGACCGAGCTGGGCGACCTCGCCGACCGTTACGCGGAATTCCAGAAGCTGGGTGTCGAAATCTACGGCGTGTCGACCGACACGCACTTCACGCACAAGGCATGGCACGACACGTCGGACACGATCGCCAAGATCAAGTACCCGCTGGTCGGCGACCCGACGCTCACGCTGTCGCGCAACTTCGACGTGCTGATCGAGGAAGAAGGGATGGCGCTGCGTGGCACGTTCGTGATCAACCCGGAAGGCGAGATCAAGCTGTGCGAAATCCACGACAACGGCATCGGCCGCGACGCAGGCGAACTGCTGCGCAAGGTGCAAGCCGCGCAATACATCGCGGCGCACCCGGGTGAAGTGTGCCCGGCCAAGTGGACGCCGGGTGCGGAAACGCTGACCCCGTCGCTCGACCTGATCGGCAAGATCTGACGATCGCTCCGCGCGCCTCGCCCGAGGCGCGCGACGGCGGGCACTGCATCGCGCGGCCCGCCCTCTCCTCCGGCACGACGTGCCCGACCAGCATAATCAATACGGAATCCGAAACGCCATGCTCGATGCCAATCTCAAGAATCAACTGAAAGCGTACCTCGAAAAGATCACGCGCCCGATCGAACTCGTCGCCTCTCTCGACGACAGCGCGAAATCGCAGGAACTGCTGGCGCTGCTGAACGAGATTGCGTCGCTGACGGATCGCGTGACCGTGACCGAACGCCGCGACGACGCCGAGCGCAAGCCGTCGTTCTCGATCGGCGAGCCCGGCAAGCCGGCCGGCATCCGCTTCGCCGGCATCCCGATGGGCCATGAATTCACGTCGCTCGTGCTCGCCTTGCTGCAAACGGGCGGCCATCCGATCAAGCTCGACGACGACGTGATCGAACAGATTCGCGCGCTCGACGGCGACTACGCATTCGAAACGTATTTCTCGCTGTCGTGCCAGAACTGCCCGGAAGTCGTGCAGGCGCTGAACGTGATGTCGCTGATCAACCCGCGCATCCGCCACGTCGCGATCGACGGCGCGCTGTTCCAGGATGAAGTCGAGTCGCGCCAGATCATGGCCGTGCCGACGATGTTCCTGAACGGCGCCTCGTTCGGCCAGGGCCGCAGCAGCGTGAAGGAAATCCTCGCGAAGCTCGATACGGGCGCCGGCGAACGCGCGGCGAAGTCGCTCGAGAACAAGCCGGTGTTCGACACGCTGATCGTCGGCGGCGGCCCCGCGGGCGCCGCCGCGGCGATCTACTCGGCACGCAAGGGCATCGCGACGGGTGTGGTCGCCGAGCGTTTCGGCGGCCAGGTGCTGGACACGATGGCGATCGAGAACTTCGTGTCGGTGCAGGAAACCGAAGGGCCGAAGTTTGCGACCGCGCTCGAACAGCACGTGAAGCAGTACGACGTCGACATCATGGACGTGCAGCGCGCCGACGCGCTGATTCCGGGCGACGTGCATCAGATCCGTCTCGCGAACGGCGCGGTGCTGAAGGCGAAGACGATCATCCTCGCGACCGGCGCACGCTGGCGCGAAATCAACGTGCCGGGCGAGCGCGAATACCGCAACCGCGGGGTCGCGTACTGCCCGCACTGCGACGGCCCGCTGTTCAAGGGCAAGCGTGTCGCGGTGGTTGGCGGCGGCAACTCGGGCGTCGAGGCGGCGATCGACCTCGCCGGCATCGTGAAGGAAGTCACGCTGATCGAATTCGGCGCGCAGCTGCGCGCGGACGAAGTGCTGCAGCGCAAGCTGCGCAGCCTGCCGAACGTGACGATCGTCACGCAGGCGCAGACGACCGAGCTGACCGGCGACGGCAGCAAGCTGAACGGCCTCGTCTACAAGGATCTGCGCTCGGGCGACACGCAGCGCATCGATCTCGAAGGCGTGTTCGTGCAGATCGGCCTCGTGCCGAACACCGAATGGCTGAAAGGCACCGTCGAGCTGTCGAAGCACGGCGAGATCGTCGTCGATGCGCGCGGCGCGACGTCGGTGCCGGGCGTGTTCGCGGCCGGCGACGTGACGACGGTGCCGTTCAAGCAGATCGTGATCGCGGTCGGCGAAGGCGCGAAGGCGTCGCTCGGCGCGTTCGACCACCTGATCCGGCAGGATGTGGCGGCGCCCGTCGCAACCGCGCAGCCGAAGGCCGAAGAAGCGGTCGCCGCCTGACGCACGTCGGCCCGACGACATCAAGGTTTGTCTCTCTTGGCCCCGCATGCCTTGGTCGGCGTGCGGGGCCCTTTTTATGCCGAAAACGCGCGCGGTTACTTGGTTGCGGCCGAGCCGCCGTCCGCCGGCGCAGGCGCCGTCGCCTTGAAACTGCTCGACTGCCTGACCAGTTGCTCGGTCATCGCGGCGGCCACCGGATTCGCGCCGGAGGACGCACCGCCCTGCCGGTACGAACCGGTGCTCGCCGACATCGACTGCATCGATGACGTCGACGGCGGCGGCAGCGACGGATCGAGCTTCGCCGATTCCCTGACGAGCGCGGCCGTCTCCGGCGTTTCGGATTTCGTCGCGGCCGGCCGCGCGGCGGCCGCATGGCGTTCGAGGCCGTCGCGCTTGCGCGGCGCGCGCTGCGTGACCTGCGCGGGTGCGGCCGACTGCGCCGACTGAGCGGGCTTGGCGGCCGGTGCGGGAGCCGGCGTGGGGGTCGAATCCTGCGCATCGACCGTCACGACGTTGACTTTCGGCGGCGGTGCGGCCGGCTTCGTCACCGGTTGCGGCTTGTCGCTGACGACCGGAATCGCCGGAACCGGCGCGGGCGCGGCGCCGACGCGCGCGGTTGCAGCCGGCGCGGGTGTGGGTTCGGGAGGCGACGGGGCAGCAGCCGCCTGCTTCGGCGCCGTCGCGGCAGCCGGTGCGGGCGGCGCGATCGCGCCCTGCGCTGCGTGATCGTTGCTCGCGGGCGCCGACGCAACGGGTGCGGCCGCGTCGCCGATGCCGGCGTCTTCGATCGCACGGTGGTCCGCGCGCAGCAGCATCACGTACGCGGTGCCGGCCGCGGCGACCAGGAGCCCGCCGGCGATCATCATGGTCTTACGGGTACTCGTCATGCTTGCTCACCGATCATATCCATGTGAACAAGCCATCATACGCGGCCGACGTCCGTTGATCCCGGACGAATACATTTGGTTGCATTGATTGCGGGCGAGGCCGTCGGCGCCCTGCCGTACGCCCTATTGTCAGACGGAAGAAACGCCCGCCGTCGCCCGTCAGATGCAGAAAATCGCGACCGCGATCCCGCCGAACAGCAGCCACTTGACGATGTAGTACACGGTGCGATTCCACGCCTTCAAGCGCTTGCCGGCGCGGCGAATCGCATACAGGTACCTGAACGCGCGATTGAGCCCGCCCGTGCGATCGCCGGTTTCGTTCGGCGATGCGGCCGCGCGCATCAGCAGTTGCCCGAACGCATCGTTGATGCGCTGCGCCCAGCGATATTTCATCGGGCGATCGATGTCGCAGAACAGGATCACGCGATCGTGCGCGGTGCGGTTTTCGGCCCAGTGCAGGTACGTCTCGTCGAACATCACGGCCTCGCCGTCGCGCCATGCGTACGATTCGCCGTCGACGACGATCCGGCACGCGTCGTCGTTCGGCGTAGCGAGCCCGAGGTGGTAGCGCAGCGAGCCCGCATACGGATCGCGATGCAGCCCGAGCTTCCCGCCCGGCGGCAACTGCGCGAACATCGCCGCCTTGATCGACGGAATCCGCGACAGGATCTCGACCGAACGCGGACACAATGCCTGCGCGGACGGATGCGGCGCGTCGTACCACTTCAGGTAGAAACGCTTCCAGCCGTGGCGAAAGAACGAATTGAAACCGATGTCGTTGTACTCGCCCGACGCCTTGATCCGGCTCGCGTCGCGCAACGCGAGCGCTTCGCTGCGAAACGTGCGCCATTCGCGCTGCAGCACCGCGAGCTCCGGAAAGTGCCGCGTATCGAGAAACGGCGTGGTCGGCACCGACGAGAACGCGTACGAAAAGCAGTTCAGCGGTGCGGTAAAGGTCGAGTGGTCGGATAGTTGCCTGAACAACCGGTGCCGAACCTTGCCGCGCCGATGCGTGTACACGACACACGCAATGAACACGATCAACAGGACCCAGCGCATCGATATTTCCCCCGTAAGCTATTTGCCGAAATTCTAGGGAGGGGAAAAATTTCCTGCTCTGACGGGTAGGTCGTGCTGTGTACGCCTTACAACACGCCGAAGTCGCGAAACGATTCGTGCCGAAACGCCGAAAAGCCCGCGCGTACGTGCTTTTCGGGCCATCCGGACGCGCGTGCGGCATGCTGCTGCCGCACGCGCCGGCAGCGATTATTCCGGAAACGGCAAATCAGTTTGTCCGTCCGCGCGCATATCGAACGTGTTGAGCGTCATCGCGACGAGCGCGTAATAGCCGAGCAGCGCGACGAGGTTCACCACGGTCTCGTGGCCGAAGCGGGCCCGCGCCCGCGCGAACGTCGCATCGCTCACACGGCGCGTGTCGTACAGCTCGGTGGCGAACGCATGGATCAGCGCGTCGTCGTCCGATTCGAATGCGGGCGCGACGCCGAGCCGGATCGCGTCGGCCGTCGCGGCCGGCACGCCGGCCTCGAGCGCGATCGGATGATGGATGTGCCACTCGGCCTGCGAGCGCCAGCGCGCGGCCGTCACGAGAATCGCGAGCTCCGACAGCCGCAGCGGCAACCCCGTGCGGTAGCGGCAGAACGCGCCGAGCTTCTGCGCGTGCTGGGCCAGCTCGGGGCTCGCGATCCAGCCGAGGAACGGCCCGTTCAGGTTGCCGCGCGGGCCGCTGAGGATATCGGCGAGCACGGCCTTCTGTTCGTCGGTGGCCGACGCGGGATCGAAAGGAGGCAGTCTGTCTGTCATGATGAGAATGCAGTGGGGTCGGGGCTCACGCGGCGGCCGATGCGAGCGCCGCGCCGATCGCGCCGGACAGCCGCTCGACGATCGTATCGATCTGCTGCGCGGTGCAGACGAACGGCGGCGCGATGAGGATGTGATCGCCATGCACGCCGTCGATCGTGCCGCCCATCGGATACACCATCAAGCCGCGCTGCATCGCCTCCCGCTTGACTGCCGCGTGCAGCTTCAACGCAGGATCGAACGCCGCCTTGGTGTCGCGATCGCGCACGAGCTCGACGCCGACGAACAGCCCGCGGCCGCGCACGTCGCCGACATGCGGATGCGCACCGTAATGCGCGCGCAACGACGCACGCAACTGCTCGCCGCGCGCCTTCACGTTGTCGAGCAGTTTCTCCTCGGCGATCACGCGTTGCACTTCGAGCGCGGCCGCGCAGGCGGTCGCATGGCCGATGTACGTGTGACCGTGCTGGAAGAAGCCCGAGCCGTCGACGATCGTCCGGTAAATACGATCGCTCACCAGCGTCGCCCCGATCGGCTGGTAGCCCGCACCGAGCCCTTTCGCGATCGTCAGCAGATCGGGCGCGACGCCGTCCTCGTCGCACGCATACAGGTAACCCGTGCGCCCCATCCCCGACATGATCTCGTCGAGGATCAGCAGCACGCCGTACTTGTCGCACACCGCGCGAATCTTTTTCAGGTAGGTACGCACCGGCGGCACCGCGCCGGCCGTCGCGCCGACCACCGTTTCCGCGACGAACGCCGCGACGCTTTCCGCGCCGAGTTCGACGATCTTCCGTTCGAGCTCGTCCGCGAGGCGCTGCGCGTACGCTTCCTCCGTTTCACCGGCCTGCTGATCGCGGTACGCATAGCACGGGCTCACGTGATGCGCGTCGATCAACAGCGGCAGGAACGGTTCGCGCCGCCATGCATTGCCGCCGATCGCGAGTGCGCCGAGCGTGTTGCCGTGATAGCTCTGGCGCCGGGCGATGAAATGACGGCGCCGCGGCTCGCCCTTCTCGACGAAGTACTGGCGCGCCAGCTTCAGCGCGGCCTCGATCGCCTCCGAGCCGCCCGACACGAAATACACGTGGTCGAGCCCGGCCGGCGCGCCGTCGACGAGCCGGTCGGCCAGTTGCTCGGCCACGTCGGTCGTGAAGAACGACGTATGTGCGTACGGCAATTGCTGCGCCTGCCGCTTGATCGCGTCGATCACGCGCGGGTTGCTGTGGCCGAGACACGAGACGGCCGCGCCGCCGCACGCATCGATATAGCGTTTGCCGGTCGAATCGACGATCTCGATGCCGTCCCCGGCGACGGCGACGGGCAAGGTGGCGCGCGGAGCGCGATGGAAAACGGTCGTCATGCGTAACCTCAAGGATCAGGACGCGCCGGGCGCGTGCGCGGACGGCACGATGCGCGTCGCGAAGCGCTGCGTGCGGTGTTGATGGACGGTGAAGGCGATCGCGGTGTCATGAATCTCGAACACCGCGGTCGCGAGCGTGTTCTCTTCGTCGCGATCGGTCGGACCGTCGCGGTAGGTCGGCAGCCCTTCCGGTGCACGATCGCCGAGCACGCGCAGCAGCGCGGCTTCGTCGATCGCGTCGGCGACGAACGGATGGCCGCGCCAGCCGCGCACGGCCTGCCATGCACGGCTCTGCCGCAAGTACGCGTCGAATACCGGCCGGGCAAGCTCGCCGAGGCGCACGCCGATGTCGAACGGCGTGCCGGCGATGACGGGCGAAAGGGAAAGCGGCATGTCGTGCAAAAGAGTCCACTCCGGTGACAGGTAGCGTGCGCCGGGTTGGCGCGCCCCGTCAAACGATGCCGGGACGCACGTCGTCACGATCGCGCAACACGCGATGACGAATTAGACAATCACACAACATATGTTGTCAATACCTGGGTACGGACAACACCGGATGCAGCCGCGCTCGCTGCCCCGTCACGCCGCGACCCCGCTCGCCTGATGCGACACGAGCCGCGCATACGCGCCCTGCCGCGCCATCAGCTCCGTATGGCGGCCAGCCTCGATCACGGCGCCCTGCTCCATCACGAGGATCAGGTCGGCATGGCGCACAGTGGACAGCCGGTGCGCGATGATGATCGACGTGCGCTGCGTCATCAGGTCCTCCAGCGCCGCGCGGATCTGCTGCTCGCTGATCGTGTCCAGGTGCGACGTCGCCTCGTCGAGGATCAGCACCGGCGCATCCTTCAGGAACGCGCGCGCGATCGCCACACGCTGGCGCTGGCCGCCCGACAACTGCACGCCGCGCTCGCCGACGCGCGTCGCGAGCCCGTCCGGCAACCGCGCGACGAAATCGCCGAGCGCCGCGTGGTCGATCGCGCGCCGCACGTCCGCGTCGGACGCATCGTTCGCGGCGAGCCGGATGTTCGCGTCCAGCGTGTCGTTGAACAGATAGGTATCCTGCGCGACGAGCGCGATGTGCTGCCGCAGATCGTCGAGCCGCAGGTCGCGCAGGTCGACGCCGCCGAGCGTGACGCGGCCCTGCTGCGGATCCCAGAAGCGCAGCAGCAGGCTCGCGACGGTCGACTTGCCCGCACCCGATGCACCGACCAGCGCGACCGTGCTGCCGGGCGGCACCTCGAAGCTCACGCGGTCGATCGCGGGCACGCCGCGGCCCGGATACGTGAACGACACCGCGTCGAACCGTACCGCCGGATTCCCGGGCATCGCGTGCGCGCCGTCCGTCACCGTCACGGGCTCCTTCTCCAGCGCGCGCAAGCGGCGCGTCGACGCGATCGTGTCGGCAAGCTGGCGCGCGACCTGACCGATTTCGGCCACCGGCATGAACGCGGCCACCGCGACGAGCACCAGCAGCGGCAACGACTCGTGCGGGAACCAGCCGCGTGCGCACAACCACGCGCCGAGCGCGGCAACCGCCAGCCCGCCGAGCCCGCTCGCGACTTCGAGCGCGGCGCTTTGCGTCGACAGATCGTCGAGCAGCTTCGCGCGCTGCCGACGATACGCATCGGCCTCGGCCACGAATGCGGCGCGCCGGCGTGCGATCGCCTGGAACGCGGTCAGTTCCGCGAGCCCCTGGATCGTTTCGGTCAGGTGCGCGCCGAGCCGGCCGAGCGCTTCGCGCGCGCCGGTGCCGAGCCGGTCGACGTCGCGGCGGGCGAGCACGGGCGCGAGCCCGGCCCACAGCAGGAACGGCAGCAGCACGAGCGCGAGCGGCCATGCGACCGACGCGAGCAGCACCAGCACGCCGGCCGGCACGAGCACCGCGACGAACGCGGGCGCGAGCGTATGCGCGTAGAAATATTCGACGGTCTCGACGTCCTGCGTCGCCAGCGACACGAGATCGCCGGAACGGCGACGCAGCAGCCCGGCCGGCGCGAGCCGCTCGAGCGTCGCGAACAATGCGATGCGCATTTCCGCGAGCAGCCGGTACGCCATGTCGTGCGCGAGCCACGATTCGAGCCAGTGCAGCACGGCCGCGACCGGCGCGATCACGAGCAGCGCGGCAACCAGCCCGGTGCCGACATGACCGGTCGGCACCGCGCCGACCACCCGCGCGCCGAGCACGCCGACGCCGATGAATGCGAGCACGCGGCCGATCCCGAACAGCACGGTGAGCACCACCTTGCCCTTCCATGGACGCACGAAGCGCAGCAGCGTCCGCAACGTCTCCGGCCAGCCGATCGTCGCCGCGTCGTCGTTCAGCGGCCGCACCTGCGGGCCCGACGACGCGCGCGCGGTCGCGCCGGCCGGGGTCGCCGCGCCGACGGATTCGGCGGCCGCTTCCAGTTGCGGCCCCATCAGGCGGCGATACGGGCCGTCGCGTGCGATCAGCGCCGCGTGCGTGCCTTCGTCGACGACCTGCCCCTGGTCGAGCACCAGGATGCGATCGGCGCCGATCACGCTGGACAGCCGGTGCGCGAGCACCAGCGTCGTGCGCCCGCGCGTGAGCCGGTCCAGCGCCTGCTGGATCAGCGCCTCGTTTTCCGCATCGACGGACGACAGCGCCTCATCGAGCAACAGGATCGGCGCATCGCGCAGCAGCGCGCGGGCAATCGCGATGCGCTGGCGCTGACCGCCCGACAACATGAGCCCGCGCTCGCCGATGCGCGTCGCGTAGCCATCGGGCAGCGCCGAGATGAAATCGTGCGCGTTGGCGGCGCGCGCGGCGGCGATCATCTCCGCGTCGCTCGCGTCGGGGCGGCCGAGCCGCAGGTTGTCGGCGACGCTGCCATCGAACAGCGTCGCATCCTGCGCGACGACCGCGATCATCTCGCGCACCTGATCGGCATCGAGCGTGCGCACGTCGTGGCCGCCGATCCGGACCGCGCCGCCCTGCGCATCGTGCTGGCGCAGCAGCAGGCGCACGATGGTCGACTTGCCGGCTCCGCTCGGCCCGACGATCGCGACCGTCTCGCCCGCGCGTACCGAGAAGCTCAGCGCCGCATGGGCCTCCGCGCGGCGCCCCGGATACGCGAAACTGACGTCGTCGAACGCGATCTCCGGCCGCAGGCCCGCTACGCGCGGCGCATCGACGCGAGGCGCGGCGCCGCCCGCGTCGAGCAGCGCGTGGATCGCATTCGCCGCCGACTGGCCGATCATCCCCTGATGCAGCACCGCGCGCAGGTCGCGCAACGGCCGGAAGATCTCGCTGCCGGCCATCAGCACGATCAGCAGCGCTTCGAGGCTCATGTCGCCGTGCCGCACGCGCCATGCGCCCACCGCGATCGCCGCGGCTGCGCCGAGGCCGGTGCCGAGATCCGTGAAGAACCGTGTCAGCAGGCCGAGCGCGAGCACCCAGAACGTGCTGTCCGACAACGCGCGCGCCTTCGCGGCCAGCTTCGCGCCGAACGCGGTGCTCTGCCCGAACGCCTTCAGCGTCGGCAGGCCCTGCACCGCGTCGAGAAATTCCTCGCCGAACGCCTTGAACGCGGCCGAACGGGCGAGCGCCGCGCGTTTGTCGGCGCGATGCACGAGCTGCGGCAACGCGAGCGTGACGAGCGCCGCGACGAGCAGGATCGCAGCCGTCGGCACGTCCCACCACGCGAGCACCGCGAAGATCATGAGCGGCGCGCACGCGGCGATCACGAGTTGCGGCAGGTAGACGCCGAAGAAGGTCTGCAACTGCTCGACGCCATCGACGACGGCGAGCATCACGCCGCCCGTGCGTTCGCCGCTGAACCAGGCGGGGCCGAGCGCGGCGATTCGGTCGAACAGCCGCGCGCGCAGCGTCGCCTGCACGCGGCCCGCCGTATGCTGCGCGAGCACCGTGCGGCGATGATCGAGCCATGCGCGCAGCAGCACGCAGGCCGCCGTTGCAACGACGGCTTCGCCGATGCCGCGCGCCGGCGCGCCGGAAAACACCAGCGCCAGCACGCGGCCGAGAAACACGAAGCGGAGGATGCCGACACCCATCGCGAGCAGCCCGAGCGCGACGGCCGCCGCCACCCGCCAGCGCAGGCCCGCCATCATCGCCCATAGTCGTCGGTCGAAATACATGAAGCCCTCCGGTCGGTGTTTGGTTGCGTTCTGGTTGACCGGATCGAGGCTACCCGCGCCGCCCGCGCGCGGCAAAAGATGATTTTTCAACGGGTGTTGAGTCAACTACAATACCCCGCATGTCGCACCTTCCTCCCCTCAGCGCACTGCGTGCTTTCGAGGCGGCCGTCCGCCTCGGCGGGTTCGCGCGCGCGGCGGTCGAGCTGAACGTGTCGACCAGCGCGGTCAGCCACCAGATCCGTTCGCTCGAGGAATCGCTCGGCGCGCGGCTGCTCGAACGCAGCACGGGGCTCGGCGGCATCGGTCTCACGCCGGCCGGTGCACGCCTGCTGCCGGCCGTCAGCGATGCGCTGTCGCGTCTCACCGACGCGTGCAGCGAGATTCGCGGTGCCGCGCAACGGCTCACCGTGTCCGCCAACGCGCCGTTTTCGTCGATGTGGCTCGCGCGCCGGCTGGCGGAATTCTCGTCGCTTCATCCCGACACCCCGCTGCACGCGGTCGTGCTCGACGACGAGCCGGATTTCGCGCGCAGCGGCGTCGATCTGGCGATCGTGCACGTACCGGCGCACCGGCTGCGGGCCGACGACGACGTGCTGATGCGGGAAACCGTGTTTCCGGTCTGCAGCCCCGAGCTGTTTCCGTACGCGTCGGGGCACGTATGCCGCTCGCGGCTGCTGCAGGAAATGCACGAGGACAGCCCCGAGATCGACTGGCGCAACTGGGCCGTGCAGTTCGGCTTGCCGGACGACTTCGAGACGAAGATCGTCCGTTACAGCAGTTTCAGCCAGGTGATCGGCGCGGCCGTCGGCGGCGCGGGCATCGCGCTCGGCCGCGTGCCGCTGATCGAGCCCGAGCTGCGCAGCGGGCGTCTGGTGCCGCTGGTGCCGGGCCTCGCGCGCGACGCGTCATGGCGCTTCGTGCTGCGCCGCCACCCGGCGACGCGGCACCGGCTGCTCGATCCGTTGATCGCATTCCTGCGCAGCGAAGCGGACGCGCCTCCGTTCGTCTCGAAGATCGTTGCGCCCGCATCCAACGACAGTCACGCACGGGGCGCGGGCGGGGCCTGACGGGCCGCATGCAACGCCGGCAGCGCGTTTGCGTATGACCGGCCGCTTACGGCGTCGCGAAGAACAGCGCGACGACGCACGCCATCCCGCCGAACCACACGAGCGAACGCAGCGACGCCCAGTTCAACAGGTACATCAGCGCATAGGCGACGCGGATCGCGACGAACGCTATCGCGAGCTGGTCGACGCGATGCGCGTTCGCGCCGTTGTGCCACGCCACCACCAGCGCGGCCGTAAGCAGCGCGAGCGCTTCCCATGAATTCTGATGCGCGGCCTGCGCACGGGCGCGCCAGCCTTCGAGCTTCGCGAGGTAATCGCGCGGCGTACGGTTGTCGTAACCCTTGCGGGCCTTGGCGAGAAACGTCATCGGGAACGGCAACAGCGCCACGATGAACAGGCACAGCTGGGACGTCGTCATCCAAGTCTCCTCCGTTATGATTACATTGGTCAATGACAAGATCGCCGAGAGCTTAGCATTGCACCGTGCCGTTCGCGCACCGGTTTTCTAGACGGGAGACTCGGCCGCGCAGGCCGAAGTGGGCAGTGCGCGGCGAGCGTCAGCACCCGAATTTCCACCAAATCATCGATAAATACGTTAATTAAAACTGGTCGAACACCAATAAGATAGCGCTCGACACTGGCTGGGCGCGCAATCGCGCCGGCCTGCCGCTTCACTCCGCACCCCGTGCGCCGAACGACATCCGACCCGAGCCCTTGCCATGCCCCGTCCCATCGTCGCCCATATCCGCCCCGACGCCGTCCGCCACAACCTCGACTTCATCCGCCGCACCGCCGCGCAATCGCGCGTGTGGGCCGTGATCAAGGCCAACGCGTACGGCCACGGCATCGAGCGGATCTACCCGGGCCTCGCGGCCGCCGACGGCATCGCGCTGCTCGATCTGGACGAAGCCGTGCGCGTGCGCGAACTCGGCTGGGACAAGCCCGTGCTGCTGCTCGAAGGGATCTTCGAGCCCGCCGACGTCGAGCTGGCCGATCGCCATCGGCTGACGGTCGCCGTGCACTGCGACGAACAGCTCGACCTGCTGATCGCCGCGAAGCCGCAGCAGCCGATCGACATCCAGCTCAAGATGAATTCCGGCATGAACCGGCTCGGCTATCGGCCGGCCGCGTTCCGCGCCGCGTGGGAACGCGCGGCGAGCGCGCCGCCGATCGCCAAGATCACGCTGATGATGCATTTCGCGAACGCCGACGAAGGCGAAGTCGACTGGCAGCTCGACCAGTTCGACGCGACCACGGCCGGGATTCCGGGCGAGCGCTCGGTGTCGAATTCGGCGGCCGTGCTGTGGCACCCGCGCGCGCACCGAGACTGGGTGCGCCCCGGCACGATCCTGTACGGCGCTTCGCCGACGGGCGCCTCGCGGCATATCGCCGACACGCCGCTGACGGCCGCGATGACGCTGACGAGCAGGATCATCGGCGTGCAGACGCTGGCGCCGGAGGAAACCGTCGGCTACGGCCGCCGCTTCACGGCCGACCGGGCGATGCGGATCGGCGTCGTCGCGTGCGGCTACGCGGACGGCTATCCGCGCCATGCTCCGACCGGCACGCCGATCGCGGTGGACGGCGTGATGACGCGCGTCGTCGGCCGCGTATCGATGGACATGCTGACCGTCGACCTGACGCCGTGCCCGAACGCGGGCATCGGCTCGAGCGTCGAGCTGTGGGGCGACCAGGTGAAGGTGGACGATGTCGCGCAAGCCAGCGGCACGATCGGCTACGAGCTGATGTGCGCGCTCGCGCGCCGCGTGCCCGTCGTGATCGTGCCGCCCGGGGCGACGAGCGTGCAGCCGGCGCTACGGACCGGCAGCTACGGACGCTGACGGGCCGGCGGTGCTGCGGTGCTGCGATGCGTAACCGCGTCGCCGCCACCTGCCGTGCCACGTGCTGGCGTGGCCGCCTCGGGCGACCCGGCTGCTTTGCGGCGAACCGCCCACGCGCACCGGCAACGACGCGGCCCGTCGTTGTGCGTTGCACGACGACGCGCTCGCTGCCGGCTTCCGTCAACGCATCACGAACGCCACGTCGGCTTGCGCTTCTCGAGAAACGCGTCGATGCCCTCGCCCGCATCCTCTTCCATCATGTTGCGCGCCATCACGTCGCCCGCGTACGCATACGCTTCGTCGAGCGGCAACTCGCGCTGACGATAGAACATCTGCTTGCCATATCGCACCGCGGCCGGGCTCTTCGCGACGATCTCCGCGACCTTGCGCGCGACGGCCGCATCGAGCGCGTCCTCGGGCACGGCTTCGTTGACGAGCCCCCACGCGGCCGCCGTCGCCGCATCGACAAAGCGCCCGGTCACCAGCATGTCGAACGCGCGCTTGGCCGCGACGTTGCGGCTCAACGCGACGGCCGGCGTCGAGCAGAACAGCCCGACGTTGATGCCCGACACCGCGAAGCGCGCGGTATCGGCCGCGATCGCGAGATCGCACGCGGCGACGAGCTGGCAGCCGGCCGCCGTCGCGATGCCGTGCACGCGCGCGATCACGGGCACCGGCAATGCGCGCATCGCGAGCATCACGCGGCTGCACTGCGCGAACAGCGTGCGGTAATAGCCGAGTTCGGGCTTGCCGCGCATCTGCCGCAAGTCGTGGCCGGCGCAGAACGCCTTGCCTTCGGCGGCCAGCACGACGCAGCGCACGTGCGGATCGGCGGCAAGCGTATCGAACGCATCGTGCAGGGCCGAAAGCATCGCTTCGGACAACGCGTTGAACTGCTGCGGGCGATTCAGGCGCAGCGTGACGACGCCGTCGCGCGTGTCGCGCAGCAGGATCGGCCCAGCTGTCTCGTGAATGGGTTCCATGGTGTTCCGCTCGACGGGGTTCGGCAGGGTTGAGAGGCGATGCGAACGAGCGGCCATCGCGCCCGCCCGCTCGCGGCATGTCGGGGAAATGGTCCTCCACATTCGGCACGACGTCCAGCCGCGCCGCCGCATGCGCATGCACGCCTGCCCGTCGGCCACCGCGCGACGTGCGATGCCGCTCGCCCGTCAACGGCGCCGTTGCGCGCCGTGCTTCCGCGCCGACGCCGAGCCTGAACTGGTGCGCCTGATGGAGCGGCGATGCAATCATTTCACCGGGTGGCTCGTCGCCCGTGCCGATCTCTACAAGACCGCATGTACGGGCGGTGATCGAAGCCGTCGTCGCCGAATTCGCGACGGCGGCGGCGGGGCCGGTCGTGGCCCGGTAGCGGACCGCCAGGGCCGGTGCGTCAGCGCGCCTGATACGCGCCGTCCGCCGCGGACCAGCGAAACGTCCGGCGCCATTTGCCGCCGCGCTCGCGCAACTGCAGGTCGCGGAAGCCGTCCGTCGACGTCGACAGCACGCTCAGCGTATTGCTGCCTTCGGTGATGTCGTGATCGCGCGTGCCGTTGCGATGCCAATCGCCTGCGATATCCCGGTAGAACATCATCGGCTGCGCGAACACGATGCGCAGCGTCTTGCCGTCGATCCGGAACAGGTACAACGCCTCGAACGACGCACCGCCGCCGGAATAACCGATCGACCAGCCCGCCCGCACCCCGAACGCGGCATCGCCCGCCCGCAGCGCATACGGCGCGAGATCGAACCGCGACCACCGCTCGGGACGTAGCACGCGATCACCCGGCGGCTTCGCCTCCTCGAGGTAGTCGGGACTGTCGAGATTCGTGTTGCTCCAGTCGGTGGCCTGGTCGAGCGGCTGTTCGGTTCGAGCGACGAGGCGCGGCACGCCGTCCGGGCCGCGCTCGAACACGCCCAGCCAGACCAGTTCCTTCTGATCATCGGCCTGGGCGTGGCGGTCGAAGCCCTCGCAATCGGTGGGTGCACGGAATCGCAGCGCCTCGCGCGCCGACTCGTCGGTCGGCGCCACGCAAACGATCGCGACGAACGCGCCGGGACGCTGCGGCCACGGTTTCGCGCCGGCCAGCACGACACGCGCAAGCGGCTGGCCCGGCGCAAGCTGCGCCACCAGCCCCTCCTTCGTGAAGCCGGGCGGCAAGTGCACGCCGAAACCGTCCGCTTCCGGCGCGCCGCTCATGTCGCGCGCATACGCGGCGCGGGCGTCAGGCGAATCGAATTTCCCGGGCACCTGATCGAGCGAATGCGCGGTGCCCGCCGCGTGCGCGGCGCAGCCCGCGAACGCGGCGCCGATCGCGACGAGCCACGGCATCAAGCGAATTGTCATGCCGGAATGTCCTGTGAAGTGTTTCAGTGCGCGGCGGGCGGGCGCACCCGGTTGCGCCCGCTGCGCCACGCGCGCACGCCCGACCACAACTGACCGACGCCGACGGCGAAAAAGACCGCGCCCATCGCGCCGATTGTCAGCACGCCGCCCCAGATCGCGCCGAACGTGTTGAGCCGCGCCGTCATCCTCGGCGCGTCCGGCGCATAGCGCACCTCGACCGTCGCGCCGTCCTGCACGCTGACCTCGCCGCCCTGCGCATATTCGACCTGCTCGCCCGCGAGCGTCGTGAACGCGATCTCCGGATGATGCTGGCCTGCGTTCAGCTTGACGACGCGCCCGGGTACGACGACCGACGCGCGCAGGAATTCGCGCGTCGACTGCGCATGCAACGTGACGCCGATCAGCACGCACGTGCCCACGACGGTAAAAACGACGCCCTTCGCGATCAGCGTCTCCGTGTGCCGCGCGGCGGGTCGCCCGTATTCGGATGCCATCGGTTTCGTTCCGTTCCTGATGTTCGTCGATGCCGGGCGTGGCGGCGCACGATGCGCCGCCACGCCGCCCTCGGCATCCGGCAGGATACGGACATCGCGGCGCGCTGTAAATTGCGCGCGCAACCGTTCGACGGCCCGCAGGCGCGTCAGCCCGCGAGCTTCTTCAGCGCGTCGAGCACCGCATCGCCCTTGAACGGCTTCACGATCCAGCCCTTCACGCCGGCGGCCTTGCCGCGCGCCTTCATCGCCGGGCTGCTTTCGGTCGTCAGCATCACGACGTTGACCGCCGTGTTCGCCAGTTCGCCGCGAATCTTCTCGACCATCGTCAGGCCGTCCATGTTCGGCATGTTCACGTCGCTGATCACGAGGCGCACGCCGGGCGTCGCCTTGAGCTTCGCGAGCCCGTCCTTGCCGTCGACGGCCGTCGCGACGTCGAGCCCGTGATTGCGCAGGAAGCCGGCCACTTCGTCGCGCACCGTGCCCGAATCGTCCACCACCAGAATCTTTGCCATGTCGTATTCCCCTTTCGTCGTTGCCGACTTCAACATTCAAAACAGTTCGAGTTCGCCCGCTTCGACCATCGGCCCGACGTCCTGCACCGATTCGCGGAAATCCTCCGGCGACCAGCTCAGGCTGAACACGAAACGCTGGTCGAGACGGGCCGAGCGCCCCGAAGCCGGATCGGTCATCCGGTACTTGAAACAGAGCTGCGGACAGTCGCCGCCGAACGAGATGAACTTCTGCTTGTGATTGACGACGAGCGGCACCTGCACCGGATGGCGCGCCAGCGCCTCGGCGTCGCCGAGATAGCGGTTCTTGAACGCGCCCCACACGAGGTTGGTCAGTTCGCCGAGCACGCTGTTCACGTCGCGGAAATCCGGCGCGCGGCCGCTGTCGCGCGTGCCGCCGAGCATGTCGAGCAGCGGCTGCTCGCTCGTCTGCAGCAGCATGTAGCCGCGGCACCACGCGCTTTCGAGCGCGATCAGGCTGAACACTTCGCCGAAGATGATCTGGTCGCGCACGATGCACGGCGTGTCGTGCTCGATCGTCATGCCCGGGAACAGGCCGTCGATGCGCGCCTCGGTGATCTCCGAGATGCCGCGCACGAGCGCGTTCGGATAGTCGCGGCCGAACAGGTATTCGTCGATCGCGCGCGCGAGCGGCGTCATGTCGTCGGCGACGTAGGCCGCGCACGCGACACGCGCGAGCGCATCGGGCAGCCCGTCGCGCGACGCGAGCGATTCGCGGCGCAGGATGATCGGCAACTCGGGCCGCAGCGCGTCGATCTGCGTCGCGATGATCGCGCTCTCGGCCGGCGAGCCGCCGTAATCCTCGGCCAGCAGGATCGCGCCGAGATCGATGTTCGAGCGCAGCACCTTCAAGAGCCGGCTGCGCCGCACGGTCAGGCCGACCAGATTGTGCTCGTCGCAGAAACGCTTGATCGCGTCGGCATGCACGCGGCTGTCGTCGAGCACGAGCACCTTGCTGACGGGTTGGTCTTCGGTCATCGGAGGATTCCTGATGGTCGGTCAGAACAGTTCGAGCTCGCCGCCGCTCTCCACCGTGGCCGTTTCCGGCACATGGAAATCGACCGGCGCGTTCGCGCACACGCACAGCGTCGCGCCGACCCGCACGTCGCCGTCGAGCGTCAGGTCGTACGCGGCCACGTAATCGGGCGAGAGCGCGTGCATGGCGTCGATGCTCGCGCCGCTCAGCAGGTAAGGCGTCGACATTCCGAGATCGGGAAACGGCGCGGTCAGCGCCTGGTTGATCGCGCCGCAACACAGGTTCGCGACTTCCATGAATGCGTCGGTCAGCGGCCGCTGGCTGCTCGCGCCCGCCGTCGCGCCGGCGAAATGGCGGCGCGTCGCGTCGTCGTCGCTGAAGCGCAGTGCAAGCAGCAGGCGGAAATGCAGCGCCGAGATCGTCAGCACGACCACATGTTCGGCTACCGTCGGCTTCGAGCGCGGCTTCGCGTGCATGCGATCGGGCGCGTCGTGTGCGTGCCCGGCGGCCGGCCGGATGTCGCACGCGCCGCCGGCCGCGAGCCGCGTGCGCGCGGCATCGAAAAAGATCCGCTCGAAACCGGCCCTCGCCTGCGCGCTGATCACGGGGCCGCTCCTTCGATCCGCGCGTGCAGTTGCCCGGCCAGCGTCTCGACCGTCGCGAGCGCGGCCGTGATCATCTTGCCGCCGGCCTGAATGTCCTGGAACGTCGCGGCCGTCACGAGATCGTTGCGGTTCAGGCTGTCGCGATAGCTGTTCGACAGTTCCTGCGAGCGCGCGGCCAGCCCGCGCACCTCGCTCGCGACGATCGAGAAGCCGCGCCCGGCCGTGCCGGCACGCGCCGCCTCGATCGACGCGTTCAGCGACACGATCGACACGTGCGCGACGATCGCCGACAGCTCCAGGTTCTTCGCGCGCATGTCCTGGTTCTGCGTGGTCAGCGAGATCATCTGCTCGTGCCAGCGCTCGAACGTCCCGGCGAGCCCGCGCAGGCGCGCGGCTTCGTCGGCGATCTTCATCGCGTGCTGCGCGAGCGCCGCGCGGTCGGCCGACAGTGCCTGCAACGCGTCGCGCTGCGCGGCGCTCTCGGACACCTCGCGCGCCAGCGCCTCTTCCAGTTGCGCCTCGCGTTGCGCCCATGCGTCCGCCGCTTGCGCATGCGCCGACGCCGTCTCTTCCGCCCGCACCTCGGCCGCGCGAAGCGCACCGCGCAACGCATGCGCGTCGCGCTCCATCGATGCGACGAGCCGTTGGCGCATCACACGACACACGATCGCCGCCGCCACCGCGACGACCACGCCGCCCGCGAGCGCGGCGGCCATCTGAATCATCCACGCCTGTACGATCACGCCGTCACTCCGCCGCGCCGATATCCGCGAGGCGCGCCGGCTGCGCGTGCCCTGCGCCGTGAGTGGCACCGTCGGCCGCGAAGCGCGCCGGCAGCGACACGATCGTCTCGAACGCGCGATACGGGGCCCCGACGCGATCGTCGGTGAAGCGCAGCGCGATATCGCCGCCGTCGCGCTTCAGGAAATTGCGCACCGCGTCCATGCCGACGCCGCGCCCCGATACTTCGGTCACCGCTTGCGCGGTCGAGAAGCCCGGCCGGAAGATCAGCTCGGCGACATCCTCGTCGGACAACGCCGCTTCGCTCACGGCATCGATCCAGCCACGCTCGCGCGCGATGCCGCGAATCCGGTCGAGCGCAAGGCCGCGGCCGTCGTCGCCGAGCACGAACCACAGTTCGCCGCCGCCCACGCCGACCGCGATGTCGATCGTGCCGGACGCCGGCTTGCCGGCCGCGCGCCGCGCGTCGGACGATTCGATCCCGTGGTCGATCGCATTGCGCAGCAGGTGCATGAAGACGTTCTTCAGCGTCGCAACGATCTCGCTGCGCACGCGCTGGCCGTGGCTGTCGATATGCACGACGGGCGCCGGCTTGCCGAGCTCGGCCGCGAGCGACGGCAGCGATTCGATCACGCCGCCGAGCACGTCGCCGATCCCTTGCGTGCCGAGCTGGCTCAGCATGCGGCGCACGGCATCGCGCGCCGCGCGCCAGTCGGATGCGTTGGCCGGATCGGCGCCGTCGAGCACACGCAGGCTCTCGCTGATGTGCGCACGCTCGACCATCAGGAAATCGGCGCCATTCTGCGCCGGCTCGCCGCTGCGGCCGAGCGTGACCGCGTTGATCGTCGCGTAGTGGTCGACGGCTTCGCGTACGCGCGCCAGATCCTCCATCAGCGCGTCGCGGTTCCACTCGGGGCCGCTGTCCGCGCGGCGCAGCGATTCGTACGCCTGCTCCGCTTCGTGGACGATGTTCGTCAGGTGCTGAAGGCTGTACGTGCGCGCATTGCCCTTGATCGTGTGCATGTTGCGGAACAGCGCCGCGACGATCGAGTGATCGGCGCGCTCGTGCTGGCGGATCATCCGCTCGTTCTCGCTGAGGAAGCCCTTCGCGCTGTGCACGAAGTCGTGGAACTTGTCCTGGCTGATCGACAGAATCTCGCCGATCATCTCGAGGCGCCGCTGCTGCTCGCCGGCCTGCGCGGTCAGCGCGCGGATCTCGGTCACGTCGCGCACGCACAGCATCAGGCGCACCACGGTGTCGGTTTCGTCGGTGATCGCCGACCAGCTCAGGTCGAGCCACTTCTCGCGGCCGTCCGGCATCCGCTTCGCGACTTCGTTGACGAGCAGGTGCTCATTGAACTCGAAGTTCATGCTGTCCTCGCCGAGGCACGCGTGCACGGCCGCGTCGACCTGCGAGCGCGCGTCGGCGCCGATCGCCGAATCGTCGAACACGAGCGCCATCAGGTCGCGGCCGGCGATGTCGTTCGTCTCGAAGATGGATTCGAGGTACGCCGAATATTCCGCGTGCACGACGCCGCCTTCGACGACGGTCAGGATGCCCTGCTGCATGTTCTGCAGCATCGCCTGGATGTCGGCCGTCTTCTGCTTCAGTTGCGCGGCGTTCTCCTGGATCTTCTCGATCATCCCGTTGAACGCGACGATCGAATGGCCGATTTCGTCCATCCGGCCCACCGGCACGCGGCGTGTGAAATCCTGGCTCGTCGCGATCTCGCTCATCGCCGTCTGCATCCCGATCAGCGGGCGCGTGATCTGGCGATACAGCACGAAGCCGAGCGCGGTCAGCAGCACGATCACCGTGCCGGCGACGCCCGCGATCGCGGTGGCCGTGGTCGCGAGCATCCCGTTCAGCGCGCCGATCGCGTCGTCCTTCTGGCGGTTCTTCTCGACGCGCAGCGTGTCGACGATGCTTTCGAGTTCGTCGCGATACTGCGCGACGTTCGCGAACAGGTAGGCCTGCGCCATCTCGGCCTTGCCGTCCGTCTTCATCTTCACGGTGTCGTCGATCGCCGCGAAATAGTTGGCGGCGCTGTCCTTCGCCTGCGTGACGAGCCCTTCCTGCGCGCGGCCGACCGCCGATTTCGCCTGCGCGTCGAGCGCGGCGCGCAGCGCGGCCTGCTTCGCCTTCAGCTCGTCGCGCGCCTGGGCGGCGGTGTTCGCGTCGGGCGCGTAGACGAGCGTCATCGTCGCGATCTGGATGTTCTTCACCTCGGCGACGAGATCGGCCGACGCGAGCGCGCTCGGCACGATTCCCTGGGTGACCTGACGCACCTCGGACGCGCTCTTGCGCGTCTGGTACACGGCATAGACGCCGATCGCGGACAGCGCGAAGAACGTCAGGACGACTAGCAGCGTGATGCGATGACGGATGGTCATGAGTACAGCTCCCCGCGGCGATCCGGGTGCGATCGCCCTTTGGTCTATTGAAAGAGTGTGAGCGCCGAATTATCGGGGATGGCGTATGACGGTCCGATGACCGAAAATCAATCGGTCATTGAGGAAAATAGAATGAATAATTGTGCGGGGAAAAGCCTAAAGTCTTTTGCGGATTTGCCGTTAACTTCACGCCGCCTTACCGGCGCGGAAGCGACGATCGAGGAATCGTCGAAATAGCGGATATTTATTGTTTTATGCCGGCTCCGCAAAATCCGTTTTATTGAATGCCGGCAAAACGTTTGCGTATTATCGGCGAGCCGGTTTGTTTTGGTATTTTTATAATCGTTGCAGTATTCGCCCGACTGGTTCGTCAGTGTGTCCACCGCATGATCGACTGTTCAGCCTTCGTTCGGCTCGGCGAGCCAGTCTTCGCATTGCAGCCGCGGAACGCGCTCGAATTCGCGGACGTTGTGCGTGACGAGCACCAGGTGCCGCGCACGCGCCTGCCCTGCGATCAATGCATCGTAAGGGCCGATCGGCGTGCCGGCCGCGATCAGATGCGCACGAATTTCGCCCGCATGCTGCGCATCCTCGGTGTCGAACGGCACGACCTCGAACTGCAGCGCGTCGACACGCGCGGCGTTCGCCGCCGCTCGCTGGCTCTTGTACGCACCGTAGTAAAGCTCGTGCGCGACGATCGCCGGGATGCCGAAATCGGCCGGCTGCCACGCATGCAGGCGGGCCAGCATCGCCGGCTCGCCCTTGAGAATGGCGATCACCGCGTTGGTATCGAGCAGGAACTTCATTCGAACACATCCAGGCCCGAGCGCTCCTGAGCGGACGGCTGCGTGGTCGCGGCAGCCTCGAAATCGGCGTCGACCGGGCCGACCAGCGGTGTCAGCCAGGCCCAGTCCTGCGGCACCGGCTCGAGAACGACGGACGCCCCGTGGCGGCGGATGCGGACCTCGGCCGTATCGAAGCGAAATTCCTTCGGCAGCCGGACGGCCTGCGAACCGCCGTGCCTGAAGAGCTTTGCAGTATCCATGTTCCCGCCCTCACGTATCTACAGAATGTATCTATTTTATCAATTGAACGTGAGAATGACGAGTCGTCCGATCGGCCTGGTGTGAACGGATTGCCGGGCCGCCGGCCCATGCCCGATCGCGTGACGTCGCGATCCGTTCCTGCAACGTACCGGGCCCAGATTCGTTCCGGTCACGAAACGATCAATCCCGCCCCGGCGATTCCCCTCCCGATCCGCCCGCTCTAGACTGTTGCATCGTTCCCCTTTCGGACCCACGCAATGACCGACGTCCTGCCGCTGACCACCGAGCCCGAATCCGGCCTTCAATACCGGCTGCGTCCGGCCACTGGCCGCCCCGCCGCCCGCCTGTTGTTGCTGCACGGCGTCGGCGGAAACGAGACCAACCTGCTGAACATGGCCGACGCGATCGATCCGCGCATCGAAATCGCGTTCCTGCGCGGCCCGCTCACGTTCGGGCCCAATCAGCATGCATGGTTTCCGGTGCGTTTCGGCCCGAACGGCCCTGAAATCGATGCGGCGCGTGCGGACGAGAGCCGCGTGCAATTGATCACGCTGCTGCATGCATTGCGCGCACAGGATGGCGCAGCCCCCGCGTTACCGACCGTGATCGCCGGCTTCAGCCAGGGCGGCATCATGAGCGCGAGCGTCGGCCTCACGTCTCCGGGCGACGTGAGCGCGTTCGCCGTGCTGTGCGGGCGCATCCTGCCTGAAATCGATCCGTTGATCGCGCCGCGCGCTGCGCTTCACCCGCTTCATGCGCTGATCGTGCATGGCCGTTTCGACGACAAGCTGCCCGTCGCGTGGGCGGACAAGGCCGATGCGACACTGGCGGCGCTCGGCGTCGCGCACGACACGCGGCTGTATGCGGCCGGCCACGAGCTGACCGCGGAGATGGCCGGCGATTTCAGCCGATGGGTCGGTGAGCGCGCCGGGTTGAACTGACTCGAACCAAACGGACCGGGGGCGCCAGCCCGCGAACGGACCGGCGCCCCCGGCGCATGACGTCACGCGTTCGTCACGCGTTCCGCGCGGGATCCGCCACGCCACGCACGGATGCGGGCACCGCCGCCGCCCGCTCGCGCTCGGCGCCACGTTTCGCCAGCTTCCAGCCGATCACCAGCGCGAGCACGACGACGGGAATCGTCGCGATGGTCCACGTGCCGCCCGGATAGTCGAACGCCATCAGCACCAGCACGCCGACGAGAAACGCGAGCGTGAGCCACGACGTGAACGGCGCGCCGGGCATCCGGAACGACACGGCCTTCATCTCGCCGCGATCGACCGCGCGGCGGAACAGGATCTGGCACATCACGATGAAGCCCCACGTCGTGATGATCCCGAGCGACGCCATGTTCAGCACGATCTCGAACGCCTGGGCCGGCACGATGTAGTTCAGCGGCACGCCGATCGCATTGATCGCGACCGTGATCAGGATGCCGCCGTACGGCACGCCGCGGGCGTTCATCCGCGACACGAAGCGCGGCGCCGAGCCGCCCATCGCGAGCGAGCGCAGCACGCGGCCCGTCGAATAAAGGCCGGAATTCAGGCTCGACAGCGCGGCCGTCAGCACCACGACGTTCATCACGGTGCCGACGTAAGGCACGCCCAGCTTGCTGAAGAACGTGACGAACGGGCTTTCGTGCGCGCTGTACGCCGTCCACGGCAGCAGCAGCGTCAACAGCACGACCGAGCCGACATAGAACAGCGCGATGCGCCACATCACGCTGTTGATCGCCTTCGGCAGCACCTTGCGCGCGTCGGCGGTCTCGCCCGCCGCGACACCGACGAGCTCGATGCTCGCGTACGCGAACACGACGCCCTGCACGATCAGCACCGCCGGCAGGATCCCGTGCGGGAAGATCCCGCCGTGATCCGCGACGAGATGCAGCCCCGTCATCTGTCCCGCCACCGGATGGCCGCTCGCGAGAAACACGGCGCCGACCGCGAGAAACACCGCGAGCGTGCCCACCTTCACGAGCGAGAACCAGAACTCCATCTCACCGAACACCTTCACGCCGATCATGTTCATCACCGACACGATCCCGAGCGCGCCGAGCGCGAACACCCATTGCGGCACGTCGGTGAACACGGCCCAGTACTTCATGTAGATCGCGACCGCGGTGATGTCGACGATGCCGGTCGTCGCCCAGTTCAGGTAGTACATCCAGCCCGCGACGAACGATGCGCGCTCGCCCATGAACTCCCGTGCGTACGACACGAAGCTGCCGCTGGTCGGCCGGTGCATCACGAGCTCGCCGAGCGCGCGCATGATCAGGAACGCGAACACGCCGCACACGAGATACACGAGCGCGAGCGCCGGCCCCGCGCTTTGCAGGCGCCCGCCCGCGCCGAGAAAGAGGCCGGTGCCGATCGCACCGCCCATCGCGATCATCTGCACGTGCCGCGGCTTCAACTGCTTCGCATAGCCGGCTTCGTGCGACGCGAACATCGCATCGGGATCGGCGTGCACGGCATCCGCGCCGCCGGCCGGACCGGCCGGGCGCTCGGTGGGGTATTTCATCGTGAGTCTCCGTTGTTTGTCGATGTGTTTCGCCCCGCTGCGGGGGCGCTTTCGGTTGGGCCGCGACCCGGCCGGCGTCAGAACACGCGCGGCCGGATCAGCGCTTCGGGCTGCAGTGCTTCGTCGAGTTGCGCCTCGGTCATCAGTTCGCGCGCCAGCACGACCTCGCGGATCGACTTGCCGGTCGCGTGCGCTTCGGCGGCCACGGCGGTCGCGCGCTTGTAGCCGATGTACGGATTCAGCGCGGTGGCGAGCGCGACCGAGCGCTCCATCGTTTCGCGCAGCCGTTCGGGATTCGCGGTGATGCCGCTCACGCATCGCTGCGCGAGCGTCGTGCAGGCGGCCGTCAGATGGCTGAAGCTGCGGAACAGCGCGCTCGCGATCACCGGTTCGAACGCGTTGAGCTGAAGCTGGCCGGCCTCGGCCGCGAACGTGATGGTCACGTCGTTGCCGAACACCTCGAACGCGACCTGATTGACGACCTCCGGGATCACCGGATTCACCTTGCCGGGCATGATCGACGAGCCGGCCTGCACGGGCGGCAGGTTGATCTCGCCGAAGCCCGCGCGCGGGCCGCTCGACAGCAGCCGCAGGTCGTTGCAGATCTTCGACAGCTTGACGGCGATCCGCTTGAGCACGCCCGACACCTGGACGAACGCGCCGCAATCCTGCGTCGCCTCGATCAGGTTCGGCGCGGTGCTCAGGTCGAGCCCGGTGATGCGGCGCAGCGCGGCCAGCGCCTTCTCCGCGTACTCCGGATGCGCGGTGATGCCCGTGCCGATCGCGGTCGCGCCGAGGTTGATCTCGCGAATCAGCCAGCCGGCCTCCTGCAGCCGCGCGATGTCTTCCGTCAGCATCACCGCGTAGGTCGAGAATTCCTGGCCGAGCGTCATCGGCACCGCGTCCTGCAACTGCGTACGGCCGAGCTTCAGCAAGCCGGCAAACGCGTCGGCGCGCTCCGCGAAGGCATCGCGCAGCCGCGCCATCGCCTCGAGCAGGTGCTCGACCGCGAAGCACGTCGCGATCCGGATCGCGGTCGGATAGACGTCGTTGGTGCTCTGCGCGAGATTGACGTGCTCGTTCGGATGCAGATATTCGTACTGCCCGCGTGCGTACCCCATGATTTCGAGCGCGCGGTTGCAGATCACCTCGTTCGCGTTCATGTTGGTCGACGTGCCGGCGCCGCCCTGGATGATGTCGACGACGAACTGGTCGTGCAGCCGCCCTTCGCGGATCTCGACGCACGCCGCGGCGATCGCGTCGCGGTATGGCCGCGGCAGCAGACCGAGTTCGCAATTGGCGTCGGCCGCCGCTTCCTTCACGGCCGCGAGCGCCATCACGAGGTACGGCAGCGACGCGATGGTGCGGCCCGAAATGTCGAAATTCTCTTTCGCGCGCAGCGTATGGACGCCGTAATACGCGGTAGCCGGAATGCTTCGTTTCCCTAAAAGATCCGCTTCGACGCGGAAGCCGCTTTCTGCCATCGTGCCCTCCTGAAATGTCTCGTGCCGCTCGCCGGCCGCCGCTTGCCGACGCGACGGGTTCGCATTCTATGCCTTTGCAAAAACAAGCTCGCTTCTGTATTATCGAAAGCGGTTTTGCGTGGGACGCAACAGCGAGAATCGAATGAAAAAAGGTGCGAGAGAAACCGGCATCGATCACCTCGGCGCGATGCGCGCGTTCGTGCGCGTGGTCGAAACGGGGAGTTTTTCGGCGGTGGCGAAGGAGATGCACGTGTCGACGTCCACCGTCGCGCGCAAGGTCACGGCGATCGAGGAGGCACTCGGCGTCGCGCTGCTGCACCGCTCGACGCACAGCGTGACGCTCACCGAAGCCGGCCATATCTACCTGGAACGCGCGGTCACGCTGATCGCCGATCTCGACGACACGCTGCGTGTCGTCGCCGAGCTGAATGCGCAGCCGAGCGGCCCGCTGAAGCTCACCGCGCCCGTCGCGTTCGGCCGCCGTCATCTCGCGCCGCTGATCGCACCGTTTCTGGCGCGCTATCCGACGATCCAGCTCGACGTGCGCCTGACCGACAACCACAACGACCTCGTGGCCGGCGGCTTCGATCTCGACATCCACGAAGGCGAGAACTACCTGGACAACCTGGTCGTCCACCGGCTGTCGCGCAACGACAGCATCCTGTGCGCGACGCCCGGCTATCTCGACCGCTGCGGGCGCCCGGCGACGCCGGACGACCTGAAGCACCACAACTGCCTGCGCTACGTGCACCCGGAAGGCGATCCGCGCTGGGAGCTCGTGAGCGGCGATGCGCGGCACAGCGTGCTGCCGGCCGGCAATCTCGTCACCGACCATTCGGAGCTGCTGCTGGAAGCGACCTGCGCGGGGCTCGGCATCGCGGAATTCGAAATCTGGCTGGTGCGTGACCTGCTCGCGAGCGGCGAGCTCGAACCCGTGCTGCCGCGGCACCGGCTGCAGAACCGGCTGACCGGCGAATACATCTACATCGCGTATCTGGCGAACCGGCGCAGCTCGGCGAAGCTGCGCGTGCTGAAGGACTTTCTGGTGGAACACCTCGCGCAGATCGGCGAGCTGTCGGCGCGCGAACTCGCGAGGATTCGCGACGCCCGCGCGTAGCGCGCGCCGATGCGCATGCCCGGGTCACGGGCCGGCGGCATCGGCGCGGTAACCGCGCTCAGGCCGCCTGCAATTCGAACGGGAACGTCGCGTGCCCGAACTCGACGCCCTGCGTGTTGAGCATCGGCGGGCGGTGGAAGCCGGCCAGTTGCGCACGCTGCTCGGCCGTGCCGATCTGCAGCCGCTCGAGGATTTCGCTGACGACCATATACAGCACGTCGAGATTGCCGTCCTCGATCTTCACCGAGATGCCGAGCGCGCCATCCGCGCCGAGTTGCCGCGTGCGTTCCGACGCGCGCACGCCGATCCCGTAGCACGCATCCGCGCCGAGCTTGCCGACCACCTGCCCGCCGAACGCGTTCATCAGCACCGTGCAATAGCGTCCTTCGCCGGCGACCAGTTCCGGATGGGCGGTCATCGCGCGATGAATGCGCGCCAGTGCGCGGATCCGGTCCGTCACGTGGGCACCGCCCGCTTCCACCGCGTCCGCGCCGTCGGCCAGCGACGCGTACAGGCGCGCCAGCCGATCCAGCGAAAACGCCGGCGTCGGCAGGTTGCAGCCGTCGATACCCCAGACGACTTCGTCGTCGCGCAGGCCGCACGCATCGGCCACCACCTGCTTCACGCGCACCTGCATCGGATGGTCGGGCAGATGGTAATCGGCGATCGCCGCGCCGATCGCCTGCGCGCCGGCCAGCATCCCGACATGCTTGCCCGAACAGTTGCTGCATACGCCGGTCGGCGTGTAGTCGCGCTTGATCCATGAACGGTACACCGCGTCGGACAACGGCGGATGGCCGCCGCAGCGCAGATCCGCTTCGTGCGCGGCGACCTTCGCGAGCATCGCGCGCGTGCGTTCGATGTGACGGTCCTCGCTGCTGTGCGATGCACACATCAGCGCGATGTCCGCGTCGTCGAAGCCGAAGCGCTCCGGCGCGCCCGTCTCGATCACCGACAGCGCCTGGGCCGGCTTGGCCGCCGACCGCGCGAGCGTCATCCGGAACGGATCGCCGAACCGGGCCAGCAGCCGGCCGCGTGCATCGACGACCGCCACATGGGCGACGTGCGTGTTCTCGATCGCATTGCCGCGGTACGTGACGACCGCTGCGCGTGGGGTGTCCATCCTCTTTTGTCTCCTTGCTCGGGGGCCTGATGCCGGGGCCCGTCCAACCGGTACGGCAGTGTAGCGAGTCGTCGCCGCCGCGCGTCGGCCCTGACATGGAAAGCGGTGTTGCATGCGACGCAAAGGCAAGCGCGCCCCACGAACGCCTGGGGCGCGCTACGCGTCCAGCGCGAGCAACGCGAACGTCGCGAGCCAGTGCTCGCCCATGTAGTCGCCGGCCACATGCGCGAGCGCGCTCGCGAGATGCCGGTCGGCCGCGTCGAGCAGCTTCGCGCGCCGCGCATCGCCGTGCGGCAGCGCGCCGGCCAGCGACCGCTGGCACCACGCACGGCTCAGGTTCAGCCCGTCGAGGTGCGCGATCTTGCCGTCGCTGCGGTCGCTGACGGTCGCCGGCTCGAACAGCGTCGCCGGCTCGCCGCGCGCGAGATCGGGCAGGAAGCGCGCGAACCAGCCGTCGAATTCGGCGGCCGGCAGCACGCGTCGCATCAGTTCGGCTTCCATCAGCGCGGGCGACAGGAATTCGTCGCCCGACGGCTCCCACGCCTGGCACGCGACGTCGTTCAGGTGCCAGCGTTTCGCGGTATCGACGATCAGCGCGGCGAGCCCGTCGCGCTGCGTGTCGCGGGCGAAATCGAGCGCAAGCGCCAGCGCGAACGCGGTGTTGAAATGCGTGCCCACGCGCAGCGGATAGGTCGCCTTCGGCAGGAAAGTCTCGAAGCGCGACACGAACAGGTCGGCCAGCGGCGCCATCGTCTTCGCCCAGCGCGCGGCCTGCGGCAGCGCGCCCTTCAGCGCAAGCCGCTCGAGTTGCGCGGCGAGCGCGAGCAGCCACGCCCAGCCATACGGCCGCTCGAAGCCCGCGTTGTGCGGCAGCGCGAGATACGCGCGCTCGCCGGCGACGTTCGCGTCGGTAAAGTGCGCATCGACGATCGCGACGATGCGCTCGGCCTCCGGCAATGCCGGGTAGCGTTCGAGCACGCGCAGCACGAGCCAGTAGCCGTGCACGCACGAGTGCCAGTCGTAGCTGCCGTAGAAGATCGGGTGCAGCGCGCGCGGGCCCTGCACGTCGTGCGGCCCCTCGAGCGCGTGCGTGAGCTTGTTCGGATATTCGCGAGTCAGGTGCGCGAGCGCGAGCGACGCGAATTTCGACGCGAGTTCGGGGGTGAGTCGGTCGGTCATGAGGATCTCTTCCATCGAATCAGAAGCGGAATACGAACGCGTACATCAGCAGCGTGTTCACGGCCAGCAGCAGCACGGCCGTCGGCCACTGCGTCTTGATCACGCCGTTCTTGTCCTTCAGTTCGAGCAGCGCCGCGGGCACGATGTTGAAGTTCGCGGCCATCGGCGTCATCAGCGTACCGCAGAAGCCGCTCAGCATCCCGATCGCGCCCATGATCGCCGGATTGCCGTGGAATTGATGGACGATCAACGGCAGCCCGATGCCGGCCGTCATCACCGGAAACGCGGCGAAGCCGTTGCCCATGATCATCGTGAACAGCGCCATGCCGACCGTGTAGGCCGCGACCACGGCGAACGGCGAATCGATCGGCACCCACTCCTTCACGAGCCCCGACACCACGCCGCCGACGCCCGCGACCGCGAACAGCGCGCCGAGCGCCGCGAGCATCTGCGGCAGGATCGCAGCCCAGCCGACCGCGTCCATCGTATGGCGCGCTTCCTTCAGCGCATGCACGGGCGAATCGCGCAGCATCGCGAGCGCGACGACGAACGCGACGATCGTGCCGAGCACGAGCGAGATCAGCGTCACGCTCTTCGGCTCGACGAACGGCAGGAGTTTCAGCGCGAACGTGCCGATCAGCGTGACGACCGGAATCAGCAGCGCGGGCAGGAACAGCCGGTTGCCGAACCGCTGCGCGAGCGTCTCGCGCCGCACCGCCGCCGCACCGCCCGCCTCGTCGGACTGGCCGCGGCCAAGCTTGCCCGAACCGGCGATCACCGCGAGCGCGATCGCGAGGCAGCCCGTCACGAAATGCGGCAGCAGCGCACCGAACAGGAACGTGACCGCGTAAATGGCCCAGAACGCGAAATTGACGACGCGACGCGGGTTCGTGCGGTCCGTCAGGTTGAAGTACGCGAACGCGGCGAACATCAGGCCCGCGAGCGTGTACAGCGATTCGAGGCCGATCATCGCGCGCCCTCCTGCTTCACCAGGCCGAAGCCGCGCGCAAGCCGGCGGTCGAGCAGCGCGAGGCGCGTGCAGTGAATCAGCAGCGCGGCGACGGCGGTCGGGATCGCCCACACCGACAGGTGCAGCGGCTCGATGGAGATGCCGTTCTGTTCGAGAAAGCCCTTGATCAGCAGGATCGACTGGATCGCGATGAAGATGTCCTCGCCGAAGAACACGGCGACGTTGTCGGCGCCCGACGCATGCGCGCGGATCTGCTGGCGCACCGACTCGGGCAACTCGCCGTGCCGGCCGACCGCGGCGGCCTCGGCCATCGGCGCGATCAGCGGCCGCACCATCTGTGCGTGACCGCCGAGCGACGTGAGGCCGAGCGCGGCCGTCCCCTGGCGCAGCACGAAGTACAGCATCAGCACGCGGCCCGTGGTGGCCGCCTGCACCCGCGAGATCATCCGCTTCGCCTGCTCCTTGAGCCCGTTGCGCTCGAGCAGCGCGATCACCGGCAGCGTGAGCCAGATCAGCCCCATGTAGCGGTTCTCGGTGAACGCCTTGCCGAACGCGCTGACGATGTCGACGAGATTCAGCCCGCCCGCCAGCCCCGTCGCGAGCCCCGCGATCGTGACCACCAGCAGCGCATTGAAGCGCAGCGCGAAGCCGATCACGACGATCGGCACCCCAATCAGCACCAGCATTTCTCCTCCTCGTGTCTGGGGACGCGCGGCACGTCGGCCGCGCGCGGCCGGCCCGGTTTGCATCGGGCTCGGACGGCGAAATCTAACACGAGACTTTATCGATAAAAAGTCGACAATTTGCAGGTTCGGGTAAACGTTGAAGCGGCACACCGTGCGCGCACCGTGTGTCGGCCGCCTTTCATCCGATGAATCGGGCGTGCCGGCCCGCCCGCGTGGCGCGGCCGCGGCACGCCGACTACACTGGAAAGCATCGGCAACGTACGGGAGAGCCGCCATGATTGACGTATTCCAGACCATCGGCAGCCGCGCGTTCTCCGCCCATCTGGCGAAGGACGGGATGGTGACGCTGATGGAGCAACGCCATGAAGTCGACCGCGTGACGCTCGCGACCGCCTATGCCGCGCTCGTCGAGGAAGCGGAGCAGGAAGACGACCTGCGCGATGCGACGGTCGAGGGAATGATGCGCGCGCTGATACAGGGCTACGCGCGCAGCCATTGACGGCGCGGCGGCGCGGCCGCTGCCCGATGCGCGGTACGGCCCGCTACGCGGCCGGCGTGCCCGCGCCCACGCCGAACCACCGGCCCTCGCGCATTTGCCGGTAATCGGCCTGCGTGAAGATCCTCAGCAGGTTCGCCACCGCGCCGTTGCTCGCGCGATCGCGTTCCGTCATGAAGGCTTCGACCTCGTCGCGGCCGGCAAACAGGATCGTGCCGAAATGGCGCTCGCGCTCCGCGTCGGAGAGGTTCGTCGCGCGCAGCTGATACGGATGGTGAAGCGCGGCGAACAGGAAGTAGTAGCGCTCGGCATCGTCGCGCAGCACGCGCACCGCGTCGGGTTCGACCGGGAAATCGCGGTGGAACGACGCGTGCCCGCTCTCGATGTGGATTCGGTACAGCAAACGGCCGTCCTGCTCGATCACGATCGGCGCGTATGGAGCGCGGCTGACGAGTACGGTTTCGGGCGCGGTCATCCGGTTCCCTCCTTTCTTTTTGTCGATGCCGGCACGGTAACATGCGGACTTTCGCGGCCTGCCGGGACAGGATCGACTGGCCCGCTGGCACGCAATGCGGCATCGCCATAGAGGAAACGTACTGAAACGGCGCAATGCGCAAATTTTTCGATTGCCGCCGCCCGCGCCGCATGACAGCATTCGGGCGTCGCCAACCGAAAAGAACGCCGCGCCGTCCGGCCGCCGATGCCGTTCGGCCGCGCCGAACAGGCTGCCCCCTCCATGAACCCGGCCCAGCTCCAACACCACGAACCGACCGGAGAATTCCGCTTGTGAACATCGGCATCGTCAACGACCTCCCGCTAGCCGTCGAGGCGATGCGCCGCGCGATCGCGCGACGGCCCGAGCACCGCGTGCTGTGGGTCGCGACCGACGGCGCGCAAGCCGTCGAACTGTGCGCCACGCAGCCGCCCGACATCGTCCTGATGGACCTGATCATGCCGAAATGCGACGGGATCGAGGCGACCCGCCGGATCATGCGTTCCGAACGGCCATGCGCGATCCTGATCGTGACGAGCTGCATTGGCGCGAACGCGTGGCGCGTGTTCGAGGCGATGGGCGCCGGTGCGCTCGACGCGGTCGACACGCCGCGGCTCGGCGACGGCGCGGCCGGCGACACGACGAAACTGCTGCTCGCGAAGATCGACCAGATCGGCCACCTGCTCGACGCGCCGGGCGGCGCGCGCATCGCCGGCGCGGCCGCACGCACCGGCGGCGGCCCGCTGGTCGCGATCGGCGCATCGGCCGGCGGCCCCGGCGCGCTCGCGTCGATCCTCGGCAGCCTGCCGGCCGATTTCAATGCGCCGATCGTGATCGTGCAGCACGTCGATCGCGCGTTCGCCGAAGGCATGGCGCAATGGCTCGACGGCCAGACCCGGCTCACCGTGCGCGTCGCCCGCGCGGGCGACCGCCCGCAGCCGGGCGTCGCGCTGCTCGCGGCGACCGACGATCACCTGCGCGTCACGCGCGCCGGCACGCTCGAATACACGCGGGAACCGGCCGCCACGCCGTATCGCCCGTCGGTCGACGTGTTCTTCAACAGCCTGACCGAGCACTGGCCGGGCCGCGTGATCGGCGTGCTGCTGACGGGGATGGGCCGCGACGGCGCGATCGGCCTGAAGGCGCTGCGGATGAAGGGCTACCATACGATCGCGCAGGACGAAGCGACGAGCGCCGTGTACGGGATGCCGAAGGCGGCCGCGACGCTCGGCGCGGCGCGCGCGATCCTGCCGCTCGGGCGCATCGCGGGCGAACTGGCCGCGCTCGCGCGTATCTGAGCCCGACGATGACCACGTGCAACACCCATGCCTGCTCCTGCAACAACCGCAACAACCCGCATCGACCATGACGATTGACCTGACTCGCCCGCCCGGCGGCCCGAGCGCGTCGCCCGCCGACGCGCCGGCGATGGTGCTGCTGGTCGACGACCAGACGATCGTCGCGGAAGCCGTGCGGCGCGCGCTCGTCGACGAGGAAGGCATCGACTTCCACTACTGCCCGCGCTCGGACGACGCGATGGCCGCCGCGATCGAGACGCGCCCGACCGTGATCCTGCAGGACCTCGTGATGCCGGGCACCGACGGGCTGAGCCTCGTGCGGG
The DNA here is from genome assembly GCF_002223215.2 of Burkholderia sp. AU18528. Classification (NCBI taxonomy): domain Bacteria; kingdom Pseudomonadati; phylum Pseudomonadota; class Betaproteobacteria; order Burkholderiales; family Burkholderiaceae; genus Burkholderia; species Burkholderia sp. AU18528. The sequence continues at coordinate 842,548 of NZ_NKFC02000006.1, read as the reverse complement.
CGTACCGCGCGAACCCGGCCACGCGTGACGTGCCGATCATCGTGCTGTCGACGCAGGAAGAACCGGTGATCAAGAGCGCCGCGTTCGCGTCCGGCGCGAACGACTATCTGGTCAAGCTGCCCGATCGCATCGAGCTGGTCGCGCGCATCCGCTACCACTCGCGCTCGTACCTGAACCTGCTGCAGCGCGACGAGGCCTATCGCGCGTTGCGGCAGTCGCAGCAGCAACTGCTCGAGGCCAATCTCGAACTGCGGCGCCTCACGCACTCCGACGGCCTGACCGGGCTGTCGAACCGCCGCTATCTCGACGAATACCTGGCCGCCGAGTGGCGGCGCGGCGCGCGCGAGCGCAGCGAGCTGTCGCTGCTGATGATCGACGTCGACAACTTCAAGCTGTACAACGACACGTACGGGCACGTGTCGGGCGACAGCGTGCTCAAGCAGATCGCGTCGACGATCGAGCGCTGCCTCGGGCAATCGGGCGATCTCGCCGCGCGTTTCGGCGGCGAGGAATTCGCGGTCGTGATGCCCGGCACGTCGCCCGGCGCCGCGCGGCTGCTCGGCGAGAAGATCCGGCTCGCGGTCGAGGGGCTGCGACTGCGGCACGCGCATTCGTCGACGGGCAACCAGACCGTGACGATCAGCATCGGCGGCGCGAGCATCGTGCCCGCACCCGGCCTGCCGACGACCGTCCTGATCGAGGCGGCCGACCGCGCGCTCTATCGCGCGAAGCACGCGGGCAAGAACCGGGTCGAGATCGATCCGTCGTCGACGCCGCCGGGCGCCGGCGGGTTCGACGCTCGGTAGCGGCTGCAACCGGCGAACGCGCCGCGCTCAGGCCGCGCCGAGCCGGCGCGCGTAGTCGCCCGCGTCCAGCGGTCGGCTGAACAGGTAGCCCTGCTGCATGTCGCAGCCGATCTGCTGCAGGAACCACGACTGCGCCTGCGTCTCGACGCCCTCGGCCGTGACCTTCATCCCGAGCGAATGCGCCATCGCGACGACCGCCTGTGTGATCGCGACCGAGTCGTGATGATCGGGCACGCCCGACACGAACGAGCGGTCGACCTTCAGGTTGTGCAGCGGAAAGCGCTTCAGGTACGCGAGCGACGAATAGCCGGTGCCGAAATCGTCGACCGAAATCCGCACGTTCATGTCGGTGAGCGCTTCGAGCATCGGCAGCACGGTGTCCGTGTCGTTCATCAGCACGCCTTCGGTGATCTCCAGTTCCAGCGCGGACGGGTCGAGCCGCGTTTGCGCGAGACAGCGGCCGACCGATTCGACGAGCCCCTCGTGGAACTGCCGCGGAGACAGGTTGACGGCCAGCATCAGGTCCGGCGCGATCGTGCGGCGCCACTCGGCGGCCTGCCGGCACGCGGTTTCGAGCACCCACTGGCCGATCGCGACGATCAGCCCCGTATCTTCCGCGACCGGAATGAATTCCGCCGGCGACATCGGCCCGAGCTCGGGGCTCGTCCAGCGCAGCAGCGCCTCGGCGCCGACCGTGCGGCCGCTGCGCGCATCGATGACGGGCTGATACGCGAGCCGCAGCGTGTCCGACGCCAGCGCGCGCCGCAGCGACTGCTCGATCGCGAAGCGGCGCTGCAGCCGCAGGTTGAGCTGCGCGGTGAAGAACGTGAAGTGGTTGCGGCCGCGCTGCTTCGCGTCGTACATCGCCGAATCGGCGTTGCGCATCAGCGTCACCGCATCGTCGCCGTCGCGCGGCGCGACGCTGATGCCGATCGATACGCCGAGCCAGTATTCGTTGTTCGCGATCGCGAACGGCTTCGCGATCGCGTCGATCACCTCGCGCGCGAGCACCGCGAGACGGTCGGGATCGTCGCAGTCGTCGACGAGGATCACGAACTCGTCGCCGCCGACGCGCGTGAGCGCGTAGCGGCCGTCCGCGCAGGCCGCGAGCCGCGACGCGACGCTGCGCAGCAGCGCGTCGCCCGCGTCGTGGCCGGCCGTGTCGTTGACCTTCTTGAAGCCGACCAGATCGATGAACAGGATCGCGACGCGCGCGGGCCCGCCCGCCGCGTCGGGCACGCCGAACAGCTCGCGCATGCGGTCGCCGAGCCAGCGGCGGTTGTAGAGGCCCGTCAGCGCGTCGCGGGTCGCCATGTAGCGCAACTGCTGCTGCGCTTCGCGCACGGGGCCGATGTCGTTGAACGATACGAGCACCGAATCGGCCTGCGTGTCGCCCGGCCTGACGATCGGCACCGCGTTGCCGCGCACCCAGATGATGTCGCCGTCCGCGAGACCGAAGCCGACCGTATAGTCGAGCATCGGCGTGGCCGTCTCGAGCGCGCGCCGGCTCGGCCAGTCGTGCGGCTCGATCGGCGTGCCGTCCTCGCGCAGCTTGCGCAGGATCACCGTCGACAGCCGGCGGCCGACGAGCTCGCCCTTCACGCGCATCATCCGGTTCGCGCTCGGATTGCTCGCGATCACGACGCCGTCGCGCGAGACGACGAGGATGCCCTCGCTCAGGCTGTTGACGACGAGCCGGTGATGTTCCTCGCTGCGCGCGAGCTGGCGCGCGATCCGGTCCTGATGCACCGCGAGGCCGACGCTGTTGCCGATATCGCGCAACAGCGCGGTTTCCTCGTCGCTGGGCCGGCACGGCCGCGGGTGATAGACGGCGAACGCGCCGAGCACGGCGCCCGCATCGTCGAGAAACGGCACCGACCAGCACGCGCGCAAGCCCAGCGGCAACGCGATCGCGCGGTAGTCGGCCCATAGCGGATCGGTTTCGATGTCCTCGACGGTGACCATCCGGCGCTCGTACATCGCGGTGCCGCACGAGCCGGCCGCGGGCCCGATCGTCGCGCCGTCGATCGCCGCGCTGTACTGCGCGGGCAACGACGGCGCCGCGCCCACGCGCACGTGCATGCCGTCCGTATCGAGCAGCAGGATCGTGCACGACGCGCCGTCGCCGAGCAAAGCCTCGGCACGCCGGCAAACCTCGACCAACAGTTCCGGCAGCGGCGTGTTGCGTGTGATCAGCCTCAGCACGCTCTGCTCGGATGCGAGCACTTCCGCGGCGAGCCCGAGGCTGTAACGAGAACTTTGCGGTTCGGTATTCAAAGTGAATCCTGCCGTCTGTCCGACCGGGTCTGATGCGCCCGATTCGTTTTCGATATTTCGTGCCCTGTTCCGCCTCGGGTTTACGCCGATGCCCGGTGCGCCCCGTTTGCGCGCCGAGCGAGGGCGCGCCGAAATCTATTTAACACCAATCCGTGACGATCGGCATACCTGCTTCCATCAGGGGATACGCTCGGTTGCCGCGCCGCCCCCGCCAGCGGCGAACGGTTCGCCGCCAGGTTGCTGCACCGCACGAAGGCCGCGCGCGCGTTCTCCGAAAACGATCCGTCAGAATGTGTCCGTGCCCCGCTCCGTCGCCGGTCGGTCGTCCGCGCCAGGATGCGTGCGCGTCACCGCGCTCAGCGCGTCGATCGCCGCGGCGACCGACACGCTCGCCGGCGCCGCATACAACGCACCGACCGTCTCCGGCATCGTCGACAACTTCAGCGGCAGCCGGCCGACGCGCTCGCCAGCCCGCGCGGCGAGGTCGAACGCGCGGGCCGACTGCACGAACAGGCACGGCGACTGGTCGGCGACCGCGCGGTTGGTCTGCCACGACACCGACTCCATCAGCACGGCCGGCGGCGCCAGGCCGGCCTTCGCGAACTCGGCATCGAGCGCCGTGCGCGCGGGAGAACCGAACGGCGGCGCGATCCACGGAAACGCGGCGGCGTCGCGCCAGCCGATCCGCGCACGCCCGAGCAACGGATGGCGCGGCCCGCACACGACGATCATGTCGTCGCGGTACAACGGCGCGACGGCGAGCCCCGCGCTCAACGCCGACGCGTCGAGCCGGCACACGAGCAGGTCGAGCTCGTGGCGCCGCGCCTGCACGAGCATCCGGTCGAGCGTGTCTTCCCGCACGTTGAGCTGTACGGGGCGGCCGGCTTCCCGCAGCCACGCGAGCGCGCCCGGAATCAGTTGCGGCGCCATGTTCGGCAGCAGGCCGATCGACACCGGTCGGCCGGCGCCGGTCCGCAACGCGTCGAACGCGGGTGCGACGCCGCGCATGTCGGTCAGCACGCGGCCGATGCGTTCGAGCAGCGCATCGCCGTATGCCGTCGGCGCGACCCGCCGCGACGTGCGCTCGAACAGCGGCAGCCCGAGCGAGTCCTCGAGCTCGCGCAGCCATTTCGACAGCGCCGGCTGCGTGATCGACGCGGCCTCGGCCGTGCGCGCGAAGCTGCGTGTGCGGCCGAGCGTATCGAGCGTTTCCATGTCGCGCACACGCAGCCGCCGCAGCGCCTGCGCGATGCGCTGCTCGTGGGCCGGCGCGCCGGGCGGCGCGAGCGGGTCCGGTCGCGTGCGGCCGGCCGGGCCGCGGGGGTCGAGGATCACGGGCGTCTCCGTCATTCATGTTCGTCAGGTTATCGATCGACCCTGATCTTTCATCGATCGATACGCGATCCTGCCGCATAGTCGTCGGCATGAAAACCCCCGGCACGAGCCGTGCATGACCAGGAGACAGCCGACGTGAAAGACGATCAGGACGCCCCCGCCACCGAGCCCACCGCGCGGCGTCGGTTCCTCAAGCTGGCCGGTGCGGCCGTCGCGTCGGCCGGCATCGGCGCCGATGCGCTGGCCGCGAACCCGCCGTCGGCCGCCCCGGCCGCCGGTACCGCGGCCGCCGCGACCGCCTCAGCCGTCGATCCCGGCTTGCGCGGCGCCGCAACGGCGCCCGCCACCCCGCCCGCCGGCTACAACATCCTGTTCATCCTGACCGACCAGGAACGCCACTTCGACCGCTGGCCGTTCCCGGTGCCCGGCCGCGAAGCGCTGCGCCGCGACGGCATCACGTTCATGCATCACCAGATCGCCGCATGCGTGTGCTCGCCGTCGCGCTCGACGGTCTATACGGGGCAGCACATCCAGCACACCGGCGTGCTCGACAACGCGGGCCTGCCCTGGCAACAGGACATGTCGCCGGACATACGCACCGTCGGCCACATGCTGCGCGATGCCGGCTACTACGCCGCGTATCTCGGCAAGTGGCACCTGAGCGCGTCGATGCACGAGACCGCGAGCCCGTACACGGCGCCCGTGGCCGACTACAACCGCACGATCCGCGCGTACGGCTTCGACGACTACTTCGGCGTGGGCGACCTGATCGGCATGGTGCGCGGCGGCTACCAGTACGACGGGCTCACGGCCGAGGCCGCGGTGAGCTGGATGCGCAACCATGCGCCGCGCCTCGCGAAGGAAGGCAGGCCGTGGTTCCTCGCGGTGAATCTCGTGAACCCGCACGACGCGATGTTCGTGAACACCGACACGAACGGCTCGACGGTGCAGGATGCGAACCACCCGATGCTCGGCAACGCGCCGCCGCCGAACGACGCGCTGTACCGCACGTCATGGCGCGACGTGCCGCTCGCGGCGTCGCGGCGGCAGCCGTACGACGAGCCGGGGCGGCCGCCCGCGCACGGCATGTTCAACGCCGCGCATGCGAACCTCGTCGGGCGCTACCCGTTCACCGACGAACGCGTGCGCCTCTATCAGGACAACTACTTCAACTGCATCCGCGATTGCGACACGCACGTCGTGCGCCTGCTGCAGACGCTGCGGTCGCTCGGGCTCGACGAACGCACGATCGTCGTGATGACGGCCGACCACGGCGACCACGTCGGCGCGCACCAGCTCGTCGGCAAGGGCGCGGCCGCGTACCAGCCGCAGAATCACGTGCCGCTCGTGATCCGGCATCCCGCGTATCCGGGCGGCATGCAGTGCGATGCGCTGACGTCGCACATCGACATCGCGCCGACCTTGCTCGGACTCACCGGCCTCGACGCCGCGCGGCTCGCGACGATCCGCGGCAGCGCGTTGAAGGGGCACGACCTCACGCGCTGGCTCGCGAAACCGGCGGACGCGAAACGGCGCGGCGCGCGATGCGACGCTGCGCGCGATGCGACGCTGTTCAACTACGCGATGCTGCTGTACTACGACAGCGAATGGATGCTGAAGGAACTCGGCACGCTGCGGCAGAAAGGCGTGCCGGAGGATGAACGGCTGCGCCGCGCGCTCGCGCAGCAGCCGGACTTCCGGTTGCGCGGCACGATCCGCAGCGTGTTCGACGGCCGCTACCGCTTCACGCGCTATTTCTCGCCGCTCGAATTCAACCGGCCGACGACGATGGAGGATCTGTTCGCGCGCAACGACGTCGAGTTGTTCGACATCGCGAGCGATCCGGGCGAGATGCGCAATCTCGCGATGGACAGGAAGCAGCACGGCGAATTGCTGCTCGCGATGAACGGCCGCCTGAACGACCTGATCGCCAGCGAAGTCGGCGACGACAGCCCGGACGTGATGCCGATTCGCGACGGGAAGGTGCAGGTGCAGGTCCGCAAGCGGCACTGACCGTCTGAACGCACCGGGCCCCAGTCGAGGTTCGGCGCGCGCGTCAGCCGGTACCGTCCGGCCGGCCGCCGCGCGCCGGCTCCCGCGCGACCGGCGCGCGAGCCACGCACCGCGCCCTCCCGGGCCGGGTTTTCGTATCCGTGATTCAATGTCGATCGAACCGGCGCCACGCCATCCGGCGGCACGGCGGTGTGACCCCTCATCGAACGACCTTCACTCGATCACCATGACGAACCCTGCCGAAATCAAGGCGCTCGTTTTCGATGTCTTCGGAACGATCGTCGACTGGAGAAGCGGCGTCGCGCGCGGCGCCGCCGCATTCCTGGAGCGTCACGCGCCGACGCTCGACCCGTTCGCGTTCGCCGACGCGTGGCGCGCCGAATATTCGCCGTCGATGGAAGAAATCCGCAGCGGACGCCGCCGCTACGTGCGGCTCGACGTGCTGCATCGCGAGAACCTCGTGCGCACGCTCGACCGTTTCGGGATCGTCGACGCGCCCGATGCCGACATCGATGCGCTCAATCTCGCATGGCACCGGCTCGATCCGTGGCCCGACTCCGTCGCCGGGCTGCACCGGCTGAAGCAGCGCTACATCATCGCGCCGCTGTCGAACGGCAACATCCGGCTGATGGTCGACGTCGCGAAACACGGCGGGCTGCCGTGGGACGCGATTCTCGGCGCCGAGGTCGCCCGCGCGTACAAGCCGTCGCCGGCCGTCTATACCGAAGCGGTCGAGATTCTCGGCCTCGCGCCGGCCGAGCTGTGCCTCGTGGCCGCGCACAACGGCGATCTGGCCGCCGCGCGCCGGCTCGGGCTGTCGACCGCGTTCGTGCTGCGGCCGACCGAGCACGGGCCCGGCCAGACGACCGACCTGCAGGCCGACGACGCGTGGGATTTCGACGTCAGGGATCTGAACGAACTCGCCGATCGGCTGGGCTGCCCGGGTTGACTACCGGCGGCGCGGCCGCCCCCCGCGCCGCGACCGCGAGGCGACGGGGCGCCGTTACTTCACGACCGCCCGCCATGCGGCCCGCGCATAGAGCAGCAGCAACGGCAGCAGCGCCAGCGCGAACAGCATGCCCAGCGCGAGCACCCAAACCGGCCATTGCTGCGGATTCCCGTGCACCCAGTAACGGTACGGCACGCTCAGGAATGCGATTTCCATCAGCAGCGCGCCGAGCGGCACGAGCCCGTTCACCACCGCCGCCATGCCGAAGCGGGCCGCGCCGTCGATTTTCTTCCCGCCCCCGTACGCCGCGATCAGATAGACGAAATACCCGATGATCGCGACCATCACCGCGCCGCCGGCCAGCAGGCCGATACTGCGCACGCTGCGCTCGTGCAGTTGACGCGCCCCTTGCGGCAACACGACATCGACCTTCTCGCCGATTTCGGGCACGGCGCCCGAGCGGATGTTGCCGGGCAGCACGATGCGCTCGCCATTCGGCATCACGGCTTCCAGGATCGACGTGTACTTGATGCACCGGTACGAAGAGGTTCGCCCCGAGCTTTCGCGGCGCTCGCAGGTGTCCCACTCCGACTGGTAGGACACGACGGTCGCTTCGTACGTCGGCGACACCGCGAGCGCGTAAATCTCGTCGCCGATCCAGTACGCGAACGGGAACAACAGCGACACCAGGCAAAAACACACGAGCCACCAGAACGCGACCGCGCCGCCGGAGCCACGCTTGCCGCCCGTCTGGCGGCGCACCATGCGCGACGCGAGCCAGTAAGCGGCCACGCCGAATACGACCACGCACACCACGAAAACCTTGCCCGCATGTGTCAAAGCCATCTCCCTTTCCCCCGATAGCCGGTCGAATTCGCCGCCGGCTGTTTCGTCATCCACGTCGGTCATGTCGATCGCGCCGCCGTCGCGACGCGCGTGCAACCCGCTATGCCGGCTCGCCGACGAACCTCAGCGCCCCCGACTCCCCCGCCAGCAACGCACGGTTCGCATCCGCCGCCGCGCGCAGGTAATCCCACAGCGCGGTCACGCGCCGCAGCTTGCGCAGATCCTCGCGGCACGTCAGCCAGAAACATCGCGTGACGACCACGTCGTTCGGCAGCACGGGCACCAGCGCCGGCTGCGTGGCCGCGATGAAGCACGGCAGGATCGCGAGGCCGCCGCCCTGCAGCGCCGCGAAAACCTGCGCGATCACGCTCGTCGTGCGCAACCCGGCCGTCGCGCCGGGCACCGCGCGATCGAGGTACAGCAGCTCGTTGCTGAACGCGAGATCGTCGACGTAGCTGATGAACGCGTGCCGCGCGAGATCGTCCGTGCAGGTAATCGGCGCGTGGTTCGCCAGATAGTCGCGCGTCGCATAGAGCCGCAACTGGTAGTCGCACAGCTTCGTGACCACATAAGGCCCGCGCTCGGGCCGCTCGAGCGTGATCGCGAGATCGGCCTCGCGCTTGGGCAGGTTGACGAAATGCGGCACCGGCAGCAGATCGACCGTCACGTGCGGATGCGCGGCGCGGAACCGCGCGAGCTGCGGCGCGAGGAAAAAGCAGCCGAACCCTTCGGTCGAGCCGATCCGCACGTGGCCCGACAGCGCCTCGCCGGTGTTCGCGACCTGATCGCACGCGGATTGCACGGTCGTCTCCATCGCGTCCGCATACGCGACGAGCCGCTGTCCTTCGGCCGTCAGCGTGAAGCCGCCGGAGCGCGACTTGTCGAACAGCAGCGTGCCCAGCGCGGCCTCGAGCGCGCGAATGCGCCGCGCGACGGTCGTGTAGTCGACGCCGAGACGCTTCGCCGCGCCGCTCGCGCGCTGCGTGCGCGCGACTTCGAGGAAAAAGCGCAGGTCGTCCCAGTTCAGGTTGCCGGAAACCGGCTCGGTGGCATGTCGCATCGGCGAGGGGAAAAAGGCGGGCGTCTCCGGGCCGGCCGTCGATATGCATAAATGCACATCCAACCGGTTTCTTTGTCGGTACATCATGAATCCGCGCATAACTATACTCGACCGTGACCTGCGGACCATGAGCCGCGGGCAATAAAACCGGAGACACCATGCAGACCCGATCCACCCTCGACGAGCATGCGACCATCGCGACGCCGGCGCCCGAGCGCACCGCGAAGCACCACCTGCTGGCCGGCTGGGCCAGCATGGCCGGCACCACGATCGAGTGGTACGACTTCTTCCTGTACGGCACGGCCGCCGCGCTCGTGTTCAACCGCATCTTCTTCCCGTCGCTGGACCCGGTCGTCGGCACGCTCGCCGCGTTCGGCACGTTCGCGGTCGGCTTCATCGGGCGACCGATGGGCGGCATCGTGTTCGGCCACTTCGGCGACCGCATCGGCCGCAAGTCGATGCTGATGATCACGCTGCTGCTGATGGGCGTGCCGAGCATGATCATCGGGCTGATCCCGTCGTACGACAGCATCGGCTACTGGGCCGCCGCGCTGCTGATCGCGATGCGCTTCCTGCAGGGGATGGCGGTGGGCGGCGAATGGGGCGGCGCGGTGCTGATGGCCGTCGAGCACGCGCCCAAAGGCCGCAAGGGGCTGTTCGGCAGCCTGCCGCAGACGGGCGTCGGGCTCGGCCTGATCCTGTCGTCGGTGGCGATGGCCGCGGTGGCCGCGTTGCCGGAAGCCGACATGCTGTCGTGGGGCTGGCGCGTGCCGTTCCTCGCGAGCATCGCGCTCGTCGGCCTCGGCTGGTTCATCCGCGCGAAGGTGCCCGAGTCGCCCGACTTCGAGAAGATGCAGCGCCAGGGCAAGGCCGAGAAATCGCCGGTGACGGCCGCGCTGCGCCGCCATCCGCGCGAAGTGCTGACGATCGTCGGCGCGCGCGCCGCCGAGAACACGTGGTTCTACATGGTCGTCACGTTCGCGCTCGCTTACGCGACGCAGCAGCTGCATCTGCCGAAGGCCGAGATGCTGCACGCGATCACGGCAGGCGCCGCGCTGTCGCTCGTGACGATGCCGCTGTGCGGGCATCTGAGCGACCGCATCGGCCAGCGCCGGATGTTCGCGATCGGCCTCGTGCTGATGTGCGCGTTCGCCGCGCCGTTCTTCATGATGCTCGGCACGCAGCAGACGTCGACCGCGTGGTGGGCGATCGTGCTCGGCCTCGGCGTCGTGTTCCCGATTCTCTATGCGCCGGAATCGCTGCTGTTCGCGCAGCAGTTTCCCGCGGAAATCCGCTACAGCGGCATCTCGCTGTCGGTGCAGCTCGCCGGCGTGATCGGCGGCGGCTTCGCGCCGATGATCGCGACGTCGCTGCTCAAGGCCGGCGGCGGCCAGCCGCACTACGTGATCGCGTATCTCGTCGGCTTCGGCGTGTTCGCGCTTGCTTGTACCGCGCTGATGCGTCCGGCGCGGACGTAAGCCGACCGGCTCGCAGCGCCCGCATTCATTCGATTTCAGTTCGACCTGCCGCCCGCCGTGCCTGCGCGCGCGGCGGACGCAGCCCCTTTTTCATCGTCACACCGTTTCCCCGGAGCATGCCATGAACGCCGCAGTCCCCCAGACCACCCTCGCCCTGCCCACCGCCAAGCTGCTGATCGAAGGCGCGTTCGTCGATTCGCAAAGCGCCGAATGGGGCGACATCGTCAACCCCGCGACGCAGGAAGTGATCGGCCGCGTGCCGTACGCGACGCTCGACGAGGTCGATGCCGCGATCGCGTCCGCGCAGCGCGCGTTCCAGACCTGGAAGACGACGCCGATCGGCGCGCGGCTGCGCATCATGCTGAAGTTCCAGGATCTCGTGCGCCGCAATCTCGAACGGATCGCGCACACGCTGACGGCCGAACAAGGCAAGACGCTGCCCGACGCGCAGGGCGACATCTTCCGCGGCCTCGAAGTGGTCGAGCACGCGTGCTCGATCGGCACGCTGCAGCAAGGCGAATTCGCGGAGAACGTCGCGGGCGGCGTCGATACCTACACGCTGCGCCAGCCGATCGGCGTGTGCGCGGGCATCACGCCGTTCAACTTCCCCGGCATGATCCCGCTGTGGATGTTCCCGATGGCGATCGTGTGCGGCAACACGTTCGTGCTGAAGCCGTCCGAGCAGGACCCACTGTCGACGATGCAGCTCGTCGAACTCGCGATCGAGGCCGGCGTGCCGCAAGGCGTGCTGAACGTCGTGCACGGCGGCAAGACGGTGGTCGACCGCCTGTGCACGCACCCGGACATCAAGGCGATCTCGTTCGTCGGCTCGACGCGCGTCGGCACGCATGTATACAACCTCGGCAGCCAGCACGGCAAGCGCGTGCAGTCGATGATGGGCGCGAAGAATCACGCGGTCGTGCTGCCCGACGCGCATCGCGAGCAGTCGATCAACGCGCTCGTCGGCGCGGGCTTCGGCGCGGCCGGCCAGCGCTGCATGGCGACGTCGGTCGTCGTGCTCGTCGGCCAGGCGCGCGACTGGCTGCCCGATCTCGTCGAAAAGGCGAAGGCGTTGAAGGTCAACGCGGGCGCCGAAGCCGGCACCGACGTCGGTCCGGTTGTGTCGAAGGCGGCGAAGGCACGCATCCTGTCGCTGATCGACGCCGGCGTGAACGAAGGCGCGACGCTGCTGCTCGACGGCCGCGACGTGAAGGTGCCCGGCTACGAGCACGGCAATTTCGTCGGCCCGACGATCTTCTCGGGCGTGACGACCGACATGTCGATCTACAAGGAGGAAATCTTCGGGCCGGTGGTGGTCGTGATGGAAGCAGACACGCTCGACGAGGCGATCGCGCTCGTCAACCGCAACCCGATGGGCAACGGCGTGGGCCTGTTCACGCAGAGCGGCGCGGCCGCGCGCAAGTTCCAGAGCGAAATCGACGTCGGCCAGGTCGGCATCAACATCCCGATTCCGGTGCCGGTGCCCTACTTCAGCTTCACCGGCTCGCGCGGCTCGAAGCTCGGCGATCTCGGCCCGTACGGCAAGCAGGTCGTGCAGTTCTATACGCAGACCAAGACGGTCACCGCGCGCTGGTTCGACGACGACGCGACGGCCGGCGGCGTGAACACGACGATCGCGCTGCGCTGAGCCGACGGAGCCCGGACATGGAAATCGCCTTCATCGGACTCGGCAACATGGGCGGCCCGATGGCCGCCAACCTGCTCAAGGCCGGCCACGCGCTGACGGTGTTCGACCTCGATGCGAACGCGGTCGGCGCCGCGGTGCGCGCGGGCGCGACGGCGGCGGCGTCGCCGCGTGACGCCGCCGCGCGCGGCGCGTTGATCATCACGATGCTGCCGGCCGCGCAGCACGTGCGCGCCGTCTACCTCGGCGACGACGGCGTACTGGCCGGCGCGCGCGCCGGCGCGACGCTGGTCGACTGCAGCACGATCGACCCCGGCACCGTGCGCGCGGTGGCCGACGCCGCCGCGCGGCGCGACCTCCCGCTCGCCGACGCGCCCGTGTCAGGCGGCACCGGCGGCGCGCAGGCCGGCACGCTGACCTTCATGGTCGGCGCGGACGGCCCGCTGTTCGAGCGCATCCGCCCGGTGCTGCTCGACATGGGCAGGAACGTCGTGCACTGCGGCGGCACCGGCACCGGACAGATCGCGAAGATCTGCAACAACCTGCTGCTCGGCATCTCGATGATGGGCGTGGCGGAAGCGATGGCGCTCGGCGCCGCGCTCGGCATCGATCCGGCCGTGCTGGCCGGCATCATCAACACGTCGACCGGCCGCTGCTGGAGCTCGGACACCTACAACCCGTACCCCGGCGTGAGCGACGCGGCGCCGGCCGCGCGCGGCTATGCGGGCGGCTTCGCGGCGAACCTGATGCTGAAGGATCTCGGGCTCGCGACGGAAGCCGCACGCGGCGCGCATCAGCCGGTGTGGATGGGCGCGCTCGCGCAGCAGCTCTATCAGTCGATGAGCCAGCAGGGGCTCGGCACGCTCGACTTCTCCGCGTGCGTGAAGCTGTACGAGGCGCAGCCGGCCTGACCCGCCCGGCCGACGCCGGACGTGCGCCGGCCCGCGACGTGCCGGTACGGCATCGCGGGTCGGTTTGCCATGCGGGGGAAGGAAAACGCGGGCGGCGCAGTCATGCCGCCGGCCGGTCAACCGCGCGGGTTAGACGCCGTCTCGAAGGTCGGATGGCACTCGAACGCGAGTTCGGAGCGCGCGTCGACGCGGCGTCCGCCGGTCAGCGATTCCTGCTTCACGCTCGCGCGCATCCCGCGCTGCGAGCAGTAGTTGGTGGCTTCGCTGACGGCCTTCGCGTGGGCGTCGGCCCATGTCGTCGACACGCCGAGCGTGCGCGTCGTCACGGTGAATACGTTCGGGTTCGACGTCGTGGTGACGTCGGAAGCGGTCGAACACGCGGCGAGCAAGCACGCAGTAGCCGCAATGGTCAACCATCGCACGGTTCGAAAAGAGACTGGAATGGACATGGAGGGCAAGCGCACGCCGTTCGGCGCGCATTGAGCAACATAGGCGACAGTATGCCTGCTCGATCGCCGGAGATCATGCCCCTTTCGGTGAACACATTGTTTCGAATGGTTAAACGATGGCCGAACCCGGCAAGAATTACAGCCGTCGCCGGCCATCGTTTTCGTGCGGCATGTCATTTCGCCCGGCGCGCTGGCCACGCGGGATGCGTCGGGCCGCCCGCGGGCATGGGGACCGGCTGCGCACTGGTGCTTGCCTATGCCACACGGTTAGCGATCGCACGCGCCACGCCCTTTTTACAACCGCCACTCACGCGGTTCGCGCCCGCGCCTCGCGCCGCCATCCCGGCCAGTGCGCGCCCGCCTGCGTCCGTCGCGCCTGGTCTTCCCGCAGGCACGTCGATTGCGTCATCCTCGCGCCCGCCCTCCGGCGGACAGCCAACTTCCTTCCAACCGGCGCTGCGCCCCGCGCGATCCTTCCCGCGGCGGTCCGGCATCGCAATACAGGTTTCCTGAACGAGAGGACGACATGAAATCAATACGAACGATAGTGGCCCTGTGCTCGGTCATTTCCATGCTCACGGCATGCGGCGGCGGCGACGACGCCGGGACCGTACTCGGCATCTCGAAGCCGCAGGCGCGCTTCATCAACGCGGTGCCGGCCGGCCCGAATCTCGACTACTACCTGAATGCGAAGGTCGACCAGGCGGGCGTCGCCTACAAGGGCGTGACGCGCTATCACGACATCGATTCGGGTAATCAGACCGCGAGCTATGACGTATCGGGCACGACGACGACCATCGCGTCCCAGTCGTTCAGCGCGGCGAACGGTCACCATTACACGACGATCGCGCTGCCGAGCACGACGTCGCTGATCTCCGTCATCGACGATCCGTACGACAAGGGGCTGCTGTCCGACAAGGCGCGCGTGCGCAGCTTCAACGCGTCGCCGAATGCGCAGAACGTGGACGTGTACGTCGTGGCGCCGGGCACCGACATCACGACGGTCAGCCCGACGATGGCGGGCGCCGCCTACCAGAATGCCGTGCCGGCAACGACGCAGGATTCGGTCTACCTGAACGGCGGCACCTACCAGGTGGTCGTGACGACGGCCGGCAGCAAGTCGCCGATCCTCAAGACCGCGCCGGTCAACATCGGCAACAACGCCGACTGGCTGCTTCTGACCATTCCGTCCGGCGGCATCGGCGACGTGACGCCGAACGACATCCACGTGCTCGTCGCGCAGGGCAACGACGCCGATACGTCCGCGCAGGAGCTGGGGCCGCAGTAACGCGGCAAGGGTCCGAAAACGGTCGCGGCGGCCGGTGCGATTGCATCGGCCGCCGCGTGTCGTATACCGGGATCCAACGTCGCGGGATCAAACGCCGGCATCAACGCCGGCTATCAGTCGTCCACCCGCTCCAGGCAGATCACGTGCTCGGCACGCGTGCCGTCGCCGTGCGCGATATCCACGTCGCCGACATGGCGCACGCGCCAGCCCGGCCGCGTCGCGATCTGCGGCAGGTTGCCGGACGGCCGGCTCTCGATCCCGCCCAGCCCTTCGTCGGGCGTAGCGACCGCTTCGTCGAGCGACGCGTTCGAATAGATCACGTTGTCCTGCAGTTCGGACGCGCCGGTGCGCGCCTCCATGCCCTTGCCGTCGACGTCGACCGTGTTGTCGGTCATCGCCATGTTCGCGTTGTCGAGCGTGACGATCCGGCCGGCGGCCCGACGCACCGGATCGCCGCTGTCGACCGCATGCGCATCGACGTCGATCTCCGGCAGGCCGGTCGGCATCTTGCCGGCGACTGCCTCCGGCGTCAGCGGACGCCGCGCGACCTGCTCGGCCTGGGTCGCCGCGTCGGGCATGTCGCCGGCGGCCGGCGTCTTCACCGGGCTCTTCTCGATCTGTTCCCGCTGCTTTTCGGGGGTAGGGTTCGATTCCGCGTTCTGCATCGCACCTCCTTGGCCGGCCGACGCACGCCGGCGTCACGCCGTCGCCGCCGGGCCGGAAATCGCTACAACGGTCCTTGCAAATCTTTCATGCGCACCACTACGCGCGCGCCGTCTGGCGCACCTGCCGCCGGGCACTGCGGCGGCCGGAAGTGGGCGACACGCTCGCGCGCCGCCCGCCTGCCGCCTGAACGCGGGTCAACCGCCGCCGCTCGCGCCGGCCGGCGCCGAAGCCGCGCCCGGCAGGCTCGCGCCGGTGTCGCCGCTGCTGCCGGCCGCCCCGCTGCTGGGCATGCCCGACGGTGCGGTGGAAGGCGCGGTGGAAGGCGCGGCCGACATGCCGCTCGATGCGCCCGAGTCGGCGTTGTCGCTCTTCTTCTGGCAGCCCGCGCCTGCCGCGAGGCCCGCGATCAGGATGCCGGCGAAGACGGCTCGCGATACGTGACGAAATGAATATCGCTGCATGACACCTCCGCTGATGTCGATGTGAAGGGAACCCGTTGACCCGCAATTTGCGTGCCGCGCGCCGGCCGGCGCGGCCGGGCGCGTTCCATTTGTTTTTTGAATGCCCCCCAGCCGAATATTTAATTTCCCATCGCCGTACCTCCCGCCCATACTCGCGAACAAATCCGACACATAACGTCCACGGCG
Source organism: Burkholderia sp. AU18528 (assembly GCF_002223215.2). Classification (NCBI taxonomy): domain Bacteria; kingdom Pseudomonadati; phylum Pseudomonadota; class Betaproteobacteria; order Burkholderiales; family Burkholderiaceae; genus Burkholderia; species Burkholderia sp. AU18528. The sequence continues at coordinate 826,178 of NZ_NKFC02000006.1, read as the reverse complement.
GCCGGGCCCGCGCCGCGTGCATACGCGGCCGGTTTCGCGCCCCGCACATGGAAGGAGACAACGGCGTGCAACTGGAAGCCATCCACCGCGCGAGCATCGGGCTCGGCGCGGACGACGCATCGCATCGACACGATACGGCCGCGCGCGAGCCCGCGCCGAGCCCGCGGCTGCACAACCCCGATCTCGCGCCGACCCGGGCCGAAGGCCGGACGTGGGGCCGCTACAGCATCTTCGCGCTCTGGACCAACGACGTGCACAACATCGCGAACTACTCGTTCGCGATCGGGCTGTTCGCGCTCGGCCTGTCGGGCTGGCAGATGCTCGCGTCGCTCGCGATCGGCGCGGTGCTCGTGTACTGCTTCATGAATCTCACCGGCTACATGGGCCAGAAAACCGGCGTGCCGTTCCCGGTGATCAGCCGGATGAGCTTCGGCATCTACGGGGCGATGCTGCCCGCGATGATTCGCGCGGTGATCGCGATCGCATGGTTCGGCATCCAGACCTATCTCGCGTCGGTCGTGCTGCGCGTGCTGCTTACCGCGATCTGGCCGGGCCTCGCCGCGTTCGACCGGAATGCGATCTTCGGGCTGTCGACGCTCGGCTGGATCACGTTCGTCGCGATCTGGCTCGTGCAGATCGGCATCCTCACGTACGGGATGGAGATGGTCCGCAAGTACGAGGGGCTCGCCGGCCCGGTGATCCTCGTCACGACGCTGTCGCTCGCCGCGTGGATGTTCAGCCGCACCGGCGGCCACCTCGCGATGTCGATCGGCAAGCCGATGACCGGCCTGAAGATGTGGACGGAAATCTTCGCGGGCGGCGCGCTGTGGCTCGCGATCTACGGCACGCTGGTGCTCAATTTCTGCGATTTCACCCGTTCGTCGCCGAGCGCGAAGACGGTGCGCGTCGGCAACTTCTGGGGCCTGCCGGTCAACATCCTCGTGTTCGCGACGATCAGCTTCGTGCTTGCCGGCGCACAGTTCAAGCTGAACGGCCACGTCATCCACAGCCCGACGGAAATCATCGCGACGGTGCCGAACAAGCTGTTCCTCGTGCTCGGCTGCCTCGCGTTCCTGATCGTGACGGTGGCCGTGAACATCATGGCGAACTTCGTCGCGCCGGCCTTCGTGCTGACGAGCCTCGCGCCGCACCGCCTGTCGTTTCGCCGCGCGGGCCTCATCAGCGCGACGATCGCCGTGCTGATCCTGCCATGGAACCTGTACAACAGCCCGATCGTGATCGTCTATTTCCTGTCCGGCCTCGGTGCGCTGCTCGGCCCGCTGTACGGGATCATCACGGTCGACTACTGGCTCGTGCGCAAGCAGCGCGTGAACGTGCCCGATCTCTATTCCGAAGCGCCGACCGGCGCCTACTTCTACACGCGCGGCGTGAACCGCAACGCGCTCGCGGCGCTCGTGCCGTCCGCGCTGATTTCGATCACGCTCGCCGTCGTACCGGCCTTCAGCGCGATGACGCCGTTCTCGTGGCTGCTCGGCGCGGCGATCGCGGGCGGCGTGTACTGGCTGCTGGCCGATCGCAAGCGGCAATACGAAGCGCGCTCGGGCGAACACATCGCGGTTGCCTGCGCGCGACACTGATACACACGCATACGGAGTCACGGATGAGGATCCTGGTAGTCAACGTCAACACGACCGAGTCGATCACCGACGCGATCGCCGCGCAGGCGCAGGCCGCCGCGTCGCCCGGCACGGAGATCGTCGGGCTCACGCCGCGCTTCGGCGCGGAGTCGGTCGAAGGCAACTTCGAGAGCTACCTCGCGGCGATCGCCGTGATGGATCGCGTGATGAGCTACGACGAACCGTACGATGCGGTGATCCAGGCCGGCTACGGCGAACACGGCCGCGAAGGGCTGCAGGAATTGCTGACGGCGCCCGTCGTCGACATCACCGAAGCGGCCGCGAGCGTCGCGATGCTGCTCGGCCATCGCTACTCGGTCGTCACGACACTCGACCGCACGGTGCCGCTGATCGAGGATCGCCTGAAGCTCGCCGGGCTCGATGCGCGTTGCGCGTCGGTGCGTGCAAGCGGTCTCGCGGTGCTGGAACTCGAGGAGAACCCGGCGCGCGCGATCGAGTCGATCGTCGGCGAGGCGCAGCGCGCGGTGCGGGACGATCATGCGGAAGTGATCTGCCTCGGCTGCGGCGGGATGGCCGGCCTCGACCGGCAGATCGAGGAATGCACGGGCGTGCCGGTCGTCGACGGCGTATCGGCCGCGGTCGCGCTCGCCGAGTCGCTGGTGCGCCTGAAGCTGAAGACGTCGAAGGTCCGCACCTACGCGCCGCCGCGCCCGAAGCGGATCGTCGGCTGGCCGGGCACCTTCGCGAAATGACGGGCCGCCGGCCGGCCGCCGCGTCGCGCGGCCGCCTCGCCTCGCCGGGACGCGTATCGACATGCGCGATCCGCTAGACCCGGCCGCGCCGCCCCGCGACGCGTCCGACGACTCGGGCGCGCTCGACGTGCTCGATGCGCGGCTGATGCGCATCCTGCTCGTGCTGCTGACCGAGCGTACCGTGTCGCGTGCGGCCGTGCGCCTGAACATGTCGCAGCCGGCGACGAGCGCCGCGCTCAAGCGCCTGCGCACGCTGCTCGGCGATCCGCTGCTGGTGCGCAGCCGCTACGGGATGGTGCCGACCGAGTTCGGCGCGCGACTGATCGAGCCGCTGCGCAACGCGCTGCGTGTGATCGATTTCATCCGCATCCAGCAGCCGACGTTCGACGCGCGCACGTCGGTGCGCACCTACCGGATCGGCTGCCCCGACTACCTGAACGTGCTGTTCGTGCCGAAACTCGTCGCGCTGTTTCGCGAGCGTGCGCCGAACGCGCAACTGGTGTTTCATCCGCTCGGCGACGGGTTCGACGACGAGCGCGCGCTGGCCGACGGCGAGCTCGACGTCGTGATCGACAACCGGCCCGCACGCCGGTCGCGCTTCCGTCAGGACGACCTGTTCGACGACCGCGTCGTGTGCCTGATGCGCGCGACGCATCCGCTCGCGCGGCGCGGCGCGATGACGGCCGCCGGGTTCGCGGCGGCGCCGCAGCTGTGCCCGACGCCGTCGTGGCTCGAAGCGTCCGGCGCGATCGACCGGCAGCTCGAACGCGTGGGCCTGCAACGGCGCATCGCCGTCACGCTGCCGCACTTCGAGCTCGCCGCGCATGCGCTCGTGCGCGCCGACCTGATCCTCACCACCACTTACCGGCTCGCGCGGCACTACGCGAAGCTGCTGCCGCTCGCCGCGGTCGCGCTGCCAGCCGAGCCGCCGGACATCGTGTACCGGATGACGTGGAACGAATCGGGATCGTGTGTGGAAGGCGTGCAGTGGCTGCGCGGGTTGATCGCGGAAGCGACGCGCGCATGGCTCGACGCCGACGCGATGCTGCCGGCCGTCGCCGCGATCGCCGCTTCCGGAATCGATGCGGATACCGTGAAAACCGCACCGAACGTCGCCGATTCCCCGGAGCCGACCCGTCGCCCGCGCCGCACACCGGCCGCGCATGGTCACGCGTCCCACCCGGCGCGCGTCGCGCAAGCGGCACGCATCCATCGCCTCGCGACGAAACCGCACTGACCGGCGCAGGCGTCACGCGGCGTTCCCCTTCCGCCGCCCGCGCCTGCAACGATTCGCTGCTCAACCCGTGCACGCGCGGATGGTCCGTGCGATTCCCTATTCGGACTCAAGTCAGACTAATCCTATTTACGCGCCCGGTACCGAATCGTCAGAATGCGTTCTCGAAACATCGCCGCGACCGTACCGCATCGCTGATTCACCCGGCCGCTATCCTGTCGAGAACCCCACCATGAAGAAAACGCTCGTTATCCTGGCCATTCCCGCCGCACTGCTCGCGAACACCGGCGCCTTCGCCGATACGCAAGATTGCGCGACACGCATTCGTGCACTGCAGACGCAGATCGACAACGCGAAGCGATTCGGCAACGCGCACCAGGCGATGCGCCAGCAGGCCGCGCTCGAACAGATCAAGGCCAATTGCATGGACGCCGGCCAGCTCGCGCGCGCCGAGCGCAAGGTCGCCGACAAGCAGCGCGATCTGCAGCACGCGCAGGACGAGGTGCGCGACGCACAGGCACGAGCCCATGCAGCCGAAGCGCTCGGCGATGCAAAGAAGTTGAACAACGCGCAACGCAAGCTCGCCGACAAGCAGGCCAAGCTGCGCGACGCCATGCGCAAGCTGCACGACGCGCAAGTCGATCGCGACGCACTGAAAGGCTGACGGGATGCGTCAAAGGACGTACCGGGTCATACGTGCCGCGTGAGAGTGCGAGCCGCACCGGCAGCGAGACGAGCGACCCCGAGCATCGACAGCAGAACGATGCGCTGCGCATGCAAGCGTCTGCGTCACGCGGGTTCGCGCATCGGTTGCGTAAGCAACTTGTACGCAACGACGGCCGCAACCAGCGCCAGTACGCCGCTTACCTTCAGCGCATCGGCGAATCCGCTCGCGAACGCGGCCGGCGCCGCCTGTGCGAGCGCACCGGCAGCCGATGGCGGCACGCGGCCGAGCGCCTGCGCGAGGTCGCCGGCCAGCAGGCTCGACATGAACGGCGCGTCGACGAATGCGCGCAGGCCGGGCGTCGCGGACAGCAGCCCGTCGAGCCGCGCATGCGTACTCGCCGCCAGCACCGCGCCGAGCACGCCCACGGCCGTGACGATCGCCGAGAAGCGGGTCGTCGTGCTGATGCCCGACGCCATGCCCGTGCGATTCGGCGGCACGCACGCCATGATCGCTTTCTGCGTGTCGCCGTTCATGATGCCGGCGCCGCACCCCGTCACGAACATGCCGAGCGCGACGAGCCGGTAGTCGCCGCCGCCCGTCAGCGCCGCGGTCGCGAGGTTGCCCGCGCCGATCAGCGCGAGCCCGCCGGCCAGCACGCCGCCGGACGACACGCGCGCGGCGAGCGCCGCGCCGAGCGACGGGCCGGCGATCATCGCGAACGCGAACGGCAGCATCCCGAGCCCTGCATCGATCGCCGACATCCCGAACGCGTTTTGCAGGTACAGCGGCAGGAACGTCATCATCACCTGCGCGCACGCCGCGTAACCGAACATCGCGAGCACGGCGCCGACGAAGCGCGGCTGGCGAAACAGCGCGAGATCGATCATCGGTCGCGCCTGCCAGCGCTCCGCGCCGACGAACGCCGCCAGCAGCGCCGCCGCGAGTGCGAGCCGGCCCAGCGTCGCGATGGACAGCCAGCCGTGCGACGGCGCGCCGATCAGCGCCGCGATCGCGCAGGCGAGCGCCGCGCCGAACAGCAGGCTGCCGGCCACGTCGACGCGCTTCGCATGGGGATCGTTCGATTCGTCGATCGCGACGCGCGCGCCGGCCGCCAGCAGCAGGCAGACGGGCAAGTTCAGCAGGAACACCCAGCGCCATCCGATCCATTGCGTGATCGCGCCGCCGACGAGCGGCGCGATGGCCGTCGCGATCCCCATGCACATGCCCCAGATCGCCCACGCGCGTGCGCGCTCGCGGCCGTCCGGGAAACGGTTCGCGATCACCGCGAGCGCCGCGGTCAGCAGCAGCGCGGCGCCGCCGCCCTTCACCGCACGCGCGGCGATCAGCCAGCCCGCCGAGGGCGCGACGCCGCAGCCGAGCGACGCGATGAAGAAGAGCGCGAGCCCCCCGAAGAGCATCCGCTTGCGCCCGAAGCGGTCGGCGAGCCCGCCGGCCGGCAGCAGGCACGCGGCGAACGCGGTCATGTACGCGCTGACGACCCACTCGATATCGGCGAAGCTCGCGTGAAAGCCGCGCGCGATGCTCGGCAGCGAGACGGCCACCACGTTCGTGTCGAGCACGATCAGCGAACAGGTCGCGGACGCGACGGCGAGCGTCGCCGCGGCAGGCAGACGGGCGCCGGCGGGCGGGGTGGCGGCCGCGCTTGCGCGCGACGCCGGTGAAGACGGGGACATCGGTCACTCCGGAACAGGATGTACGAGCCGTATGCTAGGCTTGCCCGGTATTGCCTGTCATTGATACTTCCACGTTGTTTCATTGACGAAAACTGCAACCATGGGCCAGCTCGAATTCCGTCATCTGCGCGCGTTCCTGAGCGTCGCGCAACACCTGCATTTCGCACGCGCGGCCGAGGCGCTCGACATGGCGCCGCCCGCGCTCACGCGGCAGATCCAGGAAGCCGAGCGCGCGCTCGGCGTGCGGCTCTTTCACCGGTCGCGCCGCGCCGTCACGCTCAGCGCGGCCGGCGAGGCCTATCTCGCGGAAGCGAGAGCCGCGGTCGAGCACCTGCAGCGAGGCCGCGAACTCGCCGCGCTGGCCGAACGCGGCGAACTCGGCCGGATCGAGATCGGCTACGTGTCGTCGGCCGTCTATTCGGGCACGCTGCAGCGCACCGTCGGCGCGTTCCGCGCCGCGCACCCGCGCATCGAGCTGAACCTGCGCGAGGTGCCGATGGACGACGTCGCGAACCAGCTCGACACGGGCCGGCTCGACCTCGCGTACGTGCGCCCGCCGCTGGCGCTGCCCGGCGGCCTGCGGATCGTCACGCTGCAGCGCGACGTGTTCGTCGCGGCCGTGCCGGCCGATTCGCGTTATGCGGCGATGGCGACCGTGCGCGCGGCGGACCTCGCCGACGCGCGCTTCGCGGTGCCCGAACAGGCGCTCGGCACGCTCGAAGTCGCGCGCCGCGGCCGCTTCGCGCCGGTCGTCGCCGCGCGGCCGGGCGGCCTGCTCGCGGTACTCGCGTGCGTGTCGGTGAACGGCTGGGTCGCGGTGATCCCCGATGCACTTGCCGGTTGCGTGTCGCTGCCGGGCGTCGTGTACCGGCCGATCGCCGGCAAGCCGATCATGTCGGCGCTCGCGCTCGCGCACCGGCGGTTCGAAAAGGCGCCGGCCGTGCGGGCATTCCTGCGGACGATTCGGCCGGCCGCGTAAGACGTGCGCGCCCGGGCGCCGGGTCGGGCGCCGCCGCACCGGCCAAACCGGCCGCCCTCCGCACGAATATGCATTTCACGATTCGATGTTTGTCGGCCGGAAACCGATTCCGTAACCTGCCCGGCAGCCGCGCCGTCCGCGCGCGGATCACCGAGGACACGCCGCCGATGACCCACTCTTTCGCCACAGCGCGCCGCCGCGCGCTGCAGCGCCTTGCCGCCCTCGCCGCCGCGCCGCTCGCGGGCGGCCTCGCACTGCCGGCCCGCGCGGCCGGCGCCGACCTGTCGGGCGTCACGCTCGTCCTCGGCGACCAGGCCGGCGGCCTGCGCGCGCTGGCCGAAGCGGCGCGCGTGCTCGACGGCACGCCGTACCGGTTCCGCTGGGCCAACTTCCAGGGCGCCGCGCCGCTGTTCGAAGCGCAGCGCGCGGGCGCGATCGATCTCGCGCCGGCCGGCGACCTGCCCGTCCTGACGGCCGCGCTCGGCGATCCGTCGCTGCGGATCGTCGCGACGCGCGTCGGCTCGCCGACGTCGCTCGGCATCGTCGTGCAGCCGGACTCGCCGGTTCGCACCGTGGCCGACCTGAAAGGGCAAACCGTCGTCGTATCGTCGGCGCGCGGCAGCATCTCGCAATACCAGTTGTACGGCGCGCTGCGCGAACATGGGCTCGCGCCGCGCGACGTCGAGGTGCGTTTCGTCCTGCCGGTCGACGCGTTCGCCGCGTTCGAGGCGAAGCGGATCGGCATCTGGGCCACGTTCGATCCGTACTACGGGCATGCGGTGCGACGCGGCGCGCGCATCGTCCGCGACGGCAGCGGCATCAACTCGGGGCTCGCGTTCCTCACGTCGCCAGTCGAAACGCTCGACGATCGCGGCAAGCGCGCGGCGCTCGCGGACGTGCTCGCGCGGCTCGCCCGGGCGGGGCAATGGGCGCTCGCGCACCCGGCCGACTACGCGAGCGTCTATGCGTCGCTCACGCGCCTGCCGCCCGACGCCGCCACCGATATCGCGCGCCGGGCCGCGCTCGCGCAGCGCAGCCTCAGCGGCGCCGACATCGACGTGCTGCAGCGCGTCGCCGATCGCGCGGCGGCGGACGCGATCCTGCCGCGCCGCGTCGACGTCGCGTCGATCGCCATCCGGAACGTGTCGGCCTGAGTGGCGCCGCGCGGCGCGCGACGCACGGTCAGCGCGGGCGCGCCATATCGAGGTCGGGCACGTCGTCGCCGAACGTCGACGCGACGACCGTGCGCATCGCGGCAATCAGCAGCGTCGGCCCCGACTGGTTGAACGTGCAGCGCTCGCCCGCGGCCGGCACGGCCCGATGCAACACGGCGCGCCACGCGCCCCGCCCGCCATCGCGCTCGAACGCGGCGAACGGCCGCCGATCGACGATCGGGCCGCCGTCCGCCCAGGACGACGACGGCGCGAACGGCGCCGGCACGCCGCCCGCCGTGCGAACCGACGTGCATCCGTACGCGTCGGCACGTGGCGCATCATGGCCTTCCGCGATCGCGACCCAGTAATCCAGCGCCGCGCCTGTCAGATCCTGGACTTGCATGCCCCTCTCCGTTACCGTCGTGACAGCAACATGCTAACGGTTGCGCGCGTATGCAGACCGGTCCGAACGCCAACGCCCCTCGGCACGGGCGGCATCGCGGAAAATCCCCCCGAGCAAACCCGCGCATGCTGTCACTCGCGTGCCGTTCGTGCGTAGAATGATCCGACGGTTCGCCGCCCCGGCCGGCGGCAGCCAGCGAGGCCGTCATAACCGCGACATGCGCACCGGTCCGGGCCCGTTTCCGCACGTTCGCCGGCAACAGAACCAGACAACGCGCCGCAGACCGGATCTCACGGGGGACGTATGTCCAGGCACACCCTGAAGCCGTTGGTATCGCTCGTCGCGCCGTTTCACGACGAAGCGGAAGCGATCGATGCGTTCTTCGCGACCACCGTTCCGATACCGGAAGCGATCGGCACCGCGCGCTTCGAAATCGTTTGCGTAAACGACGGCAGCCGCGACGGCGCGCTGGACAAGCTGATCGACATCGCGGTCGCCGATCCGCGCGTACGCATCGTCGATCTCACGCGGCGCTTCGGCAAGGAGGCCGCGCTCACCGCGGGCCTCGACGAGGCGGCCGGCGCGGCCGTGATCCTGACCGACGCCGACCTGCAGGGCCCACCGTCCCTGATTCCCGCGATGCTCGAACGCTGGCACGCGGGCGCCGAGGTCGTCGCCACGAAGCGCACCGACCGGATGTGCGATCCGCTGATGCAACGCATGGCGGCCGCCCTCTGCTACCGCGTGCACAACCGGCTTTCCGAAGTGCCGCGCAATCTGTCGGCCAAGTAGCGCCGCATGGATATTTCCGGCTCGCCGATACGGCGCGGCGAACGACCCGTCCGCGCCTGGCTCACCCCCGCACGCATCGCGCTTTACAGTGCGGTCATGCTGGCGATCGGCGTACTGCTGGGGGCGGTCCTGCTCTGGATCGGCCTTCGCTCGACCGAACCGGGCACGTTCCGCCCCGGTTCGGGGTACATGGTGTTCTGGTCCGCGTCCCATCTGATGCTCCACGGCTCGCCGTGGCAGGCCTACGACATCCCCGCGTTCTCGCGCGCGCTCGCCGGACTGTTCCCGTTGGCCGGCCGCCATGCATTCCTGCCGTGGCTGTACCCGCCGTCGTATCTGCTCGCGGTGACACCGCTCGCGCTGCTGCCCTATGCGATCAGCTATCCACTGTTCGTCGTGCTCGGCGTCGTGCTGCTCGGCCTCGCGGTGTGGCGCGTATCGGGGCTCGGCGCCGTGCCCGGCGCGACACGCATCGGCTGGCTCGCGCTGCTCGCGTGCCCCGGGGTGCTCGTCACCGCGATGTACGGACAGAACGCGATGCTGACCGCCACCTGTGCGGCGCTCGCCGTGTATTTCGTCGACCGGCGGCCGATGCTGGCCGGCCTGTGTATCGGACTCCTGTCGGTCAAGCCGCAAATGGCGATGCTGTTCCCCTTCGTGCTGATCGCCGCGCGCGCGTGGCGCGCGGTCGCATGGGCCGCGGCATGGGCGATCGCGATCACCGCACTGGGCATCGCGGCGGGCGGCATGGAACCGCTCCGCTTGTTTCTGCGGAATGCCGGCGCGCTGCGCGCGCTGATCATCGAGCATGGCGTGCCGTTCTGGTTCGCGTCGCCGACACCATTCGCGTCGTTTCGGCTCGCCGGCCTGTCGCCCGCCGCCGCGTTCGCCGGCCAGGCCGCCGTCGCGGCGATCGCGCTCGCGGCGGCGTGCCAGGTCTGGCGCCGCAGCCGGGACACGCGGTTGCGCGGCGCGGTACTGGTCGTCGCGACGCTCGTCGCCAATCCGTATGTCTGGCACTACGAACTGTCGTGGCTGTGCATTCCGATCGCCTGCATGATCGCCATCGGCTCGCAGCATGGCTGGCGGCGCGGCGAGCAATGCGCCGTCGCCGCGATGTGGGCGCTGCCGCTGTACGAGTTTCTGAATCCGTGGATGACGCTGCCGCAGATCGGGCCCGCCATCACGTCGATCGCGCTGCTCGTGCTGCTGCAGCGCGCTCGGTCCCTCCCGCGATCCCCCGCGCGGCGATAAGCATAGTTCAAATCGTTGCTTGTCCGGCCTCCGGGCGTCATCGAGAATGACCCGACGGGCTGCGGCCCGGCCTCGTTCCCCAACGTTCCGGATCCATCGATTCATGCTTCCACTGCGCCTGCTGCGATCACTGCTGATCGCGTCCCTCGTTGCGTTGCCGGCCGCCGCCGCGCACGCGGACAAGCCCGCCATTCTCCGCATCGGCGTCGCCCAGCAGGGCGCCGGCGACCCACCGACGTTCGGCGGATCGAGCGCCGCGACGGTGCAGTTGCAGCAGCTCGTCGAAAAGGAATTCGCCGCCGACGGCATCAAGGTCGAATGGCTGTTCTTCAAGGGCGCGGGGCCGGCCGTCAACGAGGCGATCGCCAACAAGGCGCTCGACTTCGCATACCAGGGCGACCTGCCCGCCGTGCTCGCGCGCTCGAACGGGATCAAGACGCGCCTGCTGCTCGCCGCGAGCGTGCGATCGGGCATCAAGATCGCGGTGCCGCCAGACTCCACGATCCGCTCGATCAAGGACCTGAAGGACCGCCGCGTGTCAATCTTCCGCGGCACCAACCTGCAGCTCGTCGCCGACAACGCGCTCGCGAAGAACGGCCTCGGCGAACGCGACCTGCGCGTGATCAACCTCGACGCCGCCAGTTCGCTGGCCGCGCTCGCGTCGAAGGGCATCGACGCGTCGGTCGGCGATTACGGGCTCTACAAGCTGCGCGACGCGGGCCTCGCGAAAATCATCTACGAATCGCAGAACGACGGCCCGCAGTTGACGCGCCAGACCCACCTGCTCGTACTCGACGATTTCGAACGCGCGCACCCGGACATCGTGCAGCGCGTCGTCACCGCGTTCGTGAAGGGCGCGCAATGGTCGTCCGACGAGGCGAACCGCGACGCGCTGTTCAAGCTGTGGGCGAAGAGCGGCGTGCCGTACACGTCGTGGCAGGCCGACTATGCGAACCAGCGCCTGAAGGACCGCCTGTCCCCGCTGATCGACCCGTTCGTCGTCGCGCGCTACAAGGCCGTCGCGCAGGACGCGCTGAACCTGAAGCTGATCCGTCAGCCGGTCGACGTCGACGGCTGGTTCGAGCCGAAGTATCTCGACCATGCATTGCGCACGCTCAAGCTCGAAAACTACTGGCCGCGCTATGACGCGGCCGGCAAGCCTCTCTCCTGACCGGATCGACCCCGATGAGCGACACCGCGTTTCCCGTCCCGTCGTCCGAGTCGCGCACGCTCGCCGTGCCGCCGCGCCGCGCGGCCGCGCTGGAACGGCTCGCGTGGCGGCTCGCGCCGTGGGTGCTGCCCGCGCTGCTGTTCGCGCTGTGGAGCGTGGGCAGCGCGCGCGGCTGGATCGCGCCGCAAATCCTGCCGCCGCCCGAACGCGTGGTCGACACGCTGGCCGAGCTAGCGTCGAACGGCGATCTCGTGCGCCACACGCTGATCAGCCTGCAACGCGTGCTCGTCGGCTTCGCGGCCGGCACGCTGCTCGGCGTGTCGATCGGCGTCGCGCTCGGGCTGTCGCGCACGCTGGAAGCCTACGTGCTGCCGAGCTTCAACGCGCTCGTGCAGATCCCGGTGCTCGGCTGGCTGCCGTTCCTGCTGCTGCTCGTCGGCGTCGGCGAGCCGCTGAAGTACCTGCTGATCGCGCATGCGGCGCTCGTCCCCGTCACGCTGAGCACGCTGCAGGGGTTTCGCCAGACGCCGCCCGCCCTCGACGAAGTCGCGCGCGGGTTCGGCTACACGCGCCGGCAACGCATCGTCCACGTCGTGCTGCCGGCCGCGATCCCGACGCTCGCGACCGGCGTGCGGCTCGCGTTCACGAAGTCGTGGCTCGCGCTCGTCGTGGTCGAACTCGTCGCGTCGTCCGAAGGGCTCGGCTACCTGATCGTGTACGGGCGGCAACTGTTCCAGCTCGATCTCGTGATGGCAGCCGTGGTCGTGGTCGGCGCGGTCGGCCTGCTGATCAACCGGGCGCTCGACGCACTCGAAGCGCGCCTGCGCCGCGGCGTGCCGTCCGCGTTTCGCGGCTGAACGGGCCCGCCCGCCCAACCGAAGGAGAATCGCCCGTGCCGCATGCCGCCGCGCCGTCAGCCACACCGCCCGCTACCACCGCTACCACCGCTACATCCGCCGCGGCCGCCCGCCGTCCGCATGTGCCCGACTGGCGCGGCTTCGTGCTGCCGCTCGCGGCGTTCGCGCTCTGGTGGGCGATCGCTTCCGCGCATCTCGTGACAAGCGGGCTGCTCGTCGGCCCGGCCGACGTGCTGCACACCGCGTGGGCGCAGGCGGCAAGCGGCGCGCTCGGCCGTGCGCTGTCGGCGTCGCTCGCGCGCGAAGCGTGCGGGTTCGCGATCGGCGCGACGGGCGGCCTCCTGCTCGGCGCGGTGCTCGGGCTGTCGCGCATCGCCGCGCGGATGGTCGGCCCGAGCTTCGACACGTTCAAGCAGATCTCGCTGTTCGCGTGGATTCCGCTGATTTCCGTGTGGTTCGGCCTCGGCGACGTCGCGAAGGTCGTGTTCCTGTCGCTCGCCGCGCTACTGCCGGTCGCCGCCCATACCTGCGACGGCATTCACGCGGTGCCGCGCGCGTATGTCGACGTCGCCCGCGCGCTGCGTTACTCGCGGCTCCAGCTGATCCGCCACGTGATCCTGCCGGCCGCGCTGCCGTCGATCTTCACCGGCCTGTATCTCGGCCTGATCTATTCGTGGCTCGCGACGCTCGGCGCCGAATACCTGCTCGTCGCCGGCAGCGGGATCGGCAACACGCTGATCGACGGCAGCGAGCAGTTCCGGATGGATCTCGTGCTGTTCGGGATCATCGTCGTCGGCGTAACCGGCTGGGCGCTGAACGCGACCGCGCGAGCGATCGAGCGCAAGGTGCTGGCCCGGCGCGGCGACCTCACGCGCTGAGCGCCCCTTGCCTCCTTTCCGCCCCCTTCTTCGTACCGCCATGACGACCCTCGCCTCCGATTCGCTCGACATCCTCCATGTAAGCAAGCACTACGCGCGACGCGACGCGGCGCTCGCCGTGCTCGACGACGTATCGCTGCACGTGCGTGCCGGCGAATTCGTCACGATCGTCGGCGCCAGCGGCTGCGGCAAGTCCACGCTTCTGCGGCTCGTCGCCGGGCTCGACACCGACTACACGGGCGAAATCCGCGCGGGCGGTGAACGCGTGCGCGACACGTCGCTACAGCGCGGCATCGTGTTCCAGGATCACCGGTTGTTTCCGTGGCTGACCGTCGAACAGAACATCGGCGCCGCGCTGCGCAATGCGCCGCTGGACGCCGCCGCGAAACGGCGTGCGGTCGCCGAACACATCGCCCTCGTCGGGCTGAACGGCTTCGAGCACGCGTTTCCGAACCAGTTGTCGGGCGGGATGGCGCAGCGCGTCGCGATCGCGCGCGGTCTCGTGAACCGGCCGCGCGTGCTGCTGCTCGACGAGCCGTTCGGCGCGCTCGACGCGCAGACGCGCGCGAAGATGCAGAACGAACTGCTGCGCATCTGGGAACAGAAACGCATCACGATGCTGCTGGTCACGCATGACGTCGACGAAGCCGTCTATCTCGGCGACCGTGTCGTCACGATGGCGCCGCGTCCGGGCCGCATCGCGCGCATCGTCGACGTCGCGCTGCCGCGCCCGCGCCGGCGCGATTCGCCGGCATTCGCGCGCTTGCGCGCCACGGTGCTCGCCGATTTCGACGACAGCGACCCGTCGGGCGACGACGCGTCGGGCGGCAAGCGCATCGACGCGGCGCGAGCGCACCCGATCGGCGAATGGCGGCTCGCGTGGTAGCGATGCGACGCGTTTGCATTGCTCAGCATGACGACACATATCGTTCAGCGCAGCCCGCACGCTAAGGTTGTGACGATTCATCGGTTCCGAATCCGCACGGCGCCTGCTTGAATGGAGGCTCGACCGACCCGACTCCAGGAGACTCCCGATGTCCGATGTCCAGCACGCCGCTCACTCGCCTTCGCCTGCTTCGCACGCCGCGCCGCGCACGGCCGCCGTCCCGCTTCAGCTTCGCCAGGTCGCCGGCCGGATCGGCGCCGAAATTTCCGGCGTGCGGCTGTCGGCCACGCTCGACGACGCGACGTTCGACGCGATCCACGCCGCGCTGCTGCGCCACAAGGTGCTGTTCTTCCGCGGCCAGCACCATCTCGACGACACCGCGCAGGAAGCGTTCGCCCGCCGCTTCGGCGACACGGTCGCGCACCCGACCGTGCCGTCCGTCGACGGCAGCGCGGCGCTGCTCGAACTCGATTCCGCGCACGGCGCACGCGCGAATTCGTGGCATACCGACGTGACCTTCGTCGATGCGTATCCGAAGGTCTCGATCCTGCGCGCGGTCGTGATCCCGCCGTTCGGCGGCGACACCGTATGGGCCAACACGGCCGCCGCGTACGCGCATCTGCCCGATTCGCTGCGCGCGCTCGCGGACACGCTGTGGGCGCTGCACACGAACGCCTACGACTATGCGTCGACGCACGTGCACGCCGACGATGCACAACTGAAGCGCTACCGCGAAGTGTTCACGTCGACCGTCTACGAAACCGAGCACCCGGTCGTGCGCGTGCATCCAGAAACCGGCGAGCGTACGCTCGTGCTCGGACACTTCGTGCAGCGGCTCAAGGGGCTGTCGGCGCAGGATTCCGCGCACCTGCTGCAGGTGTTCCACGAGCACGTGACGCGTCTCGAGAACACCGTGCGCTGGAACTGGCAGGAGGGCGACGTCGCGATCTGGGACAACCGCGCGACGCAGCACTATGCGATCAACGACTACGGCGATGCGCGCCGGGTCGTGCGCCGCGCGACCGTTCACGGCGACGTGCCGGTCGGCATCGACGGCCGCCGGAGCGTCCTGCTGAAGGGGCCGGGCGCCACGCTGCAATAACGTCCATGTCCCGCGGCGGCGCCCTTTCGCCTGTTTCCTTTCCCTTTTTTCCGCGCGCCGCCGCGCCACTCCCTGCCGGACACCCGCCATGAACATCGCGCCACCGGACCGACGCTTGCACGCGCAACGATGTCGTCCGTCTTCCCCGTTCACTTCCGCCAGGAGCGTCGCATGAGCGCCCTACTCGCCCCCCCCGCCCAGCCGGTCGACGTGATCCCGCTGTCCGCCCACATCGGTGCGGAAATCCGCGGCGTCGACCTCACGCAACCGTTGACGACGCCGCAGATCACGGCGATCCGCGCCGCGCTGCTGAAATGGCGCGTCGTCTTCTTCCGCGAACAATTTCTCACGCACGAGCAGCATGTCGCGTTCTGCGCGCAGTTCGGCGAGCCGACGGTCGGGCACCCGGTGTTCGGGCATGTCGACGGCCATCCGGCCGTCTATTCGATCGCGAAGCATCGCAAGGCGACGCGCTTCGAAGGCGAACCGGTGCGCCGGCCCTGGACCGGCTGGCACACCGACGTGACGGCCGCCGTGAATCCGCCGTGGGCATCGATCCTGCGCGGCGTGACGATCCCGCCGTACGGCGGCGACACGCACTGGACCAACCTCGTGCGCGCCTACGAAACGCTGTCCGCGCCGCTGCGCGGCTTCGTCGACACGCTGCGCGGCATCCATCGCTTCACGCCACCGCCAGGCGCGCGCGCGACCGGCGCATTCGACGACGCGGTCGAGCGCCGCCCGCTCGTGACCGAGCATCCGCTCGTGCGCGTGCATCCGGAAACCGGCGAACGCGCGCTGTACGTGAGCCCGAGCTTCCTGAAATCGATCGTCGGGCTGACGCCGCGCGAGAGCCAGGCGCTGCTCGAACTGCTGTGGGAGCACGTGACGCGGCCGGAATTCACGATCCGCTTCAAGTGGGAGCCGCGCAGCATCGCGTTCTGGGACAACCGGGCGACCGCGCATCTCGCGCCCGTCGACATCTTCGATCTCGACTTCGACCGCCAGCTATATCGCACGACGCTCGTCGGCGACGTGCCGGTCGGCCCCGACGGCCGGCCGTCGGTCGCGCTCGAAGGCACGCCGGTCGAAACGGCCGCGGCCGTCGCGCTCGACTGACGCGGCGAACGCCGGTGCGCACGGGCGCGCCGGCCCCCCTTCCGTCAATCGAGCCACACACCGTCGAACCGGTGCCCGCCGAGCGGCGAGAACGTCAGCCCGTGGACGCGCCTGGAGATCGGCAGCGACACGATCGACGTCGCGATCGGCGTGAACGGCACCTGGTCCTTGAACACCACCTGCGCCTGCTCGTACAGCGCCGTGCGCTTCGCGACATCGGCATTCGAGCGCGCCGCCGTCACGAGTTGCTCGAAGTCCTTGTTGCACCACTTCGCGAGATTGCTGCCGTGCACGGCGTCGCAGCCGAGCAGCGTGCCGAGCCAGTTGTCGGGGTCGCCGTTGTCGCCCGACCAGCCGTACAGGATCGCGTCGTGCTGGCCGTCGTGCTTCGCGCGGCGGTTGTATTCGCCCCATTCGTAGCTGACGATCCTCGCGCGCACGCCGATCCTCGCCCAATCCTGCTGGATCAGTTGCGCCATCAACTGCGCGTTCGGGTTGTACGGGCGCTGCACGGGCATCGCCCACAGCGTGAGGTCGAAGCCGTTGGGAAACCCGGCCTGCGCGAGCAGCGCCTTCGCGGCGGCCGGATCGCGCGGCGCGTCCTTCAGGCGCGGGTTGTACGACCATTGCGCGGGCGGCATCGGGTTCGTCGCGATCGTCGCGTCGCCGTTGAACACGGTCTTGATGATCGCCGCCTTGTCGATCGCGATGTCGAGCGCGCGCCGCACGTCGACGCGATCGAGCGGCGGATGCTGCGTGTTGTACGCAACGAAGCCGACGTTGAAGCCCGTCCCCGAAAACAGCGTCAGCTTCGGGTCGCGCCGCACCGTCTCGAGATCGGCCGGCCGCGGAAACGCCGACACCTGGCACTCGCCGGCCACGAGCTTCTGCAAGCGCGCGGCCGGGTCGGGCGTGATCGCGAACACGAGGCGCGCGAGCTTCACGTCGTCCGGGTTCCAGTAGTCGGGATTCGCGTCGTAGCGGATCAGCGCGTCCTTCTGGTACGTACGCAGCACGAACGGCCCCGTGCCGACCGGGAACTGGTTGATGTCCGACTCCCGATGGCGCGCGGCGAGCTGCCCCGCATATTCGGCCGACAGCACCGACGCGAACGCCATCGCGAGATTGCGCACGAACACGACGTCGGGCGACTTCAGCACGAAGCGCACCGTGTAGTCGTCGACTTTCTCGATGTGCTCGATGTTGCGGTCGAAGCCGAGATCGCTGAAATACGGGAAGCTGACCGGATACGCCTTGCGGAACGGATCGTCCGGGTCGAGCATCCGGCGGAACGTGAACACGACGTCGTCGGCCTGGAACGGACGCGTCGGCTTGAACCACGCGGTGGTCTGGAATTTCACGCCGCGCCGCAGGTGGAACGTGATCGTGCGCTGGTCGGGCGACACGTCCCAGCTCGTCGCGAGCGCGGGTACGAGATCGAGCGTGCCGCGCTTGAACTGCACGAGCCCGTTGTAGATCGGGTACGTGCTCGCATCGAAATCGGTGCTCGTCGTGTGCTGGCCGGGATCGAAGCCGGCCGGGCTGCCTTCGGTACAGTACACGAGCGTCTTGCCCGCGGGCGCCGCGAGCGCGTGCGTCGCGGCGCCCGCCAATAGCAACGACGCGGCGATGCAGCGGAGCGCGGCGCCGGCATGCGATACGCCGCGCGTGCGGCGCGCGGCTGACGAAACGAAAGGATTCTTCATGGTGGCGGATAAAAAAGGCTGTCATGCGATTGACGACCGCCGATCTTCGCGCGCCTCCCGCCGATCGCTTACCAATTAATTCCGCGTTGCTTATCGTCGTGGATGCATCCCGCTGCCGCGGCATCGAAAAGTCCATGCGAGCGCCGCATGCATGCCGAACGCCGCCGCCGCGAGCCGCCCGGACACCCGATCGAAAACCGCCGCACGGCCTTCCGGCCCCCTGCAAGTTCTCCGGAATGGGTGCATCGTATCGATTGGCCGACGCCGGCGCCGGCGCGCGGGAATCCGCCCGGCGTGCACATGCCGGCACGGCGCGTCCGTGCGCGCCGCCCTTTCCGGAGGAACCCGATGCCGATCAACCCCGATACGCCCTCTCGTCCCGTGAAGTCGCCGGGCCCCGATCACCCGATCCTGATCGAACCGCATTCGTCCCGCGTGATCGTGAAGGTGGCCGACAAGGTCGTCGCCGATACGCGCCATGCGCTGGTGCTGCGCGAGGCCAGCTATCCGGCGGTGCTGTACATTCCGCGCGAGGATGCCGACATGTCGCTGCTCGAACGCACCGAACACGCGACCTACTGCCCGTACAAGGGCGATTGCGCGTACTACTCGATTCCGGCCGGCGGCGAACGCTCGATCAACGCCGTGTGGACGTACGAGCATCCGAATCCGGCCGTCGAATCGATTCGCGGGCACCTCGCGTTCTATCCGGATCGCGTCGACTCGATCGAGGAAAGCCTGCTCGTCACCGAGTGAGCGCGGCGGCGTGCTGCCGCGTCACCGGTTACGTATCGTCCGGCCGCTGATTTGCATATTCGGATTCGTTGGTTGGCCGCCGGCCCGCCGCGCCGTATCGTCCTGACTCCGGCGCGGGCCGGCCCGTTGCGTGCGTCGCCCGCATCCGGCCCGGTCCTGCGCCGGCCGCGCCACCTTCGCGCGCGGCCCGTGAACCCGCCAGCAGGACGCCTCGATGAACGACACACCGCACGCAGACCTTGAATCGACTCCGGCGAACCCGCGCCGCCGCCAGTGGCTGCACGGCGCGGCCGCCGGGCTGGCCGGGCTCGCGCTCGGGCCGCTCGCGGCCGCGCCCGCACGCGCCGACGCCGGCGGCACGCGGCTGCGCATCGGCTTCCAGAAATACGGCAACTTCGTCGTGCTCAAGGCGCGCGGCACGCTCGAGAAGCGTCTCGCGAGCCAGGGCGTCGCCGTGCAATGGCTCGAATTCCCGGCCGGCCCGCAACTGCTCGAGGGGCTGAACGCCGGCGCGATCGACGTCGGCACGGTCGGCGAAACCCCGCCGATCTTCGCGCAGGCGGCCGGCGTCGATTTCGTCTACATCGGCAACGAGCCGCCCGCGCCCCAGGGCGAGGCGATCGTCGTGCTGCCCGATTCGCCGATCCGAACCGTCGCGCAACTGCGCGGCAAGAAGGTCGCGTTCAACAAGGGTTCGAACGTCCACTACCTGCTGGTGAAGGCGCTCGAGCGCGCGGGCCTGACCTATGCCGACATTCAGCCGATCTACCTGACGCCGGCCGATGCGCGCGCCGCGTTCGTGCAGCGCAGCGTCGATGCGTGGGTGATCTGGGATCCGTATCTGGCCGCCGCCGAACGGCAGCTCGGCGCGCGCGTGGTCGCGAACGGCGACGCGCTCGTGCGCAATACGCAGTACTACCTCGCCGCGCGCAAGTACGCGGCCGCGCACCCGCAGGTGCTGCGTGCGCTGCTCGACGAAGTCGACGCGGTCGACCGCTGGGCGCGCGATCACGTGCCCGAGGTGGCCGCGCAACTGTCCCCGCTCGTCGGCCTCGACGCGCCGACGCTCGAAGTCGCGCTCAAGCGCGCCGGCTACGGCGTGCAGCCGATCACCGACGCGACTCTCGCGTACCAGCAGAGCATCGCCGACGCGTTCAGCACGCTGAAGCTGATTCCGGCCAAGCTGTCGGTCGCCAGCGCGCGCTGATGCGTCACGACGCGGGCGCCGCGCCGATGCGCCGCCATTCGTCGTAGTCGGTGACGAGGCCCGCGCCGTCGATCGCGATATCGGCCGCATACGTGCCGCTCTCGTAGCGATACACGTGCGGCGCCGTGCGCGTATAGCGCTGCTCGCCGCGCACGATGTCGACATCCGGAAAACGCAGCCACGCGGTGCGAATCTCCGCCGACTCGCCGACGGCGAGCGCGAGCCGCCGGATCGGCAGCGTATTGGTCGACGGACTGAAGCCGAGATCGATGTCGGTCGCGCCCGCGAGCGCCGGCGCATCGACGCCGTCGATCGCCCACCGCCCCGCATCGCACGCGATGTCCCATTGCCGTGGCGGCGCCGTGCCGGTCCACCGCGTCACGCGCGCCGAACGCGTGAGCCAGTCGGTCCCGCATGCGATCGCGTAATCGATGCGAAACGGCGTGCCGTCGATCGCGCCCGCCACCGTCCCCGCCAGCGCGATGCCCGTTTGCGACTCGTCGAGCCGGCACCATTCGGCCGCCTGCCACGTCTGCACGATCTGCCATGCGACGCAATTCGTCCGTGGGGCTTCGTTGCGTTGCGTCATGCCGGGTCTCCTGTCGGTCGCGCGGGAACGAAGCCGATTTTCGCTCACGGCGCGGACGAACGCACGCGGCTTCGTCGGCACCATGAGCGCCCCGGCCGATAATGAGTATCGGCCCGACGCACACCGTCGGCCCTCCGCCGCTTTGATACCATCCGTCGATCGGCACAAAATCGAACCGGAAGACAAAAGGCGCGACTTCATGGATTTGTTGGCGACGATGCGCATCTACGTCAGGGTCGTGGAGCGCGGCACGATGTCCGGCGCGGCACGGGATCTCGACATGGGTCAACCGGCCGTCAGCGAGCGCATCGAGAAACTCGAGAAACATCTCGGCACGCGGCTCCTGATGCGCAGTGCGCGTACGCTCGCGTGCACGGAGGAAGGCCGCCTTTTCTACGAACGCAGCAAGGCGCTGCTCGAGGCGGCCGAGTTGGCCGTTGCATCGGTGTCGAAGACGGAAAACGCGCTCGACGGCACGATCCGGCTCGCGGCGCCGCAATGCTTCGGCGAGGTCGTACTGCCGGGCGTGCTGATGCAGATCCGCACCGCGTATCCGAAGCTGCACATCGACCTCGTGCTGAACGACGACATCGTCGATCCGGTCACCGAGGGCGTCGACATTTCGATCCGGGTCGGACAGCTCGGCGACGGCGGCTTCGTCGCCTACGCGCTCGGCGCGGTCGGCCGCGTACTCGTCGCCGCACCGTCGTATCTCGACCGGCACGGCCCGATCGACACGAAGGCCGATCTCGCGAACCATCCGTTCATCCGCGTGAAAGGCGTGTTCGCGAACGAACAGGTGCCGCTTCAGCGCGACGGCGGCGCAGTCGAATACGCGCGTATCCGCACGGTCATGACCGCGAGCCACTGGCGCCCGATGTTCGACACGATCGCGGCGGGCGGCGGCATCGGCGTGGTCCAGCACCCGGCTTGCGCCGATGCGCTCGCGCACGGCCGGCTCGTCCGCCTGCTGCCGCACTACGACGTTCCCGACTTCGCGCTCAACGTGCTGGTGCACGCGCAGCGGCCGCTGCCGCCGCGCGTGCGCGCCGTCGTCGATCTGCTGAAACGAGCACTCCCGCCGCTGCTGACGCAGCGGCAGCGTTAGGGCCTGTTCATGCCTGCAGCGACTTCCCCGGTTCCTTCACGTGCGCATCGACTTCCATCTGGTAGAAGCGCGCGCTGACGAAGCCGAACAGCGTCCAGCCGAGGAACACGCACAGGCCGCCCAGCATCAGCGCCTGCTCGCCCGAGCTGTAGAGCGCGTAGAAGCTGTACGCGGTCGCGACCATCGCGACCACGTTCGTCAACAGCGCCTTGCCCGGCGGCACCTTCGCGACCTTCTGGATCGTGATCAGCGCGGCCATCGACATCACGTAGGGCACGAGGTTCGTGACGACCGCGAGATCGACGATCTTCTGGAACTGGTTGCTCAGCTCCGGGCTGATCGTCATCAGCGCCAGCGCGACCTGCGCGACCAGCAGGATCACCATGCCGACGATCGGCGTGCCCGTGCGCGTGGCGCGCGCGAACACCGGCAGAAAATAGCCGACGTCGGCCGAGCTCTTGAACACCTGCGCCACCGTGAACTGCCAGCCGAGCAGCGAGCCGATGCATGCGATCACCATCAGCGCGGTGACGATCGTGCCGACGGCCGGCGTGAACATCGTCGCGAACGCGATGCCGAACGGCGCATTCGACTTCGCGAGGATCGCGTTGGGCACGATCCCGGCGATCACGTTGGTCGACACGATGTAGAAGATCGCCGACGCGATCGTGCCGCCGAGCACGGCGATCGGCACGTTGCGCTCCGGATTCTCCACCGCGTCGGAGTTCGCGCACGCCGATTCGAGCCCGAGGAACGCCCACAGCGTCACCGCGATCGAGCCGCCCACGGCCGGCCCGAACGGCAGGTCGTGCGGATTCCACGCCGCGCCCCAGGTTGCGCCGCTGAACCAGAACCAGCCGATCAGCGACACGACGACGACCGGAATGATCACGCCCCACACCGTCACCGCGCCGATCCGGCCGGTGATGCGCGAGCCGCCGAAGTTCGCGACCGTCGTCAGCACGAGCAGGAAGATCGTCCAGAGGCCCGTTTGCAGCGGCGACAGCGTCGCGTCGAACAGCACGGTGCCGTAGCCGACCGCCGTCACGCCGATCGCGACGTTGGCGATCACGAGCGACAGCCCGTACGTGTAGTTCGCCATGTAGTTGCCGGCCTTGCCGAACGCGTACTCCGCGTAGCCGCCCATCCCGCCCGGCTTGCGGCTCAGCATCCCGCAGCGCGCGAACGCATAGGCGAGCGCGAGCGAACCGCCGGCCGTGACGATCCACGACAGCAGCGAGATCGTGCCGACCTGCGCGAGCTTCGCCGGCAGCAGGATGATGCCGGAGCCCATCATGTTGACCGCCGTGAGGACGGTGAGCTGCCAGACGTTCATCCGGTTCTTCGGCGCGGCCGTCGTGGCCGCGCCGGACAGGTGCGCTGCGTTGTCCATGGTGTTCGATCCTTCGATGTGAGGCCGCCGGGCGGCCGGTCGCTCGTTCGTTCGCTCGTCAGGCCGTCAGGCAGTACACGCGGTACGTGCCGTCCTCGACTTCCACGCCGTGCGTGTCGTGCGCGAAGCCCGGGAAACGCCGGTCGTACGCTTCGAGCGCCTTCAGGTAGCCGAGCACCGGGCCGCCGGCCGGCCCCGCGTTCTCGCCCGGCATCAGGAGCGGAATGCCCGGCGGATACGGCACGACGCCGGTGGCCACCGTGCGCCCGGCCAGCTCGTCGAGCGTGACCTGTTCGACGCGGCCCTGCACGAGATGCTCGTATGCGCGCACCGGGCTCATCTCCGGCGTCGGCAAGATCGAGAACGCCTCCGACATCAGCCGCGTCGTGCCGAGCTGCTCCATCGCCGCGAACATCGTGTCGGCCAGATCCTTGAGCCCCATGCCCGCATAACGCGAACCATGCTCGTTCGCGAGCGACGGAATCGCCATGTCGAGCGGCAGGTTCGCGTCGTAGTCGCGCTTGAAATCGCACAGCGCGCTGACGAGCGAGCCCCACTTGCCCTTCGTGATGCCGATCGAGAACAGGACCAGGATCGTGAAATCGGTGGTCTTCTCGACGACGATCCCGCGCGCATCGAGATACGCGGTGACGACGCTCGCCGGGATGCCGACCGGCATCAGGCCGCCGGCCGGCGCGACGCCAGGCGTGACGATCGACACCTTGATCGGGTCGAGCATGCAGTAGCCGTCCTCGATATTGCCGAAGCCGTGCCATTGCGCGCCGGGGCGCAGCACCCAGCACGCCGGGTCGCTCGCGAGCAGCTCGGGCGGCGCTTCGTGGAACGGCAGCGTGCGGCCCGTGCGCGCCTCGAGCACGGTATCGGGCTGCCAGCATTCGAAGAACCAGTCGCCCTTCGCGCCGAATTCATTGTTCATTCGCGCGATCATCTGCCGGAACGCGACAGCCTCCTCGATCGATTCGCGCGTCAGCGCGGCGCCGCCGGGGCCGTCCATCATCGCGGCCGCGACGTCGTTCGACGCGATGATCGCGTAGTTCGGCGACGTCGACGCGTGCATCATGAACGTTTCGTTGAACTGGCCATGCGGAATCGGGCTGCGGCCGTCGCGCACGTGGATGTACGACGCCTGCGACAGCGCGGTCAGCAGCTTGTGCGTCGACTGCGTCGCGAATACCGTGGGCCGGTCCTTGTGGTGGTCGCGCGGGTCGCCGTGCATCGCATGGCGGTCGCGGTAGATCGGATTGAAGCGCGCGTAGCCGTACCACGCTTCGTCGAAGTGCAGCCGGTCGACGCTCGCGCCGAGCAATTCCTCGACGCGCGTGACGTTGTAGCAGAGGCCGTCGTACGTGGAATTCGTGACGATCGCGTGCTTCGGCTGGCGATCGGCCAGCCCGGCCGCGAGCGGGTTCGATGCGATCGCTTCGCGGATCGCCGCCTGCGTGAGGCGCTCCGATGCGATCGGCCCGATGATCCCGTAGCGGTTGCGCGTCGGCACGAGGTAGGTCGGAATCGCGCCCGACATCGTCATCGCATGTTCGGCCGACTTGTGGCAGTTGCGGTCGCACAGCGCGATCTGGTCGCGGCTCACGCTCGCCATCAGGATGATGCGGTTCGACGTCGACGAGCCGTTCGTCACGTGATACGTGCGATGCGCGCCGAACACGCGCGCCGCATAGCGCTCGCTTTCGCCGATCGGGCCCGAATGATCGAGCAGCGAGCCGAGTTCGCCCACCGAGATCGACAGGTCCGAGCGGAACAGCGATTCGCCGAAGTACTCGAAGAACGCGCGGCCGACCGGCGATTTCAGGAAGCCGGTGCCGCCCGTGTGGCCCGGCGTATGCCACGAGTATTCGTAGACGCGCGAGAACTTCGCGAGCGCGCCGAACATCGGCGGCAGGACGGTCGAGCGATAGCGTTCGATCGCCGCGTGGATGCGCCCACCGATGAAGTCGGCCGTATCCTCGAGCAGCCACACGAAATCGTCGACCTTGCCCATCACCGCGGCCGGCACCGTCGACGCGACGCTGCGGTCGGCCAGCAGGAAGATCGGCACGCTGCCGTTGCGATGCCGGATCGCGTCGACCACCACCTCGGACGGCCCGTGACCGTCCACGCCGAGATCCCAGTCGAGCAGCACGCACTGGATCGACGGATCGGAGCGGATCAGCACGACCGCATCGTCGGCGGACGTGGCCGTCAACACGTCGATGCCGCGTTGCGCGAGTTCCGCGCTCAGCGTGCGGACCGCGCGGCCGGTCGCGGTTTCCTGCGCGATTTCGTCGTCGACCAGTAGCGCACGCATGCCGAGACGGCGAATGCCGCCGACGGAAGTGTTCATGTTGTTGCCCTCGCGGTTGGGTTGCTTCGATTGGTATCGCTCGTCTCGCGCGCACGCGGACGGCAGGTCACGGGCAGTGGCACGAGACGCTCGCCATTCCGGCTTGATTCGCCACCCAGTTCGGAGCCGACTATGCCATGAACGCCATTCGATGAAAAGCCGACGATTCGGTGAAACCATCGGCGCCTTTCCAATAGGATTTCATCATTGGATCATTTTTATATGCGCTGCAGCACGTCAATTGCCGATCAATTGATTAGGCTCATCCGTCAATGACATTGACGATTCTGGTCGATTGAATTCGCGTGCCTTTATTGCTACGATCGGCGGCGCCGAGCACCGTCCGATCACGGCTGTGCCGCGCTGTTCGACGCTTCCCGGCGCGGTGCGCATTCGGCATTCCGCATTCGCGGGAGCATTTCAATCGGCTGCGGCGCGCGTCGTATCGACATGACCCATCGGCGTGAATGCGGCTCCCGTTTCAGGTCATTTACCGGAGAGTTCGCGTGAGTCTGTTGAAAATCGCAGTCGAGCCGGCGCTGATCGGCGCCTTCCTCACCACGCACGAACAGGTCGACGTATTTCAGACCGATTTCACGAATATCGCGGCCATCGTCGTCGGTATCGACGCCGCGGAAAAGGTGCTGAAAACCGTCGAAAGAACCGGCTTCGCGATTCCGTTCTTCGTCGCGGTCGAGCCCGACCAGGAAGTGCCGCCGTCGGTCCTGCCGAGCGCGAGCGGCGTGATCCAGCTCCGCCACGGCGGCCGCCATTACTACGGCCGGCAGATTTCCGCCGCCGCCGACATCTACAGCGAGAGTCTGCTGCCGCCGTTCTTCAAGGTGATGCGCGACTACGTGCAGCGCGGCTACGTCGAGTTCGACTGCCCCGGCCATCAGGGCGGCCAGTTCTTCTCCAATCACCCGCTCGGCCGGATGTTCTTCGATTTCTTCGGCGAGACGCTGTTTCGCGCGGATCTCTGCAACGCGGACGTGCGGCTCGGCGACCTGCTGATCCACGAAGGGCCGGCGCTGGAAGCACAGCGCAACGCCGCAAGGATCTATAACGCCGACAAGACGTATTTCGTGCTGAACGGCACGTCGACGTCGAACAAGGTCGTCACGAGCGCGCTGCTCGCGCCCGGCGATCTCGTGCTGTTCGACCGCAACAACCACAAGTCGGTGCACCTCGGCGCGCTCGTGCTGTCCGGCGCGCGGCCGGTCTACCTCGAGACCGCGCGCAACGCGTGGGGCCTCATCGGCGGCGTCGACAGCGCGGCGCTCGGCGAAGCGCGCATTCGCGACGCGATCCGCGACGTCGCGCCCGAGCGCGCCGATCTGCCGCGCCCGTTCCGGCTCGCGGTGATCCAGCTCGGCACCTACGACGGCACGATCTACAACGCGCGCGAAATCGTCGACCGGATCGGGCATCTGTGCGACTACATCCTGTTCGATTCGGCGTGGGTCGGCTACGAGCAGTTCATCCCGATGATGCAGGACTGCTCGCCGCTGATGCTGACGCTCGGGCCCGACGATCCCGGCATCTTCGTCACGCAGTCGGTGCACAAGCAGCAGGCCGGCTTCTCGCAGACGTCGCAGATCCACAAGAAGGACAGCCACATCGAAGGCCAGAAGCGCTTCTGCGATCACCGGCGCTTCAACAACGCGTACATGATCCACGCGTCGACGAGCCCGTTCTATCCGATGTTCGCGGCGCTCGACGTCAACGCGCAGATGCATGCGGGCCCGGCCGGCAAGCGCCTGTGGCGCGACTGCGTCGCACACGGCGTCGATGCACGCAAGCTGCTGCTGAAAACGTGCCGCCAGATCCGCCCGTTCGTTCCGCAGCAGATCGACGGCCGCCCGTGGGCCGACTACCCGACCGAGCAGATCGTCGATGACCTGCGTTTCTTCCGCTTCCATCCGGCCGACACGTGGCACGGCTTCGAAGGCTATGCGGACGACCAGTATTTCGTCGATCCGTGCAAGCTGCTGCTGACCACGCCCGGCATCGATCGCGACACGCACGAATACGCGCCGTTCGGCGCGCCGGCGCCGATCCTCGCGCGCTACCTGCGCGAGCACGGCGTCGTGCCGGAGAAGGCCGACCTGTACACGATCCTGTTCCTGCTCACGCCGTCGGAGAGCTTCGGCAAGCTGCAGCATCTGGTCGCTCACCTCGCGCAATTCGAACGCCATCTCGACGAGGACACGCCGCTGCGCGAAGCGATTCCGTCGCTATGCGAAGCCTATCCCGAGCTGTACGGCACGATGCGCCTGCGGCAGCTGTGCCAGCGCATGCATGATTTCTATCGCAGCCACGACATGAAGCATCTGCAGAAACAGATGTTCCGGCGTGCGCAGTTCCCGAAGCAGGCGATGCTGCCGCAGGCCGCGAATGCGGAGCTGATCCGCAACGACGTCGAGCTCGTCACGCTCGATCGCATCGAAGGCCGGATCGCGACCGAAGGCGCGCTGCCCTATCCGCCCGGCATCTTCTGCGTGGTGCCCGGCGAAGCATGGGGCGGCCCGGCGCTCGACTACTTCCGTGCGCTGGAGGCCGGGATCAACGCGCTGCCCGGCTTCGAACCGGAAATCCAGGGTGTGTACCTGCAGACGAAGCCGGACGGCACGAAGCAGGCGTCGGCGTACGTGGTGGCGGCCGGCGCCGACGCGTCGCGCATGTAGGCACGGCGGGCGGCTCGGCACGCTCGTGGCGGTCGCGCCGGCATGCGCGTGGGTCGCGGCACGGCCCGCGCGGCCGGTCGTGCGCGCGTCGTGAATCGTGCCGGGCGATGCGCCACGCGCGCCCGCCGCGTCACCACGCCTGCCGATAGATCTCCAGCGCGTCGGCCTCGGTCACCTCGCGCGGATTGTTCACGAGCAGGCGCGTCTGCAGCATCGCGTCCGACGCCATCCTCGGCAGGTCGGCCTCGCCGATGCCGACCTCGCGCAACGTGCGCGGAATGCCCGTCGCGACGATCAGCCGGTCGATCTCGGCGATCAGCGCGTGCGTTTTCGCTTCGTCGCTGCCCGTGGCCGACGGCGCGACGATCGCCGCCAGTTCCGCATACAGCGGCGCGGCGGCCGGCGCGTTGAAGCGCAGCACGTGCGGCAGCACGAGCGCGTTCGACAAACCGTGCGGCACGTGGAAGATCCCGCCGACCGGATAGGCCAGCGCGTGCACGGCCGCGACCGGCGCGTTCGCGAACGCCTGCCCCGCGAACATCGCGCCGACCAGCATCGCTTCGCGCGCGTGCCGGTTCTGCCCGTCGTCGCATGCGGCCAGCAGGTTGCGCGACAGCAGCGTCAGCGCGTGCGTCGCCAGCATGTCGGACACCGGATTCTTCAGCCGCGCGGACGTGTACGCCTCGATCGCATGCACCATCGCGTCGATGCCGGTGGCGGCCGTCGCCGCGCGCGGCAGGCCGAGCGTGAGCTCCGCGTCGAGGATCGCGACGTCCGCGAACAGGTGCGGCGACACGACGCCCATCTTGCGCGCCTCGCCGACCGTGACGATCGACACGGCCGTGACCTCGGAGCCCGTGCCGGCCGTGGTCGGGATCTGCACGAGAGGCAGCCGCGCGCTCGTGACCTTGTCGACGCCGTACATGTCGGCCAGCGCCTGCTGCCCCGGCACGAGCACCGCGATCAGCTTCGCGACGTCCATCGACGAGCCGCCGCCGAGGCCGAGCACGATCTCGGCATCGGCCGCGACGGCCCGCGCGGTCGCGTCGAGCACCACGTGCTCGGGCGGATCGGCGATCACGTCGTCGATCACGGTGACCTGCCAGCCGTGCGCGGCGAGGCTCGCCAGCGCGGGCGCGAGCACGCCGCTGCGATGCAGGAACGCATCGGTGACGACGCACAGCCGCGCGAGCGCCGGAAAGCGTTCGCGCAACAGCGCGCCGAGCCGGCGCGCGGCGCCGAATTCGACGATCTGCGTCGGAACGGTACGGAATTGAAACGGGTTCATCGGGCGCCTCCCGGGGCCGTCGCCGTGCCGGTGTCCGGCTGCACCATGTAGCGGATCACCTCGCGACGATCGAGCAACGGCATGATCGCGCCGACACCGATCCGCTGGAAATGCGGCGTTTCCCGATGCACGTCGAGGCCGTCGGCCTCGCTGTAACGCTCGAGGATCACGATGTGGTCGGGGTTCTCCGGCGACCGGAAGTACGCGTAGTCGAGGTTTTTCGGCTCGGTACGAGTGGCCGGCGCGAGTTCGGCCAGCAATTCGACCACGCGGTCGCCGTTGCCGGGTTTCGCGAAGAAATGCGCGATGACCTGCAGATAGGGTTCGTTCATACTGCGCTCCATGTTCGACACAAGCCCGTCGCGACGGGAGCGCCCCCATCCGCGATGAGCCGGATGGATTCAAACGCGATGAGGCGGCACCGTATCACTGACGCGTCGTCGCATTGTATTGAATCGGCACGGCCTTCGCAGAGCCGCGACCGCGCCGCGAATCACAGGCCGAATCCCGCGGCACGCTCACGACGAGCCGGAACCTGGCCGGCCGCCGCGCGCTTGCGCCGCCTCCGTCGTTCACCACGGCACCGTCCGCCCCAGATAGTCGAGATATTCGAGCCCGGGCCGCGCCCGCTTCGCGAGCAGCACGTCGACGAGGCTCGGCACGCTCTCGTCGATGGTCAGGCGCGCGTCGGGCCCACCGAGTTCGGTACGGACCCAGCCGGGCGCCATCAGCGCCAGCGCGCGGCGCGTATCGGCCTGACGCGCCGCGAAGCTGCGCATGAACTGGTTCAGCGCGGCCTTGCTGCCGCGATACACCTCGCGCATCCCGCTGACGTTGTTCGCGACGCTGCCCTGCCCCGACGACATCGCGCCGATCAGGCCGTCGTCGGTCACGAGATCCTGCAGCGTCTCGATCGCACGCATCGGCGCCAGCGCATTCGTGATCATCACGCGCACGAATTCGTCGGTCGTCACTTCGCCGATCGTTTCGTTCGGATCGTTGGTCGTGCCCGCGTTCACGAACAGCATGTCGAAGCGCCGGCCCGACAGGCGCTCGCGCAGCGCGGCCAGTTGCGCGGGCTCGCAGATGTCGAGCGTGCCGATCTCGAGCCGGCCGTCGAACCGGTCGGCCAGGTCGTGCAGCTTGGTGCGCCCCGATCCTGCGCGCACGGTGCCCGTCACGTTCCAGCCCTTCTTCAGGAATGCCTCCGCCATCGCCAGCCCGAGGCCGCGCGACGCCGCGACGAGGAGGATCTCGGGCGCGTTCCGTCGATTCGATTCAGTCGATTGCATGGTTTTCGCCTTTGCCGTGTTTCGTCATGCGCCCACTATAGGCGCGCGCCACGACAGGCGCCAGACGCACCCAACGCAATCGATAGTTGCATTCAACGCCATGTTATCGGCACAAAGGCGTATCCTGTCTGCATGGACGACATCGACCTGAACCTCGTTACCGCGCTCGACGTGCTGCTGTCGGAAGTCAGCGTGACCGGCGCCGCGCGCCGGCTGGGCCTGAGCACGTCCGCGATGAGCCGCACGCTCACGCGGCTGCGTATCGCCACCGGCGATCCACTGCTCGTGCGCGCCGGGCGCAGGCTCGTGCCGACGCCGCACGCAGCCGCGCTGCGCGACCGCGTGCATGCGGTCGCGAGCGACGCGCGCGCCGTGCTCCGGCCGGCGACGGCCGACGTCGATCTCGCGACCCTCACGGCCACGTTCACGATCCGGGCCGCCGCGTCGTTCATGGAAATGCTGTCCGGCCCGGTCGTCGCCGCGCTGGCCGACGTCGCGCCGCACGTGCGTATCCGCTTCGTCCCGAAGCTCGACCGCGATCCGCAAGCGCTGCGCGACGGCACGGTCGACCTGGAAATCGGCAAGCGCGGCGACGACGCGCCCGAGCTGCACACGCGCATGCTCTTTCACGACTGGCACGTCGCGGTGGCGCGCGCCGGGCATCCGGTGTTCGCGTCGGCCCGGATCACGCCCGCGCGCTATGCCGCGTGCCGCCACGTCATGGCGGCCCAGCTCGGCGATTTCGCCGGGCCGGCCGACGACACGACCGGCAACGCCGGCCCCGGCCCCGCCGTGCACGTCGTCGTGCCGGGCTACCCCGACGCGATGCGTGTCGCCGCCAGCACCGACCTGATCGCGCTGGTGCCGCGTTCGAGCCTCGGCAATGCGTGCTCGCCGGGGCTCACCGAAGTCCTCGGGCTGCGCAGTTTCGAGATTCCGGTCCGTCTGCCGGCGATCCTCGTGTCCGCGCTGTGGCATCCGCGCATGCACGGCGACCCCGTGCACCGCCGCTTGCGCGATACGGTCATCGCCGTCTGCCAGCGCGCGTATCCGGATTCCCGTCCGCCGCGCACCACGGCACGCGGCAACGGAGCACGCGTCGCGGGCTGACCGTTGGCCACATCCCGCAGTTCGAACCAGCCGGCCGCCGATCGGGCGCCTTTTGCGCGATCCACCGGCTCGTCACCATTGCGGCCCGGCGGCGCCGGCAGGCCCTTCGGCTAAAATGCCGCACTTTCCACCTCGTCCGGCCCGCTCGCCATGCAACCCGCCTCCTCCGCCCAATCCGCCTCCCGCGGCGCCGACGCCGCAGAATCGGCCCGCGACCTCGTCTACGGCCCGAACGACCGGCCGGCGCCGATGGTCGCCTTCGTCGCCGCGCTCCAGCACCTGCTGGCGATCATCGTGCCGATCGTCACGCCCGGCCTGCTGATCTGTCAGGCGCTCGGCGTGTCCAGCCGCGATACGACCCTGATCGTGTCGATGTCGCTGGTGATTTCCGGCATCGCCACCTTCGTCCAGTGCAAGCGCTTCGGCCCGCTGGGCGCCGGCCTGCTGATCGTCCAGGGCACCAGCTTCAACTTCGTCGGCCCGCTGATCGCCGGCGGCAGCCTGATGGTCAAGCAGGGCACGCCGGTCGAGACCGTGATGGCCGCGATCTTCGGCGTCGTGATCGCCGGGTCGTTCGTCGAGATGGGCGTGTCGCGCATCCTGCCGTTCGTGAAGCGCCTGATCACGCCGCTCGTCACCGGCATCGTCGTGCTGCTGATCGGCCTCACGCTGATCAAGGTCGGCCTGATCAGCATGGGCGGCGGCTACGGCGCGATGGCCAAGGGCACGTTCGCGAGCGCCGAGAACCTGACGCTGTCGGGCCTCGTGCTCGGCACGATCATCCTGCTGAACCGCGTGCCGGTCGTGTGGGTGCGCAGCACCGCGCTCGTCATCGCGCTCGCGATCGGCTATCTCGCCGCCGCGTTCCTCGGCCGCCTCGACTTCACCGGCATGCATCAGGCCGCGCTGTTCCAGGTGCCGACGCCGCTGCACTTCGGCATCGGCTTCTCGTGGGCGCTGTTCGTGCCGATGCTGATCATCTACCTCGTGACGTCGCTCGAGGCGATCGGCGACGTGACGGCCACCAGCAAGATCTCGAACGAGCCGGTCGAAGGGCCGGTGTGGATGCAGCGGATCAAGGGCGGCGTGCTCGTGAACGGCGCGAACTCGCTGCTGGCCGGCGTGTTCAACACGTTCCCGAGCTCGGTATTCGCGCAGAACAACGGCGTGATCCAGATCACCGGCGTCGCGAGCCGTCACGTCGGCATCTGGATCGCGGGGATGCTGGTGGTGCTCGGCCTGTTCCCGGTCGTCGCCGGCGTGCTGCAGGCCGTGCCCGAGCCCGTGCTCGGCGGTGCGGCGATGGTGATGTTCGGCGCCGTGGCCGCATCGGGCATCAACATCCTCGCGGGCATCCACCTCGACCGTCGCGCGCTGCTGATCATCGCGGTGTCGCTGGCGCTCGGCCTCGGCGTATCGCAGGTGCCGGACATCCTGAACAGCCTGCCGCATGCGCTGAAGAACGTGCTGGAATCGGGCGTGGCGACGGGCGGTATCTGCGCGCTCGTGATGAACTGGTTCCTGCCGGAAAAGAAGTAACCGGACGAACCGTGCGGCGGCGCGGTGCGCGTGGCGGGCCGCCCCGTGCGAACGGCGTCCCGCGCGCCCCGCCCCGTCGCGCAGCCGTCGGCCACGCGACGACGACCGGTCGTCCAGCCCGATCGGCGCCGCTTGGCCGAACGATCGACGCTGGTTAGAATGGCGCCATGCCCCGAACGCCAGCGCCCAACACTGCCGCCGAAGCGAGCGCCGTCCCGATCAAGGAGCGCGCGACGGTCGTCTGCTACCGCGGCGAGCACGTCTTGCTCGTCGCGCGTGCGTCGTCGCGCTGGGCGCTACCCGGCGGCACGATCAAGCGCGGGGAGACGCCGCTCGACGCCGCGCATCGCGAGTTGCGCGAAGAAACCGGCATGACGGGCCACGATCTCGTGTACGCGATGCAGTTCACCGGGCTCGCGAAAATCCATCATGTGTTCTTCGCGGAAGTCGGCCCGGACCATACGCCGCAAGCGAACAACGAGATCGAGAAATGCAGGTGGTTTCCGATCGAAGGCGTCGAGGCGCTGCGCGCGAGCATCCCGACGAAACGCATCGTCGAACTCGTCTACAACCACGAAATCCGCAACGCATAGCACGTCGAAGGCGCGGGCACGCGCGAGCCGCCGGCCCGCCGGAATCGATTTTTTCGCGGATCGACGCGCGAACGCTCAGTGCAAGCGCTTTCTGCGCAGTTCGTGCGTGGAATAGACGACGAGGAAGATGCCCAGCATTGCGACGCCGAACGCCATGAAGTCGTTTGCGCTTCCCGAGCCATGCAAGGACTTCGGGAGGATGCCGAGACTCAACCCCGCCACCGCGAGAAGCAATCCTGCCGCCATACCCCACATCGGTCCGGCGGTCTTTTCGATTTTATTTTTCATACAGCACCCGTCTACGGTCAAGACCTGGTCGGTATCGGCAAAAAGCGCCGCATCTACCTTCAGTCATTCCACTATAGCCGGGAAATAATTCCCGTACGTCTAGTGCTTTTCCCGATCAAGTTTGCATGGACGCGGCCGTTGTACGGCGTCGGTGCGCGACGCGGGCGCGGCATGATCCTGCCCGGGAGCGTGAGTATCGATGGACCGCATCGGATTCGGCGCGGCATCCGCGGAATCGAAGCGTCGCCGCGGTGGCAAGCGCGGCATTTTCGACGGACGCAGACCCGCCGGCGGCGTTCCGTATCGAGCGTCGGTGGGCAGGAAGATCGGGAGGAATGCCGAATCGGTCGCTCACCTGTCGATCAGTCTTCTCGCGCAAGTCGCAGCAACACGTCGGCGAGCGCCCGAATTTTCGGTTGTTCCGCACGTTGCGGCGGATAGACGAGGAAGTACGACAGGCCGTCTTCAACCACCTCGTCGAACGGTGTCACCAGCGATCCGGCGCGGAGCCGGTCTCTTGCCATTCGTGGGTCGCCGATTGCAATGCCGTGCCCTTCCGTCGATGCCGCGAGCGTCAATTCGAGGGTATCGAATACCACCCCGCGTCCCGCATCGATCTGGCGCGCGCCAACGTGATCGAGCCAGCATCGCCACTCCGCATGGCTGGGCCCCGGATGGAGCAAATCGACCTGCGCAAGATCGGCAACGGATCGCAGCGATGTCGCCAAGGCGGGCGCGCACATCGGCGTGAGCCTCTCGGGAAATAGCGCTACCGCCTCCATGCCGGTCCATTGCCCCGTGCCGCGCACGATGACGGCGTCGACGTCGGACGTCGTGAAATCCGGCTTATCGTCCGCGGATGTCGAAATACGCAGCTCCGTCCCGCTCATCGCACGATGAATGTCCGGTAGCCGCGGGAGCAACCAGCGAACAGCGAACGTGGACGGCAACTTCAACGTGAGCACCGCAGTCGCCCGTGCTCGGGAATCCGCGTGCTGAACCAATTGCGTGAGCACGTCGACCGCGACCGTCAGCAGTGCATTTCCTTCCGCGGTCAACGTCAGCCCCGATACATGGCGCACGAACAGTGCGCATCGATAATGCGTTTCCAACTGCTGTATCTGGCGGCTCACCGCGCCTTGCGTACGGCACAGATGATCCGCCGCCTTGCTGACGCTGCCGAGCTGCGCCGCGGCGACGAACGACTGAATCGCCGCCAACGGCGGGAGCGGCCGCGTCAGGTCGGCCAGCGGATATGCATGCGCCGCATACCCGGGTTGCAAATTTTTCGATTGTTCGGTCATCGGTGCGTCGTTATCGTGCATCTACCGGATACCCCGCTCCTACGCATGAACGGGAGCGTCAACGAATGATCGGAGGACAATTTTGGGCTCAACGTCGGCATCACTCTATACGGAACAGGTTCGCACTTACCTTCGGGAGCTGGAGCGAGGCGATGTGGGCGCCATCTGCGCGCTATTCACGCCGGACGCGCGGATTTTTTCGCCGTTTCTCGGCTGGATGCACGCCGAACCCTTCTTTTCGAAGGTCGCTGCCGCATCGGGAGAAAGCAAGATTACACCGATCGATATCTGCGTCAGCACGACAGGCGCTCGACGTGCGACCGGTTACTTCATCTACGACTGGGCCCTGAAAGACGGTTCGGTGGCGCGCTTCGAGTGCGTCGACGTGTTCGAGTTCGACATCGCGGGGCTGATCGAACGGATGATCATCGTCTACGACACCCATCCGATTCGCAGTACGGTCGGCGACAAGTACGCGTGACCGAATCGATGTCGCGCGATACCGAGCGCCGGCATTTGTGCAGCGCCGCTCCACCGCCGCGGCGGCGTCGACTACGCGTTTGCGTCGCGGTGCTGCCTGTCGAAATTCCGCCTCGCTTCACGGAAGCGGTCCGCATTCTCGACGATCCAGGTCCACAGCGGGACCATGCGAACGAGCAGGTCCATGCCCGTGTCGGACAACTCGTATTCGACTCTGGGGGGTACTTCTTCGAAATCGTGACGGCGCACGAGGCCGTCACGCTCGAGCTGCCGTAACGTGCGCGTCAACATGCGCTGAGTCACCCCGTGCATGCGCCTGCCGATTTCCGCATGGCGCAGCCTGCCGTACACGCCGAGCGTGTGCACGACACCGAGCGACCAACGGCTTCCGGCATGGGCAAGCACCTCCCGCCGCAACCCGTCATCATCGTCCCGCAGGCCGTCACACACGGTCTGCGAATATTGAAGAAGTTCATCTCGATCCAACTCTCTGGCTCCCAGTATCACGCGTGTGCCTTCTTTCATCCACGCCCACGCATTGCTAGACTGCCGCCACGCATTCCTTGATGGGCTAAACGATGAACCGAACAGATCCTGACGCTACGTCTCGAAACATTCTCGTGCTCGGTGCCGGCGAACTCGGCCTCCCGGTGCTACGCAGTCTTGCACGCCGGGCGAAGGACGTGACTGGCGCGAAGATCAGCGTGCTGCTGCGCGCCAGTGCCGTCGAATCCAGCGCACCCGCCAAGCGGCATGATATCGCGGAGATTCGGGATCTTGGGATCGAGATCGTCATAGGCGATTTCGTGAAGCGTTCCATCGATGAACTCGCTGTCTTGTTCGCGCGATATGACACGGTAATCGGTTGCGCGGGCATTACGGCCGGAATCGACACGCCGATGAAATTGGCACGCGCTGCATTGCAGGCGCGAATCCCGAGGTACTTCCCGTGGCAGTTCGGGGTCGATTTCGACGTGATCGGTCGCGGCAGTCCGCAGGACATCTTCGACGCACAGCTGGACGTGCGCGAATTGCTGCGCAGTCAGCACGACACCGAGTGGGTCATCATCTCGACCGGCATGTTCATGAGCTATCTGTTCGAGCCGGACTTCGGTGTCGTTGACCTGAAAAACGACACGGTCCACGCGTTGGGCAGCCTCGACACCGCCGTGACGCTGACGACGCCCGACGATATCGGCGCACTGACTGCCGAGATCGTGTTCGCCCAACCTCGTATCCGGAACGAGATCGTGTATCTGGCCGGCGACACCGTGACTTACGGTGAGGTCGCGGACAAGCTGCAAGCGGGCCTCGGCCGCCCTTTCAGCCGTGCGGTGTGGAGTGAGGCGTACTTGCTGGATGAACTGGCGCGGGACCCACACAACATGATGCGGAAGTATCGTGCCGCTTTCGCTCAAGGGCGGGGTGTCGCGTGGGACAAGCGCGGGACGTTCAATCAACGCCACGCCATTCCGGTCACCGACGTGGCATCGTGGATCGAGGCAAACCTTGCTTCGGGCCGCGGCGAGTCATCGTGAAACCGGCCGGCCGGGCAGACGGCCGGTCCCCGCTTGACGCAGCCGCGGGCGGCTATCCACGCCCGATCGCGGGCGCTGCGAGCAGCGCCTGGGCGGTGCGCGTCGCCATCGGGTCATCAGACTTGTACGCCGCCGCGTACGCATAGGTACGCCACGATGCATCGCCAAGTGCGTAAAGACAGACAGCCGCGAGCGCCATGCCGCGCGACGACAGCGTGCCGTCGCGCTCCACCCGGCGCAATTCGGTCAGCGCCTCGCCCCAGGCGCGTGCACGCACATGCCACCAGGCCAGCACCTCGCGCATTTCGCCGCTCCCGGGACGCAGCACCGCCATCGCATCGAGCAGGTCCTGAACGTCCGAAAACGTATCGAGCACCGCACCGGCCCACAGCACGTGCATCATCCCCGTGACGATCGCGTTGTCGCTCAACGCCTCGATCATGTTTTTCTCCAAGCTTTTTCGGCCAATCGCCATCGGCGAACGCATACTTGCGCGCGCTCGCGCATTCACCGCGTTTCACTTGCCGCCCGCGAGCGCCCTCGCCTCGGCCGCGATGCCCACGAGCGACAGTTGATCGCGTACCTGATCGATGAAGATCGCCGCCATCAGGGCGAGCATCAGAATCGTGAGCGCGCCTTTCACGGGCTGCGCCAGCGACGGCAGATCGAGCTTTTGCGACACCTTCCCGGTAAAGCCGAAGCCGATGTCGATCAGCAGCAGCATCAGCATCATCGGCGTGGCCAGCTTCGCCACCGTTTCCATCAGCGAGTCGGTCTTCCCCAGCACGAACGATTCGAGTACCGCCCCCCCGGCCGGCGTGAGGTTCGCAAGCGGCCACCAGGTATACGATTCGTAGATCGCGCCGAGCAGAAACGTCATGCCGCCCAGACACCAGAACGCCGCGATCGCGAACTGGCTCAGGAGCGTGGAAGTCAGCGACGTCTGCTGCCCCTGGCTCGGGTTCTGCATCTGCAGTTGATTGAAACCGGTCAGATCGTCGACGTACGTGCCGACGCTTTCGGCGGCCCAGAACACCGTCGACGCCGCGAAGCCGAGGCCGACGCCGATCAGCGCCTCCTTCAACCCGATGCCCACGAGCATCGTCGCATCGCCCTGCTCGAGCAGGCCGCGTTGCCCGTACGCGATGAAGCTGCCCCACAGCAGCGCCAGCGCGGTGCGCACGCGGCCTTGCACGACGTTGTCGGACGTCGGCGGAAAAATCATCATCAGGACCATCAATCGTTCACTGCAAAGGCCGAGCACGATCAAAAACCTGACCAGCTGATGGCTCGATTCGATCGATGCGAATGTAATCTCGCTCATTTCAGTCACCTGTCGCTCAATGGATGCCGGCTGGCGAGCGCGCTCGCCGCTTCAAAACGCCGGACTGGGCCGGCGACTCTCCGATGTTTCCTCGTCCTGCGCGTCCTCGATCGCGAGCTCGATACCCTTGACGAGCGTGTCGCGCCGCTTGCCGTAGATGTCGATGCGGGCACGGTTGCGCAGGATCTCCGTGCGCAGCGCACCGATCTGCGCCTCCTTCGCCGCGAGCGCCTGTGCGGCCTGCGCCGCCCGGGCCTCGAGCATCGCGTGCTGCTCGGCCGCGTGCGAGCGGAATTCGCGCAGCTTCAGATACTCATTCGCCCGGAAGGAAACGCCGCCCAGCATCGCGTCGATCTTGCCGTCGTGCGCGGCGAGCTCGGCCGCATGCGCGCGCACCGCCGCGCGGCTTTCGTCCAAGGCGTCCATGAGCGCCTGCAGCTCGCCGCGCAAACCGCCGAGCGCCGCATTGAGCTTGCGATCGAGCTGGCGGCGACGCGAGAGCACGCGCTCGAACGCGGCAACGCGGCGGTCTTTCATCGCTTGCCTCCGGCATCAGGACTGCACGATCTCGCCGAGGGCCGCGAGCGTGTCGCTCGGGTCGACGAGCAGATCGGTCGGTTGGCCGAGGAAAGCCCGAATCGCGTCGATCTTCGCAATGGCTTCGTCGGCAAGCGCATCGGTGCCGCTCTGATACTCGCCCACCTGCAGCAGCAGTTCGACCTCCTTGTGCTTGGCCATCAGCCGCCGCACGTGCCCCGCCGCCGCCACGTGCTCGCGCGGCACCACCTGCGTCATCACGCGCGAAAGACTGCCGAGCACGTCGATCGCCGGATAGCGGTTCTGTGCCGCGATCTCGCGCGAAAGAATCATGTGGCCGTCGAGAATGCCCCGCACTTCCTCGGCGATCGGGTCGCCGCCCGATTCGTCCTCGGCCAGCACGGTATAAAGGGCGGTGATCGAGCCGAGCTCCGAACGGCCCGCGCGCTCCAGCAGCCGCGGCAGCTCGGCGAAGATCGACGGCGGAAAGCCGCGCCGCGTCGGCGGCTCGCCCATCGCCAGGCCGATTTCGCGCTGCGCGCGCGCGAAGCGCGTCAGCGAATCCATCATCAGCAGCACCCGCATGCCGCGGTCGCGGAAGTATTCGGCCACCGCCGTTGCCGCATAAGCGGCCTTCGCGCGCTCGATCGACGAGCGGTCCGATGTCGCGCAGACGACGACCGAGCGGGCCATTCCCTCCGGCCCGAGAATGTGCTCGCAGAATTCGCGCACTTCGCGGCCGCGCTCCCCGATCAACGCGATGACGTTGACGTCGCAGCGCGCCCCGCGCGCGAACATGCCCATCAACGTGCTCTTGCCGACGCCGGCCGGCGCGAAGATGCCCATGCGCTGGCCCTCGGCCAGCGTCATCATGCCGTCGACGACGCGCACGCCCGTCGGCATCGGGGTATCGACGACGGGCCGCGACATCGGATCGGGCGGATCGGCGATGACGGGCTGCCACTCGTCGCATTCGAGCGGCCCCTTGCCGTCGATCGGCTCGCCCAGGCTGTCGATCACGCGGCCGAGCAGACGGGGGCCGATGCGCAGCGAAAGCGGACGCCGGAGCCCCACCACGCGTGTCGCCCGGGACACGCTGCCGAGCCGCCCGAACGGCGAGAGCAGCGCGACGTCGCGCGAGAAGCCGACCACCTCGGCACGCTGCAGCAACGCGCCTTCGGGCGAACGCAGCTCGCATAGCTCGCCGAGCGTCGCGTCGAGGCCCGATACGCGTACGAGCGTGCCGATCACTTCCTGCACCTTGCCGCACGCCGCGGGTTGCGCGCGGGCGCGCAGTTCGCGCTCCATCGCCTCCATCAGCGCCGAGAAGCCGCGTATGGCCCGCGGCTGCGCGATGTGCGCCCCGCTCGCTTCATCGGTTCCGAAACTGTCCGCGCTGTCGATCATGGCGCTCCCTTCCTTGTCATGTGTTCTTCCACGTGCCGCGCGAAGGCCCGTTCAGATGGACATCGCGTCGGCGTCGGCATGGGCGGCATCGGTCCAACCCTCGTCGTGCAGGTCCCCCGCCGTTTGCAGGGCCGCGGCATCGTCCTGCCAACCTTCTTCGTCGCCGAGGTTGCCGTCGCCGCCCTCGCCGCCCTCGCCGCCCTCGCCGCCATCGCCGCCGTCGTCCGCGCGCGCATCCGGGTCCGCCAGATCCTCGCCGGCGAAACCGGCCTGCGCGTCGACCGCTTGTGCGTCATCCCCGGGCCGCGCACTCGGCGCCTCCCGCGAGGGCTCCTCCGCCACGCTTCGCACGGCGCGCGCCAGGGCGTCGCGCATCGCCGCCAAGTGCAACGACAAGCTCGCGTCGATCGCGCCCAGGTCGGTTTCGGCGACGCATGCGCCGGGCGCAAGCGTCGCGTCGGCCGCCACGCGCAACCGCACGGCGCGCCCGGCCTCGCGCCACGCCGCGGCCGCTTCGTCGAAGGCCGCGCTCGCCGCGGCCAGATCCGACGGATGAACACGCAGATGAACGGGGCTGCCGTCGGCGACGATCCGCTCCACCGTCGCGGCCGCGCGCGCGAAAAGCGCCTTGGGATCGGCCGACGCAACGATCTGCTCGACCGCCAGCGCGACCAGTTCGGCCAGCCGGTCCTGCTGCCCGGGCGCGAGCCGGCAGGCTTCGGCGTGCGCGGCCGCCGCGCGTTCGTGCCAATCGGTCAGCCCCCGCCGCAAACCATCGTCGTAGCCCCGCTCGGCCGCTTGCGCGAACTCACGCACCGCACGCTCGGCGAGCTCTTCCGCGCGGGCGCGGGCTTCGTCGAGCAGCACGCGGGCCTGGGCGCGCGCCGCGTCCAGCGCCTCGTCGCATTGCCGGCGCATCTCGGCGTACGCCGCATCGATCTCGACGATCGCCGCGAGGCGTTCATGACGCAGGACGTCCCCTTCGACTCCCACGCCGAGGTCCGTGCCTTCGGCCTGCGGATTGCGTAACCAGATCACCATGACCACTCCGGAAACAAGTCGGGCAGTTGCGAGACGATCGAAAGGCTCGGGCTCGAGCCTTCCGAAGACGGTAGTGACGGCGGCAACGAAAGGGACGGCAACGCCCCTTCATCGTCGCGCGCCGGCATGGCCCACCGCATGATCGCGAGCGGGCCGCCCGGCGCCCATCGGCAGTCGCGCTCGAAAAGCCGAAAGCCGAGCCACGCGAGGACGTCGCCATCGGCCGCGTCGAGCGGCACTGGCATGACCGATGCTGCGGGGTGCGCGCGCGCGGCCAGCGAGCGCGCCTCGCCCGCAAGCTCTCGCCCGCGCGCGAAGAGCAGATTGACGCCGCGCGCCCCGATCCAGCCCGTCAACTTCTCGCGACGCGGCCGGTCGATCCAGGCGCGCAATGGCTCCGCCTGCTCCACGAGCGCGCGCAGGCGGAACACGGTCAGACAATCGTGCGCCGGCAGCAAGGCAAGCGCCGCTTCCGGCGCGTCGAACGCGGCAAGCGGCGGCACGGGCATGCCCCATTCGTCGAGCAGCGCATCGGCAAGCGCCTCCGCCTGCGCGGGGCCGCATGCGCCGAGCCGGTCTGCA
Organism: Burkholderia sp. AU18528; assembly: GCF_002223215.2. Classification (NCBI taxonomy): domain Bacteria; kingdom Pseudomonadati; phylum Pseudomonadota; class Betaproteobacteria; order Burkholderiales; family Burkholderiaceae; genus Burkholderia; species Burkholderia sp. AU18528. Next base: position 783,510 of record NZ_NKFC02000006.1, on the reverse strand, counting down.
CAGGGCACGCGTGCAAGGCGGCCCGGATGCATCCAGTCGAACAGCGTACGCCGGCGCTGATGGTAGGCGGCCAGCCTCGCCGCGACGGCCGCCGGCGTCTCGCCGTTCGGGGCGGCAACGCTGTCGGCGGTTGCGTCGTCTGCATCGGCTGCGTCGTATGCGCTCATCGTGTGCTCCCCCTGCTTGCCGTGCCGGCCATGCGATCGTTCGGATCGAAGCTCATGCCGGCGCTTTCGCCGCGCGCCCCGCCCGGCGCGCGAGCAGGCCCGCCAGTCCGCCGCCGCCCTTGAGCAGGTTGCCGCGCAAGAGCGCGAAGCCGCCGGCGATCATCAACAGCAGCACGCCGAGTGCGCCGCCCGCATAGACGATCCAGCCGTCCTGGCGATGCGGGTGGGCAGGTGGATCGAGCGCATCGGCCGGCACGCTCGTCACGCTGACCTGATCGTAGGTCAGCCCCTCTATGCTGTGCACGACCAGGTTCTTGATCGCCGGCGTCATCCGCTCGAGATTCGCGTCCGGCCGGTACTTGATGAAGACCGATGCGGACGACGGCTTGACCGACTGCGCGAGCGGATCGTTGTTCGGCAGCACGATCTGCACGCGCGCCACGACCACGCCGTCGATCTTCGACAACGTGTCGTCGAGTTCCTGCGACAAACCGTAAATGAAGCGCACGCGCTCCTCGGTCGGCGTGGAAACGAGCCCGTCCTTCTTGAACAGCGCGCCGAGGTCGTCGAATTTCTTGCGCGGCAGGCCGCGTGCGCGCAGCACTTCCACGGCATGCACGATCTGCTTTTCGTCGACGCCGACCGACCAGGTCTTGCCGCCATCGGGCGTGCTCTTTTGCGCGTCGACGCCGGACATCAGCAGCGCCGCCACCATTTCGTTGCAGTCGCTTTCGGTCAATTGCCCGTAGAGCTCCTGCTTGCATGCCGCAAGCGACAGCACGAGCGCCGCCACCGCGACGAGCCGCCATGCGGAGGGCGGCCTCGAAGGCACGAGGTTCGGTTTCATTTCACTGGTTCTTCATGAGCGTCTGCACGGCGTCCTTCGACGACTGCACGGTTGCCATCTTCACCTGCAGATCGGCGTTCAGGCTGGCGATCTCGAGCTGGATGGTCATGTCGGCGGCGGCAAGGCGCTCCATCGACAGCGCGCTCATGTGCTGAGTCATATAGAGCACGTCGTTCGGCACTTGCCGGTAATAGTCCGCCTGCTCCTCGACCGCTTTCGTCACGAGGTCCGCGCGCTCGGTCGGGTGCAAGGCCGCCGCATGCTGGCGCCCCGAAGCCATCATCGCCTGGAATTTGTCGACGAGCGGCTGCGATACCGCGTCCGCGGTCGGCGCCGCGGGCGTCGTGCCCGTGACGCGGGCCAGTTCGTACTGGAGTTGCGATGCAGTCGTGATGCTCATTTCGTTTCTCCTGGTAGGGGCAACAGGCTCAGACACGCATGTACTGCATCGTCAGCAGCATGTCGCTGGATGAGGACGACGGCGTCGCGACCGCTTCGCCGTCTTCGGCATGCGCTCCGTTCTCGAACGCGAGCGCGGAATCCGGCGCAACGAAGCGGCCCGTGCGCTTCGCGGTCGCGACCGCCTGCTTCAGCTCCTCGCTCGCAAGCAGAACCTTCGCGAGCCGTTCAACCTCTTCGTTGCCGCCTTCCTCCAGGAGGCGCCGGGCCTCCTCCTGCCAACCGAACTCCTGGCGGGCCTTCAGGCACTGCAGCAACATTCCCTTGCTGGCCGGCACGCAGACCGAGCGCTCGACCAGATTGCGAAAGAGCCGTTCGGCCTCGCTCCATTCCTCGCGCACCATATGCAGCCAGCCGTCGAAAAACGCGAATTCGGCGGAATCCGGGCGCAGCAGATGCAGCACTTCGACGAGGTGCTCGAGATCGTCGATATCGACTTGCTCCGGTGTGCCTGCGCGGGCCAATGCCACCCTGACCAGGTCGACGACCGCGCCGACGACTCCCGATGGGCACTGCGGCCGATCCTTCAGAACGTCCATCCTTTCCCCCAAGGAAATCAGATTCGATCCGATGGGCCGCACCCGATGAGGCGTGGCCTTCCGTTGACGCTAAGTTACGCAACACGATGGATACGCCACGTGCCCGGCACGAAGTCGCACAACGAATTGCGAAGCGCCGCATGCGAGGGACGGCGGCGCGTGCCGCGTTCGCGGACGTCTTCGCGCGTGCCCGCCGCGCGGGTCGCCTGGCTCACGTGGCCCGCGCCCGAGCGACGCGCCGCCGCGCCGCCTTGCTTCGCAGCCCTCGTCGTTGCTTCGCATCGCCCTCGCGCCGGATACAGCGGCGCCGCTAACGTTGCATCGGGGCGCCCCATCCCGGGTGCGCGCCTGCGACAAGCGAAGGACAGCGGTCATGAGCGACGAAAAAACCGAAGAGCCCACAGACAAGAAGCTGGACAAAGTCCGCGAGGAAGGCCAGGTCGCGAAGAGCTCCGACCTCGTCGAAGTCGCGTCGCTCGGCTCGATCGTGCTCGTGCTGACGGCGGGCCAGCACTATCTGGCCGATACGCTGCGCGCGATCGTCAAGGAGGCGATCGATTTCACTCACGGCGAGCGCGAGTTGCAGGACCTCTGGACCGTCCTCGTTCATGTCGGCCTGCAGGCGCTTGGCCTGCTGTGCGGGATCGCGGCCGTCGCGCTCGTCGCCGCCATCATCGCGCTCGCCCCCCAGACGGGGCTCAAGTTTTCGCTGAAAGCCGTCATGCCGAAGCTTGCGTCGGTCAGCCCCGGGTCCGGCTTTCAGCGCATCTTCTCGATGAACTCCGCCATCGACCTCGCGAAGATGGTCGGCAAGGCCGCGATTCTCGTCGCCGTCATGTGGCAGACGATCAAAAGCGCGATGCCCGTGGTGGCGAGCGCGCTCGATCACTCGGTACCGCAGTTGATCGGCGTGCTGTGGTCCGTGCTCATGCACGTGGTCGTGGTCGCGCTCGGCGTGTTCGTCGTCATCGGCGCGTTCGACTACAAGCTGCAGAAGTGGCTCTTCATCCGCAAGAACCGGATGTCGAAGGACGAGGTGAAGCGCGAGCACAAGGAGAGCGAAGGCAACCCCGAACTCAAGGGCGAGCGCAAGCGCATGGCCAGGGAGATATCGCAGGAAGGCCCGAAAGGCGGCGTCGCGCGCGCGAACGTCGTCGTGGTCAACCCGGTTCACTACGCGGTCGCGCTGCGCTACGACCCGGCGGAGTTTCCGCTGCCCGTCGTCCTCGCCAAGGGCGTCGACGAGCAGGCGCTGCGGCTGCGCCAGCAGGCCATGCACGCGCGCGTGCCCATCGTCGCGAACCCGCCCGTCGCGCGCATGCTGCACAAGGTGCCGCTCAATCAGCCGATTCCCGAAGAACTGTTCGAAGTCGTCGCCGCGATTCTTCGCTGGGTGGACGGCCTCGCGCCTCAAACCGCCACCACGGAGTAGTGGACATGTTCAAGACCATGAAACTGCCCGGCATCGGCGAGGCCGGCATCGCCGTCCTGCTGATCGCGATCGTCTCGCTGATGATCCTGCCGCTGCCTCCCGCGATCATCGACGGGCTGCTCGCGATCAACATCACGATCAGCATCACGCTGCTCATGGTGACGATGTATGTGGGCCATATCGCCACGCTCTCGGCGTTCCCGTCCGTGCTGCTCTTCACGACGCTTTTCCGGCTCTCGCTGAACATCGCGTCGACGAAGTCGATCCTGCTGCATGCCGATGCCGGCGAAATCATCGAAAGCTTCGGCCAGCTCGTCGTGGGCGGCAATCTCGTCGTCGGCCTCGTCGTGTTCGTCATCATCTCCGTCGTGCAGTTCATCGTGATCGCCAAGGGTTCGGAGCGCGTCGCCGAAGTGGGGGCCCGCTTCACGCTCGACGCGCTGCCCGGCAAACAGATGAGCATCGACGCCGACCTGCGCGCGAACATCCTGACGCCGGACGAGGCGCGCAGGAAACGCGCAAGGCTCGCCATCGAAAGCCAATTGCATGGCGGCATGGACGGCGCGATGAAGTTCGTGAAAGGCGATGCGATCGCCGGCCTCATGATCACGATGATCAACATCGTCGCGGGCATCGCCGTGGGCGTCGCCTATCACGGCATGTCGGCCGGGGAGGCGGCCAACCGCTTCTCGGTCCTGTCGATCGGCGACGCCATGGTCTCGCAGATTCCCTCGCTGCTGATCTCGGTGGCCGCGGGTGTCATGATCACGCGCGTGGACGAAGGCGGCGACCATGGAAATTCCTCCCTCGGCGAAGACATCAGGCGCCAGTTCACGAGCAGCGCGCGCGCGCTGTTCTTCGCCGCGCTGCTGCTGCTCGGCTTCGCCGCCGTGCCCGGTTTTCCGGCGGCGCTCTTCGCGCTGCTCGCCGGGCTGCTCGGCTTCGTCGGCTACCGTCTGCAGAAAAAGCAGGATGGTCCGGCCAAAGGCGCCGGCAAGCCCGTCGGGGCACTGCAGCGCGCCGGCGCCAAGGGCGACGCGCCGTCGATCCTGCCACGCCCGCCGCAGTTCACGTGCCCGCTCGGCGTGCGCCTCGCAGCCGATGTCAGCGCGCGTCTCGCGGCCGATGCCCTCGACCGCGCGTTCGACGCCCAGCGCCATGCGCTGCAATCGGCAGTCGGCCTGCCGTTCCCCGGCATCATGATGTGGACCGACGGCACGCTGCCCGAAGACAGTTACGAGGTACTCCTCTTCGACGTGCCGCAAGGGCGCACGACGCTCGCCGAAACGCGCGCGGTACACGCGGCGGCCGACGGCGGCGCCGCGGACGCGCCTGCCGCCGCGGCGACACCGGAAGCATTGATTGCGCGCCACACGATCGACCTGTTGCGGCGCAACGCCCATCTCTTTCTCGGCATTCAGGAAGCGCAATGGATGCTCGATCAGCTCAACGAGGACTACCCGGGCCTCGTCGCGGAGGTACAAAAGGCACTGCCGCTGCAGAAGATGGCGGACGTGCTGCGCCGGCTGCTGGAGGAAGAGGTGCCCGTGCGCAATATCCGCAGCATCACCGAAAGCCTGATCGTCTGGGGACCGAAGGAGAAGGACATGCTGATGTTGACCGAATACATCCGCATGGAGCTCGGCCGGCTCATCGCCTATCGCGCGACGGGTGGCGTGCGGGATCTGCCCGTCGTACTCGTCGACGTTCAGGTCGAGCAGCACATCCGGCAGTCGATCAAACAGACCCCCACGGGCAACTTCCTCGCGCTGCCGCCCGACGAAATCGCCCAGCTCGTCGGCAAGATCGCCGACATCGTCGGCGATACGCCGCGGCAGCCGCTGGCGCTCGTCGCGTCGATGGACATCCGGCGCTACATCAAGCGCATGATCGAGGCGCGGCTGCCCTGGCTGCCCGTGTATTCGTACCAGGAGCTCGGCTCGCACGTCGATCTCCAGCCCGTCGGCCGCCTGGCGATGTGATCGAGCGAGCCGCGCCATGCATTCCTCCGCCCCTCATCGCGCCCGCGTCATCGCGGCGCCGGCCACGCACACCGACCCTGCACCCGAGATGCCGGCCGCGCAGTTGAGCCGTCAGGCCGCCCTTTTTCAGCGCCTGCGCGCCGGCGTGCACGCCGGCGCGTCGGAAACGCCCGGCGACGAACAGCCATGCGCCGCGCCGGCCGAGCCTCCATTCGCCGAGCAAGCCGATCCGCGCTACGCGGTCGCCGGGTTCGCCGCGGACGAACATCGCGACGATGCCGGCAGCGGCGAACGCGACGACGACGCGCCGGCCGGCTCCGGCGACGAACGCGACGACGCTGCCGCGCACGCTCGATCGGCGTCGCCGGTGCCGGCTCCGGTACCGGCGACGATTCATCCGCCCATGCATTCGACGATGCGCCTGCCGGTGCATTCGGCCATGCAGGGGCTCATGCACGTACCGGCATATTCGACAATGCCCGCACCGATGCCGATGCCGGCGCGCGGCGCGGCGCCGCTTTCCCCGCAGCGGCCGCCCAACGCCCGGCCAGCGACGGCCGCGCCGCACATGCCGCACATGCCGCACATGCCGCGCGTACACGCCGCGCGCGAGCCGCAGCGCCCGACAGCGGGCGGCCCGCACGTCGTGGCCGCCGTGCGGGCACCGGCGCGCACGGGCCAGGACATGCACCGGTTCGTCGATTCGATCGTCGCCGAGGTGTCGGACTTCTGCGCGAATCCGATCGTGTTCGAAAGCGGCGACTGGCAGATCACGATTCCCATCGATCCGGCGCTGCTGCCAGGCTGCACGTTGAGCCTCGCGCTTTCGCATTTCCAATTGACGCTTCGCTTCGACACCACGGACGCACGCTCGCGCGAACTAATCTCACAGCATGCGGCGACGTTGCGCACGAGCCTCGAGGAAGTGATGCAAAACCGCTTCGACGGCGCGCGCAGCGTCGAGATCATCGTCACGTAAAACCAATATGGATACCACACGAACGCTACTGACAGACCACGCCGAGGCAGGCGCCCAAGCGCCGGCGGCGGCCGTCTTGCTCGATCCCGCGCGGCTGCCCGCGCTTGCGGCCGCCACCGCGCGCCTGCATCGGCTCGCCGTCGACGAGCGCCTGAGCGCACTGCTCGCTCACACGCTCGGCGTGTCGGCCTTCGGCGTCGGTACGCACGATTTCGTGGCGCCGGAGCGCGCCGCCGTCGTGCGCGTGCGCTGGGGCATGGAGACGGCCGCGGTGCGCATCGACGTCGGACAGCACGCGGGGCTCGCGAGCGTCGTCGCGTCGGACGAGCCCGTGAACGAGCGCTTGCGCCATGCCGTGTGCGCCATCCTGCTCGATCCGCTGCGGCGCGCGCTGCAAGCGCTCGGCTTCGACGGCGTGGAAATCGTCTCGCTCGAGCGGGCCGCGCGTGCGCCGTTGAACGCGCCTTGCTGCGCGCTCTCGCTGCGCGTGGGCGATAGCCGCTTCGATGCGGTGATCGAGCACATCGACGGCGGCTGGCTCGACGCGCTCGAAACGCTCGTGGCCCGGCAATGCACGCCGTTCGCCACGCACGTAAGCGAGATCGCCGTACCGGGCCGGCTGCGGATCGGCGAGAAAACGATGAGCGTGACGACGCTCGATTCGCTGCGCGCGGGGGACGTCATCTTGCGCGCCGTACCCGAAGCCACCCGCGCGCTCTTCGCGAGCGAGCGTTCATCCACCCCGATGCAAGTCGTCTGGGGCCGCTACGGGACGCGGCAACTGCGCGCCGTGGCAGACGTCACCCACCATCTGATGACCTTGAACGAGGACCCCACCATGAGCCATGAGACGCAGTTCAACGCGCCGCTTACCGATTCGATCGACACGCCCGTCGACATCAGCCAGCTGGACCTGCCGCTGAAGCTCGAGATCGACACGGTGTCGATGCCGGTCGCCCAGCTCTCGGCGCTGCGCGCGGGCTACGTGCTCGAGCTTCCCACCGCGCTGCCCGATGCGCGCGTGCGGCTCGTCACCTACGGGCAGACGATCGGCTTCGGCGAACTCGTGAGCGTCGGCGATCATCTCGGCGTGCGTCTCGTTCAGCTGTCGCGCGGCCATGGTTCAGTTTAGCGATCTCACCGGGCTGCTGATCACCGTCGTCGCGATCAGCCTGATCCCGTTCGTCGCCATGGTCGCGACCTCGTACGCGAAGATCGTGGTCGTGCTCGGGCTGTTGCGCAACGCGCTCGGCGTGCAGCAGGTGCCGCCGAACATGGTGCTCAACGGCATCGCGGTCCTCGTGTCCGCTTACGTGATGGCGCCGATCGGCATGCAGGCCATGCAAACCATGCAGACGATGCACCGTACCCCCGGCAGCGACACGTCGCTCGTCGTGCTCGATGCATTCGATGCGGCAAAGGAGCCGTTTCGCGCCTTTCTGAAGAAGCACGCGCACGAGCGCGAAAAGCGGTTCTTCGTGCGCTCGGCAGCCGTGGTCTGGCCGAAGGACATGGCGGCGAAGATCCGCGAGGACGACCTCATCGTGCTCGCCCCGGCCTTCACGCTGACCGAGATGGCCGACGCCTTCAAGATCGGCTTCCTGCTGTACATCGCGTTCATCGTCGTCGATCTCGTCATCGCCAACGTGCTGATGGCGATGGGCCTGAATCAGGTCCAGCCGACGAACGTCGCGATTCCGTTCAAGCTGCTCCTGTTCGTCGTCATGAGCGGCTGGTCCACATTGATTCACGGTCTCGTCATGACCTATCGCTGAGGCACGCGCCATGGAAACCGATACGCTCGTTCGCATCACCTCGCAGGGCCTGCTGCTCTGCCTGTCCGTCTCGATGCCGGTAGTGGCCGTCGCCGCCCTCTCCGGCCTCGCGATTTCGTTCGTGCAGGCCATCACGTCGATGCAGGATCAAAGCATCTCGTACGCGGTGAAGCTCGTGGCCGTCGTGGCCACCGTGCTCATGTTCGGCGCCTGGGGCGCCGCCGCGATCCTGCGCTTCGCCAATCAGATCATCACGCTCGCGGTGCCGTCGTGAATTCGCCGATCCGCAACAACCACGGCCACCACGCCGCCGATCTCGCGCAGCAGGCGCAGGCCGGCGCCGAGCACATGGGGCAGATGACCCAGGCGCGCGGCTTCACGGGCGTGAAGGTGCAGCACACGAAGATGCAGCGCGCGCGCATGCAGCACAACAAGATGCTCGCCGCCGCTTTCTACCGCGGCAAGCGTTTTGCCGAAGGCTTGCACAAGCCGCCGCCTCCTTCCGCGCAAAAGCTGATGCGCCAGCTCGGCCAACGGCCGCGGCCGCCGGGCTCGGCGAAGGCACAGGGTAAAGAGGCCTCGGCTCACGAACGGCCGGACGATCAGCACGCGCTCGAGCCCCGGCACGAGCACGAACACCCGCACGAGCACGAACGCAAGCACGAGCAGGGGCAGCAGCAAAAGCACGGACAGCAGCAAAAGCGCGAGCGCGATCAGCAACACGGCGACGGGCAGCAACAGCATCGCAACGGCCATGGACACGATCGCGGCTCGAATCAGCAGGGCGAGGAGCATGGGCAGCCGCAGCAGAGTGGGCCGCGCGACGGGCAGCCTCGGCGCGACGGCCGTCAGTCCGGCGAAGGCCGCGACAAACCGCGCAAGTTCGCGATCGGCAAGGCGGGCCGGGCCAAGGCCGCCGCGCGCAGCCAGCCGCTCGCGGCCACGATGCAACTGCTCGCGGCGCAAAAGCTCGGTGCGCCGGACTTGCCGGCCGAACTCGCGGCGGCGTGCGCGAAGGAGGTGCTGCGGCTTGCCGCGCAGATCGAGCTGGGCCCCTTGCTGGCCGTGCCGATGCTGCTCGCGATGCGCTCGCCGATGGCGCTCCGGCGCAATGCCGCCCGGCTTCACGCGCACCGCGACGCGGCACTGATGCAAGGCGCGGCGACCCCGGGAAAGGCCGCCGCGGTGGCGGGGCTTCTCGGCGTCTCGCTCGACAACACGCTCGCACGCCAGCGCGCGGGCATCGAATACACGTACGACGATCAATCGATCGCGGCAGTGAAGCAACGCATTCTCGACACGCAAGCCGCGCTGCCGGCCCGCGGGGCGCCAGCCGGTGCCGCCGTCACGGGCGGCGCGACGAGCGGCGCGATCGGCGATCAAACCGGCGCCGCGCGGCAAGGAGCGGCCAAGCCCGCGGCCGGCGCTTCGGATAAGACGTTCGAAGTTCGCATGGCGCCGGCTGCGACAGCGGCTAAACCCTAAACTGATTCTGACGGTCGAGGCCCGGCAGCCCGATGCGCGAAGCAGCGCAACGCCGGAGCGGCGACCCGCAACAGCAACCGCATGACCCACGTCGGATACACGGATACCACGATCATGAAAGCGCTTCGAGTACTGACCGGCACCCACGCCGGAGCCCAGGTCCGGCTCACGAGCGGCGCCTACCGGATCGGCGCCACCGAGCACGCCGATGTCTGCATCAGCGACTGGACGGTCGAGGACATCGAGCTTTGCGTGGGCGAGGACGGTGTGGCGCGGATCCGCTCGGCGAACGGCGATGAGGTGCTCGTGGCGGACTTCGTGGCCGTGCCGTTCGGCGACGTCGTGCTTTGCGTGGGCCCCGATGGCGAAGCCTGGCCGCGCGATCTCGATTTGCTGGCGGGCCTCTGGAAGACGGCCGAGCCGCCTGCCGCCGACACCGCGGCGCAGGCCGACGCGGATAGCGGCGCGCCGGATATGGACCCGGCCCATTCGGACGAACCCGGCGCCGGCCATGCGCCGGCCGCTTCGCCGAAGGTGCCCTGGCGCACGGCCGTGCTGGCGCTCGCCTGCACCGCCGCGATCGGCGGCATCGCCGTGGCCGGTGTGATGTTCGCGGGCACGCAGTCGAGCGAGGCGGCGAGCGTGAGGTTCGACGCCGACGCGCTCGCACGGCAGTTGCAGGAGGCCCTGCACCGCGAAGGCCTCGGCGATCTGCAGGCCATGGCACGCAAGGACAGTGTGGCGGTGCGCGGCATCGTGACGAGCAGCGACGAAAGCGCGAAGGCGCAGCGGATCATGGACAGCCTCGCGCGCGGCAAGGTGCGGCGCGAATACGACGTCGCGCAGCAGGATGTGGACAACATCCAGCAGTCGCTCGCCGGCACGGGCGCGGCAGTGAATTACCAGGGCCACGGCATCTTCCGCGTGAGCGGCAGCGTGCAGTCGATGACGACCTTCCGCACGCTGATCGCAGGTATCAGGGCCGACCTCGGCGACAACGTCAAGCGCGTCGACGTGGATGTCAAGGAAGCGCAGGCGCTCGCGCCCGATGTCGAGTACACGGCCGTGATCGCCACGGGCGGGCTGCGTTACATCGAGACGCCCGACGGCACGAAGCATCTGTTCGCGAGCAGCAAGGACGAAGCAAACAATTGACCTCGACCACCAAAGGAACCGACATGTACGACGCATTGCTTCCCATCGCGCAGGATCTGAACGCGCTGGACGCCACGCTCTCGGCGCCCGACGGCGCGCAACGGGTCGCGCGCATTGCGGCGGCCTTCGACGAAACCGCGCGCCGGATCAGTACGGCCACGCAGTCCGCGGCCGACGAGCGCGAGCGGCTCGATCTGCAAAAGCTTTATCGCGGGATGATCGCGGCGCGCCGCATCGTGCTCACGCTGCAGGAGCGCCACAGCGCCCGCGGCGCGGCGCTTTGACCGCATTCGCGGCGATACGCAAGACGGTTGAACAGTTTGCAGTTGCAGCATCCGGCTGCGCGTCAGCCGGTCCGGACCGGCGGCCATCACGGCCAAGGGTCTTTTACCGAAGCATCACGCGTCAACCCACAGCAGTGCTTTTTCCATCACTTTCTTGATAAGGGGAATACATCATGTCTTCATCGATCGGAAGCTCGGGCGTCTCGCAAGCCGGTTCGCAAAACGCCGACATGGTCGGCCAGATGCAGGCCATGGCCAACCAGAACAACGCGATGACGATGGCCGCGATGCAGATCAACATGCAGCAGCAGGAAACGTCGGCGCTCGCCTCCGTGGGCAACAACGGCGCGAAGAACATCGCCGACGCCGCGAAGGGCCAGTAAGCCACTCGCCTTGCCGCAGTCCGTTCGCGCGAGGGGCACGAAAGCGGAAAGCCCTGCTTTCCGGCTACGTGCCCCCGCGTTTTTGCAGCCGGGCCGCCCTATTTTCGCCGGAGATTGCCGCCCATGAGCAGGGAACGTTTCGTCGAGTTGATTCACGAGGTTTGCGCGGTGGTCGGGCTGCCCGACGCCGAGTATGTCGCCGAGACGCAAACGCTCGAGATCGAAGGGTTCGACGTCCATCTCAATCACCACGAGACCGACCCCGATTCGGTCTATGTCAGCTTTCATTACGGCGCCGTCACGCCCGGCCGGTCGCTCGTCGTTTTCCGGCTCATGCTCGAGGCCAACCTGCTCATCTACGCGCAGGACCAGGCGCAACTGTGCCTCGAATCCGATACGGGCAACGTCGTGCTGCTCGTCCATCTGCCGATGGGCCCGACCATCACCGGCGATTATCTCGCCGATCTCTTCTCGCACTACGCCGAACACGGCCGCTACTGGCAGAACAACATCCTCGAATCGCCCGACGAAATGTTCGAGGGCATCGCGTCGGGCAATTTCATGTGGCTGCGGGCGTAACCCCGGCGATCGCCAGCGCGCCTCGGGCAACGGGCGCATCCGTGCGCGCATCGATGCCTGATTGACCAGCCGTCGCATCCGTTCGGACACGGCACGTCGCCTCACCCTCACGCCGTCGCGGGCGCTCATCCGATCGGCGGCTATGCTGCCACGCGCGGTATCAGCAAGACGAGGCGGCGGCGCATACCGCCCTCTCCCGCACTGCCGGAATCGGTATCGTCCGCGCGACGCGCGACATCGCCGTTGTACGGCGCCGGTCCCTCGATGACGAGGCACTCGCCCGGCGCCAGGCTTTGGTCGACGGCCCGATAGCGGCGCGCATCGCCGCGGCGCCCCAGTTCCACGCGCAAGCCGATACGCGGCATCGACGCGGCGCCTTCGACCGTCGGTGCAATCGACAGCCAGAGATCGCGGGCGCCGTCATCGGGCAGGTCATCCTCGTCGCGGCGCGCGAGACGTGCCTCGTGGCGATCGATGACGGCCGGCGAGCGGTCGTGCGTGAGCGCCGTTTGCGACACCTCGATTTCGGCGCGGCCGCTCCCGGCCAATGCCTTGAGCTGCGCGAGCAGCGCGCGGCCGCCGTCGGGCGCGATACCGGCATCGCGGTGCTCGCGCGCGGCCGCCGTCGCCTCCTGCGCACCTGCCCCGCCGGCCATGGCCGGCGGCAGTGCGGGCCGCAACGCGTCGAGCGCGTCGCCATCGACGTCCACCACCCACGTCTGGACCGATACGAGCTGCGCACGCACGTCCAGGCTCGCGACGAGCGCGCCGTCGGCGTCGATGCGCTCGGCCCGATCGCGTATCAGGATGGAATTCGTGGTCGCATCCGCTTCGATCGCCGGCAGCGCCGCATCGAACTCGACGATCCGCGGTGCATCGGAAACGGCGGGCCCGCTCGCAACGGCCGGGCGCTCGAAACGGCGCCGCAAGAGCGTGGCCACACCCGGCACGACGAGCGTGCGGCCATCGACCACGCGCGTTTCGTCGGCGGCATTCGCGGCACTCAGGCGAAACACCCGCACGGACAAACGCACGCGCTTTCGCGCGTCGCGCTCGAAGCGTTCGGCCGCGGCACGAATACGCTCCACGTAGGTCGCCGGCCCGCGCACGTTCACCGTTTGCGCGCCGGCATCCACCGCCAACGGGAAGTGCGTATCGGCAAGACCCGCCTGCTCGAGCGACGCACGCAGCGCATTCGCGGAAAGGAAGTGAGGCCGGATGGCGACATGCGCCTGCTCGTTCGCGGGCGACACGTGCAGGACCGCGCCGTCGTAGTACCAGACGAATCCGTACGAACGGCTCATGACGTCGAGAAAACGCTGCGGCGGCATCGCGAAACGGCCGCTCACGACGCCGTCCACTTGACCGTCGATGCGCAGGGCAACGTGCTGCCCCGCCGCGAACGCATTCAGGACCTCCGCGAGGCCCGCGCCGTTCGTCACGTAGACGAAGCGCGCGCCGGGGCCGCCGGCCCACGCCATGCTCGCCGCCTGCGCGTGCACGGCGGCCGCGCAGACGAAGGCCGCGACGGCGCCGCGTGCGAGCGCCCGCATGCGGGCCGCGCTCATGCGGCGCCTTCCGGGGACGCACCGGCGCCCGACGCACCGGCGCCCGACTGATCCACATCCGGCTTGAGGGTCAGGCGGTAACCCGTCGCATAGACCGATTGCACGGTCCAGCCGACGCCGGCCGCCTTCAGGCTCGCACGCAGGCGGCTCACGTACATGTCGACGGAGCGGCTTTGCACGGCCGCATCCCAGCCCCAGACCACGCTCATCAGATCCTGCCTCAGCACGACGGCGCCCGTGTGCCGGGCGAGATGCCAGAGAATGTCGAACTCCTTGGTGCCGAGCTTGTGCGCCACGCCCGCCACCACGAGCGAGCGCGCCTGCTGATCGAGCGCGCATTCGCCGTCGACGAACATCTTGCGGCCCTGCACGTTCATCGGCGCGAAGCGCCGCAGCAGCGCGCGCATGCGCGCGAGCAGCACCTGCCTGTCGTAGGGTTTCACGAGATAGTCGTCGGCACCTGCATCCAGTATGCGCACGATGTCGGACTCCGCCGAGTGCACGGTCTGAAAAATCACGGGCATGATCGATTGCGAACGGCTGCGGATCTTTTGCAGCAGCTTGTCGCCGGAAACGCCCGGCAGGTCCCAGTCGAGAATCGCGAGATCGGCCCACTGCTCCGAGAGAAACTGCTGCGCGTCGAGCCCGCTGTGAAAAGCGTCGATGTGGTAGCCCTCGCTCTTGAGCCAGGAATGGATGAGCGCGTGATGCGCGACGTCGTCCTCGACGAACAGAATGCGTACGGGTTTGCCTGCAAGCGATTTCATATGGGCCTTTGGTTCCAACGGCCGCGCGGGAGCCGGCGCCCGGTCCGCGCGACGCGTGCCAAACGAATACGGGCCGCGCTCCGGCGCCTCACTCGCCGCGCGCCGCGCGCAACGCGCGGTCGGCATCGACGAGCGATGTCGCGGGCGGCTTCGCGGCGACAGGATTCAGGCACGGCAGACGCAGCACGAACATGGTACCGCCTTGCCCGTTGAGCTCCGCGTAAAGTGCGCCGCCGTGCATGCCGACGATCTGCACGGCGAGCTTGAGCCCGAGGCCGAAGCCCGTTGCCGTCCGCTTGCCGAGCTTCTCGAAGTCGGCCAGCCGATCGCCCTCGACGAGACCCGGCAGCCCGCCCGCGCGATCGTCGACGACCACCTCGGCGAAACCGTCGGCCTGCCGGATCGACACCGTCACCGCCTCGCCGCGCGGCGACGCGCGAACGGCATTGTCGATGACGTTCTGGACGGCGCGAGCCACGAAGTTGCGCATGCCGCTCACCCAGAGCGGTGCGCTGTCGGGCAGCCACAAGTGTAGCGCGACGCCGCAATAGACGGCGGTGACCTCCAGCTGCGAGATGATCTGGCGCAGCGTCGCGCGCAGATCGAACCGTTTGAAGTCGCGCGCCTGCAAATGCTCGGTCACCGACGAGAAGATGAACTGCTCGCCGAGCGAGAGCACGTACTGCGCGAGCGAGGTGATCTGCTGCATGCCGCCGCAGCGCTCGAACGCCTCGGGGTCGCTCGCGTCGAGCTGCGTGAGCGCGCTGATCGAATTGAGCGGCGAGCGCAGATCGTGCAGCAAGAAGCGCAGCGACATGGCCCGCTCGTCGAGCGAGCGCGCGAACGGCGTCACGTCGGTCACGGCGATGACGGATTCGCCCGCCCCCGCACCGCCGCACGCACCAGCGGGGCCCGCCTGAATCCAGAAGGTCGAATCGTCCACGCGCACCTCGCGGCCCGCTTCGAGATCGCGCAGCCGCGGCACGTCCGTCATCTCGAAGCGCTCGCTCAGCGCCACGCTGAAATCGACGCCCGCGGGCAGCGTCATCGCCAGCATCTCGAGCGCGCGCGCGTTCGCGTGAACGACCGCGCCCGCGCGATCGAGCACGATCACCCCGCACGGCAGCCCGCGCAGCGTGCCGCGCAGGCGGCGCGCCTCGTCGTCGGACAGGCGACGATCGGCGGCGCCGTCGGCGCATCCCTCGGCGGGCAAGCCCAATTGGGCGGGCCGCGGCTCGGACGGCTTGCCGGGCGGCCCGCCGGGCAGCGAATGCGGCTGAGTATCGGATCCGTTCACATGGCCTCCTGCATTCCCCGGTGCGGGCGGTTGCGGTGAATCACGGCGAGATGACGCGCGGCGACAGCAGGAAGAGCCGCTCCATGTGGCTCTTCTGGCGGCTGTCGGTCCGGAAGAGCGCGCCGATCAACGGAATCTTCGAGAGTCCGGGCACCCCGGTCACGCCCATCGTCGCGCTGTCCGCGCGATAGCCGGCGATGAGCAGCGCCTGCCCCTCCTCGATGAACGCCTGCGTGTTGATCGTGCTGTTCTGGATCACCGGCAGGTTGCTGACCGTCCGGTCGGTGAGCTGGCCGTCCTGAATCGCCACGTCGAGCTTGATGCGCGTGCGCCCGTCCTCCTCCACGACCATCGGCAGCACACGCAGCGAGATGCCCGTCGACACGCTGTAGAGATCGCCCGACGTGTATCCCGACACCGGCACGAAAAACTGCGTCTGGTTGTCCATCACGGCCTCGATGTTGTTGAGCGTGACGACCTTCGGGCTCGCGTCGATCTTGGCGGCGTTCGTCTGCTGCAGCGCCGAGATGCGCGCCATCAGATAGCGGCCGGCGTCGCCGAGCACGGCGGCCACCGATGCGCCCACGGGCGTCGCCGCCGCGAGCAAGTTGCCCGGCAGCGCCGTCTGGCCGAAGTTCTGCGAGAGCGTGCCGTTGTAGGTGCTCTGTGCGAGCGTGCCGGTGCCGGTCTGCACGTCGACGTGGCTGTTGTGCGCGGTCCAGTCGACGCCGAGCTGATGCAGCGCGTCGTCGTCGATCTCGATGATGTGCGCCTCGATCTCGATCAGTTGCGGTTTGACGTCGAGGCGATCGATCAGCTTGCCGTACTGATCCATCCGGTCGGCCGTATCGCGAATCACGACGGAGTTCGTGCGCTGGTCCGCGACGATGACGGGCAGTTGATCGTCGCTCGCCGGCGCCGTGCTCGTGTTCTGCGGCGGCGGCGGCTCGCCCACCGCCGCGGCCACGGCCGGCGAAGGCTGCCCGGTGAGCCCGGCGAACATGCCCTTGCCGGCCGCGCCCGACGGCACCGGCGGCGGAATGTACGGGCCGTTGTAGGCATTGCCGTTCACGTCGTTGATCGGCGTGGTGCGCTTCACGCCGCTCGCCGGGCGGCCGCCCTCGCCGTCGCCGCGCTTGTCGGCGGCCTTGGCCGTGCGCGGGTGGTAGATGCCGTTGAGCACGGCCACCACGCCCTGCAGCGTGACCTGCTGGCCGTCGATGGGCACCGTGCGGTCGTGCGCCCATGCGTGATAGAGCGGAAAGACGCGTACCTGCGTGCCGCTTCGATGCGCGGCGTTGTTGTCGAGCCGCGACGCCACGTTCGTCACCATCTGCACGTAGCGAGGCGGCCCGCTCACGAGCGCCGTGCCCTGCGCGCTATCGTAGACGATCGGAAAGCGCTCGTCGGAGATGCGCAGCCGGTCGAGCGCCTCGCGCAGCGCGCCCGTATCGGCCGAATCGAGCTTCACGAGCGTGCTCTGCAGTTCGGCGGCCGTCGTGATGTCGAGCACTTCGCCGTCGTAGTACCACACGAAGCCGAACGACGCCGCGAGCGTATCGAGAAAGCGCCGCGGCGGCAGATGGAACTTGCCGCTCACGGTGCCGCCCACATCGGCGGCGATGCGCGTGGGGACGCCCTGGCTCGCGCCGAAGTCGCGCAGCACATCCTTGATGTCCTTGCCCTGCGCTTCGTAATCGACGATCGACGACTTCCAGCGCACGGCCGCCGCCTCGGCAACGGGGGCCGTCGCCCCGAATGCGAGCGCGGCGGCGAGGGCCACGGTGCCCAGTCGGCAAGCCCAGTTCATGACGCGCCGCCCGCGATGAAACGTACGCGGCGCCGCCCGATGCTTCGCCGACACATAGACAAAGTTTTCATGTAAGTTCCGACTATCTTTCATAGGAAGGGCACTGACGATGAACGCTCCGAGTCACGAACGTCGCGACCTGACGCGCGAGATTCTCGAATTGATCGACCTGCGGCAGACTTTCACCGATATTCACATCGAGCAGGACCGGCCGATCATGATCAAGGCGCCGCGCGGCTGGCTCGCCGTCGGCGACGAGCCCGTGCTCCACGACGAAATGCTGCCCACGCTGGCCTCGATCGAACCGGACTGGGAGGCGCAGCTTCAGCACGGCGCGATCGATCGCCCGTTCGTGCTCACGCGCTGCCGCCTTCGCTGCAACATCTACCGCACCAATGGCGGCCGCAAGCTCGTCATCTCGATCCGGCGCCTGCCGCTGCAGCCGCTCGCGCTCGACAAGCTCGGCCTGCCCGCCTACGTGCGCTCGATGATCGACAGCGCCAAGGGGCTGATCCTCGTGACGGGCCCGACCGGCTCGGGAAAGACGACGACGATCGCGTCGCTGCTCGAGCACATCAACCGCACCCGCAACAGCCACATCGTCACGATCGAAGAGCCGATCGAATACGAACTCGAGGGCCGCACGTCGATCGTCTCGCAGCGGCAAGTGCCCACCGACACGCCGAGCTTCTCGGCCGGCCTGCGCGAGGCGCTGCGGCAAAAGCCCGACGTCATCATGGTGGGCGAGGTGCGCGACCCCGAGACGGCGGAGACGGCGCTGCAGGCCGGCGAATCGGGCCACCTCGTGCTCGCGACGATGCACACGGGCAGCGCGATCGGCACGCTCACGCGGCTGCTGTCGTTCTTTCCGGCCGAGCAGCGCGAGCGCTATGCGGCCGCGCTCGCGAACTGCCTGATCGGCGTGATCTGCCAGTGCCTCGTGCCGACGGAGGATGGCGAGAACCTCGTGCTCGCGAGCGAACTGCTGTTCAACAACAATCAGCAGATCAGCGGCCTGCTGACCGATCCGGGCAAGCTGCCGTACCTTGCCGAATTCATGAAGCGCAAGGAAGACAACATGTCGCGCATGCTCAACGATCACCTCTTCAGCCTCGTATCGAAGCGGCAATGCCTGCCGCGCGACGTGCTGCGCGCGACCTACAACCGGCTCGAGCTGCACGAAATGCTGCAGACGCTCGCGCCGCACTGAGCCCGCGCGAAGGCCGCGCCGGCGCAATGGCGCCGGTCGCGCCGTGCGCGGCGGTGCTGCGAAGGTGTGCGGTGTCGACGGGCTCACGGTTGAGCGCTCAGTAGTAGGAGTTGATCGTCCAGCCGGCCGCGACGGGCGTGTTCCAGACCGTCTGGCCAGACTCCCCGCAAAAGCTGCTGACCCACGGCGTCGTGATGCCGGCGTACGTCGCCCAGTTCGTCGTCACGACGATCGTGTAGGTGCCAGGCGTGCCCGCCTGGGACAGCGCGTTGTTGATCCCGCCCGAATCGTCCTGAAGCGTCGGCGTCTGGCTTTCCGTATGCCCGAGGTTGTGGTTGCCGCCGTCGGTGATGTCGATGCTCTGCGAGAGCTGCCCGCGGTTGCCGGAGGGCCCGTTGCACATGCCGTCGTTCAGGTGCGCCCACGTGGATGCGACGATGATCCCCGGCTTGGTGAGGTTGACGGTCGTCCTGAACGTATACGAGTACGTGCCATTGCTGCCGTTGTACGAATAGGCGCCCGACTGGAAGTTCGTCGCCGGCTGGCTCGTGCAGGCCGAGTAATCGCCCGCGCCGTTCGGGTTGGCCATCACGAGCTGACAGCCCGTGAGCGATGACGCCGGCTCGATTTCGCTTTGCGTTTGCCACCTGCCGCCGCGGCACGACAGCACGCGCCCGTTCGCATCGGTGGAGACGAGCGTCGTGCTCGCCGACGCGGGGGCGATGGCCGCATTCTGCGGCGCGGGCGGGCATGGGTCGCCGACGTTGTTCGCGTTGCCGAGCGCGAGATTGCCCGCTTCGTCCACCGCCAGCGCTTGCCATGCGGCGCCATCGTACGCATAGGCCCGATTCGTCGCGGCGGTGAGCCGCACGTCGCCCTGATGCGCGGCAACGCCCGCGAGCGCCGCTTCGTCGGCCACCGGTTCGCGCCAGTGATAGGCCGCCTGCGGCACCCACATGTGCTGCGTTCCATCGCAATTCAGGACGTTGCCCGAAGAGTCGGCCGCGATGGCGCCGGGCTGCGTGCAGGCGGCGTAGTCGATCTGCTGCGCGAGCACGATCGGCACTTGCATCGTGTTCGCCTGTGGGTTGCCCGGCACGGCCACGCGGTACAGATAATCGACGTTCTGCGCCTGCGTGCCGTCGTAGAAGATGAGGCTCGCCAGATGTCCCGTGCCCGTTTTCGTGCTTGTGCAGGATCTATTCGCCGGGTTGGGCGTATCGACCTTCCAGGTGCCGAAGGCGCCGGTGGCCGCGCCGCTCGCATTGTTCGTCGCCTGGATCGAGCCACCGCCCGGGCCGGCGTTCGCCGCGATGTAGCCGAGTTCGGGATCGGGAATGGTCCGGCCGCCCTCCGTGACGAGCAGCGCCTGCAACGCCACCGGGCTGGCGCCGCCCGGGGCCGCGTAGACGAGCAGGCACGGCGTCTGACCATACGGGTTCGTGCCGCTCAACGCATTCGACAGGTAGGTCGACAGCTGATACGGCGAGCCGGTCATTTTCACGATCACCGGCGAGGTGGTCGTGGCCTGGGCCGCGAGCGCCGTGTAGTTCTGCCGAATGAGCCGCGTGGCGGCCGCCGTCAGCTGCGACTGATAAAGCGCGGCCTGCTGCGCGCGCGTATCGTCGAGCGACGAGTTCGTGAGCGTGACGAGGCCCGCCATCATCAATGCCGCGAGCGCAAGTACCGCCAGCATCTCCACCATCGTGAAGCCGGACATGCGACGCGCCGGCCGCGCGCGGGGGCCGGCGCGCCGCATGCCGATGCGAGCGAGGGTACGGGTGCGCTCAGTCATACGCTTGCGCCATCCATACCGGCATGCCGTTCGGGATCGCGTTCGCCAGCGCGGCCGGCAGCGGCACGGCCGGGTTGCCGGGGGACACGAGGTTGGCGCCGAGCGCCACGCCGGCCAGCGCCGAGCCCTGCGCAATCTGCTCGATGCCGTCGACCGCGGTCGCGGCCGCCGCCGACGCCGCATAGACCACGACCAGGCTGCCCGCATAGCCGGTATTGGGCTGGACGTAGTTCCGCCACATCGGATCGGGAACGGTCGCCCCGAGGTAAGGCGCGACGCTCGCCGCCGGCACGCTGCCGGCGAACGACGGGTTGGCGCGCGCGAAGGCCACCACGGCCTGCCGGTAGGCGCTCATGTTCGCCGCGAGCGCCATCGCCGACGGCGCGAGCGGTGCCGGCGCCGCCTCGGCGCCGAGCAGCGCGTAGGCACCGGTCAGCATCGCGAAGGCGGCGACGATCCAGATCAGGAACATGGCAGGCGGCTCGTGACGTCAATCGGAGTGAAGGCCGATACTCTGGCCTCGATCAGGCGGAGGTCCAGACGATGGTCTTCGCACCACCGGCACAAGCGGCCTGAGCGGCGGCGGGCGTGACCGGCACGGCTTGCGGCGTATTGCCGATAGAGACGGCCGTCCACGTTCCGCCGGCGGATGCCGCGTTGATGCATACGTCCGTCGGCACGGAATCGAATGTGATCGTGAATGTACCGCTGGTAGCGCTCGCAACGGTGACTGCACCACCCCAGGCATCGGTGACGGTATTTGCCGCGGTGTCGATGACGAGCGTCGTCGGGATGATGCCGGCGGCAATGGCGACGGTCGTCGTCAGCCCGTTGTAGCCGTTGGTCTGCCCCATATACAGCTTCTTGACGCCGGTCTGGATGGCCGTCACCTGCTCGGCCGTCTGATTCGACGAAGCACTGCCGAATGCGCCGCGCAGCAGCGCAATCGCGCCGATGACGACGATTGCGGCGATCCCGAGATAGGCGATCGCTTCGAGCAGGGTGGCGCCACGCTGCATGTGCCGCGCCCCACGGCTGCCCACCCGGGCGCGGATCGATGCGACGGTCTTGACATTCATGTTGCTCTCCTTGGTTTCCTCAATCGGCACGCGAGAAAGACGTGCCCCTACCTTCAACACCCGTTCGTTTGCACTGCGCTTGCACGTCATTACACGGCAGGCTCAATGCACACTCCGGGCCAAAGCCGCAATTTCCTGCTGAATTCCGAAGAAGCCGCTGATGAGCCACGACAGCACGAGCGCGAGCACGACGATCGCCGCGCCGTTGACCACGCGCATCTGCGCCTCGATCGTCTCCACGCCGTCGGTCATCCATTCGTTGGCGATCGCGTGCAGCGCCTCGGCGAAGCCCTTGTATTCGGCATACACACACAGATCGTCGACGATCTCCTCCGAAGGAAACCGGTAGCCGGCGTTCTTCATCGCCTCGCCGACGTTGAGCCCCGACTTCACGCCGAACAGCATGTCGTCGATTCGCTGCCTGAGCCACGGCGTCGCATCGGCGGCCAGCCGCGCGAGCGAGCGTTCGACCGTGAAGCCCGCCGCCTGCAGCGACGAAAGCGCGACGAGAAAACCGCAGCCCGTAATGAGCCGATAGATCGAGTAAGGCGGGTAGCGGTCGAGCCAGGCCCGCACGTTGCCGGACCAGCGCGGCATCGAGTACAAGAGCGCCGCGACGAGGATCGCGAGCACCACGAGGCAGTAGATCATGCCGCCCTGCACGAACCGGGACAGCTCGTAGAGCGACTTCGCGACGCCGTGCCAGCGCTCCGGGCTCACGATCGACGCGAAGCGCGGAATCACGAGCTTGCCGAAGAGGTACACGTACCCGATCGTCATCGCCACGATCACGCACGGGTAGGTCAACCCGCCGACGATGGCCGTCCGGATCCGGCGGCCGTACTGCACGACGTTGCACACGTTCAGCAGCGCGGCCTCGAGGCGCCCGGACTGCTCGCCGGCCATGACGATCATCTGCTCGGTATGCGGCACCCACCACGCCATTGCCTCGGCCAGCATGCCGCCGTTTTGCACGACGCCGCGCCAGTCCGCGAGCGTCAATGCCAGCGGCTCGTTCGGCTTGCGGCCCTCGTGCGACGCGCGCAATTCGAGCTCCTCGAGAATCTTGAGCAACGGCAAACCGTTCGCGAGCATTTTCGCGATCTTGCGATAGAGCCGCAGGCGCGCCTGCGTCGTGAGTTGCAGGCGCGCCCAGCGCCGGTTGAGCTCAAGTGCCATAGCCGCTTCCGAGCGGCTGCGGCCGCCCCCCGCTGCCCTGCATGAACGGCCCGACCACGCGCTCCGCCATGCGCGGATCGACGAGGCCTGCCGCCACTTTTTCGAGCGCGTGCTGTGCGACCGTCTGCCCCGCGAGCTCGCCGAGCCAGTACGCGTGCGCATCGGGCTTGCGCCCGGCGCGCAGCAATTCGCAAAACGTCGCGTCGGTGCGCACGACCTCGGCCACCACGGTCCGGCCGACCGTGCCGTTCTTGCAATGCGGGCAGCCCGGCCCGGCCACGCGCACCGCGTCGAACCGCGCCCCGACGGCCCGCTTCAAGCGCGCGACGAGCCCCATGTCGAGCTGCGCCATCGACTCGGCCAGCGGGCGCGAGCAGTGCGGACACAGCAGCTTGACGAGCCGCTGGCTGATGAGTCCCGTGACGAGCGATTCGTCCGTCACCATCGCGATCGGCAAGCCGAGATCGACGAGACGGTCCACGATCGCGAGCGCGCCGTTCGCGTGCACCGTCGTCCAGACCTGATGGCCCGTCATCGCGGCGCGCAACGCGCTTTGCGCCGATGCACGGTCGCGCACTTCGCCGATCATGATCGTATCGGGATCGAGCCGCATCGCGTTCGCGATCGCGGCGGCGAACGCGAGCGAGCGCGCCTCTTCCGTCGGCGCGTTGACGACGGGCGTCTGCACGGCGCCCTCGATCGGGTACTCCACCGGGTCTTCCACGGTGATGACGTGGATCGAGCCGGCCATCTCGCGCAGTTGCCTCGTCAGCACGCGCTGCAACGTCGTGGATTTGCCCGAGCCGGTCGGGCCGCTGATGATGTTCATGCCGTGCGGCTGCTGCGCGAGCAGCTCGAACGCGTTCGCCTGCGCCACCGTGAAGCCGAGCTCGGTCAGGGCCGTCGCCTCGCCCGCATCGTTGTAGAGCAGCCGCAGCACCATGACGCTGCCGACGCTCGTGGGCGCCGTCGCGATCCGCACGCCGAAAAGCCGGTCCGGCAGCTTGTCGCGATCGCCGATGGCCGCGTCCTGGCGTTCGTTCGGCTTGTAGGTGTTGTCCGATACGCTCGACATCGCCGCATAAAGCGTGGCGAGCAGCCGCTCGCCGTACTCGCGCGTCTGCTCCGACATGCGCACGAGTTCGTTGTGGATGCGAAAAAGAATCTCCGTGCTGAAGCGGTTCACACGGATATGGATATCCGACGCACGCTCGTCGCACGCCCGCGCGATCAGGTTCTTCGCGACGGCCTGCATCTGCGTGTGATCGATGCGCTCGGCACTGCCGTCGCGGCGCGGGCCCTGATAGCTGCGCCTGATCGCATCGAGCGTCACGAGCCGCGTCGTATAGCGGCAATTGAGCCGTTCGAGCCTCGCGCAGTACGACAGCACGAACGGATTCATTTCGTGCCCTTCGGCAACGAGCAGCGTGCCGTCGTCGAGCAGACAGAGAAACTTGCGCTCCTCGTCGCTCGCGGCGAACTCGCCGCTGTCCGAAAGCGGGCGCGCCACCGCGGCGAGCGGCAGCGCCTGCCCCGGCGGCTGGCTTTGCGACGCCGTTTGCGCGGGCCGCACCGACGCGGCGGCGGCCGCGGCCACGGCGCTCAGCACCGGCTCGCGTGGCCGAGCAACCGGCGCGAGAGCCGGCGCGGCCGGGGCCGCGGGCTGAGCCTGCGCAACAGACGGATCGGTTTCGATCGGCTTCACGGCGCGCGAGAGAATCAGCGGCGTCACGCTCGTGGGCGTCTTGCCCGGCGGTGTGGGAGACGAACTCATGGCGTCACCTCGCAGGCATCGGCAACGCAGGCAGCGTCGGTATCGGCGGCACGCCGGGCGAGCCTGTCGACGCCACGTTGCGCGCGGGCTGCTGCCGCACGCTCGCGGAGACGGTCAGCGTCGTGCGCCGTCCGTCTTGCGATGCGAGGACGATCGCACCCGGGCGAATGGCCGCCACGCGCATGCCGTTGGGCAGCGTATCGCCGGGCCCGACGTCGAACTCCGCGCCGTCGCTCGTCGCCACGGTTGCGCCGAGCTTCTTGCCGAGCCCTTGTGTCGCCACGAGCGACACGTCCGAATACGACGAGACGGTACTGCCCATCCGGTGCAGCGCTTCTTGCCGCTCCGCCACCTGCGCCTGCGCATCGAGCTTTTTCAGCTGCGCTTTGAGGATCATCGTTTCCTCCTGTAGCCGCATCAGTTCGTTGGCTGCCTGCACGGCGGCCGGTGTCGGAACGACGTTCATGCGCGGCGCCGCTTCAGCGGGCGCGGCGGCCGTGGTGGCTGCGGCGGCCGTGGCGCTGGCCTCGCCGAACGCGGCCAACGGCCACGCCCAGCAGCAGGCGAGCACCAGCACAGTCAATGCATCGTCATTTCTCATAGAGCACTCCGTCGAGCGTCCACTGCCCGGATTTGTATGAAAGCGTCTCGACGCGCACGCCCGGCTCGTCGAGGTACCTGACGAGGCTGTCGGGCCGCACGTCGCCCAGTTGCGCCGACATGCGCCAGGTCTGCCAGCTCGGCGCCGGGGGCGGGCCGCCGCCCGGATGCAGCCGGTCCAGCGTTTGCGAAGCGAGGCCGCGCTGCGGCGCGCTTGCCGGTTGCAGCGTGAACGTCAGGCCGATGCCCAGCAACTGGAAGGCGGAAAGCATGCGCAAGCGCACGCCGTGCACGCCATCGAGCACTTCGTCTCCCCCTGCGGGCAAGGCCAGCGGCTCCACGTAGCTCGCATGCTCGCCGTTGCCGTCGATCGTCGCGCGCGGCTCCGCCGCCATCAGCATCGCCACGTTCGATCCGCCCCGCGACCAGCTGTAGCTGACGTTCGACGCGCGGCAAACGTAGTCGTCGAGTTCCCAGCCGCCCGGCGCGATATGCGTGAAGTGATCGAGGCACGCGCGAACGAACGCATCGGGCCGCGGCGCGCCGGCCCATGGGTGCGCGGCTTCGGGCGGCGCCACGGGCTTGGGCGGATGCAGCGCGAGTTCCGCGCGCATCCGCTCGAACGCCTGCTGCCGCTCGAGTTCCATACGGTGGCGCCGGTACGCGACGATGCCGGCCGCCACCGCGGCCGCCACCACGATCGCGCCGGCGACCAGCAGCACCTCGCGCCGCGGTGCGCGCCGCGAGACACGCGACAGATTGAGCCAGCGCGGCAAATGCGGCTTGCCGCCCCGGCGCGGGATCATGTCCTCGATGCGCCGCGCGTAGAAGTTGTGGAACCCCTGCACTTCCAGCTGCGGATCGCCGATGACGACGTTCCAGCCGCCGAGGCTGTAATCGCCGTGCAGCCGCTCGAACACGTCTTCGCTCGAACCGATCCAGTCGCCGTTCGGCAGGAACGCGCCGTCGCGCACGGCGAAGTAGGCCCAGCGCCCGTCGGGCAGATGAAACGCACCGAGCCAGTTGGGCGCCGGCTGCTGGCGCCCGTCGTAAAACGCGCCTTCGGCCGCGATCGTCTTCGACACGAGCGCGCCGAGCGACGGCAAGCCCAGTTGCGCGCCCTCGCGCGTGCTCGCGAAACCCACACCCGCGAAGGTGCGGTCGATACGCAGCACCATCGCATCGAAATTCAGGCGCGCGGCGAGTTCCACGGCCTCCGCGCGCAGCGCGTGCCGGCGCGAGAGCGATTGCCAGAAAAGGCCGCATATGAAACGCTGACGGCCGATCTGGATGACTTGCGTCGCCATGACGGATCCTGTGCCCGAGCGCGCGTCAAGCGCCGTTGATCGCGATCGGCGACAGCAGGATGACGATCACCTCGCGCGTGCCCGACGCGTTGAATCCGCCCATCGCGTAGTTCGACGGATGGCCGACGCCTTGCCGGTTATCCTGATCGGTGATGCCCTCGTAGCCGCTGATGACGAGCGTCTGCCCCGACTTCACGGCGATGCGCTGCAGGAAGTTGCGCGTGTCGACGGTCGGCAGCTGAATCTGCTGGTTCGCCGGGCCGAACGGCGCAAGGTTCACGAGCGACGAAATGTTGCTGTAGAACTGCATCATGATCGTGCCGTCGTCGAGGATGTGCGGCAGCACCGTGAGGTTGAAGCCGGTCGTGATCGTGCCCGGCGTGAGCGACGTCTGGCTGCCGATGTTGACGGTGTTGGTCGTCGAGATCTGCGCGAGATAGCCTTGCTGCTCGGCCACCTGCACGGGAACGGGCTGATCGTTGAGCGTCGTGATCGAGGCCGAGGTCTTGCGGTGCACCGTGCCCTGCGTCGAAAGCGCATCGATGATGGCCGTCGTGCTCGAGGCGCGGCTCGACGGTGTGATCACCGTGGCCGAGAGCTCGCTCGGGTTCTGGATCATGCTCGTGAACGCGGTGGTGATGCCGAACTGCGTGCCGAGCGCCTGATAGACCGCGTGCCAGTTGATGCCGTAGCTGTCCTGCGCGGAAAGCGTGACCGACAGCACCGTCACGTTGACGAGCACCTGCCGCGCGAGCACACGGTTCTGCTGCTCCATGAACTCGCCCACGCGTTCGAGCACGTCGGGCGTATCGGTGACCGAGATCGAGCCCGTGGCGGGCGAGGTGATGACCGAGCCTGCCGGAGAGAGCATCGCCTTGATCGCCGTCTGCAAGCCGTTGTACACCGAGAGTTGCGCGTTCATCGTGATGTTCGCGGTGTTGTCCGACGACACCGACGGCGAACCGGACGCCCCGCCGCCTCCGCCGCCGATGCCCGCGCCACCGGCGCCCGATCCGCCCGCGGCCCCCGCGCCGTTGCCCGACGCGCCGCCGCTGTTGCTCGCACCGCTCACGACGTTCGTATCCAGCCTCGAGTCGCCCGGAATGGCGACCACCTGGTAGACGCGCGTGGCCGTGTAGAAGAAGACGATCGCGCCGTCCTCGTACTTCCAGTAGACGCCGAAGCGGGCCGACGCCGTGTCGAGCAGCCCGCGCAGCGTGCCGCGCGAATACGCGATGCGTACGGGCGACGATACGTTCGGCACGCGCGCGGCCACCGTCGCGGCGCTCGTGCTCGGCGCGGGCCCCTGCAGCAGGCCCGGTGGCAGCGGCGGCACGCCGGGATAGGCTCCGGCGCCGCCCGTATCGACTGCGGTCTGCGTCGCGCGCGCGGCCGCTTCGCTCGTGCCCGGCGCGACCTTGGCCGGCAGGTGCGCGAGGCGCGAAATGCGATCGGCGAACATGCGCAGCGAATCGACCGTGCCGTCGAAGCTCGCCGGCTCGTCGAAGAGCTTCGGCAGCGTCGATTTCGCCGCGATCTTGATCGTCTTGCCCGACAGCCAGAGTTCGTCCTTGACGATGACGTCGTCACTGCCCG
Source organism: Burkholderia sp. AU18528 (assembly GCF_002223215.2). NCBI lineage: Bacteria > Pseudomonadati > Pseudomonadota > Betaproteobacteria > Burkholderiales > Burkholderiaceae > Burkholderia > Burkholderia sp. AU18528. Next base: position 755,462 of record NZ_NKFC02000006.1, on the reverse strand, counting down.
GCACCGCGCGGTTGTCGCCGTTCGACAGCTTGCCGAGCAATTGCCCCGCACGCGCGGTATCGGCCTGCGAGCTGCGCTCGATCTTGTCCAGGAGGCCGGTGCACCCCGCGAGCAGCGAGAGGCAGGCGGCAAGGATGACGAAAGGACGACGGAGGACGCTCATCAACTTGCTCCTTTGGGAACGACGCGCATGACGCGGTTGCGCTGGTACAAGACCACCTGAATCGGCACCTGCGCGCCGGCGAGCGCATTGGTCACCTGACGCAGCGCTTCGGCGAGCGTGCCGTGTATCGTGGCCGTCGCGTCGACCTGAAAATCGGTCGGCACGTCCCAAATGAATTGCCAGCCGGCTTCGCTCGCCCAGCGCGCGAGCGCATTGCGCACGGAGCCGTCCGACAGGCGCATCTGCCACTCCGTGCGCTCGGGCGCCACCGCGGGCGCGAACGCCGGCGTCGCGACGGGCGCCCACGATGGGGCCGGAGAGTCCGGGCCGGACGCCGGCTGCATGGCGGCGAGCAGCGGGGGCTCGATGGCGTCACGCTTTGCGGGCGCCGGTACCTGCGCTCGCGGCGGTGCTGAAACAAGTGCCGGTACCGATGCCGGCATCGCCGGCCCGGCTGCCGGTGCGGGCGACGTCACCGGAGCGGGTGCCGGTGCTGGTGCTGGTGCTGGTGCTGGTGCCGGTGCCGGTGCCGGTGCCGCCACGGGCAGGACCGCCGGTGCTGCGGCCGGTATGCGAGCCGATGCCGGTGCTGCGGGCGTCGACGTCGAAACGCGCGCCTGCGCCACGGCCTGCGCCTGTGCAATGGCAGGCCCCGCCGCGGGCGCCATCGCCGCCGCGCCCGTGGGCAACGTGGAAGACGCATTCGTGGCGGCACCGTTCATGCGTGACGCCGCGCCGGCCGCCTGCGAGGCAGGCCGCGGCGCGTCAACGTTTGCGCGCCGCGCATGCGCAGTCACCGTGAGCAAGCGCATATCCGTATCGACGCGCGCCTGCAGCGCGGGATCGACCGACAGCACCTCGCCGAGCGCGTGCGCGACCGACGAGCCGGCGCGCCAGCTCACCGGCGCGTCGGCCCATGCGCCCGCATTCGGCACATTGATGCTGTAACTCGTCGGCATGATCTGCTCGAGCGCGCGCAGCAACGGCACGTCGTGGCCGCCCGTGCGCACGACGCCGCCCAGGCGCTGCCCGCCGTCGACGATTACTTGCTGATCGGAAGCGTGCGCGACCGTGCAGGCGAACCAGACGCCGCACAGCAGCACCCGAATTGCCGACGGCATCGCCGCTATCCAGACATTCGCCCTCGCCCGGTTCCGCCTCTTGTCGCTCATGCACCTCGGATGCACCGGAAGCTCTATTTTTCTTGTTGCCACGTTCTTTTCAATCTACTTGAACCATGCCAATAGCCGCCCGAAAAGCAGCACCGAAAGGCGTCAGGAATTCGAAAGAAATTATGTAAGAAAACCGTAACGCCGCGTAAGGATAGCACTACAGCTCAATGGGTGTTTACGACAACGTACACCGCACCTTTAAGTAAAAAAATAATCCTGGAAAATCGTCCTGTCTCGGCCGGCATGGATGATACAGGCACTGGCGAGAGAACGTCGCCTTCGCGCCGCAAGCCCCGCCCAGCATGGCGCTGTGGCAGCCGCGAAATTTTTTTTGGACGTTTAGGCGCGAATCGCGGAATGGCCACCCTGGAAATATGGCAGATACAAACGTGTGCTATGGCGCCGTTCGCGGGCAAGCCGCCAATTGGGTGCCGTACAGGAGGTATTCGGAATTCCGTGCGTCAGGCGGATTGATATTCAGATTCCATTGTTTAATCTTTCTGAATAAACAAGCGCGAACTGATTCACGGCGCGCTCCAATCGTGCTGGGAACCGGTCCATTGACCAAGACGTTGCGCAGCGCCAGCCAGATCAGCTTGAGCGCCGCCTCATCCGACGGGAAGTGGCCGCGCGTGATCATCTTCCGAGGCTGCATGTGCAGCGACTCGAGTTTGCGTGGCATGAAGCGGCCCCCTGGCCGTCGGTTCATGCGTCACACACGAAGATCCGGACAGGCTCGGCGTGCACCGCGCCAAACGGCGCACGGCGGCGGCAAACGTAACAAATCATCAAAAAGCCGCGACGCAGGCCTCCCGCTCGTGCGTGAAAGTCCACCGCGACACCGCCCTATCCGGCACATGCCGATACCGAATCGAAGGTAACAAACCATCACAAACACGCGCCTGAATCGGCCCGCGATGAAAACATGCGCTCACGGCTTCACGAATCGTTTCACGCCGCTTAACGCATCGCTCATTGAGTCAGGAGCACGACATGTTCTCAACGATCTACTTCGCCGCCGCCTCGGCCCTCGCTTTCGACGACACCCCCGCGGACGTCGCCTCGAAAATGCTCCACGGCCAGTTTCTCGACGCTGTCCGCCACGCCGCACGCCATGCCGATACCGACACGGCGCAAGCTCAGCCCGGCTACGCACAGCTGCAAGTCTGCGCCGACCTCGAGCTGATGCTCGGCCGCCATGAAGAAGCGGAGGAAACGTATCGCCGCGCGCAAAAAGCCATTCGCGCCCATCGCGACGGTCTGCGTATCGCGTCGTGCCGCAATACCGGCTGGCAAGCCTTGTTCCGCAACCAGTTCAACGTCGCGCTCAGTTGCTTCAAGCGCGTCGGCGAGGAAAAGGCGGCCACCCCGCGCCAACGTCTCGACAGCCTCCTCGGTGCGACGCTCGTTTCGTTTCATCTGGGCTTGATCCAGGCGGCGTGCCATCGCCTCGGCGAGCTGGCCGCTCTGGCGGCAACGCATGGCGATCGCCGCTGGAGCTACCTCGTGGACGCGCTGCGGCGGGACCTCTTCGCGCAGCACGAACTGCACGGTGCGGAGCGACTCGCCGACCACATCTACTGGCGCTCGGCCATCGCGGAGTTCGAGCCGAGCGAGGCACCGGTACCCGGCTCGCAGCCCGCCGGGACCGTGCTGCCGCTGCTGGCCGAGCGACTCTCGCACCTGAGCCGGCTCGTTTCGCTGGCCGACGGCCGGACGAGCGCGGGCGAAACGCTCAAGCAATACGTGAGCTGGAGCCGCCAGGCCGGCCTCAACGATTACCACCGCAGCCTGTGTCTGGAAATCACGCTGGCCGCGATCGCCGGCCACGCGACGCCGTTGGCCGAAGCGATGCTCGATGCGTCCGGCGCGGCGAATTCGCAAGGCAGCCAGCATGCGCGCTGGTACCTCGACTACCTCTACTGCCGCGCGAAGATCATGCAGCAGCAGATGCGCACGCAGGAATTCGCGCAGTTCTACGGCCGCTACGCGCTCGCGTCGATTCAGCACGTGCGCGCGGACAGCATGTCGATGCCCGCCGCCGCGGCCGACCACATGCAGGCATCGCGCACGGCGCAGCGCTCCGACGACGTGAGCGCCCGCCTGCCGGCGAAATACCGCCGCGCCTATCGCTACCTGATGGACAACCTCGACCAAAAGGACCTTTCGGTGCGCGAAGTGGCATCGCATGTGGGCGTGACCGAGCGCGCGATGCAGGCAGCGTTCAAGAACCACCTCGGGCTGTCGCCGAGCGAGCTGATCCGGCGCCAGCGGATGGAGCGCATTCGCGGCGATCTGCTCGACGACGGCGCACCGGCCACGCGCGTGCTCGACGTCGCGAACAAGTGGGGCGTGCGCCATCGTTCGACGCTGGTCAACGGCTACCGGCGCGTGTTCCAGGAAGCACCGTCGGAGACGATGGGCCGCTGAGGGCAGCGGTGTGCGGCGCCCAAGCGCCTGCACCGCCGATCGCCAACACGGCCGGCCCGCGGCTTTTTTCGCCAACGCCGTCCGACGAAACGCAAACGCGTGGGTCGGACGGCGTTTTCATTCGCACGTCGGTGCGAAGCGATTCCCCGCACCGCTTCTCTTACCGGATGATCCATGATGCGACCATTCACCCCCAAGCCGGCGCTCGTGCTGGCGCTTGCCATTCTGTCCGCGCGGCCCGCCGAAGTGCGCGCGCAGACTCCCGACTGCTTTGCAGCGGCTGCAGCCTATCAGCAGGTGAGCCCCGTCGTGCTGCGCGCGATCGCGTGGCAAGAATCGCATGGCAATGCGAACGCGCTCCATCGCAACCGGAACGGTTCGACCGATTACGGCATGATGCAGATCAACTCGATTCACCTTCCGCTGCTGTCGCGCTACGGCGTCTCGGCGGACGACCTCATGAACCCATGCCTGAGCGTCTACGTGGCTGCGTGGCACCTGCACAAGATGATGGTCAAGTACGGGAATACCTGGGCGGCGATCGGTGCCTACCATTCGGAAACACCTGCCGAGCGCGACCGCTACGCGCGTTCGGTGGAACGCATCGTCGAGCGCATGAAGCTGACGGATGACGGGCAGTAAGACGAGGGGGTAGCCGGGGAGACCCGGCTGCCGGCGAACGTCATCAAGCGAGAATGCGACGTTGCATGAAGAAATCGTCCCGCATGGCGAGCGCCAGGGCAAGCACGAAGCGCAGACGAAGCAGGAACAAGGCAGGCAGGACGTGTGGACGATCAGACCGGGGCGTTCGCGAGCCGCGCGCGAAAACGCCGCGGCCCGCCGTAGCCGTTACTGCCCCTTGGCGGCGTTCGAAATGTTGCTGGCACCCTTGTTGCCCACCGACGCCAGCGCCGATGTGAGCTCCTGCGACTGCTGGTTGACCGCGGACGCCAGCGTGTTCGCGTTGTTGAGCCGCGTCATCTCGCTTTGCTGCTTCAGGAAGTCGTTTTGCATCGCGGCCATTTGCGTCACGGGGTCCCCTGCGCCGAGGGCCGATGGACGCACGATGTCAGCCGCCGCATGCATCGCGGTGGACCCGATGCCGGGCGGCAGAAAGCAACTTCCGGCATGCAGCGCCGAACTGAGCATCTGTGCCCCGACGTTCCCCGTGCGCCCCGGCAGGCTGGCAAAGTTGCGCGGCGGAGGCGGAGGCGGAGGCGGCGCGCCGTCGGCCCCCTTGAAGCTGGACAGCCCGTCCAGTTGGCCTTTGCTGCGCGCGGGCGCTTGCTTTTGCGCGCCGTCGGTCGCACCGTTCTTCGTCCCTTTCTCGAATTTCGCGATAGTGGACTGGACGAGCCCCGGTTGAATTCCTAACTTGCTCATGGAGAACTCCTTGAGTGACATGACGATTTCCGTCGCCGGCAACATCGCTCGATGTCGGTGCGGTACGGTCCCCGCATCCCACTCACGCGGAGCGATATCGAGGAATGCAAGCCCAAGCTTATGCTCCACGGCATTGCGCCACGCAAGCGACGCGACGCGGCGAGCGAAATTGCGAAGCGCGCATGCGGCAAATGCGATGAAGTGCGCAGATGGGTCCGCACTCGCAGCACCGCGCCGGCATCGACGTGCGCTTTTTTGCACGCCACTTCGGAATCGGCAGGCTGCCACCGTTATGTCGTTTTACCTTTCCAACACGAGAACCCACGTTCGCAAAGCGCGAAGACGGAATCGACGGGCGAGACACGTCGACCACCTGGACGCGACGAGGCAGCGCGAAAGTCCATCAGGGCCTTTGTCGCGAGGCGACGTCGAACGATCGAAATCAACCGAAAGGAAACGTCATGCCGATCAGAAACAGCACGCAAGTACGGTCATCATCGCTCGACCTCCCGCGCGACAACACGCAGCCTGCGCCGGCCCCGCGCCAACGAAGCGCATCGATGACCGGCCCGCGCCCCTCCGGCGGCGCATTGCTCGGCGCTCTGGGCAATGCGCCCGCCCTTCCGGCGCACACCGGCAACCACGCACCGGCGCAGGCGAGCCCGCTTTTGACAACATCGCAACCGGCCGGGACGGTACAGCAGCTCCCGTCGCCGCCGCTGCCGGCGCCGATGCCGGTCAGGCGCAGCTCGCTGCCTACGCGCGCCTCGTCGTCAGGCTCCGCGATCGGCCGCCAAGGCGGCTCACGGTCGCTGCCCGGTTCGGGCAAGCTGGGCGCTCAACGTGCAGCCTTGGAAGACGGGACGATACCGGTGCTCAACTTGTCGGGCGGCGGGGAGTCGAGCGAAGAAGTGCCCGTACACGAGGAACCGCAGCCACACACGCCTGCATCGCAGCACGACAGTGCGGCGTCCGTTCGACATCAGGAGACCGTGGAAACGAAAGCTGCCGACACGCAATCGGCCACGTCGCGTTCGGGCAGCCCGTTGCCGCACGAGAAGGCGGCCACGGGGCTGACAGCCGCGACGACGAGCGAGGCCGAATCGACACCCGACACGTCGCGCGCGGCCAGCCCGGTGCCGCTCCCGAAAGAGGCGCCCGCGCTCGAAGAAAAGGCAACGACGAGCGCCGCGCCACCGCAAGACGAACCGATGCCGACAAAAAACACTTTCACGACGCCTTCCCACGCGGAAGCCTCATCGTCGCGCCTGCCCGACACACCTTCGTTGCCCAAGGCGCACGACACGGCGTCCCGGAGCGCCCTCTCCCCGAAGCCGGCCAGCTTCTCGGCGCCTCACGTCGTCGCGCACGACATCAACAGTCAGGATTCCGAAATCCCGTCCGAAGCAACCGTTCCGAGCGCGTCGTCCCGGGTAGCACCGGAAACCCGCACGCTGGCCGCCGCCGCGACATCGGTGCCCACGGAGATCTCGGGCGCGGAGACCGAGGGCACACGTCCGGCATCGGCCGCCTCGATCACCAACAACCTGTCGGCCGCGCTGTCCCGGCCGGGACAGATCCAGTCGTTCATCTCGAACGTCGGCGACATGCTGACCCGGAACCCCTACGGCGCCGCGCAACCGCTCAAAGGGTGGACGGCCAACCTCGTCAACGCGTTCAGTCATGAATTCGTCGCAACCGGCGGCGCCACGCTCTTCCGGGAGTTGTGCTCGATGGCTGCCGAAGCAGTCCTCGACAAGACCGGTGCCGGGCCCGAAACACGCGGCGCAATTACGGCCACGCTGTTCACGGCGGCCGCGATGGGCAACCTGGCCGCGATGTTGCACAAGTATCACACCGGCGCCGCGGACAACAAGACCTACGCGGGCCACGGTGCGCAGATCTTCGCGCTGATAGCAACAGTGGCCACCGCAGCCTATACCGGCAAGAACGACGAGGGCAACGGGCACCTTGGGCAGCTCTCCAGCATACTGCCTAGCGCGATCAAATCGTACGCATACCTGGCGCGCGACGTGATCAACGTGTTCCGCCCGCTCGAAGGCAATCACGACGCAGGCTACGAGCACCCCGTCAGAGGTCAGCTGCTCAACGACGCTCCGTATTTCGGAAACCAGCTCGCCGTGAACACCGCGCAGGGCAGCTCGCAATGGTCGGCCCCGTCCTACGTCGACAGCCTCATTCACCACACGAAGAGCAACGCAGCGATCAAAGGCCTGTTCGGCTATTCGGCGGCGAATGCCGCCGGCGAGGGGCTGGATGCGATCGGGGGACGCGTGGCCTCGGAAATCGCGACGCACGGCTTCACGGGCAAGGCGCTCGATGAACTGAAGACGCTGCGCCTGAGCTGGGGCAAGATCGACACCTCCGCAACCAGCACGGCCAGGCAGCTCGGGGACAAGGCGGCCGGCGCGGGAATCGCGCGTCTCAGCCTGTTCCTCTCCCTTTATGCCGCCACCGCCGTGGTCAATCACGCCGTGGAGGGTAAAGGCGATTGGTCCGCCGGCGGCAAGAGCTTCGCGGAGAACGCGTTGGGCGCACTGCTCATCATCGCGGGATGCCTGCCGTTTGCCGCGAGCACGTCGGGCCCGTCGAACCGGTCGAACGAGGGGCGAACGATCGGCGCCGACAACGCGGTGGAACTGGGCGTGATGCATCGCACGACCGCCTGAGCAACCGGGGTGCGCCGAGCAAGCGAAACGACGCAGGTTCGCGCAGGTGGCCGCATCGGTGGCGCGGCGGCTCGCCTGCCGCAAGCCGCTCGCAACGGCATCGCGGTCGCCACGCGGTTCGGCAATCCGACGACGACTTCGCATCCGTCAACGCACTGTAAGCGCCGGGCAATAAATTAGGTTTCGCGGGCGGCCGCTATCGGCCCTCCATCAGCAGCTGATGAATACCGTCATTCTCACGCGGAGAAAATCATGTCCACTACAGCAGTACAAGGCTATAACGCCGGCTATCTGAACGGCATCGATGATGTCGGCGGCATTGGCGGCACGAACGAATCGCAGCTCGCACAACTGCTCGAGTTGCTCATCGAAGAAATCAAGCAGATTCTCGATCCCTCCAGCCAGAATTCAGGCGATGCGGGTGGCGTGGGCGGCATCGGCGGCGGTACGCCTTCGTACTCCGCGCCGCCCGCCTATGCCGGCGGCGGCGGCACCGCACCCGCTGGCGTGAGTGGCGGCGGTGGCGGCCAGGGCGGTAGCGGCGCGGCGCCGGGCATAGGCGGCGGTGGAAGCGGTGGCGGCGGCAGCCACGGCAACACGCTGCCCACTGTATCGGGCGGCGACGCCGCGCACGCCATCGCACAGGATCTCAAATCGCGCTACGGCCTGACCGACGCGCAGGTAGCCGGCGTGCTCGGCAACCTGCAGCAGGAAAGCGGGCTGCAAGGCAACGTCAATCAAGGCGGCGCGAAGGGCGCGCCCTCCGGCAACTTCGCTGACGACAACGCCAACGGCTGGGGTCTTGCGCAATGGGGCGGCACACGCAAACAGGGCGAAATCAACTATGCGAAGGAGCACGGGCTCGACCCGGGCAGCCTCGAAGCCAACATCGGCTTCATGAATCAGGAACTCGACACGACGTACAGCAAGACGATCACGGACATCAAGCAGACGACGACGGCGGAACAAGCGGCCCTGGTCTGGGACAAGGACTACGAACAGGCCACCGATCCGCAAATGGAAAACCGCAACAAGTACGCCGAGCAATTCCTCGCGCAAGGTTTCTGAACGCGAACGCGTCCGCCCCCCCCGGGGCGTTTGAAGTTCGCACGATCCCGCCCGATGTCCGGGCGGGATTTTTTTGCCGCGCGAGAACACCGCTCGCCGGCAATTTACGAACTACCCGGTCGCGCCCACGCAGATCAAATCTGCGACGCGATGGCGCTGGCGGCGGTGCGCCGTATTCATGAGGAGGCTCGTCGAAGCGACGGCAGCGGGAGGATGTCGCAAGCGTTGCGCTTGCTCGGACACGACGTCGGCCTTGTCGAGCTCGATCGTTGATGCGTCAGGCGCGGCTGGTGCGGTCCAGGCGCGTACACCGTTATCGGGTGGCAGGTTGAGAGCCCGATTGCGCCGAATCGGCTTGCACGACGATTCGATCCGGCGCGGTGCAATCGGGCATCAGTCTCGTTCGAGCAGGCGTCGCATGGCAAGGCGCACGTAGGGATCGGCACTGTCCTCGTGTGCCGTCGCATAGCCATGCCACGACGGATCGTCGAGGACTTTCAGGCAGATTGCCTTCAGTTCGGGCGCGCGATCGTCGGGCAATCCGTTCACCATCTGCCACGCATCGTGCGGACGCCCGCGCACCAATGCGATCGTCACGGCAAACACGTGCACCTCGCGCGTTTCGGGGTAGACATCGTGCATGCGCGCCAGCAGCGCCTCGGCCTCGTCCAGCTCGTTGGCCTCGATATGCTCGATGATCGCCTGCGCCATGGCCGGCGCATCGGCCGGCAGTTCGGTAAGAAGCTCCATCATGCTCGTCACCGTCCGTACATCAGGCTGCGCCCGTGCCCGCAGTCAGCGTTCGCACCGCTTCCTTGCCACCCGCCAATGCGAGTGCGGTAGCGGCGCCCTCCGGCGTCAGGTTTTCCGCGAGCGCCGTGCCGCCCTCGAGCGCCTCGAGCCCACCCGTCGCAATGGCCCCCGCCCCTGCAAGGGCTTCCTTCGGGTTGCCGCTCAGCAGCCCCTTGCCGAACGTCGCCGCGCCGTGCAGCGCGTTGCCGACACCATGGAGGACATCCCCGGCAGCCTTGGTGACGTCCCCGACCACGCTTTTCACAATATTGCCGATGAAGCTCATTCGTTTTCTCCTTGATCGTGAAAGAAACGCGCGTTCGATGGAACGCGCGAAACGGAACCGCGCGAAGCCGGCCCTCGTTCCAATCTAATGAATGCGGATACGAACGCGTTCGCGCGCGCGAAGCCGCACCGCGAAAACCGAATGAGCGACACCCGCGAGACGGCTCGGCGGCAGGCCGCCGCGAACCTGCTTCGCCAATCCGGACGATGCTTCGCGCGGTTCACGGGAGTGTCATGACCGGCTTGCACAGTCCAGTCCATCCTGTCTCCTGGTCCGAGAACATCATGGCTCCTCCACCGAAGATCGAGTTCCGGTCGCATGCGATCGAATCCGCCGCCCTCACCCGCACGCCGAGCGACCCCGGCCCGTCCACGGGAGCGAAGCCCGCGCCGGTGCCGACGCGGCGCGCGAGTGCCGGCGCGCTCATCGACGCGCTCGGCGGCCTCGGCAAGCGCCCGCGCGCGGAAGGTCCGCCCACCGCGCCCGCTGTGCCCGCTGCGCCCAAGCCCGCCGCGGCTATCGCACCGCAGAAGCCCGGTGTGGACGACATCGGCGCATTCGTGCCGGGTGCCGGCGGCAAAGGCCGGCGCTTCGCCGATTTCGCGCACGCGATGGGTGTCAACCGCAAAGGCATGACGTTGACGGCCTTCGCCGCCAAGCGGCCCGCGAAAGACGGCCTGAACGGCGTATCGACGGCGGCGCACGGGCAGTTCGGCTACGACGCGGCGCCCGCCACCGACCTCGTGAACGCGCTGGCCTCGGGCTCGAACGCCGCCGCCGCGCATTCGATCCATCGCCGTTACGAAAACAAGGTCAAGGCGATGCTCGCCGCCGACGTCGAACGCTTCGAGCACCCCGAAAAACGCCCGCCGGGCGCGCCGATGCCGAACCAGGTCGACAACCTGCTGCTGACGAAAAACGGCAACGGACAATGGCAATACGACACAGGCAAGCTCTCGCGCATCGCGCGAGACGACGCGCATCCGCTCACGCAGCATGCCCGCGACGTATTGACCGCCATGAGCATCGCCGAGAACAAGGGCAAGCAACGTAACGGCGCGCTCTACCAGTCGGTCACGTCCGCCCTCGGTCTGACGGCAAGCGGGCTGCTCGTGGGCGGCTCGCACGGCGCGCTGGCGCCGCTCGCGGCATCCGGGCACCTGACCAACGCAGTCAAGGAAGCGCTCGATTTGAAGAAGCCGTTTGTCGAAGGACGGCAAAACCTGCGCAATGCGAAGGCCGCCACGATTCAACGCTACGTCGACACGGTATTGGCCCCGCACGACTACACGGGCCAGACGCAGGACGAGCGCCTGCGCGCGGCGCTGCAAACGAGCCGCGCGAAGATCGACGATCTGCGCGCCATGGAGGCGCGGCCGGCGGACGAAGGCCTGCCCGCGGACGTGCGCAGCCCGCAGGCGCAGGCCGGTATCTATGCGTCGCTCTATGACGACGCACGCCGCTACGCCAACAGCACGACGTCGTTCGGTAAGCGCTTGATCGCGGGCATGCACGCCGAAGACAAGGCGAAGGTACACAAGGATGCCGAGCGCGACATCGTGGTCAAGCACATTCTGTCGATGGTCGCCAGGAGCATCGGGCGCCTCGATCCGGCCACGCTCGCGGCGCTCGCGGGTGCCGACATGGCAGTCGATGCATCAGCCTCGCAGCGCGCCAGGCAGGCGCTCGCGATCGTGGGCAACCATCCGCGCGCGAGCCGCAACCAGGATCTGATCGCCGCGCACACGCTGCTGACGGACAGCGGCATTCCGAAGGGCGAAGCGGCACTGCTGCTTTCGCAGCTTGCACGCGCGCGGCGCGAAAAACCGCAAGAGGCGCCGGCGCCGCGCGATACATCGGCTTCCAGCCGGAGCGCCGCACCGCTGACCGACAGCGAGCGGCTCAAACAGATCGCCAACATCATCGGGCAGCCCGGCCTCACGGCAACCGCCGCGAAGACGGCGGAGGACCTCATCAAGAAAAACCTCGCGCTGAGGTCCTGACGCGCGGCGCGGCGTCGCGCGCAATCGCGACGCCCTCGCCGCGGCGCGCAGCCGGCGATGATTCGCCGGTTCGCGGCACTCGACGAAACTTCGGAATACGCGGGCTATCCGCCACCGTGCGCGCTTACCGTGAAGCGGGGTGGCCGTCGGCCGTCATCGCCGTCCATGCCGCCCTGACCTTCAATGCGAAAGGGAGATCCGATCATGCGATTCGCGTTCGCCGGCTTCGATCGCTGGCGTGTCGTCTTCGACGCGTTCGTCGCCGCCGGCTGGGTGCCTGTGGCGCTCTACTCGATTCCGGTCGACAACCGGCTCGACTTCAATAGCGAACTCGTCGAGCGCGCGGACAAGCTGCGCATTCCGATGCAGCTGTCACGCATGAACGAAGACGATCTGCGCCGGCTCGCCGAACGGCAATGCGACGCACTGATCGTGGCCGGCTACAACTGGAAGATTCCGGCGTGGCAGCCCTATCTGCGCCATGCGGCCAACTTCCATCCGTCACCGCTGCCCGACGGGCGCGGCCCGTACCCGGCCATGCGCGCGATCCTCGAGGGGCGGCGCGAGTGGGGCGTCAGTTGCCATCGCATCGACGCCGATTTCGATACCGGGGAGATCGTCGATGCCGAATGCTTTCCGCTCGATGCCGACGAATGGCACGAGACGCTGCAGCTGAAGCTGCAGATGGCCGCCCATCGGCTGGCCACGCGCGTGGCCCGCGACTTCGATCGGCTTTGGAACGAACGGCGTCCGCAAGGTGCGGGCAGCTACTGGCCGCGCGTTGCCGATGCCGAGCGCACGATCGATTTCGCGCGGCCCGTGGCCGAGGTGATGCGCGTCGTGCGGGCCTGCGGGAACGTCGAATCGATCGCGCCGCTCTTCGGCACGACCGTCCACGTGCGGCGCACCACCGCGTGGCAGGAAGCACACACGTACGAGCCCGGGCAGATCGTGCATCAGTACCGGCGCTGGGTCGTGGTCGCCGCGCAGGACGGCTTCGTCGCCTTGCTCGAATGGAGCCCGCTGAACGCGTCCCTTCGTCGGCAGATGGAGGGCTGAATCAGGACATCGGTTGCGCCGGTAAACGACGAAGCGGCCGCGCTGCGGTCTTTCGCAGCGCGGCCGCCGATTGTGGCAGCTTGTCCCCGATCGTCGTTTCCTGCAGCCCCCCGATCGGCGGCCGCTCGGGTCGCCGATCGGGATGATCGCCGGAACGGCCGGCGACGTTACTTCGTGCTGACGCCGGCGATCGTACCCGTGTGAATGCCGGTGATGTTCTCGAAGGCAATCGCGGCGCGCGTCTTGCCCGGCGTCAGCACGTTCGCGCCGCCCAGCGCATCCGAAAGCGCCTTGCTCGCGTCGTGGCTGATCTTGCCACCGCCATGCGCGTTCGCCGTCTGCTGCAGCTGTGCGCCGATCGCCGCCGCATCCGACTGGCTCAGCTTGCCCGACTTCACCGCGTTGGCGAGCGTCTTCGCCGCGGCATTGCCGTCGCCGTGCGACAACGCGCTTTCCATGGCCTGGAAGTCGGCGCCGTCCTGCGCGTTGAAGTTGGCCAGCGCCTTGCCCTCGTCGGCCATCTGCAGCGGCTTGCCGTCCTTCAAGAGGTCACCCGTACCGGGTGTGAAGCCTGCCGTCGCGCCCGTCGTCGGCAAGCCACCCGTCGTCGGCAGCGTACTGGTGTTCGCCGGGAAACCGCCCGTGCCCGGCAAGCCGCCCGTCGCCCCCGACTGCCCCGCCACGCCGCCCGCGCCGCCCGTTGCGTTGCCCGCCGCGCCGAGTCCGCCTTGAGCCGCCCATTGGAAATTGCCGACCGCGGACTTGCCGTCGGTGCCCGCCACGTCGTGCGTGTCGATCTGCTGGTACGCAGCCGGGTTCGCGAGCATGGTCTGCGCCGCTTGCTGCACCGTGGGTGGCGTGCCGCCGTCGGCGTTCGTCGCGAGTTTGTACATCGTGTTCGGATCCGACGCGTTGATGCCATGCTGGCCCATGTACGAGGCCAGTACGCCCGCCGCGTTTTGCACCGTCATCCCGCCGGTGCCGCCCGGCATGGCGCCCGCGCCCCCCATGCCGCCGGGCGTGGCGCCCGCACCGCCGGGCATCGCGCCCGCGCCGCCACCGGGCATGCCGCCAGCACCGCCGGCGCCGCCCGGCATGCCGCCGGGCTGCCCGTTCTGCCCGGTCTGCATCTGCTTGAGCAACTGGCTGATGAGGCCGATGAGATCCTTGAGCACGTCCTGCGTCGAGCTCGTCGAGGCACCGTTGGTCAGCCGTTGCAGGTAGCTCGCCGGATCGGTGGGGTAAGTGGTCATACTCGGAACGTTCAGATTCATGATGTTTCCTTCCTGTCGGGTAAGTGTTGCGTGACCGTGGGTACTACGAAGCAAAGTCAGTCTAGGTTGCTGTCGCTGCTACAAGCGCACCGATGCGAAGGCCGCGATTGAAATGCGAATCGCCCGGCGCACGGAAAACATGAAACGGACACTCATGCGCGGACCCACGTCATCGACGCGGAGAATCCGCTGTTGTCGGCCGGCCCGCCGTGCGTGCTCGCCGGCGCGTCGGTGGACGCAGGCGCCTGAACGCTGGCGTCGAGCTTGGCGGCACGCTCGAGCAGACGCGCGCCGATCTTCGCGCCCTCGATGCTTTCGCGCTGCTCGGCCGCGCTGAGCGCATAGCTGTGCCACAGCGGGTCTTCGAGGCCGAACAGACACACCGCCATCAGCGCGGTATGAAGCCCCGAGCGCTTCGCTTCGGTGTCGTCGTCTTCGAGCACGCGGCGCGCGTCGCCCCATGCCTGGCGCCGGACGTAGCGCCACGCGGCGACCGTCCCCGTGCCGGGCCATTTGGGCCGAAGCACGCGGATCGCCTCGAGGAGATCCTCGAAGTCGGCTTCGTCGTCGAGCTGCGAAGCCGTCCACAGCACCTTGGTTAGGCCGCCGGCAATCTCGTCCCTGCATCCTGTGTAAGTCACGATGTCCTCGTCTGCTGGAGTGCTGCAATCAAAAAGCGCACGGCGGCGTCGCGCCCAGCCGTGCCACGCTTGCTGCCGGCTCGTGCGGTGGACGTCCCCTGGCGGTTAGTCTCTTGTATCGGGCCGGCTTTCGCCGACGCGATGCGAACGGAACGATCGGGATGCGAAGAGAGAACGGAGAAGAAAACCGACCGCGGCGATGGAAGCGATCGGTGCAATCGATCGGTGCGATCGGCCGGGTCGTTCGCCATGGATCGAAGGGCGGGGATTTGCTTGATGCACGGCGTCGAAGAAGGCCCGCCATCGGTCGATGCGCCGCCGGCCTTCGGCCAGGCGGTCCCCTTCGAATCGCCCCCGGCGACCGATGCAGCGTCCGCAGGCAATCGGCTCATGAAATGGAGTGATCACCACGGGCAGGAGGCGCTCTGTCCATCACGCATCGATCGACGAATCGAAACGCTGGATTGCGCGGGTCTTCTGCTTGCAGAGCAGGGGCGCTACGCGCTCCCACATTTCCACCGCCTGAGGATCCAGCCATTCCGGCGGTTCGATATTCGTGACCAGACCGAAATCGGGTTCCTGCGTATTTAACTGCCGCTTCCCCGGACTACCATCCGCGACGAGCGCACCGCATCCCCTGTGCTTGCACGGCTTCATCGGGCGTCGTGCCATCTCTACAATCCCGCTAACATTATTTGCACATTCGTTAGCATTATGCTAACATACGTTCATGCACTCAATCGAATTCACCAAACAAGCCGCCCAAGCCCTCAAGGCAATGCCGCGCAACATTTCGGCGACGATTCGGGCAAAGATCGATGCATTGGCAGTTGATCCTTACGCTGCGAATCCGAACGCGAAGAAGTTGGCAGGCCAGCCCGGCTACCGGCTCCGAGTTGGCGATTGGCGTGTGTTGTACGAAATCGAAGATGGCCGCGTTGTGATCGTTGTGCTGGCCGTCAAACCCCGTGGAGGTGCCTACAAATGACCGAAGTTCAATTTATCGAGCAGGACGGCCACCGGGCCTTTGCGGTGGTCCCCATTGAACTGTGGGACCGCGTGAAGGACCTGATCGAAGATCTCGAAGATGAAGCGCTGTACGCGCAAGCCAAGGCAAGCGACGACGGTCGACGCATCCCGGCCGCCGTGCTCGATGCTGAGCTGGCAGGCGATCACCCCGTTCGTGCCTGGCGCAATCATCTGCGCATGACGCAAGACGCACTCGCCGCTACGGCAGGCATCAGCAAACCGTATCTCAGCCAGATCGAAACGCGTCAGCGCGTCGGCACTGCCGACGTTCTCTCTAAGATCGCCAGCGCGCTCTCCGTGCCGGTTGACGACCTGATCGAGTTGCCGCCTCCGCAACCGTAACGCGATGTCGCTCGTCTCACCGGTCTGCATAATGCAATCGCATAAGTGTGGCGACAGCAACGCCCGCGCCCACGCAGCGCGGGCAGCGCGGGCAGCGACGGAACACGAAGACTGCCATATCGAATCCAAGCGCGGATGAGGAAAACGCCACGTGACAATCGCCCCGTAAGTTTCGATACCTATATCGTCTCGCATTGAACGGCGACAAGTAAAATGGGTTTGCCGGATCAGCCGGCGTCAACCACACCGAGAGCCAAATGAAACGAGACAACGCGCTGTTGCAGTCGATTCTTAAAACACTTGAGGATAGTGAATTCGCATATCTGACTGCGGGCTATATCCGTAACACCATATCTGGGAGCGACACGTCGAAAGACGATGCAATCAATCACCATATCCGTTTGCTTGCCGATAGAGGCCTCATCGACATCAGCAACACTGCGGGCATCAGGCTCACCTGGGACGGTCACGACGCGTTGAAGCCCAAGTCCGGCATTTTCGGCTAAGCAAACGAAAAAGCCCGCGAGGCCGTTATCTTGCGGGCTTTCACATATCGATCCGAGTACGGCGCTAAGCTGCGACGCAACAGTACTCGATCACATCGCCTTCTGCATCTCATTCACGATATGGTCCACGACCGACTGTGACACGAAAGACTCCGAGCGGCCGGCAACCTGCTTGCCGTTTACCCACACTACGCGACCGCCACCGATTGCGGGCGCACCTCGAATACTGAAGCGCGTCCGAGCAAGCTCATCCTGCCCGTCCCGAACGATGAGTTCAATCGCAAAATGGGTATAACCTTGGGAATCAGGCTTAAAATCAAACGGATGCGCAGCCTCGCGTAACCCGTACCTGATCGAGGGACCGGCGCAGATCTGCTTCAGCGGCGGCCGCACGTCCGGCTACATGCTTCACCAACTGCTCGAAGCGAACGGCGGCATACCGGACAACTGCATCGTCACATTTCAGAACACCGGAAAGGAGCGCGAAGAAACACTCGAATTCATCAACGAGTGCTCGAATGCATTGAGCTCGTCTAATCATTGCTCAACGAGGTTGTCGACGAGCTGTCGCACGGGCTCAACACGTGGGATGAGTTGCCGTGGCCCGGCGTCTGGATCGGCGCGACGATCGTAGACCAGGCCGAGGCAGACCGCGACATCGAAAAGCTTCTCATGACGCCGGCACGCCGCCGGTTCTTGTCCATGGAGCCGCTGTTGGGGCCCGGCGATCTGCGAGCCTGGTTCGACCCAACTGGCGTTTGCTGCATGCAGGAAATGCAGTCCTGTGAAGACTGCCCTGCGGACGCACCGTGGATTCACGGACCAACCACCGAATACGCGGAGGACGGCACAGGCTACAGCTCGCCCGAAATCGACTGGGTGATCGTTGGGGGGAAAGCGGCCACGGCGCGCGGTCGATGCATCCGGACTGGGCGCGCGGTCTTCGCGACCAATGCGCGAGCTACGGCGTGCCGTTTCTATTCAGGCAATGTGGCGAATGGATCGACCATGATCAGCCAGGCGTTGACATGCTCGGCACAGCCCATTCCGCCCTTCACCAAGGGCCCGACGGCAAGCATTCCGTTCGCCTTGGCAAGCGCGCCGCTGGCCGCCACCTCGACGGCCGCACGCACGACTAATTGCCTGGAGTGGTTCGATGAGCGACACGACGATATCAAAGGCTCGGACGAGCGTTCAGGACGCCTATGCTTGCGCCAATGCAAAAAGCAAGCAAGCTCAGTACACAGGTGGCGGTGGCGATCCTCAAAAACCTAACGTGCTTTCCTTTCGGTAAACGCTGAAATCCTTCGTTGAACAGCGTGTTCTGTGTCCAGTACGAACAGAAAACCGCAATGCCCGTGAACAGCAGGCCGACGACGAAGCACACCAAGGAAACCTTCAGTGCACAAAGTGGAATCACTTTCGACAAGCGGTCGAATATCGCGAGCATTCCGGCCGCTGCCCCGCCATTGAGGAGCGCGAGGTATTTGAACACCTCGATCGAAATTGTGACCATCGATTTATAGGTCTCGATCTGATGGTCTTCGTTAAAAGTATTGGCCATATCACTTCCCCAGTTCGAGGAATCGTAGCATGACCGAACACCCTATCCTTTTCAGCGGCCCGATGGTACGGGCCATCCTCGAAGGCCGCAAGACGCAAACCCGCAGAATCATCAAGCTGCCGCGAGGCTGACGAGCTAGGCCGTCAATGGGACGCCGAGGTATACGCCATCGCCACGGGCGCGCGAAAGCCGATCGTCACGATTGGCGAGTGCGTCCGGATCCACGTTACGGACAAGGGCTCAGAATGGAAAGACCGCAAGGGCCGGCTACAGGTTCTGACCAAGTACGCGGCCGAGTACCAGGATCAGGACGCGCTCGAGCTCTACGACTGGTCGACACGATTCGCCGGATACATGCGCGCTAAGGTTGACCGCCAAGGGCGCCCCAAGAAGCCGAGTTCCGATGGAACGATACACAACACGCTCGGCTACCTTCGGGCGGCGATCAAATATGCTCACAAGATCGGGAAGATCGAATACGACCAGACGGCAAAAATGGGCATTCCGAAGCAGAGCGATGAGCGCCATGTCTATAAGGGGCGCCGCGAAATGTTGGAAATCGCGAAAGCTTGCTCGCATCGACAAACCCGAGCCGCCATCCGAACCGCGTTCTACTCCGGGATGCGAATGAGCGAAATTCTGCGCGCGGTCCCGACCAAGGACGGGTTCTCTCTCGGCACGACGAAAAATGGTCGACGGCGGCTAATTCCGATTCATCCGCGGATCGCCGTTATTGCCCGGAGCGTGAAATTTACCGAGCCGGCGTGGAAGATCAAAGACGAGTGGATCAAGGCTCGACGGAAGTCGGGGCATTTGGGGGTGCGGTTTCACGACCTCCGCCATAGCGCCGCATCGGAAATGATCAACGCCGGAATCGACCTTTACACGGTCGCCGGGGTGCTGGGTCACAAAACGACGACGTCGACCAAGCGGTACGCTCACCTGGTGACCGATCGGCTCGCGGAAGCCGTCAAGAAGATCGGGCGATCCTAACCCGGTTACACGGATCGGGCAGAAAAACCCACACCCCCGGGAGTTTAGAGGCTCCGTTTGGAACATCGCGAAACGCCGGAAACCCTTGTGGCGGAAGGCAGCCGGAGTCGAACCGACCCGGGAGTGTCTGACACCCCCAACTGGATTTGAAGTCCAGCCGTACCACCGGATACGAATGCCTTCCGCGGGAAAAAGAAACCGAAGAACAACAAGCGCCTACGCCTGAATACCCACCCAACCGCTGTCAGGCCGCAGGTAGTGAAGATCGCGGTGGAAGCGAGTATACCCAACCCGGTCGAAGAACTCGAGAATCTGGATCGCGCGCTTGCGACCGAGCCCCGTCGCGTCGCGAAACGTCGCCGCATCGAGCCCGCCGCCGCGCGACGGTGCGAGATGCGCGACCAGCGCCGCCAGCTCGCGCGCGACGTCCGCGTGATAGAACAGGTCCCGCACGACCTGATGCACGTCGCCGCGCCGCGCGAGCTTGCGCAGCAGCGTGCGCACCGCGTCCTCGGCCGCGCCAGTATCGCGGGCCAGGTCGCGCACCCACGGCGGATCGAAGCGCCCCGCATGAATCAGCGGCAACAGTTGCCGCGCGAGCGCTTCCTCGCGCGGCTCGAGGCTTACCGAATGCGACGGCAGATGGAGCCACGGCCCGCTGCGCGCGACTTCGCCACCCGCCACCAGCGCATCGACGAGCGCGCGCCACAGCACATCGCCGGCGAGCGGCGCAGCCATCCGCCGCAGCCGTGCGGCGTCGAGCCCCTGCTCGTCGGGCATGCGCTCGTGATACACGCGCAGCGTATCGACCGCCCGCGTCTGCAACGCACGCCAGTGCGCATGGGAAATCACCGCGCCTTCGTTCGACGCGGCATCGCGTTGCCCGATCGCCAGCGCGTCGTCCGGCAACGCCAGCGCATTCGGCGCAAAGCCCGTCAGATGCGTGAGCATCGCGCGCGCAATGCCGAGCGGCGCCTGCGCGAGCAGTGCGTCGAGGCGCCCTTCGTCGAGCCACGCCGCGAGCGCATCGAGCCACGCGCGGCGCGCGGGCGTGCGGCGCTTGCGTGCCGGCCCGAACGGATCGAGCACCCGGCCGCCGCCGACGGTGCGCGTCGCCTGCGGATTGCGAACGATGAAGCGGTCGCCCGGCAGCGCGAACACCGGCTCGTCGAATACCAGTTGCACGCGCATCCGCTGGCCCGCCGCGAGCGTGTCGCCGTCGAGCAGCGCGACATGAGCCACGCGATGCAGCGTACCGAGATGCACGTGCAGCGGCGCCCAGTGGGTCAGCGTCAACCCGGCGTCCGCGAGCAGCGTCAGCTCGACATCCAGGCGCGGCGACGTCGAGACGAGCCGCGCATCGGCGACGGCGTCGCCTCGCTCGACGTCGGCCTTGTCGACGCCGGCCAGATTCAGCGCGCAACGCTCGCCCGCGCGGCCAGCCTCGACCGGCCGGTTCTGCGCATGGATGCTGCGCACGCGGGCCGCGCCGCCCGTGCGCACGATCGCGAGCGTGTCACCCGTCGCGACGCGGCCCGCGAACGCGGTGCCCGTCACGACGGTACCCTGCCCGGCGAGCGTAAATACGCGATCGACCGCGAGCCGGAACAGGCCGTCGTCGCGACGCGCGCGCCACGCAATCGCCGCGTCGGCCAGGTGCTGCTTCAACGCGGCGACGCCCGGATCGTCGGCAACGGTCGCACGCGTTTCGAAAATCGGCACGCCGGCCAATGTCGAATCGTGCAGCCACGCGGCGATCTCGTCGCGCACCTCGACGACGCGCGCGGCATCGACGCGATCGCATTTCGTCAGCGCGACGGCGCCATGCGTGACGCCGAGCAGTTGCAGGATCGCGAGATGCTCGCGCGTCTGCGGCATCACACCGTCGTCGGCGGCAATCACGATGAGCGCGAAGTCGATGCCGCACGCGCCGGCCGCCATCGTATGAATCAGCTTCTCGTGGCCCGGCACGTCGATCAGGCCGAGCACGTCGCCGTTGTCGAGCGGCGTATACGCGTAACCGAGTTCGATCGAGATGCCGCGCGCCTTCTCTTCCTTCAGCCGATCGGTGTCGACGCCCGTCAGCGCACGCACGAGCGTGGTCTTGCCGTGGTCGATGTGTCCCGCGGTCCCGACGATCATGCAGCGGGCCCCGCGAGCGGCGCGCATTGCGCGACGAACGCTGCTTCGTCGGCCGCTTCGAGGCAGCGCAGGTCGAGCCGTAGCGCGTTGTCGGCGATGCGGCCGATCACCGGGCGCGGCCATTCGCGCAGCCGTTTCTCGAGCTGCGCGAGCGCGCGACCGCTGCGCTTGCCGTCCGACGAGCGCACCACGAGGCCGGCGCTCGGCAACTGGTCGACCGGCAGCGCGCCGCTGCCGATCTGGCTGAACATCGGTTCGACCGTCACGTCGAAACCGCTGCCGAACGCAGCCTGCAGCGCCGGCCGCACGCGCTCGGCCGCCTCGGCGATCTCGCGCTGCGGGCGCGTCAGCAGGCGCAGCGTCGTGAGCCGATCGCGCAGGAATTCGGGCGACTGGTACAGGCGCAGCACCGGTTCGAGCGCCGCGAGCGTCAGCTTGCCCACGCGTAGCGCGCGCTTGAGCGGATGCTTCTTGATCTTCGCGATGAGCGCGCGATCGCCGACGATCAGGCCCGCCTGCGGCCCGCCGAGCAGCTTGTCGCCGCTGAACGTGACAACGTTTGCACCGGCGGCGACGGTTTCCTGCACGGTCGTCTCGTGCGGCAGCCCCCATTGCGTCAGATCGGCCAGCGTGCCGCTGCCGAGATCGACGGCGACCGGCACGCCGCGCTCGCGCGCGAGCGGTGCGAGTTCGGCGAGCGTCGCCTCCTTCGTGAAGCCGCTGATCGCGTAGTTGCTGCAGTGCACCTTCATCAGCAGCGCGGTACGCGGGCCGATCGCGTCCGCGTAGTCGCGCAGATGCGTGCGGTTGGTCGTGCCGACCTCGCGCAGCTTCGCGCCGGCACGGCTCATGATGTCGGGAATGCGGAACGCCCCGCCGATCTCGACCAGCTCGCCGCGCGACACGACCACTTCCCGCTTCGTCGCGAGCGCCGACAGCGTCAGCAGCACGGCCGCCGCATTGTTGTTGACGACGGTCGCGGCTTCCGCGCCCGTCAGTTCGCACAGCAAAGTGTCGATCAGGTCGTCACGATCGCCGCGGCGGCCGGTGGCGAGATCGAATTCGAGGTTGACGGGCCGCGTGAGCGCGTCGACCACCGCACGCACCGCGTCATCGGGCAGCAGCGCGCGCCCGAGGTTCGTGTGCAGCACGGTGCCGGTCAGGTTGAACACGGTGCGCACGGCGCCTGCGTTCTGCGCGGCCAACGTGCGCGCGACGGCAGCGGCGATGCGCGGCTCGTCGAGCGGCTCGGCCGCCGCGGGATCGTGCTGGGCGGCCGTGCGCCAGCGTTCCAGTTCGGCGCGCACGGCGTTCAGCACGCGCGTGCGTCCATGGTCGGCGACGAGCGGTTGCAGCGGCGCCGACGACAGCACGCGCTCGACCGACGGCACACGCGCCAGCACGGCATTCAATTCATTCACACCCGGTTCGGTCACGTCGTTGTCGCTCCAGTCTCATGCTTCGCAGTCGGCCGGGGCCGACGCTCGCGCACCGCCCCGGCCCCGTGCCGTCAATCCGCTTCCCGCGACACGTCGGGCCACAGCAGCGGGTTCGGCGAACTGCGCTGGTAGCCGGCTTCGTTCATCAGCAGGTCGAGCGTGAGACTCGCGAGATCGTCCGCCAGCGGCTCGAACTCGTAGTCCTTCTCCTGATAGCCGATCTTGCGATAGGTCTTGCATTCGTCGCACGATTCGGCCTTGATGGCTTCGCTGCCGCCTTCGATCCCGTGATACGCGATGCCCTTCGTCGAATCGCAGTGCGAGCATTTGGTGCGCACCATGTGCCACTCGGTCGTGCACAGCCCGCACTGCAGGAAACGGTAGCCCTGATACTGGCCGCCCACCCGCACGACGCTCGCGACCGGATGGGTGCCGCACACCGGGCACAGCCCCGGCTGGTCGAGATACGGCACGTCGGCCGGCGTCACGCGGCTCGCGAGGTCCGTCCACGCGACCTGCAGCGCGGCCATCAGGAACGGCGCGGTGGCCGGGTCGACCTCGGCGAAGCGCAGCGCGAGGATCGCATCGGCCTGCGCGTCGAGTTCGGCGGGCGCCATCAGGCGCAGCCGGTCGAGCAGCTTCGCGAGCGGCGGATTGACGAGCCCGGCGCCTTCGACGCGATCAAGCAGTTCATACAGCACGGCGCGCCAGCGCGCATCGCGCTCGCCGTCGAGCGCCGGCACGAGCGGCATCGAATGTTCCTGCGCGCGCGCGATCGCTTCCTTCGACGGCAGCGGCAGCGTCAGCGTCTGCAGCGTCGCGTGCTGCGCGTCGGCGACGGTGGCCATCAGCCGCAGGTAGCCGCTGATCGGGTTCAGGTCGGCAAGCTTGCGCAGCCGCGCGGCGCGCGCCGCGAATGCGGTCGCGCGCTCCGGCAGGCGAAAGCGCGGAATGGCCGAATGATCGAGCGCCGAGATCTCGGTCGGTTCGAGAATGCGTTGTGTCACGACAATATCTTCCAAAAAAACAAGCGCCGACAGGTCGGCGCTTCGGGCGGTTCCGACGGCTGACGGGGCGGCCCGCCGCAATCGGCGTGCCGCCCCGCTCCGCTGCGCTACTTCACGCTTTCACGGAACCACTTCGGGTGATGCTTGCGGGCCCAGCCCAGCGTGACGGTGCCGCGCACCATCGCGCCGATCGAACCCTTCACCCACAACGCCGCGTAAATGTGCACGATGATGCTCGCGATCAGCACGAAGGCCGCCACGGCATGCACGACAGCGGCCGCGCGGATCACCCCGATCGGGAAGTAGAACGAGAAATAGCGCCGCCAGATCACGATTCCCGACAGCAGGAGCAGCAGCAGGCACGCCACCAGCGTGAAGAATAGCAGCTTCTGCCCGGCGTTATAGCGCCCGACCGGCGGCAGCTTGTCTTCCTGGTTGGTCAGCACGTCGCCGATCTGCTTCAGCCACTGCCGGTCGTCCGCGTCGAGCGCATTGTGGTGCCAGAAGCGCACCACGAGAATCGCGAACGACACGAACATCACGAGGCCGACGAACGGATGCAGGATCCGCGTCCACTGGCCGCCGCCGAACAGCGCGGTCAGCCAGAACATCGACGGATGGAACAGCGCGAGCCCGGACAGCGCGAGCAGCACGAACGTGATCGCGGTGATCCAGTGGTTCGTGCGCTCGTTCGGCGTGTAGCGGACGATCAGGTTGGGGTCGTCGTGGCTCATTTCGCGTCCTCCTTGATGCGTCGCGCCTCGTCCCGGGCGGCGGCTTCTTCGTCGTCTGTGACCTCGTTCGGACCGACCCGCGTGTAGTGGAAGAACCCGGCCAGCGCGGTCAGCGCGAGGCCCGCGACCGCGAGCGGTTTCGCGATGCCCTTCCACAGCTTCACCATCGGGCTGATCGACGGATTGTCGGGCAGCCCGTGGTACAGCGACGGTTTATCGGCGTGATGCAGCACGTACATCACGTGCGTGCCGCCGACGCCCTGCGGGTCGTACAGCCCCGCATGCTCGAAGCCGCGCTCCTTCAGGTCCTCGATCCGCTCGGCCGCGTGCTGCTTCATGTCCTCCTTGGTGCCGAACACGATCGCGCCCGTCGGGCAAGTCTTCACGCAAGCCGGTTCCTGGCCGACCGCGACGCGGTCGGAACAGAGCGTGCACTTGTATGCGCGATGATCCTTCTTCGAGATCCGCGGCACGTTGAACGGGCAGCCGGTCACGCAGTAGCCGCAACCGATGCAGTTCTCCTCGTGGAAATCGACGATCCCGTTGTTGTACTGCACGATCGCACCCGGCGACGGACACGCCTTCAGGCAGCCCGGATCCTCGCAGTGCATGCAGCCGTCCTTGCGGATCAGCCACTCGAGGTCGCCCGCCGGGTTCTCGTATTCGGAGAACCGCATGACCGTCCACGAATGCTCGCTCAGGTCGGCCGGGTTGTCGTACACGCCGACGTTGGTGCCGACTTCGTCACGCAGGTCGTTCCACTCCATGCATGCCGTCTGACATGCCTTGCAGCCGATGCACTTCGATACGTCGATCAGCTTCGCGACGCTGCCGGTCACCGGTTCGCGCACCGTGGGCGGCGGCGTCGTGGTGGCCGAGACGCGCTTGATATCCAGCGATTGCAATGCCATCTCTTTCCCCTTACGCCTTTTCGACCTTCACCAGGAACGACTTGAATTCCGGTGTATAGGAGTTGCCGTCGCCCACGGACGGAGTCAGGGTATTGGCGAGATAGCCGGGCTTCGTCAGACCCTTGAAGCCCCAGTGCAACGGGACGCCGACCGTCTGGACCTTCTTGCCGTCGACCGTCAGCGGCTTGATCCGCTTCGTGACGAGGGCGACCGCGACGATGTAGCCGCGCTTGGACGACACCTTCACGCGCTCGCCATGCGCGACGCCGACCTCCTTCGCGAGGTCTTCGCCGATCTCGACGAATTGCTCGGGCTGGATGATCGAATTCAGCCGCGCATGCTTGGTCCAGTAGTGGAAATGCTCGGTCAGCCGGTAGGTCGTCGCCACGTGCGGGAAGTCCGCCACCTTGCCGAACGACGCACGGTCGTCCGGGAACACGCGGGCGGCCGGGTTGTTCAGCGCCAGCGGGTTGTTCGGGTGCAGCGGGTTCGCGCCGAGCGGCGTCTCGAACGGCTCGTAGTGCTCGGGGAACGGACCTTCGTTCATCCCCGCGCGGGCGAAGAAGCGCGCGACGCCTTCCGGGTTCATGATGAACGGCCCCATCCCGTTCTCGGGCGGTTCGTCCGCCTTGAAGTCCGGAACGTCGGCGCCCTTCCACGCGCTGCCGTTCCAGCCGATCAGCTTGCGGGTCGGGTCGAACGGCTTGCCGGCGACGTCGCACGATGCGCGGTTGTACAGGATCCGCCGGTTCGCCGGCCACGCCCACGCCCAGTTCAGCGTCTGGCCGATGCCGGTCGGGTCGGCGTTGTCGCGCCGCGCCATCTGGTTGCCGGCCTGCGTCCACGCACCGCAGAAGATCCAGCAGCCGCTCGCGGTCGTGCCGTCGTCCTTCAGTTGCGCGAACGCGGCGAGCTGCTCGCCCTTCTTCACGAGCGTCTTCGCCGGATCCTTCGGATCGGGCAGATCGGCGAGCGCTTTCCCGTTGAACTCCATCGCCAGCTCTTCGGGCGTCGGGCTTTCCGGGTTCGCGTACGGCCAGGTCAGGTTCACGATCGGGTCCGGGTACTTGCCGCCGTCCTTCTGGTACATCTTGCGCATGCGCAGGAACAGCCCCGACATGATCTCGAGGTCGCTCCTCGCCTCGCCGGGCGGCTCCGCGCCCTTCCAGTGCCACTGCAGCACGCGGCTCGAACTGACGAGCGAGCCGTTTTCCTCCGCGAAGCAGGTGGTCGGCAGGCGGAACACCTCGGTCTGGATCTTCGACGCATCGACGTCGTTGTAGTCGCCGTGATGCTTCCAGAACTCGGACGTCTCGGTCGCGAGCGGATCCATGATCACGAGCCACTTCAGCTTCGCGAGACCGGCCGCCGTCTTCACCTTCGACGGCGCCGCCGCGAGCGGGTTGAAGCCCTGGCAGATGTAGCCGTTCATCTTGCCGGCATTCATCAGCTCGATCGCCTGCAGCAGGTCGTACTGCTTGTCCAGCTTCGGCAGGTAGTCGTACGCCCAGTTGTTTTCGGCGGTGGCCGCGTCGCCCCACCACGACTTCATGAAGCTGACGTGGAACGCCTTGTAGTTCTTCCAGTAGCTCAACTGGTTGGGCCGCAGCGGCTGCTGCACGCGCTTCTTGATGTACGCGTCGAAATCCTGCTCGGCCTGCATCGGCAGCGTCATGTAGCCGGGCAGCAGGTTCGACATCAGCCCGAGGTCGGTCAGCCCCTGGATGTTCGAGTGGCCGCGCAGCGCGTTCATCCCGCCGCCGGCGATGCCGATGTTGCCGAGCAGCAGCTGCACCATCGCGCCGGTGCGGATGATCTGCGCGCCGATCGAGTGGTGGGTCCAGCCGAGCGCGTACAGCACCGTGCCGGCGCGGCCGGGCACGGCCGTGGTCGCGAGCATCTCGCACACCTTCAGGAACTTGTCCTTGGGCGTGCCGCAGACCTGCTGGACCATGTCCGCCGTATAGCGCGCGTAGTGCTGCTTCAGCAAGTTGTATACACAGCGCGGATGCTGCAGCGTCGGATCGACCTTCGCGAAGCCGTCGTCGCCGCGCTCGTAGTCCCAGCTCGATTTGTCCGGGTACGCGTGTTTCTCCGCGTCGTAGCCGGAATAGATGCCGTCGTTGAACGCGAAATCCTCGCGCACGATGAACGAGAAGTCCGTGTAGTTCTTCACGTACTCATGCTGGATCTTGTCGTTCGTCAGCAGATAGTTGATGACGCCGCCCAGGAAGACGATGTCGGTGCCGGTGCGGATCGGCGCGTAGTAATCGGCCACCGAGGCCGTACGCGTGAAGCGCGGGTCGACGACGATCAGCCGCGCCTTGCGGTGCGCCTTCGCCTCCGTTACCCACTTGAAACCGCACGGATGGGCCTCGGCTGCATTGCCGCCCATCACGAGAATCACGTCCGCGTTCTTGATGTCGACCCAATGGTTCGTCATCGCTCCACGGCCAAACGTCGGGGCAAGACCTGCCACCGTCGGGCCATGTCAGACACGCGCCTGATTGTCGAATGCGAGCATCCCGAGACTGCGGATGGTCTTGTGCGTCAGGTAGCCGACCTCGTTGCTGCCCGCCGACGCGGCCAGCATGCCGGTCGTGAGCCAGCGGTTGACCTTCGCGCCGTCTTCGGCCGTCTCGACGAAGTTCGCGTCGCGGTCGGCCTTCATCAGCTTCGCGATGCGGTCGAGCGCGTCGTTCCACGAGATGGGTTCCCACTTGTCCGAGCCGGGCGCGCGATACTCGGGGTGCGTCAGGCGGTTCGGGCTGTGGATGAAGTCGATCAGGCTCGCGCCCTTCGGGCACAGCGTGCCGCGATTGACGGGGTGGTCGGGATCGCCTTCGATATGGATGATGCTCGGCTGCGCGTTCTTCGCGCCGTCGCCGAGGCCGTACATCAGGATGCCGCAACCTACTGAACAGTAAGGGCAGGTGTTGCGCGTTTCGACGGTGCGCGCCAGTTTGTACTGCCGGACTTCGGCCAGCGCTTCGGACGGAGAAAAGCCCATCAGGGCAAGACTCGATCCGGCAAGCGACGTGGCCGTCACCTTCAGGAACTGGCGCCGGGACATTTGTAGCATGATGGTCTCGGCGTTATTGTGGGGTGGGGTGCAACTGAAAGGAATTATAGACAGTTCAGGCAACTATGATCGAATCCTCGGATCAATACCGATTGGTCCGATTAATCCGAGATGATCCGCGTTCCGCGCGCAACCCGACCGTCATGAAACGACAGATCACTTCCGAAGCCACTCGTCTCGCCCAGCAGCAGGCCAACTGGGCCCTCACCGCGTTCAAGCGCTTCTCGTCCGACCGCTGCTCCGCGATGGCCGCGGGCATCGCGTTTTTCTCCGCGTTCTCGCTCGCGCCGACCCTCGTGATGGTGATCGCGGTGGCCGGCTGGTTCTACGGTGACGACGCCGCGCGCGGCCAGGTGTTCGAACAGGCGCACCAGTTGATCGGCGACGACGCGGCGGCCTCCATCCAGACGATCGTGCAGAACGCGCACCGCGCGGGCGAGCGCGGCGGCCTCGCCACGCTGATCTCGTTCGCCGCGCTCGCGATCGGCGCGTCGGCCACGTTCGCGTCGCTCAGCGCGGCGCTCAGCGTGATCTGGCCGGCCACCGAAAGCCGCTGGTCGAGCATGCTCGGCCTCGTGCGCGTGCGGCTGATCTCGTTCGGGCTGGTGCTCGGCGTCGCGTTCCTGCTGATCGTGTCGCTCGTGCTCGACACGGCGATCACCTTCATCGGCACCTGGCTGCTCGGCAATTCGCCGTACGTGGTCGTCACCAACTTCATCCAGTTCTTCGTCGGCATCGCGGTGCTCGCGGCCGCGTTCGCGTCGCTGATGAAGTTCCTGCCCGACGCGCGCGTCGCGTGGCGCGACGCCGCGATCGGCGGCATCGTGTCCGCGATCCTGTTCTCCGGCGGCAAGAAGCTGTTCGCGCTGTATCTCGCGCATGCGGGCACCGCCAGTGCGTTCGGCGCGGCCGGATCGTTCGCGGTCCTGCTGATGTGGCTGTACTTCTCCGCGATCGTGCTGCTGCTCGGCGCGGAATTCGCGGCGGCGCGCGGCGATGCGCATCGGCCGGCCGAGGATTCGGCGCCGGCCGGGTCGGCTCAAGTTGCTCAACCTGGCCACGCCGATCATCGCCCGCGCGACGACTGATTCACCCGCCCTTGCAAGCGGCCGCGCTTCGATCGCGCGCGCGCCCGGCACACGCGCCGCCCCTTTGCAACCCCGTCGCCCCGCAGCGCATTCGCGCGGCGTCGGCGCATGCGTTGCTCGCCGACATGCAGACACCTGCAATGGCAAACGTTTGCATGCCCTCGTTTTGTTGCTGCAACGGGCCGAAACAGGCGGTTCACCGGCATGCGCGCCACCGATTGAAACAATCGCGGCGCAGCAATTGTCAACTGTTTCATAAACAGGAACAGTTGCTGATGTGCTTGATATATATGGACTTTTCCGCGCTGTTACCTTTTCGAGACACTTTATTTTTTGAGCTTTCTTGCGTGTATGGCACTGAGCTATTCTCCAATCCGCAACAAATAACGATGAATCACTTGCGTGGAGAAACTCAACGATGAAGAAACTTGCTCTCTCGACCCTCTCGCTCGCGCTGCTGGGCGCTGCTGGTGCTGCTCAGGCGCAATCGAGCGTGACGCTGTATGGCGTGATCGACACGTCGATCACCTATGTTCACGGTAACGATGGTCAAGGTAACAATTCGTGGTCGATGGGTAGCGGCAACCTGCAAGGCGCCCGCTTCGGCCTGAAGGGTTCGGAAGACCTCGGTGGCGGCCTGAAGGCGATCTTCCAGTTGGAAAACGGCTTCAACTCGGCAACGGGTGCATTGGGCCAAGGCCAGCGCATGTTCGGCCGCCAGGCTTTCGTCGGCCTGCAAAGCGACCAGTACGGTACGCTGACGCTGGGTCGCCAGTACGACCCGCTCGTCGACCTGGTCCAGGCGGTCACGGCTGACAACTACTTCGGCAGCGTGTTCGCCACGCCGGGCGACGTCGACAACAACGACAACAGCCTGCGCGTCAGCAACGCGATCAAGTACACGTCGCCGGTCTGGGCAGGCCTCCAGGTCGAGGCGATGTACGCACTCGGCGGTGTCGCCGGCGCAACCGGCAAGGGTCAGACGTGGGCGGCGGCTGCAGCCTACAACAACGGCCCGCTCGGCCTGGCTGCAGGTTACTTCCACGCGAACAACTCGGCTCCGCTGAGCCCCGCTGGCGTGCGCACCGGCTGGGCCGGCACGTCGGACGCGATCTTCGACGGTTCGGGCAGCTTCATCAACAACGCATACACGTCGGCATCGTCGATCGGCATCGCGCAAGCCGCCGGCCAGTATGCATTCGGCCCGGTGACGTTCGGCCTCGGCTACAGCAACGCACAGTACAAGGCTGACGCGAACTCCGGCTTCGGCACGAACCAGAAGTACAACACGGGTCGCGCATTCGTCACGTACCAGGCATCGGCACCGCTGCTGCTCGGCCTCGGCTACATCTACACGAAGGGTAGCGGCCAGACCGACGCCAAGTATCATCAGGTTTCGCTCGGCGCGGACTACTCGCTGTCGAAGCGTACGGACATCTACCTGGTTGGCGCATATCAGCACGCAAGCGGCCACAACGCCGACGGCAGCGAAGCGCAAGCGTCGATCGGCTCGTACGGCATCGCCGGCAAGAGCTCGCAGGAAATCGTCGCACTCGGCCTGCGTCACAAGTTCTAAAAACGAAGTATCCGGTGTGCACGGCGTCTCCGACGCCCTGTCGCCGACCTGGAAAGCCAGCCCCGGTTTCGGCCGCGGCTGGCTTTTTTTCGTCCGCCTCCGGCGAGCGAGCCGGCATTCGCTGCACGGGCTGCCGGGCAAACCGCGCCCCGATGCATGCTTGCTTGCCGGCAACGGCACCTTGCGGCTGTCAGCGGCCCGGAACACCGTTTCCGAATGGTCGGGCAGGTCGCCATTTCTCCGTACGACGGCTACCATCCGCACAGCCGGCACCGCCCGCTTCATCCGATGCGCGACTTGTTGGCCGCACGTGTCGATTTCGGCAGGCGTCGTCCGTCGTATCGATGGCGGCATCCGGTTTGCCGCGGCCCCATACAGACAGGAGACTCGTCATGACGATTCAGAAGATCACGCCATTCCTCTGGTATTCGACGCAAGCCGAAGAAGCAGCGGCCTTCTATGCCGGCATCTTTCCGGATTCGCGCGTCGTGCGCGTCACGGCGGTGCCCGGCACCGACGGCACGCGGATGGTCGAATTCGAGCTGTTCGGACAACCGTTCTTCGCGATGAGCCACCCGCGCACGGAGACGTTCAACCACGCGATCTCGCTGCTCGTCAGTTGCGCGGACCAGGCGGAACTCGACCGCTACTGGAGCGCCCTGCTCGACAACGGCGGCACGGCCGACGGCTGCGGCTGGCTGAGGGATCGTTATGGGGTGTCGTGGCAGATCGTTCCGGAGGCGCTCATCCCGATGATGGCCGACCGCGACGCGGTCAAGGCGGGACGCGTGGCCGCCGCGATGATGCAGATGACCAAGTTCGACGACGCCGCGCTGAAGGCCGCCTTTGCGGGCACCGCGGGCTGACGAAACGCGTCGGGCCGCGCTGGCGTGACGCCGCACCGGCTCGCCTGCACGCACCCGGCTCGACCGTTTGCGCATGCAGCCGGCTCGCACGCGTTCGCTATCCGTCGCTGGCCGGCCAGCCGGTAGCGTGCATCGTTGGCGCCGACTGCTACGCCGACAGCATCGACTCGACCGTCCGCCGCGCGAAGCCGATGAATTCGGCTAGCGGTTCGCCCGACAGGATCGCCGCGCCCGCTTCGCCATCGAGATAGGCGGCACGCGCGGCCGCCACGACCGGCCGGTGCGCGTCCGGCAAGCGCGCCAGCACCCACGCCGCGGCGACGTCCTTCGGCGCGATCCTGCCGGTCGCGGCGCTGTACCAGATGCGCGCGAGCGCGAGCACCACGTTGCATTCGTCGCCGCGCCAGTCCGGCTCGGCATTCCACTGCGCAACGGTGGCGAGCAGCGCGGCGCCGAAATCGCGCGGGCACCGGCTCGAACAGCACGGCCGCGGGCGGCCCGACCAGCGCGACACCGTGCTGCCGCACCTTCGTCAGCAGGATCGCCAGATCGTGATCGACGAGCGGCGCTTCGACGATGCTGGCTTCCAGGTCGCGACGCAGCCATTCGCCGAATTGCAGTTCGCGGCGCGCCGGATGACGCCACGGCACCACGTCGCCGTGCGCGACGACGGTGACCTCCAGCGCGCGCATGCCGCCTGCGTGGCCGGGAGGCGCCGACGCAGCGAGCAGGTCGTACATCAGCGCACGCCTCGCCGTTTCGTCGGGCCGCACGGCCACCGTCACCAGCAGATCGATGTCACT
This sequence comes from Burkholderia sp. AU18528, assembly GCF_002223215.2. Taxonomy (NCBI): domain Bacteria; kingdom Pseudomonadati; phylum Pseudomonadota; class Betaproteobacteria; order Burkholderiales; family Burkholderiaceae; genus Burkholderia; species Burkholderia sp. AU18528. The sequence goes on along the minus strand of NZ_NKFC02000006.1, from coordinate 722,419 downwards.
GCGCGGTTTCAAGCCGCCGTCGAGCGCCGAGCCGAACAGGTGGATTGCTTCCATCGTCGCACCGAGATGCCGCTCGATCGCGGCGCGCGCGGCAGCGACCTGCCCGGCGATTTCAGACGGAACGAATTCAGTCACGATGCGCGGGCCTCGCGATGCGCACGCAACAGGCGCGGCGGGAGCGACGAGGTAACGAGAGCGACGGGCTGCGGCGGTACGACGGCACGCGGATGACGATGGCCGTCCGGCGTTGCGCACGCGCGGCGCGGCACGCCATTGGCCACATGGCTCGAATCGCACATCGCCGGCGCTGCGCGTTTTCGCTGCCGCGCGGCTTGCGCGGCGCAATAAAAATCCCCGCACGCTTTCGCGTACGGGGACCGCGGGACATCGCAACGGCTGCCGACATGCGTTCGGCAGCGTTGCTGCGGCATTACGCTGCCGCGTCCTTCAGCTTCTTCAGCGCACGTGCCTTCACGCGCACGCTGGCCGGCTTCGCCGGGAACCAGCGCTCTTGACCCGTGAACGGATCCTTGCCGAAGCGCTTCTTCTTCGCCGGCACGACTTGCGCCGTGATCTTCAGCAGACCCGGCAGCGTGAACTCGCCTGCGCCCTTCTTGTGAACCGAGCCCAGCACGACGTTCTCGAGTGCGGCGAGCACTGCCTTGACCGCCTTCACTTCGACAGCTGCGCGCTCAGCGATGTGCGTTGCGAGCGATGCCTTCGTGAACTTGTCCTTCAGCGGCGTCGGAGCAGCCGGTGCTGCCTTTGCGACAGCCTTCTTGGCCACTACTTTCTTCGCGGGCGCAGCCTTTTTGGCAGCCACTTTCTTGGTCGCCGGTGCGGCAGCCTTCTTGGCCACCTTTTTTGCGGAAGTCGCCATGTTTCTCCTACCAGGTGTGGTCGTTGGATACACGAAGCGTGCAACGCGCGCGCTTCAACGCCGGATTCTACAAGCGCCTTGTCGCTTCGTGCAGTACTTTTATGCGTTTTCGCGGGGTTTCCCGCAGGTTTTGTTGCGCGCGACCGACTTCATCGACGCTCGAGCGTGAAAAAACGCCTTCACGTAGGCGCTCAAACGGGGCGAATGCGAATTACGTTCGATATTTGCGCACCTATACTGGGCCCGCTCAATGCCCGGATGCCTCCATGCGCGAAGTCAGATACGTCAAAGGACTCGACGGCCTGCGAGCCCTCGCCGTCATCCTCGTTTTCCTGTCCCACAAGGGCCACGTCCTTGCCATCGACGTCGGCAAGCTTGGCGTGTGGACGTTTTTCCTCATCAGCGGATTCCTGATCGTCGGCGAACTGCATCGCAACCGCCAGGCGGTCGAGCGCGGCGCCATGACGCGCCGCCACGCGCTCGCGCTGTTCCTCGCGAAACGCGCGCTGCGGATCTTTCCCGTGTACTACCTGCTGCTCGCGGCGCTCGCGATCGCACACGCGCTGTTCTACCAGCGCGGCGTCAATCTCGGGCTCGCGTGGCACGCGGCGTTCCTGTCGAATTACTGGATCGGCGTCGTCAAGGATGGCTGGCCGGGCTCCACGTCGCACTTCTGGAGCCTCGCCGTTGAACAGCAGTTCTATCTGATCGCGCCGCTCGCGCTGCTCGCGGTGCCCGCCGCGCGCCACGTCGCGCTCGGCGTGGCGGCCGTCGCGCTGTGCGCGGTCGCGCATCTCGCGCTCTACCTGGCGGACGCATCGCCGGTGCTGATCTATGCGTTTTCCCCGTGGAATTTCGCGTTGATCGCGCTCGGCGGCGTGGGCGCGATGGCGCTCGCCGATCGCGGCGCGGCCGCCGCGCGCCGCGTACCGCCGGGCTGGCTCGGCGCGGCAGGCGTCGCCTTCTTCCTCGCGCTGCCCGCCTGCACGGCGTTGCCCGATGCGGTCGCGGGGCTCGCCGATCTCGGCCTGTCCGCGTCGCTCGGCGCGCTGATGCTGTGGATCGTCAGCGAGCCCGAGCATCCCGTCGTCGCGCTGCTCGACTGCGCGCCGCTCGCCTATCTCGGCACGATCAGCTACGGCTTCTACCTGTTCCACAACCTGATCCCGGCGCGTTTCGGCGCGCTGCCCGCGTCCTTCGCGCACGTGCCGATGCCGGACCTCGTCCGCGACGCGCTGCCGGAAATGCTGCAATTCGCGCTCGCCGTACTGCTCGCGCACCTGTCGTGGCGCTATCTCGAAAAGCGGCTGCTCGACTTCAAGAAGCCGATCGCCGCGATGCTGGCCCGGCACTTCGCCGCGCAGCCGAGCGCGTCGCCGCGCTGAGCGGCGCGCCGACGCGGTGCGCGGCCGGAACCGGATCGGAACGCGTCGATACCGGTGACGACGTCCGGCGGCATGGCAGCCGATGCGTCATCGCGCGACATCCGCGCGACGCGCAAGCGCCGCGCATACCACGCAATCCATCCGCCGATCCGGTCACGCGGCGAATGCCGCGGCACCCGTTTCAAGCACGACGTCCTGCCGCGTCGGCAGACTTCGCGCGTCGCGCGCCCCCCCCCCGCACCCATTCCCGGCGCCGCACGCAAACGTCGCGCACCATGCTCGTGCGCCGCAAATACAAAAAAGCCCCGGCGCGCGAGCGGCCGGGGCCAACGGAACAACCACCACCTGAAACGACGGAGCGCGCGGCCGCTTAAGCGACGGCAGCCAGCGCGGGGAGGCAGGTACGCAGGTACGCCTCGAATTCGCGGCTCACTTCCGGATGCTGGAGGGCGAGCTCGACGGTTGCCTTCAGATACCCGAGCTTGCTGCCGCAGTCGAAACGCGTACCGTAGTAGCGATACGCGAGCACCTGTTCGTTCGCGAGCAGCGACTGGACGGCGTCGGTGAGCTGCAGTTCGCCGCCCGCGCCGGGCTTGAGCTTACGCAGATGATCGAAGATCGTCGGCATGAACACGTAGCGGCCGACCACGCCGAGGTTCGACGGCGCATCCTCGGGCGCCGGCTTCTCGATGATGCCCGACAGCTTGATGATGTCCTCTTCCCATTCCCGGCCTTCGACGACGCCGTACGAGCGGCTGTCCTCGCGCGGGATCGTCTCGACCCCGATCACCGAGCTGTGATAGTGGTCGAACACGTCGACGAGCTGCTTGAGCACCGGCTGTTCGCCGTGCAGCAGGTCGTCGGCGAGGATCACCGCGAACGGCTCGCCGTGCACGAGCTTCTCCGCGCACAGCACCGCATGGCCGAGGCCGAGCGCTTCCGGCTGCCGCACGTAGAAGCAGTTCACGTGGCTCGGCTTGATGCCGCGCACGAGTTCGAGCAGCTTTTCCTTGCCGCGTGCCTCGAGTTCGGCCTCGATCTCGTACGACTTGTCGAAATGATCCTCGATCGCGCGCTTGCTGCGCCCGGTGACGAAGATCATCTCGGTGATACCGGCGTTGATCGCTTCCTCGACCGCGTACTGGATCAGCGGCTTGTCGACGACGGGCAACATTTCCTTCGGGCTCGCCTTCGTTGCCGGGAGGAACCGCGTGCCGAGACCGGCAACGGGGAACACGGCCTTGGTGACTTTCAACATGTTCGCATCCTGATAGCGTTGTCTGCGCCGCGTCGACCCGCGACCCGGCGCGATTGTGTTCCGAACGGCATATCGAGAATCGACGGCACTGCCAATTCCGCTCCGCTCATTTTCGATATGAACTGATTGCCCAATTATTCCGGAAAAAAATATAATCGTTTCAAGCCGGTCGATATTGCCGAACCGATTGCCGGAGCAGAAACAAATTACCGATTCTCCGGATACAAATTCTTACGATTCGAATTCCTCGATATAGGGCACGCCGCCCCGTTCGAGGCCCGGGCGGATCGGTTCGTTCTTCAGCGCCTCGCGGTACGCCGACAGCACGGCCATGACCAGTAGTACTGCAGCGCTCGCGATCCAATGCATGTCCATCTTGCCGCTCCTTGCATCAATCAACTGGAGCTTCAAACTATCAGAAAAAAATCGGCAAATAATTCAGGCGGCTCTCGGAACCACTTTCAGTTCTCGATAAACCCATGATGCGGAATACCGATATTTCCGGACGAGATTTTTTTATTCATTGACGGAATTCTTGCGCATTACGATTGGATGAAACTTCCCGTCCATCCGTCGCAAGGAATCGAATCGCATGCAAGCTTTCAGCGGATCGTCTCTGGCCGCGCCGCCCGTCGCCGACCACAAGGAACACGTGATCGACGCGATGCGCGGCTTCGCGGCGCTGCTCGTCGCCTATTTCCACTGCCGCCAGGTCGTCTGGGTCGGCATGCAAAGCTTCCATCATGCTTACGGCCACGCGCTGAGCCCCGGCGCGATCGCCGGCTACCTGACCTTTCCGTTCGCGTGGGGCTCTGCCGGCGTACCGATCTTCTTCGTGATCAGCGGCTACTGCATCCACCGCAACGCGGTGCTCAAGCTGGCGGCGAACCCCGCGTACCGGCTCGACGCGCCGAACTTCTGGCTGCGCCGCTTCGCGCGCATCTACCCGGTGCTGCTCGCCGCGCTGCTGTTCACGCTCGCGCTCGACGCGGTCAGCCTGCAGATCGAGCCCGTCAGCCACAAGATCCGCGACGTCGGCGTCGTCGCGTTCCTCGTGAACCTGTTCTCGCTGCAGGGCGTCGCCGGCTATACGTACGGCTCGAACGGCGCGCTGTGGACGCTGTCGCTCGAAGTGCAGTTCTACGCGATCTACCCGCTGCTGTTCGCGCTGCGCCGGCGCATCGGCATGCCGGCCGTCGTGGCCGCGGTCGCGCTCGTCAACGTCGCGTCGGCGTGGCTGCTCGAACGGCACGACCTGCAGTTCTTCACGTCCTACTGGCTGTCCTGGACGATCGGCGCGTGGATCGCCGACGTGCGCGCGCAGCAGTCGCGCGGCACGGCCGTCGTGCCGTCGCGCGCATGGTACGTCGCGGCCGCGGTGCTGCTCGCCGCCGGCTGCGGCGCGTTCCATTTCGGCCAGTACGGCGCGTTCCAGCTATGGTCGGCCGGCTTCGCGTGCTTCCTGTACCGCGCCCTCGCCCGCCCGCCGCGCGCCACGCCGCCGCTGCGCGTGCTGAGCTGGTTCGGCGACTTCAGCTACTCGCTGTATCTCGTCCACCTGCCGCTGTTCGTCTGCCTCGGCTCGGTGCTGTTCCACTCCGAGCTGCAACTGTCGATCTGGCCGTCGTTCGCGTTCATGGCCGTCGCGATTCCGGTGGCGTACCTGTTCTACCGGATGTTCGAACGGCCGGCGATGATGTGGTCGGCCAGCTTCAAGCCGACCCGCGCCGCCCGCGTCGTCGCGTCGACGCCCGAGCAGGCGGTCTGACGCCGGGCGGCCGGCCCGTCCGGCTCCGAAGCCCTCGCGCGGCGTCCCGCCGCTCGGGGGCTTTTTCACGGCTGGCGCGCGGTTGCAGGCCGGTTCGACAAGGGACCGGCAGCCTGCCGCGCGCCGACCGCGCCACGGCCCGCGCAAGCCGCCGGTGCGCGGTTTCCTCGGTACGACTGCGACGGTGTCCTGCTCGCGTCACGTTGCCGACGGCCCGCTCCCGTTCCAGATAACGATCGGCCAAGCTCGCGCCGACTCGGACTCGAGCCCGCCAACCCGCCCCAACCAGGCGCGTCGCCCGCTGAACGACGAAGCCCCCGCACGGCACGACGCCGCACGGAGGCTCGTTTCCCGCCGGCGCGCGCCGGCTGCTATTTCTTCGCTTTCGCGGCCCGGGCGGCCTTCGCCGTATCGGAGAGAATCTTCTCGACCCGCTCCACGTAGGTTTCGGTCCCGAACCGCCGCACCGCGGTCGCGCGCCCGCTCGCGACGAGCCGCTCGCGCAGTGCGCCGTCGCGCTTGAGCGTCGTCAGCGCGTCGGCCAGCGCGGCCGCGTTGCCCGGCTCGCAGAGCAGCCCGTTGTCGCCGTCCTCGATGATCTCGACGACGCCGCCCGCACGCGCCGCGACGACGGGTCGGCGCGCGAGCATCCCCTCGACGATCACCCGCCCGAACGGTTCGGGCGTGATCGACGTATGCGCGACGACGTCGACGGCCGTCATGCACGCGGCCACGTCGCGCTGGAATCCGAGGAAATGCACGCGCTCGTCCATCCCGTGCTGCGCGACGTATTCGTGCAGTTGCGCCGCATAGTCGTCCTCGCCGAACAGCGGCGCGCCGACCAGCACCACGTGCATGTCGGGATGCCGCGCGGCGGCCTCCAGCAGCACGTGCTGCCCCTTCCAGCGCGCGAGCCGGCTGAACGAACCGACCAGCCATGCGTCCGTCGGCAACCCGAGGCGCGCGCGCAGCGCCGCCTGGCTCACGCCTTCCAGCGCATCGAACGGTTCGGCCGAGATGCCGTTGAACACGACGTCGACGTGCTGCGGCGTGAAGCCCGTCAGCGCGCGGAACGCCTGCGCGGATGCATCGGAGTTCGCGATCACGCGCGTGACGCCGAGCCGCGCGCAGTACTTGATCGCCTGCAACTGCTTGCCGCCGAAATGGTCGGCGCTGACGATGTCGCGCAAATGCCAGACCACCGGCTTGCGCGCGAGCCGCCCGGCAAGCGCGGCGACCACCATCGCGCGTTGCGTGTTCGCGTAGATCACCTCGGCGCGACGCGCGCGCCGGGCGACGTCGCGCACGAGCCGCACGAGCTGCTTCACCGCGCCGAACGACACGCCGCCCTGCTTGCGCACGCCCGCGAGCGCGCCTTGGTCGACCACGTCGACGCGCGCGCCGATCTCGTCGAGCGCCGCGCGGAACGGGCCGTCGTCGAACAGCAGCACGTCGGCGTTCGCGCGCATGTGCTTCATGATCTCGAGCAGCGACAGCTCGGCGCCGCCGAGCACGCCGCTCTGATCGAGCACAAGCGTCGCCGGGCCGCGCGCGGCCGGCATCGGCGCGGCCGTGCCGCGCCGCGCGGTCGAGCCGGGCAGCGCTTGCTCCACGTAGTCGAGGAAGCGCTGCCGGAACGTATCGGCGGAAAACCGCTCCGCGTTCGCGCGGCACGCGTTGGGCGTGAAGCGCTGCGGCGCGCGCTCGAAATCGTCGACGGCCGCGACGATCGCGTGCGGCGTCTGTTCGTCGAAGAACAGGCCCGTCGGGTTCAGGCTCGACTGCGGGTCGAGCACGGTTTCGAGCGCACCGCCCTTGCCGTACGCGATGACCGGCGTGCCGCACGCCTGCGCCTCGACGACCGAGATCCCGAAATCCTCCTCGGCCGCGAACACGAACGCCTTCGCGCGCCGCATCCGGTCGTGCAGCACCGCGAACGGCTGATAGCCCATGATCTCGACGTTCGGGCCGGCCTTCGCGCGGATTTTCTGCATCTCGGGGCCGTCGCCGATCACGACGAGCTTGCGCTCGGGTGTGCGCGAAAACGCTTCGACGATCAGGTCGATCTTCTTGTACGGCACCATCCGCGACGCGGTCAGGTAGAAGTCCTCCTTCGCCGCGTTCAGCGAGAACGCGTCGACGTCGACCGGCGGGAAGATCACCGCGGCGTCGCGGTGGTAGACCTTCTTGATGCGCCGCGCGATGAACGCGGAATTCGCGACGAAGCCGTCCACCGCGTTCGCGGTGCGCGTATCCCAGTTGCGGATGTAATGGAGAATCATCCGCGCGAGCAGCGATTTCGGCCCGTGCGTGAGATTCGACTGTTCCAGATACTGGTGCTGCAGGTCCCACGCATAGCGGATCGGCGAATGCACGTAGCTGATGTGCACCTGGTCCGGCCCGGTCAGCACGCCCTTCGCGACCGCGTGGCTGCTCGAGATCACGAGGTCGTACTCGGACACGTCGAGCTGCTCGATCGCGAGCGGCATCAGCGGCAGGTAGCTGCGGTACTTGGTGCGCGCGAACGGCAGCTTCTGGATGAACGACGTCGTCACCGGCTTGCCACGCACGAACGCGCGGTCGTCGAGGAAATCGACGAGGCTGAACAGGTCCGCGTCGGGAAAGCACGCGACGATCTGTTCGAGCACGCGCTCGGCGCCCGCGTAGGTGACGAGCCAGTCGTGGACGATCGCCACGCGCAGCGCACGCGCCGGCTGCCGCGCGCCGGCCCGTTCGGCCGGCACCGCCCGGTGCAGCGCGGCGGCGTCGCCCGCGTGGGCCACGGCGGCGTCGGCCGTGGCGAGATTCAGGACGGCGTGTTCCGCCAGATCGCGATTCATGCAGTTCTCCTCGCATTGAGACGGACGAACAGGTCGCGCACGAGTGCACGCAATCCCGGCGTCATCGTGAGCGACCACGCAACGTTCAGCACCAGCACGACCGCGCACAGGCCGATCGACTGGACCAGCCCCGGCCACGCTTGCGCCAGAAACAGGCTAGCGAGCAGGAAGGCGAGATGGGCGAGCATGTCGAGCACGATCGCGCGCATCCGGATCGCCGACAGGTACAGCAGCACGCCGTAGTCGACGAGCGCGCGCGCCGCGACGACCACCGCCGCGCCGATCAGCCCGAAGTGATGAATGCCGAGCCACAGGCCGCCGACGAAGAACGGCATCTCGACGAGCCCGGCGAATGCCGCGCGGGCCGGATTGACCTGCGACTGGATCAGGATGCGTGTGACGCTCGCCTGCCCGACGAGCCATACGCTGATCACGAGCACGCGGCCGACCGGCGCCGAATGCGCGGCGAGATCGGCGCCAACCCACAGCGTGAGGAACGGCGCGAGCGCGAAGATCGCGACGATGCCGACCGGCGTGAACACGCCGTTCAGGAATTCGAGCGACTGGCGCGCGAGGGTATCCGCGTGATCGCGGCCGACCGCCGACAGGCGCGGAAACAGCGTGCGCACCAGTGCGTTCGGCAGCATGTTCAGGCGCGTGACGAGGTTCTGCGGCACCGTGTAATAGGTGACGAACTTCGCGCCCATGCCGGCGCCGAGCATCACGCGGTCGAGCGTGTCGGCGATCATGCTGGTCGTGCTCGCGATCAGCATCCAGCCGCCGAAGTTGAACAGCCCCTTCGCGGTACCCCACTGCGGCGGATCGATGCGGCGGATGCCGAGCACCTTGATGCTGGCCTGGCCGAGCATCACCGCCGCGATCAGCCGCGCGACGACGGCCGCGGCGAGCACCGTCTGCAGGTTCGGCGCGATCCACCACGCGGCGGCGAGCGGCAGCAGCTGGAACAGGAACGTGCCGATCGTCTGGTTCGTGTTGAACACGCCGAACCGTTCGGCGCCGTTGATCGCGCCGGCGAACACCCACGACACGTTCGCGAGCGGAATCGCGAGCGCAAGCCACGGCAGCGCGAGATACACCTCGTGCTGCATCGCGGCCGACGCCTTCGTGAAATACGCGGTGTAGACGAACGCACCGAAATAGATCAGCAACCCGCCCGCGATGCCGGTGCCGAGATTCAGCCAGAACGCGCTCCAGAACACGCGCGCGCTTTCGTCGGCGTCGCCGCTCGCGAGCGCCTTCGAGATGTGGTTCTGCGCGGCCATGCTCATCCCGAGATCGAGGATCCCGAAATAGCCGATCAGCGTCCACACGAGGCTGACGACGCCGTAGCGTTCGACGCCGAGCGCGTGGATGTACGCGGGCACGGTCACCAGCGACACGAAGGTCGGCAGGATCAGCCCGATGAAGTTGATCGAAACGTTCTTGAGTATGCCTTTGTCCATGCTTAAGCCTTGAGTGACGTCGACGACGGCGCGCCGCCCGTCACGGTTTCCAGCGATACATCAGCACCTTGCCGCGCGCGTCTTCCTCGACGAACACGAGGTATTCGCCGTTCTCGCGCCGGAACGCGCTGATGCCGAACGGCACGTCGACCCAGCCGGAGGCCTTGCCGACCTCGGCGCCCGGGCTCATCACGCCCACTTCCTTGCCGGTTTCCTTGTCGTACACGTGGATCTTGCCGACCGGCTCCACCGTGAAGATGTAGCGGCCTTCGACCGTGATCCCGATCAGGTCGAGGATCGGCTTCGCATCGAGCTGCCATGGCAGCGCGACCTGGTAGCGCACCACCGGCGAGCCGCTCGACCACTTGTCGAAGCGCACCAGCACGCGGCCGACTTCCTTGTTGATGCCCGGCTGCGGCGGCGCGTCGGCCGTGTAGCCGGTCACGTACAGCGTGTCCGTCTGCGCGTCGTAGATCGACCGGCGCAGTTGCGTGAACGGCTGCGGCATCGGGTAGGTCGTGACCTTGTCGTACGAATAGATCGGGTTGCCGGCCTTGTCGACGCCGCCGTACTGGAAGCGGTGGATGCCGCGCACGTCGCTCGTGCGCCAGATGTCGCCCTTCGTGTCGACCCACCAGCCCCAGCCGCCCGCCTTCGCCTTGCCCGTCGTGTTGATCTCGGACTCGTCGGCATCGATCCGGCCGTTGCCGTTCGCGTCGCGCCACAGCCAGTCGCCGCCCGGCGGCTTGTTCGGCACCTTGTCGACCGGCCGCGCGCGGCCCGCGATCAGGCCGGACGGAATCGCGACCTCGCCGTCGCGCTTCGCGTCGAAGCGGTAGATCTTCAGATGATCGGCGTACATGTCGGTCAGGTACAGGAACGTGCGGCCGTCGACGCGCCGCGCGATCGGCATGCCCGGATACTGGTCGGTGTGGAACACGGGGTCGTCCGGATACTTGAAGCGGTTCGACAGGAAGCCGACGTATTTCCAGTCCTGGCCCGGCGGCTTCGACAGGTCGAGCTCGAAGCGCTTGTTGCCCGTGTACACGCTGTTCGGCCGCGCGGGGTCGAGCCACGCGCCGTCGACGAACAGCAGCCCCTGCACCTGCCAGCGCAGCTTGCCGTCCGGCGTGTAGCTTTCCAGCACCGCGCCGAGCCCCGCGCCGATCGTGTCGTGGCGCGGCCCGATCCCGTTCATCGATACGTAGACGTTGCCCGCGCGGTCGACGCCGACACCCGTCAGCCCGTTGAAGCGCTGCGGCCCCGGGCGCCCCGGCACCGGCCCCGCGAAGATGCCGCCGCGCTCGCCGAGCGTGCCCGACGGCGCATAGCCGTTGCCGCCCTTCGAGAAGATCAGGATCTGCTGGCGCGGCCCGTTGTCCGCGACGAGCACGCGCCCTTTCGCATCGACCGCCACGTCCACCGCGTCGGTGCCTGCCGGCAGCGCCGGCGCGTCGTCGAGTTTGCGGCCGTCGGCCCGCACGTGCACGAGATGCGCGGGCCCGCCGAGCGTATCGGTCAGCAGCCACAGCGTGCCGTCGCCCGCGAGCGCGATGCGGCCCGGCTCGTGCGCGCTCCACGTGCCCTTCCGCTGCATCGTCTCCGCGTCGTACACGTCCACCGCGTCGCGCGACGGATTGGTCGCGAACAGCGTCTTGTCATCCGCCGCGAGGCCGCCCACTTCCGCCTTCGCGTCGCCCACTTCCGAGCGTGCGGGCGCCGGCACCTCGTTCATCATCATGAAGCTGGCGGCCATTCGCGCGCGGCCGGCATCGGCGCGGCCGCCCGGCGCGACCGGCGGCGCTGCGCGAAACGGCGCGGGCTGCTTCATGTCGCCGATCGTGCGCCGCGAGATGCCGAACCATTGCTTGCCCTTGTCCGGCCAGATGCCGGGCGACTGCAGGTGGCCACGCTCGTTGCCGACGCCGATCGCGACATACGCATACTTGCCGTTCACCGCGATCGCGTTGCCGCCGAGGTTGCCCCAGCCGTGGGTGCCACCGGCGAAGCCAAGCATCTTCCCGTCCTGGTAGACGCTCGCCTCGGCGCCGCTCTCGTCCCACGGCGCATTCGTATACACCTTGCCGTCGGGCGTCACCGCGATCGCGCGGATGTCGATCTGCGTCCAGCTGCCGTCGCCATAGCCGAACGTGTTGCCGATCCACGAGGTCGTCGCGGGCAACACCGTTTCGGCCGGCACGGCGCTCGTCAGCAGCGCCGCGCATACCGTCACGCCAACCAGAATCAGACGTCGCAATGCGCTTCTCCAGACTCGATGCAACAACGACCGGCGCAGCCTCGGATGGCCGGCGGCTGCGCCCTGTCGCTAAATGGGTTTCAAACGTCGCGATGCAGGTTACAAGCAAAAATAATCACAAGAAATTTGGAAATATTTGGGGATGTTTCCGCCAGAAATATCGAACCGGAACGGGCAGTCAATCCGGCCCGGAAACGGCAATAACGACCGCCTTTCCCGCGCCGCCACGTAGAAAATTCCTCCCCGCGCCGCGTCTGGCGGCCGCCCGGTGCAAATCTTTCGTCTCGCGACCGTAATAATCGGCATTCGGGTATTTGCCGTCAGATAAATGGCGCGCGTTTTTTTTACCGATTTCTTTTCCCTAGAATCGTTTTCGATTCCCTATTTCATTTAAAGGCATGCAATACGTACACGCATCGGATGCGGGTCGTGAAGGAGCCGCGCGATGACGGCCCTGTCGCGCCCCGCCGACCTCGCCCCGCCGCAACACGGCCGCATCGTGCAGCTCGACGGGCTGCGCGCGATCGCCGTGGGCGCTGTGTTCCTGCAGCACGCGCTGAAGGCGCCGCTGTGGATGGGCGTCGATCTGTTCTTCGTGCTGAGCGGGTTGCTGATCACCGGCATCCTGCTCGATCGCAAGGCGCGCGGGCAGTCGTACTTCAGCCACTTCTACGCGCGCCGCGTGCGCCGCATCCTGCCGCCGTACGTGCTGCTGCTGGCGGTGTCGACGCTGCTGTTCGGCGCGAGCTGGCTGCCGCACTGGCCGTGGTTCGCGTTCTTCTCGACCAATATCGGGCTGTCGCTCGGCAGCATCGGCCATGACAGCCTGAACGTGCTGTGGTCGCTCGCGGTCGAGGAGCAGTTCTACATCTTCTGGCCGTTCGTCGTGCTGTGGTGCTCGGAGCGCGCGCTGCTGTGGGTCGCCGCCGCGCTGATCGTCGCGGCGCCGGTGCTGCGCGCGATCGCGACGCCGTGGTTCGATTCGTTCTGGCCGATCTACTACCTGACGCCGTTCCGGATGGACCTGCTCGCGGCCGGCGCGTTGCTCGCGATCGTGCTGCGCCGCGACCGGCGCGCGCTGGAGCCGTTCTATCCGCTCGCGATCGTCGGCGCGCTCGTGTCGCTCGCGATCCTCGGCTGGCTGCACCTGTCGTTCCCGCGCTTTCGCGCCGCGAACACGCCGCTGTCGAACGCGGCGCTCTACAGCATCTCGCTGCTGCTGTGCACGTCGATCGTCGTGATCGCGCTGCGCGGGCGCGGCCTCGTGCAACGCGTGCTGACGAACCCGATGCTCGTCTACGTCGGCACCGTCAGCTACACCGTCTACCTGATCCACCTGAGCGTGCTGTACGCGCTGTGGCCGCTGCACCTGAACCGTTTCGTCACGGCCGCGCTGGCGCTTGCGATCACGCTCGCGTACGCGACCCTGAGCTGGTACGGCTTCGAACGGCGCCTGACGCGCGGGCCCGCGCGCCGCGCGCTGCCGGCCGCCGCCGGCACGACCGCCTGAATCTCATCATCCATCGCTTCTACCAGGACAACGCCATGAGCCAAACGCGTAAAAAGGCCATCATCACCGGAATTTCGGGGCAAGACGGTGCGTACCTGACCAAACTGCTGCTCGACAAGGGCTACGAAGTCACCGGCACCTATCGCCGCACCAGCTCGGTGAATTTCTGGCGCATCGCCGAGCTCGGCGTCGACACGCACCCGAACCTGACGCTCGTCGAACACGACCTGACCGACGCGGGCTCGAGCCTGCGCCTGCTCGAACGCACGCAGCCGGACGAGCTCTACAACCTGGCCGCGCAAAGCTTCGTCGGCGTGTCGTTCGACCAACCGGCGACCACCGCCGAAGTGACCGGCATCGGCCCGCTGAACCTGCTCGAGGCGATTCGGGTCGTGAGCCCGAAGACCCGCTATTACCAGGCGTCGACGTCCGAGATGTTCGGCAAGGTGCAGGCCATCCCGCAAACGGAAACCACCGCGTTCTACCCGCGCAGCCCCTACGGCGTCGCGAAGCTGTACGCGCACTGGATGACCGTGAACTACCGCGAGTCGTACGGCCTGTTCGGCAGCAGCGGGATCCTGTTCAATCATGAATCGCCGCTGCGCGGCCGCGAATTCGTCACGCGCAAGATCACCGACACGGTCGCGAAGATCCGGCTCGGCAAGGCGACCCGGCTCGAGCTCGGCAATCTCGACGCGAAACGCGACTGGGGCTTCGCGCTCGAATACGTCGAAGGCATGTGGCGCATGCTGCAGGCCGACGAGCCCGACACCTACGTGCTGGCGACCAACCGCACCGAAACCGTGCGCGACTTCGTGCGGATGGCGTTCGCGGCGGCCGGCTACCAGCTCGAATGGACCGGCAAGGGCGAGCAGGAGCGCGGCCTCGACGCATCGACCGGCAACGTGCTCGTCGAAGTGAACCCGAAGTTCTACCGCCCCGCGGAAGTCGACTTGCTGATCGGCTGCGCGGACAAGGCGAAAAGCAAACTCGGCTGGGAACCGAAGACGACGCTCGAACAACTTTGCCAGATGATGGTCGAAGCGGATTTGACGCGGAATCAACACCATGACACGTTCTGAGGCCGGGCGTCCGTCGCGCCGTGCGTTCGTCACGGGCCTGACGGGCTTCACCGGCCGCTACATGGTCGAACGCCTGCAGGCGGCCGGCTACGACGTCTGGGGCACGGTCGCGCCCGGCACGCCCGGCCCCGCCGATCCGGCGTTCGCGCACTGCACGCTGCTGCCCGTCGACCTGCTCGACGCGCAGGCCATGCGCGCGGCCGCGGCCGACGCGCGGCCCGACGCGGTCGTGCATCTGGCCGCGCGCGCGCATGTCGCGCAGGACGAGCCGTCGCAGACCTACGCGGTCAACATCGTCGGCACGCGCAACCTGCTGGCCGCGCTCGCCGGCCTCGACCGCCGCCCGTCGGCGGTGCTGCTCGCAAGCAGCGCGAACGTCTACGGCAACTCGACGGCCGGCGTGCTCGACGAAACCGTCGCGCCGGCCCCGGCGAACGACTACGCGGTCAGCAAGCTCGCAATGGAATATGCGGCGAAGCTGTGGGCCGACCGGCTGCCGATCGTGATCGCGCGGCCGTTCAACTACACGGGTGTCGGCCAGAGCGATGCGTATCTGCTGCCGAAGCTCGTCGCGCACTTTGCGGGCAACGCGCCGCGGATCTCGCTCGGCAATCTCGACGTGAGCCGCGATTTCTCCGACGTGCGCGACGTGACGGCCGCCTATCTGAAGCTGATCGAAGCCGCGCCGGCCGGCGAGACGTTCAACGTCTGTTCGGAGCGCGCGTATTCGCTGAAGGAAGTGCTGGCGATGCTGTCGCGCATCGCCGGCTACGTGATCGACGTGACGATCGATCCGCGCTTCGTGCGGCACAACGAAGTGAAGCGCCTGAGCGGGTCGCGCGACAAGCTGCGGCGCGCGGTGGGCGAACTGCCGATCACGCCGCTCGACGAAACGCTGCGCTGGATGGTGGACGCGATGCGTGCCGCGCCGCCCGCGCACGCCGCGGGCTGAACGTCGGCAAAACACGCGCGCAACGGCATGCGCCGAAACGACAACGGGCCGCTCTCTCGAGCGGCCCGTTTCATCGATGCCGGGCAAAAACCGGCCGTATCGCTCAGCTGTCCAGGCCGCGCGCGAGATCGTCGCGAATGTCGCCCGCGTGCTCGAGCCCGACCGCGAGGCGAATCAGCCCTTCGGTGATCCCCGCCGCCGCACGCGCTTCCGGCGTGATGCGGCCGTGCGTCGTGGTGGCCGGATGCGTGATCGTCGTGCGCGTGTCGCCGAGGTTGCCGGTAATCGACACCAGCTTCGTGTTGTCGATCACACGCCACGCGTTCGCGCGCTGCTGCTCCGGCGTGTCGCCCTTCAGCTCGAACGACACGATTGCACCGCCCGCCTTCTGCTGGCGCTTCGCGAGTTCATGCTGCGGATGCGATTCGAGGCCCGGGTAGAACACGCGCGCGACTGCCGGATGCGCGTCGAGCCAGCGCGCGATCTCCAGCGCGTTCGCCGATTGCTTCTCGACGCGCAGCGACAGCGTCTCCATCCCCTTCAGCAGCACCCACGCGTTGAACGCCGACAGCGTCGGGCCCGCGCTGCGCACGAACGGGAACACCTTGCCCATGATGAATTCCTTCGAGCCGACCAGCGCGCCGCCGAGCACGCGGCCCTGCCCGTCGAGGAATTTCGTCGCCGAGTGCATCACGACGTCCGCGCCCAGCTTCAGCGGCTGCTGCAGCACCGGGCTGCAGAAACAGTTGTCGACGACGAACAGCGCGTTCGCGGCCTTCGCGATCTTGCCGATCGCCTCGATGTCGGCGAGTTCGGTCAGCGGGTTCGACGGCGTCTCGAGGAAGAACATCTTCGTTTCCGGCCGCACCGCTTCCTGCCATGCGTTCAGGTCGGTCGGGTCGACGAAGGTCGTCGTGATCCCGAACTTGCTGAAGATCTGCGAGAACATCCCGAGCGTCGAGCCGAACAGGCTGCGCGAGCTGACGAGGTGGTCGCCCGCCTGCAGCGCGGACATCACGACCGACATGATCGCGGCCATGCCCGACGCCGTCGCGATGCACGCCTCGCCGCCCTCAAGCGCCGCGAGACGCTCCTGGAACATGGTGACGGTCGGGTTCGTGAAGCGCGAATAGGTGAAATAGTCTTCCGAATTCGCGAAGCGCTCGGCCGCGTCGGCCGCGCTCGAGAAGCAGAAGCTCGACGTGAGGAACAGCGCTTCCGAATGCTCGTTGAAGTCGCTGCGCAGCGTGCCAGCGCGCACGGCAAGCGTGTCGAAGTTGAGGGAGTCGTCCATGTTCCGTTTTCCGTATTCGATGGCCGCGCCGACGGTCATGCACGAGGCGCGGACCCGGTCAAAACCGAGGCCAAAAACAAAAAGCCCGCTATGCGTCGGCATCAGCGGGCTTCGGTGCGGTACGACAGCGATCGACTCGGGCCGGCTGCCGCCGGCCTTCGCTTTAGCTGTTTTGGGAAGTTGCCCCGCGTCCGCAAGCTGATATCAAATCGACGCAAGGCCACATCCTATCACGCCTCGATCCAAGCGCGCGCCGGCGTTCGTTACTCGACCGACAGTTGCAGGTTCATCTGCGAGCGCTCGGTATCGCTGGCCGTATCGCGATCGGCCTGCGACGCCGGCGTGAGACGCGCGCGCTCGATCGCATCGAGGTACTCGGGCGTCACGGCGCCGGTGATGTAGTTGCCGTCGAAGCACGACGCCTCGAAGCGCTCGAGCTTCGGGTTGATGTCGCGCACCGCGCGGCGCAGATCGTCGACGTCCTGATAGATCAGGTGATCGGCGCCGATGATCTTCGCGACTTCTTCGTCGGTGCGGCCGTGCGCGACGAGCTCGCCACGCGTCG
Source organism: Burkholderia sp. AU18528 (assembly GCF_002223215.2). Classification (NCBI taxonomy): domain Bacteria; kingdom Pseudomonadati; phylum Pseudomonadota; class Betaproteobacteria; order Burkholderiales; family Burkholderiaceae; genus Burkholderia; species Burkholderia sp. AU18528. Next base: position 705,165 of record NZ_NKFC02000006.1, on the reverse strand, counting down.
GCATGTCGATGCCGTACACGTTCGGGAATTTCACGGGCGGCGCAGCCGACGCGAAGATCACCGACTTCGCACCCGCATCGCGCGCCATCTGCACGATTTCGTGCGAGGTCGTGCCGCGCACGATCGAATCGTCGACGATCAGCACGTGCTTGTCCTTGAACTCGATGCTCATCGCGTTGAGCTTCTGGCGCACCGATTTCTTGCGCACGGCCTGCCCCGGCATGATGAACGTGCGGCCGACGTAGCGGTTCTTGAAGAAGCCTTCGCGGTATTCGACGCCGAGCTTCGCGGCGACCTGCATCGCGGCCGGGCGCGACGAATCGGGAATCGGCATCACGACGTCGATCGGCACGTTCGGCAGTTCGCGCTTGATCTTCTCGGCGAGATAGTCGCCCATGCGCAGGCGCACGTTGTACACCGGCACGCCGTCGAGGCACGAATCCGGACGGGCCAGATACACGTATTCGAACATGCACGGATTCAGCGTCGGGTTCTCCGCGCACTGCTGGCTGTGGAAGTTGCCGGCCTTGTCGATGAAGACCGCTTCGCCCGGCTCCAGGTCGCGCACGAATTCGAAACCGATGCCTTCGACCGCCACCGACTCCGACGCGACCATCCATTCGGTGCCGTGCTCGGTTTCGAGCTTGCCGATGCACAGCGGGCGGATGCCGAACGGGTCGCGGAACGCGAGCAGGCCGTAGCCGGCGATCAGCGACACGATCGCGTACGAACCCTGCAGGCGGCGATGCACGCCCGAGACCGCCTTGAACACCGACGCCGGGTCGAGCTCGAGGCCCGTGGTCGACAGTTGCAGCTCGTGCGCGAACACGTTGAGCAGCACTTCGCTGTCGGAGTTGGTGTTGATGTGCCGGCGGTCGATCCGGAACATCTCGTCCTTCAGCTGCATCCAGTTCGTCAGGTTGCCGTTGTGCGCGAGGATGATCCCGAACGGCGCGTTCACGTAGAACGGCTGCGCCTCGGCCTCGCTCGACGCCGAGCCGGCCGTCGGGTAGCGTACCTGGCCGATGCCGTAGGTGCCGGGCAGGCTGCGCATGTTGCGCGTGCGGAACACGTCGCGCACCATGCCGTTCGCCTTGTACATGTGGAAATTGCTGCCGTCCGCCGTCGCGATGCCCGCCGCGTCCTGACCGCGATGCTGCAGCAGCAGCAGGCTGTCATAGATCAGCTGATTGACAGGGGATTGGGAGATAACGCCTACGATGCCGCACATGGCATGTCCTTCAAGATGACAAAATCGGTTCCGTCCTGCCCGGCCGCGCCGTCACACGCGTACGTACTGGGCCATGCCGTCGGGCAGGAGCTGCTTCAGCTCGTGCACGCCCTGTTCGGCAAAAGGACGCAATAGCGCATTGCGCCAGAAATCCTGTTTGGGCAGTTCGGTCAGCCCGGCCGCCGCGACCAGCAGCACCACCAGCACACAGCCGCGGACGAGCCCGAACATCATGCCCAGCGAGCGGTCGACGCCGCCCAGGCCGCTCGCCTGCGCGATCCGCGACAGCAGCGCGTTCGCCACGCCGGCGACCAGCACGACGCCGATCACGAGCAACGCGAAGGCGATCACCCACTGCGTCAGCGCGCCGCCCGGCCAGTTCGCCGGAATGTACGGCACGACCAGCCCGACGTAGCGGCCCGCGATCACGACCGCCGCGATCCAGCCGATCAGCCCGAAAATCTCGGACACGAAGCCGCGCCACGCGCCGCGCAACGCCGACAACGCGATCACCGCCAATACAGCGTAGTCGAAAGCCGTCAGCATCGCACGTTACTGCGTCAGTCCGGCTTCGCGCACCTTCGCGATCGCGGCGGATGCCGCCGCACGATCCGCGAACGGGCCGGCACGCAGCAGTGTAGCCGTGCTGCCGTCGGCCTGCTTGCTGTGCTCGACATATGCGGGCACGCCCGCCGATTTCAACTTGGTGGCCCACGAACGGGCGGTCGCGGCGTCCTTGAACGAACCGAGCTGCACCGCGAAGCGCGCACCGGCCGGCGACGCCGGCGACGATGCGTCGCCGCCGTCCGGGCTCGCGGCGCCGGCATTCGCGACGGTTGCGGGCGCAGGCTTCGGCGCGGCCGGTTTCGCCGCCGGAGCGGCCGGCTTCGGCGCGGGCTTCGGCGGCGTCACGCTCGCGGTGGTGGTCGTATCGGGTTTCGCGGCCGGCTTGGCGACATCCTTCGGCGCGGGCGCCGGTGCGGCCGCCACGGCCGCGTCGGATGCGGGCGGTTCGTCGTGCGCGACGCCCGCCTGCACGTCGGACACGTCGTCGTCGCGCGGCGCGACCGCCTGGTGCGCGGGCCGGTTCGGGATGTCGATCGCGATGTCGTCGGTGACCGGCTTCGGGTGCGAGTCGAGCACCATCGGCAGCACGATCACGGCGGCCACGACGAGCGCGATCGCGCCGACGAGGCGACGGCGCGCGCGTTGCTTTTCAGGAAGGGTCGGATCGAGGAGCAGTGCGTCCGATTCCGGACGCTCGGTGCGGCGCGTGCGGCGCTCGACGCGTTCAGTGCGCTCCGTGCGCACGTTCCGGGAGGCCCCGGTGCGACCGCCGCGCCGCGGGGGCGCGTCGTCGTCTTTCTTGCCGAACGAGAAAATTCCCATGAATGGCTGAGTCCGAAACTGCCCGTCAGTCAGTGTTGCTGCGATTTACGGTAGGCCAGCACGCCGGCAACCGTATGGAAACTGCCGAAAACCACGATTCTATCATTCTCGGATGCTCTTTTTAGTGCATCGCGAAACGCTTCCGCGGGCGACGCGTAACGCGTCACGCTCGAATCGGGCCCCTCCTCCACGCCGGCCTTGCGCAGCGCGGCTTCGAGCTGCTCCGCGGAGGCCGCGCGCGGCAGGGGCAGGTCGGTCACGCACCAGTGGTCGATCTCTCCCTTCAGGTGCTGCAGCACGCCGTCGATGTCCTTGTCGTGCATCGCGCCGAACACCGCGTACGTGTACGGGAAGAAGCCCATGTTGCCGAGGTTCTGCTCGAGCACGGCCGACGCATGCGGGTTGTGCGCGACGTCGAGCACGATCGCCGGCTTGCCGGGCAGCACCTGGAAGCGCCCCGGCAGCTCGACGTTCGCGAGCCCGAGCCGGATGTCCTGCGCGGACACCGGCAGCACCGGGCGCAGCGCCTCGAGCGCGGCGAGCGCGGCCGACGCGTTGATCAGCTGGTTCGCGCCGCGCAGCGCCGGATACGCGAGCGCCGGATAGCGCTTGTCGCGGCCGAGGTAGCTCCATTGCTGGCGCTCGGCCCCTGCCTGCGCCTCGTAGCGGAAATCGCGGCCGACGAGCCACAGATCGGCGCCGATCGCTTCGGCGTGGTCGACGAGCGTCTGCGGCGCGGCCGGATCGCCGCAGATCGCCGGCTTGCCCGCGCGGAAGATCCCGGCCTTCTCGAACGCAATCTTCTCGCGCGTGTCGCCGAGGTATTCGGTGTGGTCGATGTCGATGCTCGTGACGATCGCGCAATCGGTGTCGATGATGTTCACCGCATCGAGCCGGCCGCCGAGGCCGACTTCGAGGATCACCGCGTCGAGCCCGCGCGAGGCGAACAGATGCAGGATCGCGAGCGTCGTGAATTCGAAATACGTGAGCGACACGGGCTCGGCCAGCGACGTGCGCGCGGCTTCGACGGCCTCGAAGTGCGGCAGCAGTTCGTCGTCGGTCACGTTCTGCCCGTTCACGCGCGCGCGCTCGTTGAATGCGAGCAGGTGCGGCGACGTGTGGCAGCCGACCTTGTAACCCGCGCGCACGAGAATCGTCTCGAGGAACGCGCAGGTCGAGCCCTTGCCGTTCGTGCCGCCGACGGTGATCACCGGGCACGCGAATTCGAGCTGCAGCGCCGCCTTGACCTGCCCGATGCGGGTCAGGCCCATGTCGATGCCGACCGGGTGCGCGCGTTCGAGATGCGAAAGCCACGCGTCGAGAGTGGGAAATGTGCTCATCGGATCAAATCTGGATCGGTACCGCCACTACGCCAAAAAGCAAAGCGCGCCGCCTGAGAAGCCAGGCGACGCGCGGAGTCACGACGTTGCGCCGGTCAGGCCAGCGCGTCGGCCGGCTGTCGCTGCAGCAGCGCGAGCAACTGCGCGATCTCGTCGCGCATCTTGCGACGGTCGACGATCATGTCGATCGCGCCCGTCTTCAGCAGGAATTCGGCGCGCTGGAAGCCTTCCGGCAGCTTCTCGCGGACCGTCTGCTCGATCACGCGCGGGCCGGCGAAGCCGATCAGCGCCTTCGGCTCCGCGATCACGACGTCGCCGAGGAACGCGAAGCTCGCCGACACGCCGCCCATCGTCGGGTCGGTCAGCACCGAGATGAACGGCAGCTTCGCTTCGGCCAGCTTGGTCAGCATCGCGGTGGTCTTGGCCATCTGCATCAGCGACAGCAGGCTTTCCTGCATCCGTGCGCCGCCCGATGCCGTGAAGCAGATGAACGGCACGTGCTGCTCCAGCGCGTTCTGCGCACCGCGCGCGAAGCGCTCGCCGACGACCGAACCCATCGAGCCGCCCATGAACGAGAACTCGAAGCACGCTGCCACGACCGGCAGCGTGTGGATCGCGCCGCCCATCACGACCATCGCGTCGGTCTCGCCGGTTTCGTCCATCGCTTCCTTCAGACGATCGGGGTACTTGCGGCTGTCCTTGAACTTCAGCGAGTCGACCGGCACGACCTCCTGGCCGATCTCGTAGCGGCCTTCCGGATCGAGCAGCCCGTCGAGGCGCTCGCGCGCGCCGATGCGCATGTGGTGATCGCACTTCGGGCACACGTGCAGGTTCGCGTCCACGTCGTTGCGATAGAGAACGGCCTCGCAGGACGGGCACTTGACCCACAGGCCTTCCGGAATGCCCTTGCGGCTTTTCGGGTCGGTCTGCTTGATCTTCGGCGGCAACAGTTTGTCGAGCCAGCTCATCGTATGGTTTCCTGTTCCGTGGCGGGGCGGGCCGACGCGGCCCGTTCCCGCTTCCTGTGTTGTGTTTATCGCGCCGTGTTGCCGGCACCGTCCAGGGCGGCGCGCAGCTCGGCGATGAACGTCTTCAGCGCGGCGGCGGCACCTTCCGGCGCGGCGCTCTCGAGCAGTTGCACGAGGCGGCTGCCGATCACGACGGCGTCCGACACTTCGGCCACCGCACGCGCCGTTTCGGCGTCGCGGATACCGAAGCCGACGCCCACCGGAACCGGCACGCGCGACTTGATGGCCGGGATTTTACCTGCAATGCTCGAAACATCCAGATTTCCCGCGCCGGTCACGCCCTTGAGCGACACGTAATACACGTAGCCGCTCGCGATCTTGCCGACGTCGGCGATGCGTTCGTCGGTCGACGTGGGCGCGAGCAGGAAGATCGGATCGATCTGCGCGGCCCGCATCTTTTCGGCGAACACGCCCGCCTCTTCCGGCGGATAGTCGACCACCAGCACGCCGTCGACGCCGGCCGCGTGCGCTTCGGCCGCGAACGCGTCGACACCCATCCGTTCGATCGGGTTCGCATAGCCCATCAGCACGACGGGGGTTTTGGGGTCGGTTTCGCGAAAACGCTTCACGTCGGCGAGCACGCTCTTCAACGTGACGCCGCGCGCGAGCGCGCGCTCCGACGAGCGCTGGATCACCGGGCCGTCGGCCATCGGGTCCGAGAACGGCACGCCGAGCTCGATCACGTCCGCGCCGCCGGCGGCGAGCGCGTGCATGAATTCGACGGTTTTCGCGGGGTCCGGGTCGCCGGCCGTGATGAACGGGATCAGGCCCTTACGGCCTTGTTCGGCGAGCGCGGCGAAGGTCTGCTGAATACGGGACATGGCAATTTTCCTCAGTGCATTCGGCGGCGGCGCGATTCACGCGCACGCCGGCGCGGCGAGCGCGCTCACGCGCTCGTGCGCGATCGCACAATAGCTTTCGTTGATCTCGTAGCCGACGAAGTCGCGCCCCTGCCGTGCGCAGGCCACCGCGGTCGTGCCGCTGCCCATGAACGGATCGAGCACGCGGCCGCCCGGCGGGCAGCTTGCGAGCACCATCCGCTCGATGACTTCCAGCGGCTTCTGGGTCGGATGATCGACGCGCTCCGCGTGCTGCCGGTGCAGGCGCGAGACCGACCAGACGTCCTTCGGGTTGTAGCCCATCTCCAGCCACTTGCTGCCTTCGAACAGCTTGCGCGAGCGGGCCTTCTTCGTGTCGGCGTCGTACGGGATGCGGACCGGATCGAGATCGAAGTAATACGCTTTGGAAACCGCGAAAAAGCCGATGTTGTCGTGCACCGACGTGAAACGGCGCGTCGTGCCGCCCATGCTCGGCACGCGCCGGTCCCAGATGATCTCGTTGACCATCGTGAGTTGCGTCTTCAGGAAACTGAAGATTTCCGGCGCGTACTGCCACGTGCAGAAGATGTACATCGACCCGCTCGGCTTCAGCTTCGGAATCGCGAGTTCGAGCCACTCGCGCGTCCACGCGAGGAAATCGTCGCCCGAACGCTTGTCCGAATCGTTGCCGTAGTCCTTGCCGAGCCCGTACGGCGGATCGGCGACGATCAGGTCGATCGACGCATCCGGCAAGTGCGCGGCATCGGTCAGGAAATCGCGGTTGTGCAGTTCGATACCGGGCGGCAGCGCGCGCGGCACGGCGGCCGGCTGAACCGCCTCCGCCTCGCTCGCGGCGCCGCCGCCCGGTTCTTCGATCAGGTCACGCATCGTTCGGGGTCAGAGCGCGATGCCCGATCGCTCGGCGACCGTGTGCATGTCCTTGTCGCCGCGGCCCGACAGGTTGACGAGCAGGATCTTGTCCTTCGGCAACGTCGGCGCGAGCTTCACGCCATACGCGATCGCGTGGCTCGACTCGAGCGCGGGAATGATCCCCTCGATCCGGCAGCAGTCGTGGAACGCCTTCAACGCTTCCGCGTCGGTGATCGGCACGTACTGCGCGCGGCCGCTGTCCTTCAGCCATGCGTGCTCGGGGCCGACGCCCGGATAGTCGAGGCCCGCCGACACCGAATGCGTCTCGATGATCTGGCCGTTGTCGTCCTGCAGCAGGTACGTGCGATTGCCGTGCAGCACGCCCGGGCTGCCGGCGATCAGCGACGCCGCGTGATGGCCCGTGTCGAGGCCGTCGCCGGCCGCTTCGACGCCGATCAGCTGCACCGACGTATCGTCGATGTACGGATAGAAAATGCCCATCGCGTTCGACCCGCCGCCGACGCAGGCGATCACCGCGTCGGGCTGCCGGCCCGCGAGCTCGGGCATCTGCACCTTGCACTCGTCGCCGATCACGCGCTGGAAGTCGCGCACCATCATCGGGTACGGGTGCGGGCCCGCGACCGTGCCGATGATGTAGAACGTGCTTTCGATGTTCGTGACCCAGTCGCGCATCGCTTCGTTCAGCGCGTCCTTCAGCGTGCGCGAACCCGATTCGACCGGCACGACCGTCGCGCCCAGCAGCTTCATCCGGTACACGTTCGCGGCCTGTCGGCGCACGTCCTCGGCGCCCATGTAGACGACGCACTCCATCCCGAAGCGCGCGCAGATGGTCGCGGTCGCGACGCCGTGCTGGCCGGCGCCCGTTTCCGCGATCACGCGCTTCTTGCCCATGCGCTTCGCGAGCAGCGCCTGGCCGATCACGTTGTTGATCTTGTGCGCGCCCGTGTGGTTCAGGTCTTCACGCTTCAGGTAGATCTGCGCGCCGCCGAGCGTCTCGCTCCAGCGCTGCGCGTGGTAGATCGGCGACGGACGGCCGACGAAATGCTTCAGCTCGCGCTCGAATTCGGCGACGAAATCGGGATCGTTCTGGAACTTTTCATACGCCGCGCGCAATTCGTCCAGCGCGTGAATCAGCGTCTCAGCGACGAACACGCCGCCATACGGGCCGAAATGGCCACGATCATCAGGAAGGTTGTACATGGTGTCTCTCTCGATCGGTCGGTGCGCCCCGCCCGCGGGGCCGCACCGGCTTGCATCACCCGGCGTCCGCTTCGCGCACCGCGCGTACGAACGCCGCCATCCGGGCGTGATCCTTCACGCCCTTCGCGCCCTCCACCTCGATGCCACTGGAGACATCGACAGCAAACGGACGCAGCTGGCGGATCGCATCACCGACGTTTTGCGCGTTCAAGCCACCACTCAAAACGGCCCGACGCGCGAGCTCTGCGGGAATAAGAGACCAATCGAAGACCTTGCCGCTACCGCCGTAATCCGGCACCAGGGTGTCGAACAGGAGGCCGCGCGCTTTCGAATAATGAAGAGCCGATTCTACCAAATCGGCACGCTGCGTCGAGGGGCCGACGCGCACCGCGCGCAACCACGGCAGGCGCGCCGCGCGGCCGAGCGCGTCGCACTGCTCGGGCGTCTCGTCGCCATGGAACTGCAGCACCGTGAGCGGCACGTCGCGCACGACGGCTTCGATCTCGGCCTCGGTCGCATTCACGAACAGTCCGACCACCGAGACGAACGGCGGCGCCAGGCTCGCCAGCTCGGCCGCCTGCGCGATCGTCACCGCGCGCGGGCTCTTCGGGTAGAACACGAGGCCGATCGCATCGGCGCCGAGGGCTGCCGCGTGCAGCACGTCCTCGGGCCGAGACAGCCCGCACAGCTTGATGCGCGTGCGCGGCGGCACGCCCGCCGCCGCGGCGGAACTCGAAGGGGACACGGCGTGATCCGTCATGATTGTGGGTCCAGATCGGCCCAGACGCTGCTCCACGGCACGCTGCCGAGCTGCGCGGGCGGGACGGCGAATTCCGCCGGGTAGCCGACGTGGGCGAGGTACAGCCCGTCGGCCATGAACGTGGGTGCGGCGAGGTTGCGGTCGCGCCCGGCCAGCACGTCGGCGAGCCAGTCGGCCGGATATCGGCCGCGCCCGACCGCGACGAGGCAGCCCATCAGGTTGCGCACCATGTGATGCAGGAACGCGTTCGCGCGAAAGCGGAAATGGATGAAATGCCCGGCGCGCCGCACGTCGATCTGATACAGGTGTTTGACCGGCGTCTTCGATTGGCATTCCGACGACCGGAACGACGAAAAATCATGCTCGCCGATCAGGTGCGCGGCGGCGGCGCGCATCGCGTCGTCGTCGAGCGGCGTGTGGATCCAGCCCGCGCGCCCGGCCAGCATCGGCGAACGCACGGGATGCACGTACAGCGCGTAGTAATAGGTGCGCTCGAACGCCGAGAAGCGCGCATGGAACGTGTCCGGCATCGGCTTCGCCCATTGCACCGACACGGTCGGCGGCAGGAACGCGTTGGTGCCGCGCACCCACGAGAACACCTCGCGCTCGAGATCCGTGTCGAAATGCACGACCTGCCCGAGCCCGTGCACGCCGGTATCGGTGCGCCCGGCCACCGTCGTGTGCAGCGGCACCCGCGCGAACTCGGCCAGCGCATGCTCGAGCCGGTCCTGCACGGTCTTGCCGTGCGGCTGCGCCTGCCAGCCGCAGAACGCCGCGCCGTCGTACTGGATGCCCAGCGCGATCCGCATCACGCCTCGTCCGCCAGTTTCGCGAGCAGCGCGCGTGCATCGTCGCGCGTCGCGGCGTCGTTCGCGTCGACCACTTCCTGCAGCAGCGTCCGCGCGCCGGCCAGATCGCCCAGCTCGACGTATTCGGCCGCGAGGTCGAGCTTGTTGCGCGCGATGCGCGCGAGCTCGTCCGCGGTGAGCGCGGGCAGTGCGGCGCCCGGGGTGGACGGCAGGTCGAGATCGAAATCGAGCTTCAGCGCGCCGAACTGCGCGCCGCCGAGCGGCGGCAGCGATGTCGCCGCAGGCGGGCCGCCCGCTTGGCCGGCGGGCGTCGCCGCGTCCGGATCCCAGTCGAACTCGTCGTCGTGGTCGACCGGATGTTCCGGTGTCGTTTCACCCGAACCCATTGGCGGGTGCTGGGCGGATTGACCGTTAGTTGCGATTTTGCCGGTGTCGGACTGCGTTGCCCGCGTGGCAAGGGCCTCCGGCGTCAACGACGGCTCGTCCGCCGCCCGCGGCGGCAACGGCATGTCGAGACTGTTGAGCGCGCTGATCGCGTTCTGCATCAGCGTCGCGTGCTGTGCTTCGGTCGTCGAAGGGGCGACGGATGCGGCGGTCGGCTCGGTCGGCTCGGCCTGCTTGTCGGCGCCAGTGGTTTTTTCCGCCGGTTCTGCGTCGGGCGGAGCCTCAGCCGGAACCGGAATCGCGTCGTTCGCGGGCGACACGGCAGCGACGGCAGCCGGCAATTCGGGCGACTCGTCGCGCGGTGCCGCCACTTCAGGCGCAGTCGATGTGTCCGCTGCGGGCGGCTCGACCGCCTCCGCCGCCGCAGCAGTGGCCGCGGCGAGATTCATGTCGGACGCCGCATCGCGTGCGACCGGCATTTCGGGCGTGATCGGCAGTTCACGTTCGACGGTCGGCGCGGCTCCCGCAGCCGCGGCGCCGCCTGCTGCGGCTGCGGTCGTATCGGCACCCGCGTCGTCCGCGCGGCGACCCTTCCGGCGCTTGCGCCATACGAAGCCGGCCGCGAGCACGATCACGGCTGCACCGGCCGCGGCGGCCGGGCGCCAGTCCATCTGTTCGGTACGACGTGCCGGTGTGGCGACGGGCGCGATCGGTTGCACGGAAGCCGATGCCGGTTGCGGTGCGCTGGCTGCCACACCCGACGCGGCTTCGTCCACCGTCGATGCGGCGGCCGACGCACTCGCGTCATTCGCGGCCAGACGCGGCGCGGCGGGCGCCGGAGCCGGCGCAGGCGCGACGCCGGTCGTCGTCGCCGGTTTGCCGATGCCGTGCTTCTGCAACTCCATCAGCACGCGATTCTTCAACGCCAGCAATTGCTGCAAGCTCGACGGCCGGGGCTGCGACGCTCCCACGGCGGGCGCCGCGCCGCCCGGTTCGCGCACGCCGGAAACCGGACTGCCCGGCACCGCCTGCCCCGCCGCCTCGCTCGCGGACGACGGCGCCGACTGGATCGCCCCGCTCCACACATGCGGGCCGCTGGCACCGCCCGTGGGCGCCGCCGGCTGCGTGCTGTCGACACCCGACGCGCCCTGTGCGGCCGCCGCCCCGGTCGAAGCCGAAGCACCGGTCGAAGCCGAAGCACCGATCGAAACCGCCACCCCCGCCGCCGGCGCACTCGCACCGCTCACCGGAGCCGCATGCACGGCCGACGCCACCGGCGCGGATTGCACCGCCGAGCCAGGATGCGGCGCGGATGCGCCGTGCTGCGCGATCGCCGCCCCACCCGATGCGGCGGCGGGCGCGGAAGCGGCCGTCGCACCGGAGGCAGCGGACGCGCCGGCCGGCACGAGCGCCGCGCCGGTGGCGTCGAGCGCGGGCACGGTCAGCGTCGCGCCGACTTTCAGCCGGCTCGCGTCGCGCTTCATGAACGCCTGCGGATTGGCGTCGAACAGCGCACGGGCGGCGCGCGCGAGCACGGCCGGGTCGTGCGATTGCGTGGCCGCTTTCGCGATGTCGTTCAGCGACTGGCCCGGCTGGACCGTCACGGTAAGCGGTGCGGCGGCGCCGGCGGCGGACGCCGGCAGTTCGCCGGTGCCGACTGCCCACGCCGATGCGGCTGCGCCAAGCGCCAGGATCGTCAGCGCCCCACGCACGGCGCGCGACAGACGGGACTGACGCGGAAACAAGGAAATTCGGGACATCGTTGGCTCTATCGCCGCGCGCGGGCGCGGCTCGGATTCGCGGTTGGAAGCGTCAATAAAGTTGCTGCAGAAATGCAAAAGCGTCGCGCGAAACGCGACGCTTTCGGCGGGTCTGTGCGTCGTAACCGCGTAGTTTACTTCACGCGCTCGAGTTCCGGCCGAATTCGTCGCCAGCCGGCGCGCGCGTCGGGCGGGTCCGCCTGCCGCAGCCCATGCATTCGATCGACCAGAACGCCCCCCACGCGCGCTGTCGAAAACCGTCTCGCAACAGCACCGCCCCCTGCTCGAATGACGCGGCCTTTCGGTGCTCACTGCGCGTCCACCGCAGGATCACGGCGACAGCATCGCAAACGCTCCCTCAATGACCCGCCCCGCCAGCCGTTAAAGAATTAGCCGCAGGAAATCCAAATAATCCCAGCCGGCAATCAATCCCGAACCAACAAATTTCAATTCGTCGATAAGAAGGCAGTTCATCCCGCTTATCGGCGAAATGAAAATCCACATCACCAAAGCCCCGCCCCATAAGGCTTTCATCGCCTTCCGCCCACCTGTCTCTCATACAAAGGCGATCTTTTCCGCATCAATTCAATTTCATTACACAAAATTACACAGACCCAACCGTTGCCGTCGATACGATCGCCTTCAACCGGGAATCGGCATATTTCGACTTCGCGGTCGGACCGATGCCGTGAAGGACCAGAGGGCCATCGCGCAGTCGCACGACTGCATTCACTACCAGCTCGTTACGGGGACGAACATGGGCTATCAGCAGGGTTTGAGCGGGTTGGCCGGCGCGTCGAGCAACCTCGACGTGATCGGCAACAACATCGCGAACGCAAACACGGTCGGCTTCAAGCAGGGGCGCGCGAACTTCGCGGACATGTACGCGAATTCGGTCGCGACGTCGGTCAACACGCAGATCGGCATCGGTACGCGGCTCGCGTCGGTGCAACAGAATTTCGGCCAGGGCACCATCAATTCGACGAAGTCGTCGCTCGACGTCGCGATCAACGGCAACGGCTTCTTCCAGATGTCGAGCAACGGCGTGACCACGTACTCGCGCGACGGCACGTTCCACCGCGACAAGAACGGCGCGATCGTCGACGCGCAAGGCCGCAACCTGATGGGCTATGCGGCAGGCGCCGGCGGCGCGATCAACACCGCGCAGACCGTGCCGCTGCAGGCGCCGACCAGCAACATCGCGCCGCGCGCGACGAACAAGATCACCGGCCAGTTCAACCTGAACGCCCAGGACAAGGTGCCGGCCAAGACGCCGTTCAACGCGACCGACAACACGACGTTCAACTACAACTCGTCGATCCAGGTCTACGACACGCTCGGCGGCTCGCAGCAGGTCACGATGTACTTCGCAAAGAGCGCGGCCGGCACGTGGCAGGCCTACGCGGGCGTGCAGGGCCAGACGCCGACGCATCTCGGCACCGTCACGTTCGACGCATCGGGCCGGATCAGCTCGACGACGTCGGCCGCGACCGGGCAGCCGACGCCGAGCCTCGGCCAGTTCGCGTTCTCGATCCCGAACACGACGGGCGGCGCCAATCCGCAGAACCTGACGCTCGACCTGGGCGGCACGACGCAATACGGCGGCAAGGACGGCGTGAACAATCTCGCGCAGGACGGCTTCGCGAGCGGCACGCTGACGACGTTCTCGATCGGCAGCGACGGCAAGCTGACCGGCAACTATTCGAACGGACAGAGCACGGTGCTCGGCCTGATCGCGCTCGCGAACTTCAACAACCCGAACGGGCTCGTGAACATCGGCGGCAACCAGTATGCGGAAACGGCCGCGTCGGGCGTGCCGCAGATCTCCGCGCCGGGCAGCACGAACCACGGCACGCTGCAGGGCAGCGCGCTCGAAAACGCGAACGTCAACCTGACCACCGAGCTCGTGAACCTGATCACTGCGCAGCGCAATTACCAGGCGAATGCGCAGACGATCAAGACCCAGCAGGCCGTCGACCAGACGTTGCTGAACCTGCGCTGAACCGCGCATGAAAAACGCGCCGCGCCGGCCCCGAATCTCGAGGCCGACGCGGCGCGTCGTATCGTGCAGCCCGGCCCGCGAGCCGGACAGCGAGCGTGCTTACTTGTCGAGCAGGATGCGCAGCATGCGGCGCAGCGGCTCGGCCGCGCCCCACAGCAACTGATCGCCGACCGTGAACGCCGACAGGTATTCGCCGCCCATCGCGAGCTTGCGCAGGCGGCCGACCGGCACCGACAGCGTGCCGGTGATCTTCGCCGGCGACAGGTCGCGCATCGACGCTTCGCGCTCGTTCGGCACGACCTTCACCCAGTCGTTCGCCGATGCGAGGATGCCGTTGATTTCGTCGAGCGGCACGTCCTTCTTCAGCTTGATCGTCAGCGCCTGCGAGTGGCAGCGCATCGCGCCGATCCGCACGCACAGCCCGTCGACCGGGATCGAACCCGGTTCGCCCATCGCCGGCTTGCCGAGGATCTTGTTGGTTTCCGCGCCGCCCTTCCACTCTTCCTTCGACATCCCGTTGCCGAGATCCTTGTCGATCCACGGGATCAGCGAACCGGCGAGCGGCACGCCGAACTGGCTCGTCGGCATCGCGTCGCTGTTCATCGCGGCCAGCACGCGGCGGTCGATGTCGAGGATCGCGGAGGCCGGATCGGCGAGCTGTTCCTGTACCGCGCCGTTCAGCGTGCCCATCTGCGACAGCAGCTCACGCATGTTCTGCGCGCCCGCGCCCGATGCGGCCTGGTAGGTCATCGCCGTCATCCAGTCGACGAGATTCTCGCGGAACAGGCCGCCGAGCGCCATCAGCATCAGGCTGACCGTGCAGTTGCCGCCGATGAAGTTCTTCGTGCCCTTGACGAGCGCGTCCTTGATCACGTCGAGGTTGACCGGATCGAGGATGATGACCGCGTCGTCCTGCATCCGCAGCGACGATGCCGCATCGATCCAGTAGCCGTTCCAGCCGGCCGCGCGCAGCTTCGGGAACACGTCGTTCGTGTAGTCGCCGCCCTGGCACGTGATGATCACGTCGCACTTCTTCAGCTCGTCGACGCTGGTCGCGTCCTTGAGCGTGGTCTCGTTTTTCGCGAACGACGGCGCCTTGCCGCCCGTGTTGCTGGTGCTGAAAAACACCGGTTCGATCAGGTCGAAATCGCCCTCTTCCTGCATGCGCTGCATCAGGACGCTGCCGACCATGCCGCGCCAACCTACGAGACCTACGTTCATGACTAACCCTTTGCTTTGAATGGAGCTTCCCCGCCATTTCCGTCCCCGCGTGACCGCGCGGGGAAACAGGCGGGCACGACGGCGATCAGCGTTTAATGATCGTTTTCGTGGTAATGGTTTTCGTGATGACGATGGCGCGCGCACCCGCACGGGCAGTGTTGCCGTGGAGTTTCAGGACCGGGGAGATCAGGGAAATCAGCGCCATCGTTCGAGTCTACACAAAGCCGGTGGCCCGCACAACGGCCAACCGCGCGCGAACCGGCCGATTTTCACGGCCCGTTCGCGCCCTTTTCCACATTAGTTACCGCACTTCATTTCCCACGCTTACAGCGCGGCGACCACCGCATCGCCCATCGCCGCCGTGCCGACCTGCTTGCAGCCCGGCGTCGCGATGTCGCCCGTGCGGTAGCCTTGTTCGAGCACCGTTTTCACCGCGCGCTCGATACGATCGGCCTGCTCCGCGCGATTCAGCGAATAGCGCAGCAGCATCGCGGCCGACAGGATCGTCGCGAGCGGGTTCGCGATGCCCTTGCCCGCGATGTCCGGCGCCGAACCGTGCGACGGCTCGTACAGCCCCTTGTTGTGCTTGTCGAGCGACGCGGACGGCAGCATGCCGATCGAGCCCGTCAGCATCGACGCCTCATCCGACAGGATGTCGCCGAACATGTTGCCGGTGACGATCACGTCGAACTGCTTCGGCGCCTTCGCGAGCTGCATCGCCGCGTTGTCGACGTACATGTGCGACAGCTCGACGTCCGCGTACTCCTTCGACACGTCGATCATGATGTCGCGCCAGAACTGCGACGTCTCCAGCACGTTCGACTTGTCGACCGACAGCAGCTTCTTCGCGCGCTTTTGCGCGGCCTGGAACGCGACGTGCGCGATGCGGCGCACCTCCGGCTCCGAATAGCGCATCGTGTCGAAGCCTTCGCGCTCGCCGGCGAACGGGCCGTCCGGCGCCGAGCGCACGCCGCGCGGCTGGCCGAAGTAGATGTCGCCGTTCAGTTCGCGCACGATCAGGATGTCGAGGCCCGCGACGAGCTCCGGCTTCAGCGGCGACGCATCGACGAGCTGCGGATAGCAGATCGCCGGGCGGAAATTCGCGAACAGCTCGAGGTGCTTGCGCAGCCCGAGGATCGCCTGCTCGGGGCGCAGCGCGCGCTCGAGCGAGTCGTACTTCCAGTCGCCGACCGCGCCGAACAGGATCGCGTCGGCCTGCTTCGCGAGCGCCAGCGTCGCGTCGGGCAGCGGATGGCCGCTCGCCTCGTAGCCCGCGCCGCCGACCGGCGCCTGTTCGAGTTCGAACTTCTCGTCGAGTGCGTTCAGCACCTTCACCGCTTCATTGACGATTTCCGGACCGATGCCGTCGCCGGGCAGCACTGCAATCTTCATGCGAAATTCCTGACTGGGTAGGGTGTTATGGAGGCAGGCCGGCGAGCGCACGCACGGCGCGCCCGCCTGCAACGCGCGCTCAGCCGACCAGCTTGGTGCTGAGCCACGGCTGCTTCACGAGCCGCTCCGCTTCGAACTGGCGGATCTTGTCCGCGTGGCGCAGCGTGAGGCCGATGTCGTCGAAGCCGTTCAGCAGGCAGTACTTGCGGAACGCGGCGATCTCGAACGGATACTCGCGGCCGTCGCCCGCGCGCACGACCTGCGCGTCGAGGTCGATCGTCAGCTGGTAGCCGTTGAACGCGTACGTGTCGCTGAACAGGTGATCGACCTGCTGCTCGGTCAGCACGATCGGCAGCAGGCCGTTCTTGTAGCAGTTGTTGAAGAAGATGTCCGCGAAGCTCGGCGCGATGATCGCGCGGAAGCCGTACTGCTGCAGCGCCCACGGCGCGTGCTCGCGCGAGCTCCCGCAACCGAAGTTCTTGCGGGCGAGCAGCACCGATGCACCCTGGTAGCGCGGCTGGTTCAGCACGAAGTCCGGGTTCAGCGGACGCTTCGAGTTGTCCTGGCCCGGCTCGCCGTGATCGAGGTAACGCCATTCGTCGAACGCGTTCGGACCGAAGCCCGTGCGCTTGATCGACTTCAGGAACTGCTTCGGGATGATCGCGTCGGTGTCGACGTTCTCGCGATCGAGCGGCGCCACGACGCCGGTATGTACAGTGAATTTTTCCATGATCCGTCTATCCGGTTGAAGGGCCGGCAGTCAGCCGGCGCACATCGACAAATTCTCGGCGGGAACCGTCACTCCGCGGCGCGCTTCAGCGCGCTGCCGGCGGCATTGACGTCTTCACCGAAGCCGCGGACGGTATTGCAGCCGGCCAGGCCGAAACCCAGCCCCGCCAGCGCCAGCGCGGCAACCAGCCGCGCGATGACTTTCGATGCCGTCACGCGTCACCCCAGCTGGCGAATGTCGACGAAGTGGCCTTCGATCGCCGCGGCCGCCGCCATCGCGGGGCTCACGAGGTGCGTGCGACCGCCCGCGCCCTGCCGGCCTTCGAAGTTGCGGTTCGACGTCGACGCGCAGCGCTCGCCCGGCTCGAGCCGGTCGGCGTTCATCGCGAGGCACATCGAGCAGCCCGGCTCGCGCCATTCGAAGCCCGCATCGGTGAACACCTTGTCGAGCCCTTCGCGCTCGGCCTGCGCCTTCACGAGGCCCGAGCCCGGCACGACCATCGCGAGCCGCACGTTCGACGCGATGCGGCGGTTCAGCTTCTTCACGACGTACGCGGCCGCGCGGATGTCCTCGATCCGGGCGTTCGTGCACGAGCCGATGAAGATCTTGTCGACCTTGATCGATTCGATCGGCGTGTTCGGCTCGAGCGCCATGTACGCCAGCGCGCGCTCCATCGCGTCGCGCTTGACCGGATCCTTCTCGCGTTCGGGATCGGGCACGCGACCGTCGATCGACGTGACCATTTCCGGCGACGTGCCCCACGTGACCTGCGGGACGATCTCGGCCGCGTTCAGCTCGACCACGCGGTCGAACTGCGCGCCGTCGTCCGACTTGAACTGGCGCCAGTACTCGACGGCCTGATCCCATTCCGCGCCGGTCGGCACGAACGGACGGCCCTTCAGGTAGTCGATCGTCGTGTCGTCCACCGCGACCATGCCCGCGCGCGCGCCGGCCTCGATCGCCATGTTGCAGACGGTCATGCGGCCTTCCATCGTCAGCGCGCGAATGGTCGAGCCGCCGAATTCGATCGCGTAGCCCGTGCCGCCTGCCGTGCCGATCTTGCCGATGATCGCGAGCACGATGTCCTTCGCGGTACAGCCGCGCGGCAGCGCGCCCTCGACCTTCACGAGCATGTTCTTGCTCTTCTTCTGCAGCAGGGTCTGCGTCGCGAGCACGTGCTCGACTTCGGACGTGCCGATGCCGTGGGCGAGCGCGCCGAACGCGCCGTGCGTCGACGTATGCGAATCGCCGCACACGATCGTCATGCCCGGCAGCGTCGCGCCCTGTTCCGGCCCGATGATGTGGACGATGCCCTGGCGCACGTCGTTCATCTTGAACTGCGTGATGCCGAATGCATCGCAGTTCGCGTCGAGCGTGTCGACCTGCAGCTTCGAGACGGGATCGGCGATGCCGTGGCTGCGGTCCGTCGTCGGCACGTTGTGGTCCGACACGGCCAGGTTCGCGCTGATGCGCCACACCGGGCGCTGCGCGATCTTCAGCCCTTCGAATGCCTGCGGGCTCGTGACTTCATGCAGCAGTTGACGGTCGATGTAGAGCAGGGTCGTGCCGTCTTCCTCGGTGTGGACCACGTGGGTGTTCCACAGTTTGTCGTAGAGAGTCTGTGCCATGGGTATGCGGGGTCGTTGTGACTACAAGCCTTGCGGATGCGATCGATTATGCCACGCAAAATCGGCCCATGGAGTACCACGATAACGAAAAAAGTGAATAAAAACAGTGAGTTGGGTGGTACACGCGATACCCGGATAAGTATTACCCGGCAAGCGCGGCAGCGCGTGCGGCACAGGCGCGTGCCGCACCGACGGGGCTTGCTCCGCGCACCATGTCGGCCGTCGTGGGCCGCTCCAGCCCTTGCAATCGACTCGCGGCGACGTGCTACCGGAAGAAATTGCGCAACGCGCGCGCCAGCGCCTGCGGTTGTTCCTCAGGGATGAAATGCCCGCTATATGCGATCGTCGCAGCCGTCACGTCTTCCGCGACATGTTCGAGCGGCCCTGCCATGTCGGGTATGGATCCCTGGTCGGCACTGACAGCGAGCACGGGCATCTTCAGCTTTCCTCGCGCCTGCAGCTTGCGGTTCTGGGCCGACGATTCCGACACGGCCCGATAAAATGCCAGGCCCGCTCGCAACCCGCCGTCCCTGGTGAACACCCGGACGTACTCGTCGATATCCGCGTCGGAGAACGATTCGGGATTTGCCGCCTTGCGACGCAAGAACCAATCGAGATACGCGCGCTCCCTGCCGGCGATCAACGTCTCCGGCAGGTCGGCTACCGCATGGAATGCAAAGTGCCACGTGCGCCATGCGCTGCGAGGCTCGATCGGCAGTGCGTCGGGCAGCGTGATGCCGGGTATCCCGGCGTCGAGCAACGCCATGCGCTTCACTGAATCGGGATACATCGCCGCAAACGGATAGGCGACCCATGCGCCGACGTCGTGAGCGGCCAGGTAAAAGCGCGAGATATTTTGCCGCTCCAGCAGGCGCGCAAGCGTTGTCGCGACGGTCTGCGTGTCATACCCGGTGAGCGGCCGGTCCGAGTCGCCTTGCCCGGGAAGATCCGGCGCCACGATCCTGAATTCGTCCGCGAGCAGGGACATGATTCTGCGCCACGCGTACCAGCTTTCCGGAAACCCCGCGAGCAACACAATGGTCTCGCCGTCGGTGCGGCCGCCTTCGACATAATGAAGGCGCACCCCGTCCACCGTATCGAACCGATGACGAAAGCCGCTGAGCCGCGGGTCTTCGCGAAAATAGGGTGTGGTCGCAAGCGGCAAAGAATCCGCGGTCGATTGATGCTGGTGCATAAGTTCGTCCTCTCTATGGAATCGACTTTCCTGGATGATGGTTCACCACGCGCAGCGCGAGCAATGGCATTGGGAAATAGTCGTTTCCTAATTCGACAGAACCAGATCGCGCGCACGCGTGGTTTCGCGTGTTACTTCACATCGAGTTACCCAAGGGATGACGCTCTACCCTAGTTGAGCAGCCGCATGGCCTCGTCGACCAGCATCGACATATCGCTGCGGCGTTGGCCGAGCTTACCCACCACTCGAAGCCCCTGCACCATGGTGAACAGACAGCTCGACGTGGCTTGTGCGTTCAGCGTGGCATCGACGGACCCATCGGCCTGCCCCTGCCTGATCAAATCGCGAAGGAGACGCTCGACCCGCTGCATCGATTTGTGAACGATGTCGGCGATCTCGCTATCCAACGTACCGAGAACAATAGCGCCGCCCACGACCAGACAGCCCTTTCGGCCCTCGTCTCCATGCGAGACGTCCGCATAAAAGCGCAGCAGCGCGCGCACCTTGTCCCGTCCGTTCCTTTCATCGGCAAGGATCGTGTTGAGTTCGCTCGCGCGCCGATCGACGTACCGGTTCAACGCGGCAACGAATATGGCGTTCTTGTCCGCAAAAGCCTTGTAAAGACTGCCGGTGGTGAGCCCTGTCTCCCGGGACAGATCGCCGATGGAAGTCGCATGATAGCCACGCTCGCGAAAGACGCGGATGAAGCCGTCCAGCGCTTGCTCCATGTCGAATTCTCGCGGCCTGCCAACGTTCGGTGCAATTTTCGTCGCCATGCGGCATTATAGGAAATGATCATTTCCAAATCAAGCGATCCGGAACCGCGCAACGAGGCATACGATTAAACGACCGGCCGAAAACGCGCCTTTCCTTCCGTTTCTTGCAGGGTTCGTCCTCGCGGGTTCCGCATCGGGGCGGCTTCCGACCGACGGGGAAGGTCAAGGCCTGTTCGCGCCCATAGGTGACGGGCTTGCGCTGGCGCTGACCCGCTTCGCCAGCGGCGACACGCACCCTGGCATGATCGGCGGTGAACTGGTCGAACGCAGCCACGAAGGCGTGTGGGCGCGACGAACGCCGCGCATGAAACGCGGCGCCGCTGGCATTTCGCACTCGATCTCGTAGACTGTCTATTCGCAACGGGCGGCACGCGGCCGCCCTCCCGCCATCACGATGCGAGCATCACCCGAAGCATCGAAGGACAGGAGCACTGCATGCGATATGAACTCTATTACTGGCCTGAAATCCAGGGCCGCGGCGAGTACGTGCGCCTCGCGCTGGAAGCAGCCGAGGCCGACTACGTCGACGTCGCGCGCGAATCGGGACGCGGGATGGGCGTGGCGGCGATGATGCGCATGATGGACGACACGAAAGCGGAATGCGTGCCGTTCGCACCGCCGTTCCTGAAGGCGGGCGACGTGGTCGTCGGACAGACCGCGAACATCCTGCTGTTTCTCGGCGCGCGGCTCGGACTCGCGCCCGACGACGAAGCCGGCCGGCTGTGGGTGCACCAGCTCCAGTTGACCGCCGCCGATTTCATCACCGAGATCCACGACACGCACCATCCGATCGGCAGCGGCCTGTACTACGAGGACCAGAAGGCGGAAGCGGCCGAGCGCGCGGCCGATTTCCTCGAGAACCGGCTGCCGAAATTCCTCGGCTACTTCGATCGCGTGCTCGAACAGAATCCGCACAAGAGCGGTTATATCGCGGGCAACACGCTCACCTACGCGGACCTGTCGATGTTCCAGTTGATCGAGGGCCTGCGCTATGCGTTTCCGAAAGCGATGAAGCGCGCGGAACGCAAGATCGCCGGGCTCGTCGCGCTGCACGATCGCGTCGCACGGCATCCGCCCGTCGCGCACTACCTCGAGTCGGAACGCCGCATCCCGTTCAACGACATGGGGATCTTCCGGCACTATCCGGAGCTGGACAAGTAACGGCCGGCTGCCGTTACCCCATCGCGGCAGCGGCCGACCGGCGCGGTGGCCCGTGCCGCGCGGCGGCCGCGTCGACGGCCTCGACCGAGCGCGTGAGCCACGGCCCGATGTCCATTTCCTCGTAGCGCACGAGCCGGCTTTTGCGCGCGCGGCGACAGCGTCGCGAACATCGGCGCGTGCCCTTCCGATGCGAGGTTGTACAGCGTCCGTGCCGCCGCGTAGGCACCCGAATTGCCGGCCGACAGCACGGCCGTCAGGATCAACGGATTCATCGCGCCGGCGGCGAGCTGGATCGCGATCATCGCGATGCGACGGCCCTGCAGACGGCGTTTCAGCGTCGCTCCGGACGGCGCGGCCGTCTGCGCTGCCGCTTGCGCGGCATCCATAATGTTCACCCCGATCGTGATCCGGGACAGTCGATTCGATTCGGGATGCAAATCGATCGCGCCGGTCATTCGCATCGAAACCGGCCCTGGCTGGCCGGTCGCCTCACACGACGCTGCGCTTGATCGTCTGCAGTTCGGCCGTCGTCACGATCCTCTCGATCCGGAATCGCGGGCTTTCCAGCCACACGTTCGCGATCCGCCGGTACTCGTCGAGATCCTCGCACGCGAGCCGCACGAGAAAATCGAACGTGCCGCTCACCAGCCAGCAATCGAGCACGGCCGGATTCGCGCGCATTTCCTCCTCGAACGGCGCCTGCGAACGCCCGTGGTCGGCCAGCACGATCTGCGCGATCACGACGATCGGCTTGGTCGCGCGCGGCGCGTTGATCACCGCGCGGTACCCTTCGATCACGCCGAGCGCCTCGAGCCGCTCCACGCGCGCCTGGCACGGCCGCGGCGTGAGATTCACGCGTTCCGACAGCTTCCGGTAGGAAATCCGTCCGTCGGTGCGCAGGATGTCGAGAATCCGGAGATCGATCTTGTCCAACTGCATCTTCTTGTCGGTCATCCGCGTTCGCTCCGGTCGGGTCGTGGCTCATGGGAGGAACGTCTGCCGTTCCACACGCGGGCCATATTATCCGGCCGCCGCCGCCGCGCGCCAATCGACTAGAACCGCAGCGACAGGCACGTCAGGCCGCCGT
This sequence comes from Burkholderia sp. AU18528, assembly GCF_002223215.2. Lineage (NCBI taxonomy): Bacteria > Pseudomonadati > Pseudomonadota > Betaproteobacteria > Burkholderiales > Burkholderiaceae > Burkholderia > Burkholderia sp. AU18528. The sequence continues at coordinate 682,363 of NZ_NKFC02000006.1, read as the reverse complement.
CCATCTTGCGGAACTCGCTCGTGTCGATCACGTGCAGCGGCATGCCGAGCGACGCGATCGCGTCATGCACGCGCGGATAGCCGGCCGGCGTGATCAGCGTGCCGTTCACGCGCAGCGTGTTGGCCGCATATTCGTCGGCGGCGGAAATCGCGATCCTTCGATAGTCGGCGAACGCCGGATGCGCGGCCAGCGCGTCGGTCACGAGCAGCGTGTCGTCGCCAAGCGCATTGACGACCGATTTCAGGTGCAGGCCGGCGCCAACCGGCACCGCGACGACCGAATATCCATGGCGCGACACCAGCGACTCGAACGCGGCGATGCCTTGCGCGTCGGTGCGGCTCGTCAGCCCGATGAAGAAGCGCTTGCCGACCAGCATCACGTCGCCGCCGTCGAGGCGGCCCTGTTGCATCGGCAGCAGCTCGCGATGCACGCGCAGCGACGCTTCGATGTGCGCGGTCTCGCCGCGCCGGGCGGGCGCGCCGGGGCGCGTGATCACCGCGAACTCCGGCGTGACGACGGCGACGTCCTCGACGAAGTGCGAATCGGGAAACGCATCGAGCGGCGGCAGTTCGGTCAGCTCGACCGCGAGCATGCGCAGCGCGTCGCAGTATGCGTGGAACTGCGCGAGCGTCTTGTCGTAGTCGGGTGCGCCGAGTTCGGCGGTGGTCAGGCCCGCGCCGCAGGACGGCGCGGGACGGCGAACGATCGCTTGCGTGAATTGCATCGACTCCTCCATGATCTGCGCCGCACCCGTGCCGTGCACGGGCCGGCGGCGTCGTGACCGGACCATTATCGGAAGCCAAATTGCGCAATTCGCGTCGAATTCGGCGGCGCCGACAGCCGATTGCGTCGAATTGCGCGCACCACGCAGCCGATTCGGCGAACGGGCCGCCCGCGCGTCATGCGCCGGGCTCGAATCCCATCTGCGCGCGGCCGAGCGCCGTGAGTTCGGCCTCCCCCGCGCGCCCGTCGAAATCGACCTCGAAATGGTCGGCCGGGAAATCGGGCGGGCTGTCGCCGCGCAGGAACGCGCAACGCTGGCGTTGCAAGTATGCGTCGTTCTTCGCGCAGCCCGGCGCGGCCGCGATGTACATCACGTTGCTGTCGCCGCTGCCGCGATGCGCATCCTCGACCGCATGCACGACGTCACCGTGCCAGAACACCGCGTCGCCCGGTTCCATATGCGGGATCGGCACCAGCGCATCGAGCAGCAGCGTGTGCCATTCCGGGCGAATCGACAGCGCGCGGCCGGGACGCGCGCCGCACAGGTCGTCGTCGGCGACGTCGTCCTGCAGCGCGCGCAGCACGACATAGGCCATCGCGTTCGCAACCGGGATCAGCTGCAGCGTGCCGTCGCCGGGCCCCTGCGGTGTCAGCGCGGTCCAGCCCTGGAACGTGCGGAACATCGAACACACGGCCGGCGACGGAATCTCTTCGACGTCGGGCCGGAACGCCGCATCGAAGGGATCGTACTCGCGCCAGCGGCCGGCCAGCACATGGCGATAGACCTGCCGAAAATTCGCGCCGAGCCAGCGCTCGACCGAGCCGCCGTCGACATGCGGCGACAGCCCGAGCGACGTCGAACCGGGCGGCCGGCGGCGGATCCGGTCCGCATACGCGGGCACCCGGTCGGGATCGAAATGCGCACGTGCGCCGTCCGCATGCCGCCACAGGCGGTTCAGGAACACCCGCGCCTGCGTGAGCGCCGGCGACTGGCGCGCGGCCACCTGCGGCTTCGACCAGTAGACGCCGTAGATCTGCGGCTTGCCCGACGCCAGATTGCCGAAATAGCGGTCTTCCGCGCGCGCGTGCAGCCGGTCGGCGAAACGGTTCGCATCCAGATACGCGCCGATCTCGTCGTTCCAGTCGCGTGCCTGCCTCGCATCGAACACGCCGCGGATCACGACCGCGCCATGCGTGCGGATCGCCGCAACCGCATGCGGATCGACCCGGCCGCCCGCGATATCCGCGAACGGCACGACCGGAATCACGTCGTGGCCGTGCGCGTGCGCGCGGCGGATCGCATCGACCTGCCGGGCGATGTCGCCCTCCACTTCGCGGAACGTGGCCGCATAACCGGGCAAATCGGCGCGCAGCGCCCGTTTCGCCGCGCGGATCGCGGCAGGCATGTCGTCAATCGTCAGTTGCATCGTCGTCTCCTCGCTGAAAGCGTGTCGTGATGTGCTGTCAGCGTACGGCCGGCACACGGCCGTCATCACCACTATCCGGCCAACGATCGATACAATCCTGACAATCGTGCGTCATTCGGGACGATGGCAGACCACGCAGAGCTTGTTGCCGTCCGGGTCGCGGAAATACGCGCCGTAATAGTCGCGGTGATAGTGCGGCCGCAGGCCCGGCGGCCCTTCGCAGGTGCCGCCATGCCGCAGCGCGAGCGCGTGACAGCGATCGACGTGCGCGCGGGTCGGCGCATCGAACGCGATCGTGTGGCCGTTGCCCGGCTCCGGTGGGCGGCCGTCGAGCGGCTTGCCGAAGAAGAACAGCGGCCGCTCGGCGTCGGCCGGCATCCAGCCCGACCAGCCGTCCGGCTCGCGGAATTTCAGGCGCAGCCCGAGTGCCGCGAACAGCGGCGCATAGAAATCGTAGGCGCGCGCCGTATCACCGACGCCCACGCACACATGTGAAAACATGGCATCGCTCCTTGGTGAGAATCGCCCACGATCATGCCACGGCGCACTGCCCGCCCCTACCGGAGGCCGCGATGAAACCGCAATACGAGCACGTGACGTTCGCGTCCGGCTGTTCGATCCGCGTCTATCACCGCCAGCTCGCGCGCATTCCGTTCGAATGGCATCGCCATCCCGAGTACGAACTGACGCTGACGCTCAACAGCCGCGGCCAGCGCTTCATCGGCGATCACGTCGCGCGCTACGCGGACGACGATCTCGTGCTCGTGCCGCCGAACCTGCCGCATACGTGGTCGTCGAACGCGCGCATCGATCGCGACGCGCCCGAAGTCGCGCTCGTCGTCTGGTTCGACGGAGACTGGGCGCGGCGGCTGGCCGACTGCTGCCCCGAATACGCGCCGCTGCGCTCGCTGCTGCGGCGCGCGGCGCCGGGGCTGCACTTCGACGTGGAGACGGCCCGCGCGATGCGCGCGCGGCTGCCGCGGTTGCTCGATCCGTCGCCGCGCGTACGGCTTGCAGCCACGCTCGACACGCTTGCCGATCTCGCGGAGGCCGGCGGCGAACCGCTCGCCACCGCGCATGCGTACGACCGGCCCGACGGCGCGCCGTCGCCCGGCGGGCCGGGCGCGCCCGAAGCCGAACGTCTAGACCGCGTGCTCGACGCGATCGACCGGCATTTCCACGAACCGCTGCGCATCGACGCACTCGCCGCTGCCGCGCACCTGTCCGAACGCACGCTGCAACGGTTGTTCGTCCGGCATCTCGGCGAAAGCGTCGGCCGTTACGTGCAGCGGCTGCGCCTCGCGCATGCATGCCGCCATCTCGTCGGCACCGACTGGCCGATCGCGACGGTCGCCGCGCGCTGCGGCATTCCGAATGCCGCGAACTTCAATCGCCAGTTCCTCGCCGCGCGCGGCACGACGCCCGGCGCGTACCGGCAGTTCTTCAAGCAGCACGGCCATGCACCGGACGACGACGCGCCCGCGCTCGACACGCGGCCGCCGTCGCTGGAGCGCCGCGCCGGCTCGGGCCAACGTCGGCCGCGCAAATGAAAACACCCCGACGGGCTGACCCGTCGGGGTGTCGTGGCGTTGCGGTTGCCCGACGCGAGCGGCCTGCCGGCCGTTCGCGCCGCACACGGTTTAACGTGCGTTGAGCGGCTTCGCTTCGCGCGGCGTATCGCCGATGAACAGCTGGCGCGGACGGCCGATCTTCTGTTCCGGATCGGCGATCATTTCGTTCCACTGTGCGATCCAGCCGACCGTACGTGCCATCGCGAAGATACACGTGAACATCGACGTCGGGATGCCCAGCGCGCGCTGGACGATACCCGAGTAGAAGTCGACGTTCGGGTACAGCTTGCGCGACACGAAGTATTCGTCTTCCAGCGCGATCTTCTCGAGCTGCATCGCGAGCTTGAACAGCGGGTCGTCGTGCAGGCCCAGTTCGTTCAGCACTTCGTAGCACGTCTCGCGCATCAGCTTCGCACGCGGGTCGTAGTTCTTGTACACGCGGTGGCCGAAGCCCATCAGCTTCACGCCCGAGTTCTTGTCCTTCACCTGCTTGATGAATTCGGGGATGTTGTCCGGCGAACCGATCTGCTCGAGCATGTTCAGCGCGGCTTCGTTCGCACCGCCGTGCGCCGGGCCCCACAGACACGCGATACCGGCCGCGATACACGCGAACGGGTTCGCGCCCGACGAGCCGGCCAGACGGACCGTCGACGTCGATGCGTTCTGCTCGTGATCGGCGTGCAGGATCAGGATGCGGTCGAGCGCGCGGACAAGCACGTCGTTGACCTTGTACTCTTCGCACGGATTCGAGAACATCATGTGCATGAAGTTCGCGCTGTACGACAGCGAGTTCTTCGGATACACGAACGGCTGGCCGATGCTGTACTTGTACGCCATCGCGACGAGCGTCGGCAGCTTCGCGATCATGCGGATCGCCGACACTTCGCGGTGACGCGGGTCGTTGATGTCGAGCGAGTCGTGGTAGAACGCCGACAGCGCGCCGACCGCGGCGACCAGGATCGCCATCGGGTGCGCGTCGCGACGGAAGCCACGGAAGAAGAAGTGCATCTGCTCGTGCACCATCGTGTGCTTCGTGACGGTGTCGACGAATTCCTTCTTCTGCGCGGCGTTCGGCAGTTCGCCCTTCAGCAGCAGGTAGCAGCTTTCGAGGAAGTCCGCGTTTTGTGCGAGGTTGTCGATCGGGTAGCCGCGGTACAGCAGCTCGCCCTTGTCGCCGTCGATGTACGTGATCGCCGAATTACACGAAGCCGTCGACATGAAGCCCGGGTCGTAAGTGAACTTGCCGGTCTGGCCGTACAGCTTGCGGATGTCGATCACGTCCGGGCCCATCGTGCCCTTGTAGATCGGCATTTCGACGCTCGGCGAGTTGTCGCTGAACGATAGCGTGGCTTTAACATCAGACGGAGTCATGGCACATCCTCAATCGAAATAAAGAAACGGGATTCGATAACGGGCGCAGCGCGTTACACCTTGGCGTCACACGTTGCGCAGCATCTCCAACAGCCGGTGAATGTCCGGGCTGTCTAGGTCGCCTTCTGGTTCCTTGCGCGCGAGGAGCAAGTCCATCAGGTCGTTGTCGCTCAGATCGAGCAGGCGCGACAACGCGCCTACGTCTGCATCGGTGAGGTCATGCTCGTATCGGCTGAAGAAACGCTCGAATACGATGTCGTTTTCCAGCAGACCCCGCCGCGCGCGCCAGCGCAGGCGCGCGCGGCGGTGCGGGTCGGATTGATGCGATTCGTCGCTCATCAAACTTTATACCGCGCGCCGAACCATCAGTTCCTTGATCTTGCCGATCGCCTTCGTCGGGTTCAAGCCCTTCGGGCAAACGTCGACGCAGTTCATGATCGTATGGCAACGGAACAGACGGTACGGGTCTTCCAGGTTGTCGAGACGCTCGCCGGTGGCGGTGTCGCGGCTGTCCGCGATGAAGCGGTAAGCCTGCAGCAGGCCGGCCGGGCCGACGAACTTGTCCGGGTTCCACCAGAAGCTCGGGCACGACGTCGAGCAGCTCGCGCACAGAATGCACTCGTACACGCCGTCGAGCTCGTCGCGCTCTTCCGGCGACTGGAGGCGTTCCTTCTCCGGCGGCGGCGCGTCGTTGATCAGGTACGGCTTGATCGAGTGGTACTGGTTGAAGAAGTGCGTCATGTCGACGATCAGGTCGCGCACGACGGGCAGGCCCGGCAGCGGGCGCAGCACGATCTTGTGCGGCAGGTCGTTCAGGTTCGTCAGGCACGCGAGACCGTTCTTGCCGTTGATGTTCATCGCGTCCGAACCGCACACGCCTTCGCGGCACGAACGGCGGAACGACAGCGTCTCGTCCAGTGCCTTCAGCTTGACCAGTGCGTCGAGCAGCATGCGCTCATGCTGGATCTCGAGCTCGTACGTCTGCATGCGCGGCGCTGCGTCCTTGTCCGGATCGTAGCGGTAGACTTCAAAAATGCGTTTTGCCATTTCGGATTCCTTTGACTCGGCTTAGAACGTGCGCGGCTTCGGCGGCACGGAATCGACCGTCAGCGGCTTCATTTGAACCGGCTTGTAGTCGAGGCGGTCGCCTTCGCTGTACCACAGCGTGTGGCGCAGCCAGTTCTCGTCGTCGCGGTGTTCGTAGTCGCTGTGCGCGTGCGCGCCGCGGCTTTCCTTGCGCGCCTCCGCCGACACCATCGTTGCGCGGGCCACTTCGATCAGGTTCTCCAGCTCGAGCGCTTCGACGCGCGCGGTGTTGAACACCTTCGACTTGTCCTTCAGGTGGATGTTTTCCACGCGCGCCTTCAGGCCGGCCATCTGGTCGACGCCTTCCTTCAGCAGCGCCGACGTGCGGAACACGCCTGCGTGCTTCTGCATCGTCGCGCGGATGTCGTTCGCGACGTCCTGCGTGTACTCGCCCGAGCTCGACTTGTCGAGCTTGTTCAGGCGCGCGAGCGAGAACTCGCCCGCATCCGCCGGCAGCGGCTTGTGTTCCTTCTGGTTCTTCACGTGCTGGACGATGTGGTTGCCGGCCGCGCGGCCGAACACCACGAGGTCCAGCAGCGAGTTCGTGCCGAGACGGTTCGCGCCGTGCACCGACACGCACGAGCATTCGCCCACTGCGTAGAAGCCGTTGACCGGTTCCTTGTGATCGCGCGACGTGCCGACGACCTGACCGTGGATGTTGGTCGGGATGCCGCCCATCTGGTAGTGGATCGTCGGGACGACCGGGATCGGCTCCTTGATCGCGTCGACGTTCGCGAACTTCAGCGCGATTTCGCGGATCGACGGCAGACGCTTCATGATCGTCTCGGCGCCGATGTGCGACAGGTCGAGCAGCACGTGATCCTTGTTCGGACCGACGCCGCGGCCTTCCTTGATTTCCTGGTCCATCGAGCGCGACACGAAGTCACGCGGCGCCAGATCCTTCAGCGTCGGTGCGTAGCGTTCCATGAAGCGCTCGCCGTTCGCGTTGCGCAGGATGCCGCCTTCGCCGCGCACGCCTTCGGTGATCAGCACGCCCGCGCCGGCCACGCCGGTCGGGTGGAACTGCCAGAACTCCATGTCCTGCAGCGCGATGCCCGAGCGGGCCGCCATGCCGAGGCCGTCGCCGGTGTTGATGAACGCGTTCGTCGATGCCGCGAAGATCCGGCCTGCGCCGCCCGTCGCGAACAGCGTCGTCTTGCCTTCCATGATGTAGACGTCGCCCGTCTCCATCTCGAGGGCCGTCACGCCGAGCACGTCGCCGTCCGCGTCGCGGATCAGGTCGAGCGCCATCCATTCGACGAAGAACTGCGTCTTTGCCTCGACGTTCTGCTGGTACAGCGTGTGCAGCAGCGCGTGACCGGTACGGTCGGCGGCCGCGCAAGCGCGCTGGACCGGCTTCTCGCCGTAGTTCGCGGTATGGCCGCCGAACGGACGCTGGTAGATCGTGCCGTCCGCGTTACGGTCGAACGGCATGCCGAAGTGCTCGAGTTCGTACACGACGTTCGGCGCTTCGCGGCACATGAACTCGATCGCGTCCTGGTCGCCGAGCCAGTCGGAACCCTTGATCGTGTCGTAGAAGTGGTAGTGCCAGTTGTCTTCGCTCATGTTGCCGAGCGACGCGCCGATCCCGCCTTGCGCGGCGACCGTGTGCGAACGGGTCGGGAACACCTTCGACAGCACGCCGACCGACAGGCCCGCGCGCGACAGTTGCAGCGCCGCGCGCAAGCCGGAGCCGCCCGCGCCGACGATCACGACGTCAAACTTGCGGCGCGGGAGGGAAGTTTTGATTGCAGCCATTCTTTACACTCTCCAGAGAATCTGCGCGGCGTAGCCCGCACATGCGAGCAGCCAGACGATGGTCAGCGATTGCAGCAGCAGGCGCACACCGACGGGCTTCACGTAGTCCATCCAGATGTCGCGCACGCCGACCCATGCGTGGTAGAAGAGGGAAAGCAGCATCACGAAGGTCGCGAGCTTCATCCATTGCGCGGCGAAGATCGATGCCCAGCCTTCGTACGAAAAATCGTGCGCGCCGAAGAACAGGACGAGCAGAATGACCGTGTAGACCGCCATAATCGTGGCGGTGACGCGCTGCGCGAGCCAGTCGCGCAGGCCGTAGTGTGCGCCGACGACGAGGCGCTTCGAGCCGATTCGGTTGTTGGCTGCCATTTTCTTAGAATGCTCCGAACAGTTTGAGTGCCATGGCGATCGTCAGCGCGATCGAGACGACAAAGACGACGACGGCCGTCCGCTTGCCGCCTTCCTTCGAGACGGCGTCGTGGTTGACGTCCATCAGCAGGTGGCGAATGCCGGCGCAGAAATGGTGGAAGAAGGCCCACGACAACGCGAGGACGATCAGCTTGACGACGATGTTGGAGAGGAAAGCCTTGAAGACTTCGAAGCTGAGCTCGGAAGTGAGGCTCTGGTCGAAGAGGAACAGCAGGAACGGCAGGAACAGGAACAGCAGCGCGCCGCTGACTCGGTGGAGAATCGACAGTATCGCCGCCAGCGGCATGCGATACTTCAACGTGATGTCGCCGATTCCGATGTTCCGGTATTCCGGCCTCGGCTTTCTTACTGCGTCAGTCATGCTAGACCCCTACTATGTTGTCACACTAATCCGCGATTTTAGCGCCTTTTCATATCGCGCTGCAGCGAAAGTCTGCTCTGGATAATTGCGCGAACACGAACAAAGGCGGCCCGAAACGTGCTTCGCGAGCGTGGGAAACGCGAATGCACGCGGCTGAACCGAACGTCGTCAGCTCAAGTCATTCTGATAGTAGTACCCGGTTGTGACATACCAGCCGCGACGCACTTCCACCGGCCGATCCCCGTACGTATAGGACACGCGCTCGACCGACAGCAGCGGGAAACCGGCCGGCACGTGTAGCAGGTCGGCCACCGCCGGATCCGCCGCGACCGCGCGGATCTTTTCCGTCGCGCGGATCATCCGCGTACCGAACTCCGTCTCGAACATCGCGTAGAGCGGCCCCTTGTATTCGCTCAACCGCTCGAACGTCAGCCCGCGGAACATCGCGCCCGGCAGCCAGATCTCGTCGAGCACCGTCACTTCGCCGTCGAATTCCAGCAGGCGGCGCACCTGCACGACGGGGTCGGCGGGCTTCAGGTCGAGCTGACGCGCGATCTCGGCCGGCGCGCGCAGGCGCCGGCATTCGAGCAGACGGCTCACGTGCGGGTGCTCGGCGCCGTCGTCGGCCAGCAGACGCAGAAAGCGGAATTGCGCGCGATCCTCGTTGTGCGTTGCAACAAAAGTACCCTTGCCCTGCCGCCTGACCACCAGGTTTTCGGCGGCCAGCTCGTCGATCGCCTTGCGAACGGTGCCCTGGCTGACCTTGTAACGGGCCGCGAGCTCCACTTCGCTCGGGATGATCTCGCCCGGCTTCCATTCGCCGGATTCGAGACTCTGCGTGATCAACGACTTGATCTGCTGGTATAACGGGCTGAACGTCGGCGACGCGGCCGCCGCGGGCGAAGCCGCGGGATCGCCCGCGCCCGGCTGCCCTGGGCCGCCTGCGCCGGTCTGATTCGCGGTGTTCGCCTGGTTCGATGTCATGGCGCGCATTTCATCACAAACCGCACTTTTTCGTCCACTCAATTTCCGCAAAACATCTGTCTTATATAAGACATATGATACCGTTTGACTTTGCGCGTGACGGCTCCTACACTCCCGGTCGAGCAAGGGTTCGCGGGTGCAACAGCGCGTCCCCGGCTACGTGCCACGGCCGTCTCCAGGTTCACCGCGTCCGCCATCGCGAGTCCTCCGCCCTGCTTCAATGCAACGCTACGCACAACGCGCATAGAATGGCGTTTTCGCTCGCGTCCAACGCTTCACCCGTCCTGGAGATTTTCAATGGCTAAGCCCGCAAAGCGCGTTGCCGTCACCGGCGCCGCAGGTCAAATCGCTTACTCCCTGCTGTTCCGCATCGCGAACGGCGACCTGCTCGGCAAGGATCAGCCGGTCATCCTGCAACTGCTCGACCTCCCGCAAGCCCAAGCCGCCGTCAAAGGCGTCGTGATGGAACTCGACGATTGCGCGTTCCCGCTGCTCGCGGGCGTCGTGATCACCGACGATCCGAAGGTCGCGTTCAAGGATGCCGACGTCGCGCTGCTGGTCGGCGCACGTCCGCGCTCGAAGGGCATGGAGCGCAAGGACCTGCTGTCGGCGAACGCCGAAATCTTCACGGTCCAGGGCGCCGCGCTGAACGAAGTCGCGAGCCGCGACGTGAAGGTGCTGGTCGTCGGCAACCCGGCGAACACGAACGCGTACATCGCGATGAAGTCGGCGCCGGATCTGCCGAAGAAGAACTTCACGGCCATGCTGCGCCTCGACCACAACCGCGCGCTGTCGCAGCTCGCCGCCAAGTCGGGCAAGCCGGTCGCGTCGATCGAGAAGCTCGCCGTGTGGGGCAACCACTCGCCGACGATGTACCCGGACTTCCGCTTCGCGACCGCCGAAGGCGAATCGCTGCTGAAGCTGATCAACGACGACGTGTGGAACCGCGACACGTTCATCCCGACCGTCGGCAAGCGCGGCGCGGCGATCATCGAAGCGCGCGGCCTGTCGTCGGCAGCGTCGGCGGCGAATGCGGCGATCGACCACGTGCGTGACTGGGTGCTCGGCACGAACGGCAAGTGGGTCACGATGGGCATCCCGTCGGACGGCTCGTACGGCATCCCCGAAGACATCATCTACGGCGTGCCGGTCACCTGCGAAAACGGCGAATACAAGCGCGTCGAAGGCCTGGAAATCGACGCGTTCTCGCGCGAGAAGATGGACGGTACGCTGGCCGAGCTGCTCGAAGAGCGCGACGGCGTCGCCCACCTGCTGAAGAACTAAGCATCACGCATCGGGCCGGGCAGCCTTCGGGCGCCCGGCTTCGGCGCGGGCCGGCATGCCGCCGGCCCGCGCCGAGCGATCCGATTCGCGCACGTTTTACCGCCTCGCGCCACCTCTCGCCGGCCCAGAACCTGCCCGAATCCGATTTTCTCCACGTTGACCCGCTTCCCTGACGTAGAAGAGATGGCCGCGCTCACTCCTGCACAAGTGCTCTACGACGGGGCGTCCCCGCCCGCGATCCTGCCCTGCTGCGATCACTACGCGGGCAGCGAGAAGCTGATGCGCAAGTCGCTCGCACTGCAGGCCGAGCTGGGTCCCGTGTTCGACCTCACGCTCGACTGCGAGGACGGCGCGGCCGTCGGCCAGGAAGCCGCGCACGCGGCGCTCGTGGCCGACCTGCTCGGCAGCGCCGAGAACCGCTTCGGCCGCGTCGGCGTGCGCATCCACGACTTTTCCCACCCGCACTGGCGCGACGACGTGCGCATCGTGCTGCGCGCGGCGCGCGTACCGGCCTACATCACGCTGCCGAAGATCGCGAACGCCGCCGACGCGGCCGAAATGACCGCGTTCATCGAAGGCACGCGCCGCGAGCTCGGCATCGCGCAACCGATCCCTGTCGACGTGCTGGTCGAAACGCACGGCGCGCTCGCGCAGGCGGCCGCCCTCGCCGCGCTGCCGACGGTCGGCACGCTGAGCTTCGGGCTGATGGATTTCGTCTCCGCGCATCACGGCGCGATCCCCGACTCCGCGATGCGCTCGCCCGGCCAGTTCGATCACCCGCTCGTGCGCCGCGCGAAGCTGGAAATCGCCGCGGCCTGTCACGCACACGGCAAAACATCGTCACACAATGTGACTACCGAGGTGCGCGACATGAGCGTGGTCGCCGGCGATGCGCGCCGCGCGCGCGACGAATTCGCCTTCACGCGGATGTGGAGCATTCACCCCGCGCAGATCCGCCCGATCGTCGACGCGTTCGCCCCGCGCACCGACGAAGTCGCGCTGGCCGCCGAGATCCTGCTGGCCGCGCAGGCCGCCGACTGGGGCCCGACGCGCCACGGCGATACGCTGCACGATCGCGCGAGTTATCGTTATTACTGGTCGGTGCTGCGCCGTGCGCGGGCCACCGGCCAGCCCGTACCGTCCGAGGCCGCGCCGCTGTTCGGCCCGGCCGCCGCGGGCGTCGCGCATTGAGTGCGCGCCGCCGGCCGAGCCACGCGTTGCATGCATCCGCCGGCACGCGAGCCGGCAGACGTTTGCGAAACGACAAAAAACGTAACGGAGCCCGAAAACCTGATATATGCGCGGCCAAATAGGTGAAAATAGCGGCCGCTGCGCGCTTTCGGGGCGCGTGCAGTTTCAAACCGGCCGGCAGTGTCGATTGCCGGCCCTTGTCAACTGATTATCGAAAGGTTCTGACTCCATGAAGAAACTCCTGATCGCTACCGCCATCGGCGCCTTGTCCGCCACGATGCTGGTGTCGGCTCCGAGCGCGTTTGCCCAGGGTACGGCCACCACGACCGCGAAGAAGGCAGCGGCCAAGCGCCCGGCGCCGGCCAAGCGCATCATCCCGCGCAGCAAGAAGGCGCAGGCGCGCGCGGCCGCCAAGGTCGATCCGGTGCCGGAAGGCGCGGTCAAGTGGTCCTGCAAGGAAGGTCTGTCGTTCGATCTCGCCGGCGACATGAAGCGCGACCAGGTCGTCACGGTTCACTGGGCGAAGAAGAACTACAAGCTGCCGCGCCAGACCACGACGACGGGCGCCGACACGTTCTACGATCCGGCAGCAGGCTTCAAGCTGGTCGTGATCCCGACCAAGGCGATGCTGTTCTCCGACGCGAACGGCGGCGAGCGCCTCGCGGACGAGTGCGTGACGCCGGAAATGGCGCAAGGCGGCGCAGCGCCGACGCAGGCGAACGAACTGAAGCCGGCAACGAACTAAGCGCGCGTTTTTCCGCTCTCGGCCCCTCGATGTCCGCCCCGGTCTCCAACGTCCGCCCTGCTCCGGATACGGTACTCGTCGACATCGTCGACTACGTGCTGAACACCGGCATCGACAGCGCGCTCGCGCTGGAGACGGCGCGTCATTGCCTGATCGACACGCTCGGATGCGGACTCGAGGCGCTGTCCTACCCTGCCTGCACCAAGCTGCTCGGCCCCGTCGTGCCCGGCACGATCGTGCCGAACGGCGCGAAGGTGCCCGGCACGTCCTTCCAGCTCGATCCCGTCCAGGCTGCGTTCGGCATCGGCGCGATGATCCGCTGGCTGGACTTCAACGACACCTGGCTCGCCGCCGAATGGGGTCATCCGTCCGACAACCTCGGCGGGATCCTGGCGACGGCCGACTGGCTCTCCCGCACGGCCCGCGCGGCCGGCCGCAAGCCGCTCGCGATGCGCGACGTGCTGGTCGCGATGATCCAGGCCCACGAGATCCAGGGCTGCCTTGCCCTCGAGAATTCGTTCAACGCGGTCGGGCTCGACCACGTGCTGCTCGTGAAGGTCGCGTCGACGGCCGTCGTCGGGCGCCTGCTCGGGCTTACGCGCGACGAGCTGATCAACGCGGTCTCCAACGCGTTCGTCGACGGCCACGCGCTGCGTACCTACCGCCATGCGCCGAACACCGGTTCGCGCAAATCCTGGGCGGCCGGCGACGCCACGTCCCGCGCGGTGCGCCTCGCGCTGATCGCGAAAACGGGTGAAATGGGCTATCCGTCGGCGCTCACCGCGAAGACCTGGGGCTTCTACGACGTGCTGTTCGACGGCAAGCCGTTCCGCTTCCAGCGCCCGTACGGCACGTACGTGATGGAAAACGTGCTGTTCAAGATCGCGTTCCCCGCCGAATTCCATGCGCAGACGGCCGCCGAGGCCGCGCTGCTGCTGCACGCGCGGCTCGCCGCGGCGGGCCGCACGACCGACGACATCGGCCGGATCACGATCCGCACGCACGCGGCCGCGATCCGCATCATCGACAAGCAGGGCCCGCTCGCCAATCCGGCCGATCGCGACCACTGCATCCAGTACATGGTCGCCGTGCCGCTGCTGTTCGGCCGGCTGACGGCGGCCGACTACGAAGACTCGGCCGCGGCGGACCCGCGCATCGACGCGCTGCGCGCGAAGACCGTGTGCGTCGAGGATCCGCAATTCACGAAGGATTATCACGATCCGGACAAGCGATCGATCGCGAATGCGCTGACGATCGAGTTCACGGACGGATCGAAGCTTGCCGAAGTGGCGGTCGAGTACCCGCTCGGCCATCGGCGGCGCCGTGCGGACGGCATCCCGCTGCTGGTCGAGAAGTTCAGGACCAACCTCGCCCGCCGCTTTCCGGCCAAGCAGCAACAAGCGATTCTCGACGTGTCGCTGGACCAGGCAAAGCTCGAAGCGATGCCGGTCGATGAGTACGTCGATCTGTATATGATCTAGCCGTCAGATACAGGACTCTTTGTTTCCTAGCCTCAAACCCAGGAAAATCACCATGGCCCACAATCTCCACAAGACCCTCAAGGAATTCGACAGCGGTTCCGGCAAAGGCAAGTTCTACTCGCTGCCGCAGCTCGGCAAGGAACTGAAGACGAAGATCGAACGCCTGCCGGTGTCGATCCGCATCGTGCTCGAGTCCGTGCTGCGCAACTACGACGGCAAGAAAATCACCGAAGAGCACATCGAGCAGCTCGCGAACTGGAAGCCGACCGCGAAGCGCGTCGACGAGATTCCGTTCGTCGTGTCGCGCGTCGTGCTGCAGGATTTCACGGGCGTGCCGCTGCTCGCCGACATCGCGGCCATGCGCGGCGTCGCCGAGCGCACGGGCAAGAACCCGAAGAAGATCGAGCCGCTGGTCCCGGTCGATCTCGTCGTCGACCACTCGGTCCAGATCGACTACTTCCGCCAGAAGGACGCGCTCGACCTGAACATGAAGCTGGAATTCCAGCGCAACAACGAGCGCTACCAGTTCATGAAGTGGGGCATGCAGGCGTTCGACACGTTCAAGGTCGTGCCGCCGGGCGTGGGCATCGTCCACCAGGTGAACCTCGAATACCTCGCGCGCGGCGTCCACAAGAAGACGGACGGCGCCGACACCGTGTACTACCCGGACACCCTCGTCGGCACGGACAGCCACACGACGATGATCAACGGCATCGGCGTGGTCGGCTGGGGCGTGGGCGGCATCGAGGCGGAAGCCGGCATGCTCGGCCAGCCGGTGTACTTCCTGACGCCGGACGTCGTCGGCGTCGAGCTGAAGGGCAAGCTGCGCGAAGGCGTGACGGCCACCGACCTCGTGCTGACGATCACGGAAATGCTGCGCAAGGAGAAGGTCGTCGGCAAGTTCGTCGAATTCTTCGGCGAAGGCACGCGCTCGCTGTCGCTGCCGGACCGCGCGACGATCGGCAACATGGCGCCGGAATACGGCGCGACGATGGGCTTCTTCCCGGTCGACGAAAAGACGATCGAGTACTTCGAAGGCACGGGCCGCACGAAGGCCGAAATCGCCGCGTTCGAAAACTACTTCAAGGCGCAGAATCTGTTCGGCATTCCGAAGGCCGGCGACATCGACTACACGAAGACGGTGACGCTCGACCTCGCGACGGTCGCGCCGTCGCTGGCGGGCCCGAAGCGCCCGCAGGACCGCATCGAGATCGGCCACGTCAAGTCGACGTTCACCGACCTGTTCTCGAAGCCGGTCGCGGAAAACGGCTTCGCGAAGAAGGCGGAAGACCTGAACACGCAGTACACGACGAGCAACGGCGTCGACGTGAAGAACGGCGACGTGCTGATCGCCGCGATCACGTCGTGCACGAACACGTCGAACCCGAGCGTGCTGCTGGCGGCCGGCCTGCTCGCGAAGAAGGCGGTCGAGGCCGGCCTCACGGTCGATCCGAAGATCAAGACCTCGCTCGCGCCGGGATCGCGCATCGTCACCGAATACCTGACGAAGACGGGCCTGCTGCCCTACCTGTCGAAGCTCGGCTTCGAAGTCGCGGCGTACGGCTGCACGACCTGTATCGGCAACGCGGGCGACCTGACGCCGGAGCTGAACGAAGCGATCACGAAGAACGACATCGTCGCGGCGGCCGTGCTGTCGGGCAACCGTAACTTCGAAGCACGCATCCACCCGAACATCCGCGCGAACTTCCTCGCGTCGCCGCCGCTCGTCGTCGCGTACGCGATCGCCGGCAACATCACGCGCGACCTGATGACCGAGCCGGTCGGCAAGGGCAAGGGCGGCCGCGACATCTACCTCGGCGACATCTGGCCGACGAGCGACGAGATCCACGCGCTGCTCAAGTTCGCGCTCGATCCGAAGAAGTTCGAGGACAACTACTCGAAGCTGACCAAGAAGGGCGACCTCTGGAGCAAGATCGAGGGCGAAACGGGCGAGGTCTACGACTGGCCGAAATCGACGTACATCGCCGAGCCGCCGTTCTTCGGCAACGACTTCTCGATGGAACCGGCCGCGTCGATCCCGACCGTCAAGGGCGCGCGCGCGCTGGGCATCTTCGGCGATTCGGTCACGACCGACCACATCAGCCCGGCAGGCTCGATCAAGGAAGATTCGCCGGCCGGCAAGTGGCTGAAGGAAAACGGCGTGCAGAAGGCCGACTTCAACAGCTACGGCTCGCGCCGCGGCAACCACGACGTGATGATGCGCGGCACGTTCGCGAACGTCCGGATCAAGAACCTGATGATCCCGGCGAAGCCGGACGGCACGCGCGTCGAAGGCGGCCTGACGATCCACCAGCCGAGCGGCGAACAGCAGTCGATCTACGACGCGGCGATGCGGTACGTCGCCGCCGGCACGCCCACCGTCGTGTTCGCGGGCGAGGAGTACGGCACGGGCTCGTCGCGCGACTGGGCCGCGAAGGGCACGCAGTTGCTCGGCGTGAAGGCCGTGATCGCACGCAGCTTCGAGCGCATCCACCGCTCGAACCTGGTCGGCATGGGCGTGCTGCCGCTGCAGTTCAAGGGCGCGGACAGCGTCCAGTCGCTCGGCATCACCGGCGAAGAGACGTACGACATCGAAGGCCTCGGCGACGATTTCAAGCCGCAGCAGGACGTCACGCTCGTGATCCATCGCAAGAACGGCGAAACGCAGCGCGTGCCGGTGCTGCTGCGCATCGATACGCCGATCGAAGTCGACTACTACAAGCACGGCGGGATCCTGCCGTTCGTGCTGCGCTCGCTGCTCGCAGCGTAAGCGCTGCCTGTTGCAGGTGCCGCAGCCGCCTCGCGGGCGGTTGCGGCCGATTTGGATGCCCGACCTCGTGTCGGGCTTTTTTTCGCCGGTGCTCGATGCGGCCTTACGCCGCCTTGTCGCCGCGCGCCTTCGCGGCCGCCCCTCGCGCGTTCTTCTTCAAATGCATGCGGTTGTATTCGATTGCCGCACGCACGAGGTGCTTCAAGGCCCGCTTGTCGATCTCGTCGCCTTCGACAAAATCGATCGCGCGACGCGCGTTCCCTTCGAGGCCCGCATTGAACAACCCGTCGGGATCGGGCAGGTGCGCGCCGTGCATGAACGTCAGCTTCACCTTGCCCTTGTGCGCGTTCGCGACCGCGATCATCCCGTCGCACGACCACACGGGGCTGCCCATCCACTTCCATTCCTCGACGATGCCCGCTTGCGCATCGAGGATCGTCTGGCGCAGGTCGGCGAGCGTCTCGCCGCGCCAGTCGGCGATGCCGGCGATCAGCGCGTCGATGCGCTCGGACGGTTGCAGCTCGTTGGCACGCGTACTCATGCGCGGGCCTCCGTTTGCGCGTCGGGGCGCGCCAGCACCTGTTCGAGCGCGTCGAGGAACCGTACCCAGCCGTACTGCGCGCCGCGATACGCCTGCTCCTGATCGGGCCGGAAGCCGACCTGCTCCATGCGCAGGCGCGTGCCGGCAGGCGTCGGCGTGAGTGTCCACGTCACGACGCTTTCGAGGCCGTGGGCGGCCCACGTATAGGACAGCGCGCGGTGCGGCTCGATCGTGAGGACCGTGCAGTCGACCGAGCCCCAGTCCGCCCGGAAGCTGAACGCCCGGCCCGCGACGGGCTCGAAGTCGCTCTTCATCAGCCACGCCTCGATCAGGTGCGGTTGGGTGAGCGCGCGCCAGATCTTCTCCGGCGGATGGGGCAGCTCCCGGTCGACGACGACGGAGCGGGTTTCGGTAGTGGCTTGGTTCATTACTGATCCATCCTTTTGAGCAGATCTTCAAGGGCATCGAACCGGCTCCGCCAGAAGCCCGCCATCTGGCTCGTCCAGTCGATCAACGGGGCCAGCGCCTGCGGCTGCGCGCTGTAGTGCGTCTGCCGGCCTTCGTGACGGTCGTTCACGAGCCCGGCCTGCTTCAGTACGCCAAGGTGCTTCGACACGGCCGGCTGCGACACGCCCGCATCGGCCGTGAGCGCGGCAACCGTCAGCTCGCCCTCCGCGCACAGCCGCTCGAAAA
Source organism: Burkholderia sp. AU18528 (assembly GCF_002223215.2). NCBI lineage: Bacteria > Pseudomonadati > Pseudomonadota > Betaproteobacteria > Burkholderiales > Burkholderiaceae > Burkholderia > Burkholderia sp. AU18528. Next base: position 663,945 of record NZ_NKFC02000006.1, on the reverse strand, counting down.
GCGCGCGGCGCGTCGGATCGGCGAGTGTCCGGAAAAGCGTGTCGTGTGCATTCTGCATATCGGTCACAATTCATAACTCTGTGGTTATGAATTCAAGAATATCCGCTGATCGGCTTGAGTCAAGGCGGGATTTCGCGAACGGCGCCGTTCGATTCGGCGCACGCATCGCTCGGTCGCGCCGGCACGCGGCCTTCGTCGAATTCGAGACTCTCCTCTAATCCGCAGTCGCGCCACGCGATCCGAAAGCCGCCTGCAAGACTGCCCGGCGCGCTGTTCCACAGTTCGGGAAACATCCGGGCTCCACCGGCCCCGTCGTTGTGCATGCGCGAATCCGTTCCTGACGAGTCGCTTCCAATGACCACATAGTGCGATACGGCGCGCAGCCATTGACACGCACACGCCATGCATCCATGCGGCGCGCCCTTCCGGGACCGCGCACATTCCGATGCTGCAACGAACGGCTCGTGTGTGCGAGCGACGCGCGTTGCCGCGCCGTCGTACCGCAAACCGGTTCGCTCACCGGGCCCACCATCGCCGTCGCGTACGCCGCCGCGCGTGCCCGCCATGCGTCCGGTTGTCAGAACTGACAGCTATGGAAACTGGCAGCTACCCGAACGGCATCGACGCCCTACGCTCGTCACCGCTCGCGGCCCCACAAGGGCCGGGGGTTCCAGTAACGTCGCCTCTCCTAAAAAAGGACTCCCGATGAAAAGGAACGCCTGGTTTGCCCTTCCCCTTCCGTCGCCCCGCCGCCTGGCGTGCGTGGCACCGCTCGTGTTCGCCGCCGCTGCGGCGCATGCGGCGACGGATTGGGTCGATACCCATACGAAAGCCTTTCTGACCGGCCCGCAGTTGATGGCGCGCAGTGCGGCGCCGTCGCTCGAACTCGCGGCCGGCGAGACGACCAACGTCGTCGTCAGCCTGAAGCTGCGCAACGCCGCGCAGCTCAAGCAGCTGGCGCGCGACGTGAACCGGCCCGGCAGCGCGCATTACCGCCAGTACCTGACGCACGAGCAGTTCCTCGCGGACTACGCGCCGACCGATGCGCAGGTGAAGTCGGTCGTCGACTATCTGCACAAGAGCGGCTTCACGAATGTCGAGGTCGCGCCGAACCGCCTGCTGGTCTCCGCCAGCGGCACGGCCGGCACGGTGAAGGCCGCGTTCAACACGTCGCTCGTGCACTTCGAGTACGCGGGCCGCTCGGGCTTCGCCAACACGTCGACCGCACAGGTGCCGCGCGCACTCGGCGACGTCGTCGGCTCGGTGCTCGGGCTGCAAAGTGTCGCGCGGGCGCGGCCGATGCTGCGCATCGGCAACGTGGCGAAGCCGCAGGCGCTCGCGGCCGGCACGGCGACGGGCCACTATCCGAAGGAATTCCCGGGCCTCTACAACGCGACCGGCGTGCCGACCGCCGCTGGCGTGACCGTCGGCATCATCACGATCGGCGGCGTGTCGCAGACGCTGCAGGACCTGAAGCAGTTCACGTCGAGCAACGGCTACGGCACGGTCTCGACGCAGACCGTCAAGACCAACGGCACGGGCGGCAGCTACGCCGACGACCAGGACGGCCAGGGCGAATGGGATCTCGACAGCCAGTCGATCGTCGGCTCGGCCGGCGGCCAGGTCGGCAAGCTGGTGTTCTACATGGCCGATCTGAACGCCGCCGGCAACACCGGCCTCACGCAGGCGTTCAACCGCGCGGTGTCGGACAACACCGCGAAGGTGATCAACGTCTCGCTCGGCTGGTGCGAAACCGATGCGGACGCGGACGGCACGCTCGACGCCGAGGAACAGATCTTCACGACGGCAGCCGCGCAAGGCCAGACGTTCTCGGTATCGTCGGGCGACGAAGGCGTGTACGAGTGCAACAACCGCGGCTATCCGGACGGCTCGAACTACACGGTGTCGTGGCCGGCTTCGTCGCCGCACGTGCTCGCGATCGGCGGCACGACGCTGTACACGACGTCGGCCGGTGCGTTCTCGAACGAGACCGTGTGGAACGAAGGGCTCGATTCGAACGGCAAGCTGTGGGCAACGGGCGGCGGCGTCAGCTCGATCCTGCCCGCGCCGTCGTGGCAATCGGGCAGCAATCGCCGGTTGCCGGACGTCGCGTTCGATGCCGCGCAAAGCACGGGCGCGTACATCTACAACTACGGCCAGTTGCAGCAGATTGGCGGCACGAGTCTCGCCGCACCGATCTTCACGGGCTTCTGGGCGCGGCTGCTCGCGGCGAACGGCACGGGCCTCGGCTTCCCGGCCGGCAACTTCTATGCGGACATTCCGTCGCATCCGTCGCTCGTGCGCTATGACGTCGTGTCGGGCAACAACGGCTATCAGGGGTATGGCTACAAGGCCGGCACCGGCTGGGATCTGACGACCGGCTTCGGCAGCCTGAACATCGCGAACCTCAACCAGTTGATCAAGTCGGGCGGGTTCTGAGCGATGCATGAAAGCCGGCGCGCGGCGATGGCTTGCCGCGCGCCGGCTGTAACCGTGCCGCGCGCTACTCCGCCGCCGGCTCCTTCACGCGCTCCGACACGACCGGCGCGCCGGCCCGATGCGACGGCGCGAACAGCCGCAGCCCGCTCGCGACGCTCGCCGCGCCCGCGAACCCCGCACCGAGCATCAACGCAAGCGTCGGCCCGTGGCGGCCCGCGATCCCGAACGACAATGCAACCAGCGCCGCGCCCGTGGCCTGCCCGATCAGCCGCGCGGTCGCGATGATCCCGCTCGCGCCGCCGCTGCGTTCGGGCGGCGCGCTCGACATCAGCGCCTTCAGGTTCGGCGACTGGAAGAAGCCGAAGCCCGCGCCGCACAGCATCATCCGCCAGCCGATGTCGACGACGCCCGGCGACACCGGCAGCGCGGCGAGCGACACCATCCCCGCACTCAGCAGCGCGAGGCCGATCGCGCCGAGCAGCCCGGGCGGATAACGATCCGACAGCCGCCCCGCGATCGGCGCGGCGAGCGCGACGACCGCCGACCACGGCGTCATCAGGAAGCCCGTTTCGACCGCGCTGCGATGCAGGACGGTTTCGAAATAGAACGGCAGCGACACGAACGCAAGCCCCTGCGCGGCGAACGCGCACACGGCGGTCAGCGCGGACAGCGTGAACACGGGCCGGCGGAACAGGTCGATCGGCAGCATCGGCGCCGGGTGCCCGGCCTGGCGGCGGATCAGCAGCCAGCCGAACGCGAATGCCACCGCGGCCGCCGCGAACACGACGGAGCGCGGCCCGCGCTGCGCGAATTCGCCGAGCGCGAAGATCAGCGATGCGAACGTGATCACGTTGAACAGCGCGGCGACCGGATCGAATACATGCTTGCCGCGCGCCGTCCGCGGCAGCGACGGAATCGCCACGGCGAGCGCGAACACGCCGAGCGGCACGTTCACCGCGAACAGCCACGGCCATGCGGCCACCGAGAGAATCAGCGACGCGATCGTCGGCCCCACCGCGAACGACACGCCGACGACGAGCGCGTTGAAGCCGACGCCGCGCCCGAGCCGGTGCGCGGGGAACAGGCCGCGGATCAGCGCGACGTTCACGCTCATGATCGCGCTCGCGCCGAAGCCTTGCACGATGCGCGCGGCCGTCAGCATCGGCAGCGTGGCCGCGAGCGAACAACCGAGCGACGCCAGCGTGAACACCGCCAGCCCGGCGACATACACGCGCTTGTGGCCGACGATGTCGCCGAGCGACGCGAACGGCAGCAGCGTCGCGACCATCGCGAGCTGGTACGCGTTGATGATCCACACGGACGCGGCCGGCGACGCGTGCAGGTCGGCGGCGATCGCGGGCAGCGCGGTGTTCGCGATCGCGGTGTCGAGCGTCGCGAGCGCGACGGCCAGCAGCACGGCGGACATCGCGCGCCAGTTGACGGCCGGCTCGTGCACGCCGGCGGGGGAAGCGAATTCGGACAAGATGGGCTCGGCTGACGAGCGACGCGCGGCGTCGCGGATTGAGCGGCGCGGCGCCCGACGCTCCGTGCAGCAGCACGGGAACGCGCGGCACCGCGAGCCGTATTGTTGCAGAGCCGCATCGAACGTGCAGGCGGCCGCCTCGTCAGTCAGCGAAACGAAAGATTCGGCGCGCCGCGGCGGGCGCGCGGCATCGATGCAGACGCAACGACCCGCGCACTCGCGGCCCCGCCGGACGGCACGCGGCCGGCCGCCGCTATTTACGACACCGCACGCCGCGCATTGCGGCCGCGCAGCCATTCGAGCGCGAGCAGCAAACTCGTCGAGAAAATGATCAGGATCGTCGCGAGCGCGGCGATCGTCGGGCTGATGTTCTCGCGAATGCCCGTGAACATCTGGCGCGGCAGCGTCGTCTGGTCCGCGCCCGCGAGAAACAGCGTGACGACCACTTCGTCGAACGACGTCGCGAACGCGAACAGCGCGCCCGACATCACGCCCGGCGCGATCACCGGCAGCGTCACGCGGAAGAAGGTCGACACCGGATTCGCGCCGAGCGACAGGCTCGCGCGCACGAGATTCTGGTTGAAGCCCTGCAGCGTCGCGGCCACCGTCGTCACGACGAACGGCACGCCGAGCGCCGCGTGCGCGGCGATCAGCCCCGTGTAGGTATTCGCGAGCCCGAGCGGTGCGAAGAACAGGTACATGCCGACGCCGACCACGACGACGGGCACGATCATCGGCGACAGCAGCACGGCCATCAGCAGCGCCTTGCCGCGGAAGTCGGCCTTGGTCAGGCCGATGGCCGCGAGCGTGCCGAGCACGGTCGCGACGACGGTCGCCGACGGCGCGACGATGAAGCTGTTCTTCGCGGCCATCCGCCACTCGTCCGACGCGATCAGGTTCTCGTACCAGCGCGTGGAAAAGCCTGGAATCGGATACACGAGGAACGTGCTCGACGAGAACGACAGCGGCACGATCGCGAGCACCGGCAGGATCAGGTACAGCAGCGTCAGCACGACGAGCACGCGCAACGCGACGTACCACGCGCGCTCGACGAACGACATGTGCGGCGCGAACAGCGGCCTGGCGAGTTTCATGGTCGGCATCCCCTTCCCGTTTTCCTGTGCCCGGCGCTCAGCCGAGGCTCACGTTCGAGCGCGTGAAGCGCCCGTACACCGCATACAGCACGAGCGTCGCCGCGAGCAGCAGCCCGCCGAGCGCACACGCCATGCCCCAGTTGATCGTCACGTTCGTGAAGTACGCGACGTAGTAGCTGACCATCTGGTCGTTCGGCCCGCCGAGCAGCGCGGGCGTGATGTAGTAGCCGATCGCGAGGATGAACACGAGCAGCGCTCCCGCGCCGACGCCCGGATACGTCTGCGGCACGTACACGCGCCAGAACGCGGCGAACGGATGGCTGCCGAGCGACACGGCCGCACGCTGGTAGGTCGGCGGAATCGACTTCATCACGCTGTAGAGCGGCAGGATCATGAACGGCAGCAGGATGTGCGTCATCGAGATGTACACGCCGACGCGGTTGAACAGCAGCGTGAGCGGATGCGAGATCAGCCCGCTGCCGATCAGCGCCGTGTTGATGAGCCCTTCGCTCTGCAGCAGCACGATCCATGCGGCGACGCGCACCAGCACGGACGTCCAGAACGGAATCAGCACGAGGATCATCACGAGGTTCGCGCGCCGTTCCGACAGCGTCGAGATCCAGTACGCGAGCGGATAGCCGAGCAGCAGCGCGAACAGCGTGACGGCGATGCCGATCACGAACGTGCGCCCGAAGATCGCGAGGTAGATCGACTGATCGGGATCGGCCTGCACGATATGGCCGAAGCCGTCCTGCTTGTGGTCGAGCGCGGCGAGCAGATAGAACGGCGACACCTGGCTGCCGTTCTTCGCGATCGCCTGCCAGTACGCGGGCTCGCCCCAGCGCGCATCGAGATCGATGAATTTCGCGCGCGCCTGCGCGGGCGTCAGCGCCGCGTCGCCCGCGTTACCGTCGCCCTTGAACGGCATCGCGCGCGCCGTCTTCGCGACGAGCGAGCGATAGCCGGGAATCTCGGTGTTCAGGCGCCGTGCGAGCGCGCCCATCGCCTCGCTGTCGGCCACCTTCGTCATGTCGGCCGCGAGCGCGACATACGCGGCGTCCGCCGGCGGCGTCTTGCGGTCCCAGCCCGACAACGCGGCGACCGTGTTCGGCAACGCGGTCGCGATTTCCGGGTTCTGCACCGCGCGCGTGAGCAGCGTGCCGATCGGCACGACGAAGATCAGCAGCAGGAAAATCGCGAGCGGCGCGACCAGCAGCAGCGCCATCGTGCGCTTGCGCGCCTCGGCGGCCTTCAGCTCGCGCTTGAGCGCGGCGGTCGACGGCGAGGAAGGCGCGATCGTGATCGTATTCAACGGTTCTCTCCGGCCGGGCACGTTCCGGCGGAAGGCCGCGCGACGGGTTCGACGCGTCGCGCGGCCGGTTGCATCACGGCATCCTTCAGGATGCCCGACCGGTTACTTCGTTGCCCACGCGGCGAAGCGCTGTTCGAGCTCGTCGCTGTGGTCGGTCCAGAAGCCGATGTCCTCCAGTACCGCGTTCTTGCCGTTGGCCGGCGAGTTCGGCAGGTTCGCGAGCGTCTTCGCGTCGAGCGACTTGATCGCCGCGACGTTCGTCGGGCCGTACGCGATATGCTGTGCATACGCCTGCTGCGGCTTCGGCGTCAGCGTGTACGCGATGTACTGCTCGGCGAGCGCCTTGTTCGGCGAACCCTTCGGAATCGCCCAGTAGTCGAGGTCGTAGATGCTGCCGTTCCATACGACCTTCAGGTTCTTGCCTTCCTTCTGCGCGGCGTCGATGCGGCCGTTGTACGCGGTCGACATCACGACGTCGCCGGCCACCAGGAACTGCGGCGGCTGCGCGCCCGCTTCCCACCACTGGATGTACGGCTTCAGCTCGTCGAGCTTCTTGAACGCGCGATCCTGGCCGGCCTTCGTGCCGAGCACCTTGTAGACGTCCTTCGTCGCGACGCCGTCGGCCATCAGCGCGAATTCGAGGTTGTAGCGCGCGCCCTTGCGCATCCCGCGCTTGCCGGGGAATTTCTTCACGTTCCAGAAATCGGCCCAGCCGGTCGGCGCGGTCTTCAGCTTGTCCGCGTTGTACGACAGCGCGGTCGACCATACGAAGAAGCCGACGCCGCACACCTGCGGCGCTTCCGGAATCAGGTCGGATTTCTTCGCGATCTTCGACCAGTCGAGCTTCTCGTACAACCCTTCGTCGCAGCCGCGGTTCAGGTCGCCCGATTCGACTTCGACCACGTCCCAGTTGACGTGCTTGGCCTCGACCATCGCCTTCACCTTCGCCTGCTCGCCGTTGTATTCGACGGCCGTGACCTTGTTGCCGGTCGCCTTCTCGAACGGCTGGTTGAACGCGACCTTCTGCGCGTCGCCGTTCGCGCCGCCGAAGTTGACGACCGTGAGTTCGGCAGCGGCGGCCGATGCGCCGAACGCGACCAGCGCCAGCGCGAGCGCCGTGCGGCGCGCGGTAAAGCTTGCTCGTTTCATGATGGTTCCTCTCCTCTCGTGGTGGAAGTGGGCTTTGTTGTTGACGACGTGCTACGGGAAACCGGGTGAGCCATGCTCACGCGAACACGCGCAGGTGTTCGGGCGAGAACGCAAGCGAGACGGGTGCGCCGGGCGAGAACGCGTCGAGCGCGCCGGTGCCAAGCGGCACCTTCACGAAGCATTCGTCCTGGCCCGGCAGCGCGCAGCGCATGCGCACGTGATCGCCGAAATAGATGAGGCTGCGCGCCTCGCCGGTCACGCGGTTGGCGGCGGCGCCGTTCTGGTGACCGTTCGCGAGGCCGTTGGCGAGGCTCATGCGTTCGGGGCGGATGCACGCGACGGCCGCCGCGCCCTCGGCGGCTTCGCCGATATGGCGGCCGACGAGCTTCGTGCCGTCGTCGAGCCGGAACTCGCAGAATTCGCCGTCGACGCGCGCGATGGTGCCGCGCAGCCGGTTGCTGTCGCCGATGAAGTTCGCGACGAATTCGTTGCACGGCGATTCGTACAGGCGGTCGACGGTGTCGAGCTGCTGCACGATGCCCTTGTCGAACACGGCGACGCGATCGGACATCGTCAGCGCCTCGCCCTGGTCGTGCGTCACGTACACGAAGGTCACGCCGAGCTTTTCGTGCAGCGCCTTCAGTTCGTACTGCATGTGTTCGCGCAACTGCTTGTCGAGCGCGCCGAGCGGCTCGTCCATCAGCACCAGCTTCGGCTCGAACACGAGCGCGCGCGCCAGCGCGACGCGCTGCTGCTGGCCGCCCGACAGTTGCGCCGGATAGCGTTTCGCGAAGCGCTCCATCTGCACCATTTTCAGCGCATGCGCGACGCGCTCCGCACGCTCGCCGGCCGGCAGCTTGCGCACCGTCAGCGGATACGCGACGTTCTGCTCGACCGTCAGGTGCGGAAACAGCGCGTAGTTCTGGAACACCATGCCGATGTTGCGCTTGTGCGGCGGCACGTTGTTCAGCAGCTCGCCGTCGAGGCGGATCTCGCCGCCCGTCGGGAACTCGAAGCCCGCCAGCATCATCAGGCAGGTGGTCTTGCCCGAGCCGGACGGCCCGAGCAGCGTCAGGAATTCCCCTCGGTGGATGTCGAGGTCGAGCGATTTGACGACCAGCGTCTCGCCGTCGTAGGTCTTCCGCACGCCGCGAAAGCTGACGATTACATCATCGGACTTCATCGTGCTGTCCCCTGGTTCCGCGCCAATTGATTTTGAGATGCGAGCCACTATACGGCCCGCACGGTTCTATACTAGGGAACCATTTCAATATTCCTAGTAGGACCACTTTGGATACCGTGATCCTCGCCGACTGGCTGTCCGCCCGTCTGGACCGCAGCTCGTCCGAGCCGATGTACCGGCAACTGCTGCAACTGATGCAGCAGGCCATCCTGACCGGGGAATTGGGGCCAGGGACGAAGCTCCCGAGTTCGCGCACGCTCGCGGGCGACCTGTCGATCGCGCGCAATACCGTGCTGCACGTGTACGACCAGTTGACCGCCGAAGGCTACGTGCTGACGACCACCGGCAGCGGCACCTACGTGGCCGACACGCGGCCGGACGCCGCCGCGATCCGCGTACCGGGCGCCGCGCCGCCGTCAACGGCCGGCGAACTCCCGCCGCCCGACGCGCAGGGCAGCCTGTCGATGCGCGGGCGGCAATTGGTCGAGCATGCGGGCGTCTCGCGGCGCCAGTGGGGCGCCTTCATGCCGGGCGTGCCGGACGTGTCGGAATTCCCGAGCCGCACGTGGAGCCGCCTGCAGGCACGGCTGTGGAAGGAGGCCAATCCGGAGCTGCTGACCTATGCGCCGGGCGGCGGCTACCGCCCGCTGCGGCGCGCGCTCGCCGATTACCTGCGCGTCGCGCGCTCGGTCAAATGCTCGCCGGACCAGGTGATCATCACGACCGGCATCCATCAGTCGATCGATCTCGCGGTGCGGCTGCTGTCCGACATCGGCGATCGCGCGTGGGTCGAGGAGCCGTGCTACTGGGGCGTGCGCAGCGTCCTGCAGGCGGCCGGCCTCACGCTCGCGCCGGTGCCGGTCGACCAGGAAGGGCTCGACCCGCGCGCGAGCGACATGCAGCATCCGCCGCGGCTCGTGCTCGTCACGCCGTCGCACCAGTACCCGCTCGGGATGGTGATGAGCCTCGCGCGGCGCCGCATGCTGCTCGAATATGCGCGCCAGCACCGCTGCTGGATCATCGAGGACGACTACGACAGCGAATTCCGCTACGGCAGCCGCCCGCTCGCGTCGCTGCAGGGGCTCGACGACGGCGGCCGCGTAATCTACGTCGGCAGTCTCGGCAAGATGCTGTTTCCGGGGCTGCGGATGGGCTACATGGTCGTGCCCGAGCATCTGGTCGACACCTTCCGCACGGGGCTGTCGGAGTTGTACCGCGAAGGCCAGCTGATGCAGCAGGCCGTGCTGGCCGAATTCATCATGGACGGCCACCTCACGTCGCACGTCAGACGCATGCGCACGCTGTACGGCGAGCGCCGGCAACTGATGATCGACGCGATCCGCGCGCGCTTCGGCGACGCGCTGCCCGTGATGGGCGACGAGGCCGGCCTGCACCTGGTGCTCGGCCTGCCCGATGCGTGCGACGATCGCACGGTCACGCAGAGTGCATTCGACGCCGGCGTGATCGTGCGCCCGCTCACCAGCTACTACAGCAATGCCGACACCGCGCGGCAGGGTTTGCTGCTCGGCTATGCATGCGTCCCGCACGAAGGCATCCGGCCCGCGTTCGACACGCTCGCCCGTGCCATCGAGCAACATCTGCCACGCAACATCTCGCGCGCGGCATGACGCCCGCCGCGCGCGGCGGCGCGCGGATCAATGCGCGCTTCCCGCTCCACGATCGAGCGATGCCGCGCGCACGGCCTCGCCGGGCTTCGTAAACACGCGCTGCCGCAGCGCGGCGATCTGCGCGTCGCGATCCTGCGGCGACAGGCCGGCCGACTCGATCTGCGCACGCTGCGCCGCGTAGTCCGCGTAACGGCTCTGCCACGACGCGTCGTCCTGCTGCATCTGCGCGACGCGTGCGGCCGCCTCGGGGCCGAGGGTCTGCGTCAGTTGCGCGCGCATCGCGTCGGGCGTCGCGCCGCTCCTCTGCAATTGCGCGATCTGGTCGATCGCGGCGCGCTGCCGCTCCACCCGCTGCCGCGCCGCGCGTTCGTCGGCCGGCATCTGCTGCTCGAGCGCCGCGAGCCGCTCGGCCTTCTGCGCGTCCGTCAGTGAGCGATCCTGAACGATCTTCAATCGTGCGAGGTCGTAGCGCTGCCGCCACTGCTCCGCGCCGAAAAACGGCTGGCTCCAGTCGCCGAGCGTGCGGTACGCAAGCGACGCGCGCTGGTCGAGCGCGAGCTGCAACGCACCCGGGTCGGACTTGTCGACCGCGCCGGCATCGGGCAATTTGGCGAGCGCGTCGAGATACGCGCGATACCGGTGCCACACGTCGAGCGCCTCGGCCTGCGCGACCGTGCCGTCGAGCTGCGCGGCGATTTCGCGGACGACGAACGCGTCGAACGCGGCCGCGCTCAGGTCGCTCCGCGCGGTCAGGCAATAGTCGAAGAAATCGCGCACCGCGCGCGATTTCGCGAGATGGCCGCCTGCATCGAGCGGCAACCGCGGCGCGCTGGAGCCGGCGAGCGACGGCGGCAGGCCCGCCCTCGCCGGCGCGGCGGCCTGCGGTGCGGCCGTGGCTACGCCTCCGACCGCGGCCGCATCCTGCGCATCACTCGTCGCGCCCGTGCCTCGATGCGATCCCGCACCGCTCCACATCGCGACGCCGGCAATCGCCGCCAGCCCCACGACACCATAGATCGCAGCGCGCCGCGCGAGCGGCGCGCGCCCTTCACGTGCCGCCATCGATCACACGCCCGCGAGCTTCAACCGGTTCGCATGCGTGCGGATCACCGCGACCGGATCTTCCGCATACGCGCCGCGCACGCCGAGCAGCTGGTTGATCTCGTCGACATGGTTCCACTTGTAGCTCGTGCTCAGCACCTGGCCATACAGCGCGCTGCACTTCGACACGAGCCCGTCGTTCGGGCCCGAGCCGCGGTTGATCATCACCGTGCCCGTGCCGTACAGCGCGGGCGTCGACACGTCAAGCGCGTTCGCCGGATCGACGACCGGAATGGTGCTCGTGTCCGTCGCCCCCGTCACGCCGAGCACGGAAAGCGTCGGCTGGATCGCCGTGCCGGCCCACGAATACAGCAGATGCGTGTTGCCGCCGACGGTTTCCGTCGGCGCGCCGGTCTGGCAACTGCCGGGCGCGCCGAGGCCCGCGCTCGGATAGTTCTGGTTGTAGGTGGCCGCCTGCGCGGTCGTCAGCGTCTTCAGTGCGGCGAGGGCGTCCTGGTTCGTGTTGTGGCTGCTGCTCGTCAGGATCCCGAACACATTGACGAACGCGGCGATCACCGTCGACGACAATCCGGTCGGATCGTACGCGAGCACGCCCTGCACGAAGTCGGCGAACTCGGAGCCGCGATGCGGCGTGCCGATCGTCGTCACCGACGCGACGAGATCGGGCGCGACGGCCGCGACATAGCGCGACGTCAGCCCGCCCTGGCTGTGACCGACGAGATTGACCTTGGTCGCGCCGGTCGCGGCGAGCACCGTCTTCACGTAGGCCAGCAGCTGCTCGCCGCGCCCGTTCGGGCCGTCGTCGCTCTGGAAGCCCGACACGTTCGCGACGTAGACGGTCGCGCCATGCTGCTGCAGATCTTCCTGGATGCCGTACCAGTAGTCGAGTACGCCCGCATACTTGTCGGTGCCGGTCAGCCCGTGCACGAGAATGATCGGATAGCGCGTCGTCGCATAGTCGTCGGCGGGTGCGGTTGCCGCCATCGCCGTATGCGTCGTCGCGAGCGTCGTCAATGCGGTCGTCCCCGCGAACGGCGCGACGCTCATCGCGCATGCCACTGCCCCTGCCATTACCCTGGAACGCATCGATTTGGCCATGCATGTTCTCCTGGTTATTGTGCTGCCGGTGCGAATGACACCGGATCGACACGCACGCCGCATCGCGCGCGCCGCGTGTGTCGAATGCGGGAGTGAAGCACGACTCGCGAACGTTTGCGCCCCGACTAGATACGGTTCTCTAATCGGTTGACGCGCGCCGCCCGTTCGGGCGGTGCGGCGCCCAGGCACGCGCATGCTGCGACGCACACACGCGTGGCTCGCTACAGTTTCGCGCTCACGCGCACCCACGCGGTACGCCCCGGCTCCATCACCGGCGCATTCGCCGGATAGCCGAAGCCCGCGTTGCCGGCGAGGTTCAAATGCTCGGTGTAGGCCTTGTTCAGCACGTTGTCGACGCCGACGGAGATCTGCACGGTCTTGCTGACGTTGTACTGCGTATGCAGCGACAGCACGCCGAATCCTGCGCTCGGGCCGAAGTCCTTGCCGACCACGTTGCCCGCGTTCAGCGCATAGCGATGCTGCGGCGCAACGATGCGCCACAGGCCGCCCGCCGACCATGCACCGCGCGTGTATTCGAGCCCGATGCGCGCCTCGAGCGGCGGCATCTGCGGCAGCGGATCGCCGCTCGCCACGTTGCGCCCCCACGCATACGCGAGCGACGTCTCGACGCGCAGCGGCGCGACCGGCCGCCACGACACGCCGGCTTCGCCGCCCATGATCTGCGCATTGACGTTCGTGGCCTGCGTGGTCGCGCCCATCATGCCGGCTGCATAGTTGAACAGGATGAAGTCCTGTACGTAACCCGCATACGCGGACACCCACGCATCGAACCGGTCGCTCTTGTATTGCGCGCCGATATCGAGCTGCGTGGTCTTCTCCGGCTGCACCGCCGAGAATGCGTTGACCGAGCCGGCCGGCCCGCGCGTCGCGGAAAACAGTTCCCAGTAGTCCGGATAACGCTCCGCATGGCCGATCCCCGCGTACCACGTGACGGGCAGCGACGCGAGATCGCGCTCGTAGCGCACGAAGCCGCTCGGCAGCACCCTCGACCGGTCGTCGTCGAAAGTCGGGTTCGGCTTGCTCTTCATCATGCCGCTCGTCGTCGCGCGCTTGTCGCGTGCGCTCGCATAGTCGGCGCGCGCGCCGCCGATCACGCGCGACACATCGCTCGCATACCAGGTCAGCTCGCCGAACACGCCCGCGTTCCACATCGTCGCCTGCGCATTCCACGGCTGGTCGCGGTAGTTCTGCCGCCCCATCGCCGAACGCGAATCGAGCCGGTTCGATTGCGCATCGACGCCCGTGACGAGCTTGACGTCGTCGCCGAAGCGGAACGTCGCGGCCGCGCGCGCGCCGACCGTGCGGCGCCGCACGTCCGCGGCCATCCGCATCGGCATGCTGCTCGTCGGGTCAGGCTGCCGCAACGTGTAGTTGTCCATCACGTGATCGGCTTCGTTGTAGTACACGCGCGCCTCGATCCGGTCGAGCACGTCGCCAAGATGCCGCTTGTCGAACGACAGGCCGAACGTCTCGCGGCGAAAATGCGCACCGTCCATCCCGCGGCCGGCGTAGCGCGCATAGCCGTCGCCGGTGCCGGCGGTCAGCTCGACGCGCGTATGGTCGTCGGGCGTCCAGCCGAGCGCCGCATCGGCGTTCCACTTGTCCCACTGCGACGGCACGGTGTTGCCGTTACCGTCCTGGTAGTCCTGCGAATGCGCGTGGTTCGCGGTCACGCGGCCATAGACGTCCGGCGTGCCGGCGCTCAGGTCGACGTTCTGGTCGTTGCGGCCGAACGACCCGCCGACGAGGCTGCCGTCGAAGCGCATGCCGGGGCGCTCGAAACGCGGTGTCACACGTTCGAACAGCACGGTGCCGGCCGACGCGCCCGGACCGTACAGCACGGTCTGCGGCCCCTTCACGACGGTGACCTTGTCATAGCTTTCCGGTGCGATGTACGACGTCGGCGCATCCATCCGGTTCGGGCACGCGCCGAGCGTCGGTATCCCGTTCGCCAGGATGTTCAACCGCGACCCGAACATCCCGCGCAGCACGGGGTCGCCGTTCGTGCCGCCGCTGCGGATCGACGTGAAGCCGGGGATCGTCTTCAGGTAATCGGCGCCGTCGCTGGCGGGCAGCGGCTGGCGCGGCGCCTTCGGATCCGTGACGACGACGAGCGGCGTCGACAGCGGCGACGCGACGACTTCGACGGGCGGCAACAGCGCGGCCGCGTCGGCCGTCGCCGCGCCGGCAGCAGGCACGGTTTCGGCCGCGGCGGTGCTCGCGGCGAGCGCGCCGACGGCCAGCGCGGGAACGGTAAGTTTCAGCATGCGCGGCAGAGGCCGCGCACGGGCATTGCGGGGCGCCCGCGGCGCACGCAACTGGGAATGGGTCATGATCGAAAGCCCGAGTGACGCCCTCCACGCGGCCTTGGCGGGCCGCACGGATATCGGCGGTGATAGGAACGGAAAGAAACGCGTCAGGCGCGCTCGGGCGGTGCGCGCGGATAGGCGCGCGGATAGCGGTCGCTGTGCGCCGCGACGGCAGACGACGCGGCGGCGGCAACGGAAACGACGGGAATGGATTCGACCGACGCGGCGGCAGGCGCGCCGATCGCCGGGCTATGCGCGAAGAAAGCGCAGTAGCCGCACGCGTCGAGATGCAGCGCATGATCGTGCACGCCGCCCGCATCGGATGAACGATGCGCACCATGCTCGGTACTGCAGACGATCGCCTCGGGCGTGGCCGCCTGCGCGATACGCCACTGCGACACCAGCGGCGCCGCGATCGCGATCCAGATCGCGAGCAGGCCAAGCCAGGCAGTCAGGTGACGATGTCGGTACAGCATGGACGGCGACGCGTAAGCGGAACGTAAAAACAGCCGAGATGTTACAGAATGTTCAACGCGATGACCAGTGCGGACGACGGTAAACGAACCGGGGGCGCATGGTTGTCAACACAACCATGCGCCCCCCCCCATGCGATGCGGGCCGGCGGCGGATGATCAGGGCGCCATGCGCCGCAACACGTCGTCGCGCCGGATGAAGTGATGATAGAGCGCGGCCAGCGCATGCAGGCCGATCACGAAGTAGAACGCGTTGCCGATCAGCTCGTGCGCTTCCTTGATCGTCGGCCGCAGTGCCTTGTCGGGGCCGAACAGCGTAAACGACACGCCGAGCCAGTCGAGCGACACCGGCTTGCCGCCCATGTTGATCGTCATGATGCCGAGCAGCGGCTGCGCGATGATGAACGCATAAAGCGCGAAATGCGCGAGCTTCGACAGCCAGCGCAGCAGCGCCGCCTGCGCAACCGGTTCCGGCACGCGGCTGACGACGCGCCACAGCACGCGCAGCACCGACAGCACGAGGACGCACGTACCGGCCGTCACATGCACGTTCATCCAGAACGCGCGGCTGTCGCTGCCCTTCGGTCCGCGGATCTCGATGGCCAGATAGGCGAGCGCGACCAGCAGGAAGACGGCCCAGTGGAAGAAGATCGCGGGCGAGCTGTAGCGCGTCTGTTTCGCGAGGATGTTTTTCATGCTTCGTCTCGTGTCGTATTCGGGGAGAGGTGCGGGCCACCGGCCTGCGCCCGGCAAAGCTGTGACGATTGTAGCCGCACGGGCGTCCGGCTTTGCACGACGCGGTCAAATATCCGATCCATCGTCGACGCGCGCCGCACAATGGCCGCCCTATGGAAAATCCGCATCGCGCGCCCGGGCGGCTGTGGCACGATGAAGCTTTGGTGCGACGGCGCGCGGGCATCATGAGCAAGGCGTTCTTCGTTGCGGCCTACCGGCTGATCGCCGCGTTGCTCGCGGTGTCCACCACGCTGCACAGCGTCGCCGACTACTGGCGCCTGCCGGATTTTCATCTCGGCAACTACCTCAGCTACTTCACGCAACTGAGCAGCCTCTACGCGGCCGCGATGCTGGCCGCGGGGCTGTCGCGCATCGCGCGCCCCGGCTCCGCCCGCTACGAATCGATGCGCGGCGCGGCGGTGCTGTACGTGCTGATCACCGCGATCGTCTACGAGTTGCTGCTCGCGCGGCTCGATGCGCTGCGCCACGTCACGCCGCCGTTCAACAACTGGGTGCTGCACCGGATCGTGCCGCTCGTGGTGCTGTGCGACTGGCTGTATGTCGAACCGCGCTCGCCGATTCCGCGCCGCAGCGCGTTCGCGTGGCTCGGCTTTCCGGTCGTCTATCTCGGCTATACGCTCGTGCGCGGCGCGGTGGAGAACTGGTATCCGTATCCGTTCGTCGATCCGCGGCCGCACGGGTACCTGCCGGTCGCGATCCAGTGTTCGATGATCGCGCTCGGCGCGGCGGCGCTCGCGCTGGGCATTTGCTGGCTCGGGAATCATGCGAGACAGTCTGGCAGCGCGACGCTTAAGGAAGGATGAAGGCGGAAAAGAGGAAAGAAGCAGGAACGTGTGCGCCGCCCGGCGCACACGTGGCGATGCCGGCGATCAGCGGCCGTTGCGCGGCAGGAAGTTCATCGGATCGACGACCTTGCCGTTCTGGCGGACTTCGAACTCGAACGTCGAACGACCGCTCGCGTCGGTGCCCATTTCGGCGACCGGCTGACCCTGGCGCACCGCGTCGCCTTCGTTGACGAGCAGCTTGCCGTTGTGTCCGTAGGCCGTGATGAGCCCGTTGTCGTGCTTCAGGATCACGAGCGGACCGTACGCCTGGACGCCGGAGCCGGCATATACCACGCGCCCGTTCGCCGCGGCCCGCACCGAACGGTCGGGCCCGGATGCGGCGATCACGACGCCGCGCGTCTTGCCGGCCGAGAACGGCGTCGCGACGACACCCGTGGCCGGCCATGCGAGCGAGCCTGGCTGGGCGGCCGACGCGGGCGGCTGCCCGTACGAGGTCGCAGCCGGCGGCGGCGCGACCCGCAGCACCTGGCCGGGCGACACGGCATCGGTGGGCGCCATGTGGTTCCAGCTGGCGACGTCCTGCACGCGCTGCCCGTAGGCGCTCGCGATGCCCGCCAGCGTATCGCCCGGGTTCACGCGGTAATAGCCGGCGATCACGCCCGGCGTCGCCGCCGACGTGGACGCCGGCTGGCGGGCGGGCTGCCAGTTGTCGGTCCACGGCGTCATCGTGCAACCCGTCAGCGCGATGGCCGCGGCAACGAGCGCCGCCTGCGGCAGCCAGCGCGTGAGCGTGTCGTGGATGGGAATAGTTTCTCTCAAGGGTCCTCCCGGATTTGCGTCGTTGCGCCGCCCGCCGCCCTCCGGCGCGCGACGCACGATGTCCGGCCGAACGGCCGGATCAATCAGTATCCGACCGCTTGCGCGGCCGTCAGTTTCCACAGCGGAACGTCGACGCGAATGAGCTCACCGGCCCCTTTTTCGCGTCGTCCCGATCGGCAAAGATACCATTTGTCGCGGTCAAGGCCCCGACAGTTGCCCGACCCGGAAACAATCTTGCGGCGTCGCACGGGGGGCGCCGGTCGCCTGCGGGCCGTGCCGGCGGGCGCTTTGGGGGTTTTTCGCTGGCGCGGCCGCCCTTGCCCGCGGTCTCGGCGCCGTCATATTGTCCGCTTCGATCCCCGCCTATACTCGGTGATGCGCAGCGCGAATCCAACGACAACGACGAGGATGACAATGAACAACGCGACGTTTCTCTCCGTGCAGCTCGACGCCGACGATTTCGCCGGTTCCAGCGGTCTGGTCGAATTGCTCAACCGGCACCTGTTGTTCGCGACCGACGTCGCCGAAGCGGCCGATGCGCTCGTCCAGTTGGCGAGCGTCACGCATTTGACCGGCGCCACGCGCCACAGCGTCGAGCTACCGGTCCTCGCGATCGAGCGGCTGCGCGACGCGCTCGATACGCTGAGCGGTTACGACGAAACGTGGCTGCAGGTACTGGAACCGGCCGAAGCGCTGTTCCGCGATATCGGGCGCGGCAGGCGCCCGCTGCACTGAACGGCCGCGCATCGCGCGCCGCCAATGAAAAAGCCCGCCGTACCGCATAGCGGCACGACGGGCTTTTGTACGACAGAGGGTCGGATGCGGTCGCCAGCGCGGCCGTACCATTAACGACCCTTGTAGACCGGTGCGCCGTCCGAGACGCGCTTGACTTGCCAGCCGGTCTTGGCCGGAGCCGGCGCGCCCGATTCCTGGCCGGCGGCCGGTTGCGCACCGTAGCCGGTCGTGTCGGCCGCGGCGACGTTCTGTTGCGGGTTCACGCGGGCTTCAGCAGCCTGGATGCCTTCCGGGTAGTTCGTCCGGTCGCTGCCCAGCTTGTAGCCGGCCTGTTGCAGCTGGACCAGCTCGGCCTTCACCTGGGCACGGGTGACGGGCGCGTTTTGTTGGGCGAACGAGACGGCGGGAACGGCGAGGACAGCAGCAGCAGCGAACGTTGCGATCAGCGATTTCATGATTACCTCCGGGATTTTTTTGCTCCGCCGCACACACCATGTCTGCAGCGATGGAACAGAGTTTAGTCCCGACAGCACCTAGGGAAAACCATGAAAGAGCGAAAACACTGTTTCCCCGGAGCCAACAATGTCAGCATCCGGGATAGAAAAACCCTATTCAAAGAATAGATTTTCGCAACAATGCCGCCGCAAACCGGTTACGACCAGTTCGCGTGGAAGCTGCCCGGCTTGTCGGTGCGCTCGAACGTGTGCGCGCCGAAGAAGTCGCGCTGCGCCTGCACGAGGTTCGCCGGCAGCCGCTCGGAACGATAGCTGTCGAAATACGCGACCGCCGATGCGAAGGCGGGAACCGGCACGCCGGCCTTCACCGCGGCCACCACGACGTCGCGCAGCGCCGTCTGGTAGTTCGCGGCGATGTCCTTGAAATACGGATCGAGCAGCAGGTTCGCGAGCGCCGGATCCTTCGCATAGGCGTCGGTGATCTTCTGCAGGAAGCGCGCGCGGATGATGCAGCCCGCGCGGAAGATCTTCGCGATCGTCCCGAGGTCGAGGTTCCAGCCGTATTCTTCCGACGCCGTGCGCAACTGCGCGAAGCCCTGCGCGTACGAGATCACCTTGCTCAGATACAGCGCGCGGCGCACCGCTTCGACGAACGCGGCACGATCGCCGTCGAACGGCGCGGCGGCCGGGCCCGACAGGATCTTGCTGGCCGCGACGCGCTCGGTCTTCAGCGACGACAGCACGCGCGCGAACACCGACTCGGTGATGAGCGGCAGCGGCACGCCGAGATCCAGCGCGTTCTGGCTCGTCCACTTGCCCGTGCCCTTCTGCGCGGCGCGATCGAGGATCACGTCGACGAGGTGCTTGCCGGTCTCTTCGTCCTTCTTCCCGAAGATCTTCGACGTGATCTCGATCAGGTAGCTGTCGAGCTCGCCCTGGTTCCATTCGGTGTACACGGCGCCGAGTTCGTCGTTGGTCAGGCCCGCGACGTCCTTCAGCACCGAGTAGCTCTCGGCGATCAGCTGCATGTCGCCGTATTCGATGCCGTTGTGCACCATCTTCACGTAGTGGCCCGCGCCGTCCGGGCCCATGTACGCGACGCACGGCTCGCCGTCCGACGGCGCCTTCGCGGCGATCTGCTTGAGGATCGGCTCGACGAGGTCGTACGCGTCGCGCTGGCCGCCGGGCATGATCGACGGGCCGCGCAGCGCGCCCTCTTCGCCGCCCGACACGCCGGTGCCGATGAAATGCAGGCCCGACTGCGCGAGTTCCTGGTTGCGGCGGATCGTGTCGGTGAAGTGCGTGTTGCCGCCGTCGATCAGCACGTCGCCCTTCTCGAGCAGCGGCTTGAGCGATGCGATCGTCGCATCGGTCGCTTCCCCGGCCTTCACCATCATCAGGATCCGGCGCGGCGTTTCGAGGGACGCGACGAACTCCTCGAGCGTATAGGTCGGCACCAGATTGCGGCCGGGGAATTCGGCGATCAGTTCGTCGGTTTTCTCGCGGCTGCGGTTGTACACCGATACCGCGTAACCGCGGCTCTCGATATTGAGTGCGAGATTGCGGCCCATCACCGCGAGCCCGATCACACCGATTGCTTGTTTGCCCATTAGTCAATTCTCCGGAAAAAACGGGGCACGACCCGAGCCGGGCCGCGCGCACAGGCGAAAGGATAGAGGAAACCCGGCGGCGCTGCGCGCTTGCGTGTCATTGCTCCGCGTGCGGCAGGCGCCGGAACACGACGCTCAGGTTGTTCGCCGGCATCTCGACGACCTCGCGGCAGTCGAGCCCGCGATCGAGCCCGAGCGCGACCACCGTCTCGAGATCGCGCACGCCCCACGACGGGTCGCGGTCGCGCAACTGCTGGTCGAAGGCCGCGTTCGACGGCGCGGTATGGCCGCCTTCGCGACGGTACGGGCCGTACAGGAACAGCACGCCGTCCGGCCTCAGCACGCGCGACGCGCCCGCGAACAGCGCTTCCGTACAGGCCCACGGCGAGATGTGGATCATGTTGATGCAGACGATCGCGTCGAGCGTCGCGACCGGCCACGGCGTGTCGCGCACGTCGAACGCCAGCGGCCCGGCGACGTTCGCGAGGCCCATGTGCGCGATCCACGCCGCGATCGAGCGCCGCGCCTGCGCGTCGGGATCGCTCGGCTGCCAGTGCAGGCCCGGCAACGCCTGCGCGAAGTGAACGACGTGCTGCCCGGTGCCGCTCGCGATTTCGAGCACGCTGCCGCTCGCCGGCAGCACGCGGCGCAGCACGTCGAGGATCGGCCCGCGATTGCGTTCGGCCGCCGGCGCCGACAGCCGCGCGGACGGATCGGGCGAGGAAGCGGCGCCGGTCACGATGCATGCTCCGTCGTGTGGCTGTTGCTTCCGAGCCCCAGCCGCGCCACGAGCGCGTCGAGCGCGGGGGCGCAGTGCGCCTCGACCTTCAGCGTCAGCATCGGGTCAGCGCGCGTATGGCCGAGATTAAGGGCGGCAACCGGCTTGCGCTGCGCCTGCGCCCACACGCAGAAGCGGTAGCCGGAATACACCATCAGCGACGAGCCGACGACGAGCAGCGCGTCGGCCGCGTCGAGCGCCTGCGACGCCAGCGCCACGCGCTCGCGCGGCACGTTCTCGCCGAAGAACACCACCGCCGGCTTCAGCAGCCCGCCGCACGCGGGGCACGCCGGGATGTGGAACGTATCGAGCGCGGCCCATTCGAGATGCGCGTCGCCGTCCGCGGCCGGCTCGGCCTGCGCGCCCAGCAGATCCGGATTGTCGGCTTCGAGCACGGCCTGGATCGTCGCGCGCGCGTGATGCGCGCCGCAGTCGAGGCAGGTCACGCCGTTGATGCCGCCGTGCAGCTCGATCACGTCGTCGCTGCCCGCGCGCTGATGCAAGCCGTCGACGTTCTGCGTGACGAGGCGCTCGATCCGGCCCGCGCCGCCGAGCCGCGCCAGCGCGACATGCGACCCGTTCGGCCGCGCGCGCCCGACGACCGGCCAGCCGATCATGCTGCGCGCCCAGTAGCGGCGCCGCGCGGCATCGGAGCCGAGGAATTCCTGGAGCTGGATCGGCGGCGAGCGCATCCATTGGCCGTTGCGGTCGCGGTAGCCGGGAATGCCGGAATCGGTGCTGATGCCCGCGCCGGTCAGCACGAGCAGGCGCGGATGACGCTCGACGAACGTGTGCAGCGCATCGAGCGCGGCCGGATCGAAGTCGGCGAGGGAGGAATCGGGCAAGGCTTTATCGTTCATGTTGGCAACGTGATCGGTCGTGCCGGCAGGCCGTGCGCCCGCACGGGCTGGCCACGCATGCCAGCACATGATACAGAACGCCGCGCGATCGGGTGGGCCGCCGCCACGGCAAGCCGGGGGCACGAAAAACCCGCAAAAAGACGCCCATCGCCGCTCGGCGACGGGCGCTTCAACAATTGATCCATCGGGGTAGTGGATCAACTGACAGCACAATGTTGCGACGCCCGTCGTACCGCGATCGGCGGACGTTCCCCGGACTTCGTGTTCCGCGCTGCCGCGCACATCGGCGCGTCACCGGCTTTCCCGATTCGATCCTGTTCGGCTGGCTCGTCACGCCGACACGATGCACGGCGTGCAAATGGATTCGCCGCGCGACGACGTGCGTGGCGCCATGGCATGACGATTCCGGGATCCAGGCCGCGGCCATCCGCCTGCGTTCGCGGTTCATCGTCGACGGCCGATCGGCACTGGTCGGCCTCGTGCGTCACGCATACACGCCGTCGTTCAGAACGAACCCGATTGCCCGGATGGAACGGAAAGCCGCTTGTTCACGTCGCCGTCATCAACGGCGAAGCGACTACCCTGGCAGGTCGGCGATTCATGTTTGCAACACGATTCGTTGCGTTTCGGTCTTTTTTCATTCTCTTGTCCCCGTCTCCGATACATCCGACCCACTGAAGCGATTGCCGGGATCGACTTCGCCCGCGATCGCGCTCACGGCACATACAACCATGCAAGGAGCGCACCATGCTTCATGCCGCAAGGCCTCGCGGGCACCTGCAAGACCGCGAACAAGCATCGCACCCCGCCAGAAAGCGCGAACGTTTCGAAACTGAAACGTATCGCCGGGCCCGCCGGGCGTCGTCGTGCGGCCCCCGAGCCGGGCGGTCGATCACCTTACGATCGCCTTGAGATCGCCCTACGTTTGGCGCCGCGCGGCACGCCCCCGCGGGCCGGATAGCGCGAGCTGGCCGTCCCGCTCGTCCGTCGCGCAAACACGCTAGAGTCTCTTTACATAGGGAACGCCGCGCGTTCCCGCCGCCTCGCCTCCAAGGAACCGCCATGACCTCAGTCGCTGCCGCCCACCCCGACATCGCGCATCCCGTGTTTTCGGCCGGGCGGCTGTCGATCGGCCTCACGCTTCCGCTCCTGCGCAGCGGCCACGTCGTCGCGGACTTCAACGAACAGCTCGAACTCGCGGCGCGGGCCGATTCGCTCGGCTTTCGCGCGCTGTGGATTCGCGACGTGCCGCTGAACAGCGCGGATTATCCCGACCCGGTCGGCCACCTCGACCCGTGGGTGCTGCTCGGCGCGCTCGCGGCGCGCACCCGCCGGATCGCACTCGCCAGCGGCGCGATCGTGCTGCCGCTGCGTCATCCGCTGCATATCGCCAAAGGCGCGCTGTCGGTCGCCACGCTGTCGGGCGGGCGCTTCATCCTCGGGCTCGGCTCCGGCGACCGGCCGCCCGAATATGCGGCGTTCGGCGTGGACGCGGAAACGCGGCGCGACCGCTATCGCGCGCACTGGGACGTCGTCGCGGCCGCACTCGGCGTGCCGTCGCGCGTGCGGCCGGACGAAACGCCGCCCGATGCGCCCGAATTCACGCTGCTGCCGCGCGGCGGCGACGCGGTGCCGATGCTTGCGGTCGGCTCGGGCGGACAGAGCGTGGACTGGATCGCACGGCATTCGATCGGCTGGATGACGTATCACCGCGATCCGGATACGCAGCGCGCCCGCTATTCGATGTGGCGCGCGGCGGTCGACCGGCTCGCCTCGCCGGCATTTCGCGCGTTCGGCGTCGCGATGCGGCTCGACCTCGCCGCCCGTCCCGACACGCCCGCCACCGCGCTGCCGCTCGGTTATGCAACCGGGCGCCGCGCATTGGTCGATATCCTGCGGGACATGCGTGCGGAAGGTACGCACCATGTCACGCTGAACCTAGGATCGGACCGGCCCGTGCGCGATGTCATCGAAGAAATCGCCGAACATGTCCTGCCGGTATTTCACGACGAGCGAGCGTGATTCATCAGGAATCCAAATTCAGATGACGTGATGCGAGCGTGGGTCGAGGCCGCACGAACGCTCGCCGGGCAACGCATCGCGAGTCGGCATCGAAAGACACGCGTTACAGGCGGCTCCCCTGCGATCGGGAAAGCGGGACGTTCCCGCCGATGCCGGACGGCGACAGCCTGCATCAGGTATCAGGTACATGGCTTGCGGACATGCACCGCCAGCGCCCGCACAGCCCCGTTCATACCCGATCCGAATAGTCGGCGACGGAACTATTCGCTCCCGGTCGCAATCATGTTAACTTCCGTCCATCGTTCAGCCCGGCGGGCCGCGTGACGATACGCACCGCCTTCCCACTCCATGCGACATTTCCTCCTCGGCTGGCTGCTCGCCGCCGTCGTCTCGGCCGCCCACGCGGCCGCGCCCGCTCCGGCCGCCGCGTCGGCCGCCTCCGGCGCCGCGCCCGCACTGACGCCGCAGCAGGCGCGGCAGGCATTGAATGTGCTCGAGAACCCGCGCGAGCGCGCACAGGTCGAAACGACGCTGCGGGCCATCGCGGCCGTCGGCGCGTTGAGCACGCCCGCCGTGCCGGCAAGCGCCGCGCCTGCCAGCGGCGCATCGGCTGCCGCGGCGCCGGCGGCGCTCACGTCGAACGGGCTCGCATCGATGCTCGTTCGCCAGGGATCGCGCTGGGCCGTCCAGATCGGCAATGCACTGCAGGAATCGCTGCGCTCGCTGCTCGATATCGGGTCGGTGGGAAGCTGGTGGCACGACAGGCTCGTGCGCGCCGACCAGCGTGCGGACCTCACTCACACGCTCGTGATCCTCCTCGCGGTGCTCGTGCCCGCGCTCTTCGTCGAATGGCTCGCGAAGCGGCTGCTGCGACGCGCGCTGGCTGCAGTGGCCGCGCGCCGCGCGGCGTCCGATTCCGCCGCGTCGGACGAGGGCAACACGCCGCCGCCCGATACGTCCACCGCGCCCGACACCGCAACCGCAGGCACGGCAGACACCGCCCCTCCATCCTCGCAAAGCCGAGGCCACGCACGCCGACACACCACGCTGCTGCACCGGATGCCGCGCGCGCTCGTGAGTCTCGCGCTGCGCGCGGTGCCGCTGCTCGTGTTCGTCGGCGTCGCAAGCCTGACGATGTCGTTGCTCGATGAAGCGGACACGCCGATCGAATCCGCGCTCGAAGCATTGATCGACATCTACGTGATCTGCCGGCTCGTCACCATCGTCAGCCGACTGTTCTTCCAGCCCGATGCGCGGCAGTTGCGGCTGCTGCATATCAGCGACGCATGGGCCGATTTCGCGCAACGCTCGATCGCGCGGATCGTGATCGTGGTCGGCGCGTGCACGGCGGCCGTCGAGATCGCCGCCAACTTCGGCCTGACCGAAGCCGGCCATGTCGCGCTGCTGAAGGCCGTCGCGCTCGTCGGGCACGTGATGATCTCGGTACTGATCCTGCAGTGCCGCCGGCCGGTGGCGGCACGCATCCGCGCCGCCGGCGCGGATCGGCCGACCTTCACCGTCGTCGGCAACGCGCTCGCGGACGCGTGGGCGCCCGTCTCGGTCTTCATCGTGATGGCGCTGTGGTTCGTGTGGGCGCTCGACGTCCACAACGGCTACCGCGTGCTGATCGCGCTCGGGGGCCGCTCGATCGCCGTGATGATCGCGATGCGAATGGTGTCGATCGTCGTGTTCGGCGCGCTCGCGCGCCTGTTCCAGCGCCGCGAGGACGACCGCACGCTCGTTCATCTGCACGCGTACCGCTACTACCCGCTGCTGCGCCAGATCGTGTCGGGCGCGATCGGCATCGTGACCGTCGTACTGCTGCTGCAGATCTGGGGCGTGCCGATCTTCCGCGCGTTCGAGACGGGCACGATCGGACACCGCCTCGCGTCCGCGCTGGTGACGATCGCGATCGCGGCAATCGTCGCGCTCGTCGTGTGGGAAGCGGCCAACATCGCGATCGAGCGCCGCCTGCAACGCTGGACGCGCGAAGGCAACCTGGTGCGCGCGGCGCGGCTGCGCACGCTGCTGCCGATGCTGCGCTCGCTGCTGTTCGTGATGATCGCGCTCGTCGTCGTGCTGACGGGCCTCAGTGAACTCGGCGTAAACGTCGGCCCGCTGCTGGCCGGCGCCAGCATCTTCGGCGTCGCGCTCGGGTTCGGCTCGCAGAAGCTCGTGCAGGATTTCATCACCGGGATCTTCCTGCTGATGGAAAACGCGATGCAGGTCGGCGACTGGGTCACGCTCGCCGGCGTATCGGGCACGGTCGAATACCTGTCGATCCGCACCGTGCGGCTGCGCGCCGGCGACGGGTCGCTGTACACGATCCCGTTCAGCTCGGTGACGACCGTCAACAACACGAATCGCGGGCTCGGCAACGCGGCCGTCAAGGTCAGCATCGCGTACGGCGAGGACATCGACCGCGCGATCGCGACGCTGAAGGAAATCGGCGCCGCGTTGCGCGACGATCCGAAATACCACGACGGCATCCTGTCGGATTTCAGCTACTGGGGTATCGATCAGGTCGATGGCGCGGCGCTCGCGCTGGCCGGGCAGATGCAATGTACGGACTCGGCACGCTGGAGCGTGCAGCGCGAATTCAACCGGCGGATCGCGGAAACGTTCCGCGAACGCGAGATCCGGATCGCCAATCCGCAGCGCAGCGTCGTAGCCTATGCGGATGGATCGCGGCCTGCCGGCAACGATGAGAACGACGCGCGCCCCGATACGCGGAATGCCGCCGAATCGGCAGCCCGGCCGCCGTCGCCCGACGGAGCGGAGCGCAAGCCGGGCTGATCGCGCTCGCCCGGGGCCGGCGACCGGCCGCGCTCAACGCACGGCAGGCTTCTTCACGCGCGCCGTGCTTTTCGCGGCGGGGGGTACCGCCCCCGGCTTCGCGGCACGTGGTTTCGCCGCGGCACGCTGCCCGCGCTTCGCAGCGGTTGCCGGGGCAGCGGCACCCGCATCGCGCTGCGCATGCCATTGCTCGAGCAGCACGCGCGTCTGCTCGGCAATCGTGTCGGTTACCAGCGCCGCACGCTCGCCCTCGAATGCGTCCCATTCGAGCAACTGCAGCGCCGAACGCTGCGCGATGTGAAACACCGTGATCTGCCCGAACAGGCTGAGCGCGCGCAATCGCGTGACGGGATCGTCGACAGGCCGCCCGGAGATGCGGCCGATCAGCTCGGCGCTCACGTCGTTGAGCGGCTTGCGCAAGCGCTTCATCAGGATTTCGCTCGCGCTCGCCGGCTCCTGGCCGCCCTGCTCGCGCGCGAAGAACATCCGCTGGTTCATCGTCTTCGGTGCGGTGAACATCCGGTCCGACAGCGCGCGCAGCAGCCCGACGAACGCATCGATCAGCTCGTCGACGCTCGCGTCCGTGTCGAGCATCTCCCGCGCATGGCCGACCGCCGGCGCGAACACCGCCCAGCCGTGCTCGGCGATCGTCTCGACGCACGCGCGGTACACGCCTTCCTTGTTCTCGAAGTAGTACTGGAGCGCCGGCGCGTTCACGCCCGCCCTCGCGGCGATCTCGCGCGTCGACGCGCCCGCGAACCCGCGTTCGCCGAACAGTTCGAGCGCCGCCTCGATGATCCGCTGGCGCGTTTCGTCGCCGCGCGCGTAGCCGCCCGCCGACGTGCGGCGCAGCTTCTTCGCTTCGTTCATGCCTTCCTCGTCATTCGATCGATCGACATTCTACTTGACACAATTTTATCAACTGGAATAATTCTTCCACTTGGAATAAATTGGACTCAGCATGTCGACGCCACAAGACCCGCCACAGAAAGCAGATCGTCAGGAAAACGGAACAACGCCGCGCAACGGAAACGGCGGGAGAAGGCGGCGCATCCTGCTCGCGGTCGCCGTGCTCGCGGCCGTCGGCGGCGCGGTCTGGCTCGGCCGCTGGTGGACGGTCGGCCGCTTCATCGAGAGCACCAACGACGCGTATCTGCAAGCGGACAGCATGACCGCCGCGCCGAAGGTCGCCGGCTACGTGACCGACGTCTATGTACGCGACAACCAGCCCGTGAAGGCCGGCGATCCGCTCGTGCGGCTCGACGTGCGCCAGTATCAGGTCGCGCTCGCGCAGGCGCTCGCTACCGTCGACGCCCGCCGCGCCGATATCGCGCGCGCCGAAGCCGACATCAGCCAGCAGCGCGCGAATCTCGAGCAGGCCGAAGCGCAGGCGAAGGTATCGCGCATCAACGCGCAGCACGCAAGCGACGAGTACACGCGCTACGCGCCGCTCGCGGCGACGGGCGCCGAGACGCACGAACGCGTGGCCGACCTGAAAAGCACGCGCGACCAGGCGGCGGCGACGCTCGCCGCGAACAACGCGTCGATCGCCGCCGCCCGCACGCAGATCGCGTCGTTCACCGCACAGCTCCAGCAGGCGCGCGCGCAGCTCGAGGCCGCGCAGGCCAGCGCCGCACAGGCGCAACTCGACCTCGACAACACGATCGTGCGCAGCACGCTCGCGGGCCGCGTCGGCGATCGCACGGTGCGCGTCGGTCAATACGTGCAGCCCGGCACGCGTCTGCTGACCGTCGTGCCGGTCGACTCGATCTATCTCGTCGCGAACTTCAAGGAAACGCAGATCGGCAACATGCGCATCGGCCAGCCCGTCGAGCTGCATGTCGACGCGCTGCCGGACGGCCCGCTGTCCGGCGTCGTCGACAGCTTCGCGCCCGGCACCGGCGCGCAGTTCGCGCTGCTGCCGCCCGAGAACGCGACCGGCAACTTCACGAAGATCGTCCAGCGCGTGCCGGTGCGCATCCGTCTCGCCGCGGATGCCCGCGCGCAGCGCATGCTGTTGCCCGGGCTGTCGGTGACGGTCGACGTCGATACGCGCTCGGCCCGCGACGAGACGCATCATGGCTGATACGTCCGCCACGATACCCATGCCGCCGCACGAGGGCCGCGCGAGCGTGACCGACTGGATCGCGGTCGCGGCCGGCGCGCTCGGCGCGCTGATGGCGACGCTCGACATCTCGATCACGAACTCCGCGCTGCCGCAGATCCAGGGCGAAATCGGCGCGACCGGCACCGAAGGCACGTGGATCTCGACCGGCTACCTGATGTCGGAAATCGTGATGATCCCGCTCGCCGCGTGGCTCACGCGCGTGTTCGGGCTGCGCAATTTCCTGCTGACGAACTCCGCGCTGTTCATCGCGTTCTCGATGATGTGCGGCTGGTCGCATTCGCTGCCGATGATGATCGCCGGCCGGATCGGCCAGGGCTTCACCGGCGGCGCGCTGATCCCGACCGCGCAGACGATCATCCGCACGCGATTGCCGCTGTCGCAGTTGCCGGTCGGGATGACGCTGTTCGGCCTGATCGTGCTGCTCGGGCCGCTGTTCGGCCCGGTGCTCGGCGGCTGGCTCGCGGAAAACGTGAACTGGAGCTGGTGTTTCTTCCTGAACCTGCCCGTATGCCTGCTGCTGATGGCGCTGCTGGTGTTCGGGCTGCCGTCGGACCGCCCGCAATGGAGCGCATTCTTCAACGCGGACTGGCTGGGCATCTTCGGCCTCGCGATCGGCCTGAGCTCGCTGACCGTCGTGCTCGAGGAAGGCCAGCGCGAGCGCTGGTTCGAATCGCAGATGATCGTCACGCTGAGCGTCGTGTCGTTCGTCGGGATGATCCTGATCGCGCTGTCGCAACGCTTCGCGAAGCGGCCGATCATGCGGCTGTCG
This sequence comes from Burkholderia sp. AU18528, assembly GCF_002223215.2. NCBI lineage: Bacteria > Pseudomonadati > Pseudomonadota > Betaproteobacteria > Burkholderiales > Burkholderiaceae > Burkholderia > Burkholderia sp. AU18528. Next base: position 634,181 of record NZ_NKFC02000006.1, on the reverse strand, counting down.
CTGATGCGCAACCCGCGCTACGCGAGCGTGATCGTGATCGTGTCCGCGGTCGGCGCCGGGCTGTACGGCGTGTCCTACCTGCTGCCGCAGTTCCTCGCGATCGTCGCCGGCTACAACGCGGAACAGGCCGGCGCGATCATGCTGCTGTCGGGGCTGCCGGCCTTTCTCGTGATGCCGATCCTGCCGCGCCTGCTCGGCAAGGTCGATTTCCGCATCCTCGTGATCGCGGGGCTGCTGCTGTTCTGCCTGAGCTGCATGCTCGACATCAGCCTGACCGCGCAGAGCGTGGGCCACGATTTCGTGTGGTCGCAACTGATCCGCGGCCTCGCGCAGATGCTCGCGATGATGCCGCTCAACCAGGCGTCGATGGCGGCCGTCGCGCGCGAGGATTCAGGCGATGCGGCCGGGCTCTACAACATGGCGCGCAACCTCGGCGGCTCGATCGGGCTCGCGATCATCGGCACCGTGATCGACCGGCGCACGACCTTCCATACGGCCGCGCTCCGCGAATCGGTGAGCGCGAACTCGCTGATCGGGCAGGATCGCCTGTCGGCCTATGCGGCCAACTGGTTCGCGCACACCGGCGATCTCGCGTATTCGAACATGCGCGCGCTCGGCCAACTGGCGCAGCAGATCCAGATCCAGGCCGTCGTGATGACCTATTCCGAAACCTTCTATCTGCTCGGCCTCGCGCTGCTCGCCTGCGTGCCGCTCGCGCTGCTGCTGCGCACGCCGCGCGGCCCGCAACCGATGTCGTCCGGCCATTGACCCGTCTTACGCGATGAAACCCTTCTCCCTGCCCCGCCGCCCCGCGCTCACCCTGTGCGCGGCCGCGTGCCTGCTCGCCGGCTGCACGGTCGGCCCCGACTACCGCGGCGCGCCCGCCGCACCGGATGCGCCGACCTTCGTGCGAGCACCGGCCACCGGCGTCGACACCGCCGCGCCCGCGCCGAGCGCGTGGTGGCACGCGCTGAACGACCGCCAGCTCGACGAGCTGATCGTCGCCGCACTCGTCTACAACCCCGATCTGCATGCGGCGCAGGCGCGCTTGCGCGCGGCACGCGCGCAGCTCTCGCAACAGCGCGCCGCACGGATGCCGAAATCGTCGGCCACCGTCGCGGCCATCCGCATGCGCGAACCGGACGTCGGCGCGCTCGGCGCGCTGCTGCCGTCGAACGACTCGGGCCAGTCGGGCGGCACGTCGCCGTCGCTCGGCGGCTCGGGGCCGCTGCAACTCTATTCGGCGGGCTTCGACGCGACCTGGGAAATCGATCTGTTCGGTGGCACGCGCCGCGCGATCGAAGCCGCATCCGCACAGGCCGAAGCGGTCGATGCCGATCTTGCCGACACGCAGGTGTCGATCGCGGCGGAAGTCGCGAATGCGTACGTCGACCTGCGCGACCAGCAGCAACGGCTTGCGTTGTCGCGGCGCACCGCGCAATTGCAGCAGCAGATGCTCGAACTCACGCAGCAGCGCCGCGCGCGCGGCGTCGCGGCCGATGCGGACATCGAGCGCCTGACGACGCAGGTCGAGAACACGCGCGCCTCGCTGATCCCGCTGGATGCCCAGGTGACCGAATCGCTCGACCGGCTCGCGATCCTGACGGGCCGCGCGCCGGGCGCGCTCGACGCCGCGCTGTCGACGCCGGACGCGGCATTGCCGACGCTGCCCGGCAGCGTCGCGATCGGCGATCCGGCCACGCTGCTGAAACAGCGCCCCGACATTCGCGCGGCCGAACGCCGGCTCGCGTCGAGCAATGCGCAGATCGGCGAGCATGTGGCCGACTATTTCCCGAAGGTGACGCTGCTCGGCGATCTCGGCTTCAGCGCGACCGACCCCGGCCACCTGTTGCGCAAGCGGAATTTCACGTGGGTCGGCGCGCCGTACTTGCAATGGAACATTCTCGACTTCGGACGCACGCGCGGCGCGGTACGTGCGGCCGAAGCATCGCGCGACGAAGCGGAAGCGAATTATCAGAAAGCCGTGCTCGATGCATTACAGGATGCCAACACCGCGTTGCAGCGTTACGGGCATCAGCGCGAACATGTGGTCGCGTTGACGAAGGTGCAGACGTCGGCCGTGCATTCGCGTGCGCTGATGGACCAGCGCTATCGCGCGGGCGTCGCGTCGATGATCGACCTGCTCGATACGCAACGCGAAGCGCTAGCCGCGCAGCAGAACGTGATCGCCGGGCAAGCCGAACTGATCAAGGACTACGTGTCGGTGCAGAAGAGCCTCGGGCTCGGATGGCAAACAGGCGCCGGTTGACGGCGCCGCCGCGAATCATGCACGACCGATGCATCATGCTCGTCGAAACAATTCGGCAACAACTCATTGCGCGCGCAACAATACTGCTTCGTTTCGTGCGCGACGAACGGTTCGCGCCGCATCGTGCCCACGGCTATCGATGACATATCGAATATCAATTAGCCAATCATCTGACGATCTCTTCTAATTCAGTCGGCTTCCCCACCACCGATCGGATCAAGGAGTTCCATCGTCATGTCCTCGTCTTCCCATCGCGTGCTGCGGCACGCAGTCGCCGCAATCTGCGTGGCACTCTCCGCTTCCCCATACGCCGCCGAACTCACGCGCGACACCGGCGCACCCGTCGGCGACAACCAGAATTCGCAGACGGCCGGCCCCGCCGGCCCGGTGCTGCTGCAGGACTCCGCGCTCATCGAGAAACTGCAGCGCTTCGATCGCGAACGCATTCCGGAACGCGTCGTGCATGCACGCGGCACCGGCGCATTCGGCGAGTTCGTGCCGAGCGCCGACATCTCCGACCTGACGAAAGCGAAAGTCTTCACGCCGGGCACCCGCACGCCGGTGTTCGTGCGCTTCTCCACCGTGATGGGCTATCGCGGCTCGCCCGAGCAGGCGCGCGACCCGCGCGGCTTCGCGGTGAAGTTCTATACGCAGCAGGGCAACTGGGACATGGTCGGCATCAACTGGCCGGTGTTCTTCATTCGCGACGGCATCAAGTTCCCCGACTTCGTGCACGCGAACAAACCGAGCGCCGTGACCGGCGTGCAGGATCCGAACCTCGCGTTCGACTTCTTCGCGCACACGCCCGAAGCGACCCACATGCTGACGCGGCTGTACACGGACGAGGGCATGCCCGATTCGTATCGCCGCATGGACGGCTTCGCGGTGCATGCGTTCAAGTTCGTCAATGCGCAAGGCGACGTGCACTACGTGAAGTTCCACTGGAAGAGCCAGCAAGGCGTGCACGGCCTGCGCCCGCAAGAAATCGCCGCGTCGATCGGCCGCGACTGGAACATGATGACGAACGATCTGTACGGCGCGCTGAAACAGGGTGATTTCCCGAAGTGGGACCTGTACGTCCAGGTGCTCACGCCGAAGGACCTGAACCGCTTCGATTTCGACGCGCTCGACGACACGAAGGTGTGGACCGGCGTGCCTGAACGCAAGATCGGCACGATGACGCTCAACCGCGTGCCCGACAACTACTTCCAGTCGACCGAGGAATCCGCGTTCGCGCCGTCGCGGCTCGTGCCCGGCATCGAGCCGTCCGAGGACCGGATGCTGCAGGATCGCCTGTTCGCGTACGCCGACACGCAGCTGTACCGGCTCGGCGCGAACTACATGGATCTGCCGATCAACCGCCCCGTCGTGCCGGTGGTCAACAACAACCAGGACGGCACGATGAATGCCGGCGACCGCAAGGGCGAGGTGAACTACGAGCCGTCGACGCTGAACGAGCTCGCGCAGGATCCGCAGTACAAGTCGGTCCGCATGGCGCTCAGCGGCACGACGCAGCAGGAAGCGATCCGCAAGAAGCTGCCGTTCCGTCAGGCCGGCGAGTACTACCGCAGCCTGTCGCAGCAGGACAAGGACGACCTCGTCACCGCGCTGTCCGGCGACCTCGGCCAGGTGAAGAACGCGCAGAACCAGTACGCGATGCTGTCGTACTTCTACAAGGCCGACGCCGACTACGGTACGCGCCTCGCCCAGGCCGTTCACGCGAACGTCCAGCAGGTGCAGTCACTCGCGGCGAAGCTGAGCGACAACTGATCCCGCGACGCCGGTCGCTGCCGACGTGCGCGATTGCGCCGCGCACGTCGGCCCGGCCACCTCATCAGGACTTCCCCATGCGATCCGAACGCTTCCCCCATGCGATCCGCGCGGCCGCGGCGGCGCTCGCGCTCGCCGCACTCGCCGGCTGCACGCACCTGCCCGACCAGCCGGCGTACGGCAAGGCCGATCCCGCCGCGCTGCGTCGCTATGACGACGACTGGTTCGACGCCGCGCGCGTCGGCCGCGTCGATATCCTGCGCGCGTTGCACGACGCCGGCTATCCGGTCGACGCGACCGACAGCCACGGCTATACGGCCGTGATCCTCGCGTCGTACGACGGCCAGCCCGCGGCGCTCGACTACCTGTTGTCGGCCGGCGCCGACGCGTGCGTCGGCGATCGTCACGGCAACACCGCACTGATGGGCGCGCTCTTCAGGAACGAGCGCGACATCGCGCGGCGCCTGATCGACACGCGCTGCCCGATCGACCAGACCAACGGCGCCGGCGAAACCGCGCTGGGGTTCGCGACGCTGTTCAACCGCTTCGAGCTGATTCCGCTGCTCGTCGCGCATGGCGCGAATCCGAACCATGTCGACCGGCGCGGCCAGTCGCTGCTTCAGCTCGCGCTGACGCACGACAACACGTACGCCGCGGACGCGCTGCGGGAAGCCGGCGCCAGACCGTAGCGCGACGGCGCGTCAAATGGCGCGCCCCATTCTCTGCCCCCGCCCGCTTCGCCATCGCGCGACGCCGGCGCCGCGTCGCGCACGTGCGCGCCCAGCGGCCGCGTCATCGCCCGCCAGCGCGCACGCGCCGCGTCGTCGGGCGGTTCGCCCGGCGGCCCTGCCGGCTCGATCTTTAGATACCGGCTCGAGCCGACGCCCGCATCGAGCCGAAACATCGCGCGCATGACACCGCGCGGCATCCCGTTCGTCCGAGCATTCCGCTTCGCCTCACCCCCTGCTTTTCGGCGCCTTTCGCCGCCTCCATCGAATCTCCATCTTTCCGCATAAAAGCCGCCAACTACTCCAAGCACACTCCGCCCCGTCAAAGCAGGCAGTGGGCTGCCTGCGCTTCCTGGAGTCGTTATGAACAATCAGAACCGATGCTGCCACGGCGCCGTATGTGTGCTGGTGGCGGCGATGCTGGCCGGCTGCGGGCCGTCCGAACAGCAGGCCGCCGCGCCGGCCACCCCGGTGGCGGCCATGACCGTGGCCACCACGCGCGTCGACGTGACCGAAGATCTGCCCGGCCGCGTCGCGGCCGTGCGGGTGGCCGAGATCCGGCCGCAGGTGAGCGGCATCGTGCAACGCCGGCTATTCGAGCAGGGCACCGAAGTACGCCAGGGCCAGCCGCTGTTCCAGATCAATCCGGCGCCGTTCAAGGCCGAGATGGATACGGCCGCCGCCTCGCTGCTGCGGGCGCAGGCCGCGCTCGAACGCGCGAAGGTCCAGACCGCGCGCTTCAAGCCGCTCGTCGAAGCCGATGCGATCAGCCGCCAGGTGTACGACGACGCCGTATCGCAACGCGACCAGGCCGCGGCCGACGTCGCGCAGGCCCGCGCGACGCTGGCGCGCCGCCAGCTCGATCTGAAATTCGCGACCGTGGAAGCGCCGATCGCCGGCCGCATCGACCAGGCGCTCGTGACGGAAGGCGCGCTGGTGTCGAGCGGCGACAGCCAGCCGATGGCGCGCATCCAGCAAATCGACCAGGTCTATGTGGACGTGCGCCAGCCGGCCGCGTCGCTCGAAGCGCTGCGCGGCGCGCTCGCGTCGCAGCCGCAAGCGTCGGACGGCAACGGCCTGCCGGTCGACGTGCTGCGCGACGACGACACGCGTTACGACGTAAAGGGCCGCATGCTGTTCTCGGGCGTCAACGTCGATCCGGGCACCGGCGACGTGCTGCTGCGCGTGCTGGTCGACAACCCGAAACGCCAACTGCTGCCGGGCATGTACGTGCGTGCCCGCATTCCGCGCGCGCACTACGCCAACGCGGTGATGGTGCCGCAACAGGCCGTCGTGCGCGCCGGCGGCAAGCCGCAGGTGTGGGTGCTCGACGCGAAAGGGCACGCGCGTCTGACGGCCGTCGAAATCGGCGAGCTCACGAACCGCCACTACCGCATCAAGTCGGGCCTGCAGGCCGGCCAGAAGATCGTCGTCGAGGGCATGGAACGCCTGACCGATGGCGCGCCGGCCGCCGCGACCGACTGGAAGTCGCCTGACGCGGCCGCCGCCGCGTCCGCGCACTGAGTCACGAGGAGCCTCCAGCCATGGCTGAATTCTTCATCCGCCGCCCGGTGTTCGCGTGGGTGATCGCCCTCTTCATCATCCTGATGGGGGTGATCGCGATCCCGCAACTGCCGGTCGCACGCTACCCGTCGGTCGCGCCGCCGTCCGTCACGATCACCGCGAACTACCCGGGCGCCACGCCGCAGACGATGAACGACGGCGTACTGAGCCTCATCGAGCGCGAACTGTCCGGCGTCAAGAACCTGCTGTATTTCGAATCGTCGGCCGATACGTCCGGCTCGGCGCAGATCACCGTGACGTTCAAGCCCGGCACCGATCCGGCGCTGGCGCAGGTCGACGTGCAGAACAAGATCAAGTCGATCGAGCCGCGCCTACCTGCCGCCGTGCGCCAGAACGGGCTGATCGTCGAATCCGCGTCGTCCGGCTTCCTGATGCTGATCGGCCTGCGCTCCGACAACGGCCGCTTCGACGAAGGCGCGCTCGCCGACTACATGGCGCGCAGCGTGTCCGAGGAGCTGCGGCGCATCGACGGCGTCGGGCGCGTGCTGCAGTTCGGCTCCGAGCGCGCGATGCGCATCTGGGTCGATCCGCAGAAGCTGATCAATTTCGGCCTGTCGATGAACGACCTGACGACCGCGATCGGCCAGCAGAACGTGCAGATCGCGCCGGGCAGCCTCGGCGCGCTGCCCGCGCTGCCGGGCCAGCGCGTGACCGTGCCGCTCACCGCGCAGGGTCAGCTCACGACGCCGGAAGAATTCGCGAAGGTCGTGCTGCGCGCGAACGCGGACGGCTCGAAGGTCGTGCTCGGCGACGTCGCGCGCGTCGAACTCGGCTCGCAGAACTACATGTTCGTGAGCCGCGAGAACAACAAGCCGGCCACCCTCGCCGGCGTGCAGCTCGCACCGGGCGCCAATGCCGTGAAGACGGCTGACGCGATCCGCACGCGCATGGCCGAACTGAGCAAGTCGATGCCGTCGGGCATGCGCTACTCGATCCCGCTCGACACGTCGCCGTTCGTGAAGATCTCGATCGAGAAAGTGCTGGCCACGCTGTTCGAGGCGATGGTGCTCGTGTTCCTCGTGATGTACCTGTTCCTGCAGAACGTGCGCTATACGCTGATCCCGGCCATCGTCGCGCCCGTCGCGATGCTCGGCACCTTTGCGGTGATGCTGCTGACCGGCTTCTCGATCAACGTGCTGACGATGTTCGGCATGGTGCTCGCGATCGGCATCATCGTCGACGATGCGATCGTCGTCGTCGAGAACGTCGAGCGCCTGATGGCCGAGGAAGGGCTGTCGCCAAAGGACGCGACGTCGAAGGCGATGAAGGAAATCACCGGCGCGATCGTCGGCATCACGCTGGTGCTGACCGCGGTGTTCCTGCCGATGGCGATGGCGAGCGGCTCGGTCGGCGTGATCTACAAGCAGTTCACGCTGTCGATGGCCGTGTCGATCCTGTTCTCCGCGCTGCTCGCGCTGACGCTCACGCCGGCCCTGTGCGCGACGATGCTCAAGCCGCTCGCACCGGGCCATCACGAGAAGCACGGCTTTTTCGGCTGGTTCAACCGTCGCTTCGATGGCCTGACGAAATGGTACGAGACGCGCGTCGGCCGCCTGGTCGGCCGCACCGGCCGCGTGATGCTGGTGTTCGTCGCGATCGCGGGTGCGCTGGTGTTCGGCTTTCGCAGCCTGCCGTCGTCGTTCCTGCCGGACGAGGATCAGGGCTACTTCATCACCAGCTTCCTGCTGCCCGCGGACGCTACCGCCGAACGCACGCATGACGTGGTCAACACGCTGGAAAAACATCTTGCCTCGCGTCCGGCAATCCAGTCGAGCATTTCCGTGATCGGCTACGGTTTCTCGGGACAAGGGCCGAACGCGGCGATCAACTGGTCCGTGATGAAGGACTGGAAAAACCGCGGCGGCGCATCGACCCTCGAGGAAGGCATGCTCGCGCAACAGGCGATGGCCGGCGTGACCGAAGGCACGGTGATGAGCCTGCTGCCGCCCGCGATCGACGAACTCGGCAACAGCTCGGGCTTCTCGATGCGCCTGGAAGACCGCGCCAACCAGGGCACGGCGGCGCTCAAGGCGGCCGAAGCGAAGCTGCTCGAACTCGCCGCGCAAAGCAAGGTCGTGACCGGCGTGTACCCGGACAGCCTGCCGGCCGGCACGAGCATCCGCCTCGAGATCGACCGCGCGAAGGCGCAGGCGCTCGGCGTGTCGTTCACGACGCTCAGCGACACGCTGTCGACCGCGATGGGTTCGACCTACGTGAACGATTTCCCGAACGCGGGCCGCATGCAGCAGGTGATCATCCAGGCCGACGCGCCGGCACGCATGCAGATCGACAACGTGATGAAGCTGTACGTGCGCAACGCGGCCGGCGGCATGGTGCCGCTGTCGGAAGTGGTGCGCCCGGTGTGGACCGACACGCCGCTGCAGATGGTGCGCTTCAAGGGCTACCCGTCCGCGCGGATTTCGGGCAACGCCGCCTCGGGCCAATCGAGCGGCGCGGCGATGGCCGAGATGGAGCGGCTTGCCGCGCAACTGCCGCCGGGCTTCGCGGTCGAGTGGACCGGCCAGTCGCTGCAGGAACGCCAGTCGGCGTCGCAGGCGCCGATGCTGATGGTGCTGTCGATGATCGTCGTGTTCCTGGTGCTCGCCGCGCTGTACGAAAGCTGGTCGATTCCGCTGTCGGTGATGCTCGTGGTGCCGCTCGGCCTGATCGGCGCGATCGGCGCGGTGCTGCTGCGCGGCTTGCCGAACGACGTGTTCTTCAAGGTGGGGATGATCACCGTGATCGGCCTGTCCGCGAAGAACGCGATCCTGATCGTCGAGTTCGCGAAGCAGTTGCGCGAGGAAGGCAAGGGCTTGATCGAGGCGGCCGTGCAGGCGTCGAAGCTGCGCCTGCGCCCGATCCTGATGACCTCGCTCGCGTTCGGCCTCGGCGTCGTGCCGCTGATGATCGCGACCGGCGCCAGCGCCGAAACGCAGCACGCGATCGGCACCGGCGTGTTCGGCGGCATGGTGACCGCCACGGTGCTGGCCATTTTCTTCGTCCCTGTTTTCTTTGTGTTCGTGATGAGCATCCAGGAGCGCATCGGCGCATGGCGGGCGTCCCGCAAGCAGCCGGCTACCCCGACTCACGAACAGGAAGGTTGATGCCATGCGATTGCTTGTTCTTCCCCTCATCCTCGCACTGTCGGCCTGCTCGCTCGCGCCGACGCTGGTCAAACCCGCGATGCCGGTGCCGACGGCCTACACCGCCGCCGCCGCCGCCGCCGCCGCCGCCGATCTCGACGCGAACGCCGCCGATCTGGGCTGGCGCACGATGTTCGGCGATCGCCGCCTGCAGCGCCTGATCGAGCTCGCGCTCGACAACAACCGCGACCTGCGCGTGGCCGCGCTGAACGTCGAGGCCGCGGAAGCGCAGTACGGCATCCAGCGCGCCGCGCGCCTGCCGTCGATCGGCGCGGGCGCGAACTTCACGCGTCAGCGTACGTCGGACGACACGCAGTCGAATCCGCCGCTGTTCGGCACGACGCAGAACCAGTACGGCGTGAACGTCGGCATCAGCGCGTTCGAGATCGACCTGTTCGGCCGCGTGAAGTCGCAGTCGGATGCCGCGTTCGCGCGCTACGTCGCGACCGATCACGGCCGCCGTGCGGTGCAGATCTCGCTCGTCGGCGGCGTGGCCGACGCGTACTTCGCGGAACGCCTCGCGCACGAGCAACGCCAGTTGTCCGAGCGCACGCTCGCCGACTGGCGGCAGTCGCTCGATCTCGCGCGCCGCCTGAAGGACGCGCATCAGGCGAGCGGCGTCGACATCGCGCAGGCCGAAGGCCAGGTCGCGAGCGCGACGGCCGATCTCGAAGCGCGCACGCGCGCCGTCGAGCAGGCGCGCAATGCGCTGCGCCTGCTGGTCGGCGCCGAGCTGCCGAAGGATCTGCCCGCGCCGCTGCCGCTTCAGCAACAACCGGTGATGACGCAACTGCCGGCCGGCCTGCCGTCGGAGCTGCTGTTTCGTCGCCCGGATATCCAGCAGGCCGAACAAAACCTCGTCGCCGCGAATGCGGACATCGGCGCCGCGCGCGCCGCGTTTTTCCCGCGCCTGTCGCTGACGTCGTCGATCGGCTTCCTCAGCCCCGCGATGGGCAGCCTGTTCGACGGCGGCCAGCGCGTGTGGAGCTTCGCGCCGCAGGTCACGGTGCCGATCTTCCAGGGCGGCCGGCTGCGTGCCGAGCTGCGTCTTGCGGAAGTGCGCAAGTCCGGTGCGGTCGCCGAGTACGAACGCGCGATTCAGGCCGCGTTCCGCGAAGTGGCCGACGGCATCGCCGGACGCGAAACCTTCGGCCGCCAGATCGAAGCGCAGACCCGCGTGGTCGGTTCGGCCGAACGCCGCACCGACCTGTCGACCCTGCGCTATCGCGCGGGCGTCGAGGGACGGCTGGAGTTGCTCGATTCGCAGCGGCAACTCTATGCGGCACGGCAAGCGCTGCTCGACCTGCGCCGCAGCGAACTGAGCAATGCCGTTGCGCTGTACAAGGCGCTCGGCGGCGGCCTGACGGACCAGGACGTCGCACCGTCGAAGCGCGTGGCGCAGAACTAAACGAACGGCGCCGTTCCGCCCGCGCGGCAGCGTGGCGGAACGGCGCGCCCCGGCCAGGCGACGGGCCGCCCCGACTGTTCGCCATCGCACGGCACACTCCATGACGAATTCCCTGATACTCATTGCAGAAGACGAGCCCGACATCTCGGACATCCTCGATGCGTACCTGACGCACGACGGCTTTCGCACCTACCGCGTCGCCGACGGGCAAGCGGCGCTCGACATGCATCCGCGCCTGAAGCCCGACCTGATCCTGCTCGACGTGAAGATGCCGCGGAAAAACGGCTGGGACGTGCTCGCCGAGCTGCGACGGCGCGACAATACGCCCGTCGTCGTCGTCACCGCGTTCGATCGCGACCTCGACCGGCTGCAGGCGCTGCACGCCGGCGCGGACGACTACATCGTCAAGCCGTTCAACCCGGCCGAGGTCGTCGCGCGATTGCGCGCGATCCTGCGCCGGTCGGCCGCGCCGCCCACCACGCGCATGCTGCGCGTCGGCGACCTGGAGATCGATACCGACAGCTATCTGGCCCGCGTGCGCACGGCGGGCGCCGAGGTGCCGATCCCACTGACGCTGACGGAGTTCCGGTTGCTCGCGCACATGGCGAGATCGCCGAGCCGCGTGTTCACGCGCGGCGAGCTGCTCGATGCGTGCATGGCCGACGTGAGCGCGCTGGAGCGCACGGTCGACAGCCACATCTGCCGGCTGCGCAAGAAACTCGAACGGGCCGGCGCGCCAGGCATGCCCGAAGTGATGCGCGGCGTCGGCTACCGGCTGCGGGGCGTGCAGTGACGCTGCCGGCACGGCCCGGCCGGCAAATCGGGCGGGCGATCGGCCTCGCCGCGATCGTCGTCGTGCTGCTCGCCTGCACCGTCGCGTTCTTCGTCCATGCATTGCACGCGCCGGCCGCGTTGCCGCACGACGCGACGGCCGACGCGATGCTCCGCAATGCGTGTACTTACGTGGTGCTCGCGGCCGCGCTGTCCGTCTGCCTGCTGGCCGCCGCGTTCGACCTGATCAGGCTGATCCGCCGCATGCTCGCGACGCTCGACGCGATGGCGGACACCGTTGGCCGGATCGTGGCCGGCGATTCGTCGGCGCGCGCGGTTTCCGTCGACGGCTGCCCGGCCGACCTGTCCCGCTTCATCGAGCACTTCAACGCGATCACTCATTCAATGAAACCGGCAAATCCATCCGATGCGACGGCCACCGTCGCCACCAGCAGTCACGTCACGCGCACCCAGCTCGCCGAACTCGCAACCCGGCTCGACACGATCAAGGCGCTTGCCGCCGATACGAACGCGCCCTCGCGCGACGCGCTGCTTCAGCATGTCGACGCGCTGTTCCGGTTCGTCGACGACCTTCAGGCGGCCGAACGACAGGCCGCGACGATTCGAGCATTTCCTCGATGACGATTGGCCGTCTAACCCCGGGCCGTTTCAACACGCATCGGAAATGATCGGCGAATCGCTATCGGCATTACCTGCGTTGCGGGTTTCGAACATTACAAAATGCCGCCGATCTTTTCAAAACCATTGCGGTTAATTCAGTTTAATTTTATTTCATATAATCAAAAAAAGTTTGACACCTCGCTTTCGTTCTTGATACCGTCCGATGCAAGCAATCCGACGGTTTGCCCGCCACGCAATCGATTCCGCTCCACTTTTTTCTGCTTCCGCTGCACCGAAGTACGCGCCGCCGAACGATTCGTTCGCACGCCGGCGCGCGCGGCATCCCGATGCATTTCACTGGACGGCTGCCATTCGGCAGCGGGCCGAAGGATCGAATCAAATGAGCAGGACAACGAAGCTGTTGCTCTAGCAATCCGCCCGCGCCGAATCCGGCGCGACTGCTCCGCCCCGCGGCGCAGCCTTCCCGTCATCGCGTTTTCCGTATTTCGCCCCCGGAGAAAAACCGCTTTCCGGATCGGGTGAAAGGCCCTGTCGCGTCCGTGCCATCCGCCCGCATGCGACAGAAAGCGGCGGTGCATGACCCGCACCGCTGTCGACCGTCGTTGTTCGTGCCGTTCGATGTTCAACCGGAGGGGTAATTCAAATGAATCAGGTTGCAAACAAGAAACACAAGCACATTCGCATCGTCAAACTCGCGTTCGCCGCCGCAGCAGCCGCTTCGTTCGGCATGGCGACCGCCCATGCCGCGCCCGCGGCCGGCTGGACGGAAACACGCACCAAGGGATTCCTGCCGCTCGTGCAGCAGAACGAAGCCGGTACGGCCGGCGCGCCCGCCGCGAGCACGGCGGCCGCTGCCGCCTCTGCCATCGACATGGCGCCCGGCGAATCGGTGGACATCGTGCTCGGGCTGAACCTGCGCAACGAAGCTCAACTCGACCAGTACCTGCGGGACCTGCATACGCCCGGCTCGCCGCACTACCGGCAGTTCCTCACGCCTGCGCAATTCGCCGCGCAATATGCGCCGACCGATCAGCAGGTCGCCTCCGTCGTCGCCCACCTGCGCAAGGCAGGCTTCGTGAACATCGTGGTCGCACCCAACCGGCTGCTCGTCTCCGCATCCGGCACCGCGGGAACCGTCCAGTCCGCGTTCCGCACGACGCTCAAGCGCTTCACCCGCAACGGCCGCAGCGTCTATGCGAACACCGACGCCGCGCAAGTGCCGAACGCGATCGGCAACATCGTCGGCGCGGTACTCGGCCTGCAGAACGTCGAGCTGATGCATACGGGTGCGGGCGGCAAGCCGCAAGGCAACACCAGCAACCTGACGATCCCGGCCGGCGCGTCGGCGGTCCCGCACAACCCGACCGAATTCTCGTCGATCTATGGCGGCGACGGCACGCCGACGGCCTCGCAGACCACCGTCGGCATCATCTCCGAAGGCGACCTGTCGCAGACGGTGAGCGACCTCAATACGTTCGCCGCGAACAACGGCCTCGGCACGATCAGCAGCAGCATCGTGAAGACGGGCCCGGCCGGCAGTTCCTACACCGACACCGACGGCACCGTCGAGTGGAACCTCGACAGCCAGTCGATCGTCGGCACGGCCGGCGGCAGCGTGAAGCAGGTCGTGTTCTACACCGCGCCGTCGATGACGCTCACCGCGATCACGGCTGCGTACAACAAGGCCGTGACCGACAACGTCGCGAAGGTGATCAACGTGTCGCTCGGCGTGTGCGAATCGTCCGCGTACAGCACGGGCTCGCAGGCGACCGACGACACCATCTTCAAGCAGGCGGTCGCGCAAGGGCAAACCTTCTCGGTTTCCGCCGGCGACCACGGCGCGTACGAATGCGCGAGCGGCAAGCCGTCGCGCTCGACCTACACGGTGAGCGAGCCGGCCACGTCGCCGTACGTGATCGCGGTCGGCGGCACGACGCTGTTCACGAATACGTCGACCAATGCGTACAACAGCGAAATCGTCTGGAACGATCCGAGCTGGCAGTCGGGCACCGTGTGGTCGACCGGCGGCGGGTACAGCAAGTACGAGGCCGCGCCGGCGTGGCAGTCGTCGACGCTCACCGGCTCGACCAAGCGTGCGCTCCCCGACGTCGGCTTCGACGCCGACCTGCGCACGGGTGCGATTCTCGTCGTGAACGGGCAGACGTCCGACACGCTGTGGGGTTCGGGCTACCTGAACAACGAAGGCGGCACGAGCCTCGCCGCGCCGATCTTCACGGGCATCTGGGCACGGCTGCAATCGGCCAACAACAATGCGCTCGGGTTCCCCGCGTCGAGCATCTACAAGTACTTCCCGACCAACGCCGCGCTGTTGCACGACGTCACGTCCGGGAACAACGGCAGCGGCACTTACGGCTACAAGGCGAAGGCCGGCTGGGATGCGACGACGGGCTTCGGCAGCGTGAACATCTCGAAGCTGAACGCGTTCATCCAGAGCACGTCGGATTTCGCGCGTTGACGCGCTGCTGACCGTTGCGGTTGCGCAAGCGCGACGTATCGTACGCAACCGCGTCTGACGACCCGCGAAGGCTGCGCAGCCTTCGCGGGTCGTCTGCATGCCGCGTCATCTCGCCTCTGCCGATCGGTACGTCGCTGAGCGTGCGGGAGAGCCCGGGCGGCATGCATGTCTGTGCGGATCTCGCGGCGACGGCCGCCGCTATAACGGCTTCGTGCTCGGCTATTCGGGGCTGAACGACGCGACGATCGAGACAGCGGCAACACAGTTCGCGAACGTCATCGAGCCGCACCGCCGCGCGCGACGCTGAGCGTCGCTCACAGTTGCGATTCGATCGGAAACAGCCCGAGGAACCAGACTTCCATCCGCCGCCCGGCAGATACCTCCGGCTCGTGATCGATCTCGGTGACCTTCCCGTCCGCATCGGTCTGAATCCACTTGAGCCGCCCGTTGCCGGCCGCGTCGGTGCTCGCCTCGACACGCCACGCGATCTGGTCGAGCCGCGCTTCCAGATCGTTGGCCACCTGCGACGCAATCGCGGGGCTCTCGCAGTAAACGCCGATCTCCGTATTGAGGTTCAGCGAACGCGGATCGAGATTCATCGACCCGATGAAGATGCTCGTGTGATCGAACACGTAGGTCTTCGCATGCAGCGACGCGCGCGACGAGCCGATGATGACCTGCTTCGAAATGCTCTTGTCGCCCGATGGCCGGCGCTCGTAGAGCCGCACGCCGGCGTTCACCAGATCGCTTCGATAGCGCCGGTAGCCGGCATGCACGGCCGCCACGTCGGTCGACGCGAGCGAATTGGTCAGCACCGTCACGCGTACGCCGCGCGCTGTCAGCGCGCGCAGCCGCTCGACCCCCTCCTTGCCCGGCACGAAATACGGCGACACGATCAGCAGGTCGTGCCTGGGCTGCAACGCGAGCGCACGCAGTTGCGGCATCAGGTGCCCGTCGCTGTCCTTCGGCGGGTGCGCGATCTTCGACGGATCGTCGTACAGCACCGTCGCATGCCCCCACGACAGCGCCGTGCCCTCTCCGTGAACGATCCGGTCGAGCCGCTGCCGTGCCTCGAGCACGTACGGATTGTCCTCCATGGCCCGCAGGTAGTCGCGCAACCGTTCGCGCTCGCGGTCGAGGCCGCCCGGCGCCGCATCGTGTCCGACGAGCGTATCGATCGGATACGCATACGGCGAATTCCAGAACGTATCGAATTCGGTCGAGATGTCTTTCACGACCGGGCCATGAACGACGACGTCGAGATCGCCGAACTCCAGCATCGACGATGCGCCGAAGTATTCATCGCCGATATTGCGGCCGCCTACGATCGCCGCCTGGTTGTCCGCGATCATCGCCTTGTTGTGCATGCGCCGGTTGACGCGCGAGAACTCGAACACGGTGCCGATCTTCTTGAACCGGCGCGTAGCCACCGGATTGAACAGCCGGATCTCGATGTTCGGATGCGCGCTGATCTCGAGCAGCTTGCGGTCGTCCGCGTTGGTGCCGAGATCGTCGAGCAGCGCGCGCACGCGCACGCCGCGGTCCGCCGCACGAATGACCGCGTCGGCCAGTTCGTGGCCGGTCAGGTCGTCGTGCCAGATGTAGTATTGAAGGTCCAGCGAGCGGTCGGCGCGGTCGGCAAGCAGCACGCGTGCGTCCAGCGCATCGACCGGATCGGTCAGCAAATGAAACGCGTCCTGCCCAGGGTGCGTGCGGGCCTGCTGCTGAAACGCGGCGCCCAGCCGCGTATCGTCGGTATCGGTGTACGCATGCGTCGGCGCGCGATCGGCCTGCGGCGGCAGGCTTGCGCACGCGGCAAGCATCAGCAACGACAGAATCGCACCCCACCAACGCAGCCTGATCATGATCGCCGTCCCCGCTCCCGGGTGAAATCCGTTTGTTCTGGCCGCCGGATGGAGGCGGCATCGATCGGCGGTCCCGACGTGCGCGAGTATCGCGCCGAGGCCGGCCGCGCCACAGCATACTTCGATTGCCATCGGCGCGGCAGGGCTTCGTTGTTGCCGCGCGTGCGCCCAAAGAAAAACCCGCGGCGCATGACGCGATCGCGGGTTTTCGGCATACCGCGACACAGCGCGGCGCGGCATGAAATCTGGTGGGCCCCCCGGGAGTCGAACCCGGCACCAACGAATTATGAGTTCGCTGCTCTAACCAAGCATGAGCTAGGGGCCCAGACGAGAAGCACGGCGTGCTACACGCCACCCCGGCAACGAAGCCGGGCCGGCATTGTAACAACAAAGACGACAAAGGGAACGAACGCCACCGGCATCATGCGGATACCGGCGGCGTTCGTAAGAGAAACGCCGGAAATCAGTTCCCTTCGAGGAACGACTTCAGCTTGTCGGAACGGCTCGGGTGACGCAGCTTGCGCAGCGCCTTGGCCTCGATCTGACGGATCCGCTCGCGCGTGACGTCGAACTGCTTGCCGACTTCCTCGAGCGTGTGATCGGTGCTCATCTCGATACCGAAACGCATCCGCAGCACCTTCGCCTCGCGCGGCGTCAGCGAATCGAGCACGTCCTTCACGACGTCGCGCATGCTGGCATGCAGCGCGGCATCCGCCGGCGCGACCGTGTTGGTGTCCTCGATGAAGTCGCCGAGATGGGAATCGTCGTCGTCACCGATCGGCGTTTCCATCGAGATCGGCTCCTTCGCGATCTTCATGATCTTGCGGATCTTGTCTTCCGGCATCTCCATCTTCTCGGCGAGCGTGGCCGGATCCGGCTCGAGACCGGTTTCCTGCAGGATCTGCCGCGAGATGCGGTTCATCTTGTTGATCGTTTCGATCATGTGAACCGGAATCCGGATCGTGCGCGCCTGGTCCGCGATCGAGCGCGTGATGGCCTGACGGATCCACCACGTCGCATAGGTCGAGAACTTGTAGCCGCGACGGTATTCGAACTTGTCCACCGCCTTCATCAGGCCGATGTTGCCTTCCTGGATCAGGTCGAGGAACTGCAGGCCGCGGTTCGTGTACTTCTTCGCGATCGAGATCACGAGACGCAGGTTGGCCTCGGTCATTTCGCGCTTCGCCTGGCGCGCCTTCAGTTCGCCGGCCGCCATCTGACGGTTGGTTTCCTTCAGGTCCTTCAGCGGCAGCACGACGCGCGCCTGCAGGTCGAGCAGACGCTGCTGCTGTTCGCGGATCGCCGGGACGTTACGCGACAGCACCGCGCTGTACGGATGGCCTTCCGCGGTGATCTTCTCGGCCCAGTCGAGATCCGTCTCGTTGCCCGGGAAGCGTGCGATGAATTCCGAGCGCGGCATGCCGCACTTGTCGACGACGATGTGCAGGATCTGGCGCTCGACCTGACGCACTTCGTCCACCTGCGCACGCAGCGTGTCGCACAGGCGTTCGACGGTACGCGCGGTGAAGCGGATCGTCATCAGCTCGCTCTGGATCGTTTCCTGCGCCTTCAGGTAGGCCTTCGACTTGTAGCCTTCCTTTTCGAACGCGCGGCGCATCTTGTCGAACCACTCGCTGATCTGCGAGAACTTCTCGAGCGACGCACGCTTGAGGGCTTCGAGTTGGGCGGCGTTCGCCGACGCCTGCGCGGCGCCGTCGTCTTCCTCCTCTTCCTCTTCTTCCTCTTCCTCTTCGGCTTCCTCGTCCTCGTTCTCGATGGCTTCCGCTTCCTTCGCCGAGAAACCGTCCGTATCGGCGGCATCCGCGGCGTTCGGATCGAGCAGGCCGTCGACGAGCTCGTCGACGCGGATCTCTTCGTTCGCGACGCGTTCGGCCATCGCGAGGATGTCGGCGATCGTCGTCGGGCATGCGGAGATGGCCATCACCATGTGGCGCAGGCCGTCCTCGATCCGCTTCGCGATCTCGATTTCGCCTTCGCGCGTGAGCAGCTCGACCGTG
The DNA here is from genome assembly GCF_002223215.2 of Burkholderia sp. AU18528. Classification (NCBI taxonomy): domain Bacteria; kingdom Pseudomonadati; phylum Pseudomonadota; class Betaproteobacteria; order Burkholderiales; family Burkholderiaceae; genus Burkholderia; species Burkholderia sp. AU18528. Next base: position 615,507 of record NZ_NKFC02000006.1, on the reverse strand, counting down.
CCCATCTCGCGCATGTACATCCGGACCGGATCGGTCGTGCGGCCGAATTCCGAATCGACGGTGGACAGCGCGACTTCCGCTTCCTCCTCGACTTCATCGTCCGACGACGCAGCCGGCGCGTTGTCGTTCAGGAGCAGCGTTTCCGCGTCCGGCGCCTGCTCGTAAACCGCCACGCCCATGTCGTTGAACGTGCCGATGATGCCCTCGAGGGCTTCGGTCTCGGTGAAGTTGTCCGGCAGGTGGTCGTTGATTTCGGCGTACGTGAGGAAGCCGCGCTCCTTGCCGAGCTTGATCAGCGCGCGCAGTTTCACGCGGCGCTCTTCGAGCTCCTCGGCCGTGCCCGGCGTGCTCGTCGCGAACGCTTCCTTCAGCAGCGCCTTTTCCTTGGCGCGACGATCACGCACCTTGGACTTGCCCGGTGCAGCCGCGGCTGCGGGCTGCTCGTCGCTCTGATTTGCGTCGTCTTCGACGGATACTTCGTTCAGCTTTTTGGTCATGGAGTTCGCCGTACCGGCTATATCGACTCGCGGCTGCTGGACGACAGCCGGTTGAACCGTGGGTGCATGAGTAGTACGTACTGCCGTTTCGTCCGCGGCGGCAGTCGTGTCCCTTGCGCTTTTCGCACTTGCCCGCTTCGCCGCCGGCTTGGCCGGCCCGGAGTCGGGTCTGGCGGCAGCCCGTGTTCTGGCTGCCGGTGCCGGCGCAGCCTGAGCGGTGCCGGCCGCGGTTTTCTTTCCTGCAGGGGCTGACGTGGCTGAAGACGTTGTCCTGGTGGAAGAAGCAGACTTGGCCGCTGTGACCTTCTTGGTCGGCTCCGTCGAGCCCTTGCCTGTTGCTTTCTTTCCGCCTGTCGTCTTTGCCATCGCGATTCTCGCCTCTGCTTGGAAAACAAACCGCTGGAAACCTTATATTATAGCACGCTGGGGAGCCCTCTCTAAGCGCCCCGGCCGCCTACAGCCCGAGCCGACGCTTCATGTCGGTTCGCTGCTGGTTCAATTCCGTCAATTCAGCCAACTCCTCGGGGGTGAAGGTGGATTGCCGCGCCAGCCTGTCCAGCCGGTCGCAGCAGGCGTCATAACGCATCTTGAGCACCGCTGCCTGCAGTTCCTCCCCCGCGATCCGCTCCTGCTCGCGTTGCCGCTCGAGTACCGTCTCGTCTTCCGGATTCTGTAACAGCAGATCGCGGACGTTTTCATCATAGTCCAGAATTTCGCGGAAGATTTCCTCGTAAGTCGCCCCGTTCGAGGACGCCCTCAGGACATCCGACAGCAGCCGGAACTCCGCGCCGTCGCCCAGCGCACGCGCATGATCGACGACTTCCGCGAACAATTCGCCGATGCGCGGCAGCGCGCGCAGGGTCGCGATCTGTTCGTCGTCGAGCTGTGATGCGATGCGCGGATGCATCACCAGCGTGCGCAACGCGCGCTTTTCGCTGTCCGTCACGCGTCGCCGCTCGCTGCGCGCGGGCGCCTGGCGCGGCGCCGCCGCGATGCGCGTATCGACTTCCGACAGCCCCGCGACTTCCTCGAACGGGATATCGAGGCGGTCGGCGAACATGTGCATGATCTGCGCGCGCAATGCATTCGCGGGCAGCGCCTGCAACAGCGGCTTCGCATCGAACAGCGCCTTCGCGCGGCCTTCCGGCTGATCGAGCGCCTTGCCGGCAATTGCTTCGTTCAACAGAAATTGCGACAGCGGCATCGCGCGTTCGACCTGCTCGGAGAACGCATCCGCGCCGAACTCGCGCACATAGCTGTCCGGATCGTGCTCGGGCGGAAGAAAAAGGAACCGGATCGTCCGGTTGTCGCCCGCATGCGGCAGGCAGGCCTCGAGCGCGCGCCGGGCCGCGCGCCGCCCGGCCGAATCGCCGTCGAAACTGAAAATGACCGTGTCGGTCTGGCGCAGCAGCTTCTGCACGTGAATCGGCGTGCACGCGGTGCCGAGCGTCGCGACCGCGTTCGGAAAGCCGAGCTGCGCGAGCGCGACGACGTCCATGTAGCCCTCGACGACCAGCACGTACTTGCGCTCGCGAATCGCGAGCCGCGCCTCGAACAGCCCGTACAGCTCGCTGCCCTTGTTGAACAGCGGCGTTTCCGGCGAGTTCAGGTACTTCGGTTCGCCGCTGCCGAGCACGCGGCCGCCGAAACCGATCACCTGCCCCTTCACGTTGCGGATCGGGAACATGATCCGCTCGCGGAACCGGTCGTAGCGGCGCGCGACGCCCTGCGCGTCGGTTTTCTCGCTGACGATCACGAGCCCCGCTTCGACCAGCGACTCGTCGCGATAATCCGGGAACGCCGCCTCGAGGTTCTGCCAGCCGTCCGGCGCATAGCCGAGACCGAAGCGCGCGGCGATCTCGCCGGTCAGGCCCCGGTTCTTCAGATACTGGATCGCGACCGTCGCGCCGCGCAACTGCTTGCGGTAGTAGTCGCACGCCGCCGTCATCGCGTCGGACAGCGCGGTCGCCACCGATTTCGACACGGGCGCCGGATAGTCGCCGCCACCGCCTCCGCCCCCACCGCCGCCGCGCATCGACGGCTCGTGCGGCACGGTCAGCCCGACGGATTGCGCGAGTTCCTGCACGGCTTCCGGGAACGTGAGCCCCGCGTGCTCCATCAGGAAGCCGATCGCCGTGCCGTGCGCGCCGCAACCGAAGCAGTGATAGAACTGCTTGGTCGGGCTGACGGTAAACGACGGGCTCTTCTCGTTATGGAACGGGCACAGCCCCATGAAGTTGGCGCCGCCCTTCTTGAGCTGCACGTACCGGCCCACCACGTCGACGATATCGACGCGGTTCAGCAAATCCTGCAGGAACGAATGCGGAATCACCGTGGGATCGAGCGAAAAAGGACGATACGACGCCCGGCGCACGCATCGCTGGGCGCGCCGGGAACGGGTTTTACTTCGTGAGCGCGGCCTTGACCTGCGCGGAAACGGCCGTCATGTCGGCACGGCCGGCGAGCTTGCCCTTCAGCACGCCCATTACCTTGCCCATGTCCTGCGGGCCCGCCGCGCCCGTTTGCGCGACCGCCGCCTGGACTTCGGCCGCCACTTCGGCGTCCGACAGTTGCGCGGGCATGTAGCCGCCCAGCACGGTCAGCTCGGCCTGCTCCTTCGCGACGAGATCGTCGCGGCCGGCCGCCTGGAACTGGCTGATCGAATCCTTGCGCTGCTTGATCATCTTGTCGATCACGGCCGTGATGCCGGCGTCGTCGAGCGTGAGCCGATCATCGACCTCGCGCTGCTTGATCGCGGCCATCAGCAGGCGAATCGTTGCCAGGCGCTCGCTTTCCTTCGCGCGCATCGCGGCCTTCATGTCTTCGCTGATCTGCTCTTTCAAACTCATCTTTCACCCGGGATGGAAATGTGAATCCGACGCCCGCAAACGGGCGTCAACACAAAAACCCGCTTGGGACAGTGTCTCAAGCGGGTTGCTCGAATCCGGCATCGGCGACTCGCCGCCTGATCGGCTGCACGATCGCACCCGATCGCACGGAATCGCCGGTGCGCCGCTCAGTGAACCGCGCGGCGCCCAATCGTTCAGTACAGCTTCTTCGGCAACGTCTGGCTGCGGATACGCTTGTAATGACGCTTCACCGCAGCAGCCTTCTTGCGTTTGCGTTCTGCGGTCGGCTTCTCGTAAAACTCGCGCGCACGAAGCTCGGTCAGCAGACCGTTCTTTTCGATCGTGCGCTTGAAGCGACGCATTGCAACTTCGAACGGCTCGTTCTCTTTAACGCGAATGATCGTCATGATCCGACACGAATAAAGGTTTGCAGGGAAAGACTACCGAGTATAGCAGAGCGATTGCTCAAAGGCACGGGGCCCGGCCCCGCCGGAACGGCGCCGGCCGGCGCGTCAGGCGCCGCGCGCATACTCGGCCGCGGCCTGCCCGGCCGCCGTGCCGGACGCCCACGCCCACTGGAAGTTGTACCCGCCGAGCCAGCCCGTCACGTCCACCGCCTCGCCGACGAAGAACAGCCCCGGCACGCGCGCGCTCATCATCGTCGCCGACGACAGCTCCCGCGTGTCGACCCCGCCCTTCGTCACTTCGGCCTTCCTGTAGCCTTCGGTACCGTTCGGCGTCAGCGTCCAGTCCGACAGCGCGTCGCCGATCTGGCGCAGCGTCTTGTCGGGCAGATCGGCGAGCCGCGCGTCGGCCGCGACGCGATGCGTGTCGAGCCACGCATGCGCGAGGCGCGCCGGCACCCAGTCGGCGAGCAGCGAACCGATCTGGCGCTTCGACGTGCGTTTCGCCTCGAGCAGGTCGGCCACCGTGTCGCGCTGCGGCAGCAGGTCGATGCGAATCGGGTCGCCGGGCTGCCAGTAGCTCGAGATCTGCAGGATGCCGGGGCCGGACAGGCCGCGATGGGTCAGCAGCAGGTCCTCGACGAATTCGCCGCCGCGCTTCCTGTCGCCGGTCGATACGCGCACTTCGAGCGACACGCCAGACAGCGGCGCGAACGGCGCCCAGTCCTGCGGCGCGAACGTCAGCGGCACGAGCGCGGGCCGCGTATCGACGAGCTTGTGACCGAACTGCTTCGCGAGCCGGTAGCCGAAGTCGGTCGCGCCGATCTTCGGGATCGACAGGCCGCCGGTCGCAATGATCAGCGCGCGCGCGCCGATCGGCCCGGCCTGCTGCGTATCGAGCACGAAGCCGTCGGACGGCGCATGGCGCACCGCGTCGACGACGACGGGCCGGCGCCATGCGATGCCGCCCGCGTCGCACTCGTGTTTCAGCACGTCGATGATCGCGTCGCTGCCATGGTCGCAAAAGAGCTGGCCCTTGTGTTTTTCGTGCCAGGTCACGCGATGGCGCTTGAGCAGCCCGAGGAAGTCGCGCGGCGTATAGCGCGCCAGCGCCGAGCGCGCGAAATGCGGATTCGACGACAGGTAGTTGTCGGGCCCGGCATACAGGTTCGTGAAGTTGCAGCGGCCGCCGCCCGAGATGCGGATTTTCTCGGCGAGCCGCGGCGCGTGATCGATCAGCACGACGCGACGGCCGAGCTGCCCGGCGACCGCGGCGCTCATCATGCCGGCGGCGCCCGCGCCGATCACGGCGATGTCATAAGTTTCCATGGCGCGGATTGTACCTGCCCGGCATCGGGCCCGGGCCGCCGCCAGCGGCGGTCCGCCCTCGCCTGCTATACTTTCCGGTTACGTTGACCTACCCGAGGCGCGTCCGAAACGGCGCGTCCTGCCCTCACCCATGCTCGTTCTCGGCATCGAAAGCTCCTGCGACGAAACCGGCCTCGCGCTCTACGACACGCAGCGCGGCCTGCTCGCGCACGCGCTCCATTCGCAGATCGCGATGCACCGCGACTACGGCGGCGTCGTGCCGGAGCTCGCGTCGCGCGACCACATCCGCCGTGCGCTGCCGCTGCTCGAGGAAGTGATGGCGCAAAGCGGCACGCGCCGCGACGACATCGACGCGATCGCATTCACGCAAGGCCCCGGCCTCGCCGGCGCGCTGCTCGTCGGCGCGAGCATCGCGAATGCGCTCGCGCTCGCATGGAACAAGCCGACCGTCGGCATCCATCACCTCGAAGGCCATCTGCTGTCGCCGTTGCTGGTCGACGAGCCGCCGCCGTTCCCGTTCGTCGCGCTGCTGGTGTCCGGCGGCCACACGCAACTCATGCGCGTGACCGACGTCGGCGTGTACGAGACGCTCGGCGAAACGCTCGACGACGCGGCCGGCGAGGCGTTCGACAAGACGGCGAAACTGATCGGCCTCGGCTACCCGGGCGGCCCTGAAGTATCGAAGCTGGCCGAAACGGGCACGCCGGGCGCGGTCGTGCTGCCGCGCCCGATGCTGCACTCGGGCGATCTCGACTTCAGCTTCAGCGGCCTGAAAACCGCCGTGCTCACGCAGATGAAGAAATTCGAAGCGGCGAAGCTGGAGGGCGAAGCGCTCGAACGCGCGAAGGCCGACCTCGCGCGCGGCTTCGTCGATGCGGCCGTCGACGTGCTCGTCGCGAAGTCGCTCGCCGCGCTGAAGAAGACGAAGCTCAAGCGCCTCGTGGTCGCGGGCGGCGTCGGCGCGAACCGCCAGTTGCGCGCGGCACTGTCGGCGGCCGCGGCCAAGCGCGGCTTCGACGTGCACTACCCCGATCTCGCGCTCTGCACCGACAACGGCGCGATGATCGCGCTCGCGGGTGCGTTGCGGCTCGGCCGCTGGCCCGAACAGGCGAATGCCGACTACGCGTTCACGGTGAAGCCGCGCTGGGATCTCGCGTCGCTCGCACGCTGAATCGCGCAACGCGACACCGTCAGCCGGAAAACAGAAGGCCGCTCGAACGAGCGGCCTTTCTCATGGGCGCGACAAGACGCCGCGGCGTTATGCAGCCAGCCGCTTGTCGCGCTCGATCAACGCATACGCGCTATGATTGTGGATCGACTCGAAGTTCTCGGCTTCGAGCACGTAAGCGGCCACGCGCTCGTCCGCATCGAGGCGCTGCGCGATATCGCGCACGAGATCCTCGACGAACTTCGGATTCTCGTATGCACGCTCGGTGACGAACTTCTCGTCCGGACGCTTCAGCAGCCCCCACAGCTCGCACGACGCTTCTTCTTCCGCGATGCGGATCAGCGCCTCGACCGGCAGATCGGCAGCCAGCTCCGCATCGATCGTCACGTGCGAGCGCTGGTTGTGCGCACCGTATTGCGAGATCTTCTTCGAGCACGGGCACAGGCTCGTTACCGGCACGAGCACCTTCAGGAACAGGCGCGTATCGCCGTTGCGGCTTTCGCCCGCGAGCGTCACTTCATAGTCGAGCAGGCTTTGCACGCCGGACACCGGCGCCGTCTTGTTGACGAAATACGGGAACGTGACTTCGATGCGGCCGGCTTCGGCTTCGAGCTTTTCGAGCATCGATGCGAGCATCGCGCGAAAACGCTCGACCGTCAGCGGCGCACGATTCTCTTCGAGCAGCGCGACGAAGCGCGACATGTGCGTGCCCTTCTGATCGGCCGGCAAACGGACATCGAGGTTCCAGACGCCGACCGTCGGTTGCACGTCGCCGCTTTCGGTACACACCGTCAACGGATGCCGGACCGCCTTCACGCCCACGCGCTGAATCGGAATCTGACGGGTATCCACCGTGCTCTGCACGTCGGGCATCACGAAGGCGGGATTCATCTGGTTCATCTTGTTCAATCCTTGTAAGCCGCGCGTTCGACGACGCGCACGCCGCGTCATGCGGCAGCCGGAAAAGCAACATGGGCCCGCAGGCCCATGTTTTCCGCATCAATGTAGACCGGTTGCGCCAGTCGCACCGACGCCGCCCGAGGGCGGCGTCAGCTTATGCGACGCGCTTCGCCTGGCCGGCGACGTCGGCCGCCGGGTTCAGGAAGCGTTCGCGAATCGATTTCGCGATGCCCGCGCCGTCGAGGCCGCATTGCGACAGCAGCTTCGCGGGGTCGCCGTGATCGATGAACTGGTCAGGGAGGCCCAATTGTAGTACGGGTCGGATAACCCCACTCTCCATCAGGGCTTCCACGCAGGCCGAGCCCGCGCCGCCCATCACGCAGCCTTCCTCGACCGTGACGACGTAGTCGTGCGTTTCGGCGAGCTCGCGCACGAGCGCCGCATCGATCGGCTTCACGAAGCGCATGTTCGCGACCGTTGCGTCGAGTTCGTCGGCCGCCGCGAGCGACGGCGCGACCATCGTGCCGAACGCGAGGATCGCGACGCGCTTGCCTTCCGGCTGCGACGTGCGGCGACGCACTTCGCCCTTGCCGAGCGGGATCTCGGTGAATTCCTTCACCGTCGCCACGCCCGTGCCCGCGCCGCGCGGATAGCGCACCGCGGTCGGGTTCGGCTGCTGGAGCGCCGTGTGCAGCATCTGGCGGCATTCGTTCTCGTCGGATGCGGCCATGATCGTCATGTTCGGGATGCAGCGCATGAACGCGAGATCGTACGCGCCCGCATGCGTCGCGCCGTCCGCGCCGACGAGGCCCGCGCGATCGATCGCGAACACGACCGGCAGGTTCTGCAGCGCGACGTCGTGGATCAGCTGGTCGTACGCACGCTGCAGGAACGTCGAGTAGATCGCGACGACGGGCTTCAGCCCTTCGGTCGCGAGACCGCCCGCGAACGTCACCGCGTGCTGCTCGGCGATGCCGACGTCGTAGTAGCGATCCTTGAAGCGCTTCTCGAATTCGACCATGCCCGAGCCTTCGCGCATCGCGGGCGTGATGCCGACCACGCGCGTATCGCGCTCGGCTTCGTCGCACAGCCACTCGCCGAACACCTGCGTGTACGTCTTCTTCGCAGGCGTGGTCGACGGCTTGATGCCTTCGGCCGGATTGAACTTGCCGGGGCCGTGATAGAGCACGGGATCGGCTTCGGCGAGCTTGTAGCCCTGGCCTTTCTTCGTCACCACATGCAGGAACTGCGGGCCGCGCAGTTCGCGGATGTTCTGCAGCGTCGGGATCAGCGAATCGAGATCGTGACCGTCGATCGGGCCGATGTAGTTGAAGCCGAACTCCTCGAACAGCGTGGCCGGCACGACCATGCCCTTCGCGTGCTCCTCGAGCTTGCGCGCGAGTTCGAGCACCGGCGGCGCGACGCTCAGCACACGCTCGACGCCCGCGCGTGCGGCCGCGTAGAAGCGGCCCGACATCAGGCGGGCGAGATGGCGATTCAGCGCGCCGACCGGCGGCGAGATCGACATGTCGTTGTCGTTCAGGATCACGAGCAGCTTCGCATCCTCCGACACGCCCGCGTTGTTCATCGCCTCGAACGCCATGCCGGCCGTCATCGCGCCGTCGCCGATCACGGCGATGGAGAAGCGGTCGTCGCCGTTCAGCTGGCTGCCGATCGCCATGCCGAGCGCGGCGGAAATCGACGTGCTCGAGTGCGCGGTGCCGAACGTGTCGTATTGGGATTCGCTGCGGCGCGGGAAGCCCGAGATGCCGTCGTACTGACGCAGCGAATGCATCTGGTCGCGGCGGCCCGTCAGGATCTTGTGCGGGTAGGTCTGGTGACCCACGTCCCAGACGATGCGATCGTTCGGCGTGTTGAACACGTAGTGCAACGCGATCGTCAGCTCGACCGTCCCGAGGTTGGACGACAAATGGCCGCCCGTCTTCGACACGCTGTCGAGCACGAACGCGCGCAGTTCATCCGCGAGCGGTTGCAGTTGGCGACGATCGAGGCGGCGCAAATCCGCCGGGTCGTCGATGGTTTTCAGCAAGTCGTACATCGTCGTTCCATTGTAGGAAATCAAACGCGCCCGCATTCTTTTGCACGCACCGTAGCGTGTGCGCGGCGGCGGGCTTTCGCGTCAGCTGACCCGGTTCACCACCAGGTCGGCAAGTTCGGCGAGACGCTGTGCGCGTGCGCCGAACGGTTTCAGCGCGTCGTGCGCTTCGGCGCGCAGCTGCGCTGCCAGCTCGCGCGACGCCTCGAGACCGAGGATCGATACATAGGTCGGCTTGTCGTTCGCCGCGTCCTTGCCGGCCGTCTTGCCGAGTGTCGCCGAATCGGTCGTGACGTCGAGAATGTCGTCGACGACCTGGAAGGCCAGACCCACGGCCCCCGCGTACACGTCCAGCGCAGCCATCGTTTCCGCCGAAGGCGTCTCGCCCGCCAGCGCGCCCATTCGCACGGCCGCGCGCAGCAATGCGCCCGTCTTCATCCGGTGCATCGTTTCGAGCTGCTCGCGCGTCAGCTTCAGGCCGACGCTCGCCAGGTCGATCGCCTGCCCGCCGGCCATGCCGATCGAGCCGCTCGCGAGCGCCAGCTCGCGCACGAGCGCCGCCTGCTGCACCGGCGACAGCGCATCGGCGTCGGTCAGCGCCACGAACGCCTGCGACTGCAGCGCGTCGCCGACCAGCAGGGCCGTCGGCTCGTCGTACTGCACGTGCACGGTCGGCTTGCCGCGACGCAGCGCATCGTCGTCCATGCACGGCATGTCGTCATGCACGAGCGAGTAGACGTGGATCATCTCCAGCGCCGCCGCCGCGGCGTTGCGGGCCGCCTCCGTCGCACCGGTCAGCTCGCCTGCCGCATGGCACAGCAGCGGGCGAACGCGTTTGCCGCCACCGAGGACCGCGTAGCGCATCGCCTCGTGAAGTTTCGCGGGCGTCGCGGTTTCGGCCGGCAGATAGTGGCCGAGTGCGTCCTCGACACGGTCAAGCACGGACCGCATCCATTGTTCGAATGTCATAGATCGTCGTCTTCGCCGTCCGTGGCGGCCGTTCCGGACGAAAGCGGCTTCAGCGTCGCGCCGTCGAGCACGCGGACCTGCTGCTCCACTTTCTCGAGCTGCTGTTGGCAAAACGCAACGAGGGTCGCACCGCGACGATACGCCGCCAGTGAATCCTCGAGGCTCAACGCGCCGCCTTCCATCCGGGCAACCAGCGTCTCCAGTTCCGCGAGCGCCATCTCGTAATTGTCCGGCAACGGTTCGGTGCCATTGCCGGGCGGCGTGGCGCCTGGGGATGCGGTTTTCGCCATGGACGAGGGTGTCAAATTTCAAAACAAGTCGGACATTCTACGGCAAAAGAGAATTTTCCGACCTGCCGTCTTGGGCGCCCGCGCACAATTCCGGCCCCATCTTCGACGCACAGTGTGCGCCTTTCGAGGGTAGCCCGACAAAAAATTGACACAAATCAGGCACTTAATCCTAGCCTTGCGAGGCGAACCGGGTATAATTCTCCGTTTCCCTAAATCGATTTTTCGATGGTTGGGTTGTTCACTGCTTTCACGCTAACACCGGGAGTGGGAATGTCCAATCTGAGCGATGCGCTTCAGTTGAAGTCGGCCCACAGCCAGCTTCCAGTCACTGCATATTTCGATGAGGCGCTACTCGAGCGCGAGATCGAAACCCTCTTCAAGAAAGGACCTCGTTACGTCGGGCACGAGCTGATGGTGCCCGAGGCGGGGGATTATTTTGCGCTGCCGTCCGAGAAGGAAGGCCGCGTGCTGGTCCGTAACCAGACGAACCGGATCGAACTGCTGTCGAACGTGTGCCGCCACCGGCAGGCGATCATGCTCAACGGGCGCGGCCACACGCAGAACATCGTGTGCCCGCTGCACCGCTGGACGTACGACCTCGAAGGCGAGCTGCTTGGCGCGCCGCACTTCCCCGACAAGCCGTGCCTGAACCTCGGCAAGAGCCCGCTGCAGAACTGGCAGGGGCTGCTGTTCGAGGCCGAGGGCCGCAACGTCGCGCGCGACCTCGCCAACCTCGGCACCAAGCATCACTTCGACTTCTCCGAGTACCTGTTCGATCACGTCGAAGTGCACGAGTGCGATTACAACTGGAAGACGTTCATCGAGGTCTACCTCGAGGATTATCACGTCGTCCCGTTCCACCCGGGCCTCGGCAGCTTCGTGTCGTGCGACGATCTCAAATGGGAGTTCGGCGACTGGTACAGCGTGCAGACGGTCGGCGTGCACAACGCCCTCGCGAAACCGGGCAGCGCGACTTACCAGAAATGGCACGAGCAGGTGCTGAAGTTCCGCAACGGCGTGCCGCCGGAGTTCGGCGCGATCTGGATGGTCTACTACCCGGGCCTGATGATCGAGTGGTATCCGCACGTGCTGGTCGTGTCGTGGCTGATCCCGCGCGGGCCGCAGAAAACCACCAACATCGTCGAGTTCTATTACCCCGAGGAAATCGCGCTGTTCGAACGCGAATTCGTCGAGGCCGAGCGCGCCGCCTATATGGAAACGGCCGTCGAGGACGACGAGATCGCGATGCGGATGGACGCAGGCCGCCGAGCGCTGATGGCCCGCGGCGAGTCGCAGGTCGGCCCGTACCAGAGCCCGATGGAAGACGGGATGCAGCACTTCCACGAGTTCCTGCGCCGCCACCTCGGCGACCTCTGACAGCGGCCGCGGCGCCTCGACGCCGCCCGGCCGCCGGCAAGCGAAAAGACGGGCTTCGGCCCGTCTTTTTTGTTTAGACTTGGAGTGTCAGGCCATTCGCACTCCAGGGAGCCGTCATGCCACACACTCATTACACCACGCTCATCTCCGCCGCCAATCTCGCCGAGCGCCTGGCCGCGGCGCCCGGCAGCGTCGCGCTGTTCGACTGCCGCTTCGATCTCGCCGATCCCGGCGCCGGCGAGGCCGCCTACGCGGCCGGCCACCTCCCCGGCGCGCAATATCTTCATCTCGATCGCGACCTGTCCGGCCGCAAGACGGGCACCAACGGCCGCCATCCGCTGCCGACCCGCGACGCGCTCGCCACGCTGCTCGCGAGCCGCGGCCTCAAGCAGGGTCAGCAGGTCGTCGCGTACGACGCGCAAGGCGGCGCCTATGCAGCGCGCCTGTGGTGGCTGCTGCGCTGGCTCGGCCACGATTCGGTTGCCGTGCTCGACGGCGGGCTGCAGGCGTGGGAAGCGGCCGGCCAGCCGCTGACGACCGACGTGCCGCAACCGGCCGCCGGCGATTTCCGCACGGCAACGCCACTCGAATCGACGGTCGATGCAGCTGCCGTGCTCGCGAACGTGTCGTCGCCCGCGCGCGTCGTGATCGATGCACGCGCACCGGACCGCTATCGCGGCGAAAATGAAACGATCGATCGGGTAGGCGGCCACATTCCCGGTGCGCGCAACCGCTTCTTCAAGGACAACCTGACTGCCGACGGCCGCTTCAAGACCGGTCATGAATTGCGCGAGGCATTCACCGCCGTGCTGGCCGGCACCGAGCCGAACCGCGTGATCCTGCAATGCGGCTCCGGCGTCACCGCATGCCACAACGCGCTGGCGCTGGAAGTGGCGGGCCTGCACGGCGCGTCGCTGTACCCGGGCTCGTGGAGCGAATGGAGCGCCGATCCGTCGCGGCCGATCGCGACCGGCCCGAACCCTTGAGCACCCACGCGACGCGATGAGGATGATGCGGCGGCCGATGCCGCGGCGGCCGATGCCGCGGCGGCCGGTGCCGCGGCGGCCGATGCCGCCGCTCGTCGTTCACATCACGCCGTACTTGTGGAACCACTCGATGGCGCGCTTCCAGCCATCCTCGGCATCGGCCTTCACATAGCTCGGCCGGTAATCGGCGAAGAACGCGTGGCCGGCATCCGGATACACGACGATCTCCGATTCGCGCGCGAGCTTCGAATCGCTCGCCTGGATCGCCTTGCGCATGTCCGCGAGCGACGCCTGCGTGATGTTCTGATCCTTCTCGCCGTACAGGCCGAGTACCGGCACCTTCAACAACGATGCGTGATCGACCGGGTTGAACGGCGTCATCTCGTCGGTCTTGCCCTCGACGAACCCGTACCACGCCACCGCGGCCCGCACGTGCGGATTGTGTTCCGCATACAGCCACGCCTGGCGGCCGCCCCAGCAGAACCCGGTCACACCGAGGCGCGTCAGGTCGCCGCCGTTCTTGCCGGCCCACGCGACCGTCGCGTCGAGATCCTCCGTCACCTGCCGGTCCGGCACCTTGCTGACGATGTTGTCGACCAGCGCCTGGATCGTCGGATACTTCGCCGCGTTGCCCTGCCGGGCGAACAGGTCGGGCGCGATCGCGAGATAGCCGAGCTTCGCGAAGCGCCGGCACACATCGGCGATATGCGCGTGCACGCCGAAGATCTCGTGAATCACGATGACGACCGGCAGGTTCGTCTTGTCGACCGGCTGCGCGCGATATGCCGGCACGCTCGCATCGCCCGAGCGGATCTCGATGGTGTCGACGTCCAGCCCGGCGCTGTCGGTCGTGACCGTCTGCGCCGACACGGGCAGCACGGCCGCCGCGAAGGTGCCGCCCAGCGCAACCTGCATGAACTTGCGGCGCGAGAACGGGACATGGGGGACCAGGCTGTCGACTTCGGGTTTCAACATGAATGCACTCCTCGATTGGGCGCCGCCGTCACGATCGCGGATACGGCATGACGGGGCATCGCACCGGCGCACGGCGCGGATGTCGCGGCGGTTGGCACCCCGCCGCAAACGAAAACCCGGACAAGATGCCCAATAATCCGTTGTCGCGTCAACTGTCGGATGTGTAAGACTCGATTACCACGCGCCGCGGCGATCGAATCGATCATCGCACGGCGGCCTGCCGACGGGCCGCCGAGCCACCGTGCGGCGGCGCGCATCGTGGTTCGTCGCGCGGCCGAATCGTTGCGAATCGAAACGAAAAACGGGCGGCGAACACGCTCGACAGGCGCATCCCCGCCCGCTCCGCGCGCAAGCGCGCGATCAGTGCAGCTTGACGCGCGGCAGCGTCGTGCGCCGCAACCAGTGCGCGACCGTGTCGAGCATCATCCGCGGATAACCGTGCAGCGCCGCGATGTGCAGCCGATACAGCGACATGTACATGAAGCGCGCGAACAGCCCTTCGATCAGCATGTTGCCGCCGATCAGCCCGCCCATCAGGTTGCCGACCGCACTGAAGTGGCCGAGCGACACGAGCGAACCGAAATCGCGATACGTGAACTCGGGCAGCGGGCGCCCCTCGAGCCGGCAGCCGATCGCCTTGAGCAGGAAACTCGCCTGCTGGTGCGCCGCTTGCGCGCGCGGCGGGACGTTGCGTTCGTTGCCGGGCCATGCGCAGGCCGCGCAATCGCCGAGCGCGAACACGTTGTCGTCCGTGAAGGTCTGCAGCGTGCGGCGCACGTCGAGCTGCCCGAGCTTGTTGACCTGGAGGCCGTCGAGGTGCGAAAGCACGGACGGCGCCTTGATGCCCGCCGCCCAGACCGTCAGATCCGCGCGCACCGCCTTGCCGCTCGCGGTATGCACGAACCCGGGCGCCACCTCGGTCACGCGCTCGGCGAGCATCAGCCGCACGCCGAGCTTCTCGAGCAGTTCGGCCGTCGCTGCCGACACGCGCTCCTGCAGTGCCGGCAGGATCCGCGGCCCCGATTCGATCAGCACGATGCCGACGTCATGGCGCGGATCGAGCTTGTGCAGCCCGTACGCGGACAGCACCTGCGCGGTATTGCGCAGTTCCGCGGACAACTCGACGCCCGTCGCGCCGCCGCCGACGATCACGACCTGGATGCGCGGTTCGGCCGACTCGCCCGGCGCGCTCGGCGCCGGCGCCTGGTGCTCGGCGCGCATGCACGCCGCGATCAGCCGCTTGCGGAACCGTTCGGCCTCCCCGACCGTGTCGAGCGCGATCGCGTTTTCCGGTGCGCCCTGCACGCCGAAGAAGTGGGTCGTGCTGCCGATCGCGATCACGAGCGTGTCGTATTCCAGCTCGCGCGCCGGCAACAGCTCCGCGCCGTCGCTGTCGTTGAGGGGCGACAGCGTGACGCGCTTCGCCGCGCGATCGAGCCCGGTCAGCTCGCCCTGCTGGAACTCGAAGCCGTGCCAGCGCGCCTGCGCCGCATATTCGAGCTCCTGCGTGAACGGGTCCATGCTGCCTGCCGCGACCTCGTGCAGCAACGGTTTCCAGATGTGCGTCGGATTGCGGTCGACGAGCGTGACAAGCGCACGCGCGGGACGATTGCCGCGCGCGCCGTAACGGTCGCCGAGCCGCGTCGCCAGTTCCAGGCCGCCGGCGCCTCCGCCTACGATGATGATCCGATGCATCTGATTCCCCCTTTGCGATTCGAAACTGCTGCCGCCGGATGAAGCAAACGCCATATACGCGCGCCGCCCGGTGGATTAACCGGTTCGGACATCATCGATGTGCACTTCGAAGCACTTCGATGCGTCCGATCCGGAACGCAGGGCGCGCCGCCCCGCGTCAATGACATGACT
Source organism: Burkholderia sp. AU18528 (assembly GCF_002223215.2). Classification (NCBI taxonomy): domain Bacteria; kingdom Pseudomonadati; phylum Pseudomonadota; class Betaproteobacteria; order Burkholderiales; family Burkholderiaceae; genus Burkholderia; species Burkholderia sp. AU18528. Next base: position 599,841 of record NZ_NKFC02000006.1, on the reverse strand, counting down.
CACATGCATTGTCCGGGAGCTTGCGCGTTGACCACAAGCAAACCATCTCGATATTTGGCATCCCTGCAACAATATGCCGCGGGAAACGGGAATCGCGCGGGGGTGCGTCAGTGTGCCTCTTCCCAGTTCGCGCCGGCGCCCACCTCGGCGACCAGCGGCACCTTCAGCTTCGCGACGCCGCACATCATTTCCGGTAGTTTCTCGCGCACGAGCGGCAGCTCGCCTTCCGGCACCTCGAGCACCAGTTCATCGTGCACCTGCATGATCATCCGCGACGCGAGCCTGTCGCGCGTCAGCCAGTCGTCCACCGCGATCATCGACAGCTTGATCAGGTCGGCCGCCGTGCCCTGCATCGGTGCATTGATCGCCGCGCGCTCGGCCGCCTGGCGGCGCGGGCCGTTGCCGCCGTTGATCTCGGGCAGCCACAGGCGGCGACCGAAAACGGTTTCGACGTAGCCCTTCTCCTTCGCGGTCGCGCGCGTGTCTTCCATGTACTGCGCGACACCCGGATAGCGGGTGAAATAGCGGTCGATATAGAGCTTCGCCGCGTCGCGCGTGATGCCGAGGTTCGATGCAAGCCCGAACGCGCTCATCCCGTAGATGAGCCCGAAGTTGATCACCTTCGCGATCCGGCGCTGGTCGGAATTGACCTCCAGCGGCGTCACGCCGAACACTTCGGCGGCCGTCGCGCGATGGATGTCCTCGCCCTGCGAGAACGCGCGCAGCAGCGACGCGTCGCCGGAAATGTGCGCCATGATCCGCAGCTCGATCTGCGAGTAGTCGGCCGACACGATCCGGTGGCCCGGCGATGCGATGAATGCCTCGCGGATGCGCCGACCTTCGGCCGTGCGCACCGGAATGTTCTGAAGATTGGGGTCGTTCGACGCAAGCCGGCCCGTGACCGCGACCGCTTGCGCATAGTTCGTGTGCACGCGGCCGGTGACGGGATTCACCATGCGCGGCAGCTTGTCGGTATAGGTCGACTTCAGCTTCGACAGCCCGCGATGCTCGAGCAGCACCTTCGGCAGCGGGTAGTCCTCGGCCAGCTTCTGCAGCACTTCCTCGTCGGTCGACGGCGCGCCGCTCGGCGTTTTCTTCACGACCGGCAACTGCAGCTTCTCGAAGAAGATCTGCCCGATCTGCTTTGGCGACCCGAGATTGAATTCGCCGCCGGCCAGCTCGTACGCCTGCCCCTCGAGCTCGATGAGGCGCGTCGCGATCTCGCTGCTTTGCGCCTGCAACAGCGCATCGTCGATCAGCACGCCGGTGCGCTCCATCTTGCGCAGCACGAGCGACACCGGCATCTCGATGTCGCGGTACACGCGCTCGAGGCCCGGTTCGCGCGCGACCTGCGGATACATCGCGTGATGGAGCTGCAGCGTGATGTCCGCATCCTCGGCCGCGTACGCAGCGGCCTGGTCGAGCGCCACTTCGTCGAAACCGATCTGCTTCGCGCCCTTGCCCGCCACGTCCTCGTACTTGATCGTCTTGACGCCCAGATGACGCAGCGCGAGGCTGTCCATGTCGTGCGTGCGGTGCGATTCGAGCACGTACGATTCGAGCAGCGTGTCGTGCTCGATCCCGTTCAGCGCGATGTCGTAGTTCGCGAGCACCTGCGCGTCGTACTTCAGGTGCTGGCCGACCTTCTTGCGATCGGCCGATTCGAGCCACGGCTTCAGGCGCGCGAGCACTTCGTCGAGCGGAAGCTGCTCGGGCATGTCGGGGCCGCGGTGCGCGACGGGCAGATAGGCCGCCTTGCCCGGCTCGACCGAGAACGACAGCCCGACGAGCCGCGCGAGCATCGGATCGAGCGCGGTCGTCTCGGTGTCGAACGCGGTCAGCGCGGCCGCGTCGATCTTCGCGAACCACGCGTCGAATTGCGCCCAGGTCTGGATCGTGTCGTATTCGCGCGCGATGTCCGCTGCGACGACCGGTGCGGGATCGCCTTCCGGCGCATCGGCGCCGCCGCCTTCCGCGGGTGCGCTGTCGACTTCGCGCAGCCAGGTCTTGAAGCCGTAGCGCGCGAAGATGTCGCGCAGCAGCTCGCGTGCTTCGCCGTCCGTTTTCAGCGACGCCTCGATCGACTCGAGATGCGGCGCGAGATCGCACGACGTGTCGACGGTCACGAGCTTGCGGCCGAGTGGCAGGAAATCGAGCGCGCGGCGCAGGTTGTCGCCGACCACGCCCTTGATCTCGCCCGCGTGTTCGATCACGCCGTCGAGGCTGTCGTATTGCGACAGCCACTTCACGGCCGTCTTCGGCCCGCACTTCTCGACGCCCGGCACGTTGTCGACGGTGTCGCCGATCAGCGCGAGGTAGTCGATGATCCGCTCGGGCGGCACGCCGAACTTCGCGATCACGCCGTCGCGATCGAGCGTTTCGTTGGTCATCGTGTTGACGAGCGTGACGCGATCGGTGACGAGCTGCGCGAGATCCTTGTCGCCGGTCGATACGATCACGTTCATCCCGTGCCGTTCGGCCTCGCGCGCGAGCGTGCCGATCACGTCGTCGGCCTCGACGCCTTCGACCATCAGCAGCGGCCAGCCGAGCGCGCGCACCGCGCCGTGGATCGGCTCGACCTGCAAGGCGAGATCGGGCGGCATCGACGGGCGGTTTGCCTTATAGTCGGCATAAAGGTCGTCGCGGAACGTCTTGCCCTTTGCATCGAACACGCAAGCGCTATACTCTGCACTGACTTCCTTGCGCATACGGCGCAGCATGTTGATGATTCCGTAGAGCGCTCCGGTCGGCTCCCCGCCAGGGCCACGCAAATCAGGCATCGCATGGTAAGCCCGATACAGATAGCTCGAACCGTCAACCAATAGCAGGGTCTTACCTTCCAGATTTCGTTCTTCAGGCATTATGAACAAGAGAAAAGTGATTCCGAGTCTGCGTTCGCTCGCAGATCAAGAACGCGCGACGGCCAAGAAGGCGCGCGCATCGTGGCAGATGTTCACGATTATGGCAGAGTTTATCGAGGCGACCGAGTACCTGTCGGAGATCCGCCCGGCTGTCAGCATCTACGGTTCTGCCCGCCTCAAACCCGACAATCCGCACTACAAGCTTGCCGCGCAGATCGCGCGCAAGCTGTCGGACGCCGGCTTCGCGGTGATCTCCGGCGGCGGCCCCGGCATCATGGAAGCCGCGAACAAGGGTGCGCACGCCGGCAAGGCGCCGTCGGTCGGCCTGAACATCGAGCTGCCGCACGAGCAGGCCGGCAACCACTATCAGGACATCTCGCTGCGCTTCCGCCATTTCTTCACGCGCAAGGTCACGTTCGTGAAGAATTCGGATGCCGTGATCGTGATGCCGGGCGGCTTCGGCACGCTCGACGAACTGTCCGAAGTGCTCACGCTGATCCAGACGAAGAAGTCGCGCCTCGTGCCGATCATCCTCGTCGGCAGCGAATTCTGGCAGGGGCTGCTGCAATGGTTCCGCGATCAACTGATTCCGATGGGCCTGATCAATCCGGAAGACATGAACCTGATGCAGGTGATCGACGATCCCGACCAGGTGCTCGACGCGGTGCTCGCGTTCTACGAGGACAGCGGCGAGGAAGAGGAAGGTTCGGACGGCGACGATCAACCGCCGCGGCCTGAAGAAGACCGGATGTTCTATCTGTAACGGTCAGTGACGACAGCCGGCCCGACGGCCGGCTGTCGTGCTTTTCACGCAAAGGGCAGCGCGATCCGGTGGCCCGCCGGGCGTGACTTTGTAACGCGCTGTTAATGCCCGTTCGCCGCCGCGCGCGGTCGAATGTCAAATCCCGCAGTCGGCGCTGCGTCATGCGGCGGGATCAGCCGCACCGGCGGCCCGCCAATGTCAAACGGATGGCCCTTCGCGCGCCTGTGCACCGCCAATCCTCCGTAATAATCACGACTCGCCTTTTCCGTCGCGCGGCAGCACACTGCATTGTGTCGGCGCGGCGTTCCCCCGGTGGAGCGCCCCCCCTCGCTTCCATCGCGTCGCGTCGGCCTATTCATCACGACACCACGGAAAAGAACATGCAACGCTCGCTGATCGCCCTCGCTTTCGCCGGCCTCGGCCTTTCGCTGTCCGGCCTCGCTCACGCCGTCAACGTCGACGTCAACATCGGCACGCCCGCGCCGGTCGTCGTCGCGCCCGCCCCCGTCGTGGTCGCCCCGGCGCCGGCCGTCATCGTCGGCTGGCACGGCGACCGCTACTGGGACGGCCGCCGCTACTGGGAACGCCGCGAATGGGAAGAGCACCAGCACTATCGCGGGCGTGGCGGCTATCACTGCCCGCCGGGACACGCGAAAAAGGGCGAGTGCTGAGCGCCCGGGCGCGTTCACCCGCGACGCAAGGCCGCCCGCGCGATTCGGCGCAGGGCGGCCTTTGATTTTGGGTGGCGGGCCGCGAACGAAAGGCGGCGGAGCCGCTCGATTCCGGGTGGTAGGATTGCCCTCGTCCAAGGCCTGTCCCGCCACTCATGCCGCTCATCCGAATCTGGGCCGTCGACCGCGCCCTTGCGTCCGGTATCGCCGCGCCGACCGACATCCTCACGGCAGCCAACCATATCGCATCGACGATGCCACCGCATCGCACGGCTACACCGTTCCGCTGGCGCGTCGAATCGATCGACGGGCGGCCCGTGCGCACGGCGTCCGGGCAGGTCGTTCCGGTCGACGGCGCGATCGACGGCGGCAGTGCCGCCGACGCGATCTGGCTGACCGGTCCGTTCGTCGCGGATCTCGACCGGCTGCTCGACAAGCCCGCCTCGCTCGCGCCGCTGTTCGACGCACTGCGCCGGCAACACGCGCGCGGCACGCTGATCGCGACTTACTGCACCGGCGCGTTCCTGCTCGCGGAGGCCGGATTGCTCGACGGCCGCGTCGCCACGACGCACTGGTCGAAGGCGTCGAGCTTCCGCGCACGCTATCCGGACGTCGCGCTGCGCGCGTCCGACGTACTGACCGAACAGGACGGCATCCTGTGCGGCGGCGCGGTCACGTCGTACCAGAATCTCGCATTGCGGGTCGTCGACAAACTGGCGAGCGCGCGCGTCGCCGCGTCCGTCGCCAGGCTCATGTTGATCGACATGAATCGCGACTCGCAGGATTCGTTCATCGACCTCGACCGGATGGGCCACCACGGTCACGACGATCCGGCCATCGCGCGCGCGCAACGCTGGATGGAAAAACACTTGCGCGAACCCTTCAGCCTCGCACGGCTGAGCGACCACGTCGCGATGAGCGAACGCACGCTCCATCGCCGCTTCCGGGACGCGGTGGGCGCCCCGCCGCTCAGGTATCTCCAGACGCTCAGGATCGAAGTCGCCAAACGGCTGCTCGCGGAAACGAAGCTCGCGATCGACACGGTGTGCGAACGCGTCGGCTATGCGGACATCAGCGGCTTCCGGCAACTGTTCAAGCGCGAGACCGGCATCTCCCCAGGAGAATATCGCCGCCGCTTCGCGCGTTAGGGCCTGAAACGGCCGGGAAGCGCGATGTCGGGAATGGCATCGTCGAATGGCAGTTTCGCCACTTCGCGCGTGGCGACGCGGTTCATACACTGGGTTCACGTCTCCTTGACCGGAGCGACGCGATCTCCACCGAACCCAGGACACCATCATGCCGATGATCGATGTGACCATCCCCGAAGGCGCGCTCGCGCCGCAAGCCGAAGCACAGTTGATGAACGAACTGACCACCACGCTGATCCGCCACGAGGGGCTCGATCCCGACGATCCGCGCGTACGCGACGTGACCTGGATCTTCGTCCATCGGCCGGCGGCCGTGTATCGCGCGGGCGTCGTCGCACCTGCGCCGATCTACCGGGTCGTGCCGACGGTCCCGGAAGGGCAGTACACGGACGCCGCGCGCGCCGCGCTGATCGCCGACGTGACCGCCGCCGTCGCACGTGCGGAAGGCGTGCCGATCGACGCCGTCGCGACGCGCGTGTGGGTCTTTCCGACGGAAATCGACGACGGCTGCTGGGGAAGCCGCGGCACGGTGCGCCGGCTGCCGGACATCATGGAATATTTCGGCGGCACGACGCTGCGCGCGCTCGGCGAACAGCGCCTGGCGATCAAGCGGCGCTCGGATGCGGGCCGGCTCGTCGATGCGGTGCGCGACTCGATGCTGGAGACGGCCCGGCGTGGATCGCACGAGCCGAGCGCCGAAGCCGCGCGCTGACGCCGGGTCGCAACGGAATCGCAACCGGCCCCGCGTCACGGAAGAAAGGCATGCCCCGGTTCGCGATTGCGCCGGACATCGCGGCGCGCACCGCAACCCGGGGCCGCGGTTCACGTCACTGGAACGCCACTTCCGCAAAGCTGCGCAGCTTGCGGCTATGCAGCTTGTCGAGCCCGTTCGTGCGCAGGATCTCCATCGCCTTCACGCCAATCTGCAGATGCTGGTCGACCTGCCCGCGATAGAACGTGTCGGCCATGCCCGGCAACTTCAGCTCGCCGTGCAGCGGCTTGTCCGACACGCACAGCAACGTGCCGTACGGCACCCGGAAGCGGAAGCCGTTCGCGGCGATCGTCGCGCTTTCCATGTCGAGCGCGATCGCGCGGCTCTGCGACAGCCGCTGCACGGGCTCGCGATGGTCGCGCAGCTCCCAGTTGCGGTTGTCGACGCTCGCGACCGTGCCCGTGCGCATCACGCGCTTCAGTTCCACGCCCTCCAGCCGCGTGACCTCGGCCACGCCGCGCTCGAGCGCGAGCTGCACTTCGGCCAGCGCCGGGATCGGCACCCACAGCGGCAGGTCGGCGTCGAGCACGTGATCTTCCCGCACGTAACCGTGCGCGAGCACGTAGTCGCCGAGCCGCTGCGTGTTGCGCAGCCCCGCGCAGTGGCCGAGCATCACCCACGCGTGCGGACGCAGCACCGCGATGTGATCGGTGATCGTCTTCGCGTTCGACGGGCCGACGCCGATGTTGACCATCGTGATCCCGCTGCCGTCCGCGCGCTTCAGGTGATACGCGGGCATCTGCGGCAGGCGCGGCGGCGCGGTGCCCTCGGCCGGCTCGCCGCCGAGGTTCGCGTTGTACGTGACGACGTCGCCCGGCTCGACGAACGCGCTGTACTCGCTGCGGTACGCGCGCACCTCGGGATCGTCGCTTTCCGTCATCATCGTGCGGCCGAGCTTCACGAACTCGTCGATGTAGAACTGGTAGTTCGTGTAGAGCACGTAATTCTGGAAGTGCGTGGGCGACGTCGCCGTGTAGTGGCGCAGCCGGTGCAGCGAGAAGTCGACGCGCGCGGCCGTGAACAGCGCGAGCGGATGCGGCTCGCCGGGCGCCGGCTCGAACGTGCCGTTGACGATGCGGTCGTCGAGATACGACAGGTCGGGCGTGTCGAAGATGTCGCGCATCGCGAGCAGCCGGTCGCGATCGAGTTCGCCCTCGAGATGAATGCCTTCCGGAAACGCGAAATGGATCGGAATCGGCTGCGACGACACGCCGATCTCGATCTTGACATGGTGGTTCTTCGCCAGCAGGCGCAGTTGCTCGCGGTAGTAGTTCGCGAAGAGATCGGGGCGCGTGACCGTCGTCTCGAATACGCCGGGGCCCGCGACGAAGCCGTACGAGCGGCGCGAATCAACGTGCGTGTTGACGTCGGTGCGGATCCGCACGAACGGATAGCATGCGCGCACGTGCTCGGTAATCGCTTCGTGGCGGCGATAGCGCGCGAACGCATCGCGCAGGAAGCCCGTGTTCGTGTCGTAGATGGCGGACAGCCGCGCGACCGCGGCGATCGGATCGTCGAAAGCCTCGACCGACGGGCTTTCGGGCGACAGCACACGGTGCCGGCGGCTCAAATCGTTCTTCATTTTCATCACCTCGTCTGATCCGACGACATTACCACGGAACCCGGGCGCCTTTATGGCCGTCCCCGCGCACGCAGGGGCCGGATGGCGCGCAGTATTTGCTAAAATCGGTGGGTTCACTGGAGACTCATCATGAAGCCGCTCATTTTCGTCGCCGCTGCCGTCGCGTTTGCCGCCGCCAGCGTCGCTCACGCCGCCGGCGGCACGCCTGAGGCCGACGCGCCGGGCGCCGACGCGCAGGCCCGGGCCGAGGCCAACGAAGCCGCCGGCCTGCCCGATCTCCGCAAGATCAACCGGCCCGGCGCCGAAGTCACGTCGAAAGTGGATTTCGCCGACATCCGCCGCACGCCGAGCTTCCACGAAAAGAGCAAGAACGGCACCGAAGTCACCGAGTACCGCGACCGCGGCAAGCCGGTCGAGATCGACGTGAAGTCGAACTTCGGCACGCGCTACCAGATGAGCTCGACGCCCGACACGTCGCCGAAACCGCACGACGCCGGCATCCCGATCACGCGCCTGCCGTCGCTGAACCTGCGCTACTGATTCCGTGGCGCCGCGCGTCGATCGCGCCGCGCCGCCCCTTCACCTGCTGTCGCGCTGCACGCCGCCCGCGTGCCGACACCCTGACCTGACGCATCCCGCATGGCCGTTTTCACCGCTGTTTCCGACTCCGATCTCGCGCAATGGATGCGCCACTACGAACTGGGCGACGTGCTGGCGTTCCGCGGCATTCCGTCCGGTATCGAAAACAGCAATTTCTTCCTGACGACGACGCGCGGCGAATACGTCCTCACGATCTTCGAAAAGCTCACGGCGCAGCAGTTGCCGTTCTACCTCGACCTGATGCGCCATCTGGCCGCCCACGGCGTGCCGGTGCCGGACCCGGTCCCGCGTGACGACGGCGCGCTGTTCGGCGAGCTGCACGGCAAGCCGGCCGCGATCGTCACGAAGCTCGACGGCGCGGCCGAACTCGCGCCCCGGGTCGAACACTGCATCGAGGTCGGGCAGATGCTCGCGCGCCTGCATCTCGCGGGGCGCGACTATCCGCGCAGCCAGCCGAACCTGCGCAGCCTGCCGTGGTGGCAGGAGAACGTGCCGGCCATCGTGCCGTTCATCACGGACGCGCAACGCACGCTGCTCGAAGGCGAGCTCGCGCACCAGGCCGGCTTCTTCGCGTCGGACGACTATGCGGCGCTACCGGCCGGGCCGTGCCATTGCGACCTGTTCCGCGACAACGTGCTGTTCGCGCACGCGGCGCCCGGCACCGGCCACGACGTCCGGCTCGGCGGTTTCTTCGATTTCTATTTCGCGGGCTGCGACAAGTGGCTGTTCGACGTCGCGGTCACCGTCAACGACTGGTGCGTCGACCTCGCGACCGGCGCGCTCGACGTCGCACGCGCCGATGCGCTGCTGCGCGCGTACCAGACGGTTCGGCCGTTCACGGCCGAGGAGCGCCGCCACTGGAGCGACATGCTGCGCGCCGGCGCGTACCGCTTCTGGGTGTCGCGCCTGTACGACTTCTACCTGCCGCGCGCGGCCGAGATGCTCAAGCCGCACGACCCCGGCCATTTCGAACGCATTCTGCGTGAGCGTATCGCGCATACGCCCGCGCTTCCCGAGATCCAAACCGCATGCAACTGATCGAAGTGCCCGCCAAAACGGGCTATGTCTGGTTCCGTCAAGGCATCTGGCTGTTCCGCCGGAATCCGCTCGCGTTCATCACGCTGTTCTTCACGTACCTGCTCGCGATCACGCTGGTGTCGATGGTGCCCGTGATCGGCTCGGCGCTGCCGTTGGTGTTCATTCCCGGCATCGCGGTCGGCTTCATGGCCGCATGCCGCGACACGGTGGCCGGCAAGACCGTGATGCCGACGATCCTCGTGGACGGCTTTCGCTCGTACGGCACCATCGCGACCCAGCGGCTGCTCGCGCTCGGCGTGATCTACGTCGCGTCGATGGTGCTGGTGTTCGCCGCTTCGTCGTTCGTGGACGGCGGCGCGCTGTTCCACATGATGATGGGCGCGGCCGACGAAGCGAACACGACGCCCGAGACGCTCGCCGCGCAAGGCGCGCTCGGCGCGCTGTTCTTCGCGACGCTGCTCTATCTGCCGGTCGCGATGCTGTTCTGGTTCGCGCCGGTGCTGGTCGCATGGCATGACGTCCCGCCCGCGAAGGCGCTGTTCTTCAGCGTCGTCAGCTGCTGGCGCAATCGCGGCGCGTTCGTCGTGTACGGCGTGCTGTGGTTCGCCGTCGCGCTCGGCACGTCGCTCGCGCTGTCGCTGCTGCTGCAGGCGCTCGGCGCGGGCGCGTATGCGCTGACGATCATGATGCCGGTGACGATCATCATCGTCACGATGCTGTACTGCTCGTTCTACGCGACCTATCGCGGCTGCTTCGGCGTGCAGGAACCGGGTGCGACGACGACGATGTCGGGCCGCTGATCCTGCTTCCGGCCGGCGCATGTCGCCGGCCGCTCCGCTGTTCGGCCCCCGGTCGTCGCCGGCGCGCTTCTAGTCTCCCCTTTTTCCATATCGACTGCTCTCCGGCCCCCTGTTCAGCCAAACCTTTTGCGCGCAAAATAATTCGTGTGCAAATCGTTCGCGCATCGGATGCGCTTCCCGAACCATGGATCGCCTGCCCGCGCTGCCCCAGACACTCGACGAGCAACTCTGCTTCGCGCTTTATTCGACTTCGCACGCGATGACGAAGGCGTACAAGCCGCTGCTCGACAAGCTGTCGCTGACCTATCCGCAATATCTCGCGATGCTCGTGCTGTGGGAGCGCGACGACATGGCCGTGAAGGACATCGCCGCGCGGCTCGACCTCGATCCGGCCACGGTCACGCCGCTGCTCAAGCGACTGGAGGCGCTCGGCTACGTCGAGCGCGCGCGAAGCGCGACCGACGAACGCGTCGTCAACGTGCGCGTAACGCCGGAAGGCCGTGCGCTGAAGGAGCGCGCGCGCTCGGTGCCCGCCGACCTCTTTTGCGCGATGCAACAGACACCCGAATTCCTGATCAGGCTGCGCGCCGATCTGCAGCAGTTGCGCGACGCTTTGTCGGCGGCCAACGAACGCTGACGCTCGAGCTCGGATCGACCGCCCGGCGTGCCGAGTTTTTTCTTCGAAATTTAATTTGCACACTAATGATTTGTGCTCTATATTTGCTTCGTGGCCGGCGACACCCCGTCGGACCGGACCGCTTTCTCCCTCTCTTCCCGACAGGAGCAGCACGATGAACATTCTGTACAAGACCAGCGCCACGAGCACGGGCGGCCGCGACGGCCGCGCGGTTTCCGCCGACCACAAGCTGGAAGTGAAGCTGGCCGCGCCGCGCGAACTCGGCGGCACGGGTGCGGAAGGCACGAATCCGGAGCAGCTGTTTGCCGCAGGTTACTCGGCCTGTTTCCTGAGCGCGATGAAATTCGTCGCGGGCCAGAACAAGCAGACGCTGCCGGCCGACACGCAAGTCACGGCGGAGGTGGGCATCGGCCCGAACGACGCAGGCGGCTTCGGGCTCGACATCGAGCTGCGCGTGTCGCTGCCGGGGCTCGACAAGGCCGACGCGCAGGCGCTGGTCGACAAGGCGCACCACGTGTGCCCGTATTCGAACGCCACGCGCAACAACGTGCCGGTGCGGCTGACGCTCGTCTGACGGCCGCAGGTTCCGGCAGGATGCAAAAAGGGCGCGTGCGGCATCGTGCCGCACGCGCCCTTTTGCGCGATTCGTCGAACTGGCGGGCCGGCAAGGCCCGCGTGCGCTGCTTAGCGCGCGCCGATCGAATACGGGCGGTTCATTGCCGCGTCGCGATCGATCTTGCGCATGCGGAATTCGAGATCGTAGATGTCGGTGGCTTCGGCCAGGTACGCGTCGGCGCGCTCTTTCGCAGCCTTTTCGGCGTTCTTGGTCAGCATCAGGAAGAGGTGGCTCAGCAGGTACATGGTCGATCTCGCTGTTCAAAGGTTCTGGACTAGGGTTTTCCCGAATTATAGGGAAAACCCTAGGCTTTGACCAGCATCGATCAGACGGTGCGTCGTTCCGTCGCCACAGTGCGGCGATAGGTTTCGAAAAAGGACCAGATCATCGCGCTTGCGTCGGGGCCGACCGCCGCGTGAAACGGCACGGCTTCGTCGCCGCCGGCCCACGCGTGGGCGAGCCCTTTCACGTGACACAGCCGCACGACTGGCTCACCGTCGCGACACACATCGGTGATCTGCACACCCGTTTCGCGCGTCTCGACGCGCTCGCCGCCGCGCAGCGCACCGCGGCTGTCGGCAAGCCCGTTCAGGCGCATGAACTGCACGGTCAGTTGATCGGCATTCTTCGGCGCGACGACATGATCGCCGTCGCCCTGGACGATCAGCACGGGCATGCCGGGATACGCACCGGTATCGACCAGCGCATCGACCGCCGCGGCCGGGTTCTGGCGCAGGCCGCGCCGCATCACGTCCATCGCGGTAATGCCGGAGTTCGCCTCGCCGAGCGCGGGGCCCGAGTGCAACGCGATCGCCGCGAAGCGCTCCGGATGGTGCAGTGCAAGAAGCGACGCGAGCCCCGCGCCGGCCGACAGCCCGGCGACGTAGACGCGCGACGCGTCGAAACCGTGCTCGTCGACCAGCGCGTCGACCAGCGACGCCACCGTGTCCGCCTCGCCGCGCCCCGCGCGGTCGGTGTCTTCATACCAGTGCCAGCAGCCGTGCGCGTGCGCGCGCAGCGACTGTTCCGGATACAGCACCGCGAAGCCGTGCTTGTCGGCCAGCAGGTTCATCCGCGTGCCCTGCGCGAATTCATCCGCCGACTGCTGACATCCGTGCAGCATCACGACGAGCGGCATCGCGCCGCGCTGCCGGCCGGGCGGTACGTAGAGCCCGTACGCGAGGTTCTGGACGAGCCGCCCGAGCGCGGGCGTCATCGGATGTTCGCCGCGCGTCCACTCACCCGCCGCCCATGCGGCCGCGCGCGGCCGTACGCGCGATTCGCGTGGCGGGGACAGATCGGACACGGCGGGAGAGGCGGCCTCGAGTGCGTCGCGTGCGATGCGTTGCGCATCGCGCGCGCCGCGCTTGGCGGCCGGAGACAGCATGCGTTTCATGCCGCCCAGCCACACCTTGGTCAGACTTTTGGTCATCGATCGGGCTCGCAGTCAGGAAAAATAGGGGCGCCATGAAAGCGCCGCAATGGGTGCACCGTTCAACTTTGTGCAATGCACCATAGCATTGTTTCTGGGATTTTTCCTGCGCGCCGATAGTTCCCGGCGGCGCAAAAAACGGGCCTCATGCGGACGCGGCGCTATACTGGGGTTTCGCCGCTTGTATCCGTTGTAGTCGTTCTGCCCGGCTCGCGCGTTGATTTAAGCATTCTCCCCGCCTTCGTTCGTCCCCTTCCCGATGTTCGACCTGCCCTCTCACCTGTGGATCATGATCACCGCGTTCGGCGGCGCCGGCCTGACCTTGCCGCTCGCGATCACGATTGCCGTGTGGCTCGCGCTCGGCTATTCGTGGCAACGCGCGGCCGCATGGCTCGGCGTGCTCGCGGCCGCGATCGGCGTGGTGGCGCTCACGAAGATCGCGTTCCTCGGCTGGGGCATCGGCATCCGCGCGTGGGATTTCACCGGGTTCAGCGGCCATGCGATGCTGTCGACGTCGGTGTATCCGGTTGCGATTTTCCTCGCGCTGATCCGCACGCGCACGCCGCTGCGGATCGCCGGCATCGCGCTCGGGCTGACGGCCGGGATCGCGGTCGGCGTGTCGCGCGTCGCGCTCGACGCGCATTCGCCGTCCGAATCGATCACCGGCTGCATCGTCGGCGCGCTCGCCGCGCTCACGTTCATCGCCGGCTCGTGGCGCGCGGTGCCGCACCGCTGGTCGGTGCCCGCGGTCGTCGCGAGCCTCGCGCTCGTCACCGTGGCGCTGCACGGCATCGCGGTGCCATCACACCGCTGGGTCACCAAGGTCGCGCTGGAACTGTCGGGGCACGAGCGCCCGTTCGTCCGCGCGCGCTGGAAGGCCAACCCGAACTACCATCCCGCGTCGCAGCCGTCGTCGCTGCAGCGCACCGAATCGGCGCCGCATACGCTTCACGCGTGACCGGCTGCCGGGCCGCTCCTTTTCACGTCCGACCATTTCATGCACACCGCCGCATGAGCAGTATGCCGAGCGTTATAACCCGCCCTATATTACGATTACGGTTTCCTCCCATTCAAAACGAATCCGCCATGCGCTCAACCGTCCGTCCGCTTCGCCGCACCCTGCTTCGCCTGCTGCCGCTCGCCGCGCTTGCCGCCGGGTTCGCGTTCAGCGCGCCCGCTTCGGCCGCCGACGAATTGGTCGTGTCGGCCGCCGCCAGCCTGACGAACGCGTTCAAGGCCGTCGGCGACGCGTACGAGAAGCAGCATCCGGGCACCAGGGTGCTGCTCAACTTCGGCGCATCGGACGTGCTGATGCAGCAGATCGCCAAGGGGGCGCCGGCCGACGTGTTCGCATCGGCCGACCAGAAGGCGATGGATCGCGCGGTGAACGAAAAGGTGATCGCGCCCGGCACACGCCGCGATTTCGCGGCGAACTCGCTGGTGCTGATCGTGCCGGCCGACAGCCACGCGGCCGCGCCGACGTCGCTGAACGACCTGGCCGCGCCCGGCGTGAAACGCATCGCATACGGCGACCCGGCGTCGGTGCCGGTCGGCCGCTACACCGAGGGCGCGCTGCGCGCGGCCGGCGTGTGGGAGGCGGTCAGCGCGAAGGGCGTGCTGGCCGCCAACGTGCGCCAGAGCCTCGACTACGTCGCGCGCGGCGAGGTCGACGCGGGCTTCGTGTTCGGTACCGACGCCGCGATCATGCCGGGCCGCGTGAAAGTCGCGCTGACGGTGCCGACCCGGACGGCCATCACCTACCCGATCGCGGTGGTCAAGGACAGCCGCCACGCCGCGCAGGCGCAGTCGTTCATCGATTTCGTCGCGTCGCCGCAGGGCCAGGCCGTGCTGTCGACGTTCGGCTTCAAGCCCGCCCAGTGAGCGACTCGCGATGCAAGACGCCTGGGTCCCGCTGCTGCTGTCGCTGAAGGTTGCCGGCTGGGCGACCGCGCTCGACGTCGTGCTCGGCGTCGCGGCCGCGTTCGTGCTCGCGCGCTGGCGCTCGCCGCTGCGCGACGTCGTCGATTCCGTGCTGACGCTGCCGCTCGTACTGCCGCCGACGGTGCTCGGCTATTACCTGCTGGTGCTGCTCGGCCGGCGCGGCGTGTTCGGCGCGTGGCTCGACACGCTCGGCATCGAGCTGGTGTTTACGTGGCAAGGCGCGGTGATCGCGTCGATGGTCGTCGCGTTTCCGCTGATTCTGAAATCGGCGCGCGCGGCGTTCGAAGGCGTCGATCCGCATCTCGAGCGCGCCGCGCGCACGCTCGGGCTCGGCGAAGTGGCGGTGTTCTTCCGCGTGACGCTGCCGCTCGCCACGCGCGGGATTCTCGCGGGGGCGCTGCTCGCATTCGCGCGCGCGCTCGGCGAATTCGGCGCGACGCTGATGATCGCCGGCAACCTGCCCGGCCGCACGCAGACGCTGTCGGTCGCCATCTACGCGGCCGTGCAGGCCGGCGACGACAACACGGCCAATTTCCTCGTGCTGGTGACGTCGATCACCTGCGTGCTGGTGCTGCTCGCGACCGGCTGGCTCGTACCGTCGCGCGCACGGCGGAGCCAACCGACATGAAGCGCGTGCCCTGTCCGCATCGCCGGTGCCGTCCGGCAGCCGGCCCGCTTCGGCGGAGGCCCGCATGAGCCTCGTCGTCGACATCCGCAAGACCTACGCGAACGCCGAGCGCCGCTTCACGCTCGATGTGTCGTTCACGGCGGCGATGCAGCGCGTCGTGCTGTTCGGGCCGTCCGGCGCGGGCAAGAGCATGACGCTGCAGGCGATCGCCGGGCTGCTGACGCCCGACGCAGGCACGATCACGCTGAACGGCGAGCCGCTGTTCGACGCCGCGCGCCGCATCGACGTGCCGACCCGCGAACGCCGTGTCGCGTACCTGTTCCAGGACTACGCGCTGTTTCCGCATCTGAACGTGCGGCAGAACATCGCGTTCGGGCTCACGTCCGGGCTGCGCAACCCGCGCGCGAGGACGGTGCCGCCGGAAGTCGCGTACTGGCTGCGCGCGTTCGACCTCGAATCGCTCGCGGGGCAATATCCGTCGCAGCTATCGGGCGGGCAGAAGCAGCGCGTCGCGCTCGCGCGCGCGCTGGTCGCGCAGCCGCGCATCCTGCTGCTCGACGAACCGTTCGCGGCGCTCGACGGCGCGATGCGCCAGCGCATGCGTCACGAGCTCGCCGAACTGCAGGCGCGGCTCGACATCCCGATGGTGCTGATCTCGCACGACCCCGACGACGTCGCCGCGTTCGGCGACCAGGTCGTGCAGTTGAGCGAAGGACGCGTGCAGGCGAACTCGCCGCACGCGGAGTGGCAGACGCGCGTCTCGTGAGCACGCGGCCGTGGCCGTGATCGTGGCGTTTGCCGCCACGTTGGAACCCGGGAGAAGCCGCGTCGCGACACATGCCGATAGCGGAAAACGAAGCCGGTGCGATGCGCACGCGGGCGGTAGCGGCTTCGCCCCGTTCCTCGCACGACGGGCGCCGGCAAGCGAGTGCCGCGCTCGCGCTGCCCGCCGGGTCAGCCCGTCACCGCCAGAATCACGCTCGACGCCTTGAACAGCGCGATGGCCCGCCGGCCCGCGTCGAGCTGCAACGCATCGACGCTGTCGTTGGTCACGACGGCCGTCAGCGTTCCGCCGCCGTCGAGCGCCAGCGTCACCTCGCTGTTCACCGCACCCGCCGCGACGGCTTCCACGCTGCCGTGCAGCCGGTTGCGCGCGGAAACTTTCAGGTCGGGCCCGCCATCGTCGACCGCGAGCACGACCCACGACGCCTTCACCAGCGCGCACGCGTGCTCGCCTTCCCGCAGCCCGAGCGCGTCGGCGCTTTCGTGCGTCAGCACGGCGACGACGGCCTGCCCGCCAGGCAGCACAAGCGTCACCTCGTCGTTGACGGTGCCGCGCACGATCGACGCAACCTTGCCGAACCACTGGTTGCGCGCGCTCGTCTTCATCCCGATCCGGCCGATCAGCGCCCAGTCGACGTCGAAGCCGGCTACGGCCGCGCTCGCCGCCTCGATGAAGCGGCGATGCTCGCGCTCGATCGTGCGGAACGCGGCGATCAGCGACGTCGCGCGCGGCGTCAGCGTCGTGCCGCCGCCGCCCTTGCCGCCCGTCGAGCGCGCGACGAGCGGTTCGCCGGCGAGATTGTTCATCGTGTCGACCGCGTCCCACGCGGCCTTGTAGCTGAGGCCGACGGCCTTGGCCGCGCGCGTGATCGAACCGGTGTCGCCGATCGCCGCGAGCAGCGCGATGCGCGTCGCGCCGCCGAGCGTCTGTTCGCCGGCGCGCAACCACAGCTCGCCGGCCAGTTCGAGCGGTCCGGTGGACGAGGAAGAATGCGGGGCGTCGGTCATCATCGGCATGCGTATGGAAAACGGGCGGCCATTATAGAGGCGGCGCTCAGCCCGGCTTGCCGTCGAGCTTCGGCGGCCGCAGGCTGGCCAGCAGCGCTTCGGCGTCGCGCGCCGCGCGCTGTTCGAGCGCGGCGCCGTAGCCGCGCACGAAACCGAGCTGATACGGCGGCGCCCCCAGTTGCTCGAGATGGTGAAGCGCGACCATCGCGTCGTTCGCCTCGCCGAGCACGCCCTGCACGCGCGCCAGCGTCTTGACCGTCTCGTTGCGCGTGCGGCGCGACGCCAGCGACGTGAAGAATTCGAGCGCGTAACGCAGCCGCTTCGCATCGATCCGCACCTGATGGCGTGCCGCCGTGTCGAGCGACGTGAGCGACGGCGAGCCGTAGAGATGACCGAACAGCCGCCGCACGCGCTTGGTCGCGTGACGCCGCAGCGACGGCGCGTCGTCGCCGTCGGCGGCCGGCAGCGCGAGCGCGCTCAGCCATTCGAGCCAGCCGAGCGTCAGCCGCGCATAGCGAGCCGAATGCAGCGCCTGCCGCAGCTCGACGCGCGCGACCATCGACTGCGCGCGGGCGGCGTCGAGCGTGCCGTCCCAGTCGCCGCCGCCGCCGTCGGCCGCGATCAGCGCAGGCAGGCTCTCGGTCGCGAACACGTCCCAGTCGCGCACCGTGCCGAGCAGGGCGGCGAGCCAGCGCAGGTCGACGCCGAGCGTGTCCTTCCATCGACGATCGGTGAAGCGCGGGAAGAAGCGCATCAGCGTGCGCAGGCGGCGCAGCGCGACGCGCATCTGGTGGACGAATTCGGGATCGTCGCGATCGAGCACGCCGCACTCGTTGCCGAGCCACTGCGCGGTGATGTCGCCGGCCAGCGCGAACAGCGCGGCGCGCTGCGTGCGGATGCCGGTCAGGTCGACGGGCCGCGCCTTGACCAGCACGGCGGCCACCGGGCCGCCCGCACAGGCGCGGTCGATCACGCTCGTCAGTTGCACGAACGCGGGCCATGCGCCGCTCAGTTCGCGCGCCGCGGCGAACAGCGCGTGCAGCGCGGCCGTGCGCGCGGCAACGGTTTCCCAGTCGGGCGCGGCCAGGCGCAGCTCGACGTAGCGGCGCGGCGGCTCGCCGCCGCCGTGCAGCGTGATGTCGTCGAGCGTCATTTCGACCACGACGCCGCTGTCGTCGGCCCAGCGCCCGCGCCGCCGTTCGCTGACGATGCGCGGCGCCGCTGCCTGGGATCGCGCTTCGTCGGTGTCCGGCGCAACGCCGTCGATTTCGGCGGCCGACGCCGGTATCGGCAGCGGCGTCGCGACGACGATGCCCGCGTGCTCGGCGTCGAACAGCTCGCGCTGCGTGACGCCGGGGGCGAACGTTTCGGTGCGCGACGCGACGACCCGCGTGCCATGCGCGTTCGATTCGACCCAGGTCCACCAGCTCGCGCCGGGGCTGCGCTCGGCCTCGTCGATCTGGCACGGCTCGATCGTCACGCGCTCGTGGCCGCGCCGCATCCGGACCTGCGGGCAGATCCGCCACGCACGCACGAGCTCGGCGCCGAAGTCGCGCTGCGCACCGCTGGTGCGGCCCGCGCCCTTTCCCGGCCATCCTTCCAGCGACAACGACAACACGATTTCCAGCGCACGCGACATGGAGGCTCCCGCACATCAAGGATCGCCGGCGCATCGACCGCGCCGGCGTCGCTCGTGAAGCAGCTTCCATAGTACACGCCGCCCAAACGCGCAGGCGCCGATCCGGCCCCGTCGCGCCGTGGCGGATCAAGCCGGCGCGTCAGACCGCGTATTGCGCGATGCCGTTGCCGAACGACCAGTTCTCCTTCAGCACCTCGACAAGACTGATGAAGACGTCTTCCTGCCGCACGCCCGGCTGTTGCGCGAGGTTCTCGGCGATCGTCCGGTACAGCGCCCGCTTCTGCTCGAGCGTGCGCGTGTTGTTCGCGGTGATCTGGATCATCACGAGATCGTCGCTGCGTTCGATATCGTAGTAGTGGCGGCCGAACACGAAGTTCTCGGCCGCATGCTCGGTCACGACCATGAAGATGTCGTCCTCGGGCACGTTGAACGTCTGCATCAGCGCGCGATGCACGCCGTCGACGAGTGCCGCGCGGTAGGCGGCCGGTTTGCCTTCGCGTACGGCGATACGGGTGAATGGCATGGTCCTGCTCCTGTCGGTGAATGACGTTGAAGAACGAAAACACGGCGTCAGGTTAGGCCCGCCGATCTATAATGAACAGTCATTGATCAATATTTCATCCATTTTCATTGGAAATGAAAGTACTCGATCTCGATGCCGTCCGCGCGTTCGTGCTGGTCGCCGATCTCGCGAGCTTCACGCGCGCCGCCGATGCGCTCGGCACCACGCAATCGGCCGTCAGCCTGAAGCTGAAACGATTGGAAGCCCACCTCGGCAAGCCGCTGCTGGCGCGCACGCCGCGCGTCGTCAAGCTGGCCGCCGACGGCGAGCATTTCCTGCCGGCCGCCCGCGCGCTGCTCGATGCGCACGAACATGCGCTCGGCGCGATCTCGACCGGCACGGTGCGCCTGTCGCTCGGCGTCAGCGAGCACGTCGCGGTGCACGACCTGCCGGCCGTGCTCACGAGCCTGCACCGGCAGGATCCGGGGCTGTCGCTGGAAATGCATCTCGGGGCGTCGACGAGCCTGCTCCCGCAATACGACGAACGGCGGTTCGACGCGGTGATCGTCCGGCACGAGCCCGGCGAAGACCCGCCGCGCGACGACGGCACGCTACTGTTCACCGAGCCGCTGGCGTGGCTCGCCGCGCCCGACTGGGTGCCGCGCGCGGGCGAGCCGCTGCCGCTCGCGGTGCTGGCCGGCCCCTGCGGCGTGCGGGCCGCCGCGCTGCGCGCGCTCGACCGCGCGGGGCTGCCGTGGCGCGAGCGCTTCACGGGCGGCGGAGTCGCGGCGGTCTCGGCCGCCGCCGCGGCGGGGCTGGCCGTCTGCCCGCTCGCACGGCGCGTCGCCCCACGCACGCTGGTCGACGTCGGCGCGAAATTCGGGCTGCCGGTGCTGCCGCAGTCGCAGGTCGTGCTGTATTCACGCGTCCGCGACGCCCGGGCCGCCGCCGCGCTGCGCAGGTTTGCCGACAGCCTGGCAATCTCGGCGTAAACTCGCGGGTTCCGCCGCCCGCAATCTCCAGACGAATGCCGATGAAGCCCGACGCCCGCAAGCACCTCCGCGCCAACCTGCTGATGCTCGGCGCCGCCGCGATCTGGGGCTCCGCGTTCGTCGCGCAACGCCTGAGCCTCGACGTGATCGGGCCGTTCCTGTTCACCGGGCTGCGCTTCCTGCTCGGCGCAATCGTGCTGGTGCCGCTGCTGGTGGTGAATCACGCATCGCGCATGCAGCTCGCGGCCACCCGGCGCGAACCGGCGCTGCTGCTGCCGGGCCTCGCGCTCGGCGGGCTGCTCGCCGTGTCGATCTCGCTGCAGCAGGTCGGCCTGCAATACACGCGGATCGCCAACGCCGGCTTCATCAGCTCGCTGTACGTCGTGATCGTGCCGCTGATGGGCGTGTTCGCGCGGCACCGGATCGGCGCGGGCACGTGGTTCGGCGCGTTGCTGGCCGCGATCGGCCTGTATTTCCTGAGCATCGACGAGCACTTCTCGGTGCTCTACGGCGACTGGTTCCAGCTCGCGGGCGCCGTCATCATCGCCGCGCACGTGATGGCGGTCGGCCATCTCGCGAAACGCCACGATCCGCTCGTGCTCGCGTTCCTGCAGTTCGCCGTGTGCGGCGTGGCGTGCCTCGCCGTCGGCCTGGCGGTCGAGCCGGTCAGCGTCGCGATGCTGCGCGGCGCGCTGCCCACGCTGCTGTACGGCGGGCTGCTGTCGGTCGGCGTCGGCTATACGCTGCAGGTCGTCGCGCAACGCGACGCGGCGCCCGCGCACGCGGCCGTGATCTTCAGCATGGAAGGCGTGTTCGCGGCGATCGCCGGGTGGGCCGCGCTCGACGAAACGCTGACGCTGCGCGCGCTCGTCGGCTGCGCGCTGATGCTGGCCGGCCTGCTCGCGTGCCAGTTGCTGCCGAACGGCGCCGCGCGGAAAAAGGACGAGGACGCGCTGCCGGCGTGATCGCCACCGTCCCTATAATGACGATTCGCGTGACCCTTACGCCAACCGTTTCCGACAGGCCAGCTCCGTGACGCCCCATTCCGTCGATCCCGCCGCCGACCTGCTGCGCGAACGCGCAGCGCACTACGCCGCCCAGGCGGCGCTGTTCCTGCGCGACCAGGCGCTCTCCACCGCGTCACACGACCTGCGCAGCCCGCTGAATGCGATGCACAGCTGGGCCTACGTGCTCGAACGCCAGCTCGCCAATGCCGATCCGAACCTGCAGCGCGCGCTCGCGGGCATCCGCACCGGCATCGACCAGCAGGTCGCGCTGATCGACGACGTGCTCGACGCGCCGCGCGCGCAAACGCGCACACTCGCGCTCGCGCCGCAGCGGTTCGCGCTGCGCGCGCTGCTCGACGACACGCTGGCGCTCGTGCGCTTCGCGCTCGCCGACGCACGCGAGGTCGCGCTCGACGCGACGCTGCCGGACGGCGAGCCGTCGCTCGCCGTCGATCGCGAACGCGTCGCGCAGGCGCTCTGGACCCTGCTGACGACAGCCGTCGAGGCCAGCGCCGCGGGCAGCCGCGTCGCGTTCGCATGCACGCGCGACGGCGCGCAGTTCACCGCGCGCGCCACGTGCACCGTGAACGCCGACGTGCTCGTCGATCCCGCGCGGCCGCACGTATTCGAATCGTTCGCGCGGCGCGAAATGCTGCGCGAGCGCGACGCGAAACGCAGCGCGTGGACGCTGGCGCTGTGCCAGCGCGTCGCACTCGCGCACGGCGGCACGTTCGCGCACGACGGGTTCGCCGACGGCGCGCCCGCCACCATCACGTTCTCGATTCCGTGCGAGGCGCCGGTGTAAGCGATCGGCCGCCCGATACATTACAACTTCCTTTCCGCGCCCTATACTGACGGGCCTGTCATAACCGGAGCGATTCTTTGTTACAGATCTTCGCGCTCATCGGCGCGTTGTTCCTGGTGGCCCTGAACGGGTTCTTCGTTGCGGCCGAATTCGGCCTCGTCAAACTCCGCGCAACGCGCGTCAAGACCCTCGCCCGCAAGCACGGCCTGCGCGGGCGCATCCTCGGCCTCGTGCACGGCCGGCTCGACGCATACCTTTCCGCGTGCCAGCTCGGCATCACGCTCGCGTCGCTCGGCCTCGGCTGGGTCGGCGAACCTGCGTTCGCGCAACTGATCGGCCCGCTGCTCGACCTGATCGGCGTCGAGTCCGAGCGCGTCGTGCACCTGATCTCGCTCGTGTTCGCGTTCTCGCTGATCTCGTTTTTGCACATCGTCGTCGGCGAACTGGCGCCGAAATCGATGGCGATCCGCCAGTCGGAGAAGGTCGGCCTGTGGGTCGCGCTGCCGCTCTACGCGTTCTACTGGGCGATGTATCCGGCGATCTGGGTGCTCAACACCAGCGCCAACGCGGTGCTGCGGCTCGCGGGGCTGTCGGCCGACCACGGCGGCGACGCGCACTATTCGACCGACGAGCTGAAGCTGATCCTGCGCAGCCGCCGCAGCGCGGCCGGCAATGCGGCGCAGCCGGCGCGCGGCACGTACAGCAACGACGAGTGGAACACGCTCGCGCATTCGCTCGATTTTTCGTCGATGACCGTGTCGGACCTGATGCGGCCGGCCCATGAAATGATCGGCCTGCGGCGCGACCTGCCGCTGCCCGACAACATGGAAATCGTCGCGCGGCACCGCTTCAGCCGTTATCCGCTGTTCGAGGATGCGTCGCGCGAACAGGTGAGCGGGCTGATCCACCTGAAGGACCTGCTGCTCGCGCGTCACGCGGGCGCCGCGCTCGAGGATCTCTCCGACTACGTGCGCCCGGTCCAGTACGTGAAGCCCGATACGCCGGCGCTGGAGCTGTTCCGCCGCTTCCGCAAGGGCGCCCCGCACTTCGCGCTGGTCGGCAGCAAGGGCGAGAAGCCGATCGGCTTCCTGACGCTCGACAACCTGCTCGGCGCGCTGGTCGGCCAGATCCACGACGAATTCCGCCAGGGCGACGCCGACTGGAGCCGCCTCGACGACGGCACGCTGATGGGCAAGGGCAGCCTGCCCGTCGTGTCGCTCGAGCAGGCGCTCGGCATCGACATCGACGAAGGCCGCGCGGAGTCGGTCGGCGGCCTCGTGATCCAGGCGCTCAGCGACCTGCCGACCGAAGGGCAGCGCGTGTCGTTCGACCGCTTCGACATCGTCGTGAAGAAGATGAACGGGCCGCGCATCGTGCTCGTGCGCGTCTATCCGAAGATCGCGAAGGAGGCCGACGAATGACGGCCGCGCGTCGCATCGCGCGATGAACGCGCCGCTGCCGCGCTGCTGCGTGATCACGCCGGAACCGGCGTCCGCGTCGGCGGCCGATCGGGCCGCGTTCCTCGACCGGCTGTCGGCCGTGCTCGCGCGCGGCGAAACGCTCGTGCAACTGCGCGTCAAATCGCTCGACGCGGCCGCGTTCGCGTCGCTGGCCGCCGCGGCGCTCGCGCGCTGCGACGCGGCCGGCGCGCACCTGATGCTGAACGGCCCGATCGAGGCAGCCGGCGTGATGCGGCTCGACGGCGCCGGCTGGCATCTCGACGGCCCCGCGTTGCGCGCCGTCGCGCAACGGCCGCTGCCGGCCGGACGATGGGTGTCCGCCGCGTGCCACTCACCGGAAGATCTGCTGCTGGCCGCGCGCGCCGGCGCGGATTTCGTCACGCTGTCGCCGGTGCTGCCCACGTTGAGTCATCCCGGCGCGCCGACGCTCGGCTGGGCGCAATTCGGCATGCTGTCCGCACAGGCCGCGATGCCCGTGTTCGCGCTCGGCGGCCTGACGCATGCACACCTCGACGACGCGCGCCGTCACGGCGCGTACGGGATCGCGGGCATTCGCGGGTTCTGGTAATTCGGCCCCCTCCGGCAGCGCGGCCGGCCCCGCCGCTTCACACGTTCATCGACTCAGGCGTTCATGCGCTCATGCGTTCAGGTGCGGACGCATCGCGCGCCATGAACCGTCGTCGATGCGACGCACGTCGTGCGTCAGCGCATAGCGATTGACGTCACCGGTCAGCCACGCGACCAGCGAATACGGCGGCAACTCCCCTTCATCGACCCGGTCGCGCGCGCGCGCCGGCGTCTCGAACACCACCCGCCCGCCCGGCGCGTCGAACGGCACCGCATCGGGCGACAGGTTCAACGCGATCGTCAACGTCTCGTCGTCGGCAAGCCGCCACGATGCGCACAGCGCGTCGGCATCGCCGTCGCCGTCCGCCTTCAGCGCATGGGCTTCCTGCGGCCGGCAATCGGACAGCCTGGGCGCGATCAGCTTCGCGCGCACCGCGAGCGCCGACTGCACGAAATGCGCACGATCGATGTCGCGCGCGGTTTCGTCGAAGATCAGCGGGATCTGCGGCGTGAGCAGCGACAGCGCGAGCGCGGCCAGGCCGGCCGCTTGCCCGCTGTCGCCCGGGCCGGTGTCGCGCCAGGCGCCATCGGACAGCACGAGCGACGTCAGCGACAGGCCGCCTTCGGCGGCCATTCCGTCCGCCGATGCGGCCGGCTGGTACGCCGCGCCGGCCGCGGTCAGCGCGCGGGCGAGCGTGTGAATCGACTGATGCGTGGAAATGCCTTCATGCGCCGACGTGTCGCGCCCCGTGAGCCGGTGCAGCGCCCGCTCGCCGCACCCGTTCCACTGCGCATCGAAATGGGTATCGGCGAGATGCGCCGGATGCCGCTCGCTGCCGAGCACGAGGTGGATCAGCCGGTCGGCCGGCACGGCGGCGCGCACGCGATCCGCGATCTCGCGCAGCCACGACACGCCGATCCGGTCGGCTTCGCGCAGGCGCAGCCCGTCGCAGCGGTATTCGTCGATCCAGTACAGCGCGTTGTCGCAGAAGAAATCGCACACTTCCGGATGATCGAGCGCGAGCGGCGCGGCCTGCAACGGATCGTCGCGCGTATGGAAGAACGGCCCCGCGTAGTGGCGAAGCGCATCGGTGCCGCTGCCGAAGCGCGCATAGTCGAGCTCGAGCAGCACCGCGAGACCGTAGCCATGCGCATCGTCGATCAGCGCCTTCAACGCGGCCGGGCCGCCTTCGGCCGCGAGCGGCGCGAACGGCAGGCTGTCGTGCGGCGACGCGAGCAGCTCCAGCGCGGTCACGCCGAGGCGCGCGAGCCGCGGCAGGCGGCGGCGCACGCCGTCGAAGCCGCCCACCGCGTGCGGGCGGATCGCATAGAGCGCGATGTCCTCCCACGCGCGCCCGTGCCAGAACGTATTGCGCCACGTGAACGCGCGCGGATCGACGACCTCGCTCGGGCCGTTGAGCCCTTCGGGTTGCGAGCGCGACGCGGGATCGGGAATCGACACGGTATCGTCGAGACGATAGCGGTATCGCGCGCCCGCGCCGCAATCGACGAAGACTTCGAACCAGTTCGGGCCGGCACTCGTCATCGGGATGAGCGTCGGGCCGTAGCCGGTATCGAGTTCGAGCTCGACGTGCGTGCTGCCGGGCGCCCACACGCGGAAATGCGTGCGCGGCGTCGTGCAGAGCGCGCCGCAGGGCTGCGCGCCAAACGGCAAGCAGTGGATGTAGTGCTGCGCGTACGGATCGTGCGGACAATCGGACATCATGCGCTCCTCGTGCGTACCGAGCGGCATGGCCGCGCCAATGGCGCAGCGCATCGGGGCCCGGCATGCGAAGGCCAGGCGGGGGGAGAAACGAGTATGCGCCGGATTTGCCGCCGCGATGCGGCGTGGTCAGACATTTTTAAATGCGAATCGACCCCGGCAAACCAGCGGTCGTAACCGCCGGCCGGCACGTGCCGGCGAGTCGGGTAGTCGGCATACCGGAATGACCGCTCGCCTTGTTGCGCCGGCCTCGCGCACCTACGCTTTGCGTCACGTTCGCGGACACGTCGTCCGCCCCCTGACTCGAGGACTCCGCCATGTCGCTTCCCGCCAGCGCCGCGAAATTCGATCCGTCACGCGCACACGAATATGCCGAGCAATCGCGCATCGCGCTCGCCGGCTACGATGCCTGCCACGAACTCGCCGCCTGCATGCTCGCGTCGGCGATCGGTGCGGCCGATGCACGGATGCTCGTCGCGGGCGCGGGCGGCACGGGCCAGGAAATCTGCGTCGCGGCCGCGCTGGAACCGGGCTGGCAATTCACGGCCGTCGACCCGTCCGCGCCGATGCTCGCGCTCGCGCGCTCGAACGTCGAAGCCGCGGGTTTCGGCGCGCGGACGACGTTCGTCGAGGATGCCGTCGACGCGTTGCCCGACGCACCCGCGTTCGACGGCGCGACGCTGATCGGCGTGCTGCATCACGTACCGGGCGACGACGCGAAAGCCGCGCTGCTGCGCGCGATCGCGCGACGCCTGAAGCCCGGCGCGCCGCTCGTGCTCGCCGGCAACCATCGCCGCTACGCGGATCACCCGCGCCTGCTCGATGCGTGGCAGCAACGCTGGCGCATGAAGGGCGCCACGCCCGACGCCGTGCGCGCGCAACTCGCGAAGATCCTGCAGGGCGCCGATCCGCCCGCGTCCGAGGAAGCCGTGTTCGCGCTGCTGCGCGACGCGGGCTTCGATGCGCCGCTGCGTTTTTTCGCGAGCCTGTTCTGGGGCGCGTGGATCGCGGTGCGGCGCACGTGACGGTTCGACGCGACGTGCGACGGCACGCATCACGCCTTTCGCGAACGCGCCGCCCGCGCTCGGTATGATGTCGTTCCCGCCCCCTTCCGGCCTCGACATGCTTACCGTCCATCACCTGAACAACTCGCGTTCGCAGCGCGTGCTCTGGCTGCTCGAAGAACTGGATGTGCCGTACGAGATCGTGCGCTACGAACGCGATCCGAAGACGATGCTCGCGCCGGCCGAATTGCGCGCGATCCATCCGCTCGGCAAGTCGCCCGTCGTGACCGACGACGGTCGCACCTTCGCCGAATCGGGCGCGATCATCGAATACCTGGTCGCACGCTACGGCGACGGGCGGCTCGCGCCGCCGCCCGGCTCGCCGGAGCGGCACGACTACACATACTGGCTGCACTACGCGGAAGGGTCGGCGATGCCGCCGCTGCTGCTCAAGCTCGTCGCGCTGCGGATCGCGCATGCGCCGATGCCGTTCTTCGCGCGGCCGATCGCACGCAAGATCGCCGCGACGCTGCAGTCGGGTTTCGTCGATCCGCAGATCGACCTGCATCTCGGCCACGTCGACAGCGCGCTGGCGCGCACCGGCTGGTTCGTCGGCAACCGCTTCAGCGCGGCCGACATCCAGATGAGCTTTCCGCTCGAGGCCGCGACCGCACGCGGCGGCGGCAGCCGGTATCCCGCGATCGCGCGCTTTCTCGACGCGATCCATGCACGGCCCGCGTACCGGCGTGCGCTGGAACGCGGCGGCCGGTACGACCTGCTCAAGTAACCGGCGTCAGCTCAGCAGCCCCGCCGCGACATTGATCGACAAGCCGAGCACGGCCATGTTGAAGTAGAACGACAGGATCGACTGCGCGAGCACCGAACGGCGCGCGGAACGGTTCGCGAGGGACACGTCGGCCGTCTGCGACGCGACCGCGAGCGTAAACGCGAAATACAGGAAATCCCAGTAATCGGGCTCGGGGTGCTGGTCCGGGAAACGGAGCGCGCGATCGCTGCTCGGCGAGCCGTAATAGAGCCGCGCATAGTGCAGCGTGAAGATCGTCGGGATCAGGAACCAGGCGCCGAACAGCGTCGCGCCCGTGATCGCGTAGTGGCTGAGCCCCGCGCTGAAGCCGACGCTCCTGGCGGTCGCGAGTTCGATCGCGATCGCCGCCACGCTCGCGACGGTGGCGAGGCACACGACGGTCAGCACGGTCGTCGCGTTTTCGTCCTCGCGGATCGCGACTTCGCGCACCTTGTGATGATGCGCGGTGACCATGCGCACCCACATCAGCACCAGATACAGCCAGACCGCGCAATCCCAGCCGATCAGCGCGCGCGCGGTCGGACGCAGCGGAAACGGCAGCACCACCGCGCACAGCACGCCGGCGACGAATGCCGCGACCATGCGCGGCCGGTTGCGTAATACCTGCGGATAAAACGTCATCGTGTGATTCCGAAAGCGGATGGAAAGGATTCGGCCGGTGCGCGGGAGAACCGCCGCGCCGGCAGGTAACGCGCCCCGATTATCCTCATTCCATCGTGGCGTGGCGATGGGCGCGAGCGCCTAAGATAAGGGGATGACCGCCACCGCCCTGCTCTGCCGCCATCCCGCGAACACGGCCGGCCGCGACTTCGTCGTCGGCGACCTGCACGGCTGCGTCGACGTGCTGCGCGCGCTGCTGCACGACGTCCGCTTCGATCCGGCCCGCGACCGGCTGTTCTCGGTCGGCGATCTCGTCGACCGCGGCCCGGCCTCCGAAACCGCGCTCGACCTGCTCGACCGGCCGTGGTGCCACGTCGTGCGTGGCAATCACGAGGCAGTGCTGAGCCTCGTCGCGCACGGCAAGCTGCCACTCGACGCGTGGCGCGGCATCGGCGGCGACTGGGGGGCCGAGCTGCCGCCGGAGCGGCTGCGCGCGCATGCGGCGCGCGTCGACGCGCTGCCGCTCGTGCGCGTGATCGGCGACGGCCCGGCGCGCTTCAACGTGCTGCATGCCGAATTCTTCGGCTCGGATGCGGATCTCGATACGGGCAGTTATGCGCACGACGTGCGCGAGCGGCTGATCTGGGGGCGCGATCTCGTGCAGGGGCTCGCGGATCCCGGGTGGCAGGCCGGACTGTCGCTGACGTGCACCGGGCACACGCCCGTGCGTGCGCCGCAGCGGATCGGCGCGCAATGGTTCATCGACACGGGTGCGTTCGCGCCGGCCGGGCGGCTGACGCTCGCCGAGCCGCGCACCGGCCGCACGTGGTCGATGACGCAGGCCGAAGCGCGCGAACGCCACGCGGGCGACTGGCCGCTGCCCTGACGCGCCGGGCCGCGCAACGGCACACCGCGCCCAGCCCGCCCGGCCAAGCCGGGCCGGCCCGGGCCAGGCGAACGCTAGCCGACCTGATTCAGTTCGAACACCGCATCGACGGCCGAGCCGTTCCAGTTGTATTCGAGATAGGCCGCATGCTGGCAGTCGCGCAGCAGCGTCGTGCGGAACGCGGCGAGACACTCGCCGCGCGGGTCGCGCACCGACGGATAGAGAATCCCCGCGCCGCCTGCATTGCGCACCGCGCGGCCGAATGCCTGCCCGACGCTGTAGTCGGCAGGATCCAGCAACGCGGGATCGCGCTGCGGCCACGTGCGCACGTCGGCGACGTCGCCGTGCGCGAACACGGTATAGAGCCGCATCTGCTGGCGCATCGGCGGCTCCTTCGTCGCGGCGAGGAACAGCCCGCTGTGATAGCGCGTTTCGGCGATCGCCGTGTCGCGCGAGCGGGTGCAGTAGAACACGCCGTAGCTGCCGTCGGAAAAGCGGCTGCCCAGCGGATTCAGGTGCGTGAATGCGGCCATGATCGGCCCCCAGCCTTGCCCGTAGCGACGCTCGGCGGGCGGCACGAGGTCGAGCGTGCCGACTTCGTTGCGGATGCGGTCGTTGGTCAGCGATTCGAGCGCGTAGAGCGCGTCGAAATCGTCCGCCGACGCGACGCGATCGAACAGGTTGATGGCGGGAAAACGGGTGGGAATCACACGATAGGCGGGCGCCCAGTCGACGGTGGTCGTGGGCCACCGGGTCACTTCGGTCGGTATCGTCACGCCCAGCCGCCCCGCATCGCGTCGAGATATTGCCGGACGGCCACCAGATCGCCGACGTTGCCGGCCAGCATCCGGTCGAGCGCGCGCTTGCCGCCGAACGGCGCCGCATCGTTGGGCCGCTTGATCCATGCATCGGCCGCGGCGGGTTGCGGCAGCAGGATCTGCAACCCCTTGTAGATGCCGAGCAGGAGCGATAGCCGCTCGAGCGTATCGCGCGGCAGGCGCGCCGATTCCGGCGCGGCCTTCCACTTGAAGAATGTCGAGCGGCCGGGCGAGCCAAGCAGCACGATCTGCTCGTCGATCGTCAGTTCCCAGTCGCGCGCGATGTTGAAAAATGCACGCAGGCCGGCCGCCGACATCTGCGCGACCGAAGCGCGCGGCACGGCGGAATGCGATTCATAGGCAGGCTGTGACATGATCGTTAGTCTCGAAACGAATTTACTAACAAGATTAGTCCATTCCTGTATTTTTGCAAGGGTCGCACCATCGACCGTGCTCGTGCCCGAGAACGATTTCGACGGAATGATTCCGGCGCTGAAGGCGAAGAAGTTCGACGCGGTGCGGTCGTCGGTGTCGATCACGCCGCGGCGCGCGCAGCAGATCGGCTTCATGACGAAGATCTACAACCCGCCGACGCGGCTCGTCGTGAAGAAAGGCTCGTCGTTGCTGCCGACCGCCGAATCGCTGAAGGGCAAGTCGACCGGCGTCGAGCAGGGCACGACGCAGGAGACGTACGCGAAGGCGTACTGGGGCAAGCACGGCGCGAACGTCGTGTCGTATCAGAACCAGGACGGCGTGTATGCCGACCTGATCGCCGGCCGCCTCGACGCGGCGCTACGGCGGTTGAAAAAACGGCGTCGCGCGCGTACGGATACCGCTTTTCCGTCGCGCGCGTCCGACCGCCCCTCCCCTTCAACCGGATGGCAACGGCGGCGCGTGGTTCGCCGTTGCATCGAATGCCTGTCGTCTTGCATCGCGCGCAGCACGATGCGTCGGCCATCGTTCGGATGACAGATCAATCGTTCGCGGAAAAGATGGCCATGCGAACGGACCTCGTGCCGCTCGGGTCAATAGGCAAAGACCGGGCGTCGCGGCATCGGCGCCCGTGCGCACATGCCCATGCGGATCGGGTTCGCGTGCAGGAAAGTGCCGACCCGGCGCGGATGACCGGCAACCAGCCGGATCCGCCTCGCACCGGGCGCGGAGAGATGGCCTGTCGAGGCATGCCGGTCGGCCGCAAGTGCGACGTTCGAGCGGCGATGTCCCGAATCACTGCGATCGCGGCCTGCGGACCGCGGCGTGTGATGATCGATCATTTTTCTACCCCGTTTGCTGTCTGATGTGTGTTCCGGCAACCGGACAATGCCGATGCCCCGGCGATCAGGCGACGACGTTCCGTGCTCGCCGCGGCGCGGCTGCTGCGCTGCACCGCGCTCGGCCGCCGCATCCCCGCGGACTGCGTCCTGGCCGGTACGGAAGCTTTCGCTGCCTGACCGGACGGACCTCGTGTCGTCGACTCTCGCACGTCTCTCGTCGCAAGGACCGGGCCAGCCCCACGCGAGCCCGGCCGGACAAGGCGATGATCGGGCCGGCCGCCGGCCGCATCGGGCGTGGCCTGCCGGAAGTTACGAAACTGAAACATCGGGGCGCGGGCATGCGCCGGCCTGGCAACGGCGAGGCCTTGCGGAATAAGGCTGAACAATGGGACGCGGAATTTTTACCGGCGGCAGGCTGGCCGATCGGCCCGGTTCGACGCGGAAATTCGCCGGGCGGCCGACGCGAAATGTTTCATGCGCTTTACATGCCCACGCCGGCAATTAGACGCACCGGACGTCGCCGCTGGACGCAGCGGCCGATCGCATGGCTATACTGCGACACCGCTTCACGCGAGCTCACGCGACCTCAAGCGACTTCACGCAAACGAGCGCCCACGATGATCCGAACCTTTCACGCTGCCGAGCGCACCCGACTGATCCGCTTCGGCGTGTCGGGCCTGGGCTCGACCGCGCTGCATGCGCTGATCGCGGCCGCGATGTTCGCGCTGTTCGACGCGACGCCCGTCATCGCGAACGCGACCGCGTTCGTCTGCTCGACCGCGTTCTCGTATCTCGCCAACACGCTGTGGAGTTTTGCGTCGCCGGTGACGTGGGGCAACTTCGCGCGCTTTCTCGTGGTCGCGACGGCCGGCCTCGCCGTGACGATGCTGCTGGCGCACGGCACCGGCGCGCTCGGCCTCGCCCGCGCATGGAGCATCGTCGCGGTCGTGCTGTGCGTGCCGCCCGTCACGTTCGCGCTGCACCGGCTGTGGACCTATCGTTGAGCCGTTCCGCACGCATCGCAGGCATCCGCCCTGCCGCTCAGCCGACCCGCTGATGCCCCGCGTCGCCCGATGGCGCACCGTCGTGCCCGCCGCTGTCGCCATTGCCGCCGTTGCTGTCGTGATCGTTCAACCCGTGTTCGATCATCATCCGGTAGAGCGTCACGCGTGAAATGCCGAGCTCGGCGGCGGCCTTGTTGATCCGGTGGTCGTTGCGCAGCAGCGCGTTCTCGATCGCGGTGCGTTCGGCCAGCGCCCGCGCCTGTTCGAGCGTCACCGGTTCGGTTTCGCCGGGCGTGTCGAGCCCGAGATCGTGCGGCGTCAGCAGCCGGCTCTCGGCCATCACGATCGCGCGCCGCACGCGATTGATCAGCTCGCGCACGTTGCCGGGCCACTCGTAGCGCCGCATCGCGTCGAGCGCGGCCGACGTGAAACCGCTGATCTTGCGGCCGCTGTCGGCCTTGAATTTCTGCAGCACGTAGTGCGCGAGGATGTCGATGTCCTTGCCGCGGGCGCGCAGCGGCGGCTCGTGGATGCGCAGCACGCACAGCCGGTGATAGAGATCCGCGCGGAAGCGCCCGGCCTCGACCGCGCCGTCGAGATCGACGTGCGTGGCCGAGATGATCCGCACGTCGACGGGGATCGATTCCTGTCCGCCGAGCCGCTCGATCTTGCCCTCCTGCAGGAAGCGCAGCAGGCTCGCCTGGCTTTCGACCGGCATGTCGCCGATTTCGTCGAGAAACAGCGTACCGCCGTTCGCCGATTCGATCCGGCCCGCGCGCCGCTGGTTCGCGCCGGTGAACGCACCGCGCTCGTAGCCGAACAGCTCCGACTGCAGCAGGTGATGCGGAATCGCGCCGCAATTGATCGCGACGAACGGCCCCTTGCCGCGGCTGGAGCGCTCGTGAATCGCGAGCGCCGTCAATTCCTTGCCGGTGCCCGACTCGCCCGAGATGAATACGCTCGCGTCCGTCTTCGCGACCTTGCGGATCGTGCTGAACAACTGCTGCATCGCCTCGCAGTTGCCGATCATCCCGTGTTCGCCGATCGACGCCGCATAGGCCGCGCCGTCGACACGATCGAGCGCGGCCATCCCGCGTGCATGGCCGAGCACGTGCGAAATCCATTCGTACGGCAGCGGTAGCGTCACGTAGTCGAAACAATAGCTGCGGATCAGCTCGCGCACGGCGGGGCCGATCGTGATGCCGGCCTGCGCGATGGAAATCCAGCCGATCGCCGGCTGGCTCAGGCACATCTTCAGCGCGGGATAGTCGCGCGACGTGAACCCGGTGAAATCGACCAGCCCGGCGGCCACGCTCACGCCGGAGGTCATGTTCTGCGCGGCGCCGGCCGTCTTAGCGACCGCGATCTCCCAGCCGAGCCCGCGCAGTTGCGCGAGCAACGGCTCGTCGGGCGTGCGCATGATCACGAAAAGCTTGCGTCCGGCCTCGGGAGCGGTGACGGACACGTCCGTCATCTCGGGCGCCGCCTGCCCGTTTGCGTCGGGTGACCTTGCAACCATCGTTATTCCCCGCTTGGCGTTGGTATCGCGCGCCGGCTCGCCGCCGCATCCGACGGACACGATCGAACCGACATATTGGCCGTATTTCCGTCCGAATAAAATCCCCCTGCGCATGAATCGCGCGTGAGGTGGACGTTGTCATGAACGGTATATCGATGCGGCCGGCCTGCGGCTAAATGGGTGTTATCCCTGTGGCATGCACCGCGCGCGACCGGAAAGGGCCGGCGCCGCGCGCGCAAAGCCGCGCCGGTGCTGGCGCGCGGCGATTCCGCGCGACGCGGCGCACGCAGTGTCGGCGCGCCGGCGCCGGTGCGCGCAACCGGTCGGCCGGGCATGCGGGCGCCCGGGAGATCGATTCCGGTTGATTTTCGTCAATCGCCGAAAGAAGCCGGTTGATGCACGAACGCAACATGCGCGGCGCCCCGCCGCGCGGCGGGGCCGGGTCAGCGGCCCGATGCGAGCGGCGCCGGCGCGTTCGCGCGGCCGCGGCCGGCCGGCGTGCCGCCGTGTTGGCCGTAGCGGGCGGCCAGTACGTCGACTCGCTCGAGATGGTGACGATTGTCGTGATCCCACGGGTGGAAGCCCGGCCGGAAAAAGCTCAGCCATTCGCCGGCGATGCGCGGGAACAGCCCGCGGCGCGGCCCGTACAGGAACGCGATCGTGCGCAGCATGCCGCGCACGTGATGCCCGGCGCCGCGATCGCGCCACAACAGCGTCACATGGATCAGAAACACGGTCGGCCAGAACGTCAGCGTCGTCAGCAGATACACGCCGATGCGGATCAGGTAGCGGCGCAGCCCCGGCTCCGTCACGGCATTCCACACGTCGAACGACACGGCCTTGTGCTCGGTTTCCTCCAGCGCATGCCAGATCCATATCTGCCGGTAGCCTTCGACCGAACCGTCGAGGCGTGTCGGGTCGCGCAGCAGCCAGTCGGCCAGCATCGCCGTGTAGTGCTCGGCCGCGACCGTGTGCGCGAGCTGCACCGAATGCGGCAGCTTGCGCTTCATGTAGCCGAGCACCTTCCACACGCGCTGGTCGAGCTTGCGCGCGGGCAGCCGGTTCGCCTGCATCAGCTCGTTGTATTCGACGTGCTCGCGCGTATGCATCGCCTCCTGGCCGATGAAGCCGAGCACCTGCTGCTTCAGCACGGGATCGTCGATCCGGTCGCGATAGTTGCGCACCGCATCCATGAAGAAGCGCTCGCCGGCCGGAAACAGCAGCGACAGCGCGTTGAAGAAATGGGTCACGTGCGATCCGAGGCCATGCCAGTCCTTCGCGCGCTCGACCGGCAGGTCGAAGCGCAGGTCGCGGCGCACCGGCATGATCCCGGCTGCGGTGGCGCAAGCGGCTGACTTCATGTTCATCGTTCTCCTGTTGCGGAGCGGCCGGCGCATCGTACGACGCGGCCGGCGCAAGCCCGGGCGGCGCATCGCGCACCGCCAAAATCATGACATCGACAGATGTAAAGATAGGCCGCGCGCGCCGGCACACGCAAGCTGCACGGTAGATGCGCGCTTCCAAACAGCGCGCGGTCCGCAAGGCGGAAAAAATGGCGCTCGGACGACGCCCGGACGGGTTGCGATTCGAACGCTGAGGTGCACTGACGAACGCGGTCCCGGGCGCGGCGCCGCGCCCCCACGTCGGCCCGCGAGCCCCGTGCGGCGGGCCTTGCACCGCATCGGGCACCCGTCGCGCAGCGGGCGGCGACGCGTGCCGGTCACATCGATTCATACGCGCCGCGCACCGTCATGGTGCAACCTTGGCCCAGCGGCTCGCGAAAAATTCAAACGCGCGTTCCAATTGCGTTTCGGGCGGTCGTGCGCTCGGCGCCCCGCCACGCTTGCCGGCACGCGTGCGGCGGCGCGAAATCCGTGCGCGCCGGCCCACTGCCCGCTCGCCTACAATAGCGGTTTCACGCAACCTCTTTCAGGAGAAATCATGTCCGTCATCACGACCGAATCGGGCCTCAAGTACGAGGACCTGACCGAAGGCACCGGCGCGGAGGCGCAAGCCGGCAAGACGGTGAGCGTCCACTACACGGGCTGGCTGACCGACGGTCAGAAATTCGATTCGAGCAAGGATCGCAACGACCCGTTCGCGTTCGTGCTCGGCGGCGGCATGGTCATCAAGGGCTGGGACGAAGGCGTGCAAGGCATGAAGGTCGGCGGCGTGCGTCGCCTGACGATCCCGCCGCAACTCGGCTACGGCCCGCGCGGCGCGGGCGGCGTGATTCCGCCGAACGCGACGCTCGTGTTCGAAGTCGAACTGCTCGACGTCTGACGCGGCACGCGAGCCGCCGGCTGACGCGCTGCCCCATGGCGCACCTTCCGTCCCCCACCGTCGCACTGCAACGCTACGACACGCTCGAAGCGTCGGATGTGCACGACTTTCACCAGATCGTGCTCGGCATCGACGGTGCGATGGTGATGGCGGTGGATGGCGTCAGCCAGCGTCTCGACCGGCACGGCGCGTGGCTGGTTCCGGCCGGTGCGCGCCACGATTACGCGGGCCTGGGCGAAAATCGTCAGCTCGTGCTCAACCTTCCCCTCGCGTCGCTCGCGGTGCCGCAGCGGTTGTTCGACCATGCACGTGCCGTGTCGATCGACCCGGCGCTCACGTCGCTCGTCGCGCAGGTCGCGGCGGCCGCCGCGCAGTACGATGCGCCGGACGGCGACGCACGGCAGGCGGCCGCGCACCGTTTCCAGTGGCAGGCCGCCGCGCGCCTGTGCGACGCGCTGCTCGACGATGCCGGCATCGCCGCGCCTGCGTCGGGCCTCGATTTCGCGCGCATCGACCGCTGGCTGCGCGCCCACCTCGCCGAACCGCTGCGCATCGCCGATCTCGCCGCGCACTGCAGCTACGGGATGCGCCGGTTTCATCAACTGTTCGTCGACGCATTCGGCGAAACGCCGCATCGCTATCTGCAGCGGCTGCGGCTCGACGCAGCGGTCGTGCTGCTCGCCGACGGCCGGCATTCGCTCGTCGACATCGCGGGCAGCGTCGGCTTCGCGGATCAAAGCACGTTCACGCATGCGTTCACGAAGCGCTTCGGCATCGCGCCGGGACGCTGGCGCGGTGAACGGCATTGAACGCATCGGCCTCGCCGAATCCATATCGACGCACATAGCAGGCAACAACACCCGCAGCCGTACCGACGCTTCACGTCCCGCCGAAACATCGCATGTCCGTCGCTGCCTACGATCGACGACCATCCGGCGGCGCAACCATCGCCCATGACGCTTACCGCCGTGCCGCGCCGGCTTCGTCGCCGATCTTCCTGACGGCCGTATCGGCCGCCTTCAAAGGCCGGCCGTCGTCGTGCCGAAGCGCGAGCTTGCGGATCGCGCGCCCGGTACTGCGGTCGACCAGCACCGAATGCGGCTCGCCGCGCGCGAACAGGTTCGCCTCGCCCCACTGCCGCAGCATCACGATGACCGGAAACAGCCCCTCGCCCGTTTTGGTCAGCACGTACTCCTGATACGCGGTGCCGTCGGACGCCGGCACGACGTCGAACACACCGGCGTCCACCAGCATCTTCAGCCGGTCGGACAGAATGTTGCTCGCGACGCCGAGGCTCGCGCGGAAATCGCCGAAACGGCGCACGCCGTCGAACGCATCGCGCACGATCAGCAACGCCCAGCGATCGCCGACGATATCGGTCGCGCGCGCCACCGGGCACGGCGAATCCGCAAGACTTTTCTGTCTGGCCATGTTCCTCTCCGCAAGCATGCCGGCCGCCTTCGCGGGCATGCCGGCCATCCGTGCACGGGCCTTTGGCCCGCCGCTCAACAGGTTGCATTTTAAAACTCGTTTCCCTACACTTCAAACCAGTTTCAAATTGCAACTACATTGCACGAGGGAACCATGGGATCGTCCTGTCATTCCGGCACCGTTGCCGCTCGCACGCCCATCGATGCGATCCATTCTGCCGAGGGTGGCCGCCTGTCGCCGGCGCGCGTCGCGCTGCTGGCCGCGTGCTGCGCGGCGAGCGTCGCGAACGTCTACTACGCGCAGCCGCTGCTCGACTCGATCGCGCGGGACTTCGGTGTATCGCAGGCCGCCGTCGGCGGCGTCATCACCGCGACGCAGCTCGGCTGCGCGCTCGCCCTGCTGTTCGTCGTGCCGCTCGGCGACCTGGTGAACCGCAAGCGCCTGATCGCCGTGCAGCTTCTGCTGCTGACCGCGGCCTGCGTCGGCGTGGCCGCCGCGTCGACGCGCGTCGCGTTGCTGGCCGGGATGGTCGCGGTCGGGCTGCTCGGCACCGCGATGACGCAAGGGCTGATCGCGTGCTCGGCCGCGCTCGCCGGCGCAGGCGAACGCGGGCGCGTCGTGGGCGCCGCGCAAGGCGGCGTCGTGGTCGGGCTGCTGGCCGCGCGCTCGCTGGCGGGCGTCGTCACCGACGTCGCGGGATGGCGGGCCGTCTATCTCGTGTCGGGCGCGCTCGCGATCGCGATGCTCGTCGTGCTGTCGCGGCTGCTGCCCGACATGCACGCGCCGCGCGAACGCATCGGTTACGCGGCGCTGCTGCGCTCGATGGGGTCGCTGCTGCGCGACGAACGCGTGCTGCGCGTGCGCGGCGCGATCGCGCTGCTGATGTTCGCGGCGTTCAGCATCTTCTGGAGCGCGATCGTGCTGCCGCTGAGCGCGCCGCCGCACGCGATGTCGCACACGCAGATCGGCGCGTTCGGCCTCGTCGGCGCACTCGGCGCGGCGGCCGCCGCCCGCGCGGGCCGGCTCGCGGATCGCGGGCGCGGCGAAGCGACGACAGGCGCCGCACTCGCGCTGCTCGCGTGCGCGTGGCTGCCGCTCGCGTTCGGCAATACGTCGATTGCGCTGCTGGTCGTCGGCATCGTGCTGCTCGACGTCGGCGGGCAAGCCGTGCACGTCGTCAACCAGAGCATGATTCTCGGTGCGCGACCCGACGCGCATGCGCGTCTCGTCGGCTGCTACATGCTGTTCTATTCGGCCGGCAGCGGGCTCGGCGCGATCGCGGCGACGATGATGTATGCGCGCGCCGGATGGACAGGCGTGTGCGTGCTCGGGGCGGGGGTGAGCGTGGCCGCGCTCGGCGTATGGGCCGCGACGCTCCGGCGCGCGTGATGCGCGCCGGCCATGCGGATCGGACGGGAAAAGCCGGCCCGCCTTTGCCGGACGGCCGGCACGCGAACCGGCCACGCACGCGCGCCGGTGGGGTTTTCGGACCGCTTCGGTCCCGCTTCGGTGCGGCGCCCGCGGCGCGCGCCGCGGGCGTTCAGCCTGCCGCCTGGATCGCCTCTTCGTACACGCCGGCGACGCGCCGCGCGATCACCGCGTTGTCGAAATGCTCGCGCGCGTAGCGCTTGCATGCGGCCTCGTCGGGTAGCGCGATCGCGCCCGACAGCGCGCCGCCGAGCCCTTCCGCGATCGCGTCCGCGCCCGTCGACGGCAGCACGAGATCGTTCGACAACCCGGCGACCGCCTCCGGCAGCCCGCCGACCGGCGTGACCAGCACCGGCGTGCCGGACGCGAGCGATTCGACGGTGATCAGCCCGAAGCCTTCCAGCGCGACCGTCGGCACGACGCTGACCGTCGCCGCGCGGTACAGCGCCGCGAGATGGTGGTCGGGCACGAAGCCGAGCAGCTTCACGTTGTCCTGCAGCCCGGCTTCGTCGATACGCTGCTGCAGTTCCTCGCCGATCTTGCCCTTGCCGGCGATCAGCAGCAGCACATCCGGATGACGGCGCTTGACGAGGCCGATCGCGTCGATCAGGTCCTCCAGCCCCATGCGCCGCACGAGCCGGCGCACGGCCAGCACGATCGGCCGGTCCTGCGGCAATTGCAGCTTGTGCCGCGCCTCGGCGGGCGTGAGCGGCGTGTCGAACTGCGCGGTATCGACGCAGCCGGGAATCACGCGCACGCGCGACGGATCGATTCCGTAGCGGTTCGTCAGGATCTGGCCGAACGCCTGCGACAGCACGATCAGCCGCGACGAGCGCGTATAGACGGCCTGTTCGAGATAGCGCTTCGCGCGCTGGCCGAGCGACGCGGCGCCCTCGACCTGGCTTTCGTCGGCCCACGGCCCCTGGAAGTGCGACACCTGGGGAATCCCGCGCGTCACGTCGAGCCCAGGGAACGTGTACAGCGCGAAGTGCGACGAAATCACGTCGGGCCGCTCGGTGCGGATCTCGTCGCGCAGCGCGCGCCGCGCGGCGAGCATCCGGCGCGCGAGCGGCTGCGACGCGGGCCCGAAGCCCTGGATCGCCCCGCCCGTGTCGTCGGCGACCTTCGGCGAGCCGGCGACGAGCCCGCGCACCTCGACGCCCGCGCCGGGCAGCGCGCCGACGAGCGAGTAGTACATCCGGTCGAGGCCGCCCGCGCGTTCGGGGAACCAGTGCATGCCGATCTGCAACGATTTGATCGGCCGGGAGGATTGGGACATCACGGTTGCTCCTGCGTGATTGCATGCTCGACCCGCTCGAACGCGGACGGCTGCGTGGGTTGGCCGATGCGCCGGTAAAGCGCGACGTACTGGGCGCCCATGTGCGCCCAGCCGAAACGGGTCATCAGTTCGCGGGCCGCGTCGCCCATCGCGCGACAGGTGTCGCGCGACGCCGCGAGCGAGCCGATCGCCTGCGCGAGCGCGGCCGGATCGTCCGGGTCTTCCAGCACGATCCCGCACTCGCGCGTGATGATTTCCGCGCCGCCCGCCGTGCGCGCGGTGACGACCGGCAGCCCGGCCGCCATCGCCTCCAGCAGCGACAGGCTCATCGCTTCGTAGCGCGACGGAAAGACATACGCGTCGACCGAGCGCATCAGCGTCGGCATGTTCTTCACGAGCCCGAGGAAATGCACGCGCGAATCGAGGCCGAGCGCGCGCGCTTCTTCCGGATACGGGCTGCCGGGCAGGTAGCCGGCCACCGCCAGATGCACGTTCGCGGGCAGCTTCGTCAGCGCCTTCAGCACGGTGCCGAGGTTCTTGCGCGGCGTGCGCAGATCGCCGACGAACAGCAGCAGGAACGCGTCGTCCGGCAGCTTGAACGCCGCACGGTCGGCCTGCGCGCCCGCGAACGCGCTGCCGTCGACGCCGTTGTAGATCACGCTGATCTTGCGACTGTCGATGCCGAGCCCGGCGATCTCGTCGGCCACCTTCTGCGATACCGCGGTGATCGCGCGCGAGCGCTTGTACGCCCAGCGCTCGAGCACGGTGTTCACGCGCGTGTACACGTACTGGTAAGCCGACCACAGCCCCTTGGCGGGCCCGAACGGATAGTACGGACTCTTGAACCAGCCGCCGTGCACGAAGTGCGCGGTATTCACGTCGGCCTTGATCCACGAGATGAAGCCGTTCACGTGCAGCACGTCGTATTCGCCGCGGTGCGCGCGCAGCCAGGCCGCGCTTTTCAGCGCGAACACCTGCTGCTTGACGAGATTCGACGGCCAGAAGCCGCCAACCTTCACCGGCACCCAGCGCACGCGCGGATCGGCCAGCAACTCGGGCGCGACATGCGACGCGACCAGCGTGACCTCGTAGTTTTCGGCCAGCGCCGCGCGCGCGATTTCGTAATTGACGCGGCCCTGCCCGTCGTTATGTCGCACGACGTGCGTGACGATCGCGATTCTCAATGGTCGCCTCCCCGTGAACGCGCGGCGGCCAGCAGGCGTTGCGCCTTCTGCCAGTGCGCCGCGGCAAGTATCGAAAAAATGGCTGTGAACATCAGCAGGCCGCCGGTGCCGATCAGCGAGTTCGTGAACACGAGCATCGCGAAGGTCGACAGGCACAGGCTCAGGCACGCGCCGACGAACTTGTCCTTGCGCAGCTTGAACGCCGCGCGCAGCGTGCGGCCGAACAGCATCACGACGCCGGCGAGATACAGCAGCGTGCCGGGCCAGCCGAGCACGAACGGCACGTTCATCACGCCGCTATCGAAGCTGCCGTACTTGCCGAGCTCGCCGCTGTCGCTCGACAGCTTCGTCGACGCGCCGGTCGCGCCCATCCCCTCGCCGGCGACGTCGGTGAACGCCGTCTGCGCGAAGGTCGCGTAGAACTTGTTGCGGTCGTCGTAGCTGCGATCGTCCTTCAGGTTCGTGATCGACTGCAGGCGCTGGCCGAGCCGGTCGGCCACCGGCCCGACGGTCAGCAGCGGCACGCACAGCCCGACCAGCACGACGCCGCTGATCAGGATCCGCATCCGCACGCGGTTGCTCGATTGCACGAGCTGGATCGCGAGCGCGATCACCCAGCCGCCCCAGGTCGAACGCACGAGACACAGCGCGAACGACACGAAGCCGGCCGCGCCCGCGAACCAGCGGATCTTCTGCGGCGCGACCAGCACGAACACGAGCGCGCCCATCATCGCGAACGCGAACGGCCCCGACGAATTCATCGTGCTGAACACGCGCACGCCGTACGGCACCGGCTCGCCCTGCGAGCCCATCTGCGAGCCGACCATCCACAGCACGTCCCACTGCGGCATCACGAAGTACTGCACGACGCCGTACACGCCCATCACGAGCATGCCCCACATGAAAGTGGACAGCAGCACGTCGCGATACTCCGGATAGTTGCGCGCGTTCACCATGATGTGAAAGCCGATCAGGATCGGGTACAGCCAGTTCGCGAGGTCGTAGGTCGCGGCCATCACGCCGCTCGACACGATCCCGACCAGGTACGCGTACACGAGCCCGAACAGCATCAGCAGCACGGGAATCCCGCGCCGCTGCGCGAGCACGCGGTAATGCCTGACGAGCCCCAGGCCGGCGATCATCGTCACCGCGAGCGGCGCGACCTGGATCAGGCTCGTCGGCGTGAACGCGCCCTTCGACCAGTCGGCCAGGCGCCGCACTTCCGGGCTCAGGAACCACACCCACCACATGAAGCCGACATAGCGCGCCGGGCTCTTGAAATACAGCCAGATGCCGACCGCGATGGCCAGCACCGGGAACGCGAGCGTCAGCACCTTGCCCTGGTGGACGGCGATCAGCGCGGCGGTGAACGCCCACAGTCCGGCCTGCCCGGCCCAGTGCTTCGGCTCGGCGAACCAGCTGCGGGCGCG
The DNA here is from genome assembly GCF_002223215.2 of Burkholderia sp. AU18528. NCBI lineage: Bacteria > Pseudomonadati > Pseudomonadota > Betaproteobacteria > Burkholderiales > Burkholderiaceae > Burkholderia > Burkholderia sp. AU18528. The sequence continues at coordinate 556,900 of NZ_NKFC02000006.1, read as the reverse complement.
CGACGGCGCGCGTTCGGCGGCAATCGTACTCATCGATCCGCGCTCACCGCGACGACGCGCTCGAATCCGCGAGCGGCATCGCGACGTCCGCCGCCGCGGGCGTGCGGCGCCGGCGCAGCATGTCGCGCGTGATCCGCACGTGCTGCTCGGCGAACGCCTGCGTGGTCAGGTTGCGTTCGCGCAGGCACGCGGCGGCCGCCCGTGCGCAGTCGAGCGCCGCCGCCGGATCGGCGACGAAGCGGTCGGCGGCCTGGCGCATCGCCTGCGCGTCGAACGCCGGCACGTAGGCGGCAGTATCGTGCGGGAAGTAGTCGCTCAGGCCGCCCACGTCGGACACGATCATCGGCTTGCCGACGGCCGCCGCCTCGAGCATCACGGTGATACCCGACGCGTGGAAATTCGGCCGCAGCGGCACGACGATCACGTCGGCCCACGCGTACAGCTCGTGCTGCTTCGCGAGCCCCGATGCCGAGCCGATCTTCACGTTCGGCGCATGCCACTCGCGCGGCACGCGGCGGCGCGTCGCGAGCCGCACGTCGTAGCGTTCGTCGCCGCCGAACGCGGCGAGAAACGTGCGCCAGTCGCGGTCGCGGTCGTTGCCGATCGCGGCGATCCGCAGCGGCCGGTTCGGCTGCCATTGCCGCGGCTCGACCGGCGGGAAATCCTGCGTGTTCAGCCCGTAATAGACGAACTCGGCTTCGCGCCCGAGGGTGCGGCGGCACAGCTCGGCGTTGTCGCGGGCGAGCGTGGTCAGCACATCGGCGCGCGCGAGCAGCTTGCGGTACAGCCAGCGGCGCGGGCCGCCGAAGCCGTCCCACTTGTCGAACAGCCACACGCTCTGCGCGAGCAGCAGCGGGCGCTTGCCCTGCGCGCCGGCGAGCTTCAGGATCAGCGCGGCGGCCAGATGCTCCTGCTCGGTGTGCGTCCAGATCACGTCGGCGGTGCGCAGCGCCGCGCGGTTGCGCCACGCATGCACGACGTCGAAGCCGAGCGCCGCCTTCAGCGCGCGGCGCGCGAGGCTCACGACGCGGTTCTCGCGCACGTCCTGCGAATAGGTCAGCCGGAATTCGTCGGATTCGGCGTGGTGATAGCCGTACAGGCAGCCGATGCCGTCGCCTTTCCGGTAGGTACGCGGATCGGCGCCGTAGAACAAATGGACGTGAACGTTCGTTGCAGCCTTGGTGGTCATGCGAGCCCTCCGGGCATGGCCGCGCGCGAGGCGCGCAGGCCGTTCAAGACGTCACCGGCGGCATCGCCGCACGGTGGGGGGCGAGGTTCGTGCGGCGTGCATCGCGCGCGCCGCGGCGCACCGCGCGCCAGTGCGCGAGCACGCGGGCGCGCCGCGGGCTCGGCAGCGACAGCAGCACGTGCGCGAAGCCGGGATAGACGCGCGTGCCGACCAGCGTCCACCACCACCACGCGATCTCGCGCCGCAGCGGGGGCAGATGCTCGCGCAGCGTCAGCTGCAGGTTGTACGCGCCGTTGCCGATCGCGTTCAGCGACGCCGCATCGCGCCGGTCGTCGTCGAAGCGCTCGGCCGGGAAATGATCGACGGCGATCGCCGGGTCGTACAGCAGCGTCCAGCCCGCGCGCTGCACGGCCATGCTGAACGCCATGTCGTTGTGCACCTGCGCGCCGGCGCCGCGCAGCCGCGTATCGAAGCGCAGCCGTTCGATCGCCGCGCGGCGGTAGCTCATGTTCGCGCCTTTCAGCATGTCGACTTCACGCGCGCCGCCGACGCCGAGGTGATGATTGCCGACGATCTTGCCCGACAGCGTGAGCTGGCCGACCCGCTCGCGCGATTCGTCGAGCACGCGGCCCTTCTCGTGCACCCAGTCGCGCCCGCCGACCGCGCCCACGCGCGGGTTGGACAGGAACGCGGCTTCGATGCGCGCGAGCCAGTCGGGGTGCGGCGCCGCATCGTCGTCGGTGATCGCGACGATGTCGCCGCCCGCCGAGTCGAGCCCCTTGTTCAGCGCGGCGACCTGCCCGGCCACGTCGACCGGCACGATGCGCAGCGGCAGCGCGCCGCCGACCGCCGGGTCGGCGAGCCGTTCGTGCGTGGCGTCGTCCTCCGGGCGCGCGACGACGATCACCTCGTCGGGCAGCCGCTGCTGCCGCTGCAGCGCCAGCAGGCAGCGCGCGAGGTCGGCGGGACGCCGGTAGGTCGGAACGAGCACGGAAATTTTCATCGAGGGTTCTCCATTCGGCCGGGCCGATGCGGCGCGCGCCGGCCCGGTGTCGTGCAATGCGGTCAAGCGCTCAGGTATTCGTGCACGGCCGCGTAGCCGCGGCCGTAGCCGCGCGCCTTCGGCGGCACGCCATTGAAGATCCCGCCTTCCAGATCGACGCCCGCAGTGCGCAGGCGCTTGATCGCATCGGCGATCTCGCCTTCGGTATGCATGCCCGAGCGCAACACGAGGAACGTCGAGCCGGCCATGCGGCCGATGATGGTCGCGTCGGTCACCGCCAGCACCGGCGGCGAATCGATCAGCACGACGTCGTAGCGCTTGCCGAGCCCTTCGAGGTATTGCGGCAGGCGCGTCGACATCAGCAGCTCCGACGGGTTCGGCGGGCGCGTGCCGGCCGCGATGAACGACAGGCCCTGCACCGGCGTCTCGCGGATCGCTTCCTCGAGCGGCGACTGATCGCTCAGCAGCTCGGACAGGCCCGGCTGTACGGTGAGGCCGAAGTAGCGGTCGAGCATCCCGCGGCGCATGTCGGCGTCGATCAGCAGCACGCGCTTGCCCGAATGCGCGAGCAGCACCGCGAGGTTGACCGTCAGGAAGCTCTTGCCGATGCCCGGCGTCGGGCCGGTCAGCACGATCACGCGATTCTTCGCGTCCATCATCGCGAACTGCATCGCGGTGCGCAGGCTGCGCATGCTTTCGACGCTCAGGTCCTTCGGACGCAGGCTCGCGAGGATCGGCCGCGCGCGGCTGCCGCCCTTCTCCGCCGCCGCGTCGAGCTTCACCTGCTCGGCGCTTTGCGGCACCAGCCCGTACAGCGGCAGGTTGAAGGTGCGCTCGATGCGGTCCGGATCCTCGATGCCCTGGAACAGGTTGCGGCGCAGGAACACGACGCCCGTGCCGAGGATCAGCCCGAGGAACACGGCGGCCGACAGGATCAGCACCTTCTTCGGCTTGACCGGCGCGCCCGGACGCAGCGCCGAATCGATGAGGTGGATGTTGCCGCCCGTGCCGGCCTTCTGCACCGACAGCTCCTGCACGCGGTTCAGCAGCAGCACGTAGATGTCCTCGGCGACCTTCGCGTCGCGCTGGAGCTGGACGGCCTTCACTTCGGTCGCCGGCAGGCTGCGGAAGCGGTTGCTGAACTTGTCCTTCTCGCCCTGCAGCTCCGCGAGCTGCTGCTTCGCGGCGATCACCATCGGGTGCGAATCGGTGAAGCGCTGCGCGAGCGACGCGAGCTGCAGACGCTGCGCGGCGATCTGCTGTTCGTACTGCACGCTGCCCTGGAGGTAGACCTTCGCCTCGTCGCTCGCGTTGATCGAGCCCGACGTGCGCTGGTATTGCGTGAGCGCGGCTTCGGCGCGTTCGAGGTCGGCCTTCAGGCGCGGTTCCTCGCCCTTCAGGAAGTCGAGCATCTTGGTCGCTTCCGCCTGCTTCGCGATCACGTGCTGGTTCAGGTACGACTGCGCGAGCGCGTTCGCGATCGCGGCGGTCTGGTCCGGGTCCTTGCCTTCGAGCGAGATCTGCACGACGCCCGTCTGCTTGCCCTGCTCGCTCACCTGGATGCCGGCCTGGAACCCGCTGATCGCGTCGAGATCGTTGTTGCGCACCACCGTGAACTGCGTGCCGGGGCGCGCGACGAGCTTGCTCACGAGCAGCGTCACGCCGCCGCCCTGCGCCGATTCGCCGACGCGGCCGGCCAGCAGCCGCGTGCCGTTCTCGTCGACGAGCGAATAGGTGCCGTTCGGGCCAGCCGTCAGCGTGAGCTTCTTGCCTTCGAGCGCCGGCACGACGCTGATCGAATCGACGTCGGCGACTTCGCCGCCCCACGCGTACGATTTCAGGCCGAGCCACGGCCGCGACGGCTCGCCGGGCGTCGCGACGCGCGCGGCGAGGCTGCCGATCACCGGCAGCGTCTTCGGCGCGATCGAGAAGTTCAGCTTGAACTGCTCGACCACCGGCGCGACGACGCCGCGGCTCTTGATGATCTCGATTTCCGCATCGGTCGGCGCCTGCTGCGGCCCGCTGTTGATCGACGCGCCCGTCTGCGTCTGCGTGAGCGCCTGCGACGTGTTGTCGTTGCCCTCGACCCGCACGTGCACGTCCGCCTGGTAGACCGGCTTCGCGACGAAGCAGTAGAGGCCGGCGAGCGCGACGACCATCACCGCGATGCCGAGCAGCAGCCAGATGTCGTCCAGGATGACCTGAAGCAACTGGCCGAGGACGACGTCCTCTTCCTCGGTCTTCGCGGTCAGGTCCGCGTAGGAGTGTTTCGCTTGCGTGTTCACCATTCGTTCCCGCTTGAGTGGTGCCGGGGGGGCGGACGCCGCCCCGGCGGGCTATCAGCGCGTGATTTGCCGCATGTAGAAGATCGTCTGGATCGTCGGCAGCACCTGCTGCAGCACGCGGTTGAACTGCACCGAACCGGCCGTGCTGACGTAGACGACGTCGAGCGGCTGAAGCGGGAAGCGGCTCGACAGCATCAGCGCATCGGGCTGCGTCATGTCGAGGCGGTACACTTCGGGCTTCGTCGGGTTGTCGCGCATCCCGCGCATCACGTAGATCTTGCGCGGGTTCGCGTCGGTGTCGAGAATCCCGCCGCCCGCGGTCAGCGCATCGGCGATCGTCAGCTTGCCCTTGAGCATCGGCACCGTGACCGGCGTCTTGACCTCGCCCATGATGAACACGCGGCTGTCGCTGCGGTCCGGCACGTTGACGATGTCGCCCGGCTGCAGCATCACGTTCTGCTTCACCTCGCCGCGATCGAGCACGCCGTTCGCGTCGAGCGTGTACAGCTTGCCGTCGCGCGTCAGGCGCACGCGCTGCAGGTCGGCCTCGGCGGTCGAGCCGCCCGAGCGCGAGATCGCGTCGACGAGCGTGAGCGGCACGTCGCTCACCGCGAGCGGGCCCGGCTGCTTCACCTCGCCCGTCACCTGCACCTTCTGGCTGCGGAACGACAGCACGCGCACGTCGAGCTGCGGATTCTTCACGTAGCGCGCGAGGCTCGACGCCATCTCGTCGCGGATCTGCGCGACCGTCTTGCCGGCCACGCGAATCCGGCCGACGAACGGGAAGAAGATCGTGCCGTCGGCGGCCACCGTCTGGCCGTACGGATCGGCCTGGCCCGGCAGCGCGGTCGTATACGGCTGCTGCAACGCGCCCGCGACCGATTGCGTCGTGTTGCCGCCGCTCGAGAACGACTGGCCCTGCGGCGTCGTCAGCTCCGGGTGGTCCCACACGGTGACGCCGAGGATGTCCTGCGGGCCGACGCGATACGTGTACTGCGACGGATCGGTATAGCGCCCGGGCGGCAGCGGATGATCGACCTGCGCTTTCTGCAGCTGGTCCATCACCACTTTGGCGTCGATGTAATGAACCGGATAGGTTTCGGCCGCTTCCTGCCGGCCGTCGTCCTTCAGGTTCGACGAGTCGAGGTAGTTGCCGGGCGCGGTTGCACAGGCTGACAGGAAAGTCGTCAGCGCGACGGCAAGCGCCACCGGGCGCATCGGGCGTTTCAGCATAGTTTCTGTAGCCATCCTTGAACCAGACGTTCGATCAGTGAGTAGCTCTCGCGGTAGTCGGCCTCGGGGCCGCCGTGCGGGTCCGCGATCTCGGCCCCTTCCCACTTGCCGAGCAGGTGAACCTTGCCGCGTGCGAACGGATCGACCGATTCGACGGCCGCGATCTGTCCGCGCTCGCTGACGAGAATCAGGTCGGCGTCGCGCACGATCCGGCGCGACAGCCGCCGCGAGCGGTGGGTCGTCGCATCGACGCCCCGCTCGGCGAGCAGTTGCCGCATCACCGGATCGATGCCGTCGCCGTCGTTCGCGTGCACGCCGGCCGAATGGAACGTCGGACGCGGGCCGCCGCGCGACGCGGCGTGCGACTTGAACAGCATTTCCGCCGCCGGGCTGCGGCAGACGTTGGCGTGGCAGACGATCAGGATGTTCCGGAACATGGCGTCTCGTAACGAGTGACGGAAAACGGGTTACGCGCTGGCGCGCGCGGCGCCCGGCACGCGCGCGGCGACTGCCTGGCGCGAGCCCGGCCGGCCGATCGGGTGGTACTCGATACCCTGCTCGCTCATCGTCTCCGGCTCGTACAGGTTGCGGCCGTCGAAGATCACGGGCGCCTTCCACAGGCGGCCGAGCGCGACGAAGTCGGGGCTCTTGAACGCCTTCCATTCGGTGACGATCACGAGCGCGTCGGCGTCGCGCGCGGCCTGCGCCTCGTCGTCGGCGAAGGACAGGCGCTCGAGCCAGCTCGGGTGATCGGCGAGATCGAGCGCGAGCACGCGGCGCGCTTCCTGCTGCGCGACCGGGTCGTACGCGGCGACGCGCGCGCCGCGCGACAGCAGCTCGGCGATCAGCTCGCGGCTCGGCGCCTCGCGCATGTCGTCGGTGTTCGGCTTGAACGCGAGGCCCCACAGCGCGAACGTGCGGCCGCTCAGGTCCTCGCCGAAGCGCGCGACGATCTTGTCGGCCAGCACGCGCTTTTGCGTCGCGTTGACCGACGACACGGCCTTCAGGATCTGCAGCGACTGGCCGTGCTCGTCGGCCGTGCGGATCAGCGCCTCGACGTCCTTCGGGAAGCACGAGCCGCCGTAGCCGCAGCCGGCGTACAGGAAGTGGTAGCCGATGCGCGGGTCGGAGCCGATCCCGCGGCGCACGGCCTCGATGTCGGCGCCGAAGCGGTCGGCGAGATTCGCGAGCTCGTTCATGAACGAGATACGCGTCGCGAGCATCGCGTTCGCCGCGTATTTCGTGAACTCGGCCGAGCGTACGTCCATGTACAGCGTGCGCTCGTGATTGCGGTTGAACGGCGCGTAGAGCTTCTTCATCAGCTCGCGGGCGCGCTCGCCCGGCACGTCGTCGTCGCAGCCGATCACGATGCGGTCCGGCCGCGTGAAATCGTCGACGGCCGCGCCTTCCTTCAGGAATTCAGGATTCGACACGACCGAGAACATCTGGTCGCCGCCGCGCTTCGCGAGCTCCTCGGCGACCGCCGCGCGCACGCGCTCGGCCGTGCCGACCGGCACCGTCGACTTGTCGACGATCACCTTGAAGCCGGTCATGTAGCGGCCGATGTTGCGCGCCGCCGCAAGCACGTACTGCAGATCGGCCGAGCCGTCCTCGTCCGGCGGCGTGCCGACCGCGATGAACTGCACGTCGCCGTGCGCGACCGCGGCCTCGACGTCGGTCGAGAAGCGCAGGCGGCCGGCCGAGCGGTTGCGCGCGATGACTTCCTTCAGGCCCGGCTCGTGAATCGGCACGCCGCCGTCGTTCAGGATGTCGATCTTTGCCTGGTCGACGTCGAGACAGAACACGTCGTGCCCAATGTCGGCAAGACAGGCGCCGGTGACAAGCCCTACGTAACCGCTGCCGATGATAGTCAGATTCATGATGTGTCGGACCCCTTGACCAATGATTCGAAATTCGGAAAACCGGAATGCCTGCGTGACGCGGCGCGTCGGCGTCAGTACGCGTTGCTGCCGGTGAAGCCTTTCCACAGCGTCAGCACGACGATCTTGATGTCGAGCCAGAACGACCAGTTCTGCATGTAGTACAGGTCGAGCTTCACGCGGCCCATCATCTTCTCGATCTGGTCGGTCTCGCCGCGATAGCCGTTGATCTGCGCCCATCCGGTGATACCGGGCTTGATCCGGTAGCGGAACATGTAGCCCTTGACCAGATCCTTGTAGATGTCGTCGTGCGCGAGCGCATGCGGGCGCGGGCCCACCACCGACATCTCGCCCTTCAGCACGTTGATGAACTGCGGCAGCTCGTCGAGGCTCGTGCGCCGCAGGAACCGGCCGACCGGCGTCACGCGCGCGTCGTTCTTGGTCGCCTGCGTGACCTGCCCGGCCACTTCCTGGTGCACCTTCATCGAGCGAAACTTGTAGATCTCGAACTCGTGCCCGTCGATGCCCTTGCGCTTCTGCCGAAAGAACACCGGCCCGCGCGAGGTCAGCTTGATCAGCGCCGCGATCAGCACCATCACCGGCGCGAGCGCCGTGAGCGCCGCCAGCGCGAACAGCCGGTCGAACACGAACTTCGGCAGGATCCGCACGTCGGTGATCGGCGACGCCGCGAGGTTGATCGCCGGCACGCCGAGCACCTCGACCACTTCCTGGTTGAAGAACGACAGCGTGCGCACGTCCGGAATGAAGCGGATGTTCACGAAGTCGTGGCGGAACACCGTCACGATATGGTGAATCCGGCGTTCCTCCGTGATCGGCAGCGTGAGCCACAGCTCGCTGATCGCGCGGCTGCGCACGAGCCACACCAGCGAGTCGAACTGCCGCTCGATGCGCACGTCGTCGAGCGCGACTTCGCCCGGCGCCTCGCTTTCGTCGTACACGCACACCGGGTTGAAGCCGGCTTCCGGCCGCGCCCGCATCTGCGCGATCAGCCGTCGCGCCGCGGGCGTGCCGCCGACGATCGCGACCGCCTTCAGGTTGTAGCCGCCGCGGCGCAACTGCCGCAGCACGACGTGCACGCAGGTTTTCGAGCCGGCGAGCAGCGCCATCGTCACGAGCGCCCAGTAACCGAGCCACAGCCGCGACAGGTCGCCCGACTGGTGAAAGCTGAAACTCAGCAGGATGCCCGCGAGCTCGACCGCGAGCCATGCGAACGCCACGCGGACCACCAGCCCGACGAGACGCTTGCCGCGCCACGACTGATAGATGCCGACGGCCGGAAAGAACACGACGACGAGCAGGCAATCGAACAGCACCGTCGTACGTTGCAGGTCGCTGAGCCCGATGCTGCCGTCGTGCAGCGCCGCCGCGATCAGCGCCCCCGTCACGACCATCGCGATATCGATGACTCTCGCCAGCACGCTCAACATGTCCGCTTCCTCTTTGAACAGGCGTTTGCCGAACTGCTCCTCGTGCGACCCGTGCCGCACCTTCGATTCAAACGTTGCATGACGCTATTGAAGCGACAAGAAAATTCCGCCTCAAGCGCACAAGTATTTCGAAAAATAATCGGAAATTCTTGCCGCGATCTTTTTTAATTAAATCGGCAGGTTTTCCCGAATCGGTGTGAAACGGGGATTTTTTCAGATGCATTGCGCTTCCCGCTCGCCCTTTGCGGACGGGCATGCCGGGCCGGCACCCGGAATTATTTTTTATTTTTTTATTTCCTGCCGGTGCTACCGCGGAAAATTCTCCCGACCGCATGCGCGGCGGATATCCGGCATTGGGTCCGGTTTTATTGTCGATTTACTTCATGCTACAACGACAGGCACCGACTTCAACCATGGAGAGTGTCATCATGAATGCTCCGGCAGTGGCCGCCGAAACGCGCCATTCTTCTTCCGCCGCACCCGCCGTCGGCACGCCCGCAGCCGGTACGCCCGCAGCCGGTACGCCCGCCGTCGGCACGCGCCTCGCCGTGCAGCCCGTGATTCTCGCCGGCGGCTCCGGCACGCGCCTGTGGCCGATGTCGCGGGAGCGCTTTCCGAAACAGCTGATCGGCCTGCTCGGCGATCATTCGCTGCTGCAGTCCACCGCGCTGCGCCTCGACGGCCTGAGCGCCGATCATCCGCTGAACGACGACGTGCTGATCGTGTGCGGCGAGGATCACCGCTTCACGACCGCCGAACAGCTGCGCCTCACGGCCAAGCGCGCGACGATCATGCTCGAGCCGCTCGGCCGCGACACCGCGCCCGCGCTGACGCTCGCCGCGCTGCGGCTCGTCGCGAACGGCAACGACGCGGTGATGACCGTGATGCCGGCCGACCATGCGGTCGCGGACGTGCCGCGCTTTCACGCGGCCGTCGCGGCCGGCGTGCACTGCGCGGCGCAAGGCAAGATCGCGACGATGGGCATCGTGCCCAAGCACGCGGAAACCGGCTACGGCTACATCCGCGTCGGCGCGCCGCTCGGCGACGCCGGCACGGGCGCCCTCGACGTGCGCCGCCTCGACCGCTTCGTCGAGAAGCCGCACCTCGAACTCGCGCAGCAGTACGTCGCGTCCGGCGAATACTGGTGGAACAGCGGGATCTTCATCGTGCGCGCGTCGGTCTGGCTGAAGGCGATCCGGCAGCTCGAGCCCGCGATCTACGCGGCCTGCGAACAGGCCGTCGCCCAGGGCAAGGAAGACGGCGATTTCTTCCGCGTCGATCGCGACGCATTCGCCGCGTCGCCGTCGAACTCGATCGACTACGCGGTGATGGAGCCGCTCGCGAGCCTGCCGCAACTGTGCGAAAGCGTCGTCGTGCCGCTCGACGCGGGCTGGTCGGACGTCGGCTCGTGGGACGCGATCTGGCAGATCTCGCCGAAGGACGACACCGGCAACGTCGGCCGCGGCCACGTGCTGTTCGAAGGCGCCGAATCGACGTTCGCGCATTCGGAAAGCCGGCTCGTCGCCTGCGTCGGCACGCAGAACCTGGTCGTCGTCGAAACGCCCGACGCCGTGCTCGTCGCGGACAAGTCGCGCGTGCAGGACGTGAAGAAGATCGTCGGGCACATCAAGGCGCGACAAGGCACCGAAGCGACCGATCACCGCAAGGTGCATCGTCCGTGGGGCCACTACGACTCGGTCGACACCGGCGAACGCTTCCAGGTGAAACGCATCGTCGTGAAGCCGGGCGCGCAACTGTCGCTGCAGATGCACCACCACCGCGCCGAACACTGGATCGTCGTGCGCGGCACCGCGCGCATCACGCGCGGCGAAGAAACGTTCCTGCTGTCCGAGAACGAATCGACGTACATTCCGCTCGGCGTCTCGCATCGCCTGGAGAACCCGGGCAAGATGCCGCTCGAACTGATCGAAGTGCAGTCGGGTGCGTATCTCGGCGAGGACGACATCGTCCGCTTCGACGATACCTACGGCAGACGGTAACGCGTCATGCACCACAGGGCGCCGCTGTAACAGCGGCGCCCGGGCAACGCAGACATGGAGACACCGGACTCCCGCGCGGGCGTCGTGGCACACGACGGCCCGCGCGCGGCACGGCAGCGGCGATCAGCCCACGCGGTACGCGTATTCGTGACGCTCCGACTGCACGGGATCGTTGCGGCTTTCCGACAACGCACCCGCGCGACGCTCGGCGATGAAGCGCTTGATGTCCGATTCCGCGCGCGCCAGCGCCGACAAACCGGCCAGCACTTCGCCTTGCGGCTCGCGCGCCGGTGCGTCGCTCGCGCCGTGTCGATCGATCCACTGGCGCGCCCAGTCGAGCGCGTACTGCTCGGCCGCCTCGGCATCGGTGAAGCGCGGGCCGATCAGGCCCGAGCGCTCGACGCGCCGGTCGTCCTGCGAGATCTCGGCCCACGCGCGATACATCAGGTTCTGCACGGGCTGCGCGATGCCGCTGATCGTATAGCCGCGATATTCGTCGACTTGCGGCTCGGCCGCGGCGAAGCTCGCCGACGACGCCCGCGCATGGCGCAACTCCGCGGCCGGCGCACCGGGCACCGTGAACGACACGCGAGCGCGGCCGTCCACCTGGTCGTCGCGCATCGCGCTCAACGACGACGCCCCTTCGCCCTGCCAAACGTTTGCCTGCGCAACCGGCAATTGCCACGACTCGGGGTTCTGCCAGAACACGCCGCGCAGACGGTCGTTGTCGGGCACGGGCTCCGCGCGGCGAGCCGGCACGACTGCCTCCGGCGGCGGCGGAATATACGCGAACGTGCGCCCGCTGAACTGCGTCAGCACGTCGATCATCTTCAGCAGCGTGCCGTTCGCCAGCCACTCCTCGTAACGGCGGCGGCACGTCGGCCCGGACGGATAGCGGCCCGGCAGCTTTGACCAGGCTTCCCCGGTCGTCAGGATCCAGAGCACCGCGTTGGCGACGACGCGCGGTTCGGCGCGCGGACGCCCACGACGATTCAGCCGGATGGGTTCATCGGCGATCAGCGCTGAAAGGCGAAACCACTCTTCATCGTTAAGCTCATCGAAGAACATAGTCGATCTCTCCACGCAGCCAGGCCGGGGCTGCGATTGGCGGCGCCGTCGCGACACATCGCGTCGCGAGGCGGCCAGGTTGCACATTATGGTTATCCGGCGTTGTGCATACCGGGCGACACCGCACTTTCACGGTGCCGCGATTCCCGGCAATGGCGCACAAATCGCGGTCTCACTCCAATGTGGGAATTTTTGTGCACGAAGCATACCATCCCTAGGGTTTATCTCAATATGACAATGACTTAATGTTACGCACTGAAACAACCTGCCATGGGCGAGCAATCCATTTACGCTTGAATTTTTTTGCGGGATCTTTATATCGATCGCTGCAAAGGCCCGTCTGGCGGGGCGCCTCAGCGTCTGAAGAATGCCGTCGAACCGGCTGTTACCGCCTGATCCGACCCCGATCGGCAACAATCTCCGGGATTACTTCGGGAAATCGGTAAATCATGGGAAAATTCGTAACAAGATATTCACGGATCGGTAAATCATTCAATTTGCGTTGAATCAAATTATCTCTCCGCACAATCTCTTTATTGTTTCTCTGCGGGTAATGAAAATACGCTGACGTGGCGCGACCGATGTGTCCCCGCATGCAAATCCGTCACGCTTGTTACATCTTCGCGGGGACCGGCAAGCGGCCGCGCCGCGCGGCATGTGGCGCGGCCGTTGCAGGCCGGAACGGAAAGGAGGAAGCCGGCGTGGTGGGGCAGCGCGCGGCGGTGGCGGGTGGCCCCTGGGGCCCGTTCACGCGCTAGCGCAGATCGCCGGCCAGCGACGCGGCCACGTCCGCGTCGACACGCTGCGCCGGCATCGTATAGGCCGGGTGATCGCAGCCGATCGACAGCGCCGCCCCGCCCTTGAGCGCCGCGCGCATCGGCGCATCGAACTCGAAGCGGACGAAGTGCACGGCCGACGTCTTCTCGGCGTTGTCGCGCTCGAGATCCTCGTCGGCGATCGCGTAGACGCTCGCGTGCCCGTCGACCCGCAGGTAGACGCGATCCTCGACCCCGATCAGCCGCGCGAGCGCCGCGCGCCGTTCGATCTCGTGCTCGTACTCGATCTGCATCGTCGCCTTCAGGTTGGTGCCCTCGGGCACCAACGGCAGATACGCGTCGAGCTCGGCTTCGATGCCGGCCTCGTCGAAGATCTTCTCGATGTGCAGCATCTCCTGGATCTGGTAGCGGATCGTCGTCTCGTCCTCGAACAGGAAACGCAGGTGGTTGCCGAGCGCCACCGCGCGGCGGCGCTTGTACGCGACGAGCCGCGCGTGTTCGGCCTTGCGGATCTTCGCGTACGCTTCGAGCGTCAACAGGGAGTCGCGGGTCAGCGTCATGGATGTCCTCGTGGATGGCCGGCGGCTCAGACGCCGTACGCGCGGCGCAGCAGCGTCAGCGGATGCGCGAGCGGCGCCGGCGGCAGCCCGTTCTCGTCGATGCCCTGCACGATGTGATGGCCGGCGAGCGCGCAGTCGGACGACACGACATCCGGCCGAGGCTCGGCCATCGCCTTGAACACGGGCGCGCCGATCCGCATCGCGTCCGCATGGAATGCCTTCTTCACGCCGAACGTGCCCGCGTGGCCCGAGCAGCGCTCGACGACGTTCACCCGCGTGTCGGGCACGAGCGACAGTGCATCGGCCGTCTTGCGGCCGATGTTCTGCACGCGCGCATGGCACGGCACGTGATACGACACGGTGCCGAGGCCCGTCTTGAAATCGGTCTTCAGCAGCCCGTCGCGATGCCGCGCGATCACGTATTCGAACGGATCCCAGAACGCGTCGGCCACCGCGCGCACGGCTGCGTCGCCGGGGAACATCAGCGGCAGCTCGCTCTTGTACATCAGCACGCAGCTCGGGATCGCGCCGATCAGCGCATAGCCTTCGCGCGCATAGCGCTCGAGCACCGGAATGTTCACCGCCTTCTTCGCGGCGACGCCGTCGAGATTGCCCTGCTCGAGCAACGGCATCCCGCAGCAGGCTTCGCGCGTGACAAGCTCGTACGGGATCTCGTTGTGCGCGAGGATCGCGAGCAGGTCGTGGCCGATCCCCGGCTCGTTGAAATTCACGTAGCACGTCGCGTAGATCGCGACCTTGCCGGGCGTGCGCTCGCCGTCGCGCACCGGCGGGCCGTCCGAGCGCCGAGCGGCGCGCCGGAACTTGCGCGGCGCGAATTCCGGCAGCCACGCGTGACGATCGACGCCGAGCGCCGCTTCGAGCGCATGGCGCGCGGGCGGCGTGCGGTTCACCGCGTTGACCGCCTGCGTGACGACCGGAATGCCGGCGAAATGGCCGAGCGCATCGGTATTCGACAGCACCTTGTCGCGCAGCGTCGCTTCGCCGCGCTTGTAACGCGCGGCCTTGCCGCGCAGCATCAGGTGCGGGAAATCGACGTTCCATGCGTGCGGCGGCACGTACGGGCATTTCGTCATGTAGCAGAGGTCGCACAGGTAGCACTGGTCGACGACCTTGCCGAACGCGGCCTTCGGCACTTCCTCGACGTCACCCGCCGGCGTGTCGTCGACCAGATCGAACAGCGCCGGAAACGCGCCGCACAGCGACACGCAGCGCCGGCAGCCGGCGCAGATGTCGAATACGCGCGTCATTTCGGCCTCGATCGCGGCCTGGTCGTAGAATGCTTCGGACTGCCAGTCGAGTGGATGCCGGGTCGGCGCTTCGAGACTGCCTTCCTTGTGGGGCATGGGGCCCTCCAGCGTGGCGCGCATGCGCGCGGACGCGCCGCCCGCGCGGTGTGGGCGGCGAGCGGCGCACGGCCGCCGGTCGGCGAAATTGTCCGACCGGGCCGTGCGGCCTTGCAGGGGGCCGCGTCAGTCGACGAGTGCGTCCAGCGCCTTCGTATAGCGGTTCGCGTGGCTGCGTTCGGCCTTCGCGAGCGTCTCGAACCAGTTCGCGATTTCGTCGAAGCCTTCTTCGCGCGCCGCCTTCGCCATGCCCGGGTACATGTCGGTGTATTCGTGCGTTTCGCCGGCGATCGCCGATTCGAGGTTCAGCCGCGACGAACCGAACGGCAAGCCCGTCGCCGGATCGCCGACTGCTTCGAGATATTCGAGGTGGCCGTGCGCATGGCCGGTTTCGCCTTCGGCGGTCGAGCGGAACAGCGCGGCGACGTCGTTCTGCCCCTCGACGTCGGCCTTCGAAGCGAAATACAGATAGCGCCGGTTCGCCTGCGATTCGCCCGCGAATGCGGCCTTCAGGTTGGCTTCGGTTTTGCTGCCCTTGAGTTGAGCCATTTGCGCCTCCGTTCGAGTCGGCGCGGCCGCGTGCGACGCCGGGCCGATCAGATATGTGGGGAACGATGCTGCGCCGGGCGCGCATCGTGCTCTTCAATCTAGGCGCTCGCGTTCGCATCACCCAATAGGCTTTTTCAATGCAGGCGATAGCATGGCGGCAGAGCGCGCGTACCCAGGACAACGGTGTTGCGCGGCGCGTGGCACCGCGCCCGCTCGTCAGGCGTCACGCATCCATCGCGCGCTTGAGCAGCAATTCTCGCTCGCGCTCGTTGCGCGTGAGTTCCGCCGCGCGGCGGAATTCCCGCTTGGCCTCGTCGGTGCGACCGAGCTTCGCGAGCAGATCGCCGCGCACGCTCGGCAGCCAGTGATAGCGCGCGAGCGCCGGATCGTCGCGCAGCACGTCGACGAGTTCGAGCGCCGCGGCCGGCCCGAACGCCATCCCCACCGCCACCGCGCGATTCAGCTCGACGACCGGCGACGGCGCGACTTCGGCAAGCGCGTCGTACAGCGCGACGATCTGCACCCAGTCCGTGTCCGCCGCCTGCCGCGCACGCGCGTGACACGCGGCGAGCGCGGCCTGCAGCGCATACGGCCCGCGCACGCCGCCGAGCTTCGTCGCCCGCTCCAGCGCCGCGAGGCCGCGCCGGATCAGCAACGGATCCCAGCGGCTGCGGTCCTGGTCGAGCAGCAGCACGGGCCGGCCCTGCGCATCGATGCGTGCGTGCATGCGCGACGCCTGCAGTTCCATCAGCGCGACGAGCCCGAGCACTTCGCTTTCGTCCGGCGCGAGCCCGGCCAGCACGCGGCCGAGCCGCAACGCCTCGTCGCATAGCGCCGGACGCATCCAGTCGTCGCCCGCCGTCGCCGCATGGCCTTCGTTGAACACGAGGTAGATCACTTCGAGCACCGACGCGAGCCGCGCGGGCCGCGCATCGGCGGCCGGCACCTCGAACGGCACGTGCGCCGCCGCGAGCGTGCGCTTCGCGCGCACGATCCGCTGCGCGATCGTCGGCTCGGGCGTCAGGAACGCACGCGCGATCTCGCCCGTCGTCAGCCCGCCGAGCAGCCGCAGCGTCAGCGCGACGCGCGCGTCGGTCGACAGCACCGGGTGGCACGACGTGAAGATCAGCCGCAGCAGATCGTCGCCGATGTCGTCGTCGCGCGCGTCGGCGAGCGCGTCCGCGATGTCGGGGACGACATGCGCGTCGAGCGCGTCCATCTCGTGACCGAGCTGGTCGCGCTTCGCCGCATGAAGCGACTCCTGCCGGACCCGGTCGAGCGCGCGACGCTTCACGGCTGTCATCAGCCACGCGGCCGGGTTGTCGGGCACGCCGTCGACGGGCCAGTGCTCGAGCGCGGCGACGAGCGTGTCCTGCGCCAGTTCCTCGGCCACGCCGACGTCGCGCACCACGCGCGCGGCGCGCGCGATGATCTTCGGCGCCTCGATTCGCCAGACTGCCTCGATCGCACGATGCGTCGCCGCATGCGTCACGACGCCGGCCCCTGGGCGGACGCCTCCAGCGGCATGGCCATCAGCTCCCACGTGTGGCCGTCGGGATCGGTGAACCCGTGGCCGTACATGTTCGGGTACTCGCGCGGCGCCTGCGGCGCGGCCCCGCCGGCCGCCAGCGCCTTCGCGACGAGCCCGTCGACTTCGGCACGACTGTCGCACGACAGGCACGACAACACCTGGATGTGCGTGGCCGGATCGATGATGGTCTTGTCGGTGAAGGTCTGGAAAAACGGCCGCACGAGCAGCATCGCGAAGATCGCGTCGCTGATCTTGATGCAGGCGGCCTGATCGTTGGTATAGGCCGGCACGACTTCGAAGCCGAGCGCCTGGTAGAACGTCTTCGCGCGCGGCAGGTCGGCTACCGGCAGGTTGATGAAAACCATCTTGTGCATGACGGGTGCTCCCGGTGAGGTTGGGTTCAGGCGTGGCTGCGGCCGACGTGGAGATCGCGGAACCGCTCGACCGCGTCGCTCGGCGTGAGGTCGTCGAGCTCGAACAGCGGCCGCACCTCGATCTCGCAATCGAGCTCGGCGCCGAACGGCGCGGGAAACCGGCGCGTCCATTCGAGCGCCTCGTCGCGCGAGCGCACCTGGATCAGCGTATAGCCGGCGATCAGTTCCTTCGTCTCGGCGAACGGGCCGTCGATCACCGTGCCCTTGCCGCCCGCGTAGCGCACGCGCCAGCCATGGGCGCTCGGCCTCAGGCCGTTGGCGTCGAGCAGCACGCCGGCTTTCGCGAGTTCCTCGTGATAGACCGTCATGGCCTCGACCAGCCGGTTGTCCGGCAACGCGTCGGATTCGCTGACGGCGTTCGCCCGGATCATGATCATGAATCGCATCGTTGACTCCTTGTCGTCGGTGGAAGGCGACGCCCGTTCCGCGGCGCCTTACCCGGACGACGGCCGAACGACGGCCGGATCGACACGCGCCACGACAAATCAGGGTAAATACCGAGTCGCGACGCTCACAAGAAGCACGGGCCGACCGCGCGCACCTCGACCGTGCACCATTGCGCGGCCGGGCACTGGCGCGCGATCTCGATCGCTTCCTCTCGCGTGTCGACGTCGACGAGGAAGAAGCCGCCGACCATCTCCTTCGCCTCGGCGAACGGGCCGTCGAGCAGGCGCGTCTCGCCGTCGCGCACCTGCACGCGCGTGCCGCGCTCGGAGCGCTCGAGCGACTCGACGCCGCGCAGCACGCCGCGCGCCTTCAGCGACTCGGCGAACTCGACCATCCGCGCATAGAGCGCCTGACCTTCGTCGAGCGTGCGCTCGGCGCGCTGTTCGGTCGGTTCGACAATCAACAGCATGTAAGACATGGATTTCTCCTGTGGGGGACGGGGCGCGGCGGCCTGCGCCGGGCGAGCGGCACACGACCCGCGGTGCGAAAGCGTAACAGCCGCGGAGCGGCTTGCCGCATCGTTGGCCAACCGGCACTGGCCGGACGGCCATTTCGGCCGCGGCCCGACATTTTGCCTTCAAGATGCGGTCCCGAACTGTCGGATTTTCATCCTGTGGACCGTCTCATGTCACGCCCGATTCCCCTGTTTGCCGTCGTGCTGTTCGTGGTGTTGTCCGTCATGCCGCCCAAGGCGCTCTTCGCCCGGCCGGCCGCCGCCGCGCTGCCCGGCAGCAGCGGCTGCGGCGGCGCCGCCACGGCGATTGTCGAAATCCGGCGCGCGGGCGGCCCGTCGCCGCTCGCCGGGCAAACGGCGTCGATCGAAGCGGTCGTCACCGCGGCGTTCGGCGGCGCCGACGGCCTGGGCGGCTTCTTCGTCCAGCAGGCCGACGCACAACGCCAACACCGGCCGGGCGTCCCGGAAGGCCTGTTCGTCTACGCACCGAACGCGCGCGTGGCGCCCGGCGATCTCGTGCATATCACCGGCAAGATCGACGAGCAATACGGCCGGACGCAACTCACGCTGTCGGGCGGCGTGGCCGTCTGCGCGCGCGGGCAGACGGTCACCCCGGCAGTGCTCACGCTGCCGGTCGCGTCGCCCGCCGTCCTCGCCGCGCACGAAGCCATGCGCGTACGCCTGCCGCAAACGCTGACGGTCAGCGATACCTACGAACTCGGCCGCTACGGCAGCGTCGTGCTGAGCAACGGCCGGCTGCGCGCGCCGACCCAGGTCGCGCCGCCGGCCGACGCCGCCGCGCACGCCGCGGCCAACGCGCTGAACCGCATCGTGCTCGACGACGGTTCGAACCGCCGCGACCCGGCGGTCGTCCGCTATCCGCCGCCCGCACTGAGCGCCGCCAACACGCTGCGCGCGGGCTACACGGTACGCGACGTCGAAGGCGTGCTCGAGCTGCGCTACGGCGCATGGCGGCTGCAACCGGTGGCCGGCGCGGCGCCCGTATTCGAGGCCGCCACGAACCCGCGTACCGCGGCACCGGCCCGGCATCCCGGTGCCGACGTGCGCATCGTGTCGTTCAACGTCTTCAACTATTTCAACGGCGACGGCCACGGCGGCGGATTCGACGCGCCGGCCAACCGCGGCGCGAAAACGCCCGCCGCGTTCGCGCGGCAGGAGGCGAAAATCGTCGCGGCGTTGCGCGCGCTGCGCGCCGACGTGATCGGGCTGATGGAGATCGCGAACAACGGCGACGGCGACGCGAGCGCCATCCGTCGGCTCGCCGCGCAGCTCGGCGACGGCTGGCGCGCGGTCGCCCCCGACACCGCGCGGCTGGGCCGCGATGCGATCGCCGTCGCGCTGCTGTACGACAGCCGCGCGGTCGAGCCGATCGGGCGCGCCGCCACCGTCTCGCTCGGCCGCCGCCACCGCCCGCCGCTCGCGCAGACGTTCCGGCGCATCAACGGCACACGCACGTTCACGGTCGCGGTCAATCACCTGAAGTCGAAAAACTGCCCGCATGCGAGCGGCGTCGATCTCGACCAGTCCGACGGGCAGGGTTGCTGGAATGCGGCGCGCACGCAGGCGGCCGCGCGTCTCGCCGACTGGCTCGCCACCTCGCCGACGGGCAATGCGGCCGGCGGCGTGCTGCTGATCGGCGATCTGAACAGTTATGCGAAGGAAGACCCGATTCGCACGCTCGAAGCGCGCGGCTACACGAACCTCGTCGCCCGCTTCGTCGGCGATGCTGCGTACAGCTACGTATTTCGCGGCGAGGCCGGCAATATCGACCATGCGCTTGCCACGCCGCCCCTCGACGCGCGCGTGAAGGCCGTACGGTTCTGGCACATCAACGCGGACGAACCGGTTGCGCTGCAACCCGTGCCCGATTACAAAACCGCCGCACGGCGGTCGGCTTATTACGCACCCGATGCATACCGCTCGTCGGATCACGATCCCCTCGTCATCGACATCGCGCTGGATCGGGGCGCCGCGCCACCGGCAGCAGGCACGAATCGTGCGCACCGCTCGGGCGTCGAGTAGTACATTTGCATCAGCATCCAGCCTGCAATGGCACTATTTACCTAGGCCCGTGGCGACGCCATATTTACCGGACCTTCACTGCGACCTGCTGCTCGACACGCTGCTTCATCCCGAGACGCGAAATTTTTTCAACCGCTGCGCTGCCCCGCGCGGCGGGCTTTCCCGGCGATCCTGCCGACGAATTGAAAATTTGTCTCGAAACTCAATGGGAGGAAGTGAATCACATGGGTTGCTGGGATTCGTCTTATCTTCAAAATGGGCCTGGAATCAAAGGAGGATAAACACCATGGCGCTTACCGACTCGATCGAACACAAGCTGGACCGCGGCCTGTCCGATATCCGCCGCACCGGCCGGCGCGTGGGCCGCACGACGCGCGCGGCTGCCCGCGATCTGCATGCCGACGTGACCGACGATCTGCGCGGGCTGGTCGATGAACTGGAAGATCTGCTGAAAAACGATGGCGATGGCGATATCGCCGCGCTGCGCAAGCGCGTGCAAGCCCGGCTCGATGAAGCGCGCGGCGCGCTCGACTACGCGTCGGGCAGCGCGGCCGCCCGGCTGCGCGATTCGGCCGAGCGCGTGTCGCAGGTCGTGCACGAGAACCCGTGGCAAACCGCCGGCGTCGTCGCAGGCCTCGCCTTCGTCGCGGGCCTGCTCCTTTCCCGCCGTTGAACGGGGCCGCGTGCACCGCCGCCCGCCCCGCCCGTCATCCATCAGACAACGAAGGAGAATCGCCATGCAGAAGTCCCTCGCCATGAAAGCCGCCGCCGCCGTGATGCTCGGCAGCCTCGCCCTCGCCGGCTGCACGACCACGTCCGACAAACCCGATACCGCCGCGGCCAGCGCGTCCAAGCGTCAATCGATCGACGCCAGCGTGAACGCGACGCTGTCGCGTCTGTATTCGACGGTGCCGGGTTCGCGCGACCTCGTCTCGAAGGCGCGCGGCGTCCTCGTGTTCCCGAACGTGCTGCAGGCCGGCTTCATCGTCGGCGCCCAGTCCGGCAACGGCGCGCTGCGTGTCGGCGGCAGCACCGTCGGCTACTACAACACGTCGTCGCTGTCGGTCGGCCTGCAGGCCGGCGCGCAGTCGAAGGCGGTCGTGTTCCTCTTCATGACGCAGGATGCGCTCGACTCGTTCCGCAAGTCCGACGGCTGGTCGGCCGGCGCCGACGCGTCGGTCGCGGTCGTGAAGGTCGGCGCGAACGGTGCGGTCGACTCCAACACGGCCACCGCCCCGGTGGAAGTGCTGATTCTGACCAATGCAGGCCTGATGGGCGACCTGTCGGTGAACGGCACGAAGGTCACCAAGCTCAACATCTGACGACGCGGCACGCGGCCTCGCGCCGCGTTCGCTTCCCGGCAGCGCCGCGGCCCCGGCCGCGGCGTTTTCGCATGTGCGTCACGCAGCGGCTATGATGGCGGCACCTTTGCGGGCATACTCCGCATGGGCCGCCCCGCGGATGGCCGCGGCGCGTTGCTCCGCGAACCCGTGACGTTCGCGAACCGATCGCGCGCGGGGCAACGAGATTCAATCAAACCACGCATCAATCTGCGCGAATGCACCCATGGATAGCGGACACGATCACCAAAAATTCTTCTATTTCCTGCTGTTCGCGGTTACCGTCGGACTCTGCTGGATCCTCGCGCCGTTCTCCGGCGCCGTCTTCTGGGGCACCATTCTCGCGATCCTGTTCCAGCCCGTGCAGCGCTGGCTGGCCGCGCGCTTCGGCAAGCGCCGCAATCTGGCCGCGCTCGTCACGATGTCGCTGATCATCCTGATCGTGATCCTGCCGCTCGTGTTCGTCACGGCCACGCTCGTGCAGGAAATCGCGTACGTGTACCAGGAGCTCAAGGACGCCCAGCCGAACTATTCGCAGTACTTCCACGACATCATTCACGCGCTGCCGACGTCGATCCAGAACCTGCTGCAGAAATACGGGCTGACCAACATCCCGGGCATCCAGAAGAAGCTGACCGACGGCGCCGCGCAGATCAGCCAGTTCGCGGCCACCCAGGCGCTCAGCATCGGCCAGAACACGTTCCAGTTCGTCGTGAGCTTCGGCGTGATGCTGTACATGGTGTTCTTCCTGCTGCGCGACGGCGGCGAGATCGGCCGCCGCGTGCGGCGCGCGCTGCCGCTCGACGAAGAGCACAAGAACCTGCTGCTCGCGAAATTCACGACCGTCGTGCGCGCGACCGTGAAGGGCAACATCGCGGTCGCGCTCGTGCAGGGCGCGCTCGGCGGCCTGATCTTCTGGATCCTCGGGATCGAGGGCGTCGTGCTGTGGGGCGCGCTGATGGCGTTCCTGTCGCTGTTGCCCGCGATCGGCGCGAGCCTCGTGTGGGTGCCGGCCGCGCTCTACTTCCTGATGATCGGCGCGGTCTGGAAGTGCGTGATCCTCGTCGCGTTCTGCGTCGGCGTGATCGGCCTCGTCGACAACCTGCTGCGCCCGATCCTCGTCGGCAAGGACACGAAGATGCCCGACTGGGTCGTGCTGATCTCGACGCTCGGCGGAATGGCGCTGTTCGGCATCAACGGCTTCGTGATCGGGCCGCTCGTCGCCGCGCTGTTCATGGCGAGCTGGGACATCTACGCCCGCGCCGAACACGGCGAATGACCCGCGTCCGGCCGCCGGCGCTCCGCATGCGGGCGGAGATCGCCGCTCAGGGATGACGGATATGGATCACGACGGGCGCCACGGCGCCCGTTGCTTCATCCGCCGCAATCGTCATCACGCCGCCATACGGGCCGACGCGCTGAACCTGGCCCGGCGCCAGCCGCACGCTTTGCCCGGCGTGCGCATCGCGCCACGTTGCGCGCACCGCCGCGCCGCCGTCCGGCGCGAACGGCGCGCCGTCGGGCCCGACCAGCGCCACCTGCGCGCCGGGCAAGCGCCGGCCATGCGCATCGAACCGGAGTGTGGCCGTTGCCGCGCCGTCGGCCGCCTCTCGCGCGTCGACGAGCACGCCCGCCGGGGCATCGAGCGTCACGTCGTAGAGATCGACGAGCGAGCCGGTGAACCGCACGACGCCATCCGGCGCGGGCTGCCCGGCTGCCATCGCGTTCGACATGGCAGTCGACATCGCGAGTACGATACCGAGCCCGACCACCGTCCTCCGTACGCCCCCGGCGCGCGATGCCGCTGCCGATCCCGACCGCTTCGCGTTGTTCCGCATGTTTCCTCTCCTCTGCCGCGTCACCAGAAAAACAGGCGGCGTGACGCGTCGGTCACGCCGCCTGTCTGCTGGCAATCACTTTAGGGAGAGCGGCCCGGACAATATATGGGACAAGTCCTAAACTGCAGCCGGGTTGATCGAACTCAGTGCAATCGACATCGCCCCGCCGCCCGATGCGAGCGGCGTTGCACGCCCGTTACGCGTCCGGGTCGACCCGCAGCACAAGCTTGCCGCGATGGTCGCCGTCGAACAGCCGGTTCAACACGTCGGGCGCGTTTTCGAGCCCATCGGCCACGGTTTCCTCGGCCTTGAGCCGGCCGTCGCGCAGCCAGCCCGCGAGCGTCTGCACGGCTTCGCGGCTCTTGCGGTAGTCGAGGATCAGGAAGCCGCGCATCGTCAGCCGCTTCGAGATCAGCACGCCGACGTCGTCGGCCGCGCGGCCGCTGTTGTAGTTCGAGATCACGCCGCACAGCGCGACGCGCCCGCCGATCACCATCCGCGACAGCACCGCGCGCATCACCTCGCCGCCGACGTTCTCGAAGTTCACGTGCACGCCGTCCGGCGTCGCCGCCTTCAGTTGCTGGCGGAAATCGTCGGCCTTGTAGTCGACGGCCGCGTCGAAGCCGAGCGTCTCGGTCAGGTAGCGGCACTTGTCCGCGCCGCCCGCGATGCCGACCACCCGCGCGCCGTGGATCTTGCCGATCTGCCCGGCGATCGAGCCGACCGAGCCGGCCGCCGCCGACACGACGAGCGTTTCGCCCGGCTGCACCGGCGCGATGTCGGTCAGCCCGTAGTACGCGGTCAGCCCGCTCATCCCGCACGCGCCGAGCAGCGTCGGCAGCGGCAGGCCCGACTGCGCGGGCAGCTTCACGAGCTGCGCGGCCTGCCCGGCCGGCACGACCGCGTAGTCCTGCCAGCCGACGAGCCCCTGCACGAGATCGCCTTCGGCGAAGCCCGCGTTGCGCGACGCGACCACGCGGCCGATACCGAGCGCGCGCATCACCTCGCCGATCGCGACGGGCGGCAGGTACTGCGGCACGTCGCTCATCCACACGCGGTTGGTCGGGTCCATCGACAGATACAGCACGCGCACGAGCACCTCGCCGTCGGCAAGCGCCGGCACCGGCGTCTCGACGAGCGAAAAATGTTCGCGGCCGACCCGCCCTTCCGGGCGCGTCTTCAGCAGCAGCTGGCGGTTCACGGGTGTCGACATGCTGTTCTCCTCCAATCGTTGTGGTTCGGGATGCGCGTCAGACCGCGCACATGCCGCCGTCGATCACGAGTTCGGCGGCCGTCACGAAGCGGCTCTCGTCGGACGCGAGATAGACGGCCGCATGCGCGACGTCGTCCGGCTCGCCGAGCCGGCGCAGCGGAATGCCGCGCGCGAGCTTGCGCGTCGCGTCGCGTTCGCCGAGCGACTGGAACAGCGGCTCGACGATCCCCGTGCGGATGAACGCCGGGTGAATCGAATTGCAGCGCACGTCGATCTCGCGGCGCGCGCAGTCGATCGCGACCGATTTCGTCAGCGACGCGACCGCCGCCTTCGACGCGTTGTACGCGGTGAAATCCGGTTCGACCTTGAACGCGGCGACCGACGAGATGTTGATGATCGACGCCGGGTGGCTCTCGGCCAGATACGACAGCGCATGCTTGCAGCCGAGCACGATGCTCTCGACGTTGATCGCCATCACGCGCCGCCATTCGTCCAGCTCGATTTGCGCGGGCGAGCCGATCGAGCCGACGCCCGCGTTGTTGACCAGCACCGACAGCCCGCCCATCGCATCGACCGCCTGCGTGAGCAGCGCCTGCCAGCGCGCTTCGTCGCGCACGTCCTGGGTCGCGGCGAACGCGACCGGCGTCTCATGGCCCGCGTTGAGTTCCTGCGCGAACGCATCGAGCACCACCGCTTCCGCGATGTCGGTGACGAACACGCGCGCGCCGTGCTCGACCATCCGGCGCGCGATCGCGCGGCCGAGGCCGCCCGCAGCGCCCGTGATGTATGCGCACTTGCCGGCGAGGCGCGGGGAAACGATTGTCATGGGCCTGCTCCTGTCGTGAATCGTCGTCGCGGAACGCTGCCGCGACGGGGTTTTCGTGCCTGCCGGGCCGCCGCCGGCCGACGTGCGTCGGTTACCGGTACGCCGGCATGACGGCGCACCGCACGTTTGCGCGAGTATATCGAGATAAGCGCGACGCACGCCGGACCGGCCCGGCACGACAGCCAGCGTACGCGAACGCGGCCGATCGATGAAATGAATATTCGTGATGCCCGGTCATAAGCGCCGTTCATGGCTGGCGCGTCGCCGCGCCGATGCGCGAAGCGGCGGGCGCGGCCGGACGCGCGCACGAGCCGTGCCAGTCGATTATCGGCATGACGGGCGTTGGGTTGCGCATCAAGGAGAACGCAATCGGGAAGATGAACCGGCGGCGAGGCATCGTGCCCCCGCCGGAAAGCGCCGGACGAACGCCGGCGGCAAGAAAGCGGCGCCGAAGCGCCCGCCGTGGCCCGAAAGTCAGAAGCCGTCGCCCGACGGCGCGCGCACGAACGCGCAGAGCTGCGGCGAATGCGTGTCGATCATCTGCTGGAACGGCGCACGGTGCCCGTACGCGATACCCGACACGAGCAACAAGCAGACCGCCGCGACGCGCGGCGAGAACGTGCGCTGCCGCGCGCCGTCGTAGCCGCGCAGGAACACCAGCGCGACCAGCGCGCCGAGCATCCAGCCGACGACGACTTCCGGCACGGTATGCGAGTGATCGAACACGCGCGCGACGGCCGTGAGCGCGCCGACGGCCAGCCCGGCCGCGATGCCCGGCGCCTTGCCCGGCCGGAACGCTTGCCACAGCATCGACAGCGCGACCGTCCACACGGACGTCGACAGCATCGTGTGGCCGCTGATCACGCGGAAATCGAACTGCGCGAGCTCGATGCCGCATCCGGCGTACAGGATCTTCGTGGCGCCGACGAGCCCCATGCCGGCGGCCAGCAGCAGGCCCCAGCGGGCGGCGAGTCGCCAGTCGGTCAGCGCGAGCCACGCCGCGCAGGTCAATGCGATCGGCAAGGTCAGCGCGGCATCGCCGATGTTGCTGATTTCACTCCACATGACGGACTTCGGAGACGAACGAAAGGCCGCAGTTTACCGCATGCGCGCAGCGCACCTGTGTCAGCCTGTGACAGGCTGTATCAGCCCGCGACACCGGTAATCAACAGCAGGTTCGTGCCGGTGATCACGGCGAACAGCGCCCATGCGAGCACCTGCATCCCGCGGCCGATCGCGTGTTCGCCCATCGTGCGGCGATCGCTGACCGAGCGGATCAGCGGCCACATCGCGAACGGCAACTGCAGGCTCAGCAGCACCTGGCTCCAGACGAGCAGTTGCCCGACCGAGCCGTCGCCGAGCCACAGCACGCCGATCAGCGCCGGCACGAGCGCGAGCCCGCGCGTGATCAACCGGCGCTGGTAGCACGGGATCTTCGTATGGAGGAAACCGTCCATGATCACCTGGCCGGCGATCGTGCCGGTCAGCGTCGAGCTCTGCCCCGACGCGAGCAGCGCGATGCCGAACAGCAGCGCGGCCGCGCCGCCCGCGATCGGCGTGATCAGCCGGTATGCCTGCTCGATGTCGGTCACGTTGTGCTGGCCCGTCGCATGGAATGCCGCGCCCGCGACGACGAGGATCGCCGCGTTGACGAGCATCGCGACGAACAGCGACACGCAGGTATCGATGCGCACGAGCGCGAGCGTGTCGCGGATCACGCCGCGCGTGCCGCCGACGACGTGCCGCGTCTGCACGACCGACGAATGCAGGTACAGGTTGTGCGGCATGATCGTCGCGCCGACGATGCCGAGCGCGAGCACGATCGCATCCTTGCGGTCGTGGCCGGGATCGCCCGGCACGAGCCCGCCCACCACCGCATGCCAGTCGGGCGGCGTGATCGCCACCTGCGCGACGAAGCAGAACGCCATCGTCGCGATCAGCCCGAGCACGATCGCCTCGATCTGCCGGAACCCCTTGCCCTGCAGGCCGAGCACGATCACGGTGTCGAGCGCGGTCAGCACGACGCCCCACGCGAGCGGCACGCCGAGCAGCAGCTTGAACGCGAGCGCGCAGCCGAGCACTTCCGCGATGTCGCACGCGATGATCGACACTTCGGCGGTCATCCACTGCACGACGCGGCCGAACCGGCCGTAGCGGTCGTAGCTCGCCTGCGCGAGATCCTTGCCCGCGACGAGGCCGAGCCGCGCCGCGAGCATCTGCAGGAAGATCGCCGCGATGCTCGAGAACGCGACGACCCACAGCAGCGAATAGCCGAACTGCGAGCCGGCCTGGATATCGGTCGCCCAGTTGCCGGGATCCATGTAGCCGATCGCGACCAGCAAGCCGGGGCCGAAGAAACGCCTGAGCTTCTGCCAGCGCGGTGCGGCGGCGTCGATCGTGATGCTGCCCTTTACTTCCGACGGGCAGAAAGGGGCGGTGGCGGTAGAGGGGAGGAAGGGCATGGAAACCGGGAATCGAGGTCGCGACACGACGATTCTACGGGTATCCGTCCCGTTTTCCCGCGCGCGGTCGCGCACGCGTCGCAATTCGCCCCGTCGCCGTCGCAACACGCGGCGGCGTGCCCGTCATACGAAACGGGCGACGCCGCGCGGTGCGCGAGAATTTTTTCCCGCTCGGCGACGCGATATTCGGTCGGCGACATCAGCAGGCGCTGGCGAAACAGCTTCGCGAGCCGCTCGCCGCTGCCGAACCCCGTGCGCCGCGCGACCTTGTCGGCCGGCAGCGTCGTATGGATCAGCATGTGGCACGCCCGTTCGAGCCGCACGTGCTGGACGAACTCGGTCGGCGTCACGCCGATTTCCTTCTTGAAGCGCCGCAGGAAATTGCGCTCGCTCATCGCGGCCGCCTGCGCGGCGTCCGCGACCGAGATGCGGTTCACGCTCTGCGCGCGCAACCGCTGCGCGGACATCCGGATCGACGGGCTCGCGCTCAGTTCGCGGAACGCCCACATCGACTGCACGTAGCGCTGCTCGACCGGCCGCGCCATGTTGCTGGCGATTTCCTGCGCGGCGCCGTCGCCGAGGTCGGCGCGGAACATGTCGAGCGCGGCGGCGAACACGTCGGTCTCGCCGGCCGGCGATTCGATCGTCGTGGTAACGCGGTGCCCGGCCCTGCCCGGCCGCCCGTCGATCGACGCCGGCGGCCGCCGCGTGGCGGCGAGCGCGGGCAGATCCATCGCGTCGACGATCCAGCGCGCCTGCTGGCGAATGTCGGCCAGGCGCCGCTGCAATGCGTCGTCCCAGTTGACGGCCGCGCGCTCGCCATGAAGATGAAAGAACGCGAGCGCACGGCGGCTGTGTTCGTCGCCGAGCGGATCGGCCGCGATTCTCACGCCGGACGACGACTGCAACAGTCCCCCGCTTTCGGATACGTACTTGAGCTGGTAATCCACGCCGTACCCATGCAGGCGATTCGCCAGGTTGAAGGCCTCGCCAAGACGCGCGGCCTGGGCCAACGAAAACCCCGTGCTCAAATAGATGATGACCCACCGCTGATCTGCTGCATTCACTGGCCAAGCCCCCGACTTGTTCGACTTCTTCTAATACCGTCGAACTGTCAGGCTTATATTTGGTTTGAATGCGTGCGACAGGACGGCTATCCCGAAATATGAAGCGACGGCATCTTAGCCGAACGGGTAGCGCCTTTGGCGCGAAATGGCCGACGGGGACAGCATGATGGCGGATTACTACAGGCTGCCGCGCGCCGCTGGTATGCCGACACTGAAACGCGTATGCGATGCGGCCGATTATTGCAGCCGCCATGTTCAATGACGAGTGTGTCCGATGGCGTCGTGCATCGGCAAAGCGAACGCTCGCGTATCGGCGCGAACGGCATCGACGTGCATCGAACGCGTGCGATCGCGTCGCACGCCGACGGGCGCATCCGTTGCCCGCGCATCCGTTGGAATCGATCGGTCCTTCACCACGCCGCCCGCGCGCCGCACGTCACGCAACCGGCCGTCACGCATGCGCTCAACCCGCTGCGCGCGCATGTCGACGATCCATTCCCGCTGCTCGCGTACTGGCACGAGTCACGCGACACCGACCGAGCGCATCAGCGGGTGCGCGAACGCATCGTCGCGCGCGTGCGCGGCAGCGCCGGCATCGCCGACGCGTCGCGCGCTGCGCACGCGCGCTCGACCGGGAAGGTATGCTGGCGGCTGCACGCCACCACACGGCGCCTTCTTTCCTCGATCCGCTTACCGGAGACTTGCCATGTCGCTCATCCACGCCGCCGCCGTCCTCGATGCCGACGCACCCGACTACGTCGTCCAGTTGCAGGCCGGCACGCATGCGCTGACCGGCGACGAGGCACCGCGCGAAGGCGGCCAGGATCGCGGGCCGGCGCCGTACGAGTTCGTCCTGGCCGGGCTCGCGCAATGCACGGCCGCGACGCTGCGCATGTACATGCAGCGCAAGACGTGGCCGGCCGCGCGCATCGCGGTGCGCACCGAGCTGCATGCCGATCGCGAAGGCGTGCAGTACGTGCGCCGCGTCGTGACGCTCGACGGCCCGCTCGACGACGCGCAACGCCAGCGTCTCGCGGAGATCTGCGAGAAAACCCCCGTGACGCAGTTCATCAAGCGCGGCACGCGGATCGAGACGACGTTGAACTGACGCACTGACGCACCGACGCACGCCGCAGGCACTCACGCACGGCGCTCGAACGCTTGAAAAACGGAACGGGCGGGCCGCGCATCCAGCGCGACCCGCCCGTTCGTCGATCCCGCCCGACGCTTACAGTCCGAGCGCGGACAGATCCAGCTTGCCATCCTTCATCGGCGGGCACCAGAAATACGCGCCCGTCAGCGGCCGCGTGAAGCGGAACAGGCCGTCGACGATGCCGTCTTCCGCGCCGCTCATCCGGCGCATCTGCACGTCGAATGCGCGGAACGAGCAGCCGAACGCGACGAAATAGAGGCCCGCCCGGCGCGTGTCCGACCACGGCGACGAACGGCGCAGCATGAACGCCTCGGGCGCGAAGCTTTCCTGCGCGGTGCGCTTCACGTGCGCGAATTCGGGCGCGTCGTCGAGTTCCTCGTTGTCCGAACGGCGGCGCCCGATGATGTCGTCCATCTCGCCCGACGGGATGCGCTCCATCTGGTCGAAGTCGTGCACCCACTGCTGCACCGCGACGAAGCTCGAGCCGTCGAGCCCCGCGCCCTGCCCCGTCACGATCGCCGCGGCCACCGCGTCATCGCCTTCCGGATTCTCGGTGCCGTCCTCGTAGCCGGACAGGTCGCGATCGTTCGAATAGCGGAAGCCGTCGACGGCGTCCTGCAGCACGAACGCCGGCGCCAGCGCGCGTTCGATCGCCCGCGCGCGCAGCACGATCTCGCCGCGGTCGTCCGAGCGCAGCCACACCCACACGTCGGCCGGCGTGATCGGCAGCGTGCGGTCGTTCACGGAGAACGCGGGGTACCCGGTGAGTCCCGGCACCGGGTGCCCGAGATAGGCAGCCAGCGCGTGCCCGAAGCCGACGACCGTGTCGCGTCCGTCGGCGATCTCGCGCAGCGCGGCCAGCGCCGCCGCGATATTGCCGTCATTCGACATCGTGAAAGTGAGGTATCGGGCCGCCGTATCGATCGGAGCCAGGATGCCTTGCTGAACGTCGCTCATCGTTTCCTCGGGAATGGTTCGGAGTGAATCTGTGCGGGCCGCATCGTCGCGCGCCGCGGACGCGCAAGTGTAATCGATGCGCCTGCCGGCCCCGTGCCCGCCATCGCGCAACGTACGCGAAAAGGGGCCAAAACCCCGAATACTAACCGTATCGACGCCGCAACGCCGCATTCGTCAGACGTTGCGGCGCGCGCGACACTCCTGATAAAATCGCGACACGTCTTTTTTCGGCGTCCTTTCAACCGTTCACTTCAGGGAGGTGCAGATGTTCCGAATGCCAGCAACCTTCCCGAACGTGGTCCCACGGCGCAGCTGATCCAGCCCGCCGTCCGCGCCGGCTCCCGAGTTTTCCGCTAACCCGTCAGCCGCGCTTTTCCCGACAGCCCGTTTCGTTCCGCCCGCGTGTTTCGCGCGGCCCGGCTGTTGCGTTTTCGACGTTCTCCGAACCGGAAAGTCCCGTCGCGCGATGCGCCGGGCAACGATACATGACCAGAAAAACCTCCCATCTGGGCGGCCACGCATTCCAGGCCGTCTTCGGCTTCACCGTCCGTTACTGGCGCAAGCAGCCGGCGCGCATCGCCGCGGTCGCGAGCCTCGCGCTGCTCGCCGCGCTCGCCGACGTCCTCACGCCGCTGTTCGCCGGCCGCCTCGTCGACGCGCTGTCGGCCGGCCTGACCGACCGCGCCGCCGCGTGGCATTCGGCCCTCGCCGCGTTCGGCACGCTGGCCGCGCTCGGCATCGGCGCGACCGTGCTGCGCCAGGGCGTCTACCTGAACATCATCACGCTCACGCTGAAGATGATGAGCGAGATCGCCGCCGCGTCGTTCCACCGCGTGCAGCGCTTCTCCACCGACTGGCACGCGAACAGCTTCGCAGGCTCGACCGTACGCAAGATCACGCGCGGGATCTGGGCGCTCGACCTGCTCAACGACACCGTGCTGATCGCGCTGCTGCCGTCGGTCACGATGCTGGTCGGCGCGACCGTGCTGCTCGGCACGCACTGGCCCGTGATGGGGCTCGTCGTCGGCGCGGGGTCGCTGCTGTACATCGCGGTGACGGTGGCGGTGTCGCTCGGTATCGTCGCGCCGGCCGCCCGGCTCGGCAACCTGTGGGATACGCGCATGGGCGGCGCGCTCGCCGACGCCGTGAGCTGCAACGCGGTCGTCAAGGCGTTCGGCGCGGAAACGCGCGAGGAAGCGCGGCTCGCGCGCGTGATCGGCAAGTGGCGGCAGCGCACGCGCCGCACGTGGGTGCGCGGCACGTTCAACGGCGGGCTGCAGGGTGCGATGCTCGTCGCGATGCAGGCCGCGATGATCGGCGTCGCGCTGCGGCTGTGGATGAACAATGAAGCGAGCGTCGGCGACATCGCGTTCGCGCTGACGATGTTCTTCATGCTGCAGGGCTATCTGCGCGACGTCGGCATGCACATCCGCAACCTGCAGCGCTCGGTGAACGACATGGAAGAACTCGTCGCGCTCGAACGCCAGCCGCTCGGCATCGACGATCGCCCCGGCGCGCCGGCCATCCGCATCGATCGGGGCGAGATCCGCTTCGAGCACGTGACGTTCCGCTACGGCAACCATCCGGTGCCGCTGTACGACGATTTCTCGATGCGGATCGCACCCGGCGAACGCGTGGGCCTCGTCGGCCATTCGGGGTCGGGCAAGACGACGTTCATCAAGCTGATCCAGCGCCTGTACGACGTGTCGGGCGGCCGCATCACGATCGACGGCCAGGACATCGCGCAGGTGCGGCAGGATTCGCTGCGCAGCCAGATCGCGATCGTCCAGCAGGAGCCCGTGCTGTTCCACCGCACGCTCGCGGAGAACATCGCGTATGCACGCCCCGGCGCGAGCCGCGCCGACATCGAGCGCGCCGCGCGGCTGGCCAGCGCGCACGACTTCATCGCCGCGCTGCCGGACGGCTACGACACGCTCGTCGGCGAACGCGGGATCAAGCTGTCGGGCGGCGAGCGCCAGCGCGTCGCGATCGCGCGCGCGTTCCTCGCCGATGCGCCGATCCTGATCCTCGACGAAGCGACGTCGAGCCTCGACAGCGAAAGCGAGCTGCTGATCCAGCAGGCGATGGAGCGGCTGATGGTCGGCCGCACGACGCTCGTCGTCGCGCACCGGCTGTCGACCGTGCGCGCGCTCGACCGGCTGCTGGTGCTCGATCGCGGCAAGGTGATCGAGGAAGGCAACCACGATGCGCTGATCCGCATCGACGGCGGCATCTACCGCCGGCTGTTCGAGCGGCAGGCGCTGGAGCTGGCGAAGGGGCTCGCCGATTCGCCGCGCCGCATGGTGGATCGCGACGCCGGGCCGCTGGGCGAACCGGTGGAGGCTTGACGCCGGCGCGTCGCGATGCGGCCCGGCGGCGCGGTCATCGCCGCCGGGCCGTGTCGTCGGCAATCGGTTCCGATTCGAGGCCGTGCCACGCGCACGGCCTTTTTCGTGCTCGCGGATCTTGCGCGGCGGCACCGGGCCGCGCGCCGCGTCCGCCGCCAGGATCACTTATCATGTCGGCCAGGCAATTCGCGACGAAAGGCAGACCATGTTTACAGGCATTGTTCAGGGTGTTGGCACCATCAACGCCATCAAGGATCACGGCGAGCTGAGGACGTTCAGCATCGAATTCCCCGAGCGCTTCACCGACGACATCGAGATCGGCGCGAGCGTGTCGGTCGATGGCGTGTGCCTGACGGTGACGACCATCCATTCGCCGGCGCTGATCGACTTCGACGTGATGCTGCCGAGCCTGCGGATCACGACGCTCGCCGGCCTTACGACCGGCGCGCGGGTCAACGTCGAGCGGGCCGCGAAGGACGGCGCGGAGATCGGCGGGCATCCGCTGTCCGGTCATGTCGATTTCACGGGGACCATCGCGCACATCGCGTCGTCCGAGCACAACCGGATGATCCGCATCGGCGTGCCGGCCGAATTCAAGCGCTACGTGTTCGCGAAGGGCTATATCGCGATCAACGGCTGCAGCCTGACCGTGTCGGACGTCAATCGCGACGAAGGCTGGTTCGACGTCTGGCTGATTCCGGAAACGCGCCGCGCGACCACGTTCGATGCGAAGGGCGTGCGCGACAAGGTCAACATCGAGATCGAGCGCAGCACGCAGGTCGTCGTGGATACGATTCGCGAGTCGGTCAAGGAAACGCTCGGCGAATTGAATGGCATCGTCACCGCGCTGCTCGCGGAAAAAGGCATCGATATCGAGGAACTGCTGGCGCGTAACGTCGCGCGGCTGCCGAAGCAGTAAGCGCGATGCCCGCGTGCCAGGTGATCCGCCGGATCACCGGGTACGGGATATCGCATCGCGCCGCGACGATCGAACGACATCGGCCGCGGCCGCCCGTCACTCCGCCTCCCCCCGCGCCCCCTTCCCCACCGCCACGCGCTGCGCGCGATAAATCCCCGCGTGCCCGGAAAACAGATACGCGACGACACAGGCGACGATCGCATACACGCCGATATCCGCGCCGAACAGTTCGATCGCCATGATCGTCGACGCGATCGGTGTGTTCGCGGCGCCCGCGAACACCGCGACGAAGCCGAGCCCCGCGAGCACGGGTACCGGCAGCGCCAGCACCTGGCCGAGCGCATTGCCGAGCGTCGCGCCGATGTAGAACAGCGGCGTCACCTCGCCGCCCTTGAACCCGGACGCAAGCGTGACGACGGTGAACGCGAACTTGCCCGCGAAATCGTAAAGCGGCAGCGGGCCGTGAAACGCGGCCTCGATCGTCGGGATACCGAGGCCGAGATACTGCGGCACGTTTAGCACGGTCGCGGCCACCGCGACCAGCAGGCCGCCGAGCACCGGCTGCAGCGGCGCATGGCGGATCACGCGGCGAAACCACGCGGTCAGCGCATGCGTCGCAAACGCGAACAGCCGCCCGACCACGCCGAACGCGATGCCCGCGACGACCGTCACGGCGAGCCCGGTCACGGTGACGGCCGGCACGAACGGCATCGCATAGGCCGTGTGATGGACGCCCCACGCGCGGCACACGACATCCGCGACGATCGCCGACGCGACGCAGGTCAGCAGCGCGTCGTAGCGCAGGCGTCCGATCGCGAGCACCTCGAGCCCGAACACGGCGCCCGCGAGCGGCGTGCCGAACACCGACGCGAAGCCGGCCGCGATGCCGCCCATCAGCAGCACGCGGCGATGCTCGCGATCGAGACGAAATACGTGCGTGATGCGATCGGCGAGCGCGCCGCCCATCTGCACGGCCGTGCCCTCGCGGCCGGCCGAGCCGCCGAACAGGTGCGTGACGACGGTCGCGACGAGCACGAGCGGCGCCATCCGCTTCGGCACGAGCGCCTTCGGGTCGTGAATCTCGTCGATCAGCAGGTTGTTGCCGCGCGCGACCGACTGGCCGAATCGATGGTAGACCCAGCCGGTGGCGAAGCCGGCGGCCGGCAGCCCCCACAGCAGCCACGGATGGGCGACGCGCGTACCGGTCGCCCAGTCGAGCGCGATCAGGAACAGCGCGGAAGCCGTGCCGGCGAGCGCGCCGAGCAGGGCCGAAAGCGCGAGCCAGCGGCACACGTAGCGCACGGTCGCGAAAAAATCGGCAGAAGTCGTGAAAAACATGATTTCCCAGATTCGACGGAACATCAAAACCTGGGCGGCAGAATACCGGATGGACGGCCTGCGACCTCCTGACGACCCAGGAACACGCAGGCATCATCAGCCGGGCAAACCGGCGGTTGAGGGCCGCACCGCGCGCGCCACGCGCCGGGAACGACCGCAGGGAGGCATGCCATCTCCGCAGGCGGCAATTGTACGCGACGGCGCGCCACGCACACAATGCACACGCCGCCGGGCCGCTGCGAAACGACGGCGCCGGGCCGCTGCGCCGTCAGTCGCGCGGCGCGAGCGCGATCCGCGCGATCAGCCGGGGCGCGATCTGCTCGAGCGGCAGGATCGCCGACGCCGCGCCGATCGCCGCGGCCGCCTTCGGCATCCCGTACACGGCGCTGGTCGCCTCGTCCTGCGCGATCGTGTACCAGCCCTTCGCACGCATCGCCTTCAGGCCGAGCGCGCCGTCGCGTCCCATGCCGGTCAGCAGCACGCCGAGCGCCTCGCCCTGCCAGCCGTCCGCGACGCTGTTGAAGAACACGTCGATCGACGGCCGGTACGGCGTGTCGGCCGGATGCCGCGTATAGCCGAGCACGCCGCGCGGCGACAGCGTCAGATGGTCGTTGGTCGCCGCGAGCAGCACCGTGCCCGCTTCCGGCACGCTGCCCTCCCGCGCGACGCACACCGGCAGCCGCGTATAGCCGTCGAGCCATTCGGCCATGCCGTACGCGAATGCCTGGTCGACGTGCTGGACGATCACGATCGCGGCCGGAAAGTCGGCCGGCAGCGCGCGCAGCAGCGCGGTGAGCGCGGTCGGCCCGCCCGCCGACGCGCCGATCGCGACGAGCGTCGGCTGGCCGCGCGCGGACGCGGGCCCCGGCGGCACGAGCGCCGCGGAGCGGCTTTCGAGCAGCCGGCCGATCTGGTCGATCTTCGCGAGCAGCGCCTGCGGCGACGCGTCGGTCGACAGCCCGAGCGCGAGCGTCGGCGTGTCGACCGCGTCGAGCGCGCCCGCGCCCATCGCCTCGTACACCGACGACGTATTGGCGCTGACGCTCGCCGTCACGATCAGGATCGCGCACGGCGCGCGCGCCATGATCCGCCGCGTCGCGGCGACGCCGTCGACCTTCGGCATCACGAGATCCATCAGCACGACATCGGGCGGATGCGCGACGCAGAAATCCACCGCCTCGTCGCCGTCGGTCGCGACCCACAGCACGCGATGGTCCGCGCGCAGCGCGATCACGCGGCGCAGTGCCTCCACGGCCAGCGGCAGGTCGTTGACGATGCCGATGTTCATTCTCGCGCGTCTCCGATCAGGTCGTGCACGGCATCGAGCAGCGCTTCGTCGTGGAAGCTGCTCTTCGCGAGGTAGTAATCGGCGCCGGCGTCGAGCCCGCGGCGGCGATCCTCGTCGCGATCCTTGTACGACACGATCATCACCGGCACGCGCTTGAGCATCGGGTCGTTCTTGATCAGCGTGACGAGTTCGATCCCGTCCATGCGCGGCATGTCGACGTCGGTCACGACGAGATCGAACGCATCGCTGCGCACCGCGTTCCACCCTTCCATCCCGTCGACCGCGACCGTCACGTCGTAGCCGCGCTTTTCCAGCAGCTTGCGTTCGAGCTCGCGCACCGTCAGCGAATCGTCGACGACGAGCACGCGGCGGCGCCGGTCGGCGAGCGCGAGCTGCGGATCGCGCGAGACCCGCGCGAGCTGCCCGCCGCGCACGAGCTTGTCGACCGAGCGGATCAGGTCCTCCACGTCGACGATCAGCACCGGGTCGCCGTTCTCGAGCAGCGCGCCGGCCGCGATGTTCTGGATCTTGTTCAGGCGGCTGTCGAGCGGCTGCACGACGAGCATCCGTTCGCCGAGGAAGCGGTCGACCGCGACGCCGTACAGCTCGGGTTCGCCGCCGACGACCACGACGGCCGTACTGGCGCGCGCCACGTCGGGTTCGCCCGCGTCGAGCAACTGGTGCGCGGCGACGAGGCCCGCGCGCCGGCCGTCGAACGGAAAATGCGGCTGCCCTTCGAGCACGTCGATGTCGTCGTGCGCGAGTTCCAGCGTGCGGCGCACGTGCGCGAGCGGGAACGCGTACGGCTCGCCGCCGACCTCGACGAGCAGGCTGCGGATCACCGACAGCGTGAGCGGCAACTGCAGCACGAAACGCATGCCGGCACCCGGCTCGTTGAAGATCCGCACCGCGCCGCGCACGCCGCGCACCATCTCCTGCACCGCATCGAGGCCGACGCCGCGCCCCGATACGTCGGTCACCGCGTCGCGCATCGAGAAGCCCGGCAGCAGCAGGAATTCGAGCAATTCGGGATCGGACAGCCGCGCGGCCGTCTCGTCGTCGGTCAGGCGCTGGCGCACGACGGCCGCGCGCAGCGCGTCCATGTCGACGCCCGGCCCGTCGTCGATCACGCTGACGAGCAGCGAGCCGGCGCTGTGGCGCGCCTCGAGCGTGACGCTCGCCTCGGCCGGCTTGCCGCGCGCGTGCCGCGCTTCGGGCGAATCGACGCCGTGGTCGATCGCGTTGCGCAGCAGGTGGCCGAGCGGCGCGTCGAGCAGGTCGAGGATGTCGCGATCGACCTGCGTGCCTTCGCCGACGATCGAGAAACGCACCTGCTTGCCGAGCGAGCGCGCGAGATCGCGCACGATGCGCGGGTACGCACGCGTCGCGTCGCCGAACGGCCGCATCCGGCATTGCAGCGCCTCGTCGTAAAGCT
Source organism: Burkholderia sp. AU18528 (assembly GCF_002223215.2). Classification (NCBI taxonomy): domain Bacteria; kingdom Pseudomonadati; phylum Pseudomonadota; class Betaproteobacteria; order Burkholderiales; family Burkholderiaceae; genus Burkholderia; species Burkholderia sp. AU18528. Next base: position 518,452 of record NZ_NKFC02000006.1, on the reverse strand, counting down.
GCTCGGCGATATGCGTGCTGCGCCGCTCGAAGCGGTCGAATTCGTCCATGCGCTCGGCGAGCGAGCGCTGCAGGTCGTTGAGCATGTGCCGAACTTCGTTCATCGACGCGAGCATGCCGGCGTCGAGATCGTCGGCGAACTGCTCGACCATCAGGTCGAGCGAACGGGCCGCGTCGCGCTGCGCGCGCTTCACGCGCAGCATCGATTCGGCGAACGGCTTGAGCCAGCGCGATTCGACCAGCGATTCGCCGGACAGGCTCAGCAGCCGATTCAGCGTATCGGCGCGCACGCGGCGCATCGCGCCGGCGCCCACCACGCGGCCGGCCTGGGCCGGATCGGGCGCCGGGCCCGACACGGCGAGCGGCGGCACCGCGGCACCGGCCCCGACCGGCTCGTTCGCGGCGCCGTCGTGCTCGCGATACGGCACGAACGACGGCGGCGGCGCGGCGGCCGGCGCCTGCATCGTCTGCGCGCCGTCGGCGCCCGTCAGCGCCGCCGCGAACACGTCGATCTCGGTCTGCGACACGGGGTGCCCCTGCGGATCGCCGACACGCACCAGCAAATCGACGCCGGCCAGCAGCACGTCGACGTGCGTGGCCGTCAGCGCGATCGTGCCGGCCTGCGCGGCGACGAAGCACTCTTCCATCCGCCCCGCGATCTCGACGCCCATCGGCACGCCGACGATGCGGGCGGCGCCCTTCAGCGAATGCGCGGCGCGCATGCACGCTTCGAGCGCGACGGAATCGGGCTCGCCCGATTCGAGCGCGAGCAGCCGCTCCGACAGCGCCTGGGTCTGCGTGCGCGTCTCCTCGCGATACAGCTCGAGCAGCGACAGGTGGCTCAGGTCGTCATCGCCGCTCATCGCATGCTCCGTGTCACGGCGTCGAACAGACGGTCGTCGTCGAGCAGCCCCACCGACTTGCCGCGCCACGACAGCACGCCGCGCGACAGGCCGGCGCTCGCACGCCCGACCGTCGCGGGCACCGGCACCCAGTCGGACGCGCCGAAGCGCAGCACGCCCTCGACTTCGTCCACCGGAAACACGACCGGTTCGCCCTGGTGCGCGGCCACCAGCAACCGCGTGAAACGGCCGTCGCCACCACCGCTCCCGCCGCGGCCGGCCTTGCCGGCATCGAGGCCGAGCAGCGCGCCGATCGAGATCGCGATACGCAGCGTGCCGCGGATGTTGACCACACCGCGCACGGCGGAATGGCGTCGATGCGGCAGCGAATGGATCGGGCGCGTGCCGGCGATCTCGCGCAGCACGCCGATCGGCAGCGCGAGCCATTCGTCGGCCACCCGGAACGCGAGCGCCGCATGGCGCGCGTCGCCGTCGTCGTTGCCCACGCGCGCCGTGCCGAACGCGCTCATCCGGCGCGTGACGTCCGCCATCTCGGCCACGTCGAGCGGACGCTCGAGCAGCCTCGCCGCGTTCGATGCATAGACCGGGCAGTTCAGGCAGCGCTGGCAGTCGTTCAGCCGTTCGCACGAGCGGTCGCCGCGCGTGCCGATCCGGTTCCAGCAGTCGTCGACGTCGAGCGTCGCATCGTCAGTGGCAGCGGCGTCGCGGTTCATGCATTCCTCCGGTCATCGCGGTGTCGGTCCCATTCCCGTCGTCGTGTCAGCCGGCCGAACGCCGGGCGCGTTCGAGCAGCCATTGCGCGCCCGCGCGATCGCCGCCGACGTCGAGCAGCGTCGCGAGATGCGTCAGCGCCTCGTGATGCGTGGGGCGCAGGTACAGCGCCTTCCGGTAGAAGTCGCTCGCTTCCGCGGCGCGCCCGCGCGCATCCGCGATCAACCCGTTCAGGTAGAACGCATCGGCATGCGGGCCGACGCGCGCCGAGAACTGCGCGAGCACGCGCTCGGCCTCGTCGAACGCGCCCGCGTTCGCCAGGGCCTGCGCATCCTCCAGCGTCGGGACATCGTCGATTGCCGGCGCAATGCCGTCGTAGGCCGGTACGGCCGCCGCGGCGGTCGCCACCGTCAGGTCGGCCCGTGCGTCGACTGCGGCCGTCTCCACGGCCGGCGCCGCCGCGAACGGCTGACGCACGTCGCCGAACCAGGCCGGGGGCGCGACGGCCACCACCGGGCGCGGCGCGGCGAGCGGGGCGACCGTGAAGCGCTCCGCGCGCTGGTGCGGCACCGCCGCGGACAGCGGCGCAACCGGCCGCGCCGCGCATGCATCGGCCGCCGCGCCGGCCGGCTCGCGATGAAACGCGAACGCCAGCGGCACGCGCGCCGAGCGCATCCCGTGCCGCATCGCGACGCCCGTCTCCGCCGGCCCGACGAACAGCATGCCGTCGTCGGCGAGGCGCGCGTCGAGCGAGCGGATCACGCGATCCTGCGCGTCGCGGTCGAAATAGATCAGCACGTTGCGGCAGAACACGAAGTCGTAGCGAATGCCGGTATCGGCCACCGGCTCGACGAGGTTCGCGTGGCTGAACTGCACGCACGCGCGCACGCGCTCGTCGAGCAGCCAGCCGTCGCGGGTCGGCGTGAAATACCGCGTACGGAACTCCGTCGCCGTCCCGCGGAATGCATTGCGCCCGTAACAGCCGAGCCGCGCCTGCTCGATCGCGCGCGCGCTGAGGTCGATCGCGTCGATCGCGAAGCTGGCCGGCTCGAGCCCCGCATCCAGCAACGCCATCGCCGCCGAATACGGCTCCTCGCCCGTCGAACACGGCGCGCTCAGCACGCGGATCACGCGGCCGGGCATTGCGGCGAGCCGTTCGGCGGCCAGCCGCGCGAGCGTCGCGAAGGCCTCGCGGTCGCGGAAGAACCACGTCTCCGGAACAACGAACAGCTCGATCAGCGCGCGCCGTTCGTCGGCCGACGCGTTGAGCTGCTGCCAGTACGCATCGAGCGCTTCCGGCGTCACGGGCGCCCGCGCAGCCGACGGCACGCGCTCGCCGTCGGCCTGCAATGCATGCACGCGATCGGTCAACGCCCGCATCAGGAAATCGTTGCCGAGCGAATCGGGGTCGATGCCGGTCTCGCGCAGCAACCAGCCGCGAAATCGCGATTCGGACACGTTCATGCAGACTCCTCCCCGTGGCCCGACAGGCCGTCGAACAGATACAGGCGCGCAACGTCGTCGATCAGGTCGGGCACCGACACCTGCTGCACGACGCCGTCGGGCGTGTTCGCGACCCGACCGAGCCAGCGCGTGCGCGCGGTCGCGATGCCGCTCGCGCGAAACGCCGCGCGGTCGATCCGCATCGTCTGCGTCGCACGCTCGACGATCAGGCCGATCGTGCGCTCGCCGTCAGCGTGACCGGCGCGATAGCGGACCAGCACGAGCCGCGTCGAGCGCAGCGCCTGCGCGCGCCGCCCGAGCGCCAGCATCGGCACGTCGATCACCGGCACCGGCTGGCCGTCGCGCATCAGCAGCCCGGCGATCCAGTCGGGCGCGCCGGGCATCGCCTTCATGACGGCGAGCGGCAGCACCTTGTCGATGCCGGCCGCGTCGAGCGCATAACGCTCGCCGTCGAGCTCGAACATCAGGAACAGCGCGCGCGCGCCGTTCTGCGGATCGGCGCGCGTCACGCGTCGACCTTGAAGCGCGACACGCTGGTGCGCAACTGGTTCGCGACGAGCGTCAGGTCGTCGATCGCCTGCGACGACTGGCGCAGCGATTCGGCCGTCTGCTGCGCTGCCTCCGACAGTTGCGACAGCGCCTGCGTGATCTGCTCGGCGCCGTTCGCCTGCGTCTGCATGCCTTCGTTGACCATCTGGAAGCGCGGCGCGAGCGTCTGCACCTCGGCGATGATCTGCGACAACTGCCCGCCGACCTGCTGCACGTCCAGCATCCCGCGGCGGACTTCCTCGGAGAACTTGTCCATCCCCATCACGCCCGCCGACACGGCCGACTGGATTTCCTTCACCGTCTGCTCGATGTCGTAGGTCGCCACCGCCGTCTGGTCGGCGAGGCGGCGGATCTCGGTCGCGACGACCGCGAAGCCGCGGCCGTACTCGCCGGCTTTCTCGGCCTCGATCGCCGCGTTCAGCGACAGCAGGTTGGTCTGGTCGGCCACCTTGGTGATCGTCGCGACCACCTGGTTGATGTTCAGCGCCTTCTCGTTGAGGATCGCGAGCTTCGCGTTCACCGAGCCGGCCGCGTCCATCACGCTGCGCATCGTCTCGCCCATCCGCGTGAGCCCGCTCTGGCTCACGCCCGCGAGCGTCGCCGACTGCTCGGCCACGCCGGCCACCTCGTTCATCGTGCGCAGCAGGTCGCGCGACGTCGCGAAGATCTCGCGCGAGGTCGCGCCGATCTCGGTCGTCGTCGCGGCCGTTTCGTTCGCGGTCGCCTGCTGCTCGCGCGAGGTGGCCGCGATCTCGGCCACCGACGTCGTCACCTGCAGCGACGATTGCTGCGCGCGCGACACCAGCTCGGTCAGCTCGTCGGCCATCCGGTTGAAGCCCGTCTCGAGCGTGCCGAACTCGTCGCGGCGGCGCAGGTCGAGGCGATGTGTCAGGTTGCCGGTGCGCATCACGTCGTGCACCTCGACGAGCCGCGCCATCGGCACGGTGACCGAACGGTACAGCATGTAGCCGAGCCCGAGCGCGGACAGCAGCATGAACGCCAGCGCGGTCGCCAGCACGATCTCGGTGTCCTGCACGGATTCGCGGATCAGCTTCGCGGACTGCTCGGCGAACTTGCGGTTCTCCTGCACCAGCACGTTCGCGTTGCGCACGACCTCGGTCCACGCGGGCAGCGTTTTCGCGTACGCGGCGACCGCGTCTTCGCGCGACGCGCGGCCCTTCTGCACCGCTTCGTTCAGCAACGGCACGTAGTGATCGTAGGCGCCGCGGAACGCCGTGAAGCGCTGCCGGTCGTCGTCGCGAAACGTCGTGTTCTGGTAGTCCACCGTCAACGACTCGACCTCCTTCAGCGCGTCGGCGATCTTCGCGAGATCGCGCTGCGCGGCGTCGGGATCGGTTTCGACGAAGATCGCGCGCTGCAGCAGCGTGAACGATTCGTTGACCGCGCCGCGCAGCGTCGACGCGAGGTAGACGCCGGGCAGCGAGTCGCGCTCGATGCTGACGGCTTCGGCGTTGATCGCACGCAGTCGCTCGTACGACACGCCGGCCGTCACCAGCATCAGCACGAACAGCAGGCCGAAGCTGAGCAGGATGCGATTGCCGAGCGTCAGCCGGGCGGCGCCGATCGTCGGATGCAGGCTTTCATTGGTCGCGCGGGGCGTCACGGTGGCCATGTTCGTTATGGGCTTTCTAAATTCAGCGTTGAAAAAACCGCGCCCGCGTGCGCGCCGAATGGCGCGCCACGAGCGCATCGAGGTCTCTCGGGCGGCGCGGCGGCGGCAGGCCGCGGCAGGCCGCGCCGCGACGTCACCGCTCCGCCTGCGCCGGCAGCCGAAGCGCGACCATGAAACCGCGCGCCGTATTGCGCATCAGGATCTGGCCGCGATGCCGCGCCGCCGTTGCGCGGACGAATGCGAGGCCGAGGCCGAAACCGCCGCGCGCCGCGCCATGCGCGGATTCGAGCTGCACGAACGACTCGGTCGCGGCCGTGCGCTGCTCCGGCGCGATGCCGGCGCCGGCATCCTCGACGCCGATCAGCCAGGCGCCGTCCTCGCCGCCCAGCGTGCAATGTACGTCCATCCCGGCCGGGCCGTATTTCAGCCCGTTGTCGACCAGGTTCGCGACCGCGCGCGTCAGCATCATGCGGTCGCCCATCGTCACGCACTCGCCGTCGGGCACGTGCGCGATCACCCGGCAGCCGAGCCCGGCCGCCTTCTCCCACAGCTGGTCGACGGCGTCGACCACGATCTCGTTGAGACTCACGACTTCGTGCGCGCGGCGCTCGGACTGCGCGCGGGTCAGGTGGATGAAGCCGTCGGCGAGCGCGAGCGCGCGCCGCGCATGGCCGGCGATGCGCTCCATGATCGCCGGCATGTCGCCGTGTTCGGCCCGGTAGACGTCGAGCAGCGCGAGGATCGACGTCTGCGGCGAACGCATGTCGTGCGACAGGAAATCGAGCGCCTCGTCGCGCTGCCGCGACATCAGGTACGAATTCGAGTGGTAGCGAATGCGCGCGGTCAGCTCCATCGCGTCGGGAAGTTTCACCAGATAGTCGTTCGCGCCGGCAATGAACGCCTCGCGCTTGACGATCGGCTCTTCCTTCGCCGACAGCACGATGATCGGCACGCGCGCGGTGCCGGCGTCCGCGCGCCACGCGCGCACGAGATCGAGGCCGTCGATCTCCGGCATCACGAGATCCTGCAGGATGACCGTCGGCTTCACGTCGCGCGCGACCGCCATTGCCCGATGTGCGTCGGTGCACACGTGCAGGTCGATGTCGTGCTCGCTGCGCAACGCGCGGCGGATCACCTCGCCGACGAATGGCTGGTCGTCCACAAGGAGGACCGATAACCCCGATTCGAGGCAATCCGAGGCATTATCACTACTCGATTCTTTCATAAATCCAGTTTCAAACGCCGAATCTCCAAACGATTCTTTCATAGGAGTTGTTTATCCGACTGGGACGCCATCTTATATTGGCAGTTGAAAAACCCGCCTGATTCCGCCGATTAGGCCTGTCGGCACTGCCTTGCGGGGCTTCGGGCGCCGTTGTTTCCCCGTCGACGACCGCATTACCTCCGCATTCTTTCTCTCAATAAACATAACCGGCTGATTCTAAATGAAATTAGAACACAGCATCTATCTCCTTCCGGTTTAGTTTTGCCAAATATGCAGAAAGAGACGGCAACGGATAAATCGGATCATTTCCGGATTCGACGCACGATAACGTTTGCGAGACCCGCGCCATAAGGCTTGCATGTCGTGCAAGGCTGCGGGATCGGTCGTATTGGGGCCTGATCGTGGCGAGTCAAATCGGCAGTGCGAGGGGAAATCGCGCGGCGGGCGACGCTCGATCCGCATGCGTATGAGAACCGGCGGGGAGCCGGCAGGACGCCGGCCCCCGTGGGGGGAGTCGTGAGCCCGCGGCCGATTAGCCGCGCGCGTGCTGCGCGGACACTTCCTGCAGGTCGAGGTCGCGTTCGAGCGTGTGCAGCATCTCGTCGTGAATGCGCCCCGACCGGTGCAGGCGCAACAGCTCGGCGCGCCCGGCCCGGATCGCGGCCAGCACCACGTCGTAGTGCGCGGTGCGCACTTCCACCGGATACGCGGGCGCGTTCTTCGACCGCTCGGTCAGCTCGGCGCGATACGTGTACTGCTCGAGCAGGCGCGGATGGATCACGACGCCGTTCTCGTCGCGCACGAGCGGCTGGATCGCCGCGAGCTGCGCGGCCTCGACGTACGCCCACGTCTGCGGCTCGGTCAGGTGGTGCGCGGCGCGCTCGTCGCGCGGCGGCAGGCGCAGCAGCCGGATCAGCGGCCCGATCGTCGTGCCCTGCAGCAGCACGGTGACGAGGATCACCGCGAACGATGCGACCAGGATCACGTCGCGGCCGGGCAGCGCCTCGGGCAGCGACAGCGCGATCGCCAGCGTCACCACGCCGCGCATCCCGGCCCAGCTCATGATCGTCGCGGCCTTCCAGTCGGGCGCCTCGCCGCGGCCCGCGAGGCCGCGCACCGGCCACTTCAGCGCCTCGACCGCGTAGATCCACACGAAGCGCGACACGATCACCGCCGCCAGCACCGCGAGCACCGGCGGCACCATCGTGCCGAGCACCTGCTCGAAGCCGCCGAGCCGGTGGATCGCGCCGCGCAGCGACAGCCCGATCAGCACGAACACCAGCGCCTCGAGCAGGAACACGATGACCTGCCAGAACGCGGTGCCGCGCGTGCGCACGGCCGCCGAAAACACTTCGTGCTGATGCCAGCCGACGATCATGCCGGCCGTGACGGTCGATATCACGCCCGACACCTCGACCATTTCACCCGCGATGTACGCGATCCAGCCGGCGATCACCGCGACGGTGATCACGAGATAGTCGTCGTCGAGCAGCTTCAGGAACCACACGACGAGCTTGCCGACCACGAAGCCGACCACCACGCCGCCGAGCCCGAGCTCCGCGAAGCGCACGACCGCGTGCTCGAGGCTGAACGCGCCGGTGAGCGCGGCCGCGACCGCGAAGCGGAACAGCACGAGGCCGGCCGCGTCGTTCAGCAGGCTCTCGCCTTCGAGCAGCACCATCAGCCGGCGCGGCAGCGCGACGCGTTCGAGCACGGCCTTCGCGGCCACCGCATCGGGCGGCGACACAATCGCGCCGAGCGCGAAGCACGCGGCCCACGGCAGCGTCGGCACCACCCAGTGCACGGCGAAGCCGACCGCGAACGTCGTGAATACGACCGCGCCGATCGCCAGCATCAGGATGCCGCCGACGTTGCGCTTGAATTCTTCCCACACGGAGAAGTACGCACCGTCCATCAGCAGCGGCGGCAGGAACACCAGCAGCACCAGCTCGGGATCGAGATCGATCGGCGGCAGGCCGGGGATGAACGCGATGCCGATGCCGCCGATCAACAGCGCGGCCGCGGGCGGCAGCCGCAGCCGCTTGGCGATGCATTCGAGCGCGACGATCGCGAGGAATGACAACAGAACCAGCTTGAATGCCGAGACGGGGGACATGAATCGACCTCGTGAAGAATGAATTCGCGCGTTCCGGCGTCGTACCCCGGTCGGCAGTTTCGCGCGATTACATCACGAGGCGACGCCCATCGTCGAGCCCGTTTCGGGCAGTTCGGCGCGCGGGACACGCGCGGCGCCGCACCACGCTCGCGACGCGCGATGAAAGAACGGCACGCGGGCCGGCCCGATCGCCCGCCCGCGTGCCGTCGTGGCGCCGCGCCGCCTGCCGCGCGTTACCGGCGCCGCACGACCATCAACCGCGGCTCGGTCATGTCCTCGATCGCGTAGCGGACGCCTTCGCGGCCGAGGCCCGAATCCTTCACGCCGCCGTACGGCATGTTGTCGACGCGGAACGACGGCACGTCGTTGATCACGACGCCGCCCACCTCGAGCTCGTCCCACGCGCGCTGCGCATGCGTGAGCGAATCGGTGAACACGCCGGCCTGCAGCCCGAAGTCGCTGTCGTTCACGCGCGCGAGCGCGTCGTCGAAGCGGTCGAACTTCTCGAGGATCGCGACGGGGCCGAACGCCTCCTTCCGGTACAGGTCCTGCTCGCGCCCGACGTTCTCCAGCAGCGTCGCCTCGAACATCGCGCCGTCGACCTTGCCGCCCGCGACGATCTTCGCGCCCGCCGCGACGGCCGCGTCCATCCAGCCCGACAGCCGGCGCGACTCGGATTCGGAGATCATCGGCCCGACGAACGTCGACGGATCCTTCGGATCGCCCATCTTCAGCGAACGCGTCTTCGCGATCAGCTTCTCGCGCAGCGCGTCGTACAGGTCGGCATGCGCGAGAATCCGCTGCACGCCGATGCAGCTCTGGCCCGACTGGTAGTACGCGCCGAACGCGAGGCGATCGACCACGTAGTCGAGCCGCTCGCGCTGATCGGCATCGACGATCGCGGCCGCGTTACCGCCGAGTTCCAGCACGACTTTCTTCTTGCCGGCCTTCTCCTTCAGCGCCCAGCCTACCGCCGGCGAACCGGTGAACGACAGCAGCTTGAAGCGCTCGTCGGTCGTGAAGAGGTCGGCGCCATCGCGATGCGCGGGCAGCACCGAGAATGCACCCTTCGGCAGGTCGGTTTCCGCGAGCACCTCGCCGATGATCAGCGCGCCGATCGGCGTGCGGCTCGCCGGCTTCAGCACGAACGGGCAGCCGGCCGCGAGCGCGGGCGCGACCTTGTGCGCGGCGAGGTTCAACGGGAAGTTGAACGGCGAGATGAACGAGCACGGGCCGACCGGCACGCGCTTCGTGTAGCCCGTATAGCCCTGCGCCCGCGCGGAAATCTCGAGATTGACGATCTCGCCGTCGATGCGCACCGATTCCTCGGACGCGACGCGGAACGTGTCGATCAGCCGCGTGACTTCGCCCTTCGAATCGTTGATCGGCTTGCCGGCCTCGATGCACAGCGCCTCGGCCAGCTCGTCGAAACGTTCGCGAAACCGCGCGACGCAATGATCGAGCACGGCCTGCCGCTTGTAGGCCGGCATCTCGCGCATCGGCTTCGTGGCGTCGACTGCCGCGGCGATCGCCGCGTCGATCGCCTTCGCGTCGGCCAGCGCGACGCGCGTGGCGACCTTGCCGCTGAACTTGTCGGTCACCTCCAGATCGGTGTTCGCGTAGACGGCTTCGTTGGCGAGATAGTACGGATAGGTTTCCTTCAACATGGAACGACTCCTTCCTGTGAACGGGGAATTCAGAGTTGCGCCGACAGGCGCTTGATCTCGCGGTTCAGCACGCGCTCGTTGTCCGAGTAGTCGATCGGCACGTCGATCACGTGCACGCCCGGCGACGCGAAGCATTCGCGCAGCAGCGGCTCGAGATCGTCGGCCGACTCGACGCGATGCCCGTGCGCACCGTAGCTTTGCGCGTACGACACGAAATCGGGGTTCTGCAGCGTCATCGCGAAATCGGGAAAGTTCATGTTCTCCTGCTTCCAGCGGATCATCCCGAACGCGTCGTCGCGCAGGATCATCACGACGATGTCGAGCTTCAGCCGCACGGCCGTTTCGAGTTCCTGCGAATTCATCATGAAGCCGCCGTCGCCGCACACGGCGATCACCTTGCGCTGCGGATGCACGATCTTCGTCGCGATCGCCGACGGCAGGCCCGCGCCCATCGACGCGAGCGCGTTGTCGAGCAGCAGCGAGTTCGGCTCGTGCGCACGCCAGTACCGCGCGAACCAGATCTTGTACATCCCGTTGTCGAGACAGACGATGCCGTCCACCGGCAACGCGTTGTACAGGTCGTTCACGATCCGCACCGGGTACATCGGGAAGCGCGGATCGTGCTGGCCCTTTTCCAGATGCGCGTCGAAATGCGACTTGATCATCCTGAAGCGCTCGAAATCCCAGTGCGATTGCGGCGTCAGCGCCTCCTTCATCTGCCACACCGCATTCGCGATGTCGCCGACCACCTCGATCTGCGGGAAATAGACGGGGTCGACCTGCGCGCCGAGGAAGTTCACGTGGATCACGGTCTTGTCGTCGGTGCGCATGAAGAACGGCGGCTTCTCGATCACGTCGTGGCCGACGTTGATGATGCAGTCCGCATGCTCGATCGCGCGATGCACGAAGTCGCCGTCGGACAGCGTCGCGTTGCCGAGCCACAGCGGGTGCGTCTCGTCGATCACGCCCTTGCCCATCTGCGTCGTGAAGAACGGAATGCCCGTCTTGTCGACGAATTCGAGCAGCATCTTGCAGGTGGTCTTGCGGTTGCCGCCCGCGCCGATCATCAACAGCGGATGACGCGCGGCCTGGATCGCGTCGACCGCATGCGCGACCGCCTTCTCCTCGGCCACCGGCCGCCGGCTGTAGCTGCGCGGGATCGGCTTGCCGTCGCCCTCCTCGTGCGCGATGTCCTCGGGCAGTTCGAGGTGCGCGGCGCCCGGACGCTCTTCCTCCGCGCGGCGAAACGCCTCGCGCACGGCCGACGGGATGTTGCCGATCGACACGATCTGCCGCGTGAACTTCGTGAGCGGCTGCATCATGTCGACCACGTCGACGATCTGGAAGTGGCCCTGCTTGCTGGACTTGATCGGCTTCTGCCCGGTGATCATCAGCATCGGCATCCCGCCGAGCTGCGCATACGCGGCGGCCGTCACGAAGTTCGTCGCACCCGGCCCGAGCGTCGCGAGACACACGCCGGTGCGGCCCGTGAGGCGGCCGTAGGTGGCGGCCATGAACCCGGCCGCCTGCTCGTGCCGGGTCAGCACGAGCTTGATCTTCGATCGCCGCAGCGATTCGAGCAGATCGAGGTTTTCTTCGCCTGGAATGCCGAACACGTACTCGACGCCTTCGGCTTCCAGCGCCTTCACGAACAGATCCGATGCTTTCATGGGACTCTCGGTTATGCCGCCTGCCCGGCCTACGGACACGCGGCGTTCAGGACGCGCGCCGGCCTACGGCACGCGGACGCCTTACCTGCTGGACACAAACCACGACACTGCTCGCCGCGCGGCACGCGATGCCGGAGCGTGATGCGCGATGCGCGGCGGCGCCTCCGGATGATGGAGGACGAACGGATCCGCCCGCGCGCGGCCAGCTCGCGCGAACGGCAAAGACGTTTTCGATTGTAGACGGATTCCTGAAATTCCGGCTTCGACCGGATGGCCGGCTCCGCCAGCGGAAAGATCGGCCTGACGGCCAGTCAACACCCGCCGACGCGCCGGCCGGGCTGTAATGGCAACGATGTTCCATTCAACAGACATGTGAACCATGGTTGACACACTGCAATTCATGCCCTACAGTCCTCCTGCATTCAGCATCCGGACCACCGACGTCTTCGACGCCTGGTTTGCCGGCCTGCCCGATCGCATCGCCAGGCGCCGCATTCAGGCGCGCATCGACCGCCTGTCGATGGGCAATCCGGGCGACTGGAAATCCGCCGGCTCGCCCGTCGTCGAAATGCGCATCGATCATGGGCCCGGCTATCGCGTCTACTACGCGAGGCGCGGGACGATCTGGGTGATCCTGCTCTGCGGCGGCGATAAATCGACGCAACAGGCCGACATACGCGCCGCGCACGCAATGCTCGCGCACCTCGACATGGAGTGATCGATGGACAAGATCAAGACGCGGCCGTGGGATTCGGCCGAACACCTGAAAACCGAAGACGACATGGCCGACTACTTCGACGCCTGCCTGCAGGAGGCCGGCGACGATCCGGCCTTCATCGCGCACGCGCTCGGCGTGATCGCCCGCGCGCGCGGCATGTCGCAGGTCGCGCGCGATGCGGGCCTGTCGCGCGAAGGGCTGTACAAGGCGCTGTCGCACGACGGCAATCCGAGCTTCGGCACGATCCTGAAAGTCATCAAGGCGCTCGGCCTGCAATTGCACGGCGCCAAAGCGTCCGCGTGATCCGGCGGCGCGCGGCGTCGCGTCATGCGCGCAACGCCCGTGCCCGCGTCAGTGCAGCCAGCCGGCCGCCCAGCGCGGCGCCAGCGACACCAGATACAACCCGAGTCCGATCAGCCCGCCGACCAGCGTGCCGTTGATGCGGATGTACTGCAGATCCTTGCCGATGTTCAGTTCGATCTGTCGCGACATCTCGCGCGCATCCCAGTTGCGCACCGTGTCGCGAATGTGACGCATCAGGAAATCGGCAAAATCGGGCGCCATCTCGTGCACGGCCTTCTCGATATGCTCGTTCAGCGACGCGCGCAGCGCCGGGCTCTCGGCGAGCCGCGCGCCGAGCCAGCCGCCGAGCGTCGCGGCCTGCCGGTGCAGCGCAGAATCGGCGCGCGCGAGATCGGCCTTCAGCCAGGCCCGCAACTGGCCCCACAAGTCGCGCACATAGTCGTTGAACGCGTCGCCGTCGCGGATGTAGCGTTTGATCTCGTCGCCCTTCGCGATGAATGCGGGGTCGTGCTTCAACCGCTCGGTCAACCGCACGACCGTCCGATCGAAGCGTTGCCGCAGTTCATGCTCGGGGTCGGCCGCCACGCCTTCCAGCACGCGGCTCACCGCACTCGCGAGCATCCGCGCGCCGTTCTCGCCGAACCACTGCGTCGGCATGATCTTCTCGACCTTCGGGTATTGCGTCTTCAGCCATTCGACGATGAAGCCCGCGATCACCTCGCGGTTCTCTTCCTTGCCGAGCACGTCCACCACCTGTTCGATCGCGTCGTCGAGCAGCGCCTGGTGGCGGCCGTCCTTCGTCAGCGTGTCGAGGATCGCACCGGCCGATTGCGACAGGTCGACCCGGTCGATCACCGCGCGGAATGCATCGTGGACGAACGACTGGATCCGCGCGTCGTCGGTCATGTCGAGCGCGAAGCTCATCAGCTTCGTCACGTAGCCGCCGAGCGCGTCGGTGTTCGCCGGCTCGCCGAGCCACGCGCCGAGCATCCGCGCCGGGTCGTGCTGGCGGATCTGCGCGGCGAGCGCGTCGGGGCCGAGGAATTTCTCGCGCACGAACACCGCGAGGTTGTCGGCGATCTTGTCCTTGTTCTTCGGGATGATCTCGGTGTGGCGCGACACGAACGGGATCGGCACGCGGCGGAACAGTGCGACGACCGCGAACCAGTCGGCCAGCGCGCCGACCATCGCGGCTTCGGCGACGGCCTTGAAACCGTCGACCCACGGGCCGCGCGGCAGCAGGATGGTCGTGACGAACACCGCGACGGCCGCCAGCAGCAGCCACAGCGCACGGCGCTTGCTTCGTTTCAGTTCGAGGGCTTTGTCTGGCGTCATGGAGGACGGGCGGATCGGCGATGTCGTTAATATCCCCGATTTCGCCGCAGCCGACAAACCCGCGGCCGGCGTCGCACACACGGCGCATGCGCGCCGCGTGTGCCCCGCTACATGAACGCCTTCAGACTGACCGCCGGATCGGCCAGCTTCACCGGATCGGGCGCCGCGCCTGCCGCGATCAGCCGGCGCGACGCGCCGATGTCGCGCCCGAGGTTCGCCGCGGCCACCGCGACGACCCTGCCGTCGTCGCCGAGCCCGAACACCGTGAACGGCCCGCTCGCCGGATCGCCGCGCACGACGATCGTGCGTTCGCCGCCGAACAGCCCGAGCATCTGCAGGTTGTAGTCGTACTGATCGGACCACAGCCACGGCAGCTCGGCATAGCGCTCGTCGGCGCCGAGCAGGTTCGCGGCCGCGACGGCCGGCTGGTTCTCGGCCACCTGCCACGATTCGATCCGCACGTGCCGCCCGAGCAGCGGATTGAAGTGCATCGTCACCTCGCCCGCCGCGAAGATCGCCGCATCGGCCGTGCGGCAGCCCGCATCGACGCGTATCCCGTTGTCGACGTCGAGCCCGGCCGCCTGTGCGAGCTCGACGTTGGGCACCACGCCGATGCCGACCACGACGATATCGGCCGGCACGTCGCCGCGATCGGTTTCGACGATCGCGCCGCCGCCCGGCGCGCGACGGATCGCGCGCGGCAGCGTCGCCAACCGGAAGCTCACGCCGCGCGCATCGTGCAGCCGATGCGCGAACGCACCGACCACTTCCGGCAACGCGCGCTGCAGCAACCGGGGCGCAGGATCGATCACCGTCACGGCGCAGCCGAGCTGGCGCGCCGCCGCCGCGACCTCGAGGCCGATGAAGCCGCCGCCGAGCACCGCCACACGACGCCCTGCATCAAGTTGCGCACGCAACGAACGTGCATCGCCAACGGTACGCACGTAATGCGGCACGACGCCCTCGTCGACCGGACCACCGAACGCACGCACCCGCGAACCCGTCGCGAGCACGAGTCGCGCATACGGCAGCGTCGTCCCGTCGTCGAGGCGCACGCGCCGTGCATCGCGCTCGATCGCCTCGACGCGCGTGCCGAGCCGCAGCGCGATGCGCTGCGCGTCGTACCACGCCGCATCCCGGATGAACGCGCGCTGTTCGCCGCCATCGCTCAGCAGCGCGTCCTTCGACAGCGCCGGCCGGTCGTACGGCAGCTCGCGCTCCGCGCCGATCATCACGATGCGCGCCGCCGCATCGCGTGCGCGCAGCGCTTCGGCGGTGCGCCGCGCCGCGTGGCCGGCGCCGACGATCACGAACGGATCAGCCGACATCGACTTCCACCTGCCCGTCGACGATCCGGATCGGATAGGTCCGCACCGGCTCGGTGATCGGCGCGCATTTCGGCGCGCCCGTGCGAATGTCGATCAGCCCCTGGTGCAGCGGGCATTCGACGCAGCCGTCCTCCACATAACCTTCGGACAAGCGCGCGTGACCATGCGAACAGAGGTCGTGCATCGCGAACAGTTCGTCGCCGATCCGGAACACGGCGATCGGCTTCTGGCCGGCGACGCGCGCCGCCGGTTCGTCTTCGGAGAATTCGTCGAAAGCGCCGAGCGGATGCCACTCGGCCAGCGTTGCTTCGGTCATGTCGTTTCCTTGCTTCGTCGGAGCGGTCAGATCGGCGTCGCGAGCAGCGTCTGCACGCGCGACGTGTCGTAGATCACGCGCTTGGTCTTGTAGCGCAAGCCGTCGGGCGTGCGGACCACCGTGTCGTAGTACTTGCCGGCCTGGTACACGTTCGATTCGCCGTTGCTGCGCGTCTGCACGACCACGTAGTTGCTCTCGGTATCGAATTCGCCGTCGCGTTCGGCGACGATCGTCAGGCCCGACGTCATGTGCCGGTACGTATGCTCCTCGTAGATGTTCGCGTGCCGCAGCGACACCACGCGGTCGCGCAGCATCCGCTGGTTCGTGCAGTGGACGATCCCGACCGGCAGCCCGAGATCGGCGTTCTCCTTCGGCACGATTTCGTACGTGCAGTCCTCGGTGAACATCTCCGGCCAGTGTTCGAGCCGGTCGTTGTCGAGGTGCCCGATGTAGCGGTTCTGGAGCATGTAAATCTCGAACCACGTCTTCATGTCTTCCGTCATTTCTTGCTCCCGCCTCAATAGCCCATCAGCTTCTGATAGCCGACCCAGAACTTGCGGATCAGGCTCTCGGTGATCACCGTGTCCTGCTGGTCCGGATTGCCGCGCGACATCTCGATCACCGACGTCGCGTCGGCATCGCGCACCGTGCCGCGCTGCACGAGCTCGGTCGCCTCCGTGTCTTCCATCGAGATGTAGCCGGCCGGCCCGACCAGGTTCGCCTGCTTGATGCGCAGCGCGCGCAGCTCGGGCGTGTCGTCCGCATAGCCGAAGAAGTGGAAGATCAGCTCGAAGTTGTCCGGCCCCTTCGGCAAGATCTGCCGCGCGACCAGCGTGTTGTGGATCTGCTGGATCACGAGCTGCGGGAAGATCGGCTGGATATGGTTCGTGCAGTCCTCGTCGTATTCCGACACGAGATCGAGGATCGACTCGTCTTCCAGATGGAAGCCCTCGTCGAACGAACGGATGTTCTGCTGCTTGTACGCGGCCGACGTATCGTCACCCGTCTTCGTCACCGTGATGATGCTGTGCAGCCCGTGGTTCGCATCGGGAATCGAGCGCGCCTTCATCCCGACGCGGAAGATGTTGAAGGTCGTATGGAACAGGTGCAGCATGCTCGCGTGATACGGGTCCTTCACGTTCTCCATGTACAACTTCCAGTTCGACTTCGAATACTGGCGCGTGCAGCCGAGATACTCGATCGGCTTGTGGAAGATCCGGTCGATCCAGGGGCGCATCTGCTCGCCGAGATAGTCGGGCAGCGGCGCGACCTCGTCGCTGAAGGTCGCGAACACGAGCCCGCGATAGCTGTCGACGCGCAGCTTGCGCAGCCCGTGCTGCTTCGGATCGAAATCGGCCGGCATCCCGGTCATCCCCTTCTGGCCGCGCCGGAACGGCACGCCGAGCAGGTTGCCCTGGTTGTCGAAGCTCCACTGGTGATAGACGCACGTGTGCGAACTCGCGTTGCCGCGCGACTTGCGGCACACCTGCGCGCCGCGGTGCGCGCAGCGGTTCACCCATGCGGACAGCGCGCCGTCCTCGGTGCGCGTGACGACCACGGGCGTGTCGCCGACGAACGTGCTCTTGAAGTCGCCGGCGTTCGGGATTTCCGCTTCGAGCGCGACGAAATTCCACGTCGGCCCGCGGAAGATGCGTTCCTGCTCGCGATCGTAGACCGCCCGCGAGCTGAACACCTTGTACGGCACGCGCGAGCCGTCGTCGTGCGGGAAAGTCACGTCGGATGCGTCGCCGCGTGCGGCGAAAACGACGGGCGATTCTGTCTGCTCCATGTCGGACTCCTTGTCGATCCGTTGCGTTGAATGCATGGAGCCGATTTTTGAAAAGCTAATATTCGGCGTCTATCCGGAAAGTGCGATTGCGGCGGCGCAATATCCACTTTCGGCGGATTTCTGCGCTAGCATGGCGGCACACGCGGCTGGCGCACGATCGCGCCCCCGTTCGCCGGATCGAAGCGCGTGCCGTCCATACCAAGGCTGAAGTCCATGTCCCCAACGTCGTTCGAGCCGCTCGCGCTGCGCGCGCACCGGCTGTTCGAATCCCGCGATCTCGACGAGACGCGCGAGCGGATCTCGCGCGTGATGCAGCCGCACGCGCTGCTGCCGAACGGCCGCGTGCACGGGGCGTCGCACATGGATTTCGTCAGGCTGGGCGGGCTCGGGATCGGCACCATCGCGTTCGGCGACGCGATGCGCGTGCAGGTCGACGCAGTCGACGGCTATTACCTGCTGATGTTCTGCCTGTCCGGGCACGCGGAAGTCCATGCGATGGGGCGTCGGCTCGGCGTCGACGGCCAGACCGGCGTGCTGTGCGCGCCCGGCGAGCGCTTCGACGCGGTGCTGTCGGCCGATTGCGAACAATTCGTGCTGCGCATCGACGCGGCGACCGTCGGCTCGCTGACCGGCGACCCGCGCGCGACGCTCGATCCCGTGCTGCACGTCAGCGACGCCGCGCTCGCCGCGTGGCGCCAGCAGTTGATGCTCGTCGCGCGCTCGCCCGAGCTGCTCGAACGCGCGAACGCGAACCCGCGGGTCGCGTCGCAGCTCGAGCATCTGCTGATCGACCTGCTGATCGAAGGCCATCCGCCGTCGTCCGTGCCGCACGCGTCGCACCGCGACCCGGCGCCGGGCTTCGTGCGGCGCGCGCAGGAGTTCGTCGATGCGCATTACGCACAGCCGCTGCAGCTCGCCGATATCGTCCAGGCCGCCAACGTGCCCGAACGGACGCTGCGCGACGCGTTCCTGCAATTCCGCGGCATGAGCCCGATGCAATACCTGCGCGCGACGCGGCTCGCGCACGCGCGCGAACTGCTGCGCGGCGCGGCATCCAACCGGCGGATCGCCGATATCGCGCTCGACTGCGGGTTTACCCATCTCGGGCGGTTCGCGATCGCGTATCGGGAAAAGTTCGGCGAATCGCCGTCGGAGACGCTCGACGGGCTGCGCTGAACGCACGCCCGCGCGTTTTCGGGCGGACGCGCCCGCGGCAGCGCGGGCAGTTGCCTGTTGCATGGCACGCGCGCACGGCGACAAGCGGGCCGACGATCATTGCGGTACCGCGCGGCGCCGACCGCTTCGGTGGCCGCAGCCGTCTCCGGCACCGGTTGCTGCGATGGCGCGCGCAGCGCGAGCGGCGTCAGCGGCGTCAGCGGTTAGTGCCGCTGGTGCCCATGCCTGCGCCGTTTGCGCCGGTCATGCCGGTTGCGCTGTGTCGGCAGCGCCCGCGGGCGGCAATCGCGGGCCATCCAGTCGCGACGACGCGCAGGCCAGCGCGCGTTCCACCTGTTCGAACATCGCCCGCGTGGCCGGGCTATGCGGGCACGCGCGCAGCAGCAATTCCAGCCATTTCAGCCGCCGCGCCAGCATCGGCACGACCATCGTGCGCACGATCAGCCGCTGATCCGCGTCGGACGGATCGAAACGCGCGCACGTGTCGACGAGCGCGTCGAGCGTCAGTACTGCCTGAGTCGGGTTCGTCATGAGCGTCATGAACAGAGCCACCGCCCGCATCGCCGCGGACGGATCGTGAAAGTGAACGGCGAACGCGCGCGCCGGCGTGTCTGGCGCACCGGCATGCACGTCGCCACAAGCGCGGACCGCGTGGCGTTCAAAACGCGTGCCACTCGGCGGCCCCGCCCGCTGCCGCTACCGGCACGCTCGGCGGCCGCGCCGCCGCCGGAGGCTGCACCCGCGCCGCAGGCGCAACCGCCGGCGCGGCGGGCTCGTCCGGGGAGACCTCCGCCAGCCGGAACGCCGACATCGCCGCCTGCAAATGGCCGGCCTGCTCCTCGAGCGAATGCGACGCCGCGGCCGCCTGCTCGACGAGCGCCGCATTCTGCTGCGTCACGCCCTCCATCTGCCCGATCGCCACGTTGACCTGCTCGATTCCCTGGCTCTGCTCCCGCGACGCAGCCGCGATTTCGGCGACGATGTCGGACACCTGCTTGATCGCCTGCTTCACCTGCCCCATCGTCGCGCCGACGTCCGCGGCCTGCTGCGCGCTGTCATGGATCATCGACACCGACGCACCGATCAGTTCCTTGATCTCCTTCGCGGCGCTCGCGGAGCGTTGCGCGAGGTTGCGCACTTCGCTCGCGACCACCGCGAAACCACGCCCCTGTTCGCCCGCGCGCGCCGCTTCCACCGCCGCATTGAGCGCGAGAATGTTGGTCTGGAACGCGATTCCCTCGATGACGCCCGTGATGTCGGACACCTGGCTGGAGCGATCGCTGATCTGCTCGATCGTCGCGACCATGTGCTGCACGGCGTCGTGGCCGGCGTCGGCCATTCCGGTCGCGCGCGTCGCGAGCGTATTGGCCTGCTGCGCGTTGTCGGCGTTCTGCTTCACCGTCTCGGTCAGTTGCGTCATGCTCGACGCGGTTTCCTCGAGCGACGCGGCCTGCTCCTCCGTGCGAGCCGACAGATCGGCATTGCCGCTCGCGATCTGGTGCGACGCGATCGCCACCGATTCCGCGCTGCGCTTGATGCCGCGCACCGTCGTGCCGAGCTGCCGGTCCATCGTCTCCAGCGCGCCGAGCAACTGGCCGAATTCGTCGTGCGAGTCGATGTCGATCCGGTTGTCCAGCCGGCCGCCCGCGATTTGGTCGGCCACGCGCACGGCCTTGCCGAGCGGCGTCGAGATATGCCGCAGCAGATGCGCCGACGCCCACACCGCGACCAGCAGACCGACACCGATCAGGCCGATCGCGATCCACAGAATGTTGCGGAAGGTCGATTCGCTGTCGTCGACGAACGATTTCGCCTGCTCGACGTTCAGCGCGATGTCGTCCTCGAGCGCCTGCCTGAGCAGGTTCGCGGTCGGCGACAATCGCTCGATCACCGCCCTGGCCGCGTCGTGATCGCCGCCGTTCATCGCCGCGGCCACGTCGTTCACCCCGGCCCGGAACTGCGGCAGCACGCTGCGGATGCGCTCGGCGATGATGCGTTCCTTGTCGCTCGTGATCGATTCCCCGTAATAACGGCCCCAGATCGTATCGAGACGGCTTTGTTGCGTGCGAATGTCGTCGACCGCGCTGCGCATGAGCGCGGGGTCATGCTCGGCCTGCAGCCGGCGCATTTGCAACCGTATGTTGAACGCGAGCGCGCTGATTTCCGTCAATTCGACGATCGGCACCGTATTGCCCGTATAGGCGCGATGGAGATTCGAATTCAGTCTGGACAGACCGAATACACCGAACGTGCCAATTGCGACCATCAACGCGACGCACACCGCAAGGGTGGCAAAAATCCTGAACTTTATGCTTTTCGCAAATCGACTCACCTCGTTCCCCTCCGGTTTTCTAGGTCGGCAATGAATGAAAAGTGCCGCTTCATGACCCTGGTTTACGGGGAGAAAATCAGATTATTTATGATTCGATATTGCAACAATTAAAACCACACACAGCAAGAATCAATATGCGTCGCCACCCATTATCTCATTATTACGTTTATTTTTTAATACATTAAATTGAGTGCAGCCTGAGAGACGCTTGTTTCGCCGACCAGTTATCTCATTAATAGGGCGGCCGGCGCCAGCTCGACGGCACGAAGCCGCGGCGACAAGCCCGATTCCCCCTCGGAGGAGCGCGTCGAAATAGGCCGTTAGCTGCGATTCGTGCTCGAGTCAGGTCACGTCACCGGCACGAACATCTGCCGTGCAATCGCACAGAACGCCGCCGTGGCCGCGCTCTCACCGTGCAGCCGGCGGCTCATGATGATCGGTGACGTCGCGGCCGGCTCTGGCAGCCGCCGGTAAACCACCCCCTTCACGCGCACGCCCTCCACGCTTTCCGGCACCAGCGACACGCCCACCTGCGCCGCCACGAGCCCAAGCGCCGTCTGCAACTCGCGCACCTCGTGCACGGCCGCCGGCACGACCGCGCCGTCGCGCAGCGCCGACAACTGCTGATCGGCGAAGCTCGGCCGCGGCGTGCTCGGGTAGACGATCATCGTCTCGTCCGCGAGATCCGCGAGCGTCAGCGGCCGGGCCGGATCGGCGAGCCGATGCCCGAGCGGCAGCGCCGCGATCAGCTTTTCCTCGATCAACGCCTCGCGCACCAGTTGGTCGTCGTCGAAGCGCAAGCGGCCGAACCCCACGTCGATCCGCCCGCCCTTCAGCGCGCCGAGCTGTTCGAGCGTGAACATTTCGATCAGCGACAGCTCGACGTCCGGCTGCGCCTCGCGAAACGCGCGGATCACGTCCGGCAGCGCGCCGTACAGCGTCGACGGCACGAAACCGATCACGATCCGCTCCGACAGTTGCGCGAGCCGCCGCGTCAGCGGCCCCAATTCGTCGGCCTGGTCGACCAGACGTTTCGCCTGAGCATGGAACACGCGCCCGGCATCGGTCAGTTTCAACGGCCGCGCGCCGCGCTCGAACAGCGGCAGCCCGATCTCCTCCTCGATCGCCTGGAGCTGGCGGCTCAGCGGCGGCTGCGTCATGTGCAGCCGCTCCGCGGCCCGCGTGATGTTCATTTCCTCGGCGACGGCGATGAAGTAACGGAGCTGACGCAATTCCATTTCATGCCTCAAAGGTATGGAAGTAGTCGGAAAGAGTGTTGGACGACGCGGGGCGGGAATTCCTACCATGTGCACCAACAGGAGGAATCGCATGATAGCAACTGCCGCCACTATCGAACGCATCGAGACGCTGCTGGTCGACGTGCCGACGATCCGACCCCACAAATTGTCGGTCGCGACGATGAATTGCCAGACGCTCGTGCTGGTCCGAATTCGATGCACGGACGGTATTGAAGGCGTTGGCGAGGCGACCACCATCGGCGGTCTCGCCTACGGTGAAGAGAGCCCCGAAAGCATCAAGGTCAATATCGATACCTACTTCGCGCCGCTGCTGCAGGGCATGGACGCGACGCGTCCGGGCGTCGCGATGGCGCGTGCGCGCAAGCTGTTCCAGGGCAACCGCTTCGCGAAGTGCGCGCTCGAGACCGCGCTGTTCGACGCGCAGGCGCGGCGCCTGGGCGTGCCGCTGTCCGAGCTGTTTGGCGGGCGCCGGACCGATGCGGTCGATGTCGCGTGGACGCTCGCGAGCGGTGATACCCAACGTGACATCGCGGAAGCCGAAGCGATGCTCGACGCACGCCGCCATCGCGCGTTCAAGCTGAAGATCGGCTCGAACGCGGTCGCCGACGACGTGGCGCACGTCGTCGCGATCAAGCGCGCGCTCGGCGAGCGCGGCGACGTGCGCGTCGACGTGAACCAGGCCTGGAGCGAAACCGATGCGATCTGGGCCGGCGCGCGGCTCGCCGACGCTGGCGTGAGCCTCGTCGAGCAGCCGATCGCCGCGACCAATCGCGCGGGGCTGAAACGCCTCACGCAGCTCGCGCAGGTGCCGATCATGGCCGACGAGGCGCTGCACGGTCCCGTCGATGCGTTCGCGCTCGCGCAGGATCGCGCGGCCGACGTGTTCGCGGTGAAGATCGCGCAATCGGGCGGCCTGCAGGGCGCGGCGAGCGTCGCGTCGATCGCCGCGGCCGCCGGCATCGAGCTGTACGGCGGCACGATGCTCGAAGGCGCGGCCGGCACGATGGCGTCCGCCCAGTTGTTCAGCACGTTCGACTCGCTGAAATGGGGCACCGAACTGTTCGGCCCGCTGCTGCTCACCGAGGAGATTCTCGTCGAGCCGCTGCGCTACCAGGATTTCAAGCTGCATCTGCCGGCCGCGCCCGGCCTCGGCATCACCTTCGACTGGGCCCGCATCGAACGGATGCGACGCGGCGCCCGCTGACCCCACACGACAACCGAAACCGGAGACACAGATGAACAAGCAAGCCATCGACGCCCTGCTGAAGACCTTCGACGACGCGGCCGAGAAGCCCGGCAACCCGCGCGTGCGCGCGATCGTCAACCGGATCGTGAAGGACATCTGCTACACGATCGAGGACTTCGACGTGCAGCCGAGCGAATTCTGGACGGCGCTCAACTTCCTGAACGAAGCCGGCCGCGAATTCGGGCTGATCGCCGCGGGCCTTGGCCTCGAGCGCTTCCTCGACGTGCGGATGGACGAAGCCGAGGAAAAGGCCGGCATCCAGGGCGGCACGCCGCGCACGATCGAAGGCCCGCTGTATGTCGCCGGCGCGCCGGAATCGGTCGGCCATGCGCGCCTCGACGACGGCACCGATCCGGGCCAGACGCTGATCATGCGCGGCCAGGTGCTCGGTGAGCATGGCGCACCGCTCGCGAACGCGCTGGTCGAGGTGTGGCATGCGAACCATCTGGGCAATTACTCGTACTTCGACCCGTCGCAGCCCGCGTTCAACCTGCGCCGCTCGATCCGCACCGATGCCGAAGGCCGCTACAGCTTCCGCAGCGTGCTGCCGGTCGGCTACAGCGTGCCGCCGGGCAGCAAGACCGAGCAACTGCTCGACCAGCTCGGCCGCCACGGCCATCGTCCGGCGCACATTCACTTCTTCGTTTCCGCGGACGGTTATCGTAAGCTGACGACGCAGATCAACATCGATGGCGATCCGCATCTGTGGGACGACTTCGCGTTCGCGACGCGCGACGGGCTGATCCCGCCGGTCAGGCAGGCCGAGGGCGCGGAAGGCAAGCCGTACGGCGTCGACGGGCAGTTCGCGCTGATCGACTTCGACTTCTCGCTGGTCAAGGAAAAGCAGGACGTGCCGGGCAGCGAAGTCGAGCGGGCCCGCGCGCAGGCGTGAGCGCCCTTCCCGTTCGACGAATCGACAACGCAAGGAGTGCAGGATGCTGTTTCATGTGGAAATGACCGTTCGCCTGCCGGCGGACATGGACCCGGTCAAGGCGGCCACGCTGAAGGCCGAGGAAAAGGCGATGTGCCAGCGGCTGATGAACGAAGGCGTCTGGCGCCATCTGTGGCGCATCGCAGGGCAGTATGCGAACGTCAGCATTTTCGACGTCGAGAGCGTGCAGCAACTGCACGACGTGCTGAGCCAGTTGCCGCTGTTTCCGTACATGGAGATGGACGTGCGGGCGCTGTGCCGGCATCCGTCTTCGGTACGGGACGACGATCGGTGATACCCTTGCGGCCCATCATCGCCGGGCAGCCGGCGCATGGGCCGCATTTTCAGTTCAAGTCGCCTGCGTCAGCGCGGTCTCTTTCGCGCCCCCGACAGCAGTGCGATCACTTCGGCCTATCCCCCGCCATCTGCAATCCGGTCGACGTCAAACCGACGCGTAGCGGCTTGTCCGGATCGAGCTTCCTTTTCTCGATGACGCGCTTCCAGCCGCCGGCTGCGTCCGGGACGCGATACAACGCGACGATCGCCACATACTCCGTCTCGCGTTGCATCGGTTGAGACAAGCTCGACGAAGCTCCGGGGTTCACGACGGCCGACATATCGGCCTGCAGATCCTGAGCAAGCACCGTCCGGTCGTTCTTCAACAGATCGTCGTACGATGCTCCGTCGAACATCTTGCGGTTCTTCAACTGGTAGACGCGAACGGCAACCGACGTCGGCCGCCCTGCGTCGTCGGGGTTCAGTTCGGCACGGGCGACCAGATCGACGTCAAGCACCTTCACCTGCTTGAACAACACGGCGCGATACGCATTCGACGACGCGTCCGACACGGACTGCCAGGCACCGCAACCTGACAGTAGCAAGACGGCGACGGCGGTAGCCGCACTCATTCGATAAAACATGGGAACTCCGGAATCAGATCGTGCGCGGCACGAGATGCGGGTTGGGTTGCGGTACGGGGAACGCCTCGTACACGCCAAGCGCGATGACGATCATGCGTTCATCGACCGACGGCAGCACCGTCGTCCAGCCGAGACGCGGCGCCGGGCCGGCATGTTCGACGCCGACGGTCGGATGCGGAACGAACCTTGACGACACTTCCATCCGCAAATGCACATCGGCCTTGACGCCGACATACAGCTGGATGAATGCCATCACCTCTCGATGCAGCCACGCACCGGGCAACAGGTCCTGAGCCTGCCGTTCGTCGACCGGCCGCAATGTCACGCGCACCGCGCGGCTGCGATACGCGAGACGCCTGCCGAGCACGTAACCGCCGCCGAGCCCGCCGCGCTTCCCGTCCGACAGCGCGTCCGCATCCGGCTTCGCCGACGTCAACGGCTTTGGCCGACCGCTACTCGTCGTCACCGCCCAGAATTCGTCCACCCGAACATCGGCTCCCGGCGCGGCGAGCGCCACCACGCCGGCCAGCCCTTCCGACGTGCGTGTCCGCTGGATCAGCAGCCCCAGCAGGGCAAGCATCCGGGAATCCGGCAAACCCGCACGCAAGGGCTTGTCGCCCCATCCGAATCCGGCGAGACACAACAGGCTGCGCGAATAATCGTCGACTCCGCCGACCTGGAAACGCTCCGGATAACGATATTTCTTCCATGCGCGATACAGCAGCGTCGCCACCCGGTGGTTGAACGGATCGAGAAACGCCTCGACCGCCTCATGCCCTTCCTCCCGCAGTACGATCTCGTCGATCATGTGCGACGGCATCGCCGCATCGACGCCGTAAAGCCCCATGAACGTCGTGCGCACGGTCGGCGGTGCCTCGGGGTGCTCGTCGTCGAATTCGACCGCGGCCATCTCGCCCGCCGGAAACCCCAACCGCGGACGCGGCCGGAACCGCACCGGCTCGTGCTCCGGCGTATCGCGCGTACCGAATCCGGCGCGTTCGGGCGTACACGCCTCCAGCAGCCGACAGAACTGCATGAACGTCATCTTCGGCGCTCGCTGGAACAGCATCCCGACAACCGTCGGCACCCCCTTCGACGCGGCAGCTTCGGCCACCGTCCGATCGATCGAAGCCGTCATAGCGGCGCCCGCCGAGCCTTGCTGCGCGGCCACTCCGTCCGCGACCGGGACGGCAGGCTGACGATCGCCAGCTTCGTGAACAGATTGATCTCCGCATACGCGCCGAAGAACCGATGCAGCAGCTCGCCGAACAGCATCACGTCGCCTTCGCCGGAGAACGCGTGCGAATCGAGCGTGATCTCGATCAGCACACCGCGTTCCACCGCGCCGCCCGATACTTCTTCCAGCATGTCCTGCGACACATGCAGGATGCCGGCGAGCCGCCGCCGGTTCAGCTCCTCGTTCGTCCAGTCGTACAGCGCCAACGCGCCGCGCAATACCTCCGCGTTCATCATCGACAGGAAATTCGGCGCGAGATGCGACAGCACGCGCCACTGGAAGCGGTCTTCGGTCGGCGGATACAGCGGCAACGTCGGCGCGACGAGATTGCGCACACCCCCGACGTTCGGCGTGCTGGCCGCCAGCTCGTCGAGGCTCGCCTCGCGCAGCCCCTTGCGCGGCAGCAGCCCGTTCGTCCCCGTCACGCGCAGCGACAGGCTTTCCTCGGGCAGCGTGTCCATCGACTCCCACGCGTGCCCGCCGAGGATCACCCACATTTCGTGCAACCCCGATACGCCCGAACGCACGCGCGTGTGGAAATAGCGCTCCGGCGCCTCGTGCCGCAGCATGCCGCCGCGGTGCCGGAACGTCGCGAACGGCACGTATTCGTATCGCTCGGCCGTATCGTGATCGAACGTCGCGACTGCATCGACCGAATACGTCTCGACATGCTCGCCCTGATGGCCGGCCGGCACCACGCGATATTCGGTTTCGTGATGATCGATCTCGATCGGCTCGGCATCGAGTTCGAACAGGTTGATCACCGGCGAGCAGAACAGCCGCACGTTTTCCGCGTTGAAGCGCTGGTCCGACGGATAGGCGTCCTTGAGGACCATCTCCAGCTCGAAGCGGGTCGATGTTTCCGGAAGCGTGGAGATGTCCAGCCCGCACAGATCGACGAACAGAAACTTCTCGCGGAACGTGAAGTATTCGAGCAGCAGCTGATATCCGGAGAATGCCGCATCGGCTTTGGGCCACAGCCGTTCTTCCGTCGAAAAGCCGGCCGGCTCGATCGTGACGCCCGGCAGCGGCACGGCTTCTCCGTCGCGTATTTCCGGAACGCGCCAGTGAATCGCATCGACCTGGCGCGTCAACGCAAGATGCATCGCGAATGCGGTCGGCAGATCGGCGTTCAGGTGCAGCCGCAGCCGCGACAGATCCGTCTCCTTGCGCAGCGCCGAGCCGTGCAACGCGAAGCGCAGGCGGATCACCGAACGGCCGTCGTGACGCACGGCCGGCCCGGCATGCGTGATCGAGACCGGCTGCAGCGCAACGGCCTGCGTCGTCCGATACAGACATTGCACCGTCCGCGGCGCCACGCCTTCCGCGCCGCTCGCAGACGGCACGTTGATCGGCGCGGAACGCACCGGCACGCCGGCAGGCACGACGATCGTTTTCTGAAGCGTCTCCGCGAACGGCGTCAGCTCGACGATCGACAGCGAAGGAATCATCCGCAGATAGTGCGGCCACAACAGGCTGACGAGCCCTTCGGTCAACTCCGGCAATTCGTCGTCGAGTTTCTGCCGTAGCCGGCCCGTCAGGAACGCGAAGCCCTCGAAAAGGCGCTCGACGTACGGATCGCGATCGCCGACGCGGTCCAGATTGAGCAGGCGCGCCCGATCGGGGTGCGCCTTCGCGAATTCCTTGCCGGACTCGCGCAAGTAACGCATTTCCGCTTCGTAGTAGCGCAGGATGGGATCGTCGTTGTCCATGAAAAATCCATTACGAAAGAGTCAATGCGCGCGCGGGATCGAGTACCGTGAGTTCCGCATGCAGTTCGCCGATCCGGCGCGCGAGCGCAGGCTTGTCGGCATCCTTGCGGCTGCTCGTCGCTTTCAATGCGTTGACCAGTTGTTGCTTGACCTCGAACGTCAGCGCCGGCTCCCAGCGCATCAGTGGCAGCGAGCGGGACGTGGCGTCGAGTTCGACCAGGAGCGCGAGCGCTGCATCGTGACGGCCGACGTGGTCGGCCAACCGGGCCATCACGAGCCGCTGCAAGTAGCGATGTCGATCGGTTTTCATGCCGGGCAGCGCTTCGAGCCACGCGAACGCCGCCTCGATACCCTCACGCCCCACCAGTTCGCGGGCCTGGGCTTCGATCTCCGGCCAGTCGCCGGTTGAGTCGCTTTCGCTATCCGCGGAGACCGGCAGCGGCGCAACGGCCTCTCCCGCCTCCAGGTCGCGCACGACCGCGTGCCGGGCAATCCATTCGAGTGTCGTGTCGTCGGCGAAGGGCGTGCCGTCGCTGAACGCCAGCCGTTCGATGCCGGGCAAGCGTTCGAGGAATAGCGCGAAATCGGCGCGCAGCAATGCTCGCCACGCGCCGTACGGCGTACCGACGTGATCGAGCGCCACATGCTGGAAGTACTGCAGATCGAACCACAGGTGATTCGCGCCCTCCATGAATGCGCCTTCGACCCGCTCCAGCAACTCGTGCCAGTGCTTCTGCAGCACGAGGCGCTTCATCTGCTGGCGCAACTCCGCGCGTGGGGGCGCCAGACGCGTATGCGACGCGGCATCCGCCGGCGGCACGTCGTGCAGCGTGTCCCAACGAATGCTTCGCGCGACGCGTACCGAAGGCAGGTAGCCGTTTTCCTGATCCCGCAGCCACGTCGACATCGCACGTGCCTGATCGAGCAAGTCGCGCGTCGACGCGATCGAGCCGGCTGAAATTTTGCCCGGCGCACTGGCCGGCGGCACTGCCGTGCCGGAATCGGCCCCGTGCGCCGGTGCTTCCTTTTTATCGAAGCGCGACACGAGCGGCTGCAAATTCGGACGGGCGGCGTCGGGCCACGCCTGCGTGCACGTCACGAGCACGCCGAGTGCGGCAAGCGCACGCTCGAGATCGGCCGGCGCGAAATCGCCGTGGCGGTCCAGCGCGTCGATCACACGCGCGGTGGCGAGCATGTCCAGCGCGGCTTTCCTCGCTTCGTGGCGGGCGGGCAACAGCGCCTCGCCGAACCGGTCGACGAGCGCGGCGGCCAGTTCGAGCCCGTCGGCGAAACCGGCCGGGCCGTCCTGCCGCAGGCGCGCGAACGCGTAGTAGCCGGCCACGCGCAAATCCTTTCCCGTCTCCTTCAGCAGGTGTTCGCACGCGCGGACGATCAACCCGTCGTCGATTCCCGACAGCTTGCCGGCTTCGTCCTTCATTTCGAAGAACGCTTCTTCGTAGCCGGGATCGCGCCCGCACGCATGCTCGCCCGGTATCGGTGCGATCCATGCGGCCCAGGTATCCGTCCGCGCCCGCTGGAGCGAATCGACGCGCGGTCCGCCTACAAGGGTCTTCACAAAATGGGCTAGCGTCATCGCTGGTCTCAAAAAACGAATGCGTCGCCCAGCAGCGTGAGGGCGTGCCGGAACGGGCTGGCGGGTGGATCCGAAAGCGCCGACGTCGTCACCACGGGCGAGATCGAGGGCTTCGGCGGCGTCGTTCGTGTCGTCGGGACGGCCGTGGTCGTTCGTGCCGACGCTCGAGCCGGTTCGCGATCGGCATTCCGGCCGGATACCTTCTCCGACGCCGCCCACCTCGCTTCATCCGGCAACGGGCTTCTGCCCGGAAGCCCCGACGGCAGCGGCACGGCCGCATGCTTCTCGGCCTCGATCGCCGACGTCGGCAACGGCGGCGGACCGCTCGCCGAACCGCGCGCCCCTGCGTTCGCGGCCGCCGTCACGAACACGCGTGCCGGCAACGCGAAATGACGCAACTGGAGCACGTCGATCGGACCGGCGCCGGCTTCGCTGCGCAATTGCACCCTGAGCGGCATACCCTGGCTCGTATCCGGCGTCCAGGTCAGCAGATAGCGCGCGTTGTCCTGCTGCGCGACCTTCGCGCGCTCCAGCAGCCGGATGAGACCGAAGCGCCCCTGCGAATCGAGCGCGGTGCGCAAGCCGCCCTGCTCCGTCTGCCATTCGATGTGCGACAGATTTTCAAGCGACTGCCCCGGCCACTCGAACGGCGTCCATTCCTGCTTCTGGTTGAAGTAATGCAGTTCGCGGCCGGACAGCACGAATCGCATGTCGGTGATGCCCGGTGTCGGCTCCGCTCTCAGCTCGTAGCGCACCCGTGCATCGCCGGACGGGAACAGCACCGTCGCCGTGCGCGCGAGCTTGTTCAGCCCGTTCAGGAAAGCCGGATCGATCGTCAATGCGCCGGAGTCCGCGCCCTGCGAGGCCACCCACCGATCGCCATGCCGTTCGACGACACCGGCCAGTTGCGACGTCACGAACTGCGCGACCACGCCGCTGTCCGGACGCATGAAGCGCGCCATCTCGGGCAGCGACGCATCGTTGTCGGAATCCGCGAACGGATAACGGCCGCCGAACGTCCTGTTCCAGTCGGCAAGAATCGCGGTACGCCAGATTTCGTTCAGGCTTGCGGCGGCCGGCTGCACGATGACTTGCCAAGACTGATCGAACGGCGCACGGAACAATGCACCGAATCCGGACCATTGTTCGCCGAGGCTTGCAGCGACGCGGCTCGCGTAATCGCGACTGTCGGCGATATCGGACGTCTTGCCCTGCAGCACGGACTGCGCGGCCAGACGCGCAATCGCGTCCGGATCCGGACTGGAGACGATCTGAGCCGTTTTCAGGCGCATCGCGGTGATCCGCTCCAGGTAGCGCGCCAGACTCAGGTCGCCGGTTGCTGCGGGCGGGCTGACGCCCTTGCCGCCGGATCGCGCCACCGAAACGAGATCGCTGCCGGTCAGACGCAAGATCGGTCCGAACGCGGCCGCGAGCGGCGCAAGTGGTGGCGTCGCCTGCTTCGACGGATCTTTCTCGTCGGCGCCGACCAGTTGCTGCGCCTTGCTGATCAGCGTGTCGGACAGCGACTGTGCGTTGGCGCCCGTTCCCGCCTGATAGACGACCGCATTCATCAGCGCGACGAGCGGCGAGCGCTGCGGGTCGCCCAGTAGCGTGAGTTGATCGGCCGTGGCTGATAGCGTAGGTGCGGGTTGCCAACGCAGACTGTTGAGGAATAGCCCCCATGCCCGCGCGTAATCGTCGAAATAGCGCTGACGCAGTTCGGCCTTCAATGTCGACGGAGATGCATTGGCAACCTTGGTGTCGGAGAGTACCCAGTCGCTCGCCACATCGCGTTGTTCGCCGGCTTCGTCGATTGCCTTCGAGATGCGCTCTTCCCATGCTGCACGCGTGAATACGCCGGGTACCGTGGCGGTCGTGCCGAACAGGCCCCGGCTCGTTGCACCACCGGCAGAGGATTGCGACGCCGCGTCGCCGAGCAATGTCGCGAGTGATAGCGGCGGGTATTTCGGTGTCGCTTCGTCGACGATCTGCTGGTAGATCGCATCTCCCGAGTTCTGAATGCCGCGCACGCCGACAATCGTCTGGCGGGTGGACGCGATCAGCGCGCCGTCCGGGACGATCGCCGGCGCGGTGCGGTCCGCTCCGGCTCCGTGCCCGATGTGATTGGCGAGGAACGTGATCGCGTGCTGACGCATATCTTCCCATTTGCCGCGCGACAGTTGCGAACCGGCCGGGCGTTCGGGCGCGGACGTCGCGACGAGTTGCGGCGCCAGGAACGCGGCCACGGCCCGCTCGGGCCTGGCAAGCATCAGGTACGTCTTGAGCGTGTCGTAAGCGGCCTGCACCTGGGCTTCGCCGCCGCTCGCGATTTCCGCGTCGGACAGCGACGCGAGTTGATGCAGTCTTGCCTCGAGCTTCCGGCGGATCGGGCCGATGAGGATACGGTTCGCGGCATCGGCGTAGTGCGGCCAAAGGGCGTCGAGCAACGCTTCGTCGCGATTCAGGCCGAAACGGGCAATCAACGGCGCGCCGGTGCGCTGACGGATTTCGAGCGTGTCGATCTGGCGATCGAGGTCGGTGAGCGTTTGCAGCGATTGCGTCGGGTTCAGCGTTCCGGTGAGCTTCGCAACCGTATTCGTGGCGCTCCCGATCGTCGCGCGGTTGGCGAAGCCGGACAGCAGCGTGCCGACGAGCCAGCAACCGATCAGCGCGGTCGCCACCCATGCCGCCGTGGTCGATAGCGAAAAACCGATGCGGCGGCCGTGTACCTTGCGGCTGTGGTCGGCGACGGTTTGCCAGATGGTGCGGTGTTGAGGATTGAGCGGCGCAGCA
This sequence comes from Burkholderia sp. AU18528, assembly GCF_002223215.2. NCBI lineage: Bacteria > Pseudomonadati > Pseudomonadota > Betaproteobacteria > Burkholderiales > Burkholderiaceae > Burkholderia > Burkholderia sp. AU18528. Next base: position 485,566 of record NZ_NKFC02000006.1, on the reverse strand, counting down.
AGATCATTCGAATCGTCGGCTGGCGAATCGAAATCCTGAGACAGGGGCGCCCTCTCCTTGAACAGAGGCGCAAACAATAGCCCGTGAATCGTGTGCCTCGAAACGGTGGATTCGGCGGTCCGACGCAGCAGGTCGGATAATCCTGCGCGCAGCCTCGAAACATGCTGCGCCAGTTCGGCCGGGTACCGATCATCGGAATTCACAGCAAGACGCACGACACCGGCGTCGGAAAGGTTGGCTACGAGATTTCCCAGCGACTCGTCAATCAATGCCGCATTCAAGCGTGGGTTGGCCCATGTGAAGCCGATCGCTTCGTCCGGATTGGCCCCTTCGCTCCCGAAATCCGTCACGTCCAGGAGATAGGTGGGTGCAGCCCAGCGCAACGCGCGTGTGTGGCGAGCAAGCCGCGCAGCGAGTGCATCCCCGTCAAACGATGCATCGCTGGAACTTCGGTGACGGGTAATGGCCACGATCGCGTCTACAGGACGGCGACGGCGCAGTCGACGAATCCGATCGAGCCATTCCGTGTCGAGTTTGTCATCAATTTGCCGCGCATACAGCACGACCATATTGCCGAGAATCGCGTAGCCGGTATCTGCCAATCCAGGCGCGAGACGTCGAACGAGCGGATAGTCGCCGGCGACAAGGACCCAACGATCGCGATAGCGCCATCGCCAGCCGTACCTCTCCTTCTGGGCTTGCGCGAGCGACTCCGCCCGAGTGGCGGCATCGGCCGTTGGACCACTTCCCGACGAAGCGGGCGCGTAACGAGCGTGATCATTGACCCATTTCTTCACGGCACGCCAGGCGTTGGCCGGCCGAGACGAATCACTGAAGCTGAAGATCAACAGGAGTGCGACGAATACGGCGCAGAAAATGACAACCGCCAATCCTCGATCCGTATCGGATAGTCCGATCCAGTGCGGTCGCTTCCAGGCGATCAGTCCGGGAATGACGACAAAAACAAAGGACCCGAACAGGTCAAGTTTGAATATCCGGTTCATGCGGAAGTGCGTGTGTTGTTGATGCGTTATCCATGTTCGTCACGACAGCAACGAACATGTGGCCTTCGTCGCGCTGTGCGACCAGTTGTGGCTTTTGCGATTGACCGGCCAGGTATGTCGCGCAAGCCGCAGCAAGCCATGCTGCCGAGGCGCCCGTGTTGCCGACGATTCGATCGAGTTCAAACTCCGGTACCGCTTCGTCGCTCCTCCCTTCCGGTCTACCCGCGCTTAACGCCATGCGTAACGAACCGGCCGCCTGGCTGTCGAATCCGCTCATCCACAACGTACCGACTTCGTCCGGCGCGGCGTCGCCCCAACGGAGCCCGTACGTCAGCGCATGGCCGGGGTCGTCGTTGCCTGCTCGCCGGGGCCGGTGGAACGCGGCGATCGGCTGCAATTCGAAGCGCGACGCAAGCGCCTTCGAAACCAGCAACAATCCGACCCCAGCCTCGGCTGAATCGGGTGCCGGCGGCTCGTCGATTACTTTGCTGAGCGCCACGGATACGAGTAACACCGCGTGCTGATGCAATGGGCCGGTCCGACCGTCGAGCCAGGAATCGATCGTCATCAAATCTAGCGATTCGGGCGCACGCTCCATTCTCGCGAAGCGCAACTCGTGACGCCTCCATTCCTTTCGCCATGGTTCGATCACGTCGGACGCGCCGACATAGCCGGAAATATCGAGCAATACGCGCAACGGCAGATCCGCAGGAAGCGCGTTCAAGGTTTCCTTCAGATCGTTCAGCAGCCGCTCGTACAGCCATTCGAGAACCTCATCGTGACGTTGCGCATCGTCTGCGGCGAGGCGCGCTTCGATCGGGTCGAACCATCTCGCCGAAACCGATTCGTTTGCTTCCTGCTCGGAGGCTCTGGCATGCAACGTCATCGTTCCATCGACAATCGGATCGATACCGTTTTCCGTATCGTCAGCGGTTACGCGTGCAGCCGCTGCCAGCACAATCATCGGCACGCTCTCTCGCGCAAAGGCCTGCGCGTTGTACTTCCTGCTTGCATCGTTCCAGGCCTGGACTTTCGCGCGTTCGAGTTCGTATGCCCGATAGCGCCGGGACACGACGAAGGCGGAAAAACCCGTCGGGTATATGGACACGCAGATCCAGAACCACGGCGTGTGAGTCGGCTCATCCGCCGGCCAGAGCATCAGCACGGCTAATGCGCCGACCGCGGTCAGCGCGATGAACGTCGCAGCCCAGAGAGTCCGCGACGGGGATTTATCGGGAACCGGCTTCTCCGGCGGAAGGGACGAGAAATCCAGCGCCATTACCTAGCGGCGCCCACTGTTCGGAAGAGAAGAAATCAAACGGCAACCGCACTCGCACAAGTCATCGTGCTGGGCGACTTCGCGACCTTCATCGAATGCACCCGAAGTAGCCATCGCGATGCGGTTGTCGCCGTGCCGCGGGCAGGTCACGGGATCGTGGAGCCGGGCAAGCGGACGCCCCATGAAAAAGCGCGTATCCGAACCGGACGTTACGTGACCGCCGCCGGTGTGGCGGTCTCCGACGCGAATGATGCCCGTCATATGTATCTCCGAAATGAATCGACATCGTCACTGCGGTTCGACAGTGAGCGGTTGATATCGAGTTATAAGCGCCCCGGCAACCGGGCTGCGGGCTTCATCGCTTCGCTGGCCTGCCTGACGCGCTCACCATGTTTTTCGTCGCGCTCGCGCTTCTTGTCTTCGCTCACGTAGTTGCTGGTTCCGAATGTGTCGATCGCACGTGTCTGGAAGTACAGATTCGACGACAGCACGTGGTCGTGCCAGCTCGTCAGCATCGTGTCGTGAACCAGCAGGTCGAAGAGCGCCATGACCTTGGGCGGCAGCGGGTTCTTGCCGCTCAGGCCCATCTTCCATGCCTGGATCAGCGTCTCCTCTTCGGGCGTCATCTTCCAGGCCTCGATCATCGATGCGCTGAACTCCGGGTTTGCGTCCCACGGCAACGACCCCTCTCGAGCCAATTCACGTATGCGATTCGCCGATTTCTGCAACCGGGCCTGTTGAGATTCGCGTCGCATCAGCGCTTCGGATTCGCTTTGAATGCGGTCCCATACGCCCACGGAGGGACGCTTTTGCTCGATACCGGCGTCGCGACCGGAAAGCATTTCCGGCAAGACCGCGTTCTGCCAGCGCGCATAGGCCCTGTCAAGCGTCTCCCGATCTGCAGGCGGCCGTTGATTGCGCAGCGCGAGATACGCAGCCTCGGCATCGTTGCGCTCCTTCAGAAGCGCCCGGTGCCGGGCGGCGAGGTCGTCGAAGTGACTCGTCACGGTCGCGCGAAATGCCGGGGATTGGTAGCGAACTGCCATCCAGCGCAGGAATACCTGCATGTGTTCGACAAAGTTCAGACGCGCGACGTAGGGAACTATCTGACGGTATGCGTCAATCAGTTCTCCGATTTTGTACGAGGCTTTGCCGTCGGAGATGGGGTTGGCGAGCGTGAATCTCTGAAGCACTTCTGGCTTCCATTTCGCCAAGTCCTCCATCGTATCCAGCACGACACCATGCGAAACCGCCTCATTGAGCATGTCGCGCAAAACGACGCGTTGCAATTCAGCGCGTGCTCCGAGCGTTCCTGGAGGCGCCCCGCCGGTGATGTCTTCGCTGGTTCCCGGATAGAGGTACTGCAGTCCACGAGTTTTCTCGAGGCTATCGAGCCGTTGATAAAACCGCAGTTCATGAGCCGCGGCAAAATGCACACATCGCTGCACCGAAGCCGGTATCGATAGCTCGCGGTCCCCGTAGTTTTGCTTGAGCAGGCCAAGCACCGGCACGATTCCCAATAGCTTGTTTTCTTCCATCACAGAAGACACGGCGTCCAGTAGCCCGAGAAACTTGATCTCGACCGGAATGGCCGTTTGGTTAGGGTCTTTCGGATCGATAAAAGCAAGCTTCGTATCGCTGGGGTGCTTATACCGTCGAGTCAGTTCATTCGCCAGCGCCCGTGCGAGAACACAGCCGCGATCGGCGCCGAAGATGGATACCTGGATCCGCTGGATCTTCGGCGTTTTCTGCTTGACGTCGTCAATCGATTTTTCGAACTGCTTCATCGCGGCCATCAGCCGGTCCTCGACGCCTGTTCCAAATACACGGGCGATGGCGCGGTTGTCACGAAACCATGGAATCGAATCGATCACCACGCCAAAGAACACCGACTTGGCGGCACTCCATCCAATAGACAGAAAATTCTTCTTCGCATCGTAAAGAATCAAGCGCGTAGCCGCGCGGCCACGTTGAACCCAGCGGTTGTCGTGCTGCAGTTGCAACACTCGGCCGATATTGCGCGGCGCGGATTCGACCGAGTCGACCAAATCTTTGAATGACTTCACGATCGGCCGGTACGAAAATTCCTTGAACCCCTTCTTGAGCCCCTCGGTGATCGTGCCTTTCGGATCAATGGGAAGCCGCTTCACGCCGGTTACTTTCTTGCCGGCGTTAACTGCGACTGAACCAGCCGCTTCGGCGCCCAGCTTTCCAAGCTTAAACGCCGCGGAGACGATTTGACCATCTCGGGCCTCCTTATTCAACTCCGTTCCTAGTCCGGAATAGTAGAGCGGGTACCAAAAGTGGTTAGACTCTTGCCGCCGACGTCGATCCTTGTTATCACTGTGAGCCTCCCACAGCCTACAAATATTTGAGTATCGGGAAGTGTTCTTGTCATCGTGGTCTCGATGACGGCCGAATCCATCAAAAAAAAATCCGATGTGTATAACGGCACCACACGGAATGCAATCGTCATTCGGATACGCCCGCTTATTTTCTCCAATTGCAGCACGCACTTCGGGCGGGGTTCGGTCAGCCGGATCCTGGAAAGTTTTATCAGTCACGATGTCCTCTCACGGTATCTCGATCAAAGCGGTTATTCTTGATTTCGCGGACAACTACGTCTGGCAAACTCTGCATCGCCGCACCGAATGCGCCGGGCTTGCCTTCTGCCTCCTTCAAGATTCGCTGCACAACCGGATGCTTGTCAAAATTAGAATTGACAAGTTGCGTGTAGTACACGTACTGCTCAAGATCCTTCGTGTCAGTCAGGCGATACTTCAACCAGCCTTGTGAAGCAATCCGGGCTGTACGTCTAAACGCGATGGCTATATCTGCGTCGTCCGGGTTGGCCGCCTTTCCGTACTTGGTTTGAAACCAGTAATCCACTTCCGTGTAATCGATCCTCGTCCCGCTCATGTCGTTACGAATCTCAAACTCGATGTGATCGTCTGGATAGAAGTGCACGGCAAGCACGTCCTCCCCTGCGCCGCCCTTGACTTTTGCCGGTGGGAATTTGACCTCGGTTTTCTTGTGAATCTTCTTGATCGGCGCATATAGATCCTTGATGGCTTCATCTGCGTCATAGACTTCCCAGTCGACCGCGAATTCTGTTCCCTTTAGCTTGTAGCAACAGCTCAATCTTCCCGCGCCCGAACCCGGCGGCAAGTCACCTCCTCCGCTCGCTCGGTTGCCGTATTTGTCACGGATCGTGAAATCGCTCAGATTGAATGGCGTGTAGTTGAGCCCCATGATGCTGATGCCGCGGTAGGTCGGCTCGGATGAAAATGCGTCACATCCGGCTAACGTCAGCACTGCAGCAAACAAAATGACAAACCGCTTGATCATTGCTGAAACACCTCAAATTCAAAAACCAGGACCCGACGCGCAGGCCTCGTCTCGCAAACGGATCCCGTCTCGGTCCGAATAGCGCCAACTCAGATAACCCATACCGGCCACGAAACAATGCCTAATCAATGCGCCCTTGCTTGATCTCCTGTACAACAACATCCGGCAAGCTCTGCATCGCAGTGCCGAAGGCTCCAGGCTTTCCTTTGGTGTCCGTCAAGATCCGTTGCACGACAGGATGCTCATCGAACTTCGGGTTGACGAGTTGCGTGTAGTACACGTACTGCTCGAGGTCCTTCGTGTCGGTCAGGCGATACTTCAACCAACCCTGCGACGCAATCCGAGCTGTACGTCTGAACGCGACGGCCATATCTGCATCGTCCGGGTTGGCCACCTTCCCGTACTTCGTTTGCAACCAATGATCCACCTTGGCATAGGAGATTCTCGATCCACTCATGTCGTTACGAATCTCAAACTCGATGTGATCGTCTGGATAAAAGTGCACGGCAAGCACGTCCTCCCCTGCGCCGCCCTTGACTTTTGCCGGTGGAAATTTGACCTCGGTTTTCTTGTGAATCTTCTTGATCGGCGCATACGGATTTTTCATGAACTCGTCCTGGTCGTATATCTCCCAGTCGACAGTGAATTCCGTTCCCTTCAGCTTATAGCAGCAACTCAACCTTCCCGCGCCAGCGCCCGGTGGCAAATCGCCTCCTCCACTCGCTCTGTTGCCGTATTTGTCACGAATCGTGAAATCGCTCAGATTGAACGCCGTATAGTTGAGCCCCATGATGCTGACGCTGCGGTAGGTCGGCTCGGATGAAAACGCGTCGCAGCCGGCTTGCGCTAGCGCTAGTGCTACCGCCAATAAAGCGAAGAGCCACCTAATCATGCGAGGCCCCTCCCGCATCCGCGAAATCCGTGGTCATGCGGGACGCCTCCCGCAACACATCACCGTCGATACGACTCAACGCATCCCCAAATTTCTGCTCGCCGCTCATCGCGCGGGCCAGCCTCTCGCGAATCGCCGGATGTTCATCGAACCGCGGCGAAATGACGACGCCCTTTGAAACGTAGTTCAAGAGATCGTCATCGTCAGCTATACGGTATCGATCAGCACGCTCCAACTGTTCGGAAACACGTTGGTAAAGCGTCAGATCCGTAAAATCGTCGAGCATCGATCCATACATCGTGCGCAGCTGCATCGCGAGTTTGTCGGCACGACCAAGCCGCAGCAACGCCATATGTTGCTCAACTGTCATCATCTGCTCTCCATCGACGATCGCCTCTGCCACACTCGCGTCGTTACACCATACGATCTCGCTCAATTCGCGATCGCGATACCAGATCTCGGCGCACGGCGAGAGAAACGTCTTCGCCTGTTCTCCAGTCCAGACCACACTCAACCGCGCAAGAATCCGGTTATCGTAAAAATGAAGGAAGTACGCGCGCTTGTCCGGCGTCGAATAACGACAGAACGATCGAAAATGCTCAACCAGAAACCGAGTCGGAAACGGAGACCATATCCACGTCAGCATGTGCAGTCCGCTCGACTCTTTCCAGAGCCGCCGCACGAGCCGGCTCCGTAGATCGCGCGCATCATCCAACGCGAAGCGATCGATCGCAATCAGATAGGGGGCGATGTCCGTATAGGACTCGAGAACGGTGCCGCCCCACAGCGACTGCCATTCAAGCCCGGGAACCCGAACCAGCAGTTTGTCGAGATCCGGATTGGCACGCGCATCGGCGAGTATGTACAGGCGCGCCGAAACGTCCTCGGCATCGAACGCTTCGAATTGCGCCAACAATCGATTACGCCACGCCTCCCATGCCGCGTCCGAATCACCGGTCGACATCGCAAGCTCGGTTCCGGCCATCAGGCAACCTCCGTCATCGCTTCGACACCACGGTGCGCATCCAGCAAACACTCCCTGCATGGCCCAATGGGCATACTCGGCAGGGGAGCCGAAAGAGAAGCGGGACCGGTCCAGTGGAAATTTCCGCACTTGAGCGTGATATCGCCCGGGCATCCGAGTTCGATGTTGCCGCCATCGATCTTGAGATACGCGCCACCGCTTGTCAGTGTCAGCGCACCACGCGAGGCCGCGAGAATCGCGCCATCGCTACTCGTGAAGTTCAAGTCCTTCGATGCCGATAGCGCCATCGCACCCGTGCGGGCCTGGATGACAACATCCTGTTTGGCCGCGGTGACCCGCACCCCCTGTGCCTGCGCGAAGAGCGACACCTGTTTTCCCGCCGCAACGGTGAAGTTCCGCATGATTCCGACGTCGAAATTCCCGCCGGCAGTCGCGATCAGATTCCGGTCTGCATTGACCTGCAAATGCGCCCCGGACGTGAGCCCGATACCCGAGGGCGCACTCGCGAGAATTGCGGAGCGTTTCAAGCCATCCAGTGCTTCCGCATAGAACGACTTCTGTTGCTGCAGCTCGGCGACGGTCGCCTCTGCAGCTCGCACCGCCTCGGAAAGGGACTCCATGCGATCGATCGCCCGCCGCAGCTGCTCCTGCGCGTCTTTCATGTCGAGTTGGTGCCCCGACGCTCCAACCTGCGCCTCGGTACTCAGCAGCATGCCCTTCGGGCCGCGCGCAGCAAGATGCCCATCGGTACGTAGCTCGGCCCCTTGACCTCGTTCGTTACGGGCATCGTCAACCATGTTCCCCAGATTCAGCTCACTGGTCTGAAACGGCGTCGTCAAGTGGACATGCTCATTGCCCTCCCTATCCTCCATCCGCAACTCATTGCGCGCAGCCGTCCGAATAAGATTCCGCGTATGGTTCAGATTGTTGACCAGATCCGGATGCGCGCTGTCATGCATCGCCCCGATGATCACCGGCCGGTTCGGATCGCCGTCCGTATGGACGATCGCCACTTCCGCCCCGTCGATCAACGGAAAGTGATGCCCATAATCGCCACCGCTATACGGCTTCGCCAGCCGCACCGGCCGGCTCGTCCCACCCGGGCTCCATTCGTCGAGATCGAATGGCAGCTTGATCACGTACCAGCCCTGCTCGGTCAGGTACGCATACTTGTAGTTGCCTGGCGACGTAATCCGCGCTGGCAGAATCCCGTCGACCACCGGCCGCGAAATCGAGGCCATCGACGTGCGCCACACGCGATCCGACGGAATCCCTTCGAACGCCACCCAGTACGACTCGTTACGCCCGCCGTGCGACTCGACCGACGTAACGAAGACGCCATGCTTCGCATCGGCCGGCTTCGGCTCGACGCGCATGACCTCGCCGGCTTCGAGCCAGAACGGATTGCCCGTTCCCTTGAACGTGATCTGCCCGGCCAGATAGGCCTCGTGCCGCAACCGCGCCACCCGCTTGCCCTCTTCGGGCGTCTCGTAATGCTCGCCCCAGCGATAATCGACGGCGTTCGTCGTCTTGTCGTCGCGTGCCGTGTTTTCCTCAACCAGCAGCGACACCCCGGCCTGTCGATGGTTGTAGTCATGCAGCCGCACGGCCTCCGGCACGCGCTTCATCTCGCGCCCGAGCGTCTTGATCGCATCCGCACCGACACTCTCCAGCCCCGAATCACGCCGATACGGCACCGTGCGCTGCTTGCGCGCATACGCATCGAGATCGTCGCCGAACACCACCACCGCGCGATCCTTCTTCTGCTCCCAGCGAAACCAGATCCCCTCTTCCGCACACATGCGCCGGATGAACGCGAACGTAGTCTCGTGATACTGCGTCACGTATTCACGGCGCTTGTACTGCCCGCGCAACTGGAACTGAAAATCCACCCCCGCGCGATAACCGTAGTGCCGAAGCGTGTCGGTCACGATCTCCTCGACCGACTGCTTCTGAAACAAGCGGCTGGTCACGCCGCGATCGAGATCCGCGAGCGTCGGTTCCAGCACGACGCGGTAACGCGTTTCGTCCGCCGAAGTCTCAAGCTCGTCGAATTGCGTGATCACACCATGAACCGTATACGCCGCCGGCTTCGTACTGAACCGAGCCGCGTTCTCCCCGAACATCTTTCGCAAGTAATCCATGTCCGGGTCGATCGGATCCGCAACGAACTTCGCCGGCCGGCCCAGCACCTGGTCCATCGGAATCCCGGCCACGGGGCTTGTGAATTCGATCTCGTACCGATAAAGCTGGCTCACGCGGTCCAGCCCCGTGAACTTCAGGATCGAGAACGGCGCCGGATGCGGCGCCAGCTTCAATTCATAAGCCTGCGTAGGCAAAATCATCGACATCGACTCTCTCGGTTGCGCAAACAGGCGGTGCCGCCGGGGCAATCATCGTCACCCCGGCGGTTCGCCATCACACGTCGGATCAGTTCTTGGCCTTCGGCATCTGCGACACGAGCGACAGCCCGATGTCCATGCCTTCGACCTGGAAGTGCGGGACGATGAACAGCTTGATCCGGAAGAAGCCCGGGTTGTCCTCGATATCCTCGACCGTGACCTTCGCCTCGCGCAGCGGATGCGACGCCTGCAACTCGTCGCCCGGATCCTTCATCTCGGTGACGAGCCCCTTGATCCAGTTGTTCAGTTCGAGTTCAAGCAGCCGGCGATCCTTGGTCGTGCCGATGTTTTCGCGCTGGATCAGCTTCAGGTAGTGCGCGATGCGAGACAACAGGAAGATGTACGGCAGCCGTGCGTTGATGCGGCTGTTCGCGGTCGCTTCCTTGGTTTCGTACAGCGCCGGCTTCTGCGCCGAGTTCGCGGAGAAGAAGCACGCGAAGTCGTGGTTCTTGTAGAACGACAGCGGGATGAAGCCGAGATTCGCGAATTCGAATTCGCGCGTCTCCGGGATCAGCACTTCGGTCGGGATCTTCGGCTGGTAGCCGGTGCCGAGGTCGTACAGGTGAACCGGCAGATCCTCGACCTTGCCGCCCGCCTGCGGCCCGCGAATCTGCACGCACCATCCATTGCTCACGAAGCTGCGCACCATGTTCGCCGCGAACGCGAACGACGCGTTCATCCACAGGTACTTGTCGTGATCGGGGCCCTTGACGGCCTCCTCATAGTTGAACGCCCGCACCGGCGCCGTGTCCTTGCCGTACGGCAAACGGCCGAGCACGCGCGGCATCGTCAGGCCGACGTAACGCGCATCGTCGGTATCACGGAAGCTCTTCCACTTGATGTATTCGGCGCGATCGAAGTAGTTGCCGATGTCCTGGATCGCCGCCACTTCCTCCATCGACCGCTTGCCGAAGAACGCCGGCCCGACCGAGCCGATGAACGGCATGTGCGCGGCAGCCGCGACCTTCGAAATATTGCGCAGCAGCGCAACGTCCATCGGTGAATTCGCGAACTCGAAGTCGCTGATCATCGCGCTGATCGGCTGGCCGCCCGGCGTGTCGTATTCCTCGATGTAGGTGAGGCGATACAGGCCGCTCTGGATCAGTTCCGGCGTGTCCTCGAAGTCGCGCTGCAGCGCGTCCTTCGATACGTCGAGCACCTCGATGCGCGCGTTCTTGCGGAAATCGGTACGGCTCACGAGCATCTTCAGGCCCCGCCAGCGTGCTTCGAGCGCCTGGAATTCCGGCGTGTGCATCACGGCGTCGAGCTGGCGGCTGATTTGCCGGTCGATCTGGCCAATGTGGAAGTCGAGCAGCGATTTGTCGAGCCGGTCCACCGGCTGGCGCGCGTTCGCGACGAGTTCGAGGAACGCGCTCATCCCGCGCGCGATGCGCTCGTCGGCCGACGCCTCGGACAGCATGTCGTTGTCGCGGAACGCCTCGAGCGGGCGCGCCTCGCTAATGGGCTTCAGGTTGATCTTGCTGCACAGCGACGCGTAGACGCTGTCGATATCCCCATGCGGGGCGTCCAGCACGACGGTCTCGGTCGCGCCGGCCTGCTGCGTTTCAGTGGGTTTCATCTCGGATCCTGTCTGCGGTCGAATGGCTACGAAGTTGCGGAATGCGCTGAACGCGCGTTTTGCCCGGCGTCGCTCACGCATGCCCTTCAGGCTGCGTCGCGGCGGTCGCGATCTGCGCGAGCTCGCCGCGCAGCTTCGCGGACAGGCGGTCGTCCTTCAGCACCTTCTCGAACTCGCGACGGAACGTCCCGTTGTCGAGCAAATTCGATTTCAGGTCGCGCAGCAGGTTGCGCATCGCGAGGAGCGCCTGAAGCTCGGGAATCTGGCGCGCCACCTGCTCGGGTTCGAAATCCTTGATCGACCGGAACGACAGGTTGACGGGCAACTCGGAACCGTCGCCGGCCAGCGTGTTGTTCGCGGCGATCTTGAGATCCGGCGCGTAGTCGGCCAGCACGGCATCGAAATTGTTCTTGTCGATGTTCACCTTCTTGCGCTCGGCAAGCGGCGCCTGCTCGCGGCCGGCGCTGAAGTCGCCCGCCACCAACAGCTTCAGGGGCAGCTCGACCTTCTTCTGCGCGCCGCCCGTATGCAAGTCGAGAGTGATCGACACCCGGCTCTTCGGGATCTCTCGCTGAAAGCTATCCAATTCGTTCTCCTTATCTCAGAAAGCTTGAAGATTCCGCGATATGCACCCCGGACCACGAGTGCACCGTCGTTCACGTCACTTTTGTAGAAAATCGCAACCCGTATTGACGCACGACCGAATCGGATATTCGCGGCATGACGTGCCGATTCAGACGGCAGAAAATATCATGCAATTTCATGAAAAGTAAACAGACAGAAATCAAAAATCACATCCGACCTAACGAGAAACGGATCAATTAATACTCGTCCTATATCACCCCCTCGCCCGAGGCAGACATGAACTACACCAAAATCAATCTCAAATAACTGAATTCTCACCACAACTCATTGATATTTATAACGAAATTCAGCAAACGACACTCGCAGAAATCTCGATAAATCAGCGCACACAAATTCCCGTAGATCACAAAAACAATTCACACCACAATCTCAAAATCAACCCCGCTCTTATCTCGATATAAATGACACATTCGTCAACAAATTACCCGATGACGGAGTGACGAAATCGGCAAATGATGGTTAGAATCGGCGCCTCATAACTTCTGATCGATATTGACTACACCATGCGGATCGAAAAGCCGCTCTGGCATGAAGGGCTGATTCTCACGCAGCAGCATTTCCAGCAGCAGGACCGCTGGAACGGGTTCGCGCTGCAACAACTGGCGTCGGCGGTCGCCGCGTCGCCGTGGGGAACGCTGAACGTCGATGTCGACGAAGAAGCACTGGCGTCCGGCCGTCTGAAGCTCACGCGGCTTCGGCTACGCTTTCCGGACGGCACGCCGATCGACACGACCATCGCCGACGCACTGCCGCCCGCGCGTGACCTCGGCCGCGAAATTCCCGCCGATACCCAGACCGTCGACGTGCTCGCCGCACTCGCGCTGCCCGATGCGAACGGCGGCAACTGCCGTTTCGACGAGACGGCGTTGGCCCGTCCGCGTCGCGCGTATCGGGAGTTCGTGAAGGTGGTGGACCTGAACGGCGCGGGCGAAGCCGAAATCGCAGCCGAGCGCCACGCCGTCCGCTTGCTGTTCGGCCACGAATCGCACGCAGACGACACCGCATGCGCAATCGCTCGCCTGACGCGCACGACGAGCGGCCAGTTCCAGATCGATCGCGAATATGTACCGCCCTGTCTGTCGCTATCGGGTCATCCGCTGCATATCGAACGCATCCGGCGGCTCGCGGATATCCTCGCCGCCAAGAGCGCGCTCCTCGGCGCGCGCCGCAGCGAACGGATCGAACAGGTTGCCGAATACGGCGTCGCCGACGTCCAGCTCTTCTGGCTCCTGCACTGCATTCATCAGGCGTGGCCGCAACTGCGCTTCCTCGCGTCGCATCCCGCGCAGCCCACGGATCGCCTGTACCAAGTGCTCGCGCAATTGGCAGGCTCGTTGAGCACTTTCTCGACACACGTGTCGCTGACCGACATCCCGCCTTACGATCATGCCGGCGCACACGAGGTGTTCGCGACGCTCGAGGCGTTGATCCGCGATCTGCTCGACGCGATCATCCCGTCGCGGGTCGTGTCGATCGGGCTATCGCACACAACGCCGACCACCTGGGCCGGCCGGTTCCTTGACGAGCGGATCGTCGAGGGCGCGGCGGACTGGTACCTGTCCGTCAATGCGGCGCTACCGGCGTTCGAGCTCGTCGAACAGTTCCCGCGCCTGTGCAAGATCGGTGCGCCGGACGACGTCGAGCACATCGTCAATTCCGCGGTGGCGGGGATTCCGCTCAAGGCCGTGCAGCGCGTGCCGGGCGCCATTCCGGTGCGGCTGGACAACCATTATTTCGCGCTGGATGCGCACGACGCCGCCCATGCGCGAATGCTGGCCGCGCGCGCTTGCCAGATCTATCTGCCGGCGTCGGTTCCCGACGCATCGATCGAACTCTACGCGGTGCTGCGCTGATGAACGCCATCGTCTCCACACGTCACGATTCCGCGTTGCTGGCGCGGGAGCCATCGTCCAGCCACGCGGCCGGGCCTTCGATGCGTGCGCTGCTGCGCGATACGGCACTGCTCGTCGCGCAGCTGTCGAGCGGCGGCGAGGTCGACAACCCGGAAGGGCTGCGTCAGCAGTGCGCCCGGCTCGTCGCGCAGTTGGCGACGGCACTCGATGCACAGGGGGTCGCCGCCGACATACGGGACGATCTGCTCGTCGCGCAATGCGCGCTGATCGATGAAACCGCGCTGCGGCATCTGCCCGCCGCCGACAAGGCGAACTGGGAGTCCAGGCCGCTGCAGGTCGACCGGTTCGGCACGCACGACGCAGGCACGCGCATTTACGAGCGGCTCGAGTACCGGATGCGCGAACCCGCGCCGAACGTCGATCTGCTCGAATGCTATGCGGCCATTTTCGGTCTGGGATTCCGCGGCCGCTACGCCGCTCGCGCGGGCTCGTCGGCGGACGCCCACGAGGGCGAGGCAACGCGCCTGGCATTGCTGGCCGCGCTGGTCGCGCAAATCGATCAATTGCGGCCGGCTGTGCGGCCGGGGTTCGTCACCGATCGTTCGAACACGCGACTGATCGACCGGCTCAGGCATCTGTCGCCATGGGCGATCGCCGGAACGGCCTGCGTGATCGCGATACTCGCATGGTTCGCGTGGGATCGCATTCTCGACGCGGAACTGGCGCAACTCGTCCAGAAAGTGAAGCGGCCGTGACGTCGGATACCCCTCTCCCACGGGCGGCGACCCACGTCGAATCCGATGCCGCAAACGCGGCGCTGTCGGGTCTCGGCTATCCGCTGCGCACGATCGTCACGCTATCCGCGACGCTCGCGCTGGCTATCATCGGATGGGTTTTGGCCGTCGATCGCGGCGTCATGTGGGGATTGACGGCGAGCGTCGTTGCGTTCTCCGCGCTCGTCGTCTGGCTGCATTCGCGCCGGCTGACACGTGCCCGCGAACGGAACGTGCACGTGCTTGCGCAACTCGGCGCGGCGACCGCCGACCTGCCCGTCGCACTGCGCACGAAAATGCCGCTCGCGCTCGTCACCGGCGACGGCCTGTCCGCCTTGTTCGATCGCGATACGGCGCGCGCACGTTTCGTTCACGTGGGCGACGGCGCAATCTGGCTGCGCGCCGATCGCCCGCAGGATCTCGCCCGGCTTGCCGTCGCCGTCCGTCAGTGGCGAGACGGCCATGCACCCGATTGCGTCGTGCTCTCGGTCGCGCCCGGCCTCCATGCGAGCGACGATACGTTGTCGCAGAACCTGCGCGTGATCCGGCAGGCCGTCGCCGATGCGTGTCGCATGCTGGGCACGTCGCTGCCGGGCTACGTCGCCGTCTATCAGCGACTGTCGGATGCGAGCGTGGCGACGAAGGCTGCCGCCGGCGCATCGGCGGCGCAGTGGTACGGCATGTCGACCGGCTCGGCCATCGCGAATCTGCACGGCTTCGACACCGCAATCGCGGCGGCCGAGTCGGACGCACTCCATGCCGACGCAAATCCGGCCGTCTCGGCCCGCGCCGCCGGAATCGCATCGATCGTCGGATGGACCCGCCGTCTCGTGTTCGACACGCTGACGGACCGACGTCAGCCCGCGTCGCCGTGGCCGCTGCTCGGCGCCGGCTGGATCGATCACGGCCCGGCGTCCGGCCCAGGCAAACCATGGGAACGCGAAGTGCGCGCGCTGACGGGTATCACGCCGGCCGCATTGCCGGCGTCGCCGCTCCCGTGGCCCTTTCCGCAACCGCTGATCGATACGATGCCGCGCCGCGCGTGGCGATCGCCGCGCGTCGCCGCAGTCGCGCATGCGATTGCGATCGTCGCGTGCGCGGCGGTCGTCGCCATTTGCGCAGCCGCCCGGAACAATGAAGCGCTGATGGCCCGCGTCGGCGCGCATCTGGAGCGCTACAACCACATCCCCGTCACGCAGGACGCCGCGAAGCGCGACGCGCTGCTGTCTCTTGCAGCGGACCGCGATCAACTCGACCGATACGCCCGCGTCGGCGTTCCGCTGCGGCTGTCGTTCGGCACCTATCGCGGTGCGCAGCTACTGCCGCTTCTCGACGACGCGATCGCCTCTTACGAACCGCCCCCGCCGCCGCCCGCCGTCGTCACGCTGGACAGCATGTCGCTGTTCGACAGCGGCAACGCGCGGCTCAAGGCCGGCACCACGCGCGCGATGGTCGATGCGCTCGACCTCATCAAGGCTCATCCGGGCAAGCGCGTGCTCGTCGCCGGTTACACGGACGATCGGGGTCGGCCCGATCGGAACCTCAAGCTGTCGATCGATCGTGCGTCGGCCGTGCGTGACTGGCTCGTCGATGCATCGGGCATCCCGCCGACGCAGTTCGCGATCCAGGGCTACGGCGATACACGGCCGGTCGCGGACAACGCGACACCGCAGGGGCGAGCGAGGAATCGTCGGGT
Organism: Burkholderia sp. AU18528; assembly: GCF_002223215.2. Taxonomy (NCBI): domain Bacteria; kingdom Pseudomonadati; phylum Pseudomonadota; class Betaproteobacteria; order Burkholderiales; family Burkholderiaceae; genus Burkholderia; species Burkholderia sp. AU18528. Next base: position 469,110 of record NZ_NKFC02000006.1, on the reverse strand, counting down.
CGAAATCACGCTCGTTCCCGATACGCCGCCGGCCGTCCCGACGAGCGCCGCGCGGTAATACGCAACATTTTTGGGTCCCGGGGCGACGCCTCGGGCTTGTCAGCGCCGGAACGCCGTTCCGGCGATTCGCAGTACGAAAAGAAGGAGTGAACAAATGGCAATTCCGGCCTACATGTGGCTCAAGGACGACGGTGGCGCGGACATCAAGGGCTCGGTAACCGTCCAGGATCGCGAGGGCAGCGTCGAACTGGTCGCGTTCGACCACGGCGTGCACATCCCGACCGACGGCAATACGGGCAAGCTCACCGGCACGCGCGTGCACAAGCCGATCATGCTGACGAAGGAAACGGACGCGTCGACGCCGTACCTGTACAAGGCCGTGACGAGCGGCCAGACGCTGAAGTCGGTCGAGATCAAATGGTATCGGATCGACGACGCGGGCAAGGAGAAGGAATACTTCAACACGAAGCTCGACAACGTGAAGATCGTCGCGGTGAAGCCGAAGATGCTCGACATCAAGAACCCCGACTACGAGAAGCACAACCATCTCGAAGACGTGGAACTGCGCTACGAGACGATCACGTGGTCGTACAAGGACGGCAACATCATCCACAAGGACACGTGGAACGAACGTTCCTGACGTGTTGACCGGCCGGCGGAATCCGGTGCGTGCGCGCACCGGATTCCGCCGGTTCGCATGCGCATCGACGGATGCGCGCCCTCTCCCTCTCCTGATCCGCTACCGACATGACGCCGCCGCTCCGGGACGCTTCCCATCTCATTCGCCGTCTCAATCCTCATTGCACGCGGGCGCTCGAAGCCGCTGCAAGCCTTTGTCAGACCCGGCTCGCCGACGAAATCGCGGTCGAGCACTGGGTGCTGAAGCTGATCGAGGCGGACGACGGCGATATTCCGGCGATCCTGCGTCACTACGATCTCGACATCGATGCCGTCTGGGATGCGATGATCGACGTGATCGACCGCATGCCGCGTACGCTGCGCGGCGTGCCGGCGTTGTCACGGCAGCTCGCCACGGTGATCGAGGACGCATGGGCGCAGGCGGTATCCGACGACCGCAACGGCGCCATTCGCTCCGGGCATCTGCTACAGGCGATCGTCGACGCACCGCATGTGCTCCGCACCCAGCGGGCATGGCCGCTGCTGTCGGTTTCGAGTACGCAGATCAGGCGTGTGCTGCCCCGGCTCGGGCGGCGCTCGTGTGAAAACGCATGCGACGAAACGGTATCGACGTGGGAGACCAACCCGGCCGGCAGTCAGCGCGGCGCCGGGACGGCGGCATCGACCACCACCGGCAACGCGGCCCCGCATGCGCCGCACGTGCCGGCGCGCGCGATCGACGGCGATGCGCTCGCCCGTTTCGCGCTCGACCTGACCGAAAAGGCGCGCGAAGGCGAGATCGACCCGGTATTCGGCCGCGACCGCGAGATCCGGCAAATGATCGACGTACTCGCGCGCCGCCGCAAGAACAATCCGATCCTGGTCGGCGAACCAGGCGTCGGCAAGACCGCGCTCGTCGAAGGGCTCGCGCTGCGTGTGGTGGAAGGCAGCGTGCCGGAAACGATCCGCGACACGCGCATCCTGACACTCGATCTCGGCTTGTTGCAGGCCGGCGCGGGCGTCAAGGGCGAATTCGAGCAACGGCTGAAGAACGTGATCGACGAAGTGCGCGCGTCCGAAACACCGATCCTGCTGTTCATCGACGAAGCCCATACGTTGATCGGCGCGGGCAACGCGGCGGGCGGCGCCGATGCGGCCAACCTGCTCAAGCCGGCACTCGCGCGCGGGGAATTGCGCACGATCGCGGCCACCACGTGGGCCGAGTACAAGCAGTATTTCGAGCGCGACGCCGCACTCGAACGGCGCTTCCAGGTCATCAAGGTCGACGAACCGGACGACGACACCGCCTGCCTGATGCTGCGCGGGCTCGCGAGCCGCTACGCGAAGCATCACGGCGTGCATATCCGCGACGAAGCGATCGTCGCGGCCGTGCGGTTGTCGCGCCGCTATATTCCCGCGCGACAGTTGCCGGACAAGGCCGTCGACCTGATCGACACGGCCGCCGCACGCGTGCGCATGTCGCTCGACGTGCCGCCCGCGGAACTGCAGCAGGCGCGTGCGACGCTGGCGGCGCTCGAACTGGAGCGCGCCGCGCTGGACGCGGACCGCCACGCCGGGATCGCCGCTGTCGCCGAACGGCGTGCGTCGATCGACACGGAACACGACACCGCGCGCGGCGCCGCCGACAGGCTGCTGGATCAGTACACGCGGGAACGCGAACTCGTCGGCATCGTGCATGCCCTTCGCGACGCAACGAATCAAGCGGTCGATCCGGCAGCCGTGTCGGATGCGCTCGATGCGTTGTCGGCCGTTCAACGCAAGTCGCCGATGATTGCCGCCGACGTCGACGCGCCGTCCATCGCGCGCGTCGTCGCCGAATGGACCGGCGTACCGGTCGGCATCCTCGTCGAGGACGAACTGCGCAACCTGCTCGCCCTCGAAGCGACGCTGGCGACGCGCGTGGTCGCACAAGACGATGCGATCGCGGCATTGGCCGAGAGTCTGCGCACCGCCAAGGCCGGCCTGAAGAGCGAACACGCACCGCTCGGCGTGTTCCTGCTGGCCGGGCCGTCCGGCGTCGGCAAGACCGAAACCGCGCGAGCGCTGGCCGACCTGTTGTTCGGCGGCGACGCCGCGCTGACGACCATCAACCTGTCGGAGTACCAGGAAGCGCATACCGTGTCGCAACTCAAGGGCTCGCCGCCCGGCTACGTCGGCTACGGGCGCGGCGGCGTGCTGACCGAAGCCGTGCGTCAGCGGCCGTACAGCGTGGTGCTGCTGGACGAGGTCGAAAAGGCGCATCGCGATGTGCTCGACATCTTCTATCAGGTATTCGACCGGGGCACGATGCGCGACGGCGAAGGGCGCGAGATCGATTTCCGCCACTGCGTGATCGTGATGACGTCCAATCTCGGCAGTGCGCAAATCGACGATGCGACGGCTGAGGACGCATCGATCACGCAGGCGGCATTGCGGGAAGTCATTCACGCGCAACTGGTCGCGCATTTTCAGCCGGCACTGCTCGCGCGGTTCCAGACGCTCGTCTATCGGCCGCTCGATGCCGCGGCGCTCGCGTCGATCGTGCGCATCAAACTGAACATGATCGCAGCACGCCTGCACCGGCAACACGGCGTGACACTGACGTGTGCGGACGATCTGATCGACTCGATCGCGCGGCACTGCGTATCGCGGGAATCGGGCGCACGCAGCGTCGATGCGTTCCTGAACCAGCGCGTGCTGCCCGTCGTGTCCCGCGAATTGCTTGCGCGGATGGCATCGGGCATCGCGCCACGGCAGATCTCGTTGTCCGCGACTGCCGAAGGCACGTTGACGATCGATTTCGTCGATGCGCCGACGGCCGACGACGGCACCGAACGATGGAGCCGACAATGACAGCCGGCCCGTCGCTGTACGACATGCTGCTCGGCCAGATCGGCGGCGAACCGATCGGCGCCTACGACGATCGCACGCTTGAATGCCTGAGCGTCCAGCAGAACGTCCGCCGTATTCTCAATACGCGAGCCGGCGCGCTCAAGCATCTACCCGACTACGGGCTGCCCGACCTGACGAACATCTACAAGGCATTGCCCGCGTCCGCGCATCTACTCAAGCAGCAGATGGAAGCGACGCTGTTGAAATACGAACCGCGCATTCGCGCGATCGACGTCGCGATCGTCGACAACCGCGATCCCGGCATTCTCGTCAGCTTCGAGATGACCTGCCATCTGAAGAACGCCGGGCTCGTACGCTTCGGCACCTACTTCGAGCCGCCGGGCCGCCTGCACGTCGTCCGGCGCATCGACCCATCGTGATCGCGCACGATCAACCCTCGTGCGCCAGATGCGCACTAAATCCAACCTTCCCCGGCGCGATCCCGTCCTTCAGCGTCAGTGCCGGAATCTCGTAATCGCCCGCGTTCTGCCGGCGAAACGGAATCGGCTGCGTGGTCCACAGATCGTCGAGACGCCGGCCGAGCGCCGCGCGCGTTTCGTCGAAGCGCGCCGCGTTCATCTTGCCCGTCCGATAGATCACGAACGGCGGCAGCACGTCGAACCCCGGGTAATACAGCATGCCGTGCTGGATCGGGAACAGCAGGTCGTCGATCGGCCCGTTGATACCGCGCGGGCTGTAGTGCGGTTCCCACCCGCCCGTCGTGACGATCACCATCGCCCGCTTGCCGGCGAGCGACCCTTCGCCGTAGCGATCGCCCCAATGCGTGTCGGAATGCTCGCCGACACCATAAGCAAACCCGTACGCGTACACGCGCTCGAACCAGCCCTTCATGATCGCCGGCATCGAGAACCACCACAGCGGAAACTGCAGAATCACCGCGTCCGCCCACTTCAGCTTGCCCTGTTCGCGCGCGATGTCGTCGCGCTGTGTGCCCGTCTCGAACGCGCGCTTCGAATCGAGCGCCGGATCGAAGCGATCGTCGGGTGCACGGCCGGCCATGTCGTGCGCATCGAGCGTCGCCTTCCAGTTCATCGCATAGAGGTCGGTCACTTGCACCGTGTGGCCGGCCGCTTCGAGGTGCGCGACGGCGAAGTCGCGCAGCGCGCCGTTCAGCGAGCGCGGCTCGGGATGGGCATACACGATCAGCACATTCATGTTCGTCACTCCGTGGATTGAATGACTGCAGGATGCCGCCTTCAACGGTATATTTGAAATGAATTCCTGATATCCCAGGTATAGCGATGAATAATCTCAGAAGGCTCGATCTGAACCTGCTCGTCACGCTCGACGTCCTGCTCGCCGAGCACAACGTCACGCGGGCGGCCGAGAAACTGAACATGTCGCAACCGTCGGTCAGCGTCCAGCTGCAAAAACTGCGCGACGTGTTCGGCGATCCGCTGCTGCTGCCGGGGCCCCGCGGGATGCGGCCGACCGCGCGCGCGGAAGCGCTGCGCGAGCCGTTGCGGGAGGCGCTCGAGGCCGTCGAGCGGGCCGTGCTTCCGGCCACGCCGTTCGACCCTGCAACCGCGACGAACACGTGGCGCGTGGCCGCGACCGACTACGGCGAATCGACGATCGTGCTGCCCGCGCTGCACACGCTGCGCTCGACCGCGCCCGCCACGCGGCTCGCCGTCGTCGAGCTCGTGCCGCCGCGCATCGAGCAGGATGCCGAACGAAACGGCATCGACCTGGCTTTTCACACGACCGAAGGCTCGCCGCCCGGCATGCGGCGCCTGCCGCTGTTCGTCGAGCGTTACGTCCTGATCGGCCGTGCCGGCCATCCGAAGCTGAAGCGGCGCCCCACGCTCGCGCAGTTCGGCTCGCTCGAACACGTGATCGTGTCGCCCGACGGCGGCGGCTTCTTCGGCGTGACGGACGAAGCGCTCGCGAAGGTCGGCGCCGCCCGGCGCGTCGTGCTGTCGGTGCCGCACTTTCTGTTCGTGATGTCGGCCGTCGCGAGTACCGATCTCGTCGCGATGGTGCCCGAACGGCTGGTGCGCGACGTGCCCGCGCTGCGCGTGGTGGACGCCCCGGTCGAGGTGCCCGGCTATGAAATGTCGATGCTGTGGCACGAGCGCATGCATCGCGATCCGGCGCATCGATGGCTGCGGGAGACGATCGCGGCGGCAGTCTGACACGCCGGTCATGACGCGGCTGACATCTGCTGTCACCGGGGGCTTGAAAGTCGGTCGATCACTGTATATATTTACAGTGTTTCTGCGTCATTTGACCCGAATTCCATCATCCCGAGACGGTCTTTAGTGAGGCGACCATGTTCCAGTCATCCGCATTCGATCCCGAGCAACCCGGCTTCAATCCCGTCCATTTCGAGCGCGCCGCGCAGCGGGCGGTCGTCGATCTGCAGCGTGTCGTCAGCGGCCCTGCCCAGCGGGCGCTCGGCCTGCGGCGCCGCACCCACCCGGCCGCCGTCCGCACGATGAGCTGGCAGGCGTTGCTGAACGTCGAGGAGCTGGCATTCTCGAATGCCGGTTTCCTGAGCCGCAACGAGCCGGCCGTCGTCGATGCATTCATCCGACTGCGCGACAGTCGGCTGGTCGCCGCGGACGTCGAGGAGCCGGTCGACTGGCGCCGCGACGACGACGACCTGCCGGCCGTCTATCTGATCGTCAAGGCGATGCTCGAAGCGGAAGAGGAAGAACGGGCCGAAGCGGCCTGAGCCGCGCGGGCCTTGCGCGGCTGCGTTCTGCCGCACGTCGGGTGGCAGCGCGATCGACGCGGCCGCTCATCGCGGTTCGGCTTCCGCGGTTCGACGCATCGGCGCAGCGCGCGACAAGCCCCGCCCGCCGCGGATCACCGCCGGTGACTGCCACCGGGCGAACGGCGCAGCAACGCCCGTTACAGCCGCGCCGCCAGCCGCGCCCCCTGATCGATCGCACGCTTCGCATCGAGTTCGGCGGCCAGTTCCGCGCCGCCGATCAGGTGCACCGAGCGCCCGGCCGCCTGCAGCGGCGCGAGCAAAGCGCGCTGCGGCTCCTGCCCCGTGCAGAGCACGACCGTGTCGGCTTCGATCAATTCGTGATCGGTGCGCTGCTCGCCATACGACACGTGCAATCCGCGTGCATCGATCAGTTCGTAATTCACGCCGCCGATCATCTTCACCTGCTTCATCTTCAGCGTCGCACGGTGAATCCAGCCGGTCGTCTTGCCGAGGCCCTTGCCGAGCGGTGCGGCCTTGCGCTGCAGCAACGTCACCTCCCGTGCGGGCGCCGACACCCGCGCACGCGTCACACCGCCGCGCGTCGCGGCCGGGTCGGTCACGCCCCACTCGGCCTTCCACGCGTCCAGATCGAGCGCCGGCGACTCGCCGTCCTGTACCAGATATTCGGCGACATCGAAGCCGATCCCGCCCGCGCCCACCACCGCGACCCGCCGGCCGACCGGCTGCCTGCCCGCGAGCACGTCGATATAGCTGAGCACGTTCGGCCCGTCCTGCCCCGGAATCTTCGGGTCGCGCGGCGCGACGCCGGTCGCGAGCACGATTTCGTCGTAGCCGCCCGCGATCAGGTCGCTCGCGTCGACGCGGCGGTTCAGGTGCAGCTTCACGCCGGTCAACTCGACCTGCCGGCCGAAGTAGCGCAACGCTTCGTGAAACTCCTCCTTGCCCGGGATCCGCTTCGCCATGTTGAACTGGCCGCCGATCTCCGGCGCCGCGTCGAACAGGTCGACCTGATGGCCGCGCTGCGCGAGCACCGTCGAGCACGCGAGCCCGGCCGGCCCCGCGCCCACCACCGCGATGCGCTTCGACTGCGGCGCGGGCGTGTATTTCAGCTCCGTCTCGTGGCACGCACGCGGATTCAGCAGGCACGACGCGATTCGGTTCTTGAACGCATGATCGAGGCACGCCTGGTTGCAGCCGATGCACGTGTTGATTTCGTCGGCCCGGCCCTGCGCCGCCTTGACGACGAACTCGGGATCCGCGAGCAACGGGCGCGCCATCGACACCATGTCCGCGCAGCCGTCCGCGAGAATCTGCTCGGCCACTTCGGGCCGGTTGATCCGGTTGGTCGTCACGAGCGGAATGCCGACCTTGCCCTTCATCTTCTTCGTCACCCACGCAAACGCGCCGCGCGGCACCGACGTCGCGATCGTCGGCACGCGCGCCTCGTGCCAGCCGATCCCCGTGTTGATGATGGTCGCACCCGCGCGCTCGACCGCCTTCGCGAGCTGCACGGTTTCGTTCCAGTCGCTGCCATCCGGAATCAGGTCGAGCATCGACAGCCGGTAGATCAGGATGAAGTCGCGGCCAACCGCTTCGCGCGTGCGCTCGATGATCTCGATCGGCAAGCGGATGCGGTTCTCGTACGCACCGCCCCACTGGTCGCTGCGCTTGTTCGTATGCATCGAGATGAACTGGTTGATCAGGTAGCCTTCGGAGCCCATGATCTCGACGCCGTCATAACCGGCTTCGCGCGCCAGCTTCGCGCAACGCACGAACGCGCGGATCTGCCGCTCGACGCCGCGCGCGCTCAGTTCGTGCGGCGCGAACGGCGAGATCGGCGACTTGATCTTCGACGGCGCGACCGCGAACGGGTGATAACCGTAGCGGCCCGTATGCAGGATCTGCAGCGCGATCTTGCCGTCCTCCGCATGCACCGCATCCGTGATCTCGCGATGCCGGCGCGCGGCGGCCGACGTCATCAGCGTGCCGCCGAACGGCTTGGTCCAGCCGGCCACGTTCGGCGCGAAGCCGCCCGTCACGATCAGGCCGACGCCGCCGCGCGCGCGCTCGGCGAAATACTCGGCGAGGCGCGGCAGCGTCTTGCGGCTGTCCTCGAGGCCGGTATGCATCGAGCCCATCAACACGCGGTTCTTCAGCGTCGTGAAGCCGAGATCGAGCGGAGCGAGCAGGTGGGGAAAGGGGGTCGTCATGATGATTCGGCCAGTAAGCGATGCCTGCCATCGTAGGCGGGCGGCGCCTTGAACGTGAGGGGGCAAACAGCCATAATGCTTGTCATTTCCGGCCAAAACGACATGACCTCCCCGTCTCGCAAGGACCGCCTCGGGCTGCGCCGGCCGACGATTCCGGTCGCCTATACGCGCCTGCTGCTGCAGGCGCTGGCCGCACGCGGCGTCGATCTGGCCGCCGTGCGTGCCGGCACGGGCCTGCGCGACGCGGTGCTGGCCGAACCGGATGCGCGCGTCGCGCCGTCGCAATGGGGGCGGCTCGTGCTCAACGCGATCGAGATCGGCGGCGATCCGGGCATCGGGCTCGCGTTCGGGCTGCTGCTGAAGCCGACCGTGCACGGCTTTCTCGGCTATGCGACGCTGACCGCGCGGGACATCCGCGAAGCACTGTCGGTCACGCAGCGCTACTTCCGCATGCGCAATCGCCAGTACCGGCTGACCTATGCGGAAGACGAACGCGGCGCGACGCTCGAACTGCACGGCGTGCAGGCGAATCCCGTGCTGCAGCATCACGTGATGTTCGAATTCGTGCTGACGGGGCTCGCGCAGAACATCGCGCAATGGGCCGGTCGCCCGTCGCCGCCGATCAGGCTGCAATTCGCGTGGCCGGAGCCCGCGTATTTCGCGCGCTACCGCGATAAGTTGCCGCCGGTCGAATTCGGCTGCGCGGCCAATGCGCTGTGGGTCGCGCACGACGTGCTCGACTGGCCGCTGCCGCTCGCCGATGAAGTCGCGCACCGGCAGGCGCTCGTGCAGGTGGAACGCGAATATGCGCAGGTGCGGCAGGAGGAAGGCGATCTGGTCGAGCGGGTTCGCGCGGAGCTGGCGCGCGCCGCCGGCGAATACCCGGGGCCCGACATGCTCGCCGAGGCGCTGCTCGTGTCGACGCGCACGTTGCGGCGCCGGCTGGAGGAAGCCGGTTCGAGCTATCGGCAATTGCTCGACGAAGCGCGGTTTCGCGACGCGAAGCAGTTGCTCGCCGCGTCGGACCTCGACCTGAAGACGATCGCCGAGCGGCTGCAGTTCACCGACCCGGCGAATTTCACGCGCGCGTTCCGGCGGTGGGCCGGGCAAACGCCAAGCGCATACCGGGAAGCGGGTGCGGCGCGCGACTGATACGCAACCACTGGCGACACGAGACACCGTCCCGCGATTTCACCGGTACTGCGCGTCGCGTTCAGCTTGATCGTGTGGCCCGAGGTGCATGCCGCGACGAGCGCGCGACGTATCAGCAGCCGATATCAATCCGCGCCCCGCCGTCCCCCTCCCCAGCCTCGATACGCACGTCGCCCGTCGCGGCGGCGATCGCGTCGTACACGTCGTCCGTCACGCACACCACCGGCACCGCGATCGCATACAGCTCGGCGGCCACGATCGCGCCGATCGAGACGATCAGGTCGCGCTCCTTCAGCACGATCCCGACCGGCCCCGTGCCGTTGCGCACCGCTTCCGCGAGCACGCTGCTGCTCGAACTCGAGCCCTTCGCGTGCGGCATCACCATCACCTTGCCGGCAAGGCTCGCGCCGGCTTGCGGATGCCCACGATCGACGATCCTGCCCGCGCCCGAGTCGTAGCCGCCCCAGAAGCTCAGCGGCTTGTCGAGCACGAACGGACGCGCACACGCGCTGCCCGGCACGAGCGTGTCGCCCGCCAAGAACTTGCCCGTCGCTTCAGTCATCGAATCGCACCTTGCCTTCGTACGCGGACCGCACGCATTCGCGCATGCTGCCGTACGCGACCGTCACGCCGATGTTCGCGGGCGCATATGACGCCCACTTCCCCGAGTTGGTCATCACCAGCCCCGACAACTGCTTCATCACCGGCGTGATGTACGTGCAGGTATCAACGACGATCTGGATGCCGCGCGCGGCGAATTTCTCCGCGAGGCCGGCTTCTTCCAGTTCCCACAAAATGAAACGGCTCGTGTTCACGTAGAAATCGCAGGCCGGCTTGCCGTCGAAGGCGTCGAGCAATGTGTCGAGCGTGCGGAACTCGGCCAAAGACAAATGCGGCGTGCCGAGCGCGACCGCGACGAGCGCGTCGCCGGCCGCGGCGTGGTTCAGCGTGCGGCGAATCTCGTCGAGATCGGCCATCGTGATATCGACCGTGCGCTGCGCCGCGTGCCCATGCAACGCGGCGTCGAGCGTCGGCGCCTCCGGCGTCACGCCCACTGCATGGAACAGCGCGACGGCCCCGCTCGACGCGGCGGCCGCGCCGAGCGCCTTGAGTTCGTCCTCGGTGGTGTCCGCCGGCAGCCCGACGATCGCCGGCACGACCGCGCCCGCGATCTTGCCGACCGCCAGCCCGAGCGCGGCGAAATAGATGTCGCGCGACGGCAGGCCGCTGAAGTCCGGCGCATTGAACACGATCCGCGCGGCGCGGTTCGCGTCGACATGCAGCCCCGCATACGGCGCGCGCCCAGTGATCGCGGCGGCCAGGTCCAGAAAATCGCCGTAGCGGCTCGTGCGCGCGCCGAGCACCGAGTTCGCGAACACGATCGCATTCGATTCGGCCCACGCGATCTGCTCGCCCAGCGCGGGACGATGCTTCAGTTGATACGGCGCGCACGTGAAGCTCGATTCGCAGCCGAGCCGCAAATGCGCGTCCATCAGGCGCTGCGCATCGCGCTGGATCGTGCGGTCGCCGTGGTACAGCTCGGGATGGATCAGGTCGAGCGACCCGACGTTCAACGTGGTCGGCACCGCGACCTTCGCGCCCGTGTCGACGAAATAGTCGACGAAGTCGAGGCTCGTCTGGCCGTGATACAGACAGCCGTCGATATGGGCGGACGTAATGTCGATCAGGTGCGGCGCGGCCATGACTTGCGCGGTGCGCGCGACGATCCGCATCGCGCGCGCGACGCCGTCGCCGAAATCCCCGCGCAACATGGCGTCGTCGCGGTCACTCAACTGCAGCATCGGTTGCTCCTCGTGACGCGTGCCGGCGGCGGCGGCTGCGCGAAATCCGTCAGAGGACTCTACAACTGGAAATAAAAACTGTCCAGATTTTCACGAATCCGGACCCAAACAAAACCACTTTCAGCGAAATTCGGCGACCAAATCACATAATGGCTCGCATTCCGATCCAATTCCCCCTAACGCTCCGCAGTCAGGCTGAACAACTCGTCACGCAGCGCCTTCGCGCGATCGCGGCCGAACTGCGCGTCGAATTCGTCCTGCGCGGCCTGCCACGCAACTTTCGCCTGCGCGAACGTGCGCTCGCCGAGCTTCGTGAGATGGAGCGCATGCGCACGCGCATCGTGCTCGGATGCAGCCGTCGCGACGAAGCCATCGCGCTGCAACGGCTTCAGCGCGCGCAGCAAGGTCGTGCGATCCATCACGAGCGTGTCGGCGAGTTCGCTCATCAGCAGGCCGGGCCGGCGTTTGAGGTTCACCATGATCGAGAATTGGGCGGGCGTGACGCCAACCGGGGCCAGATGGCGTTCGTACAGTTGCGTGACGAAGCGCGCCGCCTGGCGCAGCGCGAGACAGTTGCACGCCTCGGAAATCGGAATGTCGTTCATGTTCCGGAATCTATATGTGCATATGCATAAAGTCAATGTACACTCCGCGGTAACAACGGCCGGCGGCCGGCCATCGCGTCAAGGAGACGGACATGGACTACATCGACAAGCTGCGGATCTTCCGGTCGGTGGTGGAGATGCGCAGCTTCACGCGCGCCGCCGACATGCACGGCCTCGCGCGGCCAGTCGTCTCGCGCGCGGTGGCCGATCTGGAGGCGCGTTTCGGCAGCCGTCTGCTGCACCGGACCACGCGCCAGGTGTCGCTGACCGAGACGGCCGAGCGCATCTACGAGCGTTGCGCGGCCGTGCTCGACGAGCTCGACGCGCTGGAAGTTCAAGCGCAGGCACACACGCGCGAGCCCGAGGGCCTGCTGCGCCTCGTCGCGCATACGACGGCCGCGCTGAACCGGCTCGTGCCGCTGATCGCCGGCTTCAAGGCCGCGCACCCGAACGTGCGCCTCGACGTCACGCTGACCGAGCGCCCTGTCGATCTGGTCGGCGAAGGCTACGACATCGGCATCGTCGTGCCGTACATGCTGACGAGCGAATCGACCGTCGTACGGCTGATCGAGCGCATTCCGGTCGTGATCGTCGCCACGCCTGCGTATCTGCACGCGCATGCGCGCCCCGAAAGCCCGGCCGACCTCGCCGATCATCCGTTCGTGCCGATCTCGCCGTCGCTGCGCCGCCCGGCGCTGTCCTTCCGCGTCGACGGCGACACGGTCACCGTGCCGTTCCGTTTCGACATCTCGTCGAACAGCCCCGTGTTCAACCGCGAAATGGTGATGCACGACTTCGGCATCGGCGTCGTCCCGAAAACGCTCGTCGAGGCCCAACTCGCGTCGGGCGCGCTCGTGCAGTTGCTGGAAGGCGCCGATCTCGTCGATGCGTTCGTCGAAATCAAGCTCGCGTACGCGAACCGCTCGCTGCTGCCCGCGAAGGTGAAGGCGTTCATCGACTACACGGCCGCGTATTGCGACCGCGAAGGCTGGAGCGTCCCGGCCGCGGCGTGACCGGGCGCGGGAACGCGCCTTTGCGACGCCGATTGGTACAGCCACGACACCAATCTGATCCTGTCCCGCCCCTCGCTTCGCGCCGCCCCGCCCCCTAACATGTGCACATGCACAAGACCACGCTCACCGATGACGATTGCTTCGCGGTCCGGCAAGCCGCCCGGCGAATCTCGCAGTTCTACGAGCGCTATCTGTCGCGGGCGGGCGTCACGCCGTCGCAGTACAGCATCCTCGCGCTGCTGCGCGAGCGGCCCGGCCTGACGATGGCGACACTGTCGAACGTGCTGGTGATCGAACGCACCGCGTTGCTGCGCGCGCTCAGGCCGCTCGTCGGCGCGGCGCTGGTGACGGGGCGGATCGAGCCGCCATGCCGCGGCCAGACGTTCGCGCTGACCGCGCACGGCGAAACCAAGGTGGCCGATGCGCACGTGCACTGGCTCGCCGCGCAGGAAGCGTTCGAGCGGTACTTCGGGTCGGCGCAGGCGGCCCGACTGAGAGACGAATTGTTCCGGATTACGCACAACCTGCCGGAACGCTAACCCCTTCCCCGATCGACACGACGACGTCGATCGTTTTGATCAGTGCATATACATAGGTGAATCGATGGATACGACTCAAGACGCTGCCTCGTCACGCGAAGCAGCCACAACCGAGCGGCCCGCGAAGCAACAACGCCGCGTGCCGTGGATGCGCATCGCGGCGGGCGCCGTCGTCGTCGTGGTCGCGGCTGCCGCGCTCGACTGGCTGTTCGTGCTGCGCTTCCAGGAAAGCACCGACGATGCGTACGTCGGCGGTGACGTGACGGTGCTCGCACCGAAGGTCAGCGGTTTCGTCGACAAGATCCTCGTGACCGACAATCAGCGCGTGAAGGCCGGCGACGTGCTCGTGCAGCTCGATGCGCGCGACTACGACGCGAAGCTCGCTCAGGCCAGCGCAGAAGTCGACAGCGCGCGCTCCGCCGTGACCGAACTCGAAGCGAAGCAGCAGCTGCAATTCGCGGTGATCGGTCAGCACGCGGCAGACAAGAATGCGTCGTCGGCCGAGTTGACGCGCGCGGCATCCGATCGCGTGCGCTATCGCGAACTCGTGAAGTCGGACGCCGTATCGAACCAGATCGTCGAGCGCGCGGACGCCGATTACTCGAAGGCCGGCGCGGCCGTCGAACGCAGCGACGCCGCGCTGCTCGCATCGAAGCGGCAGCTCGACGTGCTCGGCGCGCAACTCGCCGATGCGCGGGCCCGCGTGAACACCGCGCTCGCCGCGCAGCGCGTCGCGGCGCTCAACGTCGAATACACGACGATCCGCTCGCCGGTCGACGGCTACGTCGGCAACCGCACCGGCCGCGTCGGGATGCTCGCGAACGTCGGCGTGCCGCTGCTGACGGTCGTGCCGGCCTCCGGCCTGTGGATCGATGCGAACTTCAAGGAAGACCAGCTACGCAAGATGCGCGCGGGCGATCGCGTCGACGTCGCGCTCGATGCGTCGAGCACGCGCCTGCACGGCCGCGTCGACAGCCTCGCACCCGCGACCGGCGCGACCTTCAGCGTGCTGCCGCCCGAGAACGCGACCGGAAACTTCACGAAAATCGTCCAGCGCGTGCCCGTGCGCGTGCATCTCGATCCGCAGCCTGGCCTCGAGCACGTGCTGCGCCCCGGGCTGTCCGCGGTCGTGACCGTGCATACCGACCACAAGAACTGAGCGGGAGCCGACGATGACCACCGCGTTTTCCGGCGACCCCGCGTCGCAACCGACCAGGCAGCGCGTGTTCGCATTCGCGCTGATGTGCGTCGGCTTCTTCATGGCGACGCTCGACATCCAGATCGTCGCGTCGTCGCTGCGCGACATCGGCGGCGGGCTGTCCGCGAGCCAGGACGAATTGTCGTGGGTGCAGACGGCCTACCTGATCGCCGAGATCATCGTGATCCCGATGTCGGGCTGGCTGTCGAAGGTGATGTCGACGCGCTGGCTGTTCGCCGCGTCGGCCGTCGGCTTCACGATCACCAGCATGCTGTGCGGGCTCGCGTGGGACATCAACTCGATGATCCTGTTTCGCGGCATGCAGGGCGCGCTCGGCGCCGCGATGATCCCGACCGTGTTTACCACCGCGTTCGTGCTGTTCCCCGGCAAGCAGCGGCTGATCGCGTCGACGACCATCGGCGCGCTCGCGTCGCTCGCGCCGGCGATCGGCCCCGTGATCGGCGGCTGGATCACCGACCAATGGTCGTGGCACTGGCTGTTCTACCTGAACCTCGTGCCGGGCATCGCGGTAGCCGTGCTCGTGCCGCGCTACGTGCATATCGACGCGCCCGATCTCAGCCTGATCAAGCGCGGCGACTATCTCGGCATCGCGTTGATGTCCGGCTTCCTCGGCTGCCTCGAATACGTGCTCGAGGAAGGCCCGCGCAAGAACTGGTTCGGCGACGACGCGATCGTGATCTGCGCGTGGATCGCCGGCATCTGCGGCTTCCTGTTCATCGTGCATGCGCTGACCGCGAAAGACCCGATCGTCGACCTGCGCGCGCTCGCCGTGCGCAACTTCGGGATCGGCAGCCTGCTGTCGTTCGTGACCGGCATCGGGATTTTCGTGACCGTGTTCCTGACGCCGCTGTTTCTCGCGCAGGTGCGTGCGTTCAGCTCGTTGCAGATCGGCATCGCGCTGCTGTCGGTCGGCGCGTTCCAGTTGATCGCGTTGTGCGCGTATGCGTTCGCCGCGCGCTACTTCAGCATGCGTGCGCTGCTCGTGTTCGGGTTGATCTGTTTCGGCCTCGGCTGCTACCTGTACACGCCGATCACGCACGACTGGGGCTGGCGGGAGCTGCTGCTGCCGCAGGCGCTGCGCGGCATCGGCCAGCAATTCAGCGTGCCGCCGATCGTGACGATGGCGCTCGGCTCGCTGCCGCAGTCGCGGCTGAAATCGGCGAGCGGGTTGTTCAACCTGATGCGCAACCTCGGCGGCGCGATCGGTATCGCGGTGAGCGCGACGATGCTGAACGACCGGCTGAATTTTCACTATCTGCGGCTGAACGAGCACGTGAGCGCCGGCGAACCGCAGATCGCGTCGCTGCTCGACCGCCAGGCCGCGTACTGGGGATCGGTGGCCGGCAATACGCTGAATACCGCGCAGGCCGGGCTCGCGAACCTGCATCGGCTGATCTACCGAGAAGCGCTGACGCTGACTTATGCGGATGCGTACTATGCGCTGTCGCTGTGCTTCGTCGTCGCGCTGCTTGCCGTCGTGTTTTCCAAACCCATTACGTTGAACGCGCCGCCGCCGGACGCGCACTGAGGTCAAGGGATCGTCATCATGAAGAAGTTACTCGTCGCGCTGGCCGTCAGCGCATTCGCCGCCGGGTGTGCGGTGCAGCCCGCGCAGCATCCGGCGCTTCAGGATTCGGTTCGAACGCTCGCGCCTGATGGTTGGGATACCCATGTGCCGCGCGCGGATATCGACGCCGCCGCCTGGTGGGCGCAATTCCACGATCCCGTGCTGGACAAGCTGATCGCCGCGGTGCTCGACGGCAATCTCGATCTGCAAGCCGCGGCCGAACGCGTGAAGCAGGCGCAGGCGCTGACCGTGCAGAAGCGCGCGGTGCTGCTGCCCGAACTCGACGCGACCGCGCACGCGGCCGATGCGCGGCAGAACACGCCGCCGCCGCTCGGCTACGTGCGGCAGGCGGGCGCCGGGCTCGCGCTGAGCTGGTCGCCCGATGTATTCGGCGGAGAGCGGCTCGATCTGCTTGCTGCTCAAGCGGAGTTGGTCGGGCAAAAGCATGCGGAAGATGCGATGCGGCTCGCGCTTGCAGCCGATGCGGCATCCGCGTATGTCGATCTGCGCTGGGCGCAGCAGGAATTGAAGATCCTGCAGGACAACGCGAAAATCCGCCAGCATGCGCTTGAACTCACGCGCAAGCGGCAGGCGTTCGGGCTGTCGACGGAACTCGACGTGACGCGGGCGCAGAACCAGCTCGATGCACTCGAAGCCCGGATTCCGCCGACGCAGGCGCAGATTTCGCATCAGCTCAATCTGATTGCCGTGTATTCCGGGCGCACGCCGGAATCGGTCGATCGGCTCGTGCTGGCGCAGGCTGGCGAGATTCCCGCGCCGCCGGCGGGCGCGCCGGGGACGTTGCCTTCGCAAGCGTTGTTGCGGCGGCCGGATGTGCTGACTGCCTATGCTCAAGTTGAACGGCGTGCGGCACAAGTCGGCGTGGCGAAGGCCGAACGGTATCCGAAGTTTTCGTTGAACCTGACGGACGGGATTCTCGCGGCTTCGTATCTCGGGTTGCCGACGTTGACCGATAACCTGTTCAGCGCGGCGCTGAGTGCGACGAGTCCGATCTTCAACGCGGGACGGATTACCGCCGATATCTCGCAGAGCGAAAGCCGGATGCGCGAATCGGAACTCGGGTTACGACAGACGATGCTGCAAGCGTTGCGGGAAGTCGAGGATGCGCGCGCCAATCTCGTCAGTTCCGATGAGGCGACGCGGCGACTCGATAGTGCATTGGCGGCTTCCGATAAAGCGCTTGGGTTGGCGAATCAGCTTTATAAGGGCGGTGCGACGGATTTTCTGGATGTGCTGTCGGCGCAGGAGGTATATCTGCGCGATTCGGATTCGCTTAATCAGGTCAGGCGCGAACATGCGCTGGCGGCGGTGGCGCTTTATCGGTCGCTTGGGGGTGGGTGGAGCAGGAATGGTGCGGCGGGTGGGCCGGAGGTGGAAGCCGTCGCGAAGAATTGAAGCCGATGCCTGATACGGATGCAGGCCGCGTCGACGGCCCGCACCGTTACTCAAGCACGGCGCGGTGGTTATCCGGCATCGGCCAGCGGTAGCCGATCACTTCGTTCAGCGGGTACGCGAGTTCGCGGACTTCTTCCAGTTGATTGCCGCCGAACAGGTGGACGTGTTCGGCGTCGTGACGCAGGTAGAAACCGACGTGCCCTTTCCAACTCGTCGGGTCGTCACGCGTCAGGATCGCGATGCAGCCGTACACCGGACGCTCCAGCGGTTTGCCCCATTCCAGCCACGAGCGTGCGAGCGCGGAGCCGGTGCCGCGGAATCCGGCGTGCGCCATGCACCAGTTCACGAACGACGAGCACCAGGAAATCTTGTCGTCGTAGCCGACCAGGTTCGTCTGGTTGTTGTATTCGACGATGCGTGCGTTGATGCTGCCCGGCGGATGTCGGCGGATGCCGCGTTCGGCCAACGCGACGAGCATCCAGGGTGGGTGGGCGGCTTTCACTTTGCTCTCAGGGTTTGATAGGGTCACGTCGTTCTCGGGAACGTGTCGGGGTTGTTTCGCTCAATCTTCGCACGAATATCGCGAATCCACGACGCCCTTCATAGATTACGATTTCCGTCGACTCCCCCCGTATCATGGAGGCAGAGCCCTCGACTCCCTGCCCGCCATGCGCATCACGCCTCTCCCGCCCCTGCAGTGCCTCGTCGCGTTCGAAGCCGCCGTGCGGCACGCGAGTTTCACGAAAGCCGCCGCGGAACTGCACCTGACCCAAAGCGCGATCAGCCGCCAGATCCAGCAGCTCGAGGAATTCCTCGGCCGCTCGCTGTTCGTTCGCGAACACCGTTCGCTGCGGCTGACGATCGCCGGCGAACAATACGCGGCGCAGGTCCACCATCTGCTCACGCAATGCGCGGAAGCCACGCACAACGTGATGAAGCCGTACGGCGATCTCGAGCTGACGATCGCGTGCTCATCCGGTGTCGCACTGCTGTGGCTCACGCCGCGGCTACCGAACTTTCGCGCCACGTATCCGAACATCAAGCTGCGCCTGATCGTGCGCGATAGTCTTGCATCGATGTCGCCCGCGGAATTCGACGTCGGCGTCTACTACGTGCGCCAGCAGGCGCCGGCCGAATACACCGCGCGCCGGCTGTTCGACGAAGAAGTGTTCCCCGTCTGCGCGCCCGGCTATCTGGCCGGCCGCACGCTCGACGCGGCCGATCTCGCGAACGAAACGCTGCTGCGCCTCGAAGACGGCCAGCGCCAATGGATGTCGTGGTCCGAATGGTTCGACCTGAACGACGTCGACAGGCAGAAAGCGCAGCCGCAGGACATCACGATCAACTCGTATCCGCAGATCGTGCAGATGACGATTCTCGGCCAGGGCGTGTCGCTCGGCTGGCGCTACATGATCGACGCATGCATCGAGGCCGGGCTGCTCGTGCGCGTGACGGCAGCGTCCGCGAGCCACGGCGGCGGCTATTACGTGATCTCGCCGAACGACCGCGCGCAGAACCAGGCCGCCCGCCTGTTCACACGCTGGCTGTTCGAACAGGCGGAGCAGCAGACCGGGGCCTGAATGCCCCGAACGCCCGAGCACGACGCATGCGTGCAGCGCATGCCTGCATGCGAATCTTTCGTTTCAGAAAAAAATCCGGCTCTCCTTAGTATGGGATTCAAGCGGGGCAGCCGTCCCGTCTTCTGACCAAGGAAGAGACCATGCAAGGAACGCTTTCCCCGCGCGCCGCGCCTTCCGTCGATGCGGCGGTGCAACAGCGCCGCCGCGCCATCGTCGCGACCGTCATCGGCAACGGCCTCGAATGGTTCGACTTCACCGTCTACAGCTTCTTCGCGGTGATCATCGCGAAGCTGTTCTTCCCGACCGGCAACGAACTGACGTCCGTACTGCTCACCGTCGCGACGTTCGGCGTGGGCTTCTTCATGCGGCCGGTGGGCGGCATCGTGCTCGGCGTCTATGCCGACAAGGTCGGACGCAAGGCCGCGCTGTCGCTCACGATCCTGCTGATGGCGGCCGGCACCGCGCTGATCGGGATCGCGCCGACCTACGAACAGGCCGGCATCGCCGCGCCGCTGATGATCGTCGTCGCGCGGCTGCTGCAAGGCTTCTCGGCCGGCGGCGAGATGGGCGGCGCCACCGCGTTCCTCACCGAATACGCGCCGCCGGAGAAGCGCGCGTATTACTCGAGCTGGATCCAGTCGAGCATCGGCTTCGCGGTGCTGCTCGGTGCGGCGACCGGCACGTTCGTCACGACGTCGCTCGACACGCAGGCGCTGCATAGCTGGGGCTGGCGGCTGCCGTTCCTGCTCGGGATCATCGTCGGGCCGGTCGGTTACTTCATTCGCAGCCATATCGACGAGACGCCCGCGTTCAGCGCCGTCGAATCGCAGGCGAAGGAAAGCTCGCCGCTGAAGGAAGTGCTGCACACCTACCCGCGCGAAACGTTCGCGAGTTTCTCGATGGTCATCCTGTGGACCGTCTGCACATACGTGCTGCTGTTCTACATGCCGACCTATTCCGTGCGCACGCTGCATCTGCCGCAATCGACCGGCTTCACGGCCGGCATGGTCGGCGGGCTGATGATCATGTGCTGCTCGCCGATCGTCGGGCGACTCGCCGACGCGTGGGGACGGCGCGTGTTCCTGTCCGGCTCGGCGCTCGCGATCCTCGTGCTCGCGTGGCCGATGTTCTCGTGGATCAACCATGCGCCCGGGTTCGCGTCGCTGATCGTGTTCCAGGCCGTGTTCGGCGTGCTGATCGCGACCTATACGGGGCCGATCCTCGCGGCGTTCGCGGAGCTGTTTCCGACCAAGGTGCTGTCGACCGGGTTGTCCGTGGCGTACAACTTCGCGGTGACGATCTTCGGCGGGTTCGCGCCGTTCCTGATCACGTGGCTCATCGCCCGCACCGGCAGCAACATGGCGCCCGCGTTCTACGTGATGCTCGCGGCGGCCGTCAGTTTCGTCGGTACGCGCTTCGTGAAGGATGCGAAGCGCGCGACTTCCGCGACTCGATAAGGACTTTTTCTCCATGACCATTACCGTACTTCAAGGCGGCAACGTGCTCGACCTCGAACGAGGCGTGTTGCTCGAACATCATCATGTCGTGATCGAAGGAGAGCGGATCGTCGAAGTCACTGATCGGCCGGTGGATTTGCCGAATGCGCAGGTGATCGACGTGCGCGGCAAGACCGTGATGCCCGGGTTCATCGATTGCCATGTGCATGTGCTGGCGTCGAATGCGAACCTGGGCGCGAATGCGACGCAGCCGAATATTCTCGCGGCGATTCGGTCGCTGCCGATTCTCGATGCGATGTTGTCGCGTGGGTTTACCAGTGTGCGGGATGCGGGGGGCGCGGATTGGAGCCTGATGCAGGCGGTCGAGACGGGGCTGATTCCGGGGCCGCGGATTTTTCCGTCGGGGAAGGCGCTGTCGCAGACCGGCGGGCATGGGGATTTCCGGCCTCGCGGCGATGTGCTGGAGCCCTGCTCCTGCTGTTTCAGGACGGGGGCGATTGCGCGGGTCGTCGATGGTGTTGAAGGCGTGCGGCTCGCCGTGCGCGAGGAGATTCAGAAAGGCGCGACGCAGATCAAGATCATGGCGTCAGGCGGCGTGGCTTCGCCGACCGATCCGATTGCGAACACGCAGTATTCGGAGGACGAGATTCGGGCGATCGTCGATGAGGCTGAGGCCGCGAATACTTATGTGATGGCGCATGCGTATACGGGGCGGGCGATTGCGCGGGCTGTGAGATGCGGCGTGCGGACGATCGAGCACGGGAATCTCGTGGATGAAGCGGCCGCGGCGCTCATGCATGAGCGGGGGGCGTTCGTGGTGCCGACGCTCGTGACTTATGACGCGCTGGCGAAACATGGAGCGGAGTTCGGGATGCCGGCGGACTCCATCGCGAAGGTGGCTTCCGTGCAGCAGAAAGGACGCGAGTCGCTCGAGATTTATGCAAAGGCCGGTGTGAAGATGGGGTTCGGGTCGGATCTGCTCGGCGAAATGCACGCGTTTCAGTCTGGGGAGTTCCGGATTCGGGCGGAAGTGCTTGGGAATTTGGAAGCGCTCAGGTCGGCGACGACGGTGGCGGCGGAGATCGTCAATATGACCGGGCAGCTTGGGGTGGTTGCGGTGGGGGCGATTGCCGATCTCGTCGTACTGGATGGGAATCCGCTCGAAGATATCGGAGTCGTTGCCGATGAAGGCGCGCGGGTCGAGTATGTGTTGCAGCGGGGAACGGTTGTGAAGCGGCGAGCCAGCGGGCGGTGATGTGACGCCATTCGGTAGTTTCGGCAGGCGCGGTGCGTCCTCACGGGCCTTGCAGTCGTGACAGTTGTTGACGATCGCTATCGGTGTAAGTCGCGGCGTTCGCGACAATGGCCGGGGCGGTGTCGCCCCGGCGGTCAAGCGCATTCGGAAACGCTTGCGTCCCAGTCGCTAGAGCCGCATCAAGCGGCCCCTGCAGGCGTCATAGCGGCGACGGTCCGCGGTCAGGATCGTGTACATGACTGCTCTCGCAGGCCCACCTGACGCCCGGCGAGTTCAAGCAGCGGTATTGTTCAACTGAAGTAGCAGACGCCATTCCCCAAAGATTGAAATGGCCCGAAGAATTCAGGCAGGTTAGGATGCCGCGACGGCCTGCGGTGTATGGAATTTTTTCCGGGCCAATTGACCAGCGGCGGAACGGCTGTCAACGGTATCCCAACCACGAACTACGAAGGGACCGGCATGCCTGCATTGGAGGCAAAGGAACTTGTCCAGCGTGTAAGCAGACACACAGTTGGCGGGGATACTGTCAACCGGAACGATTTGATAACTTTTAACTGGAACGATACCGCCTAAGCAGTTGGACTCTATTAGCAGCGATTCGATGTTTTTTTGAATGGACGATCTAGAAATTCTTCGATGATGGATAAATCATATTACGCTTGCAACGTTATAAGAAATACGTTAACAATACGAAAAGCATTGGGAATCGCCATGTGATGAACGTCGATGCACTCTCTTCGATGGTATGTACTTCGACGTTTGCAATTCGCCTTTAGCAGTGGACATTCAATCTGACAATCTCGAAATTTCCTTGATGCCAATGTTAAAGGACGCCCTATTTAAGGCTGCATGACACTGGGGGAGTTTTAGATGAACGAAGCAACAATCTCAGTTTTTCAGTCCATAAAATTCTTTGCATTCCTACATACCATATCGCATGAAGCTGGCACGCGCGAGCTGTTGAAACGGTCTACAAGTGTGGAGTAGCTACGCAACATTCCACGCTGTTCGTCAAGGTGACTGACGTGAACTACCGCAGCTCGACGACCTTTCGGATCGCTTTAGGGCTGGCTCGGCAATTCCGAGCCTGGGTGGGGTCGGCACCACGCCGTCACGGCAAGTTGTGTGCGGACAAGAACTAAGGATTTTCTCGCAGCCGAAACAATTTGAAGCGGTGAAGCATCAAAGACCCGTATTGCACATCTTTGCCTTAGTGCGGCGATCAATTCTGGCGACAGAGTTGTGCTGCCGGACTCGCTCTCATTTTGCCTATAGATTCCGATAAATATCGCATCAGATTGGATTCGCGGCCTCCATATTAAATTTTACGCAGTTAAATTTCCAAACAAAACCGTACGGGGAAAAATGAAAAAATTGCTAGCAGTTGCGCTTCCCATCATAAACTTAACACTCCAAAGTAATATGCTGCTGGCGCAAACTTTGCCTACGATCAATATCAACTCATCCCGCACTTATTTTAATTCGAGTTCGTCCGATTTCGCGGGGGATATCGGACCTCCGGCAAAAGGACCTTCAGTATTCGGGGTTGCCTATTTGCCGGTGAGTCCGCGAATGGAATGCGAATTCACAAGGTCTCTTCGAGATCAATTGACGAATTGCAACTTCGCAAATCCTCCCCACATCGGCATTTTTCGCTATAAAGATAATAAAATTGCAAAGAAAGACCCATTCACGAAAAACGTTTGGCTGGAGCCTGATCGCAACGTAATGCAAAATGGTTGCGGACCGGCGAGTGGATGGTTGAAGCATATCATTCCCAATGCGCCGATGGGCTTTGATTTTACACAAGCCTGCAATAATCACGATGTTTGCTATGGAAGCCGGATTAACAAAGGCGAATGCGACAGACTTTTCCGTGATGAAATGTATAGGCAATGCGGAGGGTCGGGGGCTTGCAAGGAAGTAGCGAATCAGTACGCCAATGCAGTAGAGGCTTTCGGCGCCGGACCTTACCAGGAGGCTGTCGACCAATATTTTTGTGCTCTGTTCGGTTGGATGCGCGGCAATGTTGGGAGATATTACGGTGCAAGCTTGTGCATAGTCAAGTAAAATCCAGCCAATTGATTTATTGATACTGAGGTCCAGCCATGGCAAATTTTTGGAAAATTGCGGTCTTGATAGTCTTGGTGGTCATTGGGTATTCCAGCTATAAGAGCCAAGTCGACACTGCACGCGATAAAGGTGAGGATGTTAATCAGCGGGCCGACAATGAGGCGTCAAGCCCTTATCAAATTAACAAGTCAAAAACCTTCGATTCTCCGGGGATTGCGATTCCGCAAAAATTCCAATTCGCAGATGCCGTCATGCCTATCAAAGCCAAGAACGACGAGGAGTTGCGAAATTCGTATGGCGGCACCGATCGCTTGACGATGGATGAATTTTACAAAAAATTCGATCAAAATATTATTTCATTTAAAAGTCAAGATCAATACGATTGGCTCGTAAAGAATGGCTATCCAATGCCTGAGGAAGTTGTGGCCGGATATAAAATGAGCATCGATGATTTGGGAAAGCTTGTCGATGAGGGAAATGTGAAGGCAAGTTATTTTTATCTGATGCGAGAGGTTTATAACGTCGACAGCGCCGTTCGACTTGATAGAACCAATAAAGGCGGAATTGGAAGTCCTTGGTCAAAAAGGTATGTGGCGGCGGAGAATGCCATAATGAAAAGTGGCTCGCCATTCACCGGTTATATGCTGGCTGCCAGGGAATTTTCTAACGGCAAAGCACCTGAAAGTGTTTATGCTGGCTATGCGCTGGCAAGCATTATGGGCGATGCGCGTGCCCTAAATGCAATGTCTAACGCCCCTGAAATGAATATGCGATCTTTTGTGTCAATTCTAACATCAAATATAAATTCAGTTCGCGCTGAAAATCCAAATGCATTCGCGGGTAAGGCTCATGAATTTCCCGATCGATATTCCGTTGGCGTCTCACCTTAAAGCGAGCGGAACAACCTGAACATGCGCTGCGAAGCAACATTATGGCCTGTCAGGAATTTCGTGTTCGATGCATATGATGCTCTCAAGGGAAATGTATGCCTCGCAAACCTAAAGCCAAACCAGCGGATCTATCCAGCTATTCCCGCCGAATTGCTGGAGCGATTCGACAATTGCGCAACGGGGAGGCAACGAAAATACCAACGGCCTACGGCGCCAGTTTCTGCCCAAGGGTGCCGACCTGTCAGGCGTCCCCCAGATGCAGCTGAACGACATTACCAAACTGATGAACAGCCTCCCTCGCCAAAATCCTCACAGGAAAACCCCTGAAGAAGCTATGGCGATGGAATTGGCTGCCGCAGGATTGGCTAAACGTTGCACTTGATTCTTGGGACTACCCCCTACTCATCCACCTTAAAAGCCGAAACCAACTGGGTCAATTCCGCCGCCTGCTGCTTCAAACTCTCCGCCGCAGCCGCGCTTTCCTCGACCAAAGCCGCATTCTGCTGCGTCATCTGATCGAGCGACTGCACCGCATCCCCGATCTGATCGATCCCGGCACTCTGCTCCAGGCTAGCCTCTGCAATCTCGCTCATCATCGCGCTAACGCCCTGAACCTGCGAGACAACATCGCTCATCACCTTCCCCGCCTCACTCACTAGCCGCGACCCGGCACCCACCGTCCCCGCGCTATGCTCGATCAGCGATTTGATCTCCTTCGCCGCCTGCGCGCTACGCTGCGCCAGATTCCGCACCTCCGAGGCAACGACAGCAAACCCACGCCCCTGCTCCCCCGCCCGAGCCGCCTCCACCGCGGCATTCAACGCCAGAATATTCGTCTGAAACGAGATACTGTCGATCATCACGATGATCTCGGAGATCCGCTGCGAAGCGTCACTGATCTGCTCCATCGTCGTCACGACCTCGCCCACCACCTGCCCCCCGCGCGCCGCCGTATCCGCCGCGCCGTTGATCATCTTCGCAGCCGTCGTCGCCGTCTCGGTGTTGTTGCGCACCACGGCCGTGATCTCTTCCATCGACGAAGCCGTCCGCTCCAGGTTGCTCGACTGCCCTTCGGTACGCTCGCTCAGATCAGCATTCCCCGAAGCAATCTGCGCCGACCCGGTCGCAATCGACGCCGAAGCCGCACGAATCCGATGAACCAGCGTCGACAGCGACGACACGAACCGGTTGAACGCATCCGACAACTGCCCGATTTCGTCCTGGCTCTCAACCGTCATGCGGCGCGTCAAATCACCCTGGCCGCTGGCAATTTCCGACAGCAGCGTCGCCGCGCGGCGAATCGGCGCAGCAATCGCACGCCCCACCAGCCAGATCACGAGCAACGCAACCCCAAGCCCCACCACCGCCGCGACCAGCGCCGCGCTGCGAATCGCACGCGTCACCGGCCCGAGCAGTTCGGCCTGCGGCACCTGAACGACCACATACGCATTCAGCTCCGGAATGAACGACGTCGCGATGAAGCGCGCGCCGCCATCACCCTCGTAGCTCAGGTACGCATACGGCTTGCCCACAAGCAACGTCGCCGACGCATCACCCGGCAGGCCCGGCTCATCCTTCAGGAAATGCTTGCCGTCGATCAGCGATGTATCGCGATGCATCATGATCGCGCCGTCGGGACGCACGAGATACGCGAACCCGCTCTCGCCGATCCGGTAAGCCGAGATACCCTTCGCGAGCGCATCAACGGACAGGCTCATGCTTGCCGCGCCAACCGGCACGCCGTCGAGTTCCACGCGGCTGTTGATGAACATCATGTATCCGCCGACGGTCACTTCGCGATCCATGTTCACGTCGTACGCCTTGCCGGACGACAGGAAGCTGGTCAGCCACTGATCCTTGTCGGTCACCTTCCGCTGCAGGCCGGCTTCGTTGTAGTAGTTGCCGCTCTTCACCGACACCCACTGCACGGACGCGGCCTTCTGCTCGTCCTTCACGTTCTTCGCGAGCTGAATCCAGTTGCGCGTGCCGGCATCGGGTTCGCCGTCGGCTTCCCATTGCAGCAGGAACGCATCGCGCGCGAGAATGCGCGACGCGGCGATCGGGCCGGCCATCTGGCGCTGCACGTCGGCGCGAATGCCGTTCACGGCGGTCGGCAACTCTTCGCGGACGACGCGATCGCGCACCGCGTTGCCGATCAGTCGAACGCTGAGCCCACTCGAAATCGCGACGAACACGAGCAGGCAACTCGTCATGCTGAGAATCAGCTTGTTCTGAATGGAAAGCTTGCGCCAGAAATGCATGGGGAACCCTCGATAACCGCTCGGTCTGAGCCAGATTGGGTTATCGGCAGGCGGGCGCAGAAACGCATCGCTGATTTCAGATAGCGATCATTCGAGATCCGTTATGTCGTCGATGGGCGGGCATATGCGGCCGCCTATATAGGCAGAAACGGCGCAACCTGAACGCCAATCAATACGCGACGGAAATCGTCATGCGCCGGTTTAGCGCGCTTGAAGCAGCATCGTTACCCGCGACGAGCATTGAAAACCCGCCACGATCGCCCGCGTCAGGTCAGAACTCCATATCGAGTTCGTCGATGTCTTCGTGCTCGGCCTTCGCCGCGTCGATCCACTCGGCGACGAACGGGTGCGCGAGCACCTGCATGCAGTACTCAGCGACGTCCGGTTCGAGCTTCACGTCATAGGTCAAAAAACGCGTGACGACCGGCGCATACATCGCGTCGGCGATGCCGATCTCGTCCCCGAACAACCATGGGCCGCCGTACTCGGCCAGGCACTCGCGCCAGATCGTCACGATCCGCTCGATGTCGTGCTGCGCGCGCGACCAGATCCGGAAGCCGGGGAAATGCCCGCGCAGGTTCATCGGCAGCGCGGATCGCAAGGCGCTGAAGCCGGAATGCATTTCGCCGCAGATCGACCGGCAATGCGCGCGAGCATGGCGTTCGTCGGGAAGCAGCCGCGCCTGCGGCCTGATCTCGTTCAGGTATTCGGCGATCGCGAGCGTGTCCCACACCGCGTTGCCGTCGTGCGTGAGGCACGGCACGAGGATCGACGGCGACAGCAGCAGCAGCTCCGCGCGCGAAGCGGCATCGATCGGCACGCTGATCGTCTCGAACGCGAGCCCGCTCAGCTTCGCGAGCAACCAGCCGCGCATCGACCACGACGAGTAATTGCGGCTGCTGATGGTCAGCGTCGTCCGTGCGTTGGATTCCATGTCGCTCACCCTGCTGAATGTCGTTCGTGCCCCTGCACCGTAAACGGACGCGCCGCATGACCGCGCGCACCACGCCCGTGCAATCCGCTCGCCGAAGTGGCGCACCGTCACACGGCATCGCGACAGGTGTCGCGCGCCCGACCAGCAAGGCAATGCATCGCCTTCGCCCGCTCATCACCTACCGCGCGCGTCGCCGCGCTCCCGAACCGCTGCAACGCGCGTGCCAGCTTCATGCTGGCATACGGCTTGCCTCGTTCCCTGCAATGCGACGTCACGAGCGGCGGTCTGATGAATCTGCTTGCCTATCCGTTTTATCAATGGTCTGCGGAATGCCTGCGCCCGGCGCGTGCATGGGCAGCCGCCACGCGCGCGACGATGTCGCTGTGGCCGCCGGCGACGTCGACGCCAACGGGCCGCATGGTCGACGCGCTGTGCGAACTGCTCGAATGCTGCGCGTTCTCGCATCGGCGTCCGCCGTTCGGGATCGCATCGGTCGTCGTCGACGGCGAAACGGTGCCGATCGTCGAGGAAGCGGCCGCGGCCACGCCGTTCGCGACGCTGCTGCATTTCCGCAAGGCGCGGCCGGTCGCGCGCCAGCCGCGCGTGCTGATCGTCGCGCCGATGTCCGGGCACTTCGCGACGCTGCTGCGCGGCACGGTGCGCACGATGCTGGCCGATCACGACGTGTACATTACCGACTGGCACAACCCGCGCGACATCCCGCTGGCGGCCGGGCGTTTCGGTTTCGACGAATACGTCACACACGTGATCGACTTCATCCGTCACATCGGCCCAGACGCACACGTGCTGGCGATCTGCCAGCCGACCGTCGCGTCGCTCGCGGCGGTCTCGCTGATGGCGGCCGGCGGCGATCCGGCACAACCCGCAAGCCTGACGCTGATGGCCGGCCCGATCGACTGCCGCGTGAATCCGACGAAGGTCAACGAACTCGCGACGAGCCAGCCGATCGACTGGTTCGCGCGCAACCTGATCAGCGTGGTGCCGACAGGTTTCGTCGGCGCGCAGCGGTGCGTGTATCCGGGCTTCGTGCAGGTCGGCGCGTTCATGTCGATGAACCCGGACCGGCATGCGTCGTCGTTCGCCGATCTGTACTACGAACGCGCGAAAGGCGACCCGGCGAAAGCGGACACGTTGCGGCATTTCTACGACGAATATTTCGCGACGGCCGACCTCACCGCGGAGTTCTATCTGGAAACGGTCGAGAAGGTGTTCCAGCAGTACGCGCTCGCACGCGGCGAGCTGACCGTCGACGGCACGCTCGTCGAACCAGCGGCGATTCATCGCACCGCGCTGTTGACGGTCGAAGGCGAGAAAGACGATATCTGCGCAGTGGGCCAGACGGTGGCCGCGCAGGAACTGTGTTCGGGGTTACCGTCGTACCTGAAAACGCACCATGTACAGACGGGCGTGGGGCACTACGGCGTGTTCAACGGCAGCCGGTGGGAAACGCAGATCTATCCGATCGTGCGGGCGACGATTCACGACAACGAGCCGTACGATCGCACCGCGGATGCGGAAGGCGACACAAGCGGCGCGCACTACGTCACGCTGCGTGCGCTGCTCGATGCACGTGCATCCGGGATCGACGAAGCGACCGAGGCGGAATCGGATCACGCGCACTGAACGCGACTGGCGCCACGGTGAATTGCCCCGCCCCGCCGGAGATGCGGGGTGATGTTGGCCGCGACACTGGAGCGCCGTGCGGGCAAAACCCCGCGTGAGGATCTTCGCAACCCTTTGGAATTCGAAGCAATGTGCGGGAGCGGAGAACGGGCCGCAGAAGTCAGCGGATCAATAAAAAACCGCCTGAATGAAAACGGTTCTTCGAAAACGCACACCCAACCGGCACGCTACGCGCCGGCCTCGCCCCACGGCGTCGGCTCCGGCACCGCGCATGGCCCGTCGACGTCGATCGATTTGAAGTCGGCGGGCCCGACGATCTCCAGGTACTCCATGTCCGGCGAGTAGTCGAACAGGTAGTGGACGATCCCCGGCGCCTGATGCACGCAGTCGCCGGCGGCCACCAGCGTTTCCTGTTCGCCGTACATGAAGCGCGCCCAGCCCTTCAGCATGATCACGATATGGAATTCGGCTTCGTGACGGTGCCAGCCGGTGCCCGCCTCCGGTGCATGATTGGCCCTGACGAGTTGCGCGACGACCTTGCCGTTCGTCGCGGCGGCGATACCGAGATCGCGGTACAGGAAAAAGTCGCGCAGGCCCTCGCCTTGAAAGGCGGTGTCCTGCGGCTTCACGTGGGAAAAAGCAGTGGTGGTCGGCGTGCTCATCGCGGTGCTCCTTCATCGAAAGGATCACGCGAGACAAGCATTTAGCGTTCCAGTTTGCGGCGGCGCGAAACGCGCGCGGGCTTACTTCAACCGTCCCGACAGAAACTGCCTGAGCCGCTCGCTCTTCGGATTCACGAGAATCTGCTGCGGATCGCCCTCTTCCTCGATCTTCCCCTGATGCAGGAAGATCACATGGTTCGACACGTTGCGCGCGAAGCCCATCTCGTGCGTGACGACGACCATCGTGCGGCCTTCCTCGGCGAGCTTCTGCATCACCTTCAGCACCTCGCCCACCAGCTCCGGATCGAGCGCGGATGTCGGCTCGTCGAACAGCATCACTTCCGGCTCCATCGCGAGGGCGCGCGCAATCGCGACGCGCTGCTGCTGGCCGCCCGACAGGTGCGACGGGTACATGCCCTCGACGCGCGGCGCGAGCCCGACCTTCTCCAGATACTTGCGCGCCCGCGCGATCGCCTCGTCCTTGCCAACGCCGAGCACGGCCATCGGCGCCTCGATCACGTTCTCGAGCACCGTCATGTGCGCCCACAGGTTGAAGTGCTGGAACACCATCGACAGCTTCGTGCGCATGCGCTGCAACTGTTTCTGGTCGGCCACGCGCAGCGAGCCGTTGCGGTCGCGCGTGGTCTGGATCGGCTCGCTGCCGATCGTGATCTGCCCCGAGCACGGCTGTTCGAGGAAGTTGATGCAGCGCAGGAACGTGCTCTTGCCGGAGCCGCTCGAGCCGATGATGCTGATCACGTCGCCGGCCTTCGCCTTCATCGACACGCCCTTCAACACCTCGTTGTCGCCGAATTTCTTGTGCAGGTTGTCAACGGTAAGCTTGTACATGCGGAGTCCTTCGTTGCGGATCATGCGAATGCGTTAATGGCTGCGCGGCGCGAGGTACGCGAGCCAGCGCGTCTCGAGCTTGCGGAACGCCCAGATGAGCGCGAACACGACGACGGCGTACAGCACGGCAGCGATGCCGTAGGCCTGGAACGACATGTACGTCGCCGAATTGACGTCGCGCGTGACCTTCAGGATGTCGGGCACGGTCGCGGTGAACGCGAGCGTCGTCGCGTGCAGCATCAGGATCACTTCGTTGCTGTAGCTCGGCAGCGAGCGGCGCAGCGCGGACGGCAGGATGATGCGCGTATAGAGCTTGAAGCGCGACATCCCGTAGGCCATCCCTGCCTCGATCTCGCCGGCCGACGTCGCCTTGATCGCGCCCGCGAATATCTCCGTCGCATACGCGCATTCGTTCAGCACGAACGCGAGCAGCGTGCAGTTCATCGCGTTGCGAAAGAATGTGTCGAGGAGCACGTGGTCGTGCACGACCTGCAGGCTGTAGATGCCCGTGTAGCACATGAGCAGTTGCACGTAGAGCGGCGTGCCGCGGAACACGTACGTGTAGAGCCACACGGGGCCCGAGATCCAGCGGTTCGACGACGCGCGCGCAATCGCGAGCGGCACGGCAAGTGCGAAACCGAGCGCGATCGACACGACCAGCAGCCACAGCGTGATCGCGAGGCCGCTGAAGCGGTAGCCGTCGGTATAGAGAAAGTTTTGCCAGTACTGGCTGACGAGTTCGATCACAGTGCGAGCCTCCGGACGCCGACGGAATAACGCTTCTCGAGGTGATGCAACACGACGTTGGACACCGTCGTGATCGCGAGGTAGATCGCGCCCGCAGCCAGCGTGAAGAAAAAGAAATCGAGCGTGCTCTTGCCGGCGTCCTGCGACGCCTTCACGACATCGGCGAGGCCGATGATCGACACGAGCGCGGTGGCCTTCACGAGCACCTGCCAGTTGTTGCCGATGCCCGGCAACGCGAAGCGCATCATCTGCGGAAACAGGATGCGGCGAAACACGCGCCAGCCGCTCATGCCGTACGCGAAGCCGGCTTCGAGCTGGCCGCGCGGCACCGCGAGGAACGCGCCGCGGAACGTTTCGGTGAAGTACGCGCCGTAGATGAAGCCGAGCGTGATGACGCCGGCGACGAACGGATCGATGTCGATCTGGCGCCAGCCGAGCGCGTCGGTGACGTTGTTCAGCAGGATCTGCATCCCGTAGAACAGCAGCAGCATCAGGACGAGATCGGGCACCGCGCGGATCAGCGTCGTATAGAAGGTGCCGATCGACTTGAGCATGCGGTGGGTCGACAGTTTCGCGCTCGCACCGATGAGGCCCAGCACGAGCGACGCGGCGAGCGACAGCACCGCGAGCTTCACGGTCTCGACCGTGCCGGCCCACAGCAGCGGGCCAAATCCTTGAAAGATCATATGAAGAATCCGGAACGATGTGGCTGGATCGTCAATAGCCATTAACCGCGCATCAAACGAGTTTTGCGCGCTGACTGATGCACCTGCTCATCAGCCCGGGCGCAGCGCGCGGCGCGCGGGCCGATCAACCGCCGTAGACGTCGAATGCGAAGTACCGAAGCGGATCGTCGACCCATCGTTGGCATGGGCACCGACCGCGATGCAAGCGGGGGCAATACTGAGCGCGAGTTTCTTCATGGCGTTCCTGTCAGAGGCGAACTGGGCGGGCCCTGTCGGGCAGCCCGCGCCGGCGCCGCCGGCACCGCGCCCCCGCCGCGAACCCTGCCAACCCGGCGATCGCCCCTTCCGGCGACGCTCAAAGTTGTACATACAACTTTGCCTTTTTCGAGGAATGCCCGGCAATCCGGGTTTATCTCTAGTCGTCGGCGGATTCTTGCACCGATGAAATTTTTCCTTTGTTTTTCAACCAATTGCGCATCACATCAAGTTAAACACGGGACTTCTCCCAACGATCGACCCAGACCGGAGACGCGCTCTCACTTGTCTATACTTATCCAGCCATCGCCAGGTTTCCCGTTCGCCGAGCCGACCGTTCCCGGCCCGACCAGCGGGCGGGCGAATGGGGATTCCGCCGGTGGATGCCCGGGCCGAATCGGCCGCGATTGGCATGTGCGGCGCAAGTTCGCCATGTACCCGCGCACGCCGCGCACGCGAATGCCTTTACGAGAAGACCGAACACGTCGGGGCAAAGCCAGGCGTACGGCGTTTTTACGGGTTCTTTTCGGGGTGGGCGCGAGTCTATACACCGCATCGTCACCGCGCTTCCTAGAATGGGCGCCATGTCCGATATGCGATCTCTGCAGTGCGGAGCACGATGCGAGCCGGGGATGAACACATGAAATCGACCAGAACCGAATGCGCTGCTTCACGCGGTCTGCCGCTCGCCCGTTCGCGGCGTCGTTGTGCCGCGGACCCGCTCGTGCTGCTGTCGATCCGCGTCGAATCGGACGACCTTGCGCTCGTGCGGCGCCAGTTGCATCAGGCCGTCGGCGCCGCGCTCAACTGCTACGCGGCCTCGCTCGACAGCCGCACCGGGCGCGCGTGCATCGAGCTCGAAGTCGCGCGCTCGCAGGCGTCGCCCGCGATCCTGTCGATCCTGCGCGTGCTGCCGGCCGCCGAGTTCGGCGCGATCCGCCTGTTGCAGCACTAGCCGGCGTTCGCCGCCGCGCGTGACACGCGTCACGCGCTCCCCTTTCATCGATTCGCACACGCGTGTTCGCACGGGCACGCGTGACGGATCGCCGTTCCCGTCGAAACGGGCCTTTCCAGGAAATACATGCAATGAAAAAAGCAGTTGTCGGAACCCTCTCGCTTGCACTCTTCAGCGCCGCCGCGCACGCGCAAGGCAGCGTCACGCTCTACGGGATGCTGGATGCCGGTATCGCCTATACGAACAACCAGTCGGGCAAAAGCACGTGGCAGCAAGGCAGCGGGCTGCTGTCGAATACGGTCTTCGGGCTGAGCGGCAACGAGGATCTCGGCGGCGGCCTGCACGCGCTCTTCCGCCTCGAAAGCGGCTTCAATCTGAACAACGGCACGCAGTCCTATCGAAATACGACGTTCGGCCGCCGCGCGTACGTCGGGCTGCAGAGCGACCGGTACGGCGCGCTGACGCTCGGCCGTCAATACGACGCCGTGGTCGACTATCTCGGCCCGCTCGCGATGGCGAACAACGGCGACGGCAACAACCTCGCGTCGCATCCGTTCGACAACGACAACATCGACGATTCGTTCTACATCGACAACGCGGTGAAATACACGAGCCCGACGCTTGCCGGCTGGCAGTTCGGCGGCCTGTACGGGTTCAGCAACGCGGCCGGCGGCTTCGCGAGCAACCGCGCATACAGCGCGGGCGTGTCGTACGCGAACGGGCCGGTCAGCCTCGGCGCCGCGTACCTGCAGCTCAATCGCGGCGGCCTGACGGCCGGCGGCGCACTGTCGACGAACGACGCGCCGAACTTCCCGGCCGTCCGGCAGCGCGTGATGGGCGCCGGCGGCAGCTACGCGTTCGACCGGCTGACGATCGGCGCGTTGTGGACGCACTCGATGTTCGACGAGACGGCCGCGTCGTCGCTGCCCGGCGCGCTGAACGCGCTGCGCTTCGACAACTACGAGGTCAACGCGCGCTACGCGCTGACGCCGGCGGTCTCGTTCGCGCTCGCCTATACGTTCACCGACGGCCGCTACGACGACGCAACCGGCAGCCACCGGCCGAAGTGGCACCAGGCGACGCTGATGGCCGACTACGCGCTGAGCAAGCGCACCGACGTGTACGCGGAAACCGTGTACCAGCACGCGTTCGGCGTGCCGTCGGGCGCGACGCTCGGGTTCGCGAACGTCACGGGGCTCGCGGCTTCGTCGACGCGCACGCAGGTGGTCGCGACGGTCGGCATCCGGCATCGGTTCTGACCGCGCGCGGGCCGTCGAAGGCCGGCCGCTCTATGCAATCCCGCATGGACGCGCGCCGGCCGAACAGGGATCATTCGGGGAATCCGGGCCGGCGCGCCCGCGAAACCGGTACACTCGGCGCCGGGCGCGCGCCGGATCGGCATTCGGCGGCGGCCCGCCGCCGACTCTGAATCGTGATCCCATGACCACACCGATCTATCAGGAAATCAAGGACTTCATCCTCGCGCGCATTCATGCCGGCGAATGGGCGGAAGGCGACCAGGTGCCGTCGGAGAACGAGCTCGCGCGCGAATTCAACGTCGCGCGGATGACCGTCAACCGCGCGCTGCGCGAACTGACCGCCGAACAGGTGCTCACGCGCACGCGCGGCTCGGGCACTTACGTGGCGTCGCCGAAATACGAATCCACGCTCGTCGCGATCCGCAGCATCTCCGACGAAGTCGCCGCGCGCGGCCACGGCTATCGCGCGCAGGTGCTGCTGGTCGGCGCGGCGGTCGCCGATGCGAAGCTCGCCGACGAACTGCAGCTCGACACCGGCAGCCCGATCTTTCATTCGCGCGTGCTGCATTTCGAGAACGACACGCCCGTACAACTCGAGGAACGCTGGGTCAATCCGGCCTGCGCACCCGAATACGCGCTGCAGGACTTCACGACGACGACGCCGAACCAGTACCTGACGCGCGTCGCGCCGCTGCAGCGTGTCGAATACCGGATCGAGGCCGCGATGCCCGACGCCGAAACGCGCTATCACCTGACGATGGACGATCGCGAGCCGTGCCTGCTGCTGCACCGGCGCACGTGGTCGCAAGGGATGGTCGCGTCGGTCGCCAATCTGTGGCACCCGGGCAGCCGTTACCGGTTCACCGGGCATTTCTGATGCCGATGCGCGCGCTCACCTCGCGCGCGGTTGCGCGCATCGTTCGATCGCGCTGACGGCCAGCTTCAAGCCATCCTCCCGCGCGAGGCGCGCACCGAGTTCCGTCGCACGCGCCTTCGTGTCGCCGCGCTCGGCAAACGCGATCGCCCGCGCCAGCGCGGCAGCGTCCATGCGCCTGCCGGCGATCGGCGCATCGGCGACACCGAGCCGCTGCAGCCGGTTCGCCCAGAAGAACTGATCGCCCGCGAACGGCACGACCACCGACGGAATGCCGGCCCGCGCCGCCGAATGCGTGGTGCCCGACCCGCCGTGATGCACCGCCATCGCGACGCGCGGGAACAGCCAGTCGTGCGGCGTGTCGTCGATCACGCGGATGTGCGCGGGCAGCAGCGACGCATCGATGCCGCTCCAGCCCGGATAAAACAGCGCGCGCCGGCCGGCCAGTGCATGCGTCAGCGCGGTGGCCAGCGCCGCACGATCGAAGCCGGCCATGCTGCCGAAACCGACGTACACGGGCGGCTCGCCCGCGTCGAGAAACGCCGACAGGTCGGGCGGCGGCGCCCATGCATGCGCATCGATTCGCCACTGGCCGCATGCGTGCACGTTGGCCGGCCAGTCGGCCGGGCCGGACAACAGCGCCGGCGACACGCCATACAGCATCGGATGGTCGGCCCACACGTGCTTGCGCGGCGGCAATCCGCATACGCCGGCGCGCGCGGCATTCGTCGACTTCCTGAACGCCTGCCACAGCAACGCGTTCACGAGCCGATGGCTCGCGCGATTCAGCCCGCGCGGCAACTTCCCCGGCGGCAGGAACGGAGACGCGAATTCGGCGGTCGGCGTGATCGGGATCATGCCCGTGCCGATCGCAGGTATGCCGCGATATTCGGCGACCGACAACCCGACGAACGATGCAAGCCCCGACACGAGAAGCGCGTCGCGCCCGGCCGACGCGTCCGCGACTTCGCGCATCCACGCGGCCGTGTTCGCATTCGCGATCACGGCAAGCGCCTTCGACGTATCGTGGAAGCCGCCGCGCCCGCGCACCGCATCGGCCAACACGCCTTCCGGCGCAATCGCGCGACGGATGTCGCCGGACAGCGGCGCCGACGGCACGCCGAGCGCGGCGGCCGACCCGAGCGTCGCGGCATCGGCCAGCAGGCGGACGTCGTGACCGGCATCCATCAGCGCGCGGCCGAGCGCCGCGAGCGGACGCGTGTCGCCTTCGGTGCCGTAGGTGGCGATGACGAGTTTCATGCGGGGCGCCTCGTACACGGCGGAAAAGCCGAAAAGGTTGGATTCAAAAAAAGTGCACGTCGTATACTAATGCAATCCGTACACTTTCAGTCAACCCCTGCCATGACGATTCCGACCGACGATCCGGGCCGCCGCGCGCGCAAACGCATTCAGATGCTCGCGCATCTTGCCGCCACCGCCGCGCGCCTGTTCGACGCGCACGGCTACGAAGCCGTCACGATGGAGCAGATCGCCGCCGAGGCCGATGTCGCGAAGCGCACGCTGTACAACCACTTTCCGACGAAGGAAGCCGTGCTCGCGCACTGGCTCGAAGGCGAACTCGCGCGCGATCTCGCGCATCTGCAGCACGACGTCGCGCGGCGCAAGACCTTTGCGTCGCGCATCGGCTGCGTGCTCGACGCGTCGGCCGCCTGGTGCGAGCAACATCCGGCGTACCTGCTCGCATACCTGCGGCATCGCTTCCTCGGCATCGGCGCGGCCGAACCGGAGCGTGCGGGAGAGAACGGCGGCGATATCGCGCCGGTGTGGCGGCAACTGATCGCAGCCGGTCAGCAGGCCGGCGAACTGAACCGCACGCTGCGGGCCGACCAGCTCGCAACGTGGTTCCATCACCTGTATCTCGCGGCGATGCTGCGCTGGCTGACCGTGCCGGGACTGTCGCTGAAACGGGAGTTTCAGGCGGTCGCGAAGTTGTTCATCGAAGGCGCGGAAGCGAAACGGTGACGCAGCACGACCGGCAGCGGGACGCGGCCAACGCGTCGCGCGGCGCATACACACTGTTACAACGAACACACGCATTGCATGCCAAATTCCGCGCGCAGCAGTATGCTGATGACGTACGGCTGCGCACTGTGCCTCGGGCAATCCCCTGGTTCGCACGCAATCGCGCCGCCGTCGCGACCGCAATCATGCGTTGCAAGGAGGGTTGTGATGGCTACCACGCATCAGCACTTCCACCTCGAACTACGGCACGCCACCGCGCCGACCTACTTCATCAGTTACCTGTTCCCTGCGTTGTTGTTCGTCTACGAACTGCTGCGCGTCGGCCAGTGGATCCGCGATCACGGGATGCAATTCGTCGCGTTCAAGCAGATGGGCTACGAGTATCTGCTGATGCTGCTGTTCGTCGGACTGCAGATCGTCGTCGAGGCGATCTTCCTGCTCGGCGCCGCGATGCGCAAGGATCATCGCGATTTCGAGCACCGGTTGCCGAACGTGATTCTCGGCATCGGTCTATCGATCGCGTTGCTGGCGATCGATCTCGCGATCCAGCTTTCGTTCTGACGGCCGGCGGGCGGACGCCCGCCGACGATGGCGAGCGCGCTCAGGCGCTCGCGTCGCGCAGCAACGTCGCGACGGCGGCCAGCACGTCGTCCGTTCGCTCGCGGTGCGGCATGTGCCCGCAGCGGGCGAGCAACAGAAACGACGACGGCCCCGCGACGCGCGCGGCGATCCGCTTCGGATGCACGTCGGACCCGTATTCGTCGTCCTCGCCGTGAATCGCGAGCGTCGCGCACTGCACGTGCGGCAGGTCGCCGTCGAGATTCCAGTCGCGGAACGCCGGCGACAGCCACGTGTCGACCCACGCGCGCAGCACCCATTCGGCCTTGTCGCCGTGATAGCGCGTGAGCCGGTCGAGCTGCCCCGGCTCGTCGAACTGCCGCCCCGCGTCGCGAATGCCGGCCAGCGTGCGATCCTCGACGAACGCCTGCGCGGCGACCGTCACGAGGGCGCGGCAACGCGCCGGATGCGCGGCCGCACAGCCGACCGCCATCCCGCCGCCGACGCTGTGCCCGAACGCGACGAACGCATCGACGCCGAGCTGTTCCAGTACCGCGACGAACGCATGATCGGCCTCGTCGCGCACGAATGTCGTGCCGAGCTGGCCCGGATGACGATCCGAACGGCCGAAACCGAGGCGATCGTATGCGATCACGTCGCGTTGCGTGGCGCGTGCAAGCTGCGCGGGAAAGTCGCGCCACAGGTCGACGCAGCCGAGTGAATCGTGCAGCAGCACGATCGGCGCGGCCGGCTTAGGCGCGGCCGGCTCAGGCGCGGCCGGCCCAGGCGCGGCCGCGTGGTGCGCCGGCTCCGCACGCCAGCGTTTCGCAAAGAGACGCCCTTGCGGCGTCTCGACGGTCATCTCCTCGGTCACGATATCGGTCATGTGTCGGTCGTCTGCATGAAAGCGGCCGCGCGTCGGCGGCCGCATCGAATCGGAACATGGTGGCCTGCCGGCGCGCGCGGCGTCAAGCAAGCCCAAGCCTCTTTTGCCTACGCACTCATTCGGGCTGCGGCGGCAGATACTCCATCTGCGCTTCGTCGTACAGCCGGTAGATCAGCGCCTGCATCGCGCGGATGTCCTCCGATTCGTCGAGCATGCGCATGCTCATGATGATCGGCGATACGAGGTTCGGATCGTCGAGCGGCTTGTAGCTGATGTCGTCGCGCTTCAGCCCGTACACGCTATGCGGCACGACCGACACGCCCTCGCCCATCGCGACGAGGCCGAGCGCGATCTGCAATTCGCGCGTCTCGTAGATCCGGCGCGGTTGCAGCGCGCGATCGTGGAAGGCCGCGAGCACCTGGTCCGCGTAGCTCGGACGCGGCGCCTTCGGAAAGATGATCAGCGTGTCGTTCACGAGATCGTGCAGCGACAGCACGGGCTTCGCGCTGTCGAGCACGTGACCGACCGGCAGCGCGACGATCATCCGCTCCTCGCGCAGCACGACGCGCCGCACGCTCGGATCCTCGTGGCGGATGCGACCGAACCCGACGTCGATACGCCCTTCCTTCAGCGCCTTGATCTGATCCATCGTCGACATCTCGTGCAGGCTCAGCTCGACGGCCGGATATTCGCTGCGAAAGCGCCGGATGATCTTCGGCAGCATCCCGTACAGCGTCGAGCCGACGAAACCGACCGACATGCTGCGCTCGATCTTGCCGACCCGCTTCGTCATCGATTCGAGCTCGGTCGTCTGCGCGAGCAACTGTACCGCGTGCGAATAGAAGAAGCGCCCGGCATCGGTCAGCTTCAGCGGCCGCGCGGTGCGCTCGAACAGCGGCACGCCGAGCGCTTCCTCGAGCTGCTGGATCTGCCGGCTCAGCGGCGGCTGCGCGATATGCAGCCGTTCCGCCGCCCGTGTGAAATTCCGCTCTTCGGCCACCGCGACGAAGTAGCGGAGGTGTCTCAACTCCATGTTCGAATCCTCCCGGGACAGGCGCCGGACGCTCCTTCGGCACCGCACGGACAGCGCCCGCACCGGTCACCGTCGCCGGCCATCCGTACCGGCGTC
Source organism: Burkholderia sp. AU18528 (assembly GCF_002223215.2). Taxonomy (NCBI): domain Bacteria; kingdom Pseudomonadati; phylum Pseudomonadota; class Betaproteobacteria; order Burkholderiales; family Burkholderiaceae; genus Burkholderia; species Burkholderia sp. AU18528. The sequence goes on along the minus strand of NZ_NKFC02000006.1, from coordinate 428,439 downwards.
CTCGATCGCCTGCTTCCCGATCCCGTCACGATACCTCAGCCGGCGCCGATCCTGGCGCAAGCAGCGTCGTGCCCGCGGCGACGTCCGGGGGCTGCCCCAAGCAAAACGGGAAGCCCGCAAGCTTCCCGTCGTTTCATCGCCGCGGCGGCCGCGGCGGCGCGACCGCGCATCACACCTCGGTCGCGTACAGCGCGTCGCGCTGCTCGTGGCTCAACGAGTCGAGCGGCACGTCCGGCAACTGGTAGCAGATCATCTTGCCGTACAGCTCGGCGAGGCAGTTGCTGCCCGCGTCGAGCGCGTAGCCGTCTTCGCCGTTCGGCGCCGGCGGGTAGACTTCGCGCCACGCGTTGATCGCGGCTTCGATTCGCACGATGGAAACGGGTCCGGCCTTCCGCTCGGCGGGTGATGCGCTCATGGATTCCTCTAAGTTGCGCGCTCCGCGGGCCGTGCCGGCCCGGATGGAACGATGAAAACGCCGGGCCACTCGCCGGCCGCCGCACGCGGCGCGCGCCGGATGCCGATCCGCGCCGCGCCTGTCGCGCCGGCCGGGCCGTGGCCCGGTAGGGTCGGGCAATATAACCGGCTTTGACCCCGTGCAGGCAAAAGCCGGGCAAAAAAAACGGGAAGCGCGCGGCTTCCCGTTTCGTCCCGTCGCGCGGCCGCCTGTCGTGCCGGCGTCAGCCCGCGGTTTCGCGGTTCGCCACCGGCGCCCGCTGCGCGCCGCGATTGGCGGCGACCCACGGCGCGATCTCCATGTCCTCGTAGCGCACGAACCGGCTCTTCTTCAGGAACCGGAAGCCGAGCCACACGACGATGAACAGCGGAATGCCGACATAGGTGGCGGCCACGCCGGCCCAGTCGATCCGGTTCGCGAGGAACGCCTGATAGTCCTGGCCGAGCGCGATCACGAGGCACAGCACGAACGCGAACAGCGGGCCGAACGGGAACCACTTCGACTGGTACGGCAGTTGATCGAGCGCGTAACCCTGCTTCACGTAACCCTTGCGGAACCGGTAGTGGCTGATGGCGATGCCGAGCCACGCGATGAAGCCCGTCATCCCCGACGTGTTCAGCAGCCACAGGTACACGGTCTTGTCGCCGTACAGCGACGTGAAGAAGCACAGCGCGCCGACGGCGGTGGTCGCGTACAGCGCGTTGCGCGGCACGCCGCCCGGCGACAGCTTCGCGAATACCTTCGGCGCGCGGCCTTCGGTGGCGAGGTTGTACAGCATCCGCGTGGATGCATACATGCCCGAATTGCCGGCCGACAGCACGGCCGTCAGGATCACCGCGTTCATCACGCCGGCCGCGAAGGCCAGGCCCGCGTGGCGGAACACGAGCGTGAACGGGCTCACGCCGATGTCGGTCACGTCCGTCTTCAGCAGGTTCGGGTCGGTATACGGAATCAGCACGCCGATCACGAAGATCGCGAACACGTAGAACAGCAGGATGCGCCAGAACACCTGGCGCACCGCACGCGGAATCGTCGTGCGCGGGTGCTCCGATTCGCCGGCCGCGACGCCGATCAGCTCGGTGCCCTGGAACGAGAAGCCCGCGATCATCGCGACGCCCATCAGCGCCGGCAGGCCGCCCGCGAACGGTGCGTCGCCGATCGTCAGGTTGCCCCAGCCGTTGGCCGGTGCGCCCTTCAGAATGCCGAAGATCATCAACAGGCCGACGCCGATGAACGCGACCACGGTGACGACCTTGATCAGCGCGAACCAGTATTCGGCCTCGCCGAAACCGCGCACGGTGAGCGCGTTGAGCAGGAACATCACGGCGAGGAACGCCGCGCTCCACCACACGCCCGGCACGTCCGGAAACCAGTAGTGCATCACGAGCTGCGCGGCGACGAGCTCCACCGCGATCGTCACCGCCCAGTTGTACCAGTAGTTCCAGCCGAGCGCGAAGCCGAAGCCTTCGTCGACGTATTTCGCGCCGTAGGTCGCGAACGAGCCCGACACCGGCATGAACGCGGCCATCTCGCCGAGGCTCGTCATCAGGAAGTAGACCATCAGGCCGATCAGCATGTACGCGACCATCGCGCCGCCGGGGCCGGCCTGCGAGATCGACGCGCCGGACGCGACGAACAGGCCCGTGCCGATCGAGCCGCCGATGGCGATCATCGTCAGGTGGCGCGCCTTCAGCGCGCGATGAAGCTTGGGTGGGTTCGCGGGCGAACCGGGTGGGTCGGAATTCGGAATTGCGGACATAAACGAGACGAACGTTGAGCGAGCCGGCATCCGTAGCCGGCGCATGCGGAATCGGAGCGCGGCGCGCGTGCTGCGATGCATTCGATGCGGCCCCGATACGCGTTGCGCGGCGGGCGCCTGCGGCGAAGCGCGGATTCTACCTGATTCGACAGGGGGACAGCCGAGGTCGGCGCGCCCGCTGCCGCGCCGGAGATTTCGCGGAATCAACGGGTTGGCCGCGTCGGCCGCCGCGATTTCCTCTTACGTTGTAAAAACCACGATTGCGACCGGGTCATTCGATTTTCATTTGTCGCGGTCGGCAGGTAATCCTGTCCCGATCCGCCAAATACCGCGGCAATAGGCAAAATCGACTGATGATTATGCGATTAATCAGACAAAAAGACCGACACTGTTAATTGATTCAAATCAAGTTGCCCGTACGCGATGCGGTAATGATGCGTAACCGTCGCGCGTCACACTGTCTACATGCATGTTTTGCATGTACGCGCGAAATTCGGGAATTCGCGGGATAATGACGTTTAATTCGAAATAATCCGCGCGCGGAACCGCCAACGATGCGAACAGCCGCCGCCCCCAGCCCCCGAGGATGAAGTCATTCCCGCTGCCCGCCACGCTGCGCCGCCAAACCGCGTCGATCGTGGCACGCATTCTGTCGCCCCGCGGCGTACTCGTGGCGGGCATCGTCCTGCTGATGTTCAGTTGGGGACTTTCCACGTCGCTATTAATCGAAGCGCGACGCGACGCGTATGACCATGCGGTCGAAAATGCGCGCAACCTGATGCTGCTGATCGAACGCGACATCGCGCGCAATATCGAACTCTACGATTTGTCGCTGCAAAACGTCGTCGACGGCGTGGCCGATCCGGAACTGATGACATTGCCGCCGCGCCAGCGCCACCGGCTGCTGTTCGACCGCGCGGCGACCGGCGCCTATCTCGGCTCGATTTTCGTGATGGATGCGCACGGCAATATCGCGATCGACTCCAGCGCGTCGCCCGCGCGGCAAGGCAATTTCGCCGACCGCGACTATTTCGCCGTGCACCGCGACCGGCTTGCCCCCGGCCTCTACATCAGCCGGCCGTACGCGTCGCGGCTGCGCGGCGGCGCGCTGACGATCGCGCTGAGCCGCCGGATCAACCGGCCCGACGGCACGTTCGGCGGGATCGTCGTCGGCACGCTCAGCATCGACTACTTCCGCGCGCTGCTCGACGGCATCGCGGTCGGCCGGCACGGCAGCGCGGCGATCGTCGAGGACAACGGCACGCTCGTGTCGCGCCTGCCGTACGACACGCGGGTGGTCGGCCTCGACCTGCACGACTCGCCGCTGTTCGTCGACGCGCAGCGCGGGCGCGCCGGCGAGCTGACGGGCGTCGGCGCCATCGACGGCGTGCGGCGCGTCTATGTTTACAAGCATCTCGCCGGGCTGCCGCTGATCGTCGACGTCGCGCCCGCCGAAATCGACATCTACGCGTCATGGCGCCACCGCGCGGTCTGGACCGTCGTGCTGATGAGCCTGTTCACGGCGTTCATCGCGTGGGGCTCGCTCGCGCTGTCGCGCGAGCTGAAGCGCCGGCAGGTCGCCGAATCCAAGCTGTACCGGCTCGCGCACACCGATTCGCTGACGGGCCTCGACAACCGCGGCACGTTCGATGCGGTGCTCGCGAAGGAGGCCCAGCGCGCGTCGCGCAGCGGGCGCCCGTTGTCCGTGCTGTTCGTCGACGTCGATCACTTCAAGGCGTTCAACGACTACTACGGCCACCCGGCCGGCGACGACGTGCTGCGCCAGGTCGCGCAATCGCTGTCGCGCTGCCTGCGCCGCGACAGCGATCACGTCGCGCGCTACGGCGGCGAGGAATTCGTCGTCACGCTCCCCGACACCGACGCGCAAGGCGCGGCGACCGTCGCCGAAAGCATCCGGCGTACGATCGCGGGGCTCGAGATCGAACACGTGAAGAGCCCGTACGGGCGCGTCACGGCCAGCATCGGCACGGCCACCGCCGCCGACGGCCGGATGAACGCCGCGACGCTGCTGCGGCGCGCCGACGAAGCGCTGTACCGCGCGAAGTCCGGCGGCCGCAACCGCGTGCTGGACGCGCAGTCGAGCGCGGCCGATGCTTGACGCGCGATGATGCAACGTGGCGCGTGATCTGATGCGGCCGCCTGCCGCCCGGCCCCGCGGCCGCGCCGTGGACAGCCCGCGCGCGTTCGGCTAGCGTTACGTCTGCTGCGCATGCGGCGCGGCGCCGGCCCGCGCGGGCCGCCGTGCGCGTTCCGGCCACTCCTGCTCCGTCATGAACGCCCCGCTCCCGACCCGATTGCCGCCGCTCGTGCGCCACGCGCTTCGCCCGCTGCTCGATCCGTACCGCCGCTACCGCCACGCGAAGCTGATCCATGCGGCGCGCGTCGCGCTCGCGATTCTGGTGTCGATCGCGCTGTCCACGGGGCTGAACGTGCCGCACGGCGAATGGTCGACGATCACCGTGCTGATCGTCGTCGGCGGCCTGCAGCACCACGGCAACATCCGCAAGAAGGCGGCCGAGCGTGCGCTCGGCACGTCGATCGGCGCACTCGCGGGCCTCGCGCTGATCCTTCTCTATTCCGCTTTGCATGCGCCGTTCGTCATCTACCTGCTGATGGCGGTCGGGTGCGGCGTCTGCGCGTATCACGCGATCGGCAAGGCCGGCTACATCGCGCTGCTGTCGGCGATCACGATGGTGATCGTCGCCGGGCACGGCGACAACGAGATCGTCGACGGCCTGTGGCGCGCGGTGAACGTGCTGGTCGGCATCGCGATCGCGCTGGCGTTCTCGTTCGCGTTGCCGCTCTACGCGACCTACTCGTGGCGCTACAAGCTCGCCGACGCGCTGCGCGCGTGCGCGGCCGTGCATGCGCGGCTCGCGGGCGACCGCCCGGTCGGCGACGACGCGCACCTGAAGGAAATGGCCGCGCTGAGCGCGCTGCTCGTGCAGTTGCGCTCGCTGATGCCGTCGGTGTCGAAGGAATGCGAGACGTCGATGACGCAGCTCGAGGCGATCCAGCGCAGCCTGCGCCTGTGCATCGGTTATCTGGAGATCCTGTCGAGCGCGCTGCCGGCCCGCGACGACGCGGCGGCCCGCGAATACATGCGCGTCGAGATGAAGCCGTTGAACCGGCGCATTCGCGACACGCTGGTCGGCGCGAGCCGCGCGCTCAAGTTCGGCACGCCGAGCCGGCTCGCCCCGCGCCGCCGGCCGGTCGAGCCGCTGCACGACGCGCCGCCGCCGCAGTTGTCCGGCTACGTGTCGATCACCGCCAAGCTCGCCGGCGAAGTGGACCAGCTGCGCGAGCGGCTGCTCGATACCGCGCGGTCGTGGAATATCTGACGTTCCGGGAATCCGGGGTTCACGCGTCTTTCTTTCATTCACCTTTCTGTGTGACGCGACGACACGCCGGCGGCGACGATCGGGGCCTTCGTCCGATCCGGCCCCGGAAATCCCGCTGCCGCCCCGGCTCGGGCGTGCGTGTTTCGGCGGCGATGCAACGCCATCCAGCACGGCGTTCTCCACCCGGTTAACCGCCCGTCAGGCCCGCCGCGACAGGCTCGACGCCGGTTCCACACCAAAATCAACCCTTGCTCCAACTTCCCGGACAGCCGATACTCGCATATTCCGCGAAATACGATCCCACCGGCTTCAATCCACGGTAATTCCTATGAGCACGATTCTCGAAAGCCTCCCGACCGGCCAGAAGGTCGGTATCGCCTTCTCCGGCGGCCTGGACACCAGCGCCGCGCTGCACTGGATGAAACTGAAGGGCGCCGTCCCGTACGCATACACGGCAAACCTCGGCCAGCCCGACGAAGACGATTACGACGCGATCCCGAAACGCGCGATCGAATACGGCGCAGCCGGCGCCCGCCTGATCGACTGCCGCGCGCAGCTCGTCGCCGAAGGCATCGCGGCGCTGCAAAGCGGCGCGTTCCACATCACGACCGCCGGCGTCACGTACTTCAACACGACGCCGATCGGCCGCGCCGTGACGGGCACGATGCTCGTCGCCGCGATGAAGGAAGACGGCGTCAACATCTGGGGCGACGGCAGCACGTACAAGGGCAACGACATCGAGCGCTTCTACCGCTACGGCCTGCTCGTGAACCCGGATCTGAAGATCTACAAGCCGTGGCTCGACCAGACGTTCATCGACGAGCTCGGCGGCCGCGCCGAAATGTCCGAATTCATGAACCAGGCCGGCTTCGCGTACAAGATGTCGGCCGAGAAGGCGTATTCGACCGACTCGAACCTGCTCGGCGCGACGCACGAAGCGAAGGATCTGGAAAGCCTCGAAAGCGGCATCAAGATCGTGAACCCGATCATGGGCGTCGCGTTCTGGCGCGACGACGTGAAGATCGCCGCCGAGGAAGTGACGGTGCGCTTCGAAGCCGGCCAGCCGGTCGCGCTGAACGGCGTCGAGTTCAAGGATCAGGTCGAGCTGCTGCTGGAAGCGAACCGCATCGGCGGCCGCCACGGCCTCGGCATGAGCGACCAGATCGAGAACCGCATCATCGAGGCGAAGAGCCGCGGCATCTACGAAGCCCCGGGCCTCGCGCTGCTGTACATCGCGTACGAGCGTCTCGTCACCGGCATCCACAACGAAGACACGATCGAGCAGTACCGCGAGAACGGCCGCCGCCTCGGCCGCCTGCTGTACCAGGGCCGCTGGTTCGACCCGCAGGCGATCATGCTGCGCGAAACCGCCCAGCGCTGGGTCGCGCGCGCGATCACCGGCGAAGTGAAGATCGAACTGCGCCGCGGCAACGACTACTCGATCCTGAGCACGAAGTCGCCGAACCTCACGTATCAGCCGGAACGCCTGTCGATGGAGAAGGTGGCGTCGACGTTCTCGCCGCGCGACCGGATCGGCCAACTGACGATGCGCAACCTCGACATCACCGATACGCGCGACAAACTGCGCGTGTATTCGCAAGTCGGGCTGCTGACGCCGGGTGAAGCGTCGGCGCTGCCGCAGATCAAGGGCGACGGCGACAAGTAAGTCAGTCGCTTTCGCGAGCGGCCGGGCGGCGTGACAACCGCCCGGCTGCGTGCAGTACTTCCCTTCCCGCTTTTTCTTCAAGCACTGCCGGATTCGGAACGCGTATCGCGACGATCCTGCAGGCGCGTCAGAGTTTTTTCGACACCGTGGCCGTCGCAGTGGCTGCAGGCCTCGTCATCGTCGTGGAAGCGGTGGCATTGGCCGACGCCGACGCCGGCGTGCGCGCCAGATCCCGACCGATCATGTCCGCGACCGACTTCTCGCACGACTTGATCCCTTCCACCGACTTGTCGAAATTCTTCTCGAGGTCGCTGAAGCTGCCGTACGTGTACGCGAAATCGCTGTCGATGTGGACGCTGTTCGCCTTGATGTCGTAGCCGCACGCGAACGTCTTGTAATAGAGGTCCTGCTTCGTCTTCGCGTCGAGAATGCGCGCGCGGATGACGACCCACGGGATGTAGTCGAGCTGCTGAGGCGGCGAGATATAGCCGAACGACGTGAACCACACGTTCATGATCGCATCCGCGTCGGTCTGGATCGCCGAGTAGTCGTCCGACTTGCCGTCATCGGAAAGCTTCACCTTCTGCCCGTCCAGCTTCACGACCTGATAGCCGTTGCCGGTGAGGCGGCCCGCCACGCCGTCCGCGATGTCCGGTGCGAAGAGGATTTTGCCGGCGGCCACGTGGTCCGTGTAGGTGCTCGTATGGCTTGCGTTGACGGCGCCTTGCGCGAGCGCGCCGATCAACCCGAACCCGGCCGCCGCGCCGCCGAAATTGACGACCGCGACACGCTTCGGCTCGGTGACGTCGAGCATCGCGATCGAATGCAGCTTCTGACGCGCCTCGGGCTTCATGTCCGTGTTCGGCACCGTGGTGCAGCCGGACAGCAGCGTCACGAGCAGGCCGCAACCGACCAGGGTAGCTTTGGAAGAGTTCTTCATTGGATGGGTGGCTTTCGTTGTTGACGGAACGTGTTCATCGGGCCGCCGCACGCGGCGCGTCGACGCGCCGTGTGCGGTGCGACCGTGCGTTTACTGTTTGATCACCTGACCGTACGCGATGAAGCTGTAATCGGCCGCGCGCAGCACATAGAGGATCGAGCGCTTGAAACCGTTGGTTCCCGTGATCGGCACGAACATGATCGCGGCATTGCCCGACAGCGGAACGCCGGCCGGCAGCTTGCAGCCCGTCGATGCGGAGGCCGTCACCGTCATGTCGTACATGTTCTGGTTCGAGCCGGGCGTGGAAAGCAGCAGCGTGCCGCTCAGGTTGCAACCGCTCAGCGTGCCGGTCAGCGTACCGCCCGATGCAATCGCGAACGATGCGTTGGTCGTCGCCCAGTTGCCCACCACGCTGTCCTGCGTGACGGCAAGTGCGTTCGCGGCGTTGTAGGTCCACGTGAAATTCGAGGCCGTACCGTTGCGGGTGATCGTGCCGGACAACGTCTGCTTCGGGCTGTATGCGCCCGAGCCCGAATCGATCTTCGTGACGATGCCGCTCGTTCCTGCGAAGTTGATACCCGGGGCAAGCGACCACGTCGAACCGTTGACGGTCAGATTCGTGAAATCGTCGGACATCACGAACGATCCGAGCAGATTGAGCGTGCTCAGGTTGTTGTGCGGGTCGACCAGGGCGATGGTCGAGTAGCCGAGGTTGCCGGATGCCGACCAGATCCCGACCGGGCCGGTTGCCGTTGCGGCCGTCGAACCGTCTTGCGGGGTCGTCAGGCTGGGCAGTGCCTCGCCAACCGTCACCGGCTGCGACGATGCGACGGGGGCGCTTGCCGGGGGAGCCGCGAGCGGCGTGGACGCGACGGACGGTGCGCTGGCTGCGTTGTTGGCGCCGCCGGTGTTGGCGGGCGTGCCGCTGCTTGCGTTCGACGAGCCGTCGCCGCCGCCGCAACCAGCGACGACGAATACCGAGATCGCGGCTGCGGCCAGCAGACAAAGGGAATGCTTGTTCAATTCAATCCTCGATTTTTTTGATGCGTTTTTTTAGTGGTTCAGATTCGAATCGCGTTACTTTTCGGGTGTGGTGTGTGGGCCTCCTCGAGTGACGTTGGGTGCGTGGTGTGATGTGTTGGGGAAGCGCGATGCGGGATTCGTCGGTTGCCGGATATTCGGCACGACGGATACGAACGTGGAGGTGTGGTCGTGCGGGAACGCGCACGCAGCGGTGAGAACCGCATGCAGCAGCAGGCATGCCGCGGCAAGGCAAAGGCACAGCGCGCGCCAGCCCCCGGTGCCTGCGCGCCCCATCGAATCGGTGCATTCCATCTTCTGATACTGCGCACGGCTTCGACGGCCGGGCGCCCCCTCGGTTGTCTGGTCGTGTGGTTTGGTTTTACGGCTCTGGTAGTACTTTTTTGAGATACCGAGGAAGGGTAACGGCGGTGGGGGGGATTTCTTTAGGGGGTTTTGACCTGCCCCCTTCAATAGGGCCAATGGGCTTCTAGCAAAGTCCCTTTAAACCAACTCCTGGAAAGCGGCAGGAGCATCCGCGGTTGCCCGATGTTTCGCCGCAAACTCTGACGGCGCAAGGTAGTTCAGTGCGCTGTGCGGCCTTTGCTCGTTGTAGTCCTGACGCCATGCCGCGATGACAGCCCGAGCGTGCGCGAGCGTCGTGAACCAGTGCTCGTTAAGGCATTCGTCGCGGAATTTGCCGTTGAACGATTCGATGTACGCATTCTGCGTCGGCTTGCCCGCCTGAATCAACTTCAGAGTGACGCCGTTCGCATACGCCCACTGGTCAAGCGCCCGGCTCGTAAATTCGGGGCCCTGGTCTGTTCGCACCGCCTTGGGATAGCCACGGAAGCGAGCTGCACGGTCCAATGCCCGAGCGACATACAAACCTGAGATGCCATGGTCGACGACGATGTCGACAGCCTCTTTCGTGAAGTCGTCGACGACGGTCAGGCACTTCACGCGCCGGCCGTTGGAAAGCGCATCCATCACGAAATCGATTGACCACACCTCGTTGGGCGCGCTCGGCAATGCCAGTTGCTCGCGCTCGATCATTACGCCGTGGCGCTTGCGACGGCGCCGCACAGCCAGCCCTGCCTCACGGTACAGGCGATAGATGCGCTCGTGATTGGCGTGCGTGCCTTCGCATTCCACCAAGGCGTGCAGCCGGCGGTATCCGAATCGACGACGTTCGTGCGCCAACTCCACTAGACGCGCCGCTAGCATCTCATTCTCGTGGTCCGGCTTCGCGTCGTAATGCAGCACGCTGCGAGAAAGCCCAACAAGCCGGCAGGCGCGGCGCTCGGAGATGTTGACCTTCTCCCGAATCGCCGACGCTGCTTCGCGTTTGGCTTGCGGGCTCAGGGCTTTCCCTTGACCACGACCTTCAACGCTTCCATATCGAGCATTGCTTCGGCCAACAGTTTCTTCAGCCGGGCATTCTCCACCTCAAGGTCCTTAAGCCGGCGGGCTTCCGAGACTTCCATGCCGCCGAACTTTGCGCGCCAGGTGTAGAACGACGCGTCACTGAACCCGTGCTTCCTGCACAGTTCCTTGACCGGCATACCGGCTTCGGCTTCCTTCCGAAACCCGATGATTTGCTGTTCCGTAAAGCGCTTCTTCATGTTCGTCTTCTTCTCCGAAAACGAACTTTACTAGACTCCGGCTGGCCCTGTTTGCAGGGGGCAGGCACCTGATGCGTCCCCCGTTCGCAACTCCCAGCAATCGATCGCTATTCAAACTCGATAGCGAACGCTTGGCAGCCGTCGTATCTCGACCGAAACCTCGTCAACACCGATTCCACGAGCCTCGACGTCAGCATGACCGCGAAAGCCGAATCCAACCCATCGAGGTAAATTGAAAAAGTGCATCTGCCTTGAACATTCTCCCACGCAACAAACACGTCTTCGCTCGCGGTTCTCCAGAATTGGACGTTACGAAGAGACCCTGAGAGCACTTCCGAAAGCACTTTCGCTGCAGCGATCTCTACTTGGTCACCACCATCGGTCCACGTAGTTATCTTTGCGCTTCCTGGATTCGTTAGCGTCAGACCAAGCGCCTCCAGCAAGGCAACGACAAAAAGGAATGCTTGCTCCAACGTTTCCGGAATTAATACACGACACACTGGCCTCGCCATCATTTGCTCCCGGGAAAAATCTTGACATTACCTGCGCCAAGTATTCTAGTCGCAAGGTTGATCGCCGACTGAGGCGTACCTTCGGCGAAGTAAGCCTGTGCAGACACCCCGCGTTGATCAGCGATCGTTTGGTAGATACGAAGCTCTTGCCCCAACTTCCCAAGATTATTAGCTTTCGCCGGCCCCCCCACAGCGATTAAGTTGCCATTCGCCGCAACAACGTCGATATCTGTGGAACCGAGCCCAGGTACAGCGACCTTCTCGCCGGATATTGAGCCATTGACGATGTTGGCCACTGACGTCTCGCGACTTTGCCCCACGAACCGCGCGGCATCGCCCGACGTGTTTGTGGCACCTTGACCGCTCGTGCCGCTGCCTGAACCGCTGTCGCTGTTTCCGCTCGACAGGGTGGCATTGCTCGGCGAACCAGTCGCACCCGGAGAAGCAATTGGAGGCGTAACCACGCATCCCGCACCTGGCACACAGGCCACCACCAGCGGCGTCACCACTGCTCCACCTGCCGCCGGCGGATTGCCGTTGTTCGCCTGCACCAACGGATTCGGATCGGACGGTGGTGTCTGTCCATTGTTGGCCTGCACCATCCCCAAGAACTGGTTTCCCCAGTTCTTGAAGGAGCCAATCGGATCGCCATAGGTATTCTGCAACCACGTCCCGAACGCGTTCAGCATGCCACCGTTTTTCGCGGCATCGGCCGCGTGATCACCGGTGTTATTCAGTGCCTCGTTCTGCGCCGCCGTCATCGCACCGTTCACGTTCACGCCAGCCAGACCGGCGAGCCCACCACCGGCCAGCGTCGCAAACGCAGCCAGTGCTGCCTGTTGACCTGGATCAAGCGCTGCGCCCGTCGGGTCAATCGCCTTCACGAAGTCCGGCGAAAACGCCGCACTCGCCCCGCCACCAATGGCTCCGCCCCCACACCCTTGCCCGTTAGCGGCACCCGCGAGACAACCAAGTGCCGCATGCGACGCTACATAACTCAATTCTCCTTGAAGCCCGTCGCCAAAGACCTTGGCTCCATTTGCATTCCCTATCGCATACGCCGCTGCTGCTGCCGCATCCCTGACGAAGCTGTCTCGCAAGCTATCGAGGAAACTTCCCCCGCCAATCAGCGTCTGCGTGCCGGCCTGAATCGCCGCATTGGCAGACATCGCCAACGCTGCGGTCGGCAGCGATCCAGCCGCCGCACCAGCCTGCGGCACCAACGCATTGCCCGTCGACTGCACACCGGCTAGCGCTGAAAGAGACGGCGCACTTCCTTCGAACGCCGCATTCGCGCTGAACCCGAATGAGCCCGAACCGCTGTCAAACGTGATGCCGTTCGTCAGCCCGGCAGTCACCGCCCCGATCAGGCCATTCTTCAGGCTCGCGCCGAAATCGATCTTCCCGGTAGCGACCACCTGGCCGAGCGCGCTCGAGGCAAACGAACTCAACCCGACTGCAATCATCGTGTTGGCCAACCCACCAACGGCCAGCGAACCGCCTGCCGCACTTGCGGCCGCGGTAATGGCAGCGCCTGTCAGCCCCTGCTGCGCCGCCATGAATGCCGCGGTGGTTGCCGCTTCGGCAGCGCCCGACATCGACGCAATCGCAGCCGAGATTTCCGGCTGCATCATGATCGCGGCAGCAACAGCGACGACCATCGAGAAGATCTGCGTCATCCCGAACGAGCCACCTTCCTTCACGAAATCCTGATGAAGGTTGTCGCTCAGTGCCGTCTGCGTGAAGTTGCCGCCCAGTTGCTGTTGAAGCGCCGCAAGCGCTTGCTGGGTCCCACTCTGATCGATCGTTCCGTCGGCCGCCAGCTTCTGCAGCGCTCCACCGATCTGATTGAGCGCCTGAACATTCAACTCCATGTTCGCCGCGCTCATGAACCCGCCCGGCTGCACCACCGTCCCGGTCGTCTTCAGATACCCGCCATCGACCTTCTGCCAGATCTCCCCGACGTTGACCTGATTCGCCTGGTTCGTCAGCGTGTGCGTGTCGACGCTCAGCGTCCCCGACGCGGTGATGCGCCCCGTATTGAGAATGCTGCCGTTACCGTCCTGATTGAACTTCAGCGTGACGTCCTGTCCGGAGATGTTGCCGCCCGCCGACAGCGCCTGCGTGTCCTGAGGCAGATACACCTGCGGCATCAGCGCGGTAATCGTCGGGCACGTCGCCGCTCCCGTCGCGTGACACGTCGGGTCCGGCACCGTCTGCTCGACGTACCACAGCATCGGCTTGTCGAGCGTGTTGATCTGCTCCTGCGTCAGCGCGGCGCCCAGTTGCAGGTCATGCGCCTTCGAGTAATCGACCGCGTTCTGGTACAGGTACATCTTTTCCTGCGCCGTCACCGACAGGTTTTTCTCGTTGTCGTACGTCAGCCCGTCGACGAAGCTAGACTTGCCGGTCTGCTTCAGCGCCGCCTGCTGCAACAGCAGGTCCTCTTCCTGCGGGTTGTAATAGAACAGCGTCGACGAAGGCTGCAGCGCCGACGGCAGATTGTTCAGCAAGTCCTGCGGCCCGAGCGAGCCCAGCACGGAACCGCCGAGCGACGCGTCGACGTACGACGCAGCGCCCGCGACCGGTGTCGGCAGCTTGCCGGTGCCGACTGCACGAGGCACCGACAGGTTCAGCCCCGGCAAGTCCACCGGGCTCAGCGAAATGACCTGCGACGGCGCATTGACACGCGGCGTGTAGGTGTTCGCGGTCGTGATCCCGTTGATCAGCTTCTGGCCCGTCAGCGACACGTACGTGCCGATCACGTTGCCGACGTTCTGGATCTGTCCGTTCGACGAGATCGACAGGTTCGGCGCCTGAATGGTCGCCGCGATATTGCCGACCGGCGTCGGCGGATCGATCGTGCCGCCAGTGCTCGTGTATGCGCTCCCGTACAACGCCTTGCACTGCTCCGGCGTGCCGCACGCCCAGATGTCGTGACGCTTGTCGCTGCTGAACATGCCGGTTTCCTGCACCCAATGCGAGTGCCAGTAGGCGTTCAGCACCTGCGCCTCATTCACGACGGGGCCTGCGACGGCGATCGTCGCGTTGTTGCCGGCCGCGATCAGGCTGCCGATGTTCGTCAGGCTGCCCGCATTGATCTGCAGGTTGTTGCCCGCGCTGATCACCGACGAGCTGCCCGACTGCTGGTCGACATAGCCCTCGCAGTAGCTTTCCTTGTAGCCGCCGGCTGTCATGCAGCCCGAGTATTGCTCGTGCTTGCCGTAGTTCTCGTGTACCGGCACGGGCGGCGGCAGATTGTTGGTGATCGCACCCGAAACGTTGAGCTTGATGTCGTTGCCCGCGACGATGTTGCCGGACGTGTTGTTCAGGCTCTGTGCGGGCGTGGTCGAACTCGCTGTCGTGCCGACACCGCCGATGACGATGTCGTGGCCCGCGAGCAGGTTGCCGTACGTATTGTTGATCTGGCCGGCTGCGATCACGAGATCGTGGCCGGCATAGATCGTCGCGTCGTTCTGGCTGTAGCCGAACGTCGTCGTGGTCGGGTTGTTGCCGCGCGGTTGGCCTGCGTTGCCGCAGGCGGAGTTCGGCACGCCGGAGGCGCAGCCGACCTGGCTCGCGTAGTTCTGTTGGTTGCCGCCCTGGTTGGTCAGCGTGCCGGACGTAATGCCAACGTTGTTGCCGGCATACAGCAGCCCCCCGTTGGTCAGATTTCCGCCGCCGATCGTCAGGTTGTTGCCCGCCGCGATCATGCCCGTCGGCGTAGTAAACGTAAGCGAACCCGTTGCGGTGGGGGCGGCGGCGCTCTTGTTGATTTGAAATGCGGTCGGCAAGTAAGGATCGCCAACTTGGCAGTAATTGCCCGAATCGCAATTGAATGCGCCAGTCGGATTTCCCGTACCTTGCACGCCAATCAAACCGAGCGAAGCAAGCTGCCCCAGAAAGGCAGTGTATTGGGCCTGGTCGACGTACGTTGAATTGGCGACCGTCGTGGTCGGCGCAACCGCGCCATTGCTCAACGACTGGACATTCAGCGAGATATTGCCTTGCGCCGCGATCTGCCCGCCCCGATTCGACAGGGTGCCGGCAGCCAAAGTGATCGAGCCGCCGGCCGAAATGACGCCGGAGGTTCCTGCCTGTTGATTCGTCGTCGTCTGATAGACAGTGGGCAGCGTGAACGTCGCCGACTTGAGCGCACCGGCATCCGGAGCCGTTCCGATAAACCAGTAGTTCGAATACTGCGAAACGCCGTGGTCGTTGATACCGGTCAGGATGCGATACTGATTGAACGTCACCGTGCCGGATGTCGCGACCGGATCGGAAGCCGATAACCCACTGGTGTTCGTGGTCGAGCCAGTCGGCGCCAACAGGCCACCGAGCGTCGCAGGCAGGTCTTTGTACGCAGCCCGAACGTATCCATGGTCTCCATTTTTGATATCTTCGTAGCCGACCGTCACCCAGCCGACCGACCCTGACATCAGGAGCGCCGGGTCGTTGATCTGCGTGGTCGTCGTGACGGCCCCTTGCGGAGCAGTCTGATCGTTGATCACCTGCGCCGCGGAAATGCCGATGTTCCGCCCGGCGAATATCGAGCCCCCCGTATTGAGCAGCGAACCGCCGAGATTGAAATTCGCATCCCCCTTCGACTGCGTCGTCGCACCCTGGTTGTCGTAGTTGCCACCATTGACGTTGAGAACGTTCCCTGCCTCAACCGTTCCGCGGTTCGTCGTATCGCCATTCAGCGTCAACGCGTTATCCGCATGCATCACCGCCCCGGCCGCATTATTCAGCGTACCGTTGAACGTCACATCCGACCCGGTGACCTGTCCGTGATTCTCGAAGCTGCCGCCGGCCGTCAGCGTCAACGGCGACGTCCCGGTGATCGTGCCGTCGTTCGTGATCCCGTTCAGCCCCGTCAGCGAAACGCTCTGCCCGCCGTAATTCCACGTGCCGCCGACATTCACGTACCCGGCGGTGATGGACAGGTTGCCGCCCTGGCTGATCGTCCCCTGCGACGGATCGAACGCCATGTTGACCGCGCTGATCCCCATGTCCCGTTGCGCAAGCAACTGTCCGCCCGCGTTGTAGAACGCGCCATTGCCGCCATTGCCGCCATTGCCGCCATTGCCGCCATTGCCGCCATTGCCGCCATTGCCGCCATTGATCGTCAGCGATACGTCGCCGGTGGCACCGGTCGCGGCCTTCGGGTTGCCGGCAAAAACGATCCCGTTCTGGTTGTTCAGCGTACCGGTATTGACGTTCAGCGCGTTCACCGCCATCAGCGAGCCGCCCACGTTCGTCAGCGCGCCCCCGACGGTGACGTTCGTCGTCGTCCCGTTCACCAGTCCGGCGTTCGCGAAGCTCGATGCATTGATCGTCGTCGTTCCGATCGACGCGAGCGACGCACCGGCCGCATTCGTCAGGTTCGGCGCCGAGACGTTGAGCGATCCGGCCAGCACGTTCGCGGCGTTGTACAGCCCGTTCTGCGAAGCCAGCGTCGCGTTGCCGACGACGTTCACCGCCTTGCCGCCCGCCAGCGTGAGCTGGTTCGACGCCTGCGCGGTGAGCGCGCCGCCGACCGTCGCATTGCCGAGCGTCACGTTCGAGCCGTTCACTTGCAGGTTCTGCGATGCCACGAGCGATGCATTGCCGGCATCGACCGTTCCCTGCGCGGAAACGGTCACGTTCTTCGATCCGACGGCCGAACCGCTCAGCGTGACGTTGCCGCCCGACACACCCAGTTGCCCGGCCACGATGCTGTTGCCGGTCAACGCGACGGTTTGCCCCGCATGCAGCGTCGCGTCGCCGTTCGCCGACACGCCCGCGACCGACACGTTGCCGCCGATGCCGTTGATGTCGACCGTGCCCATCGAACCCACGCCGCCCGCGAGCGACACGTTGTTCGCGGCCTGTACCACGACGTTACCGCCCGACTGCAACAACCCGCCGAAGGACACGCTGCCGGCGGTCGACTTTGCCGACACGTCGCCGACCGCGGTGGTCGCACCGAGCGACATGTCGCCGCCGGACACCGCCGTCAACTTGCCGGCGCCCTGAATCGCGCCGAGCGTGATGCTGTTTCCGGCATTGACGGCGATGTCCTTGCCGTACGTCAGTGCCGCGCCGCCGCCGAGCGCACCGCCCGCGTCGATAGTCGCGGCCCCGAGACCGAACAGCGCGCCGCCGAGCGTCATCGCGCCGCCCGACGTCAACGTCGTATCGCCGTTCACGAGCCCGCCGGAAAGCAGCGCGAGGCCGCCGCCCGCATTGGCCCGGAGATTGCCGGTCGACACGACCGCGCCGCCGACGCCGAGATTGCCCGCCGTCGCGGTCAGCGTCGCGTCGCCGGTCGAATGGATCGCGCCCGCGACACCGAGGTCGCGTCCCGCCGTCACGTTCAGCGCACCGCCGCTGGACGCCGCCCCGATACCCGCATCGCGCGCGGCCGTAATCGTCGTCGCGGTGCCCGACGTCACCGCGCCGTTCACCATCACGTCGCCGGCGCCGTTGCGGCCCTGCGCCTGCAATCCGATTGCGCCGCCCGCCTGAACCGAGCCGGCCGACAAGTCGTTGCCGGCGGTCATCGCGAGATCGCCGTTGGTCGCGACGTTGCCCGTTACCGCAATATTGCCGCCCGCGTTGACGCTCGCCTGGTGCGCGAACGCGATCGCGTCGGCAGTCACCGAGCCGCCCGCCGTCAACGTGCCGCTTTGCTGCGCGCCAACGCCTGCGAGCGTCATGTCGCGGCCCGCGTTCAGCGAAGCATTGCCGCCCGCGACACTCTGCCCGGTCACCGCGATGTCCTGTGCCGCAACGACGTTCAGGTTGCCCTGCGTCGTCAGGCTCGTCGCGCTCGCGTTGCCGCCCGAAGCGGTTACGCCGAGATCGCCGGCCGAATTGACGGCCGAAAGCGCGACACTGCGCGCCGCATTGATCGTCGTCGTGCCGCCGGTGTTGATTGCACCCGCAACGGAAGCGTCCCGTGCGGCTTGCAACTGCATCGCGCCGAACGCGGTGGCCGCTCCGCCGATCGTCACATCGCCGCCGCCGGCACCGCCCTTGGCCGTGACGTCGAGATTGCCGCTGACGGCCTGGATCGTGCCGAGTCCTGCATTGTTGCCGCCCGTCACGTTGATGGCCGCCGCTTGCAGCGCGCCCGTCAGCGCGACGTCGTGCGCGGCATCGAGCGTCGTCGCCTGGGCGAATGCCGCGGAGCCTGCACCGTTGATGTCGTGCCCCGCGCTCAGCGTGCCGTCGCGTTGACCCGCGAGTGCCCCCGTCAACGCGATATCGCGACCGGCCTGCACGTTCGTCGACTTCGCCACCGCGATCTGGCCGCCGAGCTGCGTATCGAGCCCGGAGGTGGCGTTGAACGCGCCCGCGGTCGTGGTCGCCCCCGTGAGCACGACGCTGCCGTTCGCGGCGGTTGCCGTCAGATCGCCGTTCGACTCCACGCCGCCGCCAACCGCCACGTTGCGTTGCGCGCTCAATGCAAGCGCTCCGCCGCTGCCGAGCGTGCCGCTGATCGACACATCCCGCGCGCCCGTCACGTTCGCCGCTCCCTGCGCGGACGCCGCCCCCGTGACGCCCGCATCGCCTTCGCCGGCGTTGCCGTTCGCGGTCAGCGTCAACGTGGTGGACGACGACGCATCGTGCAACGTCGCGTTGTTTCCGCCCGTCACCGTGATCGCCGCCGCCTGCATGCCGCCGGTCAGCGCGACGTCATGCTGCGCCGCATAGTTCGCGGTCGCGGCAAACGCCTGCTTGCCGCCGCCGTTGATGTCTCGCCCGGCCGTCACCGTGCCGTTCGCCTGTCCGACCATCGTGCCGTTCAGCGTGGCATCGCGGCCGGCCGTCAGCGTCGCGTCGCCGATCGCGCTGGTGCTCGCGCCGAGCGACAGGTCGAGGCCGGTCGCGATGGCAAGCTTGCCGCCGCTGTTGATGCCGCCGGTTGCGTTGAGGCTGCCTTGCCGCGCGGCCAGCGCCGTATCGCCGACCGACTCGATCGCGCCGCTCACGGCGATGTCCCGCTGCGCGGTCACGCCAACCGTCGAACCGCTCGCGGCCTTGCCGCCGATCGCGACATCGTTCTGCGCGAACGCCGTGATCGCGCCCGCGGCGGCGACCGAACCGTCGATGCGCAGATCGCCTGCGCCCGTTGCGGTGTTCGTACCGTTCGCGCGCAGCGCGATCGTGCCGGTCGACTCGACGTTGTTCACGGCCGCGTTGCCGGCCGCCGTCACGCTGACCGACTGTCCCTGGATCAGCCCGCGCTGCGCGACGTCGCGCCCGGCGTCGAGCGTCGCCTGCTGACCGAACGTCAACGTGCCTGCGCCGACGATGTCGCGCGCCGCATTGACGACGCCTTGTCCCTGCCCGGCCAGCGACCCGCTGACGTTGACGTCGCGTCCGGCCGCGAGCGTCGTGTCGCGCGACACGGTCGTCTTGCCGCCGAGGTTGATGTCACTGCCTGCCTGTGCGTCGAACGCGCCATTGCTCGCGATCGCCCCCGTCGATCCGATGCTGCCGCCGGTCGCGAGCAGCGACGTGTTGCCGGCCGACTGCAACGAACCGCCGATGTCGATATTGCGCGCCGCGGCCAGCGCCACGTCCGCGCCGCCCGTCACCGCACCGGTCACGCTCAGGTCGGTCGCCGCATCGAGCGCGAGCGTCGACGCCGCCTGCACGTCGTGCAGCGTGGCCGAACCGCCCGCCGTCGTCCGCACGTTGCCGCCGCGCAGCGAACCGGTGAGAGTCGTATCGCCGCCGGAACCGACGTTCGCCGCGAGCCCGAACGCAATGGCGGCCGCGCCGCCTATCGCGCCGCCGGCGTTCAGCGTGCCGTTGCCCTGTGCGACGACGGAGCCGTTCATCGTCAGGTCGCGGCCCGCGTCCACGGTCAGGTTGCCGAGCGACGACGTCGATTGCGCACCCAGATCCACGGACTGCGCGGCCGTCACCGACAGGTTGCCGCCCGACTGGATATTGCCGGTGCTGGTCAGCGAGCCGGCCGCATTCGTCAGCGCGACGTCGCCGTTCGACTGGACCGTGCCGCCGATCGACGTATTGCGGCCGCCGCCGATGACCAGGCCGCTTGCCGTGCGCAGCGTGCCGTTGACGATCACGTCGCGCGCCGCGTCGATCGCCCCGTTCGTCAGCGAATTCACGTTGCCGCCGATCGAAACGTCGCCCGTGCGGGTCGCGAGCTGAAGCCCCGCGTTGGCCTGCACGTCGTTCAGCGCGATCGAACCGGCTGCCGTCATCGAGACGGCGCGCCCCTGGAACGCACCGGTCACGCCGATATCGCGCCCGGCGCTCAACGTCGCGTCCTGCGCGAAGCCGCTGGTGCCGCCGGCGACGACGTCGCGCGCTGCCGTGAGCGTCGCGACGCCCTGCCCCGCCAACGCGCCGCCGATCGTGAGATCCCGGCCGGCCGTCGCGGTCACGTCGCCGGTGACGGTGGTCGCGCCGGTCAGCGACACATCCTGCGCGCCCTGCACCGTCAGCGCGCCCGCGCCGTTCAACGTGCCGGCCGACGCGACGCTGCCGCTGGCCGCCATCATCGCCAGATCGCCGACGGCCTGCACGGTGCCGCTGCCGCCGACGATCACGTTGCGCTGCGCGGCAAGCGCGACCTGCGCGCCGCCGGCGAGCGTGCCGTTCACGACGACGTCGCGCGACGCGTGCACGTCGGCGGCGCCGAGCGCGGCCGCGTTGCCGTTGAATACGACGTCGCCGCCGCTAGCGCCACCGCTTGCCGTCACGCCGAATGCGCCGCCCGCCTGGACCGTCGCGAGGCTCGCGCTGTTGCCCGCGTCGACCTGTAGGCCATTGGCGAGCAGCTTGCCGGTCAGCGCGACGTCATGCGCGGCGTTCAACGCGCCGCTCTGGCCAAACGCGATCGAGCCGCTTCCCGTGATGTCGTTGCGTGCGCTCAGTGCCCCGTTGCGCTGGACGATCACGACGCCCGACGTGTCGACGTTGCGCCCCGCGTCCACGCGCGCGTCGGTTCCGACCATCAGCGAGCCACCGACCGACGCATCGCGCGCGATATCGGCGGCGAACGTCGTTCCGCTCGCGAGTGAACCGCTTACGCTCAGGTCGCGCCCCGCCTGCACGCTGACGGCGTTCTGCGCGGTCGCCTGCGACGCGACGACGGTATCCTGTCCGGACGTCAGCGCAAGATCGCCACCGCTCTTCATCGCGGCATGCGTGGCGACGTTGCCCTGCGTCGCCGTCAACGCCAGCGCACCGGACGTCTGCAGCGCCGCGTTGACCGTCGCATCGCGTTGCGCGGTCGCGCGCAGCGTGCCGCTGTTCGTCTGCCCGTTCACGTTGACGTCGCGGGCCGCCTGCACGGTCGTTGCGCCGGTCACGACCGACGTGCCGTTCAGGTTGACGTCGCCCGTGCCGTCGGTGCCGCGTGCGGTAACGGCCAACGCACCGCCGCCCTGTACGTCGCCGAGCGTTACGTTCGTGCCGCCGGCGACCGTCATGTCGCCGTGCGCCTGTGCATTCGCGATGTTCACGTTGCCGCCTGCCGCCACCGCCAGCTTGCCGCCGGACTGGATCGATCCGGTCGACGTCACGTCGCCGTTCGCATCGATCGCGTAACCGCCGACCCCGATGTGCGCACCGGTCATCGACACGTTGCCGGCGCTATGAACCGTCGCCTGCTGCTGCGCGGCCGAACCCGCGACCGACACGTCGCCGTTCGCCGATAGCAGCAAGTCGCCCGCATTCGCGGCGAGCTGCGCGTCGGTCCTTACGCCCATCCCCGCCGCGGTGCTGACGACCTGGATCTGCCCCGCCGTCATCGCGCCGAACGCGGTCGCGTCGATCGCGAGAGAACGGTTCGCGCCGCCGTTCGCGGGATTGATCGCCGCGGCGGAGTTGTCCGAGCCGTTCGACGCCGTGCCGTACGTGGTGCCATACGTATCGACGGTGGCCGGCGTCACGAACTGACGCCCGGCGATCACGTTGATGCGCGTGCCCGCATAGAGCGGCGCGTTGATACCGATCGTCTCGCCGATCAGGTCGATCGTGCCCACGGTCCCCTCGATCCCCGCGCCGGGCCCGTTCACGCCGGCATTGCCTTCGATCTGCAGGTGACCACCGGTCACGTTGTAGCCGAGCGCCTTCGCGTTCGCGAAGTCGGTCGCGGTGCCGCCGACGCCATTGAGGAACTGCGGCGCGCCGGTCGACAACGTCACGCCGATCGTGTTGGTAAAGCCGGTGCCGCGCGTCGTGATCCCGTTCGGGTTCGCGATCACGACGGCCGCGGGCGCGCCGAACACTTCGAGTGGACCGTTCAGCAAGCTCGCGTAGGCATTGCCGGTCGACGTGACCTGGTTGACGATCACGCTCGCCGTGCGGCGGTTCAGGTTCGGGTTGGCCTGCACGTTGCCGCCCGTCAGCGACGTGCCCGACATCAGGCTGTTGTTCAGGATCAGCCCGACCGGATCGATGTTGAATTGCTGATACTGGTTCAGCGAAATGCCGGCCGCGTTCGGCGCGGTGATATTGACGACGGGCACGCCGCCGCCCGCGCCGGTCGACTGCGTGATGGCCGGCTGAAATGAGATCGGCGCCGTGGGGTCCGTGATCGGCGCGGCAGCCGCGAGCTGCATCGAGAATCGCACGCGCAGCGACGCGAGATCGAGCAACCGCTGCCATGCGTCGTCGTCGACACGGCGATTGCCCGCGCCGAGCACGCCGGCCGCATCGCGGCACTGCTCGACGGTGACCGTGATCGGCCCGATGAACATCGTCAGTGCGACGAGCGCGCTCGTCGCACGCTGCCACCAGCGGTACGATCGCGCGGCCGGCTCGACCGCGAAGCATCGCGGCGCACCTGCCGCCGATCGCGCACGTGCACCGATTCGCGCCGCGCCGGCGGCGGCAAGCTGCTGCAAGGTCTTACGCTTGGACGTGTTCATCTTCTGTTGTTCGCTTCGTTCGATGGCCCCGCGACGACGCCGTCAGCCGATCCCCGACCGTGGCGCCGCGCGATGCCGGGTTTCCCCGCCCGGCATCGCGTGCGTGTTCGCCGGGCGCTGCCCGACGCTGCTACGTGCTGCTTGCTACCTGCTGCTTGCCGCCTACTGCTGGATCCGCGCGTTGCGGATCAGATCCGCAACGACCTGCGCGGTCGCCTTCTCCATCGCGACCTGCTCGAGTTGCTGGCGCAGCGTGTCCTTCGCCTGGTCGAACGGCGGCACCTGCGTCGGCCGCTTGTCGTCGGCACGCACGATCCAGTACGCATCGCCGACCTGCACGGGCTCGCGCGTCATGCCGCCCTGCGGCAGTTTCACGAGCGCTTCGGCAAGCGGCTGCGGCCAGTTCTGCGTGTGGCCTGCCTCGATCGGCGTCTTGAACGAGATCCAGTTCAGCGCGCCACCCTGCGCCGCGGCCGGCCCCTTGCTGAACTGCCGCGCGAGGCCGCCGAAGTCCTCGCCTTTCTTGAGCCGCGCGAGGATCTGCCTGGCGGTGTCCGCGTCGTTGACGGCAATCACGCTCGGCTTGTATTCGTTCTCGCCGAGCGTCGCGACAACCGCGTCGTAGCGCGCCTTGACGTCCGCGTCCGTGACGGGTGCCGGCTTGATCTGATCGCGCAGGTACGCCTGCGTCATCGCGAGCGCCTTCGCCTGCTCGACGGCGGCCACGACCTGCGGCTTCGTGTCGTAGTGCTGCTTGAGCGCCGCCTGTCGAAACAACTCGCGCGCGATCAGCTGGTTCTTCAGCGCCGCGCGCAGCGCCGGCGTATCGGGCGCCTTCGACGCGCGCACGGCTTCGTCGACCTGCGCTTGCGGAATCGGCACGCCGTTCACGCTCGCGATCGCATCGGCCGGCATCGCGGCGGCTGCATCGGCGGGTTTCTTCGACGCCTTGGGAACCGCATACGCGTGCGGAGCGACAGCGGCGCACAGCGTCGCCGCGACGAGCGTGACGGCGATCTTGCGAATACGCGCCGA
Organism: Burkholderia sp. AU18528; assembly: GCF_002223215.2. Classification (NCBI taxonomy): domain Bacteria; kingdom Pseudomonadati; phylum Pseudomonadota; class Betaproteobacteria; order Burkholderiales; family Burkholderiaceae; genus Burkholderia; species Burkholderia sp. AU18528. The sequence continues at coordinate 404,166 of NZ_NKFC02000006.1, read as the reverse complement.
CAGGTTGGATTGCATCGCGATCTCGCGACCGTTCGACAGGCGATTCATGAAATTCTCCATCAGTCCGTCCAGTTGAGTGTGGCCAGCAACACGCTGGCCTTCTTGCCAAGTGCGGCCGGTTGCGCGAGCGCCTGCCCGACCAGCACTTCGGCCGACAGGGTCCCGCCTTTCAAACGCCATTGCGCGCGCGTGCCGACACCCGTGCCGACGAGCGACGGCCAGCCGCCCTGTGCGTTCAGGTGCGTCTTGCCGCCGTCCAGAAACACGTAGGGTTCGATGCGCGCGTCGTGCCACGCCGGCACGTTCTGCCAGGCCAGCTCGTTGCGCACGAATGCGCCGCTGTCGCCCGCGATCCCGCCTTCGGTAAACCCGCGGACCGAACCCATGCCGCCTAGAAAGATCTGCTCGTTGCCGAACAGCGCGACGCGGCTGTACTGCGCGCGCAGCGTGCCGCGATACGCCCACAGGGAACCGGCAACAGTACCGAGCGTGAACTGCAGCGTGCCGGTGGCATCGAGCTTCGTGAACTGGCTGTGCGCGTCGTCGATGCCGATGTCCGACGCATCGTGGTTGGCCGCCAGCCAGGGCAACCCCTGCGACACGCCGACATCCCAGGTCGCGGCCGCGCCCTGGTCGCGCATGACGAAGCGGGACAGCCCGTTCAGCGCGACCCGCAGCACCGTCAGGTTCTGCGGCGACAACGGAATGCCGTTGAGGTCGCGCTCGGTGCGCAGCTTGTTGAGCGTGACGTCGACGCTCATGCGCCCGCGCGGCGACCGCACCAGCACGTCGTTCCAGCCGAGCATCTGGCTGAACGTGCGCCCCGCGAGCAGCGCGACGTCGCCGATCGCCTGCTGGTACTCGGACATCGACGCCGTGTAGCTGAAAGTTTGATACCCGTACGGCACCGCCGCCGACAACACGACCGCGTTCGTGTCGGTCGTCCCGACGTAGCTGAACGACAGCGATTCCTGCAGTCCGATCACGTTGTCGGCTTCGACACCGGCGCGATAGCGCGTCCTGCCGGTCTGCGAGCTGCCGTAGTTGTCGATGCCGAAATCGTAATGAAGACGATCGCCATAGCGGTTCGAGATCGCAACGATCGAATCACCCGGCGCTTCGCCGGGGAGAATCCGGATTTCGGCTTGATTGCGCCGCAACCGGTTGATCTGGTCGACGCCCTGCTCCAGGTCGGGCAGGCGCAGCACGTCGCCCGGCGTGCTCGCGAACGCCCAGGCGGTGCCGGCTTCGGTCAGCAGCCCGCCGCCGCGCACTTCGTACCACTTCTCGTCGGGATCGCGCGGCCTCAGCGGCTTGCCGTTCAACGTCAACGCGGCCACGCGACCGGGGACGAGGTTGATCTTCAGCGTGCCGGACGCAAGATTCTGCGGCCCGAGGTACGCACGCGTCGTGATGTAGCCGCGCGAAATGAACGCTTCGGTCAGCCGGCGCAGCAGCAGATTGATCCGGTTGCGCCCGAGTTGCTTGCCGATGAACGGCGCCGCGATACGGTCCAGTTCGGGCTGCCCGAGGATCGCGTCGCCGGTGAATTCGATCCGCTCGATCGGGAACGTCGGCGCGACGTCCGGCAACGTGTCGACGTCCGCGCCCGGCGGCAGGTCGGGCATCGCCGGCTGCTCGGGCACCGCGATCTGCGCCGGCGGTTGCGCGAGCTCGTCGCGGCGCTGCCGGTCGCGCTGCTCCTGCAGCAGGCGCTGCGCGGGATCCTGCTCCGCACGCGGCACCGCGAACCCGGCCGGAAGCGCGCCGAGGCCCGGCGGTGCGCCGGCGAGCTGTGCGTGCGCGCACGGCGACATCGCGCCGAGCGTCAACGCGAGCGCGGCGGCGATGCGGTGGTCCGTCTGCGACATCACAGGCCGAACCACGACACGAGGCCCATGTGATTGCGGTTGCCGATCGTCACGAGATCGCGATGGGGCGGCCGGATCGTCACGATGCCGCGCGCCGCGAGCACACCTTCGGGCGCGCTGTACGCGCCGCCGTCGATGTCGGCCTCGCCGGTCAGGCGCACCTTGCCGGTTCCTCCGGTGAACACGCCGCCCGTGTCGGCTGCATAGATTGCCGCCCAGCGATTGCCGAACCACGCTTTCAGGTCGTGGTCGCGGTTGACCACCGTGTAGCCCGGTACGCCTTGCGCGAGCGTTTTCGGTGCGTCGAGCGTCAATGCGCCGAGCGCGAGCACGGTTCCGCCCGTGTTCGTGATCTGCGTACCGGCTTTCAGCTGGATGTCGGCCTTGGCCTCGATCACGCCGCCGAACGCCTGCACGTTCGACGATGCACTCGCGCGGCAGAACACGAAGCACGAGCGCCGGTACGCTGCCTGCCCGGTGAAAACGGCTTGCGTGAGGATGTTTTCGCGCGCGGCGATATCGATTGCGCCGCCATTCGACAGGATCGATCCGCCGATATTCGTCACGTTCGCGGCGCGCACGGTCACGTTGCCCGCGTCGGCCGTGATGTACGCGAGTTTCGATGCATCGGCCAGCGCGCCATAGTCGACGGTGAAGCCGTCGCTACGATGCTTGAAGAACAGGAAGCGGCCGCCCTGCTCGGAGAAGCCGACCACCGCGCCGTTCTGCACGCCGGTGCTGTGGTCGACGATGTTCTGCAGGTCTCCGCCCGCAGCGATCGAAATGCTCTGGTTCGACAGGATCCGCGCATTCCGGTTGACGACATCGGCGCCCGCGGTCAGCGACACGTCGCCCTGAACGCCGAACAGGATGCCAAGCCGCGTCTGCGGCAACGACTCGTTCAGGATGCGGCCCGCCGCGTTCAGCGTCACCGCGCCCATCGAATCCGGGTCAGCGTCGATCGCGGTCTGCCCTTGCACGAGCGACCCGACATTCACGATGTCCGCCGCGCTCTTGAGCACCACGCCGCTTTGCGACGATGCCACGGTCGCGCCCTTCATCGCATCGTCGGGATTCAGCGCGATGCCCGCGCCATTCAGCTTCACGCTGCCCGACGCCATCAGGCTGCTGCCCGTCAACGCGATCGCATCGGCTGCCGACACGTTCGCGTGGCCGCCCTTCGCCTTCATGTCGGTGCCGGTCAGCGTGATGCCGCCCTGCACGGTCACGTCGAGATCTCGCGCGACGTCGACCTTCGCATGGGACATCTCGACGTTGCCGTTCGATGTCAGCGTGAAATCCCCGAGCGACGCATTCATCGCGCCAGCGCTGCGCACGCCGGGGCCGCGGTCCGTGACGATCAACTGCACGCGCCCGCTCGTCACGCTGCCCGCGGCAGTGATGTCGATCGCATAGGACGACGCGGTGTCAGGGTGAGTCGTCGCGGTACGCGAGAGCCAGTCGTTCGCGTTGTCGTTCGGCGACAGCCCCGTGTTCAGCTCGGCACGGCTGCGTCCGGCCAGCAGGCGCACGCCGGCCGTCGCCGACGAAAACGTGTTGTCGATCGCGCCGTCGACGACGATGTTCTTCGCGATCAGATCGAGCCCGATCAGCGCGCCGGCCAGGCCGCCCGGACCGACGACGATCGTGCCGGTCGACGTATCGAGCACGATGTTGCGCTGGATCACGCCGGGGGCGATCTGCAGGTCGTTGAAGCTCACGTTGCCGGTGGACAGCGCGACGTGCCCTGTATTGACGAACGATCCGCCGTTGACCGTGATGCCGTTCGGGTTCGCGAGCACGACGTTCGCGCGCGGCCCCGCCACGGCGATCTCGCCTTCGATCAGGCTGCGGTTGGTGCTCGTCACCTGGTTGACGATCGTGCGCGCGTTGATGCCGGCGTTGTTCAGCGTCGCGCCTGCGGTCGTCACGTTGAACGACGAATACGTGTTGCTCGATACGCCGGCGACCGCCGGCGCAAGATTGACGAGCTGCCGGCCATTCGGCCCGACCGCCACGCTCGTGGGCGTGCCGCCGTCCGGGACGATCCCCGCGGCAGCGGCGCAATGCGGCAGCAGTCCGGTTACGGCAAGGCAAAGGCACAGCGCGCGCCAGCCCCCGGTGCCTGCGCGCCCCATTGAATCGGTGCATCCCATTCTGATCCCGCGCACGGCTTCGCCGGCCGTGCGCCCTCGGTTTTTTGGTCGTGTGGTCGTACTGCTTTCGTCATACTTTTTTGAGATACCGAGGAAGAGTAACGGCGGGGCCACGACTTTCTTTAGGGCGCTTTATCGAATAATTTTTCTAATTCGTTCGGACTGGATATTACAAATTCATTTCGCATCGAGGCACAATGAAAGCATTCAGTCAATTTCGCGCCTCATGCTCTCTACATCGACGAACACGCCGCTCACCGTCATCCATCTGAACGGCCCGATCAACAGCGGCAAGACGACGATCGGTCGCGCACTCGCACGCGTGCTGCCCGATGCGCGCTTCATCGACGGCGACGATCACGACGCGCCCGAATCCGCGCCGTTCGACGTGCAATGGGCCATCGCGCTGGAGCGGCTCGTCGCGCAGATAGCGCAAGCGCGCGAACGCCACCTCGTGATCGCCTATCCGATCGGCGAAGCGGAATTCGAGCGGCTGCGCACGGCGTGCGCCGTGCGCGATGCGCGATTGTTCGTCGTCACGCTCGCGCCGCCCGAAGCGGTCGCGGCATCGAATCGCGGCACGCGCGCGCTGACGGAGTGGGAGCGGCAACGGATCGCCGAGATGTATCGGGAAGGGTATGCGTCGCGCAGGTTCAGCGATTGCGTGATCGATACGTCGAACGCGTCGCCCGACGTGTGCGCGACGGAGATCGCGCGCCGCGCTCAGTGATGCCGCTGGATGGTCGACACGATCTGCTCGCGCGCCCCCTTGCGGCTCAGCATCAGCGTGACGACCGCCGATACCGCGAGCGTCCCCGCAACCACATACAGCCCCGCCGCATACCCGCCCGTCGCATGCTTGAGCCAGCCGATCGCGAATGGCCCGACGAAGCCGCCGAGATTGCCGATTGAGTTGATCATCGCGATCCCCGCCGCCGCGCCGGCCCCCGACAGGAACGCGCTCGGCATCGCCCACAGCGGCGCCTTCGCGGCGCTGATCCCGACGTTGACGACGACCAGCGCGAGCACGGTCAGCAGCGCGGTGCTCGCCTGCCCCGCGAACACGAAGCCGATGCACGCGAGCACGCACGGAATCACGACGTGCCATGTGCGCTCGCCGGTGCGATCCGAATGCCGCGCCCACACGATCATCGCGACCACGGCGGCAACGCTCGGAATGCCGGTGAGCAGGCCCGTTTGCACCGCGGTGAAGCCGAACTGCCTGACCATCAGCGGCGCCCACAACCCGAGCGTGTACAGTCCTGCCGACGTGCCGAAGTAGATCAGCGCGAGCGCCAGCACGCGCGGATCGCGCAGCGCCTGCCACGCGCCGGCCGTATGCCCGGCGTGCGTGTGGCGCGCGTCCGCCTCCGCCTTCAGCTTCGCGATCAACCAGTCGCGCTCGTCGGACCGCAGCCACGCGGCCTGCGACGGCGCATCGGTCAGATACTTCAGCACGACGAAGCCGAGCGCGACCGCCGGCAGCGCTTCGACGATGTACAGCATCTGCCAGTCGGCAAGCCCGAACATCGGCGGCATCTGCATGATCGCGCCCGACAGCGGCGAACCGATCGCGGTCGAGATCGGCGCGGCCGCCATGAACCACGCGGCGGCCACCGCGCGCTGCTTCGCGGGAAACCACAGGCTCAGGTACAGGATGATGCCGGGGAAAAAGCCGGCTTCGGCCATGCCCAGCAGAAAGCGCAGCACGTAGAAGCTCGTCGGGCCGGTCACGAACGCGGATACGGCCGACACGATCCCCCACGTGATCATCACGCGCGCGATCCAGATGCGCGCGCCGACGCGATGGAGAATCAGGTTGCTTGGCACTTCGAACAGAAAATAGCCGATGAAGAACAGGCCGCCGCCGAATCCGAACGCGGTGGGCGACAGGCCGATCGCCTTGTTCATCGTCATCGCGGCAAAGCCCACGTTGACGCGATCGAGAAAGCTGACGAAGTAAAGCAGCATCACGAACGGAATGATGCGCCACATCAGCTTCCGCGCGACGCGGGTTTCCAGATCTGCTTGCATGTGTCTCCTCCTTCGAGGTCGGGCCGTGCGCCGTCGGTCGGTGGACCGCGGCGCCGGCCGGCGCCCGGCTCGCGTCGGATGCGCGAGTCGCAGGCAGAAAATGCCTGAGTGAAGCGAACGCGCGACGCTCGGCTGCGCGCAGGCGCGGCCGTCAGCGCCACACCGCCTCGCCGCCGTCAGGCCGCGGCGGCCGCGTGCGCGACGCGCTCGCAGACGGCCAACGTCACCTGCGCGGTCGTCGCGCTGCCGCCGAGGTCGCGCGTATGCAGCGACGGGTCGGCCGTCACGGCCTCGATCGCGTGCATCACGCGCGCGGCGGCTGCCGTCTCGCCGAGATGCTCGAGCAGCATCACGACCGACCAGAACGTGCCGACCGGATTCGCGAGCCCCTTGCCCATGATGTCGAACGCGGAGCCGTGGATCGGCTCGAACATCGACGGATAGCGGCGCTCGGGATCGATGTTGCCGGTCGGCGCGATGCCGAGGCTGCCCGCGAGCGCGGCGGCGAGATCGCTGAGGATGTCCGCGTGCAGGTTGGTCGCGACGATCGTGTCGAGCGACGCCGGGCGGTTGACCATGCGCGCGGTCGCCGCATCGACGAGTTCCTTGTCCCACGCCACGTCGGGAAATTCCTGCGCAATCTGTTTCGCGATCTCGTCCCACATCACCATCGCGTGCCGCTGCGCGTTGCTCTTCGTGATCACGGTCAGCAGCTTGCGCGGGCGCGACTGCGCGAGCCGGAACGCGAAGCGCATGATGCGCTCGACGCCGGCGCGCGTGAGGATCGACACGTCGGTCGCGGCCTCGATCGGATGGCCCTGGTGCACGCGACCGCCGACGCCCGCGTATTCGCCTTCCGAGTTCTCGCGCACGATCACCCAGTTCAGGTCGTCCGGCCCGCAGCGCTTCAGCGGTGCATCGATGCCCGGCAGGATGCGCGTCGGGCGCACGTTCGCGTACTGGTCGAAGCCCTGGCAGATCTTCAGGCGCAGCCCCCACAGCGTCACGTGGTCGGGCACGTCCGGATCGCCCGCGGAGCCGAACAGGATCGCGTCCTTGCCGCGCAGCGCGTCGAGGCCGTCGGCCGGCATCATCGCGCCGTGCCGGCGGTAGTAATCGGCGCCCCAGTCGAAATCCTCGAACGCGAACGCAAAGCGGTCGCTGCCGCGGGCCAGCGCTTCCAGCACCTGCTTGGCCGCAGGCACCACTTCCTTGCCAATGCCGTCGCCGGGAATCGTTGCGATACGGTAGGTCTTCATGCGGACATCCTCGATTGGTCGTGAGCGTGAACGCACTTTACCGAACTGGTAGTGCAGAAACCGTGGCTATACTCAAAGCATCTTTAACTTCAATTCACGAATCTCGTCATGGCGGATACCGTTCAGCCGGCCGATCTCGGCTTCTTCTCGACGCTGGCCGCGTCGGGCAGCCTGAGCGCGGCCGCGCGCGAGCTCGGGCTGACCGCGGCGGCCGTCAGCAAGCGGCTCACGCAGATGGAGCGGCGCGCGGGCGTGACGCTCGTCAATCGCACGACGCGGCGGATGATGCTGACGCCCGAAGGCGACGTGTATCTCGAATACGCACGGCGAATCCTCGACCAGATGGACGAACTCGGCGAACTGCTCGGCAGCGCGAAGCAGCGGCCGAAAGGCCTGCTGCGCGTGAACGCGACGCTCGGGTTCGGGCGCAGCCACGTCGGCCCGGCGATCTCGCGCTTCGTCGCGCGCTATCCGGAGGTGTCGGTGCAGTTGCAGTTGTCGGTGATGCCGCCGCCGCTCACCGACGACACGTTCGACGTATGCATCCGCTTCGGCGAGCCGCCCGACACGCGCGTCGTCGCGCGGCGGCTCGCACCGAACCGTCGGCTGCTGTGCGCGGCGCCCGCCTATCTGGCGCGGCATGGGACACCCGGCACGCCGCAAGACCTGACGAGACACAACTGCATCGGCATCCGGCAGGGCGACGAAGGTTACGGCGTGTGGCGCCTGACGACCGGGCGCGGCGCGGCCCGCCACACGGAGGCCGTGCGGATCAACGGCAACCTGACGACGAACGACGGCGAGATCGCGGTAAAGTGGGCGCTCGACGGGCACGGAATCCTGATGCGCGCGGAATGGGACCTGCGCGACTATCTCGCCGACGGGCGGCTGGTCGTCGTGCTGCCCGACCATGAAACGCCGGGTGCCGACATCTACGCGGTGTATGCGCAGCGTCACCAGATGTCCACGCGGATTCGCGCGTTCGTCGATTTCCTGGCGGAAGAATTGGGGCGGCCGAAGGCGACGTAGGGCGTCGGTTACGCCCGCTGCGGGCCAGGCATCGGTACGCGATGCCGGGGCGAGTACACGGCTTTTCGGCTCACGACACGCGTCCGAGCGTATGGCCGCCAAGCGATGGAGTCAATATTCTGGCAAATCTCGCATCGTAGAGCCAAAATATTTACACAAACCAGCGCAGCGCCTCGACGAAAGTCACTGACACGCTGCGCTAAAGTGCTATTATTTTAGCTCTATTGCACCGAAAAAACTGAAATATTAGCGCCATCATGGCAAAGAAAACCGCCCCTCTCTTGCCCGCATCCAGTCGGTTGCTCGTCGAATTCGGCGAGCGGCTCAAGCTCGCGCGTCTGCGCCGGAAACTGACGGCCAAGCAGGTCGCTGAACGCGCGGGAATGTCGCCGATGACACTTCGCTCGCTGGAGGGAGGCGGTTCGGGGGTCACGATCGGCGCCTATCTTGCCGTCATGCAAGTACTGGGCCTCCAGGGCGATCTGGAGAAGCTGGCCGCAGCGGACTCGTTCGGCCGCCAGCTTCAAGACGCTCGCCTCGTCAAACCGCGATCCGTGAAACGAGTTGCCCTGCGGTCGTCCGCCGAGTCGCCACGCATACCTGATCGGCGCGATCGTGCCACCACGACCACGCCCCCGGCCCCGGCCCCCGCCAGGAAAGCACCGGGATCGGCGTCCAGCATCCCGGCGCCCGACCACCATCGCGGTACGACGGCCGCGGAACTGGCCGCGCTGTTGAAGCCAGCGAGCAAACACCTGGGGAAATCTCGCGAGAAATGACGACCATCTCCGTTTACGCAGACTGGAGCAGCCTGGCCGCTCCCCGGAAACTCGGCCTTCTGCACAGCCGACAGACGCGGGCAAGCGAACGTTTCGAATTCCAGTACGACGCAACCGCCTTGAGCGCTCCCGAACTCGCCCGGGTTCAGCTCGATCCCGGCATCGGCCTCTTCGAAGGACCGCAATATCCACCTCCGCCGCGAGACTCGTTCGGTGCGTTCGCCGATTCCAGCCCCGATCGGTGGGGGCGCATGCTGATGGACCGTCGGCTGGAGCGAGACATTCGTGCAGGCCTTCGACCGAAGGGCACTCGGCTCCGTGAATCGGATTACCTGCTGGGCGTCCACGATCTCTATCGCGTCGGCGCCCTGCGTTACAAGCTCGACGACGAAGGAGAGTTTCTCGACGACCGCGTTGATCTCGCCGCGCCGCCATTCGCGGAAATCCGTGAACTGGAACGCGTCAGTCGGGCGCTGGAAGAGGATGTCGACAACATCGCCCCGGACGGCCGCGACTGGCTCTCGATGCTCATCGCACCTGGCGGCTCGCTCGGCGGTGCACGACCGAAAGCAAGCGTGGCCGACGATCAGGGGCGTCTGTATATCGCGAAGTTCCCCAGCGCAAGAGACGATTACGACGTAGGCGGTTGGGAAATGGTCGTCAATGCGCTCGCGGTCGGCTGCGGCCTGAATGTCGCCCAAGCCGAGGCACGAAAGTTCGCCAGCGACCATCATTGCTTCCTGGTCCGTCGCTTCGACCGGACGTCCGATGGACGGCGCCTGCACTTTGCCTCGGCGATGACCATGACCGGTCACGTCGATGGCGACGATGCCTCCACCGGGGTCAGCTATCTCGAACTGGCGGAAGTCCTCATACAACATGGTGCGCAACCCAATGTCGACCTGCGAGAACTTTGGGCGCGGATCGTCTTCAATCTTCTCGTATCGAATACCGACGACCATCTTCGCAATCACGGATTCATTCTGGCACCGGGTAAGGGCTGGCGGCTCTCCGCGGCTTATGACATGAATCCGGTCGCGATCGCCGACGGCCTCAAGCTCAATATCACGGAAGCCGACAACGCGCTGAACCTCGAGCTTGCCCGTGAAGTCTGCGAATTCTTTCGGCTCGGTCTGAGCGATGCCGACGAGATCATCGACGACTTCCGTGGTGTCGTCAGTCAATGGAGAACGCTCGCGACGCGACTCGCGCTGCCGGCTCGGGAACAGGATCGGATGGCCAGCGCGTTCCGCCTCGCAAGCGCTTGAGGATTTTCCGTCCGCATCCCGCCGTCACGCCACCGCCACCAGCCCGCCGTAGCGATCGGGGGTAACGACTGCACCCGGCGCCGGCCGCCACCCCACCGCCCCCGCCGCCGCCAGCCCTGCCTGCTCGTGTCCGGCCTGCACGAAACGCTCGGCGATCCAGTCGACGAACGCGCGCACGCCGGGCGACACATGCGGGCGCTTCACGTAGACGACCGACACGGCCAGCGCATCGGGCTGCCAGCGCGCCAGCACTTCCCGCAACCGCCCCGCGTCGATCAGCGCCTGCGCGGCGACGCGCGTCGGCTGGATCAGCCCGAGGCCGTGCACGCCGCAGGCGAGATACGCCTGCTCGTCGTCCACGCCGACGATGCCGTCGAGCCGCACCTTGCGCACCGCGTCGTCCACCGCGAACTCGAGCTCGGCCGGACGCTGGCCGAAGACGTGCGACCCGCCTACCGCGCGATGCCCGCCCAGATCGTCGGGCGTGCGCGGCACGCCGAAGCGGTCGAGATACGCGGGGCTCGCGCACGTCACGCGCTCGAGCGAGCCGAGCCGGCGCGCGACGAGCGACGAATCGGGCAGCGCACCGAGCCGGATACTGCAGTCGATCGCGTCGCCGATGCGATCGCCCGCGCGCCCGGCCACGGCGAGCATCAGTTCGAGATCGGGATGCCGCACATGGAATTCGCCGAGCGCCGGCAGCACGATCGCGCCCGCCACCGACGCCGGCAATTCCACGCGCAGCGGCCCGCTCGGATGCACCGCGGCGCCGCGAATGCTGGCTTCGAGCTCGTCGACGTCCGCGGTGATGCTGACGCAGCGCCGGTAATACGCGTCGCCTTCGGGCGTGGCCCGCAACGCGCGCGTCGTGCGCACCAGCAGCGGCATGCCGAGCGCCGCTTCGAGCTCCTGCACGGTGCGCGTCGCGGTGGCGCGCGAGATGCCGAGCGCCTGCGCGGCACGGGTAAAGCTGTTCATTTCGACGATGCGCGTGAAGATGCGCATCGCGCGGATCGGATTGTCCACCGGACACCTCTACGGGGTTGCGACAGGCCGCGGCGCGGGCGTTCGCGCACCGCGCGTGCGTGTCGATGTCGACGCAAGCCGCGCGACCGGCGCGGCCGCCGGGTCAGGCGTTCGCCGCCGCGACGCCGGGCGCCGGTTCGGCGAGCAGCCGTTGCGCGAGCGCCAGCGCGTCGTCGCGGCTCGCCGCCGCGTTCAGCGGATAACCCCAGACCTTCTCGAAGGCGCCCGAAAAGGCATTGAGCGCCACGCGCCGCGCCGCATCGGGCTCGATCGCGATCATCCCGGGGATCCGTTCGCGCGACAGCGCACGGTTGGCCTTGCTCCACTTCGCGAGCTGCTTGCGCATCTCGTGATCGTTATTGGCGCGATCGTCGCCGGACGGCGCATCGTCGGTCAGAAGAACGAAGCGTTCGCGGCGCGCGAGCAGTGCGTCGAGTTCGGCAATCAGGCGGGCGGGATCGGTGTGGGTCGAGCCGCTGTAACGCAGCCAGACAAACGGGAATTCAGTCGTGACGATTTGCATGTCGACCTCCAGATGAGAACGATTCTCATTCTATGGATCGAGACCGCGTGCGTCATTTCTCGTCCCGGCCAACTGCTTTTTCAATCCGGCCAAACGGGCGCGTGCGGCCCGGCGGTTCAGCGCTGCCGATCGGTGAGGAATTGCGTCGGCGGCTTGCCGGTCGCCTTGCGGAACATCGTGACGAAGCTGCTTGCGCTCTCGTAGCCGAGATCGATCGCGATCTGATGCACGCGACGGCCGGTCGTCAGCATCCGCAGCGACAGCGCGACGTGCAGCCGACGGCGCCAGTCGCCGAGGCTCATCCCGAGCTCCTTCGTCGCGAGGCGCGTCAGGCTGCGCTCGCTGATGCCCGCACGCCGCGCGAGCTCGGGCAGCGGCGACTTGTCGGCCGGATCGTCGAGCAGATGGTCGATCAGCTTGCGCAGCCGGCGGTCGGCCGGCATCGGCAGGTACAAGTCCTCGACCGGCGCCGCGACGAGCTCGTCGAGCAGCGTCGCGACCAGCCGCCCTTGCGGCCCGTCGACGTCGTACAGGTTCGGGAAACTGGCCGCCTTCAGCAGCAGCTCGCGCAACAGCGGCGACATGCCCAGCGTGCAACAGCGCTTGGGCAAGTCGAGCGCCGCGTCGGGTTCGACCAGCACCGCGTAGAAGGTCGCGCCGGCCGAGCCGCGCGCCGCATGCGCGACATCGCCGGGAATCCAGACCGTGCATTGCGGCGGCGCGGTCCACACGCCGCCGTCGATCTCGCAATAGACGACGCCGGTCAGCGTGTAGAGCAGTTGCGCCTGTCGATGGCTGTGCCGCTCCAGCCGCCATTCGGGCTCGACGACGGAGCCGCCGAACACGACGAGCGGACGCGGCACGTGATCGACGTCGGTGTCCGCGGCGGGATCGGTGATCGATGGAAGGTCGCGCATGAAACGATAGGCTGTGAAAAAGGCCGGACGCCGGTGCGTCCTGTCGTGCTTATACCAGAAAGGCGCCGGCGCAGCCGCGCCGTTCGGGGGCGTCAGCGGCCGCGCGCCGAACCGAATACAATGCGCCGATCCCCTTGCCGCCGCGCCAACCCGCCGGAGCCGCCATGTTCGACCTGACCACGCTGACCACCTTCACGGCCGTCGTTCTGGGCCTGTTCCTGATCCCCGGCCCCGCCGTGCTGCTCGTGCTGAGCCGCACCGTGCAGGGCGGGCGCACGACCGGTATCCTGACCGGCCTCGGCGTCGCGAGTGGCGACTTCGTGCATACGCTGTTCGCGGCCGTCGGGCTGTCCGCGCTGCTGATGACGTCGGCGCTCGCGTTCAACATCGTGAAGCTGATCGGCGCCGCGTACCTGATCTATCTCGGCGTGCGCGCGCTGCTGGAGAAGCCGTCCGATCCGTCGCTGCCGCGGGTGGCGGCCGTCACGCCGCTCAACGCGTACTTGCAGGCGATTCCCGCCGAAGTGCTGAATCCGAAAACCGCGCTGTTCTTTCTCGCGTTCATGCCGCAGTTCGTGCATCCGGAACGTGGCTCGACGTTCGTGCAGTTCGCGGTGCTCGGGCTGATCTTCGTCGTGCTCAGCTCGCTCTACACGACGCTGATCGCGTGCTCGATCCGCCCGCTCGGCCGCATCGTGAAGCGGCTCACGTGGCTCACGCGCTGGCAGGGCAGGATCATCGGCTCGATCTTCATTGCGCTCGGGCTGCGCGTGGCCGTGCAGCAGCGCTGATGGGCGCGACCGCATGACGCGCACCGACGCGGATCTGCTCTACACTGACCCGCGCCTCGTCGCGGTGTACGACCTGTTCAACGCGGGCGATCGGGACTTCGCGTTCTATGCCGCGGCGATCGGCGCCTCCCGGCAACGCATTCTCGATCTCGGCTGCGGCACCGGCACGTTCGCGCGACGGCTCGCGGCGGCCGGGCATGACGTCGTCGCGATCGATCCGGCGCCTGCGATGATCGATTACGCGCGACGGCAGCCGGGCGCCGCCGCCGTCCGCTGGCTCGCGTGCGCGCTCGACGGCCTGCCGCCCGGTGCGCGATTCGATGCGGTCGTGATGACCGGGCACGCGTTTCAGTGCCTGCTGACCGACGACGATATCGACGCGACGCTGCGCGGCGTGCGACGCGTACTCGCGGACGGCGGCCGCTTCCTGTTCGAGACCCGCAACCCGCGCACCGAACCGTGGCGAGCATGGACGCCCGCGCAGTCGGCACGCAGCGTCGAATCGCACGCATTCGGCATCGTCGATCTCCATCACGCGGTGCGTGCGATCGACGACGCGATCGTGACGTTCGACACGCACTACCGCTTCCGCCGCGACGACACGGTGCTGACGAATACGAGCCGGCTGCGTTTCATCGCGCATCCCGACTTGCAACGGCGCGTGACGGCGGCCGGATTCGCGTCGGCCGACTGGTGCGGCGACTGGGACCACGCACCGTTCGACGCAGCGACCAGCGCGGAGATCATCGCGATCTGCCGCGCGTAACGGGCGCGGCGCAGACGTCATGCGCCTCGCTCGCCACGCGTCATCACGCGCGCTCGAGCGCACGCCGCACACCGTCCCAATCGAGCCCGAACCGCGCGAGATACTTGCGCAGCCGGTCGGCATCGTTCGGCTGCTTCTTGCTCTGCCGCGACACCGCGAACAGCGTGCGCCCGGCTTCCGACAGGCTCGCCGACGTCCGACACACGTCGAGCACGCGTTCGAGCTGCGCCCGGTCGAACAGGTCGAGTTCCGCCGCACGCGCGCCGAACACCGCATCGACGCATGCATCGGCTACCCCCGCGCCGCCCGGCGACGACCACGTGCGCGTCAGCCGTTCGACTTCCTGCTCGGCAAGCGCCTCGGTAATCCGCCCGGCATCGGCCAGCGTCGCCATCCGCGTGACCGAGGCCGATAATTCGCGGAAATTGCCGGCCCACGCCGCCCGCGGCGATGTCGCGAACGCGAGATAGCGCCGCTTCGCCTCCACGTTGAACCGCACCTGCTCGCCCTGCTCGCGGCCGAAACGGTCGAGCTCGAATTCGAGGTTCGGCTCGATGTCCTCGCGGCGCTCGGCGAGCCCCGGCAGTTCGTAGGTCCACAGGTTGATCCGTGCATAGAGATCCTCGCGGAACGTCCCGGCCGCCACCATCTGCCGCAGGTCGCGATGGGTGCCCGCGATCAGCTCGAAATCGCTGGTCGCCTCGACGTCCGCGCCCACCGGCAGGAAGCGCTTCTCCTCGATCGCCTTCAGCAGCATCGCCTGCTCGTCGAGCCCGAGTTCGCCGATCTCGTCGAGAAACAGCAGGCCGCCGTCCGCGGCGCGCAGCAGCCCCGCCCGCGCCGACTGCGCGCCGGTGAACGCGCCCTTCACGTGACCGAACAGCGTCGACATCGCCGCGTCGCCGCGCAGCGTCGCGCAGTTGATCTCGATGAACGGCCCCGCGAGCCGATGCCGGCCGCGCTTCAGCTCGTACACGCGCTTCGCGAGAAACGACTTGCCGGCCCCCGTCGGCCCGACCAGCAGCATCGGCGCGCGCGAACGCACGGCCACGCGCTCGAGTTGCTCGATCAGCGCATTGAAGCGCGCGTTGCGCGTCGCGATGCCGGCCTTCAGGAACGACACCGTTTCGTCGCGCTCGCGCGTGAAGCGCTGCGCGATCCGGTTGTAGCGGGACAGGTCGAGATCGATCACGGAGATGGTGCCCGGCCCGCTCGGCCCTTCGTCGGTCCGCTGCGGCGGCCCCGTCTGCACGAGGCGCGCGGGCAGGTAGCGCGCTTCCGCCAGCAGGAACCAGCAGATCTGCGCGACGTGCGTGCCGGTCGTGATGTGGATCAGGTAATCCTCGTGTTCGAGGTCGAACGGATATGCGCGTGCGTAGTCGTGCAGCGTCGCATAGACCTCCTCGAAATCCCACGGATCGCGGATCGTGACCGACGTGAGCCGCACGTCGGTGTGCGGCGACACGCGCGCGAGATCGTCCCGCACCTGGTTGGCGAGACGCGTGTAGTCCGGCGAATGCAGCAGTTCCAACCGATCGATCGGCAACTCCGGCTGCTCGCACAACGAAATCGTCGGCCGCCATTTGCGGTAACGGCGCGGCGCGCGGCCACCCTGGTCGAGCACCGTGCCGAGAAACCCGATGGCGACAGTCTTTCGCATATTTATCTCGCAGGATAAGAGGCGATCCGATTATATCGTATTATCGTGATGACCCTTTGGGCACGACGTCGATCTCCAGCCACGCACAATAGATAAATCCCTTTTGTTTTCAATCGTTTAAAAAATCCACAAAGCCCCGGCACGCCCGCTGGCACGCTCCTCGCTAAATAGAAGACGCCGGATGTCCCGCTGGCCCACGAGCCAGGGTTCAACAAGCCCTGCTGGTGCGCCGCCGCCGAACCTCGTTCGTCGCCGCAGCGCATGCCGCCATGGACAGACGAAGGCAAACGGGCGCGCGTCAGGATGCTTCGTCCGGGTTCGAATCCCGGAGCGCCCATTGTTCGGAAGCTCAGCCAGGTGGAGCAGCCGGCGAAAGCCGGCCGGTGGCGGGTTCAAATCCCGCTCGAACGCTGTCCGCAAGGACGGTCTCGTATGAAAAGCAGTACCCGCCGGTGCGGGCCGCAAGGCCCGCCGCGCGTCGGACCGGTTGCAGTTCCGCGCGATCGGCCGGGCGGCCACACGGCCAGCGCACGAAGGCGCACGACGACGCAATGCCACACGCGTCGCCCTGTGCTTCGACGCCGGCCAGCGCGCCGCCCGCCCGATTGCGTCGCACCGCGATCCGCACGATGCGCGCCACCCGGCGGCCATTGAAGAAAAGGACAAGAATATGTGGATGCGACATGTAGTGAAAAAGAACGAGCGCGCGCTGCTGATGAATGAGGGCGATTTCGTGAAGGTGCTGGAACCGGGCGTGTTCAAGGCCTTCGATCCGTTCAAGCGTTTGTCGGTGCAGACCGCGCGTCTCGACGCGCCGCTCGCCGACGAAGCGTTGGCCGACTATCTGCGTCACGACGCACAGGATGTGCTCGCGCAGTATTTCGTCGCGATGGATCTCGCCGACGATGAAGCGGGCCTGCGCTACGAAGACGACGTGCTCGTCGAGATCCTCGCGCCGGGCACGCGCCGGCTGTACTGGCGCGGCCTGACCGCGCATCGGCTGGAACGTGTCGATCTCGCGCAGCACAGCATGCTGCCCGACGCGCTCGTGAAGCGCATCGCGCAACCGTCGCTGCGTGCGCGCGGCGTGGCCGGCCTGACGGGCGTGCTGCTGGCGCAGGTGCCGGCGTACCACGTCGGTGTACTGAAGATCGACGGCAAGATCGAGCGGTTGCTGGACGCGGGCACGTCGGCGTTCTGGCGCTTCAACCGCGACGTCGCGGTCGAGCTGGTCGATCTGCGCGTGCAGGCGATCGAAGTCGGCGGGCAGGAAATCCTCACGCGCGACAAGGTCGCGCTGCGGCTGAACCTGTCGGCGACGTGGCGCTATGCGGACGTGCTGCATGCGTTCGGCCAGTTGCAGAAGCCGGTCGAACACCTGTATCGCGAGTTGCAGTTCGCGCTGCGCTCGGCGGTCGGCACGCGCTCGCTCGACGAGCTGCTGGAGGACAAGCAGTCGCTCGACGACGTCGTGATCGCGCAAGTACGCGCCCGTCTCGACGGTTCGGGCCTGGACGTGCGCAGCGTCGGCGTGAAGGATATCGTGCTGCCGGGCGACATGAAGACGATCCTCGCGCAGGTGGTCGAGGCGGAGAAGTCCGCGCAGGCGAACGTGATTCGCCGCCGCGAGGAAACGGCGGCCACGCGTTCGCTGCTGAACACCGCGAAGGTGATGGAAGAGAACCCGACCGCGCTGCGGCTCAAGGAGCTGGAAACGCTCGAGCGCGTCGCGGAACGGATCGACCGCATCTCGGTGTTCGGCGGCCTCGATCAGGTGCTGAACGGACTCGTCAGCATCAAGGGCACGTAATGCAGGATCCGGCGCGATGCACGTGACTCGCGCCGGATACCGAAATGAATCAGGTGAAGCAAATGACGGACATGGATTATCAGGTGATGGAACTGGCGAACGGCAAGCCGGTGAAGATGTGGACGCAAGGCGTCGCCGTCGAGGAAGAAGCGCGCGCGCAACTGCGCAACACGGCACAAATGCCGTTCATCTTCGGCCACGTCGCGGTGATGCCGGACGTGCACCTCGGCAAGGGTTCGACGATCGGCAGCGTGATTCCGACGAAGGGCGCGATCATCCCGGCCGCGGTCGGCGTCGACATCGGCTGCGGGATGATGGCCGCGCGCACGACGCTGACGGCGTCCGACCTGCCGGATTCGCTTGGTGGGCTGCGCGGCGCGATCGAACGCGCGGTGCCGCACGGCCGCGCGCCGGGCCGCCGCGATCCGGGCGCATGGGGCGATCGCGCGCCGGCCACCGTGACCGAAGCATGGAAGTCGCTGCAACCGGGCTTCCAGCGGATCGTCGACAAGTATCCGAAGCTGGAAAAGACGAACCACTACGCGCATCTCGGCACGCTCGGCACCGGCAACCACTTCATCGAAGTGTGCATCGACGAAGCGGACCGCGTGTGGTTCATGCTGCACAGCGGCTCGCGCGGCGTCGGCAATGCGATCGGCAGCCTGTTCATCGAACTCGCGCAGGCCGACATGCGGCAGCACATCGCGAACCTGCCGGACCGCAATCTCGCGTATTTCACCGAGGGCAGCCGGCACTTCGACGATTACGTCGAGGCGGTCGGCTGGGCGCAGGACTACGCGCGGCGCAACCGGCAGGCGATGATGGACGCGGTGATCGGCGCGGCGCGCGGCGTGATCGCGAAGCCGTTTTCGGTCGACGAGCACGCGGTGAACTGCCACCACAACTACGTGCAGCGCGAACGCCACTTCGGCGAAGAGGTGCTCGTCACGCGCAAGGGCGCGGTGTCCGCGCAGAAGGGGCAGCTCGGGATCATTCCGGGGTCGATGGGCGCGAAGAGCTTCATCGTGCGCGGGCTCGGCAATCCGGAAAGCTTCTGCTCGTGCAGCCACGGCGCGGGCCGGACGATGAGCCGCACCGAAGCGAAGCGCCGCTTCACGGCCGACGATCAGGCGAAGGCGACGCAGGGCGTCGAATGCCGGAAGGACGCGGGCGTCGTCGATGAAATTCCGATGGCGTACAAGGACATCGACGCGGTGATGGCGGCCCAGCGCAGCCTCGTCGAAGTCGTGCATACACTGCGCCAGGTGGTGTGCGTGAAAGGATAGCGCGGTGCGCGGCCAATGGCCGGCGGCCGCGCGCAACAAAAGGGAAACAACAATGAAAACGGAACAATTGACGCCCGTGCGCAGCGCGCACCCGGTCGATCCGGCCGTGCGGGCGCGCGTGATGGCAGAACTCGCGGAAGTCGAGCGCCGCCACGACGTGACCGTGCTGTTCGCATGCGAATCGGGCAGCCGCGGCTGGGGCTTCGCATCGCCGGACAGCGACTACGACGTGCGCTTCGTGTATGCACACCGGCGCGACTGGTACCTGAGCGTCGAACCGCAGCGCGACGTGATCGAGCGGCCACTCGACGACGAACTCGACGTCAGCGGTTGGGAACTGCGCAAGGCGCTGCAACTGCTGCGCCGCTCGAACCCGACGCTGCTCGAATGGCTCGACTCGCCCGTCGTGTATCGCGAAGACGCGCGCTGGGCGCCGCGGCTCAGGTCGCTGGCGTCGGCGTTCTTCTCGCCGGTGCGCGGGCGTCATCACTACCTCGCGATGGCCAAGAAGAACTTTCGCGGCTACCTGCAAGGCGACACGGTGCGTTACAAGAAGTACCTGTACGTGCTGCGGCCGCTGCTCGCGGTACGCTGGATCGACTCCGGGCTCGGGATGCCGCCGATGCGCTTCGTGGATCTCGTCGACGGCACGGTGCACGAGCCGGCGGTGCGCGCGGAACTCGACGCGTTGCTCGCGCTGAAGATGAGCGCGAACGAAAGCGAATACGGGCCGCGCCGGCCGGCGATCCACGCGCTCGTCGAGACGATGCTCGCCGATGCCGAACACGATCGCGAATACAAGCGGCCATGGGGCGACGTGGCGATGCTCGACGCGTTCCTGCGCGACGTGGTCGACGATCGATGAAAGACGAACGGCGCGACGCCTGCGGGCATCGCGCCGTATTTGCATCCGCACCTGCCCGGCCCATGCACGCGAGCAACGCTCGTGCCCGCACACTGCGCGTCGTCTTCACGATCGCAACGCATTGCGGCGGTATACTCGATGTCGTTCGGTGACGCGCGCCGCCGCATGCGCCGCAGCCTTCGACCTGCCCGCCTGCTGACGATATGCTTGCAGCCCGACGTCTTCCGCGCGCCCATCCACAGTCGATACGAACCGTCATGTCGCACCGCCTTTCGCTCGCCATCGCCGCCCTCCTCGCCGTTTCCCCGATCGTTGCCCAGGCTCGCCCGCTCGCGCGGCCGCCGGTCGAGCGCGAATTCAAGAGCTGGTCGGTCGTCTGCGACAACGGCAATCGCTGTATCGCGGAAAGCCATGCCGACGATATCGACGATGCACGCACCGGCCTGATCCTGCGCGTGACGCGCGATGCCGGCCCGGACGCGCAGCCCTCGCTCGATCTCTACGCATCGGCGCCGGTCGACTTGCGCACCGCACGCGTCGATGGCCGGCCGTTCGATGCGATGCCGGCGCAATGGCATGCGTTCGGCGACAAAGCCGACGACGAGGCGCACCCGTTCCGAATCCGGACCAACGATCCGGCAACGGTGGCTGCGTGGCTCGCCGCGGCGCGCAATGCGCAACTGCTGAGCTTCGGCGATCCGGCATCGGCGCCCGCCGCTCGCACGCCGTTGTCGGGACTGAATGCCGCGCTGCTGCTGATCGACGACACGCAGGGCCGCGTCGGCACGGTCACGGCGTTGCTGCGCCCGGGCCTCAAGCCTGCGTCGTCGGTACCGGCCGCGCCCGCGTTGCCGCCCGCTGTCACGCCCGCCCCGCCGCCCGTGTCGAATCTGTCGGCCGCCGAACAGCGGCCGCTCGTCGACGCGGTACTCGCGAAATTCGGCGCCGACGTGAAGCAATGCGCGGCCGATGTCGAAGACGAAATGTCGGCGAGCGATCGCAGGAAAGCGTCGAGAGCCGTCGCGATTTCGTCCGACGAGGCACTCGTCGCGATCCCGTGCCAGACAAGTAGCCTGTATAACCACACCGACCTGTGGTATCGCGTGCGACGCACCGCACCCTACACGCCGGCCGCGATGAACTTCGGCGAGAACGCGAGCGCGGGCCTCGATGCTGCGTCGTTCGCGAACGAACTAACCGACGCCGGCTACGATCCCGCGAGCGCGACGCTGTCGAGCACGGTCCGGCTGCGCAGCGCGGGCGATTGCGGCTCGACCGCGTCGTGGGTTTTCGACGGTCGGCGCTTCGCACTCGACGGCCTCGCGACGCACAGCACGTGCAACGGCCTGTTCCGGGACCAATGGCCGCGCCTGTATCGCCGGGCCGATGCGGCAGGAAACCGCTGACGCACGCATCGCACCGAAACACGCCGGCAGACATAACCGATAACAAACCGAGGGGCCGTACCATGTATCTCCCGTTCATCGACGCGTCGCGCAACCCGACCGCGACGCGGCGCACGCGCGGCTGGCGTGGCGCGCGTGCGTTCGCGCTGGTCACCGTCACCGCAGTCACCGCGTTCGCCTTCTCGCCAGCAAACGCGGCAAGCACCGGCGATTCAGTCGAAATCCCGTTCTGGTCGCGTAACTGGACCGGCACGATCGGCAACCGGCATGTCGAAGTCTCGCTGTCGCGCGTGGCCGACACGGTATCGGGCTCGTACTGCTACGCGCCCTGCACGTCCGACAAACGCTATCGGCTCGCGTTGAAGGGAACGCTCGACGCGCACGGTGTCACGCTTTCGGAACGCGACAGCGGCGCGAAAGCCAATGCCGATCGCGTAACGGGTACGTGGCGCGCGGCATCCCTCGACAACGCCGTGACCGGCACGTGGGCATCGCCGGACGGCAAGCGCACGCTGCCCGTCTCGCTCGCACCGAAACAGGACGGCAGGCCGTTCCCTTACGAGATCCGCCTCGTCGCCGACAAGCTGCCGGACGACAGCAGTTCGTGCAACGACCCGCCGCACGTCTTCGCGATTCGCCTGTACGACCGCGGCCGCCTCGTGCAGACACTGCAGACGGATTCGCAAGGCACCTGCGGCCTGCCCACGCCCGAATTCGCCGACGTGAACTTCGACGGCTGGCCCGACCTGATGCTTGCGCAAGGGATGGGGGCGAGCCCGAACATTCCGTACCAGACGTGGATCTTCAACCCGAAGACGCGGCGCTTCGTCGATGCGCCGCAGGGACTGCAAGACATCACGTCGCCGGATTTCGATCCGGTGCACCGGATCATATGGACGAACTGGCGCGCGAGCTGCTGCGAGCACGGCGTGACGACGTACCGCTGGCAGGGCAACGACGTGAAGGAGGTCGACTCGGCGAGCAGCTACTTGCTGCCCGTGCTCGACGGGAATACGCGTCGCTATTGCTACGTCGTACCCGGCTACGGCGACGGTTACATCGAGTTTCCGCAACGCATCGAGCAGACCGATGCCGGACTGCGCTCGACGCTCGGTGCCCCGAAGGATTGCGAGGTGGGCGATTCGCCGCAGATGTCGCGCGTGTATATCGACATCTGGAAACCGGGCGCGGCGGGCAGCGCCCCGACGCTCGTGCGTACCGAAAAGGTCGCTTGGAAACGCACGTCAACACGCGCCGGCATGAAGTTCTGCCCCGACGTGCCGTTCTACGACAACGGCCGCATCCGCCGCATTCTGTTGCGCGACGATCCCGACCAGTGCAGCGACTCGAATCCCGA
The DNA here is from genome assembly GCF_002223215.2 of Burkholderia sp. AU18528. Taxonomy (NCBI): domain Bacteria; kingdom Pseudomonadati; phylum Pseudomonadota; class Betaproteobacteria; order Burkholderiales; family Burkholderiaceae; genus Burkholderia; species Burkholderia sp. AU18528. Next base: position 381,363 of record NZ_NKFC02000006.1, on the reverse strand, counting down.
CGAGAGCTAGCATGCGGTACGCCCGCACGGGCGTACCGGCGTCATGTCACGCGGCGCCGACGATCGAAATCGACGGCACGAGCGTCGCGGAAAAATAAGCATCCACCTGGTTCCAATGATCCTGATTCATCACGTATCCCTTGTGTGCGGAAGAAGGCATTTTATGCACCGCCCCGCCATAAGCAACAAACCATTCGTTCTAAGGGTTGCCGCGTACGTGCTCCTATAATCGCTCGACCATCACAACAACAGAAGGAGCACCCATGACCGATCAGGCCGTATCGAACTGGCGCCTCGAAACCATCGCAGTGCACGGCGGTTATCGTCCCGACCCGACCACGCGCGCGGTCGCCGTCCCGATCTACCAGACCGTTGCGTACGCATTCGACGACACGCAGCACGGCGCGGACCTGTTCGACCTGAAGGTCCAGGGCAACATCTACACGCGGATCATGAACCCGACGACGGACGTGCTCGAGCAGCGGATCGCCGCGCTCGAGGGCGGTATCGGCGCGCTCGCGCTCGCGTCGGGGCAATCCGCCGTCACGTACGCGATCCAGACGATCGCCGAAGCGGGCGACAACATCGTGTCCGCGAGTTCGCTGTACGGCGGCACCTACAACCTGTTCGCGCACACGCTGCCGCAATACGGAATCACCACGCGCTTCGCCGACCCACGCGACCCCGCGTCGTTCGAGCCGCTGATCGACGCGCGCACGAAGGCGATCTTCGCGGAATCGGTCGGCAACCCGCTCGGCAACGTCACCGACATCGCCGCGCTCGCCGAGGTCGCGCATCGCCGCGGCATCCCGCTGATCGTCGACAACACGGTGCCGTCGCCGTACCTGCTGCGCCCGTTCCAGCACGGCGCGGACATCGTCGTGCATTCGCTGACGAAGTATCTCGGCGGGCACGGCACGAGCCTCGGCGGCGCGATCGTCGATTCGGGCAAGTTCCCGTGGGCCGAGCACGCGGACCGCTTCAAGCGGCTCAACGAGCCGGACGTCAGCTATCACGGCGTCGTCTATACCGAAGCGTTCGGGCCGGCCGCGTATATCGGCCGCGCCCGCGTGGTGCCGCTGCGCAACATGGGCGCGGCGATCTCGCCATTCAATGCGTTCCAGATCCTGCAGGGAATCGAGACGCTCGCGCTGCGGGTCGAGCGCATCAGCGACAACGCGCTGAAGGTCGCGCAGCATCTCGCGCGCCACGAACACGTCGAATGGGTGAATTATGCGGGCCTGCCCGATCACCCCGACCATCCGCTCGTCGCCCGCTACCTGTCGGGCCGTGCGCCGGGCATCCTGACGTTCGGCGTGAAGGGCGGCCACGACGGCGGCGCGAAGTTCCAGGATGCGCTGAAGCTGTTCACGCGGCTCGTCAACATCGGCGACACGAAGTCGCTCGCGACGCATCCGGCATCGACCACGCACCGTCAGTTGTCGCCGGCCGAACTCGCGAAGGCCGGCGTGAAGGAGGAAACGGTGCGGCTGTCGATCGGCATCGAGCATATCGACGACCTGCTCGCCGATCTCGACCAGGCGCTCGCGCAGCTTTGAGCGAAACGGGCGCGCCGGCTTGCCGGTGCGCCCGCATCGAACCGCTTGACCCTGGAGCGGCTTCAAGGTGTTCAATCCCCGGTTGATGCCGGGGCGACGCCCGGCGCGTACGATCGTGCAACGCCCCCTGCGCTGCGATACGCCAACCGCCGAGAGACCGCATGACACCGACCGCAAAGCTTGCGCTGCTCACGTTACCGCCCGTGCTGGCGGCCTGTTTTGGCGCGCTCGCGGCCGCGTGGCGCGCGCCCGGCCCGAAAACGTCGAGCGCGATCCAGCATTTCACCGGCGGCATCGTGTTCGCAGCCGCCGCGCTCGAATTGCTGCCGCAGGACCGTGCGCATGCGCTGTTTCCGGTTGTCGTCGGCTTCGTGCTCGGCATCGCGCTGATGCTTGCGATCCGCGCGCTCTCCGGTGCGATCGAGACACGTTTCGAGGAAGCGCGCTTGCCGGTGAGCCTGATCATCGTCACCGCGATCGACCTCGTCGTCGACGGCCTCGTGCTCGGCATCGCGTTTTCCGCGAGCGACGAAAGCGGGATCATCCTGACCGTCGCGCTGACGCTCGAGGTGCTGTTCCTCGCGCTGTCGGTCAGCGCGGCCTTGGCCGCGGCCGGCATCGGCCGCATGCTGTCGATCGTCGTACCGGTCGTGCTCGCGGCGCTGCTGAGCGTCGCGGCCGTTGCCGGCAATGCGGCGTTCGCCGGACTGCCCGCGAATATCTATGCTGCCCTTCTGGGGCTGGGTACCGTCGCGCTGCTGTACCTCGTCACCGAAGAACTGCTGGTCGAAGCGCACGAGGTGCCCGAAACGCCGTTCGCGACGGCTTCGTTCTTCATCGGCTTCATCGTGTTCTTCCTGATCGAAGGATCGGTGAAGGCCGGGTAAGCCGCGCGCGATGGCGCGACGGTTACCACGTCGTCGCGCCGGTCGGATAGGTATCGACGATACGTGTGCCGTTGACCGGCGTGACGCCCTCGTTGCGCAGCGCGGTCCACAGGTCGATCGCATGTTCGCGCGACTTGCGGCTGCCGTCGTCGGTCAGCACGTTCAGCGCGATCACTTCGTCGCGCGTCGTCAGTTGCAGTTGTTCCTTGAGCTTGCGCGACTGATGCGACGCGCTACGGACGTCGCCGAGCACGATCCGTTTCTCCGCGACGGTCGGCGCGTCGCCGGCATCGGCCGGCACGAACGTCAGCCGGCCGCTGGCGACTTCGCATTGCCCGCGCGCGAATGTCGCGGTCCACGCGCCAGCCGGCACGGCGGCCAACTCGCAGCGCATCCGCTCGTTCACGCGACTGCCAACGTCGTGCGCCGATGCGTGCGACAGCGCACGTTCCGGCCAGCCTGCGGCCATTGCCGCCGTCGACATCAGACACGCCGCCAGCACGATCCCTTTTGCGATAGTACGCATCGTATGCTCCTCTTCGTATGGAGTGCGGTGGCCGGCGCAGCGCCGGCTGACAAAAATGTCATGTTGCGATCAGGTTCGCGATGCGCCGCGTCGCTACCATCGAACGCGTCACGGGCCCTGCCCGTTCCCACCCACGCAGCGGGTCGCTGCCGCACGGCACGATCACGCATTAGGCCCGGGCTCGTCGAGTGTCGGGCCGTTTTTTTACGCGTGTCCGACACTCACCGCACCGAATTGCGCTGCGGGTACACGCACGGATGCGTTTTCACATACAGGTTCGGATTGCCGCAGCGATGCCCGGCATAGTCGACCTGCTCGCCGGGCATCGGGCCCGACGGCACGGGTTTGCGGCCGACTGCGGCGGCAGAGGTCGCAGTGTCGGAACGTGTCGGCGCACAGCCCGCGAACAACGGGACGATCAAGGCTGCGGTCAAGGCGAGGCGAATGACGGGACGATGCAATTTTCGGTCCGGAATGAAGAGCTGAACGGCGCCGCCCGCGATCGATGCCGCTATCGCGACCGGCATGCACGCCGCCGGCACGCTCGGCCAACGGCAGACTTTATGTTCCGCTTCCCGCTCATCGCACCCATGACGCGAACATGACGGTTGCGTCATGTCGGGTGTGTCCACACGGGGCCCGCTCGCGCCCCGCAATCTGACGCATTTTTCATCTCGCGATCACGATCACGCATGGCTGCTTTCGCATACTGGGTCCATGGTTCGCCACCCCGGCGGCCCTGATCTAGGAGAGCATTCAATGAAAAGCGCAAACCTCGCAGCATGGTTCGTCGTCGCCACGCTGTCGCTCGGCATGGCCACGCAGGCCGCATTCGCCCAGACGCAAACGCAGGGCAAGTCACGCACGCAAGTGGTCAACGAGCTGAAGCAGGCGCAGCACGACGGCATCGTGCCGATCAGCAAGACGCAGTACCCGCCGACCGGCGAGCTCATCGCGCGCAACAAGGAGCTACACGAGATCTCGGTGCATGGCGGCGAGAAGAAGCCGCAGACCGACAACCACGACAGCCTGGCCGCGAAGCAATGATGCGCGGCCGCACGGGCGCCGGCAGCGCGCGGCAGCCTCACCGCGAACGCGCGGGCGTGGCCGCCCGCGCCGTCAGGTGCGAGTGGCGGCCGGCCGTTCCGGTTCGGCCGGCCTTCGCGGAAAGCGCAGCCAGAAGGTCGTGCGGCGGCCCGGCTCGCTGTCGACGCCGCATTCGCCGCCGTGATTGTCCATGATCGACCGGACGATCGCGAGGCCCAGCCCCGTGCCCGACGCCGAATTGTGCCGCGACGGATCGACGCGATAGAAGCGCTCGAAAATCCGCCCGACATGCTCCGCGGCAATGCCGGGCCCCGTATCGGACACGGCGATCGTCGTCGCGCCGCCCTGCTCGACGCAATCGATCGTCACGACGCTGCCGCGCGGCGCGTACGTCAGCGCATTCGACAGCAGATTGCTCAACGCACGCTGGTACAGCGTCAGATCCGCATCGACCCACGCGTGGCCGTCGACCTTCACGGTCACGCCTTCATCTTCCGCCAGCGGCTCGTAATAGCCGGCCACCCGCTCCGCCTCCTCCGCCGCATTCAGCCGCCGCACACTGATCGACGTGCCGGCCTGTTCCGAACGCGCGAGAAACAGCATGTCCTCGATCATCCGCGACAGCCGCTGGTATTCGTCGATGCTCGACTCGATCACGCTCCGGTATTCGTCCGCGCCGCGCGGTTGCGACAGCACGACCTGCGCGGCCGCCTGCAGGTTCGTGAGCGGCGTGCGCATGTCGTGCGCGAGATTCGACGAGAACTGGCTCAGCCGCGTGAACGATTCGTTCAGCCGTTCGAGCATCCCGTTGAACGCATGTTCGAGCTCCTTCAGCTCGCCCGACGTATCGAGTTCCGGCAGCGGATGCGCGAGCCGGCTCGTCGACATTTGCTCGGCACGCGCCGCGAACCGCCGCAGCGGGCTCAGCCCGAGCGCCGCGATGCCGTACGCGATCGCGGCCGCGAGCACCACGCCGAACACCTCGATCACGACGATCGTATAAGCATGCGTGCGCAACAGCAGCACGTCGGCGCTGCGATCGTACTGCACGGCGACGCGCACCACGGGCGCACCCGCGCCGGCGAGCGGCACGGCCGTCAGCAGGTACTGGTGCCGTGCGCCCGGCGGCGCGACGCCGACCGGCACGCGCCCGGTGTTCATCGACAGCAGCGGCGCGTACGGGCGAAAGCCGGGCGTGCCGACGACGCGCGCGCCGCCGGCATCGAAGATCGCGAGGTCCATGTTCGGGTGACCGTGCAACTGGTCGATCCAGATGTCGGTGTCGCGCGCGACGTCGGCCGTCGTGCGCGCCTCGGCCAGGTGCGCCCCCAATGCGGCGGAAATGCCGGCCATCTGCTCGGCTGCCGTCGTTTCGACGCGGTTGCTCAGCGCTTCGTACAGTGCGACGCCGCTCGACGCGAGGATGACCGACGTCGACAGGATGATCAGCGCGGTCAGCCGGCCGCGCAGCGTCCGCGGCAGCAAGCGCGCGATCATGCGGCCGCGCCGCCGCGCGCTTCGAGCACGTAGCCCATCCCGCGCACCGTGTGGATCAGCTTCGGCTCGTACGCGTCGTCGATCTTCGAGCGCAGCCGGCGGATCGCTGAATCGACGACGTTCGTGTCGCTGTTGAAGTTCATGTCCCACACCTGCGACGCGATCGTCGCGCGCGGCAGGATCTCCCCTTCGCGCCGCATCAGCAGCCACAGCAGCGCGAACTCCTTCGCGGTCAGCAGGATCGTGTCGCCTTGCCGCGTGGCCTTGCGGCGCGTCAGGTCGAGTTCGAGATCGGCCACGCGCAGCGTGTTCGAATCGCGCGGCTGGCCGCGCCGCAGGATCGACTTGATGCGCGCGGTCAGCTCGACGAAGTCGAACGGCTTCGCGAGATAGTCGTCCGCGCCGAGTTCGAGCCCCTTCACGCGATCGCCGACGTCGTCGCGCGCGGTGAGGAACAGCACGGGCGTCGACTTGCTGCGCCGCAGGTTCTGCAGCAGCGTCCAGCCGTCCTGCCCGGGCAGCATCACGTCGAGCACGAGCAGGTCGTACTCCTCCGTTTCGGCCTGATGCTGGCCCGTGATGCCGTCCTCGACCCAGTCGACGACGTAGCCGGCCTCGGTCAACCCCTTGCGCAGATACGCGCCCGTCTTCGGTTCATCCTCGACAATCAGAATTCGCATCACGCATTACCCTTGAAGAAACGCAGCCGGCGCATCATGCCCGCGCCGAACCCGCCGCGCAACGCCGCGCGCCACGACACCGCGTGGCTGACACGGTACAGCACCGGCAGCACCAGCAGCGTCAGCGCGGTGGACGACAGGATACCGCCGATCACGACCGTCGCGAGCGGGCGCTGCACCTCGGCGCCGGTACCGGTCGCGAACGCCATCGGCAGGAAGCCGAGCGACGCGACCAGCGCGGTCATCAGCACGGGCCGCAGCCGCGTGAGCGCGCCGTCGCGCACCGCGGCGTCGAGCGGCATCCCTTCGTCGCGCAGGTTGCGGATGAACGAGATCATCACGAGACCGTTGAGCACGGCCACGCCGGACAGCGCGATGAAGCCGACCGCCGCCGTGATCGACAGCGGAATCCCGCGCAGCCACAGCGACACGACGCCGCCGCTCAGCGCGAACGGAATGCCGGTGAATACGAGCAAGCCGTCCTTCACGTTGTTGAACATCACGAACAGCAGCACGAACACCATGAACAGCGCGAGCGGCACGACGAGCTTCAGGCGCTCGCTCGCGCTTTGCAACTGCTCGAACTGCCCGCCCCACGACACCCAGTAGCCGGCCGGCACGCGCACGTCCTGCTGCAACTGCTCGCGCGCATCGGCGACGAACGAGCCGACGTCGCGCCCGCGCACGTTCGCGCTGACGACCACCCGCCGCTTGCCGTCCTCGCGGCTGATCTGGTTCGGGCCGGGCGCCACGTCGATCGTCGCGAGCTCCGCGAGCGGCACGTACGGCGCCGCCGCGAGCGGCGCGCTGGCGCCGGCCGTCGGCGCGGGCAGCGCGATCGGCAGCCGCTTGATCGCCTCGATGTCGGTGCGCAGCTCGTCGGGTAACCGCACGACGATGTCGAAGCGGCGATCGCCCTGGAACAGCGTACCGGCCTTCTGCCCGCCGACGGCAGCGGCCACCGAATCCTGCAGGTCGGCGACGCTCACGCCGTAGCGCGCGAGCTTGTCGCGGTCGAGGTTGACGGTCAGCACCGGCAGGCCCGTGGTCTGCTCGACCTTCACCTCCGATGCACCCGGCACCTTCTGCAACGCGGCCGCGATCTGTTCGCCGGTCTGGTTCAGCACGACCATGTCGTCGCCGAAGATCTTCACGGCGACGTCGCTGCGCACGCCCGAGATCAGCTCGTTGAAGCGCAGCTGGATCGGCTGCGAGAACTCGTAGGCGTTACCCGGCAGCTCGGCGAGCGCTTCCTCGATCTCGCTCACGAGCTGCTCGCGCGGCTTCTTCGGGTCGGGCCACGTGTCGGCCGGCTTCAGCATGATGTAGCCGTCCGACAGGTTCGGCGGCATCGGGTCGGCCGCGATCTCGGCCGTGCCGGTGCGCGCGAACACGCGCTCGATCTCGGGGAAGCGCGCCTTCAGCGTCTTCTCGATCGACTTCTGCATCTCGACCGACTGCGACAGGCTCGTGCCGGGAATTCGCAATGCGGCGACGGCCAGGTCGCCTTCGTTGAGGCTCGGGATGAACTCGCTGCCGAGCCGCGTGGCGAGTCCGAGCGTGGCGAGCACGATCGCGCCCGCCCCGATCATCACGCGTGCCGGGCGCGTCATGAAACCGGCGAGCACCGGTTCGTACGCACGCCGCGCCCAGCGCATCAGCAGGTTCTCCTTCTCCTCGACCCGCTCGCCGATGAATAGCGCGACGGCTGCCGGAATGAACGTGACGGTGAGCACCATCGCGGCAGCGAGCGCCATCACGACCGTGATCGCCATCGGGTGGAACATCTTGCCCTCGACGCCGGTCAGCGCAAAGATCGGCAGGTACACGACCATGATGATCAGTTGCCCGAAGATCAGCGCGCGGCGCGCCTCCTGCGATGCGCCGAACACTTCGGCGAAACGCTCGTCGCGCGTGAGCGGCCGCCCGGCCGCCGCCTGCGCATGCGCGAGCCGCCGCACGCAGTTCTCGACGATCACCACCGCGCCGTCGACGATGATCCCGAAGTCGAGCGCGCCGAGGCTCATCAGGTTCGCGCTCACCTTCGCGTTGACCATCCCCGTGAAGGTCATCAGCATCGACAGCGGAATCACGAGCGCGGTGATCAGCGCCGCACGGATGTTGCCGAGGAACAGGAACAGCACGGCGATCACGAGCACCGCGCCCTCGAGCAGGTTCTTCTTCACGGTCGCGACGGCCTTCTCGACGAGCACCGTGCGGTCGTACACCGGAATCGCCTTCACGCCGGCCGGCAGCGTGCGGTTCACGTCCTCCATCTTCGCGGCGACGGCCTTCGACACCGTCCGGCTGTTCTCGCCCATCAACATGAACACCGTGCCGAGCACGACTTCCTCGCCGTTCGACGTCGCGGCGCCCGTGCGCAGTTCGCGGCCGACGTCGACGACGCCGACGTCCTTCATCCGCACCGGCACGCCGCCGACGTTGGTCAGCACGATGTTCGCGATGTCGTCGACGGTGCGCGCCTGGCCCGGCACGCGCACGAGATACTGCTCGCCGCGCTTTTCGATGTAGCCGGCGCCGACGTTGTCGTTGTTGCGCTCGAGCGCCCGCACGACGTCGGCGAGCGTCAGCCCGTACGACATCAGCTTCGTGGGATTCGGCGCGACTCGATACTCCTTCACGTAGCCGCCGATCGAGTTGACCTCGGTCACGCCGCGCACGTTGCGCAGTTGCGGCCGCACGACCCAGTCCTGCAGCTCGCGCAGATCGGCTGCCGTATAGCGCGCGCCGTCGGGCTTGCGTGCGCCGGCATCGGCTTCGACGGTCCACAGGTAGATCTCGCCGAGGCCGGTCGACGTCGGGCCCATCGCGGGCGCGATGCCGGCCGGCAGCTTGTCCTTCGCTTCCTGGATGCGCTCGTTGACGAGCTGCCGCGCGAAGTAGATGTCGGTGCCGTCCTTGAAGATCACGGTGACCTGCGACAGCCCGTAGCGCGAGATCGAACGCGTCTGTTCGAGCCCGGGCAGCCCGGCCATCGCGGTCTCGACCGGATAGGTGATGCGCTGCTCGGCCTCGAGCGGCGAGTAGCCGGGCGCGGACGTGTTGATCTGCACCTGCACGTTCGTGATGTCGGGCACCGCGTCGATCGGCAGCCGCTGGTAGCTGAACACGCCCAGCGCGGCCACGGCCGCGATCGCCAGCATCACGAGCCAGCGGTGCGCGATCGCAAAGCGGATCAGGCGCTCAAACATGTCGGGATTCCTTGAAACGGGGTACGGTCGCACGCGCCGGACGCGCTGCGCGGCCGGTCAGGCGGCGGATCGGAAAGCGCGCCGCATATCGGGCCGCCAGTCGCGCCACGGCGCACGCGTATTGCTGCTCATTCATGTTCCGCGCTCCCCTTGCCGAGTTCGGCCTTCAACACGAAGCTGTTCGTCGCCGCGTATTCCTGGCCCGGCTCGAGCCCCTTCAGCACTTCGGTCGCGCGTTCGTCGCGCCGCCCCGTTTCGACGGCCTGTGCGACGAAACCCTTCGGCGAACGCACGAACACCGACGGCGCGCCGTCGACGTCCTGCAGCGCGTCGCTCGCGACCGCGAGCGGCACGCCCTGGCGGCCCGCGTCGACCGACACGTTCACGAACATCCCCGGGCGCCACACGCCGTCGGGGTTCGGCAGCACGACGCGCGCCGGCGCGGTGCGCGTCTGCTCGCCGAGCAGCGAACCCACATACGCGATCGGGCCGCTCGAACGCGATTCGAACGCGGTCGCGCTGACGGTCGCATCGCGGCCCACGCGCACGTCGTTCAGCCGCTGCGCCGGCACGGCCATCTCGGCCCACACGGTCGACAGGTCGGAGATCACGAACATGCTCGCATCGGCGGCGATCGCCTCGCCGGGCGTCGCATGCTTCTCGACGATCGTGCCGGCGAACGGCGCACGCAGTTCATACCGGTTCAGCGCGCCCGCGCCCGCCGGCGCGTTCAGCGCGGCGAGCTTCTGTCGCGCGTTCTGCACGGCGATCTCGGCCTCGCGCAACTGCACCTGCGCCTGCTGATAATCCTGTTCGGCCGAGATGCGCTCCTGCCACAGCGTGCGTTCACGCTCGTAGGTTGCGCGCGCACCCGATAACCGGCGCTCGGCCGTCAGCAGTTCGCTGCGGCGGTCCGCCAGATCGGTGCTCGCGATCACGGCAAGCACCTGCCCCTTCGCGACGTTCTGCCCGAGCGACACCGATACCTGTTCGACGATGCCGGCCACGCGCGGCACCACGTGCGCGGTGCGATCCTCGTTGAACTTGATCTCGCCCGGCAACTGGAACGGCGTCGCGATCTGCGCGGGGCCGGCCTTCGCGAGCGCGATCTTCGACGTCGCCAGTTGCGCGTCGGTCAGCACGACCGCGCCGTCGGCGCGCGCGAACGGGAACGATGCGGCGTCGTTGCCGGCCTTCACGTCGATCGTCGCATCGAATACGTGCGGCTTCGCGATCGACTGCGCGGACACGAACTTCTGGCCGGCCGCGTCGAACCGCAGCGGCTCGTGCGTGCGGTCGTACCGCACCAGCGTGCCGGACACGGTCACGCCGTGGGTCGCGGGCTTGCCGTCGACGAACGGATAGACGACGAGCCGCGCATCGCCGGGCTTTTCCGTCATCACGATCTCGACGGACAGCTTGCCGCGCTTGAGCACGACACCGCCGTGCGCGCCGGCGCCGTCGGCCGCCTGGGCGGATTCGGCGGCCGTCGGCGCCGATGCGCCGCTCCCGCCCCGCGCGACGGCGAGCGCGCCGATCACGATTCCTGCGCCGCCGAGCACGGCTGCCGCAATGATGAAGATTCTGCTGCGTGACATGATGATCCTTCAGTCAAGAGGGGCGCTCATTGCGCGCGGACCGCGAGCGGCGTGCCGACGAGCCGGCCGATATCGGCACGGGCCGTATGCGCGTCGGCGAGCGCACGGACGTATTGCGACTGCCCCAGAAACAGCGTGCGCTGTGCGTCGAGCACGTCGAGGAAGCTGAACTTGCCGAGTTCGTAGCCGCGCGACATCGCGTCGAGCGCGATGCGCGCGGCTGGCAAGATGTCGGACTTCAACCGCTGCGCTTCCTGATCGGCGGCCTCGAAATTCGCGTATGCCTGCGTCAGTTCGAGCCGCAGGCGTGTGCGTTCGCGGTCGAGATCGGCGTTCGCGCGCGTGGCCTTGTGCGTCGCCTCGAGCAGCGCGCCCTGGTTCGTGTTGAACAGCGGAATCGGGATCGACACGCCGACCACCGCCTGGTTGTCGGGCACGCCGCCCGTGGTCACGCGCTTCACGCCGGCGCTGACCGTCACGTCCGGAATGCGCCGCGCGCGTTCGAGCGACACGGCCGCGTTCGAGCGCAGCATCTCGGCGCGCGCGATGCGCGCGAGCGGCGCGTCGTCGAGCTGCGCGGTCAGCGCGGACAGCGGCTCGACCGACGGTACGGCTTCGAGGTCGCCGAGCACCGCAAGCGGGGCGTTGCGCGCTTCGCCCATCACCGCGTTCAGCTTCTCGCGCGCAACGTCGACACGGCCGCGCGCGGTCACGACTTCGATCTGCACGCCGGCCGCCGCCACCCGGGCCTTGGTCGCCTCGACCGGCGACACCTTGCCGGCCTGCGCGCGACGGGCCGCCAGATCCGCGGAGCGCGCGGCGATCGCGGCCGATTCCTCGGTCACCTGAAGTTGACGCTGCGCGGCGAGCAGCCCGTAGAAGGCTGCGATCACGTCGGCGCGCACCGCCGCGCCCTGCTCGTCGAGCGACGCGCTGGCCGATTCGCTGCCGTACGACGCGACGTCGAGCCGTGCGCGACGCTTGTCGCCGAGTTCGATCGTCTGGTTGATCAGCGCGGTCGACGTGCGTTCCGCTCGGCTGAAACCTTCCTGCAGGAACGACACTTCGGGGTTGGGCCGCGCGCCGGCCTGCATCAGTGCGCCGGCCGATGCATCGACATCCGCGCGCGCGCCGCGCAGCGCCGGGTTGTTGCGGGCGGCGACGGCGAGCGCGTCGGCAAGCGTCAATGACGATGGAGGACGTGCGTCGGATGGCAGTGCGCCGATCGGGGCGGCAGCAGCCGGAGCCGTGGCCGGCCCCGGCGACAGCGAGGGCTGCGCATGAGCCGTCGCGGCCATCGCGAAGACGGCGGCCACGGCGAGGTTGAGCTTGAACATGTTCGGTTCTGCGGTAACGGTTTGCGACCGATGCTACGGACCGGCCGCAGTGCGAACATGAGGCGAAGATGATATTTCCGTCATGTTGGGCGCAACCGTACGCAGACGTGCGGTGCCGTGCGGGGACGGCGTCCCCTCTCGACGATCATGAGGATTCGGTGAGCGCGCGGCACGATGGGCCGCACGAAAGAATGCAGAGGTTCGGAAATGCGACACGCGCAGGCCATACGCCCCGCGCGCGAATCAGGTGATGTGCTTTCCCCGCCGCCGCTGCACGAGCCAGTCCAGCAACTGCCGCCCGTCGCGTTCGCCGAACCACCTCGCGTGCCCGATCAGGTAACCGTCGTACGCGATGTCGACGATCGCCGGCGCATCGATGACGCAGCCGAAATAGGCGACCTCCGACAGCGCGAACTCCGTATGTACGATCGGCAGCAGCGCGACCAGCGCCGCATATGCGTCGTCGCTCAGCGGTTCGAGCGATTCGTAGCCGTCGAGCAACGCGTCGATCTGCTCGTATTCGATGCGCCGTGCGTCGGCCGGCGCCATCCAGTCGACAGTGTTGCGCTCGATCGCGAGCGCGAGATCCATCACGGCGCAAGTACGATCCGACAAGCCGAAGTCGAGCACGGTCCGCACCTGCGCGCCGGGCCCGGCGTCGGCCCACAGCAGGTTCGACGCATGCCAGTCGCCATGCGTCCACAGCGGCGTCAACGCAGGCAGCAGCGGCACGAGGCGCGCGTGATACGGGCCGATCGCGTCGGCCACGTCGCCACGCCAGTCGCGCGCGCCGAGCGCCCTGACGAGCAACGGTTGCGCCGTGACCCAGCGTTCGAGCGCACCGACAAGATCGCTCGACGACAACACGCGAAAGCTCGACAGCAGCGGGCGAACCGGCCGCGCCGGCGCATCGTAGCCGGCCGACGCGCGATGCAGCTCGGCGAGCGCGCGGCCGGCCGCATACGCATGCGAAGGATGCGTGAACGGCTTCCACGACATCACGCCGCGATACGCATCGACACCCGGCGCGACCACGTGCACTTCATACGTCCAGTCGCCGGATGCGAACGCGGTTGTGCCGTCGCGACCGGCGAGCACGTCCGCCACCGGCACGCCGTGTGCGCGCAGATGCGCGATGAAGCGATGCTCTTCCTCGAGCCCCGCGACGTCGCGCAGGCTCGCATGATGACGCTTGACGAACAGCGCGCGCTCGTCGGTCGTGCGCACCAGCACGGCCGCCGAGAACGGCCGCGGGCTGTGCCACGTGAGGCGCGCGGGCGCGCCGGCGCCATCGATCCGCGCGAGCACGGCCGCGACTTCGTCGTGCATCATCAGCGGCCAGTCGCGTTCGGCCTGTTCGCCGTCGACGCCGAACTGCGGCGGCGCGACCTCGCGCGCCTGCGCGGCGTCACGCGATGCCGGCGCATCCGGTTCGAGGGGAAATGACATGAACGACGTAGCTCCGTGGTTGAATCGGCTGCGAATCAGCCGGCCGGGCTCGCGCTCGCGCGCAGCGTCGCGGCCGTGCGGCTCCAGTCGCGCCAGCCGACCACGGCCAGCCCGATGAACAGCGCATAGAGCCCGGCCGTCAGATACAGCTCCTTGAACACGAACATCCCGACGTACACGACGTTCACGACGATCCACAGCCCCCACGACGCGATGTAGCGCCGCGCCGTCCAGTATTGCGCGACGAGGCTGAACGCGGTCAGCGACGCGTCGACGAACGGCAGCGCCGCATCGGTCCAGCGCGCCATCATCCCGCCGAGCAGCGCGCTGCCGACGACGGCCGCGACCAGGTCGGGCAGCATTTGCATCGGGCGCACGCCGGTGACTGGCGCGACATCGCCGGCAGGCGCCGCCTTGCCGTCGGCCTCGCTCGCCCGCTGCGCGAGCCAGCGCTGCCAGCCGTACACCTGCAGCACCGCGAACGCGCCCTGCAGCAGCATGTCCGAGTACAGTTTCGCGTCGAAGAAGATCCAGCCGTACAGCGCGACCGACGCAAGGCCGACCGGCCAGCACAGCATGCGCCGCTTCGCGGTCAGCCAGATCGCGAGCGCGCTGACGATCACGCCGGCGATTTCGAGTGGGGACATCGTCCGTGCTCTCCTGGTGGGCTGCCGGGGCCGCGCGTCATGCGCCCGTTTCCGGCCGATCAGAAATCATAGGTCAACGACACGCGCGCGGTGCGCGGCGCACCCGGGAACAGGTACGCATCGCCCTGCTGCTCGCCTGCGTCGCGCCAGTAGAACTTGTTGAACAGATTGTCCACCGACACGCGCAACACCGTGCGATGGCCGCCGATCTTCGTCGTATAACGCGCGCCGAGATTGAACACGAACCACGACGGCACGCGCGCGGTACCCTCTTCGTTCGCGTTGCGCGCCGCGCTGTACTCGACGCCGCCGAGCACGTTCAGGCCCGCGACGCCCGGCACCGCGTAGTCCGCATACAGCGACGCGCGCAGCGCGGGCACGTTGATGATCTGGTGCCCTTCGTAGGCCGGCGACCCTGAATCGTATGCGCGGGCGCGAATCGCCGCGACGCTGGCCGTCAGCCCCAATCGTTCGGTCACGCGCCCGGCCGCGCCGAACTCGATCCCCTGGTGCCGCTGCGTACCGCGCTGCACGAACGTATAGGACGATCCCGACGCGTCGGGATCGGCGAACTGAAACGGCTTGCTGATCGAGAACACGGCGGCCGTGAGGCTCAGCCGGTCGAGCCAGTCGTATTTCGCGCCGACTTCGATCTGGTGCGATTCGACGGGCGGCAGGAACGCGTACGCGTTGGTCGCGCGCACGGGCGCCTGGTCGCCGAGCGACAGCGCCTTGCTGTACGACGCATACAGCGACAGCACGTTCACCGGTTTGTAGACGAGCGCGACCTGCGGCAGGAACACCGAGCGGTCGGTGTGCGTCGTCTCGCCGTCGAGGCTGCTCCAGCTGCGCTGGCGCAGCAGCACTTCCTTGCCGCCCGCGAGCACCTGCCAGTGTTCGCCGAGGCTGATGCGGTCGAGCCCGAACACGCCGTACTGCCACGCATCGAGGCGCGGATACGACGGCCCGGGCGAATTCGGCGACGGCGGGAACGTCAGGTCCGGCCCGTAGATATTCTCGCTGCCCACGTAGTCGTACACGGCGTCCGCCATGCTCACGACGCGGCGCTGCACGCTCACGCCGAGCGTCAACTCGTGCCGCAGCGGCCCCGTCGCGAACTTGCCCGTCGTGACCGCGCGCAAATCGTCGTTGCGCCGGTATTCGCCGGGGCTGCGGAAGTCGTACACGTCGTAGTCGCCGTTCGCGCCGAAGAAGAACGGCGACGTCGCACCGGCCGCGCAGCTTGCCGCATACGAACAGCCGTACGCGAACGCGCTGTTGTCGTCGATCATCGTGCGGCTGCGGCCGGCGGCGATGTACGCCTTCCAGTCGTCGTTGAACCGATAGTCGAAACGCGCGTTCAGGTTCAGCGCGTCGGTCGTCACCGGTTTCGCCCACGGCTGCGAGCCGAGCGCTTTCGACGTCGTCTTGACCGACGGCACGACGGTGCCGCCGAGCAACTGGTAGCCGGGCGCGGAACGCTGGATCCACTGCTGGAATTCGGCGTTGAGCTGCAGGCTCGCGCGCGGGCTGATGTCCCAGTCGGCGGCGATCGACCCGAACGTGCGCCGCCCGTTCGTGCCGTCGATATAGGAGTGCATGTTCTCCTTCGCCGCATTGATCCGGAACCCGAACTGATGGTCGGCGCCGAAGCGGCGGCCGAGATCGACGGCCGCCGACGTCGAGCCGCGGCTGTCGACGCCAGCCGTCACGCTCGCGACGTTCGCGGAGCGCTTCGTCACGAAGTTGATCACGCCGCCCGGCGCGACGACGCCGCTGTCGATGCCCGCGAGCCCTTTCAGGATCTCGACGCGCTCCTTGTTCTCGAGCGGCACGTTCTGCTCGCCGGACACCGTCAGCCCGTCGATTCGGATCGCGCTCGCGAGATCGACCGGAAAACCGCGGATCGCGAAGCCTTCGAAATAGCCGACCGGCGCATAGTCGTTGACGACCGACGCATCGTTGCGCAAGACGTCGCTCAGCCGCTTCGCCTGCTGATCGTCGATCAGCGCGCGCGTGATGACGTTCACCGACGCGGGCGTGTCGCGCAGCGGCGCGTCGTCGAACCCCGCGACCGACGCTTCGCGCGCCCGCAGCGGGTGGCCGCGCTCGCCGCTCACCGTGATCGCGGGCAGCGTCGCGCTGCCGGCCGCGTCCGCGCCCGATGCGGGCATGTCGCCCCGAGCCGCGGCGGCCTGCGCCGCGAAAAGCGTGACACCGAGCCCGACGCCGAGCCCGACCGTCGCGCGCCGCCGCCGTGCGCGTGCCGCTGTTGTTCTATTCACCGTCATTGTTCTGGATGGAAAACTCGCCACTCGACCCTGTCGAAAACCGTTACGAAGCTGCAAATCGTGCGCCCGCGAACGCCGCCGCGCCCGTCGCCGGACGCATGCGTCGATACGATATTCATCAGACGAACCGGACGATACAGCGCGCAAGCGGGCAGACCGATCGGAAACACGCAGGATAGGACATCGGATTCGGATGACGCGCCGGGAACCGACGCAGCGGCCGACAGGTTCGTCGAGGGCGGGTCGGAAGGCCGGCTGCATCGCGCGGTCGTCATGCGGGGGACGCTTCGAACGCCCCGGTGCGGGCGGCGGACACTGGCGCCGGCCGTTCAACGGAACGGCGGCGTGCCCGGCTCGCGCGACATCGCGGCGTGGCGCGCATTTTACCCCGGGCGGGGCGAAGGGCCGCGGAACCGGGCGGAACGGGAAACGGGAAACGGGAGACAGGAAAGGCGGGAACGGGAACGAGCGGCTCGGGCAGCGCGACAACGGCGGCAATGCGGTCGCGATGCGCGTCGTGCGTGCCGGCCTCCGGCGCCGGCGTCGTATGCGCCGGTCGAGCGGCCTGAAACCGGAGCGGAGAAGGCGGCCCGCTACCGGTTCGCCGGCCGTTCGCTCAAAAGCCCTGCATCGTCACGGTCGGATCGACGACCAGATGCACGACGCCGTAAATGACCGCGCCAACCAGCAGCGCGAGCAAAATCGCGACGAACGGCAGCAGCGTGAAGTTGGCGTTCGCGAGATC
Source organism: Burkholderia sp. AU18528 (assembly GCF_002223215.2). Classification (NCBI taxonomy): domain Bacteria; kingdom Pseudomonadati; phylum Pseudomonadota; class Betaproteobacteria; order Burkholderiales; family Burkholderiaceae; genus Burkholderia; species Burkholderia sp. AU18528. Next base: position 363,888 of record NZ_NKFC02000006.1, on the reverse strand, counting down.
GGTCGCGTGCGCCTTGCTGTTGCGCACGCCGAAGAAACTCCACAGGACCAGGCGGACCATGCCGAGCAGTTTCATGATGAGCTCCTTTCATCGAATCGGTGACGCTATCGTCGATCCGGACGGCATCCGAAAAAAGAAGCAGTTGCGCGCGCTTTTCGCGCAGCAGGCGATCTGCGGCGGCATGTCGCACACGCGTCAGCAGTCGAGCACGAGCGGCTCCCTGGCCCCTTGCGCGGGCCGCGCGACACACGGCAGCGCGCAGCCGGGTTCGATCGCCGCATCGGGCGCTCGCTCGTAGTCGACCGCGCCGGACAGCACGCGTGTCGCGCACGTGCCGCACGAACCGGAGCGGCATTCGGACGGCACGCTCACGCGCTGCCCTTCCGCGAATTCGAGCAGCGCGCCGTCGGCGGGCGTCCACGCGGCCTCGCGCCCCGTGCGCCGAAATACGACCGGCACGCTTGCTGCCGCGGGCGTGGCAGCCGCGCGGGTCGCACTGCGCGAGACGCTCGACGGCCCGAATGCCTCGAAGCGGATGCGCTCGTCCGGCACGTTCAGCGCGCGCAGCCCGTCGTACAGGTCGCGCATGAACGCCGCCGGCCCGCACAGGTAGAAATCGTAATCGTCGAACGAAAGGAGCCGCTTCAGTTGCGCGACGTCGATCCGGCCGGCCCGCGCCGCCGTGCGTTCGTCAGGATGACTGTCGAACCAGTGAAGCGACATGCGTGCATCGGCGGCCGCGATGCGCGCCAGCTCGGCGGCAAACGGCCGGTCGGCCGCTTCGCGCGCGCCGTGCACGAACACGATGCGGCGCGACGGCGTATCGTCGGCCAGTGCGCGGCGCAGCATCGCGACCATCGGCGTGATGCCGATACCGGCCGACACGAGCACGGCCGGCCGCGGGCTCGCGAGATCGAACGTGAAACGGCCGCGCGGCATCTGCGCATCGAGCGTCATGCCGGCCTGCGCGTGGTCGTGCAGCCACGCCGATACGCGTCCTTCCCGCTTCACGGTGATCCGGTAATGCGCGCCGCCCGGTGCGTCGGACAGCGTGTAGCTGCGGATCGTCGGTGTATCGCTGCCCGGCAGCGCGATGCGCAGCGTCAGGTGCTGCCCGGCTTCGTACGCAGGCAATGCGCCGCCATCCGCCGGTTCGAAATGGAACGACCGGATCGCGCGCGCTTCGTCGACGATCTTCGCGATCCGCAGCGGCCGCCATGCGGGCGCCTTTACCGGCGTGGCCGCGGACGGCGCCGGTCCGGCCGTCGCCGGCGCCGGACCCGACGACGCCGCCATCGCCGCGAACTGCGGCGCACGCTCGACCGCCGACCACCGGAACGGCAGGACCGCCCGCACGCGCCGCACTTCCCGCACATGAAACCGCACGACGCGCTGCGCGCCGTCGAACGACGCGACGACCGGCCCGTCCCACACGATCTCCGCGTGCGCGGCGACATACAGCAAATCGCCGCTTTCGAAATCGATGAACAGCAGCCCCGCGCGCGGATCGTGCCGCAGGTTGCCGAGCGTATTGAAGAACCGATTGCCGCTGAAATCCGGCGTCGCCAGCGTGCGCGCATCGTCGACGCGCACGAAGCCCGGCATCCCGCCGCGATGCGACACGTCGGCGCCGCGCGCCGCACCGGCCTGCGCCGACGTGTTCGCGCTCGCGACGAAGAACGTGTCGGCCTGCGCGAGCAGCGCGCGATCCGCGTCGCTCAGCACATCCGACACGTCGGTCGCGACGGCCGCCGCGACCTCCCGCGCGACGAACGTCGGCTTGCGGCCCTGGATGTATTTCGCGCAGTTGCCGAAGCTCTGCTCGACCGCGATCGTCAGCGCATCGCCGTCGGCCGCGCGCACGACGCCGTTCACGCGATTGCGGCGCCGCGTATCGAATTCGATGCCGAGCCCGCCGAGCGGCGCGCCCGCGTGCCATGCGCCGGCGAGGGGATCGCCCGGCAGCGCGGGCGCCGCGATGCGCAGCGTGCGCGGGTCCGGCGACGTGACGAAACCCGGCGCACCGGCCCGCAGCGTCGCCCACGGCTGGCCGTGCGCATCGACGCCGCCGAGCACGAAGAACGGCAGTTGCGCGAAGAACGTCCGGTGCTGGTCCGGCATGAAGCGCCGGATCCCGCGCCGGCCGGCCGCGCCCGCCGCGTCCGCCACGCCTGCGCGCTGCTGCACGGCAAGCTCGCCCGCGTGAAACGGCGCGGTATCGAGTTCCCACCCCGGTACGACGGCGGTCGGCGCGTTCATCTCGTTCTCCGTGGACAGATGCGTTGGCGGCAGGCGTTACGCGGCGAGCAGGCCCGCGCGCGTCGTCGGCATCGCGACGAAACCAGGCAGCGCCTCGATACGCGCCAGCCACGCGCGCACGTGCGGATACGGTTCGAGCGACACGCCGCCTTCCGGTGCGTGCGCGATGTACGTGTACGCGGCGACGTCCGCGATCGTCGGCTGCGCGCCGGCCGCGAACGGCTTGCCGGCCAGCTCGCGATCGATCACGTCGAGCACTTTCGCGGCCGTACGCTTGGCCGCTTCCGCGTCGAGTTGCGCGCCGAACACGGTCACGAGCCGCGCGGCCGCGGGGCCCGACGCGATCGGGCCGGCCGCGTACGACAGCCAGCGCTGCACGACGGCCGCGCCGACCGGGTCGTCCGGCAGCCAGTGTGCGTCGCCGTAGCGCTTCGCGAGATACACGAGGATCGCGTTCGAATCGGCGATCACGGTGCCGCCATCGTCGATCACCGGCACCTGCCCGAGCGGATTCAACGCGAGAAACGCCGGTTCCCGTTGCGCGCCGGCCGCGAGATCGACGTCGATGGTCTTCGACGGCAACCCGAGCAGCGACAGGAACAACCGGACACGGTGCGCGTGCCCGGACAACAGGAACGAATAAACGCGGATCGGCGAGGCAGGCTTGCTGGCGGCAGACATGGAAACACTCCGAAATCTCGCGCCGCCGGGAATCGGCGACGAACGGCTCCAGCGTAGCGCTCGCCGTTCGTCGCCAGAAGACGGATAATCGCGGAAACATTATCCGCTTGCATAGGACAATCGACGATGGCCGATCTGCGCGACGTGAACCTGAACCGGCTGGCGATCTTCGTCGCGGTGGTGGAGGCCGGCTCGCTGACGGCCGCGGCCGAGCGGCTCGGCCTGGCGAAGACGGTCGTCAGCACGCACATGCAGCGCCTCGAATCCGAGGTCGGCGCGAATCTGCTGGTGCGCACGACGCGGCGGCTGAGCGTGACCGATGCCGGACGCGTGTTCTACGACGCGTGTCGCGATATCGTGCGCGCCACCGAAGCCGCGCTCGACGCGGTGTCGTCCGACGCCGGGCCGCTGCGCGGCACGCTGCGCGTGAGCGTGCCGATCGACTACGGCGCGCTGGTCGTCGCGCCGGCCGTGGTCGCGCTGCGCGACCGGCATCCGGCGCTCGCGGTCGAACTCGTCGCGAACGACCGCGTCGTCGATCTCGTCGCGGACAACCTCGACGTCGCGATCCGCATCGGCCGCCTCGCCGATTCGAACTATCGCGCGGTGCAGCTCGGCACGTACGAGAAATGGCTGGTCGCGAGCCCGGCGTTCGTCGCGCGGCACGGGCTGCCGCGCGATCCGGATGCGCTCGCCGCGCTGCCGTTCGTGATGTTGTCGTCGCTGCCGCGCCCGCATACGCTCGAACTCGATCACGTGCGAGGCGGCCGCGCGTCGGTGCGCTGTGTCGCGCCGGTCGTGTCGAATACCGCGACCGCGTGCCGCGCGATCGTGCTCGCGGGCGGCGGCTTCGGGCTGCTGACGGATTTTTCGACCGCGGACGACGTCGCGGCCGGTCGGCTCGTGCGGCTGCTGCCGGGCTGGCGCACGGCGCCGGCCGGGATTCATGCGGTGTTTCCGTCGACGCGGCTGCCGTCGCCGAAGGTACGGGCGTTCATCGAGGCGATGAAGGCGAGGCTCGGGGTGACGGCGGCGGCACCGATTACGCGGCGCGCAAGTTCGAAACCACGGAGGGCGGGATCGTGAAACGAGGAAGAATGGCGATCGCGCTCAATGAGCGACCACAAGCCGCCTCATCAGCAAGGACTTCAGATCCCTGCGCGTATCGCAAACGATATGCACGTGAATGGTGTCGCCTCGCACGTCATAAATGATGCGGTTCATTCCGGCAATGACTTCGCGATACTGACCGAGGCTGATATTCGCGAGTTCATCAGGAATCCTGCCGTGATTCGGAAAAGCGCGAATCGATGCAATGGCGTCCTTGATCTGCCGGTAGCTCGTTTGCCAGGTAGCCGAACCGAAATTCGATACGAGATAGCGCTTCAACCTCTTCAGATCTTCTTCCGCCGAACGAAGAACGACAACCCGCAGTGTCATTGATCGTCGTGCTTGTCGAGGTCCGCAAAGACATCCTCGACTGGACGGAAGTGGCCCTGCTCGATCTCCCGATTGCCGAGTGCAAGCAGCCGAAGAAGCGCAAGCGTCTCTTCATGCTCCTCATACGACTTGACGTCCATGACAACGAGCTTCGCCTCTCCGTTCTGGGTAATCAGCATCGGCTCGCGGCTTTCCGAGATGTCCCTGACGATATCGGCGGCGTGGCTCTTGAGATAGCTGATGGGCTTGACCTGGGTAGAGAATTTCATGGAACACGTCCTGTGCCAGTCCATAACAAGACTGATTATAGTCCGAATTTGGTCTCGTCCGGCCAATGAGCCCCGTTTTCCCGCGCGTCCCTAGTCGCGCGCCTGCAACGTCCCCAGCAGCACCTTCCTGCAACTGGAAATCATCAGTGCCTCCGGATCGCGATAGTCGGTCAGCAGCCACGCCGCGCCGACGTTCGTCATTGCGCCCACCAGCGCGAGCCCGATCAGCCGCTGCTCACTGCGCTCGCCAGGCGTCGCGGCCTCGCCCGGCGCGCCAATCGCCATGATCAGCTTGCCGAAGTCGATCAGCATGCGCTGATACGTCATGTCGGTATCCGCGCTCACGCCCATCACCTCGAGCAGCAGCACGCGCGCCGCGCACGGGTCGCGCAAAAACGCGAAGAACGCCGCGAGCCCCGCGTCGACGCGCTCCCGCAGATCGCCGCCGCGCGCGGCGACCGCCTGCGCGACCGCGTCATGCAACTGCTGCGCGTGATGCAGGTAGGTGCAGCGCAGCAAATCCTCGGTGCTGTCGAACGCCGCATAGAAATAGCGGTCGTTCAGCTTCGCTGCCTGGCAGATCGACCGCACGGTCGCCTTGCGAAAACCCACCGTACCGAACACGCGCGTCGCCGCGCGGATCAACGCGTCGCGCCGCTCGGCGGCCCGTACCTCGGGCGCCACGCCGCCATACGACCGGCCCCTTTTTTCCGTTTCGAGTGCTTTCTCCATTCCGCTATTTGACATCAGGACACCCGAAAACTAAAGTGGTGACGAACAACACCACAATAGATGCGCCGCCGGTACAGCGCAAGCGGAACGGGAGGAACGACGGATGAAGGGATTTTCCGGCAAGGTCGCCGCGATCACGGGCGCCGGTTCGGGCATGGGCCGCAGCCTCGCGGTGGAGCTTGCGCGGCGCGGCTGCGAGGTCGCGCTCGCCGACGTCAACGATGTCGGGCTCGCCGGCACGGCGGCCGCCTGCGCACAGCACAGCGTGCGCGTGAGCACGCGGCGGCTCGACGTCGCCGATCGCGACGCGGTGTTCGCGTGGGCCGAGTTCGTGCGCGCCGAGCACGGCAAGGTCAACCTGATCTTCAACAACGCAGGCGTGTCGCTGGCCGCCAGCGCCGAAACCGCGCGCCTCGCCGATCTCGAATGGATCGTCGGCATCAATTTCTGGGGCGTCGTGCACGGCACGCAAGCGTTCCTGCCGCATCTGCGCGCGTCGGGCGACGGCCATGTCGTCAACACGTCGAGCCTGTTCGGGCTCGTCGCGATGCCGACGCAAAGCGCGTACAACGCGACCAAGTTCGCGGTGCGCGGCTTCACCGAGGCGCTGCGGATGGAACTCGAACTCGACGGCGCGCCGGTGAGCGCGACGTGCGTGCATCCGGGCGGCGTCGCGACGAGCATCGTCGATGCTGGCCGCGTCGACACCAGCATCCACGCGCTGACGGGCCAGGACGAAGCGACCCATCGCCGCCAGGCCAACCGCCTGATCAACGCGACGACGGCCGACGAGGCCGCGCGGCAGATCCTCGCAGGCGTCGAGCGCAATGCGCGCCGCGTGCTGGTCGGCGCCGACGCGCACCGGCTCGACCGGATCGTGCGGCTGCTCGGCGCCGGTTACCAGTGGCTGATGCTGCGCCATGTGCGCCGCGCCCGCACCCGCAACCTCGCACGCGCGCACGCACCCGCCGCGCGCCCGACCACGCCGACCCAGGACCCCGCATGATCTCGACGACGACCGACCGGCGCGACGCGCCGCCCGCCCCCGACGCCCGCCGCGACAGTGACGAAAACCGCGACCTCGACGTGCTGATCGTCGGCGCAGGCCTGTCCGGCATCGGTGCCGCGTATCACCTGAAGCAGCGCTGCCCGCATGCGAGCGTGGCGATCGTCGAGGCGCGCGACGCGATCGGCGGCACCTGGGACCTGTTCCGCTATCCGGGCGTTCGTTCGGATTCCGACATGTTCACGCTCGGCTACAGCTTCCGCCCATGGCATAGCGAGAAGGCGATCTCCGACGGCCAGACGATCCTCGACTACATCCGCGACACCGCGCGCACCTACGGCATCGACAAGACGATCCGCTACGGCCGGAAGGTCGTCGCGGCCGACTGGGATTCGAGCCGCGCGCGCTGGACGGTACGCATCGAGCGCACGCAAAACGGCGCGACCGACACGCTCGTCTACACCTGCCGCTTCCTGTTCATGTGCAGCGGCTACTACGACTACGACGCAGGCTACCTGCCCGACTGGGCCGGCATGGACACGTTCGAGGGCAAGCTCGTGCATCCGCAGCACTGGCCGAAGGATCTGTCGTACGCGAACCGGCGCGTGGTCGTGATCGGCAGCGGCGCGACGGCCGTGACGCTCGTGCCGTCGATGGCGGCCGACGCGCGGCACGTGACGATGCTGCAGCGCTCGCCGACCTACATCGTGTCGCTGCCCGCGCGCGACCGGATCGCGAACGCGCTGCGCCGCGTGCTGCCGTCGCGGCTCGCGCACCGGCTGGTGCGCGTGAAGAACGTACTGCTCACGATGTACCTGTACAACGTGTCGCGCCGCAAGCCCGAGCAGACGAAGAAGTTCATCATCCGCGCGGCCCGCAAGCAGCTCGGCCCCGACTTCGACGTCGCAAAGCACCTGACGCCGCGCTACATGCCGTGGGACCAGCGCGTGTGCCTCGTGCCGAACGGCGACCTGTTCAAGGCGATCCGCGCGGGCCGCGCGTCGATCGTCACCGACGAGATCGAGCGCTTCACGCCGACCGGCCTCCGGCTGAAGGGCGGCCAGCAGCTCGACGCGGACGTGATCGTCACCGCGACCGGGCTGAAGGTGAAGATGCTCGGCGGCGCGCGCGTGACGGTCGACGGCCGCGTGGTCGATTTGCCCGAGACGGTGTCGTACAAGGGCATGATGTACAGCGACGTGCCGAACCTCGCGTCGTCGTTCGGCTACACGAATGCGTCGTGGACGCTGAAGGCCGAGCTGATCGCGCGCTACGTGTGCCGGCTGCTCAACCACATGCGCGCGAACGGGTACGACACGTGCGTGCCGCGGCTCGGCGCCGGCGACCTCGGCGACGTACCGGCGGTCAACCTGAGCTCCGGCTACATCCAGCGCGCGGCCGGCATCCTGCCGAAGCAGGGGCGCCGCAAGCCGTGGAAGTTCCACCAGAACTACGTGCTCGATCTCGCGTCGCTGAAATTCAGCGCGCTCGCCGATTCCGCGATGCATTTCGAACGCCGCGCCACAACCGGCCCGGCCGCCACCGCGCCGGCTGCCGAACCCGCACTCGAAACCCGCTGAGGCCGACATGACCCCTACGCTCCATCTGATCCAGAACGTCCTGCTCGGCGTCGTCGCGGCGCTCGCCGCGCTCGCGCTGTTTTCCGCTTACGTGGCCCGTCGCGTGACGCGCGCGTTTCCGCCTGAAGGCCGCTTCGTCGACATCGACGGCGACCGCATCCACTACGTCGAATACGGCAACGGCCCGCCGATCGTGTTCGTCCACGGGCTCGCGGGGCAATGGCGCAATTTCGCGTACCTGCCGCTCGCGCGGCTCGCGCAGCAGCATCGCGTGATCCTGATCGACCGGCCCGGCGCCGGCCGCTCGCTGCGCGGCGCGGCCTCGCAGGCGAACGTGTTCGCGCAGGCCCGCACGGTCGCCGCGTTCATCGACGCGCTGAAACTCGACAAGCCGGTGCTGGTCGGCCACTCGCTCGGCGGCGCGATCGCGCTCGCGGTCGGCCTCAACCATGCGGACCGCGTGAGCCGGCTCGCGCTGATCGCGCCGCTGTCGCACGAGCAGACCGAACCGCCCGCGCCGTTCAAGCCGCTGATGCTGCCGTCGCCGCTCGTGCGCCGTTTCGTGTCGTGGACCTTCGCGATTCCGCTGACGATCCTGACCGGGCGCAAGGCCGTACGCCAGGTGTTCGCGCCGGAGGACGTGCCGCGCGACTTCCCGGTCAAGGGCGGCGGCCTGCTCGGGATGCGCCCGCACGTGTTCTACGCGACGGCGACGGACCTGCTGTCGGCGCCCGTCGATCTGCCCGCGATGGAGCGCCGCTATCCGGAACTCGCGCTGCCGGTCGACGTGCTGTACGGCCGTGCCGATCCGATCCTGAACTGGCGCGAGCACGGCGACGCGCTCGCGCAGAAATCGGCGCGCGTGCGGCTGAAGGTCGTCGAAGGCGGGCACATGCTGCCGGTCACGCTTCCCGAAGCGACGGCCGACTGGTTGCTCGAAGTCGCCGCCGCGCCGGTCGACGTCGCCGCGCAGCCGGTGCGCATCGCGTAGGTCGCGGCGGCGACGCAGGGCCGGATTCCGATGCCGTGCCGGGCAGCCGGCGCCGCATCGGGTTCAGGCTCCGTCGTCGGGTATCGACAGCCCGAGATCGGCGATCACCTCGCGCGCGTTGCGAAACGCCTCGACCGCGGCAGGCGCCCCTGCGTACAACGCGCTGTGCAGCAATACCTCGCGGATCTCGACGAGGCTCGCGCCGTTGTTAAGCGCGCCGCGAACATGGCCCTTCAGCTCCGTGCCGCGGCCGAGCGCCGCCAGCATCGCGCACGTGCACAGGCTGCGCGTCTTCAGGTCGATCCCGCCCCGCTGCCACGTGCTGCCCCACGCATGCTCGTTCAGCCAGTCCTGCAACGGGCGCGAAAATCCGTCGAGGTCGCGCATCGCGCGCTCGACGAACGCCTCGCCCATCACGTCGATGCGCCGCGCCTTGCCGTATTCCCTGTCCTGTTCGCTCATGTCGATGTCCTGGTTGGAGTCGAGACCGCTTCGGCGTCGCCGGCGGCCGGAGGATGTCGCGCCATGTTCGGGCGAGGCGCGCGTTTCGTCAAAGATGCGGTGCTCGGTTCGCGGCCGGTCGCGTACCGGGCGGCCGAACGCTACGTAACATCCGGCCGCGCGTTACGGTGCCTGACGGGAACATCGCAGCCGCGGCGTGCGCGCGCCGCACGTGCCTGTCGCGCGAAACCGCCATTCCTCCGTTTAAATCGCGTCGATATTCGCGGTTTCCGCAATAAATCGCGACACCGTTTCGCGAAACCTGTCGTGGCGCGGAATTTGCAGTGTAGGCCTGGACACACTTCCAATGTCGAGGCCAACATGCACACTCTCTTCAAGAAGACGACGGTAACGATGGCCGTCTCGTCGCTGCTCGCGCTGTACGGCTGCGGTTCGGTCGACGGACCGACGACCCCGCCGACGATCAAGCCGAGCACGTCCGGGACGAGCGGCAGTTCGGGGACTTCGGGTACGTCGGGCGGCGGCTCGTCGGGGACATCGGGCGGCGGGAGTTCGGGTACTTCCGGCACCTCGGGTACTTCCGGCACTTCGGGTACTTCCGGCACTTCGGGTACTTCCGGCACTTCGGGCACTTCGGGCACTTCGGGCACTTCGGGCACTTCGGGCACTTCCGGCACTTCCGGCACTTCCGGCACCTCGGGTACTTCGGGTACTTCGGGCACGTCGGGCACTTCCGGTACTTCCGGTACTTCCGGTACTTCGGGTACTTCCGGTACCTCGGGCACCTCCGGCACGTCGGGTACTTCCGGTACTTCGGGCACTTCGGGTACTTCGGGTACTTCCGGTACCTCGGGCACTTCCGGCACTTCCGGCACTTCGGGTACTTCCGGCACTTCGGGCACGTCGGGCACGTCGGGCACTTCGGGTACTTCCGGCACTTCCGGCACTTCCGGCACTTCCGGCACCTCGGGCACGTCGGGCACGTCGGGTACTTCCGGCACGTCAGGCACCTCCGGCACCTCGGGTACTTCCGGCACGTCGGGCACTTCCGGCACTTCCGGCACGTCGGGTACTTCGGGTACTTCCGGCACCTCGGGCACTTCCGGCACGTCAGGCACCTCCGGCACCTCGGGTACTTCCGGCACCTCGGGTACTTCCGGCACCTCGGGTACTTCCGGCACCTCGGGTACTTCCGGCACCTCGGGTACTTCCGGCACCTCGGGTACTTCCGGCACCTCGGGTACTTCCGGCACCTCCGGCACCAGCGTCACCCCGCTCGGCAACGTCCTCCAGAAATCCGGCAACCTCGTGACGGCGCTCGGCACGACGGTCGTGAACGGCGGCACCCAGATCGGCGGCGTGCAGATCCCCGGCACGAACCCGACGACGGCCACCAGCGTCGGCAATGCAGTCAGCAGCCTCGGCAACGGCGTGCAATCGCTCGGCAACGGCGTCGCAGCCGGCCTGGGCTCGATCGGCGTGTCGCCGAACCCGCTCGGCCCGACGATCACGTCGACCACCGGCCTGCTGACCGGCACCGGCGGTGCGGTCAACAGCCTCGGCAATGCCGTGACGAGCCTCGGCACCGGTCCGCTGTCGCCGCTCGCGCCGGCGACGACGCTGGTCGGCAGTCTCGTCAACACGGTCGGCACCGCGGTCAACTCGACCGCATCGGCGCTGAACACGGCGCTGAACAGCGCGCCGGTGCAGCAAATCGAGACGCAACTCGGCAGCGTGATCAACCCGATCACGAACACGCTGACCGGTGGCGTCACGACGCCGGGCGTCACGCAAACGCTCGGCAACGCCACGTTGCTCGGCGCCCCGCTCAGCGGCCTGCTGAACACGCTCGGCAGCGGCCTCGGCCTGGCCGGTTCGCAGGTCGGCGGCGCAACCGGCAACCCGGTCGGCACGAGCGCCGGGAACAGCGTGTCCCAGCTCGGTAACACGGTGGCGTCGGCCGGCGGCCTGCTGTCCAGCGGCAGTTCCAGCAGCGGCAGCAATCCGCTCGCCCCGATCACGGGCGTGCTCGGTTCGCTGACGGGCGCACTCGGCGGCGGCAGCAGTTCGAGCGGCTCGGGCGGCACGAGCGGTACGAGCGGCGGCCCGCTCGCTCCGATCACCGGCCTGCTCGGCACGGTGACGGGTGCGCTCGGCAGCATCGGCTCGAGCGGCACCGGCGGCACCAGCGGCACAAGCGGAACGAGTGGCACGAGCGGCGCGGGTCTCGGCGGCCTGCTCGCGCCGGTCACCAACCTCGTCAACTCGCTGACGCCGCTCGGCGCGAGCCTCACCGGCACCGTCACGACGCCGGGCGGCAACCTGTCCGGCACGCTCGGCGGGGTGCTGACGAGCGGCCCGGTCGGCACGCTCACGGGTGCGCTGGGCACGCCGGCCGGCTCGGCCGGCGCCGTCGGCACGGTCAGCCCCGGCGGCGCGACGGGCACCGTGACGACGCCGGGCGGCAGCGGCTCCGTGGTGACCGGCCTGACCGGCAGCACGAGCGGCGGCGCCGCCAGCGGCACCGGCAACCTGCTGTCGCCGGTCACCAACCTGCTCGGCGGTCTGCTCGGCGCCGGCACCAAGAAGTAAGCCTCGACGCATCACGTATCAGAACGACAGGCCAATGGCCGGGCGCGCATCCATAAACAGCCCGGCCGACGGCCGGCGTCACCCGCCAAGCGGGGGCGCCGGCCCTCATCCCTACGAGGATCCGATCATGAACTCGACGCTCGACGGCATCGTCGCCGCTCCGGACCGCCCACCCCGTTCCGCCACGCCATTCCGCGCTGGCCTGCTCGGCATCGCGGCCGGGCTCTTCGCGCTGTGGATCACGCGCGACCACCCTGCCCTCGACGCGGCGACACGCGCGGTCGTCGCCAGCCTCGCGATCATCGGCACGATCGCGCTGCACGAACTCTTCATCTCGCGCGTCTACCTGCGTCCGAGCGCGGGGCTGTCACGGCAGGCCGTCCGGCCGCTGAGCGTCGCGCGCGTCGCGACGCGGCTCGGCGCGCTGACGTCGATCTACGCAGGCATCGGCCTCCTCTACTGGCTGCTGCCCGAATACCACGGCGCGTTCTACCTGCCGTTCTGGTCGCTGCTGCGCTCGCTCGCGCCGTACGTGATCGTCGCCGCGCCGTTCTACTTCGCGTGGATGGACCGCCACCAGCGCGAGACCGACGACGCGTACCTGCTGTGGGGCCGCTTGCTGTTTCGCCGCGAGCGGCCCGCGAGCTGGAAGCCGGTGCGCGAGATGCTGGCCGGCTGGGGCGTGAAGGCGTTTTTCCTGCCGCTGATGACCGTCTACCTGTCGAAGGACGCCGATCACCTGAGCGCGTCGCTCGCGAACGCGATGCATGCGCCGATGACGATCGCGACCTTCGTGTTCATGTACGACCTGTCGTTCACGATGGACCTGATGTTCGGCACCGTCGGCTACCTGTGCACGTTCCGCATCCTCGACAGCCACGTGCGCACCGTCGAGCCGACGACGCTCGGCTGGGTCGCCGCGCTGATCTGCTATCAGCCGTTCTGGTCGCTGATCTCGAACAATTACATCCGCTACGAAGGCTCGATGTTCTGGGACAACTGGCTGCTGTCGGCGCCGACGCTGCGCGTGATCTGGGGCACGGTGATCATCCTGCTGCTGCTGACCTACGCGCTGTGTACGATCTCGTTCGGACTGCGGTTCTCGAACCTCACCAACCGCGGGATCATCACGTCGGGCCCGTATCGCTTCACGAAGCATCCCGCGTACATCACGAAGAACCTGTCGTACTGGATGGTGTCGGTGCCGTTCGTCGAGCCGCTCGGCTGGCAGATCGGGCTCATGCACTGCGCCGGGCTCGTCGCCGTCAACCTGATCTACTACACGCGCGCGAAAACGGAAGAGCGCCACCTGATGCGCGATCCCGACTATCGCGCGTATGCCGAATGGATCGCGCAACACGGCTTGTTCGCGCGGGTCAGGCACGCGTTTGGCGGGCGGCAGGCGGTGTGACGGCGCGGCCGGGGCGGCAGTTCATGCCGCTCCGGTTGCTCGCGCGGATGCCAAGCGGGCGCGGGCGTCGCACAGGCCGCGACACTTTCCACATGCGCCGTCCAGCGCTCGACGATGCGCTTGCGCGTGGATCTCCACACGCCTGAACGCGCCCCATGCGGCCAATTGTCGCGAAACACGGCGATTCTCCGCTTTTCGTCGCTTTTCTCCGCCCGTCCGATTGCCCGCTCCCGACGCGTCGCGTATGGTGCTGGCCGTCCGCGTACGATCCGTCGCCGGACACCCGACCGTCGCCCCGCGCGGCGGCCGCGCGGGCCGTGCCCGCCGCTCACCGTCTCCGCGATGCCGCCCGTTCGGCGCCGCGCGTTCATGAGGAAAGAGGCGTGATCCACAAAGTCCTGATCCTGTTCGCACTCTGCATCGCGGGCCTCGCCGCGATCGCCGCCGGTTTCCAGCACATCCCCAGCTGATTCGCGGCCCCGGCTCGCTTCGCCGAGCCCGGGGGCCGCTTTCATTTCCGTTTCCCCGTTGCCATGAACTTCTTTCTCGATGCGCCCGGGACGGGCGCCTTTTGCCATGCGTATCGACGTACAGCATTCCCAGCACGACATCGACGACGAACTCGACACCCTTTATGAACGTCTCCACCAGCCGGGGCATCGCCTGCACGGGCTGCCGGGCGTCGCGCTCGGCCGCTCGGGCCTGATCGTGCGCCATCGCGAAGCCGACGGCGAATACTTCCTGTACGTCGAGGATCCGTCGGCCCGGCAGCTCGCCGGCTATACGGTGTTCAACCGGCTTCCCGAAATCCCGCGCCGCGCCGACCGCTACCTGCGCGCGCCGCACACACGGCTGCGCGGCTCGGCGCAACGCCAGGGCCTCGCGACGACGCTGTACCGCTGGGGGCTCGACGCGGGCCTGTGTCTGATCAGCGGCGCGCGCCAGTCGGTCGGCGCCGCGCGGCTGTGGACGGCGCTCGCGCAGGACTACCGGCATGGTTTCGTCGATGTCGAAGGCCGCGCGTTGCGCTATCTCGGCGACACCGTTGCCGACGACGTGCACGGCGCGCTGCACACGCGGCGGCTGTTGCTCGGGAAAGGCTGGGCGCTCGACACGTTCGCGCAGGCGGCCGGGATGAGCGATACATGGCCCCGAACGCCGATGCGATAATCCGTCGGATCCGCGCGGCGCGCGGGCTCAACCCGCCAATCGAAACGCCCTTCGATGACCCTCGATGCCCGCTCCGACGTCGAACGCACGCGCGATATCGGCGCTGGTCGATGCATTGCACGCGCTGCGCGCGGCGATCGACGAGCCAACGCCGAACCGGTAGGCGATCCGCACGCCGCCCGCGCGCGGCGCGGCGCGGCGTGACGTGACGTGGCGTTATCGCGCCTTGGCGCGCGTCGCCTTCTTGGCCGGTTTGGCGGCCTTCGCGCGCGGCGCTTCCTTCTCGGGCTGCGCGCCGCCGCCGGCGAGATCCTCGAGCCATGCGAGCGCATCGACGTACGACAGGAACTGCTGCAGATAGTCCGGCGACAGTTCGCGCATCGTCGCGAGCGAGCGGTGCACGAGGCTGTTCGAGTTGAGCGGCCCCGCGTTGCGCGGCACCTGGTCGAGCGACTGTCGATACTGCTGCTCCGTGCGGACTTTCGACCACGTCGCGCGGAAGTAGTCGACCAGTTCGGGATCGAGCCCGCGCCGGTCGGCCCGAGCATCGCGCGCGAGCCCTTCGACGAGCGCGGCAAGCGCGCCGCGCGCGGGCGCACCCGGCGAAGCCTCCACCGTCATGCGCGTCGCTTCGGCTTCGCGCGCACGCGCGACGGTCTCCGCAAACCCTTCGACCAGCGCCGCCAGCCGCGCGTCGAGCAGCGCGCGCGCGGCGCCGTCGAGCACGGCCGTGCGCCGTTCGAGCGCATCGATCCGATGAAAGCGCACGGGATCGAGCCGGTCGGCGCCCTGCTCGCGCCATGCATCGAGCGTCGCGCGTACCCGCGTCGCGTCGCCCGTCACTTTGCCTTTCCTCCGTTCGACGCCGACTTGCGCGGCACCGGCGCGATCTCCACGCGGCGGTTCTTCGCGCGACCTTCATCGTCCGCATTCGAGCTGACCGGCTGTTCGGAGCCGAACGCGGCCGCGAACACCGACGAGGCCGGCACGCCGGCATCGATCAGTGCGCGCGTGACCGTCAACGCGCGCTTGGCCGACAGTTCCCAGTTGTCCGCGAACAGGCGGTTGCCGGCGTGCACCTGCTGGTCGTCTGCGAAGCCGCTGACCATCAGGATCTCGTCGCGCGTCTTCAGGTACGTGGCCAGCGGGCTGGCGAGCGTCTTCAGCAGGTCGCGGCCAGCGGGCTGCAACTGGTCGGAATTCAGCGCGAACAGCACGTTGCCGCTGATGCCGATGCGCCCGTTCACGAGCGTCACGCGGCCGGCCGCGAGCGGCCCGGCGAGCGCCTGTTCGAGCGACTTGCGCTGCCGCGCCTCGAGCTGGCGCGCGCGCACCGCTTCCTCGAGCTTCGACGTGAGCTGGAGCTGCATGCCGATCACGCCGACGAGGATCAGCACGAACGCGCCGAGCAGCACCGACATCAAGTCGGCGAACGCGGGCCATACCGGCGCCGATTGCGCGCCGCCGTCGATTTCGTCGTGCATGCGTTACGCTCCGACGGGCGCCCGCCGGCCGGCGAGCTGCTGCAGGTCTTCGACGATCTGCTTTTGCGACATCACGCTCAGGTCGATCACCTCGCGCGCCTGCGCGACGTAGTACTCGAGCTGTTCGTCGCTGCGCGCGAGCGATTTCTCGAGCGCGGCCTCGATGCGCTGCAGATGCGCGAGCAGCTTGTCGTTCGATTCGCCGAACACCTGCACGGCCATCCCGAACGCGTCGCCGAGGCTCGCCACCTCGACGGCGCCGGCCGTGACCTGCGCGGCCACCGAATCGAGCTTGCGCGTTTCGGCATCGACGGTGTCGTTGAAGCGCGCACCGACGCGATCGAGCAGATCGGCCGACGTGCTGACGAGCGCGTCGATCGCGGCACGCTGTTCGGTCGATGCATGGTTGACCGCGCCGAGCAGCGTCTCCAGCGTCGCGAGCAGGCGGCTGCGTTCCTCGAGCGTCGCGGTGTCGCGCACCATGCTGTCGGACAGGCGCTGGCGCAACTCGGCGACGACGTCGGCCGCGGCCTTCGGCGCCTCCGACGCGGCCTGCACGAGACGTGCGATTTCGTTGATCGTGTCGCTCGCGTGAACCTGCGCCTGCGCGGTGATGTCGTTCGCGGTGCGGGTGAGCGTGTCGCAGATGTCCTGCTGGCGCGCCGCGGCCTGCGCGCTCGTCTGCGCCCATTCGTCGCGCAGCGCGGCCGCCATCGCGGCGAGCGAATCGTTCCATGCAGCGAGACGTTCTTCGTCGCGTGCGGCCAGTTGCGATTGGAGGCCGGTGTGCGATTCGCGGATCGTCGTCAGCAGATCGTTCGAGCGTTGTTCGAACGTCGATGCCTGTGCGGCCAGATCGCGCGTCGTTTGTGCGAGGGCGTCGCAGATTTCCTGCTGACGGCCGACGCTGTGCACGCCGGCACGCTGCCATTCTTCGCCGAGCTTCGCGGCCATTGCCGCCAGTGAGTCGTTCCACGCTGACAGACGTTCTTCATCGCGTGCAGCCAGTTGCGATTGCAGGCCCGTGTGCGATTCGCGGACCGTCGATAGCAAATCGTTCGAGCGTTGTTCGAACGTCGACGCCTGTGCGGCGAGGTCGCGCGTCGTTTGTGCAAGCGCGTCGCAGATTTCCTGCTGACGGCCGGCGCTGTGCACGCCAGCACGCTGCCACTCTTCGCCCAGCTTCGCGGCCATAGCGGTCAGTGAATCGTTCCACGCAGCGAGGCGCTCTTCGTCACGCGCCGCCAGTTGCGATTGCAAGCCCGTGTGCGACTCGCGGATCGTCGACAGCAGATCGCTCGAGCGTTGTTCGAACGTCGATGCCTGTGCGGCCAGGTCGCGCGTCGTTTGAGCGAGGGCGTCGCAGATTTCCTGCTGACGGCCGGCGCTGTGCACGCCTGCACGCTGCCATTCTTCGCCAAGCTTCGCGGCCATTGCGGCCAACGAATCGTTCCATGCCGACAGGCGTTCTTCATCGCGTGCTGCCAGTTGAGATTGCAGGCCGGTGTGCGATTCGCGGATTGTCGATAGCAAGTCGTTCGAGCGTTGTTCGAACGTCGACGCCTGTGCGGCCAGATCGCGCGTCGTCTGAGCGAGTGCATCGCAGATTTCCTGTTGACGACCGGCACTATGCGCGCCCGCACGCTGCCATTCATCGCCGAGCTTCGCGGCCATCGCCGCCAGCGAATCGTTCCACGCCGCGAGACGTTCTTCATCGCGTGCGGCCAGTTGCGTCTGCAAACCCGCATGCGACTCGCGCATCGCGGCGAGCGTCGCGGCCGAATGGCGTTCGAACGTCGCGGCCGCTTCGCCGAGCGCACGCGCATGCTGGCCGGCCAGCGTCTCGCCGACCTGCTCCTGGCGCGCCAGCGCATCGCGCCAGGCGTCCGACAGGCGGCCTTCGGTCGATTCGAGGCGCGTCGCGACGCCGTCGAGCAAATCCGACGAACGCTGCGCGAACGTGTCGGTGAACTGGCCGAGCGTCGTCTGCAACTGCTTCGCGACGGCGTTGCCCGCCTGACGTTGTTCGTCGATCGCGCGGTTCCACACAGCCGTCACGTTGCCGGTGGTCTTCTCGAAGCCGTCCGTCAGCCCGTCGAGCTGACGCTGCACCGCGCCCGTCACGGTGTCGCGCAGCGCGGCCATCTCCTGCGCGAGCCCCGTCATCGTCGCGGCGACGACCGGCTGCAACGCGGCGCCGGCCACGCGCGCGCTTTCGGCGGCGCTTTCCTTCAGCGCGTCGCCGACGTTCGACGCCAGGCCCGCGTACGCCCGCTCGGTCCGGTCGAAAAACGCCTGCTGGCTTTCGAGCTGACGATCGTGCAACGCCACGCTGCGCGCCTCGAGCGTCGTCATCATCGTCTGCAACCGGTCGACCAGGGCCGGCATCACGTCGGCCTGGCGCTGCAGCAGCCGGAACGATTCGTCGCGCTGGTGCGCGGACGAATGCACGCGCAGCGTCGTCGCGATCTTCGCGTCGAGCTGCTGGGCCGCATCGATCCGTTCGCGGCGCACGAGCGCGGACAGCAGCCCGAGCATCGCGGACGTCGCGACGCCGGCGATCGACGTGCCGAACGCGAACCCGAGCCCTTTCACCGGCGCGATCAGCGACGCGCGGATCGCGTCGAGATCGGTCGCGCTCTCGAGCGCGGCGCCCGTGCCCTTCAGCGTGACGACCATCCCGAGCAGCGTGCCGAGCATGCCGAGCAACACCAGCAGGCCGACGAGGTACGGCGCGAGCGCCGGGCCCGGCAGCGCGACGCGCGCGCCTTCGACGCGGGCGCGCACAGCGCCGCGCAGGCCCGGATGCAGCATGTCGAGCCACGTGTCGAGCTTCGCGGGCGGCTCGGTCAGGCCGGTGACCGCGCGCGACAGCGTGGCGGTCGCCTGCCGGTAGCGCAGCAGCTCCCATGCGCCGGCGACGTAGCACGCGCCAATCAGCAGCGTGACGGCCGCCGCCAGCGGGTTCGATGCGACATAGCCGGCACCGATCCAGCCCACTGCGAGCAGACCGGCGACGAAGACAACGAGATCAAGGCGAATTCTGGACATAGCGTGTTGATTAGCAGGTGCGAAGGGCCGCGAGCAGCCCGTCTACCGTTTGAAACCGGACTTCGAGTTCGGCAAGCAGGATGCTTTGCATCTCGTCGCGAAACGTATCGAGCCATGCGCCGGGCACGATCGCCGCGACGGTCGGGGTATCGGCCACCGGGCCTTCATCGGCCGGCGCCGATGGGGCGGCGGCGTCGAGTGCGGCCGCGGATTCGGCGTCAGCCAGCGCTTGCCGCTCCGCTTCACGCAGCCGCGCGAAGCGCGTGCCGAGCAGCGCGGGCACGGCCGACAACAGGCTGCGCTCGCGCGCGCCGAGCACGCGCTCCATGATCGTGTCGAGCGTCGCGAGCCGCGCCATCCCGGACGAGCGTGCGGCGAGCGCGACGCGCAGGCGGCCGCGCAACTGGCCGATCGCCGTTTCCATGTCCTGCTGCAGGGTCAGATAACGTTGACGAAAATCCGCGAAATCGGCCGTGTCGGCGGCCGGCGGCGGCGGATCGCCGGGCCGGCGCCGCGCCCGCGGCCGGCTGGCGGCCGTGATCGCCTGCGCGAGATCGTGGCGCACGCGCGCGCAATCGCGCTCGGCGTCGTAGCCGCGCACGCCGGCCGCGACGCCCGGCGGGCTCGCATTCAGCGCGGACGACAGCGTGATCGCGTCGGTCCAGCCGAGCCACTGGCTCAGCCGGTCGGACAGTGTCTGCCGGGATTCCGCGACGTCGGCATCGGCCAGGCGCGCGAGCAGCCGGACGAGCGTCGGACCGCTCAACGCCGGGCGCGGAAATGCTTGCACCATGCTGCAAACCGTCAAAAAAGGCAGCAGTTTACACGTCGTCGGGCAGTCGACCGCCAGAATCGGGGAAGCGGCGCCGTTCGGCGCGCCGGTCGACCCATGCGAACGCCCGTCGCGCAAGGCTGGGCGGGCGGCGGTGCCGAGTGGGGAAGCAGGATCGGCGGCAGCCGGCGAGCGGCCGCGCCACGAGGAAGTCATACGTTTGCGAACCGGCCGACTCGCCGGTTCGCGCCGGTACTGATCAGGAATGAAGCTCAGATCCCCGCTTTCGGCGCATTCAGGATCAGCCGCAGCCCGAGCAGCGTGATCGCGCCGGCCGCGATGCGGTCGACCCACTTCTTCGCGCGCAGGTAGAGCTCGCGCGGCCGGCGCGTCGAGAAACACAGCGCGACGAGCGTGTACCAGCCGAATTCGACCGCGAACACGAGCGGCGGCAGCACGAGATAGCACCACAGCGGCGGATGCTGCGGGAGCAGCGCCGCGAAGATGCTGCCGTACCAGATCGCCGTCTTCGGGTTGCTGAGCTGGGTCGTGAGGCCGGTCCAGAACGACTTGCGCGCGCTGCCGCCGGCCATCGCCTGCGGATCGTCCATCGCGATCGGCCGGTCGGCGCCGCGCCAGATCTTCGACGCCATGTAGATCAGGTACGCGCCGCCCGCGACCTTGAGGCCCACGTACAGCCATTCGACGGCTTGCAGCAACGTGTAGAGCCCGGCCAGCGCGACGCCGCCGAACACGATGCCGCCGATGCCCATGCCGAGTGCGGTGGCGAGCCCGTCGCGGCGCGACAGCCCGATCGAATTGCGGGCAACCAGCACGAAGCTCGGGCCCGGGATCATCGCGCCGAGAAACAGCGCAGCCAGGATGGCGAGTACGGCAGCCGATGCGGTCATCGAAGTCTCCTTGGTCAGCGACGCCGCTGCGCCGGCGCCTGCGTGTCGTTTCCGACGGTCGAGCGCTCGATTCTGGCACGCTTCGCGGATGGCCGAAAGCGGCTGTGCGCTGCTATGCTGGCCCTCTTTCCCGTGATCCCGCGCCGCCCCATGATCGAGATCCGCGCCGCCCGCTATCCCGACGATGCCGCCGTCGCCGATCCGATCCTTCGCGAGTCCATCGCGAGCCCGACCGTCAGCCTCGCCTTCCCGAGCGACGAGCCCGGAAATCCGGCGCCGGGCGGCGAGTTGTCCGGACGTGATCTGTCACGCGCCGCGCGACTCATCTCCCTTTCCTCCTTTCGACCGGACCGCCTGTCATGCGCGCCCTTCGCCTTTCCGCCCTGCTGCTCCCGCTGTTCGCCGCCCTCTCGCTCCACGCCCGCGCCGCCCCCCTGCCGAAATCGATCGCCGCGCAACTGCCGCCCGGCTACCAGCCGCTGACCGCGCAGGCCGGCCCCGATCTCGACAACGGGCGGCGCAGCT
This sequence comes from Burkholderia sp. AU18528, assembly GCF_002223215.2. Classification (NCBI taxonomy): domain Bacteria; kingdom Pseudomonadati; phylum Pseudomonadota; class Betaproteobacteria; order Burkholderiales; family Burkholderiaceae; genus Burkholderia; species Burkholderia sp. AU18528. The sequence continues at coordinate 342,552 of NZ_NKFC02000006.1, read as the reverse complement.
TTCTCGTCGTCGTGCATCGCGCAGTGGACACGCGCGAGCAGCCGTCGCCGCGCCCGCTGCTGATCTACGAGGAACAGGCCGATCACACGTACCGGCTCGCCGCCCGCAACGACCAAGTCGTGCTGCGCGCGAACGAAGGCGGCCAGTGCGACCCGTTCGATCCCGACGATGCGGCCGGCAACGGCGTGTCGGTGAAGGGCCGCTATTTCACCGTGCAGAACGCCGTCGCGTGCGGGCAGCACTGGACCGACTACATCACGTTCCGCTACGACCCGCGCACGCACGGCTGGCTGTTTTCGAACCGGATCGTCACCGAATCGTTTCCGCTCGACGACCAGCCCGACCACGTCACCGTCACGCGCGCCGACGCGCACCGGCCGGTGTCGTTCGGGCACTGGCAGCGCAAGGACTAGACGCCGCACGCCGCGCCACCCGCGGCGGCGCCATTTTTCAATACGGCGCGTCGCCCGCCCGACGCTCGCGACACCGGGCCAACAGGTCTACCATAGGCGCTCGTCGCCCGCGCGACCGCCGGCACGGCATGCGGCTTGCGCCTGCCCCTTTCCCCGTTGTCCCCGCCCAGGAGGACGTCATGACGCAACACTTCGATGCGATCGTCATCGGCACCGGCCAGGCCGGGCCGCCGCTCGCCGCGCGGCTCGCCGGCGCCGGCATGAAAGTCGCGATCGTCGAGCGCGGCCGCTTCGGCGGCACCTGCGTAAATACCGGCTGCATCCCCACCAAGACGCTGATCGCGAGCGCATACGCCGCGCAGCTCGCCCGACGCGCCAGCGAATACGGCGTGTCGATTGGCGGCCCCGTCACCGTCGACATGAAAGCCGTGAAGGCGCGCAAGGACCAGATCTCGGGCCGCTCGAACCACGGCGTCGAGCAATGGGTGCGCGGCCTCGACAACACGACCGTCTTTCAGGGTCATGCCCGCTTCGAACGCGCGAACGCGGTGCGCGTGGGCGATGACGTGCTCGAAGCCGAACGCATCTTCATCAACGTCGGCGGACGCGCGCAGGTGCCCGCGATGCCGGGCCTCGACTCGGTGCCGTACCTGACCAACTCGACGATGATGGACGTCGACTTCCTGCCCGACCATCTCGTGATCGTCGGCGGCAGCTACGTCGGGCTCGAATTCGGCCAGATGTACCGCCGCTTCGGCTCGAAGGTCACGATCGTCGAGAAAGGCCCGCGCCTGATCCGCCGCGAGGACGAAGACGTGTCGCAGGCCGTGCGCGAGATCCTCGAAAAAGAAGGGGTCGACGTGCAGCTCGACGCGAATTGCCTGAGCGCGCGCCGCGACGGCGACGGCATCGTGGTCGGCCTCGACTGCGCGGGCGGCGGCCGCGAGGTGGCGGGCTCGCACCTGCTGCTCGCGGTCGGGCGCGTGCCGAACACCGACGATCTCGGGCTCGACCGCGCGGGCGTCGATACCGACGCGCGCGGCTACATCACCGTCGACGATCAGTTGCGCACCAACGTGCCCGGCATCTGGGCGCTCGGCGACTGCAACGGGCGCGGCGCGTTCACGCACACCGCGTACAACGACTACGAGATCGTCGCGGCCAACCTGCTCGACGACGATCCGCGCAAGGTGTCCGACCGCATCATGGCCTACGCGATGTACATCGATCCGCCGCTCGGCCGCGTCGGCATGACGCTCGAGGAAGCGAAGCAGATGGGCCGCCGGCTGCTGGTCGGTACGCGCCCGATGACGCGCGTCGGCCGGGCGGTCGAGAAAGGCGAAAGCCAGGGCTTCATGAAGGTGATCGTCGACGCGGATAGCCACGCGATCCTCGGCGCGTCGATCCTCGGCGTGACCGGCGACGAAGTCGTGCACGGGATACTCGACGTGATGACCGCCGGCGCGCCGTACACGACGATCAGCCGCGCGATGCATATCCACCCGACCGTATCGGAGCTGGTGCCGACGCTGCTGCAGGATCTGCATCCGGTCGAATGACGCACCGCAGGCGGGCGGCCGCGACGTACGCGTGTTCGTCACGGCCCGAGCCGCGCATGATGCGCGGCGCCCGTCGCTCGTCAGCTTCCGAAATACGCCGGCCGGTCGATGTCGGCCAGCAGCCCCGGCTGTGTCGGCGTCCAGCCGAGCGACGCCCGCGTGCGCTCGCTGGTTGCGGGCGCATCCATCCCCGCGAACATCGCGAACCAGCCGAAGTGCTCGCCGGCTTCCGCCGCCGACTTCGCGACGACCGGCACGTTCAGCCGGCGGCCGATCACCTCCGCGATTTCGCGAAACGGCACGCCCATGTCGTCGACCGCGTGATAGCGCGCGCCGGCCGCGCCGCGCTCGATCGCGAGCCGATACACGCGCGCCGCGTCGAGCCGGTGCACGGCCGGCCAGCGGTTCGCGCCGTCGCCGATGTACGCCGCCACCCCTTTCTCCCGCGCGAACGCAATCAGGCGCGGCACGAACGCGTGATCGCCGTCGCCGTGCACGGACGGCGGCAGGCGGACAACCGACGCATGCACGCCGCGCGCTTCGAGCGCGACCGCGCTCGCTTCGGACGCACGCGGATAATTCGCCGACACCGGCACATGCGAATCGTCCTCCGTCGCCGCGCGGCCGGGCGCGACGAGCGCGAGGCCCGACGTGACGATCAGCGGCCGCGCCGAACCGGCGAGCGCCGCGCCGATCGTCTCGATCGCGCGGCGGTCGAGTTCGCAGTTCTGCGCGAAGCGCGAGAAGTCGTGATTGAATCCCGTGTGGATCACCGCGTCGGCGGCGTCGGCGCCGCGCGTCAGGCTCTCGAGATCCTCGAGCGACCCGCGATGGACGTCGGCGCCGGCCGCGGCAACCGATGCCGCCGCTGCATCCGACCGCGCGAGCCCGAGCACCGAGTGCCCGGCGGCCAAGAGTTCGGCGACGACGGCCGAGCCGACGAATCCCGACGCTCCCGTAACAAAGACACGCATGTTCAGCACCTCCGGATGAAATGGAGGCTTACTATCTGCCGAGCGCCGCTCGCGGTGAAGCCGTGACGGTTTACCGGTAAACGAACTAACAGGATATGGCTGACGCCCCCGACAACCTGCTCGGCGCGTACCTGCGGGACCGCCGCGAGAAACTCGACCCGGCCGTGCTCGGGCTGCCGGCCACGCGCCGCCGCACGCCGGGCCTGCGGCGCGAGGAAGTCGCGCAGCGCGCGCACGTGAGCGCCGCGTGGTACACGTGGCTCGAACAGGGGCGCGGCGGCGCGCCGTCGGCCGACGTGCTCGACCGGCTCGCCCGCGCGCTGATGCTCAACGACGCCGAACGCGAACACCTGTTCCTGCTCGGCGTCGGCCATCCGCCCGAGGTGCGTTATCACGCGCCGGCCAGCGTGACGCCGCGGCTGCAACGCGTGCTCGATTCGCTCGACGCGAGCCCCGCGATCATCCGCACCGCGACGTGGGACGTCGTCGCATGGAACGACGCCGCGGCCGCGACGCTGACCGACTATGCGACGCTGCCGCCGGCCGCACGCAACATCCTGCGGCTGATCTTCGTCGATGCGCGCGTGCGCGATGCGCAGCCGAACTGGGAGCGCGTCGCGCGGTTCGCGGTCGGCGCGTTTCGTGCGGACGTCGCGCGCAGCGGCGCGACGCGGGCCGTGCAGGCGTTCGTCGACGAGATGCGCGCGACCAGCGCCGAATTCGACGCAATGTGGCGCGACCACGATATCCGAACGCACGACGAAGGCACGAAGGAGATCCGCCATCCGGAAGTCGGCCGGATCGCGCTCGACTATTCGGCGTTCTCGGTCACCGGCAGCCCGGACCTGAGCCTCGTGACCTTCACGCCGGTGACGCCGGCCGACCGCGAGCGGATCCGGGAACTCGTCGCGGCCCGCGAACGGGCCCGCGCGGCACAGGCGCCGGCTGCGTGACCACGCATGGCCTTCTCGCGAGCCTGGTTCGGGACGGCATGGTTCGACGGATCGCGCAGCAGTCCTTCGCGTTCGATATCCGCGATTGAAAAACGCAGGCGGAAAATGCAAAGAGGCGTCGCGCACGAATGCGCGACGCCTCTTGTTCATTCACGGAAAAATGCCGATTACGCGGCGCGCTGCAGCAGGTCCGTGGCGAATGACTTCGCATGCGCGACGGCTTCCTGCGCGTCGCCGAATACGCCGAGTTCGTCCCAGTGCTCTTCGGCCGCGTACGTGCCCTTCACGGCGAGCGCTCGCTGAACGCTCAACTGCGCCGCGTAGCGGCCGTCGTCCAGCGGCCGTGCCGTCGCGACGACCTTGTGCGGCGGGCTCGCTCGTTCCGGCTGAACCAGTTCGACAGGCCCGCTGGCCGTGCCGATATTCATCAACTCGTTTCGGGTGTTGCAGTCGGGGCAGTAGAAGCACCAGCCCGCGCCCTCCTGATGGTGCCTGACCTGCCCGCGAGCCAGCACGGCACGACATTCGACGTTTTCGCAGATGAACGGCATCGCAGTCTCCGGAGTTGTTTGACGGAAATCCTAGCATGACCGCCGGCGGTCAACCATCGGCATCCGCATGATGGCCGCGGCGGCGGTTTCGGTTCGTGACGGAGGCTCGACCGGGCGGGCGTCGCCGTCTTTCGCTGCGCTGCAATACCGGCGCTTTTTCCCGGATCGGGACGCCCGCTGCGCGAGATCAACCGGCATTCACCTATCGTCGCTGTTCGTTGCTTTCTGTCGGCATCGCATCCGCGCGGCGCAAACCCATACAGTCGATCGATGAAGACGTAAAGGACGCTTTTCCCTCGTTTCAAGCCAAATGACATGATTCGAGGGTTCCCCCGTAAAATTCGCCATTCCGGCGTTACCGACTCATTGCCTCGTCATGCATCGAATTGGATTCTTCGTCTGCCGCGGCTACGACGCGCTCGATCTTGGCGGGCCGCTATCGGCCTTCAATCAGGTGGCCACGGCCGCCGGCCGCACGCCATACGATCTTCACGTCATCTCGCCATTCGGCGGCCCGATTCCCGGCAATACCGGCCTTTCGATCGACACGAAGCCGATCGGACGGCGCGCGTTCGACACCGTCGTGTTCGTCGGCGGCGATATCGCGCCGATGCAGACGTCGGAGAATATCGTCGCGGCCAGCAAGCTGGCCACCAGGGCGTCGCGAGTGGCAAGCGTGTGTACCGGCGCATTCCTGCTTGCGGAAACCGGTTCGCTGGACGGATTGAGAGCGGCGACGCACTGGCGATACGCCGCGCAATTGCAGTCGCGCTTTCCTCGCACACGGGTCGACGGCGACAGCATCTATGTCGTCGACGGCCGCGTCTGGACGTCGGCGGGCATCGCGTCCGGCATCGACCTCGCGCTCGGCATGATCGAACGGGACATGAGCGCGGAGATCGCGCGCGAGGTGTCGCGGCTTCTCGTCGTTCCGTATCGGCGGCCCGGCGGGCAGTCGCAATTCTCCGCGATGTCGCAGATGGAGCCGGAATCGGATCGCATCCGTATCGCACTGAATTTCGCTCGCGAACATCTGGCCGAAGCGTTGCCGGTCGAACGGCTCGCCGATGCGGCGAGCTTGAGCGTGCGACAGTTCGGGCGCGCCTTTCGCCGGGAAACCGGGGAAACGCCCGCGAGGGCGGTCGAGCGTCTACGAGTAGAAGCGGCAAGGCTACGCCTGCAGAGCGGCAGCGAACCGATCGAACAGATCGCGCTGGCGGTGGGATTCACCGATCCGGAACGGATGCGCCGTGCCTTCATCAAGCTGCTCGGGCACCCGCCGCAAGCGGTTCGACGCGAGAGCAGGTCGAACGCCGCGCGCTGATCGGCCGCCTGCCGGTCAGCGCGCGGCCGGGTCGACGTCTCGCCAATGGGTGATTGGCGCGTGGGTGCCCAACGCGCCATTTCGCCGGACGTCGATAGTCGTCGTCAATCCTTGACCGGCGGGTAAGCGTTCCACATGTCGCGATGCAGCTTCCACGTGCCGCCCTGCTTCAGGAACACGAGCGTCTGCTTCGCGCGGATCTTCAGCACTCCGTCGTGATTGCGAACCTCCACATCCGATACCTCCGTCACGGCCTGGTCGTTACCGTAGAACTCGTAGTTGTCGAACGACACGGTGCCGGGTTTCGATCCGGCATACCCGTTGGTGAAGTACTCGGTGATCGCCCGGCGCCCCGTGACCTTGTCGCCGCCCGGCGGCAAGAGCGCGCCGTCGTCGGTATAGAGGCGGCCGATCGCGTCGTAATCCCCTCGCGCAAAAGCGTCCGCCCATCGCGCGTTCTCGGCCTTGATGGCCGCTTCGGGCGGGCGTTGCGCACCAGCGGCGACAGCCGACGCCGCGAATGAAAAAAATGACACGCACGCTGCAAGCGCGGCAGTACAAAGATGAATCCGTCGCATCGAATGATTTCCGAATCGGGTTTGAATTGAAGAGGCGGCAACGCTGCTCGCGGTGCCGGCAAGCGTTTCAGCGCACGCCGGGAATGCGTGCGAGCCCCTTTGATGCACCGGGCAGCTTCTTGTCGACCATCGCGACGAGTTCGGGCCGCGCCTCTCTCGGATGACCGGCGTGGAACGGCGGATCGGGATCGTATTCGATCACGAGCTGCGTGTACTCGGCGGCCTGCTGGCCGCGCAGCTTCGCCGCCACGCGCAGCGCGAAGTCGATGCCCGCCGTCACGCCGCCGCCGCTCATGAAGCGGCCGTTGTCGTCTTCGACGAAGCGATCGGGAACGGGAATCGCACCATATTCGGCCAGCTTGTTGACGAACGCCCAATGGCAGGCGCTGCGCTTGCCCTGGAGCACGCCCGTCGCGGCGAGCACGAGCGACCCGTTGCATACCGACGTCACGTGTTTGGCGCTCTCCGCCAGACGGCGGATCTGCGCCTGATACGCCGGCCGCATCGGCACCGACAAATTGGACCCGCCGGGCACGAGGATCACGTCGGTCCTGTGGATATCGGCCAGCCGTTCGGTCTTGCCGTACACGACGCCGAATTCGAGCGTCACGTTGCCGCCGTCGAGGCTCGCATAGCGCACGTTCGTATTCGGCAACCGGTGGAAGACCTCGCTGGGGCCCGCGAAGTCGAGCAGCGTGCCGCCGTCGTAATTGACGATCAGGATCTCGAGCGGCTCGTTCGGCGCGAGCAGCCCCGTGCTGCCCGCAGGCGCCGGCGTGGCGTGCCCGAGCACCGCGCCGCCACCCAGCACGGCGCCGAGGGTGGCCGCGCTGCCGAACTTCAGGACATCGCGGCGCGAACGGCCTGCCCGCGTGAGCGGCCCGGCGGACGCATGGTTGTCGCTACTGTCGGTCAAGATGATTGCTCCTTGCAACTTCGGCCCATGAGCGCGTGCAACCGCGCCGGGCCGGATCGAAGAACCGCCGCGGCGAACGGCGCGGCGGACGTGAAATCGGGATGAGGATGAGCCGGGGTGACATGCCGGGCCCGGCGATCGCGAAGCGCGGGCTTAAAGCTGCGACGCACCGCCGTCGACGACCAGCTCGGTACCGACGACGTACGAGGATTCGTCGCTGGCGAGATAGAGCGCCGCGTACGCGATGTCGTCGGCCTCGCCCATGCGGCCAACCGGAATCGCGTGCGCGAATTCGGCCTTGCGCTCGCGCACCCATTCGTCGGGCTTGCCCCACCTGGACAGCAGCGGCGTATCGATCGGGCCGGGTGCGATCGCGTTGAAACGGATTTTCCGGTCGAGAAATTCGTACGACCAGCTGCGGGCCAGCGAACGCACGGCGGCTTTTGCCGCCGCGGTCAACGAGATGCCGTGCTTGCCGGTCTGATCGACGAACGAGGTATTGAGGATCACCGACGAACCTTCGCGCAGGTACGGCAGCGCTGCTTGAAGCGTGAACACCACACCCTTGACGTTGACGTCCATGATGTCGTTGTAGAGCGTGTCGTCGATGTCGTTCACGGCGGACGGGAACGCCCAGCCCGCGTTGGCGAACACGACATCGAGGCCGCCGAACGTCTCGTCGGCCGCGGCGGCAATCGCGCGCATGTCGTCCAGCGACCTGACGTCGCCCTTGAGCACGAGCGCATGCTCGCCGAGTTCCGCCTTCACGCGCTCGAATGCGGCCTCGTCGCGCCCCGTCACCGCGACGCGCGCACCTTCCGCCATGAACAGCTTCGCGGTGGCCAGACCGATGCCGCTGGTGCCGCCCGTGATCAACACCGATTTATTTTTGAGTCGCATCTTCCGTTCCTTTTCGTGTCGTGATTGACCAGGCCGGCTACGCGACACGCGATGGCGCTTGCGTGCGGGTTCCTGCTTGATCGTTCACGTGCAGTATGGAACGTGACGCGGATGGCTCAAAGGTCGTATAACCCTCGAAAAACGTCATTCGAGGCGTTCGATCCGCACCGGCGAACGGCATGGCGCCTGGGCCGAGCAAGCCGATGAAACGGCCACGCGCGACGCGGCTAGACGGTTTTCCCCGACAGCCCGTGCATCGGCCGCCGCAACGCGGCGTCGAACGGATTGGTGCGCGGGCCGATCGCGGCGGCCTGACGTCGCAGCAGTTCGACGACCATCGGCATCCGGTCGTCGCCGAGCCGCGACGCGAGCGTGCCGACGCTCAGCGCACCCACCGGATAACCGGTGCGATCGAGGATCGGCACCGCGACGCCGGCCATTCCGTCGAGCACGCCGCTGTTGCGGCCCGCGTAGCCGAGTTGCCGCACGCGTTCGATCTCGGTGCGCAGATACACCTCGTCGAGCACACCGTAGCCGCGGATGCGCGGCACGTTGAAGCGGATCACCTCCTCGCGCTCGGCTTCGGGCAGGAACGCGAGGATCGCAAGGCTGCCCTGCCCGACGCCGAGCGCGATGCGCCCGCCGATATCGCCGGTAAACGAGCGGATCGGAAACGGCCCTTCGCACAGGTCGAGACACACGGCGTCGAAGCCGCTCTTCACCAGCAGGAAGATGGTTTCGCCGAGGCTCGCGCACAGCCGCAGCAGCGCGGGACGGCACAGCGTGCGCATGCTGCTCGGGTTGCCGGCCTGCGCGGCGAGCGCGAAAAAGTCGACGCTCAGCCGGTACAGCTTCGACTGCTCGTCCTGTTCGACCATCCCTTCGGCGATCAACGATTGCAGGATGCGGTGCGCGGTGCCCTGCGTCAGGCCGACGGCCTTCGCCAGATGCGTGACGCGCACGCCGTCCTGCTGCATGCCGGCCAGCGCGCGCAGGATCGCGAACGCACGCTGCAGCATGCCGGTGCCGGGCGCACCGGCTGAATCGACGGGATCTGCCGCATCGGCGGCGTGCTCGTCCGGGCGCGGCGCGCGGGCGGACGGCGACGTTCCGCGCGAACGAGGTTCCTGCATGTCGGCTCTCCTCGACGATTTCAGTGAATGGAATACGGTAGCCGCTATTGTCGTCCGGCCGAAAATCCGCGGGCATCCGGGTGTGCACGGGATTGACGCGGACATTTCACGGATCGGCCGCCCGTCATCCAACGGAACGATTCGCAGGCGATTTTCCGATTCGTTCCGGTCAATGGAATTTTTCCGAAATTCCTCCCGTTCAGCAGAATTCGAAATTGACGCGCCGAAATATGGCTGGCTAGAGTCCGCGTCATCGGCGCACCGGCCATGCGGTGTGCGAACCCGGAGCTCTCCATGTCGTTTCTCACGCTTACGGATCTGACGAAAACCTTCGGCGAGCTCACCGCCGTCGCGGACGTCAACCTGTCGGTCGAGCAAGGCGAATTCGTGTCGCTGCTCGGGCCGTCCGGCTGCGGCAAGACCACCACGCTGCAGATGATCGCCGGCTTCGTCGACGTCACGCGCGGCCGCATCGCGCTCGACGGGCAGGACATCACGCACCTGAAGCCGAACCGCCGCGGGCTCGGCATCGTGTTCCAGAGCTATGCGCTGTTTCCACACATGAGCGTCGCGGAGAACGTCGGCTTCGGCCTCGACATGCGCGGCATCGACAAGGCCGAGCGCGCGGAGCGCATTCGCGCGGCGCTGGCGCTCGTGCGGCTCGACGCGCTCGCGCACCGCTTTCCGCGCGAATTGTCCGGCGGCCAGCGGCAGCGCGTGGCGATCGCGCGCGCGGTCGTGATCGAGCCGCCCGTGCTGCTGCTCGACGAACCGATGTCGAATCTCGACGCGAAGCTGCGCGAGGACATGCAGTTCGAGCTGCGCGCGATCCAGCGCAAGATCGGCACGACGACGATCATGGTCACGCACGATCAGTCGGAAGCGCTGTCGATCAGCGACCGCGTGGTCGTGATGGAAGCCGGCCGCATCACGCAGACCGATACCCCGTATCGCGCATACGAGCGCCCCGAAAATCATTTCGTGTCGCAATTCATCGGCAAGGCGAACCTGCTGCCCGGCACGATCGTCGCGCACGACGGCGACGCGATCCGCATCGACCTCGGGCACGATCTCGCCGAGACGGGCCGCACCGCGCATCTGCCCCCGCGCGAGCGCGACGTGCGCGTGGGCGACGCGGTATCGGTCTGCATCCGCCCCGAAAAGCTGCGGCTGTGCGCGCCCGAGGCCGGCCGCTTCGCGGCGACCGTCACGAGCCGCTTCTTCCTCGGCAGCCAGTGGCTGTACCGCGTCGACAGCGCGCTCGGCGAGGTGCTCGTGTGCTGCCAGAACGAAGGCGCGGAGCCGCTCGCGGAAGGCGCGCCGGTCGGCATCGACTGGCACAGCGACGCGGTGCGCGTGATGCGCCGGGAGGCCTGAATGCGACAGCCTTCCCGCCCGCTCTCGACTGAAGGCGCACCGGCCGGGGTCGTGCAATCGGGCGCGACCGTGGCCGCCACGGCCGCGGCGGACGCGGTGACGCCCCGTGCCGGCGCCGCCGCCGCGCTGCGCGCGAGCTGGCGCGCGCATGCGCCGCTGTGGCTGATGTGCGCGCCTGCCTTCGCGCTGTTCGCCGCGCTCGTGCTCGTGCCGCTCGCGATGACATTCGTGCTGACGTTCTACCGCTTCGACCCGGCCACCGGCCCGATCGCCGCGTTCCAGTTCGGCAACTACGCGGAAGTGCTCGGCTCGTCGTACTTCCACACGATCTTCGCGCGCACGTTCGGCATTGCCGCGCTGACCACCGCGATCTGCGTCGCGATCGGCACGCCCGAAGCGTACGTGCTGTCGAAAATGCGCGACCCGTGGCGCTCGCTGTTCCTGCTCGCGATCCTCGCGCCGCTGCTCGTGTCGGTGGTCGTGCGCGCGTTCGGCTGGAGCATGCTGCTGAACACGAGCGGGCTCGTGAACCAGGCGCTCGCGCTCGTCGGCCTCGGGCCGTACAAGCTCGAATACACGACCTTCGCGATCGTGATCGCGCTGGTGCACGTGATGCTGCCGTTCATGGTGATTCCGGTGTGGACCGCGCTGCAGCGGCTCGATCCGCAGACGGAGCACGCGGCGCTGTCGCTCGGCGCATCGCCGTTCACGACGCTGCGCCGCATCGTCGTGCCGCAACTGATGCCCGGCGTGCTGTCGGGCAGCCTGATGGTGTTCGGGCTGTCGGCGAGCGCGTTCGCGATTCCGGGCCTGCTCGGCGGGCGCCGCCTGAAGGTCGCGGCCACGGCCGTCTACGACGAATTCCTCGGCTCGCTGAACTGGCCGCTCGGCGCGACGATCGCGGTGCTGCTGCTCGCGGCGAACCTCGCCGTGATGCTCACCTACTACCGCGTGCTCGAACGCCGCTACGCGCGCAGCCTCGGAGGCGCCTCCCGATGAGAAAGAACGGCCCCTTTGCGCTGGCGTTCCACACGCTCGTGATCCTGTTCGTGCTCGCGCCGCTCGTGATCGTCGTGCTCGTCGCGTTCACGCCCGACGAAACGCTGACGCTGCCGACCCGCGGCGTGTCGCTGCGCTGGTTCCGCGCGATCCTCGACTATCCCGACTTCGTCACCGCGTTCCTCAACAGCGTGAAGCTCGCGTTCGCGTCGGCGACGCTGTCGCTCGCGATCGCGTTGCCGGCCGGCCTCGCGATCGGCCGCGCGACGTTTCCGGGCCGCGCGTTCCTGAACGGGCTGCTGCTGTCGCCGCTCGTGATTCCCGGCCTCGTGCTCGGCATCGCGCTGCTGCGCTTTTTCGCGCTGATCGGCGCGACCGGTTCGTTCGCATGGCTCGTGCTCGCGCACATGATCGTCATCACGCCGTTCGTGATGCGGCTCGTGCTCGCGTCCGTCGCGGGCCTCGACCGCAGCATCGAGCAGGCCGCATGCTCGCTCGGCGCGGACCCGTGGACGACCTTCCGCCGCATCACGCTGCCGATGATCGTGCCCGGCATCACGGGCGGCTGGCTGCTCGCGTTCATCAACAGCTTCGACGAGCTGACGATGTCGATCTTCGTCACGTCGCCGCAGACGGTCACGCTGCCCGTGCGCATGTACATGTACGCGACCGAATCGATCGACCCGATGATGGCGTCGGTGTCGGCGCTCGTCATCTTCATCACCGCCGGCGCGATGCTGCTGCTCGATCGCGTATACGGCCTGAACCGCATCCTGATCGGCCAACATTGATGACGACTCCCGTTTCCCGTACCAACGACATCGCGGACGACGGCGCGCAGTTCGTGCGCGTCGCCGAACGCGAGCGCGCGTCCGTCGCGTTCACGCTCGACGGCCGTCCTGCGCAGGCGCTCGCCGGCGACACCGTGCTCACCGCGATTCTGGTCGCGCAGCGTCGCGTGCGCATCAGCGAATTCAGCGGGCAGCCGCGCGCGGGCTTCTGCCTGATCGGCGCGTGCCAGGACTGCTGGGTGCGCACCGAAGCCGGCGCACGCGTGCGCGCATGCTCGACGCCGATCGTCGAAGGCATGCGGATTCTCACGATCGCCCGGCCGATCGCAGCCGGAGACGCAGCATGAACGCCGCGCTGCAGCCGGTGATCGTCGGCGCGGGGCCGGCCGGCGTGCGCGCGGCCGAGGCACTGGTCGACGCGGGACTGCGGCCGGTCGTGATCGACGAGAACGCGCGCTGGGGCGGACAGATCTATCGTCAACCGCCGGCCGGCGCCGCGTTCGCGCGCGACAAGCGCACGCTATACGGCTTCGAGGCCGCGAAGGCCGACGCGCTGCACCGGACGATGGCCGCGCTGCTGCCGCACGTCGACTACCGGCCGAACACACTGGCGTGGTCATGCGGCGCGGGCCGCGTCGACACGCTGCAGGACGGCCGTGAAGTGACGGTGCCGTACGCGCACCTGATCGTCGCGAGCGGCGCCACCGACCGCGTGCTGCCCGTGCCGGGCTGGACGCTCGCGGGCGTCTATACGCTCGGCGGCGCACAGGTCGCGCTGAAGGCGCAGGGCTGCGCGATCGGCCGGCGCATCGTTTTCGCGGGCACGGGGCCGCTGCTTTACCTCGTCGCTTACCAGTATGCGAAGGCCGGCGCGCAGGTCGCGGCCGTGCTCGATACGAGCCCGCTGCGCCGCCAGGCCGCCGCCGCGCCCGCGCTGCTGCGCATGCCGTCGATCTTCGCGAAGGGGCTCTACACCATCGGCTGGCTGCGCGCGCACGGCGTCGCGATCGAAACGGGCGTCACGTTCGAGCGCGTGCTCGGCGCCCGACATGTGACGGGGCTCGCATGGCGCGCCGCAGGCGACGACGAGCGCACCGCGTCGCCGCGCGTGCTCGACTGCGATGCGCTCGGCCTCGGCTTCGGCCTGCGTTCCGAAACGCAGCTCGCCGATCTGGCCGGCTGCCGGTTCGGCTTCGACCCGCTCGATCGCGCATGGCTGCCGGAGCGCGACGCAGCCGGGCGCACGTCGGTGCGCGGTATCTACGTCGCCGGCGACGGCGCGGGCATCGCGGGCGCCGACGCGGCCGAAGCGTCGGGCCGACGTGCGGCGCTCGCGTTGCTCGACGATGCCGGCATCGCATCTCGCTCGCCGTCCGGCAAACCCGACACGGCGGCGCTCGACCGCACGCTCGCACGCATCGGCTCGTTCCGCGTGGGCCTCGAAGCGGCATTCGCGCCGCCGGCCGACCAAGCCGCGCGCTGCCCCGACGACACGATCGTGTGCCGCTGCGAGGAAGTCGACGCGGGCACGCTGCGCCGCTGCATTCGCGCGGGCGCAGCGACCGAAATGAACCGGCTGAAAGCGCTGACGCGCGTCGGCATGGGTCGCTGCCAGGGCCGCATGTGCGGCGACGCGGCCGCGCTCGTGCTGGCCGCCGAAACCGGCCTTCCGCTCGCCGACGTCGGCCGGTTGCGTGCGCAACCGCCGGTGAAGCCGTTCCCGATCTCGGCCGCGCTCGCGGGCGACGACGTCGCGGCGATTCCCGACGAGGCGCGCGATGAGTGAGCGTCGACATTACGACGTCGCGATCGTCGGCGGCGGCCTCGTCGGCGCGTCGGCCGCACTCGCGCTCACGCGACGCGGCTTGCGCGTCGGGCTGTTCGAGCGGCGCGACTGCGGTGCGCAGGCGAGCGGCGTGAACTACGGCGGGGTGCGCTGCCAGGGCCGCCCGGCCGAGCAATTGCCGCTCGCGCTGCGCGCGCGGCGTATCTGGGATCGCCTGCCCGAACTGATCGGCATCGACGGCGAATTCGTCGTGTCCGGCCACTTGCGGCTTGCGCGCAGCGACGCCGATCTCGACGCGCTCGACGCGTACGCCGCGCTCGCCGGCGAACACGGCTTGCCGCTGCAGGTGATGCGCGGCGACGCGTTCCGCCGCCGCTACCCGTGGCTCGGCCGCGCGGCGCTCGGCGGCTCGCTGTGCGAGACCGACGGCCATGCGAACCCGCGCCTCGTGTCGCCCGCGTTCGCGCGTGCGGCTCGCGCGGCGGGCGCGGACGTGTTCGAGCACACCCCGGTCGACGAGGTTCACCACGACGGCACGCGCTTTCATGTGCAGGCCGGCGGCTGCGCGCACACGGCGACATGGCTGATCAATTCGGCCGGCGCATGGGCGAACACGATCGCAGAGCGCTTCGGCGAAGCCGTGCCGATGGAGCCGATCTACCCGAACATGTGGGTGACCGAACCGCTGCCGCCGTTCATCGCGCACAACCTCGGCGTGTACGGCGGCGGCGTGTACGCGCGCCAGGTCGCGCGCGGCAACTGCGTGATCGGCGGCGGCCGCGGCCGCGGCGACGGCGAATTCGGCCAGCCGTCGGTCGATACGACGCGCGCGGTGATGCGCGACGCGTGCGCGCTGCTGCCCGCGCTGCGCGACGCGCTGCTGATCCGCACGTGGAGCGGCGTCGAAGGCTGCACGCCCGACCACAACCCGATCATCGGCGCGAGCCGCACGACGCCGCGCCTGCTGCATGCATTCGGCTTTTCAGGCGGCGGCTTCCTGCTCGCGCCGGGTGTCGGCGAGGTACTCGCCGATCTCGTCACCACCGGCGAAACCGTCACGCCACTCGATGCATTCTCGATCGGCCGCTTCTTCCCGCAAGCCGCGCCGACCGCCCCTTTCCGTCAAGAGGAGATCCAAAAATGAAACTGCTCGGCACGATCGCGGCGGCCGCCGCCCTTTGCATCGCAGGCGCCGGCGCGCCCGCGTGCGCGCAAACGAAGACGATCTACGTCGGCATGAACGGCGGGCCGATGGAAAAGGCCTATACGAGCCAGGTGCTGCCCGACTTCGAGAAGGCCAACAACGTGAAGGTGGTGATCGTGCCCGGCACGTCGTCGGACGTGCTCGCGAAGCTGCTCGCGAACCGCAACAAGCCGCAGATCCACGTCGCGTTCCTCGACGACGGTGTGATGGCGCGCGCGGTGAGCCTCGGCGTATGCCAGAAACTCGACGATTCGCCGGTATTGAAGGAGTTGTACCCGTTCGCGCGGATGAAGGACGACGTCGGCGCGGGCGTGCAGCTCGGGATGACCGGCATCGCGTACAACAAGAAGCTGTTCGCCGAGAAAGGCTGGGCGCCGCCGACGTCGTGGATGGATTTCGCCGATCCGAAATACAAGGGCAAGGTCGTGTTCCAGTCGGCGTCGAGCAGCACGTTCGGGCTGCACGGCTTCCTCGCGATCAACCGGCTGCTCGGCGGTAACGAACAGAACGTCGAGCCGGGCTTCAGCAAGTGGGCGAGCACGGTCGGGCCGAACGTCGTCGAATACATCCCGAACTCGGCGAAGATCTCGGAGATGGTACAGACGGGCGAAGCCGGCCTGTTCCCGCTGACGCCGACCGGCGTCGGCGACCTGCAGGACAAGGGCATCCCCGTTGCGTATGCGAATCCGAAGGAAGGCCCGGTGCTGCTGCTCGTCGACCTGTGCGTGGTCGCGAACAATCCCGATCCGCAACTCGCGCAGAAGCTCGCGCAGTTTTTGCTGTCCGCGCCCGCGCAGACGAAGGCGGCCGAGGCCGGCAAGCAGATTCCGACCAACCGTCTCGCGAAGATGCCTGCCACGATGCAGCAAAGCCTCGGCAACGTCGACGATCTGGTGCGCAAGGTGACGGTGGTCGACTGGACCGCGATCAACGCACGCCGTGCGCAGTGGGATACGCGGTGGAATCGGCAGATCGAGCGGTGAGGGGGTAGCGTGCGCCGCCGCGGGCGAAAAGGGACGAAGCCAAGGAGAGCGCAGTCGGGTCCATTTCCGGCCCGCGGCGCGTGGGCGTTCAGCGAATCCCAAAGGGTGGGCCGGGTCCGCCCTCGAGTTCACGCCTGGTCAGGTTCGGAGGCGTCCTGCATCCCATAACGGGTGGTCGTGTGGCGCTCTAAATCACACCCGGCGACCCGGTACGTGCTCGATGCGCCGCCCTTGCTCGCGTTCCGCCTGGGGGGCAATGTGCGGACTGCGGGAAATTTTCGTCTCTCGTAGGCCAACCATTACTGTGAACCCGAGACGGGGATGAATCCTTGCCACAAGCCGGGCTCGGGACATAACGCGCTCATCCCAATAGGCTTGCACCACTTCGGCACACGCATAAGCATCTTCTTCATGTGACTGGCTCCGGTATCCCTCTCCGAAACTCACCATCTTCGCCGCCGTTTCCGGCGACACTCTCAACAGCTTGCACACCTCGGCCTGTGCAATTGGCACGTCGGGCTTTACATAAGCGCGGCGTGGCCGATTCTGCATGTGTGAAATCGGCCAGCTGTGGGCATTCGCTAACGAGGATGCGACGTCATCCTTCCTGTGTCCACGGCGGGTCGCCGTATTCCTCCAACCACATCCATCGGCCGGGTTCGAAGAGGTCCGCGTATTGCGCTCGTTGTGCTTGCTCCCAAGGGGTCAACTTGCGAACGTCAGGGAATTTTTGACCCTTGCGGATCAGCAACCGATGCGACTCCGATGTTTTGCTGTATCCCTGCCATATCCCCGTTTCCGGGCACAGCATGCCGGTGCACAGGTTCATTTCCCCATATTTCTGCCGCTTCGCTTGCTGTTCTTCGAGACGGCGTTGCTTGCGTTCGTCCGGCGTCAGGATTTTGTATGCGCGACGTATCCTCACTTCATCAAGGACCGGCGGGGATAATCCGTCCGGGGAATTCACGTAAAATAGATTCACGTTCACGGGAAACTTGCTTCCCGGAAGGTCCTTTGATCGGTAGCGGAAGGACTGCAAATTCGGCATTTTCGGGTCGCGCACCATCATCTCGTTCCCGTATTGACGATTTCCCTCTCCGTCAATCCAATAATCCTCCAGCTGGAGAAGCGATTTTATTTCTGCAGCCGACAAACCAGCAACCCTTGCGTCGAAGATAATCCTTACTCCGGCTGGAACAATTTTTACCTTGTCGCGATTATCGCTGTAGTCCTCCGGGTCGTCGCCTGTGGAAAATTCGATCGTCGTTCGATGGAGTGCACGATTTGCGTACTTATAAAGATATCCTTTTGCAGGATGGTGCGTCCATGTCGTGTAGTTTGTTCCAAAGACAATATGTTTCGGATCGTAGGGTGCATCATCGCGCAGGATCGCCATGGCCGTTTCAAGGATGATGCGCAGCACGGTGCGTTGCTCCTCGTCTGTCGTTTGCACTTCAAATCCCTCCCCCAACGGCGTGAAATGAAGCATCGTATTCTCCTGTGCATGTACCGGGGTTACGCACGAAAGCACGATCAGGACGGTCCCAATAGGCTTGCACCACTTCCGCACACGCATATGCATCTTCTTCATGTAACTGACTCCGGTATCCCTCTTCGAAACTGACCATCTTCGCCGCCGTCTCTGGCGGCACTCTCAACAGCTTGCACACCTCGGCCTGTGCAATTGGCACGTCGGGTTTCACATAGGATCCGCCAGTCTGATTCTGCAGATGCGAAATCATCCAGTAATAGTGAAAAATAAGCATGCGATGAAGTCCTGTGGAAACTCGTGCATCGCTCGGAATTTGAGTTTTCTTCGTAACCGCGAAAATATCTTCGGGGATATATTGTTTATAAATGACATTTATTTTATTAAATGAAGAATAATCTTCACAGTGCCGATTAAGCAAAGCCATCATCCAGAATGCCTGCTGACAATGTCGTGCTTCGTGATAAAGCAAGTCGGCGAATGCTTTCAGGTTGCTATCCAAGGCAGCTGCGTTGTTTGACGATGCGATGATCTTCAGTATCTCGGTTTCTTGAATGACGATCGTCCACTTTGGCGTGGAAAACGACGCGCTTACGTCTGAGCGCATGTTGTACCTGGATCGACCTTCAATCGCATTAACAATGACGATCTTGGGAGTTGCGCCATTTGATTTCATTGGGTCGCTTGAAGAACCACTTGGCACTCCAAACGGCCCGGTCGAAAGTGCGACGCATAGTATTTTTTCAACTGCGAGCGCAATGTTTTCATTCAGATTCCTTGTTAACTCGCCGCTCACCGTATAGTACTTGCCCCACGGAATCCCCTTGAGCACCTTCTTGATCGCCACCGTATAAGCTTTCGTCACCGGATACTCGACATCCCGGCGCACCGGCATATTGCGCGGCGTATCGCCCTGTTTGGCCCCGTCGATGAAGTGATGGAAACGCAACCCGAAGTTCAGCGGATCGCATGCCGCGAACGCGGGCCGCTGGCTGCCCGACGTAGCGCCCTGTTCCGGGGTACTGGCCTCCCTACCCATGATCGTCGCCGCGCGCTTGTCGGCGTTCGGCGCCCGGGCGGTGTAGGGCGCCGTGTTCTCGCGCACGATCGCGGCCCGATTCACCGCAATCACCTTGTCCGGCGCGCTCGCCGCCAGCAATTCCACCGTGCCGAACGCGATGTCGTGACTCGTCACCACGTCCGTTTCGCCCCGCTCGTTGCTCACGCCCTCGATCACGCGTCCGTTGTCCAGCGTGATCCGATACGGCTGCTTCGGCAAGGCAAACCCGCTGCCGTGCTCCAGCAGCACGAACTGCGCGGCGTACCGCCCGGGGTGTTCGGGCGTGACCGGCATGCGCATCGGTCGCACCCGTGCATGGTCGGTCTGATGACTGCCCGCATGGATCGTGTGCTCGCCCGCCGTGCGCACCACATATCCGCGGTCGCTGATGCGTACTTCCGTCCTGCCGGCGTGCAGCACGATTTCCTCTGCCGCGTGCAGGTGGATACTGTCGGCCGTGCTCGTGAGCCGGATGGCTTTCCTCGCGGTGACGTCGACGCCATCCGTCTGCGCATCGATCCGCACCTTCCCCGCGGCAGCGACGAGCGCCATGCCCGCCTTGTGCACGAACAGCGAGAACGCGTTCGACACGCTCGCGAACAACGACCGCCCCACGGCGATCCCGACATGCCGGCCGCTCGTCACCGCCACGTCCTCGCCGCTGGCGATATGCGCGCCGCGCTCGGCCGCCATGCTGATGCCGGCCGATCCGGCCAGCACGATGTCGGGTTCGGCCAGTTCCGGGAAGTCGTTCGTGCCCCCGGACGGTGTGCCCCGAATCGCATCGTTGCGCGCGTTGATCGCCCGGTGGACGTCGCGCTGATCGGCGCCAGGTGGTGGTGCGTCGTGCCGTTGCGCCAGATCCGCGAGGCTTTTCTGCAGGTCACGCGCCTGCGTCAGCCGGCCGACGGCCGCTTTCGCGGCCTTCGCGTGGCCGGGGCCGCCTGGCTGGCCGTCCGTTGATACGAACAGTCCCTTCAACGCCCGAACAACACCCCAGTCGTCGGTGCGAAGCTCGAAACCCTTGCCACGCGCGTCGCCGCGACCTTTCTTGCGTGTGATACGGCGGAGGTTACCCAGGCTCAGCGTCGATGCACCGGCATCGCTCGACAGCTGCGTCTGGATTTGTTCCCGCGTATCGTCGATCGCGAGATGACCGGACGCGGTGCCGTGAAACTCCCGACCGCGGATCACGGCGAGCGAATGGTTGTGCGGCAGCTCCAGCGCAGGCTGTCGGAACGCGTTGACCGCGCTGCCGATGATCACCGGCAAATCCGGGTCGCCCTGGTAGTGCGACACCGCGACCTCGTGGCCGATGCGCGGGATGAACGTCGCCCCCATGTCCACGCCTTGCCACGGCGACAGCACGCGCAGCCAGATACCGGCATGCTCGTCGTGCGTGCCGTGCCGGTCCCAGGCGAACTGCACCTTCACGCGGCCGTATCGGTCGGTCCAGACTTCCTGTCCGGCGGGGCCGACGACGATGGCTGTCTCCGGCCCGCTCATGACCGGCTTGCGAACGCTGCGTTCCAGGCGGAACGGCTCGTTGGCCGGCAACAGCTCGAATCGCGCGTCGACGCGACAGGTCGGCGCGTCGCTGGTGCGCTGCGCGAGCTCTTCGATATCGAGCGTGCACGATACGACGAGGTACTCTCGATTGGCCGCCTGCTGCGGATAGCCGGTCAACTCAAAGGTATGCCCGGCCGCGAGGCCGCGCAGGTTTCCTTGCCCGTTCGCACGCAGCCCCTTGGAGCGCTGCGCCTCGAGTTGAACGTTTGCGAAGTGATGCGCCTCGCGCGCCGTATCGTTCGGTTGGCCCGTCAGCCCAGGCGCGCCGGCAAGCGGCTGACTGTAATCGCCCCATCCGTAGATCTCGCCATCGGCGCTTGCGTTCGGGCGAGGGGCTTCCGCCGTCGCGGCGAGATCGGCCCGCGGGCGCGTGTAGTCGTAGTCCGTCACGCTCATGCCGCCCGGCGTCAGACGACGGGTCACGGACAGCGTATGGATGTGTTCCGCGTCGATGCGCCGCGCGCCGGGCGGCAGATAGCGCAACGTCGCATAAGCGGCACGATGCGGCCGATGCCCGCCCATCGAGTCGCACAGGACCAGGCGATGACGGCCGCCGTCGTGTTCGAACCACCACCAGATTCCCCATTCTTCCCAGAGGCGTTGCAGGAACGCCCAATCCGATTCGAACGCCTGACGCTGGACGTCGCGTGTCGGATACGCGCCGCGGAATGCGCCCAGGCGCTTGTCGACGGGGTATGGGTATTTCTCGAGTACCGCGTCGGTGATTTCGACGACGGTCATATCCTGGAACAGACGGCAATCCTGCGTCAGCGCCGCGCGATAGAGCCACGGGCGCAGCTCCAGTTCGTACAGGATTGAATCGCGATCCTGCCCGGCCAGCCGTGCCGCTTCGACCAGTCCGCTGATCTCGCGCGTTCCGGCGCCCCTGTTGTCGTGTCCAGCCGTGCCGGGCGGCTCCGGCGCGAGCGACCCTGTGTCCTGGAGCCGGATCGACACCGTCACTTCGGTGCCGACGATCTCGTCCAGCTCGACATCGGCCGTGCGACTGGGAGAGAACGCATAGGCGTCGTCGGTTCGCAGCGTGACGAGGTAACGGCATGCATCGAGACGGCCAAGGGTTTCGGTGCCTTGCAAGCGCACGGGAACGAAGACCGGCAGCGCATCCATTCCGTAGGTCGGCAACGATGCGCCGGAGATCGAGAGCGTGCGAGCATGAGCAAAAATCGCCATTCATGCCGCCCCTGTTGCTCGCAGGCCAATGACGATTGCGCCGCAGCCGGTTGCGTCGCCGCGATATCCCACCAGGCGGCCATGGTGCATGCGGCCCGCTCGCCAGCAGCGGAAACACGCCATCGCATTTCGGACAACGAACACCATGGCCGTCAAGCGCCACGCCGATTCCGAGATGTTTCAGGTCGTCGGCGGCTTCGATGACGGTGCCGTCGTGGTCGGTGGCGTCTCCGAGGCGAACCATTTCATGGCCTTGTTCGTTCTTCATCAGCGATCTCGCATATCACGTGGATCGAGATTGATAACGCGGAAATGCAACGCCGCCTATGGGATGAATACGAATTTTCCGGCTTCGACTTTCGTTAAAAAAGCCCCTTTTCTGCGTGATCCGATTTGTACCGGTCGCAAGCAACCGGACGCCTGCATGGAGTCTGTCTGAACTTTTCTGGCCCGCCCGAAACATCCATGCCAGTTTCCACGCAAATGCAGGCACGCAGCGTGACCTTTTCCACCCGCGAGGGTTGTACCCATCATCAACCGGAGTGATGACACTCCCCTTTTTCTGCGGATTTGACGGGGCCGGCGGGGCCGACAACACTAGCCCGCAGTGCCGCAAAAGACGGCACGCGCCCGCCTCCCCTTCAGAGTCCGCCATGTACCCGACCGACACCGTGCAATCCCCGAGCGCCGCCCGGCCGCTCGCCGACCGGCAACTACGCCGGATCGTCATCGCCTCCGTCGCCGGCAACGCGATGGAATGGTATGACTTTTTCGTCTACGGCACGGCCGCAGCGCTGGTGTTCGGCCACGTGTTCTTTCCGCCCGGCGCATCGCCACTGGCCGGCAGCCTCGCCGCGTTCGCCGCATTCGCGCTCGGTTTCGTCGCGCGGCCGCTCGGCGGAATCGTGTTCGGCCACGTCGGCGATCGTTACGGACGCAAGGCGTCGCTCGTGTGGACGCTGCTGATCATGGGCGCATCGACCTTCGCGATCGGCCTGCTGCCGACCTACGCGCAGGTCGGCCTGTGGGCGCCGGCCGCGCTCGTCGTACTGCGGCTGCTGCAGGGCATCGCGTCCGGCGGCGAATGGGGCGGCGGCGTGCTGATGATCAGCGAGAACGCGCCGCCCGAGCAGCGCGGCTATTACGCGGCGTGGAGCCAGCTCGGCGTGGGCGGCGGCTTCGTGCTGTCGTCGGCCGCGTTTCTCGCCGCGCAGGCGCTGCCGGACGACATGTTCCGCACGTGGGGCTGGCGGCTGCCGTTCCTCGCGAGCATCGCGATCTTCGCGATCGGCATCTATATCCGCCGCCATCTGCCGGAAAGCCGCGACTTCGAGCAGGCCGGCAAGCGCGGTGCGCGCACGCACTTGCCGATCGTCGAGTGCATCCGCCGCCATCCGAAGGAAATCCTGCTCGCGATGGGGCTGCGCGTGGCCGAGAACGGCGGTGCGTACATCTTCCTCGCGTTCTCGCTCGTCTACGGCAAGTACGTCGGGATTCCGAACGGCACGATGCTGACCGGCGTGATGATCGCGATGATCGTCGAGATGGGCGCGATGCTCGCGTGGGGTCGCCTGTCCGACCGGATCGGCCGCAAGCCCGTGTACCTGATCGGCGCGCTGAGCCTGATCGCGTGCGCGTTTCCGTTCTTCTGGCTGCTCGATACGCGCGTGACGCCGCTCGTGTGGCTCGCGCTGACGGTCGGCACGGCGGTGAGCCACGGTGCGATGATCGGCACGCTGCCGGCGCTCGTCGGAGAGCTGTTCAGCACCGAAGTGCGTTACTCGGGCGTCGCGCTCGGCCATGAAGTCGCGTCGATCTTCGCGGGCGGCATGTCGCCGCTGATCGCGACCGCGCTGCTCGCGCGCTATCACGCGTCGTGGCCCGTATCGCTGTTCCTCGTCGCGCTCGGCCTCGTGACCGTCGCGACGCTGTGCGTGATGCGCGAGACGCGTGCCGTACCGGCGCCCGGCACGCGCGGCGACGCGGCATGAGCGCGCGGCCCGCGCCGGCCGCCGCACCCGCGTTGCCGGTAAACGATTGGCGCACCGGTTCACGGCGCCACGTGCGCGCTGGCGCGGCGCCGCAAGCGCACGCAGCCGCAACGTCGAGGCTACGTGTCCCGGCCGCGCCGCGCGCTGTCGAACGTCGGCGCGAGCCCAAGATGGTCGAGCAGCCGCGCGAATTCGCCGAGCCGCCGGCGCATGTACGCGGGCACATCCACGTTCGCATAGTCGTGGAAGCCGGCGCCCGTGCGCACGCCGTCGCGGCCGGCTTCCATGTTGCGCACGACGCTCTCGGCCGGCGCGAAGCGCGGCCCGATCTCGCCGGCCAGGTACGTCGACGCGTAATACAGGATGTCGCAGCCGCCCCAGTCGATGAATTCGAGCAGCCCGAGCACCGCGAATCGCGGGCCGAAGCCGGTGCGGATGGCCGTGTCGATATCCTCCGCGCTTGCGACGCCTTCCTCGACCATCCGTGCGGCCTCGTTCATCGCGAGCGCCTGGATGCGCGGCACGATATAGCCGGGCGCCGGCCCGCAGATCACCGGCTTCTTGCCCACGCGTTCGAGCAGCGCCGCGAGCGCGTCGACGACGGACCGATCCGTTACATCGCTGCGGCTAACCTCGACGAGCGGCATCAGCAGCGCGGGATTGAGCCAGTGTGCGTTCAGCATCCGCGCCGGGTGCGCGACGTAGCGCTGCAATTCGGTGACGATGAACGTCGACGTGGTGGACGCGATCGTTGCGTGCGCATCGACGTGTTCGCCGAGCCAGCGCAGCGCGTCCGCCTTGGCATCGAGCACTTCGGGCAGCGCTTCGAACACGATATCGGCATCGCGCACCGCGTCGGCCGCGCCGTCCCGCGCGACGATCGCGATGCGCGCGACGACGGCATCCGCCTGTGCGGCATCGATGCGGCCCAGCGCGACCTGCGCATGCAGCGGCCGGGCGATCTCGTCACGCGTGCGATCGTCGAATGCGCGACGGCCGGCCGCATCGCGCGGCTTGAAGTCGATCAGCGTCACGTCGAGGCCCGCGAACGCGAACACGAGCGCGATGCCCTGCCCCATGCGCCCCGCGCCGAGCACGTGGATGCGCGTCACTTCCGCGGCCGCCTTCATGCCGTGTACCCCGCGCCGAGCAGCACGCGCAGCGCGTCGCGTGACAGCGTCGCGAGCCCGAGCCGTTCCAGCGTGCGGCCTTCCGCGTACAGGTCCCGCACCGCCACCGCGCTCGCGATGCCCAGCAGTCCCTGCGCGACGGGCGTCGGCACGCCGGCCCAACGCCCGCACGACACGATGAACGACAGCCCGAGCCGGGTGTCCTCGAGCATGTAGCGATGCGTGCGCAGATCGATCTTCTCGCGCCAGTCGCCGCTATCGGTCAGCTTGCCGTGCGCGCCGCGCCCGTACATCCACTCGTCGCCTTCGGTCGCGTAGTGATCGGCGAGCGGAAAATGCGGCGCGCGGTAGCCGAGCGCTTCGCGCACCGCGATACGTTCGGCGTCGAGCGCGTTCGTCACGCGGCGGATCGACGGCTGCGTGCCTTCGTTGTGGATGTCCCACGCGTCGAAGTGTTCGAGCGGCCCGGCGTTCATCAGGATCAGCGGCGGATGGATCACCGGGCCCGCGTTCATCAGCGCGCCGGACAACGCATCCTCGACCGCCTCGACCGACGGATAGCCCGCACGCAGCACGTCGAACGCCCAGCCGGCCGCGTTCGCCGGCCACACGCCGGTCGGCAGGCGCGTCGCGTACGCGCTGATCACGACGTCGTTGTCGCCATGCTTGCGCACGAGGTACGGCAGCGTGCCCGTTTCGGCGAACGCGACGCGCGCACGATTGCCGGCGTCGGCCGCCGCGCGGGCGAACACGACGCTGCCGAACGTGCCGGGCGGCAAAAACACGACCTGGCCGTCCTCCAGCAGCGGCGCGACCTGCGCGGCGAGCGCGTCGTGCGACGTGGCCGGCAGCGGCACCACGACGAGCCGCGCGCCGCTCAACGCGGCGGCGAGATCGTCGGTCAGGCGAATCGCGCCGGGCGCGTCGCCGAGCGGCACCGTGCGCTTGCCGCGATAGTCGGTGACGTTCAGCACGCCGAGCTCGTGCAGCCGCGCATGCGGCGCGCGGTCGCGCCGCCACCACGTCACGTCGTGGCCTTTTTCGAGCAGGTCGATGGCCGCCGCATGGCAGCCGTGGCCGCCGCCCAGAACACATACCTTCATCGTTTTCTCCCGGTGATCGAGTCTGTCCGAGACTACGCGGCCGCCTGCGCCGCGTCGCTTCAAAACGCGCAACGACGCGCCCGTTCGCGCAACGCAATCGCGGCGCCGTGCGCGACGCTGCACGCCCGCCTTCGCTTCGAGGTCTAGGAATGGACATCGCCCTTTCCCGTCATGCGCCGAACCGGCTCGGCACGCTGCAGGCGCCCGACGAAGTCGAACGCGCGGTCGCGCATCGTCTCGGGCCGCATCGGATGGCCGCGTCCGGCCGCGATCCGTTTCATGCGGAGCTGTACGAGGTGCCGCTGCATCACGGCGCGCTGCTCGAACTCTGCTACGGTCGTGAAACGCGCATCGATTTCGGCGACGACGCCGATCACTTCCTGTTCCGGCTGACGCTCGCGGGCGCGTGCGAACTGCAGGCCGGCAGCGTCGTCGCGCGCGCCGGCCCCGGCGCGCTGACCGTGTCGTCGCCCGCGCTCGCGAGCCGCCTGCGCACGAGCCGCGATTGCCGCAATCTCGTGCTGCGGCTCGAACGCGGCGCGCTCGAACGCAAGCTGCAGGACATGCTGCGCGCGCCGCTCACGCGGCCGCTGCAATTCGACCTCGCGACGAGCGGCGCGGGCGCGGGCGCCGCGCTCGTGCTGTCGACCTTCGAATACCTGTGCCGGCTCGGCGCGCAGCCGCGCATCGGCACGGCGTCGCCGGTGTTCGGCGCGGACCTCACCGCGTGGCTGATGTCGCTGCTGCTCACGCACCTGCCGCACGCGTACAGCGACGCGCTGCTGCGCGGCACGCCACCGCTGCCCGCGCACGTGCGGCGCGCGTGCGCTCACGTCGATGCGCACCTCGGCGAACCGCTCGCGCTCGCCGTGCTGGCGGCCGTCGCGGGCGTCGCGCCGCGCACGCTGCAGCATGCGTTCCGCGCGTTCCTGCACACCACGCCGGCCGCGTACGTGCGCGAGCGCCGGCTCGCCGCCGTGCACGCGGCGTTGCAACGCGGCGACGCGCGCAGCGTGACCGACGTGCTGATCGCGCACGGCATCCATGGCTTCGGCCATTTCGCGAAGGCATATGCGCGGCGTTACGGCCACGCGCCTTCCGTCACCGCGAGGCAGACACGTTGACGCTCTCCACTCCCGGCCGCGCGACGGCCCCCGCCCGCCCCGAAGCCGCGCCGCACGACGGCGACTCGCCCGACGGCCTGCGCGTGCAGGATCTCGATCTCAACCTGTTGAAGACGTTTCGCGCGGTGTATGAAGAGCGGAACGTCGGCCGCGCGGCGCTGCGGCTCGGCGTCACGCAGCCGTCCGTCAGCCACGCGCTCGGCCGGCTGCGGCTGATGTTCCGCGACGCGCTGTTCGTGCGCACCGGCACCGGCGTCGAGCCGACCCCGCGCGCGCAACGGCTCGCGATCTCGGTCGACAAGGCGCTCGCGATCCTGCAGGACGTGCTCGACGAAGGCTCGCGCTTCGCGCCCGACAGCACGCAGCGCGTGTTCCGCCTGCACATGAGCGATTTCGCGGCGAGCGCGTTCCTGCCGACGCTGCTCGCCGCGTTCGACCGGCGCGCGCCGGGCGCCGTGATCGAGACGCTGCACGTCGACGAATGCCAGCTCAACGTCGCACTCGAATCGGGGCGCATCGACTTCGCGCTCGGCCATTTCGCCGATGCGTCGAGCCATTTCCAGCGCACCGCGCTGCTGCACGAGCGCTGCGTGCTGCTGATGCCGCGCCGCACCGCCCGGCGCGTCGGCCTGCCCGACGATTTCGTGCTCGACGGCGCGGCGCCCGACGCGCTGCGCTTCGTCGCGATCACGTCGCATCCGCAATCGATGCAATTGCTCGAACGGCACGAACTGATGCCGCGCGTGCGCGCGGCGCTGCCCGATTTCATGGTGGTGCCGGCATTACTGCAAGGCGGCGACTATGCGCTGATCCTGCCGGAGACGATCGCGATCACGTTCGCGGCGCGCCAGCCGTGCGTGCTTTACGAAGTCGCCGGCGCCGGCGAGTGGTCCGTCAACGCGTACTGGCATCGTCGCTTCGACGCGGACCCCGGCCATCGCTGGCTGCGCGCGCTGCTGCTCGAACTGTTCAATATCGGCGAGCAGGCACCGTTCGACGCATGGCTCGCGCCGCACCCGCCCGCCTGCGCGTAGCGGCGCGAGCGGGCCCGCACCAGGGCGCGGGTCCGCCAAAACGCTCAGAACGACGTGAGGATGCCCGCGACGAGCGCGCTCGCGGTCGCGCCAGGCTTCGCGACCGCGACGCCGCCGCCCGCCGCGCCGTTGACGACGAAGCGCGCATGCGCGCCGTTGCGCACCATCGCGGCGCCCGTGTACAGCACCGTGCGCTTCGACAGCGGATAGTCGAAGCGGATGCCGTACGAATCGGCGTTGCCGTCGCTGTCGGCCACCTTCCGGTAATGGCCGACGCTCAGCAGCAGCGACGCGCGTCCGATCGGCACCGTCGCGCTGAGCTCCATGATGTCGCTGTGCGGATACGCGCTCTGGCTGTCGACCGCGGTCGCCACATCGGGGCCGCCGCGATGGCGCATATACAGCGCGGCCACCTTCACGACGTTGAAGTCGTACGAAATCGCGCCGAGCGTGTAGTTGCCGTTCGCGGCCGGGCTCGTGTTGCCGAGCGTCGATGCGGCTACCGGGCTGAACTTCTGCTGCATGTAGTCGACGTCGACCGACAGCCCGCCGCGCACGTAGTTGATGCCCGCGCCGTACGTATCGCCGAGCGTCGCCGGCTGCCCGGCCGCGCCATTGGCGCCGCGCGCGGCCATCGCGCGCAGCATGAAGCCCGCGTAGCGCGGCGACGTGTAGCGCATCGAGTTGCGCACGCGCAGGAACGCGGGCCCGACGAAGTTGTTGGTCGCGTTGCCCCAGGCGAGCCCCGCGCCGAGGCCGGGCAGGCTGTACGTGACGAGCGTCGTATGCAGGATCGTGTAGAGCTCGCCGAACTGCACGCCGCCGAACGGCCCCGTGATGCCGACCCACGCTTCGCGGCCGAACAGCGCGCTGCTGTTCGACAACGCACCGTTCGCCGCGTTGAAGCCGTCCTCGAGCTTGAAGATCGTCGCGTAGCCGCCGCCGAGATCCTCGACACCCTTCAGCCCCCACTGCGACGCCCACAGGTTGCCGCTGCCCATGCGTGTCACGTGGTTCGGCCCGGCGTTCGCGTATTCGATCGCGGTGTCGATGCGGCCGTAGAGCGTCACGCTCGATTGCGCGGCGGCCGGCAGCGTCATGCACGCGAGCAGCGCGGCAAGCAGTACGGCAAGCCGGTCGGCCCGCCCGTTCGGTTGGTTCATCTGCGTCGTCCCGTAGAAGTTGCGGCGCCTGTCGGCATCGCGCCGCTCGGTGTGAAGCGCGTTCGCCTTGAGACGCGAACGCCGCCGATCAAAACCCGGCCGAGTCTAGGAACGACAATTTCGGACGTCGACGCAATGGGCTCTATAACGCTTATAGACGCGCCGCATGATGCGCGCGCGCCCCGTCGCACGTACGCTGCGGGGCGGCTCGCGCGCAAGGCCTCGGTGTTTTCTTTATCCGCGTCGGTAAATGTCCGTGTGGCGCGGCTGTCACTCCGGCTATGGCGGCCGAATTTGGCCGACTACGCTGCGTCACCGATCGTGTCACCCGCACGCGTTCGCGCCGCGACGGCGCCCGGCCCGCGAGGCCGATGCCGCGCGTTTCCACCGCCCGCTCCTGGAGAACCCGCATGTCCGCATCAACGGCCCGCGCTGCCGACGGCAAGCGCTATACGTACGAATGGTATGTCGTCGTCATCTGCATGCTCGCGTACATCTTTTCGTTCGTCGACCGCCAGGTCCTCGTCCTGATGATCGAACCGATCAAGCGCGACCTGCATTTGTCCGATACGCAGTTCAGCCTGCTCAACGGCTTCGCGTTTTCGCTGTTCTATGCGGTGATGGGGCTGCCCGTCGCGTATCTCGCCGACCGCTATGCGCGCCCGCGCATCATCTCGCTCGGCATCGCGCTGTGGAGCGTCGCGACCGCCGCATGCGGGCTCAGCCAGCATTTCGTGCAGATGTTCGTCGCTCGGATGGGCGTCGGTGTCGGCGAGGCCGCGCTGTCGCCCGGTGCGTATTCGATGCTCGCCGACTACTTCCCGAAGGAGAAGCTCGGTCGCGCGATCGCCGTGTATTCGCTCGGCTCGTTCATCGGCGGCGGCATCGCGTTCCTGATCGGCGGCTACGTGATCGCGCTGCTCAAGCATGCGAGCGCGTTCACGCTGCCGATCGTCGGGCAGGTGCATGCCTGGCAGGTCACGTTCCTGATCGTCGGGCTGCCGGGGATCCTCGTTGCGCTGCTGTTCGCCGCGACCGTGCGCGATCCGCAGCGCAAGGGGCTCGCGCAGGATCGCTCGGGCGCCGTGCGGCGCGTGTCGATGCGCGATTCGCTGCGCTTCGTCGGCGCGCATCGCGCGACCTTCGCGTGCCACTACCTCGGCTTCTCGTTCTATGCGATGACGCTGTACTGCCTGCTGAGCTGGACGCCCGCGTTCTATATCCGCCACTTCGGGATGACGGCCGTCGAAGCCGGCTACACGCTCGGCATCGTGCTGCTGGCCGCGAACACGGCCGGCGTGTTCTGCGGCGGCTGGCTCAACGACTGGCTGCTGCGGCGCGGCCGAAGCGATGCGCCGATGCGTGCCGGCGCGATCGGCGCCGCGTGCATGGTGATTCCCGCGACGCTGTTCACGCAGCTCGACAGCCTGCCCGCGTCGCTCGCGATGCTGGTCGTCGCGATGTTCTTCGCATCGTTCCCAATGCCGACGTCGACCGCCGCGATGCAGACGCTCGCGCCGAACCAGATGCGCGCGCAGATCTCCGCGCTGTTCCTGCTCGTGTCGAACCTGATCGCGCTCGGGATCGGCACGACCGTCGTCGCGCTATTCACCGATCGCGTGTTCGGCGCGCCGGCCGCGGTCGGCCATTCGATGTCGATCGTCAACGTCGCGGCGGCCACGCTGGCCGCGCTGCTGCTCGCCGCAGGGTGCCGCCACTATCGCCGCAGCCTCGAACGCGAACGCGGTCATGCAGCGGCATCGGCTTCGGCTGACGCGGCCGTCGACGGCGGCAACGCCATCGCCGCTCGCTGAAGCCGCGCGGTTCACCGATCGCGTGGTCGGTGTACCGGCCGCGCGAGCGCCGCCACGCCGACCGGCGACAATCGGCACGCCCACCATCATCCATCCCGCTTATTCCAACATCGATTTTTAATCGATTTGATTTATGCGAGGCCCATCCCTATTCTCGATTGCATGCCGGCGCGGGCTCGGCCGCGCCGCTTTTCTCTACCCACGGAATTTCCCATGCAAGCGAACCGCCACCAGGTCCGGATCGACGCGCTGATCGACGCGGCGCAGGACATCCGCTGTTTCCGGATCTCGCGCGTCGACGGCCAGCCGTTCGACGCGTACGAACCCGGCGCTCATATCGACGTCACCGCGCCGTCCGGCATCACGCGGCAATACTCGCTGTGCGGCAACCCCGACGAGCGCCGCAGCTACCTGTTCGCGGTGAAGAAGGAAACGCACTCGCGCGGCGGCTCGCGTTCGCTGCACGACGACGTAAGCGTCGGCGCCGAATTGTCGATCGGCGCGCCGCGCAACCTGTTTCGCTTGACCGATGCCGCGAGCGAGCACGTGTTGGTCGCGGCCGGCATCGGCATCACGCCGCTGCTGTCGATGGCGTATGCGCTGAACCGGCGCGGCGCACGCTACCGGTTGCATTACTTCGCGCGCAGCCGCGATCACGCGGCCTTCGTCGACGAATTGTCGGCCGAGCCGTTCGCATCGCACGTGACGTTCCACTACGGCGTCGAGCCCGATGCGCTCGCGGCCGAACTCGGCCGCTGCATGGAGTCGATCGACTCGAGCGCGCATGTCTATACGTGCGGCCCCGGGCCGTTCATGGATGCGGTCGTCGCCGCCGCGGTCACGCGCGTTCCGGAAGACGCGATTCATCTCGAACGCTTCGCGGCGGAACCGTCGGCGGGCGTCACCGCCGCGGATGACGCCGCGGCGGACGGCTTCGAAGTGCGCCTGCAACGCAGCGGCCAATCGGTGCGCGTCGCACCCGATACGTCGATCGTCGACGCACTCGCGAAGATCGGCATCGAGGTCGATACCTCATGCGGCGAAGGCGTGTGCGGCACCTGCATGGTGCCGGTGCTCGACGGCGAACCCGATCATCGCGATCACTGCCTGAGCAAGGCCGAGCGCGCGAGCAACACGGTGATCTGCTGCTGCGTGTCGCGTGCGCGCTCGCCCGTGCTCGTGCTCGATCTCTGATGCGCGGGGCGCGCTGGCGCATCGCGATCTAGAGATCGACTGACGCACCGATGCGCTGAAGATCGGGACGGGCCGGCGCCGGCGACACGCGGCCGCCGCCCATCTCGCACCGCCCGATCGTCATTCGTCGAAACGCTCGACGATCTCCGCGAGCAGCGCGCGCATCCATGCGTTGCCCTCGTCCTCGTGGAAATGCTCGTGCCAGTGCATCGTCACCGGCGCGGGCGGCAGCGTGACCGGCAGGTCGTACAGCCGGAACGCGTTGTCGCGGTTGAGAATCCGCGCGAGCCGCTTCGGCAGCGTCGCATACAGATCGGTGACCGACAGCACGCTCGGCAGCGCAACGAAGTGCGGCACCTCGAGCGCGATGTTGCGGCCCACGCCTTGCGCGCGCAACGCATCGTCGAGCGCGTGGTGGCTGTGCTCGACCGATTTCACGTTCACGTGCGCGGCGCGCACGAACTGCTCGAGACTCAGCGCGGCGGCCGTCGGCAGCCCGCGCCTGCGCCCCGTCATGCACACGTAGGTTTCCTCGAACAGCACCTGGTGGCGCGTGCGCGGCATCAACTCCGGCAAGTTGCCGATCGCGAAGTCGAGCCGGCTCGCGCGCAGCGCTTCCTCGATCTCCTCCACCGGCAGCGGCTGCACGCTGAGCGTCACGCGCGGCGCGCGCTCGCGCAGCGCCCGGCAGATCGCCGGCAGGTACGCCATCTCGCCCGCATCCGACAGCGACAGCCGGAACGTGCGCGTGCTGGTGGCCGGATCGAAGCGCTCCGCGTAGCGCAGCGCGACGCGCACCATGTCGAGCGCCTTGCCGACGATGCCGGCGAGTTCCAGCGCGACCGGCGTCGGCTGCATGCCGGCGCGCGTGCGCACGAACAGCGGATCGTCGAACAGCGTGCGCAGCCGGCCGAGCGAATAGCTGACGGCCGGCTGCGACAGCGCAAGCCGCTCGCCGGCCTTCGTCAGGCTGCGTTCCTCGACGATCGCCTGGAATACGCGCAACAGGTTCAGATCGAGATGATCGACCGATGTCATCGTGACCTCCATCATTTGCCGCATTTATTTGATCGTCGATTTTAGATCAATTTGACCGATATGTAGCAGAAGACGAGACTGATCTCCGGACGCTGCGCCCGGCGCGGCCCGATTTTCGCGACTCTTTCCCCACGACGACGATGAGCGACATTGCCTACCAGACGATCGACACCCGCGCGTTGCACGGTCTCGCGCAGCCCGACCGCATCGCGCCCGCGATGTACCACGACCCCGCGCTGTTCGAAGCCGAGCTCGACCGCATCTTCTACCGCACCTGGATCTGGGTCGCGCACGAAAGCGAACTGCCGAACCCGGGCGACTTCATCACGACGACGATCGGCCGCCAGCCGGTGATCGTCGTGCGCGACAGGACGGGCGAGATCAACGTGCTGCAGAACCGCTGCCGCCATCGCGGCGCGACCGTGTGCGAAGCGCACAAGGGCAACGCGAAGGGCTTCACGTGCCCGTATCACAGCTGGTCGTACGCGCTCGACGGTACGCTGCGCGCGCTGCCGTACGGCGACGGCTACGAAGGCGTGTGCGACAAGGGCGACCTGCCGCTCGTGAAGCTGCGCGTCGGTGTGTACCAGGGGTTGATCTTCGCGAGCTTCAACGACGCGATCGAGCCGCTCGAGGATTTCCTCGGCGGCGCGAAGCCGTGGATCGACCTGTTCATGAAACAGGGCGCCGGCTACCCGATCAAGGCGAATGGCGAGCACAAGTTCAGGTTCAAGGGCAACTGGAAGATCCAGCTCGAGAACACCACCGACCTCTACCACTTCCCGGTCGTGCACAAGTCGTGGATGAAATCGATCGACGACGAAACGGCCGCCGCGATCACGCGCTTCATGACGAGTGAGGACGCGTTCTGCCGCGCGCTCGGCAACGGCCACAGCCTCGCGGTGCTGATGCCCGAGCTGATCGATCTCGACGCGGACGACGGCGCCCCGCTGCCCGAACGCTTCGCGCCGCTCGCGGCGAAGCTCGCCGAGCGCCACGCGCCGGACGAAGTGCGCCGCATCGTGCGCTCGCTGATGGGCGTCGGCTTCAACCTGAACCTGTTCCCGAACCTCGCGCTGTCGATGGCGTTCTTTCGCGTGCTGCGGCCGATCTCCGCGAACGAAACCGAGATCCGCCACGTCGCGCTCGCGATGGACGGCGGCCCCGACGTAGCGAACCGCGAGCGCCTGCGCATTCACGAACACTTCCAGGGCCCGTTCGGCTTCGGCAGCCCCGACGACGCGGAAGCCTGGGAGCGCGTGCAGCGCGGCGCGCATGCGGGCCCCGACGTGCCGATCCTCGTGAATCGCGGGCTGAACCGTGAAATTACCGCCGCGAACGGCGAAAAGACCGCGCACGCGACCGACGAAACCGGCATGCGCGAGGCCTACCAGCAGTGGCGCAAGATGATGGAGCAACAGTGATGGACGACCGCAACGCCCTCTTTTCCGAGCAGACCTTCGCCCGCGCGGTCGAATTCGTGTGGCGCGAAGCCGAGATGCTCGACCGCCGCGACTACCGCGCATGGCTCGACCTGTGGGATCCGGCCGGCCACTACGTGGTGCCGATCGATCCCGACACGACCGATTTCGCGGCGACGCTGAACTACGTATTCGACGACCAGGACATGCGCGAGAAGCGCGTGCAGCGGATGGTGTCCGGTTACTCGGCGTCGGCCGCCGACGCGGCGCGCACGGTGCGCACCGTGTCGCGCTTCACGCTGGAGAGCGGCAGCGCCGACACCGTCGAGCTGAAATCGGCGCAGGTCGTCGTCGCGTACAAGCGCGGTGCCGCGACGCTGTTCGCGGCCGACGTCACGCACAAACTGCACGTCGATGCCGACGGCGAGATGCGGATCGCGGAGAAGGTCGTGCGCCTGATCGACTCGACCGAAGCGCTCAGCGCGATCGGCTTCCTGCTGTAAGCCGTGGCCGGTTCACCGCTGCACGCGCAAAGGTGAACCGGTCACCTTCACCTTTCCGAGCCATCATGCCCACACTCGAAGTTTTCCTGCCGGCCGGCCATGACGATGCGCGCAAGGCCGAGCTGATCGCGAGACTGACCGGTGCGACCGTCGACGCGATCGGCGCACCGATCGAATCGGTGCGCGTGCTGCTCACCGAACTGCCCGCGACGCATATCGGCCTCGGCGGCCGCAGCGCCGCGGACGGCGCGCCGCCGTCGCTGCCGGTGATCGTCGCGATCCTGATCGCCGGCCGCACCGACGAGCAGAAGCGCGCGCTGATCGCCGCGCTGTCCGACGCGGGCGCGAACGTGCTCGACGCGCCGCTGCAGGCGACGCGCGTGATCATCAAGGACATTCCGAACACCGACTTCGGCATCGGCGGCCGGACCGCGCGGGCGCTGGGGCGCTGACGATGCGCCGTGCGCCGCCGCCCCGCCGCGACGCGCCGCCGCGGTTGCGCTCAACCATCGGCGAGCGGCAACGTGACGCGGCAGTCGAGCCCGCCGCCCGCGGCCGCGCTCGCGGCGATCCGCCCGCCGTGGCGCGTGACGATGCTCTTGCACAGCGACAACCCGATCCCGTTGCCGCCGGCCTTCGACGACGAGAAGCCGTCGAACAGCCGCTCGTGCGCGCCGGCCTCGATGCCCGGGCCATTGTCGATCGCACGCAACTCCGCCTGGCCGGCCACGTTCGCGGTGCCGAGCGTCAGCGTGCGCGGCACGCGCTCGCAACTGGCGAATGCCTCGATCGCATTGAACGCGAGATTCAGGATCACCTGCCCGATCAGCACGCGCTCGCAACGGATCGGCAGCGGTGTGTCGGCCTGCACGATCGCGACCGTCACGCCGGCTTCCTTCGCGCGCAGCTCGATGAAGTACGCGACGTCCGCGAGGATGTCGCGCAGGTCGGCCCGCGCGACGACCGGCTCGCGCTTCACGATGAACTCGCGCACGCTCTTGATGATCAGCGCCGCGTGCTCGGCCTGCCGGTCCGCGCTGCGCAGCCCCCAGATCGCGTCGTCGACGGCGCCGTTGCCGTTCAGCCGTCGCACCGCGCCTTCGATGAAATTGCGCACGGCCGCGAGCGGCTGGCTCAATTCGTGCGCGATCACGGTCGCCATCTCGCCCATCGCGTTGTAACGGCCCGCGTATTCGAGCATCCGCGCCTCGGCGCGCCGCGCGTCCTCGATCGCGACTTCGTCGCTCACGTCGCGGAACTGCACGAGCAGCCCGTCGAGATCGCCTTCGATCTCGACCTGCCGGCACAGGATGCGCAGCCAGCATGCCGAGCCGTCGCGCCGTACGATCCGGTAGCGCTGCGGCGCGGACGGATGCGCCGACGGTGCATCGCGCAACTGCGCGACGAGCCGGTCGCGATCGGCTTCGGCGCAGTAGTCGAGCACCTCGCCGAGCGGTTCGCCGGGCGCGAGCCCGAGCACGCGGCGGCCCGACTCGCTGATGAACTGCACGCCGCCGTGCGGCGTCACGACCGCGATCCCTTCGTCGAGATCCTGCATGAACTCGCGCAGCCGCGCCTCGTAGCGGCGCAATTGCTGGCGCACCGCCTCTTCCGCGCTGATGTCGCGAAACTGCACCATCACGACGTCGCGCCCGCGCAGCGGCACGTAGGTCGCGGTGGCCTCGGACAGCATGTCGACGCCCGTACGCGATCGATAACACCACTCGTACACCTGCGGCCCGTCGACGAGCGCGCGATCCCACGCGCTCACCGCGATCTCGCGCCGGTACTTCGGCTCGGGACGCGTCATGTCCGGCGCCTTCAGCGGCAGCAATTCCTCGACGGAAAAACCGAGCGCGATGCACGCGGCGCGATTCGCCCACACAATCGCCTTGGTCTGCGCGTCGTGCAGCAGCACGCACGTGGTCAGCGCGTCGAGCAGCCGGTGGAAATCGTCTTCGTCGGGAAAACTCATGATCGGATTCAGAGCAAGGCGCGCGGCGTCGCGCGGCCGGAAGCCCAACATAGCACCGGCGCGCGCCGATCGCATCTGAAGATTTCTTTAGGCCGGCACGGAGCGTCACCAGTCAGGCGGCCCAACGCACCAATTGCTGCGTGTTTTCGGCGTTTCTAGACTGGTTGCATCGTCTTGCTCCAGCAACCGACGCCGACATCGCCCCCATCCCCAGGAGACTTTCATGCCGCAAGCCGCCCTCGCCATCGAATCCGCGCCGCCTTCGCCGCCCGCGGCCCGTCCCGCGGCCGGGCAGTTGTCGCCGCTCGACGCGGTGATCGAAACCGTCGCCGCCCGCCGCGACGAATTCGACCGGCTGTCGCACGTGCCGCGCGACGTGATCGCGCTGTTCAAGCAGGCCGGCATCTATCGCGCGGGCACGCCGCGCCGCTTCGGCGGCGACGCGCTCGCGCCGACCGCGTTCCTCGACATGATCGAACGGATCGCGACCGCCGACGGCTCGGCCGCGTGGGTCGCGAGCTTCGGCTCCGCGAACGTCTACCTCGCCGCGCTGCCGCTCGACACGCAGGCCGAGCTGTACGCGAGCGGCCCCGATCAGGTGTTCGCGGGCGGCCTGTTTCCGGTGCAGCCCGCGCAGGACGCTCCGGGCGGCTGGCGCGTGAACGGCACGTGGAAATTCGCGAGCGGCTGCAAGGGCGCCGACTGGCTCGGCGTCGGCATCGCCGTGCCGGGCGCGCGGGACGCGGCGCCCAACAAGCCGCGCACGGCCGTGTTCCGCGCCGCCGACGTCGAGATCGTCGAGAACTGGAGCGTGGTCGGCATGCAGGGCACCGGCAGCCACGACCTGCGCGTGAACGACCGCTTCGTGCCCGAGGCGTGGACCTTCGTGCGCGGCGGCGAGGCGACGGTCGACGAGCCGCTGTACCGCTACCCGACCGTCGCGTATGCGGCGCAGGTGCTGGCCGTCGTCAACCTCGGCCTCGCGCGCGCGGCGCTCGACGTCGTGAACCGGATGTCGGGCGGCCGCCAGACGACGACCGGTGCGCCGCGTCTCGCCGATCGCGCGTACTACCGCATCGAGCTCGCGAAGGCCGAGGCGCAACTGCGCTCGGCACGCGCGTTCTTCTACGACGCGACCGATACCGTGTGGCAATCGATCCTCGCCGGCAATCCGGTGACGCCCGACCAGGTCAGCCTGCTGCGGCTCGCGGCCACGCAGATCGCGCGCGAAGGCGCGAGCGTCGTCGAACGCGCGTACCGCCTCGGCGGCACGGCGGCGATCTATCGCACGCATCCGTTGCAGCGGCTGCTGCGCGATGCGATGGTCGTCACGCAGCACGCGTTTCTCGGCGAAGGCAACTTCGACGGCGCGGGCGCGGTGTTCACCGGCGTCACGCCGTTTCCCGGCTATCTGTGACCGGCATCGACCGCAACCTCGATGCATACGCATGAAACCGGATCCGGAGCGCGCTCGCCGGCCGGATCATGCATCCAACCGATTCCTCTGGAGAACCCGATATGTCCGATTCGAATCCGCTGCCGCTGCGCGTGCTGTTCTGCTGCGGCGTGTCGCAGAATTTCTTCGACCTGCCGCGCGAGCGGATCGGCGAAGTGTGGCAGGCGTACGGCGCGATGCTCGCGGCCGTCGAGGCGATGCCCGGCGTGCGCGTGCTCGGCGTGATGGACGACGACCGCCTCGTGGTCGGCCAGGCCGACGGCGCGCCATGGACGTTCTACATCATGGCCGACGTCGCCGATTTCGACACGGCGGTCGCGGTGTGCAACCTGTACCGCACGACGCCCGTCGGCGAATACAACCTGTGGCGCTACGGCAAGATCGAGGCGCGCGTCGGCCGCGCGCTGAGCGTGCCGCCGGCCGCGAAGCCCGCGGCGTGAGGCGCGCGATGAGCGACCTGACACCCGCCGCGATCGACGCGCTCGCGCGGCGCGTCGCGGCGCTCGACGCCGAGCGCGCGGTGCGCGCGACGATCACGCGGTACATGGCGCTGTGCGACGTACCCGACGATGCGGGCGCGGGCCCGTCGCTGGCCGAACTGTTCACGACCGACGCCGTGTGGGAAGGCATCGGCCTGCAGTATGCAAGGAAATTCGGCCGCGTCGAAGGCACCGCCGCGATCGTCGCGATGCTCGGCCGCTATCTGCCGCCCGATCCGCATTTCGCGGCGAACCTGCACTTCCTGACGTCGGAGTCGATCGAGATCGGCGCCGGCCATGCAAGCGCACGCGGCCGCTGGGTCATGCTGCAGGCGTCGCGCTACGCGGACGGCTCGGCCGAGCTGATCGCCGCGCGGCTGACCGTCGATTTCGCGCCGGCCGCCAGCGGCTCCGCCTGGCTGATCCGCCATTTCCGCACCGAACGCGTGCTCGACGGCCCGTGGCCGCTCGCCGCCGCGCCACGGTCCTGATGTTTCCCGCCGCTTTCGCACGATACCGACCATGACAGGCTTCATCGACACTTTCACGCTCGGCGGCCCGGGCCCGACGATCGCGATCAAGGACACGATCGATATCGCTGGCCATCCGACCCGCGCGGCGAGCCGCGCGCTCGCCGACGCGCCGCCCGCCGTACGCCACGCGGACGTGGTCCGCCTGCTGCTCGACGCCGGCTGGCAGATCGCCGGCAAGGCGAACATGCACGAGCTCGCGTTCGGCATGACCGGCATCAACGACTACACGGGCACACCCGTCAATCCGCAGGACGCCTCGCGCATTCCGGGCGGCTCGTCGAGCGGCTCCGCGTCGCTCGTCGGGCTGCGCACTGTCGATGCGGCGCTCGGCACCGATACCGGCGGCTCGATTCGCGGGCCGGCCGCCTGCTGCGGCGTGGCCGGGCTCAAGCCCACGTTCGGGCGTGTGTCGCGACGCGGCGTCGCGCCTGCGGAAACCACGCTCGATTGCGTCGGGCCATTCGCCCGCGACATCCGCACGCTCGTCGCAGTGATGGCCGCGATCGCGCCGGGCTTCGATCGTGCGCAGGCGACGGCCTCCGTTGAAGGCTGCACGGTCGCTCGACTCGCCGTGGAAGCCGATCCGGCGATCGCCGCCGCGCTCGACGCGGCCGTTCGTGCATCGGGCCTGCGCTCGCACACCGTCGTGCTCGATGCAATGCCGGCCGCGTTCGCCGCGGGGCTCACCGTGATCAACGCGGAAACGTCGCGCGCGTTCGGCCATCTGGTCGCGACCGGCAAACTCGGCGCCGATCTCGATGCACGATTGCGTGCGGCCGCAACGACCGCGCCTGCGGCATTGAAGGAAGCCGAGGCCGTGCGCGCACGCTTCGCCGCGCAGGTCGATGCCGCGCTCGAACACGCGGACGTGCTGGTGCTGCCGACGCTACCCGCGCTGCCGATCACGCTGCAGCAGGCCCGCGACGGCGTATCGGTGATCGCGATGTCGTCGCTGATCCGGCCGTTCAACCTGAGCGGCCATCCCGCGCTCAGCCTGCCGCTGCCGCTCGCCGGTTCACCGTTGAAGGCCGGCTTGCAGATCGTCGGGCGCAAGGGCGCGGACGAACGGGTCTGCGCGATCGCGGCACACTTCGAAGCGGCGCTGGCCGCATGAACCACAATGCGGGGGCCGCCTTCACCGGCGTGCGCCCACGAACCACGGAACACCACACCATGTCAGACCGAGTCGTCCTCGTCACCGGCGCCGCGCGCGGGCTCGGCGCCGTCCTCGCCGAACGCTTCCATGCGGCCGGCTACCGCGTCGCGCTGGCCGACATCGCGGCCGATGCCGTTCATGCGCATGCGCGCGAGCTCGATCCGAGCGGCGAACGCGCGATCGCGCTGCCGCTCGACGTCACGTCGAAACGCGATTTCGAAGCGGCGCGCGATGCGCTCGTCGCACGCTGGGGCGCGATCGACGTGCTCGTCAACAACGCGGGCGCATCGAAGGTCGTGCCGGCGATGGAGATCACGGCCGAGCAGTTCGACCACGTAATCGACGTGAACCTGCGCAGCGTGCTGTTCGGCTGCCAGGTGTTCGGCCAGTATTTCGCGCGGCGCGGCGCGGGCCGCATCGTCAACATCGCGTCGCTCGCCGGGCAGAACGGCGGCTCGGCCACGGGCGCGCACTATGCGGCTGCGAAAGGCGGCACGCTGACGCTGACCAAGGTGTTCGCGCGCGATCTCGCCGCGCAGGGCGTCACCGTCAACGCGATCTCGCCGGGCCCGCTCGATCTGCCGATCGTGTACGAAAGCGTCGCGCCCGACAAACTGCGTCAGGTGCTCGCGAGCCTGCCGGGCGGCAAGCTCGGGTCGGCCGCTTTCGTTGCGGATGCAGCCGTATTGCTCGCGTCGGGCGACGCGCATTTCGCGAACGGCGCATGCTGGGACATCAACGGCGGGCTGTACATGCGCTGAACGCGCCGAACCTCATCGCGACGGCTCACCGTCGTCGCCCCACACGACCATCACGTCGCGCACGAGCGCGGCGATCGACGTCGCGCCGAGCTTCTCCTTGATGCTCGCGCGATGCACGT
Organism: Burkholderia sp. AU18528; assembly: GCF_002223215.2. NCBI lineage: Bacteria > Pseudomonadati > Pseudomonadota > Betaproteobacteria > Burkholderiales > Burkholderiaceae > Burkholderia > Burkholderia sp. AU18528. The sequence goes on along the minus strand of NZ_NKFC02000006.1, from coordinate 300,808 downwards.
CGACCGTCTTCACGCTGATCGACAGATCGGATGCGATCTGCTTGCTGCCCTTGCCGTCCACGACGCCGCGCAGCACTTCCTTCTCGCGCGCGGTCAGCGCATCGAGCCGCTGGCGCAGTTCACGGTGGCGCTGGCTCACCGCATGCCGCTGCTGCGCGAGCCGCAACGCACGCTGCACGCGCTCGAGCATCTGCTGCGAGTTGTACGGCTTCTCGACGAAATCGATCGCCCCGTTCTGCAGCGCGCGCACCGACATCGGAATGTCGCCGTGCCCGCTGACGAAGATCACCGGCAGCGTCGCGCCGCGCGCGTTCAGTTCGGCCTGCACGTCGAAGCCGCTTTTCTCCGGCATCCGCACGTCGAGCACGAGACACGCAGGCAGGTTCACGTCGAAGCGCGCGAGAAAATCGGCGGCGCTCGCGAATCCCTCGGACGCGATGCCGACCGATTCGAGCAACCAGGCGAGCGACGTCCGCATGCCGCTGTCGTCGTCGACGATGTATACGATCGGTGCGGGTGACGTCATCGCGGGGGTCTCGCTGAATATCGGTATCGGTATCGCACGCGCCGCGCGCGACGCCGGTGGCCGGCGTGGCGCAAGCGTCGTTCGCTGGGGGTGTGCGGCACATCATAACGAGCCGAAAACCCGCTGCAAACCCCTGGACGTGCCGCGCGAACGCACAATCGCGGCTTTTTTTGCACGCGGCGGCACGCGTCTAGGTAGAACCTTTAGACGCGTTGGCAGGAACGCCATCCCGATCGTCAATCGTGCGAATGGTCGGCCGCCTTTTCGCGACGTACGCTTGGGTCATCGTCGGCGATCCGGCGCTGCCCTCGCAGCGCCGCGCGGTTCGCCGCTTTCGTCCAATCAGGAGCGCCCATGTCTTCCACGACCGATATCCAGCGACCGCCGCGCGTCGAACCGACCGACGCGCAGAAGGCCTTCCGCCAGGCAATGGCCCACCTCGGTGCGGCCGTCAACGTGATCACCACCGCGGGGCCGCACGGCCGCTGCGGGATCACCGCGAGCGCCGTGTGTTCCGTCACCGATGCGCCGCCGACGCTGCTCGTGTGCCTGAACCGGTCGAGCGCAATGCACGCGACCTTCGAGCGCAACCGTCAGGTGTGCATCAACGTGCTGCCGGCCGAGCACGAACTGCTCGCGCGACACTTCGCGGGGCTCACCGACCTGCCGATGGAACAGCGCTTCCAGTTGCCCGTGTGGGATCGCGGCGAACAGGACGTGCCGGTGCTGCGCGATGCGCTCGCGAGCCTGCAGGGCACGATCGCCGAGATGAAGGAAGTCGGCTCGCACTCGGTGATGTTCATCGAGGCGACGTCGATTCGCGTGCGCGACGACGGCGACAGCCTCATCTACTTCAGCCGTGCATTTCATCGCGTGTCGCGCGCCGCGTGTGTGCGGTGACGTTCGCGTGACTACGCGGACCTGCTGTGCAGCGCGCGCTGCCCGGCCGCGAGCGCGGCGCCCGCGAACAGCGTCAGCGCCGAATACACGAGCCCGCGCGCAAGGCCCGCGCTGTCCGACACCCACCCGATCGCGACCGGCCCCGCGATCTGCCCGAATGCGAAGACCGTCGTGAACGCGCTGATGCCCTTCGCCCAGCCGTCGGGCGGCAGGTTGTGCCGCACGAAGGCCGTCGTCGACGCGACCGCCGACAGGAACGTCGCGCCGAACAGCAAGCCCGACGCGAACGCGGCAGCCGGATGCACGAACAGCGCGGGCATCAGCGTCGCGACGCCGAGCAGCGCGTTGAGCACGGCGAGCGCCTGGCCGCCGCGCATCCGGTCGAGCAACCCCGACCACAACCGCGCGGACACGACGGTCGCGATCCCGAGCATCACGTAGAACGCGGCGACCACCGTGCCGCTCATCCCCGCGCCGCGCAGCAGCGCGACGATGAACGTCATGTAGCCGATATAGCCGACGCCGAACAGGCCATAGCCGGCCAGCGCGAGCGCGAAGCGGGCCGGGCTCGCGGTCACCGCCGGTTTCGCGCCGTCGGCGTCGGCCTGCCTCACCGGTGCCGCATGTGCGTGCTCGATGCGGCGTGCCGCCGACACGGCCACCGCCGAGAACAGCACGCATGCCGTCGCGAGCGCGAACCACGCGGGTTGCCAGCCGTGCATGCGCGGCACGAGCGTGGCCGGCACGAGCAAAGACGACGCGACGATGCCCCATCCCGTGCCGCCGTAATAAAGGCCGAGCAGCAGCCCCGCGTCGCGCGGCGACGCGGATGCGAGCCGCGCGGCCAGCACGCCGCCGCTGATGAAGATCGATGCGCTGCGGACACCCGTTGCCAGCCGCTGCGCCAGCAGCGCGTGCATGTCCGACGTGAGCCCGCCCGCGGCCATCAGCACGGCGGTCAACGCGCAGCCGGCCGCGAGCAGCGTGCCCGCGCGCCAGCGCCGCGACAGCAGCGGGAATGCCAGCGCGCCGATCAGGTAGCCGGCCGCGTTTGCCGTGTTCAGCGCGCCGGCCTGCGCGAACGTCCAGCCGAGATCGGCCTTCATCGGCGGCAGCAGCAGCGCGTACGAAAAGCGTGCGAGGCCAAGCGCGATCGCGCTGCCGAGCGACAGGCCGATCGCGAGCCGCCATGCGGCCATGCGGCCGCGAGCGGCCGGCACGCTCCGGTTGCGGCACTGCACGCATCGGGGGTGTCTCCTTCGTTGTTCGATTCCGGGGCTTCCGCCGCCATCGGTCGATCATACTGGAGCCGCCGTGAAACCGGCGCGCGCACGCGGCAAAATCGCGACGGCCGGTGCGCCCGCTCCCGTCGGTCCGGCGCAACGGCGTGAATGAGCCGAAGGTCGGCCGGCGCTGACCCGCACTACCGCCCGAGTCCGGCCGCAAAAGCCGCAAGCAGGGCGCGCCCTTCCGACCATCCGCCCAACCCGGACGCCGCGTTCAGATGGCCGCGTGCGCCGAGCAGAAGCGGCGTCGCGCCCTGTTCCGTTGCCCATTCGAGCGCGCGCCCGGATGGATCGTAGGGATCGTCCGCGCTCGCGATCGCCAGCACCGGCACGCGCCCGAACGAACGCTTCGGCAGGTTCGCGAACGCGGCGGCGGCAACCGGAAAGCGCGGCCCTTGCGGGTCGGGCACGGCCACGAGAAACGCGCCGCGCACCGCGCGCGCCGACGCGGCATGCCAATGTGCGAACAACAGACAACCCAGCGAGTGACAAACCACGAGCGGCGGCGCCCCGGCGTTCGCGACGGCCGCGTCCAGCGCCGCCGTCCAGTCGGCCAGGTCGGGCGCCTCCCACGAAGCCGGCGCGATGCGCGCGGCGCCGGGCAACGCCGCCTCCCAGTGGCTCTGCCAATGATCCGGTCCCGAATTACCGATACCCGGCACGATCACGATCGCTTGCTCCATCACGCCCTCCGTCAACGCAAAGCCGGCAGTGTGGCGGTGCGCCGGTCGGCATGGAATGGCAAGTCATCGGTTATTGAGCCAGAATGCCGATGAATCAACGGTACTGGAGGACCGTCATGCCGGACGAAGCACTCGATCGCCTGGATCTTGCGATCCTCGAAGCGCTGCAGGAGAACGCGCGGACGCCGCTGTCGGAAGTGGGCAGGCGTATCGGGCTGTCGCAGCCCGCGACGTCGGAGCGCGTCAAGCGGCTGGAAGAACGCGGCATCATCGCCGGCTACGGCGCACGGATCGATCCGGCGGCACTGGGCTTGGGCATGATGGCCATCATCCGGCTGAAAACGACCCACGAGCACATCAAGCCGGCGCTGCGCACGTTTGCCGAGATGCCGCATGTGATCGAAGTCCATCGCATGACCGGCGAGGATTGCTTTCTGCTGAAGGTGCTGGTGCCGACACCGGGCCAGCTCGAAACCCTCATCGATGCGATCGCCCGCTTCGGCGCGGTCACGACTTCGCTGGTGCTGCGCTCCGAGCCGACGAAGGCGATCGGCAAGGCGTTGCTCGGATGACGCTCGCATGCGGCTTTCGTCAATGACATAAAGCGCAGCAATTCCGGCAATTGAATCCAAATTAAAAATGATCGAATTCATTTCGGCCATCCGAATTCGATTCACTAAAAAAAGATGCGTGACCCGTCTGTCGTTTTATCTAGTTTTTTCCAATATTTGAACCGCAAACGCCCTTGTTTAGCACGCTTCCGCTAAAAACCTTGCAACGCATTGCTTTCGTAAATTCATCCGACTAATATCGACGCCACTCGTCCGGCATTCACAAAATATCGAACGAGGAGCGGGATTGTTTTTTCCGCGCTTTCATGTTGAATCACTCATGTTCACCACAGGAGAATTGACATGCAGGAAACCCAGCAGATCGAATTGCTTGACTGGATGCAGGAAGACACGCACCCCGAGGCCGTCGACATGATGGTCGAGGACGCCGTGGTGCCGTTCGGCACCGCGCTCTGGCCGGTCTGAGCGGGCCACCCGTTCTCGCGGAAGGGCCGCGGCCCTTCCGCCGCTTCCGGAGATACGCATGCTGAACCTGCACCGCGCGCTCGGTTTTCACCCGGCGCTGCGCGACAAGCTGGCACGCGGCGAATCGGGGAAACTGCTGGTCGGCTACGACGCCCGCAATCGCGACATCGCGTTGCGCGCCTTTTCCGCCCTGCCCGATTCGCTTGACGCGACCACCCTCTGCCTCGAAAGCACCCCACCCGCCGACATCGCCGCCGCACTCGGCGACGCCGACCTGTTCGTGCTGCTGTACGACTCGTCGTGCCTGCCGACGCCTTCTCCGAGCGGGCCGCCGTTCCTCGCCGCGATCCGCCCCGCGATCGTCGAGCACTGGAGCAAATCGGTTTTATTCAAGGATTACGGCCCGCATCTCGACGAGGCGTTCGCCGAATCGCTCGACGACATCGCCGCACGCAACGCCCGGCTGATCGAGGCGGCCGCGCGCGCGTCGCAGATCCGCTTCATCGACGAAGCCGGCAACACGCTGACGGGCTCGCTCGCGCCGGACCAGAAATGGACGAGCGTGGACGGCATGGGCAACCTCGACGTCGTGCCCGGCGAGATCGCGACGCACGTGACCGACCTGAACGGCTCGGTCGTGTTCAGCGGCACGTTTCTCGGCACCGTGCCGTTCGCGATCAAGTACAAGGTGGCCGAGCGGCTCGCGACGCTGCACGTCGAGCACAGCACGATCGTCGATTTCGACACCGACGACGCAGGCTTCCGCCGCGATTTCTCGACCTATCTCGACCGGCACGCGAATCACCGGCGGATCGAGGAATTCGGCATCGGCACGAACCTCGGGATTCGCGGGCTGTACGGCCGCAACGCAGGGTTCGAGGAACGCCACCCCGGGCTGCATCTCGGGCTCGGCGGCGGCGAAAACGGCAGCCACCATCTCGACCTGATCTTCGCGCGCGGCACGCTCGCGCTCGACGAGCGGATCGTGTTCGACGGCGCGTTCGCCGTCTGACGCGGCGGCGATTGCCGGCTCAGGCTTCGGCGGCCGCCGCGTCGCCGAGCCATTTGAACATCACGAAGCAGTCGACGAAGCCGAGCCGCGCGTGACGGTATGCGCGCGGCAGCCGGCCGACGATCTCGAATCCGAGCTTCTGCCACAGCGCGACCGCGACCTCGTTCGTCGCGACCACCGAATTGAACTGCATCGCGAGGAAACCGCGCTCGCGTGCGACCTGCTGCGAGTGTTCGCACATCAGGCGCGCGACGCCGCGTCCGCGCGCGGCCTCGCTCACCATGTAGCCGCAGTTGCACACGTGCTTGCCCGGCCCGGCCGCGTTCGCCTTCAGGTAGTACGAGCCGAGCAGCACGCCGTCCTCCTCGGCAATCCACGTGCAGAGCGGCGCGTCGAGCCACTGTGCGCGCGCCGCTTCCGGCGTCGGCTCCGGATCGAATGCGTAGGTTTCCTGAGCAGCGACGATGGCGCGGTAGGTTGGCCAGAAGCGTGCGAAATCGTCGTCGGTCATCGGGCGGATCGTGATCATGCGGGTTCTCTCGTGCGGGTGATGTCGGCAGGCAGGCCAGCGATCGTACCGCGATTCATCGACGCTCGCCGGCGCGCAATGCCGCGCTGCGATACGCGCCCCTGATCACACCATCGACCGTGGCGATTCGGCCGAATCGCCACGCTTCGAACCGGATGAAAGAATGATCTTCGTCCGTGAAGCCGGCATCACTGCCTGAAACCTCGAGCCATGAAGACGCCGCGTGCGTGTCGGCCGCAGCGCCGTCGCGATACGGACCGCCTCGTTCCAGCCACCTTTTTGTAGCTTATAAGTTACAATGCTTTTCAGGTTCGAACTGCTTCGCTATCAGTGCGACGACGGTCGCGAGCCGTTCACCGAATGGCTGAACGCCGTGCGCGACAAGCTTGCGCAGGCACGGATTCGCGAGCGCCTGCGCCGCGTGCAGACCGGCAACTTCGGCGATTGCGAACCGGTCGGCGAAGGCGTGATCGAACTGCGCATCCACGTCGGTGCCGGCTATCGCGTGTACTTCGGCCGGTACGGCGGTGCGCTGATCCTGCTGTTGTCCGGCGGCGACAAGGGTAGCCAACCCGACGACATCAGGCGCGCGAAGGAACACTGGTCGAACTGGAAACGGAGGCAAACATGAACAAGCTCAAAGGCGCGGTATCGCACCACGACGCGGAAGTCGCCGAACTCGGCGCCGACCGCGAACTCGCGGTGGCCTATCTGCGCGTCGCGATGGAGTCGCTCGACGATCCCGACAACCGCGCGGCCGGCCTGCTCGCGCTGCGCACGGTCGCGGAAGCGTACGGCGGGCTCGGCGCGGTCGCGGCCGAGGCCGGCATCAGCCGCGAATCGCTGTATCGCACGCTGTCCCCGAACGGCAACCCGACGCTGAAGACCCTGCTCGCGGTGCTCAAGACCGTCGGCCTGCGCCTGTCCGTCGTTCCCGCACAGCCGTCGCACGCGTAACGGGCGCACGTCACGCCTGCCCGCTCACGGCCTGACCATCCATACGAGCAGCATCTCGCCCGGCGCGGCCGTCATCCCCGCCGGCCGATGCTCGATCGTCGGCTCGACCGCCAAGGCCTGCGCGATCGCCGCCGCATCGTCGATCGTCGTCGTGCGCACGAACGTCATCAGCCGCGCCGGCCGGCGCAGCGTCTCGCGATACAGCGCGCCGTACCACAGCGGGCGCATGCCGAGCGCGTCCTGCAGCACGTACGGATAACGCCAGAGCCGCAGCACGAAGCGGCTGTCCGGGTGGGCCGGATCGACGCGGACGAACACGCGCCGCGTGCTTTCGCCATGCGTATAGCGCGGCAGCACCGGCAGCGCGTCGGCCGGCGCCTGCGGCAACAGCCAGCGCAGCGCGGTGGCCGGCGACCAAGGCGTCGCACGCTGCCAGCCGGCCTGCGCGAGATGGCGGTCGAGCGTGTCCGACGTCACGCTCCATTGCAGCGGCAGATACTCCTCGCGGTCGCCGCCGATCTCGGTGCGCCGCGTCGGCACGCGCTGCCACCCGCCGCGCCGCCACTGGTCGACCGTCATCGCGACCACGTCGCCGGCATGCGGGCGCGATGCGCGATCGATCTGCCATTGCGCGGGAACCGTCCATACGCCGGCCGTCGCAAGCACGACCACCATCGCGACGAGCGCGCCTCTCGGCTGCACGTGCTCGCGCACGCGCCAGTACGCGTAGGCGCCGGCGAGCAACGCGAACCACGCGAGCCCGAGGCTCCAGCCGCCCAGCAAACCCGACAACCAGGTATCGCCCACGTACAGCCGCGCAAAACCGCCGAGCACGATCCACAGCACGACCGCCGTCACGACCGGAATGCGCCACGGCGCGGGCCGGTCGCGCGTCAGCACCCAGCCGAGGCCGCTGCTCGCGAGGATCGCGAACGCGGCGTCGGCATCGGGCAGCGGCACGTGCGGCGCGCCGGGCGGCAGGCTCGCCGGCGTCGCGCCGGGCACGCTTGCGCCGAACACCGGCACGAGCACGACGGCGACGCCGACCGTCGCGAGCCACCATGCAGCCGTCAGCCAGCAGCGATGGATCATCAGCCAGACGAGAAACGCGGCCGCAACGATCAGCCCCGTGTCGTGCCCGTGCAGCACGGCGAGCGCGCTCATCGCGGCGTCGACGGGCGGCGTGCGCAGGTTTTGCAGGAACGCGTACAGCGCGATGTCCGCATGCATCAGCGGGTCGTTCGCGACGACGTCCCGCACGATTCCCGCGAACAGCCACACGCAGCCGATGAACAGCAGCGCGAGCACGGGCACCGCGCCCGGCAACGCGCGCAAGCGGGCGATCGCGCCGTGCAATCGCGCGCCGACCCGCGGCCAGCGGTGCGCGCCTGCGTGCACGGCGTCGGCGAGCGCACGGCGCAGCAGCGGCCAGCCGCGCCGCAGCGCGACGCGCACGCCGATCCATACCAGCGCGACCAGCGCGGCCACGACCAGCAGGATGGCGGCGACCCGCACGCTGATCGCCGCGGCCAGTGCGGCCGATGCGCCGAACAGAATGCCGGGCGCGACGTGCACGGGCGCCCACACGAGTGCCGAGATCACGTTGACCGGATAGAACGACCGGCGCGGCAGCGTCGCGCAGCCGACGACGACCGGCACCACCGCCCGCACCGGCGCGAGAAAGCGCGCGAGCACGATGCTCTTGATGCCGTGACGCAACACGAATTCCTCGCCGCGCGCGTACGCGCTCGCGTAGCCGAAGCGCACCCATGCGTTGCGGATCATCCCGCGGTAACGTCGCCCGAGTTCGTAGCTGATCCCGTCGCCGATCACCGCGCCGACGGCCGCGACGCCGATCGTCGCCCATGCATCGAGCGCGCCCGCGCCGATCAGCGCGCCGGCCGCGAACATCACGGCGCCGGCCGGCACGACCGTGCCGATCAGCGCGATCGCCTCGGCGCACGCGGCCACGAATACGATGGCCAGCACGAGCAGCGGATGCGCGCCGATCGCGCCGATCCACGCATGGATCGTGTCGCTCATCGCACACTCCCGAGCGGGGCGGCCCGGTGTGCGAACGCCGGGCCGGCAGGGGCATTGGATACGTTCATCGCAACATGTACACGCTCGGGCCGCCGGCGGGGTTCAGGGGGCAGGGTTGCGGCTCAATCGAACTCGTGCTGCCGCGCGTCGGCCTCGAGCGGCGCATCGTGGTAGCCGACCGTCGCGATCTCGCGCAGGTAGCGCGCAAGAAACGCGCCGATCGAGCCGGCGGCCTCGTATTGATGTACGTGACGGAATTCATGGGTCAGCAGGCGGCGCGTGTCGTGCCCGCGCAGCACGTACACCGCATGACCGAGCGTGAGGCCGATCGTCCCGGGCGACAGCAGCCCGGCCTCGCGGGCGATCTCGGCAAGCGTTGGCGTATCGGGAAACGGCATGCGATCGACCGCCACCACGCGAATGAGGTCCGGCTGCACGACGCCCACCGCGCGCGCATCGTCGGCTTGCGCCGGCGTCAGCGGCGCGCCCCGCGCGAGCCCGCTCGCCGCCTCGGCTTCGGCCCAGGCGAGCGCGGCGGGCAGCGCGGACGGCAGGATATCGGCCAGGTCGATCATCGCGGGCTCCCCGGTTCGCGCAGTGGCATCGCGCACCAGTTTAGTCCCGATTCGGCACGGTTCGCGGGGCGGTTGCGGCGACGGCGCGCCGGGCCGCGTCGGACGTCACGATCCCCCCGGGAATACCCTGATTCGCCCGGGCTGGGGCCGTGCCATTCCGCGTGAATTATTTCGTGTCGGTGGGCATTTCGCGACCCACCATCCTGAAAATTTCGCGAACGAGTACCGTTTTCGGGTTCGGGGGCATATATTGGTCAGAAGAACGGCCGCGGCAACACCCGGACAGCAACGACAGCAGCGCGCGGCGTCATCCCGAAGAGGACCGCTGGAAGATGATCAGGGTAATTCTGGCTGACGATCACGCAGTCATGCGGGACGGACTGCGTCACATCCTGGAAACGGCCGGCGGTTTCGAGATCGTCGGCGAGGCGAGCGACGGCTCGGGCACGCTCGCGCTGGCCGAGCGCGCCGCCGCCGACGTGCTGCTGCTCGACCTGTCGATGCCCGCCCCCACCGGCATCGAGCTGATCCGGCTGGTCAAGCGCCAGGCGCCGTCGCTGCGCACGCTCGTGCTGACGATGCACGCGGAAACGCAGTACGCGGCACGCGCATTCAAGGCCGGCGCCATCGGCTACCTGACGAAGGACAGCGCGACCGCCGAGCTCGTCGAGGCCGTCGGCAAGGTGGCGGCGGGCGGCGTCTACGTGAGCCCGTCCGCGGCCGAAAGCCTCGCTCGCACGTTGCGGGCGCCGGCTCATGCCCTGCCGCACGAGCGACTGTCCGCGCGCGAGCTCGACGTGATGCGCCGCATCGTCACGGGCCGGACCGTCACGCAGATCGCGTGCGAACTCGCGCTGAGCGCGAAGACGGTCAGCACGTACAAGACGCGGATCCTCGAGAAGATGGCGCTGCCGCACGAAGCCGCGCTGATCCGCTACGCGGTGCGCCACGATCTCGACCTCGGCACCGACGACGCATGACGGCCGCCTTCCCCCTCCCGCCCGCCCCGCCGCCGTCGGACGACGACGGTCCGGATACGTCGCGCCTGTTCATGTCGTCGCTGCCGCCTGGCCGACGCGAGCGGCGGCTCGCGCTCGCGACGGTGCTCGTCTCGGCCGTGATCTTCGCCGCGCTCGCGCCGTTCGCAGCGATCCCGCTCGCGCCGGGCTGGGCGTTCATTCCCGTGTACCAGTCGGCGATCGTCGTCAACGACATGGTGACGGCCGGCCTGCTGCTCGGCCAGTACGCGATCCTGCGCGAGAAGCCGCTGCTCGTGCTGGCGGGCGGTTACCTGTTCACGGCGTTCATGGCCGGCACGCACATGCTGACCTTCCCCGGCCTGTTCGCGCCCACCGGCCTGCTCGGCGCCGGCGAACAGACCACCGCATGGCTGTACCTGTTCTGGCATGGTGGCTTTCCGCTGTCGGTCGCCGCGTACGCACTGCTGCGCGCGACCTCGCGCGGCCGTGCGGTCCCGGCCCCGCAGCGTCGCGCGGCGATTCCGGTCGTCCTCTGCATCGCGGCCGCAGGCGGCGCGACGGTCGCGCTCGCGCTGCTCGCGACCGCCGGCCACGACCTGCTGCCGCGCATCATGAGCGGCAACCGGATGACCGCGACGATGACGAAAGCGATCACGGCCGTCTGGGGGTTGAACCTGGTCGCGCTGATGCTGATGTGGCGGCAGCGGCGGCGCCATTCCGTGCTCGACCTGTGGGTGATGACGGTGCTCGTCGCGTGGCTGTTCGACATCGCGCTGTCGTCGATGCTGAACCACGGGCGCTTCGATCTCGGTTTCTATGCGGGGCGCGCGTACGGTCTCGTTGCATCGGGCGTCGTGCTGTTCGCGATGCTGTTCGAAAACGGCCGGCTGCATGCGCAGACGGTGCGCGCACTGGCCGGCGCCCGTTATCAGCATCTGCTCGTCGCGCAGAAAAGCGCGCAGTTGAACGACGCGAACGAACGGCTCGAACAGCGCGTCGCCGCGCGCACCGCGCAACTGAGCGCGTCGAACCGCGACCTGCGGCGCGAAGTCGAGGAGCGCGTGCGTGCCGAGCGGGCGCTGCAGGCGTCGCGCGAGGAGCTGCGCGAGATCGCGGCGATCAGCGCCAGCGCGCGCGAAGCCGAGCAGCGCCGCATCGCGCGCGAACTGCACGACGAACTGGCGCAGTCACTCGCGGCGCTGAAGAACGACCTCGAATGGCTGATCGACCGCGTGCCGCAGGACGACGCGTCGCTCGCACGCAAGATCGCGGCAATGCATACGCTCGCACGCGGCGCGGTGGCCGCGACGCGCCGCATCGCGTCCGACCTGCGCCCGCTGATGCTCGACGATCTCGGCTTCGCGGCGGCGATGCAATGGCTCGTGGAGGATTTCCGGCACCGTCACGGGATTACCTGTTCGCTGCACGTCGAGCCGCCCGAGCTGCAACTCGACGAGCCGTATGCGACGGCCGTGTTCCGCATCGCGCAGGAAGCGCTCGCGAATGTCGCGCGGCACGCGGCCGCGTCGCACGCGGCCGTCGAGCTCGTGTGCGGCGGCGAAGCGATCGCGCTGACGATACGCGACGACGGCGCGGGGTTCGATCCGGCGGTGCCGCGCAAGTCGAGTTCGTTCGGGCTGGTGGGGTTGCGCGAGCGCGCGTATCTGGTCGGCGGCACGCTGCGGATCGCGACGACACTCGGCGAAGGCACGACGGTGGAGGTGGATATTCCGGTGGCGTCCGTGCATGCGGCGATTGTGCATGAACGACCCGGCGCGTTGCGGACGAAAGGCTGAAGCGGTCAAAGCAACGGTAGCGGGATGCTGCCGCGAGGGGTCAGTGGTAGTCCTCTTCGCGCTGATGCCGAACGGCCAAGACCGTGACTTGTTCTGCACTTTCGATCTCGAACAGGAGCACATAGCCCGACGTGCCGAAGGAAACGATGAGTTCACGCAGGAAGGGATTGCTCGCATCCAGCTTGCGGCAGGTAAACGGAAACAATCGCAACATGGCCACACCTCGTTCGATCGCTTCCAACGCCCTCGCTGCCGCTTCCTCATCACGTTCGACGAGATATCGATACAGTCGCACCAAGTCTTCGCGCGCCGCACGCGTATATCTGACTTGGTAACTCAATCCGCCGCCTTCTTCGAACGAGCCGCTTTCAGCATGGACTCGAGCTCGCGCTGAACGTCGGCGGCATCGATGTATTCGCCCGTGCGTCGCGCCTCGTCGCGAGACGCCAAACCTCGTGCGACGAACTCGCGCTGCAAGCGTCGCCGAGCGATGCCATCACGCAACGCCGACTCCATGAACGCAGACAGCGTCTCGTTTTCCGCAAGAACTGATTCCGCTTCCTCGCGCAACTGCGGATCGACTCGCAGCGCGGGCATCGTGGCCGTTTTCATCGCACCCTCCATGCATTACATATGTAATACATGGTAGCACATCGGCCCGAATCGACGACAGTCGACCGTTCGTTCTAGTCGAGCTGTCAACGGAACGCTCACGCCCGTGCCGCCACCATCCCCCGCTCCGAGCGCGTCCACGCGACCAGCGCGCCGACGCCGAGCAGCGCGAGGCACACGATCGGCACGATCATCGGCCCGAACGCGGTGCCCGTCATCTTGCCCGCGAACGGCATCAGGTTCTGGCTGAAGAAGCCGCCGAGGTTGCCGATCGAGTTGATCGCCGCGACGCTCGCGGCCGCCCGCGCGCCGGTGAAGTAACGCGGCGGCATCGACCAGAAGCACGGATACAGCAGCGGGATGCACGCGCCGCCGAGCACCAGCGCGATGAAGCGCAGCGGCGTGGACGGCAGCACGAGGCTCAGCAGGAAGCCGAGCGCACCGAGCGCCGCGACGATCGCGATCGTGCGCAGGATGCTCTTCGCGCGGCGCAGCTTCGCCGGCAGCCACACCAGCAGCACCACCGCCAGCGCCCACGGCAGCATGCTCAGGAAGCCGTTCGTCGCGCTCGACACGCCGAACGATTTCACGAGCGTCGGCAGCCAGTACGTGACGCCGTACAGCGACGTCGACATCAGCATGTAGGTCGCCGCGAACAGCATCACGCGCGGATCGAGCAGCGCCTTCCACGGCTGCCCGTGCTCGGCCTGCGCCGGCTTCTCGCGCTCCAGCGCGGCCGCGACGATCTGCTTCTCGCGCTCGTCGAGGAACGGCGCTTCGCGGAACGACGCGGGCAGCACGCGGAACACGACGATCGCGACGATCACGGCCGGAATGCCCGTCGCGACGAACACCCACTGCCAGCCCGCGAGCCCCCACACGCCGTTCAGGCTCAGCAGCACGCCGCCGACCAGCGAGCCGAGCATGTTCGCGAGCGCGCTGCCGAGCGTGAAGATGCCGAGCACCTTCGCGCGGTAGCTCTGCGGGAACCACAGCGTCAGGTAGTAGATCACGCCCGGATAGAAGCCGGCCTCGGCGATGCCGAGCAGGAAGCGCAGCGAGCAGAACGCGGGCATCGACGTGGTGAAGCCCATCAGCACCGTGATGAGCCCCCACGTCAGCATGATCCGCGCGAGCCATACGCGTGCGCCGTAACGATGCAGCGCGAGCGTGCTCGGCACCTCGAACAGCAGGTAGCCGATGAAGAACAGCGACGACGCGAGCCCGAACGCGGCTTCCGTCATCCCGAGGCTGTGCACCATCTGCAGTTTCGCGAAACCGACGTTCTGCCGGTCGATGAACGCGATCAGGAACATCACGACGAGGATGGGCAGCAGGCGCCGCGCCATCTTCGACATGATGCGCTGTTCTTCGGCGGACGCGGGGTCCAGGGTGTCGGTAGCGTTCACTTCAGGCTCCTTCGTGAATCGGTTGCGTATCGGTTGAATCGGCGGGTTGAATCGGCGCCGCGCGGAACGAGCGCGCCGGCGCCACGTGGTTCGATGAATGGAATCGGCTCGCGGCCCGCGTGGCTCAACCCGACCGGTAGTCGTCGAGCATCGGCGCGAACATCTCGTGCCACGCGCGCGGCTTCGCCTTGATCGTGCCGGCGAGGTACAGGAATTCGACGTAGTCCATCAGCTGGTTCGGCCGCACCGAGAAGCGCGTGTCGGGCGCGGCAAGCATGCGCATCACGTCGTCGTGCGACACGCCGACGCCGGACGACGCCGCATAGAGCGCGGCCGCCGCGCGCGGGTCCTGCGCGATCAGGCGGTTCGCTTCGTCGAGCGCGCCGAGAAACGCCGCGGCCAACGCGGGCTCCGCATCGACGAGCCGCTTCGGCGCGAACACGACGTCGAGCGTCATCGGCCCGAGCACGTCGACCGAGCTCACCACGCGATGGATGCCCGGCTGCCGCAATTCGAGCGTCGAGAACGGCGGCGACGTGAAGTGCGCGGTCACGCCGTTCTCGCGGCGGATCAGCGCCTGCATCGCCTGCGGATGCGGCAGGTTCACGGTGATCGAATCGAGCTGCGCGAAATGCGTGGGGCCGAGCTGCCGGCTCGCGACCATCTGCAGCACGACCGCCGACAGCGACGTGCGGATGCCCGGCACCGCGATCCGGTCGGACGGCGTGAAATCGCGCAGCGACACGAGGCCCGGCCGGTTCGCGTTCAGCGACAGCGACGTGGTCGACAGCCCGCTGATGCCGATCACCTCGACATTCGGAATGCCGCGCGCCCGCGCCCACAGCTCGATGAACCCCGGCGCGCCGGCGCCCGCGAAATCGAGCGTGCCGGCCATCATCGCGTCGTTGACGGAATTGCCGCCGTCGAGCAGCACCCATTCGACCGCGACGTCGCGCACGCCGTGGCGCGCCGCATGCCGCTCGAACAGCCGCTGCTTCTCCATCACGAGCAGCGGCAGGTACAGCACGCCATAGCCTTTCGAGATCCGCACCGTGCGCGGTTTCGCGCGCACGAGCGCCGGGGCCCCGAGCGCGCCCAGCACGCCGAGGCCGGCGGCGATCAACGCGCGGCGGCGCGGCGACGTCGTCATGCGCGCACCGCCGCGCGGCGAACGGCCAGCGGCGACGCGCCGGCCGGCGTGGCGCGGCGGCGCGCGTTCGTCGTGCCCGTGACATGCTGCATGTTGCCGTCTCCTTGAATATTTCTGGTATTAATGCCGTCCTTGCATCCTGCTTCCGGCTCGACACAGGTTATCGGGCGAGTCTGAGAAAATGCTGACATCCCGCCCCCGGGAAAACCCCTAATCCACCTACCTGCAAACGGCACCATGCGCATTCTCGTCGTGGAGGACGATGCCGAAATCGGCGCGGCGATCCGCAGCCGTCTGACGCGGCTCGGCCATGCCGTCGATCTCGAAACCGACGGCTCGACCGCGAACGGGCTGCTGCGCGTCGAGCGCTTCGATCTCGTCGTGCTCGATGCGAACCTGCCCGGCATGGACGGCTTCACGGTGCTGCGCAACCTGCGCGCGGCCGGCAGCACGACGCCCGTGCTGCTCGTCACCGCGCGCTCGGCGATCGACGACCGCGTGAGCGGCCTCGGCCTCGGCGCCGACGACTACCTCGTGAAGCCGTTCGACTACCGCGAGCTCGACGCGCGCGTGCAGGCGCTCTTGCGCCGCAACAGCGGCCACGCGAACGACGTGCTGACGCTCGGCGGCCTCGTGATCGACCGCAGCAGCCGTCTCGCGGAACTCGACGGCCAGCCGCTGTCGCTGTCGCGCCAGGAATTCGCGCTGCTCGAAATCCTCGCGAGCCGTCCGCAGCGCATCTTCTCGAAGGAAGAACTGCTGAACCAGTTGTTCAGCTTCGGCAACGAGCCCACGGCGAACGCGGTCGAGCAATACGTGACGCGCGTGCGCAGGAAGCTGCAGGGCAGCTCGGTCGAGATCCGCACCGCACGCGGGATGGGGTATCAGATTGCCGCGCATTGACTGGTTCCCGAGGACGCTGTTCGGGCGCACGCTGCTGTTCATCGCGCTCGTCGTCGCGACCGGCGCGCTCGCGCTCGCGGCGATCGCGCGCTACTACGCGGGCGTCGCGGCCGAACGCGCGTACGACCAGTTGCTGGCGGGCGCGTCGATCCAGGTCGCGGAAAACCTCTACGTGCAAGGCGGCGTGCTCGCGCTGAATCCGCCGGTCGCCGCGCTGTCGACGCTGTCGCGCTACGACCTCGTCTACTACAAGGTGGTCGATTCGCGCGGCGTCGTCGTGGCCGGCTATCACGATCTCGCGAGCCCCGCGACACTCGCCGCCGCGAAGCAGGGACCCGCGTTCGCGAACGCCGTCTACCAGGGGCATCGGGTCCGCACCGCGACGATCGCACGCTACATGCCGGAGGAAAGCACGCCCGGCTGGGCGCTCGTGACGGTTGCGCAGACCACCAATGCGCGCCAGCAACTGACGAACGACATGAGCATCAAGGTATGGACGCTGATCCTGCTGATGAGCGTGCTCGCGATCGGTGCGAGCGGCCTCGCGATCCGGCGCGGCCTGCGTCCGCTCGCGCGGATCGGCGCGATCATCGCCGCACGCGACCCGGCCGACCTGCGGCCGGTGGCCGTCGATACGCCGAGCGAGATCGACGCGATCATCGGGTCGATCAACGGGTTGATGCGGCGGCTCGCCGAGCGGATCAACGCGATGCAGCGCTTCATCGCCGACGCCGCGCACCAGATGCGCACGCCGCTCGCGCGGCTCGACGCGCAGATCGAGCTGCTCGACGGCGAATCCGATCCCGCGCGTCACGCGGCACGGCTCGATGCGCTGCGTGCGACCTCGTCGGACGTCGGCCGGCTCACCGGGCAGTTGCTCAATCACGCGATGGTGATTCATCGCACCGAGGCCGTGCCGCTGCAACCGGTCGACCTCGTCGCGCTCGCGAAAGAAGTGCTGGGCCGCACGATTCCGCTCGCCGGCGAACGCGACGTGGCGGTTGCGTTCGCGAGCGACGCGCCGCATGCGTGGATCGACGGCGATGCGATCAGTCTTCAGGAAGCGCTGTCGAACGTGCTGCACAACGCGCTGCTGCACGGCCATGCGGACGACATCGTCGTGTCGGTCGCGACCACCGGCAACGCGGATCAGGCGGTGACGCTGACCGTCACCGACAACGGGCGCGGGATACCGCGCGAGCACTGGGACGCGGCGTTGCAGCCGTTCGTGCGGATCGCGCCGGACGGCAGCGAACGGCGCACGGGGTCGGGCCTCGGGCTCGCGATCGTGCAGGAAGTGATGAAGGCGCACGGCGGGCGCGTGGGGTTCGCGTTTCCCGAGGCGGGCGGATTCGCGGTGGTGTTGACGTTTCCGCGTGGTACGGGAATAGATGGCGGCGCAAATGCGGGTGGATCTTCCAAACGTACACGCGTCTGAAGTTGCCCAGCAGCGTTGCAATGCGACTCTCGATTTCAGGCACCGCTCCAGATAATTCCCTAAACAAGTCTGAAATCATGGCGATCTGAACGAAATATTCGAATCTGTCTTATTGCGTGTCGTCGTTTCCAACCGACATCATGTTGACGCCAATTCGCGTTGGCGGATGAGCGCGTGACAAACGCTCAAACACAGCGCCACCGTCTCAACATTGACGACACCGAGGTTTTGATCATGCGTAAGGCAGCCGTACGTGACGGCGATCCGACTACCACTCGCGGATCGGTCATCGCTCACGCCTCCACCATCTATGACGGCAAGAAAAAAGTTGCACTGGATGGAGAAAAAGCAACCTGCGGCACTTGCAAGGGTGCATTCAAGATAGTCGCTACCGGGAAGGGTATCTCGGAAAAAGGGCGCAATGTCGTCGTCGATGGAGACATCGTGATGTGCCCTTGCGGGGCTAACCGCGTCCTTGTCGGCAGCGACCCCGGCATTTTTCTGCAATCGAGCCGACACCCGTCGGATCTCGCGGACACGGCAGCCTCTACGGACGCAAGTTCGTCGTTCGTGGGCACGGAATCGTTCGATGACCGATTCGTGCTCTACGATCCGACCGGAGTGATCCTGTCTCATACTGCATATGCCATGCAGTTCGAAAACGGTAGCCTCGTGTACGGCACAACAGATCGTTTTGGACGCACACGCCAGATCGAATCCGGACAGCAGCCAGAACGAATCAAACTGTACGTAGCGGGATGACCATGGGAAATCGGACGCACATTGCTCCGGATGGCGTGAAATATCGACTTATCGCAGTTAAGGAGACCACGCCAACCACGGACAAAGCCATCAAGAAGGTGATCACTGACACGACAAGCGTCGAAGTAATCGTCAGCGATTCACGCTTGCGCAGTCGAGGTTCTCAATGGGGTCACGTGGCAATCGAAATTGACGGAATCGTGTATAGCCGCGCCCATGAAGAATACGTCAAGATCGACAAGAGTACCTACCTGCATGGCGGAATCGTGTCGCTGGCAAACGGTTCGATAAGAACCGGCGGAAATTTATGGCGGGATAACCTCGGTCTGGTCGTGAGACTTTCGCCTGCTGAAAAAGAGAAGATCAGGAAGGAGCTCGAACGACGTGTCGCCGTTGATCGAGCGTTCAAAATCACACGCCCCCATTCCAGCACTTATAGTGTCTTCGACAACAGTTGCTCGTCCAACGTGGCCGACGTACTTGAATCGATCGGCATTCTCGCCCATGATCCACGCTGGCTCCCGACGCCTGTGACGCCGGCCGAATTGTTGGCCGTCCTCGAAAAATCGAAGCGATTGGCGAAAAAAAATCACTATCCGAAGCGCACAGATCAATGATCGTCCGATACATCACCCTCGGGCTCGTGCAAGTGCTGCTGATTGCAACCGCCGGCTGGCTCAGGCGACGGGCTTGGCCAGACATCGACTTTCTCGACGGCCCTGGGGAATGGTCCCTCGTCATACGATCGTCCTTCTACTGCCTTGCTGGATGGCTCGCAACGGTACTACTGGCAATCGCACTCGCAGTATCAGATAAGCGGAACCGATCGATGATCGTTTTGTTTCTCGTCGTCACGCTGCCTTCCGTGGAACTTCTGACCCTGCTGTTATTTGCGTGGTGAGCATGGCTGCCCGATAACAGGCAACGCGGTCGAACGTGCTGCTGCACGGGCATGCGGACGACAACTTCGTGTCGGTCGAGACCTCGAGCACCGCCGACGATGCCGTGACGCTGATCGCCACCGACAATGGTCATCGCAGTCCGCGCGAGCATTGGGACGCCGCATTGCAGCCGTGCATGCGGATCGCGCCGACGGCAGCGAGCGGCACACGGTGTCGGGCCTCGATCCCGCGATCGTGCAAAAAGTGATGAAGGCGCGCGGCGGGCGCGTGGAGCTCGCGCCCCTACGCCGCCACCGCCTCCCCACCGAGATACGCATCGCGCACGCGCTCGTCGTCGAGCAGCGTTTTCGCGGGCCCCTCCAGCACCACACGCCCGGTCTGCAGCACGTACCCGTAGTGCGCGATTTCCAGCGCGAGGCTCGCGTTCTGCTCGACCATGAACACCGTCACCCCTTGCGTGTTGATCGCGTCGATCAGTTCGAGCACCTTGTCGACGTAGAGCGGCGACAGCCCCATCGTCGGCTCGTCCATGCAGATCAGTTTCGGCCGCGCCATCAGTGCGCGCGCCATCGCAAGCATCTGTTGCTCGCCGCCCGACAACGTGCCCGCACGTTGCGTCAATCGTTCTCGCACACGCGGAAACAGGTCCAGCACGCGCTCATAGTCCTCGGCCACCGCCGCGCGATCGCCGCGCGTGTACGCGCCCATCAACAGGTTCTCGCGCACGCTCATGTCGCCGAACAGCCGCCGCGCTTCGGGCACGGCCGCGATCCCGCGCCGCACGCGCTGCGGCGTCGCGAGCGCGGTCACGTCGTCGCCGTCGAAACGCACGACGCCGCGGCGCGGACGCATCAGCCCGAGAATCAGCTTCATCGTCGTCGACTTGCCGCTCGCGTTGCCGCCGAGCAGGCTGACGATCTGCCCACGGGCGACTTCGAAGTTCACGTCGAAGTGCACCTGCACGGGCCCGTAGAACGTGTCGAGGTGTTCGAGTTTCAGCAGCGCGTCGGTCATGGTCGTATCAGGCACGGAAGATTGCACGGTCATGCGGCCGCCTGCGTAGTATGGTCCGCCGGCGCACCGCCCGCGTGGCGGCGACCGAGATAGGCCTCGATCACGCGCGAATCGTGCCGCACGTCGCGCGGCGCGCCTTCGGCGATCTTCACGCCGTTATCGAGCACCATCACGCGGTCGGACACGCGCATCACGAGTTCGAGCTTGTGCTCGATCAGCAGGATCGTCAGTCCGCGTGCCTTCAGCGACTGGATCAGTTGGAGCATCTCGGCCGTCTCCGTCTCGTTCATC
Organism: Burkholderia sp. AU18528; assembly: GCF_002223215.2. Taxonomy (NCBI): domain Bacteria; kingdom Pseudomonadati; phylum Pseudomonadota; class Betaproteobacteria; order Burkholderiales; family Burkholderiaceae; genus Burkholderia; species Burkholderia sp. AU18528. The sequence continues at coordinate 280,003 of NZ_NKFC02000006.1, read as the reverse complement.
CCGGCCGTCGGCTCGTCGAGCAATAGCAGGCGCGGATGCAGCGCGAGCGCGCGACCGATCTCCACGCGCCGCCGGTTCGCGTACGACAGGCTGTGCGCCGGATGATCGATGCGCGGCGTAAGCCGTTCGCCGAAGCCGGCAATGATGTCGCGCGCTTCTTCACGCAAAGCGGCTTCCTCGCGCCGCACCGACGCGGGCCGCACGAGCGCGCGCAGCACTTCGGCCGCCGCGCCGAGCGCCGGCCAGCCCGGCCGCGCCGCACGCAGCCGCGCATGTGCGCCGATCAGCACGTTGTCGAGCACGCTCAGGTTGCCGAATACACGGCCGTGCTGGAACGTGCGCGCGATGCCGAGCGCCGCGAGCCGTTCGGGCGCGGTGCCGGTGATGTCGCGGCCGTCGAACGTCACGCGGCCGGCATCGGGCCGGTCGGCGCCCGCGATCAGGTTGAACAGCGTCGATTTGCCCGCGCCGTTCGGGCCGATCACGCTGAGCAGTTCGCCGTCGGCGAGCGTCAGGCTCGCGCCGTCGAGCGCGGTCACGCCGTCGAAGCGGCGCGTCAGGCCCTGCACGTCGAGCAGGGGTCGAGTCGTCATCATCGCATTCCTCCTCACACCGTGCCGAGCAGGCCCTGTGGCCGGAAACGAACGAGCAGCAGCAGCACGAGGCCGTAGATCAGCATCCGGTAATCGGCCGCCCAGCGGAACAGCTCGGGCAGCCCGATCAGCGCGATCGCGCCGACGATACCGCCGAGCACGTTGCCGAGCCCGCCGAGGATCACCATCGTCAGCGCGAGGATCGACACCTGCGAGTCGAAGGTCTGGTGATTGATGTAGCTGTACAGATGCGCGGCGATCCCGCCGCTCACGCCCGCCGCGACGCCGCCGACCGCGAACGCGATCGCCTTGTAGCGGTTCGGCGCGATGCCGTGCGCGCGCGCGGCGACGTCGTCCTCGCGCACCGCGCGCAGCGTGCGGCCCAGGTGCGAGCGCAGCAGCCGCACCTGCACGAGCGCGAACACGACGAGCACCGCGAACGTGAACCAGTACGCGGCGCGCGCGGTCGTCGCCCACGGCAACGGCGCGATGCCGGTGATGCCGAGCGGGCCGCGCGTGAGGCCATCCCAGTTCAGGATCACGAGGCTCACCACTTCGCCGATGCCGAGCGTCGCGATCGACACGTAATGCCCACGCAGCCGGAACGCCGGATAGACGAGCAGCGTGCCGAGCACGGCGGTGATCACACCCGCGCACGGAATCGTCACGGCCGGCGACCAGCCGAGATCCGACGACAGCAGCGCCGACGCATACGCACCGATCACGAGCAGCGCGGCAGCCCCAAGCGAGATCTGCCCGACCGTGCCCGCGACGAGCGTGAGGCTCAGCGCGAGCAGCCCGTACAGCCACGCGTTGGTCAGCGTCTGCAGCACGTAAGGCGATGCACCGAGCCACGGCAGCACGGCCGCCGCCGCGATCAGCGCGACGAGTACGGGGCGCGGCACGCGCACGGCTTTCGCGGCGGCGAGGAAGGTGCCCGTCATCGGCTCGGGCGGCAATGCGCGGTTCGCGCTGAACAAGCCGTTCGGCCGCCACACGAGGAACACGATCAGCAGCCCGAACGCAAACAGGTCGCGGTAGCTGGTGCCGAACAGCGCGACGCCGTAGCTTTCGACGAGACCGAGCAGCAAGCTGCCGGCGATCGCGCCGGGCACGTTGCCGAGCCCGCCGATCAGCAGCGCAACCACGCCCTTCAGCGTCGCCTGAAAGCCCATCGCCGGATCGATGCTGTTGTAGTACATGCCGACCAGCAGCCCGCTCACGCCGCCGAGTGCGCACGCGATCGCGAATACGGTCTGGTTCACGCGATCGACGTCGACGCCCATCTGCAACGCCGCGTCGCGATCCTGCGCGGTCGCGCGCACGGCCCAGCCGAGCCGCGTGAAGCGCAGGAAGCCGTACAGCAGCGCGGCCGCCGCGATGCCGATGCCCGCGATCAGCAGGTCGAGCGAGCCGAGCGTCGCGCCGGCGATCCGCAGGTGCCAGTCGGGCAGCGGCGTCGGCACCGCGCGCGGGTCCGCGCCGAACGCGAGCTGCGCAAGCTGATCGAGGATGAAGCTGATGCCGATCGTCGCGAGCAGCGGCGCGATGCGCGCGGCATGGCGCAGCGGCCGCAGCCCGATCCGCTCGATCGCGATGCCGAGCGCACCGCAGCCGACGACGACCGCCGCGAGCGCGACCGGCAGCGGCAGCCCGAAGCGCGTCAGGCACAGCCAGCCGATGAACGCGCCGACCATGTACACCGAGCCGTGCGCGAAGTTGATCAGGTGCGACACGCCGAAGATCAGCGCGAGCCCGACCGCGAGCAACGCGTAGATGTTGCCGACGATGAGGCCGTTGAGCGTGTAGTCGAGCCAGGAAGCCATCACGATGCGTCCGTCAGGTGCAGGCGGTTCATGTCGGGTTCAGCGCGCCGCGAGCTGCGGCTTCGCGCCATCCCACAGCGCCCACTGCCCCTGCTTCACGACCAGGTACACAGTGCGCGCGCCCGCGACGCGGCGCGTCTGCGGATCGAAACGCACCTTGCCGAAGATCACGCTCGGCACGTCGCTGATCTTCGCGAAGCCGTCGTGCGCGGCCTGGCGCGTCGTGCCGTAGCGGCGCAGCACTTCCGCCGACAGGATCAGCGCATCGTACGCCCGCGCGACGAACGAATCGGGATCGGCGTGGAATTTCGCGCGATAGCGCTGCACGAACGCCTGCACCTCGGGGCGCGGCTCGGCCGGGAAGAAGTTCGATTCCGTATAGACGCCTTCGACGGCCGTGCCGCCCAGTTCGAGGAACTTCGGCGAATACACGGAGCCGACCGCCGCGATCGGCAGCGCGACGCCCGACGTGCGTGCCTGGCGCACGATCTGCGCGCCGTCCGCGTAGTAGGAAATCAGCACGATCGAATCGGGCTTCGATGCGCCGATCCGCACGAGCGTCGAGCGGAAATCCTTCTCCGCCGGCTGGTAGCCTTCGGCCGCGACGACCTGCGCGCCGAGCCCCGTCACCGCCTTCGCGAAGATGTCCTTGCTGGTGCGGCCCCAGTCGGTGTTCAGGTACAGCACCGCGATCCGCTTGAAGCCGAGTTCCTTCACCGCGTAGCGGGCGAGCAGCGGCTGCTCCTCGGCCTGGCTCAGCGCAGTGCTCCACAGATAATCGCCGCCCTTCGTGAAATCCGGATGCGAATTCGTGAAGCCGAACTGCACCAGTTGCCCGCGCTGGTAGATCGGCGATGCGGCCATCGACGTCGCGCTCGAGAAATCGCCGAGCTCGATCGCGATGCGCGGATCGGCGACGAACTTCTGCGCGATCGCCACCGCCTGGCGCGGATCGCTGCGGCTGTCCTGGAAGTCGATCGCGAGCGGCCGGCCGTGAATGCCGCCGCTGCCGTTGATCTCGTCGAGCGCGAGATCGAAGCCGCGCTTCCACTGCTCGCCGTATTGCGCGTCCTGGCCCGTCAGCGGCCCGCTCACGCCGATCACCACCGGCTCGCCCGACACGCCGGCCGCGAGCGCGCCGCCGGCCGACAAGCCCCATGCGGCGGCGAGCGCCGCCACCGTGCCCAGCACGCGCCGCCATGCGCCGCGCGCGTCGTTCCCCGAAACCTTCATGCGTCCCCCAGCTTCCGTCAATCGAAAAGAGTGAGGGCATGTAACCATCCGGTTCAGGACGATCCAACGAAGTTTTGCGCATATCGATATCGCATGCGGCGCGAAGCCGATGACGAGCGCGAACGGCCGCCGATACCCGCCGCATCGATCGACATGCCGGCATGCATCGCATCGTATTGATTCGATGGGCGTTTCGTTCGGCGCACCGTGCACGACCGGTGCGACTGCACGCACGACGGGCCGCCGCGGCCGTTACGCCCTTCGCAGTTTTCCCGCTGTCGATAGCAAAAATCATTATATGAATCGTGCATGCTCGCACTCCTACAATGCGCAAATCGCATCATCGGAACGCGTCATGGAGTTGCATCAACTCGAAGCCTTTTCCGCAGTCATGTCGGCCGGCAGCGTCACCGGCGCGGGCGAGCTGCTCGGCCGCTCGCAGCCGGCCGTCACGCGGCAGATCCAGGAACTCGAAGCCGATCTCGGCTACGCGCTGTTCGACCGGCACGGCCCGCGCGTCACGCCGACGCGGCGCGCGTTCCTGCTGTACGAGGAAGTCGAGCGCTCGCTGGTCGGCCTGCGCGCGATCGAGGCGCGCGCACGCGCACTCGGCGACGAAACGGCCGAACCCGTTCGCATCGCGGCCACGCCGTCGCTCGCGGCCACGCTCGTGCCGGCCGCGCTCGCCGCGCTGCCCGACGACGCGCATGCGCCGCACTATCAGTTGCGCAGCGAATCGGCCGAGCACGTCGTGCACGAGGTGCTGGCCGGCACGGCCGATGTCGGCGTCGTCACGCTGCCGATGGCGCATGCCGGGCTCGACGTGCACTGGATCGCACAAACGCCGTGCGTCGCCGTGCTGCCGGCCGACGATCCGCTCGCGGCGAAACCGCGCATCGCGCTGCGCGACCTCGCGCGGCGCCGCATCGTGACGGTCGCGAACCGGCACCGGCTGCGCCAGCGGATCGACGCGGCGTTCGCGGCCGCGCGTGTCGATGCGCACGTGTTCATCGAAACCAACGCGTCGCTGAATGCGGTGATGGCCGCGCGCGCGGGCATCGGGGTCGGCATCGTCGATCCGGCCACGGGCGTCGCGCTGCCGGTGGCCGGTGTCGTCGCGCGCGCGCTCGACGTCGACATACCGTTCGCGTTCGGCGTCGCGACGCCGGCCGGCAAGGCGCGCACGGCGGCCGTCGACGCACTGCTCGACGCGCTGCATCGCACGACGCGCGCGCTGCTCGACGACGTGACCTTTCACGATGCCGCCGCGCACGATGCGCTGCTGCGCGGCGACCGGCTGCGGGCCGACCGCGCGACGCGCGCGCCTCGCCCGGCACGTACCCGCCGCGTGCGCCCGGAGGCCGCATGACGACCCCGCTCGACGCACTCGAGGCGCGGCTCGCGCAGGACCTGCGCTGGCTCGACCTGCCCGCGCCGTCGTGGGTGCCGCCGCGCGAAGCGGACGGCGCGCGCGTGCTCGACGTCGCGATCGTCGGCGGCGGCATGGCCGGGCTCGCGGCGTCGGCCGAGCTGCGCCTGCTCGGCATCGACAACCAGTGCGTGATCGACCGCGCGCCGGCCGGCTACGAAGGCCCGTGGGTCACGTTCGCGCGGATGGAGACGCTGCGTTCGCCGAAGCAGCTTGCGGGCCCCGCACTCGGCCTGCCCGCGCTGACGTTCCGCGCGTGGTTCGAAGCGCAATACGGCCGCGACGCGTGGGACGCGCTGTACAAGATTCCGCGCCCGCAATGGATGGACTACCTGCGCTGGTATCGGCGCGTGCTCGACCTGCCGGTGCGCAACGACACGACGCTCGTCGCGCTGCGCCCGCGCGACGACGGGCTGCTCGCGCTCGACGTGCGCGGCAACGGCGAAGCGCACACGCTGCTCGCGCGGCACGTCGTGCTCGCGACCGGCCGCGACGGCCTCGGCGGCCCGTACGTGCCGCCCGTCGCGCGGCGCGCGCCGCGCGCGCGCTGGGCCCATTCGTCCGAGCCGATCGATTTCGCCGCGCTCGCGGGCAAGCGCGTCGGCGTGGTCGGCGCGGGCGCGTCCGCGTTCGACAACGCGGGTACCGCGCTCGAAGCGGGCGCCGCGCGTGTCGACCTGTTCTTCCGTCGCGCGGACATTCCGCGCATCAACAAGCTGACCGGCATCGGCAGCCCGGGCCTCGTGCACGGCTACGCCGATCTCGACGATGCGACGAAGTGGCGTTTCATGCACTACGCGCTGACGTCGCAGACGCCGCCGCCGCGCGACAGCGTGCTGCGCGTATCGCGCCACGACCATGCGCATTTCCATGCGGGCAGCCCGATCGAAATGCTCGCCGACCACGCGGACGGCCTCGAACTGACGACGCCGCGCGGACGCTACACGGTCGACTTCCTGATCTTCGCGACGGGCTTTCATTCGGACTGGACGACGCGCGAGGAATTCGCGTCGTTCGGCGCGCACGTGCGGCGCTGGAAGGATCGGTATCGGCCGGAACCGGCGCTGTGGCTCGACGAGCTCGCCGAGTCGCCCGATCTCGGCCCCGCGTTCGCGTTCCAGGAACGCGAGCGCGGTGCGTGCCCGGCCGTCACGCGCATCCACTGCTTCAATCACGCGGCGAGCCTGAGCCAAGGCAAGCTGTCCGGCGATATCCCGGCGATCAGCGCGGGCGCGCAGCGGCTCGCGCGCGGCATTGCGAGCCGGCTCTTCGATGCCGATCGCGACCGCCACTACGATGCGCTCGTCGCGTACGCGAATGCCGAACTGCAAGGCGACGAATGGCGCGACGCCGACGCCATCGATCACTTTGACGACGAAGGGAAACCGAAACGATGACTGACTCCATCACGCCGGCCGCCGGGCCGGACACGATCGACGCGGCAGCCGGCCTGCGCGCCGGCGACGCCGTCGCCGCGCTGCGCCGCGTGCGCGACAAGGTACGGTTGCATACGCAACTGAGCGAAGCCGCGCTGTTCGATCCCGCGCTACCCAATCTTTCGCTGATCGAGCGGCTGCATGCGGCACGGTATGTCGCGTGGCAGTCGAATGCGCACGCGCTGGCCGACATCTATCGCGCCCGGCTGCTCGACGCAGGCGGCACGCTCGACAACATCGAGCACGCAGATGCCGACGCGTTCGACGCGCTGCCTCGCCGCCTCGGCGCGATCCTGCTGCACGCGAAGCGCCTGACGCACGCGCCGGTCGACGCGCGTGCATCCGATCTCGACACGTTGAAATCGGCCGGGCTCACGACGCCCGCGATCGTCGCGCTGTCGCAGCTCGTCGCGTTCGTCGCGTATCAATTGCGCGTCGCCGCGGCCGCGCGGGCGCTTCAGGCACGCGTCGCAAAGGAGGCCGCATGACGACTGCCACCCACGGCTTCACCTTCGACACGCTCGGCTGGCGCGCGTGGCTCGACACGGTCTCGCTCGATGCGGCGACGCCCGATCAGCTCGCGGTGCTCGAAGCGAGCCATCCGCAAGCGAAGACGTCCGACTATTACCTGCTGCTCGTCCATCTGCCCGACATCCTGCGGCAGCGCTCGGGCGTGTTCAACGCGATCATGTACGGCCCCGGCGGGCTGTCGCGCGCGGAGCGCGAACTGGCGAGCACGGCGGTATCGCGCGTGAACGGCTGCGTGTATTGCGCGTCGGTGCATGCGCAGCGCTTCGCGCAACTCGCGAAACGCACCGATGCGATCGAACAGGTGTTCGACGACCCGGCGACGGCCGGCACCACGGCACGCGAACGCGCGATCGTCCGCTATGCGATCGCGTTGACCGAACGGCCCGACGCGATCGACGCAAGCGACATCGCCGCGCTCGAAGCCGAAGGGCTGACGCATGAGGAAATGCTCGACCTGTCGCACGCGATCGCGATCTTCGCGTGGGCGAACCGGTTGATGCTGACGCTTGGTGAGCCGGTGTTTCCGGAGCCGGCGCCCAGCGCCTGACCGCACGCAGGAACGTGGCGCGGAACCGGCCCGTTTCGCGCCTTGCGCGTCAACGGTCGGTGCGCTGCATGCTCGCGGGAATTCATCTCGCGCGGCGTTCGGCGGCGGCGCAGGAGGGCGCGAAATTCGAATCAATGGAAAAACGACGCGAAGCAGCGTCGGTATCGCACGCCTGAATGGAACGGGCGTCGCGGTCGCGCCATGGTTGGCGCGACCGCGACCGGATGCTTCGACCTTCCAACGAGATCGAAACATCCTGTACTGCCATCAATCGCCCAGCAGCTTCAACCCGGCCGGCAGCGTTTCGCCGAACACGCGCACCGTATCGGCTTCGTCGAACGCGATCGCTTCACGCACCATGTCGATCCATGCCGTCGATGCATTCGCGGCCGACAGGCGCTTGATCACCGCCTCGCGCGTGTCGTCCGGCAGATCGCGCGAGCGGTCGCCCGTCATCCGCGCAATCTGCGCAGCCGCGAACGCAGCCGGCTCGACCTGCTTCCAGTCGAGCGCGAACAGCGCATCGAGCCAGCCGATGACGATTTCCGCCGGTACGACGCCGTGCGCGCTGCCGTAGAACGGCCGGCGCGCGCCGATCCGCCCGAGCGCCCACGCGCACAGCGTGCGTTCGGCCGGCTTCTGCAATTGCGCGATCAGGCGCTCGGCCAGTTCGACCTTGCGCTCGACCGGCAGCCGTTCGAGCGACGCGGACAACCGCGTCATGTCGGCCGGCCCGACCTTGGCCGGATCGAACGGCAGCTTGCGCCGCTTGTCGTCGGACGGTTCGAGGAACGCGATCGCATCGCGCACCTGCGTCTGCGCATCGTCGTCGAGCCCGCCGGCCACGCGCCGCCACAGCGTCCACCACTCGGACCACACCTGCGCGTCGGTCACGTATTGAATGCCGTCGTCGAACAGCGGCCACAGTTGCTCGATGCGCCACGCGTCGAGCGGATGGCCGAAACCCGGACGCAGGCAATACCCGGCGAGATTCAGCCACGCGCGCTCGTGATCGGCCGAGCGGCGCCGCCGCCGCGCCCGCGCGAGCAATGCGTCGAACAGTTCGCGTGCGAGCGCGACGTCCCACTCTTCGCGCGCGCCGAGCACCTGCTCGAGTTGCGCGCGCAACCGGCGCGTGTCTTTCGGCGTCACGCCCGCGGCCTTGCTGCCGAACGAGCGCTCGATCAGCTCGATCGCCTGGTCGAGCCTTGGATGCCGCGTGGGCGCGGCCGCGTCGCCGTGCACCGGCGCGTCGCCGCGCAACTGGAATTCGAGCCGCCAGCGGCGCGCCGCATCGTCGATCGCGATGCAGTGCATTTCGAGCGTGCCGACCTCGGTCAGCGACGCGGTGAGCGTCACCGGCGTTTCGCGCGCGTCGCCGCCCGCCTTCGCGTCGACGACCGTCGCGATCGGCGGCAGCCGCACGAAATCGCCACCGTCGAGATCGACGAGATCGCCGGGTCGATACTTCGTGTCGGCCACGGTCGATACGAGGTGGAAGCGCACTGGCTGCCCAAGCTGCAGCGCGAACGTGCGATCGTCGAGCCGGATCTCGCGGCCCTCTTCCGCGCCGCGCGGCAGCAGGCAGACTCCGCGTGCGGCCGCGTCGCCTTCGCCATCGTCGAGCACGAGGAAATAGCTGCGCGCGGAGCCGCCGCCGATGCGCGGCGCATGCCCGGCGCGCGCGAGCCCGTAGGCCACCGCGCCGCGCGCGACGGCCACGTCCGGGTGCGCGTTGTGCAGCACGTCGAGCGGCGCGCCACGCCACGCGCCGAGCGTCTGCGCGAGACGGCCGGCGAGCGCATCCGCGCGGAACACGCCGCCGTTGAGCAGCAGCGCGTCGGGCAGCGGGCCCTCCGCATGACGCTTCAGGAACGCGGCGACGTGGCGCGTAATGGCCGCGTCGCTCGCATACGGCAAGCCGAATTCGACGATCGCCGCGCGCGCCCGGCGCGGCAATTCGTCGGCGTCGACCTGCGGAAAGAACCCGTCGACGACGATCTGCTCGACTTCCTGCCGGGTCAGCTCGGCCGAGCGCGCGCCGCCCACCAGCTTGCTGCCCGCGCCGAGCAGCGTGACGGTGACGGACGCGGGTGCGTCGTCGCCGAGCAGCCGCTCCTTCGCCGCGCGGCAGCGCTCGACGAGTTGCGACAGGCTCGCCGCCGACAGCCGCGTGCCGGGCTCGGTCAGCCGCGTCTCGACGAGGCGCGCGAGCGCGAGATCCATGTTGTCGCCGCCAAGCATCAGGTGGTTGCCGACGCCGACGCGCGTAAAGGTCGGCTCGCCGTCGTCGCCCGGCGCGACGTCGACGAGCGTGAGGTCGGTCGTGCCGCCGCCCACGTCGCAGATCAGCACGCGCCGCGGATGGGCGAACGTCTCGCGCAACGTGTCGCGTTGCCCATACAGCCAGTCGTAGAACGCGGCTTGCGGCTCTTCGAGCAAGCGCAGCGCCGGCAGCTTCGCGCGTTTCGCGGCCTCGACCGTCAACGCGCGCGCGCCGTCGTCGAACGACGCGGGCACCGTCAGGATCACGTCCTGCCGCGCGAGCGGCGCATCGGGAAAATGTGCGTCCCATGCGTCGCGCACGTGCGCGAGATAACTCGCGCTCGCGTCGACCGGCGACACCTTGTCGACGCCGTCAGCCGCGCCCCACGGCAGGATCGCCGCGAGCCGATCGACCGCGGCATGCGACAGCCAGCTCTTCGCGCTCGACACGAGCCGGCCCGGCACCTGCGCGCCGAGCGTGCGCGCGTAGCGGCCGATCACGGCCGGCGGCGCGTCGGCCGCGTCCGCTTTCGTGTTGGCCTTCGGATCGGCCGCCCACGGCAGTCGCAACGCATCCGGCGGCAGCTCGCCCGCCGCCGGGTGATAGCGCACCGACGGCAGCAGCGGCTGCGCGGCCACCGCGCCGGGCCCGACCAGTTGCTCGACGTCGAACACGCGGATCGCGTCGGAGCCGGCCTCGACGTACGCGACGACCGTATTGCTCGTGCCGAGGTCGATGCCGACCGTATAACGCTTCATCGCGCTCAGGCGGCGCCGCGCACGTCGAACTCGACCTTCCAGCGCTCGTTCGTGCCGCTCGGGATCGCCTCGAGTTCGAGCGTGCCGGCTTCGGTCACGCGCGCATGCAGCTTCACCGGCACGACTTCGCCGACGGTGCGCCCTTCGGCGGGCAGCGTCGCCTGGATTTCCTCCAGCTCCTGCAACTCTTCCGGCGACCAGTAGTCGAGCAGCGTGCCGACCTGGTCCTGGCGCCGCACCGACGAGCCGAAGAAGCGGAACTGCACCGGTTCGCCGACGACCAGCCCGAACTCCTGCGGCGGCAGCGCCGCGTCCGAGCCTTCCTCCATCCCGAACGGCGCGACGCACAGCGCCTGCACCGGCGGCTCCAGCCCCGGCACCGCGGGCATCGCCGATTCGATCGCGACGTAGTACGCACGCGCCGTGCCGCCGCGAATGCGCACGCCGCGGCCGCGCTTCACGTAGCCGTAGTACGCCGCGCCACGCGCGACCGCGAGATCGAGATCCGCGCCTTCGAGCAGGCGCGCGGGCGGCGCGCCTTCGGCGGCGAGCCAGCCGTTGAGCGTGTCGAGCACGCGCTGCGTGAGCAGCGTCGACTTGAACACGCCGCCGTTGAACAGCACGGCGGTCGGATGCAGGAACGTCGCGCCCTGCGGCAGCGTGCGCTGCACGCCTTCGAGCGTGTCGAGCGCCGCGACCTGGCGGCCGAGGAACGCCGCGAGATGGCGCGTGATGCCGGCGTCCTGCGCATACGGCAGGCCGAGCTGCGTCAGGCCGACACGCGCGCGGCTCACCGGGCGCGCGGCCGCATCGACCTGCGGGAAGAAGCCTTCGAGGATCGTCTGCGTCAGTTCCGCGCGCGTCAGTTCGGTGCGGATCGAGCCGCCGATCAGCTTCGAGCCGCGGCTCGGCACGACGAGCGGCACCGCGTCGGCGCTCGGATCGGACAGCAGCGTTTCCTTGGCCGAGCGGCACGCGTAGGTCAGCGCGCGCAGTTGCCACGGATCGGCCTGCGTGCCCTGCTGCGCGAGCTTGCGCGCCACCACGTGCGCGAGCGCGAGGTCCATGTTGTCGCCGCCGAGCAGGATGTGCTCGCCCACGGCCACGCGATGCAGTTCGAGATTGCCGTCGCGCTCGACCACCGCGATCAGCGACAGGTCGGTCGTGCCGCCGCCGACGTCCACGCACAGGATCAGGTCGCCGACCTGCACCTGCTTGCGCCAGCCGCCTTCGCTCTTCTGGATCCAGCTGTACAGCGCCGCCTGCGGTTCCTCGAGCAGCGTCATCCGCGAGTAGCCGGCGGCGCGCGCGGCCTCGGCCGTGAGCTCGCGCGCGGCCGGATCGAACGACGCGGGGATCGTCACCGTCACGTCCTGGTCGGCGAACGGTGCGTCGGGATGCGCGTGGTCCCACGCTTCGCGCAGGTGCGTCAGATAGCGGATCGAGCTTTCCAGCGGCGACACGCGCGTCACTTCCGGCGGCGCATCGCTCGGCAGGATCGCCGCGCGGCGATCGACGCCCGGGTGGCACAGCCAGCTCTTCGCGCTCGACACGAGGCGGATCGGCGTGCCGGCGCCGCGCGTGCGCGCCATCTCGCCGACCGCAAAGGTGCGCGAGGCCGTCCACGGCAGCGTCAGGTCGCCCTGCGTCAGCTCGCTTTCGTGCGGCAAGTAGAGAAACGACGGCAGCAGGTCGCGCGATTCCAGCGCGCCGGGTGCAGTGAGTTGCGCGATCGGCAGCACCTGCTGCGTGATCTTCTCGCCGTCGCTCGTGCTGCTGTCGACGTACGACAGCGCGCAATGGGTCGTCCCGAGGTCGATACCGATCGAATAGCGCGGATCGCTCACAGTTCCACCTCCGCCGGTGCGATGACCGATGCGTCGTGGCTGCCCGTCAGCTTCGGCAGGCGCACGTCTGCGACACGCCAGCCGCGATGGCTGACCGTGCCCGTAAACGGCGCGGAACCGACCACGTTGCCGGTCACGCGCACGGCCGTCGCGTCGAAGCCGGCCGGCAGCGTCACGCGGCTGCCTTCGGCTTCGTCGCGCACGGGCACGATCGTGAAGTGCTCGCGCAGCGCGACGCGGCAGCCGTCGTGCACGAGGCGCGCGGCCGCGCCGATGTCGGCGTCCGCGTAGCCGGCGATGTCTTCCTCGACGAAATCGATGAAGCGCGCATCGCGCTGCAGCAGGCCGAGCAGCTGCAGCGCGGCCTGCGGGCTGGCTTCGCGCAGCTCGGGCGCCGGCGGCTTCACGGGCGCGGGGGCGACGGGCGCGGCGGCCGGTGCCGGCGTCGGAGCGGGCGCGACGGGCGCCGCGGCGCCATCGCGCACGCGCAGCACGTCGGCGGCGAACTCGCGATTGCCGAGCACGGAGAAGAACGTGCCGACGGCCAGCGACAGCCGGCCGAAGAAGGACAGGTTGGATTCGGGCATGGGGTCTGGACTCCTGTGGGCTCGCAGCGTGGCGAGCGATCTTGCCTGGCACCGGGCGGCCGCGTGCGGCATGCGCACTGCCGCCGCCCGGCGCGTGATTCGAACGCGCCCTCGCGGGTGCGGAAAACCCGTATTTTGCCCTGTGGCGGGCGAACCGGGCAGAAGTTGGGGGACAGAACATGACGGCGCGACGGTTTCGATCGCGCCGGCGCGCACGTCACGCGTGTACGGCGGACGTGCTGCGCCGCGTCAGCGCGGCTTGCGCGGCCGCGCCGCCTTCGCGTCGAAATCGCGCGAGAGCATGCCGAGCGTGACTTCGCCGAAGCGCGCGAGCAGCGAGGCTTCGGCCTCCTTCAGCGTCGCCGACAGATGCGCGTTGACGGCCTGTTCGACCAGACATTCGGGCGCGTCGTCGGACACGAGATCGGAAAACAGCGGCGGCTCGCCCACCGCGCGATAGACGTCGAGCAGCGTGATGTCGTCGAGCGCGACGCTGAGCGCCCAGCCGCCGCCGTGCCCCTTCTCCGACTGCACGTACCCGCGATCGCGCAACCCGCCGAGCAGGCGCCGCACGACGACCGGGTTCGTGCACAGCATCGTCGCGATCGTCTCCGACGTCAGCGGGCCGTCGGCCTGGTCCATGTGGATCAGCGCATGCAGGATGCGCGACAAACGGCTGTCGGTTCTCACGGGTAGAACTCCCCTCTCTCTCGAAACTTCTGAAGTTGCATGAATGATACCATCGCCCTATCATGCAACTTCTCATGTTTCATGAGTTGACCGTCAGCGGAGCACATCGGTCATTCACGCAGGTTCAGAAAGGAGAGGACGCATGCATTCTCATCATGAAGTGATCGTGATCGGCGGCAGCTTTGCCGGGTTGTCGGCCGCGATGCAACTGGCGCGGGCGCGCCGCCGCGTGCTCGTGATCGACGCCGGCCGGCCGCGCAACCGCTTTGCCGAACACGCGCACGGCTTCCTCGGGCAGGACGGCAAGCCGCCGGCGCAAATCGTCGCCGATGCGCGCGCGCAGCTCGACGCGTATCCGACGGTGCGGCGCATCGACGGCACGGTTCGCACGGCCGAGCGCGACGCGGACGGGCGCTTTCACGTGACGCTGGCCGACGGCGGCCGCGCGAGCGCCGACCGGCTGATTCTCGCCACCGGCATCCGCGACGAACTGCCCGCGCTGCCGGGGCTCGCCGAACGCTGGGGCATCAGCGTGCTGCATTGTCCGTACTGCCATGGCTATGAAGTAAGCGGCCAGCGGCTCGGCGTGCTCGCCACGCATCCGCTGTCGGTCCATCAGGCGATCCTGATTCCGGACTGGGGCCCGACGACGTGGTTCACGCAGGGCGTGGTCGAAGCGAACGACGAAGAAGCCGCATTGCTCGCCGCGCGCGGGGTGCGGATCGAACGCTCGCCGGTCGCCGAGATCCTCGGCGATGCGCCGCGTATCGACGCGCTGCGGCTCGCCGACGGCCAGGTCGTGCCGATCGACGCGTTGTTCATCGGCGCGCGCACCGACATGGCGAGCGACCTCGCGCGGCAGCTCGGCTGCGCGTTCGACGAAGGGCCGCTCGGCCCCGTCGTTCGCGTCGATGCGTCAAAGCAGACGAGCGTCGCCGGCGTATTCGCGGCGGGCGATGCGTCGACGTCGATGAGCAACGCAACCTTCGCATCGGCATCGGGCGTGATGGCCGGAGTGGCCGCGCACCGGTCGCTGATCTGGGGGCTGCACGCGTAGGCGGGCGGGCGCCGGGCGTCACGATCGATCGGACGATTCAATATATCGGCGAATGCGGCAGGCGGGCGCCGGCCACCTCGATGGCGTCGGCACCGAATGTGCGGTTTAATGCTGGATACCCTCTGCATTAAGAGCCATGAAATGCTCGACCTCGACGACCTTCGACTCGTCCGCGCGATCGGCACGTCCCGATCGTTGGCCGCTGCCGCCCGGCTGCTCGATCTCACGCCGCCCGCGGTCACGATTCGCCTGCAGCGGATGGAAGCGCGCCTGAACGCGCGGCTCGCCGTGCGGCAACCGAAAGGCATCGCGCTGACCGACGAAGGGCAGCGGCTGTACCAGGAAGCCGTGGGCATTCTCGAGCGCGTGGAGGCGCTGCCGGTCAGCATCGCGGGCGACCACGGCGACGTGCAGGGCACGCTGCGCGTCGTCGCCCCGCTCGGCTTCGGCCGCAAATATGTCGCACGGATCGTGCGCGACGTGCAGCGCGCACATCCGAAACTCGAGATCTCGCTCCATCTGTCGGAAAGCCCGCTGACCAGCGCGGCGGGGGCCGACGTGGTCGTCCATGTCGGCAGCCTCAAGTCGTCTTCGTGGATCGGCTATCCGCTCGCGCCCAACGAGCGCTTCCTCTGTGCGAGCCCCGCGTACGCGCGTCGCATCAAGGATCTGAAGCATCCGTCCGACCTGGCGCGATACGACTGCCTGTGCCTGCGCGAGAACGACGAGGACATCCCGCGCTGGCGCTTCTCGCCTGTTGGCGGCGCCAAGGGCGATTCGCGGCGGTCCACCGTCATCCGCGTCACCGGCGCGCTGTCGTCCAACGACGGCACCGTCATCACCGAATGGGCGCTGGCCGGGCTCGGCATCGTCGAGCGCTCCGAGTGGGACGTCGCACCGCTGCTCGCGAACGGCAAGCTCGTCCGGTTGCTGCCCCGCTGGCGCCTGCCGCCCGCGCCGGTGACGGCGCTCGTGCCATCGCGTACCGGCCGCTCCGCGCGGCAGCGGGTGTTTCTCGACGCCGCGCGGCAGCTTCTCGATCCGCCGCCCTGGCGCGGCAAGGCCTGAGTTCCGGTGCGATCCAGGAGGACTTCGTTGATTAAATTCTGCTTAATGGCAGATTAGACGTGCATTAAACACGGCGCTGCTCCCCTCCCCTACAGTGTCCGTATCGGCAACTTCGCAAACGGACGCATCGTGGACCTTCACACCCTCAACACCCCGGCCGCATTGATCGATATCGGCCGCATGCACCGCAACATCGCACGCATGCAGGCGCATCTGGACGCGCTCGGCGTGCGGTTCCGGCCGCACGTCAAGACCACCAAATGCCGGCAAGTCGTCGACGCGCAGATCGCGGCGGGCGCGCAGGGCATCACGGTGTCCACGCTCAAGGAAGCCGAGCAATTCTTCGCCGACGGCATCGTCGATATCGTCTATGCGGTCGGCATGGTGCCCGCCAAGCTCGGCCAGGCGCTGGCGCTGCGCCGGCAGGGCTGCGACCTGAAGATCGTCGCCGACAGCCTGCCGGCCGCGCACGCGATCGCCGCGTTCGGGCGCGAGCACGGCGAACGTTTCGACGTGTGGATCGAGGTCGACGTCGACGGGCACCGCTCCGGCATCCCGCCCGATGCCGACCTGCTGATCTCCGTCGGCCGCGCGCTGACCGACGGCGGCATGCGGCTCGGCGGCGTGCTCGCTCATGCGGGCTCCAGCTACGAATACGACACGCCCGAAGCGCTGGTCGCGATCGCCGAACAGGAGCGCAGCCGCACCGTGCGCGCCGCCGAGCGCCTGCGGGCCGCCGGCTTGCCGTGCCCGGTCGTCAGCATCGGATCGACGCCCACCGCGCTGGCGGCGCAACGGCTCGACGGCGTGACCGAAGTGCGCGCCGGCGTGTACGTGATGTTCGACCTCGTGATGCACAACATCGGCGTGTGCGAACCGTCCGACATCGCGCTGTCGGTGCTGACCACCGTCGTCGGCCATCAGGAAGAGAAAGGCTGGGCGATCGTCGACGCGGGCTGGATGGCGATGAGCCGCGACCGCGGCACGCAGCGCCAGGCGCGCGATTTCGGCTACGGGCAGGTCTGCACCGAAGACGGCGAGGTGCTCGGCGGCTACCTGATGAGCGCCGCCAATCAGGAACACGGGATCGTGTCGCGAACGGGCGCGCCGGATACGGACATCGCGCAGCGGTTTCCGATCGGCACGCGGCTGCGCATTCTCCCGAATCATGCGTGCGCCACTGGCGCGCAGCATCCCGAATACCAGGCCATCGGCGGCGACGGCGCCGCGCAGACGTGGCCGCGGTTCTACGGGTGGTGAGCGTCGTCCGGCGTCCATGCCGTCTCATCCACGCATTGACTATTTGTCCATATTTGGACAAACTTTAAACACCCTTGATTCATCTCGTGCCGAACAGGCGCCCCCGACCATGCCGACCGACGCCCGCCTCCTTCTCCTCGACCGCGATGCCGTCGAGCCCGCCCTGCAGGTCGAGCAAGTGATGGCGGCCGTCCGCGAAGCGTTCGTGCTGCACAGTCAACGGGCAGGACGCGTATTCCCGGTCGTGCGCGAGAAGCTCCATACCGGCGGCGTGTTCGGCATCAAGTCGGGCGACGTCGCCGGTCAGGACTTGCTCGGCTTCAAGGCGGCCGGGTTCTGGCCGGGCAACCGTGCGCTGGGCGGCGAGCCGCATCAGGCCACCGTCGCGCTGTTCGATCCGGCGACGGGACGCCCGCTGTGCATCATGGACGGCAACGCGATCACCACCGCGCGCACCGGGGCCGCCGGCGGCCTCGGGTTGCAACTGCTCGCGCGCCGCGACAGCACGCGGCTCTGCGTGTTCGGCACGGGCGTGCAGGCGCGTGTGCAGCTCGACTACGCGCTCAGGCTGCTGCCGCGGCGATGCACGGTGCAGTACGTGACCGTGAGCGGCGAACCGGACCCGGCGTTCGAAGCGCACTTCGTCGATCGATGCACGATCGGCGTGGCGCACAACCGCAACGACGCGGTGGCCGATAGCGACGTGGTGATCACGGCCACGCCGGGCGGCGGCGCGTTGTTCGACGCGGATGCCGTGCAGCCCGGCACCCACCTGACCTGCGTGGGCGCCGATACCGCGGGCAAGCGCGAACTTCCGGCGGGCGTGCTGGAACGCGCGCGCATCGTCGTGGACGATCACGAGCAGGCGCGCGGCATCGGCGAGTGCCAGTGGGCGCCAGATTTGCCGCGCACGGAAATCGGTGACATCCTCGCGGGTGCGACATCGATCGATCGTGCCGCGCACGAGATCACCGTCTTCGACATGACGGGGCTCGCGCTTCAGGATCTGACCGTCGCGCGCTTCCTGTATCGGCACGCCCTCGACCACGGCACCGGCACTGCCGTTCCGTGGCCCTGGTAAAACGACTTCCCGCTTTCAACCGCCATGCGTCTCGCCAAAGTCTCCGCCCTCTCGTTCGACCTCGACGACACCCTGTGGCCGTTCGGGCCGTCCATCGTACGGGCCGAGGCGGCGCTTCGCGCATGGTTGATCGAGCACGCGCCGAACACCGAGCGCGTGCTGCCCACGCAACAGGCACTCGGTGCGTTACGTGACGAATACGAACGTTTGTGTCCAGAGCTTGCCGGCGACTTTCGCGCGATGCGAATCGGGTCGATCCGGCTGGCGCTGGAACGTGCGAACGAAGATGTCTCGCTGGCCGATCGTGCGTACGACGTGTTCTATGCGGCGCGCAACCGCGTCGAATTCTACGAAGACGCGCTGCCGGCGCTCGCGTGGCTGAGCGAGCGCTTTCCGTTGATCGCGGTCACCAACGGCAACGCGGATCTCCGGCTGACCGGCGGCGGCGAATTCTTTCGCACGACGCTCAGTGCGCGTGAGTTCGGCTTCGCGAAGCCGGAACCCGAGATCTTCCATGCGGCGGCGGATGCGCTCGACGTACGGCCGGGCGAATTGCTGCATGTCGGCGACGATTTTCATCTCGATATCGTCGGCGCGCTGAATGCGGGGCTGCAGGCGGCGTGGGTCGTGCGCGAGCCGGTTTCTGCAGGCGAATACGCGCCGGGGTACGCCGTGGCGCCGCATCTCAGGCTGCGCGACCTGTCGATGCTTTGTCGCGTGCTCGGCGGGCCTGACGACGTGTCGTAGACGTCTGTACGACGGTCGGGTAGAACAGGCGGAGCAGATCACCATCGGCCCGGATCGCCGCCAACCACGATAACAACAACGGCCGCAACTGCGGCCCTTTCACCCATCACCAAACTCGCATATTCGGAGAACAGAATCCAGAAACGATATCCATAAGCTCCAGAATTCGCTCTTCAATATTTTAAGTTACGCCATCCCTCATAGATTCCAACAATTCACATACGGAATTCGAACTAAAACCTTTCTCCCGATATTTCACGAGAATATCTCTCAGCACGTCGAAGTCGGCGCTCGCCTCCAATGCGTCGCGCAGTTCCCGATCCAGCACGACATAAAGTTCAGCCGTCATTGCCTCACCAATTTTTCACGCGTTGAACGAAGTGCGGCTTGATAATCAGATAAAGACATACTTGTGCTTGGTTGGATCGTTCCATGCTTGGCACTATCCCGCACGCACCTCAGACTTTTCGGAAGGTTCGCTGTATTCAGCAAACAAGCACAGTCCCTTCCGGTTCCCCCTGGATTTTCGGGGCGCCTATGAGGCGGAAGATTGCGTGCTGATTCCAGAGCAACCGAAATGCCGCCAGTGCTTGGATGAACCGTTCCGTCAATGTCGACCGGGATATCTACACCAGGACGTGCGCCAAGTCCACGCGCCGTAGGTTCGGCAACCCGTCACGGAGCGTTTCATCACCATGCAGCGCAAGCGCGACATCGGTCGTTACGGACTGCAGGCCATCTATGACGAGAGCTGCGAGCCGCTGCACCTCTGGCTCAAGATCGTCGGCCGCTGGCTGATACACGACGTCGGCTTCCACGCCGGCCAGAAGCTTCACGTTCACGTTGAACACGGCAAGCTCACCATTACCGCCGCGCAAATCACCCCCGATTGCGGCTAACCACACTAACTACAAGGGCCACAACTGCGGCCCTTGGTGCTTAATGCAACCAGTCCATCGCAAGCATCAGAATTTCCTTCAAATTACTTGAACCACCATACCCAACAAATTCCTCTTTAGTAGCAGTCACACTAATCCAATCTGATTCATCACGCTCTGCATTAATATCTATCAACTTTCTCCCCGAAACACCATTTATTCTAACTTCCCATCCCGGATTGTCAATGGTAGAAATCTTCACACCGTAAGAATGCTCCCAAACATCATCGCATTGAGATGTATACCAGTGCTGCAACGCATCGATTAGATCATTCATTTGCACAACCCCTTCCGTCTTGCAAGCTCCCTTGCCACTCGCACATCCTGCTTAGTTGCCGCCGTCGTGACCTCTGTCTTTTTTGACGTAGTTATTTGGCCGTTCGGTCCGATGTTAATCGTTCGCGTCTGAACATGGGGAGTTGGAATTTTAACTTTCGTCGCCTTATCGAAGTGCGCATCACCCTGCAAATCAATATGGCCTTGCGTTGTCGGCGTAGAAAATGTTACCGAATTCCGATTAATCTGCCTAGAAAGTTCTTGCGCCATCTCGGTGGCATCCTTCGGTCCCTGAGATGCGATATCGTTGCAACTCGGCAAGCACTTCGCACATTGCTTCGACAGCCCCAGCGGATCAATCCAGCCAATTGGATTGGGTGCGTACTGCCAGACGTTGATGCCGCCCGCGAGCCCAATAGGGTCTTTCGAAATGAATCGTCCGCTACTCGGATCATAGTACCGGTGCCGGTTATAGTGCAGCCCCGTCTACCGCCCGTTACCAATCCCCTAACGATTGCCCAAAATCTCGTGCGCTACCTCAGATTACACTCGTCGTCGTAACACTATCGTATGTTGACCGACTCTCCGCCTCGCCTTGTGCCGCGTGGCATCTCGACGTCGCTCGACAGTAGACAGAGCTTGGTCCGACACTCAATCGTAGTCGTACCGCAACCAATCGTCTCAGGCACGAACAACAATAATTATGGCAGTTATATTTTGCCTCCGCCCTTCAATCGAAAACTGATACCCCTTTCCATTATTTGGAGATTCTCTATTTCATACCTCGGGCCTTGAGGACAGGGACCAACCACATAGAACCCGAGTTTGTAAATTTCACCTTCCAGCCGGTCTATCTCCACTAAGAGCTGATCATTCGCCGCCTGCTCAAACTCCTTAAACAACGGTGCATAAGTAGCAAAACATGAAGCAGGAGAGAATTCACCAAGGATGCTCCCCTCGCGTGAGGCGATCACAATGATTTCACCCATACCCTCCCCGCTATGATCCTTGAGATTAAACTTCATCACCATGAGCAACACGTAGATTTTCCGAGCACCATCGAAAGGCAATCAATATTTTCATCATTTCCTTCATCAACACCGCCTGGACGAATTTGGCACGTATTGATATAGCGGTTGAGCGCGGAGCGCGCGCCTCTGCTATTTCAATTTCGAAGCCACTCTTACAATTCGATCAGATACGCTCTCATCGCGCGCCCAAACAGCCCATTCAGTACTATCGAATCCATCGATCACCATTTCATATTCGCAAAAATCCCTCCTTCCCACTCGCTCGCGGGAAACCGGATATTGAGTAGCCGCAACTATTTGACAATCGATCGTTTGATCCAACCCGTGAGCAAAGTCGTTCAACTCAGTCCAAGTCATAGCAACACCATTATCCGAAGAACGGACCTCGTCTTCAAAAGAGGTCATGGTTTGGTCACCTGGGGCACAACCAATGCCGTAAAAATCAAGCACGTACCAAGTCCATTGGCTGCCCGGAACAACTGTCAACAGTTCCTCGAGTGAAATCTTGGAGCCGTCTGATCGATCCATTGGAAACGATCGCATTTGCATCATGGCATCTCCATGGGGACTGCGGGCCCGTGCTGTCGTGTTCCTCCCGTCGGATTGGGAAGCCAATTGTGCTGATGGGGACACGGGTGGTTTTGGGGGCGACCGTGATCAGTGAAATCTATATCGCGTGTGGGAACAAGATTTCCGTTTGCATCGTAACTCCATTCTCGTGCCTGATTGTATGCACCTCGACGTCCATCCCTCCGACCCAATTGCGTGTGAGGCGCGCCTACGTCCGGCACGGGATTGCCGTGATTATCTCGAGGCAGCGACCTATCGGCCCAGAAAGTACCAGGGCAAGGGCATTTGCATGTCAGCCCAAGTGGGTCTATCCACCCAACCGGGTTTGGTGCGTACTGCCAGACGTTCAATCCACCCTGCAACCCAATCGGGTCCTTCGAGATGAACCTGCCGCTGCCCGGATCATAGTACCGATACCGGTTATAGTGCAGCCCCGTCTCCTCGTCCCGATACTGCCCCTGGAACCGAACCGCGTTCCCCGCCTCGTTGCGCTCCGGCACCTCCCCCCACACCGTCTTCTCGCCACCCCACGCCCGATACCGCCCCAGCCACACCACCTTCCCCGAATCGTCCAGCAGTTCCTGCGGTGTCCCCAGGTGGTCATTCTGGTAGAACAGCGTCGCATGCCGCGTCTTCGCCGGCACCTGCACGAACCTTCCATCCGTGCCCGTCGCCACGAACGCCGCCTCCACCAGCGTCTCGTCCAGCCGCGCCAGTGGCACGAACGTCCCCGGTTCGTGCAGGTACAGCGACGCCCCCTGCCACCGGTGCCGCTCAATGAACGTATGGACCCGCTGCGCCACCGGCACCGAGTACGGATCGGCAGGATCCTCCCGGACCATCGGCGTCGAGCGGTCCCCCACCCGCTCGCCGCGTTCCCCCGGCTCAAGCGGTGCGATATGGAACCGCTCCTCCATCAGCAGCACGTCGCCGTCCCACGTGAACACTGTCCGATCGATGTGGCCGTCCCTGCTCGTCACCTCTTTCATCCGCCGCCGGCCGAACGCGTCGTAGGTAAAGTGCACGCGCAATTCCGGCCGCACCGTGCCCGGGGTCGACGTCACGCCATGTGGCGTCCGCTCGATCCGGTCGATCTCGTTCGCCGCCGGCCACCTCGCATAGCGTTCGGCCTGCGTGAGCCGGTTCGCCGCGTCGTATTCGTACAGCCACGTCACGCCGCCCGGCTCCGTCTTGCGCACCAGATTGCCTTGCGCGTCGTGCTCGTAGCGCGTGCGGTTCAGTTCCTTCAGCACGTTGCCGATGCACTTCGGCAATGACCGCTCCCAGCCGGTCAGCGCGTCGACCTCGTCGGCAATCCGCAAGCGCCGCGCGAGCTGTTCGTCGGGCAACCGTTCGCCCGGATGGGCGTCCCACCACGCACGATCCTGCGCCATCTGCCGCTGCATCCGCGCCTTGGCCGACTCGATCGTTTCGTCGCTCGGGCGCGGCGGGATGCTGTCCGGATCCACCGGGTTGCCCGCCGGATCGAATGCGAATACCTCCTTCAGATCCCGTGTCGTCGCCTTCAGCAGACGCCCGGTCGGGTCGTACGCATACTCCGTGACGCCGCGCGTGCGATCCTCGATACGCGTCAGGTGACCGGCCGCGTCGTACTGCAACCGGCGCGTGGCCATCCAGTCCGCCAGCCGCGCACTCCCGTCACGCCGCACGGCCATGCGCTGCAACCGACCTGCCGGATCGTATTCCCGAACCTGCTCGAAGCTGCGATACCGGCGCACGATCTCACGATGCAGTTTGTCGCGCTCGAAGTCCACCAGCGGCCGGCCGTCCAGCAACACGCCGTGCAAATGGCCCGAACCGTAGCGCAGCCAGTCGATCGTGCGCGTGTTCGGCAGTTGCGTGCGGATCCGGTTGCCGAGCACGTCGTATTCGTGACGCGTCACCGTCGTGTAGGAACCGTCGCTGTCCGGGTAGATCGTCTGCTCTTCGGCGATCAGGTTATCGGCATCGTCGTAGTGCAGGTGCACACGGCTGTGATATCCCTGCGCGGTCGTTAGCCGGCCGCGGGCGTCGTAATGGAAAAGCTCGGTCACCCGGCCCCGGCCGCCCGGCCCCTTCGTCTCCCGCCGCGTCAGCCGGCCGAGCGGGTCGCGCGTGTAGGTCGTCTCGACGTCCCCGGCCTGCGAACCGATCAATTGCCCGGCATCGTCCCATTGGTAGCGGGTCGTGCTGCCGTCGAAATCCGTCTGCTCGACGATGCGCCCCAGCCGGTCGTAGCCGAACCGCGTCCGGTCCCGGTTCTCGTTGGTCAGCGTGTCGAGCCGCCATTGCCGGTCGTATCCGTATGCCAGTTCCCGGCCTGCGGCGTCCTTGCGCCAGGTCGGCTGCCCGCGTGCATTGAACGTGTACTCGGTGACGTGGCCCGCGCCGTCGCGATACGTGCGCAGGTTGCCTTCTCCGTCCCACGTGAAGCGTTCCTCGGCGCCGTCCGGATGCACGACGCTGACGACCTGCCCTCGCGCGTCGCAGCGATAAAGCGTGTCGTGGCCCGCGGCATCGGTGACCCGCGACGGATGACCGCGCTCGTCGTAGCCGTAGCGTGTCGCGTGGCCGGAGCAGTCGGCCGCCTCCGCGAGCCGTCCACCGTGGTCATAACGGAAGCGTTTTACGCCGCCCTTCGGATCGGTCAGCGACAGCAATTCGCTGCGTACGCCCCACACGTAGCGGGTCGTGCGGCCTGCCGCGTCCGTCACGGAGACCGGCCGGCCAAGCGCGTCGTAGGCCGTTTGTGTGACACGGCCATCCGGCCCGGTGACCTGGACCGGCAAACCGCGCGCGTCGTATTCGGTACGCGTGACATTGCCGAGTGCGTCGATCTCGGCCGTCAGCCGGCCGTGCGCGTCGTACTCGAAACGCTGCGTGTGACCCAGCGCGTTCCGCATTCCGACCAGACGGTGCTGGTCGTCCCATTCGTACGATTCGGTCGAGCCGTCGGGATGCTCGACCAGCACGATCCGGTTGTGGAAATCGTAGCGGTGAATCGTCGCATGGCCGCCGGCATCGGTCACCTTTGTGTACCAGTGTTCGCGATGGTACTCGAAGTGCATGTCGTCCTGGACATGCTGGCCGTCGTTGCCGTACCACGTCCGCACGCATCGGGCGTCGGCCGTCGCGGGCACGCCTTCGCGCCGGCCCGGCCAGTCCCATGCGAGGTTCGCGGGGTGTCCGTTGAAATCCGTATAACGCGTGAGCAGGTGTTGCTCGTACGTATACGTACGCCGGAAACCGAGCATGTCGACGTGGCCGCTCAGGTCGCCGTCGGCGCTGTACGTGTAGCGCGCGAGGGCTTCGTTGGCGAGCCCCGGAACGCCTGCACGGTAGATCGCCGAGACGCGACCGTCGACGTACTCGATGCGGATCGCGTTCGCCGCGCCATCGCTGATCGTAACGAGTTCGCCGGCGGCGTTGTACGTGAAGCCGAGACCGATGCCGTCGCGGTTGATGCGGGAAACGAGGCGGTAACGGGCCGACGCAACGCGGTCGCTCAGTTCGTATTCCTCTCGACTACCGTCCGGATAGGTCAAATGGATTCGGCGGCCATCCGGGCGTGCAATCGTGAACTGCTCGGCCGGCACCTCGACCGACTCCCCGAATCCCACCGGCGGCAACGGCACCGCGCGACTGTCCGGATCGAAGAACGTCAGCGTACCGTCCCGCTCCTCCAGCGACAGATGATACGCACTGCTCCAGCGCGCGCCCAGCGGGCTCGCATCGTAGGCCGCAAGGCTCGATCGATAGCGTCGCGTCCACACGATCGGCACGACACCGTCGAGCACGAAGTCGGTCTGCGCGAGGTGCTCGTCGCCCATTGCGTAACTGACGGGCTTCGCGCTCGCCGTCTTCGGACAGCCGCACCCGTCCTTCGGCGGCAGCGGGCTGGGCATCGCGCCTTTCTGCGTCGAATCGCGGTGCTCGCCCGGCTTGCGGTGCGGCGCGCTCATCGTACCCGGCGTGACCTGCGCGACGTGCGACGGCATCCCGCGCGCCTTGCGCGCCTTGATCTGCGCGGTGATCTGCGCGGCCATGAACAGCAAACCACCCGCTTCGTCCACGCTGCCGAACGCGCGGTCCAGCATCGGCCCCGTTTCGCGGTCGAACGCGTCGAGCCAGGCGACGATCGCATCGCGCTGGCCCGACACCTGGAGCAACTGGTCGATGCCGATGAGCGCGATCTCCTCCGTCGACGGCACCCACGACAGGAAGCCCGGGTTCTTCTTGATGCGCCCCATCTGCTCGGCCGCCGAAACAGGATCGAGCACGAAGCGGCGCACCGTGCGCGACGCTTCGCGCACCCCCGCGACGATGTCTTTCTTCCACGCGTCGAGGTACGTGTCGAGTTCCGCCATGAAGGCGAGCACGTCGCCGCCGGCCGTCGCCCAGAACAGGTCGACGAGCATCGCCGCGCCCGCACCCTTTGCAAATGCGAGCAACACTTCCTTGACGACCGCGCGCGCCGGCCGCGTCGCATTGCCCGCGGCGGGCACGACACCGATCGCATCGATCGCGAGAATACCCCAATTGAGGACCTTCGCCGTGCCGCCCGGCTCGCTGCAGATCCGGTAGATGTCGACACCGACGTCGTACAGCGACATCGCATTGCCGACGAACGGCACCATGTACAGGCACTGCACGAAGATCTCGAGGCCGGGGTTACCGACCGATTCGACGTCGGTCGCGATCAGCTTCGGCGAGGTGTCCGGTGCGGGAACCGGACTGACGATCACGCGCCGTGCTTCGGCATTCTGAAGAATCGCGTTGGGTATCGGACGCTGCGGGGTCGAGGGTGCGGTGGTTCCGGCCATAAATTGTTATCTGTTTCGAATAGGAAGCGAACACCGCGCGCGATCAGCGCGACACGGTGGTTTTGACGAGACCGGGGGCGGCGCCGGGCATCGAAGCCGCCGCGTGATTGCGTGTGGAATTCGCGACTGGCTCGCCGACAGCGTCGAGCGAGGCCCGGGCAAGCGCAGCGGCATCGCCGTTCGCGACGTTCGCCGCCCCGCCCGATGCTGCTTCCCTGACGAGCGCGGCCGCCCCGAGCGCTTGCCCGGCCGACTCCGCTACGGGAATCGCGGCCGTCATCGACGCCCCGACGAGACTCGGCACCGCGTGGCCGGCATCCCCGCTCGCCGGCGAAAATGGCGGCGTCCCTTGCGGATCGCTCCACTTGCGCGCGGTGTCCTGAAGATCCTGGTCTTCCTCGAAATACTGGACCGAGCCACCGCCGCGCGGCACATCCGCCACCGTGCCCCGGCCGTCGGCATCGAGCCGGCCCTCGCGCCACGAACCGTCCGGGAACGTCACGCGATACGTTGCGTTCCTGACCGGCTCCCCATTCGGATATGCATGCCAGAGCTTCATGCCGGTTCGCTCCTGCGCCGGCATCAGCGGCAACGCCTGCCGGCGGGTCGCGGACGGTCCGGCACTCACCGGCCCCCGCAACCGAATCTCGCCTGCGCTGCCGATCTCCACTGCCCCGCCTTCGAGCTTGATATAGGCGCCGCCGCACATCAGCACCAGCGCCTTCTGCGCATTCAGCGTCACCGCATCCGACGTGCTCGCGATCGTCACGCCCTTTAGCGCCGTCAGTTCGAGCGCATCCGCTTGCGCCTGAACGTCGACCTTGCCCGCGCCCGCGTATAGCTTCATTCCATGCGCATTCGCATACAGCGACACCGCATTGCCCGCTGCAACCGTATAGTTGCCACCGATCGCCGCATCGGCGTTGCCGCCCGTCGTCGTGAAAAGATGTCCGTCAGCCGCCAATTGCATGTGTTCTCCACTGGTCACGGCAACCCCGTGCGGTGCTGATGCGAGCAGCACGGCAGCCTCGAGATCACGAACCTGCGCTTCGAGCAACGCCTGCTGCGCTTCGCAGGCCGCCATCGTCGCTCGCGCCTTCTCGACCGCGTCGCTCAGACGGCGCATGCGGGATCGCGCCGCGTCGAGTTGCCGCCGCGCGACCGTCATGTCGAAAGCGTGCCCGCCCGCACTCGATTGCGCATCGGCCGACAGGAACAGTCCCTTGCCGGCGCGCAGCGCGCCGCGCTCATCGGTCCTGACCTCGAACCCTTCACCACGCGTCTGCTGTCGGCTGTCGACGAAATGCCCGAGGTTGACCTGCGTCTTTCCACCGTAATCCGTCGACAGCTTGATGCTTTCGCGCCCCTTCCGATCCTCGAAGCGAAGCTTGTTGTTCGCTCGCGTGCGAATCACGTTGCGCGTGTTGAAGCTATCCCGGCTCGTGACCAGGTCGACGGCCTGACTGTGATGGTGCGCATGCGCGATATACGGCCGGTTCGGGTTGCCGCCGGCAAATGCGACCGCGACTTCGGTATCGGCCAGCAGCGGAAAGTGGAATCCCGTCTGATGGCTGCCTGCGAAGGGCTTGGCGAGGCGCAGCGGCACACACTCGCCGCCGGCAGGCCATGTGTCGAAATCGAAATCGAAGCGCACGGTGTAACAGCCGTCGCTCGTCAGGTGCGCATACGGCGAAGCGCCCGGAGTCGTGACCCGTGCCGGCAACGTGCCCGCAATCGCAGGCCAGCGGTGCTCGTCGAGTTTCAGTCGAAACGCCCGGCCGCACGGAATCGCGTCGAACGTATTGATATACGACGCATCCCGGCCGCCCGCATGACGCACCGACACGATCACGATCCCGTGCGGCGCGTCGGCCGGTTGCTCGTCGAGCTTCGCGACAAGGCCCGGCGCGAAGTCGACAACCGAACTCTTGCCCGAATACGTGACCTGCCATGCAAGCGCCGCCTCGCGGCGCAATTGCGCTTCACGCCGGGCTTCGTCGCCGTCGGCATGGTGAGTGCCATAGACGTAGCTCGCCCCCCATGTCGTCGGATCGTCGCGTGCGGCGATGGTCGCCTCGGCGTTGAATCGGTCGTCAGCCTTCTCGGGGTTGTAATCGGCGACCTTGATCGAACGAGGAATCGTTTCGCTTAACGATTCGAGCGAAAGCACGGCCTCGTGACCACTTTCCAGGCCGCTTGCTTCGCGGTACGGAATGACGACTTGCGGACGATACGAATAGGCATCGACATCATCGCCGAAATGCAGTTCGTCGCCATGCTGTCCCGCGCGGAAAAAACAGAATAATCCGGTTTGTTCCATCAGCAGGCGGATGTAATCCCAGTCGGACATCCGGTACTGCATGCGAAACGCAAGACGCGGATACGCGCGCCGCAGCTTGAATGAAAACTGGTGCGCGCGGAATTCGTGCCGCCTGAGGATCGATTCGACGATTTCGGGCACGGACTGTTGCTGATAAATGCGGGTCGCCTCCACGAGGCGCAAACGGGCGACGAACGGCTCGACGACGATCCTGTACGACACGAAATCGCGCGTCTTGCGGATCTGACCGAACGCGGTGATGCAGCCGGCGAATCGACGCACCACGCCCGTCGCGGCATTCGTGCCGGGGGGCTCGATCGTAAAGATGGCGGGGCGATTGAGGTAATCGGCGCGTGCGAGCGAAACCGGGCTCGTCAGCGTCACTTCGATCCGATAAGGCTCGCCCAGCCGCTCGTCGAGCACGAACGACATGATCGACAGATCCGGCGTCGCGGGTGCGCCGGGCACCTCCAGGAAATACGACTGCCGACCGGTTATCCACTGCGCGAATGCGCGTTGCGTATCTCGTCCTCGGGCCATGCTTCTCTCTCAGCAACCGCGTTTTTTCTCGGAAACTGAAGAGATAAAGGATGGCCGGGTTCTCGTCCAGCGAATGGCAACGGTCTGCAACAATGTTCGTGGCCGATCACGTCGACGTGACCGACCACCATTTCACGCCGCCTTCCTCGCCTCCGCGATCCGCTGCGGCGCCTTCGGCCGCGCATACAGCCGTTCCAGATACGCGCGCAATTGCGGGAACGGCTCGATCAGGTGGCATTCGCTCGCCCAGTCGATCAGATAGGCCGTCACGCAATCGGCCACCGTCAGCGTATCGCCGACGATGAACGCGCGCCCTTCGAGATGCGTGTCGAGAATCGCGGCCATCGTCGTGAAATCCTCGCGCGCGAGTTCGATATCGGCCGGCGAGCGCTTCTCCGGCGGATAGAGGAACGTATGCCGCGTGATCCGCCACAGCGGCTGCTCGAGCTCCGTCACCGCGAACATGATCCACCGATAGGCCTGCGCCCGCAGCGCCGGATCCACGGGCAGCAGCGCCTTCTCCGGATACTTGTCCGCGAGGTACAGCACGATCGCGGCCGATTCGGGAATCACGAGGTCGCCGTCCACCAGCACGGGCACCTTGCCGGCCGGATTGAGGCGCAGGAATTCGGGCCGCTTGTGCTCGCCCTCGAGCAGGTTGACCGACACGAATTCGAAGTCCGCATCCAGCTCCTTCAGCCCCCACAGCGCGCGTTGCGAGCGGGTGCCGGCAAATCCGTAAAGCTTCATCGCGAGTCTCCATCCAGAATGTCGTGAAAACCTCTGCATCCGGGCCGCGCGCATCGAACCTGGCGACACGCAGCGCCCGGCGTCACGCGTCGCTCATGCGCCGGGAATCGCCAGCACCGGCATCACGTCGACCGACACGCCCGGGAACAGCGTGAAATGCGGATGACCTTCGAACAGCGCGGCGGCCGCGTCGTGCGACGCCGCGCGCACGACGGTAAAGCCGGTCAACGCATTGGCCGTGTCGCGGATGCCGCCTGCATCGATGGCCTTGGTCTTGCCGAGCGGCCCGCCGAGCTCGACGATCGCGTCGCGATGCCGCTCGACCCACGCATGCCATGCGGCGATGCCGTCGCGCTCGCGCGTGCGCCGTTCTTCATCCGGCAGCGCGAGCCATGCCTTCATCGCCGGGCTATCCTGGGTCCCGAGAAATACGGCGAGATACAACTGTTGTTGCGCACTCATGCCTTCCCCTCCGATGACGGACACGGCGGGTTGCCGCGCCTCGATCTTGACAAGATAGGTTGATATCAACACAATTGCAACATGGCACGAAAAGAAAAGCTTCCCTTCGAGACGACGCTGATGGTGCGCGATTGCTGCCTGTGCCTGCACATGCAGCGCGCGGCGCGCAATCTGGCGCGCATCTTCGACGATGTGCTGCGCCCGCTCGACCTCACCAACGGCCAGTTTTCGCTGCTGATGTCGTTGAACCGGCCGCAACCGGCCCCGATGAAATCGGTCGCGTCGCTGCTCGCGATGGACCGCACCACGCTCACCGCGGCGCTCAAGCCGCTCGAGCGGCGCGGCCTCGTCACGATCGTGCAGGATCCGGACGACCGGCGCAGCCGCCTGCTCGAACTGACGCCGGCCGGGCACGACCTGCTGGCCGAAGCGTTCCCGCTGTGGCGGCAGACGCATGCCGAGATCGAGCGGCCGTTCGCGCCCGGCGAAGTCGACCAGCTGCGCGGCCAGTTGCGCACGCTGTCGATCGATCCGGGTTCGCGCCGCTGAGCCGGCGCGCCGATCGCCGCGCGGCGCTCATGCCTACTTCCTGCCACGCGCTGTCAGCAGACATTGCCGGCCCGCGTCGCACCGCCCGATTCGGTGGCAATATCGCTCGGCACGACAACCGATCCGGTATTCACGAGGAGACGAGCATGGGCAACAACGAGAAAGGCGCGACTTTCCGGTCGCTTCACCGCGCAGGCCAGCCGCTGGTGCTGTTCAACGTGTGGGACGCCGGCAGCGCGCGCACGGCGGCCGATGCCGGCGCCGTCGCGCTGGCCACCGGCAGTTGGTCGGTCGCGGCAGCCAACGGCTTCGTCGACGGCGAGCAGATGCCGCGCGCGCTGATGATGGACGTGCTGGAGCGGATCACGCGCGCGACGGCGCTACCCGTCACCGTCGACCTCGAAAGCGGCTACGGCGAGCGGCCGGACGATGTCGCCGAAACGATCGCGCTCAGCATCCGGGCCGGCGCGATCGGCTGCAATCTCGAAGACAGTTTTCCGGCGACGGGCGAACTGCGCGACGCCGACGAAGCGGCGGCCCGTCTCGCGGCGGCCCGGCAGGCGGCCGATCGCGCGGGCGCCGACTACTTCATCAACGCACGCACCGACGTGTTCTTCAAGGCGTCAGCCGATACGCACGACGAACGATTGCTCGACGCGACGCTGGCCCGTGCGCGCGCTTATGCGGCGGCCGGCGCCGACGGCCTGTTCGTGCCGGGCCTGCGCGCGCCGGCGCTCATTCGCGCGCTGACGGCCGCGTCGCCGCTGCCGGTGAACGTGATGCGCGTGTCGGAAACGCCGACGCTCGCGGAGCTCGCCGATTACGGCGTGGCGCGCATCAGCCACGGGCCGTATCCGTATCTGCAGGCGATGAAGACGCTGGCGGCGCTGGTCAGGCAAGGCGGCTGACGGATCCGCGGGGGCGGCGCGGCACGCCCGCTCCCGCGCTTCGGCCGTCGCGCCGCTTGCTGCAGCGCGTGCATCGCGCATCGGCCGGCCATATGAGCGGCGATGGCACGCGGCCCGCTGGGCGCGCATGCCCCGGGGCGCGGTCGAACGCTCAGGATGCCTTGATGAAATCGATGAACGCGCGTAGCACCGGCGGCACGAGACGCCGCCCCGGATAATACAGAAAGGGCCCCGAAAACGGCCGCCACCACGGTTCGAGCACGGGTTCGAGCGCGCCGCTGTCGAGATGCGGACGCAGCCAGTCTTCGAACAGATGCACGATGCCCGTCCCGGCGATCGCCGCGTCGACCAGCAGCTCCGTCGCCCCGCCGATCTGGACCAGCAGCGGCCCGGCGGCCGGCTCGACCCGCACGACCTCGCCGTCGCGCTCGAACTCCCACGGCGGCATCGCGCCGCTCGCGAAGCGCCCGCGCAGGCACCGATGGGCGAGCAGGTCGCGCGGATGCCGCGGCCGGCCGTGCCGGTCGAGATAGCCGGGCGCCGCCGCGGTCGCGAACCGCTGGATGCGCGGGCCGATCGGCACCGCGATCATGTCCTGTTCGAGCCGTTCGTCGTAGCGGATGCCCGCGTCGCATCCGGCCGCGAGCACGTCGACGAAATTTTCGTCGGCAGTCACTTCCAGCCGGATGTCCGGATACGCATCGAGAAAGCGCGGCACGATCGCCGGCAACACGAGCCGCGACGCGCTGACCGGCACGTTGAGTTTCAGCGTGCCGGCCGGTCGGCCGCGGAATTCATCGATACCGTCGAGCGCGGCCGCCACTTCGGTCAGTGCGGGCTCGAGACGCGCGAGCAGGCGCTCGCCGGCTTCGGTGGGCACGACGCTGCGCGTCGTGCGGTGCAGCAGCCGCACGCCGAGCCGCGCTTCCAGCCGGCGCACGGCTTCGCTCAGCCCCGACGCGCTGAGGCCCGTCATGCGTGCGGCGTCGCGGAATCCGCTCGCGCGTGCGACGGCCATGAATGCGTTCAGATCACCCAGATCGGTTTGCATTGTTCGCCTTTTCGTACAACCCGTGCGAATTATGCCCGCTTATCGCGCAGCCGACTCGTCCTTATGCTGAACGCATTCATCTCTTCGACAGGAGTAAGGTCATGCCCGATATTCGCCATACCGCCACCTTCAGGCTCGGCGATCGCGCCGTCAGACGAATCGGCTACGGCGCGATGCAGCTTGCGGGCCCCGGTGTATTCGGCCCGCCGAAAGATCGCGAAGCCGCATTGAACGTGTTGCGCGAAGCCGTCGAATCCGGCGTCGACCATCTCGACACCAGCGACTTCTACGGCCCGCACGTGACGAACCGGCTGATTCGCGACGCGTTGCATCCGTATCGCGACGATCTCGTGATCGTCACCAAGATCGGCGCGCGCCGCGGCGACGACGCGTCGTGGCTGCCCGCCTTCGCGCCCGACGAACTCGAACGGGCCGTGCACGACAACCTGCGCAACCTCGGGCTCGACGTGCTCGACGTCGTGAACCTGCGCATCATGTTCGACACACACGGGCCGGCCGAAGGATCGATCGAGGCGCCGCTGGCCACGCTCGCCGAGCTGCAGCGGCGCGGGCTCGTGCGGCACATCGGCCTGAGCAACGTCACGCCCGCGCAGGTCGCCCAAGGCCGCCGGATCTGCGACATCGTGTGCGTGCAGAACCACTACAACATCGCGCACCGGGGCGACGATGCGCTGATCGACGCGCTCGCCCGCGACGGCATTGCCTACGTGCCGTACTTTCCGCTCGGCGGCTTCTCGCCGCTGCAGTCGTCGACGCTGTCCGGCGTGGCCGCGCGCATCGGCGCGACGCCGATGCAGGTCGCGCTTGCATGGCTGCTGCGCCGCGCGCCGAATGTCCTGCTGATTCCGGGCACGTCGTCGGTCGCGCATCTGCGCGAGAATCTCGCGGCAGCCGACCTCGATCTGCCGGCCGACGCGCTCGCGGAACTCGACCGCATCGCGGGCGCCGACGCCGCGTGACGCGCGGATAATCCGCCTGGCAGCCCGTGCAACGCGGGCCGCCACGCCGGTCAGGACGCGGCCACGCCGACGCGCTTCGGCACGCCGGTGACGATCGTCGCGACCGCCACCGCCAGCACGATCGCCGCGCCGACGAACACGCCCGCCGCGCCGTTCGCGTCGAACACGACGCCGCCGGCCGCGGCGCCCGTCGCGATCGCGAGCTGGATCGCCGCGACGATCAGCCCGCCCGCGCTCTCGGCCTCGTCGGGCACGGTGCGCGTGACCCACGTCGACCACGCGACCGGCACGCCGCCGAACGCCATCCCCCACAACGCGACCAGCACCGCGTCGATCATCGGCGCACGGCCGAGCGCGACGAGCGCGATGCCGAGCACGACCATCAACGCGGGCATGCCGATCAGCATCGGCCGCAGCCGGTGTTCGAGCACGCGGCCCGCGAGCGACGTGCCGACGAAGTTCGCGATGCCGTAGCCGAGCAGGATCGCCGACAGCCCGTTCACGCCGACGCCCGCCACCTGTTCGAGGAACGGCCGCAGATACGTGAAGAACGCGAAATGGCCGGTGAACACGAGGATCGTCGCGAACATCCCGAGGCCGACGGTCGGCCGGCGCAGCACGTCGATCAGCGTGCGCAGCCGCGTCGTGCCGCTCGGCGGCATCGACGGCAGCGTGAGAAGCTGCGACACGAACGCGATGCCGCCGAGCACGGCCGCGATCAGGAACACGTTGCGCCAGCCGATCAGGTGACCGAAGTAGCTGCCCATCGGCGCGGACGCGATGGTCGCGACCGCCACGCCGCTGAAGATGATCGACAGCGCGCGGGGCACCATCGCCGTCGGCACGAGCCGCATCGCGGTGGCGGTGGCCATCGTCCAGAAGCCGCCGAGCGCGATGCCGAGCACGACGCGGCCGAACAGCAGCACGCCCAGGTTCGGCGCGAACGCGACGGCGAGGTTCGACGCCACGAGCAGCACCG
Source organism: Burkholderia sp. AU18528 (assembly GCF_002223215.2). Lineage (NCBI taxonomy): Bacteria > Pseudomonadati > Pseudomonadota > Betaproteobacteria > Burkholderiales > Burkholderiaceae > Burkholderia > Burkholderia sp. AU18528. Next base: position 244,870 of record NZ_NKFC02000006.1, on the reverse strand, counting down.
AAAACACGAGCAGCACGCGCCGCCGGTCGATCGTGCGCGTGAGCGCCGAGATCAGCAGGCTCGTGACGAGCGCGACCGTGGCGGTAGCCGTGACGGCCTGCCCGGCCACGCCTTCGGTCACGCCGAGGCTCTCGGCCATCGGCGTGAGCAGGCTCGCCGGCAGGAATTCGGCCGTGACGAGCCCGAACACGCCGAGCGCCATCGCGAATACCGCGCCCCAGGCCGGTTCGCGGGGGGCCGCCGTCGAGGCGGCCGGGGAGATTCCGGGATTCATGCGGGATTCCGTGTCGGTTAGGGAAAGTACTGATGAGGGCGTATCGTAAGGAACAGCGGCAGGACGGTCTATGACATACAATCCGTTCCTGTTGATCGATCGTCCGTATCTCACGATGTCCGAACCCCTTCTGCCGCCGATTCCCGATGCGCACGACCTCGTCAGCGAGCTGCTGCTGGGGATGCGCCTGAGCGGCGTCCAGTACCGCCGCATCCAGGTCGCGCGGCCGTTCGGGCTGAATTTCGGCCATGCGCCGGGCCGCGCGCAGTTCCATTTCGTCGTGCGCGGGCCCGTGCTGCTGCGCGACGCGTCGGGCGAGACGATGCGGCTCGAGGCCGGCGACGCGATCCTGTTGCCGCACGGCGGCATGCATGCGCTGGTGTCCGATCCGGATGTGCCGTGCCGCGAGATCAACGGCTTCGAGGCCAGGAAGATCTGCGATACGGTGGCGTCGGTCGCGTCGGCCGGCATGTCGCCCCCGACCTGCGCGACGACGGAACCCGGCGCCGGCGATGCGCTGATCTTCAGCGCGTGCATGGAACTCGACCTCGGCGGCATGCAGCCGCTCGTCGGCACGATGCCCGCATTCATGCACGTGGGCACGCTGCTCGCGCGCTACCCGGAAATCCGGCCGATGCTCGACGCGATGGAGCGCGAGGCGTGCACGGCGCGCGCGGGCTTCGCGGGCATCCTCGCGCGGCTCGCGGACGTGGTCGCGGCGTTCATCGTGCGCGGCTGGGTCGAGTGCGGATGCGGCGATGCGACCGGCTGGGTGCAGGCGCTGCGCGAGCCGAAGCTCGGCCGCGCGATCGTCGCGCTGCATCGCGACCCGGGCCGCAACTGGAGCGTCGCGGAGCTCGCGACCGAAGCGGGCGTGTCGCGCTCGGTGTTCGCCGAGCGTTTTCTCGCGGCCACCGGGATGACGCCCGTGCGCTACCTGACCGAGCTGCGGATGCGGCTCGCCGCGCAATGGATCGCACGCGACCGCGAGACGATCGAAGCGGTCGCGTACCGGCTCGGCTACGGTTCGCTCGCCGCGTTCAGCCGCGCGTTCAAGCGCGTGGTCGGCAAGCCGCCGGGCGCCGTGCGCGCGGACGGCAACGTGCACGCCGAAGCGTAACGCGCCGACGCGCGGCGCCGGTGGTGGCCGCGGCGGCGGTGGCCCGCGGGCGTCACTTCAACGCGTCGAGCCGGTCGACCAGCGCCGTCGCGCACCGCACCGCGAGCGCCGCGCACTGCTCCGCGTCGACTGCCGCGCCGGTCGCGACCGTGCCCTGCACGATCCTGCCCAACAATTCCTTCGAGAGTTCGGCGATCTCGTGATCCCGTTCCGTCATGATGTCCTCCTTCGCGTCGGCGATTCCGGTGATTCGCCCGTTCGGAGCGAATGCCGTGCCCGCGCCGCTCAACGCTGCTTCGCCCGCACGACGATCTGCGCCTGCGTGTCGCGCTCGATGCGCTCGAGCGACGCGCGCAGCGCCGTGAATTCGGCCGGCGTACAGACCTGCCGGCCGAAATCGGCGTTCATCCGCCGCGTGACCTGCACGACCCGCGCGGCCGCATCGAACACGTAATGCGACGTGAAGTCGACGAAGCGGTCGTGCACGGCCGTATCGGCCGGCAGGTCGGTCACGGCGACGCCCGCCGGCAGCGCGATCTGGCCGCTCTCGTCGAACGTGCCGCCGAGGCAACCCCACGGCTGCGTGCGCACGGGCTCGGCCAGCCACGTCTCGACCTGTGTCGCGATGCCGCCCGTGACGCTCGACAGCGCGGGCAACGCGGTCGTGCCGTCGGGCCACACGAAATGATCGAGCGTGCCGGTAATCGTCACGTCGAACGGGCCTGTCGACCCGCGCCGGTCGCTGGTCGACAGTTGCGCGCGGCCGCGCAGGCCGCTTTGCCGCAGGCGCTCGTTCGCGAGTTGCGCGATGCGCTCGCGCGACGCGCGGCGAAACAGGTTGCGCTCGAGCTCGGCCGTCCAGCCGTCGTCCTCGACATAGGCCTGAACGCGCGCGGGGCCGGGCTGCGCGGCATCGATCGCGATCCGTGCGATGCGGCCGCGCGGCTGCGTGGCCGGCGTGCGCGACAGCACGCCCGTATCGACCAGCAGCGCCGGGCGGTCCATCACGATCGGCGGCAGGTAGCCGAACGCGATGCCGGCCGTCGTCGTATCCGCGTAGAGGCCGAGATCGGGCAGCCACGTGATCGCATGATTGATCGCGCCGGCGCCGTAGCCGGGCACCGACGGCAGCGTGTACACGGCGCCGAGATTGATCAGCACCGGTTCGCTGCGAATGCCGACCGCCGCGAGCAACGCGCCGAACAGCGCGACGTGATCCTTGCAGTCGCCGTAGCGGTTGCGCAGGATGTCGGCGACGCGATGCGGCGCGGCGGCCGTTTCGCCGAGAAACAGCCCGACGTAGCGCACGTTCGCCTGCACCCAGTCGTACAGGATGCGCGCCTTGTCGCGCGGAGCGACGGCATCCGCCGTGAGCGCACGCGCCAGTTGCACGACGGCCGGATCGTTCGCGCCCGGATCGACGGCCGCGTTGCGGTAGCGCGCGGCGAACGCCGCGTAGTCGGGCAGCGTCGACACGACGAGCCGGTCGCCGTAGGTCGGGTAGCCGACCGCGCCGCTCTCGATGCGATCGTACGCGCCGTGCCGGTAGTCGAATGCGTAGCGCGTGCGGCCGTTCGCCGTGACGGGCGGCAGCGCGACGTAGCCGCGCGCATCCGCGTACAGCGGCATGTCGGCCGGCACGTCGAAGATCAGCCGCTGGTTGTCGACCGGCTCGCGCGACGGCTCGACGGTGTAGCCGAAATAGCCGCGATTGACGGGCTTCGTGCGGGTCTTGCGGAACGCGACGCGCGTGCTCGACCCGGCTTCGACGCCGGGGAACACGACGGTGCGCAGCAGCCCGTCCTGGAACGTCGGCGCGCCGGCCGAGCGCGGCTCCTGCACGTCGCGGATGCCGTCCGCGCCGACCGGGTGCGCGACGCCGTCGCGGTCGATCGTCTCGGCCGCGAGCAACTCCACCTTCTCGAGATTCTTGTCGAACCACACGTAGCGCTGCGCGACCGCGTCGATGCCGTTCGCGTCATTCGCGCGCAGCGTCGAATCGTCGTGCTCGTCGAGCGAGCCGTCGCGCTGGATCACGAATTCGTGGACGTCGCTGACGAGCGTGACGGGCGCCGTATCGCCCGCGTCGCGAGCATCGCGCGTGTCGTGTGAGTCGCGCGTGTCGGCCGCGGCCGCCCCAGCGCCGAACGCCATGGCGCACGCGAGCAGGCAGCCGGTCCATCGGGAAGGAAAACGCACCACGTCGAAGCTCCCCGCGCGTTCGTTGCCGGGCGTCAGCACCGAGCGCCGGCACGGCGGCCCGACCCGCATGACGCGCGCATGACAGCCGCCCGCGCCACCCTCACGCGTGGCCGTCGTGCGACCCAGTGTGGGCGACGTGCCGGCGAGCGTCAAGCCGCGCCATCGGGAAGCAGACATCATGCGGAGCAACACCGATTTCAAAATCGGCGACCTCGCGATTGCGTTCGCATGGCTGCGCGTGATCCCGTTCGGCCTCTTGCCGACGGCGCCGCATCTCGAACGGCGGCACCCGACGCCGATCGGCGCCGCACGGTCATGCGCGCTGCGCGATCGCTCACGGCAAATCGGCGGGCCGCCACGCCGATCGGCCCGACCCGCAACCGTCGATCGACGTCCCGACGTCATATTCGGCGCGCAAGCGACCGGCGACGCCGGCCGCCTCGTCGCCGGCGCGCCGCTCGGCTCGCGCCGCCTTCCACCCGCCGATCTCGGCCCCTCATCCCCAATCCACCGCCACCCGCCCCGTCGCCCGGACGCGATCCGCACCGGCGTCCCGCTCGTGCGTTGTTCCCCGCATTTCGACATTTGTGCGCGCGCAACAATGGCGATGCCTCGCGCCTGGCGCCCGGCGGGCAACCCGATTCCCGCAGGGCGCCGGGCGCGATGGTCTTCAAAAACCACATCTCACGAGGACATACCATGCAACTCCAATCCCATCCGGCGTGCCGCCCGTTTTACGAAGCCGGCGAACTGTCGCAACTGACGGCCTTCTACGAAGAAGGCCGGAACGTCATGTGGATGATGCTGCGATCGGAGCCGCGGCCGTGTTTCAACCAGCAACTCGTCACCGACATCATCCATCTCGCGCGCGTCGCACGCGACTCGGGCCTTACGTTCGACTTCTGGGTGACGGGCTCGCTCGTCCCCGAGCTGTTCAACGTCGGCGGCGACCTGAGCTTCTTCGTCGACGCGATCCGCAGCGGCCGGCGCGATCAGCTGATGGCCTACGCGCGCTCGTGCATCGACGGCGTGTACGAGATCTACACCGGCTTCGGCACCGGCGCGATCTCGATCGCGATGGTCGAGGGCAGCGCGCTCGGCGGCGGCTTCGAGGCCGCGCTCGCGCATCACTACGTGCTCGCGCAGAAGGGCGTGAAACTCGGGTTCCCGGAGATCGCGTTCAACCTGTTCCCGGGCATGGGCGGCTATTCGCTCGTCGCGCGCAAGGCGAACCGCGGCCTCGCGGAATCGCTGATCGCGACCGGCGAGGCGCATGCGGCCGAGTGGTACGAAGACCAGGGGCTGATCGACGAGACGTTCGACGCCGGTGACGCGTATCTGGCGACGCGCACCTTCATCGACGTGACCAAGCCCAAGCTGAACGGCATCCGCGCGATGCTGCGCGCGCGCGAACGCGTATTCCAGTTGTCGCGCTCGGAGCTGATGGACATCACGGAAGCGTGGGTGCATGCAGCGTTCACGATCGAGCCGAAGGATCTCGCGTACATGGAACGCCTGGTGATGCTGCAGAACCGGCGCGTGTCGAAGCTGCGCACGGTGTAATGCGACGGCGCCGCCGGCCGTCGGCGGCGCCTTTTTCCGGAACGAAGCTCAGGCGATCAGCCTGAGCTTTCTCGTCTCCGCGAGCCACGCCTCGAACGCCTGCGCCGGCATCGGCCGCGCGTAGTAGTAGCCCTGCGCGTGATCGACGTCGAGCTGCTTGAGGAATTCGGCCTCCGCATGCGTTTCGACGCCTTCGGCGATCACCGCGAAATTCAGCGCCTTCGCGAGCGACACGACGGAGCGCACCAGCGCCTGCGAGCGCGGATTGCGGTCGATGGCCGTGATGAAGGTGCGGTCGAGCTTGATCGCGTCGAGCGGCAGGCGCGACAACTGCGACAGCGACGAATAGCCGGTGCCGAAATCGTCGAGGTGGATTTCCGCGCCGAGCTGGCGGAACTGCCGCATCAGCCCGATCGCCGCTTCTTCGTCCTCGATGAAGCTGCTCTCGGTGAGCTCGATGTCGACGAGGCTCGGCTTGAGCCCCGCGCCGTCGAGAATCGACGCGAACTGGTGCACGATGTTCATGTCCTGCAACTGCCGCGCGGACACGTTCACCGCGATCCGGATGCCGAGCCCCTTCGCCTTCCACGCGGCGGCCTGCGCGGCCGCGGTACGCATCACCCAGCGTCCGAGCGGCGCGATCAGCCCCGACTCTTCCGCGAAACGGATGAACTCGACCGGCGCGACGAGCCCGCGATCGGGCGACTGCCAGCGGATCAGCGCCTCGACGCCGTGCACGTCGCCCGTCGCGATGTCGACGACCGGCTGGTAGTGCAGCACGAACTGCTCTTCCTCGAGCGCCTTGCGCAGGTTCGTGTCGAGCCACATGTACTTCGCGACCTTCTGGTTCATCTCCAGCGAGAACACGCGGTACGTATGCTTGCCTTCTTCCTTCGCGACGTACATCGCGGTATCGGCGCTGCGGATCAGCGTCTCGAGCGAATCGCCGTGCTGCGGATACATCGCGATGCCGATCGAGCAGCTCGTGTAGACCTCCACCAGCCCGAGGTGGATCGGCGTGCGCAGCCGCTCGAGGATGATCTGCGCGGTCGCCTCGAGCAGCGGCCGCGTGCCGTGCTCGAACAGCACCAGGAACTCGTCGCCGCCGAGCCGCGCGAGCGTCGCGCCGGACGGCAGGCAGCCGCCGATGACCGCGGACACGTCCTGCAGCAGCCGGTCGCCGGTGATGTGCCCGTAGTGATCGTTGACGCGCTTGAAGTTGTCGAGATCGAGGAACAGGATGCCGACCTGGCCGCGCGTATTGGCGTCTTCCTCCGCGATCGCCGCGTGGATGCGCTCGCTGATCGCATGGCGGTTCGGCAGCCCGGTGAGCACGTCGGTGTTCGCGAGCTCGGTGAGCCGCTGCTGCGCGTTGCGCTCCTCGGTGATGTCGATGCCCGAGCAGATCAGGAACTGCTCGTCGACGCCGCTGCCGCTCTGCACGAACTTGTTGCGGAACTGGAACAGGCGCGGCCCGTTGACCGTGTTGATGTAGCGCTCGACCGCGAACGACTGGTTGCTCGCGAAGAAGCCCGTGATGTTGCTGCGCGACTGCGCGCCCTGCTCCGGGCTCATGAACAGCTCGAATGCGCTGCGGCCGATCACGTCGACCTCGCGCTTGCCCGTCACTTCCTCGCACAGGCGGTTGAAGCGCTGCACCATCCCGTTGCGGTCGAGGATCACGACGAGCGAATTGACCTCCGACACCACCTGCTCGGCGAACGCGAGCCCGTGCGACAGATCGCCGGCGACGGATTCGGTATCGGAATAGGCGGACGCCGTGCCGGCCCAGTCGACCGTGTTGACCTTCCTGCCGACGAGATGGAGGCTGACCGGACTGCCGAACAGCACGATGTCGAGCACGAGGTGCGACGTGACGCCGGTCAGCGCGCGGATGCGCGCGGCCTGCTCGGCCGTCAGCGCGACCGCGACGTTGGTCAGGCCGCGCACCGCGGCGAGTTCGAGCGCGTTGCTGTCGCTGCCGAGACGCCAGCAGGGGCTGCGCGTACCGACATGCGCCTCGAGCACCGCGCTATCGTTTTCGTCATCCATGGACACGCCCCGATCCAGAAAAAACGCACAGTGTAGACGGAGGCGAGCGGGCCGGCCGCCTTCCCGGGACGCGCGGTGCGCGGGCCGGCAGGGCGGACGTGATTGCCGTGACGGCGAGTCTCGTCCCGTACTTGTTTGCAGCTGATGCGACCGGCGTTCGCGCGTGATGCGCAGGTTCTGCCTTACGAATGAATGATGAGAGCCATCTTATCAAATGACGATGAGGATTGGCACTCACATTTAGAGCAGAGTGTCAAGGAATTGGGACTCGATTGGCAAGCCGGATTTTTCATGATTGGTAGCGTGCGAATGGGCGGGCGACGCGGCGCGTGCCGGGCGCCGCGTGCCACGCCGCGCGGCCCGACAGGCGGGCGGTCGCGGCCGATCCGCGAATATCGGGCCAGATCTTTTGGCGACGCCGTGGCGGCTGGGTCGACCCGGATGCCGCGATCCCGTTTTTTGCTGTTTTTGATTCAATTTGTGCGCGAATGCGCGGCTTTATTCCACAGTTCGTTGCAATATCGTCCACCCGCCGCCGGAAACCCGGCGCGGGATGTTCGCGCCGGGTGCACAGCTCAGCCTGCCGCGCCGTAGCCGCCGCCGCCCGGCGTTTCGACGACGAACACGTCGCCCGGCGCCATCTGCGCGCGGCCGATGTGATCGAGCGTCTCGATGGTGCCGTCCGCCCGCTCGATCGTGTTGCGGCCCAGCGCGCCGGCTTCGCCGCCCGCCGCGCCGAACGGCGCGTGGATCCGGTTGTTCGACAGGATCGACGCCGTCATCGGCTCGAGGAAGCGAATCCGCCGCACCGCGCCGTCGCCGCCGCGCCAGCGCCCGCCGCCGCCCGAGCCGGCGCGGATCCGGTGCGAATCGAGCCGCACCGGGTAGCGCCATTCGAGCACCTCCGGATCGGTGAGCCGCGAGTTCGTCATGTGCGTCTGCACCGCGCCGACGCCCGCGAAGCCGTCACCCGCGCCGCTGCCGCCCGCGATCGTCTCGTAGTACTGGTAGCGATCGTTACCGAATGTGAAGTTATTCATCGTCCCCTGGCTCGACGCGACGCAGCCGAGCGCGCCGTACAGCGCGTTGGTGATCGCCGACGACGTCTCGACGTTGCCCGACACGACGGCCGCCGGATACTCGGGGTTCAGCATCGAGCGGGCGGGCACGATCACGGTCAGCGGCTTCAGGCAGCCGGCGTTCAGCGGGATGTCGTCGCCCACCAGCGTGCGGAACACGTACAGCACGGCGGCCATGCAGACGGCCTTCGGCGCGTTGAAGTTGTTGTCGAGCTGCGCGGACGTGCCGGTGAAATCGATCTCCGCGCGCCGCGCCGTGCGATCGACGCGAATCGCGACGCGAATCTGGGCGCCGTTGTCGAGCGGGTAGCGGTACGCGCCGTCCTGCAGCGCGCCGATCACGCGCCGCACGGCTTCTTCCGCGTTGTCCTGCACGTGCCCCATGAACGCGAGCACGACGTCGCGGCCGAACTGCGCGACCATCCGGCGCAGCTCGTCGACGCCCTTCTGGTTCGCGGCGACCTGCGCGCGCAGGTCGGCCATGTTCTGCTCGACGTTGCGCGCCGGGTAGCGGCCCGACGCCAGCAGCGCGCGTGTCTCGGCATCGCGCAGCACGCCGGCCGACACGAGCTGCCAGTTGTCGATCAGCACGCCTTCCTCGTCGATATGGGTCGAATCGGGCGGCATCGAGCCCGGCGTCGTGCCGCCGATGTCCGCGTGGTGGCCGCGCGAGCCGACGTAGAACAGCGGCGCGCCCGAGCCGTCCGCGAACACCGGCGTGATGACCGTCACGTCCGGCAGGTGCGTGCCGCCGTGGTACGGGTCGTTCAGCATGAACACGTCGCCGTCGCGCATGCGGCCGCGGTTGCGCTCGATCACGGTGCGGATGCTCTCCCCCATCGAGCCGAGGTGCACGGGCATGTGCGGCGCGTTCGCGATCAGGTTGCCGTCGCCGTCGAAGATCGCGCACGAGAAGTCGAGCCGCTCCTTGATGTTTACCGAGTACGCGGTGTTCTGCAGCCGCAGCCCCATCTGCTCGGCGATCGACATGAACAGGTTGTTGAAGATCTCGAGCCGCACCGGGTCGGCGTCGGTGCCGAGCGAGCGGCGCGTCGGCAGCGGCGTCGTGCGCGTCAGCACGAGGTTGCCCTGCGCGGTCATCCCGGCGCGCCAGCCGGGCTCGACCACAGTCGTGCCGTTCTGCTCCGCGACGATCGCCGGGCCGTCGATCGCGTCGCCGGCGAGGAGCGTGTCGCGCACGTACAGCGCCGCGTCGTGCCACTGGCCGCCGGAATAAAAGCGCACGGCCGCGTGCGCTTGCGGCGCCGCGCCCGCCTCGCGCGGTGCGAGCGGCGCGATATCGACCGGCGCGTCCGAGCGGCCGATCGCCTCGACCGACGCGAGCTCGGCCACGAGCGGCGTGCCGGGCATCAGGAACGCGTAGCGCTGCCGATACGCGGCCTCGAACGCCTGCTGCATCGCGGCGACGCTGCCGGCCGGCACGTCGAGCGCCGAGTCGGTGCCCTGATAGCGCAGGTGCACGCGCCGTTCGGTCGCGATCCGCTCGGGCGGCACGCCCTGTTCGAGCAGCGCGCCGATGGCCTCGTCGGCCAGCCGGTCGAGCGCGGCATTCAGCGCCGGCAGCGATTCGTCGGTCAGCACGGCCTCGACCGCGCGCTCGCGCATGGCCGTCTGGTCGGCAAGCCCCATCCCGTACGCGGACAGCACGCCCGCGAGCGGATGCGCGAACACCTGCGTCATCCCGAGCGCATCGGCCACGCCGCACGCATGCTGGCCGCCCGCACCGCCGAACGTCGTCAGCACGTAGCGCGATACGTCATGGCCGCGCTGCACGGAAATCTTCTTGATCGCGTTCGCCATGCTGCCGATCGCGATCTCCAGGAACCCTTCGGCGAGGGCCTCGGGCGTCTCGCGCCGCCCGGTCGCCGCATGGATCTCGTCGGCGAGCGCCGCGAACTTCGCGACCACGCCGTCGCGGTCGAGCGGCTGGTCCGCCTGCGGGCCGAACACGCGCGGGAAATGATCGGGCTGGATCTTGCCGAGCATCACGTTGCAGTCGGTCACCGTCAGCGGGCCGCCGCGCCGGTACGCGGCCGGCCCCGGGTTCGCGCCGGCCGATTCGGGCCCGACGCGCAGCCGCGCGCCGTCGAAGCCGAGCACGGAGCCGCCGCCCGCCGCGACGGTATGGATGCTCATCATCGGCGCGCGCATCCGCACGCCGGCCACCTGCGTCTCGAACACGCGCTCGAATTCGCCGTTGTAGTGCGACACGTCGGTCGACGTGCCGCCCATGTCGAAGCCGATCACCTGGTCGAAGCCGGCCGCGCGGGCCGCGCGCACCATCCCGACGATGCCGCCGGCCGGGCCCGACAGGATCGCGTCCTTGCCCTGGAACGCATCGGCGCGTGTCAGCCCGCCGCTGCTCTGCATGAACTGCAGGTTCACGCCCGGCATCTCGTGCGCGACCTGCTCGACGTAGCGGCGCAGGATCGGCGACAGGTACGCGTCGACGACGGTCGTGTCGCCGCGCGACACCATCTTCATCAGCGGCGACACCTCGTGCGACACCGACACCTGCGTGAAGCCGATGCGGCGCGCGAGTTCGGCCAGCGCGCGTTCGTGCGCGGTATGGCGGTAGCCGTGGATCAGCACGATCGCGAGCGCGCGCACGCCGCTGTCGAACACGCGGCGCAACGACGCTTCGGCACCCTGAACATCGAGCGGCACGACCACGTCGCCATGCGCGCCGACGCGCTCGTCGATCTCGACGACCGTCTCGTACAGCGCGTCGGGCAGCACGATGTCGAGATCGAACAGGCGCGGCCGGTTCTGGTACGCGATGCGCAGCACGTCGCGAAAGCCGCGCGTCGTCGCCAGCGCGGTACGCTCGCCCTTGCGTTCGAGCAGCGCGTTGGTCGCGACCGTCGTGCCCATCTTCACCATGTCGACGCGCTCGGGCGTGATCGGCTCGCCGGCCGCGAGGCCGAGCAGGTGGCGGATGCCGGCCACGGCCGCGTCGCGGTATTGCTCGGGGTTCTCCGACAGCAGCTTGTGCGTGACGAGCGTGCCGTCCGGCCGGCGCGCGACGATATCGGTGAACGTGCCGCCGCGGTCGATCCAGAATTGCCAGCGTGCGGCGTCGGAGGAAACGGGGGAAAGGTGTCGATCGGTCATGATGTCGGGTCGATGCGTCGTTGATTCGAGGAACGAGCGCCGCCGCACGGCGCGCGTCGCGCGCCGTGTCACGGTGTCGATGAAAGGGGAAGAAAAACGAACGGCCGGCCGCCGCCGTCGGTCAGGCGGCGTCGAGTTCGCGGCCGCGGGTCTCGGGCAGCGTCAGCGCGGCGACGATCACCACGCCGTAGGCGGCGACCGCGAAGATGCCGATGCTCGTGCCGAGCCCGTACTGCCTGGACAGCGCGCCGATCAGGAACGGGAACAGCGCACCGATCGCGCGGCCCACGTTGTAGCAGAAGCCCTGGCCGGAGCCGCGCACGCGGGTCGGGAACAGCTCGGTGAGAAACGCGCCCATCCCCGAGAAGATGCCCGAGGCGAAGAAGCCGAGCGGGAAGCCGAGCCACAGCATCGACGCGTTGGTCAGGTTCAGCGACGTGTACGAGAACGCGATCACCATCGAGCCGACCGCGAACAGGATGAAGTTCGGCTTGCGGCCGAGGCGGTCGGTCAGGTACGCGCTCGTCAGGTAGCCGACCCACGAGCCGAAGATGATCATCGCGAGATAGCCGCCGGTGCCCATCACGGTGAGATGCCGCTCGGTCTTCAGGAAGGTCGGCAGCCACGTCGTGATCGCGTAGTAGCCGCCCTGCGCGCCGGTCGTCAGGAGTGCCGCGCGCAGCGTCGTCGTGATCAGCTTCGGCGCGAAGATCTCGGTGAGGCGCGGCGCGTCGGCCACTTTCGCCTGCGCGGCCTTTTCCTTCTCGTAGACGTCGGGCTCCTTCACGTAGCGACGGATCGCGACGACCAGCAGCGCGGGCGCGAGCCCGACGAGGAACAGCGCGCGCCACGCCTGCTCGGCCGGCAGCACCGAGAACAGCAGCGCATACAGCAGCGCGCAGAGCCCCCAGCCGATCGCCCAGCCCGATTGCACGAGGCCCACGGCCCGGCCGCGGTCGCGCGCGCGAATCACCTCGCCGATCAGGACCGCGCCGGCCGTCCATTCGCCGCCGAAGCCGAAGCCCATCAGCGCCCGCGCCGCGACCAGCTGGTGGTAGTTCTGCGCGAGCCCGCACAGCGCGGTGAACACCGCGAACCACAGCACCGTGAGCTGCAGCGTGCGCACGCGGCCGATGCGGTCGGACAGGATGCCGGCGATCCAGCCGCCGAGCGCCGACGCGAGCAGCGTGACCGTGCCGATGAAGCCTGCGTCGGCGAGCGAGATGCCCCAGGTCGCGACGAGCGTCGGGATGACGAACGACAGCATCTGCGTGTCCATCCCGTCGAGCATGTAGCCGACCTTGCAGCTCCAGAATGCGCGGCGCTCGCGCGGCTGCGCATCCGCGTACCACGAGAACAGGCCGCTGCGCTCGCGGCTCGCGGGCTCGGCGGCGGGCGCCGCGAAGGTCTTGCTTTCCATGGTGATGCTCCTGTCGTTGTGCGCCGTCAAAGGGCGTGGGGTGCGGTGTGTCGTATGTGCGTGGCGTACCGGATGCCGGCCGCGTCAGAACACGGCCAGCGACGCGTTCGGGATGTCGGTCATCAGCATGTGGCCGGGCGTATGCGCGATCGCGATCGGCAGCTTCGCGTCCATCAGCGCGGTTTGCGGCGTCACACCGCACGCCCAGAACACCGGCAGTTCGCCGTCGCGAATCGTCACCGCGTCGCCGAATTCGGGCGCGTTCAGATTCTCGATGCCGAGTTCCCGCGGGTGGCCGATATGGATCGGCGCGCCGTGCACGCCCGGGAACCGGCTCGTGATCTGCACCGCGCGGATCGCGTCGGCGCCGCGCAGCGGCCGCATCGACACGACCAGCTGGCCGCCGAAGATGCCCGCGCGGCGGTTCGCGATCGACGTGCGGTACATCGGCACGTTGCGACCTTCTTCGACGTGGCGCAGCCCGATGCCTTCGCGGGCGAGCATGTCCTCGAACGAGAACGAGCAGCCGATCGCAAATACGACGAAATCGTCGCGCCACAGCGCTTCGAGCGACTCGACGCGCTCGGTCAGGCGGCCGTCCCTATATATGTTGTAGCTCGGCACGTCGGTGCGGATATCGAGATCCTCGCCCAGCGCGTCGATCCGGAACGCACCCGGTTCGCCGACGCCCAGCAGCGGGCAGGCCTTCGGGTTGGCCTGGCAGAAGCGCAGGAAATCGTGCGCGTACGCGTCGGGCAGGATCGCCAGGTTCGCCTGGGCAAATGGGCCGCAATGGCCGGCGGTCGGGCCGCGGAACGCGCCGCGGCGCACGGACTGGCGGAATTCGGAAGGCGTCATGAGAATCGGTCTCGGGTCGGGATGACGTGGCGATGACGGTGGTGTGTCATCGGATACGGCGAAGAATAGAAAGGAAAAAATTTTGTCGCCAACGAGTTTTTTTGCGCCCGCTGTATAGAATTTCTTAACGGATCCGCGGGTTTTCCCCGGTCCCGTTCAATTTTCGTCGGCGGCAAGCTGCGCATCCACTGCTCGCTCGACCGCCATGAACACGCGTTTTCTCGAAACCTTCGTCACGCTCGCGAAACTGCGCAACTTCCGCACGACCGCGGCTGCGCTGCACGCGACGCCGGCCGCGATCTCGCAGCGCCTGAAGGCGCTCGAGGACGAACTGCACACGGTACTCGTCGATCGCGACAGCCGTGAATTCCGGCTCACGCCGAACGGCGAATACCTGCTCGGCTATGCGAAAGCGGTGGTCGAGGCGACGCAGGAGCTGCAGGCGGCCGCGTCCGGCGAGAGCGCCCTGCGCGGCAAGCTGCGGCTCGGCGTGATCGAGACGGTCGTGCACAGCTGGCTGCCGCACTACATGCGGCGGCTTGCGGCCGACTATCCGCAGCTCGAGATCGACCTGACCGTCGACGTCAGCGTCGTGCTGCAGCGCCGGCTGATGGCCGGCGAGCTCGACCTGATCATCCGCGTCGAGGGCAGCGACGAGGCGTCGGTCGTATGCGATGCGCTCGCGAACTACCCGGTGCGCTGGATCGCGCGCGCCGGGCTGCTGCCGAACACGCGCACGGGCCTCGCGCGGCAGGTGCTGCGCCAGCCGATCCTCACCTACGGGCGCGGCACCGCGCCCCATCGCGCGCTGGAAGACATCGTGCGCACGCTCGCGCACGCGCACGGCGTGCCGCTGTCGGAGACGCGCATCACCGGGTCGCCGTCGATCTCGGTGATCGTGCAACTGGTGCGCGACGGCTTCGGCGTCGCCGCGATTCCGGTGCTGTTCGTCGACGCGCTGATCGAAAGCGGCGAAGTCGTCGAGCTGCCGCTGCAGCCGTCGCCGCCGTCGATCGTCGTGTCGATGTCGCGGCGGGCCGACGCGCCGCGGTTCGTTCACGGCGCATCGATCGCCGCGCGCGCGGCATGTCACGAGTATTGCGAGAAGAGCACGCGGTTGCTGGTCGAAGCGCTTTGACCGTGACGCGCCGGATATCGCGCGTTCGACATCGCGGCGCGAATCGCCCACAATCGCGTTCGGCGCGTCGCCACATCGGCGCCGCGCGTCGTGAATGACGGCCCGGCCGTCCGGCATTCGTCGCTTCGCATGATCGTGCACCACGGGAAGGCAACATGCAGATTCGCTCCGCTTCGCCCCGCCTGACCCTCGCGCGCATCGTGATCGTCGCGCTGTATGTCGCGTCGCTGCTGCTGCCCGTCGCGGCCGAACCGCCGAATGCGGCCGGCGCGGTGAGCTGGTGGCACGGCTACACCGTGCTCGCGCTCGGGCCGCTCGCGATCCTCGACCTGCAATTCGCATGGCTCGGCAACCCGCTGCTCGTCGTCGCGCTACTCAGGCCGAGCCGTACCGTGTCGGCGCTGCTGGCCGTGGTCGTGGTCTTTGCGCTCGGGTGGCATACGATCCCGACCGACGCGAACTACGAAACGATCCGTACGTTCGGGGCCGGATACTACTTGTGGATTGCAGCGATCGCGGGCGCCGCCGCGCTACCGTGGATCGACGGGCGCGGGGTGCAGGAGGACGGAGCGCCGGGCCTTGCCGCCGGCGCCGCGGATGCGGCCGTGCCGACCGGCACCGGCCGCCGCACCGCGGCCCGGCCGAATGCCCGGCCGCGCGGCTGGACCGTGACGGCAACCGATACGCGCATCGAGTCGACCGACCGGACCGGAGCGACGCGAGGCATCGCGCTGTCCGACCTCGGCGCGATCCTGATCGAAACCAACGACCAGGGGCCGTTCGCGTCGGATGTCTGGTGGGTCCTGTTCGATACGAGCAGGCAATTCGCGTGCGCATTCCCGCAGGATGCGGAGGGCGCGAAGGCGGCGGTCGATCGGCTGCTCGACCTGCCCGGCATCGATCACCGCAAGGTCATCGACGCGCAGACGTCGATCCAGAACGCGACGTTCCCGATCTGGGAGCGCCCGGCGCGCGAACCGGCCACGCCGGGAGACGCCGGCGCGACCGCCTGACCGGCAGCCGTTACGCGGAGGGCCCCGCACGCGGCGGCGTCAGCTTGCCGTCGCCGTACTCGCGAAGCACCTGCGAAATCACGACGCGATACCCGTCCAGCCAGCGCGCGTGCTTCGCCTTGGCTTCGAGATGCGCGGGATGCTGCATCAATTGCCGCAGCGCCGCCTCGGATTCCCAGTAGTAGACGTTCTGGATCAGGCCAGCTTCCGCGTTCTCCCACGTTTCCTCGCCGAGATAGCCGGGCGTCGCGCGCGCCACGTCGGCGATCTGCCGGTCGAGCCGGTGGAATTCGTCGTCGTACTGCCCGGCACGGAAAATGAAGGTCGACGCGTACATGTCCGCCCGCTCTGCAACGATTGAAAGAGCGCAAGTGTAAGGCACGCGCGGCGTACCGCGATCGTCAGGCGGCGAGCGAATCGGTGTCGACGCGATCGTCGAGCCACGCGTCGATGCGCGGCGCGTCCTCATGCGTTGCGGCTGCCGGAGCCGGCATGGCCGCAAGCGCGCGTCGCGCCCGTTCCAGCGCCTGCGCGAAGCCGCGCAATTCGTGCGTTGCCGGCCGGTCGTCGGCTCGTCGGCGCGCCAGCGCCGCTTCGATGCGGGTGCCGATCAATGCGAGTTGAGCATCGATCAAGTCGATGCACAGTGCGCGACAATGCGCGGAAACCGGTGCGACGGCCAACAGCACCGGCACGATCGACACGGTCAGGTAGCCGCCGGGCGCAAGCCGCGACAGCGCATGACGCACGTCGTGCCCGCCGTCGGTCAACGATGCGAACACGGCGTCGCGCCACACCGCACGCTCGAACACGAGCGCATCGCGATGCGCGTCGAGCGCCGCACGATCCGCGACCTGCCCGGCCGTCACCAGCGGAATCGGAAACGCCCGCTCGCCAGCGGATTGCCCGCTTCCCGCCTCGACGATGCAGTTCGCGCCCAGCCACGCCGCATCGTCGCGCCGTGCCACGAGCACGCGCGACTGCAACCGGTCGGGCAGCATCGGATCGAGCGGCACCGCGCGGCAGATCGACGGCTTGTTCGCGTGCACGCCGCAACGGCCGTCGTCGGCGAGCGCCGCGCAGCGGCCCAGCGACGGATAGTCGTAGCCTTGCAGCGTCAGCGCGAGCCATTCGCCATGCACGCCGCCGCCGCGGTGGAACAACCGGTCCGCCAGCGCATCGGCGGCCGCGACGTCGGCCGCATCGAGCGCATGCTCGCGCCCGCCCGCCTGCCAGCGTTCGCCGATCCGCCGCTTCGGCACGCGGCGAATCGTCAACGCGCCGACGAAGCGATGCCGATGCCGGAACAGCTCGCGCAACGACAACGTGGGCGCGCTGTTGCAGCAGCGTCCGCACGCGTTGCACGCGAGCAGCCAGGTGTCTACCACGGCCGCCGCACCGAATCCTGGTAGCGCGTGAGGATGAAGCGCGCGACGTCGTCCGAGTGATACGCGGCGACGAGCTGCGCGACCCACGGCTTCGCGCGATCGGCGTCGCGCACCGTCAGCACGTTCGCATACGGCGAGCGGGCGTCCTCGAGGCTGATGCTGTCGCGCGCCGGCTGCAGCCCGAAGCGGGCCGCGTCGTCGCTGTCGATCGCGACGAACGCGGCCGTGTCGAGCGCCGCGTAAAGCCGGTCGCGGCGCAGCGCGACGAATTTGAGCCCGAGCCGGTTGCCCGTCACGTCGCGCAGCGTCGGATGCAGGCCGGCATTTTCGCGCAGCGTCACCAGCGTGTCGTTCTGCAGCAGCACGAGCGCGCGCGCCATGCCGCGCGGATCGGCGGGAAGCGCGACCGTCGCGCCGGGTTGCAGTTCGTTCAGGCGCTTCAGCTTGCGCGAATAAAACGCCATCGGCAGCGTGACCGTCGGCGCGACTTCGGTCAGCGCATAGCGCTTGCGCGCACGCGTCGCGGCAAGCTGTTGCGCATCCTCGAAGCTGGCCGCGTCGATGCGCCCGTCGGCCAGCGCCGTGTCGATGCGCGACGCATCGTCGAATTCGACGACGTCGACGCTCAACCCACGCGCGGCCGCCACCCGCTTCACTTCGTCGAGAATCTGCGCATGCACGCCGCGCGTGACGCCCACGCGCACAGCCGGAGCGGCGGCTTCGGCGGCCATCGCCGCGCCGTGATGCACGACGCCACATGCGGCCAGCAGCCAGGCCGCCACCCAACGCCCGATGCGCGTCGTCATGACGCGTCCCTCAGGATCGTGCGGAAGCCGATATGCGACGCGCCGAGATCGGCTTCCTGCTGTTCGCGCGACGATGCGCGATAGCGCACGCAGTAATCGCGCGAGCACAGGAACGAGCCGCCCTTGATGACCATCGGCGTATCGTGCCGGTGCGTCGGCGGGGCGACGGCCGCCGTATCGCCGTTCGTGTGCGACTGATGCGGGCCCGTGTACGCGTCCTTCGTCCATTCCCACGCGTTGCCGATCATGTCGTAAAGACGAAAGCCGTTCGCCACATAGCAGCCGACCGGCGCCAGCCCCGCATGGCCGTCCTCGGCCGAGTCGAGCACCGGAAACGCACCCTGCCAGTAGTTCGCGGCCGGCTTGCCGTGCGCATCGCGCGGCGCCGCATCGAGCGATGCGTCGTCGCGGCCGGCCTTGCCCGCATATTCCCATTCGGCCTCGGTCGGCAGGTCGCGGCCGAGCCAGTGCGCATACGCGAGCGCATCGCGCTGCGTGACGAGCGTCACCGGCAGGTTGCCGAGCCCGTCCACGTTGCTGCCGGGCCCGCGCGGATGCCGCCACGACGCGCCCTTCACCCACGACCACCACGCGAGGTCGCGCGCATTCAGCTCGTCGCGCGTCGGCACATGGAACACCGCCGCGCCGCCCTGCTGCTCGGCCTCGGTCACGTAACCGGTCGCCTGCACGAATGCCGCGAACTGCGCGATCGTCACGTCGGTCTGGTCGATCCAGAAGCCGCCGACGCGCGCGCGGCCGTCGCCCGCCGGACGCTCGTCCGCATAGCCGCGCGTGCTGCCGAACACGAACGCGCCGCCGCGCAGATGCACCATTCCGGCCTTCGGATCGTCGCGCCACTTCGCGGGCAGCCCCGAATAGCGTTCGCACGCGCGCTCCGAACCGAGCGGCGCGAGCGCGCGGCCGCGATTCAGCTCGTCGAACGCGTCGCCTGCCGGCGCCGCCGGATTCGCATAGCCCGCCGCGAATGCGGCGGCGAACAGCGTGGCGGCCAGCGCCGCGCCGATCGTCCAGAAACGCAACCGCATCGTGTCGCCCCGCGATCAGTAATAGCCGCGCGGACGCAGCGGCTCGACGCCGCCGACGTTGCTCATGTAGGCCTTCCACTGGTCGACGAGCGTGCCGACCACCGACGGGTTCTGCGCGGACACGTCGGTCGTCTCGCCGCGATCCGACGCGAGATCGTACAGCTGCCAGTGACCGTCGAGCGGCCCGAGCGGCGGCTCGGTCCACAGCGCCTTCCAGCGGCCGTCGGCGCTGCGCAGGTACGCGCGGCCGTACGCTTCGTCGCCGAACGGCGTCGTGTGCACCTCGCCCGTTGCCGAGCCGGTCAGCACCGGCAGCAGCGACTGGCCGGTGACCGGATACACGTAGCGGTTGTTGTAAACGACCTTGCCCTTGTTCTGGTCGACGCCCGTCAGCGTGTTGACGAGCGCCGGCGCCGGCTGCGACGGCGGCGTGACGCCCGCGACCGCGAGGAACGTCGCCGTGTTGTCGGTCACGTGCGTGAACGCGCGCAGCGTCGGCAACGGCTGAGACTGGCCCGGCAGGTGCACGATCGTCGGCGTCGATACGCCGCCTTCGCCCGAATAGCCCTTCGTGAGCCGGAACGGCGCCGCGCTCACTTCGGCCCAGCGCAGCCCGTACTGCAGGCGCTGCGCATTCTGCTTGCCATTGTCGGTGCCGAGCGCCGAATAGGCCGGCTCCTGCGCGTTCGCGGTATCGGTTGCGGTCGGGTCCGCGCCGGAATCGATCGGCCAGCCTTCCGCGCCGTTGTCCGACTGGAACATGATGAACGTGTTGTCGTATTCTCCGATGTCCTTCAGATGCTGGATCAGGAGTCCGATGTTGTAGTCGAGGTTCTCGACCATCCCCGCGTAGATCTCCATGTAGCGCGCCTGCGCCTTCCGCTCGGCCGGCGACAGGCTCGACCACAGCTTGTCGACCTTGCCGGTGCCGTAGTCGCTGTAGCCGTCCGCGGCCGAATGTACCGCGCTGATGTACTTCGCGTTCGCGGTGCCGTTGTTCGCGGTCGCGGGCGATGCCGTCGTCGCCTCGGGCAGCCCGTCGAACGGCTTGAAATCGGCCGGAATCAGGCCGAGCGCCTTCTGTCGCGCGATCCGCGCGTTGCGGATCGCATCGTAGCCGGCGTCGTACACGCCCGCGTATTTGTGCAGCCACGGATCGGGCACCTGCAGCGGCCAGTGCGGCGACGTATAGGCCGCGTACGCGAAGAACGGCTTGCCGTCCTGCCTGTTCGCATCGATGTACGAGATCAGCTTCTGCGTATAGAAATCGGTCGAATAGAACACGGCCGGGCTGCCGCCCGCGCCGCCCGGCTGCCCGGGCTGGCCCGGCTGCACGTAGCGGCCGTCTTCCGTGTAGTTCGACGAGCCGGCCGGCTCGTGCGCGAAGTGGTTCGTCGCCGCGCCGCCGAGCAGCACGTAGCTGCGCTCGAAGCCCCACTGGTCGGGCGTCTGCCCGCTGCCCGTCGCACTGCCGACGATTCCCGAGCCGATGTGCCACTTGCCCGCGATATAGGTGTGATAGCCGGCGTCCTTCAGCAATTGCGCGAACGACAGCGCGCGATCGTTCAGGTAGCCCTCGTAGCCGGGCAGCCCGCGCCGCTCGTCGGTCGGCACGCCCATCGTGCCTTCGCCGACGAGATGGTGATCGGTGCCCGACACCAGCATCGCGCGCGTGATCGCGCAGACGGTGCCCGTGTGATGGTTCGACAGGATGCGGCCCGATGCGACGAGTGCGTCGAGGTTCGGCGTATTGATCTCGCCGCCGAATGCGTGGATGTCGGAATAGCCGAGATCGTCGGCCATGATGTACAGGATGTTCGGGCGCTTGGCCGACGGCGTCGCGCTGGCCTGCGGCGGCGGATTGCTGTCGACGCCGCCGCACGACGCGAGCGACACCGCGCCGGCAATCGCGGCGCAGACGACACGGAAACGAACGGCATGCAACGGCGACACGGACTTTTTCATTTTTGTTGACGCTCGAGCTACGGGAGCGGCGATCTTAGCGTTGCTCGCGCGGCGCCCAAAGTCGGATTCGTCACATGCTAACGGGGTGCGGGAATATGCGGCTCAAGCAGCGCGTGCTTGCCCATGCTTTCCAAACCGTAATCGAGACAGGAATGCGCATCCCCGCCCCATCATCCCGTCGTGCGCCGTCGTTCACGCGCGCATCCGCATGTTGATGTCGCTTTCAAGACCATGCAGGCACGCCATCCAACCATCGAATTTTCATCGGAGTCGTCATGTCGAAAATCACGGAACTACTGAAAACGCTCGATACTTGCGAGCCTTACCGTCCAATAAAAACGTTGTCTATGGAGCGCGCGCGGAAGGCCTCCACACTTCTCCTTGGCAGTGGCGGCTTCTGCTTTCTGCTGCTCCTCTTGTTAGCCGGGTGGCATAAATTGGCGGCTGCCGAGTGGCAGGTGATTCCGGCAGTCACACTCTATACCTTTACAGTCGTCCTCAGCCTGCTCTCTCTCGTTGTGGAACCCATCGTCGGCGTCGTAAAGATGTGTCACTGGAAGCAAGAAGCGCTGGATACGCTCATCCGCGAGATAGAAACCGACGAAAAGAACGCCCGATTGCTGAACAGCTATGCGGACGACACCCTCAAATGCGCGCAGCATTGCCTGCAGATCAAGGTGAAACGCCTCGATTCGCGTGTCGCTTCATTCTTTGGTAGCGGCGCGGCAGCATATGCGCTTCTTGCCATCACGTTCACCAACATTAAGGATGCGGGTGGATTGCCGTGGCTGGGGAATACGCTGGCGAGCGGATTCGTCTCCGGAAACTTCATCAACACGGCGATTCTCTGGGGTATCGCCCTCGTCTTTGGATTGTCCGTCGGCTCCATGATGATGAGGCGGGTCCAGTCGCGCTTCGCGTACCAACTCGAAGTGATCGAACTGACATTGTTACGCCGAGCGTTGGAGACAATGGAAAAGAATACGTAGCGCCTTACCGGTTACCTTCTCGATATGTGAGACGAGAGCAAGCGCGACGTGCAGCCAACCGGATTGCGCGCCGTCATGGAGAATCGGCCGCCGTCATGCGCGCTCCCCATTCGCGTCGTCCGACGCCAGCATCCGCGGAATCTCGTCGACCAGCGCATCGACGACCACCCGCACCTTCGACGGCACGTGGCGCGCAGCCGGCCGCACCGCGAACACCTCGGCGCCCGATACGCTGTCGCTGTCCATCACGAGCGCGAGACGGCCGTCGCGCACGTACGGCGCCATCAGCCAGCACGGCAGCCACGCGAGACCCGCACCGGCGGCGGCCGCGTCGGCAATCGCCTGCAGGTCGTCTAACCGCAGGCGGCCGGCCGCGCGATGGTCGTGCACCGCACCGTCCGCGCCGATGATCCGCCACGGCGCCGGCTGTCCGCCGCGCGAATACGCGATGCCGACGTGCGACGCGAGTTCGGTGAGCCCCGCTGGCCGGCCGTGACGCGCGAGATACGCGGGCGATGCGCAGATGCCCATGCGCTGCACGCCGAGCTTGCGGCCGACCAGCGCGCTCGTATCGGCCAGTTCGCCGATGCGCACCGCCAGGTCGAAACCGTCGTTGACGAGGTCGGCCACGCGATCGCTGAACGACACGTCGATTTCGAGCCGCGGATGGCGCTCGACGAGGCGCCGCACGACGGGCGCCACGCATTGCCGCCCGAACAGCACGGGCACGCTGATGCGCACGCGCCCGACCGGCTCGCGGCGGCCCGCGTCGAGCGCGGCCTCCGTCTCGCCGAGTTCGGCGAGCACCCGCCGGCACTGCTCGTAATAGACGTGCCCTTCGTCGGTCAGGCCGAGCTGGCGCGTCGTACGCTGCAGCAGCCTCGCGCCGAGACGCTGTTCGAGCCGCGCGACGATCTTCGCGACCGCCGAGCGCGTCATGCCGAGGCGCAGCGCCGCCGCCGCGAAGCTGCCCGATTCCACCACGTCGACGAATTCGGCGACGCCTCTGAGCCGTTCGTCCATGTCGTTCCGCTCCGATGAAAGGGGATGACAGGGTTGTGTCCGCACCGGCGACAATCATTGGCCGAATTCTCGCCAATGCGTCCCCGGGCGCGACACTATGATAGTCCCGACTATCTCGAAAAGGAGCCGACATGCATGCATGGCAAATCAAACCGGGCGACGGCATTGCCGGGCTCGGTCGCGTCGATGCGACTGAACATCCGGTCGGGCCGACCGACGTCGTCGTGAAGATCCACTCGGCCGCGCTGAATTATCGCGACCTGATGTTCGCGCGCGGCGACTATCTCGGCATCGGAAAGGACGCGCTGATCCCGGTCGCCGACGGCGCCGGCGAAGTCGTCGAGACCGGCCGCGACGTCACGCGCTTCAAGCCGGGCGACCGCGTGATCAATACCTATTTCCCGCGCTGGATCGACGGGCCGCCGACGCCGCACAAAGTGTCGGGCTCGCCCGGCGCGCAATTCGACGGCGTGCTGGCCGAACGCTTCGTCGCCGACGAAACGGCGCTGGTGGCGATTCCCGCGCATCTCGACTACGACAAGGCGGCGACGCTGTCGTGTGCGGGCGTCACCGCGTGGAACGCGCTGTTCGTCGACGGCGGGCTGGCGCCGGGCGCGACCGTCGTGCTGCTCGGCACCGGCGGCGTGTCGATCATCGCGCTGCAGCTCGCGCAGGCGGCCGGGCTGCGCACGATCGTGACCTCGTCGAGCGACGCGAAGCTCGAACGCGCCCGCGCACTCGGTGCGGACGCAACGATCAACTATCGCGCGACACCCGAATGGCAAAACGAAGTGCTGCGGCTCACCGGCGGCGCCGGCGCGGATCTGGTCGTCGAAGTCGGCGGCCGCGATACGCTGCCGCGCTCGGTCGCCGCGACGAAGCTGGGCGGCCTCGTGTCGGTGATCGGCGGACTCAGCAGCTTCGGCGGCCCGGAACTCGCGCTGCTGCCGCTGATCGGCGGCTTCCGGCGGCTGCACGGCTTCATGGTCGGCAGCCGCACGATGCTCGACGACGTCGTGCGGCTCGTCGACGCGAAACGGATCGAGCCGGTGGTCGATCGCGTGTTCGGCTTCGACGAAGCGCCGCAGGCGTATGCGTACCTGGAGTCGGGGCAGCACTTCGGCAAGGTCGTGATTCGCGTCGCTCAATGAGCGACGCGAGATGCACGGGCGGCGAGCGACGGACGGCCTCGTGCCGCGCTCGCCGCTTCCCGGATGACCTCGTCAGAACTTGTGACGAATCCCGGCATGCACCATCAATTGCTTCGACGTGGACGACAGATCCGCCGCACCGGGAATGTAAGCCTGGTCGAGCGACGAGCCGGTCGCGTCGCCCGCCACGCGCTGGAATGCGCCCATCAGGTACACGTCCGTGCGCTTCGACAGGTTGTAGTCGGCCATCAGCTCGATCGAATGAATCTTCGGTTTCGCGGAGCCCGTCGTCGCGTCATAGCGCACTGTCGTGTACACGTACTGCGCACCGACGAACAGCGCCGGCGTGAACTGATACTTGCCGTTCACTTCGAAGTTCTGGTACTTGATCGACGTGACCGTGCCGCCCGCGAGCGGGCCCGTCACCGGCTCGATCGTTTCGTCGCCGAACAGGTAGCCGACGTTCGCGCCCGGCCGCGTGACGTTGCTGTTCGTGTAAGCGAAGCCGACCGTCGCGGGCCCCGCCGTGTAGTTGATGCCCGCGCCGAAGATCCGCAACCGCGCCGACGCGAAATTGGCATCGGCGCCGACCGACCCCGAACCGGCGATCGCACCGCCCGACGTCGCACCCGGGTTGTCCGCGTTGAGAAACGCCGCGCCGACGAGCAGGCCGCCGTGCTCGTACTGCGCGCCGACGCTCCATTGCCGGTTGTTCGCGAAGCCCGTGTCGTTGCTGAAGCTGTACGTGCCGCCGAACGAAAAGCCGGAAAAATCCGGGCTCGCGTACTTGACCGTGTTGTTCACGCGAAACGTGTTGCCGGTATTGTCGTTGTCGAACGGATGCGCGAACGGATAGACGCCCCAACTGCCGTTCGCCGTGGTCGGCGCGAGATAGTCGACGAGCGCGTCGTACTGCCGGCCGAGCGTCAGCGTGCCGAACCGTGTGCTGCCGAGCCCGACGTACGCCTGCCGCCCGAACATGCGACCGCCCTGCGCGAGGGTGCCGCTGTTGACGTTGAAACCGTTCTCGATCTGGAACAGCGCGCTGTAGCCGCCGCCGAGGTCCTCGGTGCCCTTCAGCCCCCAGCGGCTACCCTGTGCGAAGCCGCTCGCCATCTGCCACGCGCCGTGCCCGCCGACGTTGTTCGTATAGTCGATACCCGCGTCGACGAGGCCGTAAAGCGTGACGCTGCCTTGCGCGAACGCAGGCGCCGCACACAGCGCCGGAATCGCGACGAAAACGAATCTCCATTTCATTATATGTAATCCTCATCGATATGATTTACCGTGGCGAGCCGGCGGTTCATGGTCCGCCGCTCGCACAGGTGCGATGCTGCTTCCGTTTCCGGTGCACGGCTCGCCGCGCACCGTCCCCTCGTGCCGGTCCCGCGCGTTACTTCGCGCCGTAGATGTCGAAGTCGAAGTACTTCCGGTTGATCCGTTGGTACGTGCCGTTCGCGAGAATCGTCGCGAGCGCGCGGTTGAATGCCTCGCGCAGATCGTTGTCCTGCTTGCGCAGCCCGAGTCCGTCGCCCTGCCCGAAGTACTTCACGTCGTCGATCGCCTGGCCGACGAACGCGAAATCCTTGCCCTGCGGCTTCTTCAGGAAACCGTCGCTGGCCGCGATCGACGCCTGGAATGCCGCGTCGAGCCGGCCCGTCACGAGATCGGCGTAGACCTGGTCCTGGTTCTGATACGACACGATCTGCACGCCGGCCGGCTGCCAGTTCGCAATCGCGTAATCGGCCTGCGCGGAACCCTGCTCGACACCTACCCGCTTGCCCTTCAGCGCAGCGGCCGTCGGCAGCAGCGGCGAACCCTTGCGCGCGATCAGCCGCGCGGGCGCGTTCGAGATCCGGTTCGTGAACGCGATCTGCTGCATCCGCTTCGGCGTGATCGTCATCGACGATGCGATCACGTCGAACTTGCGGGCGAGCAGCCCGGGGATCATCCCGTCGAAGCTCGACTCGACCCACACGCAGCGCGCACGCAACTCCGCGCACAACGCGTTCGTGATGTCGATCCCGAAGCCCGTCAGCGCGCCGTCGGGCAGCTTGTATTCGAGCGGCGGATAAGTCGGATCGACCGCGAGACGAATCTCCTTGCCCGCCCAGTCGCCCGCCTGCGCCGTTCCTGCCGCCAGCGCCACCGCGAGCGCCGCCATCCATGTCTTCATTGCCAGTCTCCTTGCGTGTGTGAATCGTCGATCGAAAGCGTGCGGGCGCCTCACGCGAGGTAGCGCTCCGCCAGCGCAATCCAGTAGCTCGCGCCAATGGCGACGCATGCGTCGTTGAAGTCGTAACCCGGGTGATGCAGCCCGCAACCGCCGACACCGTCGCCGTTGCCGATCGACAGGTAGCTGCCGGGGCACGCTTCGAGCATGAACGCGAAATCCTCGCTGGCCGCGATCGGCTTCAGGTGCGGAATCAGCGCCGCATCGCCGCCCCATTCGCGGGCGACGTCGCGCGCGAACGCGGTCTCCGCCGCGTGATTGACCAGCACCGGATAGTCGTGGCGGTAATCGATCTCGGCCGTCGCGCCGTAACTCGCGGCCTGCCCGTGCACGATCTCGCGAATGCGCGTTTCGAGCAGCGCGCGCACGTCGGGCGAAAGCGCTCGCACGCTGAGCGCGAGCTCCGCATGCGCGGGAATCACGTTCGATGCCGTGCCCGCATGAATCGACCCGGCCGTGACGATGGCCAGATCCTGCGGATTGACGTTGCGCGACACGACGCTTTGCAGCGCCATCACGATCGACGCGCAAACGACCACCGGATCGACCGTCAGGTGCGGCGCCGCGCCATGCCCGCCGCGCCCGGTCACACGCACGCGCACCTCGTCGGCCGACGCCATCGCCGGGCCGTCGCAGAAACCGAGCACGCCGGCCGGCAGGCCCGGCACGTTGTGCATCGCGAACACCGCGTCGCAGGGAAAGCGCGCGAACAACCCGTCGTCGATCATCCGCTTCGCGCCGCCGAGCCCTTCCTCCGCCGGCTGGAAAATCAGGTTCAGCGTACCCGTGAAGCGTGCACGTTCCGCCAGACAGCGCGCGGCCGCGAGCAACATCGTCGTATGGCCGTCGTGACCGCACGCGTGCATCACGCCGTCGTGCCGGCTCGCATGCGGCAGCCCGGTGGCCTCGCGAATCGGCAGCGCGTCCATGTCGGCGCGCAGCCCGAGCCGCTTCCCGGCGCCGCGCGTGAGCGTGCCGACCACGCCGGTGCCGCCGAGCCCGCGCGTTACCCGATAACCCCACGTTGTCAGATGCTCGGCCACGAGATCGCTCGTCGCATGCTCGTCGAAACCCAGCTCCGGATGCGCGTGCAGCCGGCGCCGCAGCGCGATCATCTCCGCCTCGATCGCCGCCATTTCCGGCTGAATGGATAAATGGTCCAACCCGATTCTCCTCGATGCATTCCGGTTGCCGATCGCCCGAATGACCGATCGTGCCCTAATCGTAGGTAGCGAAAATCCCGTCGAACAGCCGCGGTTTCGTTATGATGACAACCTTTCGTTGTCGGGTATCGCACCATGAGCACGATCAAGCTGCATCAGTTACAGGCGCTCGTCGCCAGCGCGGAGGCCGGGAGCATTCGCGGCGCGGCACGCTCGCTCGGGCTGTCGCAGGCGGCCGTCACGCGTGCGCTGCGCGAGCTGGAGGCGAGCGAGCGCCTGCCGCTGCTCGTGCGCGCGCCGGAGGGGATCGGCTTCACCGACTACGGCAAGACGCTGCTCACGCACGCGAAGCTCGTGCTGAAACAGCTCGAACACGCGCAGAGCGATCTCGAACGCATGCGCGGCCGCGTCGAGGGCCGACTGAGCATCGGTGTCACGCCGTGGCTCACGATGACGTTCCTCGCGGAAGCGGTGCTGCGATTTCGCGAGCACATGCCCGACGTGCGGCTCGAACTCTACGACGCGCTGATGGCCGTCGCGCAACCGCTGCTGCGCGACGGCAGCATGGATTTCGCGCTCGGGCACGTGCAGCCGGGCGGCACGCAGGAATTCGCATGCGAGCCGATGTTGCGCTACGAGACGTCGGTCATGGTGCGCGCCGGCCATCCGCTCGAACGCGCGCGGTCGATCCACGACCTGCTCGACAACGACTGGGTGCTGAACTTCGCGGCCGACGGGCAGGCCGCGCTCGTCGACTATCTGTTCACGCGCCACGGCGCCCGGATCGACGAGCGGCGCATCGTCCGCGCGCAGTCGGTCGCGATGTTGCAGACGATGCTCGAACAGGCCGACATGTGCACGTGGTGCCCGACGATACTCGCGGCCGTGCCGCCGTCCGGCGACCGGATGCGCGCGTTGTCGCTGAAGGAGACGTTCGAACCGCGCGAGCTCGGCATCGTCACGCGCCGCAGCAGCACGCTCAGCGACGCCGCGCGCTGCTTCATCGATTGCCTGCTGCATGTCATCCGCCGGCACGCGCGATCCGCGCGCAAGGAGGATCTCGCGCTGTTCAAGACGGTGTCGCTGCTGATCTGACGGCCTGCACCGGCTGCCGTTCGTCCATAGCGCATTCGCGCAAATGCTTTTCGAAATCCGTTATTGGATCGCGTCGCCGCGCGTTTTTATACTCGTCAGCACTCTCTGCCAAAGAGTGCCAGCCAATTTCGACAGAACCGCACAGGACGAACCAATGAGCCTACGCCCCTTGCACGATCGCGTGATCGTGAAGCGACTCGATCAGGAAACCACCACCGCGTCGGGCATCGTGATCCCCGACAGCGCCGCCGAAAAGCCCGATCAGGGCGAAGTCATCGCCGTCGGCCCCGGCCGCAAGGACACGGACGGCCAGCGCATCGTGCCCGACCTTCAGGTCGGCGAGCGCGTGCTGTTCGGCAAGTACGCGGGGCAAGCCGTCAAGGTGGACGGCAACGAGTTTCTCGTGCTGCGCGAGGAAGACATCGTCGCGGTCGTCAATCAATAACGGAGCGCAATCATGGCAGCCAAGGAAATCATTTTCAGCGACATCGCCCGGTCGAAGCTGACCGAAGGCGTCAACATCCTCGCGAACGCGGTGAAGGTCACGCTCGGGCCGAAGGGCCGCAACGTCGTGCTCGAACGCAGCTTCGGCGCGCCCGTCGTCACGAAGGACGGCGTGTCGGTCGCGAAGGAAATCGAACTCGCGGACAAGCTGCAGAACATCGGCGCCCAGCTCGTGAAGGAAGTCGCGTCGCGCACCAGCGACGCGGCCGGCGACGGCACGACGACGGCCACCGTGCTCGCGCAGGCGATCGTCCGCGAAGGCCAGAAATACGTGGCGGCCGGGCTCAATCCGCTCGACCTGAAGCGCGGCATCGACAAGGCCGTCGCATCGGCCGTCGACGAACTGAAGAAGATCAGCAAGCCGACCACCACCAGCAAGGAAATCGCCCAGGTCGCGACGATCTCCGCGAACGGCGAGGAATCGATCGGCCAGCGCATCGCCGAGGCCATCGACCGCGTCGGCAAGGAAGGCGTGATCACCGTCGAGGACGGCAAGTCGCTCGCCGACGAGCTCGACGTCGTCGAAGGGCTGCAGTTCGACCGCGGCTACCTGTCGCCGTACTTCATCAACAATCCGGACAAGCAGATCGCCGAGATCGAAAACCCGTACATCCTGCTGCACGACAAGAAGATCTCGAACATCCGCGACCTGCTGCCGGTGCTCGAACAAGTCGCCAAGTCGGGCCGGCCGCTGCTGATCATCGCCGAAGACGTCGAAGGCGAAGCGCTCGCGACGCTCGTCGTGAACAACATCCGCGGGATCCTGAAGACGGTCGCGGTCAAGGCGCCGGGCTTCGGCGATCGCCGCAAGGCGCTGCTCGAGGACATCGCGATCCTCACCGGCGGCCAGGTGATCGCCGAGGAAACGGGCCTGACGCTCGAGAAGGCGACGCTCGCCGAACTCGGCCAGGCGAAGCGCATCGAGGTCGGCAAGGAAAACACCACGGTGATCGACGGCGCGGGCGATGCGAAGAACATCGAGGCGCGCGTGAAGCAGATCCGCGTGCAGATCGACGAGGCGACCTCCGACTACGACCGCGAGAAGCTGCAGGAACGCGTCGCGAAGCTCGCGGGCGGCGTGGCGGTGATCAAGGTCGGCGGCGCGACCGAAATCGAGGTGAAGGAGAAGAAGGACCGCGTCGACGACGCGCTGCACGCCACGCGCGCGGCCGTCGAGGAAGGCATCGTACCGGGCGGCGGCGTCGCGCTGATCCGCGTGCGGCAGGCGATCCGCGAACTGAAGGGCGCGAACGCCGATCAGGACGCGGGCATCAAGATCGTGCTGCGCGCGCTCGAGGAACCGCTGCGCCAGATCGTCACGAATGCGGGCGAGGAAGCGAGCGTCGTCGTCGCGAAGGTCGCCGAAGGCACGGGCAACTTCGGGTACAACGCGCAGACGGGCGAGTACGGCGACCTCGTCGAATCGGGCGTGCTCGATCCGACCAAGGTCACGCGCACCGCGCTGCAGAACGCGGCGTCGGTGGCCGGGCTGCTGCTGACGACGGATGCGACCGTGTTCGAAGCGCCGAAGGACGCGGCGCCGGCCGCCGCGCCGGGCGGCCCGGGTGCGGGCGGGCCGGGGTTCGATTTCTGACGACGCGGCAGCGTGCGCGCCGGTTTGTCGGCGTGCGCGCGGTTGGGCAGAATCCTGCAACAACGCGTGGCGACCGAAGTCGTCACGCGTTGTTTGCTTTGGCGCCACGGAATGCCGGGTTCGACGAAGCCGATTGCCGCGCTCGGGTAAGATCAAGACCCGTTCCGCCACGCCGCTTCCACCCCATGTCACCCATCGCCAACACCCTGCTGCCGCTCGCCGGCGTCCTGCTGCTGAGCGTCGCCAGCCCGGGCCCGAACTTCGTGATCGTCACCTCCACCGCGGTCGCGTCGCGTCGCGCCGGCGTGATGACGGGGCTCGGCCTGGCCGCGGCGTCCGGCACCTGGGCCGCGATCGCGATCGGCGGGTTGAGCCTGCTCGTCACGCACGTCGCATGGGTTCACACCGCACTGCGGCTGGCGGGCGCCGCGTACCTGATCTGGCTCGGCCTGAAGATGATCGCGACCGCGCGCAAGCCGCTGCCCGTTTCCGCGCCGGCCGCGATGTCCGACTGGCACGCGGCGAGAAAGGGCTACGTCGTCAGCATGACGAACCCGAAATCCGTCGCGTTCTACGGCAGCATCTTCGCGCTGATGGTGCCGGCCCACGCGCCGGCGTGGCTCGATCTGTCGGTCGTCGTGCTGTCGGTCGCGATCTCGGCCGCGTGGTATTGCACGATGGCGCTGCTCGCGTCGCACCCGTCGGTGCGCCGGCTGCTGGTCCGGCGCAAGGCCGTGCTGGATACGGCGGCCGGGCTGTTGCTGATAGGGGTCGGCGGGCGGATGCTGGCCGGACGTTGATTCGCTGCGTATTTGTCCGTTTCGAATGCTCGCCGTTCACCTGCCATGCCGCCCCGGCGGGCATTCCCGCGCACGCCTGAACACGACGTCGATACGGTCGTCGCGCATCGCAACGCGTGCGTTCGATCACCGGCATGCTGCGCGACGGATTCAACGTCGAGAAGAAGCCGGTCGTGCGCTTCTGAGCGGGTAGCATGAAAACGCTCGCGGCGGCCCGCGAAGGCCGCCGCAAGCGGACAACATCGGCGCAACGAGAACGACAACGTCAACGTCGCGCCGCCAGTCTCCTGACGACACTCACCAGCGCATCGACTTCGTCGCACGTGTTGTAGAACGCGAGCGACGGCCGCACCGTGGCCTCGAGCCCGAAACGCCGCAGGATCGGTTGCGCGCAGTGGTGCCCCGAGCGCACCGCGATGCCCTCTTCGTTCAGCGCCTGCCCGACTTCCTCGGTTTCATAGCCCTTCAGCACGAACGACAGCACGCTCGCCTTGTCGCGCGCGGTGCCGACGAGCCGCACGCCCGGCACCGGCGCGAGCACGCTCGTCGCATACGCGAGCAGATCGTGCTCGTAGCGCGCGATGTTCTCGATGCCGACGCGGTTCACGTAATCGAGCGCGGCACCCAGCCCCACCGCATCCGCGATGTTGCCGGTACCGGCTTCGAAGCGGTTCGGCGGCGGCTGGAACACCGTGCGCTCGAACGTCACGTCCGCGATCATGTTGCCGCCGCCCTGCCACGGCGGCATGTCGTCGAGGATCGCGCGCTTGCCGTACACGACGCCGATCCCGGTCGGCCCGTAGATCTTGTGCCCGGAGAACACGAAGAAATCCGCATCGAGCGCCTGCACGTCCACCCGCATGTGCGAGATCGACTGCGCGCCGTCGACCAGCGCCTTCGCGCCCGCGCGATGCGCGAGCTCGACGATCTCCTTCACCGGCACGACCGTGCCGAGCGCGTTCGACACCTGCGTGACGGACACGATCTTCGTGCGATCGTTGAGCAGCTTCCGGTATTCGTCGAGCAGTACCTGCCCCGAATCGTCGACCGGAATCACGCGCAGCTTCGCGCCTTTCTGCGCGGCAAGCTGCTGCCACGGCACGATGTTCGCGTGATGCTCGAGATGCGACACGACGATCTCGTCGCCTTCGCCGACGTTCTGCACGCCCCACGTCTTCGCGATCAGGTTGATCGCCTCGGTCGTGCCGCGCACGAACACGATCTCGTCGGGCGACGATGCGCCGATGAAGCGCTGCACCGTTTCCCGTGCATGCTCGTACGCATCCGTCGCGCGGCCGGCCAGCGCGTGCGCGGCGCGGTGGATGTTCGAGTTCTCGTGTGCGTAGAAGTACGCGAGGCGATCGATCACGGCCTGCGGCTTGTGCGTCGTCGCCGCGTTGTCGAACCAGACGAGCTGCTTGCCGTTCACGCGCTCCTGAAGGATCGGGAAATCGCGGCGGATCGCGTTCACGTCGAACGGCGGGTGGGCGCCGCGATACGGCTGGCCTTGCGGCTCGGCTGCCTGCGCATCGTCGATGAAGTAGCGCGGCACGTCGGCACCCGACGCACGCGACACCGGCACGTCGCGGTGCACCGCCAGCAGCGCACGCAGCGCGTCGTCGCCCGGCAACCCGAACGCTTCCGGCGACGCGAGGCCGTTCGACGGCACGACGATGTCCTGCGGCGTCGCCTGCCAGCCCTGCAGCGAACCGTCGGTGAAGTAGTACGGCGACGCCTTCGTCGCGCCTTCCGGTGCGGCCGCGTTCACCTGCGGCACGCCGAGCGCCGCGCCGCCGACCCGCGGTTCGAGCGCGGGCGCGATCGACACGGCGTTGTCGGGCAGCCCGTTCTGCGCGGCCGCATGCGGAGCGAGCGCGGGGGCGCGGTTGCCGAGCGACAGCACATGCGTCGGTGCGGACGGCGCGAGGTTCGCGCCCGGTACCTTGCCTTGCGGCAGCGCGAGCCCCGGCACGCCGGTGCCCGCTCCGCCCGGGCCTGCAAGCGGAGAGCCGCCCGGCACCGGGTTGCTGACCGACGCGAGGATCGGCGCCGCCGCCGGCAATGCCGACGGCACGCCGCCGACCGCGCCGCTGCCCGCCGACAGCCCGGGCGCGGTGGCCTGCCCGGGCGGCGTCGCGAAGAACTCGGACGCGAGCCGCGCGAGCGTCGCCGGATCGGGCAACCCGGCCGGCAGCGGCGCGTGCGGCAACGCGTGCGCGTCGCCGGCGGCCACGCCGGGATTAACGATAGGTGTCGGGATAGTCATGGAACTTGGCGATTTCGACGTCATCGAGGACAGCCAGCGCATCCGGCGAATGGACCGCGAGCGAGCAATACAGCGAGATCAGGTACGACGCGATCGCCTGGTTGTTGATCCCCATGAAGCGCACCGACAGGCCCGGCCCCTGCTCGCCCGCGACGCCCGGCTGATACAGGCCGACGACGCCCTGACGCTTGTCGCCGACGCGCAGCAGCAGGATCTTGGTCTTGCCGTCCGCGACCGGCACCTTGTCCGACGGGATCAGCGGAATGCCGCGCCACGTGAGGAACTGCGAGCCGAACAGGCTGACCGTCGGCGGCGGCACGCCGCGCCGCGTGCATTCGCGGCCGAACGCGGCGATCGCGAGCGGGTGCGTGAGGAAGAACGCCGGCTCCTTCCACACCTTCGTCAGCAGCTCGTCGAGATCGTCCGGCGTCGGCGCGCCCGTCAGCGGGAAGATCCGCTGTTCGTCGGTCACGTTCGCGAGCAGCCCGTAATCGGGATTGTTGATCAGCTGGCTTTCCTGCAGCTCCTTGATCGTCTCGATCGTCAGGCGCAGCTGTTCCTTGATCTGGTCGTGAGGACTGCTGTAAAGATCGGAGATCCGCGTATGCACGTCGAGCACCGTGCTCACCGCGTTCAGGAAGTATTCGCGCGGCTGTTCCTCGTACGGCACGAAGGTCTGCGGCAGCACGCTTTCGTCCTCGAGCTGCGTGCACGCGGCGCGCACGGCTTCCGGGTTCTTCACCTGGTTCAGCCGATAGATGCCGGCCTCGACCGGCACCCATTGCAGCAGATGGGTCAGCCAGCGCGGCGTGATCGTGGAAAGCTGGGGGACGGTCTTGGTAGCGTTCGCTAGTTGGCGGGCGGCGTGATCGCTCAGCGCGGCCGTGCCGCTTGCAACGGTCGACATGTGTGGCTCCGGGTTCTTAAGATGAAA
Organism: Burkholderia sp. AU18528; assembly: GCF_002223215.2. NCBI lineage: Bacteria > Pseudomonadati > Pseudomonadota > Betaproteobacteria > Burkholderiales > Burkholderiaceae > Burkholderia > Burkholderia sp. AU18528. Next base: position 210,059 of record NZ_NKFC02000006.1, on the reverse strand, counting down.
AACGGGATTGCTTATGACGCTCGGTGATTATCGGAAGCACACCCGTGCCGGCTCAACATGCTATAGCCGTCAGGGGCGTGCAACCGAAGGGGAAACGATGCGGCGCGAGCTCAGGTGACGTACGCGCCCGGCAGCAGCGTCGAGATCGACACGTCGAAAGCGCGCGCGATCTTGTCGGCCGTGACGATCGACGCGATCGCCTCGCCGCGCTCGATCTCGCCGACGTACGAGCGGTTCAGCCCCGCATGCTCGGCCAGTTGCTCCTGCGACCACGTGCGCGCTTCGCGCAGCTTGCGCACGTTGGCGCCGAAGTGATGGATGAGGTCGCTCATCGCGCCTCCCAGGCGACGCGCGCCGCCGTGCGCGGCGCGGCATTCGCTTCGCTGCGCAGCACGGCCTGCGTGACGTTTTCGCCGGGCGGCACGTCCTGCGTGAGCCACACGTTGCCGCCGATCACCGCGCCGCGTCCGATCGTCACGCGGCCGAGAATCGTTGCGCCTGCATAGATCACCACGTCGTCCTCGACGATCGGATGGCGGGCCAGCCCTTTCTCCAGATGGCCGGCCGCATCGCGCGGGAAGCGCTTAGCGCCGAGCGTGACGGCCTGGTACACGCGCACGCGCTCGCCGATGATCGCCGTCTCGCCGATCACGACGCCCGTGCCGTGATCGATGAAGAAGCCCGCGCCGATGCGCGCGCCCGGATGAATGTCGATGCCCGTTTCCGCATGCGCCTGCTCGGCGATGATCCGCGCGAGCAGCGGCAGGCCGAGCCCGTACAGCTCGTGCGCGAGCCGGTGGTGGATCATCGCGAGGATGCCCGGGTAGCACAGCAGCACCTCGTCGACGCTGCCGGCCGCCGGATCGCCGTGGAAGGCGGCCAGCACGTCGCTGTCGAGCAGCCGGCGAATCTCCGGCAGGCGCGCGGCGAATGCCTGCACGGCCTTCGACGCGACTTCGTCGAGGTTGTCGAGCGGCCCGTCGGCATTGCGCTGACGCGCCGCGTAGCGCAATTCGAGCGTCACTTGAGTGAGCAACGCATTCAGCGCCGCGTCGAGCGCGTGGGCCACGTGAAGGTTCTCGCTTTCCTGCCGCAGGTCGGGCGGCCCGAGCCGCATCGGGAACAGCACGCCCTTCAGCGCGCCGACGATCTGCGCGAGCGCCTCGCGCGCCGGCAAATCGCGCCCGCCCGGTTCAAGCGAGCGCCGCTGCTTTTCGCGCCATGCGCGGCGCACCGTCTGCAGCGATTGAACGATGTCGTCGATGTCGAACGCGGCCATGCTGCTTTCTCCCCGTAACGGCCGTGAATCAATCCTGCGCCCAGGGCAGGCCGCGAAAGCGCCAGCCGTTGCGGCCGCCGCGATGCTGCCGGTCGTCGAGGTCGCCCTCGAAGCCTTCGAGCACGTTGAATACCTGCGTGAAACCGCCCTTCGTGGCAGCCTCGGCCGCCTGCGCCGAGCGGTTGCCGCTGCGGCACAGCAACAGCACGACCGCATCCTTGCCGGTCTTTGCTTCCAGCTCGCGCACGAAGCGCGGGTTGCGCGTCAGGCTCGTGCCGGTCGCCCACGGCACGTGCAGCGACTCCGGCACGTGACCGACGAATTTCCGTTCCTCGGCCGTGCGCACGTCCACCAGCAACGCATCGCCCGCCGCGAACAGCGCCCACGCGGCTTGCGGCGCGACGCGGCCCGCGTAGGGCGTGCCGGCCGCCACGGCTGCCGCGCGCGCGTCTTCGAGCGCCTGCTGCGCAGCGGTTCGTTCTTGCAGTTCAACCGTCATGACACTTCCTCGTTCTCGCAGATTCGTATGAACAAAAACATCGGGAATGCGGCCGTCGCAGCTTGCGTGCTGTCTATAGCCGTCAGCGCCACTATGCGAGTGCGGTCGGGGAAGCAGAACCAATAAAAATTCATTTCCTAATCAGCGCTGCGGGGAATGCAATAGCGGACGCGCGCTATCGGCGCGCGGTCGATCGCGGGCTGGAAATGGAGGGCGATGGCCGTTCGATGTCGTGCATCGAAGGGGGTGAAAAGAAAGGAGGGGGACGATCGACGCGCATTTCGCGCGTCGTCATGGAATCCGAAATGACACGAGCCACGCGATGCACCGACGAAGCCTCCGAGCCTCGCCGATGCACGCGCCGTCGACACATCACGCCACCGGATCGACCGGCGCAACCGGCGCGCCACGCGCCTCGATATCGCGTCCGGCAAGCAGACACAAATCCTCGCGATGATGCGCCGCCACCACCTGCACGCCCACCGGCACGCCGTTCACGAGCGACGTCGTGACGGCCAGCCCCGGCAGCCCCATCGCAGGCAGCGCGCGCAACGTGAGCTGCGCTTCCCACACGCGCTCGAACCCGTCCGGCCCTTGCCGGTCGAGATCGTCGGGGAACGGCAGTTCCGCGGAAACAGGCAGCAGCAACACTGCATATTCATCGAGAAACAGCCGCCACGCTCGCGTCAGCGTCGTGCGTCGAACCAGTGCGCGACTGATCACGTCGGCCGGCAGGTCGCGCACCTTGCCGCGCACCGCGGCGATCACCGCGGCCGCGCCCGGATCGCCGTCTTGCTCGACCGCGTTCGCCAGCGCGTCGAACCCGTCGCCCAGCCACAGCTGCTCCTGCAGCAGCGCCGCCTCGCGCATCGGCGGCGTATCGTCGATCTCGTCGACGGTCCAGCCTGCATCGACGAGCCGACGCGCGGCATCGCGCAACGCGGCCTCGACTTCGGGCACGACCTCGAGGCCACGCGGACGCACGCACAACGCCGCGCGCTTCGGCACCGCGCGCCCGTCGAACGGCACCGCGACGTGCCACGGATCGCGCGGGTCCGGCGCGGAGAACGCCCGCAGCGCGAGCGAGAGATCGTCGATCGTGCGCGCGATCGGCCCAGCCGTCGACATCAGTTGCGCGCCGATCGCCCGCTCGGGCGACGACGCATTGAACGCCGGCACGCGGCCGAGCGACGGCCGGATTCCGTGTACGCCGCACGCATAGGCCGGGTAACGCACCGAGCCGCCGATGTCGGTGCCGACCGCGAGCGGGCAGATCCCGGCCGCGACGGCCGCCGCCGCGCCGCCGCTCGATCCGCCCGGCGTCAGCGACGGATTACGCGGATTGCGCGTGCGGCCATGCACGAGATTCGACGTGAACCAGCGCAACGCGAACGTCGGCGAATTGGTGCGGCCGAGCAGCACGCCGCCGGCCTTGCGGATGTTCGCGACCACCGGGCTGTCGGCTTGCGCGATCAGGCTCTCCTGCAAGCGCGTACCGTTGGTCGTCGCATAGCCGGCCTGGTCGACGTTGATCTTCACGGTGACGGGTACGCCCGCGAGCGGCCCCGGATCGTCGCCGCGCGCGATCGCACGATCGACTTCGTCGGCCTGCCGCCGCACGTCGTCGGGGCGATGCTCGACCACCGCGTTGATCGCCGGATTCACGGCGTCCAGCCGGTCGAGCACGGATTCCGCCACGTCGCGCGCGGATACTTCACGCTGCCGCACGCGTTTCGCGAGTTCGGTTGCCGACAGTTGCCAGAGTTGCGTCATCACTTCTCCTGGTGGAAAGACATCGCCATCACTCAAGGTGCCGCGCGTCCTCACGAAGGCGCGGCGCCGCATTCGCTCACTGCGTATCGTGCTTCGCGCGCTCGGCGGCGGCGATGATCGCATCGGCCACGGCTTTCGGCTGGCTCAGCATCGCGACATGGCTGCCGTTCACGCGCGTGACCGTCGCGCCGATCCGCTTCGCCATCGCTTCCTGCAGCTTCGGATCGATCATCCGGTCCTGCGTCGCGACGACGAACGTCGACGGCTTCGCATGCCACGCGGCCTGCGTGACCTTCTCCGAGATGCAGCCACCGTACCACGGCCCTTGCGTCGCCGCGACGATGCGCTGCTGCGCGGGCGGCAGATCCGGCGCGAAATCCTGCGCGATCGCCTTGTCCGACAGCCGCGCGAAACCACCCGCGTCCTTGCGCAGCTCGCCCGCCCACGACGGCGCCGGCAGCCCTTGCGTGACGTCGGCGATCGACTGGCCGTTGTCGGGCGCGAACGCCGCGACGTACACGAGCGACTTCACCTTGTCGTCGTTGCCCGCGTCGCTTATCACGACGCCGGCCCACGAATGGCCGACCAGCACGACCGGCCCTTTCTGTTCGTCGATCGTGCGTTTCGTCGCGGCCGCATCGTCGGCGAGCGAACTCAGCGGATTCTGCACCGACACCACGTGCAGCCCGCGCGCCTCGAGCAGCGGAATCACGCGGTTCCAGCTCGACCCGTCGGCGAACGCGCCGTGCACGAGCACGACGTTGGTGCCCTTCAGGTCTTCCTTCGGTGCGGCCTGCGCCGCGACCGCACCGAACAGTCCGCCGACTATCGCGGCGGATACCAGAACGCGTTTCATCAAACCGGCCATCGTCATGCTCCTTTCTTTGTCGTGTTGTTCAAATGAAGTGCTTCAGCGCGCGCCACACCTACGTGAAGCAGGCGCGGCGACCGATCACGAATGCGCGTACAGGTCGTCGGCGGCGTTGCGATGGCCGGCCGACGTCGACGCATCGGCCACGTTGTCGCCTTGCGACTTCGACGGGCCGTTCTGGTCGGAGCGTGCGACCTGCTGCGCGGCGGCGACGGCTTGCTCCGCGGCCGCGATATCGTCCGGGTAGTGCGCTTCGCTGCCGGCCGGGTTGTAGCCGGCCTGCTCGAGACGGATGAGGTCGGCGCGCACTTCGGCACGCGTGAGGCCGTGGCCCGTATCGGCGAACGACAGGGCCGGAGCGACGGCGAGGACGGCAACGGCGAGGATTCGAGCGGCTTTCATGAGAGTTCTCCTTGAAGGAAGTTGGGGTGTCGATCACTTGGCATTCGGCGTGAACGTCTGGCACCGAACGCTTGCTGCATGTCGACAGTAGAACCCGCGCACGTATCCGGCATGTTTCCGAAACCGGGGCGTTCTGCATGCCAGTTTTTCAGGAACGACCGCAGATACAGTGGGATACAAACGCGCGTGATCCGTTTCGCCCCCCGCCGCGCACCCATGAAAAAAGGCGTGCCTCGCAAGGCACGCCTTTCCCTCCACTTCACGCCGCCGTGTCACGTCACGGCGCGAGCCGCGTGAACACGTAATCGTGATTCTTCACGCGCGCCTGGTGACACGCAAAGCACGTCTGATGCTGGCCGATGTCGGCGGGCACGCCGTTGATGAAGCGTCCGAAGCCCCAGCCGCCCGTCGATGCATAGCGGCGCGAGTCCTTCACCATCACCTGCACGGTCGTCGCCTGCCCGGGCACCGTCGCCGGCGGAAACTCGTCGGACTGCTTGCGCTTGTACGCGAGCTTCACGAGGATCGTGCCATCCGGAAACGGCAGCGTCGCCTTTTCGAGCGCGCGGATCGCGACCGGATTGCCGAGCACCACGCGCAACTCGTCGAGCGGCGCGGCTTCCTCTGCCGGCGCAACCATTTCCCACTTGCGATAGCCGGGCGGAATCGTCACGCCGTAGATCGGCGACGCGGCCGCGGCCGGCTTCGGCTGTTCCGCGAACGCGGCAGGACCGCTCGCCGACCACGCACCGGCCAGCAGCACGCCCGCGGCGAACACCCGGCGCGCACCGCGCCGCCACACTCCGACGCGGGCCCGCATCACAGATGCTCCACTTGCAGGATCGCATCGGCGAATGCCTGCGGCGCTTCCTGCGGCAGGTTGTGGCCGATGCCGCCGGTGATCGTCCGGTGCTGGTACTTGCCGGTGAACTTCTTCGCGTACGCGGCCGGCTCCGGATGCGGCGCGCCGTTCGCGTCGCCTTCCATCGTGATCGTCGGCACGGTGATCGCGGGGCCTGCCGCGAGACGCCGCTCGATGTCGTCGTATTGCGCTTCGCCCTTCGCGAGCCCGAGACGCCAGCGATAGTTGTGGATCACGACGGCCACGTGGTCGGGATTCTGGAACGACGCGGCCGTGCGCGCAAAGGTTTCGTCGGAGAACTGCCACTTCGGCGACGCGAGCTGCCAGATCAGCTTGTTGAACGCATCGCGGTTCTGCGCGTAGCCGAGTTCGCCGCGCTCCGTCGTGAAATAGAACTGGTACCACCACTGCAGCTCGGCCTTCGGCGGCAGCGGCTTGGCGTTCGCCGCCTGGCTGCCGATCAGGTAGCCGCTCACCGACACCAGCGCCTTCACGCGCTGCGGCCACAGCGCCGCGATGACGTCGGCCGTGCGCGCGCCCCAGTCGTAACCGCCGAACACCGCGCGGTCGATCTTCAGTGCATCCATCAGCGCGACGATGTCGACGGCCGTGACGGCCTGCTGGCCGTTGCGCACCGTGTCGGCCGAGCGGAACGTCGTCGAGCCGTAGCCGCGCAGGTACGGCACGATCACGCGATAGCCGGCCGCGACGAGCAGCGGCGCGACTTCCGCATAGCTGTAGATGTCGTACGGCCAGCCGTGCAGCAGGAACACGACGGGGCCGTTCTTCGGGCCGAGATCCGCATAGCCGACGTTGAGCACGCCCGCGTCGATCTGGTGGATCGTGCCCAGCGACGCGACGCCGGCCGCACGCTTGCCGGCCGATGCATCGGGCGCGGACTGCGCATGCGCAAGCGCGCTGAAGCCGAGGTCGGCCAGGCTGAGGCTCGCCAGCGTCGAGCCCAGGATCAGGCGGCGGCGGGTGTTCACGTTATCGGACATGACTCGTTCTCCATTGTCGATCGCTAAGGAAGGGGCCCGCGGCACGTGCGGGCATTCGGGTATCGTCGTTCGCAGCGGCGGCGCATCGCACCGCGCCGTCGTGTGAATCGCTTCACCGGTTTTATATCCGAACCGACCGGGCGCTTTGTATCCCAACGTATCTGTGTGCGAACACGACAAAAAGCGATTCAAAAATCGTCGGAAAAGCGACGTTTCGCCGCGATGGCCGGGCATCCGCGACCGGCGCCGGCGCGTCAGAACAGTTTGGCGATCGCGGGCACGCTGAGCACCGCGACGTAATAGCCCATGAACTGCACGCCCGTGTTGAACGCGAACAGGCGTGACAGCATTCCGCCGAACAGGCCGATCGTCACGATCACGGCGAGCCCGAGCAGTTGCCCTTCCCACACGCCGATCACGACGATCAGCCCCGCGAAGGTCGCGATGATCGCTTCATGGCTCAGCTTGCGCGCGACGAACGACGCCGCGCGGTGCGCGTGGTGCATCGCGAGCGGATACGCGATCAGCGCGGCCAGCACGATCGACAGCAGCCCGTAGCCGAGGAACGCCGGCCAGCTCATCAGCGTATGCAGGTTGTGGATCTGCCCGCTCGCCGCATCGACCGTGAAGCGCGGCGGCGCATTGAACAGCGGCGCCGCGGGGCCGGCCGCCACCGGGCTCAGCGGCAGCCCGAACGCGATCAGCGGAATCAGCGCTTCGGCGATGTAGGTCGCCTCCGTCACGCCGTTGCGCGCGGCGATCACCGTCGTCAGGCGCTGGTACGCATGACGCACGCGGGCACCGACGATCTCGCCCATCAGCACCGTCATCGCGACCGGGCTGAACACGAACGTCGCGCTCGACACGGCGGCCGTGCCGACCGTCCATGCGACCTGCTCGCGGTCGAGCACCTTCAGCGGATTCGGGAAGTAGCCGCGCCAGCTTTTCACGTCGGGCGCGAGCACGAACGTCGACGGCCCGTCGCGACGCATGCGCCGCCGCTCGGCCGGCGACAGGATCGAGAACAGGTCGGCCACCAGCGGCCCGATCGCGATCCCGAGGAAGTAGCTGACGCTCAGCTTCACGCCGTAACGACCGGTGAGCGCCTGCAAGCCGACCACCAGCATCACGAACGGCACGAGCAGCAGTACCGACGCCCACCGCCCGGCGGAGAAATACGCGATGCCGACGGCCGCCGCGAGGAACACCCACGGCGCCGCCTTCGCGATCGCCGCGCCGAACGGCGCGAGCAGCGACGCGAACAGCACCGCGAGCGGCAGTGCGACGAACGCCGCGACGATCGCGCCGGAGATCATCTTGCGCAGCGCGATGTGCGGCACGCCGAGCGCGCGCAGCAGCGTCGCCTGTTGCAGCAGCGGCGCGGCCATCGTGTCGCCGGGAATACCGAGCAGCGCGGTCGGGATCGCGTGCGTGATGTGCTTGGCCACCGCGCCCGCGAGGAAGAACGTGAACACGCCGGCCGGCGGCACGCCGAGCAGCGCGACGAGCAACGTGAGCGGCGCGATCGTCGTCGTTTCGTCGGTGCCGGAGATCAGGCCGATGGCGGAGAACACGATCGCGCCGAGCAGCCCCATCGCGAACGCGGCCGGCAATGCATGCAGCAGCGCGTCCATCAGCGGCCTCCCGCGCGGGCGCGCCCGGTGGAGGCGTCGTACGACGCGAACAGGTCGAGCAACCCGAGTTCCTCCATCTCGGCGCGCGCGGCGGGCGACAGGTCGTTCGTCGAGCCGAGCCCGCCCGATGCTTCGGCGAGGTGCCGCAATGCGTCGTCGCGCTCGGCGCCGCCCGCCGCATGTTCGATCACCGTGCGCTTCGGCTTGAACAGCCGCGCGCAGATCGCACCGGCCAGCAGGCAGCCGCCGAGGCCGATGAGCATCGCGTATGCGCGTGCGATCGCCGCGTCGTGCACGAACGACGCGAGCGCGATGCGGCCGACCTCGAACGCGCCGAGGCTGATCGCGATGCCGAGCAGCACCGACCACGCAAGATGCTTCGTCGCCACCGTGTCGCCCCATACCTCGACGAGCGTCGTGGCCGCCGCATCGGCGCCGGCCAACGGCCGGGCGCGATGCGGCGCGGGTGCGACGGCGCTTGAACCGGTCTGTTCCATGTGTCTCCTCCTGGTTTGATATGTCGCCGGCCATGCCGGCGCGGCGCGCAGCGCGCCGCCTGTATCGCGCGGCGTGCAGCGCGCGGGTCAGCCGCCGCTGCGGCCCGCGAGCAACGCGACGGCGAAATCGGTACGCACGTCCTTCGCCGCGACCATCTGCTGCGCGATCCGGTCGATGTCGGCCCCCGTCGCACCGGCCGCGACGGCGATGTTGCGCGCATGCAGCGCCATGTGTCCGCGCTGGATCCCTTCGGTCGCGAGCGCGCGCAGCGCACCGAGATTCTGCGCAAGCCCGACCGCGACCGCAATTTCGCCGAGCTCCTGCGCCGACGTCACGTTCATGATCTTCAATGCAAGGCGCGCGAGCGGATGCGTCTTCGTCGCGCCGCCGACGAGCCCGACCGGCATCGGCATCTCGATCGTGCCGACGAGGTCGCCGTTGGCGGCCTTCTCCCACGTCGTCAGCGACGTATAGCGGCCGCTGCGGCTCGCGTACGCATGCGCGCCGGCCTCGACCGCGCGCCAGTCGTTGCCGGTCGCGACCACCACCGGATCGATGCCGTTCATGATGCCCTTGTTGTGGGTCGCCGCGCGGTACGGATCGGTCGCCGCGAACACGTATGCGTCGATCACGCGGTCGATCACGTCCTCGCCGGCGTAATCGTCGGTCGCGAGCGTCGCCGCCGAGTACCGTACCTGCGCGCGCGCCAACCGCAAATCGGCGAGGTTGGACAGTATCCGCAACCGTACCTGGCCGCCGGTAATCGCCTCGATGCGGGTCGCGACGGTTTCGGCCATCGTGTTCACCGTGTTCGCGCCCATCGCGTCGCGCACGTCGACGATCAGGTGCGCGACGATCATCGCGCCGCGCGGCGTGTCGGGGAACACATGAACCTCGATGTCGCGGCAGCCGCCGCCGAGGCCGACCAGCACCTTGTCGCGACTGTTCGCGAGGGCGATCAATTCGGCCGCGTGCCGCAGGATCGCGAGCCGCGCGCCGTACGGATCGCCGACGCCGATTACCTGCACCTGCGCACGCATCAGCGGGCCGCTGCTGGACGTGCGGAAGCCGCCGGCCGCGCGGGAGAGCTTCGCCATATACGATGCGGCCGCGACGATCGACGGCTCCTCGACGGCCATCGGCACGATCACGTCGCGATCGTTGATCCGGAAGTAGCCGGCCACCGCCATCGGCAGTTCGAACGTGCCGATCACGTTCTCGATCATCCCGTTCGCGGTCTCGAGCGGCAGCGCGCCCGGTTTCGCGAGCAGCGCGTGCTCGGCGTCGTCGAGCCCGACGATGCGGGACAGGTGGGACAGGCGTTGCTCGGGCGTGAGCGAGCGGAAGTTCGGCAAGGCGGAATCGATCGGCATGATGGGTCGACTGTTTCGGGGTGGCGGTGTAGCCCGTCGGCGCTTGCGGCAGGCAGCGGATAGCCGAATAATAGTCACGCCGTACCCATTGAAAAGGTACAGGCGGCGCAGACAGTCACCCAACCGTACCCATGACAGTGGGCCGGCGTCGACGGAACATTCCGATGAAACAGCGTGCGAAAGCCAGCCTGTCTGGCGCAATGGCGGACAATCTGGCCAGACAGATAGAAGAAGGGGTGTTGCCGGCCGGCGCGAAACTGCCGTCGATCAGGGAATACGCCGAGGCGTCCGGCTGCTCGAAGAACACCGTGATCAGCGCGTTCGAGATGCTCGCGGCCGACGGCCTGATCGAGCCACGCCGCGGCTCGGGCTTCTTCGTCACGCGGCGCGCGGCCGCCGTGCCCGACATCGACGAGCCGAGCTCGCTCGACCGCGCGATGGACATCGTGTGGCTGATGCGCGAGCAACTGCACGTGAAGCCCGACGTGCTCAATCTCGGCGAAGGCTTCCCGCCGATCGAGTGGCTCGAGGAAACGCGGCTGAACCAGTACCAGCAGCGCATCATGCGCACGAGCGCCGCGTCGCTGTTCCGCTACGGCAGCCGCTTCGGCTATCTGCCGCTGCGCCAGTCGCTGCAGCAGAAGCTCGCCGGCTACGAGATCGAGGCGCCGCCCGCGCAGATCGTGCTCACGCACGGCGCGAACCAGGCGATGGATCTCGTGCTGCGCTACTTCGTGCGTCCCGGCGATACCGTGCTCGTCGACGATCCCGGCTACTACCCGCTGTTCGGCAAGCTCAAGCTGAGCGGCGCGAACATCGTCGGCGTGCCGCGCGAGATCGACGGCCCCGACGTCGCGAAACTGGCCGAGCATGTCGCCGCGTACCGGCCGAAGCTGTTCTTCACGCAATCGGTCGGCCACAACCCGACCGCGACCGATACGAGCGCGGCCAAGGCACACCGCATTCTGCAGCTCGCCGACGCGCACGATCTGATCATCGTCGAGGACGATGCGCTCGCCGACCTGCGGCCGCGCTCGCTCACGCGCATCGCGACGCTCGACCAGCTGCGCCGCACCATCTATATCGGCAGTTTTTCGAAATCGGTGTCGGCGGCGCTGCGTGTCGGGTTTCTCGCGTGCAATGCGGCGCTTGCCAGCGATCTCGCCGACGTGAAGATGCTGACGCACGTCAGCAGCTCGGAATACTGCGAACGCACGCTCGACGCGATCGTCAGCGATGGTCATTTCCTCCGGCATACGAACCATCTTCAGGAGAAGTTGCGGCGCGCGACCGGCACCGCGCTCGATGCGCTCGGCCGCCTCGGCGCGGAGGTCTATCGGCCCTGTGACCAGAGCCTGTATCTGTGGGCCGCGCTGCCCGGCTGGCCCGATTCGATGCAGCTCGCGCAGGCAATGCTCGAGCGTGGCGTGATTCTCGCGCCCGGTGCGGTGTTTTCGCCGCAGGCCGATCGTCCGTCGAAGTATTGCCGCTTCAACGTTGCGTATCTCGCGGACAAGCGGTTTGCGCAGGCCTTGCAGGCGGTTACCTGAAAACGAACACGGGCCGCGCCATCGCCTGGCCCGCATTCGTCGTGCAACCGCGCTTACACGCGCCGCAACGGCCGGAACCCGGCACGCACTTCACGCGCAAACAGTTCCGGCTCCTCCCATGCGGCGAAGTGCCCGCCCTTGTCGACTTCGTTGAAGTAGATCAGGTTGTGATAGCTGCGCTCCGCCCAACTGCGCGGCGCCTGGTAGATCTCGCCCGGAAACACCGTGATCGCGGCCGGCAGCGAGATATCCACCGCGTTGAAGTTGTTCGAGTGATCCTCCCAGTAGATTTGCGCAGCGGACGTCGCGGTGTTCGTCAGCCAGTACAGCGAAATATCGTCGAGAATCTCGTCGCGCGGAATCGAGCGTTCGGGCACGCCGCCGCTGTACGTCCACTGCGAGATCTTGTCGTACATCCACGCGGCCTGTCCGGACGGCGAATCGGCCAGCGCATAGCCGACCGTCTGCGGCCGCGTGACCATCATCGCCGAGTAGCCGCAGTTGTCGCGGTAGAACGTCGCGAGCTTCTCGTACGCGGCCTTCTCCTTCGGCGACAGCGACGCCGGCGCCGGCGCATCGACCTGGAGCAGCGTCGCGATGTCCGGCGGCACCGTCGCCGGCATGTTCACGTGAATCCCGACGAGGCCCTGCACGCGCTGCATCGCCATCCGGTGCGAAATCACCGAGCCGCAGTCGCCGCCCTGCGACACGAAGCGCGTATAGCCGAGCCGCGCCATCAGCTCGCCCCACGCGCGCGCGATGTGATCGGAACCCCAGCCGGTCTTCGTCGGACGGCCCGAGAAGCCGAAACCCGGCAACGACGGCACGACGACGTGAAACGCGTCGTCCGCGCTCGCGCCGTGCGCGGTCGGGTCGGTCAGCGGGCCGATCGCCTTCAGCAGCTCGAAGACCGAGCCGGGCCAGCCGTGCGTCATGATCATCGGCATCGCGTTCTCGTGCCGCGAGCGCACGTGGATGAAATGAATGTCGAGCCCGTCGATTTCCGTGATGAACATCGGGAAACCGTTCAGGCGCGCCTCGCCCTTGCGCCAGTCGTAGTCGGTGCCCCAGTAGCGCAGCAGCGCCTGCATGCGCGCGAGCCGCACGCCCTGCGATTCGTCGGCGACGGTTTCGCGGCCCGGCCAGCGCGTCGCGGCAATGCGGCGGCGCAGGTCAGCCACGGCTTCATCGGGAATGTGCGCGGTGAACGGGCGTATGCCGCTCGCGCCGGTCGCGGCATGCAGCGCGGTGGGCAGCATCGCCGAGACCCCGGCGGCCACGGAAGTGGCCAGCAGGTGGCGACGCATCGGGGAAAACGGTGTGGAAGACATCGTTCGGCATCCTTTCGTGAAGTGGAAAGTGAAGATGCCGCGCGCGGGATCGCGCCCAGGCTTTCGATCCGGCGCGCCCTCGTCACGCGGCGTCGCCCATTTGAAAGGTCTGATGTATCCGGGATTTGTCTGATTTGTACGCGTTTGTAGCGGCTGCACCGCGAGCGGGCGGCCCGCGCCGCCGCTCGCTCGCCGCCGCGGCGCTCAGAGCGCCTTGACGATCGCGCCGTCGACGCGAATGTTCTGGCCGGTGATGTAGCCCGCGCCGTCCGACAGCAGGAACGCGACCGTCTTCGCGATCTCGCCGGTCTTGCCGAAGCGGCCGGCCGGAATGCGCGCGACGATCTCCGGCGTTTCCGGCCAGCTGTCGACGAAGCCCGGCAGCACCGCGTTCATCCGGATGCTCTCGGCCGCATAGCGTTCCGCGTACAGGCGCGTCCATGCGCTCAGCGCCGCGCGCAGCGCCGACGACACCGGCATCGGTTGCTCGGGCGCGTCCGCCGCGAAGCTCGAGATGTTCACCACCGCGCCGCCGCCCTGCTTCTGGAAGATCGGCGTCACGCGGCGCATCACGCGCACCACGTTCAGCAGGATCAGGTCGAGCCCCGCATGCCAATTGTCGTCGGTGATCGCCAGCAGTTCGCCCTTCGGCGGATGGCCGGTATTGTTCACGACCGCGTCGATCCGCCCGTAGCGGGCGACCGTTTCCTGCACGAGCGTGTCGATATCGGCTTCGTCCGTCACCGAGCCCTTGATGCCGAACCCGCCCAGTTCCTCGCCGAGCGCCACCGCGCTGCCCGACGGCGACATCAGCGCGACGCGATAGCCCGTCGCCGCCAGTTCGCGCGCGATCGCCGCGCCCATGCCCTTGCCCGCCGCCGTGATCAACGCCACTTTTTCTACAGTCACGATGTGCTCCTTGCTCCGATTCCGCCGCCGCGCAGCCGCCATTCGGCGCGCCATGGTGGTAATGTAGGCGCATCGATTCCGGCTGTCGAACCAGTATTTCTGCCGCCAGCCGATAGTTTTTCTACAGTCTTACGATGCCGCCACGCCCTTCCCGCCTGCCGCCGCTGAATGCGCTTCGCGCGTTCGAAGTCTCGGCGCGACACCTCAATTTCCGCGCCGCCGCCGACGAGATCGGCGTCACGCAGGGCGCCGTCGCGCAGCAGGTGCGCCACCTCGAGGACGTGCTCGGCCTGAAGCTGTTCGAGCGTCTGCCGCGCGGTCTCGCGCTCACGCACGACGGCGCCGCTTATTTTTCCGACGTGCAGCGCGCGCTGCATGCGATCGCCGACGCCACCGACAAGCTCGTGAAACGGCGCGCCGCGCTGACGATCAGCACGACGCCGTCGTTCGCGTCGAAGTGGCTGATCCCGCGGCTCGCGCAGTTCACCGACGCGCATCCCGACTACGACGTGCGCGTGATCGCCGACCCGCAGATCGCGACGTTCCGCCACGACGGCGTCGATCTCGCGATTCGCTACGGCAAGCCACCGTTCGGCAAGCATCTCGTCACCCATGCGCTGTTCCCGCTCGACGTGTGCGCGGTGTGCAGCCCTTCGCTGCTGACCGCGCCGGCTTCGCCGCGCGCGCTTGCCGGCCAGGTGCTGCTGCACGACGCGCACGACCTGTGGCCCGAGTTCCTCGCGGCGATGCCCGAACCGGTCGACGTCGATCCGCACAAGGGGCTGCGCTTCAACCAGACGTCGCTCGCGATCGATGCGGCCGTCGCCGGCCAGGGCATCGCACTCGCGACCGAGCCGCTCGTCGAGCGCGACATCGCCGCCGGACGGCTGTGCAAGCCGTTCGACTTCGCGTTTCCGCTGTCGATGGGGTTCTATCTCGTGTATCCGGCCGAGCGCCGCGACGACGGTGCGATCGCGGTGATGCGCGAGTGGATGATTCAAGCCGCGTCGGACGGGCGGCCTTGAGCGGCTCGAGCGCGTTCGGCCCGCTTCAGGGCGCGATCCAGCGGGCTTCGTAGCGGTTTTCGTTCAGGTCGAATACCGCTCGGCGATGGCCGGCGCGCGCGAGTTCGAGCCAGTCGATGCGTGTGACCGTCATGTGGATCAGGCAGAAGTTTTCGTAGCCGTCGCCGGTTGGTGCGGTGCTGTCGACATGTGCGGCTTCCGGAGACGCGACCGGCGTGCCGGGCGGCAACGGTGCTCGATACAGCAGCAGCGTATGCGGGCGGCTCGATGCCCAGAGCGCGCGCCGTTGCGTTTCGTCATCGCAGACCGATGCAATTCCTTCCGCGCGAATCTGCACGAGCGCGTCGAGATCATTGGCGACGATCGAGATACGCGGATCGCGACGCAACTCCGCGACCTTCGCCGAGCGCGCATCGGTATGAAACGACAGCACGCGCTCGACGCGGTTCACCTGACGCAACACGATCGTCCGGACCTTCGGTGCGCCATCGAGACCGAGCGTCGCCGCCTGCAACATCGTGAACGGCGAGCGCTGCACGCTGACGCCGGATTCGAGGCAGGACCAGATGCGGTCGTACGTTTGCGCGAGCGATTCGGAGGTCGAGTCGGACATGGGGCGGCGGCGATCGTCGGTGTTTCGATCGCGCAAGCTTAACCGTTCGTTTCGCCGACGGCTCGCATCCAGTGCGCCGCCGCGCCTGTGCCAGTCAGTTGTAGCCGAGCACCACCGGCGCCGCATCGCCGGCATCGGTCGCCGGCTCCGCGCCGAAGCGGCCGAGCACGTCGGCCACATACTGCGGCCCGGCGCTGATCTGCGACGAGCGATGCTTCGCCGGCCGGTTGTCGCCGCCGCTCGCCGCTGCGCGCGTCGATGCCGTTTCGTTGACGGTGATGGTCATGCCGATGTCTCCTTACGCGGCCCGCGCCGCACCATACGCACGCACGAGGCGCGCGACGCCTTCCCGGATCGCGTCGACGTCCGGCGCGGCGAACGACAGGCGCAGCGACGCCGCGTCGACGTTGTCCGCGAAGAACGCCTTGCCGGGGACGAACACGATCTTGTGCGCGATCGCCTGTTGCAGCAGCACGTCCGACGACACCGCACCGATTCGCGCCCACACGAACATCCCGCCTTCGGGACGATGGAACTCGATCGCATCGCCGAACCCGTCGCGCAGCGCGTCGCACATCGCGTCGCATTTGATCCGGTACGCGGCCGTGATGCGCGGCAGATGGCGTTCGAGCGCGCCGTCCGCCAAATATTCGGCGGCGGTGGCCTGCGTCCACGGTGCGCTGCACAGATCGACCGTCTGCTTCGCGATCACGCAGCGCCGCGCGATCTCGGCCGGCGCGATCGTCCAGCCCACGCGCAGACCCGGCGCGACGATCTTCGACAGGCTCGCGAAATGCACGAGCCAGTCGCGTGCGCCGTCCACCTCGCCGGTGAGCGCGAGCATCGACGGCACCGGTTCGCCCGCGAAGCGCAGGTCGCCGTACGGGTCGTCCTCGACGATCAGGAAACGGTATTGCACCGCGAGACGCAGCAGCTTCAGCCGGCGTTCGCGCGTGAGCGTCGCGCCCGTCGGGTTCGCGAAGGTGGGGACCGTGTAGAGCAGCTTCGGCTGCGCGATCGCGCCGGACGCGAGTTGTTCGCCGAGACGATCGACGTCGAGGCCTTCGCCGTCGACGGGGATCGTCACGATGCGCGCCTGTTGCAAACGCATGGCTTGAAGCGTGGCCGGGTACGCCGGTTGTTCGGTCAGCACGACGTCGCCGGGCGACACCATCACGCGCAGCAGCAGGTCGAGGCCTTGCTGCGAACCGGTCGTGACGAGCAGTTCGGCCGGCGTGCATGCGACGCCGCGCCGCGCCATCAGCGCGATCAGTTGCTGCTTCAGTTCGGCGAGGCCGTCGGTCGGGCCGTATTGCAGGCAGCGGACGGGCTGGGCATACGCGCGTTCGGCGGCCGCGTTCAGGCCGTCGACATCGAACAGGTCGCTGGCCGGATAACCGCCCGCGAAGGAAATCATGCCCGGTTCGGACAGGTACTTGAACAACTCGCGGATCGGCGAGCCGGCAGGGTTTTGGAATGAGGGCGTGAACGCGTACATGTCGTCGTGAGCGGGTGGGCGCGGACGGCCGGGATAGCCGTCGAGTGCCGGCCGCCAAGGCGCTTCTGGCGCCGCGGCGGTGAATTCGAGCCACGATTGTCGATAGTCATTAAGGGCTCGGCAAACGATATCTATGCACTAGGTCTTGCGGTTTGGTCATTAAATCGCGGTGGGGTGCGTGTTGGCGGTGCGGGGATGATGTGGGGTTCGGGGACGGGTTGCCGAACGGGTGTTTGATTCGGGTGGTTGTTTCGCCCGGGTGGTCATGATGATCGCCACGGCTTTCTTGGCTTGGGCGGTTCAGCAAGAATCGTGAATCGTGGGCGGCGCCGCTTCAACGCGACGACCACCACGGCATCGAGGGCGTTCTCAGCGAAGCCAAATCGGAATTCTCGCCGCGATCCAATCGAGCGTGGTCGGTGGCAGCGAGATCGACCTTTCACTGTCGTACTCATCCGATGCGTCGAAATAAATCAATTTGTTCTTACGGATGATGGTCGATTCTTCCCCCGGCCGGCCGTCCCAAAAAACGAAAAATAGTCGAGTGGCGAGCGTCGAGCCGTGTGCATTGCTGACGACGAGTTTGACCTGCTCATTCTGATCCACGAAAAAACCATTGCCCGGAGCACCACTCCCGCAGATGTTGATGATGTAGGTTGTGCCGTCAACGTGCTTGACACCGCCATTCATCTTGACGTTGTAGTTGAAGCGCTGACAATCGGTACGGTCAGCCATGATCCCGCGAAATCCTACCAGGTAGACGAACGCAAAAAAAACGAGCGTGACGATCGCGAGGCCTGCGCGCTTCGCTCGGCTGAAACGGTTGAAATTTCTGACGCGCCGGTACAGGTAGAAACCGAAGATGATCGACGTGATGGCGAAGATCGCCGGCTTCGTATTCATCGCCGAGACAAGTACGATTCCGTTCCTCACGTTGAGTGGCAAGCACAGCCACGCGATATCGACAACGAGGTATATGGCGCTCACGGACAAGACTACTTTGAGGATGGTCATGGCCCCTTTCATTGCTCGGCCGGAATGGATCTGCATACGGTGTCAATTTTCAAAATGATCGGCCTGTCCAGCTTGATGAGCTTTGGCTTGCTGTAGACCATGAAGTCGCCACCACGATTATGCACCGACCTCCAGTCCCGGTACGTCTTGTTATGCACCGGCCAGTAGACATCTTTCACTCGAAATTTCCGAAAGCGACTGGTTCGTTTGTCGATCGGCTTATCGATCTCTTCTCCCTCAGGGAGATAGCGCCACTCCTCAATGGTCGAGCTCCCAACGTTAAAGTTACTGCTCTTAAAGAGATCGTTGATGGCCGCGGCATAGGACAAAACCATCCCGCTCTTGTTCCAGTGACCGAGGTACTGGCTCTTGGAAGGCGAGTCGTCGTTGAACGAGTAGCTGTCCTTGATGTAGACATAGATGTGGGTCATCTGTGCAACCGGTTCGAGACAGAATATTGTGTTCTTACCCTCGTACTTGTAGTAGCGCTCACCGGTAACGGTCGCCCTCCCAACAGCAGCGTAGAAATTGAAGTTTCCCAGAGCGCCGGTTAGATCGGTCAAAGCCGTTCCGTCGAGGGTGGCAAAGGATGATACCGACTGGAACTGAAATCTCCAGGCGATATGAAACTGAAGCAGATCCGTCAGAAACGGAGCAGTGTCGATCACGATACCCGCTGCGTTCATCTTTCCGGCAGAAAAAACCCTCTCGATCACGGGCACCAGCGCATTCTTGACTGCTTCAGCAGCTTTCTCCGTGTAAATCGCTTGCCGGACGAGTTGCTTGAATCGCCAGGATGCACCACTAAATCTCAACGCCCACTCCAGAGTGACTGTCGTGTCGTCGATCGGCTGCGGTGAGTTGAGCTTGTTGTTGTAGATATGCTTGGGACTCGCCAACCACTTTCGCGCCAACTTAGCCGAAATTGGCCACCCCGCCCTGTCCATCGCGTTGGGGATATCCTGCAGATCGAACTCGGGCAGTTTGTCGGCTTGCTCTGCGTCTTGAGGCTTGTCGCTCGGCTGTGGCTTGGCGGGTGACTTAACCGGTGCTGGAGCCGGGGCTCGCGGCTTCTGCGCTGCGACTCGATCGGCTATCTTGGGCGGAGGCGGCGGTGGCTGCTCATTTGGCGCAAGCCTAGCGAACGAGATCTTTTGCTGCGTGTCGATGGGAACGCACCCGACGATGCCTGAATAGCATTTCCAATGCTTTCCGGAATATAAAAGGCGCGATTCCATCTGGTAGTACGGAACTTTTTTGACAACTGACATGGGTAGATAGCACCTCTGAACGAATCGGCGCCAAAATAATCGATACCCAAGCAATTCCGCAATAGCAATGAAAACAACTGTTAAATCAATTCGATTACGAGAAAATCGCGAAGATTGGGACAATTCTCAATGGGGTGATTGAATAGGAGGACTTGTCACGAGTTGCTCCAAGATTCTTGGCTTGGGTGCCAGCTTAGGGCAGACATTGCTTGGCACCGTCACGACGGCCGCTCATGGCCGAAGCTGACAAACAAAGGGCGGCCTCAGCCGCCCCACGAAGCCATTCAATCACCCACCCACACCCCGATTCGCCTCGATCACCGTCAACGCAGCCATATTCACGATCCGCCGCACGGTGGCGCTGGACGTAAGGATGTTCACAGGAGCATTGACGCCCAACAGGAACGGCCCCACCGCCACATTGCTCCCCGCCTCGGTCTTGAGCAGGTTGTACGCGATATTCCCCGCATCCACATTCGGACAGACCAGCAAATTCGCCGCACCCTTCAACGGCGACATCGGCAGCAGCTTCGCCCGCAGCCCTTCATCGAGCGCGCAGTCGCCATGCATCTCGCCATCGGCCTCGATATCCGGCGCCTGCTCCCGCATGATCTCCAGCGCCCGGCGCATCTTCACGCCCGAAGCCGCACTCCCCGACCCGAAATTCGACCGCGACAGCAGCGCGACCTTCGGCGTCAGGTTCAACCATTCCATCTGCCGCGCCGCCGCGATCGTGAATTCAGCGATCTGCTCCGCATCCGGGTTGTCGTTCACGTGCGTATCCACCAGCGCCACCGTCCGCTGATCGAGCAACAGGATGTTCATCGCCGCGTAGGTCGACGCACCCGGCTTCTTGCCGATCACTTCGTCCACGAAACGCAGGTGATTGTGATACTCGCCCACCGTCCCGCAGATCATCCCGTCCGCGTCGCCGAGCTGCACCATCATCGCGCCGATGAGCGTCAGGCGGCGGCGCATTTCCACGCGCGCCATTTCCTTCGAGATACCGTCGCGGCAGCGCATTTCCCAATACTTCGTCCAGTACTGCGGGAAACGTTCGTCGTATTCCGGATTGGTCACTTCGACGTCCTGACCGAGCCGCAAACGCAGCCCGAACCGCTCGATGCGCGCGAGCAGCACCTCCGGACGCCCGACCAGAATCGGCCGCGCCAGCTTCTCGTCCACGATCACCTGCACCGCACGCAGCACACGCTCGTCCTCGCCTTCGGTGAACACGATCCGCGCCTTGCCGCCGTCGCGCACGAGCTGGCGCGCGGTCGCGAACAGCGGCTTCATGAACGCACCCGAGTGATAGACGAACTGCTGCAACTGCTCGACGTACGCATCGAGATTCGCGAGCGGACGCGTCGCCACGCCGCCTTCCATCGCCGCCTTCGCCACGGCCGGCGCGATCCGCACGATCAGGCGCGGGTCGAACGGCTTCGGAATCAGGTATTGGGCGCCGAACGACACGTCGTACGCGCCATAGGCCGCCGCGACGACTTCGTTCTGCTCTTCCTCGGCCAGCCCCGCGATCGCGTGCACCGCGGCGATTTCCATCTCGCGCGTGATCGTCGTCGCACCCACGTCCAGCGCGCCCCGGAAAATGTACGGGAAGCACAGCACGTTGTTGACCTGGTTCGGGTAGTCCGAGCGGCCCGTCGCGATCACGACGTCGTCGCGCGTCTCGTGCGCCAGTTCCGGGAAGATTTCCGGCGTCGGGTTGGCCAGCGCGAGAATCAGCGGGCGCGCCGCCATCTGCTTGAGCATCTCCGCCGTGAGAATGCCGCCGACCGACAGCCCGAGGAACACATCCGCGCCGCCGATCACGTCGGCGAGCTTGCGCGCGTCGGTTTCCTGCGCGAAGCGCGACTTGGCCGGGTCCATCAGCGTGGTACGGCCGCGATAGACGACGCCTTCGATGTCGGTCACCCACACGTTTTCCACCGGCAGCCCGAGGTCGACCAGCAGGTCCAAGCACGCCAGCGCGGCCGCACCGGCGCCCGACGTCACGACCTTCACTTCCTTGATGGATTTCCCGACCACCTTCAGCCCGTTGATGAACGCGGCCGACACGGTAATGGCCGTGCCGTGCTGGTCGTCGTGGAAGACGGGAATCTTCATGCGCTCGCGCAGCTTCTGCTCGACGGTGAAGCATTCCGGCGCCTTGATGTCCTCGAGGTTGATGCCGCCGAACGTCGGTTCGAGGCCGGCAATGATGTCGACCAGCTTGTCCGGGTCGGTTTCGTTGATCTCGATGTCGAACACGTCGATGCCCGCGAACTTCTTGAACAGTACGGCCTTGCCTTCCATCACCGGCTTCGACGCGAGCGGGCCGATGTTGCCCAGGCCAAGCACGGCGGTGCCGTTCGTGATCACGCCCACCAGGTTGCCGCGGCTCGTGAAGCGGTGCGCCGTCAGCGGATCGGCGGCGATCGACTCGCACACGCTCGCCACGCCGGGCGTATAGGCCAGCGCCAGATCGCGCTGGGTCACCAGCGGCTTGCTCGCGACGACCGAGATTTTCCCGGGGGTCGGAAATTCGTGATAGTCGAAAGCGGCCTGCTGCTGTGTCTCTGTCTGTTTCATGTTTTCGTCCCGGCGTGGGCGCCAGGCCAGTCCCGGCGCGATCCATGAAGGTGATTCTAGGGATCCGCCATAACGTGATGATTCTGTTTTAATATCGGCCCATCACTTTTTCATGATGAATGCATGACCAGTCAATGAATTTTGACGCAAACGACGTGGTCAGGCGGCTCGGCGCGCGTCTGAAGATTCGGCATCTGGTGCTGTTGCTGCAGATCCAGCAGCACGGATCGCTGACGCGCGTCGCCGAGCACATGGCAAGCAGCCAGCCGGCCGTGACGAACGCGCTGTCCGAGCTGGAGAGCATGTTCGGCACGCCGCTGTTCGAGCGCTCGTCGCGCGGCATGCGGCCCACCGCGCTCGGCGCGGTCGTGCTCGAGCGCGCGAAGGCGATGATCAAGGATCTCGACCACCTCGCCCGCGAGATGGAGGCCGTCGCCGCCGGGCATGCGGCTCATCTGCACATCGGCGTGATTCCGTTCATCTCCGGCCAGATGCTGTCGGCCGCGCTGAAGCGGCTGCAAGCGCGCATGGAGCGGCGCCTGACCGTGACGATTCACGAAGGCACCAGCGATCAGCTGCTGCTGCAACTCCGGGATCACAGTGTCGACATCGTGATCGGGCGCGCGTCGTCGGCGATCGATCTCGGGCAGGTCTCGTTTGAAGTGCTGTACCAGCAGCAGCCGCGCATGATCGCGAGCCGGCGGCTGGCCGCCAAGCTCGCCCGCACGCCGCTCGACTGGCACAAGCTGCACGCGCTCGACTGGATTCTCGGCGCGCCGCATACGCCGATGCGCGAACAGGTGACCGACCTGTTCCTGTCGGCCGGCATCGCGCCGCCCGTGCCGATCGTCGAAAGTTACTCGTCGAAGCTGATCGGCGAAATGATCGCGTCGAGCGACGAGGCCGTGTCGATCGTGCCGGCCGATATCGCCGAAGAACTGGTGCGGATCGCCGGCGTGGCGATCGTGCCTTATTCGCTGGTGTGGACGCTGCCGCCGATTGCGCTGTTCACGCGCTCCGCCGATTCGCATTCGCCCGCGCGCGATCTGCTCGTCGACGCGCTACGCGAGGTGTGCAAGGAAACGTACGGAGAAATGCGTCGATAGCTGCGTTACTTGCCGGCGGCAAGGCGCCGCAGTATCTCCGGACGCTCGGCGGTCAACACGTGGTCCGCGCCCTCGCCCCTGTCGTAGCGTTTGCTCGTGCGGTAGGAAAAGCGCTTCACGTATTGATTGGCGGCGGGATCGAACATCCACGCGTCGACTTCGAAGAAGTGCTGACCGAAATGATTCTCGTCCTTGCCCCATACATAGTCGGCCCGGACGAACAGCGGATACGGCGACACCTGCGGCAAGCTCCACATCGCGCGATCGGCCATCTCCGTTTGGGTGACTGTCGGCATCAGGTTCTCGATCTTGCCGTTCGCGCCGACACGCAGCACGGCCACACGCTCCAGCATCCCGCTGCCGCCACCCGAGAACATCCCCGAGAAGAACACCCACGAGCCGCCCGATGCAATCGGTAAGCGCTCGGACCGCGGATTCAGGCCGAACTGGTACCACTCCTTCGAAGAATGGGGAAGCGGCGCCGGCGGCATCTCGAAGCACGGCGCACGGTCGGGCAGCACGCAGAGCTTCACGCCGGAAAGCGGAAGCCCGTCGCCGTCGAGCTTGCCTTCCGTCTGAGTGAAGCGCGGGAATGCCGTTTCGCGGGGCGCTGCTTGAACGCAGGCGATGCCGACGAGCGCCATGCTTGCGATCGCCGCGAGCGTTTTACCGATCCAGCGCATCACCCCTCCGCCCGATGACACACCACCTCGATATTGTGTCCATCCGGAGCGATGACGAACGCCGCGTAGTAGTTCGCGTGATAATGCGGCCGCAGCCCGGGCGCGCCATTGTCTTTCCCGCCGGCCTCCAGCGCCGCGCGATGGAACGCATCGACTTGCTGCCGCGTGTCGGCCGCGAACGCGATGTGGAGAGGCGCCGGCTTCTCGTCGGTCGGGAACAAACACAGTCAAGACTTGCTGGGCAGTCCGATCTCGATCCCGTACGACGGCTCACCTTCCCCGACAATTTCGGCGCCCAGCGGTTCAAGTGCCTTCAGGAAAAACGCCTTGCTGGCGGCGTAGTCGCTGACGCCGAACTTGACGTGGTCGAACATGAGTTCCCTCCGATGGATCGATCAGTCATCACGGTGGTGTGATGTAGCGATGGCCGCAATGTTGCCACATGCGGCGGTGGTCCGGTGCCGGCTCCAAAGGACCCGTTGCCGCCGTTCGATAACAAGGATGCCGACGGCCGTTTGGGTACCCGGAAGCCGACCCTCATGACGTGGCGTACGAGCTATTGCTGTTCTTTCGCAAGCGAGCGTAGGCTCTACTGCGGTGGCTTCCACTCGCCCGCCCAGAGATCGAAATACTTGAGAGCCGAGATGCAGCCGAGTACGAGCTGTTCGCCAATATCGTCGACGACTTTGAACGGGATGGAAATCCCGAAATTGCCTCCCGACAATGGAAAGATCTCGGCGAATGGAGCCGCATTTCCCAATTTCTCTACTACCTCTGCTCGGCTCCCGGCGGAAACTATGACCTGAATGCCCATCAGCGCTTGAACTCCACAGTAGCTACGTCGCAGAGCGCTGCCCTGACCTGGTCGATCGTCACTTCACTCACCGATTGCCCACGAACATCATAGACAAGCTGACATTTCCAGGACGCCGAAGGCAGATGCGATCGACCGTGCACGATGCGCGCTCGGTTGTACTCGATGCTTAGACAAGCGGCCTCCTCCGTTTCCAAGCTGTGGTTTGCTACTAGGGCAAACTGGCGCAGTTCTTCGTTTACAAATTCCGGTGTGAACATATGGGTCCCGTGCGCGACAAGAATGCCATTTTACTCAGAGCTTCTACACCATTCTCGATACGCCCGCGAAATGCTCGGATTGCGATTCATGCCTCACCAGTGGGCTGTAGCGACGGCAGATTGCGACCCGAAAGCAGCCATCAGGCGCGCCAGGTGAGTAGCCGCAATTGGCCGGACACTGCGCCAATTGTCCGCGCTGCAAACTCGATATATCGCGCGGACTTGCCGATTTCCGCCGCCCCTTCAGCAGCATTCCACACGACCTTGGAAGTTCGATGCCATGCTGCTATCGTCGAGCATTCCTTGACGACTTCGGAGTGGCCGAACCATGCCCCTGATCTTGCGTCGCGCGACGATGGCCGATGCCGCAGCGGTGGCCGACGTCTATCTTCGGTCGCGCGACACGCTGGCATCCTATGCGCCACTCGCGCACGCCGAAGCAACCGTCTGCGATTGGGTTGCCAACATGCTTGTTCCGTCGGGCAACGTTACCGTTGCCGTGAACGATGGCCACATCATCGGCATGGCCGCACACGCTGCCACCGACGGCGTGACATGGCTCGAGCAATTGTACGTGTGCCCCGAATTCAAACGGCAAGGGATGGGCACTGCCCTGCTGGAATCGGTGAAGTCGCAAACGGATGGCTCGCTCCAGCTCCATACGTTTCAAATGAACCACGATGCTGCTGCGTTTTACGAGCAGCACGGGTTCGTTGCCATTGCGTACAGCGACGGAAGCAGAAACGAGGAGCGTTGTCCCGATGTTTTGTATCGCTTGACGCGGTAGCGCGCTCGTCCGTTCGCTCGCCTCATCCGCCCGTTATCGACCGACGCAGGGGCAGCTCAGGCCAGCATCGCAAACACCGGCTGGTTCCTGACGCTCTCGCGCTCCAGCATTCTCGCGTACCAGGCTCGAAGTGCTTCGCATTCCTCATGCACTGGCAGCTTCACGAGCATCGCAAAGATCAAACCACCGATGACGGTGATGTCGGCCATCGAGAACGTCTCGCCCGCGACATACGGTTGCCGTTGCAGAACGGCATCGAAATAGCGCATGCCCCTCAACGCCTTGTCGCGTTGACGGAATCCCCACTCCGGATTTTGATACGTCTCCACGTCGGGCCCCAGCCCCGGCGTGCCGTGATGGAAATAGACGCTGATCGCGTCGAGCAATTCCAACTCGGCGCGCTTGCTCATCATGTGGATGACCCCTTTTTCGCGTGGCGTGGTGCCGGTGAGCGTGGGTACGCCGTCGAGCGCGTCGAGGTATTCGGTAATGGCCGTGCACTCGGCAATGCACGTTCCATCATCGAGTTCCAGAACCGGCAACGTACCCGAATAATTCTTGCTGGCGATGAACTCGGGCTTTTTATGCTCGCCCTTGTAAAGATCGACCATCACGAACTGGACGCGCGATTGCAGCCCCTTTTCGGCCAGTGCAATGCGCACGCGTGTCGGATAGGGCCCTGTCGGGAAATCGTGGATCTTCATCATGGGCAGCTGGGCTGTGTCGAAGTCGACGTTACTGGAAGTCATTGCAGGGGCGCTCCGGAGTCGGTTGCACTGGATCGGACGACGCGGAAACACGTCGCCGGCGAAACTACCTAACGTTTGTTAGGTTAACCATATAAGGTAGAATCCGGGGTGTCAACATCCATTTCCTGCACGCGGAGGCTGAAGCAGTGACGAACGACGCGAGCTCGAACTCGAGAGAAAGAATTCTGGCAGCCGCCACGAGGCTCGCGCAGACGCACGGCTACGGCGGGTTGAACTATCGGGATCTCGCCAGCGAGGTGGGAATCAAGGCCGCGAGCATCTACCACCACTTCGAAAGCAAGGCCGATCTCGGCGCCGCGGTGGCGAGGCGTTACTGGGAGGATTCCGCGGCGGCGCTGGAGGACATGCTGGCCCGATCGCGCGATCCGCTGGACTGCCTGCGCCGCTATCCGGATACCTTCCGCAAGGCGCTCGAGACCGGCAACCGCCTGTGTCTTTGCAGCTTCATGGCCGCCGAAACCGACGATCTGCCGGAAGTCGTGATGAAAGAAGTTCTGGCCTTCGCCGACGTCAACGTGGCGTGGTTAAGCAAGGTGCTGTCCGCTGCGGCAGTGGTCAGCGCCCGGGAGAGCAAACAGCGGGCGCGGGCAATCTTCGCCGCCATCGCCGGCGCCCAGCTCATCGCGCGGAGTCGCGCCGATCTTTCGCTCTATGACTCACTGATCGACAATTATCGTAAAGCGGGCCTTTTGCCGGCGTAGCAGGGTAACGGTGACGCGGCTTCGGACGACGTCGATCGTTCGTGAACGCATGATGTTCGATCGTGTGACCCCGGCTGACGTGGAATCCGTCGCCGATGTTTGCTGCTGCCCCCCCGCGATCACCGGCGGACCGAACTGGCGGGTTTTTCGTACAGGGACCAGGCAATACCGTCCGTTTGCAATCCGACGCGGACAAAGCCCAGCGACTCGTAGTAAGCGCAGAGCGTCATGTTTTCAGCGCCGCAGTCGAGTCGAAGCAAACGCCGGTTCAAGCGGCTCACCTCATGAGCGCACCCGTCGAGCATGAAGCTGCCGAGCCCGTTGAAACCTTTCCGCACGCAGGGCCGTGCACGTAGCCCGCAATCGGCGCGTGGGCCCCCAGTGCCTGTCGTCGTCGAAGTCGGGCGAGAACGTTCCGACCAGCGTGCCATCCTGTTCGACGACGTACACGGCTTTCTCGGCGACGTGGTTTCGTACCCACCGTTCGGAGAAGCCGTCGCGTTCCTTGCCCCATACGTGGTCGCCATGCGCGACCTTCTTTGCATGTGCATCGTTCCGGATCTGTGTCAGTACCGGGACATCGTCTGCCGTCGCTCTGCGGACGCTTTTCGACACCATCGCTCGTTTCCCCCGTTATATCCGAGCTATCATCCCGGTGCACCACGTAACAAGCCTGACGCTAGCCGCGCTCCCGGCACTCATTCTGTCTTTATCTAGCGCCGCACTAACCATGGCTCACTTGTTTGAGCCACGCGTTCAATTGACGCGTACGATCACGTGTTCTGTCGATTTCGCAAGTCAGTAGATCAAGATTACGATCCGCGCCTGCCTCGTTTATCAGATACCAAGCGGAACACTCGTCGCCGAGAAAACGGATCCATTGCCGCTGAGCCGCGACAAATTTCACCTTGAGTGCTGGATAGTCGACGTACTCGTCACGTGGCCGAGACAGCGACTTCAATACCTTTTGGTAAGTGCGGTTCAATTCGTCGTCTGCTTGCTGAAATTCATCTTGACTACGTTGCAGCAAGCACTCGGGAGCTACGCTATCCGGTGCGCAGCCCTGCGCTTGCGCAGCGGTGAACCACGACAATGTCAGCGCCATGGCGGCGCCCAGCGTCGCGCGACGAAAGCTGAACGCCGATGCACGGATATGCATTCTTGCTCCCATTCCCGTTTTCCCATTCATATGGCGATCGGAACAATTCACGCGCCGATCGCGTTCGACGAAATCTCCGTCGGAAACCCACCCTCTACGGATGAAAAGTCTCGTCCCGCTTCAGCATGTCGATGAATTCCGCGATTTTGCGCGCCCGTGATTCCGGCTTCCTGGCGTTCTGTATCCGAAACAGGATCGCATAGCGATTACGGCTGTTCAGTGTCGCAAAAAACTTCCCGGCTTTCGGATCGGCGTCCAACGCCGCCTGCAAGTCGTCCGGCACGATCGAGTTGCTGGCCGACGTATAAGCCGCCTCCCAACGGCCGTCCTTCCTCGCCTTCTCGATTTCGCCCATGCCGGCCGCGCGCATCCTGCCTGCGGCGATCAGCGCTTCGGCCTTGTCCTTGTTGAGTTTGGACCAGATGCTTTTCGCCGAGCGCGGGGTAAAGCGTTGTAACCAGTATTGCTCGCTCTCGGCCTTCTTTTGGCCATCGATCCAGCCGTGGCAGAGGGCGCTTTCCACCGCCTCTTCATAGGTGACGGTTCGCTGCCCCGCGCCTTTTTTCGCGAGCCGCAGCCATGCTCCGGTCGACGTGCCGCCGTTCCGCCCCAACCAGCTTTCCCATTCGGCTTGACTGGCAAACGTTAGTGCGCCTTCTGTCATGTCACGATCCAGAATGGTTGCGTTTTCAACGACTCGAAAGCCGCCACTCAACACACGAGCGGCGACCACCGAAGCAACCCTCGCCGCAAAACCGCCTCAAACGATCCGGTTCAACGCATCGGCAAACCGCTTCACCGCGCCATCGACATCATGCAGCTTGTCGAGACCGAACAACCCGAGCCGGAAAGTCTTGAAGTCCTCCGGTTCGTCGCATTGCAACGGCACGCCCGCCGCGATCTGCAAACCGACATCGGCAAACTTCTTCCCGGTGCGAATCCCGTCATCGTCGGTGTAACTGACCACGACACCCGGCGCCTCGAACCCCTTCGCGGCCACGCTCCTGATCCCCTTCTCCGTCAGTAGCGCGCGAATGCGCTCGCCGAGTTCGAGCTGTTCCGCCTTCACCTTGTCGAAGCCGTATGCGTCGGTTTCCTTCATCACGTCGCGCAGGGTCGTGAGGCTGTCCGTGGGCATCGTCGCGTGATACGCGAACCCGCCGCCCTCGTACGCTTCCATGATCTGCAGCCACTTGCGCAGATCGCACGCGAAGCTGGTGCTGGTGGTCGAATCGATGCGCTCGCGCGCAAGCGGGCTGAACATCACCATCGCGCAACACGGCGACGCACTCCAGCCCTTTTGCGGCGCACTGATCAGGATATCGACGCCGCTCGCCTGCATGTCGACCCACACGGTGCCCGACGCGATGCAATCGAGCACGAACATGCCGCCGACCGCATGCACGGCATCGGCCACCGCGCGCAGGTACGCATCGGGCAGCATGATTCCGGACGCGGTTTCGACGTGCGGCGCGAACACGAGATCGGGCTTGTTTTCCCGGATCGCGGCGACGACTTCGTCGATCGGCGCCGGTGCGTAGGCGGCCTGCCTGCCGGCTTCGACGGGGCGCGCCTTCAGCACCGTCGCCTCCGACGGAATGCCGCCCATGTCGAAAATCTGCGACCAGCGGAAGCTGAACCAGCCGTTGCGGATCACGAGACACTTCCTGTTCGTCGCGAACTGTCGCGCCACGGCTTCCATGCCGAACGTCCCGCTGCCCGGCACGATCGCGACCGACTTCGCGTTGTAGACTTTTTTCAGCGTGGCGGAGATGTCGCGCATGACACCCTGGAAGCGCTGCGACATATGGTTGACCGAGCGATCGGTGTACACCACCGAATATTCGAGGAGCCCCTCGCGGTCAACATCGGGAAGTAAACCTGGCATGCTCGCCTCCGGCGAAAGATGAACGATGGAATCAGGACAAGCAGCGTCTTCGATTCGATACTGCTCTGCACCATGCAACTGCGTCATTTCCTCGACGAAAGCAGATTCTAACGAACGCCGCCGGCCGCTTGGCGCCTATTTTGCCTGCCGCCGCGCCCGGTGCTCGTCGACGCCGGCCGGTACCGCGCACATCGCCCTGTTCCGTGTAAGGGTTAACGACGCGTGCGGCCGCAGCCGCCTAACATGTCGATCGGCCCCCTTCACGACGGAACTTTCGATGACCTCTTCTCCCGCATCGTCACTGCAGTCGTCAACCGATCCCGCGCTCGCCGAGCGCATCGACGCGGTCCTGTCCCGCCAGCTCGACACGCAGCGCCTCGTCGGCGCGGTGGTGCTCGTCGCCCGCGACGGCGAACTCGTCTATCGCCGCGCGGCCGGCTTCGCGGATCGCGAATCGCGCACGCCGATGCGCGAGGACACGCTGTTCCGGCTCGCGTCGGTCACCAAGCCGATCGTCTCGGCAGCGGCGATGGCGCTCGTCGCGCAACGCAAGCTGTCGCTCGACGAAGACATCACGCGCTGGCTGCCCGAGTTCCGTCCGGCGCTGCCCGACGGCCGCGTGCCGACGATCACGGTGCGCCAGTTGCTCGTGCATACCGCCGGCCTCGATTATCGTTTCAATGAAACCGACGCGAATGGCCCGTATGCACGTGCGGGCGTCTCCGACGGGCTCGATCGCGCATCGATCACGCTCGCCGAAAACCTGCGCCGGATCGCGAGCGTGCCGCTGCTGTTCGCGCCCGGCACCAACTGGAACTACTCGCTGTCGATCGACGTCGTCGGCGCGCTGATCGAGGTCGTCTGCGACATGCCGCTCGCCGATGCGATCGATGCGCTCGTGCTGCGCCCGCTCGGGGCACGCGATACGGGCTTCGTCGCACGCGATCCCGCCCGGCTCGCCACGCCGTACGTCAACGACACGCCGCAGCCGCACCGGCTCGCCGAGAACGAGACGGTGCCCATCGACGAAGGGTTCGTCGGCGTCACGTACTCGCCGTCGCGCGCGCTCGATGCGCATGCGTTCCCGTCGGGCGGCGCCGGAATGGTCGGCACCGCCGGCGACGTGCTGACGGTGCTCGACACGCTGCGCGCAGGCGGCGGTGCGATTCTGCCGGCCGAGCTGGTCGACGAGATGGGCCGCGTGCAAACCGGCGATCTCGAATTGCCGGACCTGCCGGGCGCGGGCTTCGGGATTGGCTTCTCGGTGCTGCGCGACCCGCAGGCGGCCGCGTCGCCGGAATCCGTCGGCACGTGGCGCTGGGGCGGCGTCTACGGTCATTCGTGGTTCGTCGATCGCGCACGCGGGCTCACCGTCGTGTCGCTGTCGAACACGCTCTACGAAGGGATGAACGGGCAGTACACGCTCGATCTGCGCGACGCCGTCTACGGCGTTGGCTGACGCACGCGGCGAAAAAAGGCCCGACAAAGTCGGGCCAACGGGTTTGAGACACAAGGAGAATCCCGCCCACCCCATACCGGGCGGTTACGCCGCACTACACGACGTTCTTTTCGACGATCGGCCGGTTTTCGAGCACGCGCGCCCAGCCGAGCGACGACAGGTCGAGCGTGTCGTAACGCCCGCCCAGAATGAGTTCGCCGACGCCCCGCCCCGTCGCCGGCCCTTGCTGCAGCCCGTGGCCGCTGTAGCCGTTCGCGAACACGACGTTGTCGAGTTCGGGGTGGTAGCCGATGATCGCGTTGTGATCGAACACGTTGTACTCGTAGTACCCGGACCAGCAATGCTCGACGCGCAGCGCCTCGAATTCCGGCACGCGGTGCGCGAGCGTCGGCCAGATCACGTCGTCGAACAGGTCGTGGTCGACTTCGTCGAGCGGCAGGTCGTCCGGGTCGCGATCCGGGCTCGGCGACGTGCCGCAGATATACGTGCGCCCTTCCGGCCGGAAATACACGCCGGTCGGATCGATCAGCAGCGGGCAATCGGCAAGCTTCGCCGGCGACGATACGTTGAAGATGCTGCGCCGCCGCGCATACACGGGGATGTCGATGCCCATCATCGACGACAGCGTGCGCGTCCACGCACCGGCCGCGTTGACGAGCGTGTCGCACGCGTAGCGCTCGCCGTCGCCCGTCATGACATGCGTGATCCTGCGGCCGTCGCGCACCACGTCCTTCACGTCAGCCGGCACGTAGCGCGCGCCGAGCGCCTGCGCCTTCTTGCGCAGCGCCTGCACGAGCCCGTAGCCGTCGAACCAGCCTTCGCCGCTCACGCCGTACGCGCCCGACGCGAGATCGTCGACGTTCAGCCACGGGAACTTCGCGCGCAGCGCGTCGCCGTCCATCAGCCGGATATCGGCGCCGAGGCGCGTCTGCAGCGCATGGTTCTCGCGCAGCGTCGCGTCGCCAGCCGGCGTCGCGAGGAACAGGTAGCCGCCCTCGTGCAGGTCGATCGACGGGCGGTGGCCGTCCACTTCGAGCCGCTCGCCGATCGTGCGCAGGAAGTCGATGCCGAACAGCGACATCTCGATCGACAACGGCGTGGAAAACTGCTGGCGAATCGACGCGGCCGACAGCGCCGACGACGATTTGGCATAGGTGGGGTCGCGTTCGATCACGGTCACGGCGACCGTGGGATCGGTGGCGCGCAGGAAATAAGCGATCGAGCTGCCGATCACACCACCGCCGACGATGACGACTTGAGAACTCACGACTGACTCCGGTTGCACGTAAAAGGCTCAGGGCCTGAAAATGATGCGTGCCGCGACTCGCGGGCATCCCGCGAGCAAACTTCGCGGGCGATCGCCCGGCTATTTCAGCACGTCCGGCATCGCCGCGAAAGCCTGCTCACGCGTTGCGTTCAGTCCGCCGATTTCGTCGTGACGGGCTGCCACGCGGCGTTCTTCACTTCGTACAGCGTCGAGCTCGGGTTCTTCAGGTCACCCGTGTTCGTGAACGCGATCGTGCCCGTGATGCCGTCGTAGCGCGTGCCCTTCAGCGCGCCGTTGAAATCGCCCGGCTTCGTCGAGTTCGCCTTCTGCATCGCGTTGATCGCGATCCACGTCGCGTCGTACGCGAACGGCGCATACGCGAGCATGTCGACGCCGTACTTCTGCCTGAATTTCGTTTCGAACAGCTTGCCCTTCGCGAGACGCGACAGCGGCTGCCCGTACTCCCATACCGACGCGCCTTCCGCCGCATTACCGGCGAGCTTGATGAAGTTCGCGTTCATCACGCCGCCGCCCGCGAGGAACTGCGCGCGAATGCCGAGCTGGCGCATGCGCTTCACGAGCATCGCGGCCTGCGCGTCGAGGCCGCCGAAGAACACGAGATCGGCATTGGCGCTCTTGATCTTCGTGAGCTGCGCGCTGAAGTCGACGGCCTTGTCGTTCGTGAATTCGCGCGCGACGATCGTGCCGCCGTTCGCCTTCACGGCCTTCTCGAATTCGTCGGCTTCGCCCTGGCCGAACGCGGTGCGATCGTCGATGATCGCGATGCGCTTCGCCTTCGTCACGCTCGCGGCGTACGCACCGGCGTTGCCGGCGTTCTGCGTGTCGGTCGCGATCACGCGGTACACGGTGTCGAGCCCCGCGCGCGTGATGTCGGGATTGGTCGCCGACGGCGTGATCATCGGAATGCCGGCCTTCGCATAGATCTCCGACGCCGGCAGCGTCGTGCCGGAATTGAAGTGGCCGATCACGACGGCCACCTGCGCGTCGGCGAGCTGCTGCGCGGCCTGCACGCCGGTGCGCGGATCGCTCTGGTCGTCCTGCGACGCGACGACGAACTTCACCGGCTTGCCGCCGACGGTCGTCCGCGCCGCATTCGCTTCGTCGACGGCCATGCGCACGCCGTTCTCGATGTCCTTGCCGTATGCCGCGCCGCCGCCCGTCAGCGGGCCGGCCACGCCGACCTTGACGATCGTCTCCTGCGCATGGGCCGCGCCCGTCTGGAATGCGAAAAGCGCGGCGGTCAGCGCGACGCCGGAAAGCGAACGAATGCGGAACGTCATGGCAATCCTTCTTTCTATGGGTCGGGATGCAACGCGAGACTGGCACGCGTCGGCAACCTCCTGCGCGCCGGTGATGCCTTTCCGTGCCGGAGTGCGTGCGACACGCCGATCCGGCCGGACGATCACCGCGGCTCCGTCTCCGAAGAACCTTTCATCGCGAAAGAGGTGAAGGGATTGTGGGTAGCCAATACCCGTCCAGCAAACGAAATATCGGAACTATGTCGTGAGGATTTGTCATCAAGTTCCGTGCTGATGGCCGATCGACGGCCGTCCGGCGGCGGCCGTGGATGGCGGTATTCCGTGGGGAATGGCGGCCGCGCCGCAGCGTAAAGGCCGGTCGTTGTCATGCCGGCCGCGCATCATCGTCGCGGCGCCGGCCCGGCCGGCCTTCGCGACGCCCACGGCGGGCGCCGCGTCATCGGTCAGTGCCGATCGGTGCCCGTATGCTTGCGCACCGCATCGGCGGCCTCGCCGGCCTTCTCCTGGAGCTTGCCGGCCTGCTGCTCGGCCACGCCTTGCGCTTCGGTCTCGCGGTCGCCCGTCACCTTGCCGAGTGCTTCCTTGACCGAACCCTTGACCTGCTTGAGCTTGCCTTCGATGCGATTCCTGTCCATGGTCGTCTCCTGCGATGGTTGAGGAAAGCCGGCAATGCAGCGGCCTGCGCGGCACCGCCGAGCGGACAGGATCGCAAGCGGCGGCCACGGGCGGCAGATGCGGATGCACCAGTGCGCATGGTGCATTCGCACCGATCCCGTCAGTCCGTGCCTTTCGCGCCGCCCTTGTCGCCGCGCGCGCCGTTCGTTTCGGCCGCGCCGACGATGCCGCGCTCGCGCGCCCAGACGATCGCCTCGGCGCGGCTGTGCACGTCGAGCTTCGCGTAAATCGTCGCGACGTGATTACGCACGGTGTTCGGCGCCAGCCCGAGGCGGCCGGCGATCTCCTTGTCGGCGAGGCCGTGGCACAGCAGGTCGAACACGTCGCGCTCGCGCGCGGTCAGGTCGGACAGTTGGGCGCCCGCATCCGGCGCATTCGCGCGCCGCACGTTCGCGAGCTTCTCGATCAGCGTGCGGCTGAACCAAGACGCGTCCTGCATCGCGGTCTCGATCGCATAGACGAGCTCCATCTCCGTGCGCTTGCGGTCGCTGATGTCCAGCAGCGCGACGAGCAGGCAGTCGCGCCCGTGAATCGCGACGGGGTCGGCCGACACGACGCAATCGCGCACGTCGCCGTCGCGCGTGCGGATCTGCACGTCCACGTTGCGCACGTGGCCGTCGCGCGCGAGCCGGCCTTCGATCCGCGACCACGCGCCGCGTTCGGCCCACAGCCCGATCTCGTCCGCGGATTTGCCGAGCAGGTCGGCCTGCGCGTGGCCCGTCATCGCGGCAAACGCATCGTTCACGTCGAGCAGCTCGAAACGGTCGGCCGTGACGATCGCGGTCGCGACCGGCGCCATCCGGAAGGCCGTCGCGAAGCGTTCCTCGCTTTGCATCAGCGCGCGCTCGGCCTGCTTGCGCGGCTCGAGATCCATGAACGTGAACAGCATGCACGCCTCGCCGTTCATGTCGATCGGCTGCCCGGCGACGACCACCGCCTTGGTGCTGCCGTCGGCAAGTTTGAGCACGGCTTCCATCTGCGGGATGGTCGCGCCTTCGCCGAGCCGCTCGATCGCCAGCTCGCGCCGCTCGGCCTGATCCAGCACGTCGACCTCGTACACCGAGCGGCCGAGCACGTCGTCGCGCGCGTGGCCCGTCATGTCGAGAAAGCCCTGGTTGACCTTCACGTAACGCAAGTCGTCGAGCCGGCAGATCACGGCCGGCGCCGGATTCGCGTTGAAGGTGCGCTCGAAGCGCTCTTCGGCGCTCGCCCATTCGGTCGCGTCGTGCAGCACCAGCGCGAGGCAGTCGGGTTCGCCGGCCGCGTTCGTCAGCACGAGGCTGCGGATGCGATGCACCCAGCTCACCGACTCGTCGGCGGCCGATTCGACCTCGACCGTCACGTCGCTGAACTCCTCGCCGGCGATCACGCGATCCATCGGATAGTGCCCGTCGCGCACCGGATGGTTGTTCCGGTAGCGCAGCCGGAATCGCTCGCGGTATTCGGTGACGTCCGCGCCGAGCGCCTTAAGCTCGGTCACCCCGTGCATCGCGAGCGCGGCCTCGTTCGCCCAGACGATCCGCTGGTCCGGCTCGATCAGGATCACGCCCTCGGTGAGCCCCGCAATGATCTGGTGCAGCTGGCGCCGGTCGGTATGCGACTTGAGCACCTGTTCGTCTACTGGTTCGTTCATCGAATCGTCGTCCCTGTCGTCAACATGAGCGGTCAACATGCGCGCCGGCCGAGCGCCCGTGGCAGCGGCACATGCCAGCCGCCGCGTGCGGCGATGATCGTGTGCCGGGCAACGGCGCGACAGGCGCGGATGCACTACCCCGAATAGTACATTCGCACGCCGCCGCTGATCGTGCGGTGCCCCGCCGAATGAGGCGGCGCGGCCTGCGCGCCCGCCACGGCGGGTTGCCCGGGTCGTGGTGCATGTGCCGTTCCCGCCCGTGTGTTCCGTCCCCCGGTGCAAGCGCACTAGCCAACCCGGTGAATTTGCGCGATGTCCGCTCGCGTTCGCGTCGGTACGCTGGTACTGCATCGGCGCTCATGCGCTGCCCTTTCATACCGCAGAGGGAGGACACCAGGATGGAATTGCATCAGACACCCGATCCGACGCGGCCCGAGCCGGCCCCGGACAATCCGCCCGAACCGGCGCCGGGCACCGATCCGCCGGTGCCGCTGCCGCCCGACGTGCCGCGCCCGGACATG
Organism: Burkholderia sp. AU18528; assembly: GCF_002223215.2. Taxonomy (NCBI): domain Bacteria; kingdom Pseudomonadati; phylum Pseudomonadota; class Betaproteobacteria; order Burkholderiales; family Burkholderiaceae; genus Burkholderia; species Burkholderia sp. AU18528. The sequence goes on along the minus strand of NZ_NKFC02000006.1, from coordinate 173,064 downwards.
CCGCCGCGCGAGCCCGGTTACGACACGCCGATCGCGCGCTAAGCCGCGCGATGCGCCGGAATGCACGGGAACGATCCGTGCTCGCCCACCGATTGATTCAACCCGCCAATCGAAGGAGGACATCAATGAACAAGACCTCGCACCTTTCGACCCTGCTCGCCGTCAGCGCGGCGTTCCTGCTTTCCGCGGCCCCGCTCACGAACGCGCATGCCCAGGCATCGTCGACCGACAGCGGCATGGCGACCGAATCGAACCAGCCTGTCACCGACACGTGGATCACGACCAAGGTAAAGAGTGAACTCGCGACCACCAAGGGCGTGGAAAGCACTGACATCAGCGTGAAGACGGTGGACGGCGTCGTCACGCTGACGGGCGTGCTGCAGACGAAGACCGCCGTGAAGAAGGCCATCGCCGTCACCCGTGCGATCAAGGGCGTGAAGCACGTCGACGCGTCCGGCCTGAAGGCCAAGGCCTGAGCTACCCCGCGGCCGAGCGCCGCACTTTTCTCCCCTTATGAAAGGAGTACACGATGAACGAGGACAAGATCCAGGGCCAGTGGAAGCAGCTCACCGGCAAGCTGAAGGCCAAGTGGGGCAAGCTGACCGACGACGATCTCGCGGTCGCGGAAGGCAATCGCGACTATCTGGCCGGCAAGATCCAGGAGCGTTACGGGATCGCCCGCGACGAAGCCGAGAAGCAACTGAAGGAATTCGACCGCGAGCTGTAACGCGCCAGTCGTCTCACCCTGCCGCGACGCACGCCGCGTCGCGGCCACGAGGAGGACAACGACATGGGCAAATATCTGATCGCATGGCTGCTCGGCGTACCGATCGGGCTGCTGGTGCTGTTTTATCTGGTCACGCACCTGTTCTGACGCACGCGACGCCCCGTCGACGCAAACGGGCCGGCGGCTGAAACCAGCCGCCGGCCCTTCTGCTTTCCTCCCTGCCGCGCGACGCGAAGCGCTTACTTCGCCGCGTTCGCCGTCATCTTGAAGATGCCCTGCGCGTTGCCCGCATCGAAGCGCAGGTCGGTCACCCAGCGACGCGACGCCTGGTCGAACGTGCGCTTGCGCGTGATGAACTCGTAGAACGAACCGGGCACGTTGCGCTTCACGGTGCCGCCGTCGCGCGTGCGGAACTCTCGCTCGACGGTATCCGCGCGATAGGCCGTCTGGAACACGCGGCCCGAGCGCGAGCGCTCGACTTCCGGCTTCATCGGCCGGCCCTTCGCCTTCTCGTCGTCGGACAGCTTGAACACGTCGGCGACGCGGTCCGTCGCGTGATTGAACGCATTGCCCTCGGTCGCGATCCACGCCATTTCCGCCGATTCCATCAGCAGCGTCTCGTAGTCGAGTTCGTTCGGCACGTCGTGCTGACGCGCGAACGCGCCGACGATTTCCGGCAGCAGCGCGTGCGCGGCTTCCAGCGGCAGCCAGCCTTCGCGCTCGACCTCCCACAGCAGTGCGACGGCCGCCGGCGACAGCGGGTCGCGCGACGAGCTGACCACGTTCGTCACGGCCTGCTGGAATTCCTTCGAAAAGCGCTCCGGATGCAGTTCGCTGACGAAGAACTGCGCGATTTCGTCCGGCGCGTCTTCATGCGCGTACGCGCGGCCCGTCATGCCGAGCTTGTCGAGCGGATAACGGCCGTTCAGCCGGAAGCCGAGCGGACGCAGGATACGCGTGAATGCAGCTTCGCCCGGCGGCAGCGCGCCCGTATGCGGCCAGCGCACCGTGCGTAGCGCGCCGTGGTCGAAATAGACGGAGCCGCCGCTTTCAATCGCGTCGGCCGTGTACGCGCGGCCGTTCGCCGAACGCTCGAGCAGCCCCTCGAACAGCGCCATGTTCATCGCCTGCGCGATTTCCGCGCGCGTCACGACGCCGTCCTCCCACTCCTCGAGGATGGCCGGCATGTTCAGGGTCGAGAACAGGGCGTCGGTCTTCGCCTGTCCCAGCAGCTTCGTCAGCAAGCTGTCGATATTCGGATTGCGCATCGGGATTCTCGTCTCGGGGGACCCGCCGGCAAGCGCGCCGGCCACTCGTCGGCCGGCCGCCCACGGGCGCCTGACCTTGCATGGCAAGCATTATTCAAAGGGTTGCAGCGGCGCGTAAAGCGAGATTAAATTGATATGTGATGAGTTTTTGGAATTATCGATCGTCCTTCGCCGACATTTCGCCCCCGGCGCCGGGCGGCTCCGTCCATCAGACAAAACGAGCATCATGCGCAAATTCAAGATCCCCAACATGGGTGCGCTCGTGGCCTTCGAAGCCGCCGCCCGCCATGAGAGCTTCACGCACGCGGCCAAGGAGCTGTTCCTGACCGAAAGCGCCGTGTCGCGGCAGATCGCGACGCTCGAAGCGAGCCTCGGCGTGCGGCTGTTCGCGCGCGTGAAGCAGCGCGTCGTGCTGACGCGCGCCGGCAAGCTGTACGGCACGCAGGTGCGGCGCGCGCTGGAGGCGCTCGACCGCGACACGCTGTCGATCATCGCGCACGGCAGCGGCGGCGGCTACCTGGAACTCGCGGTGCTGCCGACCTTCGCGTCGCACTGGCTGATCCCGCGCATCAAGAGCTTCTACGACCGCACGCCCGACGTGCGCGTGAACATGGGCAGCCGCACCGACCTGTTCTCGTTCGAGGACACGCACTTCGAAGCCGCGATCCACTACGGCAAGCCGACCTGGCCCGGCACGTCGTCCGACTACCTGTTCGGCGAGGAAGTCGTGCCGATCTGCTCCCCCGCGCTGCTGAAGGGGCCCGTCGAGCGCGTCGAGGATCTGCTCGCGTATCCGCTGCTGCACTCGACGACGCGCCCCGGCGCGTGGGCGCAGTGGTTCGAGACGCACGGCGTCGAGGACATCCGCACGATGCAGGGCGTGCGCTACGAATTGCATACGATGCTGATCAGCGCGGCGGCGGCCGGGCTCGGCGTCGCGCTCGTGCCGAAGTTCTTCGTCGAGGAACAGTTGCAGCAGCTCGGCCTCGTCGTGCCGTGCGATGCGGCCACCGTCGGCGATTCGGCGTACTACCTCGTGTATCCGACGGAGTTCAGCCACAGCAAGCCGCTGGAATCGTTCCGCGGGTGGCTGCTCGAACAGGCGAGCGCGTATGCGGCGCCCGAGCGCGACGCGCACGACGCCGACGAGGCGGACGACGAGGACGTCGAGTAAGGGCGCCGCCGCGCCGGCGTCATGGCGCGGTGGCGCCGCAGGCGTGCCGCGCCGGCACGTCGGCTGCCACGACCCTCAGCAGCCGCGCGCGATCGGGCGTTTCCAGCCCCGGGCACGCGGTCTCCAGATCGCGAATCACGAGCGTTGCGCGCCCGTCGAACCGGCATACGCCGCGCGGCTGCGCCGCGGGCAGCCGCAGCCCGCGGGCCGCCTCGCGCTGGTTCGTGAAAACGATCACGCCCGCGCGTTGCGAGCGATCAGGCAAGCGCCGGGCGGACGCATCGTCCTCTTCGAACCACACGTCCGACCCGAGCGATTCGTCGCCGTAGTCGAGCGCGTAGCGCCCCGACAGCGTGATCGTCCGGTCGACATGCATCGCGTGGCACCCCGGCTCGGCATCCGCCGCGATCGTCTGCGCACCGGCCGCGACCGGGCCGCATACCAGCAACGATAGAAACAGCGCGCGGGCGCGGCCGGTCAGGCTCGATACATCGATCGTGTGGCGGATCATGGGCAGTCAGGGGCGCGGGTCGTCGTGACGAAGACCCGCATTGTCGCGCACCGCGTGCGTTACATGTGCCACTTCACCGTGGCGGTCAGCGTGCGCGGATCGCCCGGCATGTTGTACAGGTCCGCGTTGCCGTGCGCGGCGATGAAGTAGCGGCGATTGAACAGGTTGTCGAGCGTGAGCGTCACGTCGACCTTCTTGCTGCGATAGCCGGCGCCCAGGTTGAACACCGTGAACGACGGCAGCGTGACGAGATCGCTCGCCGACGTATAGCGCGCCGACTGGAACTGCATGCCGGCCGCCGCATAGAAGCCGTACGGCAGCTCGCGCTTGAGCCACAGGCTCGCGCTGTGGCGCGGCATCAGCCCCGGCGTGTTGCTCGACAGCGAGAGGCCGGCCGCCGTCGATTGCGCGGAACCGTCCACCGTGCCGTTCAGGTACGCGTAACCCGCATACACCGACCACTTCGGCGCGATCTCGCCGGTGAAGCCGAGCTCCATCCCGCGCACGTGCTGCGTGCCGATCGGCAGCGCATAGCCGGGATTCGCCGGGTCGCCGATCTGCTGGTTGGTCTGGCGCATGTCGAACAGCGCGACGCTGGCCGTCGCCTTGCCGCCAAGGTCGAAGCGCGAGCCGACTTCATACGCGGTGGTCTTCTGCGGCGCGAGCGCGGCGCCGTTCGAGAACGCGCCGGAACTGATCAGCGTGTCGGCCAGCGGCGAGAACGACTGGCTGAACGACCCGTACAGCGTGAGCCAGTCGAGCGGTTCGTAGATCAGGCCGACACGCGGGCTCCACGCGTGATCGGTGCGGTCGAGATTGACGTTCGACGACGTGTAGTCGTGGCGGATCTGGTTCAGGTAGTCGAAGCGCAGGCCGGCGAGCACCTTCCAGTGTTCGGTCAGCGAGATCAGGTCCTGCGCGTACACGCCCGCGAGCCCGACGACGGTCGACGCGTTCGTCTTCGCACGCGCGCCGATCGGCACGCCGGGCAGGACGACCGGCTGCGGATTGAAGAGATCGTAGTTCGCGACCTTCGTCACGCTGTAGATCGTGTCGAACTTCTGCTGCTGCGACAGCTCCAGCCCGTACAGCAGCTCGTGGCGCATGCCGAACAGCGACGTCTTCTGCGTGAGCTCGAACAGCCCGTCGATGCCGTGGTCGGTGCGCTGGCGCGTCGACTGGTCGAGCGTGACGACCGGGTGCGCGGCGGTCTTGATCGGCTCGTACGTCACGTAGTTCTTCCGCTCGAGCGAGAAGTCGTACGCGCGGATCGCGCCGTGAAACGACAGCGAATCGTTGAAGCGGTGATCGAGCGACACCGTCGCGCTTTTCGCGGAGACGTCGTTGTACGAACTGTTCCCGCCATCGGCCGACCCATAGTACGTGTTGATCGGCACGTCGACCGGCCGGCCGCGATACGCGGGAATCCCCTGGTCCGACGTGCGGCGGTCGTGCAGGTAGTCGAATTCGACGTTCAGCACCGTGTCGCTGTCGAGCTTGAACTGCGCGGACGGCGCGATCGCCTGCCGGTTGAGCTGGAATTTGTCGCGGAAGCTGTTCGAATTCTCGGCCGCGCCGGTCATGCGAAAGCGCGCCGCGTCGTTCGCGTTCCAGCCGAGGTCGAACTCGCCGCGCCGCTCGCCGCGCGTGCCGAGCGTCACGCCCACGTCGTTCACCGGGTTCGCCTGCGGCCGCTTCAGCACGCGGTTCACGATGCCGCCCGCCGAGCCGCGCCCGTACAGCACGGCCGCCGGCCCCTTCAGCACCTCCACGCGGTCGACGTTCGACAGGTCGCGGTAGTAGAGCGCGTCGTCGCGAATGCCGTCGACGTACTGGTCCGTGATGCTGTTGAAGCCGCGGATCGTGATCTGGTCGCGCTGGCCGTCGCCGACCGAGAAGCCGACGCCCGGCACGTTGCGCAACGCGTCCTGCAGCGACGTCGCGTTCTGATCCTCGATCACCGCGTGCGGCACGACGTTCACGGTCTGCGGCACGTCCATCAGCGACATGTCGGTCTTGGTCGCCGCGCGCGAATGGCCGCCGTCGTACGACGCATGCTCGGCGGTCGCGTTGACGGAAATCGCGGGCAGGGTCGCCGCGGCGTCGCTCGCCTGCGCGAACGAAGTGCGGGCGCCGGCCAGCGACGTGGCGATCAGAAGCGCATGGCACGCGCTCTTGTTGAGTTTCATCGTGAACGTAGAGGTAGTGAAGAAAGCGACGAACGGGGCACGCCGGCCGCGCACCCGGCACGAAAAAAGCCGTGACGTCCGGTCACGGCTCGTAATGCGGCGAAATAATAAACGAGAATGATTCGTGTTTTTAATTAATTTGCGGCATGTCGCCTGCCCGCAACGCGGACGTGGAGCGCGCTCTGTATTCCCGACGAATACCTTTCCGTTTCAGGCCGTCGAGCGGCTTGATTCGTAATGTAAACGAAAGAATTGAATCGATCGTCTCGTGTGGCGACGATCGGTAAAAGGCAGGATTCGGGATACGGCGATGGAGAAGCTGGAGAGGATCACGAAGGATCGAGACAAGCAGGCGCGACCGATTCAATCGTCCGGTGCGCGCCGGACCGGGCAACCCCGACCCGGCGCTCCGGGCAGCCGACCTCGTATCGGCGGCGCGGCGGATCTTCTTCTGTTCTTCACTGCGTCTGCTCTCAGGTTCACTGCATTTTTTTCCTCACCGCGTCGCGCCATTATCCGCTCAATTCGGCCGAAGTAAAACGTTTGCGATTGCACCCGCATGGCTATACCGGCGATTCGGAAACAGTCTTTCGAAATACTTACGGTAATTGCGACGTGATTCCGCGTTGTTGCATTCGCTGCGGCGTTCCTTTTAAATGGAACTGGTTCCATTCGCCGGATCGGCCACATTCGCGCGTGACGTGCAGCCGCGTGCGCGTCATGATGCCGATTCAGGATCGAGGATCATTCCGCTCAGGATTCGCATCGCCCGTCCTTCCCGGACACCCCCCGTCAAACGAGACCGTCATGCCCGATTCCGCCTCCCTGCAGCACCTGTTTCCCGCGTTACAAGAGATTCCCGCCGAATGCCGGCTGGCTTCGCCGATCCACCAGCGCGTGTCGCTCGTCGACGGCGAACTGCGACCGTGGGACGGCGCCACCAAGACCGTGCTGTCGCCGGTATGCGTGCGGCAGGCGGACGGCAGCGTCGAGCAGGTCGAGATCGGCAGCTACCCGGTGATGGGCGAAACGGAAAGCGACGCGGCGCTCGACGCCGCGGTGCGCGCGTACGACGCCGGCCGCGGCGAGTGGCCGACGATGAAGGTCGAGCAGCGCATCGCGTGCATGCAGGACTTCATCAAGCGGATGGTCGCGCAGCGCGAACTCGTCGTGAACCTGATCATGTGGGAGATCGGCAAGAGCCTCGCCGATTCGCAGAAGGAGTTCGACCGCACCGTCACCTACATGACGCAGACGATCGACGCGCTGAAGGAGCTCGACAACGCGAACTCGCGCTTCGTGATCGCGGAAGGCACGATCGGCCAGATCCGCCGCACGCCGCTCGGCGTCGTGCTGTGCATGGGCCCGTACAACTATCCGCTGAACGAAACCTTCGCGACGCTGATCCCCGCGCTGCTGATGGGCAACACCGTGGTGTTCAAGCCGCCGCAGTACGGCACGCTGCTGTTCGAACCGCTGCTCGAGGCGTTCCGCGACGCGTTCCCGAAGGGCGTGATCAACACGATCTACGCACCGGGCGCAGTGGTCGTGCCGCACATGCTCGCGTCGGGCAAGATCAACGTGCTCGCGCTGATCGGCTCGAGCAAGGTCGCCGATCACCTGAAGAAGCAGCACCCGAAGTCGCACCGGCTGCGCGCGATCCTCGGCCTCGACGCGAAGAACGCGGCGATCGTGCTGCCCGACGCCGATCTCGACCTCACCGTGAAGGAGTGCCTGCTCGGCGCGCTGTCGTTCAACGGCCAGCGCTGCACCGCGCTGAAGATGCTGCTCGTGCATCGCTCGATCGTCGACGAATTCCTGAAGCGCTTCACCGCCGCGCTCGAACAGCTGAAGATCGGCATGCCGTGGGAAAAGGGCGTCAGCATCACGCCGCTGCCGGGCATGCATCGCACCGCGTACATGACCGACGCGATCGACGACGCGAAGGCGAAAGGCGCGCAGGTCGTCAACCACCAGGGCGGCGAGTTCAGCAAGACGCTGTTCTACCCGGCCGTCGTGTATCCGGTGTCCGAAGGAATGAAGCTGTACCGCGAGGAGCAATTCGGGCCGATCATTCCGGTCGCGCCGTTCGACGACGTCGATACCGCGCTCGACTACGTGACGACGTCGGAGCACGGCCAGCAGGTCAGCATCTTCGGTTCCGATCCGGCGCAGATCGGCGCGCTCGTCGATCCGCTCGTGAACCAGGTGTGCCGCGTGAACATCAACTGTCAGTGCCAGCGCGGGCCCGACGTGTTCCCGTTCGCGGGGCGCAAGGATTCGGCGGAAGGCACGCTGTCGGTGAGCGACGCGCTGCGCGCGTTCTCGATTCGCTCGATGGTCGCGGCGAAGCAGACCGACAGCAGCAAGCAGTTGCTCGACTCGATCGTGTCGGATCACCACTCGAAGTTCATCAATACCGGCTTCATTTTCTGAAGCCGGCTTGATCGATGCCGGAACCTCCGTCGCACGCCGGTGCGGCGCAGGCTCCGGCACACGCTGCACGGCTAAACGTTCGTCGCCAGCAGCCGAACGCCCGCCACGCCGAACACGACGGCCAGACACGCTTCCATCGCACGCCGCCCGCGCACGTACAGCCGGCGCGCACCGTCCATCGAGAACACCAGCGCGTAGCCGCCGAACACCACGCAGCCGATCGCGAGGCAGCCCGGCACGACGGCGCCGTGCGCGCCGCCCGCGCCGTTCGACGACAGCGCGACGATCGACACCCACACGAGGATCGCCTTCGGATTGGTCAGGTGCAGCATCGCGCCGCGCACGTAGAAACGCGACAGCCGCTGCTCGCGCGCCGCGTTCGCGGTTGCAGCCGGCGGGCCCGACAGCGCCATGCGCCCCGACTTGAACGCGAGCCACAGCAGGTACAGCCCGCCGAACACCTTGATCGCGACCAGCAGCTTCGACCACGCGAGCAGCGCGGCCGAGACGCCGAGCGCCGCCACCGTTGCCCAGAACATCGACCCCGAAATCACGCCGAGCGCGAACGCGAGCGCCGCCTTGCGGCCCTGGTTCGCGGCGACCGACATGATCGCGAGATTGCTGGGGCCGGGGCTGGCCGTGCCGATGAAATAGGCGGTGTAGGCAAGCAGCAGGTTGGCGGAGAAGAAGGCGTGGGCGTTCATGTCGCACCTCGGGAGATGATCGGGAGATTGTCGGCAAACCCGCACCGTGTGCCCATGGACAATTGCGCGGCGATTCGCTGGGCCAGTTGCGTGACCATGCAACCGATTGCCGCGCGCCGGACCGTCTCTGTTTTGAAACAACCGGCGCATTCGCCGCCGGTTCGCGCGATGCGGCGGCGCGCGCTCCATGCAGCCGTTTCCCGTCGGCGAACGCACGGCGGGCATGGCGAACCGCCCGGCACGCGCCGGGTCGGCCGTTCGCCGGCGCGAATGCGCGACATGCCGGACGCCCGCGTTACGTTACATCCGTGAAGCATTTCGCGTCGTCGAGTCGCTTCGGGCGCCCGACGCTGCCCACCTCCCGCCCGTAGACACCCTCCTCGATCGCCTGCGCGATCCAGTCCCGGCGGGACTCGCCGACCGATGCCGTATCACGGCTCAACATTGCTCAACAATCGTCCGACGGGGCTGGTACGGAATCTGCATTCCGTTCGGGCAGAAGCCGCGCCCCATACCGCGCGGACATGATTCACCCTCGGGCGCTCCACGGATCCGCCCGTACGATATGCACACGCAACGAGGCTCTTCATGGATGCGCAGCCCAACTCGTCCGATTCGTCGTTCCAGCTCTTCCTCGCGAAGGTGCTCGAACAGCCGCTGCCCGACTGGACCGAAAAACAGCAGATGGAACTCGAGATGGCGCGCACGCTGTCGACGCAAATGGTCACGCTCGCCGAAGACATGCGCGGCCGCGCGCCCGATCTCGCACGCTGCCTCGTGCTGCTCCGCTACGCGAAGGTGCTCGACTTCATGCTGACGTCGCTCGCCGCGCACCGCGACATCCATCCGCAGACGCTGCGCACGCTGTTCCGGCTCGCGAACCTGAAGGTCGACGACGCGTATCCGGTGTGAGCGGGCGCAACCGACCGGAGGTCGCGCAGGACCGGCGCGGCCACGCCGGCCATGCGTGATTCGCCCCACGGCACACGCACGGCCCGCCTGCCCCTCCGCGCAAACGGAGGTACAATCGCGCGCCATGAACGCACTTCGCCGCTTCCTGCTCCGGCCAGGCGTCGCGCGACAGTTGCTGTGGGGGTTCCTCCTCGTGACGCTGCTGTCCCGCGCGCTGATGTCGGGCGCCGTGATGCTCGATCCGGACGGTCCGGATGCGGGCTCGGTGGTGCTGTGTTCCGGCCAAGGCCCGCTGATCGTCACGAGCGCCGCGCTGGCCGCCCGCTTCGACGCGAGCGCGCCGATCACGCCGGCCAACGATGCGCGCGCGCTCGTCGACGCGCTCGAGCATGACGCACACGCCGACAAGGCCGCGCCCTCCGGCCACGGCGACGGCCTGTGCGCGTTCGGCGCCGCGCTGTTCACCGCGCTCGCATCGTTCGCGCTGCTGGTGCTGCTGTTCCCCGCGGCGCCGCCGCGGCGCTTCCGCGTTCAATTCGACAGCCTTCCTTTCGTGCGATCGATATTCGACGATCGCCCACCCTCCCGCGCGCCTCCTCTGTTCTGCTGAACGTTCCGCCCCGTGGCGCGTGCACGTCGACGTGCAAGCGCGTTCACGCCGTTCGTTTCACCCGACCTGATTCACGCGTTCACTCGCATGCCCGCCTCGCGCGGGCGACGCCGCCCTGCGCACCGTTTGCGCAGCGTGCCGCGCCGCCTGCCTGCGGCGATGCACGCACGCGGGTGTGACGCACGTCGACGGCGGCCGGCCCGCGCCGCTCCCGCCGCTCGACGAACCCGAGGAGTTCACACCATGTCGACCACCGTCGATCGGGCCATCTCGCCCGCCCGTTCCGCCAGCGCCGGTTACCGCACACTCTGGCGCTGGCATTTCTATGCCGGCCTGTTCGTGATGCCGTTTCTCGTAATCCTCGCGATCACGGGCACGCTCTATTGCTTCCAGCCGCAGATCGAGCCGCTGCTGTATCCGCACCGGCTGATCGTCGAGCCGCGCGCGACGCCGCGACTCGATGCCGACACGCTGCTCGCCCGCGCCCGCACCGCGATGCCGGCCGGCGCGACGCCGATTTCCGTGCAGATCGCCACCGCGCCGGATCGCAGCGCCGAGTACGTTTTCCGGCTGCGCGACGGCAGCCGCGAGAGCGTGTACGTGAACCCGTACGACGGCAGCGTGCTCGGCACGCTCAGCGTCGAGAACCGCTTCATGCAGGTCGACCGGATGCTGCATCGCAAGCTGCTGCTCGGCAAGACCGGCGAGTTGCTGATGGAACTCGCCGCGTGCTGGACCTTCGTGATGATCGGCACCGGCATCGCGCTGTGGTGGCCGCGCGGCGCGGCACGCGTCGGGCGCGCGCTGCGGCCCGACCTGTCGCTGCGCGGCCGGCCGCTGTGGAAGAGCCTTCACGCGACGGCCGGTATCTGGCTCGCGGCCGGCACGATCGCGTTCATCCTGTCCGGGCTGCCGTGGTCGGGCTCGTGGGGCAAGAACTTCAAGGCGCTCGCCGCGACCGTGAACCTCGGCGCGCCGGAAGGCGCGTGGGGCGGTGCGTCGGTACGCTCGACGCGCCCCGGCGCCGCAGCGACGCCCGAGACTGCGCGTGCGCAGGCGGCCGCGCCGTCCGGCCATCACCACGATTCCGGCGAAGCGATGCCGGGAATGGTGATGGACGACCTGCCGTTGCCGCAGACGCCGTGGGCCGTCGGCAACGTGCCCGTGCCGCATTCGCCGTCCGCGCCGACGCCCGCGCCGCTGCCGCTGCCGCTGGCCCGCGCGATCGCGATCGTCGCCGGGCTCGGCGTGACGAGCGGCTACACGCTCGCGCTGCCGTCCGGCCCGGACGGCGTGTTCACCGCGTCGTACTTTCCGGCCGACCCGAAGGCCGAACGCACGATCTACGTCGACCAGTACAGCGGCGCCGTCTTGAAGGACATCCGCTATGACGACTACGGCGCGGTAGCGCGAGCCGTGTCGTACGGCACGTCGCTGCACATGGGCCGATATTTCGGGCTCGCGAACCAGATCATCTGCGCGGTGCTGTCGCTCGGGCTGGCCGCGATGGCCGTCACGGGTACCGTGATGTGGTGGAAGCGCCGCCCGGCCGGGACGCTGGGCGCACCGTCGCGCGAACGCGGCACGCCGCCGATGCGCGGCTGGATCGCCGGGCTCGTGCTGCTCGGCATCGTTTTCCCGTTGATGGGGCTGACGATCGTCGCGGTCTGGTTGATCGACCGGCTGCTGTTCGGCCGCGCGGCTGCCGCCGCGGCGTGATCGAGGCAATCGCTTCCCCATTCGAAGGAACCCAAAGCAATGAAGTTGAAATTGATGCTGCCGGCTGCCGTGCTCGCGGCGCTCTCGCCGGCCGGGCAGGCACAGGAAAGTGGCGTCGACGGCACCGGCGCCACGCTCGCACCGATTCGCGTCGACGCGCAGAAGGCGCCCGCCCTGACGCAACCGCTCGACACGGGCAGCCATCTCGGGCTGTCGCCCCTCGAAACGCCCGCGAGCGTCGAACAGATCAGCCGCGCGACGCTCGACACGCGCGGCGACAGCTCGATCATCGACGCCGTGAGCCGCGCCGCCGGCATCAGCGCGTCGCCGCATCCGGGCAACGGCAACTCGGAGCTCGCCGCGCGCGGCTTCGTCGGCGCGTCGTCGGTCACGCAGCTGTACGACGGCGTGCGCCCGTACGGCGCGATCGGCGTCACGTTCCCGTTCGACACGTGGTCGGTCGACCATATCGACGTGCTGCGCGGCCCCGCCTCGGTGATCTACGGCGAAGGCGCGATCGGCGGCGTGGTCAACATCGTCCCGAAGAAGCCGACGCGCACGCCGATCCGCAACGAACTACAGATCGGCGGCGGCACCGAGGGTACGGCGCGCGCCGCATTCGGCAGCGGCGGCGCGATCAACGACAAGCTGTCGTACCGCTTCGACATCAGCGGCAATCGATCGTCCAACTGGGTCGATCGCGGCAATTCGCGCAACCTGTCGGTCTCCGGCGCGCTGCGCTACGACGTGACGTCCGATCTGTACGTGACGGCGTCGTACGCGCAGGGCTTCATGCATCCGATGCAGTATTTCGGCGTGCCGCTCGTCAACGGCGCGCGCGATCGTGCGCTCGACAAGAAGAACTACAACGTCGGCGACGCCGACATCGCGTTCCGCGACAGCTGGGCCACCGTATCGGCGAACTGGCAGCCGAGCGACGGCCTGAACGTGACGAGCACGCTGTACCGGATGAAGAGCAACCGTCACTGGAAGGATGCGGAGTACTACACGTATCTGCCGTCGAGCGCGCAAATCCGGCGCAGCAGCTACACCGAGATCTTTCACGACCAGGAGCAGTACGGCAACGTGACGACGGCCACCGTCGGCAGTGTGCTGCTCGGGATGCGCAACACGTTTTCGGCGGGCGTCGAGTTCAACCACACGACGTTCCAGCACGACAACAACTCGCCGTATGCGGGCACGTCGACGGTCGACCCGTTCGACTTCGATCCGGGCCGTTTCATCAATACGGCTGGCACGTTTCCGAAGTACCGCAGCCAGTCGAACCAGTACGCGCTATTCGCGGAGAACCGGCTCGAGATCACGCCGCGCTGGTCGGTGATCGGCGGGCTGCGCTACGACCATGCAAGCGTGAACCGCGACGATCTCGTGAACGGCGGCGCATTCACGAAGGTGTTCGCGAATACCGGCTGGCGCATCGGCACCGTGTACGACGTGCGGCCCGGCCTCGCCGTGTACGGCCAGTACTCGGTCGCGGCCGATCCGGTCAGCTCGCTGCTGTCGCTGAATGCATCGAAGGCGAACTTCACGCTCGCGACCGGCCGGCAGATCGAGATCGGCGTCAAGCAGTCGTTCCTCGACGGCAAGGCCGAATGGACGCTCGCCGCGTACCGGATCGTCAAGAGCAACCTGCTGACGGCCGACCCGGTGAACCCGAACCAGTCGATCCAGGTCGGCCAGCAGTCGTCGCGCGGGCTGGAAGCGACGGTCGGCGCGGAGATCGCGAAGGACTGGCGCGTCGATGCGAACGTGTCGATCCTGCGCGCGAAATACGACGATTTCCAGCAGTCGTCAGGCGGCGCGACCGTGTCGCGCGCGGGCAACGTGCCGGTGTCGGTGCCGCAGCGGCTCGCGAACCTGTGGGTGAGCTGGCGCTTCGCACCGGACTGGACGGGCATCGCGGGCGTCAAGTACGTGGGCAAGCGGTTCGCCGATACCGCGAACCAGCTCGTGATGCCGTCGTACACGACCGTCGACCTCGGCCTCGCATGGAAGCCGCGCAAGGACACGACGATCACCGCACGCGCGTACAACGTGTTCAATCGCCGCTACGTGCAATCCGCGTACTACAACGAGACGCAGTATCTGCTCGGCAACGACCGGCGGTTCGAGGTGCTGGCGAACTACCGCTTCTGAGCGCGCACGCCGCCGCGCAACGTGCAAAGCGGCACGGGCACGGGCGCGGTGGCGCGCCGGTCAGCCTTCGGCATCGCCGCCGCCGATCCGGAGGCGCCGTCACGCACGCGGGCCGGCCATCCATTTCCGGTAGCGCCGCGTCTGGCACTGCGCGGCCAGTTGCTCCCGCACCAGCGCGCGCAACGGCGACACCCGCGGGTGCGGGCGGCGCCCTTCGCTGAGCCGCGCGAGCTGGAACTTGACGACGGCCATGTTCGCCAGCGCGCCCAGCGCCTTGTTTTTCCAGCGGATCGGCCGCAGCACCGGCGCGCTGTCCTTGCCGGCGCGCCAGTCGCGCGGCAGGTTCGGGTCGATCGACAGCGCGGTCGCGATGCCGACCATCGCCACCCCGCTGTCCACCACCTGCTCGGCCACCGCACGGCGGCGGATCCCGCCCGTGACCATCAGCGGCATCCGCGCGACGGCGGTGATGTCGCGCGCGAATTCGAGGAAATACGCTTCGCGCGCGAGCGTGCGCCCATCGCGTGCCTCGCCTTGCATCGCCGGCACTTCATAGCTGCCGCCCGACAGTTCGACGAGATCGACGCCGAGCGGATTCAGCAGCTCGACCACGCGCTTCGCGTCGTCCGCGCTGAAGCCGCCGCGCTGGAAATCCGCCGAGTTCAGCTTCACCGCGACGACGAAGGCCGGCGACACCGCCGCGCGCACCGCCTTCACGATGTCGAGCAGCAGGCGCGCGCGATTCTCGATGCTGCCGCCCCATTGGTCTTGCCGGCGGTTCGTCAGCGGCGACAGGAACTGGCTCAGCAGATAGCCGTGCGCCGCGTGCACTTGCACGCCGGTGAAGCCGCTTTGCTCGGCGAGCTGCGCGGCGCGCACGAAGCGCTGCCGCACGTCGGCGATATCGGCTGCGGTCATTTCCTTCGGCACCGGAAACTGCTTCGACAGCGCGCCGAGCGCGAGCGGCACGGCCGACGGCGCGAGCGTCGTCTGGCCGAGCGCCGCCTGCATCTGGCGCCCAGGGTGATTGATCTGCATCCACACGTGTCCACCGCCCGAGCGCGCGATCTGCGCCCAGCGGCGGAAGCGATCGAGATGCGCGTCGCTTTCGAGCACGACGCCGTTCGGCCCCGTCATCGCGCGGCCGTCCACCATCACGTTGCCGGTCAGGATCAGGCCGACCTGACCGTCGGCCCACGCCTGGTACAGGCGCAGCAACGCGTCGGACGGCGCGTGGTCCGCATCGGCCATGTTTTCTTCCATCGCGGCCTTGGCCAGACGGTTCGGAACCACCGCCCCGTTGGGCAGTGTCAGGGGCGCAAACAGATTCATGGTGAGCATCCTCGATTGACGATGCCCAACGATAACTTTAAAGTCAACTTTAAGGTCAAGCCCTTTTGGAGCCCACCATGAAAATCGGCGAACTGGCGAAGGCGAGCGGCCTCGCGGCGTCGCGCATCCGCTTCTACGAAGCGAGCGGCCTGCTCGAACCGGCCCGCCGGCAGGCGAACGGTTATCGGGAATACGGGCCGGAAGCGTTGACGCGGCTCGCGATCATCGACCGCGCGCAATGCGCGGGCTTCTCGCTCGACGAGATTCGTGCGGTGCTGCCGCCGGATCTCGGCGCGTGGCCGCACGACGAACTGCTGGACGCGCTGCGGCACAAGGTCGGCGAAATCGCGCTGCTCGAACGGCGTCTCGCGCAGAACCGACAGCATCTGGAAACGCTGATCGACGCGATCGAAAACAAGCCGGCCGGCGAGGATTGCACGGGCGCCGTACAGCGGATGCTCGACCGGCTGTGCGAGCAGGCCAGCGAGCCGCTGGAACCGGCGCGAGTCGTGCGGCCGGCGCGCAAGCGGGCGTGATGGCGTGTGCTGCGGGATTGCATCGCGGGATTGCGTCGCGTCGTCCGTCGATCGATGCGCTCGCGGCCGGAAGCGCGACGCGGCGCGGTTGTCGCGATTTGCTTACGTCGCAGGTAATCGACGCGCGCTACCCGCGCCGCGATCATGGCCCCATCGACTCACGCACCGCATCCCGCCAAGGAGCCCGCCATGACCGCCTACGCCATCGCCCACCTGCACGACGTCGAGATGTGCGACGACATCGTCGAATACCTCGAACGGATCGACGGCACGCTCGCGCCGTACGACGGCCATTTCGTGATTCACGGCGCACGGCCCGAAGTGCGCGAAGGCGTGTGGCGCGGCGACCTGATCGCGATCGCGTTTCCCGATCTCGACGCGGCGCGCGCGTGGTATGACTCGGATGCGTACCGGCAAATCCAGCCGCTGCGCGCACGCCACGCGAGCGGCCCGTTGATCCTGATCGACGGCGTCGACGAACGGCACAAGGCGACCGATATCCTGCGTTGATGCAATCATGCATTCATGCCGTTGTGCAATCGTGCAATTGTGCTATAGTGAACACAGGCACGAGCCGGTGCCTGTTTATTACAAATTGAAGCACCATCCGATGCTTCAGCGTCAACGTAACACTATGGGTCGTCAACCGCCGAAACGCCGCGCACCGTTTGGGCATACAGGAGGCAAGTTAGAGCGTGCGCCTACTTAAATCATTAGGACGAAACCGGCTATGAACACGTTTGAACACAAGACCAGTGTCAAGGTCGTCGGTTCGAGCGGTCAGATTTCGCTTGGCAAGGAATTCGCCGGCCGGCAAGTGCTCATCGAAGAGCGCGAGCCGGGGGTGTGGCTCGTCCGCACCGCCGTCGTGATCCCCGAAAACGAAGCGTGGCTGCATGCGCCTCAGGCCCAACGTGACCTGCAGGAAGCACTCGCGTGGGCTCAAGCCAATCCGCCGCACGAATCAGACCCTGACGCCCTTTTCGAAGAGCTGCGACATGCACAAGAAAAACGACGTCGTAAAGGTGGATCTGAATAATCCGGTCTTCCAGCGTCAGTGGGTCGACCTGGACAAGACCGAGGCATCACGGGTGCTTGCGACCGTCAAGAAGTTGCTGCAGTTGAACTGGGATCAGCTATACCGAGACCAGGGGCTGAAGTGGGAAAAGATCACGAGCGTAGCGCCGCCGGCCGGCATCGATGTGCTGTATTCGCTGCGCATCACGCAGGCGCGTCGCGCGACCGCCTATCGTGACGGCAATATGCTCCGCCTCCTCACGATCGAGCCCGATCACGACGCGACCTACGGCAAAAAGTGATTCGGTGCGCCGGACCCCGACTCTCGAGGTCCGGCGTTTTTCAGTTGATCGAGCGCGGCCTCAACCGCAAATCCGTCGTCAATGAAGCGGCCCTCGACGGGCCGTACCGCTTAAGCCTTCCGCTCCATCGGCTCGCCGACGACGAACCCGCCGCCCTGGAACCGCTGCGCGGGATCATCGTACTCGGCGGTCGGCGCCGTCACCGGGAACAGTTCCGCGAACTGCTCGGAACTGTCGCGCGGGCGGAAGCCGAGGAAGCCGACCTTCGTGTTGTCCCACCACTTCACCGGGTTGTCCGACGCGCCGTAGACGATCGCGTGCCCGACGCGGTTCGTCAGCAGCGAGCAGCGCACGAGCTCGATGAAATCGCGATAGCTGAGGAACGTGACGAGCATGCGCGGATTCTTCGGCACCTCGAACGACGAACCGATCCGCAGGCATACGGTTTCGATCCCGAAGCGGTCGAAGTAGTAGCGCGACAGCGATTCGCCGAAGCATTTCGTCACGCCGTACAGGCTGTCCGGGCGCAGCGGCGCATCGGCATCGAGCACTTCGGTGACCGGATGGAAACCGATCGCATGGTTCGAGCTCGCGAACACGACGCGCTTCACGCCATGCTTGCGCGCGGCTTCGTACAGGTTGTACGTGCCGGTGATGTTCGCGCCGACCAGATCGTCGAACGGCGCATCGACCGAAATGCCGCCGAGATGGACGATCGCGTCGACGCCTTCGACGAGCTGCATCACGGCCGGCCGATCGGCCAGATCGACGACGCGGAGCTCTTCATGGGCGGCGGCGTCGCCGAGCGTCGCGATGTCGCTGACGCGCACGACGTCGGCCCAGTCGGCGAGCGCGCCGCGCAACTGGCGGCCGAGGTTGCCGGCCGCGCCCGTCAGCAGCAGGCGGCCGAACGGTTTGCGCGCGGCGGTGGATGAGGCGTTCATCGAATCTCCTTGGATCTGATCTAAACCGGAAAACGTTTTCCAACTATACGCGGACGCCGCGCCGAACGTCAATGGTCGGACCTGTTCGCGGCCATCCGCACTTTCCCGATATCGCCGTACGGCCGTGCGCGGGCTTTTTCTGCCACAATCCGGCGTTATCGAACGAAAACGTTACCCTTCGGATGAAAAAAGTTTCCCCGACGATCCGCGACGTGGCCGCGGAAGCCGGCGTGTCGGTCGCGACGGTATCGAAGTACGTGAACGGCACGCAGCGCTTCTCGCCGACCGTCGAGGCACGGCTGAAGGAAGCCATCGAGCGGCTCGGCTACCGATCGAACCCGCTCGCGCGTTCGATGATCACCGGCCGCACGCGCACCATCGGCCTCGTGATCCTCGACATCAGCAACCCGCACTTCACGAACGTCGTGAAAGGCGCGAACCGCGTCGCGCTGCAGCACGACTACACGCTGCTGCTCGTCGACACCGAGGAGAACCAGACGCGCGAACGCTCGCTGATCGAGGCGCTCGCGCAGCGCGTCGACGGGCTGATCGTCAGCACGCGGATGCCCGACGAGGAAGCCGGCTGGATGCTCGACCTCAACAAGCCGCTCGTGCTGCTGCGTCGCAGCCCCGGCCTGCCGATTCCGAGCGTCGGCATCGACAACCGGCTGTCGACCTACATGCTCGCGCGTCACCTGCTCAACCTCGGCCACACGCGCATCGCGTATCTCGGCTTCGGCACCGCGCGCGTGAACGACGAACGGATCCAGGGCGCGCGCGACTGCCTCGCCGAAGCGGGGCTCACGCTCGACGTGCACGACGCACACGCGCCGACCGCCGAGGCCGGCGAGCGCGCGTGCTCGCGCGTGATGCTCGGGCCGCAGCGCCCGCAGGCCGTGATCTGCTACAACGACCTGATCGCGCTCGGCTTCATGAAGGAAGCCGCGTCGCTCGGCTTCCGGCTGCCGCAGGACGTGTCCGTCGCCGGCATCGACAACGTGCCGTATGGCGCATACGCGGCGCCCGCGCTGACGACCGTCGATATCCAGAGCGAGAACATGGGCGAGCTCGCGATGCAGAAGCTGATCGACGCGCTCGCCGGGCGCACCGACGCGAGCTATTCGACGTTCGAGCCGCGGTTGATCATGCGCGCGTCGACGGCCTCGGCGAGCTGACGCGGTCGCGACGCGCCCTTTTCCCCAACGCAAAAAGGAAGCGCCGCCCGAGGGCGGCGCATTCGTTTGCCGGAATGCGCTTACGCATCGAGTTTCGCGGGCTTCATCTTCGGCGTGAGCACATGCATCACGGCCAGCGCGATCAGATAGGCCGATGCGCCGATCGCGAACAGCACCCAGTAGTGGCCGGTGCGCTGCAGCACCTGGCCGATCACTTCCGAGAACAGCACGCCGCCGATCGAGCCGGCCATCCCGCCGATACCAACCACCGACGCGACCGCGCGGCGCGGGAACAGGTCGGAGGCCGTCGTGAACAGGTTCGCCGACCAGCCCTGGTGCGCGGCGGCGGCGAGGCCGACGATCAGCACCGCGATCCACAGGCTCTGCACCTGCGACACGAACGCGATCGGCAGCACGCAGCATGCGCAGATCAGCATCGCCGTCTTGCGCGCACGGTTCACGCTCCAGCCCGCACGCAGCAGCATCGACGACAGCCAGCCGCCGCCGATGCTGCCGACCGTCGTCAGCGCATAGATGCAGACGAGCGGCAAGCCGATGTGCTGCATGTCCATCCCGCGCGACTCGTTGAGCCACTTCGGCAGCCAGAACAGGTAGAACCACCACACCGGATCGGTCAGGAACTTGCCGACCAGAAAGGCCCACGTCTCGCGCTTGCGGATCAGTTCGCCCCAGCGCGGCGCGCCGGCGTTCGCGTTCGCCGCGTCGAGCGCTTCGGCTTCGTCGCGCGGCTCGTCGTATTCCGCGGCGAGCGCGCGCGTATCGGCCGTGCGATACATCACCAGCCACACCGCGAGCCACACGATACCGATCGCGCCGATGATCACGAACGCCGCGCGCCAGCCGTAGGCCACCGCGATCGCCGGGATGATCGCCGGCGCGAACACCGCGCCGATGTTCGCGCCCGAGTTGAAGATGCCGGTCGCGAGCGCGCGTTCGCGGCGCGGGAACCATTCGGCCGTCGTCTTGATCGCGGCCGGGAAGTTGCCGCCCTCGCCGATCCCGAGCAGCGCGCGCACGAACGCGAAGCCCGCCACCGAGCCGACGGCCGCGTGCAGCATCGCGGCGATGCTCCACACCAGCATCGCGACCGCGTACGACACGCGCGTGCCGAGCCAGTCGACGATGCGCCCGAAGCCGAGCAGGCCCAGCGCATAGAACGCGGAAAACGCCATCACGATGCGGCCGTACTGCACCTGGCTCCAGCCGATGTCGTGCTGGAGCATCGGCGCGAGCAGGCCGAGGATCTGCCGATCCATGTAGTTGATCACGGTCGCGAAAAACAGCAGCGCACAGACGGTCCAGCGGTAGCGGCTCGCGGCCGCGCGCACGGCGCCGACGACGGCAGAGGGCATGAATGTCTCCGATGCGCGGTCGCGCCCGTCGCGCCGCACCAAGTTCGTTGACCGGCGACCGGCGCCGGGGTGAACGGCCCGCGCGCTCGCGCACAGGCCCTTTCACCAACCAATCTGGAAAACGTTTTTCAAAGGATAGGCCGCCTACCGGCACCGTGTCAGTCGGGGATTTCGATGAGTCATCTCAAATTGGTCGCGAGAAAAGAGACGACTGTTTCGCAGAGTGGTATTAACCGTTTTTCCGCCGATTTTCCCGCCACGGCGTGGCGGCCGCGCGGCCGCCGAAACGCACGACCGATTCCGGCCGGAATCGACGTCGAGGATGGTTTACAGTCGTCACATGCGGCGCGCCGGGCGCCGTGACGCGCGTATGCCGCACTGCATGTGCGGCGCCTTCATGGAGATGTGTCGCGATGACTCCCGCTCACCTGATTCCGAGCCCGCTGGGCGACATCGCCGTACGCATCGAGGACGATGCGCTGAGCGGCCTGTACTTCGTCGGGCAGAAATACTTTCCGTCGCTTGCGATCGCGACCGAAGCGGACGCGCACGCGATGTCGCCCGTCGCCCGCCAGGTCGCGGAAGAAATCGCCGAGTACTTCACCGGCGCGCGCGACACGTTCTCGGTGCCGATCCACCTGCGCGGCACCGCGTTTCAGCAACGCGTATGGAAGGAACTGCTCGCGATTCCGTTCGGCGAACTCGTGTCGTACGGCGACATCACCGAGCGCGTCGGGCTGCCGATGAGCGGCGCGCGCGCCGTGGGCGGCGCGGTCGGCCGCAATCCGATATCGATCATCGTGCCGTGCCACCGCGTGGTCGGCGCATCGGGCAGCCTGACCGGCTATGCGGGCGGCATCGAGCGCAAACGTGCGCTGCTGTCGCTCGAAGGCGCCGGGTTTTCGCGCGGCATGCATCAACCGATGCAGCAGGCGCTCGCGTTCTGACGCCATTCGGTGAACGACAGCCCCGCGTCCTGCCGGAACAGCCGCGACAGCGCTGCCGGTCACCCACGCTATGTGCGCTTGCGCATCGCATGCGCGACCCGCGCGTTCGCCTCGAATTTCGCGCGATGCGTCGAGAAAAACGTCCGCACGTTGCGGACGTTCGACGCGCCGGTGAACAGCCGCCGCGCGAATTCGTCGTATTCGGCCACGTCCGCCAGATCGGCGATCACGACGAAATCCGGCCCCGGCGACACGCGGTAGCACTGCGTGACGGCCGGCTCCGCGCACACGTACGCTTCGAACGTGTCGTAGTCCTCGGCCGTCTGCCGGTCGAGGCTGATCTCGATCAGCGCGGTGACGGCCGTGCCGATCGCGACCGGGTCGAGCACCGCAACCTGCCGGCGGATCACGCCGGCCTCCGTCAGCCGCCGCACGCGGCGCATGCAGGTAGGTGGCGACGACAGCGCGCGCTCGGCCAGTTGCAGGTTCGACACCGACGCATCCTCCTGCAGGATCGCGAGGATGCGCAGGTCGAGATCGTCGAGGGTGATGCCGGGCATCGGCTGCTCCTTCCGGTTAGCGGATGAAATTTAATTTCAACATGATAATCTATCCACGGTTAATTTCATCCATCGCAATTTTTTGAAATTTAATTCCATTTCGCTGGCTCTACCATCGCTCTCACTGATTCAGACAGGACATTTACGGAGCGCGATATGTGTGGAATTGTCGGGGCGGTAGCCCAGCGGGACATCCTGCCGAACCTCGTCGACGGCCTGAAGCGGCTCGAATACCGCGGCTACGATTCGTGCGGCGTCGTGGTCTACCGCGACCGCGCGCTGGCGCGCGCCCGAAGCGTCGATCGTGTCGCGAACCTGCAGCGCGAGATCGCCGCGCTGGCGTTGTCCGGTTACACCGGCATCGCGCATACGCGCTGGGCCACGCATGGCGCGCCCGTCACGCTCAACGCGCATCCGCACTTCTCACCGAGCGACGCGAACGCGCGCATCGCGCTGTCGCACAACGGGATCATCGAGAACTGCGATCAACTGCGCGCGGAGCTGCAGGCGCACGGCTACGTGTTTGCCAGCCAGACCGACAGCGAGGCGATCGCGCACCTGATCGATCATCTGTACGACGGCGATCTGTTCGAGGCCGTGCGGCTTGCGGTCGCGCGACTGCGCGGCAGCTATGCGATCGCGGTGATGTGCCGCGATGAGCCGCACCGGATCGTCGGCGCGCGCGACGGGATGCCGCTCGTCGTCGGGGTCGGCGAAGGCGAGAATTTTCTGGCGTCCGATGCGATGGCGCTGTCGGGCATCACCGATCGCATTGCGTACCTGGAGAACGGCGACGTCGCCGATATCCAACTGCATCGCTACTGGATCGTCGATGCGGCCGGCCAGCGCGTCGAGCGCGCGGTGCAACGCGTCGCCGCGCATAGCGGCGCGGCCGATCTCGGGTCGTACCGCTACTACATGCAGAAGGAGATCTTCGAACAGCCGCAGGCCGTGGCCGATACGCTGCTCGACGTTACGTCGATCATGCCCGAGCTGTTCGGCGACGGCGCGTGGCGCGTGTTCAACGACGTCGATTCGGTGCTGCTGCTCGCGTGCGGCGGCAGCTATCACGCGGCGCTGACCGCGAAGTACTGGATCGAGAGCATTGCGAAGCTGCCGGCCAGCGTCGAGATTGCCAGCGAGTTCCGTTATCGCGACAGCGTGCCGAATTCGCGCACGCTGGTGGTTGCGGTGTCGCAGAGCGGCGAGACGGCCGATGTGCTCGGGGCCGTGCATGTCGCGAAACGCAGCGGGATGATGCACACGCTCGCGATCTGCAACGTCGCGACGAGTGCGTTGATGCGCGAATGTGCGTTGCAGTTCGTGACGCGTGCGGGAATCGAGATCGGGGTGGCTTCGACGAAGGCATTTACAACGCAGCTCGTCGCGCTGTTCCTGCTGACGCTGTCACTGGCGCAGGTGCGCGGGCGGTTGAGCGACGACGAAGAAAAGGAACATCTGCGTGCGCTGCGGCACCTGCCCGACGCGATGTCGAAGGTGCTCGCGCTGGAACCGCAGATCATGGCGTGGTCGGAATTGCTCGCGCGACGCGACAACATGCTGTTTCTCGGGCGCGGGATGCATTATCCGATCGCGCTCGAAGGCGCGCTGAAGATGAAGGAGATTTCCTATATTCATGCGGAGGCTTATCCGGCCGGAGAGCTGAAGCATGGGCCGCTGGCGCTCGTCAGCAACGAAATGCCGGTGATCGCGGTCGCGCCGAACGACATGCTGCTCGAGAAGCTCAGGTCGAACATGCATGAGGTCAGTGCGCGCAATGGGCGGCTGTTCGTGTTCGCGGATGTGGACTGCGGGTTGGTGCCGAGCGAGGGGATCGAGGTGATTCGGCTGAACGAGTACTACGGGCCTTTGTCGCCGATCCTGCATACGGTGCCGATGCAATTGCTCGCGTATCACGCGGCGCTCGCGCGGGGGACGGATATCGATAAGCCCAGGAATCTGGCTAAGTCGGTGACGGTGGAGTGAGGGCGGGGCACGCCTTTTCATGGCAATGCGGTTTAGAAGTCGTTACCCAACTGCGAGCTCTCCGTACCTTTACACCTGCCGGGCCAACTCCAGCCGGGCAGCCCGTCTCTTATGCTGTCAGCTTGCGGTCGTGGCGCACTCCGTTCTTTGACAAAATCGAACATTGATTGTACGATTTTCGTACATCAACAGCTGCGCGCGAGGAAACGATGGCAGACCTTGAGAAACAGATTAAAGCGGCGCTGGAAGAGTTCTGGGACGAGCACGCGCTAATACCCGAGGCGGGTGGGCCCAGCACAGTAGACGAATTGCTCGAACCGATTGAATCCATGACCGCTGTCGAGGTGTTGGCAATACTCGACAAGATTGTTGGAACCGAGCTCCCGAATAGCGTTATTCGAACTGGCGGCTACAAGACAAGAGAGGAATTTGTTGACGGGCTGTCCGCCAAAGTCATCTCATACCTCCAGGCCAAGAAAAAATGAGCCAGGGCACCCCTGACTCGACTGATGACCAAAGGTTGCTCCTCGCCCAGCGCCTGCGCGAAGCCCGCGAGTACGTCGGGCTATCGCAAGAGGATGTCGCCGCCGCCCTGAGAATCTCAAGACCCGCGGTCACGAACATCGAAGCCGGTACGCGCAAGGTCGAGGCCGTTGAATTAGACAAGCTGAGCCAGTTATACGGGAAAACGGTGCAGTTCTTCCTAACTGGGGAATCGTACGCTCAAGATACTCGTGTTGTCTTTCTCGCGCGGGCGACTCACGGACTGAGCGATCGGGACTTCGAAGAGCTAGGTCGGTTCGCCGAATTCTTGCGTAGCTCTGGAAAATCAAAACGACGAGGCTCGTAATGGCGCGGGACGACTTGTTACAAGCTGGACGCCGGGCCGCTGAAGTTCTGGATGAATTCCGAGCAAAAGATCGCATTAGGGACGGTTACACTCGAGTTGACCCGGCCCAGTTAGCCAGCGAGGCCGATGTAACTGTGATGTTCCGGCCGTTGGAAAAGCTTCTTGGTGGTTTTCTTCGAGAAGATGGTGAGGCGGGGATATTGGTCAACGTATTGCGCCCCCGCGGACTGATGCATATGACATGCGCACATGAGCTCGGTCACTACTTTCTCGGACATGAAAGCAACACCGACGAGACCGTAGACATCGGGACCAACGCGGCCCTTGTCGAACAGCAAGCAAATCAGTTTGCATATTCGCTACTTGCGCCTCGCTGGCTTGTCATAGCAGTCATGAGAATGAAGGGCTGGTCGAAAGAACACCTGAACGACCCGACAATCGTCTATCAACTCTCTCTCCGGCTGGGCATGAGCTTCGAAGCGATGGCTTGGTCGCTCGTACGCCTTGGAGTGCTGTCTACACTGTCGGCAACTCGCACACTCGGGCAAAAACCAAAAACCCTGAAGCTTGCCGCTTTGAACATCGACGACGTGTCAGAGAAGGTACCCGGCGATGTCTGGATTCTCGATAAGACTGACAAGGACCGGATTATAGAACCAGCGTCGACCGACCGTTTTGTAGTTGATTTACCTAATCATGCGGCGGCGGGTCATTTGTGGACTATCGATGAGTTGCGCTGCGAAGGATTTACGCTGGAACCGTTCGTGCAAGATGCACGGATGGTATCCGACCGTGAAGACAGGGTAATTCGCGTGGGAGGACTGGGTGCCGGTACTACAATGAGATATGCATTGACGCCGACAATCGACTTAAGCAGCAACTCGACGATTGACCACAATAGGCGCTCGACAATCTCGGTTCATGAAATCACCCCGTGGTCCCGCAAGCCCGAGATTCAAGATTCACTTGCATTCAGTGCCGAATTTGACGACGTCAACGACGGGTTGTCGAGACCTGAGCGTACACGCAGGCTGAATAGCGTTCGGGGTCTCGAATGATCGAAGTTGAAGTGAACCACTCCGAACGTCTCGGGGCTCCGCGCAATCAAGGTCGGCGGCCAACATGCTTGGTGTTCACGACATCCGATTTGAATGCGTTCGCCAATGCGACTGCGCATCTGAGCGTCGAGTTCCTGTGCCATCATGCAGCTAAAGCTGGGGAAAGCTGGGAGCCAGGGGACGGTTTTACCGTAGACGAAGTTTTCACGGCAGTGGCCTACCCTGGACAGCCGGAAGAAAACAGCTACCCTTACCGCCCGGATTCACAGGACGCACCGCTTCAAGCCCCGCCCAGCGGGCTGATGCCACTCTACCAAAGCCCATCGAATACTCGCGCCTTGACACTCTCTGAAATTACCTCCTTAATCCGTCAGGGGCGCGCAGTGGGTATAGTGATAGCCATCACGAAGTCGTTGTTTTATCCGAGAGATGGTATTATCGATTTTGATCCATATGTCATTCCAGAGCAATTTCATGCGATGGTCGCCGTGGGCGTCGGCACGCATCGCATGACCAACGAAACGCATATTTATCTCCGAAACTCTTGGGGAACCGGATGGGGCAATCAAGGACATGCTTGGGTGCCAGAAAGACATCTTCAACTGCACATGCAAGAGGGATTTGCGGTATAAAACTACGATATGGCCATTCTCTTTGACAAGCAATTGCGAGTAGTGCCTGCGTGGCTAGCTGCCGCCAAGTATCTCGAGTCATCTCCGAATCGTACGGCGATGAACCTCGTACTCGAAATCACTGAGCCACTCACCGTAACTGCCGAGGACCGGGCAATAATGCAGCGAGTGGACGTCGCGCTAGAGGCAGAAGACCTAACCCTCCGTACAGTCGCAGGCACCATTTTTCCGTTGGATCTGTACGAGCGCTATGGTCGCCCCAATTTCTACGACAAGTACAAAACCATGCTCAAGCGCGGTAAAAAGCATGGCACGTGGGGTACTTACGCATCGAGAATGATTGACAGACCTCCTGCGAAGGGAAAAGAGTCAATCAATCCTTTAGATATGCTCGTTACCCGACTACGGCACGACGGGCAGCCGGCGAAGCAAGACGGCTCGGTCTCTTCATTTACGTCCGCTTATGAACTTGGTGTCGCAGATCCGGCGGTGGACTTGGCCATTGACGACAGCGTCGAGGGCGATGTGCCGACATACAACGCCGCAATAGATGGCCGCCGATGGATGGGGATGCCCTGCCTCTCCCATCTCAGTTTCAAGCGCGTCAGAGAAGCAGAAGGGTTTGCTGTGCATCTCACGGCAATGTATCGGTCACATCACTACTGCGCTCGAGCACTAGGCAATCTTTTGGGCCTAGCTCAACTTCTTTCGTTTGTTGCGAAAGAGGCAGAATTGAAAGTCGGTACACTTACTTGCCTTTCATCACATGCAGTACTCGATACCGAGACTTGGGGCGGCGTACAGCGAGCCCGAGAAGTGTTGGGGTGCACGGGATCAGAATAACGTTGGTTGCGTCGCAGAGACATGTGGCGCCAAGCTATGCCCGTATATTTTCTGCATACCTCGGCGAAAGTCCGAAACGCCGCCGTAACTCGGATGACGCACACACTCGACACTGACGCCGAATGCTTTTGCGTACGTCGCAGCATCCTGACCGATGCAGATGATTCTACGTATTTTTAGCCACTTGAAGAGCGCGTCATTCAATTCGGATACCGCAGCTAACTCTCTTGCAGTAAATTTCCGGTTCGTCAACGCGTCGTCGGCTTTATGTGGATGGAATGGGAATACGTTCCACAGAAGCGGGTGCCGCTCCAGCCGCTCCAAGATTGTCCAAATCTCAGCAGCGGTTCTTTCCGCGACAACCGGCCCCCTGGTTGCTTTGTTGACAGCTGTGCCTGGATACGACAGCGCAACGGCGTCGAGGCGCCGCTCGTCTGTCAGCGCCAATCCGGTGCGTCGGCCGCCTCGATAGCCAAGGTCGCGGCCCATCCATATCGTGTCGACGCCAAGCTGCTCTATGGCGCTCAAATAGTTGCGAAGGTTACGTCGGCGGACGGCAGGTGCGTCGGCAAGGTCATGAACCTCGCAGCGATTTCTGTAGGGATTGAATACGCCTTCCATTCCGATTTCGGACAGCGCAGCAACGAATGAACGAGGAGTCATACTTCTTCTTTATTCATAGTCAGGAGGTACCGCACCGACCATCACCTTCTTCTTTGGGAGCACCACTAAGGTGGGCTTCTCTTCCTCCCTTATTGGGGAGAAGGCGATGGTATGTGCTTTCATATCTACAGTCACTTCGCCACCTCCTGATTCACAAAGCTCACGGAAAACTTTGAATCCCTCCAGGATGGCCTTTTCCCACTGCCACAGCGGGCACGCGTAGACCTCATAGCCCTTTACCATTTCACGAACCTGCTTCAGCACGCCATAGTCCAGCTTACCAGGCGCGGTATCCGTAAAATACCGATGGCGATAGGCGTGATTGAAAATCCAGGTGGCAATGCCTTCTTCGATAATCATGGCTCGCGCACCATCTTCGTCACGGTCGACCTGCGCGTTGCTCTTACGCTTCAGCTTCAGCAGGCCGCGGACGACGGGCGACCAGCCCAAATGAGCGATGTAGGCTAGGTGGAATACGTCGTGAAA
Source organism: Burkholderia sp. AU18528 (assembly GCF_002223215.2). NCBI lineage: Bacteria > Pseudomonadati > Pseudomonadota > Betaproteobacteria > Burkholderiales > Burkholderiaceae > Burkholderia > Burkholderia sp. AU18528. Next base: position 143,953 of record NZ_NKFC02000006.1, on the reverse strand, counting down.
CCGATAACCGTCCGGTTCCGTACGGTTGTCGGTCAGCCTGTCACCAATGTTCACACGGTTCATCTGCTGAACGACATAGGGGACACCATCGGGCCCGTGCAGTTCGATGAACCGCATCGTGAGCTTCCGAGGCAGTTGTTCGAGTTCCGGATACGAATCATCGAACAGCGCATGGTAGGCAGTTCCCTCTCGCGGCCACCTTGACTCGAACTTATCTAGATTTTCTTTGGCGACTTGGGCGACTGAAAGGTCAAATTGGGCGCAGACAAGTACCATGTCTGCCAGCAACGAGCCAAGCAGTTCGAGACTTGAGTGGCTCGCGAGATCTCCTGCACTGGATATGGCCATCAGTTGGCCACAATGGGCACCGAGCCCGCAAAGCGTTTTAGTGCGTGTGTCTGCGGCAAGCCTATTTCGGCAGAACGCTATCAAGCCATCGAACTCAGCGAACGTTACGTCGCCTATTGGCCTATTGTGATTTACTTCGAGGCGGCGCTGAAGTTCCTCCAAGGCAGTGAGCCCGAGATCGTTCAGGCTGTGTTGGCATTCGATGCCAACGGTTGCTAGATACCAGAGCGCGTCGCCGATTTCTTCCGTTACGCTCGCCTGCTCCGCCGGCCCGAGGTCGCGCTTGGATTTTTTGATCGCAGCCAGAATTCCTCCGACTTCGCCAAAAAGACCGTATCTGAGTTGATTGAACGCCTCCGGGGTCCCCTTGAACTGGTTTGACGCCGAAGCTCGAACCTCGTACTCAGAAAGCGGCAAAGCTGAGCTTCTTGCGGAATTGTCCGGATTGAACACGACGGCCCCTCGTTCTGATCTATTTATGGCTGCGACATTGCATTTTTCCCGCTGCGAAGCTCGGTCTTCAACTGCTTCGCGCATGTCACGATAGTCCCGCGGTCACCCATTAAAGCACCAAGGATAAGGGCTTTCTCTCTCACGCTTACAGTAACGTCGTAGTGTGGGTAGATAGCATGCTCTTGGAACCAAGAACGGCGGAGACCGAGTTGCTGGGCGAAATCATGCAGTTCGTTCAATGAATCTGCAACTAGGTGACACCACTGCTTCCCGCGCCAAGATATGCGCTCGTCGTCAACGTAGATTGCCATGCTTGCCATTTTGCAAAAATATCTGCAAAATGATACGCAATATGCAAACAAATCGCAAGTCAGTTCTGGCGGCAAAACAACTCGGTGACGCACTGCGCCACCGAAGGAAGGAGCTCGGCTTGACGCTAGAACAACTTGCGTCCGAGATAAACGTAGACGTCGGTCAGCTTTCCCGATTTGAGAGAGCCGAGTTCAAAATCGTATCTCATAATTTGCAAAAAGTCGCCGATTTTTTGCAAATTCAAGTTAACGCCGAGGTCGGGGAGCCCAATGGCATCGTCGAGCAATTCGCTGAGTTGCTTGACCGATCTGCTAGGCACAGAGCTGCCGCGATTGCTCTGGTCCGAGCGCTTCAGCAGCTTCGTTGAGACGTATTCTCGGACGTAGACTGCACTCCGTCGCGTCCCCGCCCACCGCCGCCCCCACCCGAACGAAATGATGCTCGACCCTCGTCCGGAGCACGCCATCGAGCGCGGCGAGCCGTTCACGCAGCCGAACCGCTTGCCCTTCCGTCATCTCGCCGAGCACGATCTTTTGTTCGAGCACGTCGCCACAGCGGGTGATGGCCCACCGGTCGACCGTCGCCGTTTCGCCTTCGAGTACGGCAGCCGCGGTCGAAACAATGCCCGGATTTCGTCTCGAAACGAGATGAACCGTATGCGTCAACGTGAAACCGGGAAGAAAACGCGACCAGTCTTCACAGACCGTCGGATGGGAAGCGGAGGAAACTTGGCTCATGGTTGCTCCGGATGAATGGTTATCGAACCGGTGCCAGCCATGCTGCTCCCGTTTCGTTGCCGTCAATCGGCCGCATCGCCTCGAGGGCGTCCACCTTGCCCGGGAGGGCAGGTTGGCGTCGGAAAACCCGACTCTGGATGCTTGAATTCTCACGTTCGACATTCCGAACGTGGGTCCATTATACCGAAAACCCGGCGCTGAACAAGCGGCCCCCGAACGCGTCACTTCGGCCGGATGGCTCCGCTGATCCGGCCCTTCCCTATCCGGGCGCCTGCATGACCGGCCCGCCGGAAACCGCTACTTCGACAGCCGCAGCTTCTTCGACACCACGACGCCGCTCGACGGACTCACCAGCCAGATATCGCGGAGATCCATGTGCAACGTGGAGATTCTCGTCGAAATGTCCGTCGGCTCCTCGATACTCGGATCGGCGTGTTCGGTTTGTTCGGTCAGGTAAGGCCGAACCAGGCGCCCGGAAAAAACGAGTGCGAAGTCGCCTTGCGTCCGCGCGTACTCGGCGGCCGAAAGCCGCATGCGGCTCCTGACCGTGGTCTTTTTGCCTTGTCCGGCGTCGAGTTCGATGATGTCGACGTGCTGGATGTACCCTTTTGCCTTCGCTTCCGGCGCAATCACGAGCCCGCGCCCTCGCGGCCCCGTCGTCACCCTTCTGAGCAGGATGCCTGCCCGGCCGTCGCGCTCCCCATCGAACAGGTCGACGTCCAGCGTCAGCAGGTGCGGCCGTGACCGGTATCTCAGCCCGTACCGCACCGGCACCACGAATGTCACGTCACGATCCAGACCGACGCCCGTCAGGTCGGGATCCGGGCCGTGCCGGCCAGCGGCGCCGGAGACCGCGCCGCGAATCCGGTCACGCAACGAAGGCGGGAGCGTATTGACGTGCAGCTTCTGCAACGCATCGCGGATGGCAACCGGGTCGTCGCCGACGATCGGTCGTGCCGCGGACGTGCCGTGATCGACAGCCGCCGCGACGTGCGTCGCGCCGTCGCCAGCCTCCACTTGTGCATGCGCCGCGACTGGCGCCAGCATCGTCGTCACGGCGACGATGCACGCGAAGCGTGAACAACCCAATTTGAATCTCCGGTGAAACACGACGAACTCCCGAACGCTTCCTGATCGATCAACGACGAGCACTATAGGGTGGAATGATCGGCCACGCACCCGCCATCTGGAATTGGCCGATGCCGGCACGCGTTGCCACAGATTCATTGTCGGCCCGGCGGCACGTCAATGGGCAACACTACCGTGTTGCCTTGGCGACAACAACCGACGCAAAGCGCGCGGCGGCGCCCGTCGAGCATCCGCAAACGCATCCCGCGCCATCGCCTGACTCGCGACACACGTTCGGATCCGGCACGCCATTCACGCGCGCATTCGCGCCGCGACTCGCCCACCGATAGCCCGGCGACGCATACCCGCATCGCCCGCTTCGACAACCGGTAGTGAAGCGCGGCGCTGATCAAATCATCCTGCATTTTCGACATTCGATCGGCGGGTGCGCATATCGCGCGCCAGAGCGCAAGCCCGCTCGCATCGATCTCAAAGACATGACATGTCGCTGCTCACATTGAGTCGGGACAATTCCGATTTTTCAAACTCCCACTCAATCATGTCCGGACAGAAAATCCTTACTTCAGCGATATTTGAAAACGAGTCGAGACAAATACCAATCCCGAATAGTCGAATCGACATATTCTCATTCACACAAAATCCCCGCCCAAACCAAACAAACATTAACCATTGTTTCAAAAGAACTTATTTTCCATCTCAAAATAAAAATATCAGTTAAAGATAGAAATAGCTTGCTATTCTTCGCACCGAAATCCCAAAGACCATCGCCTTATCACTCTGAGAGGCGGATTCGAACCCATCCGAATCCGGAACAAAAAATAACGAGATTGTCGTTATGTCGATAGCAGCAACTTTGCGAAACTTTGCGTCGGGTCTCGTCGACCGGAACAAGCGACCGGTCGCCCTTCATTTCGGTCAGGCGCAACGCGCAGTCGGTCATCTGCTGGCGCTCCACCACGCCGATATCCGCGAGGGGCTCATGTCGGGCATCGAAGGGCAATTGACCTGCGTGTCCACCTACGATCATCTGCCGCCTGCGCTGTTTCTCGGTTTGCCCGTATCGGTCCGGCTGACGACCGATCGAGGCGACATCCGGGCCATCAACGCAATCGTGCACGAAGTGCGGGCCGGTCAATCCGACGGCGAACTGACCGTCTATCAGCTCCATGTATGCGACGCCCTGTCGCTGATGGATCGTCGCACGAACGCGCGCCTGTTCCGCTCGCGCAGCGTGCCGGACATCCTGGCGACGCTGATGAACGAGTGGAAACAGCGCAGCCCCGCGCTCGCGCGAGCGTTCGATTTCGACCTGTCGACCTTGCAGGCCGACCGCTATCCGGCACGCGAGCTGACGCGGCAGGTCAACGAATCCGACGCACGCTTCATCCGGCGTCTGCTGCGCCGGGAAGGCATCACGGTCTTTGCGAAGGCCGCCCCGGCCGACGGCAGACGCGGCGTGACCGACGAGCGGCCGATTCACACGCTCGTGTTCTGCGACGATCCGCATCGTCTTCCGGACGCACCGGCGGGCACGGTACGCCTTCACCCGCGCGACGCCGGCGTCGAGCAACGCGACACCGTGACCCTCTTCGCGTACGACCAGCGTCTGTCCGCGGGCAAGGTCCGCCGCCCGTCGTGGGATTACAAGACCGCGCGCGTGGACGATTTCGAGGCCTTCACCGGCATCGACCAGGGCGAGTCGGGGAACGATCTCGCGCGTTTGCTGACCGACGTCGCGATCGACATCCCGCACGTCGGCGACTCGTGGAACGATCACGCACGCATCGCCCACGACCGGATGCTGGCCCATCAGTTCGAAGCCGCGCGCTTCGAAGGCATCGGCACCGTGCGCGACATGCTGGTCGGATACGGATTCACGCTGGCGGGCGACCCCGAACTGGATATGAAGCCCATCGATCGTCGTCGGTTCGTCGTCACGTCGATTCGACACGTCATCTGGAACAACCTGCCGAAAGACCTGTCGGGCCGCGCAAGCGGGCTGTTCTCGGCAAGCCGCAACCTGAGGCCAACCGTTCCGCCGCCCGATGCATCGGGACAAACGGACACGCGCTACGAAAACAGCTTCACGTGCGTGCAACGCGGTGTACCGCTCAAGCCGGCCTACGATCCGACGATCGACGTGCCGCCGGTTCACCTGCTGACCGGCACGATCGTCGGCACGCAGGGCGAGCAGGTGTTTTGCGACAAGGCCGGCCGCGTGCGTGTGCAGCTTCACGGTCTCGATCCGGCGGACCATGCTCATGCGCAAGGCGCCGGTACGAACGGCCTGGCCGGCGACAGCGCACCGATTCGCGTCGCGGCGAGTCTCGCCGGCGAATGCTTCGGCGCGCTGTTCCTGCCGCGTGTCGGGATGGAAGTCCTGCTGGGGAGCCTGTCGGGCGATCCGGACCGTCTGGTGATCATCGGCGTGTTGAGCAACGGTGCGAACCCGCCGGCGACCTTCAGCGATACCGGCGCGCTTCCGGGCAATCGCTACGTGTCCGGGATCAAGACGCGGGAAATCAGGGGTCGCCGGCACAACCAGCTTCGCCTCGACGATACGCCGTCGCAGATCTCCGCGCAGTTGGCAAGCGAACATGCGCACACGCAGTTGAATCTCGGCTACCTGACGCAGCCGCGCATCGACGGCCACGGGGACGATCGGGGCGAAGGCGCGGAGCTGCGCACCGACGCCGCCGCGGCGTTACGCGCCGCCCAAGGCATGCTGTTGACGACCTATGCGCGTTCGCACGCAACCGGCGGTCAGCTCGATCGCGACGAGCTGCTCCGCTTGCTCGATCAATGCACGGCGCTGTTCAAGTCGCTCGGCGATCATGCCGGCCAGCATGGCGGGCATTCCCCCGACACGGCCGGCCAGGACACCCTCGCCGATGCGTTCCGTCACTGGAAACCCGGCAGTTCCGAATCCGGCGCTACCGGCGACGCCCGCGCATTCATGGCGTTCGGCGCGCAAGCGGGTTCGCTGAACGTCACGCCGAAAACGCACGTCACGTATGCGGGCGAGAACATCGATCAGATCGCGCAGCAACACGTGCAAATCACGAGCGGCGAGCGAATCAATCTGCATGCCGGGCATGGCGTCGCGATGTTCGCGCACGGCAATGGCGTATCGGCGATCGCGCATCAGGGGAAAGTGGCCATTCAATCGCAGCACGACGACACGCAAATCGAGTCCGGCAAAAGCATTCAGTTGACCGCGGCCGGCGGCAAGCTTGCCGGCACGGCGAGCGACGAAGTCGTATTCGTCACGGCGGGCGGCGCGTATCTGAAGCTGCGTGGGAGCGATATCGAACTCGGATGCCCCGGCAAGTTCACCGTGAAATCCAACGGTCACGCATGGGACGGCCCCGCCAGCATGAGGGCCGATCTGCCGGCCTTCGATCGACATACGCTCGGCCGCGTCCCGAAGCTGATCCGCCCCACGGACGGCAACGCGGCGCCGGGGTTCGAAGGGCAGGTTCGAAAGGCTTCGGGAACGCTGTCGAATTTGACGACCGACACGGCCGGGGAACTGCCGGCGGTCGACACCGACCGGTTCGAGAGGCTGGCGGTGCAGTTCACCAAGAAGAATGTTTAACGAAAGCGCAGGATTCCGGATGAATCAGTCATCTCTCGATCCTCGACCGGAAGAGGACATCCGCACCAACGAGCACGCCGCGAAGGCCGACGTGCCCGACGCGGCCGCGTCGCGCCCGGAGGCGCCGCAGATCGTCGTCGGCCGGACCGACGGGGTTGCGATGTGGACGAAAGACACCCGCCTGATCTGCGTCAAGCAAATGCCGTTGCCCGGTGTCGTCATCTTCGTGCATGGCGTGAACTCCGAAGGCGAATGGTTCGAGGCCGCCGAGCAGGGGCTGTGCGATGGCCTGAATCGCCGGCTCGGGCGGCTGGACGATCAGTTGAAGTATCACGGCATCGATGCCGGGCAACTGGTGCCGGCGAAGTACACGGAAAGCGTGACGCCGGACGGGTTTCTGAACCCGAAGCTTTGGTCCGGCAACTACATCAAATCCGACCCGTCCTTCTCTCCCGTCATTCATTTCCGATGGGGCTATCGGGCGACCGCCGCTGAGCTGAAAGAGTACGGCGACAAGATCTTCCTGAACGAGAAGGACTACTGGGGCGGCGGCCCGTTCACGAACGGTTGCGCGAGCCTGCCCGATCTCTGGCACGGCGGCCTCGACGACCGCGCGGCCGGGTGGTTGACCGTCCAGGGGATCAACCCGACCAATCGACCGCTGTATCGCGCGCCACCCCGCGCATATGGCGTGCTCGCGGCGTTGCGCCTTGCGAGGCTGATCGAGTCGATTCGCCGCATGCAGGCCGACGTACCGATCACCGTCGTGTGCCATAGCCAGGGCAACATCGTGGGCCTTACCGCGGCCTTCTTCGGCGATGCACTACCCGATGTCGAAGATCCATGGGGACGCAGCGGGCATTGCGTGGCGGATGCCTATGTACTGGCGAATGCGCCGTACAGTCTTGCGCGCGCAGATGGCCCGAATCCATCCGATACGTTCATGGATACTTGGTCGCAACGCGCGACCCGGGACGGTGGCGGCCGTCGCGGACGGCAGACCTACACCGCCCGCACGAAAACGTTCGGCAAGTTTCTGTCGATCATCGGCACGCGGAAGGCCTACGAACTGCCCGCCGACAAGATCGATGAAGACATGGCGAACGAACGGGTATCGCCGACCAGCAAGAAATCTTATGCAGCACAAGAGGATCGGATACGCCACGGCCTGAACGGATCGACGTATGGTCGCGTCACCGCGTATTGCTGTCCGCATGATCAGGTGATCTCGGCGGTCACGGTTCAAGGCATCGGTTGGCGCGGCATCGACAAGAACGAACTGAACGATATCGGTGTCCCCGGCGTGCTGACGCAGCGCGTCTTTGCCTCCGGCTTCCGGGTTGGCGTGCAGAAGCACTATCGCTATTGGGAAGACGACTGGCGGCATGGCAAAAAGGGAACGACGGCGGGATTCTGGTATCCGCCTTCGCCGCCTGCCAAGTTCAATCTCATCGGTGCACTCAAGGGAAACGAGTCTGTGTTCGGGGTGGCGGCCACGCTTGCATCGGCGCCGATCATGTTTTTCGTCACCCAGATCAGCTCGGCATTGAACATGTTCCGCGTGAACGCCGTTCCGCCGCAGGGCTGGACCGTGGTGGCGGACGCGCCGGCACTCGACGAACCGTTCGCGCCGAAGGCGTTGCGGTTCGGCAAGCCCATCGAAACGAAGGACGGCAATGCGACAAGCGACTTCAACGAAGGCAACGATCCGCCGGCCGCATGGCGCGACGCAAGCAAAAGCGAGGCAGACAAGCGCACGGACGATCCCTACGATCAGTACGAGGCGAAGAACGCGGACAGTGTCGCGCAAGGGACGGCAGAGAGCGAAGCCGGACAGCGTTATGAGGATCGCGCGTTGATGCGGATGGAAGCGCGACGCACGCTGAATACGGAATGGCTCGATGGTGATGGCCACGTGATCGGCGAGGACGGCAAGAGCGAAATGCCGGAGGGCTACAAGGAATGGCGCGATCAGCAGATTGTCGATTGGCTCGATCGTGGCGCGACCAACAGCCCGACGAATCACTCCACGACGATGACGAATCCGAAGCATGCCGAAAAGGCGCTTGCGTACGACGTGGCGATCGGGGTTTGCTATCTGACGCCGGATCAACTCTACGACTTGCGGATTGAGGCGGATTGGCGAATGGGAGATGGTATTCCCGACGACAGCCCGAACAAGAAATACACGGAGTACTTTATACGCGGAAAGTTTGACGATCTATCGATACAAAGTTGGATCCATGAGGAGAACAGCGAAGGAAGAATGCCGACCGCGATCACGGACGAACGCGAAGGACAGTTTTATCTGAAGATCGGCGGTGCGGTATGAAGGTGCTGATCGTTACATGGCCGCGACGTGTTGCCGTTTCGGTCGGAGCATGGATCATCGCAGCCGTACTCATGGCCTCGCTGATGGCACACGTAGAACAACCGGACCCGACACAGTTGGAATTTGGAGATTGGATGAAGCGATTGGTAGTTGTACCCAGTTTGGTAGCGCTCATGGTTTTTCTGTTTACTACGGCCATGACCCGTTCCGCGCATTCCGCGCCAACCCCTGAGTTCGTAGCGAACTCAGCTCCGGCCGCCGCAGAGCCGGCGAAGCCATTTGTTGCCCAAGTTGTCGGTCTGATTTGGTTGAATCCATTGCAACGCATGGATTACCCGACCGAATGGCAGCTGTTGTGGACGCAAGGGCTTTCCGGGCCAAACAAGAATGACGATATGGTTCGCACCGACCCGCAGTCCTTTACTACTCTCCAATCGGTAGCAGGCATCGCATATGGCAACCGCGGAGCAGAAACATTTAGAGGGTTCTATCGCAAGTACATGACCAAGTTCCCGCTGCTGCTTCACTCACGCTACGCGAGCAACGCGAAATACTTCTACACGGTCAGCCCTGACGATAAAAAGAACTGGCGCGAGTTGGCTGGCATCCGTGTCGAGCTTGCAATTCCGGAACGACTTGACGCAGCCGAATCGCAAAGCTACTTGCAGGACTCGATTCGAAAGACGTTCTCGATCGGCAACCCACATTTCCCGACGATGTGGAGCCGCAACGAACTCCCTGACGTACAAGTCACACAAGGCGGCCCAAACACCGGATTCACATCGCTGAACAATGCCCTGGACTACTTGCAGGCGAACCCTGACAAGAGCGTCTGGGTAGTGAACTGGGACGCACCCAACTTCCCGCCCACGGACGCACAGATCAACGAGAATCTTGTCGTGCTGTTCCTCGCCGGCCCGGCCTTCAACACTGAGCGTGAGCCCCTCGCCTGGATCGGCAAGGCAGCAACCGGCAACACGCATGATTTTTCGCCGAAGGTCTGCACAACGCGCGCCGTGCAGGCGTGGAAGGCGACCATCGACCAAGCCGCACGCAATGCCGGCATCGCGGCAACCGACGTCAACTACATCGTTCACGACGCAGGTAAAGGCAGCGACGCATCGTCGGCACGTCTTGCCGCGCTCGCGCAGACCTTGACGGAAACGCTTCCCGAATACGACCACCGCAAACAGACCTTCAACACGGCCGCCCTGCTCGGCGACATGGGAACAGGCAGCGCATTGACAGACGTCGCGCTCGCCATCGGCCGGATCAATCACTTCGGCGGCAACGCACTCGTCGCCGGCACGACCGATCCGGAGCACCCGGTCGCGGTCGTTGTCCGGCCACCGTCGAAGCTCACGTCGATCGATCCCGACAAGGACTGGTTCCGCGCACGCGGCGGAAACAACGCCTACCTGCCGTGGTGGGGACGCCGACACGATACGAATTACGGCATGCAGGGTTATTCATGGTGATGCACACCGGCACGGCAAATCGCTTCGTCCGAACGTGATCGCCGCGTCAGACCTCAAACCATTTGGAGGAGGAAATCCCATGCGGGGAATTATCCGGGTAGAAGATACGCACACCCACGGCGGCCGGGTCGAATCCGGCGCCCAAACAAGCACGGTGATGGGGCGCGCGGTCGCGCGTATCGGCGACGCGTGCTCGTGTCCGATTCATGGCGCCTGCGAGATCGCCGAAGGCGACCCGAGCTTCGACATCGAAGGCCGGGCCGCCGCTTTCGACGGCCACAAGACTTCGTGCGGCGCGGAATTGATTTCGTCACTTCAACATTCGGGGCGGATCTGAATGCAAACGACCCGACGCATGACTGCCGAACAGTTCCGGCTGTTGCGGCTTCAGGATACGCGGACCAAGCCGCTGAACCAGTGGGCCTTGCACGAGATTTTCGTGAAAGGCAGATCCCAACGGGCGCTGGCCGCCGAACTCGGCATGACGGACTCCGCGATGTCGCAACTGGTGCGAAAAACCTGGCGGCGCTATCTGGAATTGCCCAGCAGCGCCACCCGCCTCACGACGCTCACGGTCACGATCCCGTCGAAGTACGAGCACGCGCTGCTGGCGTGGGTGCGGGATGCACACCGGTTGTCGACCCAATCCGGCCCCGATACGGCGACGTGATCGGGCCGGCGTGCTCATATAAAAAAATTCCCCAATTTCGCAAATTAACAAAACGTTATTCCACGTTAGATCGAATCGTCAGCCAACTTTGGATCCTTTTTCCCTTCTGTCCCCCGTATCATTCCGTCACCACGCAATGAGCAAGAGACGGACATGAGCGACTTCCCCCCGCTGCACTACCTCGACTACGCCGCCACGACCCCTGCCGACCCCCGTGTAATCGAAGCGATGACGGCCTGCCTCGGCTTCGACGGCTTCTTCGGCAACCCCGCGTCCAGCTCGCACGCGGCCGGCCGACGGGCGAAAGACAAGGTCGAGCATGCCCGTGCGCAGGTCGCCGCGCTGATCGGCGCGGATGCCGACGAGATCGTCTGGACCTCGGGCGCCACCGAATCGAACAACCTCGCGCTGAAGGGGTATGCGGAAAACGCGACCGGCAAGCGCCACCTGATCACGAGCCGCCTCGAGCACAAGGCCATTCTCGACACGATGGCGAACCTGTCGAAGCACGGCGCGCAGGTCACCTTCCTGGCGCCCGACGCGAACGGCGAAATCACAGCCGACGCAGTGGCGGCCGCGATCGGCCCCGACACGGGCCTCGTGTCGCTGATGCTCGTGAACAACGAGATCGGCACGCTGACCGACATCGGCGCGATCGCCCGCATCGTCCACGCCGCCGGCGCGCTGCTTCACGTGGACGCCGCGCAGGCGCTCGGCAAGACGCCGATCGACGTGCGCGCGCTCGGCATCGACATGATGTCGATGTCCGCCCACAAGGTGTATGGTCCCAAGGGCATCGGCGCGCTGTTCGTCCGTCGCGAGATCGCGAACCGGATCGCGCCGCAGATTCATGGCGGCGGCCACGAGCGCGGGCTGCGCTCGGGCACGCTCGCCACGCACCAGATCGTCGGCATGGGTGTAGCCTGCGAACTCGCCGCTGAAAAGCTCGACGGCGAGGCCGCGCGGATCACGGCGCTCGGCGCGCGGCTCACCGGCGCGCTGTTCGCGCTCGGCGACGTCACGCAGAACGCGGCCGCCGCCCGCCGTATCCCGCACACGCTGAGCCTGACGGTGCATGCGCCGGGCTTCTTCCCGTTCATGCTCGGTGAAGCGCTTGCCGTGTCGTCCACCTCCGCATGCAATTCGACCAGCGGCGCACCGTCGCACGTGCTGACCGCGATCGGCCTCGATGCCGAAACGGCCGGGCGTACCGTACGCATCAGTTTCGGCCGTTTCACGACGGAAGAGGACGTCGACTTCGCGATCGCCTGTTTCACGCGGGCGATCGAGCAATGCCGGGCGGCGGCGGCGACCGGCTTCACCGCGTCGCGGCAGATCACGCCGGCCGACCTGAAGGCGATCCGCAATGCCGGCTTTCGCGCGGTGATCTGCAACCGGCCCGACGGCGAAGGCGCGGATCAACCGGCGTTCGAGGAGATCGCCGCCGCCGCGCGCGAACTGGGCATGGATGCGCGTTACCTGCCGGTCGAGCGCGACCGCATCGGCGAAGCGGAAGTCGACGCGTTCGGCGCACTGGTCGACACGCTGCCGAAGCCCGTGCTCGCGTATTGCCGCAGCGGCAGCCGCTCCGGCCTGCTGTGGAATCGGCTGTCCGCTCGGCGCACGGCCTGAGTCGCCGCTGTCCCGCCATGACGCGTGACGACCCGCGTTCACGCACGAAGCCGATGCTTCGCTGCGTGGCCGTCGGCGGGCGCCCTTCACATCCGCATCACGCCTCGTCATCGCCGTTTACCGGCGTATGGATCGCCAGCTTCAGCGCGGGATCGTCATTCTTCGCATAGAGATCGTGGCTCGTGTGAAACAGCGCGATCATCCGCGGCGCCTCGTCGGCCCGGCTCGCGGCGAACAGCGCACGCGCGTGCGGCGCCTCGAACATGTAGACAAGGATGTTGCGATCGACTGGCGCCGGCCCGTCACGTAGGCACGCCGCCGAAAATGCGCGACGACCTGCGCGATGATCCGCGGCCCGCGCGAGGGAAAGCCGCGCCGGCCGCCGCCCTGCGTTGCTACGTCACTCGTCTTGCTGTTCCTGCTGCGCCTGCACCTGTCGCTGCCGGATGAACTGCCGTACATCGCTCATCGTCACGCGGCCGGTGTGCTTCGCATCGATCTCGTCGAAGTGCTGCGACACGAAGCCGAGCCCGCTGCTCTGCGCCTGCGCCTTCGTCACGGCCGCGCCGTTGCTCAGCACGGTATTGCCGCCGAGCCGCGCGTCGACGCGCTGCTGCGCCTGCTGCTGCAGGGCCGCACCGGTCGACGGCAGCACCGGCGCCGCCCGCGTGGCCGGGAAGAACGGGCCGTCGACGCCGCGCCCGCCGTGCGGCAGCTTCACCGGCGCCACCGCCTGCGGCGGCAACGCGTAGGCACTGCTCATCACGGCACCGAGCACGATCAACGGGGACATACGCCGCATCAATTGGATTAGGGACATGATCGCTCGCATTCAATGGATGAATAGAGGGTTCCTCTGACAAGGAGTCCGTCGCTCAGGGGGCGGCCGCCAGCGTCGTCGCCGCTGTCGCGCCCGGCGCGCTGCCGGTCGGTACGCCCGGCGGGTTTTCGTCCGGCCACGGCGGCGGCAGCGTATGCAGCGTCAGCGCCGTCGGAATCCGCGCGCCCTTGTAGAACGTCTGCAAGTCCCGCTTCATCTGCGGACGGGCAACGTCGTCCAGATAGATCATGTGGCCGCCCTGGAAGAAGTTCACCTGCAGCTTCGGATTCAGGCCCTTCACCGTCTGCAGCCGCGCGAGTTGCTTCTCGGTGTTGAAGAACGGCGTCGCGAGATCGTGGTAGCCGTTCTCCGCGAGCACGCGCAGCTTCGGGTTGAGCTGCAGCGCACCGAGCAGATCGGGGATCGTGTCGGGCATCGGCTGGCCGTCGTGCGAGAAATCCCAGACGCCGATGATGTCGTCGTTCAGCGGCAGGTACGTCGCGTTCGGGGCCGTATAGCCGAGATAGTCCGGCATCTGCGTCGCGAGCGCGTTAGTGAACGGCTGCGAGATCAGGATGTCGGACGGATCGCCGTCGGTCTGCAGCCGCGGGTCCGAATTCGGCAGCGACACGCGCCCGTCGTACCGGCCGATCGTCGCGCCGGGCACCAGGCTCGTGCCGAACGGATTCGCGTTGAAGTAGTCGCGCAGCGCCCGCTGCGTGAGGCTCGACGGAATCGACCACAGCCTGAGCGTCGCATCGCTCGGGAACACCGGCGTGCCGAGCGCATCCGGAATGCCGAGCTGGCTCAACACCCATGACTGCGAATACTTCTGCAACTGGCTGTAGATCAGCGTCGTGAACAGTTCCGTCTGCAGTGCGTACAGATCCTGGTTCACCGGCGCCGGCGACACCTGGTTGAAGTACGCCGCGACCGCCGCGTAGCCGGGCAGGTAGCCGGCCACCGTATCGGTATCGAGCAGCAGCCCTTCGGTCGACTGCGTGATCGCCACCGCTTCCACCGCGTCCGCGAAGTAGTTGAGGATCGACGACTGCAGCACGATGCCCGTCAGGTGCACGCCGGCCGATTCGAGCGCGAGCGCGAGCATGTCGGTACGCGGCGTGCCGTACGATTCGCCGTACAGGTAGATCGGCGACGTGCCGCGGCCGTTGACGTTCAGGTAGCGCTGGATGAAGTCGCGCATGATGTTCACGTCCACGTCGGAGCCCCAGTACTTCTGGTTGGTGTTCGGCAACACGGCTTCCGACAGCCCGGTGCCGGGCGGGTCGATGAACACGAGGTCGGTGGTGTCGATCAGGCTGTCCGCATTGTCGACGAGCGGATAGTTCGGCCAGTTGGTGCCGAACAGCGGATCGGGCGTGGCCACGCGGGTCGGCGCGAACGAGCCGAGCCGCAGCCAGATCGACGACGAGCCGGGCCCGCCGTTGTAGACGAACGTGACCGGGCGCGGCTTGCCGTTGGTGCTGGGCGCCGTGTACGCGACATACGACATCGACGCTTCCGGATTGCCGTTCGCATCCTGCGCGGTCAGGTGGCCGGTGGTCGTCGTGTAGTCGATCGTCTTGCCGCCGCCTTTCCACTGGTAATGCATGACGGCCGCTTTCTCGGACACCTGCGACGGCGCGAGGCCGTCGGTCGCGTTCATCGAATACGCGACCGGGTCGACGTACGGCTGGTTGGCCGCCGACGCCTGGGTGCCGGCCGCCTGCGCGCTGGCCTGCTGGCTCGCGGTGGCCTGCGCGAGACTCGACGCGCCGACGGACGACGAATCGTCGCCGCCGCATGCCGCGAGCGCCAGCGTCATGGCGGTCAATGCGCCTAGCCCGGCCACCCGGCCGCGACGGACACGGCGGCTGCCGGTATTGCTCTTGTCTGGTTTCATCTCTTTCCTTCGGCTTCGGATACCGCATCACAAAGGCCGCCAACGCCCGCGACACGCGCAGGCCTACCCCGCGACTCGCGTTGCAAGGTCGGCAGTCGGCGGTTGGGAATGGGACTTCTCAGAGACTGAACTTGATACAGACACAGCAAACTGCTGGCGAGAATGATGCCCGGACGCGCCCCCTGCAGTTTGGCCAACTTTTGTATTACCGAAATTTACGACATGACAAAAATAGGCGGTGCTGCGCCGCGTTGTCAAAGATCATTCGGATATTAAAAATCCCGCGATGATGCGAAGGGCAGATAGTGTCTGGGATTTGAAAGAAAACGGAATTATTCGTGCAAGGTAGGCTTTATCGGCTATGTCGCGCCGACTATTTTACTTTTTCAGCACGGCGCGGAAGCCGCTTCCCGTATTGGCGCAACGCATCGAAAGCCTTCATATCGACAGGATCATTCTTTCAATTTTATTATCGCCAATCGATTAAGACGATGCGGCATCATGCACACGCCACTCGATGATTCTTTCCACTTCAATCGCGTTTCAATCGAAGTGCCGATGTGCACTGCGTCATCCATAAAATACCGGCTCGACTAATTATTCGCGGCATTATTTACCCGGTATTCGAACGGCTTTCCGGGACGGGCGCGACGCGCGGCATTGCCGCACATCGCGCCCGTCGTCGCAAAGACTCAAACCACGATTACTTCCCGCCGCCCGGCAGCGCGATATCGATCAGCACCGGATCGTGATCCGACGAACGATACGCATCGGCCGCATAGAACGTCTTCTGCTGCTCGGCCGACTTGTACGCGAGCGTGTATTGCAGCGCGAGCGGCTCGTCCGCGTTGATGTGCCATTCGTGCACGGCCTTCACGTGCGACGCGAGCGGCAGCGTCGCGAGCGCGTGGTCGAGATAGCCGGCTTCGCCGTTGTACACGTAGCTGTACGCGTTCGCGCCGATCCAGCGCGCGACGAGGTTGCGATAGCCGCGCGATTCGAGCGTGCGGATCGGGTCTTCGTACGTGTAGCTGTTGAAGTCGCCGATCAGCAGCACGCCCTGGCTCTTGACGCCCGTCGGGTTGCCGGCCAACCAGTCGGCCACCTTCGCCGCCGCGCGCGTGCGCGTCGGGTTCCAGCAGCCCTGCCCATCGCCCTGGTCGAAATCGTCGTTCGCGGCGTCCGGGCAGTTCTTCGACTTCAGGTGGTTCACGGCCACCGTCAGCGCCTGCTTGTTGCCGCCGACCAGCCGGAACGACTGCGCGAGCGGCTGGCGGTTCTTGTCGTCGATCGCGAGCGTCGCCGCGCGACCGACCGGTTCGACCTTGCGGCTGTCGTAGATCACCGCGACCGCGATCGCATCGCCGCCGAGCCGCGACGTGCCCGGATCGACCACGCGCCACTGATTGCCGAGCTTCGCCGCGAGCTGGCGCACCGCGCTCAATTCGCCGTAGCCGTTGTTCTGGATTTCCATCAGGCCGATCACGTCGGCGTCGATGGCCTTCAGCGCGCTGACGATCTTCGCTTCCTGGCGCTGGAATTCCTGGAACGTCTTCGCGCCGCGGTTGTCCGGATCGTCGAAGCCGCCGCCGAGACCGTTGCCGTTGAAGTAGTTGAGCACGTTGAACGACGCGACGCGCAGGTTCGATTTCGGGTCGCGCGCGGGTGCGTTGGTGCGCGGGTTCTCGCGCTTGTCGAACGCCGGCACGGCCGCGCCCGGCAGCGGCTGCACGCGCCATGCGCCGTAACGCACTTCGAGCACGCCCTCGACGTCGCGCACGGTGTAGCCCGCGCGCAGCGTGTTCGCGGCCGACAGGCCCGGCGCCGGATACGGCACGGTCGCGGGGTTCTGCTTGTTCGAGCCGTCGTCGAGGATCAGACGGTTGCGCGCGTTCGCGTCGATCTGCGTCTGCGCCTGCGCGGGCGGCACGACGCTCGTCGGCGTCCGCAGGCGGCCGTTGCTGAGCATCACGCTGCCGTAGCGGCCAAGCTCGTAGTTGTCGGTGACGCTCAGCGTCTGCGGCAGGCGCACGCGCATCCCTTCGTATGCGGCGAACGCGTTCGGGCCGTCGACCGGCAGCGTGAGCGTCGCGGGCGTCACAGTCTGGCCGTTCGCGCACACCGCGATCGCGCCCGACAGCGTGAGCTGCGTCTGCCCGTATTTCTCCTCGACCTTGCCCGTCACGTGCACGAGATCGCCGGCCTTCGCACGCACCTTCGGCGCATAGACGAACAGGCCTTCGGACACGCCCGGCTGGTTGCGGCGCTGCGCGTCGGCCTGCTGGACGAAGAAGCCGCCAAAGCCGTCCGTGCCGCCGAAATCGGCGGTGACGACGGCCTCGATCGACGCGTTCTGACCGGCGAGCGGCGACGGCGCGCCCGGCCCCTGGATATCGGCGATCGGCGTCGTGCTGCCGCCGCAGTTCGGGCTGACGGGCGCGGCGGTGGCGCCGAATACCGGCGCGGCGAGCGTCGGGAGCA
Source organism: Burkholderia sp. AU18528 (assembly GCF_002223215.2). NCBI lineage: Bacteria > Pseudomonadati > Pseudomonadota > Betaproteobacteria > Burkholderiales > Burkholderiaceae > Burkholderia > Burkholderia sp. AU18528. The sequence continues at coordinate 126,100 of NZ_NKFC02000006.1, read as the reverse complement.
GCAATAGCGGGGCAAACAGGCGGATTGTCGAGCGCATGGCGGGAATCCCGGTTGTGACGGTGGCGAAAGCTTAGCGGCGCTCAATGACAGTTTTTGGTAATCGCGAGACAGGCGTATGTAATTATCGCTATCGCGGTGAGATCGCCACCGACCGCGCGTTTACCCCGGAAAAAGCGGGGGTTCGTCTGACGAAAGTTCGCCGCGCCCATGACGATTGCCCCGCACGCCTTCGCTGCCACGACAGCGCAGCGTCGCGCCGTCGCACTACACCGTGCCCGGCAGCGCGCTCGACACGAGCACGGCCGCAACCATCAGCACGCCGCCGAGCACCACCGCCTCGATCCGCAACACGGCGCCGAACCGTTTCAACGAACTGGCCGGCATCGGGGCTGCCGGATCCTTCAGTGTGGCCAACAGATTCGGCATCCCGAAGAAGCGGTTATGTCCGCCGAGCGCCGCCGCGATCAGCACGAGCGCGAGCTTCAGCAGCAGGATCTGCCCGTACGTCGACGCGAGCAGATTGGCGGGCGTATCGACGCCTCGCCAGCCGTTGTACGCGCCGGTCACGAACAGCACGATCAACGTGTAGGTCGACGTATCGGACAGCGACTGCACGAACGATGCGCCGGTCGTGCGTTCGCTCGCGGGCATCGCGGCAAGCCTCGGCATCACGCCGAATGCCGTCACGAGCACGAGCCCGACCCACGCGCTGATCGCCAGCAGATGCAGCCAGTCGATCCACACCGGTACGCTGAACAGGCCTGCGTCCACCGGATGTCCGCCGTTGCTGCGTGCGAGCGCGACGCAGGCGAGCGCGGCCCACATCGCGAACGGCAAGCGCGTATCGTTCGCGCGCCGGATAAACGACAGCACCACGACGACGAGCATGAACACCGCCCCGATCAGCCACGCATGACCGAACCCCGTACCCGCGAGCATCGCGCGGACGGCCGGCCCCGCTTCGAGCAACGACACCTCGCTCATCAGCGCGCAATGCGCCCAGAACGCGGTGACGCTCGCGAGCAGCGATACGACGGACGCGATGCGCAGCGTCGCGACGAGCCGCCGCCCGACGCCGTGCTGCCACGCGGACGCGCCGCGCGCGAGCCAGTGGCGCGCCAGCAGCGCACCGACGACGACCGCGAACCCGGCGTTCTGGATCGCCACCCCCACGAGCCGAAGCAGGCCGACGATACCGTCGTTCATCAGTTGCTCCGAGAAACCCCGTCCTTCAGGACGGGAAGGAAAGGATCGCTGTTGACGGACAGCTTCTTCCACGGGTTAGGATCACCGACATGATCCTTGTCTACCGCTACCGCGTGAAGTCGCTCAACGGACTGCTCAACAAGCAGAGCCGTGCGGTGAACTACGTCTGGAACTTCTGCAACGACACGCAGAAGCACGCGCTCAAGTGGAGCAAGAAGTGGCCGACGGGCTTTGACCTGAACATGCTCACCACTGGCAGCAGCAAGGCGCTCGGCATCCACTCCGGCACGATCAACGCGACGTGCGAGCAATATGCGAAGTCGCTCAGCCAGCACCCTCGGCCCTACCTGCGCTATCGCGGCAGCACGACGCGGCCGAACGGTATCGCGGGACTGAGAATAAGAGAGTGGGCCTGCAGTGACTGTGGTGTCGAGCATGATCGAGATACCAACGCTGCGTTGAACATTCTTCGATGCGGACGTGCATCGCTAGGTGTGGGAATCTTCTCCCTTTAGGGAGAGGAGGACGTCAATCCTTCACCCGGAATGTGTAGCTACCCTTCGTACGATGCGCGTCGGCCGTCATCGCCGCCCACTGCACCCTGTACGCGCCCGCCGCGAGTTTCGGTATCGCGACGGTCATCACGCGCGGGTTCGACGCATCGACCTTCGCCTTGTCCTGCGTGGCGGCGTTGCCGTTCGCGTCGGACACCTTCACCGAGCTGAATGCCGGTTCGAGATCTTCGTTGAACGTGAGCCGCACCGTGTCGGGCGCGGTGTCGACCGTGCCGCCGGCCGCCGGTACGGCGCTTTCCAGCTTGCCGTGCGCCGACGCCGCACCCGGTGCGACCGCGAAAAGGGCGGCGGCCGCGGTGAAGCCGGCCAGCCGGTTGAGCATCGAGATCTTCATGTTCGCGCTCCGCATCACGGCTTCTTCAGTTCGACGACGGTCAGCGCGCCGTTCACGTCCTCGGCGACGAAGTCGACCGTATCGCCCGCCTTCACCTGCGACAGCATCGCCGGGTCCTTCACCTTGAACACCATCGTCATCGCGTCCATCCCGAGGTTCTCCAGCGGGCCGTGCTTTATCGTCAGCTTGCCGGCCGCCGTGTCGACCTTGCGGATCTCGCCGTGCGACATGCGCGCCGCCGCGGCGGCGCCCTGCTTCGCGCTCGCGCCCATGTCCATGCCGGCCATGTCGCCGGCCGCGTACGACGCGGCCGGGAACGCCAGCGCGCAACCCGTCGCCATCAAAACCAGTCCCTTCTTCATCATGTCGACTCCCTTGTGAGTGAATGGAAACCGGCGGCCGCATCGGCGCGGCCGCCGCGTGCTGCTTCAGCCGTCCGGCAATTCGCCGGTGTATTCGTACGCGACGGTGCCCTTCGGATGCCGGAACCAGCCCGGATCGCGATAGTCGTTGCGCCCAAGCCCCTGTCGCACCTTGAGCACCGTGAACATGCCGCCCATCTCCAGCGGCCCGAACGGGCCCGTGCCGGTCATCATCGGCAGCGTGTTGTCGGGCAGCGGCATTTCCATGCCGCCCATCGCGCCGCCCGTGCTGCCCATCGCCATGTAGTCGGGCACGAGCTTGCCGATCCGCTTCGCGAGATCCTTCTGCGGCACGCCGATCAGGTTCGGCACCTGGTGGCCCATCGCATTCATCGTGTGGTGCGACTTGTGGCAATGGAACGCCCAGTCGCCCGGACGATCGGCGGTGAACTCGATCGCGCGCATCTGGCCCACCGCGACGTCGGCCGTCACTTCCGGCCAGCGTGCGGCCGGCGGAATCCAGCCGCCGTCGGTGCCCGCGACTTCGAAGCTGTAGCCGTGCAGGTGGATCGGATGATTCGTCATCGTCAGGTTGCCGAAACGAATCCGCACGCGGTCGCCCGCGCGCACCGGCAATGGATCGATGCCGGGGAACACGCGCGAGTTGAAGGTCCACATGTTGAAGTCGGTCATCTCGTTTACGCGCGGCGTGTAGCTGCCCGGGTCGATGTCGTACGCGGCGAGCAGGAACACGAAATCGCGGTCGACCGGCATCGTGCCGCGATCCTTCGGATGTACGATGAACATGCCCATCATCCCCATCGCCATCTGTACCATCTCGTCGGCGTGCGGGTGATACATGAACGTGCCGTGCGCTTCGAGCCGGAACTCGTAGACGAACGTCTTGCCCGGCGGGATATGCGGCTGCGTGAGGCCGCCGACGCCGTCCATCCCGTTCGGCAGCCGCAGCCCGTGCCAGTGGATCGTCGTGTGCTCGGGCAGCCGGTTGGTCACGAAGACGCGGACCTTGTCGCCTTCGACGGCCTCGATCGTCGGGCCCGGCGACTGGCCGTTGTAGCCCCACAGGTTCGCGTTCATGCCGGGCGCCATCTCGCGCACGACGGGCTCGGCCGTCAGGTGGAACTCCTTCCAGCCGTTCTTCATCCGCCACGGCAGCGACCAGCCGTTCAGCGTCGCGACGGGCGTGTACGGGCGGCCGTTGGGCGGCACGAGCGGCGGCTGCGTGCCGGCTTTCGCCATCGTGGGCGCTTCGGGCAGCGACGCGGCGCCGGCCCGGCCGACCATCGCCGCACCAAGCAGCGCGGCGCCCGAGCCGCTGAGAAATTGTCGACGGGACACCATGTCAATGACCTTCCGGATGCGGTTGCGTGGCGGGCACCGACGGCGCCGCGGGAGTGGAAGCCGGCTGCGGCGCGGCGTCGGGTTTTGCAGCGGATGCGGATGCGGATGCGGCGGAATGCGTCGCGCGCGGCACGGCATCCGACGACGGCAACCGGCCGCCGACGGCCATCTGCAGATCGGTTTCGGCGAGCCAGTAGTCCTTCAGCGCATCGATGTAGCCATTGACCGCGCCGACCTGTTCGCGCGCATCGGTCAGCAGCTCGAACACGCTCGCGAGCATCCCGTTGTAGCGCAGCAGCAGTTCGTCGGAGATCGTCTTGTGCAGCGGCACGACTTCATCGCGGTAGTGCGTGGCGACGTCGTAGCTCGTCACGTACGCCGCGTACGATTCGCGCACTTCGGAGCGGGCATCGATGGCGGTTTTCGCGAGCCGGTTCGCGGACTGCATGTAGATCGCCTCGGCGCGCGCGACCTTCGCGCCGCCCCAGTCAAACAGCGGAATCTCGACGCTGATCTCGTAGCCGTGCTCGTGGCCCTTGCCGGTTTCGTAGTCGTTCACGTAGCCGAGCTCGACCGCGTTGACGAAGCGCGTGGCCTTGCTGAGGCCAAGCGAAGACGCGACGCCTTGCGTCTGCAATTTCGCCGCCTGGATGTCGAGGCGGTTGCTCATCGCGAAGCGTTCGAGATCGGGCAGGTCCGGGCGCGCCTTTGGCAAATCCGGCAAGCGTTCGGGCAGCGTGTACCGCGTGCGTTCGCCCCACAGCCCCATCGCGCGCGTGAGCCTCTCGCGTGCGGCGACGGCCTGCTGGCGCGCCTTCGCCTGCTGCGCGACCGCGTCGGCGTGAAACGCCTGTTCGCGTGCATGGTCGAGCCGGCTGAAGTTGCCGGCCTGCCGCATGCGCAGCGCGAGTTCGGCGGCCGCGCTGGCGGCCTCGCGCACCTGCTGCGCATAGTTCGCGGCCTGCTCGGCGGCGACGGCCTCGACATACGCGCGGCGCGCGTCGGCCGCGACCTTCAGCATCGCGTCGGCCGTTTCGAGCTTGGTCTGCTCGAAGCGGCGGCGTTCGATATGCGTCGCGAGCGGCATCGTCAGCAGCGCGAACACGTTCGCCGAGAACGTGCGGCCGAGCGTCAGCTCGCCGTCGCCGGCACGCGTGCGGCTGAATGCGAAGCGCGGGTTCGGCAGCCGGCCGGCCTGCACGAGGTCGGCCTCCGACAGCCCGAGTTCTGCGTACGACGCCTGCAGGCCGCGGTTGTTCAGCAGCGCGATTTGCACCGCATCGTCCATCGACAGCGGTTTCGCGAGCAATTCCGTCGTCCGCCGGTCGACGGCTTCGCGGTCGGCGTCGGTCCGCACAGCCACCGCCTCCTTGCCGATGCGCTCGGATGCGACGGACGACACGGCGTCGAAGCCGCCGTCCTTCGAAAACGTCGTGCAGCCCGCGAGGATCGCCAGCACGACCGCAGCCGCGCCGATCCTCGGCGATATCGCGAGCGTCGTCATCGCGCGGCCCCGCCGTGTGTCGAATGGGCGGCGCCGTTGCCGGCCGCGGCGCCGCTCGTGCGCCCTTTCGCGGGCCGCTCCGCCACGTCCCGGTTCAGTTGCTGCCAGCCCGGGCCTGCGTCGTCCCGATACGGCCGGTAGCCGTCGAACGCGGACGTCACGGTGACGTCCGGCACCGACGCGGCGGCGTCGGCCGGATCGGGAAACCGGGTTTGCGCCGGCACGAGCGACGGCGCGAGGGCCGCCGCGCTCCAGAGCGCCGCAATGATCAATCGCATGAACATGTCTCGTCGTCAGTCGTCCGGCGTGGCGCGATGCGTCGGCCGGAGCAAATAGCGGGATCGCGGCGGGTCCGCCGCGGGCAGGAGCTAGACGGGCATTCGGCGAGGCGGCCGGTCGATGCCGCCGGTCAGGAACGACACGTCCCCGGCCGAGCGCGGCGGCGCGACGATCGCGACGCCGACGCTCGCCGCGGCGGGCACCGCGGGTGCGCCCGACATGGCCGTGCCGAAGCAGCAGGACACGCACGCGGCGCACGACGTCGCATGCCGCGCGTGGTCGCCGTGATCGTGATGCCCGTCCTGCGCGGCCGATAGCGTGTGCGGCGCGCTGTCCCCATGCGACACGGCGGCGCCCGCGCATGGCATCGACACAGCCGCGAACGACTGGATCGGCAGGCTCAGCGCGAGCAACACGACGAGAACGAATGTGCGCCAGTACGACATGGAAGCGAAATCGGGACAGCGACCGTTGGGCCGGCGCGGCGCACGGCGGCGCGCTCCGGGGACAAGACGGCCGCAGCTTAGCGCCGCCGCGGTGACGACGAGATGGCCGAACCATGACCGGTTTTTCATGACAATTCCGTCATCCGCCGGTCATCCTTCGCGCACGCGCGACGCCGTACGCTCTGGCGTTACACTGACCGGCTGGAATCACGGACAGCCTGCCTCACCATGCGGATACTGATAGTCGAAGACGAACCGAAGATGGCGTCCTACCTCCGGAAGGGGTTGATGGAGGCGAGCTATACGGTCGACGTCGCGGAAAACGGCCAGGACGGGCTGTTCCTCGCGCTGCACGAGGATTTCGACCTGGTCGTGCTCGACGTGATGCTGCCGGAGCTGGACGGCTTCGAGGTGCTGAAGCGGCTGCGCGCGCAAAAGCAGACGCCCGTGCTGCTGCTCACGGCGCGCGACGCGATCGAGGACAAGGTCGCCGGGCTCGAGCTCGGCGCCGACGATTACCTGCTCAAGCCGTTCGCGTATGCCGAATTCCTGGCGCGCATCCGCTCGCTGCTGCGGCGCGCGCCGCGCAACGTGCGCGACGTCCTGCACGTCGCCGATCTCGAAATTGACCTGCTCAAGCGCCGCGTGCGGCGCGCCGATGCCCGCATCGACCTGACCGCGCAGGAATTCGCGCTGCTGCAACTGCTCGCCGAACGAGAGGGCGAGGTGCTGACGCGCACCTTCATCACGTCGCAGATCTGGGACATGAATTTCGACAGCGACACGAACGTCGTCGATGCGGCGATCAAGCGCTTGCGTGCGAAGATCGACAACGCGTACGAGAACAAGCTGATCCACACGATTCGCGGCATGGGCTACGTGCTCGAGGATCGTTCGTGACCGCGCGCTCCGCTTCGTATTCGCTGCTGCGGCGCCTCACGCTCGCGTTCGCCGCGGTCGCGGCGCTCGTGTTCGCGCTGACCGGCGCGTATCTGTACCGCTCGCTGTCCGCGGAGCTGACGCGGCGCGACGACATCGAGATCTCCGGCAAGCTCAACCAGTTCCTGCAACTCGCGCGCGCCAGCGGATCGACGGCCGCGCTGCGCGCCGATCCGGCTGTGTTCCATGACGTGCTGCTGTCGCATCCGGGCGTCTATCTCGGCATCTACGACGCAGGGAACCGCCCGCTCGTCGAGCATTCCGACGCAGCCGGCAATACGCTCGCGTCGGCGATCGCCGCGCCACATCCGGCTGGCGGCGCCGACGGCCCGTTCACATGCGCGCCGCCCGGCATCGGCACGTCGCGCTGCGTGGTTGCACGCGAAACGCTGCCATCCGGCGAAACGATCCACGTCGCGCTCGCGCGCACCGCGGCCGATCGGCAGTCGCTGCTCGAAAGCTATCGGGTCGATATCTGGCTCGCGGCAGCCGTCGGCGCGCTGCTCGTCGGCGCGCTCGGCTACGCGGTCGCGTCGCGCGGCCTGCGCCCGGTCGAAAGCCTCGGCCGGCAGACGTCGCGCATCGAGGCGCACAACCTGAACGCGCGCCTCGACGCGCGCGGCGGCCCGGTCGAATTGCGCGAGCTCGCCACGTCGGTGAACCGGATGCTCGACCGGCTCGAACGCGCGTTCGTGCGGCTGTCGCAGTTCTCGTCCGATCTCGCGCACGACATGCGCACGCCGCTCGCGAACGTGATCAGCTCGTCGCAGATCACGCTGTCGCGCGCCCGCTCGACGGACGAATACGAGACGCTGATCGAATCAAACATCGAGGAATGCGAACGGCTGCAGCGGATGATCGAGAACATGCTGTTTCTCGCGCGCACCGACAATGCAACGCAGCATCTGAAGGCCGCCAAACTCGACGCGGGTGGCGAATTGCGCCGGCTCGCGTCGTATTTCCAGGCGCTGGCCGACGAAGCCGGCGTGCGCATCGACGTGCGCGGCGAAGCGCCGGTCGTCGCGGACGCGACGCTGTTCCGGCGCGCGGTGAGCAACCTCGCGTCGAATGCGCTCGAACACGCGCAAGCCACGTCGACGATCGAGCTGGCGGTGTCGACCCAGGGCGATTACGCGGTCGTCGAAGTCACGAATCGCGGCGCGGCGATCCCGCCCGAACAGATCGAGCGGATCTTCGAGCGCTTCTACCGGATCGATTCGTCGCGGCACGGTGCGGCGCGCAACGCGGGGCTCGGGCTCGCGATCGTGAAGTCGATCATGGAACTGCACCGCGGCAAGGTGGAGGTTGCAAGCCGCGACGGGCGCACGACGTTCGCGCTGTACTTTCCGCACGGCGCCGATGGTTAGATCGTGCGCCACCGCGTTCAGCGCTAGCGATCCCGCACCACGCCGAACGACGTGCGAACGCACACGAGCAGCACGATGGTCGCCGCGCTGAATACGGCTCCCGCGTAGAACGTGGCGGCGGCGCCTGCCCGGTCCCACAGCGCGCCCGCGACGACGCTCGATACGAGCGTCACGACCCCGCTGATCAGGTTGAACACGCCGAACGCGGTCCCTCTCAGTTCGGCCGGCGCGGCCTGCGCGACCATCGTCGCGAGCAGCCCTTGCGTCATCCCCATATGAAGCCCCCACAGCGCGACGCCGACGAGCACGGTCGGCCAGTGCGCGCCGTGCGCCAGCACGACATCGGCGGCGATCAGCAGCACCAGCCCGATCACCATCAGTTTCGTGTGGCTCGTCGTATCGGCGAGCTTGCCGAACGGGTAAGCGGACAACGCATACACGACGTTCATCGCGACCATCACGAGCGGCACGAGTGCGACGGGCACGCGGCTGCCCATCGCGCGCAGCACCAGGAATGCCTCGCTGAAACGCGCGAGCGCGAACACGCCGCCCACGGCCACGACCCACCAGTAGCGGGTGCCGAGTTGCGCGACGACCGCACGGCGGATCGGGTTCACGCGCTTCTCGCCGGGTACACGCGCCGGCTCGTCGATGCCGAACGCGAGCAGCGCCACGGCCAGCACGCCGGGGATCACGGCGAGCCAGAACGCGAGGCGGAAATCGTCGCGCCACGCCAGCATGATGACGACGGCCAGCAGCGGCCCGAGGAATGCGCCCACCGTGTCGAGCGCCTGGCGCAGTCCGTACGCGGCGCCGCGCAGGTGCACGGGTGTGACGTCGGCGACGAGCGCATCGCGCGGCGCGCCGCGAATCCCCTTGCCGATGCGGTCGACGATCCGCGCCGCGACCACGACGCCGATCGTCGGCGCGATCGCGAACAGCGGCTTGCTGAGCGCGCCGAGCGCGTAGCCGGCCACCGCGAGCCATTTGCGATTGCGCAGGTAGTCGCTCAGCGCGCCGGAGAATACCTTGACGACCGGCGACGTCGCCTCGGCGATCCCCTCGATCAGGCCGATCGTCGTCGCGCTCGCACCGAGCCCCGCCATCAGGAACATCGGCAACAGGCTGTGGATGATCTCGGACGACACGTCCATCAGCAGGCTGACACAGCCGAGCACCCACACGCTGCGCGGAATCTGCCGAAGAATGCCGGTCGATGCGTCGGTCTGCATGGGTCGCTCCCGGTTCAGGAATCCTGAAGCTGAATGCCCGTGATGCTACCGCACGCCCGCGATGCCGAGCCGGGGAACGCGTGCCCTTGCTATTCCGCCGTATCGCGCTGGAGCTTCGCCTGCCGGCGCTTACGATCGTTCAGTATCTGATGCCGGCGATGATCGGTCAGCTTCTTCCAGTCGCGCGCCTCGTCGCGCGTGCGCAGGCAGCCGACACAAAAACCCGTGCGGCCGTCGAACGCGCACAGGTCGATACACGGCGATTTCACGGCCACGATCAGGCCGCCTTCGCAGGTGTCATCACTTCGACCGTCACGTGCGACATGCCGTCGAAGCCCGCGAGCAGCGCATGGTAGAAACGCGCATCGCGCGCGGCGTCGCCCGATTCGACCGACACGATCGCACTCATGTGCCCGGGGCCCACGCGCCACACATGGAGATCGTTGACCGTGTCGCCGAGCGCCTCGATCGCGCGACGCACGTTGTCCGTCAGCGGGCGATCGACGTTGACGTCGAGCAGGATCTCGCCCGTATCGCGCATCAGCCCGTACGACCAGTTGGCGATCACCAGCGCGCCGACGATGCCCGCGAGCGGGTCCATCCAGCCCCATCCGAACGCACGCGCGAGCAGCAGGCCGACGATCGCCAGCACCGACACGGCCGCGTCGGCGATCACGTGAACGTAGGCCGACCGGATGTTGTGGTCGCGATGCGCGGCCGAGTGCGAACCGCGATCATGGTGCGCGTGGTCGTCGTGGTCATGGTCATCGTGGTGGTCGTGCCCGTGCGCGTGGTGATGGCCGTGACCATGCCCGTGATGGTGGTCGCCGCTCAGCAGCCACACGCTGGCGAGGTTCACGGCGAGCCCCAGCACGGCGATCGGAATCGCTTCGTCGAAATGGATCGGCACCGGCGCCAGCAGGCGCGCGATCGCCTCGTAGCCGATCAGCAACGCAATCATCGCCAGCACGATCGCGCTCGTGAAGCCGGCCAGGTCGCCGAGCTTGCCGGTGCCGAACACGAAGCGCGGATCGTCGGCGTACCGGCGCGCATAGGTGTAGGCCAGCGCGGCGATCAGCATCGCGCCCGCGTGCGTCGACATGTGCAGCCCGTCGGCGACCAGCGCGAGCGAGCCGAACAACGTGCCGCCGACGATCTCGGCGATCATCATCGCCGTGCACAGGCCGATGACCATCCACGTCTTTCGCTCATTGCGCGTGTGCGCGGCGCCCAGAAACGCGTGGCTGTGCGCACCGCCGGCCCGCGAGCCATTGAATTCGTTCATGTTCCGGCCCGGTTACTTGAAATAGCTGTGCACGACGTCGATCAGTTGCTCGGTCGCGCTGCCCTCGTGCGCGTCGGCCGTGTCCGCATCGACGAGATGCGACCGGATGTGGTCTTCCAGCACGACGGCCAGCAAGCCGTTCATCGCGCCGCGGCAACTCGTGATCAATTGCAGCACGTCGTTGCAGCCGCGCTCTTCTTCCAGCGCCCGCTCGATCGCCTCGACCTGCCCCTTGATACGGCGCACGCGGTTCAGCAGCTTCTGTTTTTCGCGAACGGTATGACTCATCGGCGGCTCCGGTATAGGGTAGGGGAGTATATATCCGGAAGGCTGACCCTATAGGGTGGAGGGGTATATTTTTCGAGACGAAGGCTTGTCGAAGGAAAACCGCTCGGCTAGACTGATTTCCGTCTTTGGGGAGTAGCCTGCTTTCCGTCCGCCGGAAAGCGAACGCGTCAACACACTCGGCCTGCGGCCGTGGCGCGTTCGGCCTGATCGGCCTGGCGAGACCATCGGCACGTCGCGTCGTTCCTGGTCGGACGGCGGCGGATGTGTCATGGTTCGTCAGCGTCCGACCACGGAGTCCCCATGTCCCTCCCTGCTCACCTCCCCCACGCCACCGCTGCCTGCGGAGGTGCCGCATGACGTTCATGTTCGTCGAACTGGCGTTCATGCTGATCGTCATCCTCGTCGCGGCCGAACTCTTCACCAATGCGCTCGAACATCTCGGCGAACGCCTGAAGATTTCCGAAGGCGTGACCGGCTCGCTGTTCGCGGCCGTCGGCACCGCGCTGCCCGAAACGATGGTGCCGCTGCTCGCGCTGGCCGGCGGCACGTCGAACCAGGCCGTGAACGAGGAGATCGGCGTCGGCGCGATTCTCGGCGCGCCGCTGATGCTCACGACGCTCACCACGTTCCTGATGACGCTCGCCGTGATCCGCTCGCGCGGGCTGCGCGGCACGATCGCGCCAGAACGCACGGGCTTCGTGCGCGACATGAACACCTTCCTCGCCGCATTCTCGCTGGCGACCGTCGCGATGTTCGTCCCGCATCACAACTGGGCCGTGCGCGCGCTGCTCGCCGCGATGCTGGTCGGCCTCTACGTGATGTACGTCGTGCTGACGTTCCGCGCGTCGACCGGGCTCGTCGACGCCGGGCACGGCACCGAGGCGCCGCACGCGATGTTCCTGTCGCGCGTCGGCCTGCCGACCAACCTGGCGACGATCGTGCTGCAACTGCTGATCGGCATCGCGCTGCTGGTCGGCGGTGCAAAGGGCTTCATTCACGGCGTGGAAGGCGTGTCGCACGTGCTCGGCGTGTCGGCGCTGCTGCTGTCGCTGATCATCGTGCCGATCGCGACGGAACTGCCGGAGAAGGTCAACAGCGTGCTGTGGATCCGCCGCGGGAAGGACACGCTCGCGTTCGGCAACATCACCGGCGCGATGGTGTTCCAGGGCACGCTGCTGCCCGCGATCGGCATCATGCTGACGCCGTGGGAGCCGCGCCCCGAAGTGCTGACCGGCGTGATCATCACGCTTGCGGCGGCCGCGTGGCTGCGCATCAATGCGCGCACGCGCGGGCTCGCGATCTGGGCGTTGCTCGCGAACGGCGCCGGTTATGCGGGGTATCTGGCGTTGACGCTGGCGCGCTGAATGCGCCGGGCGGGCGCACCGGCCGACCGACACGTCGGCTCGGTGCGCGTCGCTGCATGCGATGCGGGCGGCGGCGCCATCCGCATCCGGACGCTCAGGAAGCCTTGACGAGCTTGACGATCGTCAACGTGCCGTCGACCTTCTCGATCCGCACCTTGACCTTGTCGCCCGCATGCGCGTGCGCGAGCATCGCCGCATCCTTCGCCTTGAACGCCATCGTCATCGGCGGCATCCCGACATTCTCCAGCGCGCCGTGCTTCAGCGTGATCTTGCCGCTCGCGGCATCGACCTTCTTCACTTCGGCGTCGGTCAGCGCGGCGTTCGACTCCGCCGCGCCGCCCGACGACATCTTCATGCCGGACATGTCCATGTCCGACATGTCGCCGGCGGCAAACGCCGGTACCGCGAAAGCGCTCAGCGCGACGACAGCGGTTGCAGTGGCGATCAGTTGATTCATCTTCATCGTGATTCTCCGGTGGGAAGGGATGGCACGTTCGTGCCGGAAGGAACTGCATCGGAATGCCGCGCGCGGCCCGCGCTTCGCGCACGACGGCGCTGAAGCAGAAGCCACGCGGCGGGAATGACGAACATCGACAGCAGCGGCGCCGTGACCATGCCGCCGACCATCGGCGCGGCGATCCGCTGCATGACTTCGGAACCGGCGCCGTGGCCGATCATGATCGGCACGAGCCCGGCGAGCACGACGGCGACCGTCATCGCCTTCGGCCGCACGCGCAGCACCGCGCCTTCGCGGATCGCATCGAGCAGCAACGCATCGGTCGGCGGTTCGCCTGCGTCGAGCCGGCGCTGCAGCGCACCCTTCAGGTACAGCAGCATCACGACGCCGAATTCCGCGGCCACGCCCGCCAGCGCGATGAAACCCACCGACGTCGCGACGGACACCGCATGGCCGAGCGCCCACACGAGCCAGAACCCGCCGACCAGCGCGAACGGCACCGTCGACATCAGCAGCAGCGCGTCGGCCGCCGACTCGAACGTGACGAACAGCAGCACGAAGATCACGACGAGCGTGACGGGCACGACGGTGCGCAGCGTCGCCGCCGCGCGTTCGAGATACTCGAACTGCCCCGACCAAGCGATCGAATAGCCGGGCGGCAACGCAACCTGCCGCGCGACGGTCTGCTGCATCGCGCGCACGGCCGTGCTGAGGTCGGTACCGCGGAGATCGACGTACACGTAGCCGGACAGCCGCGCGTTCTCGCTGCGGATCATCGGCGGCCCGTCGGCGATCGCGATACGCGCGACGTCGCCAAGGCGGATCTGCGCGCCGCGCGCGGTGACGATCGGCAACTGCCGCAGGTTCTCGAGCGAATCGCGGATCTCGCGCGGATAGCGGATGTTGATCGGGAAGCGCTCGCGTCCCGCGATCACTTCGCCGACGTCCTCGCCGCCGATCGCCGACGACACGACCGACTGGATATCGGCCACCGACAGCCCGTAACGCGCGGCGGCGAGCCGGTCGATGTCGACGTCGATGTAGCGGCCGCCGTTCAGCCGCTCCGCGAGCGCGGACGTCACGCCCGGCACGCGCTTCACGGCGGCCTCGACCTGCGTCGCGATCGCGTCGATCCCCGCGAGGTCCGGCCCGGAAATCTTCACGCCGACCGGCGTCTTGATCCCGGTGGACAGCATGTCGAGCCGGTTGCGGATCGGCGGCACCCACACGTTCGACAGGCCCGGCACCTTCACCGTCCGGTCGAGTTCGTCGATCAGCTTCTCCGGCGTCATGCCCGGCCGCCACGCGCTGCGCGGCTTGAAGCGGATCGTCGTCTCGAACATCTCGAGCGGCGCCGGGTCGGTCGCCGTATCGGCGCGGCCCGACTTGCCGAACACCGTGTCGACCTCCGGCACGGTCTTGATCAGCCGGTCGGTCTGCTGCAGCAGCTCGCTCGCCTTGTCGGCCGAGATGCCCGGCAGCGCGGTCGGCATGTACAGCAGATCGCCTTCGTCGAGCGGCGGCATGAATTCGCCGCCGAGGCGCGACAACGGCACGGCCGTCACCACGAGCACGACGACCGCGACGCCGATCGCGGCCCACGGGCGCCGCAGCGTCGCGTCGAGCAGCGGCCGGTACAGGCGGATCAGCACGCGGTTGATCGGGTTCGCGTGCTCGGGCGGAATGCGGCCGCGCACCAGATAGCCCATCAGCACCGGCACCAGCGTCACCGACAGCCCGGCGGCGGCCGCGATCGTATAGGTCTTCGTGAACGCCAGCGGCGCGAACAGCTTGCCCTCCTGCCCTTCCAGCGAAAACACCGGAACGAATGACAGCGTGATGATCAGCAGCGAGAAGAACAGCGCGGGCCCCACCTCCGCGGCCGAGGCCGCGACGAGTTCCCAGCGGCGCGCGGCCGTGATCGGCTCGCCGGGATGCGCGCGGTCGTACGCTTCCAGATGCTTGTGCGCGTTCTCGATCATCACGATCGCCGCGTCGATCATCGCGCCGATCGCGATCGCGATCCCGCCGAGCGACATCAGGTTCGCGTTCACGCCCTGATAGCGCATCACGATGAACGCGGCCAATACGCCGAGCGGCAGCGACAGGATCGCGACCAGCGCGCTGCGCAGATGGAACAGGAACACCGCGCAGACGACACCGACGATGACGAATTCCTCGATCAGCTTGTCCGTCAGGTTGTCGACCGCGCGCGCGATCAGTTGCGAACGATCGTAGGTCGTGACGATCTCGACGCCGGCCGGCAGCGAACGCTTGAGCTCGGCGAGCTTCGCCTTCACCGCGTCGATCGTCGTCAGCGCGTTCTTGCCCGAGCGCATCACGACGACGCCGCCCGTCACCTCGCCCTGCCCGTTCAGCTCCGCGATGCCGCGCCGCATCGCCGGGCCGACCTGGATGCGCGCGACGTCGCCGAGCAGGACCGGCGTGCCGGCGTCGTCGGTGCGCAGCACGACGCGACGGAAATCGTCGAGCGTGCGCAGGTAGCCGGACGACCGCACCATGTACTCCGACTCGGCCAGCTCGACGACCGAGCCGCCGGATGCCTGGTTGGCCTTGCCGAGCGCCTCCGCGACCGCCGCCTGCGTGATGCCGTACGCGCGCAGCCTGTCGGGATCGAGCACGACCTGGTACTGGCGCACCATGCCGCCGATGCTCGCGACTTCCGATACGTCCGGCACGGCCTTCAGCTCGAACTTCAGGAACCAGTCGTTGAGCGCGCGCAGTTGGCCGGGATCGTGACGGCCGGTGCGATCGACGAGCGCGTACTCGTAGACCCAGCCGACGCCGGTCGCATCCGGGCCGAGCGACACGGTCGCGCCCGCCGGCAGGCGGCTCTGCACCTGGCTCAGGTATTCGAGCACGCGCGAGCGCGCCCAGTACGGATCGGTGCGGTCGTCGAACAGCACGTAGACGAACGCGTCGCCGAACGACGAATACGCGCGCACGGTTTTCGCGCCCGGCACGCCGAGCAGCGTCGTCGTCAGCGGATAGGTCACCTGGTCCTCGACGACCTGCGGCGCCTTGCCCGGATACGACGCCTTCACGATCACCTGGGTATCCGACAGGTCGGGCAATGCGTCGAGCGGCGTCTGTCGCAGCGAATGCACGCCCCATGCCGCGAGCAGCACGGTGGCCAGCAGCACCAGAAACCGGTGGTGGACGGACCAGTGAATGATGCGCGCGATCATCGCTCACCTCGCTGCGGCTCGACCTTCGTCAGCCGGTAGCCGTCGTCGGTCTGCGTGAACGCGAAACGCACGGTCTGGCCCGGCTTCACGTCGGAAAACGCGTGCGCCGACGGCTTGCCGAACGCCATCGTCATCGCGCCCCAGCCAAGCGCCGGCACCGGCTGATGCGAGAACGTGATGTCGTCGGCCGTGACTTTCTCCACCTTGCCGGTGGTTTCGTAGACCGGCGCGGTTGCCGTCGCGGACGATGCGGCCGCGCTTGCCCCGGCCGCCCGCTCCAGCCGCGGCAATACGCTTTTCAGGCTGGCTTCCGAATCGATCAGGAATTGCCCCGACGCGACGACCGTGTCGCCTTCGTTCAGCCCGGCGAGCACTTCCGTGTCGCCGCCGACGTCGCTGCCGACCGTCACCGACGCCGGCTGAAGCCGGCCGTCGCCGTGCTTCACGATGACGATCGTGCGCTGGCCGGTCGCGATCACGGCCTCCGACGGCACGAGCAGGCGCGACACCGTCTCCTTCTCCGCGACCCGCACGCGCATCAGCATGCCGGGCGTGAGCGTCAGCGATGCGTTGTCGATCTCCACGCGCGCCTGCAGCGTGCGGCTGCCCGTGCTGATGCCGGGCAGCACTTCGCGGATGCGTCCGCTGAAATGCCGCGCCGGATCGCCCGCGAACGTCGCGTCGACCGACATCCCCGGCTGCACGTTCAGCGCGAGCGCCTCGGGCACCTCGACGATCAGCCACAGCGTCGACAAGCCGGCGATCTTCGCAAGCGTCTGGCCGGGCGCGACCATCGCGCCGTCGCGCACGTTCAGCTCGCTGACGACGCCGGCCTCCGGCGCACTCAGCACGACGTGCGTCTGCGCGCGGCCGGTGCGGTCGAGGGCCGCGATCATGCCGTCCGGAATCGACAGCGCCCGCATCCGCGCGCGCGCCGCGTCGAGCAGGCTGCCGTCCATCCCGCCGCGCTTCAGCGCGAGATATTCCTCCTGCGGCGCGAGCCAGTCGGGCACGAACAGCGATGCGACCGGCGCGCCCTTCGCGATGCGCTGCATCGGCGCGCGTGCATACAGATGGTCGATGTAGCCGGTCACGCGCGACTGCACGACCGCCGCGCGCGCTTCGTCGAACTGCGTGGCGCCCACCGCGTCGAAGCCGGCCGCCGTCTGCTGCCGGCGCACGGTCGCATAGCGAATGCCCAGGTTCTGCTGCAGGCCCGGATCGATCCGGACGCCCGGTGCGTCGCCGCCTTCGTCCGCATAGACGGGCTGCAACTGCATGTCCATGAACGGCGATTTGCCCGGTTTGTCGAAGTGCTGGTTCGGCACCATCGGGTCGTGCCAGTACAGGACCTTGCGCGCGGCCTGCGGCGCCGGCGCGCCCGACGGCGCGGCAGCGGGCACGGCGGACGCCGCCGCGCCGTTCATCGCATGGCGGACGCCGACGACATAGCCGGCGCCGACGAGTATCGCGCCGGCGGATGCGATCAGCGCCGCACGCATCAGTGATTGCCTTGTCATGAGCGTCTCCTTCACTGAGCGGCGGCCATCGCCGACGGCACGACCTGATATTCGAGCCGCGCCCAGGTCTGCGACACGTCGCGCCTGAGGTCGAGCACCTGCAACTGCGCTTCGAGTTGCGCACGCCGCGCGGCGAACGTGTCGGCGAGCGACCCCGTGCCGGCCCGGTACGCGGCCGTCGCGAGCTGCACGCGCTGATCGGCGGCGGGCAACAGCGCTGAGCTCAGGTTCGCGATACGTTCGCGGCCGCTCGCCAGCGTGTCGGATTGCGTACGGATGTCGGCCTGTACCTGACGCAGCGTGTCCTCGTACATCAGGCGCGCCTTCGTCGCGAGCGCCGCCTTTTCGGCCACGTCGCGGTTCTGGCGATTCTTGCGATTGAGCGGCAGCGGGATCGAGACGCCCACCGACACCATGTTCGAATACGCGCCGCCGCGCTGCTGGTACGCGATTTCCCACGTCCAGTTGGGGCTGCGCTCGCTGTTCGCGACCGCGGCGTCGGCTTCGGCCACCGCGATATCGTCCGCGGCGGCGACGAGCGCCGGCTGCGACACGCGCAGCTCGTCCGGCGGCAATGCCGATACGACGGATTCGGGCGCGGGCGGCGTACCCGTCACGTCCGTCACGGGCGCCGCCGTCCAGCGGGCCAGCGCGACGAGCGCGGTGCGATACGCCTGCTGCGCCTTGAGCACCTGATCCTGCGTCTGCGCGAGCATCGCGCGGGCCTGCACGACGTCGCCCGCGCTCGCCTTCGCGCCGCGATACGACGCCTGCGTCGCGGCGAGTTCATGGTTCATGTGACCGAGCAGCGCCTGCTGAAGCGCGAGCGCCTGCTTCGCGTAGACGGCATCGAGCCACGCGGCCGCGGTCTGCCGGCGCACGGCCGCCAGCTCCACGAGATAGCCCGCGCGCTCGCGGCCGACCTGTTGGTCGGCCAGCGCGGTACGCAGGCGCCGCTTGTCGCCGGACACCCATTCCTGCTCGATGCCGATGCGGCGCATCGTCATGAAGTCCTGGCCGACGGTGAGGCGCTGCCCGCCGTTGATCGGCAGGTTGTCGATGCCGGCCTTGAGCATCGGGTCCGGCAACTGGCCGGCCCTGACCGCCGCTTCGGCACGCGCGAGCACGGAAGCCTGCGCGGCCTGCATCGATGCGGAACGATCGGTGGCGGACTGCAGCGCGGCGTCCAGCGTGAGCGGCGACTGCTGCGCGTGAACCGCGCCCGCCATCAGCAGCGCGGCCCACGATACGGGCGCGCGCCGGCATGCACGCGGCATGCGCGGCGTGCGGAAAGCGAATGACATGGTGTAACCCCAAATCGGAACCCAAAGGGATTCCACGTCCTGCGCACAGGACGAAACCTCACCGCGTGCGCGGTGAACCGGTCAAATCGGGATCAGCTGATGCGTGGCGGGCGCCACAACCCGTTCGGGTCGCGAGCCGGGACGGACTGCGTGTAGTGGAAGACGATCGTGCTGGCGAAGGCAGCGGGACGGCTGACGTCGACGCGGGCGGCCGGGTGGTAGAGACTGCCGAACTGGCATTGGGCCGTTACCTTGCAGGCCATGCCCTTGGCTTTGGCCTTCGCGTGATCGGCGGAGGGCGGCTGCATCGAATCGCAGTTGCTCATGTCGGCGGACATGGCCATGTTCATGCCCGTATCCGCGTCCATCGACATCGTGTGCTGCATCGGACATTCACCGGTCAGGCCGCTGGCTGCCAGCCCAGTGATGGGCAGCACCGCGCACAGCAGCAGCAGGATGAAAGTCCGAAACAGTTTCATGGCGGCGATTATAGCGCGGCCCGTTGCGGCATGGCGCGGCGTCACTACGACGAAATGATGCGCATTCCCCGCGGTGGGCGCCGCGCGTCATCGCGGCAGGTCGTCCGCCGCCAGCACGGCCTGCACGGCCGGCCGCTCGCGCACCCGCTCGTACCACGCCCGCAGATGCGCATGCCGGCTCAGGTCGATATCCGCGTTGTACACCGAACGCATCCAGCCGGCCTTGCCCCAGCCGGTCAGCGCGAACAGGTACGCATCGGCGACGGTAAACGTGTCGCCCGTCAGGAAAGCGTTGCCGGCGAGTTGGCGGTCGATCCACGCGAAGCGGCCGTCGAGCTTCTGCCGCACGGGCTCGACGTACTTCCCCGCCTGCACCGCATACAGCAGCGGGATGAAGCCCTTGTGGATCTCGGTGCCGAGAAAGTTCAGCCATTCCATCAGCCGGTAGCGCGCGAGCGTGCCGTAAGCGGGCGCAAGCGCGGCTTCCGGGCGCTGGTCCGCGAGATACTGCGCGATCACCGGCCCTTCGCGCAGCATCGTGCCGTCGTCGAGTTCGAGCAGCGGCACGTAGCCGAGTTCGGTCACGTCGTAGTAATTGCGGCCGTCCTCGACGACATGCTTGCGCGCGTCGACCTCGACGATCTCCGCGTCGAACCCGCCTTCGCGCAGCACGATGCAGATCGCCTGCGAACAGCTGCCGGGAGCGTGATAGAGCTTCGTGCGTTTCCTTCGTGGGTTGTCCATGTATCGATTCGCCGCGACGCGGGCGCTAATATCTCGCATCGGCACGGCGCCGGGAAGACGCGAGCCTCGTGCGGCGCACCGTCTATCCGGAAGTGCCGGTGCGCGTCGAGTACGATCTCACCGCGGACGGCGACCGGCTGCGGCCGGTGGTCGACGTGATGCGCGAACTCGGGCTGTGGCTGAAGGCACGCGACGCGCACGCCGACGCGACACCCAACGCCCCGGCCGCAATCGAGCCGACGGCGCATGTCCCCCGATAACCCCACGCAGGAACCACGCTCATGGAACTTCACGCTACCGTCGGCGCGGCCACGTCCGACCTCGACGACGACGAAAGCTTCGCCAACATCTACTGTCACGACGCGGATCAGGACTATTGCTTCGCGCTGTCGCGCTTTCCGGACGACACGCTGATCGAAGTGATGGTGCGCGACCAGCTCAACCTGCGCGTCAAGGATCTGTCGGTGCGGCTGACCGACGACACGATCGACGTCGAGATCGAACCGGGCGTCGCCGCGCGTCTCGACGGCCACACGCGCTACGTGATCCATCTCGCGCCCGGTCAGTACGATCCGGTCACGCTGCGCGCCGCGTTGAATGAAATCTTCGTCGGCAAGGACGGCTATCGCGACGACAGCACGCGTGGTTGATCGGTCGCCTGCACGCTCTTCCTCGCCACGACAACCGCCCATGACACGATTTCCGCGATTCCACCCGCTTGCCCGTGTCGCCGCGCTGCTGTTCGCCACGTGTGCGTCGATCGCACCCGCCGCGCACGCCGCCCGGCCGCTGCTCGAGTTCAAGGTCGACGATGCCGTCACGGCACGCGTCGAGCGCACCGACGGCGCGCACGTCACGGTCCGCTTCCTGCCGAGCGGAACGACCCAGACGCTGGCCGTCACCGCCGCCGACGAGGAAGGCCGCTACCACCTCGCGACCGACGACTACAACTTCGACGGCCATCGCGATCTCGCGATGCGCGCGGTGCTCGGCATGGTCAACGAGAACTACGGCATCTACCTGTACGACCCCGCGCGCCAGCGGTTCGAACCGCTGAAGATGCCGGCGGGCAACGGGCCGCACGGCAATTGCGACGACCTGATCAACGTCCAAGCGAAGCCGAAAACGCGCACGCTGTACAGCTCGTGCCGCGGCGGCCCGATCTGGTACACCGATGCGTACCGCTTCGACGGCAACGGCAAGATGTATCTGTATCAAACCAGCGAAGCGATCCCCGACGATCTGCGCGATCTGCTCGACGGCGACTCGGGCCCGTCGTCGATGCTGCTCACCTACGACGAGCACGGCGGGCGCGTGTCGCGCCGCCCGCAGGATCATGATGGCGGCACGGTCACGTTCAAGGTGCGGCCGGCGCGCCTGCCGCTGCACGTCGCGATGGCCGACGCACCCACGCGCCGCTATGTCGTCGCGGGCGACACGGTGGAGGTGATCGACGCGAGCGACGATTTCCGGTGGTTGAAGGTGCGGTATCGCAATCCGCAAGCCGGCGCCGTGCAGGGCTGGGTCAGTGCGAAGGAAGCGATGGGAAACTGAGGCACGATGCAGTGCTTCCCCGCCGCCACATATCGAGCGCTGAACATCCCATTAACGGGATGCCTGCCCAAATGTCACGCACGCCGCGCCACGGCTCCAACGTTCGCTCCAACGCCATTCGATCCGGCCGCCTCGTTCGCGCGCGCTGGCCGGCGCATAGACCACAGGAGACGACCGTGGCCCACCTGCATCGCCGCGATGGCGCTCGCGGGCAGCCATCGTACGGGCTGCTCGTCGGCGAGGTGGCACGCATCGACGCGTAGCCGCGCAAGAAAAAAGGTGGAGATGCAGTGACTCGTTTACACTGCCCCGGTATGCCCTCTTCGGGGTGACGCGCGACGTTTTACGGGGCGAACGGCAAGCGCTAGAATCCAGCCGCGTCAAGGGCGTGCTCCCGCGGATGACGGGCGGGCGGTCGGCCCCGCCGAGGGCCGGCCCGACACCTGTTTTTTTCGTATCAGGGGAACGCGGGTCATGGGCGGAACAGGCCCTTCGGAACCGCATGCTGCTCAACGTGAATTCCTTCCACCGCGACAACGACCGCTTCAACGTATCGTTCAAGGCATTGGGCGAGCTGATCGAGACGGTCGGCACGCCGCACTTCGTGCCGCGCCTCACGCAACTGCTGAACGATATCGTGCCGCTCGACGTCGCACACGTCGAACGCTCGCGCGTCGACGGCACGATGCCCACCGGCTACCGTTGCGAATGGATCGGCAGCAGCGGCATCGGCGCCGCGTCCACCGGAATCTCCGACGTGATGACGCTCTACTACGAGCGCTTTCTCGACGCCGACCCGCTGTTCGCGGGGCTGCGCGGCAAGACGGGCACGATGCTCGTCGTGCGCGACGTCGCGGCGATCCCGCCCGGCGAATTCCGCCAGCGCCTGTTCGACGACGTGCATATCGGGCATGAATGCGTGCTCGCACGCGGCACGCGCTATTCGCAGCATTCGATCGCGCTGGAGCGCGGCCGCGACCGCCCGCCGTTCACGCTCGCCGAGATGAACCGCTTCCGCAGCATCAGCGACATGCTGTTCCCGCTGCTCGAACTGCATGCGTCGACCACCGCCGCGCGGCGCATCGCGCACGCGACGCCCGACGTCCATCCGCTCGCGCAATTCGATGCGCGGCTCGCGGCCGACGGCGTGAAGCTGTCGAAGCGCGAATACGAAACCTGCAAGCACCTGCTCTCCGGCAAGACCGTGCCGGAAACCGCCGGGATTCTCGGCGTGCGGGTCGCGTCGGCCGAGTCTTACGTGAAGCGTGCTTTCGCGAAGCTCGGCGTACGCACGAAGCGCGAACTCGCCGCGTGGGGTTCGGCCACCTCCGCGCGCCCCGCCGCCGAAGCGCGCGACGGCGGCGCGCCGCCGGCCATCTTGCGCTGACCTGCGCCACCGCGTCGGCGTCCCGGCATCGCTGCAGGCGGTGCGCTGACGCACGGCCATCGGTCTAATCGATGCCGCGTCGTTGCCACGTTACTTGCGCGTCGCCACGATGAACAGGCGCGGAAACGGCAGCAGCACCGTGCCGTCGCCTTGCGCCGGATAACCGTCCGGGCCGGCCAGCGCGTCGCGATAGCGCGCGACGAACGCGCGCTGTTCGGACGCGTCGAGCGCAGCGAGGAACGGACGCAGCGCACTGCCCTTGAACCATTCGACGACCGCATCCGCGCCGCCGCGCAGCGGGTGGTAATAGGTCGTACGCCACACGTCCACGCGCGAGCACAGCGGCGCGAGCAGCGCATGGTAATAACGCGCATCGAACCGCTCGGTGCGCGCCGCGCCTTTCAGCTTGTCGGCCCACGGCCCGGCCGCCGCGACTTCGCGCATCAGCCGGTGCGCGGGTTCGTCGAGATTGTCGGGCATCTGCACCGCGAGGTGGCCGCCTCGCGCGAGCCGGCCGACGAGCATCGGGAACAGCGCGTCGTGCGCGGGCACCCATTGCAGCACCGCGTTCGACAGGATCAGGTCATAGCCGCCCGGATCGTCCCAGGTGGAAACATCGGCCACGTCGAAACGCAGCGCCGGCAGGCGCTTGCGCGCGGCCGCGATCATGTCCGCCGACGCATCGATCCCGTGGATCGTCGCGTCCGGCGCGCGTGCGATCAGCGCTTCCGTCGAATTGCCCGGCCCGCAGCCGACATCGATCGCGGTGTGGATCGGCGTGCTCGGCACGGCGGCCAGCAGGTCGCGCACCGGCCGTGTTCGTTCGTCCTCGAACTGCACGTACTGATTCGCGTATTGATCGAGCGGGGTCGTCACGATAGATCTCCTTGTCGGCATGAGCGGCCGCCGCGCATCCGCGCGGGGGAAGCGGCTGGCCATCGGTCCAGCGCATTCTGCGACTGCCGCCGGCCTTCAGTAAAATGAATTTAATATCGTGATTGATTCAAAATTCTGATGAAAATCGATACGCTCGGTGTCCAGGCTTTCGTCGCGATTGCCGACGGCGGCAGCTTCAGGCAGGCAGCCGATACGCTCCATGTCACGCAAACGGCGATCACGCAGCGGCTGCGCAAGCTCGAGGCGTATCTCGGCGTCGCGCTGGTCGAACGCACGACGCGCCGCACCACGCTGACCGAGATCGGCCGGCGTTTCCTGCCGCAGGCGCGCCGGCTGCTGAACGAGCTCTCCGACGCGCTGACCGAAATCCGCGAGACGGGCCTGAGCCAGCGCGGCGACGTCACGATCGCGTGCGTGCCGACGGTCGGCGTGCAGTACCTGCCGCGCATCCTGCGCGCGTTTTCCGGGCACCGTCCGCACGATCGCGTGAAGATTCTCGATCACGCGTCGGCGTCGGTGCTGCAGGCCGTGCTGCGGCGCGAGGCGGAATTCGGCATCGGCATCGCCGGCGACCAGCACCCGGAACTCGTCAGCGTGCCGCTCACGCATGACCCTTACGTACTCGTGTGCCGCGACGATCACCCGCTCGCGAAGCGGCGTCGCATTCGCTGGGCAGCGCTGCAGCCGCATCCGCTGATCTTCGCCGGCGAAGTGAGCGGCAATCGCGGGCTGCTCGAAGGCGCGCTGAAAACGAGCGGCGTATCGCTGCATTCGTTCTACGAGGTGCAGCGCAGTTCGACCGCGCTCGGGCTCGTCGCGCAAGGGCTCGGCGCGGCCGTCGTGCCGAAGCTCGCGATCCAGAAGAATGCGTATCCGATGATCCGCACGATCGAGCTCGTCGAGCCGTCGGTGTCGCGCACGCTCGTGCTCGTCACGCGCCGAAGCGCGCAACTGTCGCCCGCGGCGCGGGCGCTGTACGACATGATCGTCGAGCGTGCGGCGCCCGGGCGATGATCGGTGAGCGGTACGGGGCTAACGGGGCGTCATGAGATGACAGGAAGCGGCCCGTTGCCGCTCACAGCACCTTGACCATGAACACCCGCGCCGCGCCTTCCGGCTCGCACGGCACTTCGCCGAACGTCTCGTAACCGTGCTTCCGGTAGAAGTCCGGCGCCTGGAACGAGATCGTGTACAGCACCGCACGCGCGCAACCGCGCCGCTTCGCCTCCGCTTCCGCCTCGCGCAGCAGCCGGCTGCCGAAGCCGCCGCCGCGCAGCGATTCGGGCAGATAGAACAGGTCGATGAAGAACAGGCCCAGCGACGTCCGGCCGGTGAGGCCGCCCAATACGTCGCCGGTCGCGGGATCGGTCACGTAGACGTCGAGCGCGGCCGTATCGGTGCGCCCCGTCATCGCGTGGTTGAATTCGCCGAGCTTGCGGCTGATGAAGTCCCGGGCGGCCGGCTGCTCGGTGTCGGTCAGTTGAAGGGTGACGTCGGGATGGGTTGTCATCGAAGCGAACGCGTACGTGAATAGGCCGCCGGCTGCGCAGCACACGCGGCGGATATCGCACGACTATAGCGCGTCAGGTCACAACGATCGCGGCGAACGAAACGCGCGTCAGTTGTACCCGAGAATCGCCACCGCCGCGACCTCCGGCCGGTCGAGCGTATTCCCGACGAGCGACGTCATCGGTTCCTGCAGCACGGCCTGATACGACGTCACGCGCATTTCTTCCGGCATACCCGCGTCATCCGCGGCCGGCTCGTCGAACGCGGCATCGAAACCGCTATAGAACGCCGCTTGCTTCTGCGAAAAAGTCATCTCCACTCCTTTGCCTTGATAGGTCGTTGATGTTTTAGCTGGCCCGCTTCAACGCCGCCGCATGCACGGGCGCACCGTCATGCGCCGCCTCCGAACGCGCAAGCTGCGCACGCGTGCGTCGCGTGATGTGGATCACCGCGAACACGACCGGCGCGATCAGCAGCCCTTCCGCCAGTTCGGGATCGACCGGCAGGTTCATCACGTGCAGCGCCTTGAACGCCGCCGTCGCGAGCGATAGCACGTAGTACGAAATGGCCGCCACCGACAGCCCTTCGACCGCGTGCTGCAAATGCAGCTGGTTGCGCGCGGTGCGCTCCATGCCGGCCAGCAGGCGCGTGACGTCCTTTTCCTGAGCGAGATTCACGCGTGTGCGCAGCAGGTCGACCGCACGCGCGATTCGCGCGGCGATCTGCTCGTGGCGCGCCCACACGCTGCGGCACGTTTCCATCGCCGGCGCGAAGCGCCGCTCCATGAATTCGGCGATCGTCGGCATCCCTTCGATACGCTCCTCGCGCAACTCCTGGATGCGCGCCAGCACGAGCTTTTCGTATGCGCGCGACGCGCTGAAGCGCGCCCCCGATCCGGACAACGATTCGACGCGCACCGCGAGATGCGTGAGCCTGACGAGCAGCGCCGCGTCGTCGCCGTCGGCGCCGCTCGCGTCCATCCGCTGCATCAACGCATGCAGCGCCGCATGGATCTCGTCGAGCTCGCGGCTCATCCGGCGCGCGACGGGCAACGCGAGCAGCGCCATCATCCGGTAGGTTTCGATTTCGTACAGGCGCTGCAGCAGGCGGCCGCCCTGCTCCTCGCGGAAATCCTCGTCGACGACGAGAAAGCGCATGAAGCCGTCGTCGCGCACGTGCCAGTCGCAGAACACCTTGCCGCCGCCGAGCACGTGGCTGCCGACGAGCGCGGGCCCGTCGATCCAGCGCCGCAGGCCGCCGCACACGCGCCGCGCGGCGTCGCCGGACAGCAGCTCCATCCGCACCGCGACGAAGCGGATGCCGGCCAGCCGCGCGAACCACGCGGCCGGAATGCCGGCGATCGCGAGATCGTCGAAATAACCGGTGTCGCGACGCGGCGCGACGAACGTGAAGGTCGAGAATTCGGTGTGACGCTCCCACTTCAGGTGCCAGCCGCACGGCGACTGCACCGCGTAGTGCGTCGCGCCTTCATGCGGCGCGTCGATGCCCGTGTCGCGGCACAGCGCGTGCAGCAGCGTTTCGTGAATGTCGGGCTGGCCGTCCGCATAGATCGCGTAATGCGTGAGCGATACGGCTTCGGCGAGCCGCAGGAACGGCCGCGCATGCAATTCCGCGGCCAGTGCGGCGCGCAACGGATGGTCCATCATCGATTCACCACGCTTCCCTGTTCGGTCCCGCACGCCGGATCGACCGGCCAACCGCCGCGCCGCACTCGGGCGAAACGCCAGCGTGATCGCACTATGGCAGACACACAGCAACAATAAAAACGCATAATGCTGATCGTTACGTTCAGTTTTCCTGATACCCCATGAAGATGCTCGATCACGACGTGCTGGCCACCGTCGTCGCCGTCGCGGAAACCGGCAACATGACCCGCGCGGCCGAGGCCGTGAATCGCTCGCAGTCGGCCGTGAGCATGCAGATCAAGAGCCTGGAAGACGCGATCGGCCGGCCGCTGTTCGTGCGCAAGCCGCGCAGCATCGTGCTGACGCGCGAAGGCGAGGTGCTGCTGGGATTCGCCAGACGCATGCTGGCGCTGCGTGACGAGGCATGGGCGGCCGTGGTGCGGCCGGAAGTGACCGGCAAGGTCGTGATCGGCGTGCCGGACGACTATGCGTCGTCGCTGCTGCCATCGGTGCTGAAGAAATTCTCCGCGACCTACCCGAAGGTCGAGATTCAGGTGATGGGGCTGCCGAGCAGCGCGCTCGCGCCGCTGATCAAGGAGGGCACCGTCGATCTCGTGTGCGGGACGCGCATCAAGGGGCTGTCGGGCGATTTCATCCGCCACGAGCCGATGGCGTGGGCCGCGATGACGAACGGGCCGCGCGTGTGGGAGGAGCGGCCGCTGCCGATCGCGGTGTTCATGCCGGGCAGCGTCGCGCGCGAGAACGCCATCCGCAGCCTCGAACGCGCGAAAGTGCCGTACCGCACGTCGTATGAAAGCCCGAGCCTGCTCGGGCTGCTCAGCATGGTCGAAGCCGGCCTCGCGGTCGCGCCGCTCGCCCGCTGCGCGATCCCCGCGCAACTGTCGATGCTCGGCCGCTCGCACGGGCTGCCCGACCTGCCGCCGCTCGAGCTGATCCTCGCGCGCAGCACCAAGTCGAAACGGCCGCCGTGCGACTTCCTCGCGGAACAATTGATGGAAGACCTGCAACGGCAGACCGGGCAGACCGGCGACGCGTGAGCCCGCCGGCGCTCGCTCGCCGCGGGCTCACCCGTGGCCCGTCGCGCCATGTCCGGCCGCGCGCAACGCCGCGTTGACGATGCCGGCCACCGTGTCCACGAGCGCTTCGAGCGTGTCGCCGTGCACGTGCCGCCCTGCCGGCGGAACATGCTCGCCGCGCCGGCCGCCCCACTGCGAGCCGGCCGTGACCGACAGCGTCGCGCTGAACCGCTGGCCGTGTCGCCGGCCGAAGATGCCGATGCGCCGCTCGGCCACATAAGCCTGTTCGGGAAGAAACAACCGGATCTCGACCGCGACTTGATCGGGGTCGGCCGCATTCGCATCCCCGTCCGCATCGAACGCCGGTGCGAGTGACTTGACGATGCGGAACGTCACGTGGGAATCCCACGCGGCGAGCGGCCCGCCGGCCGCATCGACGCGCTCGGCGTCGACCGACCACTGATGCCGATCGGGCACGCGAATCGCCTGGCGCAGCAGCACGTCCGCCGCGCGAACCGTCACCATCAATTGCCGGGCAAGCTGCCTGCCCGACGGCAACGCCGCGGCGTGCGCGCGGCGGGCGGCCGGGCGCGCGATACGCACTTCTTCCGTAAGGTACATGGGCCCTCCCTGTTCAGGGGTAGCGCCGCGTTCGACGCAGCGCACAAACGGCCGCCGTTGCCAGCCGGCGGACAGCACGCCGGCCGGCGAATCGGCGGCGGATTAACCAAGCAATCGGCGTTCCCGGCTCAGCGGGCGGCGGGCGGAATGCGCAAGCGGCGCGCGACCGGCCCGATCACCGCGTCGACTTGCTGCGCGATCAGCGTGTGCAGCGTGAAATCCAGGTCTTCCGGTGCGATGTCGACATGCACGTGGATCACGTTGCACACGGCGCGCGCGCTGACGACATACACACCGAGCGGGGAGTGCAGCAACCCGGCGAGCCGGGCGTGCGCGGCCTCGGCGGAGTCGGCCGTCAGCGTGACGGGCAGTTGCAGGCGCGGGCGCGGCGGCGGAAACGGTGCGACGTCGTCGGGTGCGCCGGCGCGTAACCGTCGGCTGGCGACATCGAGCGCGGGAAAGGGATGAATGAAGGTCATGGCGCGGACGGAAGCCGTCCCGGCTGTTCGACACGTCCCCAGCTTAGAAGCGACCGTATAAAAGCCGTGCAAAAAAACGGGGCGGTCGTGCAAAAAACGGCATGCCGCGCGACGGACGGATCCTGCTGTTTTACGAGCCGAGCTGCCGCGTGGCGCTGCCGACGTTCGACAGGGGCAAGGCGGATACGACGGGCAATCGAGTCGACATCCGATCGGCCGTTTGGCGGACTCGGCCCGCCGGGGGCGCGGCGATATGCTGGGCGCTTTCCACTCGTCGCCCGCAGCCATGACCGTTCAGCGTGTCGATCTCAGTCACGTCCTCCCATACGAGACGATGTACTTCGACGATCGGCTCACGGTCGATCGAAACGATCTGGATATCTCCGCGTGCCTCGGCGTGGACGGCGACGTGCCGGACGAACTGCTGGTTTCGCTGTGTGGTGCGCCTGCCGGGTCGGACGTTCAGGTGTATCTCGATAGCACGAATCGACTGACGTTCTCCGTGACGCATCCAGGACTCATCCGATCCGAGAACCGCGTATCCGTGCTTCAAACCCACGAAGCGTCCATACTGGAACTTGGGATCATCGATCTCGTCGATAACGCTGTCGTCGGGCTCGGCGCGGCGATGCTGTGGCGAATCGTCAGGGCATGTGATAGGTTGAAGATCGCGCGGATCAGCGCATTCGCAATAGGCGGCCGCAAAGCACCACCCGAACCCGGCGGGCCTCGGCTCTGCGGATATTACGCGTGGCCGCGGTTTGGTTTCGATGCGCCCATTCCCGGCACGCATGGCGACGAGGCTGCACTGTTCCAGTACTTCCAGGGATATCCGGTCGGCTTGGCCGACGGATCGCTTCGGTCTCTGCATGCGCTTTACGCGACGCGATCCGGACGAGACTTCTGGCGGGCGGCCGGATCGCATCGCGTGATGACATTCAACGTTGCGCCTCATGGCGCGTCAGTACTGGCACTGCAACGATACCTGATCGAAAAAGAGATATACGGATGACTCGGAAACACCGTCCAATTGCCGGCTTTCGGATCGTGAAGCCCACGGCCGGACGCGGTCGCGCGCCGAACACCCATCTTCCCATTCGCTTCTCGCAGTTCAAGCAGTTCATCGACGCGCTCATCACGCACGAACGTCATGACGGACACTCGCAGGCGTCAAATACGACTACCGTCGCGCCCGATACACTGCCGGCCCTCCACTCGCCCGCGCCACCGCAACGAAAAGTCTTCGACGTGGGGCCGATCGACCGGTCGAAGAGCACGCTGAGCGTCATCTCGATAGCCGACGCCGAAGCGCGTTGCCGCCGCGAAACGCTCCTGCACTTCGGGTTGGATCCGGACCTGTAACGCGTCGCAGGCCCCGGGCAGCCGCCTCCCCCTGCCACCATGCGACAACCGCGCCGGTCTGCGCGAGGTGTCTTTGTCCGCCCGCAGGCACAGGCCGGCCGCGAGCCTTTCATCGGCGTGACAATGCGTGTGATCGACACGAGCCGCTGGACCCGGCGAGGGTCGCCATGCGCGCCCCGTCAACCATGACAGGTCGACAGTCGGCGATCCGCCGATACACTGTGACCCACCCCGACGGCCTCGATCGCGCTCACCCATGCCGACCGTCGGCTTCCATTGCGCACGGCCCTCCCGCTTCCCGCCCGCGCACCTTCCGCACGCTTTCCAAGGAGTTGCACTTGAAGCCCTGGCGCCATGCGCTGTTCGCCTTCGCCGGCCTCGCGGCCGCCGCGCCGTCTCACGCCCATCCCGTTTGCACCGTCGTCGCCGACGCCGACACCGGCACGGTGCTCGTGCAGCAGGGCGACTGCACGACCCGCGTGACGCCTGCATCGACGTTCAAGGTCGCAATCAGCCTGATGGGCTTCGACGCCGGCGTGCTGAAGGACGAGCACACGCCCACGCTCGATTTCCACACCGGCTACCCCGACTGGGGCGGTGCGCCGTGGCGCGAGCCGACCGACCCGGCACGCTGGATGAAGCTGTCGATCTTCTGGTATTCGCAGCAGGTCGCGCAGGCGCTCGGGCAGGCACGCTTCCAGCAGTACACGAGCGCGTTCGGCTACGGCAACGCCGACGTCACCAGCAACGACGGCGAACGCCCCGGCGTGATGGGCGCGTGGGTCAATTCGTCGCTACGCATTTCGCCGCTCGAACAAGTCGCGTTCATGCGCGGGATCGCGCGACGGACGCTGCCCGTCAGCGCGCACGCGTACGACATGACCGCACGCATCACGCTGATCGACACGCAGCCGGGCGGCTGGACGGTGCACGGCAAGACCGGCACCGGCTCGCCGGGTATCAAGTACGACGCCGCGCACGCATACGGCTGGTTTGTCGGCTGGGCGACGAAGGGCGCGCGCACGCTGGTGTTCGCGAACCTGATCCAGGACGACGAGCGGCAGACGCCGAATGCCGGCCTGCGCTCGCGCGACACGTTCCTCGCGGCGCTGCCGACGCTGGCCGAACCGGCCCGGCCGCAATGAGCACCGCCCCCCGCAACGCCCGCATCGACCTGCTGCGCGGCGTCTCGATCCTGCTCGTCCTGCTGCATCACTTCAACATCGCGTATTCGCTGCGCGACACCGCGCTCGCGCGCGTGCTCGGCTGGGACACGATCCATGCGATCGTGCGCAATGGCAACTACGGCGTGACGATGTTCTTCACGATCTCGGGCTACCTGATCACGTCGAACGCGCGCCGCCGCTGGGGCAGCCTCGGCGCGCTCGACGTGCGCGCGTTCTACGTGTCACGGGTCGCCCGGATCGTTCCGTGCCTGCTTCTGCTGCTCGCGCTCGTCAACGGCCTCGCGGCGGCCGGCGTGCCGATCTTCACGAACCATGCGCCGCAGGGCATCGCCGTGTCGTACTGGCTCGTGAATCTGGCGTCGCTCACGTTCTGGATGAACGTGCTGATCGGCGCGTACGGATGGGTCAACTACGCGCTCGGCGTGCTGTGGTCGCTGTCGGTCGAAGAGGTGTTCTATCTGTCGTTCCCGCTGCTGTGTATCGCGCTGCGTCGCGACACGCGGTTGTTCGCGTTCTGGCTGCTGATTGCCGCGATCGGTCCCGTGTACCGCTATACGCATCCGGGTGATGAAGGCGGGTTCCTGTACGCGTACTTCGCATGCTTCGACGGCATCGCGATCGGCTGCTGCACCGCGCTGCTGGCCGCACGCGCGCGATGGCAGAAGCTTGCGGCCGCGCCCGTGCAATGGCTCGCCGCCGCACTGATGACCGCGCTCTATCTCGCGTGGCCGATCGCCGAAAGCCATGTGTTCGGTGTGTCCGCGATGGCGCTCGGCACGGCCATACTGCTGATCGGCGCGCATGCGGAACGCGGCGCCGCTCGCGGTCGCACGCTCGCGCCGCTGCGCTGGAGCGGCCGGCTCAGCTATGAGCTGTATCTGTTCCACCTGATCGTGCTCGGCGCGCTGCGCACGTTCTGGCCGCCGTCTGCCACGCACGGCAACGGCAAGCTGGCGCTGCTCGTCACCTATCTGGCGCTGTCGGCCGGCGTGAGCGCGGTCATCGCACGCGGCTACGCGACGCCGCTCGATCGCTTCATCAGGCGGGTCGCGTCGCGGCCCGGGGTGCAGGTAACGGACAGCGCGCGTGTCTAGCGCGTGACCGTATCGCCGGTATCGCCGACACGACACCGGCGACCTGATCGCAAGCATTGCTCACGACGCGTCGACCCATCCAGCGGCAAGAATCGGACATGACGGCACGATGGATGGAATCTGGAAGAGTCGGTATGGCCGCTGCTAGGATGCGGCAGCGCGCCGGGGCCAGCTCAGCCGGCGTATTCGGCGGCGGCGCAGCGCACGGTCACGATGCGCGCCGGCGGCAGATTGGCCCAGACGATCCGGCTGTCGCACGCGACGAATCCCGGATCGCCGAGCGGATGACGGCCGGGCGGGCACAGATCGTACGTGAACTGAATCATCACGCCGTCGGCCGACAGCGCGCGTTGACATTGACCGAGGATCGCCGCCACGTCCTCACGCGGCAGCGTGCGCAGCGGCAGGCACGACACGATCGCGTCGACCGTGGCGCCCGGCGGCAGCAGCCGCTCGAGCTGCCGCGCGTCGCCCGACACGATCGAGAGGCCGGGAAAGCGACGCCGCAGATGCTGCACGAACGCCGGCGAGCGTTCGACCACGACGAGGCGCCGCGGCGCGACGCCGCGTTCGAGCAGCGCCGCGGTGATCGCGCCAGTGCCTCCGCCGAGCTCGACGACCAGCCCGTCGCCGCCCGGCACCGCGTCGGCCATCTCGCGCGCCAGATGCCGCGAACTCGGGCACAACGCACCGACCGAGGCCGGCCGGCCGACCCACTCGCGCACGAACAGTGCCGAGACACGCCACGCGTTCGGCCACGTCATAGGCGCGCCTCCAGCGCTTGTGCGGTCAGCCGCGGCGTGCCGACGACTGCGCGGAACAGGGTGACGGCGACACGGACAAGGTTCATGCGTATCCTCCTCGGCGAATCTGTCCGCCGCAGGACGCGCGACGATCAATCGATTCTAGGAAACGCAAACTTAAGGCGACGTGAAGATTGACCCTGATTCGCCTGACCAATTCGTGCCTGACCACCCGCCCGTTCCACGGTCGGCGATCGACGCGCCGCGGCAAGCGCGCGGCGCAACGCTCGCCGGCGATCCGGACCTGCCGCAGCATCGTCTCTCGATCGCGGCGAGATCGTCGGCCCGCGCCCCCACGGCGGCGGTCGAAATGGGGTCGGGGGCATTGACGCGGAGTGCCATTCGCCCGCGCCCTACCCGCCGACGGCGTCGACGGTGGTCTTCGATGCCATGTGCGAGCAGGCGGCACTGCCGGCGCTGTGCACCGCGCGCCATGCTGATTGCACGACGCGCAGCACACGTCACCGCAAGTTGGTTCTCGCGAGTTCGACGATCTCGTCGCCGCGCCCGCTGAGGATCGCGCGCAGCATGAACAGGCTGAAGCCCTTCGCATGCGCGAGCTCGATCTTCGGCGGCATCGCGAGCTCGTACTTCGACGTGACGACGTCGACCACCGCCGGCCCGTCATGCGCGAATGCCGTACGCAACGCGTGCTCGACGTTCTCCGAATGCTCGACGCGCACGCTGAAAATGCCGGCGCCTTTCGCGATCGCCGCGAAGTCGGTCGGGCTCAGGTCGACGTTCGTGTCGAGATAGCCGGCCGCCTTCAACTCCATCGACACGAAGCCGAGCAGGCTGTTGTTGTACACGACGATCTTGATCGGCAGCTTGAGCTGGCGGGCGCTCAGCAGATCGCCGAGCAGCATCGACAGCCCGCCGTCGCCCGACAGCGACACGACCTGCCGCCCCGGATGCGCGCCCTGCGCGCCGAGCGCCTGCGGCATCGCATTCGCCATCGACCCGTGGTTGAACGAGCCGTGCAGTTGCCGCTTGCCGTTCATCGTCAGGTAGCGCGCCGCCCACAGCGTCGGCGTGCCGACGTCGGCCGTGAAGATCGCATCGTCGGCCGCGACTTCGTCGATGATTTTCGTCAGGTACTGCGGATGAATCGCGCGGCCCGGCGGCTCGGCCACCGCGAGATCGTCGAGCCCCTTGCGCGCGGCCGCATAGTGCTTCAGCGCATTCTCGAGGAAGCGCCGCTGCGTCTTGCGCGTCAAGCGCGGCAGCAACGCCGCGATCGTCTCCTTCACCGTGCCGACGAGCCCGAGCGCGAGCGGCGCGCGGTGGCCGAGCTGCGAGCCTTTCCAGTCGATCTGCACGACCTTCGCGTTCGCCGGATAGAACGGCCGGTACGGGAAATCCGTGCCGAGCATCAGCAGCGTGTCGCACGATTCCATCGCGTGATACCCGGAGCTGAAACCGATCAGCCCCGTCATCCCGACGTCGAACGGGTTGTCCCATTCGACGAATTGCTTGCCGCGCAGCGCATGCACGACCGGCGCGCCGAGCGTGTCGGCCAGCGCGACCACTTCGTCGTGCGCGCCCTGCGTGCCGCTGCCGCACAGCAGCGTGACGGCGTCGGACCCGTTGAGCAGCGCCGCGAGCCGGTCGAGATCGGCATCGGCCGGCACGATGGACGGCGGTGCCGATTCGCTCCAGGCAGGCGCCTCGTCGGGGCCGTCGCCGAGCGCGATGTCGCCCGGCAGCACGATCACCGCGACGCCGCGTTCCTCGATCGCGGTGCGCATCGCCCGCGCCAGCACGCGCGGAAACTGCGACGCGTTCGTCACGAGTTCGGCGAAGTGGCTGCACTCGCGAAACAGATCCTGCGGATGGGTTTCCTGGAAATAGCCGAGGCCGATCTCGGTCGACGGGATGTGCGCGGCGATCGCGAGCACCGGCTGGTGATTGCGGTGGCAGTCGTACAGGCCGTTGATCAGGTGCAGGTTGCCGGGGCCGCAGCTGCCCGCGCAAACGGCGAGCCGCCCGGTCGACGCGGCATCCGCGCCGGCCGCGAACGCCGCGCTTTCCTCGTGCCGCGTATGCATCCAGCGAATCGA
The DNA here is from genome assembly GCF_002223215.2 of Burkholderia sp. AU18528. Taxonomy (NCBI): domain Bacteria; kingdom Pseudomonadati; phylum Pseudomonadota; class Betaproteobacteria; order Burkholderiales; family Burkholderiaceae; genus Burkholderia; species Burkholderia sp. AU18528. The sequence continues at coordinate 90,208 of NZ_NKFC02000006.1, read as the reverse complement.
GCCGATCTGGCTCAGGCTGAACGACAGGCCGTTCAGGCTGTCGCCCGTCACGCCCCAGATGCGCTCGACGCCCGCTGCCGCCAGCGTCTTCGCCAGGTATTCCGCCATCGTCTGTCTTGCCATGATGCCCTCACAGTTAGGTTATCGCGACATGCGGCATCTGCCCCGCATGGGCGCATGATAGTCAAGGACGCAAACTGACGTCTGATCGGTGCAATCGCGGCCCGTTGCGCGCGGAACACCCGCGCGAAACCGGCCGTCACGCCGCGCGACAGCGGCAACGCGTGCGTGGACAGGATCTCCGCGAGCACCATGAACGCGCATCCGCTCGGCGGGCTCGGCTTCATCGGTTTCGCGGACGAAGTGCGGGCGCAGGGGGCTGCAGCCCGGCGCGGCGCCATTCGGTTCAGATGCCGGCCAATCTCGCCAGCGCGGCCTCCATCGCCGCGCGTATCTCCGGCCATTCCCGCTTGAGCGCGTCGAGACCGCCCGCAGCCAGCATGCGCTCGCCTTTCGCGCATGCTTCGCTCGACTCCGCATCGCCGGCCAGCGCGAAACCGCCTCGCATCGAATGCAGTTCGCCGCGGAGGCATGCGACGTCCCCGCGCAGCAACGCGGCATCGATCGTCGCCAGCGAATGCAGCGTCGAGGCACGCAATTTTTCGCGTATCTCGTCCGTCATGGGCGGCACCGGCCGGGCGGCACGATCGGCCTGATGCGACGCCGCCGCGCCGCGTCCTCCGTGGCGCCGCAACACCGCGCCGAGCGCATCGATCGACAGCGGCTTGAGCACGACCTCCGCGACGCCGGTCTGCGCGCAGCGCCGCCGATCCTCCTCGGTCGCATGCGCGGTCATCGCGATCACCGGCACCTTCGCGCCCTGCTCGCGCAGGAAGTTCGCGAGCGCGAAGCCATCGAGTTCCGGCATGCCGAGATCGGTCAGCACCACGTCGAACGGATGCGCGAAGAACGCGCGCATCGCCTCGACACCGTTCGCGACGAGCATGGCGTCGCAATGCAGCGCATCGAGCTGATCGCGCAGCAGCGCGCGGCTCGCCGGATGATCCTCCGCAACGAGCACGCGCAGCGGCGTCTCGCCCGCCGCGTATGCCGGCAACGACGACGCGGCGGAATCCGTCTCGTCGAACTCGGCGCGCCATCCGGACGGGGCGTCGCGCAACGGCAGCGACACGATGAACGTCGCGCCCTGGCCCGGCCGGGTCTCGACCGCCAGGTCGCCATGCATCAGCCGCGCGAGGCGCCGGCACAACGGCAGGCCGAGCCCCGTGCCGCCGAAGCGCCGGTAGATCGACGCATCGGTCTGGACATACACGTCGAACAACGTCGGCAGACTCTCCGGCGCGATACCGATACCGGTGTCGCGTACCACCACCTCGACGCCATGCGCTCGACCGTCGGCGCCCGTCGGGCGCGCCTCGATCGTCACGCTGCCGCGCTCGGTGAACTTGATTGCGTTGCTGACGAGATTCGACACGATCTGACGCAGGCGAGTGGGGTCGCCGACATGACCGTCGGCCAGCCGCGGATCGATCCTGCATTCGAGGGCGAGGTGCCGGGCGGCGGCGAGCGGACGGAAAATCGCCGCGACGTCGCGCACAACCGCACGCAAATCGAACGGCACGGCCTCCAGCACCATCTGATTCGATTCGACCTTCGACAGATCGAGCACGTCGTTGATCACGCGCAGCAACGCATCCGACGACGACATCACCGTCTGCAGGCGTCGCCGCTCGTCGGCCGGCAACGGCGCGCGCTCCATCAACTCCAGATTGCCGACGATCGCGTTCAGCGGCGTGCGGATCTCGTGGCTCATCGTCGCGAGGAACGTCGACTTCGCCTTGTTCGCATCGTCCGCCGCCTGCCGGGCCTCGCGCAGCATGCCCTCCATCTGCTTGTGCGCGGTGATGTCGGTCAGCGTACAGAGCAACACATCGACGCCGCGATAGCGCGTACGGACGATGTGCGCGGCGAGAAAGGCCGTCCCGGCGCCGGCGAGACCGACCGGCAATTCGTGCGTGACGACACGTGGCGTCCGCCCACCCGCCATACTGTCGTGATAGGCCTGCCAGATGCGCTTGCCGAGCGGCGGCTCGGTTCGGGTGTCGTCAAATGCCTGCGCGGCCTCGTTGCGCACCATGGTGTCGCCGTTGGCGAGCGACAGCAGCATGAGCCCGGCCGGCGCCGTGCGAATCAGCGTTCGGTTCAGCGCCTCGCTTTCGATCAGCCGGATTGCACGACGGTTCATCGGGCGCAGCGCGCGTCGGTCGAACATCACGATCGCGAACCACACCATGCCGATCGCCAGCACCGCGAGACCGATCGCGATTCCGAGGCGGGCAGCCACGTCGTCGAACAGGCTGCGCCACGAGATGGTCGCGATCAACGCCGCGCGGAACCCCGCCATCTGGTCGCCGATGACGATATTCATGCCGACGCGATGGAGCGCCGCCCTTTCATCGCGCGCCCCTTGCGCAAAGTCGAGTGCGCGGGCAGTCAGCGCCGGATCCGCTTCGCGCCCCGTCAGGACATGCGCGCCTGGGGCGACCAGCGCGTAATCCTTGCCGACGGACGACGAACGCAGAAAATCGTCGATCGCAGGTCGCGTGACAAGGGCAAACCAGGCAATCGGCTTGCCCTGCGCGTCGCGTACTGCCTGCACGAACCGCAGCACCGAACGCCCGACGAGCGGGTCTTGTCGCCGGTCCAGCAGGATCTTCCGGTAATCCGATTCGGCCGCCGCCGATATGAACTCGGGCGGCGGCTGCAACTGCCGGATCAATGCCTTGATGTCGAAGCCCGCGGGCAGCGCCAGCACCTGCTTGACCAACGGATACCCGGCGACAATGACGAAATTGCCTTCCGGATCGATCAGATATCCGCCCATTCCCGGATCGCCGGGCTGTTGTGCCGGCATGGTGCCCGTGACCTCGCTCTGCGCGAGCAGCCTGCCCAGCCACGGAGCGTAGGCCTTTGCCGACTGCGATGACGAAGCGACCGCGAACGCGGCAAAGGCCACCCGCCCCGCCTCGCCAACGACGACCAGCCTGCCGCGATCGTCGGCGAAGCGCCCGAGCGTATCGGGCGCCACGGCCGTGCGGTTCCTGGCGATCAACTCGATGTTCTCGACATAGCGGTTCTGCAGCGCCCTGACCACCTCCATCTCCGTGAGCAGGTCGGCCTTGCGCACCAGAAACTCCGAACGGTACTGCGTAAGCGATTCCTGCAGGTCGAGTCGCACGACAAGTGCCGCGCAAACCAGCACGAACACCGTGATCGCCACACCGCTCCCGTACAGCAGCCATTGCTGCTGGCGCCGCACGCGCCCGGGCTCGAACGGCTTGCGGCCTGGCGCGGTAGCGTGCGCAATCAGCGCTTTCAGTTTGGTGGGCATAAGAGACGCTGGCAGAATGATTTTTGAAGTTGCCGCCAGCAGAGGATGCAAGCGGCGGTTTTCATGAACGCCTCGCGTATGGCAGCGAGGCGTTCGAACCGGATACGCAAGCGCCTGGAGTTGCGCAGCCATGCGAAGGGGCGCTCGACGCCCCAGCGGGTTTGTCCGAGGCCACTGCCGTGCGGCTCACGTCGACGGGCGGTCTGCGCAGCGATACTTTTGTTGGATTTTCCAGGTGTCGTGGAAGTCGCGTCGGCGCCGGTGCAGCCGCCCGCGCAGCCCGGGTCACGGTTACCGCCCGCCGGTTGCTAGTCTACGCATCGGTCGCAGGCATGTCGGGCAGATGGCCCTCGCTTGCATAGCGGATCAGATCCGCGTCGCGGACGATGCCGAGCTTCTTCATCGCGCTCGACTTTTGCGAGCTGATCGTCTGCTTGCTCCGGTGAAGCTGAATGGCGATCTCGCCGACCGTCATGCCGGCCCCGTAAAGCCGCACGACCTCGATTTCGCGGGCCGTCAGCGCACGCGTGCCCGTCGATTTCTCGGTGCCCTCGAGCAACTGCTTGACGAATGGCGACAGATAGTTCGCGCCGACATAGGCCGCGTGAACCGCGCCGACCAGATGCGAAATCGCATCGGACTTGCTGAGGATGCACCCCACGCCCTGCCGCTGGATCGCATGCAGCACACTGGGATTGTCGATCATCGTGATCGTGACGAGATGAAGCGCGGGATAGCGGCGCTGCAGAAACGACAACAACGTGAGGCCGTCGCCATACTTGCCGCCCGGCATCACGTAATCGACGACGAGCACGTCGCTCTGCTGCTCGTCGAGCATCGCCACCAGATCGGTCGAATTCGAGACAGTGCCGAGCAGCTTGATCGTGCTGCTGCCCGCGAGTGCCTGCGACATCCCGAGTGCGGACGACGGATGATCGTCCGCCACCATCACTCGCACAAAAAATTCATCCATCTTTATTCTTCTCCCGATACACGCGGCCCGACGTGCCATGTTGCGCGACGCGCCGGGATTCGAATCGATCTCGCAACGGTTGGATTGCGACGTTCAGCGAACCGGGCGGTGCGCAGCGTAATTTTAGGATAATAGACGGGTTCGGCGTCGCCACCGAGAATCGGGACGGGCGGCGCTTCCGCCGGTCCGCGCCCGTCGAGCTTCGACGCCACCGCCGACGCGCCGGCCGCCGGCTGGAACACGGCGCCGCGACGGCACGCACGTTCGGCAATCGGACGCCCACGCACACCCGATCGACGGCCCCCACACCGTCGATCCATCCCGTCCCGCAAAGCGCCTTGGCCCGTTGCCTAACGCCTGGCCACGGTCTTGTCCGGTTCATCCATCCTGTCGTCCGCAGCATGCTGCCACTCAGTGATCGCCCGCCGCTTCTGCGACGGCGACATCATCATGAACTCGTTCAGCCTCGTGAGAAAATCCCGTCTGGATTTCTCCGGTAGCGTCGCGAATCCAAGCAGCAGCCCGAACACCTTCCCCATATAGCGCACGGCCTTCGCCCTCCTTGTTCAATCGAAATCACGCGGCATCCAGGCGATGCCGCGTGTCTGCCTTCCCAGTCTGGATACGGGCGATCTACGCCGCAGTCGCATCGTTCATTTTTATCGTCCTGGCCAGTGCGCCGCCGCAGCCACGGCTGCTCTCGACGTCGGCCGTTCGTCCGCGGCGGCGGCGGGAAACCGTATCTCGCGCTGTCGTGCGATACGGGCCAGGCTGCGACGCAGGTCGGCCAGCGTCACCGGCTTGGTCAATACGCAGTCGATGTTCGACGCCGCGTAACGACGCGCGTCCTCGGGCGTCAAATGCGATGCGACCGCGACCATGTCGCCAGGCAGCGCGCGCGCATGGACGGCTTCCGCGAGTTCGCATGCCGACATGTCGGGCAGGTCGGCGCCGAGCAGCAGCACGTCCCACGCACCGCTCGCGAGCGTATCGAGCGCGGCGCCGCCGGACGACACGCACCGGACCGCGCAACCGAGCACCTCGAGCTGCTCGCGGAAAATCGACCCGTTGACCGACGCGTCGTCGGCAACCAGCACGCGAGGCACACGCGCGCCGGAAGTTCCCGCTGGCCGATCGTCACTCCCTTCCCGCGCCGGCGGCCGCCGCTGCTCGGCCGTCGCGACGCGCGCCTGCTCGATCGCCGTGCACAACCCGTTCAACGAATAGCTCGACACGCGGATCGTGCGGCCCGCGACGTTCGGCTGCAGCGGGCCGTCCGGTGTCGCGAGTACGACCGGCGTACCGCCGCCGAGACTGTCGAGCTCGTCGCGCCGCCACTGCTCCGAATCGCCGAAGAGTACGATCGCGTGAGCACGCTCGAGGCACCCGGCGGCAATCCCGATCGGACTCGGATGCATCGCGACATCGAAACCCCATGCACGCAGATGCGGAAAGGCGAACGCGCGCCACGCGTCGTCGGGCGACACGACGATCAGTGTCCGTCGCTCGCCCGTCACCGCCCGGGATTTCGGCGCAATCTCCATGCGCAGCGGCAATCGAACGGTAAACCGGCTGCCGACGCCCGGCGCGCTGTCGACCGAAATCGTCCCGCCCATCGCCGCGACGAGCCGATCGCACAGCGCGAGGCCGAGCCCCGTGCCGCCATAGCGCCGCGTGATCGACGCGTCGACCTGGGAAAACGGCTTGAACAGCCGGGCCCGCTGCGCGGGATCGATGCCGATGCCCGTGTCCTCGATGCCGATCGCGAGTTCCGGTACGCCGCCCGTGCCTCGCCCCGCCACCACACGGACGACGACGCGGCCTTCGCGGGTGAACTTGATCGCGTTGCCCAGCAGGTTGCCGACCACCTGCGCGAGCCGCGTCGGATCGCCACGCATGCGCTGCGCGCCGCTCGCGTCGATGTCGGCGAACAGCGGCAATCCCTTCGCCTTCGCGACGGAGGAAAATGCCGCCAGTTCGCGCTCGATCACCGCAATCACGTCGAACTCGATCGACTCGACCGACATCGCGCCGGCCTCGATCTTCGAGAAATCGAGGATATCGCTGACGATCGCGAGGAGGCCCTCCGCCGATGCGCGCAACGTCTGCACGCGGCTCTGCTGCGATGCATCGAGCGCCGTGCGCTCGAGCAATTCGAGGTTGCCGAGGATCACGTTGAGCGGGGTCCGGATCTCATGGCTCGTCGCGGCGAGAAACGACGACTTGGCGGCATTCGCCGAATCGGCCGCGCGCACGGCTTCCTCGAGCTGATGCACGAGCCGGCGCTGGGCACTCGTGTCGGCGAAGGACGCGATCATCACGTCCTCGCCCTGATAGCGCGCGCCGTGCGCGATGACCTCCAGATGCAGCGGCGCGGCGCCGGATGCGTCGAGCACGAGTTCGGTCGTCATCGTTCGGCCAGCGCCTTCGTCCGCGACGAACCCCTCGTATTGCGCGAGGACCTGCGCCGCCAGCGCCTGCGGATCGCCGCCGTACGGCACGAGCATCTGCGCCAGCACGTCGCTCGCCAGTATCACGCGGCGATCGGATCGTGACACGAGCCCGATGCCGACGGGCGCCATTCCGATCACGCTGCGGCACAGATCCTCGCTGTCGAACACGCGTGCCGAGCGCGCGTAGACGGGCACGAGCATGCGCCGGTAGAAACGCACCAGCAGCAGCCACATCACCGCGATCGCCAGCAGCGACGTCGCGACGAGCGCCCCGGCCTGCACGCCGATCGCGGCCGCGACATCGGCCAGCGACAGCGCATAGGCGATCGTCCAGCCGGTTGCGGCGAGCGGGCCGCGGAACACGATCGTGCCGTCGCGAAACATCGCCTCGGCCGGCGCCGCGTGCTCGTGCGCGACGTCCAGCGCGAGCAGACGCGCGTCGAGCGCCGGCGTGCGCTCGACCCCGGGATCGATCGTGATGAGCCGGTTGTCCGCGGTCGTGATGAAGAACACGCCCGCCGCGTGGCGATCCTGCAGCCACGACAGCAGATATTCGGGCGCGTACTCCGTCACGAGCACCGCGAACGGCTGGCCGTCGGCGCGCGCCTGCGCGGCGATCCGGATGCGGGCCTGCCCCGTCACCGGGTTGACGTAGGGCGGCAACCAATGCACGTGCGGCCGACCATCCGCGCCGAGTTCGGGCGTGGGTGTGAAATCGATGCGCAACGCGTCGAGCACATGCGCGCGCGCTTCGGCCGTGGCCAGCGCCGGGTTGTCGCCCGACAGGTGCGGCACCAGGCCGAACAGCCCCGTGCGCGTGCTGTAGTGGTAACCCTCCAAGGTGCGTCCGCGATTGAGCGAACTCGCCGCGCAGATACGCGACAGCATGAACGACAGCGCGAGGTAGCGCGCCACCTCGTCGCGCCGCGTCGTCTGGCCCGGCACGCCGACCACCAGCGACGGATACGGCTTGATCGCGAGTTTCTCGCCGTCGGCGAAGAATGCGTCGACGACGGACGCCGGCGCCGCATCGAGCTCTCGCCAGATCAGCTGCGTATTCGCGACGCCGTTGCGGAACGACGTCTCGCTCACCTGAATCTCGTCGACGGTTTCCTCGACGCCGTTCAGGAAATTGCGCCGCTCGCCGTCCAGATAGCCGTATACGATCGACACGATCCCGAGCCCGCAGGCAACGAGAATCAGGATCGTCACGACAATGGCGCCGCCGAACATCGAAATGCTCTGATAGCGGCGAATGGACTGAAGCGTGCTGTACGGCATGGCCTGGCGCGACGGCACGTCGGGTTCGGCGGTGAGCGGATGCTCGGCCCGGACGGACGTCACGATGGAATGAAAGGGATGGAGTTGTCCCGATCATGCCAAACGACTCGGGGGAAATCAGTCGAGTCAGGCCGATTTAGTACTCGTCTGAATAATTTGAATAATTGTTTTGAACTTGACCGAGTCTTTGATGCGACATTTCGACCGATCCGGGCCGCGGCGTCACGCGGAGAACGGCAAAGCGCGGCGTATGCAGAAACGAAATACCGCCGGCAAGCCGGCGGCAAAAGATGCGCCCACGCATCGCGTGTCGCACCTGAGGCACTCGATGAGGCGCGCGCGGATCATTCTCGAATGAACGCCCCGCGCGGCGCGCCCGCTCAGTTCTGCGTGAGCGGATTCAGCGTCGTGCACAGGAAGCCCGTGCAGTTCTTCGGCGCGAAATAGAACGACGCCATCACCGGCGGCACGGTGGTGCCGAGCGCGATGTCGCTCAGATACGCCGAGCCCTGCGCGCCGAACGTGTTCGCCTGCTGCACGAAGTTCGCGCCGGTCGACTGGATCGCGGCCGACTGGTACGTGAAGGTCGGCGACTGCGTCTGGTCCTTCACGTAGACCCACGAGATCGCCGTGCCGAACGCCATCGCGCCCTTCGCGCGGTAGCCTTTCGCGCCTTCGCTGTTGGCCTGCGCGATGAAGTCGCCGACCGTCGACGTCGGCGTCAGCGCGTCGTACGTATAGGTTGCGTTCGACGCGTCGTTCTTCATGTAGACGTTCGCCTGCACGGCCCCGACCATCAGCGGGCCGACGAACCAGTAACCCGACTGGCCCTGGCCGTTCGCCTGTGTGAGGAACGCGTTCGCATCGGCCGGCAGCCCGGTCGTCGTGTACGTGTAGGTGGCCGACGAGCCACCGTCCTTGCGATAGAGATCGCCGTACGTAAGCGGCCCTTCGTAGCGGTAGCCGCTCGCCCCTTGCGCGTTGGCCGTATTGACGAAGGACGTCATGTCGGCCGGCGCCGTCTGCAACTGATACGTGTAGGTCTGCGCGGTGCCGTCATTCACGAAGATCGACTGCGTGCCGCCATTGCCCGCAGCGTAGAAGTAGTCGCCCAGATAACGATAGCCCTTCGCGCCTTCGTTGTTGACCAGCGTCAGGAAACTGGCCCGATCGGCCGCGACAGGCTGCGCCTCGTAGCGCCAGGTCAGCGTGCCGCCGCCCGAGCCGCCCGAGCCTCCCGAGCCGCCGTTGCCGCCGGAACCCGCGCCGCCCGTCCCGCCGCTGCCGCCGTTGTTGGTCGTCCCCGAACCGCCGGACGACGCGGGAGATGAATTGTCGTCGCCGCCGCAAGCGGTCAGCGCGAGGCAAGTCAATGCGATCAGTGCAACGGCTTTCATCGGAATCACCTTTCAAACGAGCAGGACGAACGACGCCCGTACGCGCGGCTCACACCGCACGCACCGACCATCACGAATCAGGAATCAGGAATCGGGGCCCGACAAGCGGCCGGCGGCATCCCGCCGGCCCGTCAGCGTCAGTTGACCTGAAGCTGGCCACCGCGGCCCAGGCCGCCCTTCACGTCCTGCGCCTTGTAGCTGCGCAGCGCGACGACCATCTTGTTCCACGCGTCGATGAACGCGACGACCGTCGCCTTGCCTTCCGGCGTCGTCGAGAAACCGGCGAGCCCGCCGCCCACCCCGCCGCCGAGGCCGCCCAGCGCCGCGCCGTAGTTCGTCGCCGTCGAGCTGCCTTCCGATGCCGCGATCTGCACCGCCGAGCGCACGTCGAACAGCGTCAGCGTGACCACCGACGCCTTCGTCTGCAGGTGCCCCGCCACCGCCGCCACCGCGCTGTTGCCGATCAGCCCGCCGATCATGCTGCCGATCCCGCCGATCGGCGAATCGTTGATCACGATCTGCGGCTCCATGTAGTAGTCGGCCGCCACACGCTGGCCCTTCTGCTGCTTCGAGCCCGCGCGATATTCGCCCGAGTTGCGTTGCAGTTGCGTGATGCGCGACAGGCGCGCGTCGCTCTTCTGGTTGCCGATCGACGTGATCACGAAGCAGTTCGACTGCTGCACGGCCAGCCGCAGCAGCGGGTCGATGCTCGTCACCTTCGTCGCGCTGCCGAACGGGCCCCACCAGTCGGCGTTGCGGCCGTCGTCGACCGCGATCGTGCCCAGCGGCGACGCGCAGCGCTGCAACTGCGAATCGGCGCCGGCGCTCGCGCCGCCGGCCGCCGCGCCCGTCACCCCGGCGTTCTGCCCGCCGGGCGTCACCATGCCGCCGCACCCCGCGACGGACGCGCCAAGCGCTGCAACCAGCGCACCTTGAATCAGACGTTGGGAAAGGTTGGTCTTCATGTCGTTGTCGATCGATTAGAGTCGTTGTTCGGCTTATGGGTCCGTGCGAACTTCGATAAGCCCCCCCGGCTTGGCGCGCGATGGTGGTCTCCCCGCGGCTGCCCCCGTTGCTTCAGGCCCGATGCCCGGTCAGTAGTACCAGTACGTCTGCTGCCAGACGCCGTAGTACGGATAGCCCGAGTACCAGTAGCCGTAATAGACGTCACGCCACTGCGTGCGCCATTTCCAGTCTTCTTCGTCTTCCTTCTTCGCCTTGCGCGCGAGATCGAGCAGCTTTTTCGATTCCTTGTCGCCGCGGCCGGCCGCGATCGACAGCCACTTCTCCGCTTCGCGCGCATCCGAGCCCATTTCCTCGAGGCCGAACAGGTAGAAACTGCCGAGCGCCTTCTGCGCGTTCAGGTCGCCACGTTCGGCGGCCTCGCGCATCCACTTGAGGGCCTGGTAGCTGTCCTGGCGCACGCCGTCGCCGCGGAAATAGCGCAGGCCGAGATCGTAGGCGGCCTTCGGCTGGGTCTTCGCGGTTTGCTTGAGCGCGGCGATGCGCGGATCTTCCCGGTCGTCCGCATCGTCCCTTTTTTGATAGGAGACCTGATCTTTAGGGCGATCGGAACACCCCGTGTCGTCGCAGATCCGTACCGTGCTGCTGGTGATGGACGGATCCTGCGCGCAGGCGGCCAACAGCAACAGCAGCCCCGGTGCGAGTAAACGGCGATACATGGGTACTATCCTCAGGTTCTTATTGGCACCGCAATGCTTCGAGCTATCCACCCCGTGAGCTCGTACCCGGTTGCGTGCGGCGCACCGGATACAATTCCATCCGCCAACGCCGACACGCATCCCAAGGCTCTCTCAGGTTCTCTCTTCGAATCGTTCCGTCACTGTTTATTGCCGCCGCTTTTCGCCGCCCGCCCATGGCCGGCATCGACCTCCAAACATGACGCGACAAACAATAGTGACGTGGTGAGCAATAATAATGGAGAAAAATGGCATGTCAAGTTCCATCGCGCGTTTAAAGTTTGCGTGGCGCGTCAGCTTTGATATGCTCTTCCTCGCCAAAACCCTTGGAGACCCCCTCGAGATGTCCACCACCGAGCAGGCCAACGTCGATCTCATCACCGCCAACAAGGTGCGCGATCTCCTGAACCGGAACGGCATTCCGCCTCGAAGTCACAACACGACGATCGCGAACGTGCTCGGCCTGAGCTTCTCGGTCGTCACGCGCAAGATGAAAGGCCTGATCCCGTGGAACCTGTCGCAGTTGCAGGACATCGCGACGCACTTCGGCGTGCCGCCCGCGATCCTGCTCGACGACAAGGGCATGCAGCCGGCCGCGCCCGAGATGATCGACGCGACGTTCGTGATCGAATCGAAGCGCTTGCGCTGCCGCGCCGCGATCTCGACGAAGGCCACCAGCCAGATCGAAACGGATTTCGTCGCGCTGCAGTGGCAGGGCGAATGGATCGTCACCGAGCGTGCGCACGCGCGCGAGGGGCGCACGTATCCGGTCGACGTGATCGAGCTGCGCTCGGCGCAGCCGAACGTGTATGCCGCGCGGATCGCCGTGGTCGACGATTCGCACGACGTCGCCGAAACGGTCTGTGAATATTTCATCGAGAAAGGCGTGAACGCGATCCCGTACTTCGACGGCGCGAGCTTCCGCAAGGCGCTGGAAGTCGAGGATTTCGACGGCTACATCCTCGACTGGATGCTCGGCGACCAGACGGCCGCCGAACTCGTGCGCGGCATCCGCTCGAGCGAGAACAGCGGCGCGCCGATCTTCCTGCTGACCGGCAAGATCTCGACCGGCGAAGCGAGCGAGGACGAGATCGCGCACATCGTGTCGCACTACAACGCGCGCTGCGAGGAAAAGCCGGTGCGCCTGCCGATCCTGTTCGCGGAAGTCGCGCGCGAACTGAAGCTCACGCTGCCGGGCGCGGCCGCCGCGAACTGAAGCCGGAGCGACACACCACCACACGAACCACCAGACCGAGGGAAAGACATGCGCGTTTCAACCATCTGGATCAAGACCGTGCTCGCGGCCTGCCTGCTCGGAATGGCCGCCGCGGCATGGGCCGCGTCGTCGTTCACGTTCACCGTCGACGGCAAGATCAGCAAGAGCAATCAGCAGGGGAAAACGGCCTACGTCTTTTCCGAGCCGGCGCTGATGGCGCTGCCGCAGCATACGATCGTCACGTCGACGAGCTGGACGCCGAAGGCGACCTTCACCGGCCCGCGCCTGTCCGACGTGCTGAAGACGGTCGGCGCGCAGGGTACGCAGATCGAATTCCACTGCATCGACGAATACACGTTCACGATTCCCGTTTCCGATGCCGACAAGTACGGCGTGATCCTCGCGCGGACGATGAACGGCAAGGTGCTCGGCAACGACAACTACGGCCCGCTGTGGATCATGTATCCGCGCGATCAGTATCCCGACGAGTTGAAGACGCCGCTCGGCGAAGCCAAATTCGCGTGGCAGATCATCGGCCTGACCGTGAAGTGACATGACGCGGCGGCGCTGGAGAAACAGAAAGATCATCCTGATCCTCGGCTCGCTGTGGATCGCGGGGTTCACCGCATGGGCGTTCCTGCTGTGGGATCTCCTCGCCACCTCGGTCAACGAGGGCGTGCTCGAGGGGCCGCGCGAAGGCGTGTTCTGGACCGCCGCGCAATACCGCAACGTCTATACGCGCTTCGACCGGCAGCTGATTCTCTACGCGACGCGCGAGGACGACGATTTCGATCACGTGCAGATGCAGCTCGACAGCCTGTCGGTGTCGTTCGGGTTCCTGCAGCGGCCGTCGGAAGTGTCACGATACTGGCTGCGCATCCCGCGCGCGCGCAACGAGATCGACGCGCTCGGCGAATTCATGACGCGCCTGAAGCGCGAGGTGCCGCTGCTGCGCGACGCGCCGAAGCAGGCGCATCAGGTGATCGACGAAGTCAATGCGTACTGGCCGAAGGTCAACGGCCTCGCGAACTACTTCCGCGCGATCGAAATGGCGCAGCGCGACTTCACGTTCCATCAATTGAAGGAAAAGCAGCGCGCGATCCTGATCCTCGGCATCGTGCTCGGCGTGATCCTGTGCGCGCTGTTCCTGCTGCTGTTCTATACGATGCGTACGCGCGACGACCTGCTGGCGCGGCAAAACGCGGCACTCGATGCGGAACGCAAGGCGTCCGACCGCGCGTTCGAGATGATCGAGGCGAAGAACGCGTTCCTCGGGATGGTCAGCCACGAACTGCGCACGCCGCTGCAGGCGATCTGCGGATCGATCGAGATCCTGCTGGCACGCCCGCAGTCCGACGCGAACCTGAAGACGATCCGGCGGCTGCAGAATTCCGCACTGTCGCTGGAAGCGCTCGTCAAGGACCTCACCGACTACATCAAGCTGCGCTCGACGAAACGCGTCGCCGAACTGGATACCGTCGGCATCGCGCCGCTGCTCGCCGAAGTGCTCGAACCGCTGCGCGGGAAGATCGCGGCCAAGCGGATCGCGGTCACGCAGCTCGTCGAGCCGCCCGGCCTCGCGATCCGCTCCGATCGCAAGCTGCTGCGGCAGGTGCTGTCGAACCTGATCGAGAACTCGGTCAAGTACACCGTCGGCGGCTCGATCACGGTGGCGATCACGCTCGCGGACGCGCCGGCCGGCGAGCAGGTGCGGATCGCCGTGCGCGACACCGGCGCCGGCATCGCGAAGCAGCATCTGCCGAAGATCTTCGAGCCGTTCTATCGCGCGAACGACGCGGTCGGGCTGCACGTGGACGGGATCGGCATGGGGCTCGCGGTCGTGCGCGAAATCGTGACGACGCTGCGCGGGCATGTGGACGTGCGCAGCGTGGTCGGCGAAGGCAGCGAGTTCGTCGTGACGCTGCCGGTCGAAGCACCCGGCGTCGAATCGGCCGGCAACGCAGCAGGGGACGCGCCCGCGCTACCGCCCGCGCTTCCGCAACGCGACCGGCGCGCGCTGGTGGTCGACGACAACGACAACGCGCGCGAAACGCTCGGCGCGATGCTGTCCGCGCTCGGCATCGAGGCCGACCTGTGCGGCACCGGGCAGGAGGGCGTCGCGCGCTTCGGTTCGGCGCGCTACGACCTCGTCGTGCTCGATCTCGAACTGCCGGACCTGAGCGGATTCGACGTGGCGCGGCGCATTCGCGCGGTGGCGCAACCCGACGGCGACGGCCGGCATCCGGCGATCCTCGGCGTCAGCGCGTATGAATCGGCCGCGTTGCGCGAGAACAAGCGGGTGTTCGACGCGTTCCTGCCGAAGCCCGTCCACCTGCGCGAACTCGGCGCGCTCGTCGAGAAGCTGCTCGCCTGAGCCGCACGCCGGCGCGGCATCGCGCGCTTCGCGCTTGCCCGGCCACTCGCCTGCTCGCCTACTCGCCGATCAGATGCAGCACGATGTCGCGCCGGTGCGCCGCGCGGCGATGCTCGAACACATAGATCCCCTGCCACGTGCCGAGCACCATACGCCCATGCTCGACCGGGATCGACAACTGCACCTGCGTGAGCGCCGTGCGCAGATGCGCGGGCATGTCGTCGGCGCCTTCGGTATCGTGCTCGTAACGCGTGTCGTCCTCGGGCGCGAGCGTCGCGAAATAGCGTTCGATATCGCGCCGCACCGACGGATCCGCGTTCTCCTGGATCAGCAGCGACGCCGAGGTATGGCGGCAGAACACGGTGAGCAGGCCGGTGCGGATCGCCTGCTGATCGACGAACGCGCGTACCTGCGGCGTGACTTCGACGAGGCCGCTGCCGCGCGTATCGACGCCGATGTGCGTGATGGCCTGTTGCATCGCCGTGACCTCAGGCCAGCGCGGCGAAGCCGTCGGCTTCGATCTGCTTCGCGTCGGTGGGGCGCACGACGCGCGCGACTTCGACCCCGTCGCGCAGGAATACCAGCGTCGGCCACAGCTTCACGCCGAACGAACGGCCGAGCGGACGGCCGGGGCCGTCCTCGATCTTCAGGTGCCGCACGGCAGGATGCGCGGCGAACGACGCCGTGATCGCGGGCTGCGCACCTGCGCAGATCCCGCACCAGTTCGCGCCGAATTCGATGACGGTTGCGCCGCCCAGTGCGTCGACTTCCGCGCGGGTCGGCGCGTTGGCGGTGTAGCGTTGCTCGGTGTCCATCGGGCCCTCGTGTACGTTGGCGAAACGCGACCGCGCGCGTCGGCGTGAGGCAGGCGCGCGGCCTTCGATTTCCTACTGTAGCGGAAAAGCCCGGCCGCTGCCGGCTCGGCCCGGCGCGGTACCCGTGCCCCTTTGCGCGCCTTTCGGAATGACACGACAAGAATCGGAGCGCCGCGCCGCCGCGACAGGGTCAGCATGCGGACTGACCCGTCACCGAAGGACTCGACCATGAACGCGCCGCATTGCGTCACCGAACCGAACATCCTCTACTTCGGCACGCCCGTCGTGCTGGTCAGCTCGCTCAACGAAAACGGCACGGCCAATCTCGCGCCGATCTCGTCCGCGTTCTGGCTCGGCTGGCGCGGTGTGCTCGGCATCGCCGCCAGTTCGCAGACCACGCGCAACCTGCTGCGCACCGGCGAATGCGTGCTGAACCTGCCGTCGTCGGCGCAGGCGGACGCCGTGGACCGGATCGCGCGCACGACGGGCACGTATCCGGTGCCCGACGGCAAGCGCGCGAAAGGCTACGCATTCGAACCCGACAAGTTCGGCACGGCCGGGCTCACCGAGGCCGCGTCGCAAACCGTCGCACCGCCACGCGCGCTCGAATGCCCGGTGCATCTGGAGGCGGTCGTCGCGGCCACGCACGGGATCGGCGACGACATGCCCGACCTGCGCGGCCGCATTCGTGTGTTCGAGGTGCGCATCCAGCGTGTGCACGTGCATCCCGACCTGCTGATGGACGATCATCCGGACCGCATCGATCCGGACAAGTGGTCGCCGCTGATCATGAGCTTCCAGAAGTTCTACGGGCTGGCGCCCCGGCAGGTGCATGCGTCGCGGCTCGCCGAGATTCCCGAGCATGCGTATCGCAGCCCCGATATCGAGCGCTCGCGCGAGGCGGGCGTACTGACCGGTTCCGTGCGGTCATGACGCCGCACGCGCCGGCACGGCGGCATCGCTGATGAACGTGACGCGGATGACCGGCGCGGTATTCGGCGGGGCGATGCCGGGCGCGCTGTACGACGCGTGCGGCGGTGGTGCGACCGGGCTGCGAGTCGCGATGCTGACGGGCGGCACGCTACAGCTCGCGGGCGCGGCGCTCGCGTGGCGCACGGCCGGCGCGCCGGCGCCGATCGGATAAGATACGGCCGGCCACGCATCTGGGCCCATGACCGAACCGACGGAGTGTTTTCAGTGATTCAACCGACCGCAGTATTCAAGGACAACCTCGCGCAACTGCCGGCCATCGACGGCATCGCGCGCATCGATCTCGTCGGCGCGAACGGCGACGTGGTCGCGACCATCGAGAACCAGCCCGGCAAGCAGGGCTCGCTCGCGGTGTACCACTATCTGAAGCAGGCGTTCGGCACGCTCGACGCGAAAGCGGCCGAGCACGGCCTCGCGGTGTTCGCCGAGCATACGGCCGACGCGCGCAATCGTCCGGGCGCGCATCCGAACGTCGATCGCCTGCTGGCGATCGTCGCGGGCGGCGATGCGCTGCGCATCGACGTGGTCGCGAAGGGCTGAGTCGTTGGCGACACGCGCGTGCCGCCTGGCGGTGCGCGCAACCGTGATGGACGGGCGGAAAAACGCGATTGCCGCGCCCGCCCCACTTTCCCCGGAGACAGCCCGCGTGTTCCTTTCCGTTGCCTCACCGCTCGCCCGCAATCTTGCTTCGATCGTTTCGATCGCGGTATTAGCCGGCGCCACGTTCGGCGGCGCGGCATCGGCCGAGCCGCTGCGCACGGGCTCCGATATCGCCGGCGCGTCGCTCGTGCCGCTCGGCACGCTGCCGCACTCGCCTGAAAGCGGTGCGCTCGATCCGTTCTGCGCGCAATATCGCGCGAAAACGACCACGGCCGCCGGCCGCGAAGTCGCGCAGCGCGACTGGATCGTGACGTCCGAGGCACCGCTCGGGCGCTATACGGTCGTGACCTTCGCAAGCGGATTCAACGCCGGCACGAGCGCGATCTGCTTCGCGCGCAACGGCAATATCGGCGTCTTCGACGGCACGACGCTCGTCGCGCTCGGCTACACCGCGCGCAAGGCCGGCTGGCAGCTCGGCTCGGTCGATCGTCTGGAAAACGGCGCGCTGCTCGTCTGGGGCGGCGACGGCCCCGGCGCGCCCGTCGGCGAGTTGCACGCGGAAAGCGGCGGCCTGCGGCTGACCCGCGTCGCCGCCGAAAGTACGCACTGCAACGGCCGCGCGGTCGTGCCGAACGTGTATGGCAAGCCGCTCGACGCGGCACGCAAGATGCTGATCGCGCATGGCTGGCAGCCGCTGCGTCCGCGCGAAAAGCCGGACGCGGCGGATGGCGCTGCAACGCTCGCGAAGCACGGCATCGTCGAAGCCGAAGCGTGCTCGGGCACCGGCGTCGGGTATTGCGCGCTGCGCTACCGGAACGCGGCCGGCGTGCTCGGCGTGACCACGGTGGGTGGCGCGCCGGACAAGCCTTCCGAGAACACCGTGATCGACTATCAGGTTGCTTGCCGCAAACAGTGAGTGGCGTGCAGGCGGCACACGCGCGATGCGTGCCGTCTGGCCATCGGGCCATCGTCCGTTCGCTCGATTGACCGGCCTCGGGCGCCCTCCTAAACTGACCTCCCTTTAACGCCGCACCGGCAAAAGGGGCCGCCATGATCGATCTCTCCACGCTCGCGCTGTTCTCCGGCGCGTGTCTCGCGCTCACCGCCACGCCCGGCCCGGACATGTTGCTGATCGCGTCCCGCAGCGTGAGCCAGGGCCGGCGCGCAGGCTTCGCGACGCTCGCGGGCATTCAGGCCGGCACCTACTGCCATGCGCTCGCTGCGGCGCTCGGGTTGTCGCAGCTCTTCGTCGCGGTGCCGCTCGCGTACGACGTCGTGCGCTTCGCTGGCGCCGCGTATCTGCTGTATCTCGCGTGGAAAACCTTCCGTTCGGATGCGACCGCGCTGTCGCCCGTCGCGTCGCAACGTCGCCACTCGACCGCGACGATCTTCCGCCAAGGGCTGACGACGAACCTGCTGAACCCGAAGATGGCGCTGTTCGTGCTCGCGCTGTTCCCGCAGTTCGTGCGGCCCGAACATGGCTCGATCGCCGTGCAGATTCTCGTGCTCGCGACGGTGCTCAACCTGATCGGGATCGTTGTGAACGGCGCGGTGATTCTCTCCGCGAGCCGGCTGAGCCAGCGGATCGGCGCACGCCGCCGGCCGTCGAAGGTGCCGCAGTATCTGCTCGGGTCCGTGTTCGTGGGGCTGGCGGCGCGGCTCGCGGTGGCGGGGCGGAACTAACCCCGTCGCGAATCCGTGGTACCCACTCCACGCTGACACCGAGTCGCGCTGCTTCCCGGGCCCGAATTCCCGAGCGCGCTCGGTTCCGTGCATCGTCATCGATATCTCCGACCCAAGAAATACGGTCGCGAACTCCCTCACGTGTGACCAACCGCCTGTGCCCGCATCTGCGGCCCGGCGTCGTTCTTGCCGCAACATAACATATTTGTTACTATGTCGACTCATGGTTACGAGATCCAGTTCTTCAACGACCGTGTAGCGGCGGGAGTCGCGTCGTTGCCGACGACCCTGCTTGCCCGGTACTTTGCACTCGCTGACCGAATGGAGCGGTACGGTCCGAATCTCGGGAAGCCTCACTCCCGACCGATGGGAAACGGCCTGTACGAAATGCGATAGAAGGGCGCGGAAGGTATTGCCCGAGTGTTTTACTGCGCGCTCGTCGAGCGGCGTATCGTCATGCTGCACTGTTTCGTGAAGAAGACGCCAAGGGCACCTCTGAAGGAACCGGAAATCGCGCGTCGTCGATTGAAGGAGGTTCGAGATGGCAACGTATAGGGAACTACGTGAGCGGGCATTGGCCGACCCCGCGGTGCGCACGGAATACGAACGATTGAATCGCGAGGAATTCGCGCTGCTCGACGCGATGCTGGCTGCGCGGCGAGAGGCTGGCTTGTCGCAAGCCGATGTGGCGGAACGGATGGGCACGAAAGCGCCCGCCATTACGCGACTCGAGCGTGCGCTCGCAACGGGGCAGCATTCCCCGTCCGTCGATACGCTGCGCAAGTATGCGGCGGCTTGCGGCAAGAGGCTCGTGATCTCGTTCGCGTGAATCACGCACGCTCGAAACGGTCGGCTTCCATGACGGATTTCAATACCGGCATGGCGCGCGAGCGCCGAAGCCGTCAGCGCGTCGCGCCCAGCGCCACGCGCAGCCGCTCCATCAACTGCGTGTAATGCTTCAGCACGTCGTCCTTCGGCACGACGTTCGCGGTCGCGAAACGCTCCGACCACGCCGGCTTCCATTCATACGAACCGTGCACGCTGCGGTCGCCGTCGGGCGCCTGGATCAGCGAGCGGATCCGCGCGTCGCGGCCCGGCCCCGTATGCATCTCGAACAGCGCATGGATGAACGTGTGATATGCGTCGTACACGTCGTCGTCGAACAGGTAACGGTAGATGTGGAATGTGCGGTCGAGGTCGCGCTTCGCGCGGATCACGTCGTCCGGCGAGATGTCCTTCCAGTAGCCGATCCACGTGTAGAAGCACAGCAGCGCATTGAGTTGCGGCGCAACCGTGTCGTACAGCGCCAGCCGCTTCTCGATCAGCCGCTGGTTGGTCCACTGTACGAGTTCGAGCCGCTTCAGCCGGCGCGCGACGAGCCAGCCGAGGCACGCGACCGACAACGGCGTCAGCACGCCGAGCACGAGCTTGACGATTTCCAGTGAATTCCACGGCGTATTGAATGGCTGCATGCAGGACTCGACAGAAAAAAACGCATCCGCACCGACGCACGACCCGGCGCGCCACGCCGCGCCGCTGGGCCGACTGCATCGGCATTGACCGTTAGTTGCTTGCACATCGAACAGTGGGCGATCGCACGGCTCATCCTGTGCGACGCGACCCACCCCATCAGTTTATCGGGCGATTGTCACTGCGCGATGACCGCGCATCGATGCGCCGCCACGCGCCCACTCCTTGCTAGGTCGGTAGCGCCGACGTGAGCTTGACCTTCTGCATCGGAATGTCGGTCTTCACGCTCAGCACACCGGGAATGCGCGTCAGGTATTCCATCTGGAAGCGCCGGTAATCGTCGATGTCGGCTGCGACGACGCGCAGCAGGAAATCGCAGTCGCCGGCCATCAGGTGGCATTCGACGACTTCCGGCATCTGCTGGACGGCCTCGGCGAAACGGTTCACCGATTCCGCGTCCTGCCCCTTCAGCCATACGCGCGTGAAGATCGTCAGCCCCTTGCCGACCTTCGCGGGATTCAGCACGGCCACGTATTTCTCGATCACGCCGGCTTCCTCGAGGAGCCGCACGCGCCGCAGGCACGGCGACGGCGACAGCCCGACCTCGTGCGCGAGTTCCACGTTCTGCATGCGGCCGTCGCGCTGCAGCGCGCTCAGGATCCGGCGGTCGATAGCGTCAAGCTTCATTTGGCACCTGATTCCAAAAAATTCGCGTATCACGCGTTCAATGCCAAATTCTGAGAAAAATATGGCCACAACGCAACCCGATTCGAGTCAAAAAAGCAGACAATCCCTCCCCCGAAGGAGGAGTAATGAGCAGTAGCGTTTCAACGTCGTCCGGGCTTCGCGACAGGCCCGCCCATGTCGCCGAGATGGGTCGCGGTTTGCGCGCGGCGCTGCCCGTCATGCTGGGTTTCGTGCCGTTCGCGCTGGTGCTGGGCGCGCAGGCCGCGCAGAAAGGGTTGAGCCTGTTCGAGGTGCCGATGATGACGGGCCTGAACTTCGGCGGCGGCTCCGAATTCGCGGCGATCCATCTGTGGACGTCGCCGCCGCATATCGCGCTGATCGTCGCGATGTCGTTTCTCGTGAATTCGCGCCACATCCTGATGGGCGCCGCGTTCGAGCCTTATATCCGGCGCCTGCCGCGCCGCCGCGCGTTCGTCGCGCTGTTCTTCATGTGCGACGAGAGCTGGGCGATGTCGCTCGCCGACGCGCGCGAGCGCTCGGCCACGCACATCAGCGTGCCCTATTACGCGGGCATCTGCATGGGGCTCTATCTGACGTGGATCTCGATGACGACGCTCGGCGCGGCGGTCGGCCCGACGATCGGCAACGTCGAACAGTACGGCTTCGACATGGCGTTCACGGCCGTGTTTCTGGTGCTGCTGCGCGGGATGTGGAAAGGCGTGCGCGCGAGCCGCCCGTGGTTCGTGAGCCTCGTCGTCGCGGCGGCCACCCATCTCGCGCTGCCCGGTGCGTGGTATGTCGCGGCCGGCGCCTGCGCGGGGCTGATCGCCGCGCTGCTGTGGGAGCCGCGCGATGCCTGAGCTTCCGGATTTCGGCACGGTCGCGACGATCGTGCTGATGGCGTCGACCACGTACCTGTCGCGCATTCTCGGCTACGTGCTGCTGCGCAACCGCACGCTGAGCCCGCGGATGGCTTCGGTGATGGAGAACGTGCCCGGCTGCGTGCTGATTTCGGTGATCGCGCCGGCCTTCGTGTCGACACGCCCCGCCGACCTGCTCGCGCTCGCGATCACGCTGCTCGCGGCGACGCGCCTGTCGATCCTGCCGACCGTCATCGTCGGCGTCGTGTCGGCCGGCCTGCTGCGCTACCTGCTCGGCTGAGCGGGGCCGGCCGGCCGCACCGGCAATCCATTCCGCGACACGACGAACGCGGTGGACGGAAGTGGACGGGGGGAAGCCGCGGCATCATCCGGGGCCGTTGAAACGCGAAGAGCCGGGGGGGAAGCTCAGTTCGAGGAAGTTGATAGAAAGCTTGGCGGCAGTCCGTCGACGCGGGACGGTTTCGCGCCCGGCAGGGCGGAATCGCCGCGACACGCCGGATACCCCGGAATCTCGACGACACGACCTTGCAGCGGCCGCGGCACCCCCGGGTAGACATTGAAGCGGGGCACTGCCTGCCCGTCGACCGTGGCATCCTTCACCGCATAGCGTATGTTGCCGGTCGCCGTCAGAAGCGCGCCGTGCGCATCGCACGCGACGGACAGTGCCTCGCGCGTACTCTCGGGCAACTGGCGCACGAGTGCGCGGAATGCGAAGTTGACGACAATACTGCCGGTTGTGTTCTGCTGCTCCTGGGTCGACACCTTGATTTCGGGCTTGACGTCCAGCCGATATACCGTTTCGTTCTGCACCGGCTGCAGCGCTTTCAACACGATCTTCTTGGATTGCCCGGGCGCAAGACTCAGCTTGAACGGATACGCATACAGCGCCGGCCTGGCCAGGGTTCCGACGGGTTCGAGCTTCTCGTCGTCCAGCGGCACGCCCGGATTGAGCAGACGAGACAGCGAAATGGTCACGTACTCGGGCCGGTCGCCGTTGTTGACGATCTCTACGTTCGTCGTATTCGAGCCAACCGTGATTTCCTTCGGAAGCACGTCGATCGCGGCAAGCGCCGGGCTCGATATGAACCCGGCGATCACTGCCGCAATCGGCACAATCGAAAAAGAGAATGTGTGCAGTTTCATGTTCGCGTCTCGGTGAATCGGCATCGTGCTGAAACATGCCGGAGGGGCGTCTTGCCGGTTATCGCTCACGTGCGCGTCATGCTCGAAAAAGCGAAATCAACGACGATCGGTAAAATGCACCGCTCGCGCGCGGGCGAACGATCATGAACCCGGGCGGCGATGCCGCGAGCAGCGGCCGCGCTATTTCTGTTTCGGCACGATCGGCTCGAAGACTAGCGACAGCGTACCTGTATAGGTTCCGGTCGTACTCTTGAAATCGCCTTCCGGCGGATACGCGGAAACGTCAAGCGTATAGTAGCCTTCCGAGTCGATTTCCTCGGATGGTGGCGCCGGATTCACGAATTCGATCGCCTGCCCGACGGTGAACTGCTTCAGGGCGGCGTTTTCGGCGCCCATGCTGACGACCGGCTTCCGGAACGCGAGCGTCGGTTTCGCCTGGTTACGAATGTCCAGCGGCTGGTCCATGCGGACCTGAAACGTGCCCGTCGTCGATACGACGCGCAGGCGCGCCTTCACCTCGTAAGGGGTATCCCACGCGCCTAACTGCTGCATCGTCAGGCCTTGCCCGAACCAGCCGCCCTTGTCGTCGGTGATGATCAGATTGTTCGGGCGAATCACCTTTGCCGTGACCCTGCTTTCGGTCTTGCCGGTGAGCGCCGCAACTTGCGCCGACGCAAACGTCGGCACCAAAGCCAGAACCGCCAACGATCCGCTCAGGATGATTTTCTTCATGTCCACTCCTACGATTTCGTCACGACCGTGAACAACAGCACGTCGCTATAGTCGCCAGCCCCCGCGGACATGCCAACGGACGTCTTGAATGTCGGCACGAAACACGTGCGATTGCCAGTGTTCAGCCTGATCGCGCTGGCGCCGATGTTCGGTAACGGGAAATTCGCGCTGCCGCCGTTCAGCGTCACGCTGTACGGAACGGTTTGCTCCGGCTTGCTGGTATTCCTGAGCAGATAGCGATTACCGGACATTCCGTTCGCATTCGTCGCGTTAATGACGAAATTGCCAGAGCTGGCAAACCCCGTGTACGTGAAGCAGAGCTGCTGCGATGCACCGGCAAGCGTCTTCTGGCTTTCCCCTCGCGGCAGTTCGCCGAGATCCCAATCCGGCGCGACCGTGTCGAGAACAAACGACGGCGCCGGTGGCGGCGGCTTCGCAGGGTCCAGCACGATGCAGGTACCGTCGGTGCTCGCCATGGTGAGATAGGCTGCGCCCGTTACCTCGCCGAAATCGTTACCCTGCGTGTAGTTGGCGGCACGAAGGGACATTCCAGGCCAGTCCGCTATCTGGGAATTGTCGATCAATACCTCGATGTTGGCCGTAAAAGCTCTCTCAGTTCTCCACTCAGTCGACAAACCATAATAAATGGCGTAACCGTCTCCGACATAAGACGAAAAATTATAGCTGCCATTCAGTATAATACGTTTGGCCGCCGTGGTACTGGGCCTCAGATTTCCCATGCGATCGTAGTTGTACACCAGTATCCCTCGGGAGACGTATGCCACATTCCCGTGATTGCCGGCGGCCGGGCGGAATTTTATCGTGACACCGAGCGTGCTGGTTCCATCGCCATTGTTCTTCCACCTGCACGCGCTATAGCTATCGATGACTTTCGCGGTTTCGAGTATGAAGGCGGATGCATTAAATGAAAGCACGGAAAGACATACAGCCAACGCACAACTCCGCCAGTACTTGATGATTTCTATCCTGCCCATCGATTTAATCCTTTCGCTTAATATTCAATCCATTTCACCATCTCACCCGATCGCACATTTCCGCGTGCTGGCGGATACGGCAACATGACGGACACCTTCGTCGGCCCGGCGCGCGATACGCGATTGCTCACACCTTCAACGGCGCCGAAGGCGCAAGCCCATGCCGTCGCATGGACGATTCAGTGCTTCGCCGCCCCGTGCTGGTAGATCACCACGCCATAGCCGACATTGACGAATAACGGTGCCGGCGCACCGTCGCTCGACGATGCATCGACGAGAATCCGCTCGTTCGGCCTGAACGTGATCCGCCACACGTTCGTCTGCGACGGCACGGCCAGCACCTTCAACCCGATGCGATACTTCTGCCCGGGCGCCACCGCCAATCGACCAGGCGACACCAGCAGGGTCGGCTTCTCCACTTCCCCGACCGGCACCAGACGCTCCGGCGTATCGCCCGGATTGAGCAGCAGATGTTGTTCGACATCCAGATAGAGCGGCGTATCGCCGGCGTTCTCGACGTAGAGCTCGCCCGCCGGCTGGCCCGGCTCCAGTGTCAACTCCGCGCGCGACAGCTTCAGGACGCCGGCGGCCATGCTGCACGTGCACATGAGCGCCGCCAACGTCCCCAGCGCAATACGCGACGCACCGCCCATCACGAGCACTCCAGCGTGTGCGGTTTGTCGTCGACCGTGAGCGACATCCGCTTCGTCGCGAAGTGCTGCGGCGTGCCCGGAAAGACGGCAATGGTTTGAGCGGTGGGCGCCTGGTCGTATTTCACATCGGTGAAGACTTCCCGCACGTTGCCGGTGTTTTCGAGGGTGAGGCCGCCATCTTCGCAGCGATGCGTCCAGCCGCTACGTTGCTTGCCGGGGGGCGGCATATGCCGGACAAGCACGCCATACCCGACGGCTACCGACATCGGCGCGGTGATCCTGTCTTGCGGCGCGTCGTCGACCTTCAGCGATCTGACCGGCAAGATATAGAGCCGATACAGTTCCTCACTGGCCGGCTCCACGAGCGACTTGAGCACGATCGAGCGCGTCTGGTTCGGCCCGAGCGTCAGCTTGTCGGGGCTCGCGAGCATGCCGGGATGCGGCAGGTTGCCGATGTCCTCTTTCTGTTCGGGCGTCTTGCCCGGATTCAGCACCTTCTGGGCCGAAATCGTCAGATAGAGCGGCGCGTCGCCCATGTTCTTCACGGTGACGTGCTGATCGTGAGCGCTGAACACCTTGGTCGTGGCCGGCATCACCATCAGCTCGCCTTCGGCCTTGGCCGGTTGAGACGCCGCAATCAGCAGGCCACATAGAATCGGAAGCGTGGTTCGCAAGTTGTGGATCATGTCGTCAATTCCTGGATATGGTTGAATGCATCGTCATTGGCAACGGAAGTCGTTTCCGTTGGCGTCTTTCAGGCTGCACGTGTAGCGATGCCCGTTCTGGTCGAGCGTGATCTGCGACAGCATCTCCTTGCTGACGATCGAGAACAAACCGTTCGGGTGCACCTTGTCGCCGGTTTCAAGCAACTTCCCGCTCAGCGGGTTGCCGTTCATATCCTTCAGGAAACCGCTGTACACCATGTTGATGTCGACCTTCGCCTTCGCCGCATAAACCTGGCCCGGGTGAGCCCGAACGATGTTTGCCGGCACTTCGACGTTCATGTCGATCGTTTCGCTATTGCTGATCACGCGTGCGAACGGCACGTCGGCGTAAGCGTTGAGCGGCACCGCATACGT
This sequence comes from Burkholderia sp. AU18528, assembly GCF_002223215.2. Taxonomy (NCBI): domain Bacteria; kingdom Pseudomonadati; phylum Pseudomonadota; class Betaproteobacteria; order Burkholderiales; family Burkholderiaceae; genus Burkholderia; species Burkholderia sp. AU18528. The sequence goes on along the minus strand of NZ_NKFC02000006.1, from coordinate 63,674 downwards.
GCTGTTGCCCGCAACCGGGCTGCCCTCGACGTTGAAGCCGTACTTCATGCCCGGGATATTCGGCGTCTTCAACAACATCGCGCTGCCGCTCGAGCTGTAGCGCCCGAACGCCACGCCTTGCTTGCTGGCCGCGACCATCCCGCGATAGTTGAAGTCGACGTTGCTGCCCGAGCTGCTTTGCCCGAGGTTCAGCGACGCGTCGCCGCGCGTGCCGGAGCGCGTGCCGTAGACGTTCACGCCGTAGTCGGTGCCGATCCGGCTCGCCGACAGGCCGACGGACGTCGTGCCGAAACTGTCCTGGAAATCCTTGCGAACGTCGCCGCTGAGCTGGGTCTGCCCGCGCGCATGCGCGGCGCTGAAGCTGCCCTGCACCTTGTCCAGCACCATGGTCATGTTGAAATACACGCCATAGCCGCCGCTGCCCTGATAGCTGCCCTTCTGGACGCCCAGCGCGAACGTGCCCCACAGACCGTTCGGCCGGTAGTTCCAGCGCGCCTCGGCCTGCTGCGACTCGCTGAATTTCGAGCGCTGATAGTTGTAGCTGAACGTCACCCCGCGGAAGAGGCGGCTGTAGGACACACCCGTGCTCGGCTGACCGAAGTAGAAGCGCGACACGTTCGTGTTCTGATAGCGGCTGACCATCAGGCTGCCGAGCGCCTCGCTCGCCACCGACAGGTTGACGTAGCCGCCCGTGCTGCGTTCCCCGCTCAACAGGCCCAGCGTGGGCGTGACGTCGACCCCGCCCAGCCGCGTTGGCCGCGTGACGTTGACTTCGGCCGCCCATTTGCCGCTCTGGCCGGCCAGCATCGATCCGTTGAGATAGAACTGCTTGAAGTTCCGGCTCATCGCGACTTCGAGCAGATAGCCGCCGGTACCCATCTCCTTGCCGGCCGTCACGTGCCATGCGTTGCCGCTGCTCGCGCCGAAATTGAGGTTGTTGACCTCGCGGGTTTCCCGGTTGACCACGTTACCGTTGCGGTCGACGAGCCGGATCTCGACCGAGTAGTAGCCACCCGGCAAATCGGCAAAGCTGATCTCGTTGCGGCCGAGCACGGCCGGCCGCTTCAGGATCAACCGGCCATTCCGGTAGAACTCGTAGTTGCCTTCGGCCGACGAATAGAGGATCAGCGAGCCGGTGTTGGTGTCGACCCGCAGATGGGTCTGACTGCCGACGGTCACGAACTGGTCGAAGCTCGGCGTCAGCAGCGTGCTGACCGATCCGGCCTCGTAGTCGATATTGTTCTGCTTACCTGCCCGCAAGTACGTGCGGGAAAAGTTCTTCTGCAGGTAGTACGACGACAGCCCCTGCTGGCCGCCGCTGTAATTGCGCGTTTCGGAGCGGTTCGCGTACCAGCTCATGTAGCCGAAGCTCTGGAACGGAAGCCCGACGTACGTGTTGCCGCTCACGTTGACGGCACGGTACCCGTCGGACGACGCGCGCAAGTCGACCGCCTGGTTGTTGACCAGCCCGAAACCGGTTTCCGGCGCGATGTAGTCATCGCGCGAATCGCGGATCGAGATCGACCGCTTCAGCTTGTCGACCGTGACGTAGTACCCGGCGATCTCGACGTCGCACCCCTTGCTGCAACGCTTGTAGTCGAGCTTCGAGATGACTTCCCGGATGGTGTCGACGTCGGCGGGCAAGATGCCGTTCGCCGCATACTTGGCCGCATCGAACTGGAGCGACGTGTTGGCTGACGAATAACTGATGAACCCCGGCAGCGTGCGCCCGTTGAACGTCCCGACATAATTCGCGCTATCGTCGAGTTCGACCGCACTGAACCCTTCAGGCACCCCATACGTGACCTTCAGTTCTGCGAATGAGTGCGACGAAACAAAAAGAAACGCACCCAGCCACAGCTTGTTGAAACGGAAAGGAGCTTGATAGGCGATCACGCTGATTTCTTCTCTTCTATGGAGGACTGGGATTTGGACGAGCGGCCATGTGAACTCGACAGGAAGCGAGCCCCGATCGAATCGGGGCTCCAGGTGGAACGATTACGGAGCGGCGGCTGCGACCGGCTCGAACACCATCACGAGATCGCCGCTGTAGCTGCCGTTGGTGCTGTTCGTACCGATCATGTCCGGCGCTTCGACGTCGATCTTCAGGTTGTGGACTTCGTCGTAACCATCGAGCGTCTTTGCCACTTGCGTGATCTTCTGGGTCGAGCCGAACGCGACCGCCTTGTCGCCACCGTTGCTCGACAGCGTCACTTGCGCGTTCTTCATCTCGTACCTGCCGCTCGACATCTTCAGCTCTTGCGCGAGCGACACGTTGAAGTCGGGGTTCTTCGTCCAGATGCGGATCGGCAGCGTCTTCGTGAATTGCTTCTGCTTGTAGTCCGTGGCATTCAGTTCTTCCGTGCCGTACCAGGTCGAGCCGTCCGGCTTCGACACGAACATGGCGTCGTTGATCTGCGCCGTCAGCGTGATCTTCTTCGAAACGGAGTCGAGCTTTGCCGTTTGCGCCTGTGCCGTTTGCGCCATGCCGAACAGTGCAGCGCCCATACCCAGTGCCAGCGCAATTTTGTTGAGTTTCATCGAATGATCTCTATGTAAAGAATTGATTTCGGAGCGAATTTCGATTAGCTAACCGATCGAAACCCGACGCGTGGAAGAATGAATTCCACTGTTGATATTTTATGAATGTTGCCAAAGTCGATAAACTGGACGATTTCGAATTTGCACGGCAAATCAGATAGGACAAGTACGAAAAATATAGATTCGTGGCTTTAAATCGTTGATTGTCAGGACGATTTGACAATGTTCCGAGCGAGATGATTAAAGTTTTGGTCGAGCGAATCGCACGCACGTCGTCGCCGTACGTTGCATCGAATGACAAAATCCGGAAGTTGGCAGCGAATGGTGGACGATCCGCGACGCGGCTTGTGGCGCCGGACGCGGCGTTCCCGAAAGGCGGACCGTGACGCACCGGGCGAGCGCGTCAGCACGAAATCACGTGTGGGCGCGTAGGGACTGAGGTGCCGGTGCCATGCGGGAGGCCTGCATCGAGCGTGCGGCGCGTCGGCGCCACGACGGGCGGTGGGAAACGCGACTGCGCGGAGCTTGCCACGGGGCCGGCGAACGCCCGAAATGATTTACACGATGCGCCAACCCGTGGGGGGGCATGACGAAGTATGGCCGGTCGTTCAAGCGATAGATGTCAAGGCGTAAGCACCATAACCCGACATGAATGCATCAGGTCACCGCGGAATCGCGGGCATTCGATCATGCTCGCCGGTACGTCGTCAGATACGAGCGGACGCCGCGCCATATCCGGTTCGGTCTGCTGCTCGTGGCCCTGCCCGGCGTAGCCGGCTTCTCCGCCGCGGGCATGTGCGTCCACGCCCGATGTCTTGCTCGCTTCGCCGATCGGCCGAGCATGCTTCGTGACGGCCGTGCCGGGTGCTCCATGACGATCGCCAACAATCGGTTCAGGCGCCACCTGGCCCCGCTTGTAACGCCTGCCGACGGCAACAATCACGGATGACTGTCACGGCGGGCGGGAAAACCGTCCGCATCCTGATAACCGTCTTCGACCCCGCCTCATAACCGGTGTCCTGGCCGCAAACCGTGACTGAACCGTTGTTGAAGCAGGCAACGGAGCCAACGCATCCGTTCTCGCGCCGAATCGATTGGCCAGCCCCACGCGCAGGATTTAACAATTTACAAGACTTTCCTAAAAATCTACACCGCCTTTTACATATTTAGTACTTGTACTAGTTATTTTCCCGTCAATTTGGATGCCGTCCCATTCACCATTCCTTCCCATATCTGGAAAATCCGTCTTGAAATGCACATGCCGACATTCATCGCGCACCCGCTCCGCAGCGGCTCTCGCGTTCGCATTTCACCCTCATATCAATCACCGTTTGGAACTAGATTAATGAAAATCACGAAAAGCACTCATGCTCTTTCCTTGATCCTGGCTGCCGCCGGTCTGGCTGCCGCTTCGGCCGCGCATGCATCCGACGGCACGATCACGTTCACGGGCAGCGTCATTGCCTCGACCTGCAAGGTGACGAACGGCTCGGCCAACACTATTGCCGTGACGCTGCCGAAGATCGGCGCGAACACGCTCGGCGAGGCGGGCAAGACGGCGGGCCGCACGCCGTTCTCCGTGGTGCTGGAAGGCTGCACCTCCGGCGGCGCGAACCCGACGAAGGTCGGCGTCGTGTTCGAATCCGGCTCGAACGTCAACCAGTCGACCGGCCGCCTGACGCTCGACGGCGGCACGGATGCCGCAAAGAACGTCGAAATCAACGTGCTCAACGACAAGCAAACGCCGATCAAGATCGGCGCGATGGGCGATCAAGGCGGTCAGCTCGTTGACATCGCGGCAGACGGCAAGGCAACGCTGAACTACTTCGCCGAGTACTACGCAACGGCCGCGGCCACCGCCGGCCAGGCCAACTCGAAGGTTCAGTACTCGCTGACCTACCAGTAATCGATCGCAACGGAATCCGAGGAGCTTTTCAAAAAAGACTTCCGGCCGGGCCTTTCCGGCTCCTCGGCATTCCGCCTGATAAGAACTACTACATATTTACCGGAGTTGACCATGCTGTCCGCAAAATATTTTTCGACGTTCGCGCTGTTTTCCGCCCTCGTCACGTCCCACGCCTGCGCCGACGTGGTGATTTCCGGGACGCGCGTGGTCTTTCCGGGCAACGACCGCGAGGTCACGGTCAAGCTCACGAACGAAGGCAAGGCACCCGTGCTCGTGCAGGCATGGCTCGACAAGGGCGACCCGAACGCGTCTCCCGACAATATCGACGTCCCGTTCACGCTGACGCCCGCGATGTTCCGGATGGAACCCGGCAAAGGGCAGACGCTGCGCATGATCTATACGCGCGAACCGCTTCCGGCCGACAAGGAATCGCTGTTCTGGCTCAACGTGCTCGAGATCCCGCCCAAAGCGGCGCCCGGAAACGACCGCAACCAGCTTCAGATCGCGTTCCGCTCGCGCATCAAGGTGATGTTCCGCCCGGAAGGCCTGACCGGCAACGCCAGCGCCGCGCCGAAGCAACTGAACTGGAGCCTCGTCAAGGCTGGCGAAGGGTATGCGCTGCAGGCCAGCAATCCGACGCCCTACGTCGTCAATCTGGGCAGCGTGTCGCTGAAGGCCGCCGGCCATCAATACGACGCGGGGATGGGATACGTGCTGCCCGGCGGCACGCAACAGTTCCCGGTCAACCAACTCGGCGCGCTGCCGTCGAGCGGCGCGACGGCCTCGTTCGGCAGTATCGACGACTGGGGTTCGTCGTCGGACAACGAGCGCCCCGTTTCGATAGCGCACTGACGCGATACCCAGCCGCGCCGCGCGCTGCGGGTTCGACATCCGCAATCGCAACGCGCACCGCCGCTTCACATCTTCGTCGGAGGCCAGGCCTCGCGAACAACACCGATTTTTCTATTTGCAACGAACGCCGAGCGATGCCGCGAAACACGCAGCCCGTAACGGGCTTTGCGCGTGGCGCCGTGCACCCGATCACGACAGGAGCAGCTGGGAATGACTTCGAATCGACATGTGCGCACGAACGTGCCCGGCATGCCGCACCTCAAGCCCATCTACGTGCTGGTTCTGTCCTGCATCGGCGCGTGGTCGCAAAACGCGCGTGCGGAAACGCCCCCGCCGTCTCCGCCCGCGCCGATCCAGGTCGCGCAGACGGAGTTCGCGCAGGTCGAATTCGATCCCGGCTTCCTGAGCAACGGCAACGGAAGGCAAGTCGACCTGTCGCGCTATGCGCGCGGCAACGTCGCGCTGCCCGGCGAATATAGCGTCGACCTCTACGTCGGCGCCGACTGGATCGGCCGGTACGACGTCCCATTCAAGGCCGCGCCCGGCACGCCGGACGCGCAGCCTTGCTTCGACGAAAAGATGCTGAAGCGCATCGGCGTCGATTTCCGCAAACTGTCGCCCGAGCTCGTCGCGCAACTCGCCGTCGCAGGCGAATGCCGCCGCATCGGTCAAGTCATTCCGGAAGCGAGCGCCGCGTTCGATTTCAGCGAGCAGACGCTGACACTGAGCATCCCGCAAGCGTCGCTCGCGCACCAGGCGCGCGGCTACGTGAGCCCCGACCAGTGGAGCTCGGGCGTGCCGGTCGCGATGCTCGGCTACAACTTCAACCTCTACGGCTCGAAGAACCGCGGCAACTCGACGCAGACGCAAGGCTATCTCGGCCTGAACGGCGGCGTGAACATCGGCAACTGGCACTTCCGCCACGACGGCTCGTATAGCTGGTCGTCGCAAGGGAGCAGCCAGTACGACGACATTTCCACCTACGCTCAGCGCGACCTCCCGTCGCTGTCGTCGCAACTCGTGATCGGCGAAACCTATACGTCCGGCGACCTGTTCGATTCCACGCAGTTCCGCGGCGTGCGACTGTCGTCGGACGATCGCATGCTGCCCGATTCGCTGCGCGGGTACGCGCCGGTGGTGCGCGGTATCGCCAACACCAACGCGAAGGTCACGATTCGCCAGAACGGCGTGACGCTGTACGAGACGACCGTCGCGCCCGGTGCGTTCGAGATCAACGATCTCTATCCGACCGGCTATGGCGGCGACCTGCAGGTGTCCGTCACCGAAGCCGACGGCTCCGTGCATACGTTCTCGGTACCGTACGCGGCCGTTCCGATGTCGCTGCGGCCCGGCATCAGCCGTTACAGCTTTTCCGTCGGCTCGTTGCGCAATCCGCAGGGCAGCAGCCATCCGTTGTTCGCGCAGGCCACGTACCAGCGCGGCCTGACGAACCTCATCACGGGCTATGGCGGCGTGACGGCCGCGACCGGCTATGTGTCCGCGATGGTCGGCGCCGCGCTCAATACGTCGATCGGCGCGTTCGGTGCGGACATCACGCATGCGACCACATCGATCCCGGGCGTGAAGCGCTTCAACGGCTCGAGCATGCGGGTCAGCTATTCGAAGTCGATCGCGCAGACGAATACCGATATCGCGATCGCGGCGTACCGCTACTCGACGAGCGGCTACTTCGGCCTGAACGACGCGATGCGCACACGCGACACCGTGCGCGAAGGCGGGCTTGTCGACTCGATCTGGCGTCAGCGCAATCGCGCGTCGCTGACCCTCAGTCAGCGCCTCGGCGACAAGGGCGGCCAGCTCGGCGTCACCGCGTCGGCCTCCGACTACTGGAATCGCCAGGGCTCCGACACCAGCTATTCGGTCAGCTACAACAACGCGTACCGCAATATTTCGTACAACCTGTCGGCCGCGCGGCAGCGCAGCCAGGGCGGCGAAATGAGCACGCTGTATTACGTCAGCGTCACGATTCCGCTCGGCCGATCGCGGCCCACGACGGTGTCGGGCAGCGTCACGCACGATACCCGCGGCCGTACGCAGGTTCAGACGACGCTGTCGGATTCGCTCGGCGTCGACAATGCGCTGTCGTACAGCGTCAACGTGAACCACGCGTCCGATACCGGCAGTTCGAGCACCGACGGCGGCGGCAGCGCCACCTACCGTGCACGCTTCGCCGAACTCAGCGCGAGCGCCAGCGCGAGCGGCGATTATCAGCAGGGGTCGATCGGCATCCGCGGCGCGGCGGTCGCGCATGGCGGCGGCATCACGCTGTCGCAGCCGCTGTCCGAAACGTTCGGGATCGTCGAGGCGCCGGGCGCTGCCGGCGCGCGCATCACGAATGCGTCGGGCGTGCGCGTCGACGGTCGCGGTTATGCGATCGTGCCGTATCTGACGCCCTACAACCTGAATACCGTCGAGCTCGACCCGAAGGGCATCTCGATGGATGTCGAGCTGAAGGAGACGAGCCAGCAGGTCGCGCCGCGAGCCGGCGCCGTGCCGCTGCTGAAGTTCGCGACCGATATGGGGCGCGCGGCGGTCATCAAGGCGCGGCAGGCGAACGGCGCACCGCTGCCGTTCGGCGCGACCGTGTACGACCGATCGGGCAAGGAACTCGGCGTCGTCGGGCAGGCAAGCAAGATCTTTGCGCGCGGGCTCGACCCCCACGGCGAACTCACCGTCAAGTGGGCCGACGATGCGAATTCGTCGTGCCGCATCTCGTACGACCTTCCGGTTCGACAGGGCAAGCACGGTTCGAACGGATATAGCCAGATCGCCGGCGTCTGCGCTAAACCCTGACCGGCGTGGTGTGGCCGCGCGTGGTCCGGCGCGGCTGATCGCCCGCGAGCATGCCGTGCACGACATGAACCACGACCCATTCATTTACGAAGCAAGCGTACGCCTTGCTTCTTTTCAAAGGAGCAACGGGTGAAACCATCCACGAAACCTCGCTTATCCGCTTCGCGCGGTTGGAATGTCCTACTGTCGCTTCTTGCATTGGGATGTGCACCGTTCATCCTGTCGGACGCCGCTCGCGCATGTTCGTTTCCCGGCGATGCGCCTCCACCATTGTCTCCGACGCTCCAGACGAGCATTACGAGCAACCGGGACGCGAAAAATCCCGGCACGCTCGTGAATTCGGGCGCACTCAGTGAACAGCAAAGAACCACCTACTTCATAGGCCCGGACTGCGACGGCAAACAGTATAGAGTCCGGTCACCGGGAAAACTGGTTCCCGGCATCACCTTTTCCTATGGCGGAAAATCGCACCCGGTATATGAAACCGGCATTCCCGGAATCGGCTACGCACTCATGGCAGCGGTACAGAACGGCGCCAGCCCGCTATCGCCGTGGTCCCCCGTTACTTCGGACTGGACACAGATTCCGGTGTACCCCTCCAGCTCGGACCTCTACGCTCGCGTTGCGCTTGTATTCAGCGGAGCACTCGTTTCGGGCTCCTATTCCATCCCCTATACCAAAATCGGGGATGTTTACCTGGACCAGGGCTCTGGAGGTCGTGCTTCCGCGATTTATATGAACGCGCTCAGGATCAACATCACCGCCACCAGCTGCTCACTGACGTCGGCCACGCAGAGCAGCGTCGCGCTACCGGAGCTGTTTGCCCCCAGGCTGGCTTCGGTGGGCGACGTGTCCACCGAATCCGGCACCACATCGCTCATAGTCAATTGCAAGCAATCGACCGGCGTCTACGTGACGTTGACCGATGTCGTCACGCCAACGAACACCGGAAACGTTCTCAGTCTCGCTCCCGAGGCGACGGCAACGGGTATCGGCATCCAGCTCTTCAAGGAGGGAAGTTCGACGCCGCTCGGTTTCGGCCCCGATTCCTCATTGAAAGGCAACACCAATCAGTGGCTCGCAGGCAGAGTGACGGGAAGCGGCACCCTGACCATTCCGATCGTCGCGAAATACGTGAAGACCGCACCTAAAATCACACCGGGGCAAGTCAATGCGCGGGCGTCCTTTACGCTTTCGTATCAATAGAGCCGAAGCGGATCGGGACAACCGGCCGTGCGCCGCCATCGGTCAGTTCGAGGTACGCGGGGCTCGCGTTTCGGCGCCGGACAACCGCTCCAGCGCGGCCGCGATCGTCGCGCGGCAGGCCGGCCATGCCGGCGCGAGCCCTTCCACGCCTTCATCCATCGCGATACGTTCCGCGCGGGCGCATGCGTCCCGTGTCCGCGTGTCGCCGGCCAGCGCGAAACCGCCTCGCAGCGAGTGCAATTCGGTCTTCAGCGTGCCGATATCGCCGCTCGCCAGCGCCGCGTCGATTGCCGCGAGCGAGCGAAGCGTCGCCTCGCACAGTTTCAGCCGGATCTCGTCGGTCATCGCCGGCTGCTTGCCGTGATCACCATGCTCCACGGCGGGCGAGCCGGAAGCCGCATGCCGCCTCAGCGCGGCATCGAGCGCCGACATCGACAGCGGCTTGAGTACGACTTCCGCGGCACCCACCCGTGCGCAGCGTCGGTAGTCTTCCTCCGTCGCATGCGCGGTCATCGCGATCACGGGCACCGTTGCCCCCTGTTCCCGCAGGAAATTCGTCAGCGCGTAGCCGTCGAGCTCCGGCATGCCCAGATCGGTCAACACGACATCGAACGGATGCTCGAAGAACGCCCGCATCGCCTCCACGCCGTTGCTGACGATTATCGCGTCGTACCCCAGCGCATCGAGCTGGTCGCGCAGCAACGCGCGGCTCGCGGGATGGTCCTCGGCAACCAGCACCCGCAACGGCGCGCGGGGTTGGTCATCCGGTTCCGGCCTTGCGTCGGCCGCCACGTCCTGCTCGAACGTATCCGCACGCCATCCGGCCGGGGCGGCCGGCAGCGGCAGTGTCGCGGTGAACGTCGTGCCTTCGTCGACGCGGCTGCCGACGGTCAGTTCGCCGTGCATCAGCGTGGCGATATGGCGGCATAGCGGCAGCCCGAGGCCGGTGCCGCCAAAGCGGCGATAGGTCGATGCATCGGCCTGGATGTAGACGTCGAACAAAGCCGGCATGCGGTCGGCGGGTATGCCGATGCCGGTGTCCGCGACGCGTATTTCGAGGCCGCGCCTGTCGGCGCCGATGCGCGCCGGCCCTGCCGAGAGCGTCACGCTGCCGCGTTCGGTGAACTTGATCGCGTTGCTGACGAGGTTCGACACGAGTTGCCGCAGGCGGGTCGGGTCGCCGACATAACCATCAGCCAACTCCGCCGACACGGCGCACTCGAGCGCCAGTCCCTTTGCATCGGCGAGCGGACGGAAAAACGCCGCGATGTCGAGCAGCAGACGACGGGGGTCGAACGGCATGACTTCCAGCGTCATCTGATTCGATTCCGCCTTCGACAGGTCGAGCACGTCGTTGATCACGCGCAGCAGCGCATCGGACGACGACACGATCGTGCCGAGCCGGCGCCGCAGCGGCGGCGCCATCTGCGCGTGCGCCATCAACTCCAGGTTGCCGATGATCGCGTTCAGCGGCGTGCGGATCTCGTGGCTCATCGTCGCGAGGAACGTCGACTTCGCCTTGTTCGCGAGTTCGGCGGCTTCGCGCGCCTCGCGCAGCTTTTCCTCCGCCTGCTTGCGCACCGTGATGTCGAGCAGCGTGCACAGCAGCACGTCGATGCCGCGGTACTTGGTGCGCGCGATGTGCGCGTCGAAATAGACGATGCCGGCCCCCGCGCGCTCGACGCCCAGCTCTCGCGTCACGCGCTTGCGCGCGTTGCCGGCCGGGGCGCCGTCCCGGTACGCGCGCCACAGCAGTGTGCCGAGCGGCTCGCCCGTCACCTCCCGCTCGTACGCGATCATCGCTTCGTTGCGCATGATCGCTTCGCCATCGGCAAAGGACAACAGCACGAGCCCGGCCGGCGCGGTCCGGATCAGCGTACGGTTGAGCGCCTCGCTTTCGATCAGGCGAATTGCACGGCGATTCGCCGGACGCAGCGCGCGCCGGTCGAAAGACACGATGGCGCCCCACAGCAGCCCAATGGCGAACACGGCGGCCCCGAGCGTCACGCCGAGGGCGGCGGCAATGTCGTACAGAACGCCGCGCCACGAGAGCGTCGCCATCAGCACCGCATCCGATTCCCGTATCTGGCTGCCGATGACGAAGTGCGTGCCGACACGACGAACGACCGTTTGCGTGCGGCGCGCGTCGGCGAGCGCAAGGGCGGCTGTCACATCATCGGGTTGACGGCCGACCAGCAGATTGCCGCCGACGTCGACGAGCGCGTAGTCCGCGCCGATGCTCGACGGACGCACGATCTCGTCCATCTGCGGCCGGCTGTTGGTGATGAACCAGGCGACCGGCTTGCCGTTCGCGCCGCGCACCGGTTGCACCAGCCGCAACACGGCGCGCCCGAGCACCGGGTCGAATCGACGGTCAAGCGTGATCGCGTTCGGCGCGGAAGCCGCCGGGGCGGACGCGCCGTCGTTCAGCGGCCGCAGTTGCCGAATGAGTGCCCGCACGTCGAAACCGGCCGGCCACGAGAGCGCTCGCTTGACCACCGGATACCCCATCGCGACAAGATAATCGCCGTTCGAATCGATCAGATAGGACGCGAATACCGAAATCGCCGGTTTCGGCGGCAGCACGCCGGTCGTCTCGACCTGCCCGAGAAAGTTTTCGAGATAGGGCAGGCGCGTATTCGCCGGATCGGCTGACGGGACATCGACGAAGGCCGCGACCGCCACCGGCCCGATCCGGCCGACCAGGGTTTGTTTACCGCGCTTGCCGTCGAACAGCCCGGGCGAGCCCGGCGCAATGACGGGGCCGTGCGCCCAACGCTGCTCCATGTTGTCGACATAGCGATTCTGCAGCGCCTTCATCACCTCCAGCTCGGCAAAGAACTCCGCCTTGCGCTCGGTGAAGTCAACGCGGGCGCGCTCGAGGGATTCCTTCACATCGAGCAGCACGACGAGCGCCGCACACACCAGAATGAACACCGAGATCGCGGCGCCGCTTGCATACAGCAGGAACTGCTGCTGTCGCCTCACGCGAGCCGGTTCGAATGACTTGCGACCCGTCGGCGTGGCGGACGAAAGAAGTCTTTTCAGTTTTGCAGGCATGTCCTGTCGATCTCGTCACACGCGGCCGCGGATGCCGCATCGTTCACCGACTTCCACGCGTCGGCGCCCCGAAAACAGCGTTGTCGCGCGGCGCGCACCGCCGACACGCACATGCATCGTTTCAGCGGCACTGGCCCGCAGCGGAGTCGGAGCACAGCCGGCCCGCGGGCGCGTCACGTCCGCGACGCCTCGTCGTCGGGCGCGCCGTCGAGATCCTGCTCGCCGTTGTAGCGGATCAGATCCGCGTCGCGAACGATACCGAGTTTCTTCATCGCGCTCGACTTTTGGGAACTGACGGTCTGCTTGCTCCGATGAAGCTGCGTGGCGATCTCGCCCACCGTGTAGCCCGCACCGAACAATCGCACCACCTCGATTTCGCGCGTGGTCAATGCGCGCGCGGTGGGCTCGGGTTTGGCGTCGTGCAGGAGTTGCTTGATGTATGGCGACGTGTAGCTCGCACCGACGTACGCGGCATGCACGGCGCCGATCAGGTGCGAGATCGCATCGGACTTGCTGAGAATGCAGCTCACGCCCCGCTTGTGGATCGCGCGCAGCACGCTCGGATTGTCGATCATCGTGATCGTCACGATGCGCAGCGCCGGATAGCGCCGCTGCAGGAACGACAGCAGCACGAGCCCGTCGCCGTACTTGCCGCCCGGCATCACATAGTCGAGCACGAGCACGTCGCTCTGCTGCACGTCGAGCGCTGCAACCAGGTCCGTCGAATTCGAAACGGTGCCCACGAGCCCGATCGTGCTGTTGCCTTGCAGCGCCTGCGACATGCCCAGCGCGGACGCGGGATGATCGTCGGCTACCATCACGCGCACAAAAAATTCTTCCATGTTCCTGTTTCCGCCGAGGCTTTCGGTGATGCGCCGCTTCCCCGCCGCGATGGGAAGCATGCTCCCACCATCGTGTTGCAGGCCGTACTCGGCATACCGGGCAATAGCGGCTCAATTTTAGAATAATTTCCGGTTCGTCCGGAAATCGGCGTGCGGCCGAGCAGCGGACGGTACGCGCACTGCGCCGGCAGTGCACAGGATATGGCCGCACGTCCCCGTCGTGCGGATTTTTCGAAGTTATCGATGACTCGCCGCTTTTTACACGATACCGGAGCCGGCCACGCGCCCGCGAGGCATGGTCGCCACGCTACGTGGCGCGCTGTGGACAGCTCGGCTCGCCGGGCAGTTGCGAATTGCCAGGATGTCGGTGAGGCACCGCATAACGGCATTACCTGAAGGCGAATCGCTGAAATTCTGGCAACATGACTCGAGAAACCGATCCCCGGTCGACACCGGGAGTCATATCAGCCGTGGCTTGCGCCACGCCGCCCTTCGCCTCTCATTGCCCTTCGCGAGGATCGTCCCGATGCAAGAAACCCGCCCGCCGTTCGATCGTGTCCTGCTCACCAACGACGACGGATTCGACGCTCCCGGCCTTGAAATACTCGAACAGGTCGCCACGCAACTCGCCCGCGAAGTGTGGATCGTCGCGCCCGCCGAAGACCAGAGCGGCACGTCGCATTCGCTGAGCCTGCACGAACCGCTGCGCGTGCATCGCAAGGGCGAACGCCGCTTCGCGGTGCGCGGCACCCCCGGCGACTGCGTCGCGATCGCGGTCAGCCACCTGATGAAGGGCGCGCGGCCGGACGTCGTGCTGTCGGGCGTGAATCGCGGCGCGAACCTCGGCACCGAAACGGTGTTTTCCGGCACGGTCGGCGCCGCGATGACGAGCATGCTGGTCGGCGTGCCGGCCATCGCGCTGAGCCAGGCGTTCACGGATCGCAACGCGGTGCCGTGGGGAACCGCGCTCGCGCACGCGCCGGACGTCATTCGTCGGCTCGCCGCCGCCGGCTGGGACAGCGATGCGTGCCTCAACGTCAATTTCCCGCCGCGGCCGGCCGACGACGTGCGCGGCCTGAAGGTGACGAACCAGGGCGCCGGCACGCTGCAGGGCGTCGAAATCGTGTCAGGACGCGATCCGCGCGAGATCGACTATCACTGGCTGAAGCTCGCGCGTGCGCCGCGCGATGACGATGCGGATTCGGAAACGGTCGCGCTCGGCGAAGGGTATATCGCGGTCACGCCGCTGAAGTTCGAACGCACGCACGATCAGGCGCTCGCGCGGCTGCGGTCGAACCTCGGCTGATCGATCCCCCTGCGAACGAACCCGGCGGTTGCGTACACGATGCGCGCACCGCCGCCGGTTCTCCGCGTCACCCCGTCACGTCAGGTTCAATCCGCCATCGAGCATCACGATCTCGCCCGTCACGTAATCGGACGCGACGAGCATCGCGACCGTCTGCGCGATATCGTCCGGCGTCGCCGCGCGACGCATCGGCGCGCGCTCGCGCCACAGCTGCTGCGCTTGCGTCCAGTCGGCGGTCAGCGGCGTATCGACGAGCCCCGGCGCGACCGCATTGACGCGAATCGCCGGCGCAAGCGTGCGCGCGAGCAGCCGCGTCGTGTGATTGAGCGCGGCCTTCGCGGCCGCATACGGAATCGACGCGCCCTTCGGCCGCACGCCCGCATGCGAACTGACGTTCACGACGCATCCGGCACGCCCGTGCGACGCCGCGTCGCGCAGCGCGGCCTCCGCTTCGGCGACGAGCCGGAACGGCGCGATCACGTTGATCTCGTGCATTTCGCGCCACACGTCGGGCGTGGCCGCCGCGAGGTCGTCGTGCGCAATCACGCGGCTGACGCCCGCGTTGTTGACGAGCACGTCGAGCCGCCCGTGCACGGCGAGTGCGTCGCGGATCAATCTCACGCGCTCGGCGTCGTCGGCGAGATCGGCCTGCACATAGGCGCCGCCGAGTTCGTGCGCCATCGCACGCCCGGCGTCGGCCGAGGTGCGCGAATGCAGGATCACCGCGTAGCCGTCGGCCGCGAGGCGCCGCGCGACGGCCGCCCCGATCCCCGACGTCGAGCCGGTCACGAGCGCGACCGGCCGATGCACGCGCGACGCGCGCGGCTCGCCGGCGGCTTCGGTTTCGGTTTCAGGAGCCGTTTCGGAAATCGGGGCAGACATCGGCGGGAGCGGCGCGTCCATGGCGTGGAACCTTTCAATGGCGTTCCCGCATCATAAGCGCGACAGGGTCGCGAGAAGCGAATTCATCCTGATTGGCCGAACGGCCGCTCCGGCGACGACGTTCAATCCGCCGTCACGGCGCCTTCGGCAGCTCGACATACTCCTCGAGCTGGCCGGCGATATACAGCCGCTTGCCGATACGCGGGTATTCGCACACGTCGTGTTCGAGCCGCTGCCCGCCAACGAGCAGCTCCAGCGGCGCCTCGCCGGTGTTCTGCACCGTATGCGCGTCGCCGCCGCGCGGAAAACCCAAAAAATCGCCGGGCCCGATTTCGCTGGCGTGCCCGCCGATCGTCACCGTGCCGGTGCCGGACAGCACGTACACGAATTCCTCTTCGTACAGATGGCGGTGATATTCGGCCGATTCGTGACCGGGCATCAGCGTGAGCAGATGAACGCCGAATTGCGTCAGGCCGGTCAGGTCGCCGAGTTGCCGCTTCAGACGAACGGCATTGGGATTGAGCGAATGCACCTCGCGCGTCGGTTCCATCTTCGCGATATCGGCGGCCTTCAGCAGTTCCCGGGGAAAGGAAGTCGACATGGGGATCTCGCAAGCGTGAATGCTTCGGTTGAACGCGCGGTGCCGGCGCGGCCCGCGCGATGACTATTGTCCGACATTTTCACGCCTGCGGATGTGTCGCGCGCCCCGCATGCCGCGCGGCACTTCATCGAACGCCAGAAAGTTGCGTACGCAACCGTTACGACGTCGGACGACGCGTGACGCTCAACCCGCGTGCACGCCGCGCAACCTCGTCAGCAATGCGACGAGCCGATCGATGTGCGCATCCTCCGTGCGCCACGACGACACGCTGATCCGGAACGCCGGCCGCCCCTGCCATACGGTCGCGCCGAACCACACGTCGCCCGACGCCTGCGCGGCTTCGAGAATCGCCGCCGTTTCCTCGTCGGTGCCGGCGCGCACGAGCACCTGGTTCAGCACGACGCGATTGATCACGTCGTAGCCGGCCGCACGCAGGCCATCCGCGACGCGCGCCGCCTGCGCGCAATGCCGCTCGACCATCGTCGCGACGCCCGCGCGGCCGAGCGAGCGCAGCGCGGCCCACACGGGAATGCCGCGCGCACGCCGCGAGAATTCGAGGTTCAGATTCTTCTGCGCATCCTGCGCGCCGCTCAGGTACACGGCGTCGCTGTTCATCGCGGTGGCGAGCGCGGCCGCGTCGCGGCAGATCACCATCGCGCCGTCGTACGGCGTGTTGAGCCACTTGTGACCATCGGTCGTCCAGCTGTCCGCGCCGTCGACGCCGTCCGTCAATGCGCGTTTCGACGAGGCCCGCGCCCACAGGCCGAACGCGCCGTCCACGTGGACC
The DNA here is from genome assembly GCF_002223215.2 of Burkholderia sp. AU18528. NCBI lineage: Bacteria > Pseudomonadati > Pseudomonadota > Betaproteobacteria > Burkholderiales > Burkholderiaceae > Burkholderia > Burkholderia sp. AU18528. Next base: position 46,877 of record NZ_NKFC02000006.1, on the reverse strand, counting down.
CACGCGCCGGCCGCCTTCGCGGGCGGAATCAGCGCCGCGAACGGATCGAATTCGCCGGTGTTCACTTCGCCGGCCTGCACGCAGAAGATCGTCATGTCGTCGAGCGGCGGCAACTGCGCCGGGTCGATCCGGCCGTGCGTATCGACCGGCGCGACGACGATGCGCTTCATCCCGAAGCCGAGCACGCGCAGCGCCTTCTTCACCGTGATGTGCGCGAGCGCGGAGATCACGACTTTCACCTCGGGGGCGCCGATCAGGCCATCTTCGTCGATATCCCAGCCCTGGCGCGCGAGCAGCGCGCGCCGCGCGGCCACCAGCGCGACGAGCGTGCAGGCCGTCGCGCTCGTGCCGAAACCGACCGCGCTGCCTTCGGGCAACCCGAGCGCCTCGACGACCCAGCGCGCGGCCTGGCGCTCGAGCGTCGCGGCCACCGGCGAATTCGCGTACGACGACGCGCACTGGTCCCACGCGAGCATCAGCCGCTCGGCCGCCGCCGCGGCCGGCAGCGTCGCGCCGATCACGAAGCCGAAGTAGTTCGGGCCATTCGATGCGACCGTCGCGGGCGTGCCGCGCTCGTCGAGCAGGCGCAGCACGTCGTCGGCCGGGCGGCCCGTATCGGGCAGCGGCTCGTCGAACGCCGCAAGGCCGGCGAGCGCCCCCGCATCGGGAAACGCGCGCCGTTCGTTCGTCGCGGCCAGATACGCGTGCGCGCGCCGGTCGGCATCGGCCAGCAGTGCAAGTTCGTCCATGTCGGTTGCCTCGGTCGGAGTCAGAGTTGCGAGAGATCGCGGCCGAGCTGCCGCAGCGCGCCGTCGATCCGCTTGTAGTACGTGAACTTGCCGACGCGGGTCGCCTGCACGAGCCCGGCATCCGCGAGGATGCGCATGTGGCGCGTGGTCGTGGCCGGCGCGATGCCCAGTTTCTCGGTGATGTACGTGCAGCACACGCCGAGCGCGTCGACATCGCCGTGCGGCTGCGGCGGGAAATGCTTGCGCGGCTGCTTGAGCCAGCGCATCACGGCCAGACGGCTTTCGTTGGCCAGGGCGCTGAGGCGGGTGACGTCGTCCATGGGGTTCGGCTTCGTTTGTCGTTTTGAATATTAGCTAAATGACGAAATGTGGGCAATGAATCCGGGGCGCGCTTTCGGCACGTGATGTGGGTCGCCACGCGCCGACATCGGGCACCGATGCAATCGCAGCGATATCGCCGCCGCAACCGCTCGCCGCTCGTACGCGGCGCAAGCAACGTGCCGCTACGCCAGCGCCTGCGCGAGCCTGTCGATCAACGCCCGCACGCGCCGCGGCTGCGCGACGCCGCCCGGATAGACGATCTGCAGATCTACGTCGCCCGGCGAGAACGCGCCGAGCACCTCGACGAGCGCGCCCGACGCCAGATCCCGCTCGATATCGACCAGCGACTTCAGCGCGATACCGTGCCCCGCGACGCACCACGCACGTACGAGCGCGCCGTCGTTGGCGACGCGCCGGCCGCGCACCACCACGCGCTTCAATGTGCCGTCGATGCTGAACGGCCATTCGGCATACAGATCCTGGCCGAAGCGCATCACGATGCAGTCGTGTTCGGCGAGTTCGTCCGGATGCCGTGGCGTGCCATGCGCGGCGAGATACGCGGGCGACGCGCACACCGCGCGCCGCGCCCGGCCGAGCGAGCGGCTGCGCAACGAGCTGTCGGCCAGCGTGCCGCGGCGGATCGCGAAATCGAGCCCGAGTCCGACGAGATCGACATATCCGTCGCCGAGATGCAGGTCGACCGTCACGCCCGGATGCTCGGCCAGGAATGCGTCGACGATCGGCACGACCCGCTCGCGCCCGAGATCGGCCGGCGCGCTGAGCCGCACGGGCCCCGACAGCGTCTGCATGCCCAGCCGCACACGGCTTTCCAGTTCGTCGGCCTCGGCCAGCAGGCGTCGCGCGCCGTCCACCAGCGTGCGCCCCTCGTCGGTCAGGCTGATCGCGCGCGTCGTGCGCGTGAGCAGCGCGGCGCCGTAGTGGCGCTCGAGCGCCGTCAGCCGTTCGGACACCGTGGCCGGCGACAGGCCGACCTCGCGGCCGGCCGCGGCCAGCCCGCCCTTCTCCACGATGCGCAGGAACAGCGCGAGGTTGTCGAGCAGCATTGTTCGCTCCATCCGAAGGATATTTTCGCCATCTTCCGGATTATCTGGAAAAGCCGCAAACGGTACAGTGATCGCGTGACGATCGACACGCGGCCGCGCCGCGCTCACACGACGAAAGGAAATGCACATGGAATACCGTACGCTCGGCCGCTCCGGCCTCAAGGTCCCCGCCCTGAGCTTCGGCGCCGGCACCTTCGGCGGCACCGGCCCGCTGTTCAGCGCATGGGGCAATACCGGCGTCGACGAAGCGCGCCGCCTGGTCGACATCTGCCTCGAAGCCGGCGTCAACCTGTTCGACACGGCCGACGTGTATTCCGACGGCGCGTCCGAACGCGTGCTCGGCGCCGCGCTCAAGGGGCGCCGCGACCAGGCGTTGATCTCGACCAAGACGGGCCTGCCGACCGGCGACGGCCCGAACGACGCGGGCACGTCGCGCGCACGGCTGGTGCGCGCCGTCGACGACGCGCTGCGCCGCCTCGACACCGACTACATCGACCTGCTGCAACTGCACGCGTTCGATGCGAGCACGCCGGTCGAGGAAGTGATGTCGACGCTCGACGATCTCGTGCGCGCGGGCAAGCTCCGTTATATCGGCGTGTCGAACTTCGCCGGCTGGCAGATCATGAAGTCGCTCGCGGCGGCCGACCGGCACGGCTGGTCGCGCTACGTCGCGAACCAGGTGTACTACTCGCTCGTCGGCCGCGACTACGAATGGGACCTGATGCCGCTCGGCGCCGATCAGGGCCTCGGCGCGCTGGTGTGGAGCCCGCTCGGCTGGGGCCGGCTCACCGGCAAGATCCGGCGCAACGCGCCGCTGCCCGAACGCAGCCGCCTGCATGAAACGGCCAGCTACGGGCCGCCGGTCGACGACGCGCGCCTGTACGACGTGGTCGACGCGCTCGACGCGATCGCGGAGGAAACCGGCAAGACGGTGCCGCAGATCGCGCTGAACTGGCTGCTGCAGCGGCCGACCGTGTCGTCGGTGATCGTCGGCGCGCGCGACGAGGAACAGTTGCGGCAGAACCTCGGCGCGGTCGGCTGGGCGCTGACCGATGCGCAGATGGCGACGCTCGATGCGGCGAGCGCGGTGGAAGCGCCGTATCCGCATTTCCCGTATCGCCGGCAGGCAGCGTTCGCGCGGCTCGATCCGCCGATGCGCGGGTAAAGGGCAACGCTGACGCGGCGGCGCGACTCGTCGGTCGCGCCGATGTTCGATGCCCGCGAAGACGACTGCGACCAGCGGCAGAATCCGATTTCGCCTCGGGAGCAAGTTGATCTATTCGCTCAATCCCACGGATTCAGAATCGCGACACCGGTTTCAACAAAACCGGCAACGTTGCGCGTCACGACCGTCATGCCATGCACGATCGCCGTCGCAGCAATGAGCGCGTCCCGCTCGGATCGCCGGTCCGGCACATGGAGCCGTGCGCATCGTTGGGCGACGGCGGTATCGACCGGTAACACGCGCCCAGCGAACTCGGGCAGCACGTGCCCGTCAAGCCATGCCCTGAGAAGCGCCCCCTGTTCCGTGCCTCTGCGCTCGACCTGCAAGACACCGGTCTCCAGCTCCATGATCGTGATGGCCGAGACAAACAGCACCGACGCATCGACGGTCGAACACCAGGCCGCCACGTTCCTGTCCGCCTTGCCCGCCCGCACTTTCCGGAGTTCCGAAACCACGTTGGTATCAAGAACGAACATCATCAGAAGCCGACCTCCTTGATTTTGACGTTTGCGCGCGGCGGGTCGAACTCAATGTCCTCGACACCCGGCATAGCGAGCGAGTCGGCAATGTTGCGCCGCTGCCGGGTGAGACGCTGGTATTCCTCGAAACTCAGCAGCACATGGGCCGGCCTGCCGCGGTCGGTGATGAACACGGGGCCATCCTTCGTCGCCTTCTTTGCCTTGGTCACGTCCTGGTTGAGCTCACGACTCGAGAGGGTGGTGATGGTCACGATGGACTCCTGGAAGCCATATATGTAGGTATGTTGCTACAAAATGTGAATCCGTGTCACTCCTCGCCCTGTGCGCCGGGATTCCTCGCGATATCTGTAGCAACGTCCTACAGTTACGAGAAACAACCGCACCGCATCCCCTGCTCGGCGATGCGCACCCGAATCCGAGGACTGCCCATGCCGAGTATCTTCGCCGCACCCGCCAATGCCCCGCCGGGCCCCGTCGCGGCGGAAACGCGCATGGTGCACGACGTGGCGACGCTGAAGCCGTCCGACTACCGCTCGGCGGACGGCGCGTCGTGGGTCATCTCGACCATCACGCCGGCCGCTGACAGCGGCGCGAACGTCACGGGCAACACGTATTTCGACACCGCGAAAGGACGCACCGTCCCGGTACCCGACGCGCGCCGCCGCTATGCGAATCGCGGCACGTGGCAGGTCGTCGCGAGCGCGAGCCCCGCCGTGCCCGCGGCGGGCCGCTACGACTGGCTCACGCTCGCGTGGCTGCCGATCAACCGGCGGCCGCCGCCGCAAACGCCCGAGCATCTGTATTCGCCGTTCATTCGCGGCGGCACGATCGTCTATCGGTGGAATCCGGCCGCCGAAGGCGGCGAGCAGTTCGGCAACGTGCGGATGATCTTTCCGGAGTGGGCGCGGCAGGTGGCCGACGCGTTGCGGTCCGCACCGGCCGCGACGCAAGACGGTGTGTCGTCGGCGTCGCAACCGGCACTCGAGCGCCTGAAAGCGGACACGAATCCGATGACCGCCGTACTCGACTTCGGCGATGCGCTGCGCGAGGAACCCGCGGAGCGGATCGTTGCCCGGCTGCCTGCGCTGCTGACGGTGGAAGACCCGCGTGAACTATCGGCGATCGTGTTCCTGTGCCTGTCCGCCGCGCGCGATGAAGACCGGCCACGCTTCGTCGACACGATCAACGCGACGATCGCGGGAACCGACGACCGCGCGCGCCTGCTGGCGATCGCGTACGGCGCGTTCGCCGCAGGACGAACGCAACCGGTTCCATTCGGCGACAAAGCGCTGAATACGTTCGTCAACGATGTGTTCGGTGCGCTGAAACGGCGGACGACGGCACTCGGCATACCGGTCACGCAAGGGTCGCCGTGGTACGCGTTCTTTACCGCGTATCGGCTCGGTGAGGCGGAATCGGGCAACGGCTCCCGACGCTGACGGCATCACGCTTCGCACTTCCCGCTTCCCGCAAGCCTGCCTGTCTATCAAAAAGCCGCCGCTGCTTGCGGCCGCAACGACGGCCGGCGCTTACGCCGCCTTTCGCTTGCGCGTGTCTCCTGCGTTCGATAAGACCCGCCTCACGGGAATTCCCGCCTGAATCAGCCGGGACCGAGTGATCGATGCGCGCCCGTTTTTTATCCTTGCATGACGCACCGACGGACAGACCAAGGGCCTGTCGTTCGCACAACGCATCGCCAGGCCGCAGTCCCGCGCGATTCGTTCGCCGTCCGCACAGGTGATGTTTTCCCGGCGGTGGCGCGTATTCGCGGCGACGTCCCTATAGTTCGAGGCACTCGACATTTCCACAGGAGCCCCGTCATGTTTGCATTCTCGATCCGTAACCTCGCCCGCTACGCCGTCCTCGCGTCCGCCGCCACCATGCTGCCGACCGCCGAAGCCGCATCCAGCCTGCCCGCCACGCCGACGATTCGCGCGATGGCCGGCGCGCAACCGATCGACCATCTCGACCCGAAGACGACCGCGCTCGTCGTCATCGATTTCCAGAACGAATACCTGAACGGCAGGATGCCGATCGCCGACGTCCAACAGGCGATGGCCAACGCGAAGCGCCTGATCGACTTCGCGGACCGCAACGGCATGCGCGTCTACCAGGTCCAGCACGTCGCGCCGGCGGGCTCGGCGTTGTTCGCACTCGGCGGCAAGACCGTCGAGTTCATTCCGGAAATGAAGCCGCGCGCGCAGGACACCGTCGTGCAGAAGGAAACGGTCAGCGTGTTCGCGAGCACCGATATCGACAAGCGCCTGAAGGCGGACGGTATCAAGACGCTGGTGATCGCGGGCCTGATGACGCACGCATGCGTCGCCGGCGCCGCCCGGGATGCCGCGCCGCTCGGCTACGGCGTCGTGGTAGCATCGGACGCCTCTGCGACGCGCGCCATCGCACGCGCGAACGGCCAGTCGATCGACAAGGACACGCTGCACCGCGCCGCGCTCGCCGAGATCGAGGATACGTTCGGCGACGTGAAGACGACGGCCGACATCCTCGCCCTGCCGCTGCGCTGATCGTTCGCCGCACCGCATCCGCCGATGCGGGTGCGGCGGCCCGATCACCGTTTCTTCCGCGAACCGGAGCCCGACATGGATCAACTGCTCGCGATGCGCGTCTATCGGAGCCTCGTCGAAGCAAAAGGATTCTCGGCCGCGGCCGATCGCCTCGACACGACCCATTCGACCGTATCGCGCCAGTTGAAACTGCTCGAAGCCGGCCTGGGCGTGCAGCTCGTCAACCGCAACACGCGCCATTTCTCGCTGACACCCGCCGGCGAGCGCTATTACGACGCATGCGTCGAGATTCTCGAGCGCGTCGCGGCAGCGGCGGAGAGCGTGACCGATACGCCCGGCCAGCCGTCGGGCGTATTGCGCGTCAGCATGCCGCTGTCGGTCGGCACGCTGGAAATGCCGGCATGGCTGCCCGCGTTCCGCACCGCCTACCCCGACATTCGCCTCGACGTGTCGTGCAGCGACCGCTTCGTCAATCTGATCGGCGAAGGGTTCGACGTCGCGCTGCGCATCAGCGGCGAACTGCCGGACTCCGATCTCGTCGCGAAAACCCTGGCGATCTCCGACGAAATTCTCGTCGCGGCGCCGGACTATGTCGCGCGCCGCGGCCTGCCGCGCACACCCGCTGAACTGGCGAAACACGATCTGCTCGCCTACAGCGGCGGCGACGACCGGATCAGTTGGCGCGTCACACCGCCGAGCGGCGCACCGGTCACGGTGCGGCTCGACGGCCCGCTGCGCATCGATGCGATCACCGCGTTGCATGCGGCCGCGCTCGGCGGCCTCGGCATCGGCGCCTTCACGCACCACACGGTAAGCAACGACATCGCGCACGGGCGGCTCGTCCCGATCCTGCCCGGCCATACGCTGGCGAAGCGCCGCTACTACGCGCTGTATCCGAAATCCCGGCACGTGCCGCCGAAGGTGCGTGCGTTTGTCGACTTCGTCGCCGCGCTTTACGGCACGCATGCCGGCGGCGACGGCCAGTGAGCAAGCGATCGACAGCCGCCCGCGGATACGCCGGGGCAGCCGAGACGGGCGTCATGTCGCGAACGCGTGAATGCCCTGTGCTCGCATCTGGCAGCGTTCCTATTCCGTTAAACCAGCCGATATACACCGGAGTGCGGCCGCGCCCACCGACCGCCACAAGGCATTCACGCGTGCACGCACGACGCTAAAAAAAGCGGCCGCTCGCGAGCGGAGCGGCCGTCAAGGAGAGATCCCTGTGCGGGATACCGGCGGACACCACACCAGACCGGCAAGCATATTGTTGATGAACGGCACGCTGCTGACCATCGGCCCCGTCTGATTCGCTGCACGCCGGCGTGAACGGCATGCAATCCCGGGCTACCCCGCCTGGCGCCTGTCGCTTTCCGCAACACGCCGTTACGTTCCGGAAAGGAACCCCATCCGCGGCAACCGGTCGAAACGCCGCACGACCGCCGACGGCTCGATCGCCGCGGCGGCCATCCGCCTTTCCGCCCCGCTCGATCACGTCCATCATTCTTCCTGCCTCATGCTGAGCATCGGTCCCTTCTCGATCCGCGTCGTCGCGGTAGCCGTCGCCGCGCTGCTGGCGTGGCTCGTCGCGCGCTTCATCCAGCGCCGTCCGCCGGACGGGCATCACAAGAGCGCGTCGAGCCTGATCCTCGACGTGCTGCTGCTCGGGCTGATCGCCGCTCGGGTCGGTTACGTCGCGCAATGGTGGCCGGACTATGCGGCGACGCCGCGCGCGATCGTCGCGCTCGGCGACGGCGGCTTCGACGCGCGCATCGGTATCGCGGCCGCGCTGGTGTTCGCCGGCTGGCGCCTGCGCCGCCTGCCCGCGCTGCGTCGGCCGGTGCTGGCCGGCATCGTCGCGGGCCTCGGTGCGTGGGGTATCGCGCAAGGCACGCTCGCGACGTTGCAGCGCGGCGCGCCGCCGCTTGCCGCGATGCCGCTCCAGGCGCTCGATTCGACGCCCGTGTTGCCGGCGGGCTTCGTCGGCAAGCCGGTCGTCGTGAACCTGTGGGCGACGTGGTGCGCGCCGTGCCGCCGCGAGATGCCGATCCTCGCACAGGCGCAGCGCGACCATCCGGGCATCACGGTGCTGATGCTCAACCAGGGAGAAAGCGCGCAAGCGGTGCGCGCTTTCCTCGAACAGCAGCACCTGCGCTTCGATCACGTGCTGCTCGATCCTTCGCTGCACGCAATGCATGCGTATGGCTCGCGCGGGCTGCCGACCACGTTGTTCTTCGACGCGAAAGGCGAACTCGTGGAATCGCACATGGGCGAACTGACCCCCGCCCGGTTGAAGGACACCATTACGCAGCGCTTCGCGCAGTAGCCCGCAACGCAGGAATCAGACCTGTCCGATAGGCCGGGCGATACACGGCCCGTACACTCGGGCCCATGATTTCGCTGATCCAGTCCGCCTTCGATACGGCGCGCGATGCGGTCGCGCACGTCGCGCGCCGCCCTTCGTTCCTGCGCAAGCTCGACATCGCCGTGCTCGCGCTGATCGTCGCGAGCGTGCTCGTCGTGATGGCCGACAGCGTGCAGGAGTTGCACCAGCAATACGGCCACGCGCTCTACGCGGCCGAATGGGCGTTCACGCTGCTGTTTTCCGCCGAGTACCTGCTGCGCCTCTGCACCGCGAAGAAGCCGGCCGCGTATGCGCGCAGCTTCTTCGGCATCGTCGATCTCGTGTCGGTGCTGCCGACCTACCTCGCGTTCTTCTTCCCGGGCCTGCACGCGCTGATCGACGTGCGGCTGCTGCGGCTGCTGCGCGTGTTCCGCATCCTCGGGCTGTCGATCTATCTCGAGGAAGGGCAGATGTTGATCCGCGCGCTCACGCGTGCGCGGCGCAAGATCTTCGTGTTCATCGGCGGGATGTTCGTGCTCGTCGTGATTCTCGGCACCGTGATCTTTCTCGTGGAAGGGCCGGAGCACGGGATCACGAGCATTCCGGTGGGCGTCTACTGGGCGGCCGTGACGATGAGCACGACCGGATACGGCGACCTGACGCCCGTCACGCCGCTCGGCCGGTTGATCACGTCGTGCGCGATTCTGCTCGGCTACGGGATCATCGCGTTCCCGACCGGGATCATGGGCGCGGAGCTGGTCGCGTCGGCGCTGGAGCACAAGCGGGCCGGCAAGGGCGACATATCCTGTTGCCCGCATTGCGGCGCCACGCTCCCGTCGCATGGGGAAACCGATGCGGCACCGCGCGGGCGCGCGGATGTGCATCGAAACGACACGTAGCCGACATTGCCGCCGGCCTCGAAAGCAGGCCACGACGACGCCCCTTCATCGCGCCTACCCGCCCAGCGTCTGCACGAACGCGGCCACTCCCGTCAGCATGATCTGCACGCCCACGCACAGCAGCAGGAATGCGGAGACGCGCATCGCGACCTTCGTCCCTTCGCTGCCGAGATAGCGCGCGAGCGTCGTCGCGCGGCTGTAGATCTGCCAGATCGCGAACGCGACGAGCGCCGCGACCGCCGCCGATACGACCCCCGACAACAGATAGTCGCTCGCCGTATGCGCGCGGTTCGCGTGCAGTGCGATGCCGGCCGCGATCGAGCCCGGGCCGATCGTCAGCGGCACGGTCAGCGGAAAGAACGCGCGCGACATCAGCTTGTGCAGGTCATCGCCGTGCGCGGCGGCGTCGCCGCCGGCCGGTACGTCCGGCGCGTTCAGCATCGACCAGCCGGCCACGGCCACCGCGAAGCCGCCACCGATCCGCAGCGCCTCCATCGATATTCCGAAGAAATTCAGCACCGGCGCGCCGGCGAAGAAAATCACGAGCAGCGTGGCGAAGACGTTCGTCGCGAGCCGCTTCGACAGAATCGCGCGCTCGGCTTCGGTCAGCGATTGCGTGCGCTCGAGAAACACGAATGCCATACCGACCGGATTGATGATGCCGATCAGGCCGGTGAAGCCGAACAGGATTTCAGGGATCAGACGGTCGAGCTGCATCGATCGTACTCTCCGGTAACGAACAGGAATAAAAAAGCGGCCAGTCGGGAAGACCAGCCGCGAAGAGGAGATATCTCCATGATCCGGCACACGGGGGTGTGCCGGGCCGCAGAACCTGAATTGTCGGGAATATGAACCGGGAAGGAAATCAGCCACGTCCGATTTTTGCGTCGCAGATCATCAGCATCGCGACGGCCGACCCCGGACAGACGCCCTGAAACTGGCTGGACGCCAGCAACGGCGCGGGCACCGCCTCGCGGGCGATACGGACGAAGCCTTGCGTGACGAAGTAGTCTTCCGCCGTCGTGGTCAGCAGCGCGACCGACTGGACGGCACGCGCGCGGCATTCCGCGAGCAGGCGAGCCACCAGCATCCGCCCGACGCCGGCGCGACGCGCGTGTTCGACGACAGCGATCGAACGAATGAGCGCATGGCGTCCGTGGAGCTCGATTCCACCACACCCAACGATGCCGGATGCCGCGTCGGCAACGATGAAATGCGGCAGATGTACGGCAACGCCCGCAATCGGCAAACCGCTGGCACGAAGGAGCGCCTCGATCGAGGTCAGATCGGATTCGGTCGCTTGACGAAGAAGTACCATGGTTCCACTCCCGGTTTGCCGTGACATTCCGCGAATCCAGCACACTCGCGCAAATCCGACGCGCCGCGCCGGAATGCGCCGGAGCGCCCCGGCGTTCATTCAATGGCCAATGCTAGATACGCGCTTGATTGACGCGCTTCGACAGTTCCTCCGCGCTTTCCTTCCGCTCGCTGTACCGGTCGACCAGATAGGGGCCGACGTCGCGCGTGAGCAGCGTGAACTTCACCAGTTCCTCCATCACGTCCACCACGCGATCGAAATACGCGGACGGCTTCATCCGCCCCGCTTCGTCGAACTCCGTGAACGCCTTGGCCACCGACGACTGGTTCGGGATGGTCAGCATGCGCATCCAGCGCCCGAGCACGCGCATCTGGTTCACCGCGTTGAACGACTGCGAGCCGCCGCTCACCTGCATCACCGCGAGCGTCTTGCCCTGCGTCGGCCGCACGGCGCCGACAGACAGCGGAATCCAGTCGATCTGCGCTTTCATGATGCCGGTCATCGCGCCGTGCCGTTCCGGCGAGCACCACACCATGCCTTCCGACCACATCACGTGCTCGCGCAGCTCGACCACTTTCGGGTGGCTCTCCGGCGCATCGTCCGGCAGCGGCAATCCGCTCGGATTGAACATGCGCACCTCGGCGCCCATCGCCGTGAGCAACCGCGCGGCTTCCTCGGTCAGCAGACGGCTGAACGAACGCTCACGCAGCGAGCCGTACAGAAGCAGGAACCTCGGCGAATGAGTCGATGGCGCCGCGGGCCGCAGGTGCGCGACGTCCGGCACGTGAAACAGCGTGGCGTCGAGTTGCGGCAGGTCTTTCAGGGAGTCGGTCATGGGGCGGTTCTCTCGTGATCTCGGGCCCGGCACTCGTACCAGCCCTTCGACCGGTTGACGACACGCACGACCAGCAGCATCACCGGCACCTCGATCAGCACGCCGACGACGGTGGCCAGCGCCGCGCCGGAATGAAAACCGAACAGGCTGATCGCGGCCGCGACCGCCAGCTCGAAAAAGTTGGATGCGCCGATCAGCGCCGACGGGCAGGCCACGCTGTGCTTTTCGCCCACCGCGCGATTGAGCCAGTACGCGAGCGCCGAATTGAAGAACACCTGAAGCAGGATCGGCACTGCAAGCAGCGCGATCACGAGCGGCTGCCGCAGGATCGCTTCGCCCTGAAACGCGAACAGCAGCACGAGCGTGGCCAGCAGCGCGGCGATCGACCACGGGCCGGTCTTCGCCATGGCGGCGTCGAACGCCGCCTGCCCCTTCGCGAGCAGCATCTTGCGCCACAGCTGCGAAAAGATCACCGGAATCACGATGTAGAGCACGACCGACGTGAGCAGCGTCGCCCACGGCACCGTGATGGCCGACATCCCCAGCAGCAGGCCGACCAGCGGCGCGAATGCGATCACCATGATGCTGTCGTTCAGCGCGACCTGCGACAGCGTGAACAGCGGATCGCCGCCCGTGAGCCGGCTCCAGACGAACACCATCGCCGTGCACGGCGCCGCGGCCAGCAGGATCAGGCCCGCGATGTAGCTGTCGAGCTGGTCGGCCGGCAGCATCGGCGCGAACAGATGGCGGATGAACAGCCAGCCGAGAAACGCCATCGAGAACGGCTTGACGAGCCAGTTCACGACGAGCGTGACGCCGATGCCTCTCACATGCCGACGCACCTCGTGCAGCGCGCCGAAGTCGACCTTGACCAGCATCGGGACGATCATCACCCAGATCAGCAGCCCGACCGGGAGATTGACCTGCGCGTACGCCATCCGGCCGATCCGCTGGAACAGGTCGGGCAGCACCTGGCCGAGCGCGACGCCGGCGAGGATGCACAGTGCGACCCAGATCGTCAGGTAGCGTTCGAAGAAGTTGATGGAAGGCTTTGCGACAGCCTTGCCCGGCGGGGCGACGTTGGATGTGTTCATCGGACAGGTTCAGCCTCGAAGTCGTTGGCGCTCGCGCGTTTCGGCAGACCGCCGCGCAAATGATCAGGTTTGCGAGATCGCGGTCAACGCCGTCTGGAGTTCGGCATGGCTCATGCGGTCCAGCGGCAGCGCGAGCAACTGCAGCATGCGATAGCCGATCGCCTGACGCGTGAGTTCGAACGCGCGGCGCTTGCCTTCGTCACCGCCCGTCGCATTCGACGGATCGGCGTAACCCCAATGGACTTTGACCGGGCTGCCGGGCCAGTACGGACAGGTTTCCGCCGCCGCGCCGTCGCACACGGTGATGACGACGCGCATTTCCGGCACGCCGTCGCCAACGAACTCGTCCCAGCTCTTGCTGCGGTATCCGGCCACGTCGACGCCGGCGTTCGTCAGCGCCTCCAGCGCGAACGGATTGAGGCGACCGCTCGGCGCGCTGCCGGCGCTGTAGGCACGCACAGCCTTGCCGAGCTTCGCGGCCCAGTGATTGAGCATGCCCTCGGCCAGCACGCTGCGTGCCGAGTTGTGGGTACAGAGGATCAGGACGTTCGTGGTCATGGGCGGGGCACGCGAATGCGCTTCAGGATTGCCGGTTGCGGTTGCTCTTTGCCGACGGCGAACAGACGGAAACCGGCGAACACGGATTCCCGCCGCAACAGTTCTCCGTGAGATAGCCCAGCAGCCCGTTCATCGTGTCGAAGTTCGCGCAGTAGAAGACGAAGCGGCCTTCCTGGCGGCTGGTGACGAGCTGCGCATGAGCGAGCTCCTTCAGGTGAAAGGACAGCGACGATGGCGGCACGTCGAGCAGCGTCGCGATCCGGCCGGCCGGCATGCCTTGCGGCCCGGCCTGCACGAGCGCGCGAAAGACGGCAAGCCGGGATTCATGCGCGAGCGCCGCAAGGGCGGCAATGGTCTGGTTCGTTTCCATTTTTCGATAATAATCGAAATATGGAAACCAGGAAAGCGACGCCGAACCATGGCGTCGCCGGAATGGTCTGCCCCCAAGACGACGCGCGCCGTGCCCGCGCGCGACGTGTGCCGTCAGCGCCCGATCAGCCGCGTGTGACTCGGCAACGCGACCGTGAGATCGGTGTCGCCCGCTGCCGGCCGCGACACGTCACGCGTCGTGGCAAGCCATTGCGCGAATTCGGCGGCGGTCATGCCGACGGCCTCGGCCGAACTCGATGCGGGAGTGCCCGCCGGCTCGCCTGCCGCGTGTGCGGCCCGTTGCGCATGCGTTGCCGCACCACGAGATGGCGGGGCCGCCGGCGCGTTCGACGCCGCGTCCGGCGCCTTTTTGCCACGCGACATGGCGGCAGGCTTCGCCGCCGAACGCGCGGCGGCGGCAACCGGCTTCGAGGTGACCGGCGATGCGGGTTCGGCATCCGGCGCCGCGGCTTGCGCCACGACGGCATCCGATGCGATCGCCATCGCCACGGCCACCGGCGCATCGCCCGACGGCGCGCGGCCGGCATGCAGCGCACGCGATGCCGCGGATGCCGCTTCCGCAGCTTCCACCGCGACAGCCGCCGGACGGGCAACCTCGCCGTCCGCGGCCGTCGCACGATCGGCCGGCACGATCGCCACTTCGGCCGCCCTGCCGGTCGCCTGCGCCACCTGCGTCGCGGCAACGGCCGCCGTCGGCGCCGCCAGGATCGCCGCCGAATAGACGGCGCCATGCTCCGCCGCGTGCTGACGTTCATCGACGAAATGCGTCGCGAAAACGCACGTCGCGCCGAACAGCGCGCACGCCATCAGCGTGAGCCGCCAGTGGCGGCGCAGCGGGTGCGGCCGGACCCATGCCCGGTTATCCGAACCGAAATCCTCCGCACGCACCGCCTTCTCGGCCTTGCGCGACTTCGTTGCGTGAACAACTATGTCGGTTTGCCCGGCCGCGGGCATCGCCGCGCGGCGCGTGCCCTTCAGGTCGAACACGTTCGGTTTCGGCCGCCGGCTCGCCACGAACGGCCGGCGCCGCCGGCCGTACGGCGGCGGCACATCCGAGAACGGATGCGCGAGCGGAATCGCGTAATGGCCGGTGATGTCCTGCATGCTCATGATGTCGACGACGCATTGCGCGACATCCGCCGCGGCAATCCGTGCTCCCGTAGTTGAACGAATGACCCCGAGTATCGCCGTCGCGCCGGTTTCGGTAAATCGGACTGCGTTACCTTCGGTCCGGACGGTAGTCGGCCTGGTCCTACCGATGCGCGGCCGGCCCGGCGGACGGCACTTAGAACCGGCCGCGCAAGCCGATGAACACTTCGTTCGACGACAGCTTCGACTTCAGTTGTTCGTCGCGCGCGTTGACGCGGTTCGCGAACGTGTTGAAGCCGGTCTCGACGTTGCCCATGTCGACATAGCGATACCCGAGGTCGATCGAGAAGCGCTTGTTGATCGCATAGCTCACGCCCGCGCCGGCCGAATACGCGAGATTGGTCTGCGTCTTCGACGCGAAGCGGCGCGTGTCGTTGGTCTGCCAGCCGTCGGCCGACACGATCGCGACGCCGATGCCGAGCGTGCCGTACACGGAGAAGCCGCGGCCGAGATCGAAGTCCTTGTAGCCGTTCAGCATCAGGCGCTGCGCCGACACGTGGAATTCGTTCGCGTTCGCGTCGAACGGCGCCCAGTAGCTGGTGAAGTTGTTGGTGCGCTTGAACACGTATTCGCCTTCCGCGCGCCAGCCATTGCCGAACTGGTAGCCGAGGCCGAGCGAGCCGGTGACGTTCGAGCCCGTCTCCGGGCCGCCGACGCGGCTCGTGACGCGCGGGCTCGTCAGCTCCATGTTCACCGCGTTGTCGAACGCGCCGATGACGCGGCCCGTCGCGTAGTAGCCGGCGTCGCCCGGTTCGGCGGTCTTCTTCGTTTCCGGCGCGGCGACGGTATCGGCAAAAGCGGCGCCCGAGAACAGCAGGGCCAGCGTGGAAGGCACGGCAAAGCGCTTGATCATGATGAATCGAATCCTTGACGATGGATGACTGGTCGGAGAAGCCCCCATCGTAGGAATCGCGCCGCGATCGTTGAACCCGTTCGGCTACGGGTTGCGCCTCCGTAGCGCTACGGAGGCGCCATGCGATGCGATGGAAGCGCCGAGCCCGCGAGCGCCGCGTAATCGCGCACGAGTTCGACGAGCGACGCGGCCCGCAGCTTGTCGAACACGTTCGCGCGATAGGTCTCGACGGTCCGCGGCGACAGCCCGAGCACGCGCGCAATCTCCTTGTTGCTCCAGCCGCGCACGATGCCGTCGAGCACTTCCCGTTCGCGCGCGCTCAGCGTCGCGATACGGGCCGCGCGCGTCTGGCCCGCATCGTCCTGCCCGCGTTGTACCGCCTGCCGGCGCAGCGCCTGCTGAACCGTATCGATCAGCTCGTCGTCGTCCACCGGCTTGCGCAGGAAATCGAGCGCGCCGCGCTTGAACGCGCGCCGGCACGCATCGACGTTGCCGTGGCCCGTCATCACGATCACCGGCAGGTCGCGTCGCGCACGCAGTGCGTCGAGTGCGTCGAGGCCGCTCATCCCCGGCATCCGGATGTCGAGCAGCACGCAGCCGAGCGCCGGGTCGTCGGCATCGGCAAGAAACGCCGGCGCGTCCGGATAGCAGCGCGTCGGCACGCCCACCGTGCGCAGCAGCAACGCAAGCCCGTCGCGCACGGCTTCGTCGTCGTCGACGATCGCGACGGCCGCTGCGGCAGGCGCCGAATAAGGCGAGCCATTCATGCGGCCTCCTCTGCCAGCGGCAACGACAGCACGGCCTCGACACCGCCCGACGGCAGGTTGCGCACCGTCAGCGCGCCGTCCTGGCGCTGCGCGAGCGTGTCGCACAGCGGCAGCCCGAGGCCGAGCCCGCGCGCCCGCGTCGTGAAGAACGGTTCGAACAGGCGCGGCAGCGCGTCTTCCGGCACGCCGGGGCCGTTGTCGACGACGCTGAAGCGGTAATGCCGGCCGACGCGCGCGCCGCTCACGCGGATCTCGCCGCGCGACGTGCCGGCCCCGGTACCGGCCAGCGCATCGCGCGCGTTCCGGATCAGGTTGTGCAGGATCTGCTCGACCGCGATCGGCTCGGCGAACGGCCGCTCGCGCGGCGCCGCGTTGTGCCAGCCGAGCGCGACGTGCTCGCGCGCGCATTCGTCGCGGTACAGGAACAGCAGCGTGTGCATGATCGCGTCGGGATCGAGCGCGCGGCGCTCGCCGCCATGCGCGGTGGCGACGGCTTCGCGCATGCGTTCCAGGATCGCGGCCGCGCGCTTCGCCTGCGCGACGCTCGTCTGCAGCGCTCGCCGCACGCTGTCGCGCTCGTCGGGTTGATCGAGCAGGCGTTCGGCCGCACGCACGTGGCTGACGATCGCCGCGAGCGGCTGGTTCAGCTCGTGCGCGAGGCCCGCGGCCATTTCGCCGAAGGTATCGAGCCGGCCGAAGCGGTCGAGCCGCGCGCGGGCATCCTCGCGTCGGCGTGCCTCGCGCAGCCGCCACGCGACGAGCGCACCCGCGACGAGCAGCGCGGCCACGGCGTTCCACAACGCGATCGGCAACCACGGCAGATCGGCGGCCGTCAGCGTGCGCGTGGTGTGCAGCACGAATGCCTGCGGCTGCGCGGGCAAGCGCTTCTCCAGACGCATCGTCCAGCCGGGCAGTGGGCTGCCGGACGCACGCGACAGCAAGTCGATACGGCGATCGCGCACCGCCAGCGCCGCCGATGAAATCGCCGACGACCAGTCGCCCGGCGAGATCATCTGGCGCGGATCGACACGCACGGCCCAGCCGGAATTCGCCACGAGCCAGTACGCGGCGGCGCCGTCGAACACCAACGCGAACGGTTTGCCGGGCGTCGGCCGCGGCGGCTCGGCCGGCGCCGGTCCGCCGTCGGTTTGCCAGCCCGCGCCGGCGCGCCAGTACGCGAGCCCGTCGACCTGCGGCATCCGCTCGCGCAGGCTGTCGAGCATGTGCGCCGGCGGCGCGGCCAGCGACGACGCGCCGAGCGTCGCGAGGATCGCCTCGTGCTGCGCGGCCTTCTGCGCGAGCAGACGGATGGCGATGCTCGAATCCTGGAAGAAGCGGTTGTACGCGTCGGCGACGGCGCGCGACACGACGAACGCGGTGCCGGTCAGGCTGAGCGCGAGCCACGCCAGCAGCGCGACGAGTCGGACGGAAGGTTTCATGGGCAACGAGGATTCGGCAACGGATGACAGATGGCACGCAGCGCGGCGCACGGCCCGCGCGATGCGGCGAACGCGGAGAAGCCGTCGCGACGTCGCACGCGATGCGCTCCATTGTCGGCAACTCCGCATGGCCTGTGGTCCGAATGCCGTTATGTTTCCTGTCAGACCGGTCCCAAACATGCGCTTTCCGTGGCAGCGGCGCGCAGTTTCGGACTGGACTGATTTTCTTCAGACTCCGAAACGACCACAATCGGCCTGCTTGTTCTCCGTCTCCAGGAGATCAGGCTCCATAGTCGATACTTTTCCCGCCCTCTCCGGCGGGACTTTTTTTGGACGGCATCACGCCACTCCCTGCCCGGAGCCTTCCGGCCATGATCCCGCTTCTTTCCCTCCGGTCGCGAACGCACGCCACCACCGCGCCGCACCGGCTTCGCCCGCTCGCACCGTGACCGACGCCCCTTCGACCGCGATCGCGATCCTGACGATCGACCATCCGAGCCGCGGCATGTTCGACGACCGGCTGCGCCGCGCGGGCCATGGCTACGATCGGCTGCGCATCGACGACATCCTGCGTCGCGCCGGCTACCGGCCGTTGCGCTTCGAATATCTGACCGATCTGCTCGCGGCCTGCGACACGCGCGCGTTCGATCTCTTCATCGTGCAATGCGAAACGGCCTGCCGCCGCACGACGGACGCGATCCGCGCGCTGCGCGCGCGTTTCGCCGACACCGTGGCGATCGTGTCGATCAGCCAGCGCGATGCGGATCTCGCGCAATCGGCGTGTTTCGTGGCCGGTGCGAACGAGCATCTGCCCTACGCCGCGTCGCCCGACGCGCTGATCGGCAGCATCGCGACGTGGCTGCGCTGGTCCCATCACCGTGCGATCCATCATCGCCACTGGCGGATCGGACAGTTCGAGTTCGATACGGCCGCGCGCAGCGTGACCGTCGCCGGCCGCGAGCACGTGCTGACCGAGAAGCACTTCCAGATCGCGACCGCGTTCTTCCTGAACATGGGCCGCGCGCTCGATCGCGCGCACGTGAGCCAGCTCGTGTGGGGCTCGCTCGTCGCGTCGCAAAGCCGGCGGCTCGACACGCACGTCGCGTATCTGCGCGACCGGCTCGAACTCGACGGGCGGCACGGCGTGCGAATGATGACGATGTACGGCTTCGGGTACCGGCTCGTCACGTGCGAGCCGGACGAACCGCCCGGGCCGGACCCGCGCCGGGCCGACGGCACGCGCGCCGCGCAACCCTGACGGGCAGCGTTGCGTACCGATCGGACTCCATTATCATGGGGGCACCTTGGCCGACCGCCCCGCCCCGATGGACCACCGCGCCGCACCCGATCGATCCCGCCTCGCCGCCGGCCCGTCCGCCGATCCCACGCCGGCCGGCCGCCGCCAGCGCGCGCTGCTGTATGCCGGCGGCGCCGCCGTGACCGTCGCGATCCTGCTCGCCAGCGGGCTGATGCTGTACACGATGGCGAGGGAAGCGATCCAGGAGCGCTATACGGGGTTCGGCGTGCGGCATTTTCTCGTCCAGTTCGAATTCAAGCTGCGCACGACGGGCATGGACATGCTCACCACCCACGACGAAAGCGTATGGCACACGCGCGCGGCCGATCCGGCCGCCGTCGCCGCGCTGGCCGCCGGAAACGGGCGGCTCGAACTGCGCGACAACCCGCGATTCCCGTCGATGCTCGTGCTCGCCGACCTGTCGCCCGAGCGGCCGGCCGCGTCCTATGCGCGCTATCTCGCGATGGCGAGCGACATGAGCTACCGGGTCGGCGCGTACGTCGCGAAGCAGGACGCCGGCCGGCCCGTGGCCGGCTACGCGTACAGCCCCGACCGCCGCTTCGCGATGGTGATCCCGAGCCCGGAACCGGGCACGGCCCCGGCCGAACCGGCGCCCGCTCCCGCGTCGGCGCTGCTGGCCCAGGTCGCCGCCGATCTCGATACGCCCGCGCCGCGCCGGTTCGTGTGGCATGCGCCGACCTACGACCCCGTGCAGCGCCGCGATGTGTTCCGAATCGTCGGCGCCGCCTACGACAACGGCGTGCCGCTCGAAGTGCTCGTCTCGACGCTGCCTGTGGACGTGCTGCGCGCGCGGCTCACGACCGACGTCCCGACCAACGCGGCCATCATCGCGAATGCGCACGGCGACACGCTGCTGCGCGTCGGCGCCGCCGAGCACGACGCGGCGACGGTCGCGGCACTCCAGCGTCTCGCGGCACACACGCGCCCGACGGGCGGCAACGGCATGCGCGCCGCTTACGGCGACGGCCTGTTCGCGCTGAGCCAGCCGATTCCCGACACCGGCTGGACGCTCGTGCAGGCGTTCTCGCTGCGCTCGCTGCTCGCGGCGATCGGCGCGCGCGCGGGCGGCTACGCGGCGATCATGCTCGCCGCGATCGCGCTCGTCTGGTGGCTGCTGGTGCGTTTCGACCGCCGCGTGCTGAAGCCGGACGAAGCGCGCCGCCGCCGCGTGATCGACAGCGAGAACCTGAACCGCACGATCGTCGAGGCCGCGCCGTCCGGCATCGCGCTGCTGTCGCTCGCGGACGGCGCGGTGCTGCTGCAGAACGACACGATGCGCGACTACGACGCGCGCCGCGCGGGCGGGCCGTCGCTGCCGGCGCGGCTGCTCGAGCGCTTCGACCGCTCGGCCGATACCGGCGCGTGGCAGTCGGGCCTGCATGTGTCGCTGCCCACCGCCGACGGCAACGCGGTCGATCTGCTCGTCAATCTCGTGCGCACGCGCTACCGCGACGCGGACGTCGTGCTGTGCAACTTCTCCGACATCACGTCGCAGAAGAACGTCGAACGCGCGCTCGACCACGCGCGGCAGGCGGCCGACGCGGCGAACAACGCGAAATCCGCGTTCCTCGCGACGATGAGCCACGAGATCCGCACGCCGCTGAACGCGATCCTCGGCAATCTCGAACTGATCGGGCGCGAGCCGCTGGCGGACACGCAGCGCGAGCGGCTGCATACGGTCGAGGGCGCGTCGTCGGTGCTGCTCGACCTGATCAACGACATCCTCGACCTGTCGAAGATCGAGGCCGGCCAGATGACGATCGAGGCGATTCCGTTCGATCTCGCCGACACCATCCGGCAGACCGGCGCGATGTTCGAGCCGCTGGCCGCCGCGAAAGGGCTGCAATTCGACGTGTTCGTCGACGATGCGCTGGCGCCGCGCTATCTCGGCGATCCGACGCGCATCCGGCAGATCGCCGCGAACCTCGTCGGCAACGCGATCAAGTTCACGAACCACGGCGAGATCACGCTGGAGGTGTACCTGCGCGACGACGCCGATCCCGCGTCGCCGATCGCGATCGGCGTCAGCGACACGGGCATCGGGATGACCGACGAACAGCGCGCGACGCTGTTCCGCCCGTTCACGCAGGCCGATACGTCGATCACGCGGCGCTATGGCGGCACGGGCCTCGGGCTCGCGCTGACGAAGCAGCTCACGCAGATGATGCACGGCGCGATCGACGTGAAGAGCGAAGCCGGCCACGGCAGCACGTTCGTCGTCACGCTGCCGCTGCAGGCGGCGACAGGCGAGCAGATCGCCGCGCAGGACGCGGCGCGCGCCGACGATGCCGCGTTGCCGGCCGTCGCCGCGCGCGTGCTGGTGGTCGACGATCATCCGGTGAACCGCAAGTTGCTGCAGGGGCAGCTCGTCACGCTCGGCTATGCGGCGGACGCGGCCGAGGAAGGCGCGGCCGCGCTGCGGTGCTGTACCGATACGCGCTACGACCTCGTGATGACCGACCTGAACATGCCGGGCATGGACGGCTATACGCTGGCCCGCGTGCTGCGCGCGCAGTATCCGGGCCTGCCGGTGGTCGCGGTCACCGCGCATGCGAGCGCGGCCGAGCATGCGCGCTGCGCGGAAGCCGGGATCGTCGCGGTGCTGGTGAAACCGGTGCTGCTCGACATGATCGACCGCACCGTGCGGCGCTTCGCGAAGGGTGCGGCCGCAAGCCGGCCCGCGCAAAACGCGCTGGTCGATCTGGCCGAAGGCCCGTTGCCACCGGACGTGCACGAACTGTTCGGCGACACGCTCGAGCGTTCGCTCGCGGCGATTCGCGATGCACTCGCGCGCGGCGACGTGCCCGCGCTGCGGGCGGAGCTGCATTCGCTGCGCGGCGCGTTCGCGACGATCCACGAGCATGCGGTGGCCGACGCGGTGCGCGACATGCAGGATGCCGTGCAGGCCGGCGATCCGGCCGTGCTCGACCCGCTGGTCGACCGCACCGAGCGCCTCGCGCGCGACACGCTCCGGCGGCGCGCGGCGCAAGCGCCGCAAGCCTGATCGGCCGCCGTCCGCGACTGTCTTTCCTTCCCTCTCGGCTCCTTTCACGGCCACCCGTCGCGGCGGCCCGTTCGTGCGTTCACGCGTGTAGGACACGCCCTACAAACATCGCATCTCGAATAGGTTTTGGACGACAGATTCGGACGAGGCCGATCCATACCATGGACTCATCAACCTGACGAACTGAAAGGAGTGGGTCAATGAACAAGACGTATCGCAACATCTGGAACACGGCGACGGGCACCTGGACGGCCGTAGCGGAAACGGCGCGCTCGCGCTCGAAGGGCTCGGCGCGCGCGGCGCGCCAGGCCGTGGCGGCGCTCGCGCTGGGCAGCGCGTCGATCGGCGGCGCGTTCGCGGCCGACGCGTGCACGACCGAGGACGGGAAAGGCGGTTCGCTCGATGCGGCCGGCGTGTGCAAGGCCACGGCTTCGCGCACGATCGGCACGGATGCGATCGGCACATTCGCCGGTCAATATTCTTATGAAGCAGGGACCGGCGCAAACGCGTCGGGCGACTATGCCGTCGCGGTAGGGGTGAATGCAAAGGCAACCGCCGGACAAGCGACAGCGATTGGTGAGAATGCGAATGCGGCGGCTCTTTTGGGCACTGCGCTCGGGCAGAATACTAATGCAACGGAAGCGAGGGCGACTGCGCTCGGCGCCTACGCGCAAGCCACTGCCGCGCGAGCAACGGCCGTGGGAGCCACAGCCGTCGCGTCGGGCGAACAGACTAACGCGATTGGCTTCGGGGCCAGTGCGAGCGCAGACAGGGCAATAGCATTGGGAAGTTATTCCCGCGCAACGAATGTGGATGCAGTCGCAATTGGCACCGGATCCATCACGGACCGTGACAACACCGTCTCCGTCGGCTCCACCACGCTGCGGCGCCAGGTCGTCAACGTCGCCGCCGGTACGCAAGCCAACGACGCCGTGAACGTTGCGCAGCTCTCGCCGGCCGTGACCGCACTCGGCGGCGGCGCGACCATCAACCCGACGACGGGCGCCGTGACCGGCCCGACGTACACGCTCGCCAACGGCGGCAGGCAAACGACGGTCGGCGGCGCACTCGGCGCACTCGACGGCGCGCTCACGACCGCCAACGGCAACATCGCACGCAACACGGGCGACATCACGACGATCAACAGCAAGCTCGCCACGGTCGTCACCGACGATTACGTGAAGGTCGACACGACGTCGGGCGCCACACCCGCACAAGCCGGCGCCAGCGCGCTCGCAGTCGGTGCAAACGCGCAAGGCACCGGCACCCGGGCAACGGCCGTCGGCAACAACTCGGTCGCGAGCGACGCGAATAGCTCCGCGTTCGGCACGGGTGCGACGGCTTCGGGCGGCGCGAGCACCGCCATCGGCGCATACGCGTCCGCCACGGGTTATCACGCATCGGCACTTGGCGTGGCTGCTATCGCATCGGGATCGGAATCCGTTGCGATCGGCACCAGCTCGCGTGCCGATCGTGACAACAGCGTGTCGGTCGGTTCTTCCACGCTGCAACGCCAGATCACCAACATGGCCGCCGGTACGCAGGGCACCGACGCCGTGAACGTTGCGCAGCTCCAGCCGGTCGTGGACGCACTCGGCGGCGGCGCCACCATCAACCCGACAACGGGCGCCGTGACCGGCCCGACGTACACGCTCGCCAATGGCGGCACGCAAACGACGGTCGGTGGCGCACTCGGCGCGCTCGACGGCGCGCTCACGACGGCCAACGACAACATCGCACGCAACACCGGCGACATCGCCGACCTGGCCAGCCAGATCGGCAGCGGCACGGTCGGCCTCGTGCAGCAGGCCGGCGCGGGCGCGAACATCACGGTCGGCGCGAACACCGACGGCGCGGCCGTCGACTTCACCGGCACGGCCGGCGCGCGCAAGCTGACCGGCGTCGACGGAGGTGCGGTCACGGCCACCAGCAAGGACGCAGTGAACGGCTCGCAACTGCACGGCGTGTCGGACAGCGTTGCATCGGCCATCGGCGGCGGCTCGACCGTGAACGCCGACGGCTCGATCTCCGCACCAAGTTTCACGGTCGGCGACGGCAGCGGCGGCACGACCACGGTTCACTCGGTCGGCGACGTGGTGACGAACCTCGACGGCCGTGTGACGACGACCGAAGGCGCGGTGGCATCGCTGGCCGACCAGCTCGGCAACGGCACGGTCGGCCTCGTCCAGCAGGCCGGCCCGGGCGCGAATCTGACGGTCGGCGCGAACACCGACGGCGCGGCGGTGAGCTTCGCCGGCACGGCCGGCGCACGCAAGCTGTCGGGCGTCGCGAACGGCGTGAACGACGACGATGCGGTGACGATCGCGCAGTTGAGGGCAACCGGCCTCATCGACTACACGGGCAAGGAGATCGCAGCCGTCACGTATGACGACATCTCGCTCGGCAGCGTGACTTTCGGCGGTTCGAGCGGCACGAAGCTGCTCAACGTCGCGCCGGGCCTGATCGCGGCGGGCAGCATGGAAGCCGTGAACGGCGGCCAACTGCACGACCTCCAGGAGCGGTTCGCGCAGGAATACGCACGACTCGACGGCCGGGTCGGTGACCTCGAAACCGGTGGCGGTTCGGGCGGCGGCGGTGGTGGCGGCAACGACAACGTCGGCCGCGGCACGGGCGGCGACGGCTCACTCGTGGTCGGCGACGGCTCGGTTGCGTCGGGCGAGAACAGCACGGCGGTCGGCCAGGGCGCGGTGGCGTCGGGCAACAACGGCTCTGCGGTCGGCCAGGGCTCGGCGGCCAGCGGTTCGAACAGCTCGGCCATCGGCCAAGGCTCGGTCGCATCGGGTTCGGACAGCACGGCCATCGGCCAGGGTTCGAAAGCGACCGGCAACGGTTCGGTGGCGATCGGCGCGGGCTCCGTGGCGGATCGCGACAACAGCGTGTCGGTCGGCTCGGCCGGTCACGAACGCCAGATCACGAATGTCGCGGACGGCACCGCACCGACCGACGCCGTGAACGTGCGTCAGCTGGATCAGCGTTTCGGCGAAACGAACCGGATGATCAACGACGTCGCGAAGAACGCGTACGCCGGTGTCGCGGCGGCGATGGCGATGCCGAACCTGACGCCGTCGCAGCCGGGCAAGACCGTCGTCGCGGCCGGCGCCGCGAACTACAAGAGCGGCTCGGCGATCGCGGCAGGCGCGACCTACCGGACGCGCGACGGCAAGTGGCTGATGAACGGCGCCGTGTCCGTCACGTCGACGGGCGACGCAGGCGTGCGTGCGCAGGTCGGCTACGAGTTCTGACCGGACGGCTCCGCGTCGCGCGGAGCCTCGACCCGAAGCGGGGGAGCGATCCCCCGCTCGTTCGGCCGACGGCCGGTGACGGTTCCGCACGAGCCGCCACCGGCCGTCGGCGCAACGGCTTCGCGTGCGGCCGGCTTGCACGCCGCACGCGCAGCCGTTCGCACCGATCTCCACCGCGCGGCGCCCACTGCGCGCCGCAACATGCAGGTACACCGACATGCCAGGAAATTTCCCCATCCGCATCGTGATCGCCGACGACCATCCGGCGGTCGTCATCGGCGCACGTTACGAACTGTCCGCGACGAATACGCTCGCGGTGGTCGCGACCGCCGGCAACTCGACGGAACTGATGGAAGCGCTCGCGAGCCATCCATGCGACGTGCTCGTCTCCGACTACGCGATGCCGGGCACCGAATTCGGCGACGGCCTCGCGATGTTCACCGCGATCCTGAAGCGACACCCGAATCTGCGCATCGTCGTGATGACGATGATGGAGAACGCGGTGGCGCTGCGCGCGCTGATCGAACTCGGCATCGCATGCGTGGTCAGCAAATCCGATATGACGAGCCACCTGACGATGGCGATTCACGCGGCCTATACGAACGGCCGCTACCTGTCGCCGTCGATGGACCGGATCCTGCGCGCCGCCGGCAACACGGGCGGCAAGGCGCCGGCGTTGTCCGCGCGTGAGCTGGAAGTGATTCGCCTGTTCGCGTCGGGCCTGTCGGTCAACGCGATCGCCGATCAGTTGAGCCGCAGCAAGAAGACGATCAGCACGCAGAAGAGTTCGGCGATGCAGAAGCTCGGGATCGAGCGCGACGTCGATCTGGTCCGCTACGCGATTTCGTGCGGGCTCGTGTCCGATTACGGTTACGCGACGACGCTGCCGGCCCTCGACGACCATCCGCGCTGACGGTACGACCACCATTCCGGCGCACGGCCGGCCACGCCCATGGCTCGGATGATCGCGCGCCGGGTTCTGCCGATGCGCGAGGCGCGCCGGTCAGTCCGGCTCGGCGCGCCCTTTCTCCTCTCCCGCCTGCTCCGCCGCCTTGCCCTCGCCGCCCGACGCGGCGACGATGCCATTTTCCATCGCGTAGCGCAGCAGGTCGATATCCTTTTCCACGCCGAGCTTCTGCATCGCGCGCGCCTTCTGCGTGCTGATCGTCTTCTTGCTGCGGCTGAGCTTGTCCGCGATCTCGTTGACGGTCATCCCCGACGCATACAGCCGCACGACCTCGATCTCGCGGCTGCTCAGGCTCGGCGCCTGGTCGACGATCCGCGCGCTCGAATGCGCGGACAGCGTGCGCACGACTTTCTCGACCGACGGCGAGTAATAGGTGCCGCCCGTGGCGGCCGCATGCACGGCCGGAATCAGGTGATCGACCGCATCCGATTTGCTGACGATGCACGCGATGCCGAGCCGCACGAGCGCGCCGACCACCGCCGCGTTGTCGAGCATGGTCAGCACCACCAGCTTGACGTCCGGGTAGTTGCGTTGCAGGTAGGAGAACAGCGCGATGCCGTCGCCGTGCACGTTGTCGGGCATCGCGTAGTCGGATACCAGCACGTCGCACACGTTCGCATCGAGCAGCGCGATCAGCTCGGTCGAATTGCCGGCCGTGCCGGTGAGCCGGATCGTCGGCACCGACGAAAGCCCATGCTGAACGCCGACGAGCAATGCCGGGTGGTCGTCGGCCAGTACCACACGTATCTGATAGCTTCCCATAGTCGTCCGAGTGTTCACCGCTGTCGCGGGCGGCCGAACGGCTGCCCGATGGCCGGCGACGGCGCGTGCGCGCCGTTCTTTCTGGATCGTAATTGGGCGCTAGTTTCGCATGAAACCGGGGCCGGCCGCCAAGGCCGGACGGGAGCAGCCCGCCGCGCGGCGCGCCGCCAATGAAAAAAGCCGCCGGCTCGGTGAGAGCGGGCGGCTTGGCATGCCTGCCGGGACAGCGGGGTGCGGCGGTCGATCGCGCCCCGCTCCTCCATCGGCTCGTGACCGACGAAGGCCCTGGCGGCACCGGCGAACCGGCGCCGCGCGATACGTCAATGCGTCATTTCACGTCCAGGCGGATCTCGACGCGGCGGTTCTGCGCGCGACCGGCCGCGGTCGCGTTGGACGCAACCGGATCGGCCGCGCCGAGGCCTTCCGCGACGAACGAACGGGCCTGCAGCCCGTTCGCGCGCAGATACTCGACGACGGTGCGCGCCCGCGCTTCCGACAGCGCGCGGTTATGCGCGGCGCCGCCGGTCGAATCGGTGAAGCCCGTGATCGACACGCGCGCGAATTCCATGCCGCGATTGGCCGCGATGAAGCGATCGAGATCGTTGCGGGCCTGCGCGGTCAGCGCCGCGCTGTCGGTCGCGAAATTCGCGTCGCCCTGCAGCAGCACCTGGCGCTGCTGAACCGGTTGCGGCGCCGGCTGCTGCGGCGCCGGCGCGGGCGCGGGCTGCGCGACCGGCTGCGGCTTGCCGCAGATGAACGTGATTTCGCGCGGATCCTTCATCGGCGCGCGGCTGTAGACGCGGTCGATCATCTCGAGCGGCGTGAAGCCCTGCCCGCGGCAGAACTCTTCCGCCGCGCGCGCGCACGCATTCGCGCTGCCGAGCAGCCCGTCGCAGCTCACGCGAAAGATGTTGTCCGGCTTGCCCGGCACGGATACCGCGCGAATGTCGTAGGTGAGCCCCGATTGCGTCGTACACGCACCGAGCGCCATCGCGAACGCGCCGATCGACGCGACGCGCAAAAGCTTTGAAGTCATGGTCTTGAAATGGCGTCCGCCCGCGGGCGGACGCGCTTGTCTGAGAGGGTTGAAAATCGGAACGGCCTCGCACGGGCGGGGCGCACGGCCCCGCCCCGCGCCTTACCACTGGTACGACGCGCCCACGCCAACCGTGTTGCCGCCGCTCGACAGACCCACGCCGGCCTTCATCTTCAGGTTCTGCGTGATGCGAGCCTCGCCGCCGAACGCCACCGCCTGATAGCCCTTGTAGGTCGCGCCGCCGACACCGAACGACAGCGTCTTGCCCGGATCCACGCCCGGGATCATCGTCAGCGCGGTGGCTGCCGCGATACCCGAGTACGCGTTCCTCGACACATCGTTGATCTGGCCCGACAGACCGCCGACCGCACGGTCGAGCTGGCCCTTCGTCGCGGCGTCGTTCGCGTTGATACCGTCCGCGATGTTCACGACGCGGCGGTTGCCGGTGTCGGTGCCGTCGCCGAACGAGACGGTGTTCGCCTCGTTCGCCACGGCGCCCGAGCCGATCGCCACCGAACCGCTGCCGGTCGCGTTCGAGCCCTGGCCGATCGACGTCGCGTTCTCGCCGTTCGCGGCCGAGCCCGCGCCGATCGCCGTGCCGCCGCCGGCGGCCACCTTCGAGCCGGAGCCGATGGCCGTGCCGTCGTTCACGCCGGTGCCGACCGACGAGCCCGAACCTGCCGCCACGTTGCCGGTGCCGGTGCCGGGGTTCGCCGCCGACGAGCCGCCCGCGGTCTGGTCGGTCGCGCCGAAGTACGGGTTGGTGCCCGAACCGCCGCCGTTGCCGTCACCCGGGTTGCCCGGTCGCAGCTCGAGGCCGCCGACGCGGTCGTCGAGGTCGCCGATCTTGTCGTTCAGCGCGCTCAACTGCCCGAAGTTCACCGCGTCGTACTGGCTCGTGCCGTCCGCGACGTTCGTCAGCTTCACCGGCGCCGCACCCGTGCCGCCGAGGGTCACCGAGCCGTAGTTCGGCGTGCCGTCGGCATTCAGGTCGTAACGCACCGCGAGCGAATCGGTCGCGCCGTATGCCGCCGCGGCCTGGATCGCCTGCTCGACCGTCGAGTAGCGGTTGCCCTTGACCTCGAAAGACGCGTTGGCGAGCTTGCCGTCCGCATCGACCGTCGTGCCGCCGCCCAGCGTGTCGGCCACGCTCTGCGCGGTGCCGTGCAACTGCGAGCCGTTGATCGCGTCCGTGCTGGTCGCGTTCACCGCACCCGCGGCCACGTTCGTCAGCGTCGTGCCGTTCGTGCCCTTCAGCTTCACTTCGTCGAAGTTCGCCGATTCGTCCGCGTTCTGGCTGTACGTCACCGCCAGCGACGTCACGCCCGCACCCGGATTCGTCGGATCGACCGGTGCGACGAGGCCAGCGTCCTTCAGCTGCGCGACGTTCACCGCGTCGGTATCGTCCGTGCCGGCCGCGACGTTCTTCAACTGCACCGGGCCGGCCGACTTGCCGCCGCCCAGCGTCACCGCGTTGTAGTTCGGCGTGCCGTTCGCGTTGCGGTCGTACGTCACCGCGGCGATCGATTGACCCGTCACCGGATCCACCAGGCCCGAATCGGCAAGCTGGTTGTTGATGACCGTGATGTTCTGCGTGTTGGTCGCAACACGGCCATCCAGGTTGTCGAGCGCGTCGCCGACGTTGCGGTAGTCGACCTTCGTCGCGGCGTTGGCCGGATCGGTCAGCGAATACGTCGGCGCCGTCACGTTGCCGTTGGCGTCGACGGCCGAGCCGCCGCCCAGCGAATCCGCGACGCTCTTCGACACGCCGTACAACTGCGAGCCGTTCACCGCGTCAGTGCTCGCCGCGTTCACCGCGCCGGCCTTCACGTTCGTCAGCGTCGTGCCGTTCGCGCCCTTCAGCTTCACTTCGTCGAAGTTCGCCGAACCGTCCGCGTTCGTGCCGTACGTCACCGCGAGCGATGCCAAACCCGCACCCGGGTTCGTCGGATCGACCGGCGCGACGAGGCCAGCGTCCTTCAACTGCGCCACGTTCACCGCGTCGGTGCCGTCCGTGCCGGCCGCGACGTTCTTCAACTGCACCGGGCCGGCCGACTTGCCGCCGCCCAGCGTCACCACGTTGTAGTTCGGCGAGCCGTCCGTGTTGCGGTCGTACGTGACCGCGGCGATCGCCTTGCCGTCGTCGCCGATCAGGCCCGAGCCCTTCAACTGGCTCACGTTCACCGCGTCCGCGTCCGCGACACCGGCCTTCACGTTCGACAGCGTCGTGCCGTTCGTGCCCTTCAGCTTCACTTCGTCGTAGTTCGCCGAGCCGTCCGCGTTCTTGCCGTACGTCACCGCCAGCGACGTCACGCCCGCACCCGGGTTCGTCGGATCGACCGGCGCGACGAGGCCCGAATCCTGCAACTGACCCAGGTTCACCGCATCATCGCGGTTCACACCGTCCGCCACGTTCGACAGCGTCACCGGGCCGGCCGACTTGCCGCCGCCGAGCGTCACCGCGTTGTAGTTCGGCGTGCCGTCCGCGTTGCGGTTGTAAGTGACCGCGGCGATCGCCTTGCCGTCGTCGCCGATCAGGCCCGAGCCCTTCAACTGGCTCACGTTCACTGCGTCCGCGTCGGCAACACCCGCCTTCACGTTCGTCAGCGTCGTGCCGGCCGTGCCGCCGCCCAGCGTGACCTTGTCCTTCGTCGCGCTGTCGTACGTCACCGCCAGCGACGTCAGGTTGCCGCTGCCGTCGTCGCCCACCAGGCCCGAGCTCTTCAACTGGCCGAGGTTCAGCGCGTCGCTGTCTTCCGTGGCGTTCGCCACATGCTTCAGCTGCGTCGGGTTCGTACCGTCGCCCAGCGTGACCGAACGGTAGTTCGGCGTGCCGTCCGCGTTACGGTCGTACGTGACCGCGGCGATCGACTTGCCGTCGTCGCCGATCAGGCCCGAGCCCTTCAACTGGCTCACGTTCACCGCGTCCGCGTCGGCCACACCGGCCTTCACGTTCGTCAGCGTCGTGCCGGCCGTGCCGCCGCCCAGCGTGACCTTGTCCTTCGTCGCGCTGTCGTACGTCACTGCCAGCGACGTCAGGTTGCCGCTGCCGTCGTCGCCCACCAGGCCCGAGTCCTTCAGCTGACCGAGGTTCAGCGCGTCGCTGTCTTCGGTTGCGTTCGCAACATGCTTCAACTGCGTCGGGTTCGTACCGTCGCCCAGCGTGACCGAACGGTAGTTCGGCGAGCCGTCCGCGTTACGGTCGTACGTGACCGCGGCGATCGCCTTGCCGTCGTCGCCGATCAGGCCCGAGCCCTTCAACTGGCTCACGTTCACTGCGTCCGCGTCGGCAACACCGGCCTTCACGTTCGTCAACGTCGTGCCGTTCGTGCCCTTCAGCTTCACTTCGTCGTAGTTCGCCGAATTGTCCGCGTTCTGGCTATACGTCACCGCCAGCGATGTCACGCCCGCACCCGGGTTCGTCGGATCAACCGGCGCAACGAGGCCCGAATCCTGCAACTGACCGAGGTTCACAGCGTCCTGACGATCCGTACCGTTCGCCACATGCTTCAGTTGCGTCGCGTTCGTGCCGTCGCCCAGCGTCACCGAACGGTAGTTCGGCGAGCCGTCCGCGTTACGGTCGTACGTGACCGCCGCGATCGCCTTGCCGTCGTCGCCGATCAGGCCCGAGCCCTTCAACTGGCTCACGTTCACTGCGTCCTTGTCCGCAACGCCTGCCTTCACATTGGCCAGCGTCGTGCCGTCCGTGCCGCCGCCCAGCGTGACCTTGTCCTTCGTCGCGCTGTCGTACGTCACTGCCAGCGACGTCAGGTTACCGCTGCCGTCATCGCCCACCAGGCCCGAATCTTTCAGCTGACCCAGGTTCAGCGCGTCGCTGTCTTCCGTTGCGTTCGCAACATGCTTCAACTGCGTCGGGTTCGTACCGTCGCCCAGCGTGACCGAACGGTAGTTCGGCGAGCCGTCCGCGTTACGGTCGTACGTGACCGCGGCGATCGCCTTGCCGTCGTCGCCGATCAGGCCCGAGCCCTTCAGCTGACTCACGTTCACTGCGTCCTTGTCCGCAACACCGGCCTTCACGTTGGCCAGCGTCGTGCCGTCCGTGCCGCCGCCCAGCGTGACCTTGTCCTTCGTCGCGCTGTCGTACGTCACTGCCAGCGACGTCAGGTTACCGCTGCCGTCATCGCCCACCAGGCCCGAGTCTTTCAACTGACCGAGGTTCAATGCGTCGCTGTCTTCCGTTGCGTTCGCAACATGCTTCAACTGCGTCAGGCTCGTGCCGTCGCCCAGCGTCACCGAACGGTAGTTCGGCGTACCGTCCGTGTTGCGGTCGTACGTGACCGCGGCGATCGCCTTGCCGTCGTCGCCGATCAGGCCAGAGCCCTTCAGCTGGCTCACGTTCACGGCGTCCTTGTCCGCAACACCGGCCTTCACATTGGCCAGCGTCGTGCCGGCCGTGCCGCCGCCCAGCGTGACCTTGTCCTTCGTCGCGCTGTCGTACGTCACCGCCAGCGACGTCAGGTTACCGCTGCCGTCGTCGCCCACCAGGCCCGAGTCCTTCAGCTGACCGAGATTCAGTGCATCGCTGTCTTCCGTTGCGTTCGCCACATGCTTCAGTTGCGTCGGGTTCGTGCCGTCACCCAGCGTCACCGAACGATAGTTCGGCGTACCGTCCGCGTTACGGTCATACGTCACCGCGGCAATTGCCTTGCCGTCGTCGCCGATCAGGCCAGAGCCCTTCAGTTGGCTCACGTTCACTGCGTCCTTGTCCGCAACACCGGCCTTCACGTTCGACAGCGTCGTGCCGGCCGTGCCGCCACCCAGCGTGACCGAACCGAGGTTCGGCGTGCCGTCCGCGTTACGGTCGTACGTGACCGCCGCGATCGACTTGCCGTCGTCGCCGATCAGCCCCGAGCCCTTCAACTGGCTCACGTTCACCGCGTCCTTATCTGCAACGCCGGCCTTCACGTTCGACAGCGTCGTGCCATTCGCGCCGCCGCCCAGCGTGACGGAACCGAGGTTCGGCGAGCCGTCCGCGTTACGGTCATACGTGACCGCCGCGATCGCCTTGCCGTCACCACCGATCAGGCCCGAGTCCTTCAACTGGCTCACGTTCACCGCGTCCTTGTCCGCAACGCCGGCCTTCACGTTCGACAGCGTCGTGCCGTCCGTGCCCTTGAGCGTGACCACTTCGAAGTTCGGCGTGCCGTCGCTATTCCTGCCATAGGTGACGGCCAGCGGATCGGTTCCGCCGCCCCCGCCGCCCAGATTGGCCAGCGCGTCGAGCGCATCGCCCACGTTGCGATAGGTGGTGCCGCCGATGGTGTACGTCGGGTTCACGATGGAGCCGTCCGCGCCCACCGATGCATTGCCGCCGAAGGCCGCCACCGCGTCCTTCAACTGGCTCACGTTCACCGCATCGGTGTTGGCCGTACCGCGCGCGACATAAATGATCTGACGCTGCTGCCCGGTCGAACCCACCGAGACCGAGTTCAGCCGATCCGCCACCGAGCTCGCGCCCAGCGCGACCGAGTTCAATGCCGTGCCGGTAACGCTGGACTGACGGCCGATCGCAATTGAGTTCGTGGCGAGCGGATCGACCTGCGCACCCGTGCCGAATGCCAGAGAGTCGGCCGCGTTGGCGCGCGCCGTATTGCCGAGCGCGAGGGCGTTGACGCCCGCGGCTCGCGCGTTGAAGCCCGCGGCGACCGCGTTGTTGCCCGACGCGTTCGTGCCATTGCCCAGCGCGAGCGCGCTCGTGCCGGTCGCCACGCCGCTTCCGAACGCGACAGCGCCCGTACCCGTTGCCGATGCACCCGCGCCGAGCGCGACCGAACCGGAGCCCGTCGAACGCGACTGTGCGCCGATCGCGATCGCCGTATCGCCGGTGGCGCTGGCTTCCGCGCCAATCGCCACGCCATACGTGCCCGCACGAACGGATGCGTTGTCGCTGCCGTCGCCGAGACCGTCGACCTGAACATACGGATCCGTGCCCGCGAGCGTGCCGATCGCATCCAGTCGGCTGTTCACGTCCTGAATGGCTTGCGTGGTCGTCGTGCTGACGTTGTCGATAGCCGCCTGCGCGTTCGTCGACGCAATACCCATCAGATCGTTGACCTGACCGACGGTCGCCGCATCGCTGTCTGCCTCGCCGTTCTGCACGTTTGTAATGCGACGTTGCAGGCCCGTTGCGCTGTTACCCACGGAAACCGTGCGGATCTCGTCCGCGACCGAGCCGAGGCCCAGCGCGATGGCGTTGAGGCCCGTCGCCTGCGCGGCGACACCCGTGCCGCGCCCGCCGATATACGGGTTGCCGTTGGCCACGGTCTGCTGCAACTGCTGCACGTTGACCGCGTCGGTCGCCGCGACACCCGTGGCCACGTTCGACAGCGTCACAGGGCCGGCCGACTTGCCGCCGCCCAACGTCACCGCGTTGTAATTCGGCGTGCCGTCCGCGTTACGGTTGTACGTGACCGCGGCGATCGCCTTGCCGTCGTCGCCGACCAGGCCCGAGCCCTTCAACTGGCTCACGTTCACCGCGTCCGTGTCGGCAACGCCGGCCTTCACGTTGGCCAGCGTCGTGCCGTTCGTGCCCTTCAACTTCACTTCGTCGAAGTTCGCCGAGCCATCCGCGTTCTTGCCATACGTCACCGCGAGCGACGTCACACCCGCACCCGGGTTCGTCGGATCGACCGGCGCAACGAGGCCCGAATCCTGCAACTGACCGAGGTTCACAGCGTCATTGCGGTTCACACCGTCCGCCACGTTGGACAGCGTCACCGGACCGGCCGACTTGCCGCCGCCCAGCGTCACCGCGTCGTAGTTCGGCGTGCCGTCGGCATTGCGGTTGTACGTGACCGCGGCGATCGCGCTGCCGTCGTCGCCGACCAGGCCCGAGCCCTTCAACTGGCTCACGTTCACTGCGTCCTTGTCCGCCACGCCGGCCTTCACGTTCGACAGCGTCGTGCCGGCCGTGCCGCCGCCCAGCGTGACCTTGTCCTTCGCGGTGCCGTCGTACACCACCGCCAGCGATTCACCCGTCACCGGGTCGATCACGCCACCCCTCGCGAGCGAATCTTCCAGCGAACCGACGCGCGTGTTCGTCGCGAACAGTTGCGCGCCGTTTACCGCGTCCTTGCTCGTCGCCGACAGCGTACCGTCCGCCACGTTCACGATCTTGCGTTCGTTGCCGGCGCTACCGACCGATACCGTGTTGTCCGCCAGCGCGACCGATCCGTTACCCAGGGCGACGGAATTGTTGCCGGTGGCCGATGCATTGGTGCCCAACGCAAGCGCATTCGAACCGGCAAGCGCGTTATTGCCGAGCGACGTGCCGTTCTGGCCGGCCGCCGAACCCGCACCGATCGAAATCGCGTTCGCGTTTTGCGCACGGGCATCCCGACCGATCGCCACGCCATCCTGCGAAGCGACCGCGTCATTACCGATCGCGACACTGTTGGCCATGCCAGCCGTGGCGCTGCGGCCGACCGCGACGCCGCCGTCGACCAGCGTCTTCGCGTTCGAGCCGATGGCCACCGAGCCGACGCCGGTGGCGCTGGCGTCATCGCTGCCGTCACCGGCGCCATTCGCCTTGACGTACGGATTGCTGCCGCCGACGTTCGCGATCGCGGCGTTCAGTTGAGCAACGTTCACCGCGTCGGTCCCGGCCGTGCCGGCCGCGAGGTTCGTGATCTGGCGCTGCTGCGTGGCCGAACCGACGGAAACGGTGTTGTTCCGGTTCGCGACGGAATCCATGCCGAGCGCGACCGAGTTGTCTGCCTGCGCATTCGCACGGAAACCGATGCCGACCGCCGACAGGCCGCTCGCGGACGCGCTCTGGCCGAGCACGGTCGCGTTGGTGCCGGTCGCCTTGGCGTTGCTGCCGATCGCGGTGGTATTGATCGCGCTGCCGGCAGCGGTATTGCCGAGCGCCACGCTGTTGTTGCCCGCGGTTGCGGCAGAACTGCCGATTGCAACCGAGCCCGTGCCGGTGGCCGTGGCGTTCGGGCCCGTCGCGACCGACGAGCTGCCCGCGGCAGAACTGCCCGAGCCCACTGCGACGCCTGCACCCCCGCCCATCGCGCTGGCGTTGGAGCCCAGAACCGTCGCACCCGATCCGGTGTGTCGCGCATTGGTACCGATTGCGATCGTGCCCGTTCCACCGGCCGTCGCGCTATTGCCGATCGCGATCGAGCCGGTCGCGCCGGTAATGTCGCCGTCGATGACTCGAGCGTTGGTACCGATGGCTACGCCGCTCGTCGGAACGAAACGGTTGCTCTGCGCGACCGCGGCGCCATCGCCGAGCGCCACGTTGCTGTCGCCGACCGTACTCGCCGACGCGCCGATCGCGACCGAGTGAAAGCCGCCGGCTGCCGTTGCGGATCCGAGCGCCACGGAACTGGAGCCGCTGGACGTCACGTTTTGTCCGATGGCAACCGCATTGGCGCCCGTCGCATTTGCGTGATTGGCGCTGGTGCTGTTGACCATGAAATACGGATCGCTCGCGGCAATCGCGGCGTTCAGCTGATTCACGTTGACCGCGTCCGTACCCACCGTGCCGGCCGCGACGTTCGTGATCTGGCGCTGGCTCGCGGCCGTGCCGACGGACACGGAATTTGCCCGATCGGCAACGGAGAACGCACCGAGCGCGACCGAATTTCCGCCGCTCGCCAACGCGCCGCGCCCCAGCACCGACGCGTTCTGCCCGGTGGCCGCCGCGCCTACGCCAACCGCGGTCGTTTCGGCACTGGTTGCACGCGCGAGCGTCCCGAGCGCCACCGCATTCGTCGCGCTAGCCGTAGTATTGCCGCCGAGTGCCACTGCCGACGTGCCGGCAGCGCTTGCGTTCGCGCCGATGGCGGTTGCACTGCTGGCAGCGCTGGCGGCCACGTCGGCCGCATACGTTCCGGTACTGATGGCCACAAACTTGTCATCCGTCGCCGCGATCGCGGCATTCAGCTGATTCAAGTTGACCGCATC
The DNA here is from genome assembly GCF_002223215.2 of Burkholderia sp. AU18528. Taxonomy (NCBI): domain Bacteria; kingdom Pseudomonadati; phylum Pseudomonadota; class Betaproteobacteria; order Burkholderiales; family Burkholderiaceae; genus Burkholderia; species Burkholderia sp. AU18528. Next base: position 9,584 of record NZ_NKFC02000006.1, on the reverse strand, counting down.
CGTGCCCGCCGTACCGGCAGCCAGGTTCTGGATGCGGTTATTCGTCATGCTGACGGCGTTGGCGAAATCCGTCGTGCCGGTGATGTGAACGCCGTTGGCACCGTAAATCATCACATGACCGTCCCGGCTGCCGGCCACCGATGCGGTGCTCGCCGTCGAGCCGACCCCGGCCGCACCATTCAGATCACCACCATTTCCCAGCACAAAGGAAGGCGCATGCCCCCGGTAGACCGGATTGTTGGTACCAATCACCGAACAGTTTGCGTTCGTCGTTGCGCCGGAGTAGCCGAACGTATGGCCAACCCCCCCGTTCGCTCCCCCGCACAGGTTCAGCGCGCCATTCCCGTTCGCCGTCTGCGCTCCGGCATCGATCGCGATCGCGCTTCCGCCCACGCCCGCCATGACCGCGACCGCAGCCGTTACCGACGAACGCATCGTCGAGTTCGATTTCTTTTGCGAGCGCGCCGTTTCGGCCGCCGCGACCCATGTACCCGTCGTCGGATTCCAGACGGTGCGGTATGTCTTGTTCACGTTGATTGCCTCTATACGAAAGTGTGAGACGAGATTCGAGCTACGTGAGCCAATATATTTTTCGCAACGCCTTTCGATAATCAGACAGCCAGACGCGACAAAACTTATTTACTCAGACTGGTCCGAATATGACGATGCCTGACACTTCCGCGAGGAAAACGCGACACGGCACGCCCGCGAAACGCGCGATCGTTTGACATGCGCGCCGCTCGCACCGTATAAACGCAGCGCGCAGGCTCGCCTCGACAATTAGGACCAGTCCTACCGCCGTTGCCGAATTGCTTCGGACTGCCCTACATACCGGCGGCCCTGCCATCACGATAATTGGCTCGTTCCCCGAGCCGGCAGTGCAATCGCCTGCCATTCCACACGGCTTACGGATATCGCTACGCGCGCGGTCCGCCGACGGCTCTCGCCGTTCGTCTCGCGTGCGGCCCCGATTCGCGCATTGATTTCACGGTATTCGTCCCATGCCCATCCGACACCTGTTCGCGTCCCCGGCGGACGCCAACGCGCCGTTCGCGTCGATCGACGGCGAAGCGCGCGACCTGAGCCTGCTGCACCGCTACCAGCGCTTTACGCTGTACGGCGGGGCCGCGGTGCTGTCGCTCGTGATCCTGTTCGCGACGAGCGTGCTGCTCGACGGCTCGGTGCGCGACTACATCGCGAAGCGGCGCGAGCTGTTCGCCACGCACAAGGCGCTCGTCGAACTCGAGATCGACGCGAAACAGGCGTCGGTGCGGCGCTCGGTGATCAACGCGGAGCTGCTGTGGAACAGCCATCCGCGCCATTCGCACAGCGCGGCCGAGGCGCTCGCGCGCGACGGCCACGTCGTGCTGTCGCCGTTGCGCAACGTGAGCGAAATCTTCGTCGCCGTGACGCCCGACGCGCTGGCCGGCAACGAAACCGACGAATACGTTCAACTGATGGAGCGGCTCACGATCTCGGTGGCGGCCGCCGAACGGCAATCGGGGATGCCGCTGTCGGGCTACGCGTACAGCCCCGACCGCAACGTGCTCGCGATCACGCCGCCGCCGTCGATGCCCTATCGCGACGTGCTCGAGCGCATCGGCGTGGCCGACACGCGCGCGCTGATCGACCGGCTCGCGTTCAACGTCGCCGACTGGTCGAACCCGGCCGTCGCGCGCTACTGGCGCGCGACGCGGCGCATCGCGTGGGAGCCGCCCGCGATCGACCCGCTCACGGGCAAGAAGGTGTTCCGCCTCGTCGAGCCGGCGTTCGACGGCCCGCGGCATTTCATGACCTTCGTCAGCGATCTCGACGTGAACGTGCTCGACGACCGGCTCAAGCAGGCGCCGGAAGACGCGGTGGTAATGCTGGTCGACCAGGCCGGCCGCGTGCTGCTGGACGAGGACCGCACGCGCGCGTCGATCGACGGCGCCGCGCTGATGCGTCACGCGCTCGCCGAGAACGGCTGGCGGCGCGGCCTCGACCGCTTCGACGAAAGCTATCTGCACGGCGTGTTCACGATCAGCGACCGGATCGCCGACACGGGCTTCGCGATCGTCTACGCGTACTCGTGGCGCACGATCGCGATCGCGATCTGGCCGACGATCGTGCGCGAAACCGGCGTGGCCGCGCTGATCCTGGCCGTGCTGTGGGCGCTCGTGATCGCATTCGACCTGAAGGTGTTCGCGCCAGTGTTCCGCCGCTCGCGCCGCGTGTTCGAGACCGATGAAATGAGCCGCGCGATCATCGCGACGTCGCCGTTCGGCATCGTGCTCGTGTCGCTCGACACCGACGCGGTGCTGCTGCGCAACCGGATGCACGAGCTGTACGAAAGCGCGGCCGGCGCGCCGCCGCTGCACGAGCGCCTGCTCGCGCGCTACCGGCAGGGCGCGGGCAGCGCGCCGGTGCAGCTCGACGTGGAATTCCCGGTGACGCTCGACGACGGCCGCGCGCGCGACCTGCTCGTCAACTTCGTGCGCGTGCGCTACCGCGGCAAGGACACGCTGCTGTGCGGCTTCTCCGACATCACGACGCGCGCCGACACCGAGCGCGCGCTCGACAGCGCGAACCGCGCGAAATCGACGTTCCTGGCAACGATCAGCCACGAGATCCGCACGCCGCTGAACGCGATGCTCGGCAACCTCGAACTGCTCGACAAGGCGCCCGACCGCAATCGCGAGAAGTCGCGGCTGCACGCGGTCACGTCGGCCGCGCGGATGCTGCTCGACATGCTGAACAACGTGCTCGACATGACGAAGATCGAAGCCGACCGGATGACGCTCGAGGCGACCAGCTTCCGCATCGACGAGCTGGCGCGCGACATCGCCGAGCTGTTCGAGCCGGTCGCGCGTGCAAAGGGCGTCGCGCTGCGCGTGGACGTCGATGCGCAGGCGGCGCGGCCGTATGTCGGCGATCCGCTGCGGGTGCGGCAGATCGTCGTCAATCTCGTCAGCAACGCGATCAAGTTCACCGATCGCGGCGCGGTCGCGCTGTCCGTGACGGCGCCGGTGGCCGACGGCACGCCGGTGATGATCCGCGTCAGCGATTCCGGCATCGGCATGACGCCCGCGCAGCTCGAACGCGTGTTCGAGCCGTTCGCGCAGGCCGACGAATCGATCGCGCGCCGCTTCGGCGGCACGGGCATCGGCCTGCCGCTGAGCAACAAGCTCGCGGAATCGATGGGCGGGCGCATCGCCGTGGACAGCGTGCCGAACGTCGGCTCGACCTTCGTCGTGTCGCTGCCGCTGCCGCTCGATCATCAGCACGGGATGCAGCCGGCGCCGGCCGGCGGCGACACGCCGGACCTGCGCGTGCTGTTCGTCGACGACAACCCCGTCAACCGCTCGCTCGTGCACGATCAGCTCGACGTGCTCGGCTATCGCGCCGACGTCGCGTCGAGCGTGGCGCAGGCGCTCGATCTCGTCGAACGGCACGACTACGCGATCGTGATGACCGACCTCAACATGCCGGGCCTCGACGGCTATGCGCTCGCCCGGATGCTGCGCGAACGCGGCCGCGCGCTGCCGATCCTGGCCGTGACCGCGCACGCGGAGCCCGACGAGTTGCGGCTGTCGAAGGAAGCCGGCATCGACGAGATCGTCACGAAGCCGACGTCGCTGCGCTCGCTCGAACAGGCGATCGCGAAATATACGGGCCCGTGGCGGCCGGGCCGCGCGATCGCGGCGGCGCCCGCGAGCACGCGCGGGCCGCTGCCGCGCGACCTGTGCGCGGCGCTGGTCGATGCGACCAACCGGGCCAATGGCGCGATCGTGCGTGCACTGGAATACGGCGACCTGAAGGCCGCCCGTGCGGAGATTCACAGTATGCGCGGCGCGTTCGCGATGATCGGCGAGCGCGACGTGTCGGGCCTTTGCGCGTCGCTGGAAGCGCTGGCGCTAGCCGGCGACGCGGTGGCGTTCGCGCGGGAGTTCGAGCAATACCGCGGCTGCGCGCAAGTCGCGCTCGCGCGGCGCGCCGGCGACCACGCGCAGCAGCGTGGCGATCCGCTTGCGGCCGGAGTGAAGCATGGAGCATGAAGGAGGCGCGAAGCGGGAGGACGGCTCGCTTCGCGTCATCTGAACGATGAGCGGAGGAAGTGCGCGGCAACCGCCGGCGGGGAATCGACGCTCGCATAAGGCAGCGTGAGGAGTAGTGCTACAACCAACGTAGCTTCGCGCAACGGCCGGGCCCAGCGACCGCCGTCGAATCCATGCCACGGCACCGCGCAAACCCAGCTTAACGTCATTGGACCCTGCATCCAATAGGACTGAACCGATTCGTGCTGGGATTTCTTCCCGTCGGTGAAAACGGTTCGTCAGGGTGCCTCGACGCGGCCGATCGACACGCTTTTCAACACATCGGTGAAGAAACGACGAATCGGCCAGCCGACGCAGCCGCCGCGAAATCGTTGAGCAGCAAGGACGCGAGGCACTGACCTGATGGTCAACGCGGCTGAAACCGCGCGCACCCGTTGCCCGCGGCCGTTCAATCTTGGCTAAAGTAGTTGCACGTTTTCGCCTGGATGAAGTAACGATCGACATCCGCCGCGTCAACGAGCGCGGCCTGCGGGTGGGTAAAACACCTGCAGGCCGCTGACCACCACCAACTCAACAGAGGAGTTGACCATGGCTGACGCGAATCATAGCGCACCCATTCGTTTCCGGGACTGCTTCGTCAACACGCAAACATCCATTCAATCTCGCCGCGTCGTTCCGCATGTCAGGCTCGCCGATAGGGCGCCGCTCGATGCCGCGCAGTGTTCGGCGATCACGGGAGAAGCACGATGAATTACGACGATCAGGATGACTACACCGGCGCCGTGCCGGCCGATTTCGATTTCTACGACGTCGGGGAGCTGGAGGCCAAGTCCGTCCTTGCGCTGAAGCTCAACGCGCTGATTGCGTCGCGCGGCCTGAGTGACGAAGATGCCGCGGCGCTCGCGGAAATGGCCCGGCCGGTGGTCACGCCCGAGCAGCGCGAGCGGCTCAGGAACGTTTCGCTGGATCAACTGATGCTGACGCTGGCGGCATTTGGCCAGCATGTGGAAATCGTGGTGCGGGCCGCGGGGGAATCGGGCCCGGCCGGTATCACGGCGACGGTCTGACCGCGCGTCGCGCAACGACGAACGGGGCGGCAGCCGAAGCGTGCCGGTGCACGTACGAGGCAAGCGCCCCTTTCGATTCAACGTCGCCGGTTGTCGCGTCCGATCGGGTCAGGCCTGAATCGTCGACGTCTCGCGCGCATTCATCGTCACCGCGAGCGGCGGAAAGGTGGCCGCGCTATGCATCGCGCCGTAGAACTTGTTCATCACGATGTCGATGCCGTAATTGTCGAGCGTCCGGCCCAGCCCGTACGAGTAGAGCGTCTCCGGCCGCAGCGGAAAGCAGCGATCGAGCAGGAAGCGCGCGCCGGCCGGCGAGATCGTGTACGCACAGATCCCGTAGAACTCGAGCAGGTTCATCACCAGCACCGGGCCGCGGTCGTTCCGGAAATCGCCGATCGCGCCGTCGAGCGCCGCTTCGTCGAAGCGCATCGTCACCGGCGCGCGGCTGTTGAAGATCGAACCGCGCAAGATCGAATCGAAGTTGTAGCCCCATGCGATGAAATCGTGCCGGCCGCGATCGTCACGCAGGAATTGCAGCGTGGCGTCGTGGAAATCGGGCCGGAAGATCGCATCGTCCTCCGCGATCGTTACCCGCTCGCGGCCCGACGCGATGTCGCTCCACAGCCGATGCGTGGTCATCGCGATGCCGAACGCACCGCGCGTGTACGGCAACCCGGGCGCGAACAGGCCGGATGCGGTGATTGCGGCGTCCGAGAGTGCGTGTCCGTCGATCGCGTCGACGAATTCGAAATCCAGATGCGGGTTGTTCGCGCGGAACGCGTGCCGGCGCGCGTGGCTGCGGCGCAGCGAAATGACCTTGACGGTCGGGCGCACGGCCGGGTCCGCCGCAAGCAGGGTGGGCGCGTTCGTCGCCATCATTGCCAGCCCGTCACGACCGAAATGCCGAATACGATGCCGAGCACGATACCCACCGCACGGCCTTGCAGGATCGGCTTCAACGCCTCGGGCTCGAAGAACGGATCGATTGCGTTCATCCGGTTGCGCCATGCGGCGAACGCTGGCGGCACGAGCAGCACGAACGCCATCAGCACCGCCGAGATCAGCGTCACCGCCAGGCCGCCGGCGCTCCAGCGCGTGCCGGCCTCGATCACGAAGTGCACGAGCGCGACGGTCGCCGCGCTCGCGATCGTGCCGACCACCGCGCCCTTGACCACATTATCTGCATCACTCATCGATTGTCCTCCATCGCCAGTTCATGCCGCTTGATATCGGCGGATGCTGCGTATTACAGGCGAGTCGGACGCGAATCTCTATCGGACGGGTCTTATTGTCCGGCGGCGGGGCGAAGGAATCGGACGAGGCCTACACGGCGTACCGGAGTCTATGTGGCCTGCTTCCCGGCCGGCGGCCCGCCAAGCGTCATCTGTCGACGCTTTTAAGACTGGGCCGATTGAGTGGCCGACAGCGTGTCCATAAAGTGGAACGCGTCACGGCGCAAGACCGTCCGCCGCAACCGGCATGACGCCGCGACGCCCTTGCATCGCGAACGTCTCGACACGAATGTCTTGACGGCGCTTCCCCGAAGCGACTTTTTTCCCAACCGCGGCATTCGCCGCATGCCATCGGACGACACCATCATGAAACAACGCGCCACCGTCCTGTGCCGGCGCGGCGACCGGATTCTGCTGGTCGCCCGACCGCACGCCCGCTGGACACTACCCGGCGGCCTACCCAAACCGGGCGAATCGCTGAGCGACGCCGCGCGCCGCGAACTCGCGGAAGAAACCGGGCTCGTCTGCCGGAACCTGCGCTACCTGTTTCGCGCGGCCGGCAAGCACAAGCTGCATCACGTGTTCCTGGCGGATCTCGATGCGCACGCGCGAGCGCGTCCGTCCGCGGAAGTCGCGCACTGCGCGTGGTTCGACCGGATGGAAATGGCGTCGATCGATTGCAGCGGGCCGACGCCCGCGATCGTCGAACTCGCACTCGACGGGACGCGCGTCGACGGGCCCGTGGCCTTCATGATTCACGTCGAAGCGGCTTAGTCCGCAGTGGAATGACGCCGTTGCGGTTGGCGCCCGGCGCGGTTCCGATGGCGGAAGAAGCGGCCGATTGCCGGCGAAACGATGCACGGAAGAAAAAAGGCTCGGCGGGCTCACAGCCGGCCGAGCCTCGTTTTCTTCGGCGCCTGTTACTGCTCGATCGTCGCCTGCGCGGCCAGCTTGTCGACCAGCGCGGCCATCGCGTTTTGTCGCGCCTGCTGCTCCAGTTGCTGTCGCAGCACCGGCTTGGCCTTGTCGAAGCTCGGCACGACCACCGGGCGCTTGTCGGCGAGCTTCACGAACGCATACGCATTGCCGATCTGCACCGGGCCCGACACCGCGCCCGGCTTCAGCGACGTCATGGCCTGCGCGAGCGGCATCGGCAGCCCGGCCGTGTGGCCTTCGGCAAGCGGCGTCTTCAGTTCGCTCCACTCCGCCACGCCAGCGTTCGCGGTCGTGTTGTACTTCTTCGCGACCGCGTCGAAAGCCGCGCCCTGCTTCAGCTCGGCTGCCACCGCATTCGCCTTCGCGGCATCGGCCACGGCCACCACTTCCGCGCGGTATTCGAACTGCGCGGCATTCGCGACGATGTAGTCGTAGCGCGCCTTCACCTGCGCATCGGTCACGCGCTGCGCGCCCAACGCATCGCGCAGATACAGATCGGCGGCCGCGCTCGCACGCGCGCGCGACACGATGCCCTGGACTTCGGGCCGGCTGCCGTAGTTCGCCTTGTCGGCCGCCTGCTCGATCAGTTGCCGCACGATCAGGTCGCGCTTCACCGCATCGCGCAACGCAGGCGTATCGGGCTGGCCCGACGCCTTCACGATGGTGTCCACGTCGCTCTGTACGATCGGCGCGTTGTTCACGACCGCGACGATGCCTTTCGGCAGCGGGGCCGCGCCGGCTTCGGCGGCGACCGCGCCCGTCATGCCGGTGGCGCAGACGAGTGCGATCACGGTGGGAATGGCTTGAATACGAGTCTTCATGATGGAGTCCTTGATAATTGACCGCGCACGAAGGCTGCGCGTATGAACGATGAAACGCGATGGCGCCGGCGGCGTCGCGCGCTCGAGGGTGTATCGAAATCGTCGACGACGTCGCGCGTATTCCCTGTCTGCCCGCGGCGCGCCACGTTCGTTGCCGTGCGTCGAACACGGAAAAAGGACGCCGCCCCACCTCGGGCGGCGTTCGGAACGAAGACGAGCTTCGGATACGAGGTATCGAACGGATCACCATGCAACCGTTCGACCGGCACATTGTGGGCAGACGCCGACGACGACACAATCGGCCTGGTCCTACATCGGCGCACGTTTGCGTCGCACGCTCGATCCGCACGGTCCACACGAATCGCGACGTGCCGCATGAGTGGCGCTTGAATCAGACGAGTCTGATTGGAACGCATCGGGCCGACACGAATAATGAATTGATCCCGGCTGTCGGTCGCGCAGGCATCTCGCACCGGCCGCGAGCGATTTCCTTTCACCTTCCCGTATCGAGGATCCCGTTTGAATCATCGAATCAACCTGACGCAGGTCGTCACGGCAGTCCGGCGCGCGACGCTGCCGGTGTTCGCCGCGGCAATCGCGAGCGGCGCGACCGCGGTCGCCGCCGCACCGACGCAGGACCCGCGCGACTTCGATTACGCGCATCAGCAAGCCTGGCAGATCGAGTCGGGCGATTCGCAATCGCCGATCGACATCCGGTCGGACACCGTCGTGCAGGCCGAACGCATGCCCGGCGTGAACGACGCGATCGTCGTGCACGTCGCCACGGGCGGCGCGACCGTCGTGGACAACGGCCACACCGTGCAGGTCGTGCCGAAGCAAAGCGACGTGATCATCCGCGGCCGTCACTTCCGGCTGCTTCAGGCGCACTTCCACGCGCCGGCCGAGCACACGATCGACGGCCGGCACTATCCGCTCGAAGGCCATTTCGTGTTCCGCGCGCAGGACGGCCGGCTTGCCGTCGTCGCGGTGCTGTATCGCAACGGCAACGAAAACGCGCAGTTCGCGTCGATCGTGCGCGCGGCGCGGCGCGGCGTCGCGTCGCCGCTGGCATCGTTCGACGTCGCGGCGCTGATGCCGGACGATCTCGACAGCTATTACCACTACCTCGGCTCGCTGACGACGCCCCCGCTCACCGAGAACGTCGAATGGTATGTGCTGCAGGACACGATGGACCTGTCCGCGGCCGACATCGACGCGTTCACGCGGCACTACTCGCACAACGCGCGCGCCACGCAGCCACTGAACGGACGCCCGCTGTTGAAGTACCAGCGGCACTGAACCCACGCAACATCGCTCATCCAAGGAGAATGTCCATGTCGAACCCATCGAAATGCCCGTTTCATCACACCGCAGGCAGCGGCACGACGAACAAGGACTGGTGGCCGAATCAGCTGAACCTGAACGTCCTGCACCGGCATTCGGCGCTGTCCGATCCGATGGACCCGGATTTCGACTACGCAGAAGCGTTCA